>NZ_JAASQS010000004.1 GCF_011762045.1 Rhizomicrobium electricum | reverse complement strand
CGAGCTGCGCTTCTTGCGGCCCAAGCGACTGTTCGGGTTCGATGGAACGGCGGACGGACGACCAAGCTCCCCACGGGCTCTTGAGGCCCCAGGTGGACACGATCTTCCGTCCGCCACCGCGCCGGTCAGCTTAACCGATCTGCGGGACTTCAAGTTACAAGGTAGTCCCATCCCAATTTCCGTTCCGGACACCGTCCGATGCTGAAGACCTACCTGCCGCTGAACGGCGGCCTCAGAATTGTTCCGGATGTGGACAGCGCGGATGTTCCCCGTGAGGCGCTGTGGATCGACTTGTTCGATCCGACCCCCGAAGAACGCCAGGCCGTCAACAACACCCTCGGCCTCGACCTGCCGACCCGCGCCGACATGGAAGAGATCGAGGTGTCATCGCGGCTGTATGCCGAGAACGGCGCGCTCTACATGACCGCCCTGGTGCTGGCCAATTCCGGCACCGAAAGCCCGGTCGCAGGCGTGGTGACCTTTGCCCTGGTCCGCAACACCCTCATCACCATCCGCTATACCGAGCCGCAGCCCTTCCGGACCTTCGAAGCCCGCTGCCGTCGCGGCACCGTTCCCGCCACCAAGGCCGAGAACGTGCTGCTCGACCTGCTCGACGTCATCATCGACCGGCTCGCCGACATTCAGGAACGCGCCTCGACCGAGATCGAACTCATCAGCCGCGATATCTTCGATCCCGACAACACCCAGCACCCAATCACGTCCCGCGAATTCCAGGACGTATTGCGCGCCCTCGGCCGCAAGCACGATCTGGCCGGCAAGATCCGCGAAAGCCTGCTCACCATCTCGCGCATGCTGGCGTTCCTGCAGCAGGCCCTCGACACCATGCCGAACAAGGACACCATCCCGCACGTCAAGACGCTGACGCGCGACGTGAACTCGCTGCAGGACCACCTCAACTATCTCACCAGCCGCTTGTCGTACCTGCTCGACGCCACGCTCGGCCTCATCAACATCGACCAGAACAACATCATCAAGATCATGTCGGTCGCCGCGATGGTGTTCCTGCCGCCGACCCTGTTCGCCTCGGTCTGGGGCATGAACTTCCAGCACATGCCGGAACTCAGCGAGGTTTGGGGCTATCCGCTCGCCTGGGCCATCATGGTCATCTCTGCCGTGGTTCCCTACATCTGGTTCAAGCGTAAAGGCTGGCTTTGAGAAACAACGCGCTGGCGATCGCGCTCAAGCTGGCGCAGTCGCTCGCCTTCTCCGTCATGTACGCCGCGATCAAGCTGGCCGGGCCGGTGCCGATCGGCCAGGTCGTGTTCTATCGCGGTTTCTTCGCGCTGCTGCCGCTCTTCCTCTGGACCTGCTTCACGGTGGGGCCGCGCGCGGCGATCCGGACCGAGCGGCCGCTGGTGCACGTGGTGCGCGGCGCGGTGGGCGTGGCCGCGATGTTCACCAACTTCACGGCGCTGGCGCTGTTGCCGCTCGTCACCGTCACGGCGTTCGGCTTCATGCAGCCGATCTTCGCGGTGGTGTTGGCGGCGATCATGCTCAAGGAGCATGCCGGTCCGTGGCGCTGGGCGGCGGTGATCATCGGCTTCGCCGGCGTATTGCTGATGATGGAGCCCCACGGCGGGCTCGACGCGCTGTTGGCGCTGAAGCCGTCGAAGGGCGTGTTCTACGCCCTCGCCTTCACGCTGTTGTCGGCGTTCATCGTGGTGTGGATCCGGCAGATGTCGACCACCGAGCGCTCGGAAGCCATCGTGTTCTATTTTATGAGCGCCTGCGCCGTGACCGGTCTGGTGGTGATGGCGTTCGACCGCGTGCCGCTCTCCTGGACCCAGATCGGCTGGCTGGTGAGCTGCGGCCTGTTCGGCGGCATGGGACAGGTACTGATGACCTATTCCTACCGCTATGGCGAACCCTCGCTGCTGGCGCCGTTCGACTACACCGCCATGGTCTGGGCCATGCTGCTCGGCTGGTTCGTGCTCGGCGAGCGGCCGGAGGCGATGGTGCTCACCGGCGCTGGCGTGGTGATTGCCTCGGGTCTATTGATCGCATGGCGCGAATACCGTCACCGCGTCGAGATCCCGAACGAGCAGATGACGTAGGCCTGCGAAGTTTTCACCGAAGGGTTGTTTCGGCCACGCGCTTTATCGCAAAAGTCGCGGCAAACTTAGTGAAAACACGTACCAACTTTACGGCTTCTTCATCGTAACCGGCCAAAACTCTGACGGCAGACGCTCCCTTGTGGAACAGTTCCAATCTTCCGATCCTGCCGAGAGAGAACAAATGCTTTTCCAGCGCCGCGATAACTCTGCGCAAGCCGTATTGGATGCGCTCGACAAATCCCTTGCGATCATCGAATTCACGCCGGAGGGCAAAATTCTCCGCGCCAATGCGAACTTCTGCAACGCGCTTGGCTATACCGCGGGCGAGATCGTCGGCCAGCACCATAGCCTGTTTGTCGAACCGGCCTACGCACAGAGTCCCGAATACCGCGCGTTCTGGGATAAGCTTCGCCGCGGCGAGTTCGACGCGCAGCAGTATCTGCGCATCGGCAAGGGCGGACGGCGCGTCTGGATTCAGGCGACCTATAACCCGGTGCGCGGCGCCGACGGGCGCGTCGAAAAGGTCGTGAAGATCTCCACCGACATCACCGCGCGGGTGAACGCGGTCCACGCCGTCGGCGATGCGCTGTCCGATCTCGCCGGTGGCAAGCTGGAACGGCGCATCACCACGAGTTTCCCGGCAGACCTCGAAAAGATCCGGACCGATTTCAACAGAGCGGGCGAAGCGCTGCAGGAGGCGCTCAGCCGCGTCGCCACCAGCACGCACACCATCGCCAGTGCCGCCGGAGAAATCGGCAGCGCTTCCGACGATCTGTCGCGCCGCACCGAGCAGCAGGCCGCCAGCCTCGAAGAAACCGCTGCGGCGCTGGAAGAAATCACCGCCACCGTCAAACAGACGGCCACCAACGCCAAGGAAGCCTCGCAGAGCGTGGCGGGCGCGAAGAATGCGGCCGAAAGCGGCGGACGCGTGGTCGAAACCGCGGTCAAGGCGATGGACGCCATCGCCCAGTCGTCCAAGCAGATCACCGACATCATCGGCGTCATCGATGAGATCGCCTTCCAGACCAACCTGCTCGCCTTGAACGCCGGCGTCGAAGCGGCGCGCGCCGGCGATGCCGGCAAGGGCTTCGCGGTCGTCGCGAGCGAAGTGCGCGCCTTGGCGCAGCGTTCGTCGGAAGCGGCCAAACAGATCAAAGCGCTGATCAACACCTCGAGCGGGCATGTCAGCGACGGCGTCAAATATGTCGGCGAAACCGGTCAGGCCTTGAAGCGCATCGTCGATCAGGTGCTGCAGATCAACGCCCTGGTGGGCGAAATGGCCCAGGCCGCCGAACAGCAGGCCAGCGGCATCGAACAGGTCAACGCCGCCGTGGCGCAGATGGATCAGGTCACGCAGCAGAACGCCGCCATGGTCGAGCAATCGACGGCCGCCGCCCGCAATCTGACGGGCGAAACCGGCCAACTCGCCGAGATGATCGGCTTCTTCTCGGTCGGCGAAAACACGGCGACGCAGTTCGCCAGCGCAAAGCGGCCCGCGGCTCCGGCGGCACGGCCGGCACGCAAACCCGCGGCGGTCAAGCGTGCGGCAGCGGGCGGCGGCAGGTCCGTTCCCGCGGCGGACGCCGGCGACTGGACCGAATTCTGACACCGTAATGCCGGGCCGCCCGATGCGTTCAACACGCGCGCGGGCGGCACGACCTTACGTTGATTGAGACAACATACGAAATTTCGCATTGTTGCCGCGTTTTCATCCTGTCGCAGGTTGAAAACCGGCGTCGTGCTGCCTAACTCTGAAGCATGACGGCACTGCTTCACAAATCCGCTCATCGCGCCGGACGCTTGGCTAAAGGCGAATAGGCCCGGACGGGCCACGCCTGCAGCGTCCGGGAACCACCCTCTCCGACACAATCAGACCGCCGCGCTGCCCTTGGCATGCGCGTGAGGAGACATGCGATGAAGACCATCACCACCCTGCCGCCCGTTTCATCCCGCGATGCCGATCCCCGGATCGTGCTGCGCCAGCCGCCCGGCGACCACGGCATCGTCAATCTCGGCGAGGCTGTGCTCTATCACGACCAGAAAACCGGGCGGACGCGGCGCGTGCGTATAGTGCTGCCGCAAGATGTCGATCCCGAACGCGGCCGCATCTCGGTTTATTCGCCGGTCGGAGCGGCGCTGATGGGCCTGCATGTCGGCCAGAGCGCGGACTGGGAAGACCGCCACGGCAACCGCCGCACGCTGAAAGTCCTCAGCATCGAGGACAATCTCGAGCCGGTGGGCTATCTCAATGTGTGACGGCTACAGAACCTCGCCGATGCCCACGACATAGTTCTTGCCGCGCTTCTCGGCGCACTTGGGACAGGTGGTGTAGTAGAAGAACAGGCGGCCCATCTTGCGGCCCATGTCTTCGATGTCGGAACGCATTTCGCCGACCCAGACATAGGCGTCGCGATAAGGGCCTTCGAATACGCGGGTGACGAAATCGCCCGTGAGCGTAACGTTCTCGAGGCCGGGCACGTCTTTGGTCACGGTGAAGAAGTGCTCGCCGCGCCACGCCGAGGAATCGTTCGACAGGATGATGAACTCGGGGTCGTCGGCACCGGCGGCCTTGATCGCCTCCCAGGTGCGTCCGAACACCGGACCCATGTCGAGCGGAATGTGCATCACGCTATGCGTCGTCGCCCGCACGAAGCGGCGGTCGCGGAAATGCAGGTCGAGATTGTCCCACGGCGCGGGATCGAAAGCAGGACAGCAGCAGCCCGGCTCGAGCTTGGTAAAATCGGTCACCGGAAGGCGGTTCGGCTCCATGCTATTCCCCCATGAAGAACCCAGGCGAGTCTAGCACAGACGCGACGAGTTTGGTGGACGGGCCGCAGCCCATCGGCAACGAGAACGGTCTCGCGCCGATGGACAAATTCGACCGCCAAGCCGCCCGTCACTTCTTCGGCGGGAATTTCTTGGCGCAGACCATCTGGCCTTCCAGGAACGCGCGCGTTCCCATCGCCAGATTGCGGTCCTTGCCGTTCATCATGGACTTCTTGCGCTGCTCCGGCGGCTGTTGCAGCGCTGCGGCGAGGGCTTGCTGTTCGGCGGGCTTGGCCTTCGCTTTGACCTGATCGACGATGCAGGGGCAGATGGCCGCGAGATAATCCGGCGTGATCTTGAAGCTCTTGGCGTGCATCAGGAGATCTTCGCTCTTGCAGATGCGCAGGATCGTATCGGGTGCGCTTTCGGCAGCTGCCGGTACGCCGACCAGGGCGATGGCTACGGCGGCAAGACTCGCAATAGAGACAAAACGCATGGACAAGCCCCTCAATGTTTTCATTGGAAGCTTAGCGCCGCCTTCCGGTTAACGGGGCAGGAAACGCTCAATCGGGCCTGCGGCAGAACATCTCTGGGTAGAAAATCCGGCTAGCCCATCGAGTTCGGCGATGAACGCGTCTCCGAAGTAGTACCGCAACTCGTTGCGCACGCCTTCGTAGAGGGTCGCGCCCTCGCCGCTGCAGACCAGCGTCCGGTCGAGCGTTTCCGGCGACGGCACCAGGGCGCCGTATTCGAACGTCACCGGAAACAGGATCGAGACCAGCGGCTTGAAGCGGTGGTAATCGAGCCCCTGACGCAAGCACCACGCATGAATACGGCAGCCGCGGGCGCTCGAATCCGCGAACACGCATTGGCCATTACGCGTGGCGGTCCGGCCGTAGGCGCCCGACGGAAATTCGGGGTCGGACACCAGTTCGCCGGTGAGCCAGTCCGCCGGCGGCACACCCACGAACGCTGCGAAGTCCGATCCCAAGCCGCGCAAGGCATTGATGTTGGCCGCATCGATGTCGACGCCGTAGGAACAGCATTGGTCGGCGCAGAAACCGCAATCCATGCACGCCGCGAAATAGCGCAGCGCGAAAATCCGCTCGTCGACACGGTCGATCGTCGGCGCGCCGAGCCCGCAGGCATAAGCGCGCGACAGCGCAATCATCGCACCGCTTCCTTGACGATGCCTTCGACCAGATCGGCATAGGAAAGACCGGCTTCATTCGCGGCCGCGATCAGACCCGCATCGGGCGCGATGCCGGGGTTGGGATTGATCTCGAGGATCAGCGCACGCCCGTCACCGTCGACACGGAAATCGACCCGAGCAGTGCCGCGGCAGGAAAACAGGTGCCAGCATTCCTCGCACAAGAAGCGCAGTTCGCGCGCCAGCGCCGGTTCGCGATATTCGACTCCGAAGCGGCGCACCGTCTTCACGGATTCGAACGAGGCGTCGTCCCATTTGGCGTTGTAGCCGACGATGCGCGGCCGCTCGACCGGCCAGCCGACGAACATCATCTCGGCCATCGGCAACACGTGCGGCTCGCCGTTCTGTTCGACCATCGCGATGTTGAATTCGCGCCCGTCGATGAATTCCTCGGCGAACCAGCGCCCGCCGAACCTGGCCGCAGACGCCGCCGCGCGCGCCTCCACCTCGGGGGCTTCGACCACCGCACCGTCGTCGAGGCCGACCGACGCGTCCTCGTCGGCGCATTTGACGATCCAGCGGCCGGCGCCAAGTCCGTTCCAATGCGGCGGCTCGGCCCAGGCCGGCGTCGGCAGACCGGCGTCGCGCAGCATCGTCTTGGTGCGCGGCTTGTCGCCGGTAATGACGAGCGAGCGCGCTCCGGCGCCGGTGAACGGCACCCCGATCTCGGCCAGCATCTGCGGCGCCAGATACGCCAGCCGCCCCTCGCCTTCGATCCCTTCGACCAGATTGAACACGACGTCGGGGCGATGCGGCGTCACCAGTTTGCGCAAGGCTTCGCGATCGTTGACGTACGCCGCCAGCGGCGCCGTGTGGCCGCGGGAAACGAGCGCCTCGGCAATGGCGCTGGCGGCAATCAGCGTGTCCTGGTCTTCCGGCGGAGCGTCGGGCGGCACGTCGGAATGAAGGACCAGAACTTTCATGATGCGAGCTGTGGGTTGCGTTTGAAGAACGACGCCATGAAGCGGCCGATCAGGTCGTTGTAGCTGATGCCTTTGAACTCTGCGATCAGACAGAGATCGGAAAAGCCGGGATTCAATCCGGCGAGCGGATTGACCTCGATGAATTGCGGCCGGCCCGACGCATCGCAGCGCACATCGATCCGCCCGCCATCGCGGCAGCGCAGCGCCCGCCACGCCTTCAGCGCGACCTTGCCGGCGGCATCGGCAAATTCGGGCGGCGCCAACTCGATGGCCAGCTTGTCTTCCCACTCTTCCTGCTTGTTCTCATAGCCATACCCGGCCCCGACATAGCCGGCGAGCGGCACGATTTCGGTAACGCCCAGCACTTCGGCATCGGCGCCGGTGCCGGTAATGCCGACGGTGAATTCGCGACCGGGCAGGAAGGTCTCGACCAGTACCGGCTGAGCAAACCGTTTCAGAAGATCGGCGGCCACCGCTTTGAGCCCGGCAGCATCCTCCACCCGCGAATTGCGGTCGACGCCCTTGCCCGAGCCTTCCGCCACCGGTTTCAGGAACAGCGGATAGGGAAGGTCGATGTGGTCGGCGTCGGCGGGCGTTTCGATCACCGCGAAGTCCGGCGTCGGCACCCCGGCATCGCGCACGATGCGCTTGCACATCGCCTTGTCGAGGCTGACCGCCAGCGTCAGCGTGTCGGAGAAGACGTAGGGAATGTCGTAGGCCTCAAGCAGCGCCGGCACCTGGGCCTCGCGCGCTAGCCCCTTCACGCCTTCGCAGAAATTGAAGACGCCGTCCCAGCGCTCGCCCGCCACCAGCCGTTCGGCCAGACGTTTCACCGTCCCGATCCGCACCGGCTCGAGACCCAGCGCGACGAGCGCTTCGCAAATGGCAGCGATGGTGCGTTCGCTGTCGAACTCGGCAGCGTCTTCTTCGCTCCAGCCTTGGGCGAGATAGTCGGATTTCAGATCGTAGGTTACGCCGATACGCATATGGCTTTCCTCCCCCGCGGGGGTCAACAACCCGCACCGCACCTTGGTGAAATAGCGGGGGAGGTGGCGCGCGGCGAGATCTGCGCGACGGAGGGGGGAGTAATTACTGTTCGAGATAATGACGAGGGAGGCAACGCCCGCGACACTCCCCCCTCCGCTTCGCTTTGCTCAGCACCTCCCCCGCTCTTCCGCCGGCGTGCATCTTCGCTGACGGAGCACCGCGGGGGAGGAAAGGCGTTGGCGTGCATGGATTACTCTTTTCCGCCCAGCGTCCCGCCGGGATCGGGGTAGCTGAAGGTCTTGCCTTCGAAATTCCTGAGCAGCAGCTTGTCGCCGTCGCGGCCGATGATGTTGTCGGGCGCGATCTGGATCTTGCCGCCGCCTCCCGGCGCATCGATGGCGAAGATCGGCGTGGCATAGCCGGTGGTGTGGCCGCGCAGCGCCTTGATGATCTCGATCCCCTTCGACACGTCGCCGCGGAAATGGGCCGAGCCGCGGATCGGGTCGCAGGCATAGAGGTAATACGGCTTCACCCGGCAGGTTAAGAGGCCCTGCATCAGCGGCACCATTACGGCGGGATCGTCGTTGATGTCCTTCAAAAGCACCGTCTGCGAGCCGAGCGGAATGCCGGCGTCGGCCAGCCGCCCGGTGGCTTCCCGCATTTCCGCCGTCAGTTCCTTGGGATGGGTGACGTGCAGGCTGATGAACAGCGGATGATGCTTCTTCAGCATCTTGGCGAAATCCTTGGTGATCCGCTGCGGCAGCACGATCGGCATCTTGGTGCCGATGCGCAGGAATTCGATGTGCTTCATCGCCCGAAGACGGGTCAGAAGCCAATCCAGCTTCTCGTCGCCGATGGTGAAGGGGTCGCCGCCCGAAAGCAGCACGTCGCGGATCTCGGTATGGACCTCGATGTAGGCGAGCGCCTCTTCCCACTGTTTCATGGCGAACTGGTACTCGCCGCCCGGATTGCCGACCACGCGGGCGCGAGTGCAATAGCGGCAATAGGTCGAGCAGGTGCCGGTGGTCAGGAACAGGACGCGGTCGGGATAGCGATGGACGATGCCGGGCACCGGGCTGTCGTGATCCTCGCCGAGCGGATCGTCGGCCTCGCCGGGCGTGAAACGATACTCGCCGCCGGTCATCACATGGGTGCGGCGCAAGGGTTCCGACGGATCGTCGAGCCCCATCAGCGAGGCGTAGTACGGCGTGATGCCGACCGGCAGCGAGCCTTCATGGCGCGCGACGGCGTCGCGCTCGTCGGCGGAGAGCGTGAAAATCCGGGAGAGTTCGGCACCATTGCGGATGCGGGAACGCATCTGCCAGCGCCAGTCGTTCCATTCGGCGGTCGAGGTGCCGGGGAAAAAGCGGCGGTAAAACGCCTTGGTGTCGGAGTTGACGGGAAAACGAAGAACGGCCCGGCTGGGCTTGATCTTGGTCGGCGCGTTCTTGAAGGGGGAAGCCGGCGTGTCTGGGTCCGGCCGTTGCGGAGGTTTGAGGTCATGCCCCCGCAGTGCTTGGAGACTCATCGTCGTCTCATGACGCTCCGAACGATTGCGATCCGTGCGAAGACCACAACGGCCTTCCATCGACGAGTGCAACGCTCATCCGGATAATTAGTTCGTTGTTTCGATCCGTCAAGTGAAAGCGAAGGCATCGTTTCTGCCCCCGCGCGACGGAGCGATACATCTTAGGTGTCATCCCGGGCGCAGTGTTCGGCGCGCAGCGACAAACACGAAGACCCAGGACCCACTCCGACACCACACAGATTTCCGCGTGGGTCCCGGATCGCGCCCTTGTGCCAAACTTCGAAATCGCCTCGGGCGCGTCCGGGATGACAGCGAGGGGGGGCGCCAAAAAGCCTGTGAATAAAGGCGTTCCTGCACCCTCACTCGGCCGGCGGCGGCGGGCTCCAGGTCTGCGGCGCCACCCGCCAGATGCGGATATGCACCTTGCGGCCGTTGGAATAGTTGAGGCCGTCGACGGCGCCGACCTCCACCGCCTCGAGCTCCCGCTGGACGAGACGCGCACCGAACGCCGCCTGTTCGCGGCTCTCGATGACGGCAAGACCACCCTCGCCCGCCTTGGCGTCGGCGGCGCTGGCACCGCCGTCGGTCAGCCGCGTCTCGGTTCCGGTGAGGAACAGCATGCTCGGTTCGATGTAACCGGCCAGGGCCGGGGGCGGATCGCCCGGCCGCTCCAGCGTGTGCAACGTCGCCGCCAGCCGCGGGCTGACCCAGAGCTGTGACAAGGTTGGGCCGACGCCGGCCGTGAGGAGTGGATAGGCGATCAACGGCGCCGCCAGCACAGCCAAGGCAGCAGCCAGCATCTGACGCCGGAAATAGAACACCAGCGCCGCAATCGCGACGGCAACGAACAAAACCGCCGGCGCCAGCGCCCACCATGCCGGGCCGTCGCCGTATTTTGCCGGCAGCAACACCGGCGCCGCGGCGAACACGACGGCGCCGAGCGCAAACTGGACCGGCGCCACACCGAACGCGATCTTGTCCCACCAATTTCTGGCGGCTTGCGGCCACGCCGCCCACAGCGCCGACAGGATCGCCAGCACCGGATAGAGCGGCAGCACGTAATGCGGCAGTTTGGTCGGCACCAGTTCGAACACGACCCAGGTGGCGAGCCAGACGAGCAGGAAGCGGATCGCCGGATCGCGATGCTGGCGTAGCGCCACGACCAAACCCGGCAGCAGGAACAGCACCGCCGGCCAGAACGACGGCGTCAGCGCGATCAGGAAATAGCCCGGTGGGAAGCCGTGGCTCTCCTGGCCGCCGGCGAGCTTGGTGGCGAAGTCGTTGCCCAGCGACTGCTGGAAGAACTGCCAATGGCTCTTGATGCCGATGGCGATCACCCAGGGAGCGACCATAGCCAGCACGATGGCGATGCCGATCAGCGGTCGCGTGCCGCCGAGCCAGCGCCACTGCCGGGTCCACAGAGAAAGACCGACGGCGGTCAGTCCGGTCACGGCGAGAATCACCGGCCCCTTGACCAGCACCGCCAGTCCGAACGCGACCCATCCGGCGAGCACCACCCAGCGGGACGGCGCCGCGATGGTTCCATTGGCGGCGAGCCACACCCGGAACAGCACCGCCTGCGCCCCGAGAATGCAGGCCGTCAGAACCGCGTCGGTGGTCGCGATCGTTGCCTCGCCGGTCAGCAGCAGTGTGCCGCCGAGCAAGGCACCGGCGAGCAAGGCGACCTCACGTCGGAGGAAGGCTCCGGCGCACCAGAAGGTCAGCCACACCGTCGCCAGCGCACCGAGCAGCGAGGGCAAGCGATAGGTCCAGATATGCGTGCGTTCGCCGAAACCGGCCACCGCCGTCGCGGCCGACTGCATCCAATAGATGCCGACCGGCTTCTTGTAGCGCGGCACATGACCGAAGCGGATGTCGACGAGATCGCCCGATTCCAGCATCTGCTTGGAGGCTTGGGCGAAGCGGCTCTCGTCGCGGTCGAGCGGCGGCAGGCTGAATACGCCGGGCGCCCACAGGATGAGACAGAACAGCGCCAGGACCAGCCGCGGCCGCCGGGCCGCCCAGTCCAGCCACCCTCCCAATGCTTCCCCATTCGTCATCTGGAACGCCTTTTGTATGCCTCGTGCCGATCAGCGTGTTTCACGCAACCATGGGGCTGACGATGGGTCAATCCGGCACAACCCTGTTTCCCGACGGCATAGCCTTGTATAAGGCCCGCGTCCGTTTGGACCCCAACGCTGCGGAATCAACTCAAGACTATGATGGTATCGAACGGAATTTCGCCATGCCCGTGAAACTGTCGGTCGTCGTGCCGGTGAAAGACGAAGCCGAGAACATCGCGCCACTCGCCCGCGAGATTGCGGCTGCCACGGCGCCGCTCGGCGAGACCGAGATCATCTTCGTCGACGACGGATCGAGCGACGGCACTGCGGCGATTCTGTTGGGCCTGAAGGCCGAAATCCCGGCGCTGCGGGTGATTTCGCATGCCACCAATCTCGGCCAGTCGCGCGCCACCCGCACCGGCGTGCGCGCCGCCAAGGGCGAGATCGTCGTCACCCTCGACGGCGACGGCCAGAACGATCCCGCCGACATTCCCAATCTGGTCGCCCCGTTCGACCGCGGCGATGCGTCGCTAGGCTTGGTCGGCGGCGTGCGCGCCAAGCGCAAGGACACCTCGGCCCGGCGCGTCGCCTCCAGGCTCGCCAACGCCATCCGCCAAGGTCTGCTGCATGACGGCGCCGTCGATTCCGGCTGCGGTCTCAAGGCGTTCCGGCGCGAGGCGTTCCTGGCGCTGCCCTATTTCGATCACCTGCACCGCTTCACCATCGCCATGATGCTGCGCGAGGGCTACCGGGTCGAATTCGTTCCCGTGAACCACCGTCCGCGCCTGCACGGCGCCTCGAAGTACACCAACTTCAACCGCATGCTGGTCGGGATCTACGACCTGTTCGGCGTGCGCTGGCTGCAGCGCCGCATGCGCGGCAAGACCGAAGCGAAGGAACTGTAGATGCTCGACCATTTGGCGCATCTGTTCGGCGTGAACACGGCCTTGGAGGCGGCGTGGCTCGCCGTCGGCTTCGGCGGCCAAGCGCTGTTCGCATCGCGCTTTTTCGTGCAGCTTTTCTACAGCGAGCGCGCCAAGAAAAGCGTGATGCCCATCGCCTTCTGGTATTTCAGCCTGGGCGGCGGCCTCATCACCACGGTCTACGCCCTGCATCTGGGCAAAGTGGGGTTGCCGTTCCTGATCGCGCAAGTCGGCGGGCTTGTCGTCTACGTCCGCAATCTGATGCTGATTTACCGCGAAAAGGCCCGTTTGAAGGCGCTCGGCGCCCACCCCGCCGGGTCCGGACACGATTGACATCGTCTGCCGCGGTGCCGAGACTGCCGCTCACATGGGTTCTGCGGGGAGATCGAAAATGTCGGACGAAGGCAAGGGCCATATCGACGTGCATCCGGGCAAACGCAAAGGCGGCCTGCTGCACTACATTCCGTATTTCCTGTTCATCCTGATCCTGTACGTGGTCGTGAAGGCCATGAACATCGACATGCATGCCACGGTCGGCAACGGCACCTGGGCGATTTCCTGGGGCGAAGTGTTCCTGATCCTGGCCGCCGTGCTGGCCCTGGCCGAGCAGATGAAGGTGTCCCACCCCGGCATCGACAACACCGCGGAAGCGCTGGCGCAGGTCGCAATGGGCGTGGTCCAGCTGGTGCTGTTCGTGCTCGGCGTGGCCGGCGTGGTCGGCTTCGGCTGGTTCAACGACGCCAGCTTCCTGATCCAGACGCTGATCAGCCTGTCGGCCTCGATCGTGGCGATCATGATCAACGCCCGCACCCTGCGCCGGACCATGGCGCTGGGCGACAACTGACGCACGCACGAATGCCGGACATGACGCGGCGGGCCCCCTCCTGAAAGGGGGGATGGGCCTGCCGTTTACCTTTGGACGGACTTTCGGGCAGGGGCGCCCGGCCGGGCGCTTTGTCCCGGTTTGCATTGGCCGGCAAATACGATAAACCGCTGCGCCCAAGTCGGGCGGACCTGCGGGTCCCCCTCTGGTACGGACAGGTGGCCGAGTGGTTGAAGGCGCACGCCTGGAAAGTGTGTGAACGTCAAAAGCGTTCCGCGGGTTCGAATCCCGCCCTGTCCGCCATCCTTCGCCCTGCGGGTTTCAGGTTGCAGGCCTTGGTAGTTCGGCCGAAATTTGCTGCAGCCTCAGAGGGATGGAATTATTTCGCCTTGGCGATCTCGACCGCATAGACCTGCGAAGCGCCGTGCATGTTCGAGCGGAACACCAGCCATTTGCCGTCGGGCGTGAAACTGGCGTTCGGCTCCAAATGATAATTGTGGGTCTTCAGGTCTACCAGTTTTTCGGCCTCAAACACGCCGGTATGGATCAGCGGCAAGCCCGGCGGCGTGGCATGATCGCCGGTTTTCTCATCCGGCATTTCCTGGGGGCGAAAAAGATAGATCCACTTGCCGTCGGAAGCATGGGCCACCATGCCCGGTCCACCGCCATCGCCTGAAAAAAGCGCGCCATCCCGCGACGTGTTGTAATGGACCGACCATTCATCGCGCGCGAGATTGTACCAGAGCCGCCTGCCGGTCGCGATCTCATAGCCCGCCACCCAGAAAACCTGTCCGCGCGGGGTCTGCAGATCATACCAGACCCAATTGCCGTCGGCGGAAAACCACTCGTGACCGGCGATTTCCATCGCCATGGTGCGGCTGTGCACCTTGAGCGGCTTAGCGCCGTCCTCGTCGGTGCGGATCAGCCAGATGCGGTCCACGCGATGCCAGTCGCCCTCGTGGCAAAACAGCAGAAGATTGGGATCGGAAGGCGAGAATTGCAGATGGTTGAGCCAGTCGGACGACGACTGCACCAGGGTGCGGCGTTTGCCGGTCGTCAAGTCGAGCACGAAGATGCGCATGGGGATATTGGCTTCCAGCCGCGCCTTCATCATCTCGCCCTTGGTCTGCGCATGTTTGCCGTCACGCATCAAGCCGTCGCCGCTCACCTTGGCCGGCGGGGCATACTCCTCGACCCCTGCCATCCGCGTTTCGTCGGCATTGATTGTTTGGATCGTGCCGGATGGAATCCGGGCAACCAATCGCGGCGGGCCGCCGGCGGCCGGGACGGCATAGATCGCTTTTGCTGCTGCCGAATTACCGGTGGCGTTCTCGTAGTAAATCGTGCCCGTCTTGCGCCCAACGAACAGCAGATGGAGATGGCCGGTCGCGATCTTGGTCAGCTTGCGGTTGGTGAGATTCACGGTCGCGATGCCGGTTGGCGTCGAGATCACCAGCGTCGTGCCGTCCGGCGTATAGCCATTGACATTGAAATAGAGGCTGAGCGAACCCGGCTCGTCGGATAACTGCACGACTCGGTGGCCGGTGGCGGGGTCAATCCATTCCCGTGGCGCGTCGGCGGCCAACGCACGGACAACGGAAAGAGCGGCTAAAGCGGCCAAGACGGCAAATGCGGTGTTTCGCAAAACAGTCCCCTTTGACGCGGGCTTCGGCCGTTTGGTGCGCTGCCGGCCGGCGGGACAGGCAACATCCCGATGGCGACGGCAAAAAGCAATGCCGGCCGTACAGCACGGAGTAGGCTCGATCTTTCTTGGCGTGTCCGGCCGCGGCCATTGCTATCTTCCTTAAAAGAACGGCCCGCAACGGGCGGGCCATCCTTCGAAGCTACGGCAAGCCGGCGGCCTGGACACCGACGTCGGCACCTTTGCATCTCCGAATTGGGGGGCCAATGCGCGGGCGCTCTCGGTGAAAGAGGTGGAAACCGCCCTGCGCCGGTTCAAGACCCGCCAGCGCCAGGGCATGCGATTTAATCTGCGAGCCGGAGGCGCTCCAAACTGCCCCGTTAAGGAGGCGGTCCGGCGATGTCATCGCGATACGGATTGCGTCCCTCGAACTGTCCCTACTGCCGCGCCGTTCACGAAACGATGAGGCTCCCCATAGTCCATTTCCCGCAACCAGTTCGCCAACTCCGCCCGTGCGCCGACACCAAGCTTGCTGTAAATGCCGGCAAGCTGATTGCGGACGGTGAAGGGCGAAACGCCGAGCGTCTGTGCGATGTGCTTGTTGCTGCGTCCCGCGGCGGCGAGCAAGGCAACCTCGATTTCGCGCGGCGATAATTCCACCGATGTCTGTTTGGTGCGGGCCCGTATCCAGATCAGCTCGTTCACCGGTTCGAGGTGGACCACGATGCGCTCGCCCTGGAAAATCGCGTGCTTGCCGCCAGGCAGCAGTTTGGCAAGCGCCGGCGGCAGCCGCGGGCCACACCAGGTCGGCCACTCCGCATTGAGCATCCGCGAGAATTCGCGGGAAGCGACATGCAACAACGCCTCGCCGTCGCAGGCCGCCGTGACATAGTCGAACCGCGTCGAGGGCTGGCGTGCCTCCATCAGATGGATCACGCGATTGGCACTATAGGATTCGATGAGATGCGGCATGACCCGCTGCATCAGCCGTCGTTCCGCCTCGGAAAAGCGCGGCCCCTTCGCACCGCGGATCAACGCCACCACGCTGATCAGCGAGGTCAAGGGATCGACCAGGCACGTCGCCATGACGTGTTCGATTCCGAAGCGCTCGACGATCTGTTCCAAGAGATCGCGGTCCGTGACGACGTCGCGCGACGACAGATTGATGGTCTGGCCGGGCGAAGCGAGCGCCATTTTGCCGATCACATCGTGGTCCTGGAACGTCTGCCAGGCATCCACGAGCGCGGGCGGCAAGCGGTAGCGGTGGTTGCTGTAGAGTCTCGCAACACCGTCCTCGATACCGGTGCGCGACCAGAAAGCACTGTCGAACGGCAAATGCGTTTCGAGCGCCGACAAACACCAGTCCTGGAACGAGCCGACCGGCACCTCGCGGCTGGCGCAGTGAAATGACAACACGAGGCGGTCGTGCGCCGCCTCGAGCGATGCCGCTACGTCACCGCCGTCCATGTCTGCCCCGCCCCAGATGCCGATAGTACATCTATACCATAGTGGCCCTCGGTTTCGAACGATAGTGTTTCGCAAGTGCAGTTTGCTGGCGAGAGGAATTGGGGCTCCTCGTGTCGGTGTGGCGATCAAGCTCCCAACAGATCGAGGAGTTTTTCATGTATTCGTTGCGGAAAGCGTTGGGCGGCGCGGCTATCGCGGTGCTTGCATTTGCAGCCGTCGGATCTTCGGCGTCGGCATCTCCGATCACCTATACCGAGAAGGTTACGGCCACCGGATCGCTCGGTGGTGTCGCCTTTACGAACGCCTCCATGGTGCTGACGATGAACGCCGATACGACGACGGTTTATGGCGGCGGTACGGCCAACTTAGGCAATGACGGAACTCTGAAGGTTTACGTGGGCAGCGCTTCGCCGGTGACGTTATTGGCGGCGGCCTTTTTCAATTCGACCGTGTCTGGATTTGGCTTCATCCCCGGCCCCGATTTGGTGGACGTCGTGACCCCGGCGTTGGCAGGCTACGATTTGACGACGCTCATCGGGCCGGTTACGGGCGACGGTTTGTTCAATCCCGGCCATAACTTCACGACAAGCGGCGGCACATTGCGCATCGACGCGCTGAACTCGCCGGTCACCTTCGCCGCGACGGCGACGCCGTACGTCCCCGGCGGAACTGTGCCTGGAAACGTGCCGGAGCCACTGACGCTGAGCCTTTTTGCAGCAGGCCTCGCCGGCTTTGCCGGGATGCGCCGCAAAGCACTGTAGCGGCGGGGTACGGGATTATGGTGATGGGGTGAACGGCCCCACACGCCGGGCCGCGAAGACTGTCATGGTCCGGATCGGAACCGGGCGCGTCGATCCCCAGAACGCCGCTCGGCAATCGCAAACCGCATCACGACTATTGGTGATCTCACAGACTAAGAGGGGCCGCAGGCGGCCCCTCTTGTCACATATCGATTCCCGGCTTCTCGATGTGCGCCAGATCAGAAGGCGTAGCGCATGCCGAGGTCCAGGATGCCTTCCTGCTGAGCGTTGCTGACGCGGCCGTTGACGCCGACATGCAGGTCGAGGCGGTTGCTCATCTTCGCCGTCAGGCCGGTGCCAACCAGGATGCTGAGAGGCGACGGCGTTGCCGCGGGCCCGCCGAAAGCCGTCCCGGCGAAGCGCATGCCGAGCGTACGGTCGCGGTCGCCGAACTCTTCCTCCAGACCGAGCGTGAGGCGCGGCTCGAGCCGGGTGCCGTTTTCGGTGGTGAAGACGTGAACCGCCTCGATCCCCAGCATGCCGCGCACCGCGGTGCGGGAAACGCCGCCGACGCCGAGCGCCAAGCCTGCGGCCTGGCTTTCGGTGAACCCATCGGCATCGAGCGACGCCACCGTCAGACGGGCGAACGGCAGGATGTCGCCGCCTTGCAGCGGATAGCCGACCTGCACCGAACCGCCGCCTACCAGATTGGTGGTGTGGCTGTCCGCATTGCCGGACCGGCGCGCGACGTCGATCACGTTGTGCTGCACGAAGCCGGTCAGATCGACGCGGAACGCCTGGACCGGAATATGCCCCGCCACGGCGAAGAAGTAGCCGTCGGCCGTGGCCTTGTCGTTGGCGCCGTGCACGCTGACGAGATTGCGGGTGTAGGAGAACACGCCGGACAGCTTGGCGCCGTTGCCGAAGCCGTAATCGACGCCGCTGATGACGCCCCAGAGCTGACTGTTGAAGTCCGCCACGGTCCCGCTGCCGGTGGTGCGGCTGGCGCCGGCCAAGGCCCTGCTCCAGACCGTCCAGCCTTTATCGGATGCGCCGGAGACGCGTTCGAGCGTCGCCCGGTTCAGCACCACGGCGGTGTCGAGACTCTCGCTGACGAGATCGCCGTAGATCTGGCCCGAGGTTTTGGGCGCCATCGCCACTTCGACTTCCTTGGGCGCATAAACGACGCCGTAGACCATGCCGCTCGCGCCGCCGGTATAATTCACCGTCGCGAAGGTGCCGCTGATCGATCCGGCGGTTACAATCGCGAACGAGCGCGTGCCGTAATCGCCGGGCGCCAGCGACAAAGCGAGCGTGCCGCCGAGTTGGGCGGTTCCGCCCACCACCAGCTTGTCGCTGGTCGACGGCGAGATTTCGATGGCGAGCGTGGAAGACGCCGACTGGGTGTAGTTGCCGGCCACCGTCAACGTGCCGATCGAATTGCCCGGACTGACGATGCCGCCACCGGCGATGAGATTGCCGCCGATCGTGCCATAGCCGCCGATGAGACCGTTGTTGCCGAGCGTGACGCCGCCCAGAACCCCGGCCGACGGATGGGTGCTGTCGCCGATGATCAGCGATCCCGCCGTTATCGTCGTCGGTCCGGTGTAGGTGTTGGAGCCGTTGAGGATCACCACGCCGCCGCCGGCAACGTTGACGCCGCCCGTACCGGAAATGACGCCGGTATAGGTGGTCGCCGCCGCCTGGCCGTAAACCACCGTCGCGTTGTTGACGATGTTGCCCGTGACCGTGCCGGAAGAGGAACCATTGCCGATCTGCAGGGTGCCCGAATTGACGATGGTCTTGCCGGTATAGTTGGTCGTCACAATCACTTTGCCGGTGCCGTTCTGCACCAAGGTGCCGTTGCCGGTCACGTTGCCGGTGAACGTCACGGTGTCGCTGCGATCGAACGCCAGGATACCCTGGTTCACGACATCGCTGACGATGGAGCCGGTGGTGCCGCCATCGCCGATCTGCAAGGTCGAACCGGCGGCGATCGAGGTCCGACCGGTATAGGTGTTGCTTCCGGTGAAGATCACCGTTCCGCCGCCGCCGACGCTCACGCCGCCGGTTCCGGAAATCGTGTTGCCGTAGACGAGGCTATTGGAGCGATTGAACGCCAGCGTGCCGTTGTTGGCGATATTGCCGGTGACCGAACCGGTGGTGCCGCCGTTGCCGATCTGCAGCGTGCCTGCGGAGATCGTCGTGCCGCCGCTATAGGTGTTCGCGCCGGTGAGAATCAGCGTGCCGCTGCCGGCTTGCGTCAGGCTGCCGGAGCTGAAAATCGCACCGGTATAGGTCACCGCATCGCTGCGGTTGAAGACCAGGGCGCCGTTGTTGAGCACGTCTCCTGCGATCGATCCCGTCGTACCGCCGCCGCCGACCTGCAGCGTGCCCGACGAAATCACCGTGCCGCCGGTGTAGGTGTTCGCACCGGTCAGGATCAGCGTGCCGCTGCCGACTTGCGTCAGACTACCGGTGCCGGAGATCGCACCAGCATAGGTGATCGCGTCGCTGCGATTGAAGAACAGCGCGGTGTTGTCGGTCACATCGCCCGCGATCGCGCCCGCTGTACCGCCATCGCCGACTTGCAGCGTGCCCGCCGAAATCAATGTGCCGCCGGTATAGGTGTTGGCACCGGCAAGGATCAGCGTGCCGTTGTTGACGACGAGCGTGCCGCTGCCGGAGATCGCACCGGTGTAAGCGATCGTGTCGCTGCGGTTATAGGCGAGCGTGCCGTTGTCGACGACGTCGCCGATGATCGAGCCGGTGGTACCGCCGTTGCCGAGTTGCAGCGTGCCGGACGAAATCAACGTGCCGCCGGAATAGGCGCTCGCGCCAGTGAGGATCAGCGTGCCGGTACCAGCCTGGATGAGGGCGCCCGTACCCGAAATGGCGCCGCTATAGGTGATGCTGTCGCTGCGATAGAATCCGAGCGTGCCGTTGTTCGTGACGTTGCCGGTGATGGATCCGGTGGTTCCACCGCCGCCGATCAGAAGGGTCGCGCCGGCATCGATGGTGGTTCCGCCGCTGTAGGCGTTGGCGCCCTTGAATGTCACCAGGCCGCCGCCAACGCTGTCTTTGATGACGAGACCGCCCGGACCCGATAATACACCGGAGAAGACACCGCTATTCCCGTACGCATCGATCGTATTGCCGGCAACGGCTTCCACCGTGAAAGCACTGCTGATGATGCCCGAGGCATCGACGCGCAGCGTGCCGCCTTTGAAGTCCGGGGTCACCGTCGAGCCCAGATTGGTGGCGAGATAAAAGGCATGAGCCGTATCGATGGGGGACAACGTGCCGACTGTCATCGTGCCTGCCGAAGCACCGATATAGAAAAGCGGGTCGACGCTCCTGTCGCTCGGATGGGAGGTCGGCCCCCAATTGTAGGCCACAAAGCTTAGCTGATAGGTCCCCGCGGTATCGATGCTAAATGTATGCGAGGTCCATTGCGTGGTGCCGAAGGTGCCGACCACGACGGTTCCTGCCTGGGCGCCGCCGCCGCCGGAATCATTGCCGTTGTCGGCCAGCACATCGACCCGGTTGATACCGTTGCCCGACAGCGCGAACAGCACACCGTCGTTGTAGGGGTGATAATCCTGGGCGGCATACGCCCAATAGAACGTGTAGTTGCCGGGATCGAGCGTGATCGTTTCCGTCAATGCGCCGAAATTGGTGGGTTGGCCTTCGTCCTGGAGGTCGGTGAAGACCGTGGTGAAGGTGCCGCTGGTCAAGCCGAAGAGGCTCTCGGACCCTTTCAAATTATACGTGGCGCCGCTAGAGCCGGAATTGTAGGTCGCAATTCTTGCCATCGATTGGCCGGTGGCGGGTGCCAGCGAATACGGCCGTTTTATTTTATCCCCGTTGACGCCGTCTCCGAGGGTAACAGTGTCGGTGGTCGATATCGTTTTGAGAGTGGCGGAGCTTCCGGTGGTGGTCCCGTAGGTCGTCCACCCCGTAAAGCCGTTGCCCGTCGTGGTGAAGCTCAGGAAGTCCGGCGTTGCGCAAGCCGGGCTGAAGGCGGCAAGGACAACGGAGGCGCAGGTTCCCATCAAAAGCGTTTTCGTGACATGCCGCAGATGCAATCGGCGGCTCTTTTCAGACGAAAATGCAGTTTTCCGGTTCACTGTGTTTCTCCCGAATCATCGAATACTATTCTCGAATAGGTTGTTTACGTTAAGGACAATCCCTTTTCACTTCCTTTCCATTCATGCGATCAAGTCGCACCATTTCCGATTGCGGGGCACCCGCGTGTTGCTACCTGAGGCGGCACTGCGGCAGCTTGCAATCGGCAGACGGCACGCTAGCCTCGCGTCCGACGGTCCGATCATCGGACGCGGGATTAAAGGGGGCATCATGTCATTACGGGATTCTATCGGGACCACGGTCGGCGACGAGACCTTCGAGATGGGGCGGGTCGTGTCCCGCACCTTCGGCGCCATCGGCCGCAATTGGGTGAGCTTCTTCACCCTCGCCGTCTTCACCGTCGTGCCGCAGCTCATATTGAGCGCTTATCTCGGCGTCGGCGTGGTGGCGCGCGGCAAGCCGGTCGACCTCTCCAACCTCGGGCATTTCTGGGGAATGATGGGCATCGTGTATCTGGCGGCGCTGGTATTGAACTCGGTGCTGCAGGCGGCGCTGGTGCACGGCACCGTCAGCGATCTCAACGGCAAAAAGGCCTCGTTCGGCGACTGCCTGCAGACCGGCCTCAGGACCTGCTTTCCGGTGATCGGGCTTTCGATCGTGTTCGGCATCGCGCTGATGTTCGGCTTCATTCTGCTGTTGGTGCCGGGCATCCTGATGTTCCTGGCCTGGGCGGTGATCGTGCCGGTGCTGGTGGTGGAAAAGACCGGCGTATTCGGCGCCTTCGGCCGCAGCTCGGAACTCACCAAAGGGCATCGCTGGGCCATTCTCGGGCTTGCCGTGGTCCTTTGGCTGATCTCGATCGTGCTGAGTTTCGCGATCATGCCGTTCCAGAGCGCGCTGGTGCTGCCGGGCGAAGGCATCCTCGCGATGGCTCCGCTGCTGGTGATCAACGGCGTCGTCAGCGTCATCACCACGACGCTGGCCGCGACGGGCACCGCCTCGGTCTATTACGAACTGCGCTCGATCAAGGAAGGCATCGGCCCCGAACAACTCGCGGCCGTATTCGATTGACTTTTTGAATTGTCGCGCTTTCGGCCGGAAAACCGGAAACCACTTTTCCTGAAAGCGCTCTATCTGTCGTACTTGTCCCGCTTGCGCTTGCCGAGCAGCAAGCGGGACTCCAGGTGCTTGCGCAGCGCGGCATAGAAGGCGAGGAGAAACGCCTCGTCGGGGTCGCCGTCGGGATAGCCGATCTTGGCCCGGATCCGCGCTGCCACCGCCCGCATCACGTCGGGATCGCGTTTGCGCAAGACCTCCTCCAGCACGGCAAGCTCCTTGATGCCGTAGACGTCGAGCTGTTCGCGGGTGAAGGTGATGGCGCGCCCGCCGCTTTGCGAGGCGATGTCCGGCTCCATCACGCGCTTGGGCGCATGCACCACCCAGGTGCCCGCCACCATGTCGCCGATGCGCAACCGGTCGCGATTGAAAACCGGGAAAAAAACGAACACGCCGCACCAGACGAGCGCCGCGATCTCGGCCGCCGCCTGGACCTGATTGGCCTGCGATGCCATGAACAGGATCGGCACGAAGATCTCGAGTTCGCGCATGGCGTTGCGCGCGAACACCGCATCGAGACTGAGCGGGGAGCCGTCGCGCATCACTACCCGAAGGCCCAAAAGGCGCTTGCCCGGCGTGGCGGCGCGCGCCGACTGCTCGAAGAAGACGAAATAGAAGCAACGCAGGACGAAGGCGCCGAGCACCCACAGCACCACCATGGCTTCGGCGGAGCGGAAGCCGGTGAGACGGGCCACGAACAGCAGCGCCAGGGTGAAGGCGACCATCGCCACAGTGATGATGACGACATCGATCAAAAACGCCGTCATGCGCTCACTCGCCGCCGCAAGCTCGAGTTCGAGGTCGACGCCTTCGGGCGTCACGAACGGACGGGTCAGGGCGTTAGGCTCCGACACGGCGGCCTCCGCGATAGGCGTAGAAGAAGCCGAACCATACCACCGCGGTCAACGCGGCAATGCCGTAGCGGGCGAGCGTGTTGGTGATGAGCTGGCGCGCGATGCCTTCCAAGAGGCCGGCGCAGAACAGCATCACCACCACGCCGATCATCACCACCGCGGCGGTGCGGCCGGCCCGTGCCAGCGCGACGGCACGCGTCTCCTCGCCGGGGAAGACCAGCGTCCAACCGAGGCGGAAACCGGCCGCGCCCGCCAGGATCACGGCAAACAGTTCGGTCACCCCGTGGATCAGGATCCAGCCCATGAAATCGACGCCGAGCCCGTGATCGGCATAGACCGCCAGCAGCGCGCCCAGCGACAGGCCGTTCTCGAACAACAGATAGGCTGTCGGCAGGCCGCAAGCGAAGCCGAGCGCGAACGCCAGGATCGCAATCTGGGCGTTGTGCGAGAACAGGATCGAGGCGAAGAACGCCAGCCCGCTCGGCCCGTGCTGCTCGAACAAGGTCTGACGCAGATAGGCGGTGGTAGCGCCGGGCTCGCGGCCCTGGGTCATGCCGTCGGGCAGGAAACTGTAGAACCAGTCGGGACTGGCCTGGGTGAACAGGAACCCGGCCAGAACGCCCGCCAGCACCAAGGCGCCGGCAACGGCGGTCTCGCGCCATAGTCCGAATACCGTCGCCGGCCAGTCGCGCGCGAAGAAGCGGGCGATGCGGTGCATGAGATGCATGCGGGTGCCGTAGACGCAGAAATAGGCGCGCGTCGCCAGCGACGACAGATAGGAGATCAGGCTCTGGTCGAGGCTGATCGCGCGCGCCATCGACAGCGACGACAGCGCCGAGCGGTACAGCACCGGCAGGGCGATGATCTCGCTGTCGGTCAGCTCGCGCCGCTTGCCGGTTTCGACCAGATCGAGGATTTCCTCGAGCCGGCGCCAATCGGCTTCGCGCTCCATGCGGAAGCGGTGGCTTTTCAGGGTCAGCGGCGCCTCGTTCATGGCCGTTCCTGGCGCTTGAGTTTCATATAGGTCTCGATCAGCCGCATGCCGATCTGGTCGTAGGGCGCATCGACGACATGGGCGCCCTGGCGGCGCAACTGCATCAGCACCTTGTCGCGGTCCGTCTGCATGGCATCGGCGAGCATGGTGCGCGACACGTCGTCGAGGCTGTCGGGCGGCTGGTGCAACATCGCTTCCACTTCTTCGTCGCGGAAGGCGACGAACAGCACGGTATGGCGTTTGAGCAGGCGGCCGACATTCTCCAGCATCAGTTCGGCGCTGGTGGTATCGGCAAATTCGGTGAACACCACCACGATGGAAGCCCGTTTGAGCTTGCCGCCGAGTTCTGTCAGGCCAAGGGTGAAATTGGTCTCACCGGTGGAATAGTCGAGATCGGACGCCAGCCGTTGCAAGGTCGCGAACGCGTTGGTGCCGGTGAGCAGGCCGCTGTTCAGCACCGGTTTGTCGCCGAACGCATAAAGCCCGACATTGTCGCCGAGACGCAGGCCGACATACGCCATCAACAGCGCCGATTGCAGCGCACGGTCGATCCGCGGCATGCCGGCAAGCGGATCGCACATCAGCCGGCCGGTATCGAGCGCGAACCAGACATGCAGATCGTTTTCGGCCTGGAACTCGCGCGCCAGGAGCTTCCGGTGCCGCGCCGATTGCTTCCAGTCGATGCTGCGCCGGTTATGGCCCGGCTGCCAATCGCGCAATGCGTGGAACTCGCTGCCCTGGCGGATGTCGAGATCGAGATGGCTGCCGCCGCGCCGGTCGCGCTGGAACAGGCGCGCCGCTTCCTCTTTCACCGCCGGGATCGGAGGCAGGATCGCGACTTTGTGCGCCAGCTCCTGCACCCGCTGGACATAGGCAAGGCCGAGCGGCCCGCGCCAGCGCAGCCAGAGCTGTTCGATATGACCGGCGCCGCGCCGCAGCGGATTGAGGAAGAACTGCGTCTCGGCAAGATCGCCGTCGGGCACGATGGCCTGGCGCCGCGGCTCGCAGACGAGACGGCCGTCGACATCCAGAAGCAGTTCCGCCTCGGCCGGAACGCGGCCGGGAAAACGCACCGCAATACCGAGCGCATGCTTGCGGCCGATCGCCAGCGCCTCGGGCAGATCGAGCGCGACGGCGGCGCGCGACGGTCTCGCCGCCAGCAACGCATCGAGCAGGAACAGCAGCAGCACCGCACCGCTCCACGCCAGTCCCGCCTGCCAGGAGCCCGGCAGCAACAGGGCCAGGGCCAGCGCAACCGGTACGCCGAGCAAGGCCGTTAGAATGGCGCGGAGGGTCGGATAGAACATCGCTTAGCGCGGCGCCTCGATAGAGGAGACGATGGTTTCGAGCACGGCGTCGGTGGAACGCCCGTCGATCTCGGCGGCCGGGGACAACACGACGCGATGGCGCAGCACCGGCGGGCAGAGCCCCTTCACGTCGTCCGGAATGACGTATTCGCGCCCCTCGAGGGCGGCGCGGGCCCGCGCGGCGGCGGCCAGCATCGCGGCACTGCGCGGCGAGGCGCCATACGAAATGTCGGCCGAACTGCGGGTCGCCCGCACGATACCAACAATGTAATCGACAATCGGATCGGTGAGACGCACCGCCGCCACCGTCGCCATGCCCTCGGCAATCGCCGCGCCGTCCGCCACCGCGACCACACCGGCCGCTTGCGGCGTCGGCATCCGGGCGCTGCCGCCCTTCACGATGGCCTTTTCCTCGGCCTCGCTCGGATAGTCGATGGTGTGCTTCAAGAGGAAGCGGTCGAGCTGGGCTTCCGGCAACGGATAGGTGCCTTGCTGCTCGATCGGATTCTCGGTCGCGATCACCATGAAGCGGTCGCCGAGCGGATGCACCGCGCCGTCGAGGGTGACGCGGCGTTCCTGCATCGCTTCGAGCAGCGCGGCCTGGGTCTTGGGCGGGGTGCGGTTGATTTCGTCGGCCAGCAAAAGCTCGCAGAAGATCGGCCCGCGCGTCAGCGTGAAGCTCGAGGTCTGGAAGTTGAACTGGTTGGAGCCGAGAATATCGCCGGGCAACAGATCGGGCGTAAACTGGATGCGCCCGAACTTGAGATTGAGGCTTGCGGCGAAGGATTGCGCCAGCAGCGTCTTGGCGGTGCCGGGCGGGCCTTCGAGCAGGATATGACCGCCGGTGAACAAGGCGGTGAGCAACAGATCGACGGCCCGTTCCTGGCCAACCACCGCCTTGGCGACTTCGGCGCGGATGGCATCCGCCAACTTTTTCATCTCAACGACGCTCATGGACGATCCTCGATTTCCAGTCGTGTAGTTTGGCTGCGAGTTTCAGCAAAGCCGGTTCGTTCGCGACGGTTTCGGCTTCGCTCAGCAATTCGGAATAAGTCGGCGTGATGCGGCCCGCCGTCTCGACGGCATCGAGCCATTGGGCATCTTCGGCGCGCCCGCCGCGCAAGGCTTTGGCGGCCTGACGGCGGATCGCGCCGGCGTAGCGCGGCGCCATGCCCGGCCCACGGCCCATCACCCGGATGAGCGCGGCGGTGTTGTCGGCGAGCGAGCGCTTGCCGAAGGCGAAGCTGCGTTGTTCGGTGCGCGGCGAACCGAACCGGTTCAAGGCCCGGAACGCCATCAGCGCCGCGGCGAGCAGCGCACCCAGCGTCACCGCCAGGAACGGCGTGCCGAACAGGCTGCGCAACAGGCTTTTCGGTTCGTCGAATCCCGCCAGCGTCACGTCGAAGCCGATCTGCCCCGCGCCGCCCGGCAGCCGCCGGATCAACGCGAGTGCGCCCGCCGCTACCGCTTCGTTCTTCAGCGCCGCGGTGTTGAGCAGATCGGGATCGCTGAGCACATAGGTCTGGGTGCCCTTGAGCCGCACCAGCACGCCGTAGCCTTTGGCGTCTTTCAGCACCGGTTCCCATTTGTCGCCCGCCACGGTCTGGAAGGCATCGATCGTCAGTTTCGGCGGGAACGGCGAAGCGCCGAATGCCGGCGTGCCGGTCAGAGCGACGGCATAGGGCTTTTCCGGTTCCGGCTTGAGCAGCGGCGCGGTTTTGGTTTTGGCGTCTTTCGCTTTGGCGTCGCTGACCTTGCCGGGGAGCACCTCGCCGGGACGCATCACGGCGGTGGACTCGTCGAGCCCCTTCAAGACCGCCGTTATCAACACCGGATTGTAGGCGCGCCATTTGCGCACCCAGCCGGTGTGCAGGTAATCGGGCATCGCCAACCATTTCGGCAGCACGATCAGCGTCGGCTGGCCGCCCTCCGCGAGCTTGGCGACCGCCGTTCCGGAGCTGTTGGCGTCCGGCGTCAGAATTCTGAGACGCTCGTCGTTCTCGCCGCGCTCGCGGCTGCGGCTGACCCAGACCGACGTGCCGGTCTCTTCCAGCATGAGCTTCAGACCGGCGTACCCGATGGCCGATTTCGACAGCACATTGGCGCGGCCCGCCGTCTCGGTGCGGAACTGCGGCGCATAGGCCGACAGCGCCAGAAACGCGACCAGCGCCAGTCCGCTGACGACCACCAATGCGGCCGCCATCTTGCCCGAAATCCAGCCGGTGCTTTTGGAGGTGTTCATGCCGCGCTCCGCCATGCATCGGGGAACGCGAAACGCTCGTACTCGGCGCGGCAGCGCACCCAGTCTTCGCGGGTGACCTCGTAGTCGCCGAACCGACTTTTCTCCACCACTTCCATGATTCCGGCGAAGGCGGCGCGCACCGTCATCGGCATGGCGCCGAGCTGCTCGATCTCGCGGGCGGTGTGCGAGCGCTTGACCACGCGCGGACGGAAGCGTTCGAAGTCCTCGATCGAGCGCAGCAGCAGCAAATGCACCGCTTCGCCGTACTTGCCTTCGCTCGCGAGGGCATCGGCATCGCCCAAGAGCGCGCGCGCCTGCGCCATGGTGGGGCGCCATTCCTCCATTGCCGAGCGGATGTCCTGGACCTTCAATTTTTCCGGGAACTTGAGGCGGATGAGATAGCGGCCGACATAAAACAGCACCACTCCGAGCGCGATCGCGCCGACCACCCAGAACAGGATATTGAGGACCGGAGCGATCCAATCGAGCCAGCGCCCGAGCCGTGTGATCCAGCCGGGCGTTTCCGGCAGGTCGTAGCGCGGAAAATCGAATTGGAGGTCCTTGTGGCGAAGCAATGCTTCATGGGCGCGATGAATGCTTTCCGGCGGAACCTGTTGTGCGGCAGTCATCGAACCCCCCAAGGCCGGCACTATACACACGGATCCAAATTCGACGAATTGCGACAGCGACGCGCCGCCTCTTTGCCACCTGACGTCGCGCAAACGCGGCCGAACGCCGTCGCCCGAAAATGACGCCCGAGCTGATTCCCATTTTACGTGTGCAATGAGCGCAAGTTATGGATGGGAAAGGCGTTTCGGCGGTTCCATCAAAGGCCTCCGCGGCTTATACTTATTCCAATGAAGTTGTATGACCGCCATCCCCCGCATCAGCGGAACGGCGTACCGGGCTGGAGTGCGTGCCGATGGACATGAATTACAGCCCGCCCTGGCCGGAACAGGAGCTCGGTCCGGACAGCCTGTTCGGAGCCCTGATCCGCACGGCGGTCGACGGCATCATGGTGATCGACGAAGTCGGGGTCGTGCAGGTCTACAACGCGGCCTGCATGCGGCTATTCCAATACCGCGAAGACGAGGTCCTCGGCCGCAACGTCCACATGCTGATGCCGACGCCCTATCGCGAGAACCACGACAACTATCTTCAACGCTACCGCAATACCGGCGAAGCCCGTATCCTCGGCATCGGCCGCGAAGTGGCGGGCCAGCGCAAGGACGGCACGACGTTCCCGATGTACCTGTCGGTCGGCGAAGGCCTGCTCTACGGCAAGCGCGTGTTCGTCGGCATCGTCCACGATCTTTCGGCGCTCTATCGCGAGCGGGAAGGCTACGAGGCCCGGCTTCTGTCGCTGCGCGAAGAACTGGTGCATGTCGCGCGCGTCAGCGAACTCGGACAGGTCTCGGCCGGCATTGCCCACGAACTCAACCAGCCGCTGACGGCCTTGCTGAACTATTCCAACGCCGCCAAGCGGCTGCTCGCCTCCGGCGCCCCCGACGCCGTCGAAAAGGTGCAAGCCGCTCTCGCCAAAATCGCCGATCAGGCCGAACGCGCCGGACAGATCGTGCGGCGGATGCGCGACTTCCTCGAAAACCGCGCCGGATACCGGGCGGTCGAGAACATCCTGACCATTGCCGAAGACGCCATGGCACTCGGCCTGATCGGGGCCGACACGGTCGCGGTCGAGACGCGCTTCCTGCCCGAGCCGGATCTGCCGCCGGTGATGGCGGATCGTGTCCAGATCCAGCAGGTGCTGGTGAACCTCTTGCGCAATGCCGTCGAAGCCATGGCGGCCTCCCCCAAGCGCGAACTGACACTGGCGATCTCGCAGCGCAATGACATGATCCACATTCGTGTCGCCGATACCGGCCCCGGCATCGCGCCGTCGGTGGCCGACAATTTGTTCAAGCCGTTCGTCACCACCAAACCGCACGGCATGGGCATCGGGCTGGCGATCTCCAAGTCCATCGTCGAAGCGCATGGCGGCGAGATGATCGTCGGCACCAATCCCGGTGGCGGCGCCTTGTTCGAATTCACCCTGCCGGTTGCCGTCGCGGCCTCCGGGTCATAACCGGGCTCGCTTCGGAACATTTCCCGAGTTGTCCGTGTATATACGGATGACAACCCGCGCCGCTTTCCGCCATTCTAAGTGGCAATGTAGCTCCCGGATAATCTCCGGTGGTCTGTTGATCCGAACGGGGGGGCCGGTCGGTGCAAAGCAATGGAATGGCGTACGAACAAATCTAGAGCCGAAACGGAAACGACCCTGGGACAGCGCGACTATTCGCTGTTCCGCACCCTCATCCGCACCACCGGCAACGGTGTCGTGGTCACCGACGCGGATGGCTTGGTGCTGTTCTACAACGACGCCGCCCACCGCCTTTTCCACCGGGCTCCCGAAGAGGTGCTGGGAGGTCCGATCGATCTCCTGCTGCCGCCCGTCTGCCGTCCTCAAATCCGGGAGCTGATCGGCTTGGCCGCCCACGCGTGCCCCACCTCTCCGTTCAGCATCCAGCGCGAATTGCAGGGCCTCAGGAAAGACGGCAGCCAGTTCCCGATGCAGCTCTCCATCGGCGAGGGCGAACTCGAAGGCGAGCCGGTTTTCCTGATCGTGCTGCAGGACCTGACGCAGCTCTATCGCGAGCGGCACGCTCTCGACGAGGAAAAGGCCTATCTCGCCCAGATCGTCGAATCCTCCAGCGATGCCATCGTCAGCTACATGCTCGACGGTACCGTGCGCAGCTGGAACCGCGCCGCCGAAGAGATGTTCGGCTATCGCGCCGATGAGATCGTCGGCGCCACCGCTCCAGCCCTGATGCCGCACTTCGTGCCGCCCGAGATGATCCCGGCGGAGATCGCCATCCTGGCGCGCGTCCTGGCCGGCGAATCCGTTCCGCCCCACGAGACGGTGCGCCTGCACAAGAACGGCACGCCGGTCGCCATCGTGATTTCCGCATCGCCCATCCGCGACGCCAACGGTGCCGTGATCGGCATCGCCCGCACGGCACGCAACATCACCGAGCGCAAGAAACACGAGCACGCGCGCGCGCTGCTCGATCTCGCCATCGACAATTCCGACGACGCCTTCACCTGCATCGCGCTCGACGGCACCGTCATCACCTGGAACCGCGGTGCCGAAACGATCCTGGGCTGGATGGGCGCGGAAATCATCGGCCGCAATGCCGAGGGCGTCATCCGCTCCATCGTTCCGGCCGACCTGCAGCCGGCGGAACTCGACTACAGCCGCCGCGCCATCGCCGGCGAGAAGATCGGTCCTTACGAGTCGATCCGCATCCGCAAGAACGGCTCCAGAGTACGGGTGCTGTCGACCGTCTATCCGGTGCGCAACGAGAGGGGCGAAGTGCTCGCCATCGCCCGCACGCTGCACGATCTCACCGACCGGCTGGCATTCGAGGAACAACGCGCCCTGCTCGGCGCCATCATCAATTCCTCGACCGATGCCATCATCAGCTATGCCCTCGACGGCACCATCACGAGTTGGAACCGTGCCGCCGAACTGATGTACGGCTACAGGGCCGAGGAAATGATCGGCACCAGCCTCTACGGCCGTCTCGGCGAATTCATGCCGCCCGAACGCGTTACCGAGGAGCGCCGGATCGTCGCCCGCGTCATCGCCGGCGAACGCGTTCCGCCCTACGAAGCCACGCGCTCGCGCAAGGACGGCGGCGATGTCCACGTCCTCGTTTCGGTGTCGCCGATCAAGGACGCTTCGGGCGCGATCATCGGCACCTCGCGCGTGGTGCGCGACATCTCCGAACGCAAAGTGTTCGAGCGCCAGCGCGCGTTGCTTTCCTCGATCGTGGAATCCTCCAACGACGCCGTCTTCACCAAGATGCTGAACGGCATCGTCACGAGCTGGAATGCCGCCGCCGATGCCATGTTCGGCTACAGCTCCGAGGAGATCGTCGGCCGTTCGATGCTGGTGTTGGTGCCCGAAGATCTGCTCGAGGAGGAGCGCAACGCGCTCGAGAAAATCAGCCGCGGCGACAGCATCCGCCATTTCGAAACCGTGCGGCGCAAGAAGGACGGATCGACCTTCGCGGTCTCGCTCACCCTGTCGCCGGTGCGCGATGCCGACGGCGCGGTCACCGGCGCCTCCGCCACCATCCGCGACATCACCGACCGCAAGAACTACGAGAGCCGGCTGGAATCGATGCGGGCGGACATGATCCACGTCGCCCGCGTACACGAGCTTTCGCAGGTCTCCGCCGGCATTGCCCACGAACTCAACCAGCCGCTGGCGGCGATGCTGAACTACTCGAACGTCGCACGCCGGCTGGTGCAGAGCAGCGGCGATCTTTCCAAGCTTCCCGAGGTCGCCGCCAAGATCGGCGATCAGGCCGAGCGCGCCGCCCAGATCATCCGCCGCATGCGCGATTTCGTCGAGAAACGCGATCCGCATCGCGCCGTGATCGACATCCAGACGATCGCCGACGACGCCATCGCGCTGGCCCTGATCGGCTCGAAGACCGCCAATATCGAAACCCGTGTCGTCGTGCCCGAGACGCCGCTGCCGGTGCTGGCCGACCGCGTCCAGGTCCAGCAGGTGCTGGTCAACCTCTTGCGCAATGCCGCCGAGGCAATGGCGACGACCGAACGGCGCGAACTGACCCTGGCGATCCGGGACCGCGAAGATCGCACCGTGGAAGTGTCGGTCGTCGATACCGGCACCGGACTGTCGGACGAAGTCGCGGCGCGTCTGTTCTCGCCGTTCGTCACCACCAAGCCCGACGGCATGGGCATCGGTCTTGCAATCTCGCGCCAGATCATCGAGGCGCATGGCGGCACGCTGATCGCGCGGCCCAATCCGGGCGGCGGCGCGATTTTCGAATTCACCCTGCCGGCGGCGGATCAGAGTTCGGCCGCTTCGCCGAGCCCGTAGCGTTTGCCGTCCCAGCGCACCGACAACGCACGCCAGCCGCCGTTCGCGATATCGATCAGATTGTAGCCGGCCGGTCCGCCGCGTTCGCGATCGCTGAGGGCGGTGTTGGCGGCGATCTCGCAGGCGCCGTCGACGCAGGTCTTCGACGCACGATGCAGATGGCCGTGCAGCACCACGCGCATGCCGGCGGCAGCGAGTTCCGCAAACGCCGCGATGCCGCGCGCCGTGGTGGACCGGCGCCGGTCGAGCGCGTGCGGTCGCAAGGGATGGTGACAGGTGACGATGCCGAGCCGGTTGCCGCGGCGTTCGGCCAGCAATCCCGCAACCGGCGCCACGCGGGTCTCGGGCGCCACGCCGAGCGACCAGTCCCACGCCGACGCACTCGCGCCGATAGCGGTGTTGAGACCGATCAGAAGCACGTCCGGGGTTTCGAGGAACAGCGGCTGGGCGCCCACGGAGCGGGTAAATCGCGCAAACGGCCGATGGAACCGCTCGGTCAGGAACGGCACGTCGTGATTGCCCGGCACGATCAGCTTTTCGCCCGGCAGCGCCTTCACCAGGGCCGCAGCGAGGACGAATTCGCGCTCGCGCGCCCGGCGGGTGAGATCGCCGGTGACGGCGACGATATCGGGTGCGGCGTCGCGGATCGAGGCGATCAGCGCCTCGGGCTGGGCGGGGTTCTTCGCCGGGCAATGCAGATCCGAGATGTGGACGATGCGCGTAGGCAGTTTTCCCTCCGTCACGAACCGGTGCGCCGTTCGCGCGTTGCATCTAGAGCAATGCAGGGCAGCGGCCGGATGTTTCAACAGAAGATAGCGCTTCACAAGCTCAAAACCGCGGCGGTGCTGAATCGCTCCAGCGGCAACGTCACCGCGGCGGCCGAAGCCACCATGATCGAGATTCTCGCGGCGGCCGGCGTCACTCTGGTGGAACTTCACGTCGTCGAAGGCGGCGGCATCGAGGCGGCGCTCGATCGCGTCGCGGCGGCAGGCGTGGAAGCGCTGATCGTGCTCGGCGGCGACGGAACCATCCGCACCGCGGCGGAAAAGTGCAGCGCCTCGGGGATGCACTTCATCGCCCTGCCGGGCGGCACCATGAACATGCTGCCGCGCGCGCTCTACGGCGAACGAACCTGGCAGCAGGCGCTGCACGATACCGTGGCGGCACCGCACGCGGCTCAGATCGGCTGCGGGGAGGTGGAAGGCAATCGCTTCTTCTGCGGCGCGATCTTCGGCACCCCGGCGCATTGGGTGGAAGCGCGCGAGGCGCTGCGCCGGCACAGCCTGTTCGAAGCGTTGGAGCGCGGCGCCCAGGCGTGGCGGCGGACCTTCTCGCGCCGGGTGCGCTACGATTTCGGTGCCGGCGCCACCGGCGCGGCGACGGCGGTGGCGGTGCTGTGTCCGCTGATCTCGCGCATCATGCCGTCCGATGCGCCCGCGCTCGAAGCGGCCGCGCTCGATCCCAAGGACCTCGGCGACGCCTTCTCTCTCGCGCTCAGCGGCCTGTTCACCGATTGGCGGCGCGACGGCAATGTGACCACGGTGGCGACGCGCGATCTCAAGATCGCCGCCCGCCGTCCGATCCCGGCTCTGCTCGACGGCGAGATGGTGTGGCTTCCGCCCGCCGCCGAAATCCGCTTCGTGCCCGAAGCCTTCCAGGCGCTGGTGCCCGAGGGCTCGCCGGTGCTGGCGTCGCGGCACGAAGAAGCGGTCTAGGCGGCCGGCACACCGCGATCGAGAACCCACGGCACCAGTTCGGCCAGCACGCCGCCATACGCTTCGGACAATGCCGCGACCCCGGCCGGGACCGAATTGGCGGCCGCACGAACCTCCTTGGCGAAGACGGCGCTGGCGGCGATCTTGCGGCTCTTGGCATCGACCACGCGCGCGCCGAACCGTACCACCGCGAGCGGCGCACCCTCGCCCGCATCGTAGCGGCAGGAGAAATCGCGCAAGTCCGCGCTGAGCACGTAATCGGCCCGCGCGGCGTCGCTGTCGCGCGCCACGGCGGCGATGCGCCCCGAGCGTTCGAACGCTTCCAGCAACACCGATCCGGCCAGCGCCGTCAGATGATCCGCCCACGCCGCATCGGCATAGTAATCGAGCCCCGATGGCGGCCGCGTGATGGCGATGCGCTCGGAATCCAGCCCGGCACTGGCGTCCGGCGTCTGGATCGACAAGGCCCACGCCACTTTCGGACCGGCGAGCGGACCGGAGAGCGGCGGATTCAGCGTATAGAGTTTGGGCGCCGCCGGCGGCCCCACCAGATCGGCACATCCGGCAAGGATCAGTCCCGAGGTCCCCGCGAACAGCACGCGGCGCGTCAGTCTTTTGGGGGTCGCGTTTTCGGACGGAAAACCGGTGCCCACTTTTCCTGAAAACGCTCTGGTCATGGCGGTGTGTACCCCTTGCGCCGGTCGCCGAAGATCAGCTTGGTCGGCTGCCGGTCGAGTTGTTCGGTGAGGCGGTTCAAACTGGTGACGGTGCGGCGGGTGTCGGAGATCAGGCCTGCGAGCTGCGCCAGTCCGTCGCCGCGCACGAAGCCGTCGGCGTCGTCGGCGAAGTGCTGGATCTTCAGCATCGCCAGATTGGCATTGGAAACGGTTTCGGGAAGGCCTTTGGACGCCGCCGACAGATTGGCAAGCGAGGTGTCGAGATCGCCCGAGCGCGCGGCCAGCGCCGCCGTCGTCTTGTCGAGATTGGCGAGCGTGCTGGTGAGGTGTTTCTGGTTTTCGTCCGACAACACCGCCGCCAGCCGGTCGGCGATGGTGTTGAGCTTGGCGAGCAGTTCCGGCGCGCCGCGCGTCAATTGCTGCAAGGCCGACGGCGCCGTCTTGATGACCGGATATTTCTGGCCCGGCTCGGCGGTGAGCAGCGGCGCGTTCTTGGTGCCGCCGGAAATCTCGACATAAGAGGTGCCGGTCAGGCCCTGCGGTTCGATCGACGACACCGAGTCGGTGCGGATGCCGAGGCCGGGCTGGATCTGCAGCGTCGCGATCACCACCTGCGGATCGTTGGGATCGAACTGCAGATTGTCGACGCGGCCGACGTCGATGCCGTTGTAGCGCACCGCCGTGCCTTTGCCGAGGCCGGTGACGGCGCCGTGGAAATTGGTTTGATAGTAATCGTATTCCTGGCTGTACTGGGTGCCGGCGAGCCACAGGATGGTAATGACCAGCGCCAGGATGCAGGTCATCACGAAGGCGCCGACCGCGACGTAGTTTGCTTTCGTTTCCATCGCTCTACCTCGTCGCTCCGATCGCCGCGCGGCCGCGCGGTCCGGAGAAGTATTCCTGGATCCAGGGATTGGGATCGGCGCGCACCGCGTCGATGGTGCCGACTTTCAATTTGCGGTCGACCAGCACCGCCACACGCGAGGCGATGGCGTGCAAGGTGTCGAGATCGTGCGTCACCATGAAAACCGTGAGCCCGAGGCTTTTCTGCAGGCTTGCGATCAACGCATCGAAGGCGGCGGCGGCGATCGGATCGAGCCCGGCGGTGGGCTCGTCGAGGAAGACGATTTCGGGATCGAGCGCCAGGGCGCGGGCGAGACTGGCGCGCTTGCGCATGCCGCCGGAAAGCTCGGACGGGTATTTCGCCGCCGTGTCCGCTTCGAGGCCCACCATCGCGAGCTTGATCGCGGCGATTTCGTTCATCAGCGGCTGCGGCACGTCGGTGAATTCGCGCAGCGGCACCTGGATGTTCTCGGCCACGGTCTGCGACGAAAACAGCGCTCCGTCCTGGAACAGCACGCCCCAGCGCCGCTGCAGCGCGCGCATGGCGCCGTTGTCCATGGCCAGAACGTCTTCGCCGAACACGTGGATCGATCCGGACGCCGGACGCATCAAGCCGACGATGGAGCGCAGCAGCACCGATTTGCCCGAACCCGATCCGCCGACGATGGCGATCACCTCGCCGCGACGGACGTCGAGATCGACGTGATCGTGGATCAGCCGGCCGCCCAGGTTGGTGACGAGACCGCGGACGCTGATGATGGGATCGGGCGCCGCCATCTCATATCCCCAGGATCGAAAACATGACCGAGAACCCGGCGTCGAGCACGATGACGAGAAACACCGCTTCCACCACCGAGCGCGTTGTCAGCTTGCCGACCGAGGCGGCGTTGCGCTCGACGTTGAGGCCCTCGAAGCAGCCGACCATGCCGATGACGTAGGCGAACACCGGCGCCTTGATCATACCGACCAGGAAGGTGTCGAGATTGATCGCCTGATGCAGCTGGCGCACGAACATCGGCGCGGTGATGCCCATGTCGAAATAGCACATGATGGCGCCGCCGATCAGCGCCACGATATCGGCATAGAAGGTGAGGAACGGCAGCGCGATGACGAGCCCGGTGACGCGCGGCAGAATGAGGACGTCGTCGACGTTGAGCCCCATGGTCTGCATGGCGTCGATTTCCTCGTTCACCTTCATGGTGCCGATCTGGGCGGTGAAGGCGGAGCCCGAGCGTCCGGCGATGATGATCGCGGTGATGAGGACGCCGAGTTCGCGCAGGACGCCGATGCCGAGCGCGTTGACGGTGAAGATGTCGAGGCCGAATTTCTTGAGCTGGTCGGAGCCCTGATAGGCGAGCACCACGCCGACGAGGAACATCAACAGTCCGACGATCGGCAGCGCATTGATGCCGACTTCTTCGATCTGGCGCACCGTCGCGGTGAAACGGAAATGGCGCTGCGGACGGGTGACGGCCTTGAACCACTCGATGGTGATGCGGCCGACATAACCGAGAATGCCCACCGCCTGGGTTAGCGTTTCGTGCGTGGCGCGTCCGATGCGCTCGAAAAAGTCGGCGAACGTGTCTTTGGTCCTCACCACCGCGGGCGGCGGCGGCGTGTCGGTTTCGATCACCTGAAACAGCGGCCGGTAATGCTCGGGCACTTCGAACGCGGCGATGCGCGCGCCCGCATTGGCGAGTTGGGTCCTGGTGCGCAACAACAGCCAGACGCCGGTGGTATCGAGCGCCTCGACCTGTCCGGCATCGATTTCGACGATCGGCGCCCCGTCAGGCTCGAGACGGCGCAAGCCCGCGTCGATGATGCCGGCGTGATAGACGGTCCACGCTCCGCCGGCCGTCAGGCGCAATGTCCCGCCGCTGCGATCGAGGTGAAACCAAGGGTTTGTCATCCAGCTCCCATCCGAGAGGACATTAGCGGTCTGCCAGTCCCGCTTCCAGGCCCCTGGAAACGTCCGGCCGCGCAACCGCGTTGCATGAATCCGCCGTGAGGGAATGGGCCAAAAAAAATGGCCCGCACGACGGCGGGCCATTTCACGCGAGCAAATCGGGCGGTCAGAATGTCAGCGCCGCCGGAATGTTGGCCGGATTGGGAATCGGCAGATCGGTCAGATCCGGCACCGGAATGAAGGTGTTACGCAGGGACTTGTCCTCGTCCTGCGTGACGTCCCAGCCGCTGCCGAGCGCGCGATAGAGGCCGACGCCGGACTGCAGCCGCGCCTGCTTGATCTGAATCAGCGCGTCCTGCGCCGAGAACAGCGTCTGCTGCGCCTGCAGCACGGTCAACAGATCGACCACGCCTTCGCGATATTGCAGTTCGGAGATGCGGAAGGCTTCCTGTGCGTTCTTGACCTGATCGGTGGTGAGCCTCTCCTGTTCGGAATACGACGCAACGCTGCCGAGCTGGGTCTCGGTGTCGTTGAGCGCGTTGAGCACCGCGGTGCGATAGGACGCGAGCAGTTCGGCTTCGCGGCCCTTGTAGTAGTCGCGCTGCGAGGTGAGCTTGCCGCCGTCGAAAATGGCCTGCACCACGGTGGCGCCGAGGCTCCACACCAGCTTTTCGGGATTGATGAACTTGTCCCAATCGTCGCTGCGCCAGCCGCCGCCGGCCGTCAGGCTGACGCCGGGCAGGAAGGCCGCGCGCGCCGCGTCGAGATCGGCATGGGCCGCCATCAGGCTCGATTCGGCCTGCTTGACGTCGGGACGATGCGTCAACAGCGTAGCGGGAATGCCCGCCTGCACCGCCGGCGCCGCAAGGCCTTCGAGATTGGTGGCTTCGATTTTCAGCGTGCCGGGCATGCGGCCGAGCAGGATGGCGAGCGCGTTGCGGGCTTCGCGTTCCTGTTCTTCGAGGCGCGGAATATTGGCTTCTTCGCCGAGCACCTGGGCGGTCTGCTGCGCCAGTTCGAGGTTCGACAACACGCCGTTCGACACTTTGGCCTGGGTGATCGCCAGAATGCGCTTGGCGGCTTCGATGTTCTTGCGGGCGACGTCGACCCGCTCGCGCAGCGCCAGCACCGTGAAGTACGCGTTGGCGACGTTGGCGTTGGTCGTGATCGTCACCGTGTCCTGGTAGTAGACCGCGGCGCGGGCGTTCTCGCGTCCCGAACGCATGCCGTTGTAGTTGCGGCCCCAGAGATCGAGCTCGTAGCTGGCGCTGCCGCCGGCGGAGTACGAGTTGCTGATGATGCCGTCGCGGCGCCCGCCGATGGTCATGTGGCTGCCATTCTGCTGGACCGAGCCGCTGGCCTGCACCGAGGGGATCATATTGGCGATGTCGCTGCCGTATTGCGCCTGCATCTGCTGGAGGCGGGCGGCGGCCGTCGCAAGGTCAAGATTGCCTTTGTGGGCTTCTTCAATGAAGGCCGTCAGTTCCGGGGAATTGAAGCTCTTCCACCAATCGGCTGTGACCTGCTGCTGGGTATCCGGCACAGGTGCCTGGTAAGCCTTTGGCATATCTTCAGGTTTGACCGTCGGCGGCGGCGTGGTCGCGCATGCGCCGAGAACCAGCGCCAATGCCAGGACGGAAACACTGTTCGACAGAATTTTCATGAGAATTGCTCGCTTGCTGGCCCGAAATTCGCCCTAGGCCGTCAATATGGGTTTCCCCGGCCATTCGACAACATCTTTCTCTGACCCGCGGCAAACAAGACAATTTTCCTTGTCACCGCGGAAGCCGCAGAGAATCGCTTCAGACGTACAGCAGATTTGCCCGACGCCCTACCGCAGCTTGGCGGAACTACACCGTGCCATGCCGATATTGCATGGGTTTGTCCAAATGTTCTCAAGGCTCATCGGGAAAATGGCCAAATCATTAAATCAGGCGGGAAATGGGGCGGGCGGCCGGAAACAACCGGTCTTGGGGACCCCGATGAATCCGACCGCCCTTTAACTGACTGTGCCTTGCGTGGTGGAGCGCCGATGAAAGCACAGCCTCGACGTCGCTTGGCCGGCCGACAATTGGCTTGCTTCTGCGACGGCGTCTCAAACCGCGTTGTGCGGTACGCAGACAGATTGTAGGTGCGGGGCGGAAGACGGAAGACCGTGAGGGGCCGAATTTGTAACAACCTGTCCCAACGCGGCGGCGTTAGCAGTCTCGTGACCAAATAGGCGGCGGTGCGAGGCGTTCGTTTCGATGTGTATGCCGCCTACTAGAAATGGGTGATCGGTAATGCGTTGGCCGTTTGTGGCGCCTGTCCTTCTGTTGCTGTGTTCGAACGTGTTCATGACCTTCGCCTGGTACGGCCAGCTCAAGTTTCCGTCGGCGCCGATATGGATCATCGTTCCCATCAGTTGGGGAATCGCGTTCTTCGAGTATTGTCTGGCGGTTCCGGCCAACAAGATCGGCTACACCGTCTATTCGGCGGCTCAGCTCAAGACGATGCAGGAAGTCATTACGCTGTCGGTGTTCGCGGTGTTCTCGACCTTCTATCTCGGCGAAGCGATCAAATGGAATCACATCGTCGCCTTCGCGCTTCTCGCCGCGGCGGCCTTCTTCGCATTTCACGAGTGGAAGTGACGGCGCGCGCGCTGTCGTCCCGGCAAACGCTTCGAAGCGCGCAACGCATGGATGTGCGCGGAGCCGGAAGCCGTTCTGCGGCCGCCTATTCGCCCAGCCACGGATCGTCGGTGAATTCCTTCACCGGCGTCATCGCGATATGCATCGAGCGCTGCATGCCGAAATAGAACACCAGCTTCATCTGCTTGGTGTGGGGATTCCATTCCATCTGCGGCGCGACCCCGCCCTGCTTGCGGAAGATGTGGCCGTCAAAGTCGTAGCGGCGCGGTTGGACACTGCCCCACCCGTCGTACAATTCGTTGGCCAGCCGACGATGCGCGACGGCGCGCTGCTCGTCGTTCAGCTCGCCCGGTTCCAGCAAATCGGGAGCGCTGACCCGGACGTCGCCCTGCGGCGAAATCTCAAGCCACGCCACCACCATGACGGAAGGCGATTCGAAATGACCTATCCAGCGGCCGCTCGGCGCTTGGTGAGATTTTGAACAGCCTGCAAGGACAAGTCCGGCGATCAGAAGGATTGCAAACCGGCGCATGACCGCTATTCCTCCTAACGCGGATGGTATGCTTACAAAGCTTTAGAAAGCGTAACAACCGTGAATGGTTCTAACGTGCTCTTGCGAACTTGCCGTGTAGGCGCTTTGCTGCCGCCGGCCTGGAAATGAGGAAGCTATGGCGCCGCTGCCGAAGGGATTTTTGAGTGAATCGCTGGGACGTATCCAGCCGTCGCAGACCATTGCCGTCACCCAGAAGGCTCGGGAACTTAAAGCCGCCGGGCGCGACGTGATCGGCCTTGGGGCGGGCGAACCGGACTTCGATACCCCCGACAACATCAAGGAAGCCGCGATTGCGGCAATCCGCCGCGGTGAAACGAAGTATACCGCCGTCGAGGGCATCCCCGAACTGCGCAAGGCCGTGGCGGCCAAGTTCAAGCGCGAGAACGGGCTCGACTATGCCCCCAGCCAGATTTTCGTGGCCGCCGGCGGCAAGGCGATCATCTACAACGCCCTGATGGCGACCCTGAACCCCGGCGACGAGGTCATCTGCGTGGCGCCCTACTGGGTCAGCTATCCCGACATCGTGGCCCTGGCCGGGGCCAAGCCGGTGATCGTCGAGGCCAAGTTCGAAAACGGCTTCCGCCTGACGCCGGAACAGCTCGACGCCGCCATCACGCCCAAGACCAAGTGGCTGATCCTCAACCAGCCCTCCAATCCGACCGGCGCGTGCTACTCGGCCGCCCAGTTGAAGGCGCTGGCCGACGTGCTGCTCAAGCATCCGCAGGTCTGGGTGCTGACCGACGACATCTACGAGCATCTCGTCTACGGCGATTTCAAGTTCGCTACGATCGCGGCGGTAGAGCCCAACCTCTACGAACGCACCCTGACCATGAACGGCGTGTCGAAGGCCTATGCCATGACCGGCTGGCGCGTCGGCTTCTGCGGCTGCGCCGAACCGCTGGTGAAGGCGATGGCCAAGCTGCAGAGCCAGTCGGTGAGCCATGCCACCTCGATCTCGCAATGGGCGAGCGTCGAAGCCCTCAACGGCCCGCAGGATTTCATCCCGGTGCGCAAGAAGGCGTTCGAGGAACGGCGCGATCTGGTCGTCTCGATGCTGAACCAGGCGACCGGCATCGAGTGCCCCAAGCCGGAAGGCGCGTTCTACGTCTATCCCTCGATCCGCGGCCTGATCGGCAAGACGGCGCCTTCGGGTCAGGTCATCAAGACCGACGAGGACTTCGCGGGTGCGCTTCTGGAAGGCGAAGGCGTGGCGGTGGTGCACGGGGCGGCGTTCGGCCTGTCGCCGTTCTTCCGCATCTCCTACGCGACCTCCAACAGCCTGCTCGAAGAAGCCTGCCGCCGCATCCAGCGGTTCACCGCCGGGCTTAAATAACGGTAAGGCACCTCATTTCGGCGTGAGCCGACAAAATTGGCGCAACGGAAACGGGTATGGTCGGCCGTTCAATCGACCTACCCGCTTTCCGGAGCCCACTATGGAATTCCTGAAGAAGTACGCCACACCCCTCAGCATCGTGACCAGCATCGCGGTGTCCGTCACCGGACTGATGCTGCTGTTCGGCATTCGCGGTGAGGTCGGCGAGATTCACGAATGGATCGGCGTGGCCTTCGTGGCCGCCATGGTGATGCACATCGTCCGTAACTGGCCGGGCATCAAGAAGATCATGTCATCCTTGCCGGGCATGGCCATCGTCGGCGGCCTCGGGGTTGTCTTCATTGCGCTCACCGTCATGGCCATGCCCTCGGGCAGCGGCGAAGGCGGACACGGCGGCGGCCCCTGGATGGTGGTGAACCGCGTTGCCGACGTACCGCTTTCCACCTCGGCGCCGGCCCTCGGCATGACCGCGGATCAAGCCGTGACCAAGCTCAAGGCCGCCGGCGTGCCGGTGGATGGACCCAGCGATTCGCTCGCCCACCTCGCCCGCGAACACGGCCAGCCGTTGCCGAAACTGTTCGGCCTGCTGATCAAACAGTAGCCTTGCCGCGATAGAGCGGCTTGGTCAGCAGCCAGAAGCCGATCAGTATCAACGTGCCCATGATGGGCACGATGGCTTCGGTCAACATCATGCGGCCGGCACCGTCCAGCGGCAGCCAGGACAATCCCTTCGCGTCGTGCGCGCTGCCGTCGAGATAGGCCACGTATTGGATCGGGAAATTGGCGATGCCGGCGAGCACGTTGTATTTCGTGGCCGCAGCACCTTTGCCGATCGCCTCGAGGACCACGGCGCCCCAGGACGCATAACAGAATCCGGCGGCGAGCTGATAAAGCCCGACATAAAGGATGTACATCGCCTGGGTGCGGGGCGAGAACGCCGCTGCCAGCGCCAATAGCGCGGTCAGGATACTGAAGGCGTTGAAGGCGGTCATGCGGCTGACACGGTCGCAGATCCAGCCGCCGGCAATGCAGCCGACCATGCTGATGATGCCGCCCAACAAACCGTTGATCAGCACCACCCAATTGCCCGAGGCGTGCCAATCCGAGGCAACCGCCGCCCACAGCTGGGTCATCGCCGCGGCGCCGATCGGCAGCCACATCGCCACGAAGACAACGAGGCCCTTGCGCGATTTGACCAGGGTCCAGACGTCCTTGCCGACATTGATCATGCTGTTGACGAAGCTTGGCGCACGATGCTCGGCCGGAGGTTCGTGCACATATAACAGAGCAAAGATCGTCGACAGGCACATCAGTCCGACGGCGAAGCTGCCGATCACGGTCGACTGGACGTGCTGGCCCAGCCACAGTCCGGCCCCCGCAAACCATTCAATGCCGGTATGACGCGTGAGCCAGGCTCCGATCGCCGCATCGCCGCCAGGCGTCAGGTTCTGGGCGAGCCACAACCCGAGACCGCCGCCGATCGCCGAACCGCCGAGATTGCCGGCTTGGCTCCAGCCGCCCGCCTGCCCTTTCTGTTCGGGCGTGGTGGCATGGGCCATGATGCTGTCCGCCGCGAGGGCGGTGAGAGCCGAAGCGATGCTGATCAGGAACACGAACACGGTAAGCATCGTCAGGTTCGAGGCGCTCACCGGGATGAACCCCGTGGCCAATACGAGGCCGCCGGTGGCCGCGGCGGCTATCAAGTACCAAGCCTTGTTGGTCAGGGTCGCGTCCACCAGGGGTGCCAAGGCGAATTTGAAATTCTGCGGCACCAGCGACCAGTTGCCGAGGACCGCGATGGCGGCCGTTCCCACCCCCACCGCCTGCAGCAGAAAGCCTAGCGTCACCGTAACGAAGCCGTTGGAGATCCCCATCGGTACGAACATCAGAAGGAACAATACCGGGTGGGTGGAGCGCTCCGGGGTCACGCGTTCGGTCACTTGAGACCTCTGGGTTCGGCTACGGCGACAGTATAGAGGGCTTAAGGTTTTCCGGCCTGCGGCAAAGGTGTCGGGATAAGTTCCGCAACCCCACCGTGAGCCCCTTGCCAAAGCGGGGGATTCGGCGCGAGGCTTCGAAGACCAAAACGGGGCGCGTGACGCGGCCCAGTCACCGGGACCAGCGCCCGCCGCGCCCCCCCGGACCCTTCTTCAGCGGGGTCCGAAGGAGGCCAATAATGTCGAGTGCAAATGGAGGAAGAGGGCCACGTACCGTGGCCCTGGTAGGACCATACGGCTCCGGCAAGACCACGCTGCTCGAAGCCGTTCTATTCGCCAACGGAACGACGGCCCGCAAGGGTTCGGTCTCGGCCAACAACACGGTAGGCGACGCCAGCCCGGAAGCGCGGGCGCGCCAGATGAGCGTCGAAATCAACTGCGCGACGACGACCTTCATCGATCAGAGTTTCACGTTCCTCGACTGCCCCGGTTCCATCGAGTTTTTGCAGGATAGCCTGTTCACGTTTCCCGGCATCGACGCCGCCGTGGTGGTGATCGAGCCGGAACCGGCCAAGGTCCAGATGCTGAAGCCGTACATGAAGCGGCTGGCGGACCTGAAGATCCCGCACATGATGTTCGTCAACAAGATCGACAAGGCGACCGGCACCCTCACCGATATCCTTGCCGCTCTGCAGGATGCCAGCGACACGCCGTTGCTGCTCCGCCAGATTCCGATCTGGAAAAACGAACAGATCACCGGCTTTATCGATCTCGCGCTCGAGCGCGCCTTCGCCTACCGCGAGGGCAAGCCTTCGGAGCAGGTCGACATCGACGATCAGGACGAGGAAAAGCAGGCCCGCTACTCGATGCTGGAAAAGCTCGCCGATTACGACGAGCACCTGATGGAGGAATTACTCTCCGATCAGGAACCGGCGCGCGAAGAAGTGTTCAGCGACCTGCAACGCGAGTTCTCCGAAGGTCTGGTCGTGCCGGTGTTCATCGGCTCGGCCGAACGCGGTCAGGGCATCACCCGCCTGATGAAGGCGCTGCGCCATGACAGTCCCGACGTGTCGGTCGCGGCCAAGCGGCTCGGCATTCCGGCGGCTCCCGACACCACCGTGCAGGTGCTGAAGACGGTCTATTCCGAACGCGGCGGCAAGCTGTCGATCGCACGCGTCATGCAAGGCACGCTGAAGGACGGCGCCGTGCTCAAGACCCCCGACGGCGAAGAAACCCGCGTCGGCGGCATTGCGCAGGTCGTCGGCACCAACACGACCAAGGTCGCCGAAGCCAAGACGGGCGAGACGGTCGCGCTGGCGCGGCTCGAAGGCATTGCCACGGGCACGACGCTTTCGACCGGCAAGGCGCCACCGAAGAAGGCCGAAATCGAAATCCTGACGCCGGTCTACAAACTGGCGATTCAGACGGCCAATCGCGCCGACGAAGTGAAGCTGACCGCGGCTCTTGCCAAGCTGATCGAGGAAGACCCCTCGCTCCGCTTCGCGCAGGATTCCGAACTGCACGAGATGACGCTCGCCGGCCAAGGCGAAATCCACCTGCGCGTGGCGGTGGACAAGCTGATGAGCCGCTACGGCCTCAAGCTCAACACCAAGCCGGCCAGCGTTCCGTACAAGGAGACCATCCGCAAGCCGGTGACGATCCGTGGACGGCACAAGCGGCAGTCGGGCGGTCACGGCCAGTTCGGCGATTGCGTGCTGGAGATCAAGCCGCAGCCGCGCGGCGCCGGCTTCGCCTTCATCGACGAGATCGTCGGCGGCGTGGTGCCGAAGCAGTTCATCCCGTCGGTGGAAAAGGGCGTGGTCGCCTATCTGGACGAAGGTCCGCTGGGCTTCCCCGTGGTCGATTTGTCGGTGACGCTGACGGACGGCTCCTATCACACGGTGGACTCTTCGGACGCGGCGTTCCAGACCGCGGCCCGCATCGGCATGCAGGAAGGCATGCCCCAGTGCGCGCCGGTGCTGCTGGAACCGATCATGAAAGTGCGCATCCACGTGCCCAACGAGACGACCTCGAAGATCAACGCGGTGGTGTCGGGACGGCGCGGCCAGCTTCTCGGTTATGATGCCCGCGAAGGCTGGAAGGGCTGGGACACGGTCGTGGCGGAGATGCCGCGCAACGAAATCAGCAATCTGATCATCGAGCTGCGCTCGCTCACTCAAGGCGTTGGCACGTTCGATGTCGAGTTCGACCACTTGCAGGAACTTTCCGGCAAAGTCGCCGACCAGATCGTCGCCGACCGCAAGAAAGCCAAGGAAGACGCCAAGGCGGATTAATTCGCCGACAGCGATGTGAAACGCGGTAGCGGACGGGACGACCCGTCCGCTACTTTTTTGGGCCGTCTCGCTGATTGAGGATGAAATGTTCTCCCGCCTCCCCCGCATCGAAACCGCCGTGCTGGCCGTCTGGATCGCGGCGGCGGCGGCGGTTTGGGGATTTCTCGGCATCGCCGACGAGATGCACGAAGGCGAACTCGATGCCTACGACCGCGCCGTGATTTCCGCGCTGCGCGTGGCGGGCGATCCGCACAAGGCGATCGGTCCGCACTGGCTGGTCGAAAGCATGCGCGACGTCACCGCGCTCGGCGGCATCACGCTTCTGGTGCTGGTGATGGCGATGTCGGTGATCGCCCTTCTCGCCTACCGCCACCGCCTCGAAGCCCTGGTGCTGACCGGCTCGGTGGTGCTGGCGCAAATCTCGAGCGGACTGTTCAAGAACTTCTACGAACGGGTGCGGCCGACCTTTGCGGTGTACGGCGACCTGCCGACCTCGATGAGTTTTCCCAGCGGCCATTCGACCACCGCGACCGCCACCTATTTCCTCCTCGCCGTGATCGTGGCCAGCCTCGATCCCGCCCGCCCCGTCAAAGTGCTCGCCTTCACGGTGGCGGCGCTGCTGGCGCTGATGATCGGCTTTTCGCGCGTGTTTCTCGGCGTGCATTGGCCGAGCGACGTCATTGCCGGCTGGTGCCTCGGCGCCGCCTGGGCGTTCGCCGCCGCGGTGCTGTTGCGCATCCTGAAGGCGCGCGGCTACAGCGTCCGCCGCACTTCGACATAGAGCCGCGCCTGCGATTTCACCTTGAAATCGGTGATTTCATTCGGCCCCGAGGTCCCGCGCAAACCGGAATAGAACTGGGAGACATTTTCGTAGCTGAAACGGCCGACATTCTTGGCGGCGACGGCAACCATCCAGTTCGCGCTCGGCTTGTAGTCCCATTCGAGTTCGATATAGGTGGGAATGACCTTGCGTTCGTTACGCATGAAGGGCCGGTAGGAGCCTTCGTTCCAGCCGGTGAACAGAAACGCGCTCCAGGTCGATTTCAGGCTTTCGATGTCCTGGCTGAGCCAAACCTTGTAGACGCGCGGCCGCTCGGCCGAAATGCGCCGGACTTCACCGGTGGCCGGATCGCGCACGCCGGTCAGCCGCCAGATCGTCGAGGTCTTGAGGCGCCCGCCGGGAAGGCCGATACCATCGAGCGGCAGCACGGTTTCGAAATCGATCACGTTGCGGTGGCCGCCGCCGATGTTGCCCGGCGCATCGAAATGACCGGACGGGCCGAACACCGGAATGTAGTCGAGCACGCCCGAGATATCCTCGTGCAGCAAGGACAGCGACACCGCGCCCTTTTCCCAGAAGTGGCGTTCGAACGCCAGTTCGTATTGCCAATGGCGATCGGGCGCCAGGTTGGGATTGCCGCCGGTGACGCCATACGATGACAGACTGCTCGACGCCACGAAATTGGAGAAATCCAATTGTCCCAGAACGCGCTCGGCGCGCAGGCGGACCTGGGTATTTGGGATCGGCGTCCAGGTGAAGAGAACGCGCGGCTTGGGATAGAAGAACTCGCGGCTCATCGCGCCTTCGGAAATCACCGAGTATTCGAACCGCAAGCCGGTCTCGAGCTTGAACTCGGGCGTGATCGTCCACATGCCTTGGACGAACATCTCGGTGCGCTTTTCGTCGACGCGGGCATTGCCGGACGGCAAATCGACCGGCGCACCGTTGACGACATAGGTCGAAGTGCCTTCGAGCTGGTTGTAAGCGCCTTCCCAGCCGCTCTCGATCGTCAGATCGGCATCGGGACGATAGCGCACGATGGCGCGGGCAATGCTCTCCATCGTGCGATTGCGCTGCCAGAAGGTTTCGTTGTCCCCGACCATCGTTTGAACCTGATTGTCGGTGTCGCGGCCGAAGCGCTGCAGCAGCAGGGTTTCCAGTTCGACACCGGAGAGCGGTCCCTGCCAATGCAGGCCTATCTCGCCCTTCTTGGTGCCCGAACTGTCGGTGATGGCGTAATCGCCGGCGCTGCCGAAATAGGCGTAATGCGACTGGTCCGGCGTGTCCTGGTAGGTGTAGTTGGCCTTGAACTCGCCGCCCAGCCACGGAACCGTCGCGGCGCCGGTGCTCATCCAGCCGATGCCCCAGTTCTTGTAGCGCATGTCGTAATGCGTGGTGGCGGCGCTGGCGACGTCGGTCACGTTGTAGAAGCCGTGGCCGACGGAATCGTCGTAGCTGGTCGAGGTCTCGAGCGCGAATTCGTAGGTGCTGGCGCCGGTGCGGTGGGTCACTTGCAGCGAGGCCGAAGGCACCATGTGGCCGTCGGTCCAGATATCGTTGGTGAGATCGACGACGATCTGGGTCGAGGCGGTCTTCTTGCGCACGACATTGGCGACAACCGACTGGCCGTGCATGTCGATGCCTTGGGCGCCGCCGCGGATCAAGTCGATGCGCTCGACGTCGTTCGCCGGAATGCGCTGCAGGATGGCTTGCAGGTCGTTGGTCTTGGCGGTGGGGCGCTGGCCGTCGATCAACACGTTGCCTGCCGTCCCGGCAAAGCCGCGTGCCGACTTGCCGTCGTCGAACACGAACCCCGGAACGCGGGCGATCATGTCGTAGGCGGTCTGCGGCCGGGCGGCTTCGAAATACGAGCTGGGATATTGCAGCGTGCCGCCCTGGTCGTCGGCAAACGCCGCTGTCCCCATCAACACCGCCGCCAAAGCCGCAATTGCCCCGATACGCATACGCATGACCCCACGTGCTGCAACACTCCCCTAAAGGTGGGAAGTGCCGCCTAGTGGCTCAAAGAGTCGGTTTCGCATAGCCCGCATGCGCCGGAACGGGCGGTACAAACTAGTGCGACAGGTCAGGCCGGCGGGTAATGCTCGGACAGGGCGCCGGCGCAGGCTTCGACCGCCTTGGGCAGCGCTTCGCCGACGCGGCCTTGTTTGGCTTCGGCGAGGAAGTCCTTGATGATCGCGTCCCACACGCTTTGCGGAATATGACGGTCGACGTCGCGGTCGGTCACCACCTCGACGTAGCGTTCGCCCAGCGACACGAACAACAGGATGCCGGTCTTGCGGTCGTTCTGGGCGAGGACGCGCGAGGCAAAGGCGCGGTGCGCCAGTTCCCAGCACTCCCACAGCTTGGCGTGACGCGGCACCACCGCTAGGCGCAGCGGCCAGAAGTCGAGCAGGAACGTCGCCGCGCCCGCCGCCACCACCACGATCAGGAAGGCTTCGCGCAGCGGCAAGTGCGGGAAGAACATCGCCAGCACCGCGCCCATCAGGAACGCCGCGAGGCCGCCGTAGAGCGCGGGATAGAGCTTGTACTTGTCGCTGATCGGAACCGTCGTCACCGCCACGCGGGCTGAGGTGCGCTTCTCCACCGCTTCGAGCGCTTCCTTCAATTTCGCACGTTGTGCGTCGTTCAGTTTTTGCATCACCAGCTCCCCGATGCGCCGCCGCCGCCGAACGATCCTCCGCCGCCGGAGAATCCGCCGCCGGAACCGCCGCCCCAACCACCGCCGCCACCACCCCAGCCGCCGCGTCCGCCGCCGCCGCCCAAGCCGCCGAGCAGTAGAAGCGGCCACAGATGACGCCCGAACACGACGAAGAAGATGATGATGAGGATGATCGGGAAGGCGCCGAGTGGCGAACCTTCGTCACGCTGCGGCCGCGGAATAGCCTCCGCCCCGGTGGGATTGCCGCCGATGGTCCTGAGCACATTCACCGTGCCCGCGAGGATGCCGCCGTCGTAATCGCCTTTGCGAAACGCGGGCAGCATCAAGTTCTCGACGATCAGCTTCGACTGCGCGTCGGTGAGATCGCCTTCGAGGCCGTAACCGACTTCGATGCGGGTCTGGTGCTGGTTCGGCGCCACCATGATGAGGACGCCGTTGTTCTTGCCCTTCTGACCGATGCCCCAGGCGCGTCCCAACTGATAACCGTAATCGGCGATGTCGGTGCCGCCGAAATCCTTGAGCGTGACGACCACCACTTGATGACCGGTCTGCTGTTCGTGCTCGGCGAGATAGGCGGTGAGCTTCTGTTTGGCCGGCTCGCTCAGAATGCCGGCGTCGTCGACGACGCGGCCGGTGAGCGGCGGGAACTGGAGTGCGGCATTCGCGGAGGCCGTCGCGAAGACCGCGAACAAGGCGACCACGAAGAACGCAGCGACGCTGCGGAAGTGTTTGAACATTGGCAACCCTCTCCCTTACCCGTCGCGGCCGGAGCGAACCCCGGCCGCAGCGGGAGAGGTCAGAACTGCACCGTCGGTGCGTTTTGGTTCTTCTCGGAGGTGGTGAAGGTCGGATACGGCTTCAGCTCCGGATAGAAGATCGAGGCCGTCCAGCGCATCGGAATGGTGCGCAGCATGGTGTTGAACGCCTGGACTTCCTGGATGTAGTCGCGGCGGGCCACCGTGATGCGGTTCTCGGTGCCTTCGAGCTGCGCCTGCAGCGCGATGAAGTTCTGGTTCGACTTGAGGTCCGGATAATTCTCGCTGATCGCGAGCAGCCGTCCGAGGGCGCCCGACAAACGTGCCTGGCTCGCTTCGTACTGCTTGAAGGCTTCGGGATCGGTGGCGACCTTTTCCGGCAGCACGGTCTGCGTCGCCTTGGCGCGCGCTTCGGTCACCGCGGTCAGAACCGAAGATTCCTGCTTGGCGTAGCCCTTCACCGTGTTGACCAGGTTCGGCACCAGATCGGCGCGGCGCTGATACTGGTTCTGCACCTCGCTCCAGGCGGCTTTCACCTTTTCGTCCTGGGCTGGAATCTTGTTGATGCCGCAGCCCGCAAGACCAACGCCCAGCGCGGCCACAACGGCGAGACGGGTGAAATTCTTCCAAAACGACATCGAGAAACCTCCCATGAAGCGCAAGCGGAAATGGCTTTCCGCCATATAGCGCAACGGCCCTAGTGGTCCCCCACGGCGAATCGCGGGGCTCCCACTTAATACGAAAAAAATTGCCGGAGCGGGGGGGCGCTCCGGCAATTCAGCTTGGGATCGCTCGCGTGGTTGGGGGCGCGAGCCGAGCCGGGCGGCGGGGGCGCCGCCCAGAGCTCTCGCGGCGGGGGACCCGCCGCCGGCAGTCCTTGGGGGGAAGGAGCGCCGTGACTCTCAGATAGGTGCGAAAAACGCCGTTTCAAGGCGTCTTACGATTCAGTAATGCCAATCCTTGGCTTCGCGCACCAGGAAGTCGCGGAACGCCGCTACGCGCTTGGATTGGCGCAAGGAATCCGCGTAAACCAAATGCACGTCGAAGCTCGGTCCGGGAATTTCCGGCAGAATGCGGATGAGCTGCGAATATTGCGCAGCGACGTAGTCGGGTATCGACACCACGCCGATATCGGCCAGCGCGGCATTGAGCACGCCCGTCACATTGTTCACCCGGATGATGCGGCCTTTGCCGCCGGAGCGCCCCGCTCGCTTGCACTGATCGGCCAGCCAGTTGATGTCGCGCACTTCGCTCGGCGCGGTTTCGCCGTAGGAAATGACGGTATGGTCAATCAGATCCTCGCAGCGCTGCGGCGTGCCGGCGGCGTCGAGATAGGCCTGCGTCGCATATACATGATAGTGCACGGTGAACAGCTTGCGCTGGATCAGGTCGGCCTGCACCGGCGCGCGCATGCGGATGGCGACGTCGGCTTCGCGCTGGGAGAGATCGAGTTCGCGGTCTTCCAGCACCAGATGCAGTTCGAGTTCCGGGCATTCCTTCATGAGATTGGCGAGCCGCGGTACCAGCCAGTAGGAGCCGATGCCGTGGGTGGACGTCACTTTCAGCGAGCCGCGCGGGGCGTCGTGGACGTTCTTCAGCGCCTCTTCGGCCTGGGCGAGCCGCGCCAGAACGTCGGAGACGGCCGCGTACAGCATCTCGCCTTCGTCGGTGAGGGTGAGGCCGCGGGCATGGCGCTGGAACAGCGGCGTGTTGATCTCTTCCTCGAGCGCGCTGATCTGGCGGCTGACCGCCGACTGGCTCAAGGTCAGCATCTGACCGGCATGGGTGAAACTTCCTGCGGAGGCCACCGCATGGAAGATACGCAGCTTGTCCCAATCCATGCCCTACCTCTTCACTTGGACCCTGTGGTCGCTTTCGTGTCCGCCTTCGCCGCCGGCTTCGACGGCCGCAATTTCGCCGGCTCGAGAGTCCCTGCCAGGAACCGCTCGGCCTCCAGCGCCGCCATGCAACCCATCCCGGCCGCGGTGACCGCCTGGCGGAAGGTGTGGTCTTTCACATCGCCCGCCGCGAACACGCCGGCCACACTGGTCTGAGTGGAATCGGGCGCCGTCCTGATATAGCCGAATTCGTCCATCTTCACCTGACCTTTGAACAAGGCGGTGGCGGGCGAATGGCCGATGGCGATGAAAACGCCGTCGACCTCCAGGGTCTTTTTGGCGCCGGTCGCCTTATCCGTCAGAACGACACCGGTAACACCCTTCGGGTTCTCGGTTCCGACCACTTCGTCGATTTCGCAGCCGTAGGCGATCTTGATCTTGGGATGGCCTTCGAGGCGGGAAATATTGGTCTTGTCGCAGCGCAACGCGTCGCGACGGTGAACCAGCGTCACCTCATTGGCGAAGTTGGTCAGGAACAGTGCTTCTTCCGCTGCCGTGTTGCCGCCGCCGACGACTGCGACCTTCTTGCCGCGGTAGAAGAAGCCGTCGCAGGTCGCGCAGGCCGATACGCCCGAGCCCTGGAACTTGGTTTCGGACGGCAGCCCCAGCCAGTTGGCCTGGGCGCCGGTGGCGACGATGAGCGTGTCGCAGGTGTAGGTCTCGCCGGAGTCGCCGGTCAGGGTAAACGGGCGCTTCTTGAGGTTCACCGCGGTGATGACATCGGTGACGAATTTCGTCCCCAGCTTTTTGGCCTGCTCTTCCATCTGCTGCATCAGCCAGGGCCCCTGGATGGGGTCGGCGAAGCCGGGGAAATTCTCGATTTCCGTGGTGATGGTAAGCTGGCCGCCGGGCTGCAGGCCGGCAATCACGACCGGATCGAGCATGGCGCGGGCCGCATAGATCGCGGCCGTGCAGCCGGCCGGACCGCTGCCCAGGATGATGACTTTGGAATGCATGGACTACGCTCTCGTTGACGCCGGACTCAGGGTTCCGACAGCCCCGCGTGATATCGGGATTGGCCCCTGAAACGTCAAGCCGGGGCAACCCAGGAGTGCCCGCAACACCCTGTACCTGCGGCGAGGCGGTTCTCGACATATTATTGCGTCTACCCCGGTTCCCGGAGTACAAATGCGCCGAGACAGAATATTTCGGGGAAGCCCCTTGGAGCACCACAAGCTCGATTCCATCGACCTCAAGATTTTGGCCGAACTTCAGGCCGACGGTCGCATCACCAACGTCGAACTCTCACGCCGCGCCAAGATCACGGCGCCACCGTGCCTTCGCCGCATGCGGGCCCTGGAAAAGGCCGGCTACATTCAGGGTTATCACGCCGATCTCGACGCCAAGTCGCTCGGCTTCGAAGTCACCGGCTTCGCCTTCGTCGGCCTCAACAGCCAGCACGATCGCGATCTCAAGGAATTCGAGGACCATGTACGCTCGTGGCCGAACGTGCGCGAATGCTACATGCTGTCGGGCGAAGTCGACTTCATCCTCAAAATCGTGGCGAAGGACCTGTCCAGCTTCCAGAGCTTCATCACGGAAGTGTTGACGGCGGAGAAAAATGTCGCGAGCGTCAAGACGGCCTTGTCGATCCACTCGTCGAAAAACCAGCCGGGCGTGCCGATCGAGGCGAAGCTTTAGCCTTCTGGCGGCGCTGGCGTTCGTCGCGGCGCCGGCGTTCGCCGACGATCCGGTGTTCGGCAGTTTCACGCTCGATCCGTCGCGCTCGACCGGCGGCGACGTCTGCGCGGCGGTGAGCCTCGACGATCTCGGCGGCGGCAAGTTTCGCATGACGGCCGTGCGCGTCGCTGCCGACGGCAAGCTGCAGCATCAGGACGGGATGTTTGCGTTCGACGGCGGCGATCATGCCGACGGCGCGGGCGGCAGCCTCGCCTTCCTGCGCGTCGACGATCATCGCTACGTCGTGGTGTCGAAAGGCCTCGTGCGCGCCACCGCCATGCGCACGCTGTCGGCCGACGGCGCGGTGATGACCGAAACCATCGACGGCACCGACGACGACGACGCGTTCCGCGCTTCGCGCGTCTATGTCCGCGGCACGGGGAGCTGCGAGGCAAAAAAGTAGTTTGCGGAGGGGGCAATGGGCTGGTTGAGCCCGAAACAAGACGACGAGCAGGCCAAGCGGGCGATGATCCGGCAGTATTTCGCGCCGGAGAAAGGCCTGCCGCCGTGGACCTATGCCGCCGGCGGCGGGGTCAGCCTCGCCATCATGATCGCGCTCGCGGCGTTCGCGATCTCGTTCTACGGCACGGTCGCGGCGGCGGTCCTGACGGTGGTGCTGTTCGCCATCGCCTGGGTGTCGTTCGACGAACGCTCGCGGCGGGCAGACGACGATGACATCGATCTGTGGCGCGAGGAGGACTTCGCGGCCCTGATCGAGCGGATCGGGCGCGACGTCAAGGCCACCACGCCCGGCCTGATCGCGCCCAACGATCCGATCGTGTTCGCCGGTCTGCCCCGTTTCCAGCATCTGGCGATCCGCCGCAGCCATGACGACGGCACCCTGCGCCAGCGCTGGCGCTTCAAGGTCAAGGTCGGTCGGGACAAGGTCACCCGCTTCACGCCGCCCTGCCTCACCGTGCTGCATCTCACCAAGGATCATTTGATCGCCTATCAGTGCGACCTCAGTCTCCTCACCGGCCAGGTCATCAACGAGACGCTCGACGAATATTTCTGGCAGGACATCTCGACGCTGCAGATCGAGCGCCAGACGCTGCCGACCGAGACCGACGACCGCCAGCTCTACGAGCAATGGGCCGAAAACCTGCCCGACGAAGAGGCCGAACGCTATGCCGCGCTCAGCGCCGACAAACCGGCCGAGCTGTGGATCGGCAAGCGCACCATCCTGCGGCTGAAGACCAATTCCGGCGGCGGTCTCGAAATCGTGCTGGCCGACGAACGCCTCACCGGCGATCCCGAAAAAGACCGCATCCAGATCCGCAACACTGAAGCCATCAACCGCTTGCGCCGACTGCTGCGGGAGCGCAAAGCAAGACGATAGCTTTCCGGCGGAGCGAGCGCACGGCGATTGCTACACAACCCTGCTCGCAGGGGATGACAGCCATGACAGGCACATCTGTGTTGCCTGACATCACCGCACGTTTCTCCAATCGCGCGTCCGCCGGACGTGCACAATCGCGGCCCATCGATAAACCGCAGCGCCAATATCAACCGGCACTCAACAGGGGAAATTCCGCCATGAAGTTTTCGCTTTCCGCATTGCTCTTGCTTGGAAGCATGGTTGCGGCGCAGGCACAGCAATTGGGTGACACGGCCATGACCATCACGCTTGACGGCATTACCTTCACGCGCGCGCTCAACGGCGCGGCCCAGAACGCCAGCGTTACCGACGGCCGCCTGACGCTCAAGAGCGACGCCAAGCGCGACAATTTCATCGATCCCGACGGCAAGCTCTCCAACAGCACGGCGCCGGTGCTGCTGACCGAGATCGACAACGCCAAGCCCTTCACTCTGACGGCGAAGGTGACGCCGCAATTCCACGCCACCTACGATGCCGGGGCGACCTACATCTGGGTGAAAGACGATCTGTGGCTCAAGTTCGCGATGGAGCGCAGCGAAGACGGCCGCATCCGCATCGTCAGTGTGCGGACCACCGGCACCTCGGACGACAACAACCACGACGTCGTCACCGCCAAGTCCGTCACCATGAAGATATCGTCCGACACCAAGACGGTCGGCTTCTACTATTCGCTCGACGCCAAGAAATGGCAGCTCATCCGCCTGTTCAAGAACGACTACCCCGCCAAGCTCTGGCTCGGCGTCAGCGCCCAGTCGCCGGTCGGTAACGGCAACACCGTCACGTTCGAGAATATCGCCCTGACGCAGAAATCCATCACCAATTTCCGCATGGGGGAGTGAGGCGGCGGCCTTACTTTTTCGGGGCGGGTTTCGGCTTGCTCGAACCCGCCTTGCCCGGCTTGGGCTTCACCTGCACGAAAACTTCGTTTCTGTCGTTCCGGCGAACATCGAAGGCGCCGCAGGTACTGACCAGATCGACGAGTTTGGGCTGGCCGTAGTTGCGCGCGTCGAAGTCGGACGCAAGAATGGACAATCGGGCCCCGATGCGGCTCAAAGAAACCCAGCCATCGTCGCTTTCGAGTTGCGCGATGGCGGTGCGAATGAGAGAGGTCGCGTTGGCAACCGGTTTCGGCGCAGCCTTGATGCGATCTTGCTCCGGGTGATCGGAACCGGGCGCTCCGGCCGCGAGATTTTCGGTATAGACGAACCGCCGGCAAGCGCGCACGAAGCTTGTCGGCGTTTTCTGCTCGCCGAAGCCATAGACATCGACGCCCTGCTCGCGGATGCGGGCCGCCAGCCTGGTGAAATCGCTGTCCGATGATACGAGGCAGAAGCCATCGAACAAGCCGCCATGCAAGAGATCCATGGCATCGATGACCAGCGCAATGTCCGCCGCATTCTTCCCGGACGTATAGGCGAAGTTCTGGTGCGGCATGATCGCGTGGGTGGCGAGAACGTCGACCCAAGCCTTCAGTCGCGTGTCGGAGAAATCTCCATAAATCCGGCGAACGCTCGCCTCGCCGATCTTGGCGATCTCCTCGAATAAACCTTGCACGATGCGGGCGGACGTATTCTCGGCATCGATCAGGACCGCGAGACGGGGTGCGCGAGGCTCTCCATTCATTGCAATACCTCAGAGTATCGGACCGGCGCGGCGGAGGCAGGCACGACGAGAAGCAAGACCAGCACCGCCGAACGGCTCAAATGCAGACGGCCCATGATGCGAATCCGCCTTGCAATGCGCCGCCGATATTAGGCCGCGTCCCCGGCGAAGGCGACACCGCTGGCGATGCCTCACACGATCTTGTTACAGTGACGGTAGCGGACATCCCCCGACGGCATTTCCGCTCAGGGAGTGAGGCGGGCAGCGCAATCTCAACTGTCATCCCCGGCAGAGCTAGCGGCGTAGTGCATTAAAACGCGCGTCTCATGGCCGGAGCTCCATCTCGTCTGGCTGGCGCACTCACCGGGACCTGAGATCGCACATCGCCGGTGGGATGGAATTGTCAGACACGCGCTCCCGCATTCCCCAAAAGCGCAACGCCGCCTCGAGCAGCAGTGCGGTCACCACGATCTGAACGGCCCGAACCAGCCCGACCTGAAGCAGTTGCGGGTTGGACAGGCTCGCAGGATTCACCAAACTTCCGGCAAGCACGGCGAAACTGTTGTTGGAAAAATGAAGGGCCGTCGAGATTTGCAGGCCGCCCGTGCGCAACGACACATACGAATAAAAGACGCCAACCCCGCCGTAGTACAGGAGCATCACAGGATTGAATTGCTGATGGTACAGCGCAAACAAGACCGGGCTTACGACAAAAACCGGAACAATGCTGCGACCGAAAAAATAGAGCGCCTTGCTGAAATATCCGCGGAAAAACAGTTCCTCCGCCATCGACTGAAACAGGATGGCGACCAGGAGGAACGGTATCAAAATGACTTGGTCTGCACTCGGAAACGCCCAGCGAAATCCGGGATCGAAAGACATCTCAACCAAAGCATACGTGGCCCAGGTCACGGCAACGGTCCCCAAAAACCAAGGCAGATTCAATCTATTCTTGCCGAGGAAGGCGTCGGCGAACGAACAGTTCAGCTTCCGGCGCAAATGCATGAGGACGGGCAGAAAGCCCAGGGCAACAGAAAGGAAAATTGGAAGGACCCGGTAAAGACCAGACCCTTTCGTATAGAGCCCGCCTTTGATCTGTTCGGGAATGAAACCACGAAACAACAAGGAGCAGACAATTAGGGACGCCAAGAACAGAAGAGCGGATCCGATAACGATGCCCAGGATGGTGAAGACGCTCGGCCTCTCGCGCGAAGAGTCCCATCCGATTTCAAGGTATGCTTTTCCCAAATTCCACATCAGCCGCCCCCCGATATAGCGCCAGTATATGGCCGTGCGCGGGACAGCCACTGGTGCGTGCGGTCGCACTATGGTGGTGTCTTCGGCGAAGCGAACGCAGCGGTGACACACACTCCCCGGCGGAGCTAGCGGTCGATAGCGACAGCGTATTCGGCCAGCGACGGGAAGGGGATCCAGGTGGAAATACTCGCCGGAAGCGATGTGGCACGACCCCACCTTCACCCCCTCAAAAGCTCAACCACCTGGGTCCCCTTCCCCTCTCGCTTTTCGCTGCGCTCAAGCGCTCGGCCGGGGATGACAGTTAGTTTTACTGAAGCAGCGACCCGAGATGTCCAGATCGGATCAAGCCAACTGACAATTATAATAGGCCATTACAAGTTTCTTCAAAAAAAGAGGTCACTTTAGAGCAGTGAATATCCTTGCCAGCCATTTGGCAAACTGGTCATGAAAATCGCTAGTCACAACATAGATGATCGCCAGAATGCCCGCCAACATAAATAACTTGCTCCCAACAGAGCCGTTGTAGCAAAGAAACAAATATATGAGCATCCCGCAGAAATATGCGAGAATTGCCCATCCAGTAACACGCAAAACCCGATTCCAGTTCATCCGCATTAGATCATAGAGTGCGGTTTTCATATGCCTCGATAATCGAACTTAGATTTTCAGCGCGCTTTTTTAGATCAGCGGCTTCAGCTTTCGAGATGTCAACAGCGCCAGTGTCCTCAATTCTGTGGCGGGTCAATTTTCCGCTTTCGAGTTCAGCTACTTCGTCGAGGAAGTGATCTCGTTGAGATCGCAGTCGATCAATAATCTCTTGCCTTGTCATGCTCACTGGTGTCCATCGGCCCCAGTAGATTATCGTGCAGGGAGCAAAACGTCGCTAGTGGTGATTTGGAGGAATGCCTACCTCGACATTCCGCCCCCTTGAATCGCGGCCCTCCGCACCTACATCAGCACCAGCTCTTTGACCGCGCCGGATAGACTGCGAAGCAGTTGCGTTTGCATGCGTACAACGTTTGGAAGGATTCGAATTCGATTCTGGACGTGGTGCTTACGTTCACCGTTTTCGTGTCGCTGCGCGGCGTCAGCGAGCATCCGAAGTTTAGAGCCATTCGATTTCGATTCCGGACGCCCGGCTCCGTACTAGGCGGGAAAGACGCACGTTTGCTCCCTCGGGAAGCAAGGCGATTGTCGTGGTGCCCTCGCCGCTTAAGCCCGATTTGGCCGAATTGAATTCACGTTTTTCGTTTTCCTCATCACGCCCCGAACGCCCACCAACTCCGCGTCTCCGCGTCTCCGCGTGATACCTCGCCGGTGGGGGGGGGAGGGGGTGTGGCTTTCGCCGGATTCCGCAAATCAAAGATCAAGCGCTGGCGTTTTTCGGATTTGCGCCATCCACCAATAGCTCAGCCTTGCGCCAAGCGGCTCTTCTTCACTCCGTACACCGCGTAGACCACGATCCCGATGGCGTTCCAGATCAGGAACAGGCGCTGGGTCAGCGCCGGCAGGTTCCAGAAGAGGTAGGCGCAGCCCAAAATCGCCAGCGGCCCGACCAGCCAGGCGAGCGGCGTGCGGAAGACGCGCGGGCGGTTGGGATCGCGGCGGCGATAGATCAGCATCGCCAGCGACACCGCCACGAACGCGCACAGCGTGCCGGAGTTGGCGAGTTCGGCGATCAGCTTCAACGGCGCGAGGCCTGCGATCACGGCCGACACCACGCCGGTGAACAAGGTCACGGCGATCGGCGTGCCGGTTTTTGCGTTCACCTTGGCGAGGGAGCCGGGCAACAGCCGGTCGCGCGCCATGACGAAGAAGATGCGGCTCTGGCCGTACATGAACACCATGATGACGGTCGGAAACGCCAGCACCGCGGCACCGCCGATCATCGCCGACCAACTGGCGCGGCCGAGATTGCGCAGGATCAAGGCGAGCGGCTCGGCACTGGTGGCAAAGCTCGCGGCGGGCACGGCGCCGATGGCGGCAATCGCCACCACGATATAGATCGCCGTGCACAAGAGCATCGAGCCGACGATGCCGATGGAGAGATCGCGGCCCGGACGCTTGGCCTCCTCCGCCGCCGTCGAGATGGTGTCGAAGCCGTAGAAGGCGAAGAAGATCAGCGAGGCGGCGGGCAAGACGCCGAGTTTCATGCCGTTCTCGCCCAGCGAAGAAATGCCGTAAGGCAGGAACGGCGTGAAATGCTTGGCATCGAATGCCGGCAGCGCCAGCGCGATGAAGGCGGCGAGCGCGGCGAGCTTGAGGATGACGAGCACGAAATTGACCGTGGCGCTCTCGCGCGTTCCCGCCGCCAACAGAGCCGCAACGGCGAGCGAAATGGCGACGGCCGGCAGGTTGACGATGCCGCCCGCTTCGGGTCCGGCGAGCAGAGCGGGGGTGATCGGCAGATCGAGCCACACCATGAAGCCGCCGGCATAGGCCGACCAGCCCACCGCCACCGCGGCACAGACGACGGTGTATTCGAGTATGAGGCTCCAGCCGACGAACCAGGCCACCGGCTCGCCCATCACGACGTAGGAATAGGTATAGGCGCTGCCCGCCGCCGGCATCATCGTCGCCATCTCGGCGTAAGCGAGCGCGGCGCAGGCGGAAACGACGCCTGCGATGAGGAAGGAGATCACCATGCCGGGTCCGGCGAGCCCCGCCGCCTGCCCGATCAAGGTGTAGATACCGGTGCCGACGATGCCGCCGACGCCGAGCGCCACCAGATGCGGCCAGGACAGCGTCGGCTTGAGGCGCTCGCCGCCGGGATTGTCGTGGACGCTGTCGATCGGCTTCAGCCGCGTGAAAATGCTCATCCCACCCCGCCGTGAACTGGAGACCGCATTTGACGGAACGCAAGCCTCTCTGTCCAGCACGCCAGCCTGCCGTTGCGTCGGTCTCGCTTAGCAGAACGCTTGCGTGCATAATTCGCAGGCACATTGGAGAGAAAAAATGCGCGCCCTCGTGATCGCCCTGCTTCTCGCCTTCGCCGCTCCGGCCGTCGCCGCCGATTATTCCGCGGCGATCGCCGACAGCCACCGCCCCGCTGCCGACACCGCGCGCGATGCCGCCCGCAAGCCGGCCGACATGCTCGAATTCATCGGGCTCAAGCCCGGCATGAAGGTGATGGATTTGATTCCGGGCAGCGGATATTTCACCCGCCTGTTCGCCGCCGCGGTCGGTCCCAAAGGCCACGTCTACGCCTATCAGCCGACCGAGTTCGACGGCTTTCTCAAAGACAAAGAGCCGGCCGTGAATGCGGTGGCGAAAGAGTATCCCAATGTCACGGTGGTGCGGGCGAGCGTCAACGCGCTGACGGTGCCCGATAAGCTCAACGTGATCTGGACGTCGCAGAACTATCACGACCTCAAGAACGGCGGCGGCTCCGATACCGCGCAGGTCAACAAGGCGGCGTTCGCGGCGCTGAAGCACGGTGGGCTCTACATCGTGCTCGACCATGCCGCCGCGCCGGGCTCGGGCGCTCGCGACACCAACACCTTGCACCGGATCGATCCGGCCACCGTGAAGGCGGAAGTGATGGCGGCGGGGTTCGTCTACATCGGCGATAGCGCGGCGCTCGCCAATCCCGCCGACGATCACACCAAGGCGGTATTCGATCCGGCCATCCGCGGCCACACCGACCAGTTCGTGCTGAAATTCAAGAAGCCCTAGCTTGCACAAACCGGGCGATGCGCGCACTTTTCCGACTCCAGTTTGACGGAGGGGAAACGATGCGTCTTGTCTTTGCTGCGCTGTTCGCCGCGCTTTATGTTTTGCCGGCCGCTGCCGAGACCACGCCCGCGGCGGCGCCCGAGCGCATCACCGGCACCATCGTCTCCTTCGCCGCTCCGACGTTGACGGTGAAGACGGTGAAAGGCGCGACCGCCACGATCACGCTGGCACCCACCGCGAAGGTGATCGCCAACCAGCGGAGCAGCTTCAACGCCATCAAGCAGAACGATTTCGTTGCTCTGACCGCAGCGGCGGGCAAGGACGGCAAGCTCAAGGCCAAGGAAGTGCGCGTCTTCCCCGAGCCGATGCGCGGCTTCGGCGAGGGCCAGTATCCGGGCGACAAGACCGATCAGACGCGCGTCAACGGCGCGGTCACCGAGGCGGCCACGACGGTCAAAGGCAAAGGCGGCACGCTGAAGCTCTCGTTCCATGCCGCGGCCGCCAACGCCCTCGGCATCTGCAGCGGCCATGCGCCGGCGCCGGGCAAAGGCGGCTGCACCGGCGAGGCCGAAATCCTCGTCACGCCCGCTACCCCGGTGACGACCTGGGTTCTGGGCGATCCGAGCTGGCTTCAGGCCGGCAAGGCGGTGTCGCTTTATGCCGTGACGGCTCGCGACGGAAAAAGCACGACCTACGGCGTCATCGTGGAACACGACGGCGTCAAACCAATTCCATAACTATGGACAAAGAACCCAAGAAAATTGGTGCCGTTGCGGCACTTCCCATCGGGCTCTCGCCCATCGGTTTTGCCCTGGTCGGAGCAGCCGTGCTGGGTGCGGTCTCGATCGGCGCGCTGGCGGTCGCCCGGCTCGTGGTCGGGCAAATGGCCGTCGGCCACCTGCACCTCAAGAGCGCCGAAATCGACCGTCTGACCGTGCGGCGCCTCAAGGTCGAGGAAGACGATACCGTCGACTGACGTCTACGACCGGACCGCTTCCAGGAAAGCGCGGATGTTCTCGGTGGTGACGCCCGGAGGCATGCCGCCGCCGCACGACGCCAGAATGCGGGAATGATCCTTGGCTTCGGCCAGCATGGTCTTCACCGCGGCACGGACATCGTCGGGCGTTCCCGCGGCGAGCACGTCGCGCGGCGGGATGTTGCCGAGAATGGTCATGCGGTGGCCGGTCGCCTCGTGGATCTGGCCCATCGTCATGTGGATGCCGGGATTGTAGAGGTTCACGCCGAGGTCGGGATAATGCTTCACCGACTGCCGGAAATCGGCGTCGTTGTGGAACATCTTCACCGACACCGGCTGATCGAACAGCTCCTTCAGATAGGGATGGGCGAACTCGAGGTAGTCGGCTTCGGAGATGAAGCCGACGATATCGTCGAGCACCAGCATGCCGTCGATAGTGTCGATCGCTTCGCGCTGGCGGACATGCCAGGCGATCAGATATTCCTTGATCAGCTTGAGCAGGCGGTGGGTGCGCTCCGGATCGGTGCCGAGCATCATCAGGAACTCGGTGGTGCCCATCAGGAAGCTGGCGATATTGAGCGGCCCGCGGCTGACCGAGAAGCGAATCTTGTGGCCCATCTTCTCGATGCGCGAACGGTTGCGGGTCAGGCGGTTGAGCATGAACGGCAACAGACCGTCGGTCTCGACGTTCGGAACCTCGAGATTGTCGACGTCGTCCTCGCTCTGGATGCACTTCTGGGCGAACGGAAACTCGTTTTCCGGGAACTGGCATTTGACGCCGAACGCGCTCGGTTCGGTGCACATGCCGAACTCGCTCCAGAAGCCGGGCAGAAACATGATATCCGGGAAGGTCTCGATCGCCTTCTTGTTGGCTTCGAACCAAACGTCGTCGCTCTGGAAATAATCGATCAGATTGACGCCGTACCAATTCGGCAGCCACGGACAATCGATGATGAAGCCGACGGGCATCGTCGCCCCCGTTTTGCCTGCGATTGCCGCCTTGAGCTCCGCCCAATGCCTGTCGTGCATATTCCACCCCTCCTGACGGTCAGCCAGCGGACAATGATCCGGCCCAGCGCCCGGCACAATCCCCGGAAACGCCCGTTTCACAGGAATTGGTACCGGTCCCGCTGCGACATGGCGTGCATTGAACCGTCCCGGACGCCGTGCTGAGACTCAACCCGCCATTTTGAGGGGGCGACCATGTCCCACCCGGTCATCGACAAGCTCATCCGCCAGGCACCCGTCATCACCGATGGTGCGTGGGGCACACAATTGCAGGCCCGCGGTCTTCAGCCCGGCGACGTGCCCGACCTATGGAACCTCTCCCATCCCGACGCCGTCCAGTCCGTGGCGGCCGCCTATGTCGCGGCAGGATCGCAGATCATTCTCACCAACACCTTCGGCGCCAACCGCTTCCGCCTCGCCGAGGCCGACGCCGCCGACAAGGTGGAGGAGATCAACAAGGCCGGGGTGGCGTTGTCCAAGCAAGCGGCGGGCGAGGATGCACTCGTATTCGCCTCGATCGGGCCGAGCGGCAAGCTGCTCCTCAGCGGCGATGTCACGGAAGACGATCTAGCGGTCGGCTTTGCGGAGCAAGCCGAAGCGATTGCCGCCGCCAAGCCGGACGGCATCGTCATCGAAACCATGCAGGACATCCAGGAAGCGATCCTCGCGATCGCCGCCGCCAAGGCCACCGGCTTGCCGGTGGTAGCAAGCATGGTGTTCGATTCCGGCAAGGATCTGGACCGCACCATGATGGGTGCCACGCCGGAGCAGGCGGCCGATGCGCTCGCCAAAGCCGGAGCCGACGTGATCGGCGCCAATTGCGGCCAGGGCATCGCCGGCTTCGTCGCCATCTGCAGGCGGCTCAAAGCCGCCAGCCATAGCGTGCCGGTGTGGATCAAGGCCAACGCTGGACTTCCCAGGATCGAGAACGGCAAGACCGTATATGCGACCACGGCGGACGCTTTCGCCGCCCAGGTGCCGGCCGTGCTCGCAGCCGGAGCGAGTTTCATCGGTGGCTGTTGCGGCACCTCGCCCGAGTTCATTGCCAAAGTGAAGGCAACCCTGACACGGGCATGACAGCGCGCCCAAAGCTCTGCGTTATCGCCTGCCCGAGCCTGCGGCCCGAACTCGAACAGGTTGCGGCGGAGACCGGCGCCGGGATTTCGATCCACTATCTGGAAATGGCGCTGCACAGCCGTTCGGCCGAGGCGCTGCGCGAAGCATTGCAGACCGCCATCGATACGACAACCGGCTGCGATACCATCGCCGTCGGATACGGCCTGTGTAATCGCGGCATCATCGGCATTGCGGCACGCGATATCCCGCTTGTCCTGCCACGAGCCCACGATTGCATCGGGCTTCTGCTGGGATCGACGGCGCGCTATCTCGACGAACTCGACCGCGAACCCGGCACTTATTTCCAAAGCGCAGGATGGTTGAAAGCGGCGCGTGAGGCGGGCGAGTCAGGAGAGTTCACCTTCGGTCCAAATTCGAATGCCAGCTTCGAACGTCTGGCGGCGCGCTATGGCGATGAGGCAGCCCGCTATCTGATCCAGGAACTGGAAGGCTTCACCAAACACTACAAGCGCCTCGCCTATGTCACCACGCCCGTCGAGGGCTCGTCTGCGCTCGCATCCGAAGCCCGTTCGATCGCCGCCAAGCGCGGGCTGGAGTACCATGGCCTGCACGGCGATACCGGCTGGCTGTGCCGATTGCTGAGCGGACCATGGCCGGAAGAAGAGTTCCTGACCGTCCGGCCGGGGCAGCAGGTCCGGCTGGCGAGCGGCGAGCGATTGATCGAGGCGGCATGACCACCATCACCCTTCAGGGCTCCGACCGGCGGCTCGAGGTTGCGGCCGGAACGCACCTGCGCGACGCATTGTCCGGCGAGGGCGTCGAGTTTCCCTGCGGCGGACAGGGGCGCTGCGGCGGCTGCCGTGTCCGGGTCGTCACCGGCACGATGGCGGAGAACTCCGAGGATCGGGCCACCTTCTCCGCTGCCGAACTCCGCGACGGCTGGCGCTTAGCGTGCCGGCATGCGGCGGAGGCCGACGCCACCCTCGAACTGGCGCAGTGGGAGATGGCGGTCCTCGGCGATGCGGAGGCGTTCGCCTTCGTTCCCCGCGAAGGGTTCGGGATCGCGGTCGATCTCGGCACCACCACGCTCGCGGCGCAACTACTCGACCTGCGCAGCGGACAGGTGCTGGCGACGCGGACGGCACTCAACGATCAGGCCCGGCACGGTGCCGATGTGCTGTCGCGGGCGAGTTACGCCTTGGCGGGCGGAGCGACGGAACTCACCGGACTGATCCGCAGCCAGATCGGCGCGATGATCACCGAACTGGCAGCTGGCCGGGCGTTGAGCCGGATCGTGGTGGCGGGCAACACCGCCATGCACCACCTGTTCGGCGGGCTCGATATCACCCCGCTGGCGACACACCCGTTCCTGCCCGAGCATCCCGAGGCGCTACGGTTCACCGGTGCCGTTCTTGGCTGGCCGGTCGACGTGCCGGTCGATGTGTTGCCGTGCATCGGCGGACTGGTCGGCGGCGACGTGCTGGCGGGCGTCCGTGCGACGGGACTGAAAGACCGGCGAGGCCTGAACGCCCTGGTCGATCTCGGCACCAATGGCGAGGTCGTGGTGGCCAAGAACGGCCGCATGCTGTGCACCTCGACGGCGGCCGGACCGGCGTTCGAAGGGGCACGCATCCATCACGGCATGCGGGCCGCCACCGGCGCTATCGATGCAGTCGCTGCGGATGGCACGTGCCATGTCATCGGTGGCGGACCGGCACGCGGGCTTTGCGGTTCGGGTCTGGTCGATGCGGTAGCAGCAGGCCTCGATAACGGCCGCATTGCCCCGAGCGGACGCATGGCCGACGACTGGATGCTGGCCGACGGCGTCGCGCTCACCCCACACGACGTGCGCGAACTCCAGCTCGCCAAAGGCGCCATCGCGGCAGGACTGAAACTCCTCACCGCCAAGTTCGACGCCACGCCGGCCGATCTCGATGCGCTCTATCTTGCGGGCGCTTTCGGCAATGCCATCAGCCGTACGGCGGCGGCCCGGATCGGTCTCATCAAGGCGCCGGCGGAGCACATCGTCGCGGCCGGCAATACCGCGCTCAAGGGCGCCAAGCGGGCGCTGTTCGCCGACAGCATCCACTTCGAAGCCGTCGCTGACTGCATTGGGTTTATCGCACTTGCGGAGGACGGTGAATTTGTAGATATGTTCGCAAGTGAAATGGCCTTTCCCGGTTGACCTCGCGGTCTGACAGTGAGACGCTTTCACTATTCTGGGGGGAGTGAAATATGCGTGCGTTCTTCGCTAGCGTTGTGTTTGCGGCGGCCATGATGGCGCCAGGCTTTGCGGACGATACCGAGCCAACCACGCCGACAACTACGGCAGCGGCGCCCCAACCCGAAAGCGATCCCGTTGTCTGCAAGAAACTCGGTGCGCCGACGGGCACACGCCTCGGCGATCGAGAGGTCTGTCTGAAGGCCTCGGAGTGGGAAAAACATTCCCGGCACGACCGCGATGCGGTGGACAAGAGAAATTCGGGTCCGTCATCCACCGGCCACTGAGCCAACCAGCGATCAGAGCGACCGCGCCAACGGCACCGCTCCGGCGGCGTTCTGGCTGTACCCGTCGGCGCCGATCTCTTTGGCGTAGGCTTCGGTCACCGGCGCACCGCCGACCATGATCTTCACCTGATCGCGCACACCGGCCTTGGCGAGCGCCTCGATGGTCGTCTTCATCGCCGGCATGGTGGTGGTGAGCAGAGCCGACAGCGCCACGATCCCGGCGCCCTTCTCTTTCACCGCCCGCACAAACTTCTGCGGATCGACATTGACGCCGAGGTCGATCACCTCGAACCCGCCGCCTTCCAGCATGGCCGCGACCAGATTCTTGCCGATGTCGTGCAGGTCGCCTTTGACCGTGCCGATGGCGATCCTGCCGGCCGGTTCGACCCCGCCCGCGGCGAGTAACGGCCGGATCAGTTCCAGGCTCGATTTCATGGCGCGGGCAGCCAGCAGAAGCTCGGGGACGAAATACTCGTTGGCCTCGAATTTCTTTCCGACCTCGTCCATGGCCGGCATCATCACGTCCTGGACCAGAGCGAGCGGAGCGGCACCCTCCTTAAGGGCAGCTTCGGTGACCGTTTTAGCGGTAACAGCGTCACCCGTCAGGATCGCTTGGTGGAGAGCTTGAAGGTCGGCCATGGGGCACCTTTAGAGCTGACTTGGTCTGGCGCGCCAGCCGAAGCTCAGCGGCAACCAACCCGCCTTCGCCAACTGGCGGCGCGGCAGCCTCCCGCTGCTTCGCAGCGTAGGCTGGCGGACAGGGAGGGATTCGAACCCCCGGTACGGTTACCCGTACGCCGCATTTCGAGTGCGGTGCATTCGACCACTCTGCCACCTGTCCGGGGCAAGGGCGCTGAAATACTGAACCCCGGCCGGAAGTGCAAGCACGGCCCGACGCTTGCCCCCTTCGACAGGCCCAGACGGCTGCGACCAATTCGCGTCGGGCGGGCGGCCGCAACATCTGGGATGCCTCCTAAAACGAACCTACCGCGCCTTGAGCTTTGATTGGCGGTTTCGGCCAACACCCTGGGACGGGGTGCCGATGAACCGAAACCGCGAAAACACGAATTCAATTCCCCGTTTTCGGGGTCAAGCCACGGAAAATCCGGGACGATCGCCTTGCTGCCGGAACGCAGCCAGCCACCTCTTTGGGGGAGACCGAGCGCCGGCTGTCCTGAATCGAAATCGAATCGTTCTAAACTCTGCGTGCAAATGCGACTGCGACGCAGTGCGAACCGGCGCGATCAAAGAGCTTCCATTGAGGTAGGTGCCCGCGGCGCGTTTTCAAGCCTGCGGGATGGGCGGCGGAGATCGGCTTGCTCCGGTGGACCAGGTCTTGTCGTTTGCGGTGCAAGGACGCAATGCGATATTGCCAGGGCGCAACGGGGGGCATTGCTGAAATGAGCTTTTGGTTGGGTCCTATCAACACGCCGCAATTGGCGCGCCGGATCGTCCGCTATTGCGGTATCGGCTGGATCGCGCTGGCGGCGGTGAACACCTTGGTGCTGCTGCTCGACGGCATCTATGTAGGAATCTTCGTTACGATTTTTTCGATTGCGGCCGCCCGCGCGTGCTTTGAGCACTCCCGGACTGCGACGAGCATGGTATTCGGTGTTCTGCTCTTTTGCGCTGCCGTAAGTATCCTGGGCGTGCTGATGGGCGGAGTGGGATCCGGGTGGCTGAATGCGCTGACCGTATTCATCTGGCTGCTGGTGGTCCTCAGCGCGTTCCGCGTGGTGAAGGCCGTCAAATTTCTCAACGACGAAGACGTGAGAGAAGCCACAGAGAAGCCGTCACTCAGCTAGGTATCGCGCTGCGGTTGGCCGGCGCACGTTCCTCATCCGATCGTTGGTTAGCACCACTATTCAGTGGACGCCGAAGAGTTGGCGCCGGCGCACGGGCACGACCTGAACGGGTGCACTACCTCGCGGTTCATCCTCAAGGCGGTCCGCCCGCGCATCGGGCCGCCCACGCGACCGGCCGGGCTGCATCCTTTCCTTACATAGGGTATGGTGAAGCAGATCCGCTGCGTTGCGTACCATGGTGGGAAGGGACCTCAAAACGAAAGGTACGGCCATGAAGAGCCGGGGCGCGTGGCGTATCAGTTGCATCTATGCCGTTTTCGGAGAGGCATGGATCATCCTGTCCTCGGTCCTGGTGTGGATCCAGATGCGCGAGCCGCCGACCTTTTCCTCCTTCCTGGAGGTCGGAAAAGGAACGCTGTTCATCGCGGTCACTTCAGTACTTCTGTACGCCATGCTGCGCCGCTGGGAAGCAGAGATCCACCGCCGCGACGCGGATCTGCGCCAATCGGAGGGGCGCTATCGCCTGCTGCACGAGTCTTTGCGCGACGGCTTCGTGCAAGTCACGATGGACGGCAGCTTTCTCGACTGCAACACCGTCTTTTGCGACATGCTGGGGTACAGCGCGTCCGAGCTGTTCACGCTCAACTATCGCGACCTCACCCCGCCGCACCGGCACGACCCGGAGAACGAGATCATCACCACCCAAGTGATGGTGCGCGGCTATTCCGATGTCTACGAAACGGAATACTACCACAAGAACGGCACGATCGTTCCCGCCGAGCTGCGTGCCATCCTGGTCCGCGACGATGCGGGCCAGCCTAGTTCCATCTATGCTATCGTACGCGATACCAGCGAAAGACGGGCCCAGGAAGCGCGCGCCGCGGCGGTCAAGGAACAACTCATCCACGCCGGACGGGTCCAGGAGCTTGGACAAGTGTCGGCCGGCATCGCCCACGAGCTGAACCAGCCCTTGGCCGCCATGCAGAATTACGCCTCAGCCGCCAAACGCCTGATCGAGCGGGGCGACGGCATCGGAGCTTCCCAGGCGGTCTCGAAAGCCTGCGAACAAGCCACGCGCGCCGGCGACATCATCCAGCGCATGCGCAATTTCGTCGAAAAACGCGATACCAACAAAAAGCGCGACGACGTCAATGCGATCATCCGCGAGGCGGCCGCTTTGGCGCTCATCGGGGCCAAGGCTGCCGGCGTCGAAGCGCACTACGATCTCGCGACCGACCTGCCGCCCGTCATCGTCGACCGGGTGCAGATCGAACAGGTGCTGGTCAATCTCTTGCACAACGCCGCGGATGCCATGGCCGACATGCCCCAACGGGTTCTGAGCCTGTCCAGCAGACGAAACGCCGAGGCGGTCGAAATCGTCGTCGGCGATACCGGCCGGGGCATTCCCGATGAGATCCTCGACACGCTGTTCCAGCCCTTCGTCACCACCAAGCAGCACGGCATGGGGATCGGTCTGTCGATCAGCAAGTCCATCATCGAGGCGCACGGCGGCGAGATCTTTGCCGAACCGAATCCCGGCGGCGGAACACGCTTCTGCGTGCGCCTGCCGCCAGCTCCGGTGAAGGCCGAGGACGCCCTCGCCACGTGAGACCTGAGAAGCTCAGGCCGTAGCTCAGTGCGGCGGAGCCTCGTCGGGTTTGCGCTTGTCTTCGTTGCGGCTCGGCTTGGCCTCCTCCTGGCGGGGTGCGGGCGCGCTACGGGCGGCCGGTCCGCGGTTGGGCGTCACCCCGCCCTGCGGCGGGCGTGCGGTCATGGCAGGACCGCCTTTCGGTTCGCCACCCGGACTTCTTCCATAGCCCGATGCGCCCGGACCACGAGGTTCCATTTCGGGATGCGTCACGGGCGGACGCATATGACTCTGCGGCGGCGCCATCGTCGTCTCGGGTCCGCTACGCGGCCGCTCCATATCGGGACGGGGCGCGCGCTTTTCGGGCGGCGTCATCGCTGCGCCGTGCGGCTCGTCCTCGGAGCGGGACACCGGCGGGCGCACGTGATTTTCCGGCGGTGTCATTGCCGGGCCGCTACGCGGGCGGTTTATCTCGGACTGCGGCGCCTGCATCATCATGCGATCCGGCGCACCGCCATGCGAGGTCTGCGGCAGGTCGGCGGGCTTGTGCGGAGTATCGGCGCGATGAACGGCATCGGCGGGCGGCGGCGCGGGATGCGCGGGCGCGGGGCCGCCCATGCCGGCGGGATGCGCGGTATCCGGCACCGCCGCGGGTTTGCCGTGGAAATGCGATGCGACCACGGTGGGATTGCCGACCTCGGACTTTGCGAACAAGTGCGTCGGCGGACGTCCGGCGCGCGCCTTCGGCGGCTGGGCCGAGAGACGCTGCACGACTTGCGGCGGCGGCGGCGGCGCGCTGTTCGCGATCCCCTGCCCGCGCGGCGCAACCGCGCGCGCCGCGACCTGGGCACGTTGACCGGCGGCAATAGACGCGATCAGGTCGGGCCGCCGGATCGCCTGCCGCGCCGTGACCACGGCGACGGGACGATGCGACACCTGTTCGACGCGATGCACGTCGATGCCTTTATTGACGACATAGTTGTTCACGACGGTGTAGTTCACGACCGTCGTCGTCTGGCGGACGATGTTGATCGTCTGCCCCGGATCGCGCACCGCATAGCGGCCGTAATCGCGGTCGGCGACATGACCGTAGCCGACGAACACCCAGTTCGAGGCAAAGCGGCGGTCGTCGTAATCGCCGCCGTACCAGCGGCGGTAGCCGTAATAAGGATCGTTGTTCCAGCCGAACGAAATCGACACGCCGCCACCACCGACGGACAGAGCCGCGCCGTCGATGAAAGCCGGATCCGGCGGCATCGGCATCCAGCCGACGTATTCGTTGTTGGTGCGCCATACGACCCATGACGGCGCCCAGGTGTAGCCCGGAATCCAGAGCCAGCCGTCATCGGGATCGTTGACCCAGCGCCCGTAATGGAAGGGTATGTCGCCCCAGTCGTAATCCGAATTCCACATCCAGCCGTAATCGCTGGTGTAGACCCAATGGCCGTCGGTGTAATACGGCCGGAAATCGGGGGGCACGTCGTCCGGCTGCCACACCATCCCCCAGCGGTCGCTGTAGAGCCACGCGCCGTAGCCGGCGAGCTGGCCGTGGAAATAGTCGAAGCTGACGTATTCCTGCGCGACGGCAGGCTGCGGCATCAGCACGATCGGGCCGGCGCCCAATAGTATCGCTCCGGCAACGAGGGCAGCACGAAACTTGGATGGCATACCGTTTTCCTTTGCGAACGCCCGCTCCCAAAACCGGCGGTACAATGCGCAACATGGCGAAGCGGTTGCTCGTGTAACCAGTGACAAAATGGAGGTCGGTGCGGCCGCGCGATGAAGAATCCGACAGAGTCGGGGACCTTGCGAAATTCGCCAGGAGGACGCGACGGACGCTTTTTCGCGACGCTGTAGCGGCGCTTAATCCTTACCCGCCAGCCAATCGAAGCGCGCGAGGCAGTCGAGGCAAGGCAGCACGATGTCGAGCGCGGCGCGCATCTCGTCGTCGAACTGCCAGGGCGGATTGATGACCGCGAGACCGGCGGCGGCGAGTTTGCCCTCGGCCACGCCGCGCTTCTCGACATCAATGCGGAGCACTTTGGCGGCGCCGCAAGCGAGAACCTCGCCGCAGAAGCTGTTGGCCTCGGAGGCCGACTTGATCGGAAACCAGACGAGATAAATGCCGGTCGCGAACCGGCGATAAGCCGCCGCCACCGCCTGCGCGGCAAAACGGAATTCGTCGGGCGCTTCGTAGGGCGGATCGATCAGGATAAGGCCACGGCGTTCGGGCGGCGGGACCAAAGCGACAAGACGTTTGTAACCGTCCCCCTCTTCCACCCGCGCCTTGGCATAAGGCCTTAACGTCTGGCGCAGGGCGGCAGCATCTTCGGGATGCATTTCGACCGCCACCAGACGGTCCTGCGGCCTGAGCAGTTTGGCGGCGATCAGCGGCGAGCCGGGATAGACCGCTCCGCCCGCCAATTCGCGGTAGGTCGTCAGCGCCGCCGGGCCGCCCTTTACGTCCGTCAGGCGCCCGATCCCTTCCGCGGCCTCGCCGGTGCGGGCAGCCTCGGTTGCGGCAAGATCGTAAGCGCCGCGGCCGCCATGGGTGTCGACGACCGCAAAGCCGGCCTCCTTGCGGCGAAGATGGCCGAGCCCGGCGATCAACGCCAAGTGCTTGACGACATCGGCAAAATTGCCGGCGTGGAAGGCGTGACGGTAGTTCATGGCAGGGCTGTTTACGTCTCAGTAAGACGCGCGGCAATCGCAAGGCGCGTTGAGGCATTTACAATATTTGTCATGCCACACTCGCGCGTCCGTTGCTTGGGCGCGGATAGCGTTAACATCAGTAGACTGATTCGGGGACACACCATGGCTCGGCCTGGGGGCACACTGCCATGCATCTAGGTTTCAAGGATATCATCGTCATCCTGATCTACGCCGTTCTGGTGCTGGCGGTCGCGCACCTGTTCCAGCGCGGCGAGCGGCGGGACGACGAAGACGGCGACGACACCCCGGTCCGGCGCGCCCTGCCGTGGTGGGCCATCGGCGCTTCGCTGATCGCCGCGAACATTTCCGCCGAGCAGATCATCGGCATGTCGGGATCGGCCTATGCGATCGGCATCGCGATCGCCGGTTACGAATGGCTGGCCGCCTTCGCCATGGTGGTGATCGGCAAGTACTTCCTGCCGGTGTTCCTGAAGAACCAGATTTCCACCATGCCGCAATTCCTGCGCCTGAGGTACGGGCCGAAGACGCAGGTGACGATGGCGCTGATGTGGCTCGCGCTCTACACCTTCGTCAACTTGACCGCCGTGATGTGGCTGGGCGCGACCGCCGTGCACGTCGTGACGGGTCTCAACATGACGGTGAGCGTGATCCTGCTCGGCCTGGTGGCGGGCAATTACGCGCTCTATGTCGGACTCAAATCGACGCATTTCACCGACGTGGTGCAGGTCGGCATGCTGGTGCTCGGCGGCATCGTGATCCTGGTGTTTGCGCTCGAGAAGATCGCCGGCTCGATCGGCGCGCCGGGCGGCGTGCAAGGCATCGTCAGCGGCCTGCACGCCATGGCGACGCGGATGCCGGACCACTTCCACATGATCCTCGACCCGTCACATCCCTACTACAAATACCTGCCCGGCATCGTCACGGTCGGCGGCGCGATGTGGCTGATCCAGTTCTCCTACTGGGGCTTCAACCAGTACATCGTACAGCGCGCGCTGACGGCGCGCTCGATCCGCGAAGTGCAGAAGGGCGTCGTGTTCGCCGCCTATCTGAAGCTGCTGATGCCGGCGCTGGTGGTCTTGCCAGGCATCGCCGCCGCCTTCCTGCTGCCGGGCATAGCCCCATCGGATACCGCCTATCCCTGGCTGATGACCACGCTGCCGCCGGGCTTCCTCGGCTTCGTCTTCGTGGCGCTGGTGGCAGCCATCATCGCCTCGACCGGCTCAAGCCTGTCGTCGATCGCCAAGATCTTCACGCACGACGTCATCGAAGTCGTCTACCCCGGCGCGACGCGACGCCTGCTCGTCATCGTCGGCAAGTTCGGCGCCATCGGGGCGCTGATCGTCGCCATGGCGGTCGCCTCGCCGCTGCTCGGCCACACCGATCAGGCGTTCCAGTACATCCAGGAATTCACCGGTTTCCTGACGCCGGGCGTGATCGTGATCTTCGTGCTCGGCATGTTCTGGCCGCGCACCACCGAGACCGGTGCGCTGCTTGCCGCCGCGGGCACCGTGATCGCCTCCACGGCCTACGCGCTGTTCCTGCCCCAGATGCCGTTCATGATCCGCATGGGGCACGTGTTCCTGATCTGCCTCACGCTCGCGGTCGGCGGATCGCTCGCCACCAAACCGAAACGCGAAACGGCGATCGATCTTTCCGGCATCGATTACAGCACGTCGCACGGCTACAACATCGCCGCCGGTGCGATTGCCGTAATCCTGGCCGGGCTCTACTGGTACTTGTGGTAGGCGCGGAAGCGCCTGCCGGCACGGCTCAAACGTTTTTCGCCAGCAGCATGGACGCGAGATCGAAGCGGATTTCCTTCATGCCGTAGTCGATCGAAACCTGCGCGAACTGGCGCAGGAAGTTCATCCCGATCAGCAGCGCCGGCTGGTTCGACAGGCCCCAGACGTCGAAGATTGCCATGTCGGCGATCGCCACCACCGCATCGGTGAAGCTCACCGAATGCAGCCGGATATGGTCGACGCGGACAACCGAGCCCATGATGACGCCGCCGGTGATGCCGGTGATCGGCAGCACGCCGACCGTGCGCATCTTGGGGTTTTCCTCGAGCAATTCCCGAAGCAGCATGGAATTGCCGACCGAAATCTGCGCTCCGGAGTCGAGGAAGCAGGTCGTGCTGACGCCGTCGACACGGCAGTTCAGCGACCGCAGATGCCCCATGGTGCCGCGCACCGGCACATAGGCTTCCGTCGGACGCCGCACCTGGAACGCGGTCTGCGAGCGCGACGTGGACACTCTGAGGGCGCGGTTGGCGAAATCGAGGGTCACACGCGAGCCGTCCACGGCATCGAGGCCGAGATAGCCGTCGGCCCCCATATAGTTCCGCGGCAACATCGGCATCATCAGATTGCGCCGGGTGAGAGTGCCGAAAGTGAGATTGGCGACCGGTACGACCCTGGTCGAGAACGTCCGCACCACGCCCTGGACCGATACCTCGGTCCCGCGCACCAGCCCGAGCGAGACCGCAAGGTCCTCGGCGATCACCGAACGGTCGGCACCAGTGTCGATCACGAAACGGAACGGCCCATGGCCGTTGATCATCACCGGAATGGTCATGTGCTCGTCGGCATCGTTGCCGGCGGCAATCCGCGCCGCATCGTCGACGGGTACACCGGGCTGAGGCGGCGCGATCGTCTGCGCCCAGCCCATCTGGGTCAATGCGGCTCCGGCTGCTCCGGTAGCAACGAAACGCCTGCGCGACAGCCTTGTGGCTTCAGTCTCTGCACGCATCTTCGCCCTCCGATCCGTGCTGGCAGACGCGATTGTCGTGAGCCGTTATGTCCAAACTGTGTCTAGGCCCAGCTGCTCCAGCACTCCGTCGATTTCGAACGTATGCGGATTTTACCACCCAACACCACGTTCGCGTTGGGAAATCTTCACTCGCAGAAGGTGAAGAAGCCAGAACCGTATCGGACCCAAAGCTTCACAAGCGCGTGACCGGCGGCAACTAAGCCGCCGGCCGCTTCAGTGATGGCGCTTGCGGGACGATTTACGATCGCTATGGACCGCGCTCTTCTTGCTCGAGGTGACGCCGGTCTTCTTCTTTTTCTTGGAGCCGTGGGCGTATTTCGACTTGGGCGCGCCGGGATCGGCCGACGCCGCATGCCCCGGCCCCGTCATGGCCGCCGCCGCGGTGACCGGCGGAACCTGGGCACAACTGAGGGCCTCGCCGTCGCGGGAAATCTTAACCGACTGGATCGAGACATCGAGCCCCTTGGTCGCCGTCAGGGCAAAGCCGGTCGGCACGCTGGAGAGATCGGCACCTGCCCCGCGCAGGCAGGCCAGCGGGACGTTCAAGGTCGTGTAGCCACGACCAGCAAGCCCGCGCAGGGTGTCGGTGAAATCGAGCTTGCCGCCGCAAAGCGGGCCGCAGCCCATCGCCAGCACGACATTCGACTCCGGCGCCCGGTCGACCCTGAGCGTCATCGCAAGACCCAGACCGCGGTCGGCTTCGCCGGAGAAGTCGGCCGGCGCCCCGGAGATATGGAAGCTCACCGGTACGCGCGTCGACCACGTCACGTCGACCCCCGAGGACGAACGCGACGCCGTTAATCCGGCTTGCGTCGCCTTGGACGAGGCCCGCGTGACGACCCGTTCGCCGCCGACATACAAGTTCCAGCCGGAAGCCGGAGCACCATTGTCGAGGAGCACGCCATGGTCGGTGGTCCCGGCCGGCAGGACGGCCGCGGCCGGCTGCATCGCAGCAGCCTGGCGTGCCGGCACCGCCACTGCCAGCGGACCGATGTTCTGCGGCGCGCCGTAGGTCAGTCCGTAGCCGAACGGGAACAGCGGGAAATACGGTTCGGTGCCGACATTGTTGGCGTACTGATCGGGCGACCGCGGCCAGGAGAAGGACAGCCGTCCGCGGAAATCATAGGCGACCGAACCATCGGCATGAGAGAACAGGAGGTCGGCAACGCCTTCGCCCTCGGTGCCCGGCCAGAACGCGGCGACGAAGGCGTTGGAGGCGTTGATCTCGGGCGTGACGTAGAGCGGACGGCCCGACAGGAACACAGCCACCACCGGAATCCCTTGCGACTGCAGACGCTGCAGCAGCTTCAGATCGCGCTTGGTGCCCGGCTGGTATTCGAGAGTCGAGATATCGCCCTTGCCTTCGGCATAGGCGTCTTCGCCGAACACGACGATGGCGACGTCCGGGCGTTCGCGGAAGGCGCCGTCGAGCGAATAATCGGCGGTGCCGCCGGCGGCTTCGACGTTGGCCTTGATGCCTTCATAGACCGTCGTGCCGTGCGGGAAGTCGGCCCGCGTCGTCTCGGTGCCTTGCCAAGTAATGGTCCAGCCGCCGGTCTGCTTCGACATGTTCTGCGCGCCGTCGCCGGCTACCAACACATGGCTGCGCGGAGAAAGCGGCAGCAAACCGCCGTCGTTCTTGAGCAGCACGGCCGACTCGCGCACCGCCTGCCGCGCCACGGCGCGATGCTCAGCCGAGCCGAGCAATTCGTAATGCCCGGCATACGCCCGCTGCGACGGCCGGCCGGCCGTCATCAGTCCGGATTCGAATTTGACGCGCAGGATACGGCGCACCGCTTCATCGATGCGCGCCATCGGAATTTGGCCGGAACTCGCCTGATTGATGAGATTGCCGTAGAGCGCCTTCCAGTCGTCGGCCGTCATGATCATGTCGATGCCGGCATTGACCGCCTGCGGACAATTCGAACGCGTGCAACCGGGCACATCGGCGATGCCGTGATAATCGCTGATGACGAAACCGTCGAAGCCGAGACGTCCGACCAGGACGTCGCTGACGAGGCCCTTCTGGCCGTGCATCTTGAGGCCGCGCCAGCCGGAATAGGACACCATCACGTTCTTGGCGCCCGCCTTGATGGCAGCAAGATAGGGCGCACCGAAGAGATCGCGAACCGCCGGCTCGGAGTAGGTCATGTTGCCGGCATTGACGCCGTCGTCGGTGGCACCGTCGCCGATGAAATGCTTGATCGACGCGAGCACGTGCCCGTTCTTGAGGTAATCGGCACTACCCGGCTTGCCCTGCAAACCTTCGACCATGGCGACTGCGTTCGCGGACACCAGCCGCGGCTCTTCGCCGAACCCTTCATAGGAGCGGCCCCAGCGGTCGTCGCGGATCACGGCAATGGTCGGCGCAAACGTCCAGTCCTGGCCGGTGACGCGGATTTCCTGCGCGGCGATCTCGCCGAGGCGGCGCACCAGATCGGGATCGCGCATCGCACCGAGGCCGATATTGTGCGGGAAAATCGTAGCCCCGATGATGTGGCCGTGGCCGTGCACCGCATCGATGCCCCACATGACCGGAATACGCAGCCGGGTCCGCATCGAGGCATCGTAGTATTCGTCGGCGGCCCGGAGCCAATCGGGCGCGGGCGCGCGCAGATTTCCGTACGGGCCCGCGCTGCCGCCATTCAGCACCGAGCCGAGGTGATAACGGGTCACATCGTCGGGCGTGACGTTCCGGATGTCGGGCTGCAGCATCTGGCCGATCTTCTCTTCCAGCGTCATCTGCGCCAGGAGACGGGAGACCTCGGCCTCGATGGCCGCGTTCTTGGGCGGCGGCGGATTGGAAGGCCAGATTTCGGGATGGACGACCGTGGAAGTGGGGAACGAAGCCTCGGCCACCGACGCGGTGGACGTGGATGCCGGTACGGCCGCCGGTGCGGGAGCCGGGGCCGGCTGCGGCGCAGCGGTCTCGGCCGGGGACGAAGCCTCGGCATCGGACAGACCGATCCAGGACGCCGGATCCTTGAAACTCATGTTCGAGCACGCGGCCAGGGTCACGGCCCCCGCAATCAGTGCGGTGTAGCGGAGTTTGCGTGCCGTATTAGTCTTGTACGCGCGCATGCGCCGGTCTCTCCTGGATCGTTGGCGGGCGGACCATAAAGCGCTTCCGCCATTGTGGAAACCCGGTATTCGATCCGCCACCACGGCCGCGAAAAGCAAAACGCCGGCCACAAAGGACCGGCGTTCTGTCAAGTCACATTCGTTCGACTACAGTGCGCGCACCGCAATACGCATTTCGAGCGAAACCGCGGCACCAGGAGCCAGCACTTTGGCTCCCGTGACCTCAGGCGATTCGCTGCGGTTGAATGCGTTGGGCATCGCAGTCGTCGGCTCGGCACAGAAGAAGTCGGCGCCTTCCGGCATGAACGCATGCAGGAACGCGCTGTTGTCCGAAGCCGTCAGCGCGATCTCGAGCCCGAGTTCGGGCTGGGTGATGATCGCGGGCCCCTGCCACCCGGTAAAGGTGTTGTCGACAAACGGCGCCTTCGACACAACCTGGCCGGCGTTGAGATCGACCAGCCGGCCGGCCTCCACGAGATCGGTCGGCAACATGGTTTCGTCGGCGAGCCACATGCCCTTCACGGACGCTTTCAGCGTCGAGCCGGGACGGCGCGGGAAGTAGGGATGCACACCGAGGCTATAGGGCATCGGCTTGTCGGCGCGGTTCTTCAGCGTGAGCGCGAGCACCATGCCGTCTTCGGTCATCGTGAACACCTGCTCGGCCGTGTAGGCCCAGTCCCAGGCATCCGCCGCATGTTCGAACACGAGGCTGAGGCGGTCGCGCGACAGCACCTCGACCTTCCACGGGGCCTGCCAGCCGTGACCGTGCAGGGAATGCGGATGCTCTCCGAAATTCAGCGGCAGGCGATAGGTCCGGCCGCCGAAATCGAAGATACCGCCCGCGATGCGATTGGCGTACGGCACCAGCGGAAACGAGCACATTTCGAGCACGTTGGTTTCGCCCGGCTTCACCGGACGCATCACGGGCTTGCCCGCCATCTCGAAACGCGTGATGGCTCCGCCGAAGTCTGGGGCGATGTCGAGTTCGAATTTGCCCCGTCCGAGAGTGATCATAGTCAGTTCATACCCTTGCGATGCAGGTGCCAGACGTTCTCCATTTCCTCAAGGCTCTTGCCTTTGGTCTCCGGCACGTACTTCCAAACAAACACGGCGGCCGCAACTGCGCACACGCCGTAAAGCCAATAAGCAAAGCCGTGGTTGAACGCGGCATTGAGCGCAGACGAACCGTCCATCATCGGGAAGGTCTGCGACACCACGAAGTTGGCGATCCACTGCGCCGCCACGCCGATCGACATGGCCTGGCCCTTGATCGAGTTGGGATAGATCTCGGCCAGCAGCACCCACACGATCGGACCCCAGGAGAAGGAGAAGCCGATGATGTAGACCACCACGGCGGCGATCGCGATGTAGGACGAACCGCCCGCACCGCCGGTCGTGCCGGTCGCGCTGACCAGATGCAGATGGAACAGGAAGCCGAGCAGGAGCATCGCGCCCGCCATGATGACGGCGCCCCAGAACAGCAGCGGCTTGCGGCCAAACTTCTCGACCGTGAAGGTCGCCACCAGGGTGAACAGCGTCATCGACACGCCGACGAACCAGGCCGACATCTCGAAGGCGTCGCTCTGGCTGGCGCCCATGTTCTCGAACATGTGCGGCGCGAAATAGAGCACCGCATTGATGCCGACGAGCTGCTGGAACACCGAAAGCGCGATGCCGACCAGAATCACCATCCAGCCGTAGCTGAGCAGCGGACGGGTGTGCTCGACCAGCGTCGCCTTGATCTCGGCGTGGGTCTTCTCGGCTTCGCCGTCGCCGAACAGGCGCTTCAGAAGGGCGAGCGCCTCGGCGTTGCGGTCCTTCAGCACCAGAAAGCGCGGCGTCTCCGGCACCAGCAGCATGAAGAAGATCAGCAGCGTCGCCGGAATCGCGGCGGACGCCAGCATGAAGCGCCAGCCGTCCTGCATCAGGAATTCGTGGGTACGGCCCGACTGAATCCAGAAATTGACGAAATAGACGAGATTGATGCCGACCACGATGGCGATCTGCTCGAAGGTCAGGAGCATGCCGCGGATGTGGGTCGGCGCCATTTCGCCGATGTACATCGGCGCCAGCATCGACGCCATGCCGATCGCGGTGCCGCCCATCAGGCGATACATGATGAAGGCCGGCAGCGCCTTTTCGTGGGTGGCGCCGAACAGGCTCCAGAAGAATTCCGGATAACCGGCGCCGACGCTCGACACGAAGAACAGAACGCCCGCGATCAACAGGCCCCATTTGCGGCCGATGCGGGTCGAAATCGGACCGGCGATCAGCGCGCCGATCACGCAGCCCAGAAGCGCACACGAAACGGCGAAACCCCAAACCAGATTTTCCCAGCCCTCGCTCAGGTGCCACGGCTTGACGAAATTCTCTTTGATCGCGTCGGTAGCACCGGAGATCACCGCGGTGTCATAACCGAACAACAGACCGCCCAGCGTGGCGGCTACCGTCAAACCCGTAATCAGCCCGTAATTTACTTTGGCCATTCAGTTTTCTCCCAGCGAGCGGGCTCGCGTTCTGGTGCGCACAGGCTCTTGGCGGCCTGCCAATCCTGTCTCCATACCGTATCTTCCGGAGCCGATATATTGATAGCGTTACCAGCTAGCGGGCGGCAATGTGTCCAGGACTTTAGTAGTATGGAAGCGCTGTCATAACCCCGTCAACGATCAGGGAGCCGGCGGGCGGGTCCGCCGCCGCGATAGATGCGCGCAAGCGCTTGGTTACCGCGCAACCGCAGGTACTTATTCGGCCGCCGGCTTGGGCTGAGTCTTGGGAAGATTGGGCGGCGCCGCCGATCCGCGCTTGATGAGCGAATAGGTGACGAGGTGGTCAACCGACTTGGCCTCGCCGTTGCGCTTGTGGGTGCGGATCGCCTGGACGATGAGATCGAGTGCAATCTCGGCCATGGCGGTGATCGGCTGGCGGATGGTGGTGAGTTCCGGCCAGATGTTGGTCGCGATGGACGTGTCGTCGAAACCGACCACCGACAGATCGCGCGGCACGTCGAGCCCCTTGCGGTGGGCGACCGATACCGCGGCCGCGGCCATGTCGTCGTTGGCGGCGAAGATGGCGGTCGGGAACTGCTTCAGGGTGAGCAGCGTCTCGGCGGCGTCGAGCCCCGAACGGTAGCTGAAATAGCCCTGCACCATCAGCACCGGATCGTGCTTGATGCCGGCCTCGGCGAGCGCGCTGAGGAAGCCCTTCTCGCGTTCGATCGATGCGGTCTGGTTGGGATGGCCCTTGATGAAGCCGATGCGGCGATGGCCCAGCCCGAGCAGGTAATTGGTCATTTCGCGCGCCGCCGCATAATCGTTGATGCGCACGCAGCTCGCTTCCTTGCCGAACCGGCCGGTGGCGACCGCAACGGTCGGAAGACCGGTGATTTTGAGCTCGTCGAGGACGTCGTGGCTTTCGCACAGAGGCGGCGGCAGGATCACGCCCGCAGCTCCGCTTGCCAGCAGTTTGCGGACCGCGCCGCGTTCGCCGGCGCTGGTCGCCTCGCATTTCTCGAGCATGATCTGCACCGAGGTGCGGCTGGCTTCGTCGAGCGCGCCGACCAGGAATTCGGTGAGATAGGCGGCCGACGGATTGGAATAGATGAGGCCGATCCTGGCCGCTTCCGCGCCGGCCAGCGAACGGGCGGCCGGATTGGGCGAGTAGCTCAGCGCCTTGACGGCGGCCAGAACGGCGGCGCGCGTGGCGGGGCGCACATTCTTCTCGCCGTTAACCACACGGCTGACGGTCATCGGCGAAACGCCAGCCCGGCGGGCGACATCGAGAATGGTCGTGGCGCCGCGCTGTTTGCGCGACGACGGCTTCTTGGAATCGAGCGGTTCGGTGGTGCGGGCCATCCTGGCCTTCAAAGCTGAAGTGCGGTTCCGGACCCCTCGTCCGGAATCGTGAGCCGTCGGCTCGGGGTCCTGTTTATTCCACCCGCCCCGATTTGTGAAACGTGAAGCGAGCCGGAAGGCCCCAATCGTACGGAATCAACCTCAGAGAGCGGCCGCCGCGCCTTCGGCCAAGAGCCGGCGCATCCGCGTCGCCTTGCCGGGAGCCTGGGAGACGTCGGCGAGCGAGGTCCGGTCGAGCACCTCGAGGAAGGCCTGGACCGCCTCGTCGAGCGGCTTCCTGAGACCGCAGGCCGGCGTCACCACGCAGGTGTTGCGGCGGCGGTCGAAACACTCGACCATGGCAAAACCGTCTTCGGTGGCGCGAACCACCGCGCCGATCTTGATCGCAGCTGGGTCCATTCCCAGCTTCAGGCCGCCGTGACGGCCGCGAACGGACGCGACGAAACCCGCCTGGATCAACGTCTGCGCCACCTTCATCAGGTGATTGCGCGAAATCCGATAACGCTGCGCAACACTGGCGATGGTGTGAAGCTCTTCCGGTTCGAGCGCCAGCAGCATCAACATGCGAAGCGCATAATCTGTGTGCAGAGTAAGGCGCACGGCATTTCTCCCAACTGCCGCATATGACCCGCGGCTTGCCGTCATCATAGCGGAGGACAGATCAGGACAGGTATTTTCAATGCCACTTTACCTATGACATCCTGACGCGGGTACTCGCGTGTGCGTGATTTGAGCGGGAACCCGTAACAGTGCGAGAATTGACATCAATCAATTTTCCACGCCAGCCAACCGTTCGAGGGTCGTGAATCCATGCAAAGACGCCAATTTCTGCTAGCTTCGGCCGCAGCAACCGCAATATCCGCGATGGGGCCCGTGATGGCAGCCGAACCGAAGTATCCGCTGCTCGATCCGTGGACCGGGCCTTACGGCGGCGTGCCGGATTTCCGCAAGGTCAAAGTCGACGAATTCAGCCCGGCCTTGAAACATGCGATCGCGCTCAACCGTGCAGAAATCGAGAAAATTGCCGGCAACAAGGCTGCGCCGACCTTCGCCAACACCATTGCCGCAATGGAAGATGCCGGCCGTCCGCTCGGCCGCGGCGCCTCGATCTTCAACATCTATACCTCCACCATGAACGACGACGTCATGAAGGAGATCGAGAAGGAGTTGATGCCGATCTACGCCGCTTTCGGCGATGAGGTGGTGCAGAATGAAAAACTGTTCGCCCGCACCAAGGCGGTCTACGACAAGCGCGAGTCGAGCGGCCTGACGCCGGAGCAGCAGCGCCTCGTCTGGGTCACCTATCGCCGCTTCGTGCGCGAAGGCGCGGCGCTGGATCCGGCCGGCAAGAAGCGGATGGCCGAGATCAACCAGGACCTCGCCAAGCTCTACACGCAGTTCAATCAGAACGAATTGCTCGACGAAGAAACCGTGTGGCTGACGGTCGAAAAGAAGGACCTCGACGGCCTGCCGGACTGGCTGGTGTCGGCGGCGGCGGAAGCGGCCAAAGAGAAGGCGGCCAAAGACAAGCAGTACGAAGGCAAGTACGTCTTCGCCAACACGCGTTCGGCGATCGAACCGCTGCTCACCTATTCGACCAAGCGGGACCTGCGCGAAAAAGCCTTCCGCATGTGGACGAGCCGCGGCGACAACAACGACGCCCACGACAACAAGGCGATCATCACCAAGATCTGCGCCCTGCGCGCCGAGAAGGCCAAGCTGCTCGGCTATCCGACCTTCGCGCACTGGATCTGCGACTATCAGATGGCGAAGACCCCCGACGCGGCGATGGACCTTCTGATGAAGGTGTGGAAGCCGGCGGTGGCGCGCGTCGCCGAAGAAGTCGCCGACATGCAGAAGATCGCCGACGCCGAAGGCGCCAAGATCAAGATCGCGCCGTGGGACTATCGTTTCTATGCCGAGAAGGTGCGCAAGGCGAAGTACGATCTCGACGAGAGCGTGATGAAGCCGTACCTGCAGCTCGACAAGATCCGCGAAGGCATGTTCTGGGCGGCGGGCAAGGTGCACGGCCTTGCCTTCACCGAAGTCCATGGCCTGCCGACGGTGCACAAGGACATCCGCATCTTCGACGTCACCCGCGACGGCAAGCATGTGTCGCTGTGGTACTTCGATCCCTATGCCCGCGCCGGCAAGAGCTCGGGCGCCTGGATGAACGAATACCGCACCCAGGAACGCTTCAAGACGCCGATCACGCCGATCGTCTCCAACAACTGCAACTTCGTACCGGCCGGCGAAGGCAAGCCGGTGCTGATCTCGTGGGACGACGCCACGACCATGTTCCATGAATTCGGCCACGCCCTGCACGGCATGAATTCGAACGTCACCTATCCCTCGCTCGCCGGCACCAGCGTGGTGCGCGACTTCGTCGAGTTCCCCAGCCAGCTCAACGAGCATTGGCTGCCGACCAACGAAGTGCTGTCGCGCTTTGCGGTGCACTACGAAACCGGCAAGCCGATGCCGGCGGAACTGGTCGCCAAGATCAAGAAGTCGAAGACCTTCAACCAGGGCTTCTCGACCGTGGAATATCTCGCCTCGGCGATCCTCGACATGAAGATCCACCTGGCGGGCGCCACCCCGATCGACGCGGCAACGTTCGAAAAGACGACGCTCGCCGAAATCGGCATGCCGAGCGAAATCGTCATGCGCCACCGCCTGCCCCACTTCGGGCACATCTTCGGCGGCGAAGGCTATGCCGCCGGCTACTTCAACTACATCTGGGCCGAAGTGCTGGTGGCCGATGCGGCGGAGTATTTCGAAGAGGCGCCGGGCGGCTTCTACGATGCGGCGCTGTGCAAGAAGCTGCACGACGACATCATCTCGGTCGGCAACACGGTCGAGGCGGCGGATGCCTATCGCAAGTTCCGCGGCCGCGATGCGACGGTCGATGCCTTGATGCGCGATCGCGGCTTCCCGGCTCCGGCCAAGGCCTGACCGCAAATACCTATCGCGTGCGCGAAGCGCCGTCCGCAAGGGCGGCGCTTTTCGTTTGAGACCGGCGTTCGAGCGCGGCGGCAGCAAAGCTTTAGTAACCGGTGTTAACGGGAATGTTAACGTGTGCCACGGCCGGTACCGCGCGCTCTGGTTTTAAAGCTTACTTAGCAGGAGGTCTGCTATTTCACCTTACAGGTGAAAAGCATAGGGCCGGAGAAATGGCAGCCGGATCGCGGCAAGGGCGCACATCGCTCCTTTCCCGATACACATTCGATCTCGGACAGTGCGTGTCGCGCCAGCGCGGCGAACGCGCGCTCAAGGCCGCTGCCATGGAACAAGCCCTGGCATCCCGCACCAAATCCGAATTCCTCGCCAACATGAGCCACGAGCTCAGGACGCCGCTCAACGCCATCATCGGGTTCTCCGACATCATCGCCAGCCAGCCCAGCCTGGCGCGGGAACGCACCAGCGAATACGCCGGACTGATCAACGATGCCGGCCAACATTTGCTCGCAGTCATCTCCGACATTCTCGACGTCGCCAAGATCGAGAGCGGCACCTTCGAACTCGATCTCGAACGGTTGCCTTTGCGCGACATTCTCCTCGGCGCCATCTCGCTGATGCAGCATCGCATCGACGAAAAAGCGCAGACCCTTGCGGTCGTCCTGCCCGACGGCCTGCCGCCGGTGCGCGCCGACGGCCGCCGCCTCAAGCAGATCGTCATCAATCTGCTGAGCAACGCCCACAAATTCACGCCCCCCGGCGGCACCATCACGCTCGCGGCCGTTGCGGTCGACAGCCACTACGTCGCCGTCTCGGTGCGCGATACCGGCATCGGCATGAACCCCGCGCAAATCGAAGTGGCACTCAAGCCATTCGGACAAGTATGCGGCGGTCCTACCCGCAGCCACGAAGGAACCGGCCTCGGCCTGCCCATCGCCAAGGCCCTGGTCGAACAGCACGGCGGGCGACTGTGGCTAGACAGCGCCGAAGGGCGCGGGACCACAGTCGCTTTTACAATTCCCGCCGAGGAGACGTCCCGATGAGTTATACCGGCCTCGACAGCAGATCCGCACCGCGTCCCAGCACGTCGCCGCGCGCCGGCCACATCGTTTCGGTCGCGGGCGCCCAAGCCGTCGCGGTGATGGAGAAGACCGGCGCCGGCCACGTCCGCATCGAGATCGGCTCCACCCTGGCCATCCCGACACCGCACGCCCTCGTCATCGGCATCGTGTCGGCGGTCAGCGTGCCGATGCCCGACGCCGCGTCGGGCGCCGAGGAAGTCAATCTTCTCGAACTCAATCTCGCCGGCGAAATCGTGCTCGATCCGGTCAAAGGACGCGTGTTCCGCCGCGGCGTCTCTTGCCTTCCCACCATCGGCGATCCCGTGCATCCGGCCGATCGCGATGCGGTGTCGCTCGCCTATACGCGGCCCGACGCGGAAACCATCGAAGTCGGCACGCTGTACCAGCATCCCGACGTCTCGGCCCGGCTTCTGGTCGACGACCTGATCGGCAAGCACTTTCTCGTCGTCGGCACCACCGGCTGCGGCAAATCCACGGCGCTGACCTGCATCCTCAAAAGCCTCTTGCCGCAATACCGCCAGGCGCGGATCGTGGTGCTCGACATTCACGGCGAATACGCCGCCGCGTTCGGCGCGCAGGCGGAGGTCATCAATCCCTCCAATCTCAACCTGCCGTTCTGGCTCTTGAACTTCAACGAACTCACGGCGGCCTTCGCCACGCCCGGCGACGAGGCCGAAATCGAAATCCTCACCGACGCGGTGGTGTGGGCCAAGCGGCGCTATTCCGATGCCTTCGCCGGACGGGTCCGCCGCTCGCAGTCCGAAACCACCTGCATCACCGTCGACACGCCGGTGCCGTTCCGCCTTGCCGATCTGGTCGCCTATTGCGACGAACAACTCGGCAAGCTCGACCGCGCGCTTCACACGTTGCCGTACAAGCGGCTGAAGAACCGGATCGAAACGCTGGTCAGCGACTCCCGCTACAGCTTCATGTTCGGCAGCGTGATGATCGAAGACACCATGACCGACGTGCTCGGGCGCCTGTTCCGCGTGCCGGTCGGCGACAAGCCGATCACGGTGCTCGACCTTTCCACCGTGCCGGGCGAGATCATGGATGTGGTGATCTCGGTGATTTCGCGGCTCGCCTTCGACCTCGCGAGCTGGAGCGAAGCGCGCCTGCCGCTGATGATCGTCTGCGAAGAAGCCCATCGCTACGCGCCCGCCGAGGGCGGCGGCAAGTTCATGCCCACCCGCCAGGCGCTGGCGCGCATCGCCAAGGAAGGACGCAAATACGGCGTCGCCCTCGCCCTCATCACCCAGCGGCCGTCGGAACTCGACACCACTATCCTGTCGCAATGCTCGACCGTCATCGCCATGCGCCTCTCGACCGAGCGCGATCAGGCGGTGATCCGCGCCAACACCCATGAAGGCGCGCTCGATCTGTTGGATTTCCTGCCGCTGCTCGGCGACCGCGAAGCGATCGTCTTGGGCCAAGGCTCGGTGATGCCGATGCGCATCCGCTTCAAGGACATGCACACCGCCCGCTCGGCGCATGTGCAGCAGGCCTCGTTCAGCCACGCCTGGCGCACCGTCGACATCAGCCGCGAGGAACTGGCGCAGATCGTGCGGCGCTGGCGCTCGCCGGCGGCGAAGAAGGGAATGTAATCGACGACAGTGCCCGAAGAAGCCCATAAGAAAATGGCGGGACCCCGGTCCCGCCGTTTTTTCTTCCAGACTTCGAGGCGGAAGGTCTTGCATTCGCGTGTCACGGCGAATGGGCCTGCACCTGACTGGCTCCGCGAGGTTCGCAGCTTGGCCGCCAGTGTATTGTCCGCGATGCGCGGCGGGTCGTTGTCACCCGGAACACTGGATCGGCCCTGCATGGCGCGCCACAAGCTCGCGCGTCCAAGCCTCTGTGTACACTTGTCGTTCGGACTGTATTACCGGCCGCGATGATCGCGCACCTGATGATCGTCACTCCTGATGGTTTCAGGATAGACGTGGGAACGCGAAGGGCGCCGTTCAAGAGAGCAAACGTCCATAATTATCACGTTTTTTCGGTGAGTGAGAGGCAGGTGCAAAGCGCCATCCCCCACGAGGTCCCAACAAGAGACTTGCTAGCCGTTAGGCGTAGAGCCTCCCTGCGTACAATGATCACCTACATTCCACTGGGTCAAGCCACGGCACAACTCTTGATCATTCAAGTTACACTTACTGCCATCGTCTAAGCAGCTGATATTCCACTTCGCCCCCGCATTACGCGTTCCGGCGTTGCACTGAATTTTTAGGTGCACCACGTGCCACTGGAATGCTCCATGACAATAGTAATTGGCGTCTTGTTTTGATGTCAGACAAAACTTGTCGTGACCGGGATAGCTATTGTCGATACAGCCAGCTGCACCAGCTGAGCTAATGCACCCAACGAGAACTAGAATTGAGGCATACACTTTCATGGAACCCTCCATTGTCTGTTCGGGGTCGCAATTTAATCGGAAGACCACACCCCTTCAATTTCATATTGTATGTAATTACTACAATTTTTCCTGGCAGCTACGGCAATCTTGTCGCGCCTAACACCGAGGGGACAATGTAGAGGACTGGTGAATTCACCTGTGAAGTGCATCGCAACAGGCTACGGCGAAGCAGGTTCACGCTCACGGTTCGCAGGTAATCGGGCCGGGGCGGGCGGTGTAGGCGGCTTTGCCGTTCGCGATGCGCACCTCGGCGTTGTAGGTGACGGTCGCCGGATAGCCGGTGATGTCGGCGACGTCGAGTTTCTTCTTGGCGATCTCATACGCCGTCCGGCAATCGGGCATCAGGGCGTCGTTGAGGCCGGATTGCGCTTTGATCGTGCCCCAGCACGCAGTCGCCGCGCCGTAATAAAGCGAGCAGTCGCGATTGATGGGACGGCGGTAGGCGAGCGTCAGCGCCTCGCCATCGAGCCGGACTGCGGTGAAGTCGCCGATGGCCGTATCGCTATCGACATACCGCCACAGTCGCGTGTCGAACACGGTGAAACCCGAGCCGAACTCCGCTTGCGGCGGATATTGCAGCACGATGAAAGGCCCCTTCACCCGCACCAGAGGCCAATGGCCGAAATTCAGTTCGCCTTTCATGGTGGCGGCGCACGTCCACGGGCCTTTGCCCTTGAGGATATAGACGATCGGCGTCGTCATGCCCTCGGCTTCCCATTTGAGCAGGAAGTTCGGAAAGGTCAGGCAGTGCAACACGGCCTTGCCGGTGGCCGGAATGAGCGCGGTCTTGAGCGGCGCATCGAACCCCGCCGACGCCGGAGCGGCGTATGCGAGAACGGATACAAGACCGACGACGGAGCACCGCACGACATCCCCCCGCGAGCGACTGCGGGATCGAGAATAGTCCGGAGCGGCAAAAAAGGGGAGATCACCCTCCCCTGGAGGGGGCTCTCGATCACGGATGGGCCGGCTGGACCGCTTGATCGGGCACGGGCGCCATGTCGACTTTGAGCGGCACGTCCTTGCCGTCGGCCTCGGCCTTTGCCACCGCGTCGAGCTTGATGCGGTCCATCGGCGCCTGGGCTTTCTGCAATTCGTTCAGAATCAAAGTCCCGCGGGCCTGCGCCAACTGCTGCAACGCGGCGTCGGTGACGACCTCGGCGGCGACGAGCTTGCGATAGAGCACGGCGTGGAAATCGGCGCCTTTGAGATCGGCGACTTCCGTGGCGCTGAGGTCTTTCTTCGACCCGATGATGCCGGTGAAGATCGCCATCATGCGCCCGGAGGTGCCCGTTTCGAGCTTGCCGGGATTGGCTTTGCCGAAGCCTTCGCGCATGGCCGCAAGACCGCCGTTGCCGAACTTGCCGGCATAGAGGGCTTCCAGCGCCTCCTTCACGTTCGGCTGGTCCGGGGTCAGAAGACCGGGATCGCCTTCGGTCGACAGACCGAGCTTGGCCGCGATCTGGCGGCGCAACTGCAAATCCTGCAACGCGGCACGGTCGGCTTCGCTCCAGGTGCCGTGCAGCGTGACGGCGAGTTTCGGATGTTTCTTCAATCCGGCGGCGAAAGCGGCAAGCTTCTCCTGCTCGGGCGGGCTCAACGCCGGACTGCCGGCCGCAAACACGATGCCGTCGAACTTGTCGTCGCCGCCGAACAGCGCACCCAGCGCCCGGAACGGCGCGGTCACGATCTTGGTCAGGACGTTGGTGATCGCCTTCCAGATGATGCCGCCGTAGCTGAACTTGGGATCGTCCAGGCTTCCCGACACCGGCAGGCCGAGATCGATGCGGCCGTCGGAATCTTCCAGGATCGCGATGGCGAGTTCGAGCGGCAGGTCCTTGGCTTGCGGACTCTGGACGCGCTCGCCCAACGTGATCTTGTCCATGATGATCTGGTTGTCGCCCATCATCTGCCGGTTCTTGATCTTGTACTGCAGATGCAGGGTCAGCTTGCCGGATTCGATCTTGCGTCCGGCGAACGTCGCCGAATAGGGCGTCAGCCGCGCCATCTCGACATTGGCAAAATCGACTTTGATGTCGAGATTGTCGGTCGGCTTGAAGAGATCGATCAGGCCTACGCCGTGCGCGGTGCCGTAATTGTCGATCTGGCCGTTGACCAGAAGCCGCGCCGGAGCGCCGCCTTGCCGGGTGGAGATATTCACCAGCGTGCCGTTCAGCGCGTGAATATGGGTGCCGAACGGCAGCGCCAGCGAATGGTCGGCGAATTCCATCTGGCTGCGCAGAATCCGCAGCCGGGCGATGTTCACCGGGAACAGCGGGGCCGCTTTGGCCGCCGGCGCCGGAGCGGCACTCTCGGCGGTGGCCGGTTGCGGTGCGCTCTGCGGCGGCGCGGGCTTGGCTGCCGGCGTGCGGAAGATCTTGGTGAAGTTGATCGACTTGTCCTTGGCGATAATCAGCCGCGTATCGAGACCATCGAGCACCAGTTCGCGCATCGCGAGCTTGGCGTTGCTCGCCGCCAGACTGGTGCTGGCCAGCGACGTCCACGCCAGAAAGACCTGCCCGTCGCCGGTGAGAATGCGCAAGTTGCGCACGGCAAAGCCGCCGGTGTAGTCCGCGTCCTTGCCCGCGAACACCAGATGGCCTTCGCTGGAAACGCTGCCGCTCGCCAGTTTGAGCGTCGTCGTGCGCGCCAGATACGGCTGAACCGGCGCGAGAGTCAGACCGTCCAGCTTGATCTGCAAATCGGCCGACGGTGCCGCTGCCACCACAGTCCCTTCCGCCGCGAAGGTGCCGCCGTCGCGCGAGCGCAGCGAGACTTTCACCGGCAACGGCTGGCTCAGGTCTTCACTGACCGGACCGGTTTCGGCGGCGATGTCCTGAAGCGCAAAATTCGCTCCGCCATCGCGCAATTCAACGCCATAGCCGGCAAGGCTCACACGCTCGATGCGGTAATGCCAGCCGCCGCCCTTCACTGATGTTTGTGGCGCAGCCGCCTGCTGTGCGGGCTTCGGCATCAGCGCCTGCCAATTGATCCGTCCCTTGGCGTCGCGCACGACCTCGACGCCGCCGCCCGATACCGCCAATTGCTTGAAGGCGATGCGCCGCTTCAAAAGATCGAAGCGTCCGCCGGTGAGCGCGATATACCCTGCCGTCGCCACCGCGGAGGGATCGGCCTTGCCTGCGATCTTGAAGCCGTCGAGGCGAACGGCGAGGCCGCCGAGCGTCACATTGAAGGCATCCTCGATCACGCCCGCCCGATAGGAGGTCGCGAAAGCCGCCACACCTTCGGGCGCCGCGATGGTCGCGGGAAGCGGCATGTAGGCGGCCAGACGCGGCAGCGAAATGCCGTCCACCCGCAAATGTCCGGCCATCAAAATGGGTTTGAGCGTCAAGACGCCGTCCCACGCGATAGTGGCACCGAAACTGGTTTTGGCGGTCACTTCATAGCGGCCTCTGCCGTTCGGCAGCGTCGACAGGTCGGTCAGTTCGAGCGCCATCGGCTCGATCCGGGCGGACCGTTCGGCCGCGGTCCGGCGGTCGATCAGCGTGGCCTGCGCCGCCGTCAGCGTAATCTTGCGAATGACGAGCCGCGGCAGTTCGGACGACGGCGTCTTTTCCTTGCTCCGAAACGCTTCGATCAGGCCGGACCAGTTGAGGCGGTTGTGCGGCAGGACGATCAGCGTGGCATCGAGATTGTCGAGCGCGATTTCGTCGAACACATAGGCGCGGCGGAACAGGCTGGTGGACGAAAAATCGACGATCAGGTCGCGGAACGACATCAGCGGCCGGCCGTCGGGCTCGGCGAGTTTCAGGTTCCTGAGATGCAGGCGGAGCAGGAAGGGATTGAACGACGGTTTGTCCATCGTCAGGTGATGACCGCTGCGCGCCAGGACGTATTTTTCCGATTGCGATTGCAGCAGCGGCGGCAGCGCCAGCCAGGCAAAGAGCAGCCAGGCGACATAGAGCCCGGCAAAGGCAATGAGGATATGGCGAATCCGGCGCAGGAAGGCGGCAATCGACGAAAGTGTGGACGCAGCGTTCATGTCTATCAGCCCCGGATCGGCTGTCCGATCTCACCCAAGGAATCCCGGCGGCCAAGGATACTCAGGGGCGTACGCAATGTCCCATCGAATGTGGCGCCGCGGGGCGCCCGATCCGTACCGATAAGGATGGAGGAAAGTGGTGCCCCCGGCCGGACTTGAACCAGCACGCCCGTGAAGGCAACAGATTTTGAGTCTGCCGCGTCTACCATTCCGCCACGGGGGCATGTCGCAGGTATGCGAATGGAGGCGGCGGACTATAGTCATGGCGAAGCGTCCGTCAACGCGGCGCCGCGGCCTTGACGCGGCCTTAATTGTCGGAGAGGACCATAGCGGCGATTTCACCCGGTCCGGCGGCCCCACCCGCCCAGCGCGAGCGTTCCATGTCCAGCGATTTCCCGTCCGACCCCGTCCTGACGGTCACCAAGGCCCGCGGCAGCGTCATCACTCTGGAGGACGGCCGGACCCTGATCGACGGCGCGACGCGGAACGCGATCCTCGGCCTGTCGCCCACCCTGATTCAGCTCGGCATCGAATCCCAGGCCGCCCGCCTGCCCCACAGCTTCGACGACGTGCTCGTCGCCGCCCCGGCCACCAAGCTGCTCGGCCGGCTCAACACCCTGTTGCCCAACAAGCGCGCCAGTCTGGCGCCGAACGGCCGGCTGGCCTTCGACACCGCGCTCGCCATGGCGAAGAAAGCCCATCCCGGCGAAATCGCCGCGTTCGAAGGCGGAGCCTTTGCCGGCGACGGCGCCCCGCTGCCGCTGCCGCTGCCGCGCGACGACGAGAGCGCGACCGATCTGATCGCCGCCCTGCAAAGCCGCGCCGCCAAGCTCGCGGCGGTGGTGATCGAGCCGCTGGTGCAACTGACGCCCGGCGTGCCGTTCCACTCGGAAGAGACGCTGGCGCGGGTGCGCGAAATCACCTTCAAGTGCGGCGTGCCGCTGATCGCCGACGAGCGCTTCTCCGGCTTCGGACGCCTCGGCGTGATGTACGCCCATCAGGCCGCCGCCATCGATCCCGACATGGTCGTTCTCGGCGAAATGCTGACCGGCGGAACCCTGTCGCTCGGCGCCGTGCTGGCGTCGAACCAGTTCGCCCTCGACACCGGCTGGGGTTCGATCGACACGCTGACCGCAGCGGCGGCCAATTCCTTCCTCGATCTCTGGGCGCGCGAAAACCGGCTCCTCGCCGCCAACGAGATCGGCAAGAAACTGGCGACCGAACTCGGCAAGTGCCTGAAGCTGCCGACGGTGAAGGATATTCGCGTGCGCGGCGCCTGCGGCGTGATCGAACTGAGCACCGCTCCCGACGCCGCCGCGCTGAAGCGGCAATTGCGCATGGACGGCGCTCTGGTGGCGGTCTCGGGCACCGCCGTGATGCTGACGCCGGCGCTCACCATCGTCACCAAGGAACTGCACACGCTCGCGGGTGCGGTGTTCAAAGTGCTGAAAACACTTCAGTAACAGCGGAGATATTTCTCAAGCCGGCCTTCGAATTCCTCCCGTAATCCAGGGCAAAGTGCAAAGACCCGCTCCATCAATTCACCGGTCTCAAAAACGGCAGATCCAATAGCGAGCCGGAGCACCTCGCGCTCTTCGGGTGTGACGTGATCCTTGATGAGCAAGGCAAGATCGCCGAGTTCCGCGCCTGCACGATTTGCCGCCCCCGCCACCATCCGGCCCAATTCGATATCCATCCGCAGCTCCCTTGCGCGCAACTTTCCAACAGTATTGGGGAAATTGACGCCCGCAACAATCGTTCGCTTTTCGTGATGGGCGATTCGCGCGGAAATTTCATTCGGGCGGCGATCTGGCTCTTTCGTTTCGCGGCCTCGCGAAGTATCACCGGCCGTAACCCCTAAACGATCGCGAGTCTGCCATGACGCTCCGCAACATCCGCCGCGCGCTCATTTCCGTGTCCGACAAGACGGGGCTGGTCGACTTCGCACAAGGCCTCGCCAAGCACGGCGTGGCGCTGATCTCCACCGGCGGCACCGCCAAAGCGCTGCGTGACGCCGGTCTCACCGTCGCCGACGTCTCCGACATCACCGGCTTTCCCGAAATGATGGACGGGCGGGTGAAGACGCTGCATCCGATCGTGCATGGCGGCCTTCTCGGCCTGCGCGACAAGCACGCCGCGGCGATGAAGGAACACGGCATCGAGGGCATCGATCTTCTGGTCTGCAATCTCTATCCGTTCGAAGCCACGGTCGCCAAAGGCGCCGCGTTCGACGAAGTGATCGAGAACATCGATATCGGCGGCCCGGCGATGACCCGCTCGGCGGCCAAGAACCACGACTGGGTGACGGTGGTGGTCGACGTCGAGGATTACGCGGCCGTGCTCGCCGAAATGGACGCCAACAACGGCGCCACGACGCTGACACTGCGCCGCCGCCTCGCCCAGACGGCCTATGCCCGCACCGCGGCGTACGATGCGGCGGTGTCGAACTGGTTCGCCACCCAGCTCGAAGACAAGGAAACCCCGCCCAAGCGGCGCGCCTTCGCCGGTACGCTGCGCCAGTCGCTGCGCTATGGCGAGAATCCGCACCAGCAGGCCGCGTTCTATGCGACCGGCGAGAAGCGCCCCGGCGTCGCCACGGCCGAGCAGTTGCAGGGCAAGGAACTCTCCTACAACAACATCAGTGATACCGACGCCGCCTACGAGCTGATCGCCGAATTCGATCCCAAGGCCCATGCGGCCTGCGCCATCATCAAGCACGCCAATCCTTGCGGCGTGGCGCTGGCGGACACGCTGGCCGATGCCTACGCCAAGGCGCTGGCCTGCGATCCGTTGTCGGCCTACGGCGGCATCGTCGCGCTCAACCGCACCCTCGACGGCGCCACGGCGGAACTGATCTCCAAGCTCTTCACCGAAGTGATCATCGCGCCTGACGTCGACGCCGATGCGCGCGCCATTCTGGCCAAGAAGAAGAACCTGCGCATCCTGGTGGCGGGCAGCCTGCCCAATCCGCTGGAACCGGGCCTGACCTTCAAGTCGGTGTCGGGCGGCATGCTGGTGCAGACCCGCGATATCGGCCGCACGACGGCGGCGGATCTCAAGATCGTCACCAAGCGGAAGCCTTCGGACGCCGAGATCGCCGATCTTCTGTTCGCCTTCACCGTCGGCAAGTATGTGAAGTCCAACACCATCGTCTATGCCAAGGACCTCACGACCGCCGGCATCGGCGCCGGACAGATGAGCCGGGTGGATTCGGCCCGCATCGCCGCCGAAAAGGCGCGCGCCGTCGCCAAGGCCGCGGGCTGGCCGCAATCGCGGACCATCGGCTCGGCGGCCGCGTCCGACGCCTTCTTCCCCTTCCCCGACGGCCTGATGGAAATCGCCGAGGCGGGCGCCACCAGCGTCATCCAGCCGGGCGGCTCCGTCCACGACGCCGACGTGATCGCGGCGGCCGATGAAGCCGGACTTTCGATGGTCTTCAGCGGAAAGCGCCACTTTCGTCACTGAAAACGAAGGGCGGCACTGACACGGCGGGGCGCATCTGATACATCGGATGCGCCAGCCTTGAGTGCCACACGGTCATGGTGCGCAAACCGGTCGTCATCGTCACGCGCAAACTGCCGGACGTCATCGAGACGCGGATGCGCGAGCTGTTCGATGCGCAACTGAACGACTCCGACAAGCCGTTCCGCCGCCACGAGCTGATCCAGGCGCTGCAGTCATGCGAAATCCTGGTGCCGACCATCACCGACCGGCTCGACGCCAGCCTGCTCGCCGAGGCGGGTCCCGGCCTCAAGATGATCGCCAACTACGCCAACGGCTTCGACAACATCGACATCACCGCGGCGCTGGCGAAGGGGCTGATGGTCACCAACACGCCGGGCGTTCTCACCAGCGACACCGCCGACGCCACCATGGCGCTGATCCTCGCCGTGCCGCGCCGCTTCTTCGAAGGTGCCGAGGCGCTCGAACGCGGCGCCTTCCGCGGCTGGTCGCCGACCTGGATGCTGGGCCACCGCTTGGCCGGCAAACGGCTCGGCATCGTCGGCATGGGACGCATCGGCGAAGCGGTGGCGCGGCGCGCCAAGGCGTTCGGATTGCAGATCCACTACCACAATCGCAAGCCGGTGCGGGCGCATGTCGAGACCGAACTCGAAGCGACCTATTGGGAAAATCTCGATCAGATGCTGTCGCGCATGGACATCGTCTCGATCAATTGTCCGCATACGCCGGCAACCTACCGGCTGTTGTCGGCGCGGCGGCTGAAGCTGCTCAAGCCTACGGCCTATATCGTCAACACCGCGCGCGGCGAAGTCATCGACGAGGAATGCCTCGCCGCCATGCTGGAGAGCGGCCAGCTCGCCGGTGCCGGCCTCGACGTCTACGAGCGCGAACCGGCCATCCATCCCAAGCTGCTGAAGGCCCGCAATGTCGTGCTGTTGCCGCACATGGCCTCGGCCACCATCGAAGGCCGCATCGAGATGGGCGAGAAGGTGATCGTCAATATCAAGACCTACGTCGACGGCCACCGTCCGCCCGACCGGGTCATTCCGGCGATGCTGTAAGCGCTATGCATTCGTAGGTACTGCTACGTATGGGTACAAATCCTTAGCGGGTCCGGAAAAACCGGCAGATTCTTTGAATAGAATCCGCGCAGAAAAAATTCCCGCATTACTCCTGGGGTTTATATCGACCTAGCCACTGCAAGGACGCAGCCCTTGCGTGCGTCACACCGGCTTGCAAGCAGACCGTGCTCCCGGCGGCAGAAACCTGCTGACGTTCCTCGGTAAGTCTACATGGCCCGTAAATGCTTTCGCTCCAATCGTACGCGTAACACGGGAACGGCAATGCGCCGTTACCGTCGCGATTAGGATGCAACACCATGGATTTCAGGAACCTCTCCGTCAGCAAGAAGCTGGTCGGCGCATTCGCACTTGTTCTCGCCACCACCATCGGTCTGGGCTTATTCGCGGTCAACAGCCTGTCGACGTTGAACGACAAGTCCGTCGAAATTCGCGACAACTGGCTGCCGGCCGTCGGCGATCTGGGCGAGTTCCAATACTTCATGACGCGCACCCGCGTGGCCCAAGCCAACTACGTTATGGCCACGACCGATACCCAGCGCGAAGATATGAAAGCGCGGATGAAGGAATACCGCGGCAAGGCCGACAAGCATTGGGCGAACTACACAGCGACCGTCACTCCCGGCGAAGAGCGCATGCTGGTCGATCAAATCGTTGCGGCGAGAAACGCCTATGAGCCTTTGCAGGGAAAGGTCGAGGAGGTCATCAAGACCCAGGGCCGCGATGCCGGCATCGCCTATTTCATGCATGACATGCGCAACACCTACAACACGTTTATTGCGGCCATCGAAAAGGATGTCGCGTTCAATCGAAACGGCGGCGTCACCGCCGGAAACGAAGGTGCCGCAACATATTCGACGGCCCGCATATGGATATTCATCGCGATCGGACTCGCCGCAGTGTTCTGCATCGCGGCCGGTTATGTCCTGGTGCGCGCGATCTCCACGCCGCTCGGCAACATGACCGAGGCCATGGGCGAACTCGCCCGCGGCAATCTCAATGCCAACGTCCCGCATGCCGACCAGCAAGACGAAATCGGCAAGCTCGCCGAGGCCATGACCACCTTCAAGAATCAGCTCGCCGCGGCGGAAGAAGCCAAGGCCGAGCAGACACGCGTGATCGTCTCCTCGATCGGTGCCGGCCTCGATCACCTCGCCAAGGGCGACCTCACCCATCGCGTCACCGCCGAACTCACCGGCGCCTTCGCCAAGCTGAAGGAAGACTTCAACATCGCGATGGAACGTCTGCAGGACACCATCAAGAACGTCCTCAATTCGACCAATCAGATCGACAACAACGCCAGTGAAATCTCGGCCGCCGCCGACGACCTGTCGCGGCGCACCGAGCAGCAGGCGGCATCGCTGGAGGAAACGGCTGCGGCGCTCGAAGAGATCACCGCCACCGTCAAGAAGACCGCCTCCAACGCCAAGGAAGCCTCGCACAGCGTGGTCGGCGCCAAAGCTGCGGCCGAGAACGGCGGACACGTGGTCGAAACCGCCGTCAAGGCGATGGACGCCATCTCGCAGTCGTCCAAGCAGATCACCGACATTACCGGCGTCATCGACGAGATCGCCTTCCAGACCAACCTTCTGGCCCTCAACGCCGGTGTCGAAGCGGCGCGGGCGGGCGAAGCAGGCAAGGGTTTCGCAGTTGTCGCCAGCGAAGTGCGCGCCCTGGCGCAGCGTTCCTCGGAAGCGGCCAAGCAGATCAAGGCGCTGATCAACACCTCGAGCGAGCATGTCGGCAACGGCGTGAAATACGTCGGCGAAACCGGACAGGCCTTGAAGAACATCGTCAACCAAGTCGTCCAGATCAACGCCCTGGTCAGCGAAATGGCGCAAGCCGCGGAGCAACAGTCGACCGGCATCGAACAGGTCAATACGGCGGTCAGCCAGATGGATCAGGTCACCCAGCAGAACGCCGCCATGGTCGAGGAATCGACGGCAGCGTCGCGTAATATGGCGAGCGAGACCAAGGTGCTCACCGAACTCATCGGCTTCTTCTCGGTCGGCGAGATATCGCATGCCGCAAGCGCGCCGCATACCATCGCGCGCCATACACCGGGCCCGCAGCCGGCCAAGCGCCCCGCACCCAGGCCGGTCGCCAAAGTGGCGGCTGCCGGAGGCGGACGCGCTGCCGCCGCACCGGCGAATACAGGCGACGGCGACTGGACCGAATTCTGAGACAACCGGTAACACCGGCGGCGTTCGGTCCCCGCATCGCGATGGGCGAGAAGGTGATCGTCGATATCAAGACCTATGTCGACGGCCACCGTCCGCCCGACCGGGTCATTCCGGCGATGCTCTGACCAACGCTGTCATCGATAGGTATTTACACCGACACGTACAAATCCCTATCCGCACGCCGCAGTTGCGCGCCTGCCGAGCATGCCCACGATAAAGGCGGGCGCTGGCGGCCCACAGTCGAACAAATGCAACGGCTTGAATTGCTACGACTGTAAGCCGCTTTTCGCCTTCAACGTGCACCCAACTAATCGCATGGCGACGGAGGCATTGGGCGGGTTCGCCGCTCTTAATTGTCTACACGACATATCAACAATTGCACCCCAATCGTACGCGCAACACGGGAACCGCAGGCCGCGGTCGCTCTAGCAATGGGTGCAGTCATGAACTTCAAGAACCTTTCCGTCAGCAAGAAGCTGGTCGGCGTTTTCGCGCTGGTGCTCGCCGTTACTATCGGACTGGGTCTCTTCGCCCAGACCAGCTTGTCGAAGGTGAACGACGTCGCCGCCGACGTTTCCGGCAACTGGCTGCCGTCGGTGAAGGCACTCGGCCAGTACGAATATGCGGTGACCCGGTTGCGGGCGGCGCAAAGCACCTATCTGCTGCCGCTTGCCGACGAAACGCGGGCCAGGCTTATCAAAAACATTCAGGTCTACAGAAATCAGGCCGACACCGCGTGGACGAAATACAAGCCCCTCGTTACGACCGGCACGGAACAGAATCTCGCCGACAAGATCGTCGCCGCTAGAGAAGCCTACGAAAGTTCGCTGACCAAGAACCTGGAGATCTTCAAGACCGAAGGCGATCGCGCCGCCACGACTTTTGCGCAAGGCGAATCCCGCGACAAATTCAATGCCTTGGTCGAGGCGATCGACGCCGACGTGCAGTTCAACGACCAAATGAGCGCCCAGCGTGGTGCCGAAGGTCAATCCGTTTTCGGTACCGCCCGCCTCTGGATTTATATCGCTCTCGGACTGGCGGCCGTCTTCTGCGGCGCTGCCGGTTATGCCCTGGTACGCGCGATTTCCGCGCCGCTCACCAACATGACCGAAGCCATGGGCGAACTCGCCCGCGGCAATCTCAACGCCCATGTTCCGCATGCCGATCAGATGGACGAGATCGGCAAGCTCGCCGAAGCGATGACGACGTTCAAGAACCAGCTCGCGGCGGCCGAAGAAGCAAAAGAGAAGCAGACCCAGGTGATCGTGTCCTCGATCGGCACCGGTCTCGATCATCTCGCCAAGGGCGATCTCACCCATCGCGTCACCGACGATCTCACCGGCGCCTTCGCCAAGCTGAAGGAAGACTTCAACCTGGCCATGACGCGTCTGCAGGAGACGGTGAAGAACGTCCTCAATTCGACCCATCAGATCGACAACAACGCCAGCGAAATCTCGACCGCCGCCGACGACCTGTCGCGCCGCACCGAGCAGCAGGCCGCCTCGCTCGAAGAAACCGCCGCGGCGCTCGAAGAGATCACCGCCACGGTCAAGAAGACCGCCGCCAATGCCAAGGAAGCCTCGCACAGCGTCGCCGGCGCCAAGGACGCGGCGGAGAACGGCGGACGCGTGGTCGAAACCGCCGTCAGGGCGATGGATTCCATCGCGCAATCCTCCAAGCAGATCACCGACATCATCGGCGTGATCGACGAGATCGCCTTCCAGACCAACCTGCTCGCCCTCAATGCCGGTGTCGAAGCGGCGCGGGCGGGCGAAGCGGGCAAAGGCTTTGCGGTGGTCGCATCCGAAGTGCGGGCGCTGGCGCAACGGTCTTCGGAAGCCGCCAAGCAGATCAAGGCGCTCATCAACACCTCGAGCGAGCATGTCGGCGACGGCGTGAAATACGTCGGCGAAACCGGCCAGGCCTTGAAGCGCATCGTCGACCAAGTGGTCCAGATCAACGCCCTGGTCGGCGAAATGGCGCAAGCCGCCGAACAGCAGTCGACCGGCATCGAACAAGTCAATTCCGCGGTCGGCCAGATGGATCAGGTCACCCAGCAGAACGCCGCCATGGTCGAAGAGTCGACGGCCGCCGCCCGCAACATGGCGGGAGAGACCAAGACGCTCACCGAACTCATCGGCTTCTTCTCGGTCGGCGATACCCACTTCGCGGCGCCGGCCGCCGCCGCACCGCGCCAGACGGCACGCTCGCTGCCGCCGCGGCCCGCACCCAAGCCGGTGGCCAGGCCCGCCGCAAAAATGGCGGCCGCAGGCGGCGGCAAGCCGGCCGCTGCGCCGACCGGCGACGACGACTGGACCGAATTCTAAACCGGGCACTGCGCCGACCGGAGGGCACCATGAGCGAAACCGACACCCAATCCCGCCAATACATCACCTTCATCGCCAACGGCCAGGAATTCGCCGCCAACATCATGGCGATCCGCGAAATCCGCGGCTGGACCGACACCACGCCGCTGCCCCACGTGCCCGATTACGTGCGCGGCGTCATCAATCTGCGCGGCATCGTACTGCCGGTGGTGGATCTCAAGGCGCGGCTCGGCCTCGGCATGACCGAAGCCACCGCCAAGCACGTCATCATCGTGGTGGCGGACGGCAGCCGCACCACCGGCATCCTGGTCGACGCGGTATCGGACATCATCACCGTTTCGAACGCCGACGTGCAGCCGCCGCCGGACGTCATGCAGTGCGGCAACGACGGCCATATCGACGGCATCGCCGTGATCGACGGCCGTATGGTCACCTTGCTGGCGATCTCGCACATGACCGCCATCGGCATCGACAACGCCATGCTGGCGGCTTAATTCGCCAAAGTAGGGCCCGCGGCGAAAGGGCCCTTTTCACGGCCGCCCCAGGGGACTAGCTCTCCTCCCGCACGTTTCAGAGGTTTGCGGGAGCTGCCGTGAAAGTTGTGGTCTTAGGCGCTGGCGTCGTCGGAACGGCGGCAGCCTGGTTTCTTTCCCGGCGCGGGCACGAGGTCACCGTCATCGAGCGCGAGCCGGCGGCGGGCCTGGAGACCAGTTTTGCCAACGGCGGACAGGTATCGCCCTGCCATGCCGAGCCCTGGGCCAATCCCGGCACCCCGAAGCAGGCGCTGAAGTGGATGTTCCGCGCCGACGCCCCGCTGGTGTTCAAGTGGTGGCGCTACGACCCGACGCTGTGGGCGTGGCTCGTCCGCTTCCTCGCCAACTGCACGCCGGGACGCACACGGATCAATACCGACCGGACGCTGCGCGTCGCCATCTATTCGCGCGCCTGCCTGCAGGCCCTGCGCGCCGAGACCGGCATCGCCTACGACGAGAAGACGCTCGGCATCCTGCACGTCTACCGCAATCCCAAGACGTTCGAACATGCCCAAGGCGCCTCGGCGCTGATGGCCTCGCTGGGATTGAAGCGCGACGTCAAGACGGTGGCCGAAGCGGTGGCGATCGAACCGGCGCTGAAAACCGTGGCGAACGAACTGGCCGGCGCCATCTTCACGCCCGACGACGAATCCGGCGACGCCCACAAATTCACCCAGCGCCTGGCGGGGTTGGCGGAAAAGAACGGCGTCTTGTTCTGCTTCAACACCACCGTCACCGGCTTCAAGCGCGACGGCGACCGTATCGAAGCGGTGGTCACCGATCGCGGCGACGTCAAAGGCGACGCCTATCTGATGGCGATGGGAAGCTGGTCGACGCCGTGGGCGCGCCAGCTCGGATTGCACCTGCCGGTCTATCCGGCCAAGGGCTATTCGGCGACCCTGCCGGTCACCGATCCGGCCAAGGCGCCGTCGGTCTCGATCACCGACGACGAGCACAAGATGGTCTACAGCCGCCTCGGCGACCGCTTGCGCTGCGCCGGAACCGCGGAGCTGGCGGGCTGGAACGACGCCATGACGCCGGTGCGGTCCCAAGCCATCGTCAAGAACGCCAAGGCGCTGTTTCCCGGTGCGGGCGATTTCGACAGTGCCGAACTGTGGTGCGGATTGCGCCCGACAACGCCGGATTCGGTGCCGCTGCTGGGCAAGACGCCGCTCAAGAATTTCTATCTCGACACCGGCCACGGCACGCTCGGCTGGACGATGTCGTGCGGCTCCGGCAAAGCGGTCGCCGATCTCATTTCGGGCGTCGAACCCGAGATCGACATGACCGGGCTCGGCATCGAGCGGTTTTAGAAGTCCACGGCGCTCCATATACCAAAGTGGATATCACCCCAAGCGGCGTTCCGTTGGCTCTACCTGGGTCCCCTTCCCGTCGCTGCGCTGCGCTGGCTCCGCCGGGGATGACAGAAGGGGTGCGCCCGTGGAGGGCAGAAAAGGGAGGCATCGCGCGAAGGCGCGAGCGGGTTAGGTCAGCGCCCGGTATTTGAAATTGCGGAAGCGGGCGGAGCCTTGGCCGGCGGCGTAGAGGCCGGGTTTCAGCATCAGGAAGCCGCCGCGGACATTGTGGTGGTAGCCCGACACTTCCATGCCGCGGTCGAAGCGCTTCCAGGTCTTGCCCTGATCGCCGCTCAGCCAGAACGAGACGATGTGATGGTCGTTCTTGACCCGCATCAACAGCCGTTTGCCGTACGGATTGGCGGGACGGCCGCGCTCCATGCCGTATTGATGGGTGACGAACCGCGTGTCGTCGAAGCCGAGGCCGCAATAGAGCTTGTCGTCGTAGAACAGGAGCAGACCCGCGCGGGTTTCGCCGGCAAGCTCGATATCGCATTCGAACTCGTAAGCCGGATCGCCGACCACCAGCAGCAAGGGCGAGGAATCCTTGGGCGCCGTGCCGCTCGCCTGGACGAGAAGACCGTCGGAGCCGAACGCAAGGCGCGCCGCTTCCGCCGGCGAAGGCCGGAAGAAATTCCACACCATGCCGGTACGGTCGGTCGAAAAATCGTCGGACAGCGCAATGCCGTGCTTCTGCGCCGCCCCGCCTTTCGGCTTCGGCAACGGCTGCGAAAGATCGCCGCCGCCGATGTCGAACCAGCCGTCCTTGGTCCAGGTCACCGGCGCCAGCAAGGCCTGACGGCCGAGCGTCCAGTAGCCGTTCTCGTAGCCGTGATAGACCGCCCACCAGTCGCCCGCCGGGCCTTCCACCAGACTGGCATGACCGCGCGACCACCAGCGTTCGGCAAGGGAGCGGGTGCGCACCAAGGGATTGCGCGGATGGTTCTCCCACGGGCCATGAATCGACTTGGACCGCGCCGCGATCACCATGTGCCCGGTCGGCGGACCGGCCGTGCCGCCCACGGCGGTCACGACATAGAAGTATTCGCCGTGGCGATGGACCTTCGGTCCTTCGGGCGAAAAGCCTTCGACGTCCCAATCCTCGGGATAATGCCAGGGATCGTAGACGTGCTCGGGTTCGCCGATCCGCTTGAGGCCGTCGTCGGACAGCCGCACGCGGTCGCCGCCCGACAGGAACAGCCAGCGCGAACCGTCTTCGCCGACGGTGTGGCAGGGGTCGATGTGATGCGGCAGATCGAGATCGACCGGTTCGCTCCACGGCCCTTCGATCTTGTCGGCCGAGATCACGTAGATCGAGGTCTTGGTGCCCGGCGACGTCGCCTTGGTCGGGATGTAGAGGAAATAGCGGCCGTTGTGCTTTTCGAGGCTCACCGCCCACACCGAGCCGATGTTCTTCTTCAGCGCCGCCCCGACCGGCTGCCAGTTGACGAGATCGCGGCTGTGCCAGATCACGCAGGCCGGATACGCCTCGAACGACGAGAAGGTCATGTAATAGTCGGCGCCGTCCTTGAGGATCGCCGGATCGGGATGATCGCCGGCGAAAATCGGATTGAGAAAGGTGCCGTTGCCGAGATCGGCCTGACGCTGGCCTTCATAGGTCTTGGTCCAGGTCACCGGCGCTTTGGCGGCGACGGCAGCGGGCAACCCCAGCGCGAGGGGGGACAGACCAAGGGCTTGCAAGGCGCGGCGGCGGCTGGTGCGAGGCATGACGACTCCGACACAAATGACGAAACGGGGATAGCGCAAACGGGCGCGGCGTTGAACGTCCTTTTGCGATACCCACGGCTTTTTTACCCGGCGCGGGGGAGCGCCTCGCGCGCGCCCCCGCAACCGACGGCCACCCCCGGCAGACGGCGTCAAGCCCCCGTCATCCGCACAAATACCTATCGCGCGGAGCGCCCGCGCGAAGGCCTTGCCCGATCAAGACAATTTGCGCTGCATACGGATCATTGCGGATCCGCCTGCCGGCAAAATGCGGAACGGACAGATTCTTCTTACATTCAATTTACCCGCTTTCCGCATAGTTCCCTCGCGCCTTGCGTTCAAAGGCGTCCACACTGGGGAGCTCCACTGATGACTTTCGCAAAGCGCATTCTTTTGATCGGCGCGGTCGTTCCGTTCCTGGCGACCGCAGCGTTCGCCGCCGACCGCGGCACCAAGCCCGAAGCCATCGCCATGGTGAAGAAGGCCGTCGCCTATATCGGCGCGAGCGGCGCGCAGAAAGCCTATGCCGAGATCACCGCCCAAGACCCGAAATTCCACGCGGGCGATCTCTACGTGATCGTCTACGACTCGACCGGAAAATGCCTTGCCCACGGCAACAACCCCAAGCTGGCCGGCAAGGATCTGATCGACGCGCAGGACGCCGACGGCGTCTATTACGTCAAGGACCGCATCACCCTGATGAAGACCAAGTCCTCGTTCTGGCAGGACTACAAGTTCTCCGATCCGCTGACCAAGAAGATCGAGCCGAAATCGACCTACTGCGAAAAGCTGAACGACACCGCGGTGTGCGTAGGCATCTACAAATAGCATCCAATCGCCGAAGGAGACTTTCGCATGAAACTCATCGCAAGTCTGTTTGCCGCCCTCGTTCTCTTTGCCTCCTCCTCGCCCGCTCCGGCGGCCGACAAAGGCACCAAGCCCGAAGCCGTCGCCATGGTGAAAAAGGCCGTGGACGCCATCAAGGCCAACGGCGCCGACAAAGCCTACGCCCTGTTCGCCAAGACCGACGGCGGCTTCCGCGACCGCGATCTCTATGTCCTGGTCTACGACATGAGCGGCACGTGCCTGGCGCACGGCGCCAATCCCAAGCTCGTCGGCAAGAACAACCTCGAAGCGCAGGACGCGGACGGCGTCTATTACGTCAAGGACCGCCTGGCCCTCGCCAAGACCAATGCCAGCTTCTGGCAGGACTACAAATACACCGATCCGGTCACCAAGAAGATCGAGCCGAAATCGACGTATTGCGAGAAGCTGAACCAGACCATCGTTTGCGTCGGCATCTACAAGTAACACCGCCTCACGGCGCGGACGGTCCGGCCCCAACACGGGCCGCCCGCGACGGCGTTATTTGCAACTCTCCGGGACGAGCCCCATGAGCACGACCTTCAACAACCTGTCGATCCGCGCCAAGCTGACCCTGATGGCGCTGTGCATCGTATTTCTCACGGCCTGCCTCGGCGGCTACAGCTATTTCATGCTCGACGGCAATCGCGAGAAAACCAGCGCTCTGCAGAACGGCGTGCTCCAATATGCCGATACCGTCAACGCCTTCAAAGCGAAGACGCTGAAGTCGACGGCCAACGTCTACAGCCTGGTGTCGACCGCCAGCAACGAAAGCGACACGGCCAAGATCGAAAAGCTCGCCAAGGCCAGCATGGCCGAATTCGACGCCCTGCAAGCCGATCTCGCCGGAGTCCAGGCGGCGGCCACCGGCGCCGGTCTGCCGGAAACCGAGGTCAAAGCGTTCGGCGAACTCCTGTCGGCCTACGTCAAGCGCGGCAAGGCGGTCGGCGACATGGTCACCAGCGACGTTCCCACCGCCGCGGGCATGCTCACCGGAACCCGGCAGCGCTACGAGGCGATGAACACCGCGCTCGACGCCATCGTCGCCCGGCTCGACGAGACCAAGCACAGCACTTTCGCCTCGCTGAACGCGACCATGAAGTCGGGACAGAACGTGTTCCTCATCAGCGTCGTCGTCATCATCGCATTGTCGATGGCCCTGTCCTGGGCGATGGCGAACCGCATCGCCGCGCCGCTGCAGTCCGTCACCGACGTGCTGACGGCGCTCTCCGAAGGCCATCTCGACATCGCCGTGCCCGAGGACGATCGCAGCGACGAAGTCGGACGGCTGGCGGGCGCCACCTCCGTTTTGCGCGGCCGCCTCGCCGCGGCGGAAAAAGCCAAGCAGGACCAGACGCGCCTGATCGTCGGCAGCGTCGGTACCGGACTCGATGCCTTGGCCGGCGGCGACCTCACCGCCCGCATCACTTCCGAACTCACCGGGCCGTTCGCCAAGCTTAAGGACGATTTCAACCGCGCCCTCGAGCGCCTCGAAGAGACGATGAAGAAGGTGCTGCACAACACCCATCAGATCTCCAACGGTGCCGGCGAGATCAGCCACGCCGCCGACGACCTGTCGCGGCGCACCGAACAGCAGGCGGCGAGTCTCGAAGAAACCGCCGCGGCGCTGGAAGAGATCACCACCACCGTCAAACGTTCCGCCGCCAACGCCCGCGACGCGCGCGACCGCGCCGTGGCCGCCAAATCGGCAGCCGAGGACGGCGGCCGGGTGGTCGGAACCGCCGTGGAAGCGATGGCCGGGATCGAACAATCCTCGAAGCAGATCACCGACATCATCAGCGTGATCGACGAGATCGCCTTCCAGACCAATCTTCTCGCCCTCAATGCCGGCGTCGAAGCCGCACGCGCGGGCGAAGCGGGCAAGGGCTTTGCCGTGGTCGCCTCGGAAGTGCGGGCCCTGGCGCAGCGCTCGTCCGATGCGGCCAAGGAAATCAAGACCCTCATCAACCGGTCCGGCGAGCAGGTGTCGAGCGGCGTGCAATATGTCGGCGAGACCGGCGCCGCGCTGCAGCGCATCGTCGACGAAATCGCGGCGATCAACAATTACGTGGTCGAAATGGCGGGCGCCGCCGAACAGCAGGCGACCGGTATCCAGGAGGTCAACGCCGCCGTCGGCCAGATGGATCAGGTCACCCAGCAGAACGCCGCGATGGTCGAGGAATCGACCGCCGCCTCGCGCAATCTGGCGATGGAGACGAGCGAACTGTCGGAGCTGATCGCGTTCTTCCGCGTCGGCGGCACGGCCGAGGGGCGGGCGGGCAAACTGCGCGCCGTCGCTTAGCGCGCGCGGGCCCTGAACCACGGCTCCAGCCGGCGGATCGCTTCTTCGGTCTCGGCGGTCGACACCGCGAAGGAAATGCGGATGAAGCGGTGGCCCTCGACCGGATCGAAATCGATGCCGGGCGCGATGGCGACGCCGGTGTCTTCCAAAAGCTCCTTGCAGAAGGCAAGGCTGTCATCGGTCAGGTGGCCGACATCGACATAGACGTAAAACGCGCCGTCGGGCGGCGCGATGCGGGACAGGCCGAGCCGCGGCAAGGCCTTCAGCAAGAGATCGCGGTTGGTGCGATAGACGTCGACATGCTTTTCGAGTTCCTCGGTCGCGTCCAGCGCGGCGACGCCGGCATGCTGGCTGAGCGAGGGCGCGGTGAGAAACATGTTGCCGCAAAACGCGCGGGCGCGTTCGGCTTTGTCTTCCGGTGCCAGGAGCCAGCCCAGACGCCACGCCACCATCGAGAAGTACTTCGAGAAACTGCCGATCACGAAGGCGCCGGGATCGTAGGCGAGCATGGTCGCGGCGGGACCGGCATAGGAGAGGCCGTGATAGATCTCGTCGGAGATGACGGTGGCGCCGCGGGCGCGGCTGACGTCGGCAATGGCCTTCAGGTCGGCATCGGGAATGATGGTGCCGGTCGGATTGGCGGGGCTCGCCACGATCACGCCCTGGGGCGCGGGATCGAGCGCGGCGATGTGCGAGGCGGCGAGCTGGTAGCGGGTCTCCGGCCCGCAGGCGATCTCGACCGGCTCCAGATGCAGCGCCTTCAAGACATTGCGGTAGGCGACATAGCCGGGACGGGCGAGCACGACGCGGTCGCCGGGCGAAAAGAACGCGGTCAGCGCCAGAACCAATGCGGGTGACGCGCCGCAGGTCAGGACGAAGCGCTCGGGCGCGACGTCGAGGCCGTAGCGGCGGCGGTAATGGGCCGCCAGGGCCTCCTGCAGCGTGGGGCTTTCCCAATAGCCCATGGCATCGCTGTCGAGCACGCGATGGGCGACGTCGAGGGCGGCCTTGGGCGCCCCGGTGGAGGGCTGGCCGTATTCCATGTGGATCACCGCCCGCCCCTTCAGGCGATGGGCCAAGCGGTTGATCTCCATGGCGTAGAACGGATCGATCTCGGACAACATGCTTAATCATAGCACCCCCGCCGGGCTTTGCAGCGCTACTGCGGCAACGCCGCCTTCCGGGGACCGGTTTGCCGCCGTATAGTCGCCGCCAAACATGGGGTGGGGGGTAGCGTGAAGTGGTGTGCGACGGCCCTGACGGGCGTGCTGTTGGCCGGGGCTGCGATCGCCGCCCTGCCGCCGGAATTTCCCAAAGTGCAGCCCGCCGAAAAGGCGCTGCCGCCCAACATCAAGGCCTGTTACGAGCCGTCCGATCCCAATGACGGCGACGCCATCATCGCCGCCTGCACCAAGCTGATCGACGACGCCAATGCCGGCGCCAAGGCGCGCAGCGCTGCCTACTCCGAACGCGGGCTGAACTATCTGCGCCGCGACGACCTCGCCAAGGCCGAAGCCGATTTCACCGAAGCGCTGAAGCTCAACGACCGCAACGGCCGCGCCCTGGCCGGACAATCGGGCGTGCTGGCGATCAAGAACGATTTCGAACAGTCGCACGCCCTGCTCGACCGGCTGGCGCAGGCCGATCCCGAGATGGCGCACTGGATCGCCTATCGCGGCGACGCGCGGCGCGAAAAGGGGCACCTCGACGAAGCCGCGCTGGCGGCCCTGACGCCGGGATCGGCGGCGGCGGCGCTGCTGCATGGCCTGGTCGAACTCAACCGCGGCTTCACCGAGCAGGCGGCGGGCGAATTCGCCAAGGCGGTGGCGCGCGAACCCGGCAATGCCCAGGCCCATGCCGGCCTCGGCCGCGCCTTGTGGCGCACCGGCAAGTACGCCCGCGCCGTCGACGAACTCAAAACGGCGCTGGCGAAGGACCCCGCGCTGGTGTCGGCCGAACTCGACATCGGCGCAATCTATCGCGAGCAGGAGCGGTTCGACGAAGCCGCCGCGACCTATGCCGACGTCCTCGCCCGCGATCCCGACAACGCCGACGCCTATGCCCAGCGCGGCACCACCTATGTCGAAGCCAGCCAGCCGGGGCGGGCGCTGAAGGACCTCAACCGCGCCATCGAACTCAAGCCCGATTCCGCCGACAACTATTACGTCCGCGGCAACGCCCACGAAAAACTGCTGCAGAACGAACTCGCCATCGCCGATTACGACATGTCGATCCGGCTGCAGCCGGTCAACTCGTTCGCCTACAACAATCGCGGCGTGGTGCGCGAACGCATGCGACAGTACGATCTGGCGCTGGCGGACTATTCCAAGGCGATCGAACAGAATCCGCGCAACGCCAACGCCCTCAACAACCGCGCCCTGATCTATGCCGAGCGCAAGGACTACGACCGCGCCCTTGCCGATTTCGACAAGGCCATCGCCGCCGATCCGCGCTACGCCCTCGGCTTCAACAACCGCGCCCGCATCTATGCCCGTACCGGCCGCATGGATCGCGCCATCGAGGATTACGGCCGCGCCATCGACCTCGCCCCCGGCGCGCTCAACTACCGCTTCGACCGCGGCGAAGCCTATATGGGCCTCGGCAAATTCGACGAGGCGATTGCCGATTTCACCGCCGTCCTCAAGCTGTCGCCCGACTACATGGCGGCACTCGCCGACCGCGGCGCCAGTTACATGATGCGGGACAAGCTCGATCTCGCCCGCGCCGATTTCGAACGCGCCCTCAAGATCCAGCCGAACCAGCCCTACGTGCTGGCGCGGATGGGCGTCCTCGCCTACGACAAGGACGAAACCGCACGCGCGACCGAATATCTCGACAAGGCGCTGGCGCTCGAGCCGGACTATTACTACGCCCTGTCGTTCCGGGCCCGCACCCTGTGGGATGGGAACAAGATCGATCTCGCCCTCAAGGACTGCGCGCGGATGATCGAGCTGCAGCCCGGCAACGCCGAAGGCTGGCTTCTGAAAGGCCGCATCCAGACCGCCGCGCACGACGACGCCGGCGCGCTGGCCTCGTTCGAAAAAGCCATCGCCTTGGCGCCCAAGGACATCGGCCCGTTCTACTGGCGCAGCCATTTCTATGGCCGCAAGCGCGATTTCGTCCACGCGCTGGCCGATCTCGACCGGGCACTGGCGATCGATCCGGACAACGCCGCGGTGCTGGCCGAACGCGGCAGCCTGCATCTCGAAGCCGACGATCCCGTCAAAGCCATGCCCGATCTCGACGCGGCGCTGGCACAGCTTCCCGAAGCCTCCGTCGTGCTCGGCAACCGCTGCTGGGCGCGCGGACTTCTCAACCGCGATCTCGACAAGGCGCTGGCGGACTGCAACAAGGCGCTGACGCTGGAGCCGAAATCCGCCGCGGTGCTGGATTCGCGCGGCTTCATCTATTTCCGCCAGAGCAAATTCGCCGAAGCGCTCAAGGAATTCGACGCCGCGCTCGCCGTCGCACCGAAACAGGCGCCGTCGCTCTTCATGCGCGGCGTGACCAAACTGAAGCTCGGCGACAAGGCGGGCGGCAACGCCGACATCGAAGCGGCGAAGAAACTCGATGCCAATGTCGCGGCAACCTATGCCAAGTGGGGCGTGACGCCGTAGCAAAGCCTGTCATCCCCGGCCGAACAGACGCGCCTTAAGCGCGGGTGGGAGGGGAAGGGGACCCAGGTGCGTGCATCGCGCAGGCGCCGAAGAAACGGTCGTGTGCATTCTTCATCACTGTACCGTTGGTAATACCTGGGCCCCCTTCCCCTCCCATCCTCCGCAGCTTCGGACGGTCGGCCGGGGATGACACGATTGGTGCGAGACGAAAAAGATGTCTGCCGACTCGCCCCCTCACATGTCCGTCAAGTGAAATCGGTGCGCGGCCGGGACGCATGCTGCCATCTGTTTTTTGCATCGCGAACGGTTTTCAATAGCCTTGTTTTGCCGGGGGGCGCGCATACATGAGTCTCGCCAACACATGGAGCGCGTTCGCGCATCTTAACGGCAAACATCATCTGACAGTTGACCGCAACCGAACCGGTGCTCCCCCGAGCGCCGCGGCGGCTTGGCGCGCAACGAAGGGGGCTTAATGTTCGACATTGCTAATGTCGGTCTCTCCGGCGTCGGCTGGGGAATCGCCATCATCCTGTTCCTGATCGTCTTCCATTTCGTCAAATCCATCCGCCTGATCGGCGCCACAGAAGTGGGTCTGGTGCGCAAGCGCTTCGGCTTCAAGCGGCTCGGCGCCGATTGCGTCATCGCCTTCGACGGCGAAGCCGGCTATCAGGCCAAACTCTTGATGCCGGGCTGGCGCTTCAAACTGTGGCCGGTCTACGACGTTTCGCGCTATCCCATGGTGCAGATTCCGGCGGGACAGATCGGCGTCGTCATCGCCCAGGTCGGCGAGCCGTTGCCGGTCGGCGCCAAGTCGGCCGTCTTTAAGGACGCGTTCGGCAACTTCTCCGACGTCGAGACCTTCGTGAAAGGCGGCGGCCAGAAAGGCGTGCAGCGCCCCGTGCTGCCGCCGGGCACGGCCGTCGCGATCCATCCGGTCGGCTTCCTCGTCATCACCAAGGACACGGTGTTCGGCGCCCCGATCGACGAACGCTATGCCTATGCCGCCCGTCACGGCAGCCTGAAGCCGGAATCCTTCGGCCTCAATCCCGACCAGCTCGATGTCGTGCGCATCGAACCGAAAGACTGCGGCGGCGGCCGGGTGGTCGACATGATCGGCATCGTCACCACCTACGAAGGCCCGCCGCTGCCCAAGGGCGCCATCGCCAACCGCATCGGCGACTTCGCGGAAATCTCCGAGATCGAAGGCAAGCCGAACAACACCGACGCCGAACTGGTGGAATCGGTCTTGGCGGTGAAGAACGAGACCCACAACAACTACCAGAACTTCCAGGCGTTCCTTGATAGCGGCGGCCGCATCGGTTTGCAGCACGACCCGTTGATGTACGGCGCCTATAACCTCAATCCGTTCCTAGTGTCGGTCGAAATCGTGCCGATGCTGGTGGTGAACCAGGGCGAAGTCGCGGTCTTGAAGGCGTACGTCGGCCTCGCCACCGAAGACACCTCGGGCGCCGACTTCAAGTTCGGCAGCTTGGTGCGCCCCGGCCACCGCGGCATCTGGCAAGAGCCTTTGCGCACCGGCAAATACGCGATCAATCCGCGCTGCTATTCGGCGGAAATCGTGCCGACCTTCATCCTGACCCTCAACTGGGCCGAGGCGACGTCCACCGCGCACGACCTCGATAAATCGCTCAAGCAGATCACGGCGAAATCGCGCGAAGGCTTTGTGTTCGACATCGACCTGCAAGTGCAGATCCATGTGCCGGATACCGAAGCGCCGAAAGTGATCTCCATCGTCGGCACCATGCTGAATCTCGTCACCGAGGTTTTGCAGGCCGCGGTCGGCAACCACTTCCGCGACAAGCTGCAATCGATGCCCGCCATCGATTTCATCGAGAAGCGGCAGGAAGTGCAGTCGCAGGCGCAGGAACACATCACCGAGAAGCTGAAGCAGTATCGCATCGAGACGCGCGGCGTGTACATCCAGGACGTGGTGTTCCCGCAGCAGCTCGTCGATGTCTTGACGGCGCGCGAAATCGCCAATCAGCAGCAGGAGACCTACAAGGCCGAAGAACGGGCGCAAGGCCAGCGCCTCGAACTCGAACAGGCGCGCGGCAAGGCCGACATGCAGTCGGAACTGGCGCGCTCCGCCATCGGCATCGACATCGCCAAGAACAAGGCGCAAGGCGTCCAGAACGAAGCCGACGGCGAAAGCTACCGGCTCGAAAAAGTCGGCCGCGCCAGCGCGGTGAAGACCGAAGCCGAAGGCCTCGCCGTGGCCAAGGGCCTCGAAGCCCAGCAGCTCGCCATCGGCAAGGACCAGACCGCCATCGTCAATGTGGTGAAGGCCTTGGCGGCGGGTACGCAGCGCTTCATGCCGGAAAACCTCGCCTTGACGCTGGGCGGCGGCGATCTCGGCTCCAGCCTCAATGCGCTGATCCCGCTGGTGATGAAGAAGCTCGACAGCAGCACCAAGCCGGAACCGGAAGCGCCCGCGACCCAGCACGCGCCCAAGGACGCGGTGAGCTTCGAAGTCGGCTATTCGGCGACGATCAAAGAAAAGCACTGACAGCCGCGCAGACTCAGGCGGTCAGCCCACCCGGCTGGCCGCCTTTTTCATGCGCTACTTCTTGATCTCGCTCTTGCCGGGCTTGGCGCGGCCCGAGGCATCGGCGGCGAGCGCGTAGCAGAGCTTCATGCGATCGGCGAGATAAGTGAGGTCCGCCTTGGTGCCGTGATAGGCGGACAGCATAAGCTGGGCATAGTGGTTGCGCGCGGCGCCGTAGGCCTCGGCGGTCACCTGACCGGACGCCTTGGCCCGCTCGTAGGTGTCGCGCATGACGTCGGAATAGAAGCCGGCCGGCGGCAGGAACAGCGGACGGTACAGCGCCACCGGCGCCCCGCCCGGAACCGGCGCGATGATGACTTCCGAATTCAGGTTCGGTTCCGACAAAAGGAATTTGGAGACATCGCAGATCGCCAGGGCATCGGCCCAGGAGTCGGCTTTCTGGACGTCGTAGTCGGTGAGCGATGCGGCGGATGCGGGAACGGCGATCGCGGCCGCGAGTGCGAGGATCGAAACCAGGCTTGTCGCCTTCATGGCAGACACTCCGGAAAATGTCGGACAATAATGCCATAGCGCAAGCAGCGCTAACATTCACAGCTTGGTGAGCATAGGCCCGCAACAGGCGTGGCGATACCGCGTTGTTTTCCGCAAACCCCTTCCGGAGACGCGCGATGGACAAGCACGGCAGCGACTTTACAACGGCAACCGGCCTTCAAGATCCGACAAGCAAATATCCGCGGCCGCCCTACAAGAAACAGCAGCAGCCCTGGCCGGGCCTTGCCTGCAAGATGGAACCGCCGCCCGATCACGGCGAGAAAAGCTATGTCGGATCGGGACGACTGACCGGCCGCAAGGCGCTGATCACCGGCGGCGATTCCGGCATGGGGCGCGCCGCCGCCATCGCGTTCGCGCGCGAAGGCGCCGATGTGGCGATCAATTATCTGCCGGCGGAAGAAGAGGACGCGCGCGAGGTCCTCGCGCTCATCACCGAGGCCGGACGCAAGGCCGCGGCGATTCCGGGCGATCTTCGCGACGAAGCGTTCTGCACCAAGCTGGTCGAGGATGCGGTCAAGATGCTCGGCGGGCTCGATATCGTGGTCTCGAACGCGGCGCGTCAGCAGGAGCACGCCAGCATCACCGACATCACGACGGAAGAATTCGACGCCACCATCAAGACCAACATCTATGCGCCATTCTGGATTCTCCGCGCGGCGGTGCCGCATCTGAAGCCGGGCGCGACCATCATCGCCACCACCTCGGAACAGGCGATCGATCCCTCGCCGCAGATTTTCGACTACGCGATGACCAAGGCGGCGACGACCAATCTCATCCGCGGGCTCGCCAAGCAGCTCGGACCGAAAGGCATCCGCGTCAACGGCGTGGCGCCGGGACCGATCTGGACGCCGCTCAACATCGCGGGCGGCGCCAAACCGGAAAAGGTCGAAAAATTCGGCGGCCAGACTCCGCTCGGCCGCGCCGGTCAGCCGGCGGAACTGGCGTCGATCTACGTGCAACTTGCCGCGGCCGACGCCAGCTATGCCAACGGACAGGTTTACGGCGCAGCGGGCGGCGCGGGAATGCCATAAACCCGCTGCGCGAGGGCGGTTAGCGCCCGCCCCACCACGACCACGACGTCGCCACCCAGCGGCAGCGGTCGCCGTCGTCGTCGCAGACCCAGCGGCCATGGCGGCGGTTGTCGTAGGAACGATCGCCGTAGGACTGGCCGTATTGGCCGTAGCGGTAGCGGTTGTTCCAATAGGAATAGCGATCGCGATCCAGCGGCACGCGGCGGCAGTCGTCGCCGTCGTCGTCGCAGATCACGCGCCAGCAACGGTCGCCGTCGCTATCGCAGCGCGTATAGGATTGATGCGCCGATGCGGCGGTGGTGGCGCCGGCAAACGCGGCAACCGCAAAGGACGCCGCAAGAATTGCTTTTTTGAAGGTCCGGTACTCGAACATCATCGCTTTGCTCCATTGGCGACGTTTCGAGTGTATGTATCGCAAACGGCTTCTGAACCGCCGCTGAACGCACTACGTCGAAAATAAGATTGCCGCAAAGGCAGCTAGCAGCGGCTCTGGTTCAGCCGAGTTCGTAGACCACGGCGTTCCAGAAGCGGACGCGATGGGAGCCGGTTTTCTTGAAGCCGCGGCGGGCCAGTTCGCGGCCGATCATGGCGTTGAAATAGCCGTGCGCGACCAGCGCCGAGGTGCCGTCTTCCTGCGCCTTGAAGATCAAGATGTCGGCGGCCGATTTGGCGCGCTGCTTGGCGCGGCGGTAGTTCTCGATCTCGGGATGATAACCGGCATGCCACAGCAAGCGGCTCATCACCGCCCAGGCCGGCACGCCGAGACGGATCAGCGGAATCTTGGGGCTCGCCAGCGGCGCTTCCTCGAACAGGGAGTCGGTAATCAATTCCGCGTGCGGAGCGATCGCCTTGGCGCTTTCCTGCGAGCGCGGACGCTGCGAGGTGAAGATCGCGGACAAGCCTTTGGCGAGATCCTGCAATTCTTCCGGCGGCACGCTCGACGGATCGAGGCCGGCGGCTTCGTAGGCGTCGATATAATCGCTGAACCCGAGATGGCCGGTGCGCTGCTTGGTCGAAATCGCCGGACGGCCGTGGCGCACCAGCACGATCCGAAGCGCCGCCTGGGTATAGGCGTGCCGTCGCGACCGGCGCACGAGGCGCATCCGGGCCCGAGCGAAAACGGACGGTTGGCCGCTAATGGTCGCTCCTTGCAGCGTCATTGGCTCAAATTTCGATTGCCGTTAATATTCGCGCTTTCAGCCCGAAAACCGATACCCACTTCTCGGGAAAGCGCTCTAAGGTGCATTTCAGGCGCAACTTCGGCAAGATGAAATCCGGGACAGGTCATGGACGAGAGAGGCTTCAAAGGCAAGACCGCGATTGTCACAGGTTCCGCTACCGGCATCGGCGCGGCGGTCGCCCGTAGATTCGGCCGCGAAGGCGCCAATATTGTGGTGAATTATTCCCGAAGCAAAGCCGAAGCGGAGGCCGTCGTGGCCGCGGTGGAAACCGCCGGCGGGCGTGCCATTGCGATCCAGGGCGACGTCGCCAGCGACGCCGACTGCCGCAAGATTGCTGCCGCCGCCATCGAAGCCTTCGGCACCGTCGACATTCTGGTCAACAATGCCGGCATCACCAAATTCGCCGCCCACGCCGATCTCGATGCCTTGAGCCAGGCCGATTTCCAGCGGCTCTACGGCGTCAACGTGATCGGCGCCTTCCAGATGGTGCGCGCGGTCATCGCGCCGCTGAAAGCGAGCGGACACGGCAGCGTCGTCAACGTCTCCTCCATCGCGGGCACCTTCGGCATCGGATCGTCGATCGCCTATGCCGCCTCGAAAGGCGCGCTCAACACCATGACGCGATCGCTGGCGCGGGCGCTGGCGCCTCACGTCCGCGTCAACGCGGTATGCCCCGGCTTCGTCGCCTCCTCCTGGTTCACGCGCAGTTTCGGCACCGAAACCGCCGAGCGCCTCGCCGACGAGCACGCCAAGACGGTGCCGCTCGAACGCGTCGCCGCGCCGGAGGATATCGCCGACATCGTCGCCTTCTTCGCCGGCCCCGCTTCGCGCCACGTCACCGGCGAAACGCTGCTGGCGGACGGCGGATTGCACCTCGCCGTGGGGCAAACCTCGTTCCGTTAGACGTTCTTACGAATCGAAATTATGCCGTCTAATTGGGCAGCACACTGCTCAAGGTGTGTCCAATTGGTGTTGCATTGCAACAACGCACCCCCAAATCCCGCCTGATTCGCGGTTTTCCTGCCGTAACGCCGTCCGGTTGGATATTGCCTTGAGGGCCGCCCTGACACGACATGTAGACAGCACTGACGCACGATGCGTCGCTGCATGAAGCATTCGAGGGCGATGACCATGAAATCGACTGGCCTGAAACTGACATTTGCCGCGGCAATGATGGCCACCGTGGCGGTTCCGGCATTGGCCGACGATGCGCCGGCATACGGCAGCATCAGCGGCTATCTGGCAGTCGAAAGCGACTACCGGTATCGCGGCATCAGCCAGAACAACAATGAAATCACGCCGGAAGGTTCGCTGAACTGGACCGGCCCGATGGGCTTCTATGCCGGCACCTGGCTGGCGCGCACCGATTGGGGCGGCAAGAATCCCGGCTTCGAGATGGATATCTACGGCGGCAAGCACTTCGACATCTACGGCACCGACCTCAATGTCGAAGCCTATTACTACAGCTACCCCGACTACGACGCCCACGGCGGCCCCAAGGCCAGCTACTTCGAAATGCAGGGCATCCTGAGCCACTCCTTCGACAAGCTCACCCTATCGCTGACCGGTGCCTATTCGCCGGAATGGAGCCTGGAAGGCGGCGACGGCTGGTACGGCGCCGGCACGGCGTCTTACGCCCTCACCGACTGGCTGACCGTCAGCGGCACCGTCGGCCGTCAGTATGTCGAACTGGCGCCCAAAGACTACTGGCACTGGGATGTCGGCTTCACCGCCGTCTACAAGAGCTTCTCGCTCGACGTGCGCTATGTCGGCAACGACATCAAGAAGGCGGACGCCGGCTTCTGGATGGCGAACAAGGACGCCACCAAGGACACGGTGAAGGTCAACCTGACCTACAATTTCACCCTGCTCTAGAGTTTTTGATTGTCGCGCTTGCGGACGGAAAACCGGTTCCCACTTTTCCTGCAAGCGCTCTGATTTGCCTACCGCGTATTGAACAAGGCCCCGCAGGAGCGATCCTCGCGGGGCCTTTGGTTTATTCGTAATGCTTCACCTTCGGCCAGACCTCGGCGAGCGGCTTTTTCAATCCGCGCTCGATCCAGATCGGCTGGCCCGTCTCGTAGGGCATGGCGTAAGGATCGTCGAGCGTGCCGCCGAGTTCGACGGAGCGAAACTCCTTCAGATGATTTTCGCGCGTGCCGCCGATCTCGATCACCACGTCGCCGGTATGGCCCCGCGGCCCCCACAGCCAATAATTGTTGTGACCGCTGATCGCCGGCGGCAGACCGAGTTTTTCGCCGTAAACGTCGATGGCGCCCGCCTCGCCGTAATTGGTGCCGTAGAACGCCGCCTTCGCACGATCCGCTGGCGGCAGCGCGTGATAGATCGCGGCAACCTTCTCCGCCATCGCTTTCCAGCCGTGCTGGTCGGCAAAGTGTTGCGGCAAGCGGCCTTGTTTCAGGTGCTCGGCGGCCGACACCGACGGCCCCATGCCCAACGCGGCCGCATAGCGGATGTAGCTCTCTTCCGGCAGCAGCGGGATGGCAAGCGGCGCAGTGATCGCGCCGGTCAACCCGACGAGGGCCAGCAAAGCGGCGCGCAAAGCCACGGACGCAAACCACTGCTCGATCCGGGCCGCACCGATAGCGAACAGGATCGGATAGATCGAGGTGAGGAAATACGCTTTGCCGTGGGTGGCGACGAAGAACGCAAACAACAGGACATAGGCGATGGGAAAGGCGCGGAACGTCGACCAGCGCGGCCGGGCGAGGCACGCCCACAACCCCGCCAGCCAGACCGGCGCCGCCAGCGGCCCGACGATCAAGATCTGCTGCATGAAGAACGCGCCCGGCGACAGCGCGATGTTCTTGCCGTTCATCGCCGCCTTGCCGAGTTCGAGGAACGGCCAGCCGTGCGCCTGCTGCCACAACACATTCGGCAGAACCAGCACGATCGCCACCAAGGCGCCGCCGTAAACCCACGGACGCAGCAAGGAGCGGCGCAGCGGCGTCGCCAGAAGTCCGACGGCGAGCGCGCCGATGTAGAAGGCGATCATGTATTTGCTGAGCAGGCAGAGGCCGACCACGGCGCCGAAAGCAAGCCACCAGCGTTCGTCTCTGGTGCGTTCGATCCGGACGAGGATCATGGCGCACGCCAGCCAACTGATCGCCTGGAAGGTGTCGGTGGTGAACAAGAGGCCGATCGACAGGAAATGCGGCACCGCCAGCGCGCACAGACCCGCCAGCCATTGCGCATAGCGGCCGCCGCCGATCTGGCGGGCGAACTCGGCCGTCGCCGCGACCGTCAGCGACATCACCAAAGCCGGGACCAGACGGAAGGCGGTCAGCCAGCCGTCCGACAACGCCCACGACCATGCCGCCAGCATCGGCACCAGCGGCGGCTGATCCACATAGCCCCAGGCGAGGCGCCGGCCGCAGACGATGAAATAGAGCTCATCGCGAAAAATGCCGTACCCTGCATTGGTCATGAGATGCAGAAGCAGCGTCAGTACGCCCAAAATCGCAGCGGGGGTCGCAAGCTTCCGCCAATCGATCGTCATCGTCCTCTCCCGGCAAACAATCCGCCGGGCGCACGGTAGCAGCAGCCGCGCCGACGCGCGCTAACGAAACCGTGACCGGAATGAGGAATGAGTCAGACGAACCAGAGCAGGCCGGCGATCACCGCCCACAAGGCCGCCGAGATCGCCACGGCAAACCAGATCGTCCGGCCGAGTTCCCAAGGCTCTTCTTCGGCATGGATTTGGTTCCAGTCCATCTCGAAGGAGACCGGCAAGGCAGGGCGGCGCTCGGCGCGTACTTCGGCCAAGCTGATCACGTTTTCTCGGCTGGATACGGCAGCCATGACCCGCGCTTCTTCTGAACCCACGCTGCCATGGTCTGCTACAAAATTTAAGGCGCAGTAAATAGAAAGCCGAGTGCGGCGGCCGCTTCACCCGGCCTCACGCGCGGTCGATCGCCACAGCCCCGTGCTCCACCAGATCCTCGAGGAACGCCTTCACCTCGGCGCGGCAGATTTCGGGCACGACGTCGAATTCGCGGTCGAGCTCGGCGCAAATTGCTTCAAAATCCTGGGTGGAGTCCATCAACTCCCAGACCCGCGCGCCGACTTCGCTGAGGCCGATATAGTTGCCTTTTTGCGCATTCATCATCACCAGTTCGCCGCCGACCTTGGCCGCCAGCCAGCCGTCCAGCTTTCGCACCATCATGACAGGGCTTTCCTTCTCGCAGTAGGCATTTCACCGGATAGCGCGTATCCCAGCCGGCTCATCATCGGGGCATGCTCGCGCTCGATCCGGGCGATCTGTTCGGCGGTGAGTTCGCTCCGCCAGCCGCCCGCCACACCGCGGCGAAAGAAGCGGCCTTGCGTGGGCGTGCGCGGAGCTTCGCGGAAGCCGGCATCCAGCTCTTGCCTTTGCAACTCGGCGAACCGCGTCCGTTCGACCGCGCCCCCGATCCGCTCATCCGCAACCGGGCAGCCGGCAAAATCCAAGGCTTTCGCAATCGTCCCGGCGGCGTCGGCCTGCAAATCCTCGTAACGCAGGAGATGGACGGGAAGATCGGCCTGATCGAGCCAGCTCGCGACATGACCGCTCCAGGTGAGCAGCCTCTGGCGGAACTGGTCGGTCAGCGCCCGCGTCTTGGCGCAGAAGCAGGCCTCGGGATTGCCCATGAACGCGATCGCCTGGTCGACGCCGGTGCCGTTGTGATGGGCGAGCGAAGGCGCCACATCGCGCGGATCGCGAACGATCACGATGACCCCGTCCGCGCCGCGATTTCCGGCAAGCAGCGGTTCGCCTTGCGCGGTCTGCGTATAGGCGTCGTGCACCTTGACGAGACGGACCGGCGGGCGCTCCTGCGGCACGTCGTAGGTGTCGTCCTCGGCGCCGCGAGCGAGTTGTTCGTAAACCCGCGGCCGCAGACGATCGGCTTCGTCGTGGGTCAACAGACCGGAGTCGATCAGTAGCAGGAAATCGAACGGCGCGCGGGCACTGGCGATACCGCTGCGTTCGGACAGATCGTTGATACCGACCGGCCGTCCGTCCTGGGCCAGACAATTGGCGGCCAGCATCCGCACCCAGGTGTTGCCGGACTTGGGATAGGAGGCAAGCCAAACGGTTCTGGTCACGACGGCTTCTCCGTTAAACCGGTTTCGCGCCAATGCCGCTCCAGCCCATCGAGCCCGGCGGGCAGTTCGGAGAAATCGAGAGGACGGCTGAGGTGAAAAATCCCGGCATGGCCGGCAATCGCCGTCGCCGCATAGAAATAGTCCGCCCGCCGCCCCATGCGCTGCACCAGAAGCGGACGATAGGCGTTGCGGCGCAAGAGCAGCGAAGCGTCGACGACATTCGGCCGCTCGATGCCCGGCACGATCGGCGGCCGTGCTTCGCGCAACGCGTAGATCGCGCCGAGCGGCATCGCCTCGCCGAATACCTCTCGAGGCTCGACATAGAATTTCTCGATGGCGTCGCGCACCGCCTCGCCGCGGGAAAAACCCAACTGCGCGATGGCGTGCGCCCACAGTTTCAATTGGCGCCCATCGGGATAGATCACCGGCGTGCCCGCGGAATCGAACGAAACCGCACCGACGTCGTCGGTCACGAGCGGATAACCGCGCTGGCCCAAAGCGGCGGCGATAGTCGATTTTCCCGCACCCGACGCGCCGCAGAACACCACCGCCTTGCCGCCGACCTTCACCGCACTGGCATGCAGCACGATGGCGCCGCGCTGGTGCAGCAGAATGCCGAACGCCGTCCCCAGCAGAAACGCCCGGACGTCCTCGACCGGGCCTTCCGGCGCGAAGGCGAGAACGCGGCCGCCGGTCAGAAGAAACCGGACGATGCCCGGTATGCGCAAGAGAAAGCGGTCGCCGGACATTTCCCAGGTGGGGCCGGAGGCGTCGGGGTTTTCGAGATTTGCCGGAACCGGCGCCTGCCGGATCCAGACATCGGGCGGCTCGCCGTTCAGCGGCCGGGCAATCAACCCCGGCAAAGCGATGTCGCTCTCTACCGAAAGGCCCGCGATGCCATAACCGTGCATCGTCTCCCCCGTCCCGGCAGCTTTTCCGGGCGCGCCCTACGGCACCCCCCGGAGCATTGTTATGCTACTCACACGGTTGGGAAAAGAATTTTACAACCATAAAGAGAAGGCTGCAGTCCGCTAATTCGCGCGAAGTTTTGCCAGTGCCTCCGGAAAGCGCCGCGACAGCGGCACCGTCAACGCGCCGAGGCCGATCGCATAATCGCCCGAGCCTTCCGGATTGAGCGCGGTCACCGCGGCGGCGTTCACCAGCCAGGAGCGGTGCGTCCGCACGAAGCCATGCGGCGCCAGTTCGCGTTCGAGCGCCGAAAGGGAGGAGCGCATACAAAGCCGGCGGCCGTCGCGCAGCACGAATTCCGCGTAATTGCCTGCCGACGACACCGCGAGAATGGTCTCGATCATCACCCGATTGAGCTTGGTGCCGTCGCGGATGTCGAAGGTGAGCGGCTGCGGTGCCGGGGCCTGCTGCTGACGCAACAGGGACAGGGTGAAGCCGAAGGCCGCCATGAACACGACGTACGCCAACGCATCCCGGCCGAGCGAGTAGAAGAAGCTCTCCCAAAACGGCGCGAACACATAGTGCCGCCCCATCGCGAAATACGCGGCCTTGCATAAGAGAACGAAGCCGCCGATATGGCCGACGGCGAAGGCGAGCAAAGCCGGAATGTGCAGCAAGAGGCGCCAGCTCAGGCGGTTCGGCGGCGCCAGGCAGTAGGCCACCCACGCAATCCAAAAAAACGAAACCAGCGTGATCCAGCTCGATCCCTCCCAGATGATCGGCTCGATCACCGAGAGGCGCGGATTGGCATGGAGGGTGGAAATCACGCCCAGGGTGTTGATGAACGCCCCAACCACCGCAACGGCGCCGAGGGTGAACAGAAAGGTCCGCCGCGGCGTGCCGTTTGTCCCCAAATCCGCGCCGATCGTCACAAGCCGCTGCCAGACATCACGTATTCGCATCCACCGGCCCCACACCCGTTGAACCTGCCTGACCGATACGAAATCTGAGCATCGGTGGGAAGACGGCAGACGTCTTGCCGCACTCCGTCATGATTTTAGTTCGCGACGCAATTCATCGTTCGAGGGGATAGCAGCAATGACCGCACAACCGGCCCGAAGGGTCGATTTCATCGACAATCTCCGCTGGGTTGTCATCATCTTCGTCGTCGGCGTTCACGCCGCGTGTTCCTATAGCGGTGTCGGAGGCTGGTACTGGCACAGTCCCACCCAACCCGATCCGGTGTCGCAGATCGCGCTGATCGCCTACGAAGCCTCGCTGCAGGCCTTCTTCATGGGCTTTCTGTTTTTCCTGGCGGGCTATTTCGTGCCCACCGCCTATGACCACAAAGGCTTCGTCCGCTTCCTGCGCGACCGCGCCTTCCGGCTCGGACTGCCAGCGCTGCTGTACATTTTCATCATCCATATCGGTACCGGCTATTTCCTGCTCGGCTGGTACGACAAGTCCGGCTTGAGCCTTGCCGCGGCGTGGTGGGAGTACGTCTCGCATCCCGGCTGGCTCAACGGCACCGGCCCGTTGTGGTTCGCCGTGGCGCTCTTGGCGTTCTGCACCATCTACGCCGTGTTCCGGCTGATCGTCCGACGCGTTCCGGCGGCGCCCGCAAATCCTACCGCCCCCTCCCTCATCGCCATGTTGAGCATCGGCGTAGCGGTCGGCGCGGCGGCGTTCCTGGTGCGCCAAGTCGCGCCGGTCGGGACGTCCTGGCACAACATGCAGTTCTGCTTCTTCCCGCAATACGTGGTGCTGTTCCCGCTCGGGATCCTGGCGCGGCGCCGCGGCTGGATCGAAGCGCTGCCCGCCCGCTGGGGCACGCCGATGCTGGCGACCGCCGTGATCGGCGCGCCGATCTCGATCGCCGTGCTCACGGTGCTGAACACCATGATGCACGGAAGCTTCGCCGACATCGCCGGCGGCCTGACGTGGGCGGCCGCGATCTATGCCTTCTGGGAACAGATCGTCTGCGTGCTGTTCTGCGTCGGACTGCTGATCGTCTTCCGCGACCGGTTCAACATCCGCAACCGGCTGACCGGATTTCTCTCCGACAACGGTTTCGCGGTTTATGTGATCCATCCGCCGGTGCTGGTGGCGATCACGCTGGCCATGCGGCCGCTGCAATGGCCGGCGCTCGGTATGTTTGCCTTCGCGTGGGCTGCCGCCCTGGTGGCGAGCTTTGCGGCCGGAGCGCTGCTGCGGCAGGTGCCGGGGTTGAAGCGGATTTTGTAGCCGCGGCCGGTCCGGCGGCCACCGACAAGCCTAACGGGGCGTTTGGCACCAGCCAGACGCCCTATTTCTTTGAAAATGTTGGGAAAATGCTGGTCGGAGAGAGAGGATTCGAACCTCCGGCCCCCACGTCCCGAACGTGGTGCTCTACCAGGCTGAGCTACTCTCCGGCCAATCCCCCTTGCGGGGAAGGCGCGGGGTTATAGCGGGGCATTCCCCACCCGGCAAGCGGCGGATTCTCGCGAATTACCGCACCCTCCTCCGCTTAGGCTCCAGAGGGCTCACGCCCTCCAGAGACTAGCGCACCGCGGGGGAGGAAAGTTCGGGTCAGAACTGCTCGCCGACCCATTCCTCGCTTTTCGCCCACAACGCCTTGGCGCGGGCAGGGTCGAGGGCGTAGGCGCGCACGCCAGCCATGATGCCGGGACCGTTTTCCGGCTCGGCGATGTGGCAGTCCTCGCAATACGTGCCGCCGACCAGATCGGCCGGGGCCCGGACGCCTGCCCACACCGTGGTGGCGGCGCCTTGCGGGATGGTCTTGAACTGGAAGGGGTCGTCGGCCGGGCGGTTCTTGTTGACGTTCTCGATCAGCTTTTCGATCTCGCCCGGCGGTAAATGGCGGCCGAGTTCGGTGTTGATGCCGCCCGGATGCACCGCCACGGCGCGGATGCCCTCAGCCTTGTGGCGACGGTCGAATTCCACCGCGAACAGGATGTTGGCGGTCTTGGAGCGGCCGTAAGCAATCCACGGATCGTAGTCGGTGTGCTCGAAATTGGGGTCTTCGAGGTTCACGTCGGAAAAGCGGTGGCCCGACGAGGCCAGGTTGACAAGGCGCGAACCCGGTTTGAACAGCGACACGATCCGGTTGACGAAGACGAAGTGGCCGAGATGGTTGGTGCCGAACTGGGTCTCGAAGCCGTCGGCGGTCGAGCCCTTGGGCGCCGCCATGACGCCGACGTTAGCGATGACGAGATCGAACTTTTCGCCCTTCTTGACCAGCGCATCGGCCGCCGCGCGGACGCTCTTGAGCGAGGCGAGATCGAGTTCGATCAGTTCGAAGCTACCGTTCTTTTCCGCCCGGACCACCGCCGTCGCCTTTTCGGCCTTGGCCAGATCGCGAGCCGCGCCGACGACATGGGCGCCATGGGCTTTCAAGGTGCGCGCCGTCTCGACGCCGAGTCCGGCGGATACGCCGGTCACCAGGATGCGCTTGCCGGTGAGGTCGATGCCTTGCAGCACCTCGTCGGTGGTCGATTTCGCGCCGTAAGTGTTTGTCATGTGCCATTCCTCTCGTTGGGGAGGCCGGAAATCCGGCTGCTCCTTGCCTAAATGGAGACGGAAGGGTTCCTTGGGGCGCCCGATCGGCTCGATTTCTTGCCTGATCCTCTCACGGCCTTGCATGCAGGGGTTCCCGGCGCGATCTTAGGGGCATGCTTGACCTCCAGCCCTTACGGGAGCCGGCCCTGCGCCATGCCGCGGGCTACCGGACCACGACCCCGATTCCCAATCTGTCGATCGTCGTTTCGCCCCAGCCTACCGAGCCGACCGTGGGCCTCTACCGGCCGATGGTGTGTCTGGTGCTGCAGGGCGCCAAGGAGGCGACCATCGGCGGGCGGACGCTGCGCTACGACGAGTCTTGCTATTTCGTGGCCTCGCTCGACCTGCCCGCCTCGACCCGGATCGTCGAAGCCAGCGCCGACAAGCCCTATATCTGCCTCGCCTACGCGCTCGATCCCGAGCCTCTCGCCGAACTCCTCTCCGATGCGCCGCCGAACGCCGAGCCGCAGGCCCCCGCCTTCGCCGTCAGCCCGGTCAACGACGATCTGCTCGACGCCTGGCACCGGCTCGTCAAACTGCTCGATACGCCCGCCGACATTCCGGTGATGGCGCCGCTGTGCGAGCGCGAAATCCATTACCGCCTGCTCAAGGGCCCGCAAGGCACGGCGCTGCGCCAGATCGTGCATACCGGCAGCCATCTCAACCAGATCCGCCGCGCCATCGACTGGATCAAAACCCATTTCCATGAATCGATCCGGGTCGAAACGCTGGCCGATCTCGCCGGCATGAGCCCGGCCACCTTCCACCGCCATTTCAAGGCGGCGACCGCGCTGAGCCCGCTGCAATACCAGAAGAACCTGCGCCTGCAGGAAGCCCGCCGCCTGATCGTGACCAGCCACGACGCCGCCCGCACCGCCTTTGCCGTCGGCTACGAAAGCCCGTCGCAGTTCAGCCGCGAATACGCCCGGCTGTTCGGCCTGCCCCCGGCCCGCGACGCCGCAAGAATGCGCGGCGTGGAAGAGACGGCTGCAATCGGGTGAAGTGACGGGTTCATTGCGAGCGCCGCAGAACACGCGAAAAAAAGGGCGCCGGAAAAACCCGGCGCCCAGGAACCTCCCGCGAGGACGGGATCAGAAGTTGAAGCGCACGCCGGCCAGGAACTCGCGGCCGGTCATGTGTTTGAACGAAAGCATTTCCGACGAGTCGAAGTACTGGCTCTGCCGCTGGTTGGTCAGGTTCAGACCTTCGAGCGTGAGAGCCCAGTTCTCGTCGATCGTGTAGGTGATCGACGCATCGACGTTCAGCGTCGGCGCGGTGCCTTCGACATCGGAACCGTTGCGGCCCGGAACCTGCGTCAGGTACTTCGAGCGATAGGCCGCCGAAACACGCGCGCTCAAGGCATCGTCTTCATAATACAGCGTCGCGTTCCACGAGCGCTGCGACAGGTTCGTGAGCTGGTCGACCGCCGAAACCGCACCCGAGGCGTTGAGGTATTTGATCTTCGAGGTGACCAGCGTGAGATTGAAGATGGCACCGAACCGGTCGAACGGCCCCGGCAGGAACGTAAAGGGCTGCTGGTAGTTGATTTCGATGCCCTTGACCGGTCCGCCGGGCGTGTTGATCGGATAGGAGAACGTCCACACCACCGAGTTGGCGGAGCACCCGGCAAGCGTGCCGCACGCCGCGTCGGCCTGGCTATCGGGCAGGCCCCACGGGTTCGCCGAGAAAACGCTCTGCGGCGAGGTATAGGTCTGCACAAAAGTCCCGACCTCCTTGTAGAAGCCGGCCACCGAAATCAGGCCGCCCTTGGCGAAATACCATTCCGCCGAAAGATCGAACGTCTTGGCGCGGTAGGGTTTGATCTCGGGGTTGCCAGCCGTAGCCGTCTTGTTGCCGGAAACGCTCAACGTCACGCCCGGATTGAGCGAGCCGAGGCCCGGCCGCGACATCACTTTGGCACCCGACACGCGGAACAGAAGATTTTCTATCGGTTCGACCACGATGTTGAACGACGGCAGAACGTCCGCATAAACGCGATGATATGTGCTGGGCGTGATGGTGTTGGTGGTAATGGCGCCCGACTTGGTCGTCAGAACGCCGTAGCCGAGCGAGTTCTGGATCGTCTGGACCACACGGGTGCCGAAGTTGCCGCGCACCGGAACGCCCCACAGATCGGTGTCGAAATCGGCCTGGAGATAGCCGCCCAGCGCGTTTTCCTGAACCGTGTAGTTGCTGCCGAGGGCCGATTCCGGACCGACGTTGAAGACGCCGCAGCCGGCGGTCGTAAAGCAGGTCGACTTGAACGGCGACACCCAGGTCGTGTTCGCGATCACGGTCTGTGCGCTCTGGTAGGTCGAGTCGTAGAGATGCAGAGCTTCGATGCCCGCCATGATATTCGGGGCAAAGAACTTGGTGGGATTACCCGAAGGCTGGCTCGGCAGATTGAAGGTTTCGGTCATGCCGACGGTCGAGAGCGCCGGCACGCCGGTCGGCAGCACGGCGCCGCGCGATGCATTGGTGCCGTTGGACCGGTTGAACGTGACCGCCCGGTTCTTGGCTTCAACCCAATTGAGACCCGCCTTCAGCGTGAGTCCGGTCATTACCTTCCATTCGGCGTTGATCTGAGCCTGAGTATCGCGATTGTAGACCCAGTTCGGATTGAGGCGGATTTCGACGAGCTGCCATGCCGTCGACGACATCAGATCGGCCGATCCATAGGTGATGGTCGGGAAGGGCGTCGAGAAGTCGTATTTGTAGTTCTGGACGTTGTACTGGTCGAACTGCATCGTGGTCTGCTCGGAATTGGCGAAGACCGAGCTGTTGAATCCGAGGAAACCCTTCACGGTGAAGTTGTTGCTGAAGCTGTGCGTGCCGGCCAGCGTCACCTGATAGACTTCCGTCATCAGCTTGTCGTGACGGCGTTCCGATTTGGCATCGACATTGTTGAACGTGCCGGCGACGAGTTCGCGGACGCCGCTACGCGGTTCGATCACGGTGCCGCCGACGATGTCGACCTGGTTGATGCCGCACGAGGCCGGCGATGTGGGACCGCAGACACCGGTCTGCTGGAAGGTGAAGGATTCCAGGAACTGCTCTTCGCGCGTGCCGCCGAAATTGGCGTAGAGCGCATCAAGGGTGAACAGCGTCGCGTCATCGGGCTTGTACTGGACCGAGCCGGTGAAGCCGGTGCGGTGCTGCTTGTCGACGTATTTGTCGAGGCGCGGGATGCGCGGATGGAATACGGTGCTGGCGGCCGAGCTGTTGAAGTCGGTCGTGGTCAGAGCCGTGCCGTTGTAGCTGACGCCCGAAACCGAGCGGAAGCCGTTGGCGACCGGCGACGCGCCGCCCGCCCAGCGCACCGTCGAGAAGCCCTCGTCGAGCAGGTCGCGGTTGACGAAGGCGCCGGAAAACAGAACACCTAGCTTACCGCCGAAGAACGTGTCGGAGATCAGGGCCGAGAAGCGCGGCGAATAGGTGTGCGACAGATCGTTGTAGCCGGCCTTGGCGGATGCGGCCAGCTTGAAGCCATCGATGTCGAGCGGATGGGCCGTGTAGAGCTTGACGGTGGAGCCGAGCGATCCTTCTTCGGTTTCGGACATCGACGTCTTTTCGACATCGATCTGGTTGAAAAGATCGGACGCGAAGACGTTGAAGTCGAAGGTGCGGGTGCGGTTGGTGCCGCCCGACGCATCGGTGCCGCCGCCGGTCGACAGCAATTCCATGCCATTGACCAGTGTGCGGGTAAATCCGCCGCCGAGACCGCGGACCGATAGCTGTCGGCCCTCGCCGGCATCGCGGCTGATGGCGACGCCGGGAACGCGCTGCAGCGATTCCGACAGGTTGAGATCGGGGAATTTGGCGATGTCTTCCGCCATGATCGTGTCGACCGCACTGGCGGAATTGCGCTTCACATCGAGCGCTTTTTCCAGGCTTCCGCGGAAGCCGGTGACCGTGACGACTTCCATCTGCTGCGTATCTTGCGCGGACGCCGGCACGGCGCCGAGCACGGCGGCACAGACGCCGAGTTTCAGAAGCCGCCGAAATTGGTTTTCCATTATGTTGCCCTCCCAGGTGAACGATGACACCGGTCCCAATATGTGGGCGTTTGTCTGACACCGGTGTCATTCCCGCACGAGTTATATTACATTCCAGAGGGTTTGTTACCGCCGGTGGGGGATGGTTGCGTTATCAACCATAGATTTCGGATGCTCGTCGCATTTCCGCCACATTACAGCCAACCAGCCGTTGTGCGGCTCTCACGCTTTTCAACGACGGCGACAATGACCGAAAGCGCGGCGCGAACAAAGGCAGCGGAGATGGGACTGCTAGAAATGGCAAGGCCCCCAAGGCCATAAAACCTCAGGGGCCTGAATATCGAGCCGCGAACGGCTTGCCTTCACCATTCGCGACTGCCTCCAACCGGGAGGTCTTCAAGCCTGATGCCTCTCAGCAGCGCAGGAACATGAGACTCGAGATATTGCGTGATCCTCCTTCGCCGAGGCTTCGGAGGCCATCCTTCACGCGTGAAAGATGGCTGGGGCGCCAGGATTCGAACCTGGGAATGCCGGAATCAAAATCCGGTGCCTTACCACTTGGCGACGCCCCAAGAGGCCGGGGACCATAGGGATTCTCCCTCCCGCTTTCAACGCCGGGCAGGCGGCGGATTTGGCGCAGGTCACTGCCGAAAGCCGGACTCTTGCGGGCGCCCCCCTTCGGCCGCTCACGCGGCCACTTCCCCCCGTAACGACGGGGGCAGAAAAGAAAACACCGGGGATGACATCCGTAGGCGCGCGACCGGAGCGCGCCCATCCTAAACCGGGTCGGTCGGGCTGGGCTGCGACGGCTCGGGCGGCAGGGGGATGAATTCGCCCGAATCGGACGGCGGCAAGGGCATGCGGCCTGCCTGCCAGTCGGCTTTGGCTTGGGCAATGCGCTCGGGGCGCGAAGAGACGAAGTTCCACCACAGGTGACGCGGGCCCAGCGGTTCGCCACCCAGCAGCATCACCCGCGCGGGATGATCGCCCGCATCGATCCGCGCCGGTCCGGGCGCGAACACCGCCATCTGACCGGCGGGAATGGGTGTGTGGTCGGCGTCGATCGTTCCGCGCGCGACATAGGCGGCGCGCTCGCGATGCTCGTCGGGCAGCGTCAGGCGACTGCCGGGGCCCATCTCAAGATGGACGTAGAACAGCGGCGACAGCACCGCGCCCGCTTTGAGCCCGAAGAAATGGCCCGCGATCAGCGTGCCGGAAATGCCGCCTTCGGCGAACGTGGGAAGATTTTCGCTGTGCGCGAAGGCGGGCGCCGTCTCTTCCATCTCGGCGGGCAACGCCACCCAGGCCTGGATGCCGTCCATCGTGCGGGCGCGGGCGCGCGTTTCGGGGCGCGTGCGTTCGGAATGGACGATGCCGCGTCCGGCCGTCATCCAGTTGACCTCGCCCGGCAGGATCGGCTGCACCGTGCCGAGACTGTCGTGATGGAGCAGCTCGCCGTCGAAGAGATATGTCACGGTGGCAAGGCCGATATGGGGATGCGGGCGCACGTCGACGCCCTCGCCCGGTGCGAAATCGGCCGGCCCCATGTGATCGAGGAAGACGAACGGTCCCACCATCCGCCGCTGGGCGAAGGGCAGCACACGTCCGACTTCCAATCCGCCGCCGAGATTCTTCCTGCGCGCGGCAATGACGATCTCGATCATGCGCTCTCGGCGTGGCGCGCACTTTCGAACAGGAACCAGATGCGCCTTTCGGTTTCGTCGATCCACACTTCCAACAGGCTCGCGGTGGCGACGTCGCCGGCTTCGTCGCAGATGCCGTGGGTCTCGCGCATGGCCGCGGCGAGGCGCTGATTGTCGTCGCGCAACTCGGCCAGCATGTCGAGCGGCGTGACGAACTCGGCGTCGTTGTCGTCGATACGCTGCAGCCGCGCGATGTGGCCGATCGATTTCAGGGTCGCGCCGCCGACCTTGCGCACCCGTTCGGCGATCGGATCGGTCATCGCGAAGATCTGGTCCGACTGTTCGTCGAGCAGAAGGTGGTAGTCGCGGAAATGCGCGCCCGACATGTGCCAGTGGAAATTCTTGGTCTTGAGATAGAGCGTGAAGACGTCGGCCAGAAGCGCGTTGAGGGCGCCGGTGACGTCGCGGGTGGCATTGGCGCCGAGGCCGGTGGGCGTCTGCAATGCGGGGTGGTGGTTCGAATCCATATCGGTCCTTCGCAAGATGAATGTGCGAAAGCGATATCAGCGGCTTTTGCGGCCGCTGCCTAGCATATCGTTCCGGAAGGATACTTCTTTTTCGCTTGTCGCTACGAGAAACGCGCTTCCAGGCGGGCCAGGACTTCGTCGATCGAAAATCCCAGCACGTCGAGCCGGCCGGCGCGGGACAGCAGCGCCAGTCCGCTGAGCGCGGCGCCCATCAACAGCACGTCGCATTGGGCGTCGCGGCTGTCGGCGCTTTGTCCCGAGATTTCGGACAGCACCTTCAGCGCGGCGATCATGCGGCCGTTGAACAGACGCTCGGCTTCGCCGGTTCCCGCCGAGGACGGCAGCGCCGCCGATCCGGCGGCAATGGTCTCGGTGGTGCGGAGCAGATCGAGCGCCGCCGACGCTGCGGCCGCTAGCTTGCCTTTGCCTTCGTGACCGGCCGCCGCGCCGCGCATGGCGCGGGCGATGGAACTCAAATCCTCGGCGGCGAGTGCCAGCAGCAGCTCGTCCTTGCCGGCAAAATAGCTGTAGAGCGCGGCCGGCGCGAAACCGGCTTCCGCGGCGACACCGCGCAAGGAAAGATCGCGGGCCCCGTCGCGGGCCGCCACCCGCCGCGCGGCTTCGAGAATCGCAGCGCGCGTGGCCAAGTGCTCGCGCGCGCGCCGTTCCGACCGTCTGGTCGCCATGTCCGGCTCAATCATGGCGCGATGATAGGTGATTCGACGCCATCCGTCCCGAACGCCAAAACCCCGGCCGGGGAACCCGACCGGGGCTAATCCATGTCCGTTGGGGACGCGGTCTTATTTCTTCGGCGTGCAGTCGATGATCTTGCAGACCGCGGTCTGCAGGGCGACGTATTCCTGGACGGTCTTGGTCTCGTCATCCACGGTCTTGTCGTAGGCCTTCTGCAAATCGGCCATCTTGGCCTGCGCGGCCTTCTTGGCGCTGTCGTCCTTGCCGTTTTCGGCTTCGGCCTTAACGTCGGAGGTCTGCTTGATGAGGCATTCGCGGAACGGCTTCAGCCGGCCCTGATAGTCCTTCACCTGCACGAAGGCGTCGTGCTTGATCTTGGTGGCTTCTTCGCCCGGCTTGCCGGCAACCGCACTCGCACCCGGAATCGCGGGCGCAATCGGAGCCGAACCGCACGTTTCGGCCAGCGCGGGACTTGCAAACATCAGAACGGCACCAACCAGACAAACGCTCTTCAACATGTTCCTGAAACTCCCCTGGATGTGAGTACGTCCCCAACCGGGTCCGAGATAAGCACAGATTGAGCGGGCGGACAAAGCACTCGCCCGCGTCACGTTACACCGGTGGTGCCGGATCGTATTCCATCGCACGGCGAACGGCATGGGCGAAATCTGTGCCGTGAAGAACACCGGTCAGCCACAGCGCCATGTCGATCCCGGCCGAAACGCCGGCCGAAGTAACCAAGTTACCGTCGCGAACATAACGACAATCCGCCACGACTTCAGAGGCTTCGCCGCGCCCGCGCAGGGTTTCGACAAACGCCCAATGGGTGGTGACCCGTTTGCCGCGGGCCGGTCCCGCCGCACACAACAGCAGCGCCCCCGTACAAACACTGGTGACCCACTCGGCTCGCGCGGAAATCCCGGCAATCCAAGTCAGCAACGCCGGATTGAGCACTTCGCGCCGCGTGCCCTGCCCGCCAGGCACCAGCAATATGTCCAGTTTGTCGCAGGCCGCGGTGGTGAGATCGGGAAGCACCCTCAATCCGTGGGCACAACGAACCGGCGCATCGCGCTCGGCGATCAGCTTGACGTCGTGGGCGGGCTCTTGGCCGAGATGCGCGGCAACTTCGTTGGCCATGGTGAACACTTCCCACGGCCCCGCGAAATCGAGTTCCTCGACGTCGTCGAACACCAGAATGCCGATCCTTTTCGTCATAACGCCCTCCATTCAGGAGCGTTGTAGCGGAGCGGACTTGGTCAGCGCCACGGCATAGCCGTTCACAGCTACGTGCGCTTCCTGGCGCGGCACGCAGGCCATCAATCCGGCGACCGCAAAACCATGCGCCGCCGCTTGTGCGCGCAAATAGGCTTCGGAATGACGCCAGCGACGCTTGGGCCCGAGTTCGAAACCGTCGCCGTCTTTGGATTCCACCGTGAACAGGAAAGTGCCGTCGGATTTCAGCGCCGTCGCGACCTTGGCGAAGGTGGAGTCGAGATCGCCGAGATAGACCAGCGTGTCGGCGGCGACGACGAGATCGTATGTCTCGATGCCCAACCCGGCTTCGATGTCGGCGACATTCAACTCGTCATAAACGCCGCGTTCGCGCGCCTTGGCGATCATCGCCGGACTGAGATCGACGCCGACCAGACGAGCAGCGCGGTCGCGGAACGCAGCGCCAGAAAGACCGGTGCCGCAGCCGAGATCGAGCACGGTCAATCCGGTCTCGCCCGGCAGCACCAGCGCCGCCAGTTCGCGCAGGATCACCGGCGCCTGGTACGACAACTGACCAAGCATGCGGCTGTCGTAATCGGCCGAAAACTGATCGAACAGATGACGGACATAACCGGCGTCGGAACGCGGCCGCGCCTTCATCGCTTCGGCCTCGGCAATCCGTTCGGCAAGACCGGGCAGACCGTCCAGCGCCTCGAATGCCGCCAGCGCCGGCTCCGGTTCGCCCGCTTCGAGCCAGGCGCAACCCAACAGATAGCGTGCCTCGCCGTTCTCCGGATCGAGCCGCAGCGCGCGCTGGAATTCGGCAATCGCGGTCGGCAACTGCTCGGCTCCCAACAGCGCCGCACCAAGCCCCAGCGCGGCCTCGGCAATGTCGGGATGGAGCGAGGCGGTTTCGCGCGCGACGGCAACGGCTTTTTCGGGTTCGCCCGCGGCGGTCAGCGCCCGCGCCAGAGTCAGCCGCGCCAGAAGCCCACCATGGCCTTCGCCGATCAGGTTTTCGAGCAGGGCCGCCGCCTTGGCCGCATCCCCCTCGTCCAACAGGCGGAGGGCGGTTTCGAGCGGGGTTTCGGGGACTGAATCGAATGGTTCCATTGGCGTCATCGACGGGATAGAAAATGTCAGGAAATGGCGTGCCACAGTAGCCGGGCCGCCGCAACGAGAAAGCCATGAGCCAGACCGCCGAACAGCAAGACGCTCCGCCGCCGCGCCCTCGCCATGGTTGCTTGTATGGATGCCTCGGCGCCTTGGTCGCGATCGTGGTGGTGGTCGCTGCGGTCTACACCTTCAGCGCCCGGTATTTCTTCAAGGTTCTGGATAACGACGCCCAGATCAAAACCATCGTCGCCACGCTCAACCAGAATCCCGAAGCCCAAAGCGTGCTCGGCCGCAACATCACCGTGATGTCGCGCGAACGGGTGAGCTTCCATTCCGAAACCGGCGTCGGCAGCACCGCGAGCTATACGCTGAAGGTGGTGGGCTCGAACGGCGAAGGCGAAGCCAAAGCCAATCTCGACGTGGCGGGCGGCAAGGCCAAGATCACGTCGCTGGTGCTGACCGATGCGCAAGGCCGCGATCACTATATCGTCGGCGCCGCGCCGCCCAGTCCGATGATGCAGAACAGCATCTGACATGCGGCGCGTCGTTGGTCTGATTCTGATGCCGGCAGGGCTGGCTCTGATGCTTGCATCGGGCTGCGCCTATTGGCTCGCGCTCGCCGACTATTTCGGCATCACCGAACTGTGGGGCATGACCTGTCCCGACGCCATCCGCACCAAGGCGCTTCTGATCGGCGGCCTGATGATCGCCGTGCTGGGCCAGCGGCTCTACAGCGGGCGCGATTTGAAGACGGGCAAGAAGCCGGACGCGGAAGAATAGCGGCAGGCCGCGCGATACTTCCGCAAAGGCAACCCGCTCTTCCGCTCTGTTTGCCATTGAAATGGCCAAAATGGCTACTACCTATACTACATGGGCAATCTTGTGGCCGATCTGTTGGACTTTCTTGGAAACCTCGCGACGGGTGTTTTCAGCCGCGGCGGATACATCAAGGGCAAGTCGGGCAGTATGATCGCAACCCTTCCGCCGCTGCCAAAGCCTCCGGTCATGGCGAAAGCCGCGCCGGTCGGTAAGCGCATCTAGGGCCTCTTCGCCACCGCCACCGCCGGTCCTTCGCACCACAGCGTCGTCAGCGGCACGCCGTGTTTGTCGATCAGGCGCGCGGCGTGTTCGTAGCCTTCCTTCACCGCACGATCGAAGCTTTTGAAATCGAGCGGGTCGACACCTTCGAGCGTCGGCTCGAACAGGAAATCGGCTTCGTCGCGCACCAAGCGGCGCTGGGCTTCCGAGCCCACCGTGCCCGAGCGCATCAGCACATCGAAGATCGACGGCGTGCCGCGCATCCTCTGCCAGATCAGCCGCCACACCGGACGTTCGCCGTACCGGCTGTCGCGCACCGAGAAATCGATCTCGCCGGTGACGTCGGAGGCGATCAGAGGACCGATGCGGCGGGCGCGCATCAGATCGACCGGCAAATTGTTCATCACTCCGCCGTCGACCAGCAAATGCCCGTGCGCATTGACCGGCGGCACGATGCCCGGCAGCGCCGCACTGGCGCGCAAAGCCCGCCACAGATAGCCGGCGCAGTGCTCGCGAACGCGGCCCGTGGTGAGATCGGACGAGATGCAGAAATACGGCCGCGCCAGATCCTCGATGCGCAACGAACCGAAATGGGTACGCAAGAGTTCGGTCATCTTGCGCCCGCGCACCAGTGCGATCAGCGGCAGCGTGTAATCGGACAGCGGCTTGGACGCCACGAACGCGGCGCGCAGCCGGTCGGCGAGTTCTTCCAGACTCCATTCGGCCGCGAGACCGGCGGCGACGATGGCGCCCATCGACACCCCGCCGAGATAATCGAACGGCACACCCGCTTCGGCGAGAGCTTTGACGACGCCGATATGGGCAAAGCCGCGCGCGCCGCCGCCGCCGAGCACCAGCCCCACCGCACGCCCCGCAACGCAGCGCGCCAGACGGCCGATATCCTCGGAGCGATCCTGGCGGATGTGATGATGGGTTTCGAACAGATCGCTCTTGAGCGCGAAATGATCCGGCAGTTCGCCGGCGCCATGCGGATGCAGAAGCAATAGTTCGGGGCGGCCGGATATGCGCTCCTTGGCCGAGCGTACCGTTTCCGGCGGCAGCGCCCGGTCGGCGCGCGCAAACAGATAGAGGCGGTCGGCCTGACGCACGCAGGCTTCGCTCCACGCCGTGCCCGGCGCATCGCCGCGATAGAACACGACATCGTGGGCGGCTTCGAAGGTGTGGAACCACTCGGCCGACTGCCCCGACGCCGAGGCATCGAGCACCGCGGCCTTGGCGCCCATCTCGACCAGTGCAGCGGCAATGCGATGCGCCACCGGCTCGTTCCCCAGCCCTTGCTGCAGCGGCACGATGGCGAAGGTTTTGGGGCGGATATGCTCGCGCGGCGCGCGGGTGGTTTCGAGCAGACGGCGGGCCATCACCCGCATCATGTCGATCATCATCCGCGGATGCCTGGCGACCAGGGCCTCGAACGCCTGCGGACCGATGCGCAACAGTTCGCTGTCGCGCAAGGCGACGATCTCGGCAGAATGTTCTTCGGTAAAGAGGCTGACCTCGCCGACGGTCTCGCCCGGCGGAATCTGCGCGATCAGACGGCGGCTGCCGGCATGCTCCACCATCACCCCGAGCGATCCGGTGATGACCAGGAACAGCGCCGTCTCGTTTTTGCTGTCGCGCTTGAGCCGCGCTCCGCCGGGCAATCCGAACCAGCGCGCCTCGGCGACCACACGGCGGATCGCGCCATCGGAAAGACCGGCCAGCAACGGGAAGCGCTTCAGCCGTTCAACGAGATAGCGGGTGTGGTCCTGACCGGGGATCAGCGAGGACAGAAAAGGCAGCATCCGTCCTTCTCTCGAGATGCCCCGTTACCATGCCGTCCAGCCGCCATCGACCGCAAGAGCGGCGCCGGTCACAAAACTGGACGCCTTGGTGGCAAGAAACAGCAGCGGACCGGCAATCTCGTCGGCGCGGCCGAACCGGTTGAGCATCGTCTTGCCCGCCAGCCGCGCAGCAAAAGCCGGATCGTCGTCCGACACTTGCGGCCGCGGGAACGGACCCGGCACCAACGCGTTGACGCGGATGCGCTCGGGGGCGAATTCCGCTGCGAGATGGCGGGTGAGCTGCAGCAGCGCCGCCTTGGCGGGGCCGTAATGAAACGGGCTCGCCTGCTCGGGCTTGGCATAGATGCGCTTGTCGGGCGACACCACGCCGTACATCGAAGCGATATTGACGATCCGCGCTTCGCCCGCCGCGGCCGCCGCATTTTTCAGCGCCGGCAGCGCCGCACGCGCGGCTTCGAACACCGCCGTCACGCCGGACATGTAGGTGACGGCGAAATCGGACGGCTCCAGCGCCGCGAACGGCTTGCCTTGCATCAGGATGGCGTTGTTGACCAGCACGTCGAGGCGTTGGCGCGAGGCAAAGAACGTGCGTACCGCGGCGGTATCCGCAACGTCGAACGGGGCCACTTCGGATGAAATGCCGTCGGCCTTCAGTTCGCCGGCATAGGCTTCGAGTTTTTCGCGGCTGCGGCCGTTGAGGATCACATGGGCGCCGGCCTCGCCGAGAATGCGCGCCATCGGACGGCCGAGATGACCGGCAGCTCCGGAAACGAACGCAACGGCGCCATCGAGGCGGAACAGGTCTGTCATTTTTTCGGCCATAACGCAGGATTGAGAAGCTGTTCGGGACAGCGCGGCAGGCAGTCTTCGACAAAACGGCATTCGGCCGGGGTCAGCGGCGGATTGCGCATCAGAGTCAGATTTTCGTCGAGTTGGGCTTCGGTTTCGAGTCCGATCACCACTCCGGCAATAAACGCCTGACCGCGCGCATACGCCAGGCAGAGATCGGCCGCGCTGTCGCGCCCGAGTTCGCGCACCAGCCGGTCGATATCGGCCAACACCGCCACCGGATCGACACCGGATATCACCGGCCACACCGCCGGATCGCCCGCCGCCAACAGGCCCTGCAGGAAAACCGAGCGGACATGCACCGTCACGTCGGGACGCTTCGCCAGCGCATCGGCGATACCCGCCTCGCGCCAGCGCCAATCGAGAAGATTGAACGGCATCTGGATGTGCCGCACGTCGGGACACGTCAGCGCGTCGGCCGCTTCCGCCGTCGACTGCACCGAGACGCCGAGCCGTCCGATCGTACCGGCGTCGCGCAAAGCCAGCAGCCGCTGCCAGATCGCGCCGCCGAACTGGGTCCGGTGCACGGCGCGATGGAGCAACAGGCAATCGAGCCGTTCCATGCGCAACGCGGCACGGGACTGCGCCACCGAAGCTTCCGCGGCCGCGACGGCGATGCCAGCATCGTCGCCTACATCACTCAGAGGACTCAGCTTGGTCACAACGAAGGCGTGCTCGTTTGACAGCGCTTCCCCGACCCGTTCCTCGGCATCGCCATAGGCGCGCGCGGTATCGATGGTCCGAATGCCGCAGGCCAGCGCCCGGCGGACCAGGGCGACAGCGGCTTCCCGGCTGGGTTTTCCGGTGCGATTTGCCGCGCCGTACGGCAGTCCAAGCTGGACGGAGCCCAAGACGAATTCGGCCATGACGGAGCATCCGGAAAGGCCCCGCCACGCTGGCACCACATGGTTAAAAAGGGCTTACGGCACCGGTTGCAACCACCGGCGGCAACACGGCATCCTATAGCCGCTTTTTTGGCAGATTCGACGCAGGTCTTCGCCATAATAAAGTTGCATAGTAGATCAAGATGCGCGATGCGGGCGCCGCGCGGTGCTTCGCGCTACAGCTAGGTGAGGAATCCATGAGCAAGAGTTTGTTGCGGGCCGCACTGATCGCCTGCCTCCCGTTCTGTGCGATGGCACTGACGGTTGCCACGCCGGCGCAAGCCGCCGATAAGGAGAAGGCTGACGCTCCGAAGGTCAGCAAATCGATCGCGAAGCCGCTCGGTGAATGCCAGAAGGCCCTCAACGCGAAGGACTATCCCACTGCGATCGCGCAGTGCAACGACGCCAAGAGCAAGGGCGACCTGACCGACTACGACAATTACCTCATCAACCGCTTCCTCGGCGTGGCCTACTACCAGACCAACGACCGCGTGAAGGCGGGTGAAGCCTTCGTCGCCGTGGTCAAGAATCCCGCCTCCCCGCCGGAAGATCGCGCCAACCTGCTCGGCGCCGCGATCCAGCTCGCCTCCGAAGCCAACAACGGCGAACTCGTCGGCGAACTGGCCAAGATCGCCGTCGACTCCAAGGCGACCAACCCCGACATCTATGCGCCGATCGCGCAGTACTACTATTCGAAAAACGACACCGCGAACACGATCCTCTATGCCCAGAAGGGCATCGATGTGGCCACGTCCGAAGGCAAGGTCCCGCAGTACGGGCTCTATCAGCTGCTGACCTTCTCCTATGACAAGAACAAGGATCGCGCCAACGAGATCAAAGGCCTGACGATGATGGCCCGCGATTACGGCAAGGCGGAAGACTGGAAGTATCTGCTCGACTTCACGCTCGAGTTCCTGCCCAAGGGCAACAAGGCCACCGCCGAGGTCGCCGCGCTCAACATCTATCGCCTGCGTCTCCTGGTCGGTGCCGAATGGTCGTCGTCGAACTTCCTCGAAGCCGCCGACGCCGCCGATGCGGTCAAGGCCTTCGGCGATGAACGCACCTTCCTGCAGATGGGCATCCAGAAGGGCGTGTTCAACCAGGCCAAGGTTGGCCCGCTGGTCGCCAAGAACAACGCCGACGCCAAGAAGGACGAGCCGGTCCTGCCGCAGATCGAAAAGGTCGCCAAGGACGGTAAGGCCCTGACCAGCGTCGCCGAAGCCTATTACGGCTACGGCCGCTATGCCGACGCCGCCCGCGCCGCCCAGAACGCCGTCAAGGCCGGTGGCCCGTACGTCGCGGAAGCCAAGTTGGTCCTCGCCATGGCCCAGACCCGTCAGGGTGACGAAGCCGGCGCCAAGCAGACGCTGACCGGCTTCACCGGCGATGCGGCTCTGGTTCGCGTGGCCGATCTCTGGATGACCTACCTCAATCGCCGTCCGGCCGCTCCGGCCGCCGCCGCGAAATAAGCATCTGAATCAAACCGGGTGTCCCCGCGCGGGGGCGCCCGGTATTTTTTTGCCTGTTTTTTCGGCTTCTATTTTTCTTTTTCGCGCGCCGGACGGGTCAATCGCGATCCCTCGCAACGCTCCAGCCGAAGCGAGCCCTATGTTCGCTTTTCTGCCTTCGCTCCTTTTCTTCGCCCTGGCCCCGTTGTCGGTCAGCCTGGCGTTGTGGCTGGCGTTCGCCGCTGCGTTCGCGATCGGCCTGCGGGCCTTCGGCGCCACCCGGACGCTCCGCCTGTTTGACGCCACCGGGTTGGTGCTGTTCGGGCCCTTGGCGCTCTACACCGGCTTCGCCGATTCCGACTTCGGCGCCGCGCACGCCGCTCTGGTGCTGGAAGCGGGATTTCTCGCCGCCATCCTGTGGTCGATGGCGTCGCGCCGTCCCTTCACCAGCCAATACCGCTGGCTGAAGGCTCCGCACCCGCCCGAACGCGCCGCGCGCGCCCATCTGTTGCTGACGGCGATCTGGGCCACGGTTTACGCCGTCCTCGCCGGGATCAGCGCGCTATCCGCGATCCTCAACCAGATGTCGCCCGGCTGGGCTGCGATATCAGGGCTTTTGCTATTCGCGGCGACGCTTACCTTTACTTGGCAATTCGGCACCTATATCGACAGGCACGGCGGCACTATCCCGCTGATCGGGCGGAAATAAAGGAATTGTCATGATTTTGCTCAGGGCCCTCGTACCGATCGCGCGGGACCTTGCGGGGACGTTCGTCTTCGTCGCCCTGTTTTTTCTGACCGACATCTACATCGCCACCGGCTGCGGCATCTCGCTGGTAGTCGCGCAGACCGTCTGGTCGCTCATCCGCAAGAAACCGATCGGCGCCCTGCAGTGGCTGAGCCTCGTGCTCATCAGCATGTTCGGCGGCGCCACCATCCTGTTCCACTGGCCCTATTTCATCATGGTCAAGCCGTCGATCCTGTGGCTGGCGCTCGGCGTGGTGATGCTGCGGCGGGACTGGATGGCGCCCTATCTGCCGGCCATCGTCACCGAAAATCTTGACGACCGTCTCATCGTCCGTGCCGGCTACGCCTATGCCACGCTGATGTTCGCTCTCGCGATCGTCAATTTGAGTGTCGTGGGATTGGCCGTCGTCGATATCGTCTCCCAGAAGTTCTGGGCCGTTTATGCGCTGGTCGGCCCCACCGCGGCGCAGGGCGTGCTGCTGGTCATGTTCTATTTCCGCTTCCGCAAGCGGATTCTCGTCCGCATCCGCCAGCGCAAAGCCGCCGCCGCCGAACCGGCCGCCTGATTTCGCGCAAGAAAGGGTTGCGTGAACGCCACGGTTCCAAATCTTCCGACATTGGCAACCGGCGCTTAATCAGACCTTCGCAGCTGCCATCTATATTTGCCCCAGCGCCGTGGTATGTGGAGCTTGCGGATCACCGGTCACATGGATTCGGTACACCGCGCGCGTAAAGTGAAATCGAACGCCGTCACGGTTGGTGGCGGCGGCGGAATGGGAGCAGCGGGCTTACGGTTCCTGCAATGAGGTGCATTCAACACGCTTGATCGCTCGCGCGGCTTTATGCGCGTTTCTCGGACTGGCCGTCGCCGGATGCGCGGGACTGTTCGGACCTTCCCATCCCGATCCAGCGGCCCGCATGCCGGCCCTGGAAAAACGCATCTTCGCGCTGGTGGCCGAGACCCGGCATAAGACCGATCCCAAGGCTCATGCCCTGGCGCTCGATCCCGCTCTCACCGACGTCGCCCGCAAGCGCAGTGCCGAGATGGCCAAAGCCAATTCGTTCGTCGACGCCGGCGACCCGCACGTCGCGGCAAGCCTGTTGATGGCCGCCGACGCCAAATTCCAGGGCCTGGTGGGCGAGAACGTCGCCGCCCAGCACTACACGCCCGGCCAGGACATCGACGTCGAAATCTTCGCCAAGCGCTTCGTCGAGAGCTGGGCCGCCTCCAGGCCGCACCTCGAAAACCTGTCCTTCGCCGATTACGACAAGAGCGGGGTCGGCGCCGCCCTGAACGCCGATACCATCTACGTCGCCCAGATCTTCACCACCGATCTGGGCATGGGCGGGCGGAGCGAACAGGCCACGCCGGACGTTCAGACCGTGCCCTCCCCGCGCGAGGGCAAGGAGAAAACCAAGGCCCCCGAACTGCGGGGCGCCATCGTGCCGGGGCAGACCGCCAAATAGAAGAGATCGGACAGGACGAAGATGGCAGGCGAGACGCGCATCACCGACTACGAAGCGTTCTGGCTGTTCTACCTTCGCGAACACGCCGACCCGCGGACCCGCGCCCTGCACTATTTCGGCACCTTCGTCGCCGTGTTCGGCCTGGTCGTCGGCAGCGTGCTCGGCCAGCCCTGGTTCCTGATCGCCGTCCCGGTCGCCGGTTACGGCCCGGCCTGGATCGCCCATTTCTTCGTCGAGAAGAACCGTCCCGCCACCTTCCGCTATCCGCTGTGGTCCCTGGCATCCGATTTCCGCATGACGTGGGAGTGGGCGACCGGCCAACTCGACGAGGACCTCAAGCGCGCCGGTGTCGCCGTGGTTCAAATCCCGCGGCAGCGCTAACGGTCTCTTAAAGCCTTTAAGCGGATTCTAACGGCGAGGACCGCGGAGGTTGCCGCGCACTCCATTGCACCACTTCCTTTACACCACATGTGGGTACCTTTACCTTATGTGGGGGGAAGAACCGCTACGAGAGACGAGATGCGGCCCGATTTGCCATGGAGTGTCGCGGGGATTTCCACCGAGGCTCGTGAAGCTGCGAGAGCAGCTGCGCGCCGCGAGGGTCTGTCCGTGGGCGAATGGCTCACGCGTCGTATTGTGTCGGAACTCTCGGAAATGAACGAACCCCGCAGCCAATGGACCTACCACAGCGAGCCCCGGCCCCAGCCGGAACGGCAGCGGATTCAATCGGATGAGATGCTCGAGCGGGTCGCTCGCAGCGAAACCGAAACCGCCGAGGTCTACCGCCGGATCGAAGACCAGCTGCGCGGCATGGCCCGCCGCCTTGACGCCTCGGAACGCTCCCAGAGCGAAAGCAACCGGGTGATGAGCAAGGCCGCGGTCGAGATGAACATCGCCGCGCGCGAACAATCCCAGGCGTTCGAACAACTCGGCGCCCATGTCGCCGATATCGCCGACCGTCTCGACCGGGTCGAAGGCCGCGAAGCGGGCGACGGCCTGCGCGAAGCCGTCAAGGCGCTGCATCAGGGCCTGTCCCGCCTCGCCGATCAGATCACCGAGACCGCCAACCAGTCGGCCACCCAGATTTCCAATCTGGCCGACAATCTCGAAACCGTTGCCGGCCGCGTCGGACAGGCGCGCCAGGACGCAATGGCGGTCAATCACACCCTGGAAAACCGCCTCAACGCCATCGACGAACGCCTGCGCGCCGTCGAAGCCGCAAGCCAAGCCCACGCCGGTTCAATCAACCGCGCGCTCGATGCGGTCGAAGAACAGAAGCAGGCGCCGTCGCCGATGGAGGCGATCAACCGCCTGGAAGGCCGCCTCGAAGACGGCATGCGCCGGCTCGAAGAGCGCAAGTCCGATCCGGTCCTCGACCGCCGCCTCAACGGCATCGAGCGCAGCGTGGCCGATCTTGCCGACCGCATAGAAACCCGCGACGACACCGCCCAGACGCTCGACGAAGCGCTGCGCAAAATGATGGTCCGGCTCGAAGGTCTCGAGACCGCCCAGCGCGAAGCCGCCGCCGAACTGCGCCGTGCCGCTGCCGTGAAGCCGGTGGAACCGCCGCCGGTCATGACCCCGCCGCCGGTCGTGGCGCCTCCGCCGCCTCCCGCTGCGCCGGCACCCGAGCCCGTCGCGCCGCCGCAAGCTGCCGCATTCGAGCCGCCGCCGTTTGCCACCGAAGCTCCGCCTTTCGTCGCGCCGCCCGCGGCCGCGACCATTCCGCCGTTCGCCGCTCCGCCGGCGGAAGCGACGACTTTCGAACTGCCGCCCGACACCGGCTTCGCGCCGCTGCCCGGTCTCGACGCCGCTGCCGAAGCGCCCGCCTCGGGCGAATCCTATCTCGCCGCCGCCCGCCGCTCGGCCCGCGCCGCCGCCGAACAGGAAAACGAGCGCAGTTCGACCCTCGGCGCGCTGCGCTGGGGCTCGGCCAAGAGCGAAGACACCGGCGCGCCCAAGGACAAGAAGAAGTCCAATCCGCTGCTGGTCGGCCTTCTAGTGTTGATCACCGTTTTCGTGACCGCTGCGCTGTTCCTGCGCTGGCAGGCTGCGAACAATCATGCCGCCACCCCGCCGGTCACGACGGTAGCTGCCACCACGCCGAAAGCCGCCGCGACACCGGCCCTGCATCCGAGCGCCGTCGAAGCGCCGCTGCCGCCGACGCAGCAAGCCGCTACGCCTGCGACCGCCACGCCCGCGCCTGCCGCCGCCAAACCGGCCCCGGTGCAGACGGCCAGCACGGCACCGGCGCAAGCCGTCAATCCGCAGCAGCCCGCCGCCGCCCGTCCGGCGCCGACCGCACCGCTCGATCGCCTGACCCAGGCCGCCAATGCCGGCAACGCACGGGCCCAGTTGATCGTCGGCCTCAAATACCTCGACAGCACGCCGCCGAACCAAACCGAAGCCGCCAAATGGCTGACCAAGGCCGCCGATGCCGGCGAGCCGGTGGCGCAATACCGCCTCGGCGGGCTTTACGAACGCGGCACCGGCGTCGCCGCCGATCCGGTCAAGGCCGTGCGCCTCTACCTCGCCGCCGCCAATCAGGGCAGCCGTAAGGCGATGCACAATCTCGCCGTCGCTTACGCCGAAGGCATCGGCGTGAAGAAGGATTATGCCGAGGCGTCGCGCTGGTTCCTCAAGGCCGCCAATCTCGGCCTCAAGGACAGCCAGTTCAATCTCGCGGTGCTGTACGAACGCGGCCTCGGCGTGCCGCAGAACCTCGTCGACGCCTACAAATGGTACGCCATCGCAGCGGCCCAGGACGACGGCGAGTCCAAGAACCGCATGAACGCCATCGCCGGCCAGCTCGATACCGAAGCACGTGCCGCCGCCCAGCACGCCGCCGACAGCTTCCGCGCCGCGCCGCTCAATGCCCGCGCCAATGTTGCCCCCACGCTCGGCGACGTGACACGCGGCTGACGGCTCGCTTCCGCCGTGTTCTCATCGCCGCGGTCACGTTAAAGGCGCAGCCCGAAGCGAGGCTTTGGGTTGACCGCTGCGCGCCACCCGCGCACAGTCGGCGCATTCCGCGTCACCCGCCCGCAAGAAAAGCCGATCGATGGAAATCTACCTGCCCATCGCCCAGATGTCGGTCCAATGGCCGGTCGTTCTGGGCCTCGGGTTCGCAATCGGCTTTCTGTCGGGCGTGTTCGGTGTCGGCGGCGGCTTTCTGTTGACCCCACTGCTCATCTTCTACGGCATTCCGCCCGGCGTCGCGGTGGCGACGACCGCCAATCAGATCGCGGGCGTGACCTTCTCCGGCGTGCTGGTGCACTGGAAGCGCCAGACGGTCGATTTCAAGATGGGCTCGGTGATGGTGGCCTCGGGCCTGGTCGGCTCGGCCGCCGGCGTGTGGCTGTTCGCCGTGCTGCGCCGCATGGGCCAAGCCGAATTCGCCGTCTCGGCGTCGTACGTGCTGCTGCTCGGCTGGGTCGGCGCCATCATGCTGCAGGAATCGATGCGCACCTGGAAAGCGCGGCAGGAAGGCAAATCGCCGACCGGCAAGCGCGTCGGCCAGCACAACTGGATTCACGGCCTGCCGTTCAAGATGCGCTTCCGCCAGTCGCGGCTCTATATCAGCGTGATCCCGCCGGTGGTGCTGGGCTTCGTCGTCGGCATTCTGTCGGCGGTGCTTGGCGTCGGCGGCGCCTTCCTGTCGGTTCCGGCGATGATCTACATTTTGCGGATGCCGACCAATGTCGTGGTTGGAACCTCGATGTTCCAGGTGCTGTTCGTCACCGCCTCGACCACCATCCTGCACGCCGCCGACAACTACACCGTCGATACGCTCCTGGCCCTGATCCTCGTCATCGGCGGCGTCTTCGGCGTGCAATACGGCGTGCGCGCGGGCGCCAAGCTGCGCGGCGAGCAGCTGCGCTTCCTGATGGCGATCCTGGTGCTGGTGGTGGCGGTGGGCCTTCTGTGGCAGCTGGTGATGCGCCCGGACGACGTCTATTCGCTGACGGCAGGCACGCCATGAGGATGCTCCTGGCCGCGCTTGTGATGCTGACCGCGCCCGCGCTGGCGGAAGAGGGGCTGACCTCGGGCCTGTCGCAGGATTATCTGCAGATCACCTCGACCTTCGCCGGATCGGAACTGACGGTGTTCGGCGACGTCGAAAATCCGGCGGGTCAGGAAACGCGCGACATCGTCGTGGTGGTGCGCGGACCCGATGCGCTGATGACCGTGCGCCGCAAGGACCGCATCGCCGGACTGTGGATCAACAACGCCCGCGCCAAGATGTGGCTGCCGGCCTACTACTTCGTGACCGCAACGCGGCCGCTTGGCGATATCGCCGAGGGCGAAACCCTCAGGCGCTACGAACTCGGGCTCAACGATCTGCGCGCCGACGTGACGGCGAGCGACGGCGATGCGCGGCCCTACATCGCTTCGCTGGTGCGGGCGCAGAAGCGCGCCGGGCTCTACATCCAGGCCGACAGCGCCGTCGAAATGCAGAGCGCGACGCTGTTCCGCGTCCATGTGCCGATCCCCGCCGCGGTGCCGCGCGGGTCTTATACGGTCGAGGTCTATCTATTTCGCGACGGCGACGTGGTGGCGGCGCAATCGACACCATTCTACGTCGATCAGGCCGGTTTCGAGCGGCGCGTGTTCGAGTTCGCCCACACCAAGCCGTTCACTTACGGCGTGTTCACCGTGCTGATGGCGGTGGCGCTCGGCTGGGCGTCCATGTTCCTGTTCCGCAACAGGGTGTGACAGGGGCCGCGTACGGCATAGACCCGCTCCCGCCCCATCGCGAAGACCGCCATCTCGCGGGCGAACAGGCTCGTCACCGCCTCCTCGCGCACATCGAAGCCGCCGGTATAGGCGCCGAACGCTGGCAGCAACAGGCGCAAACCGTCCGATGCGAAACAGCGCCGCCGCAACGACAGCCCGTTGCGATTGACGCGCACCACCGGATGGACGTGGCCCGCAACTTCGCCGGCGCAAGGTTCCGTACACGGAATATGGCGGAACATCAGACCGCGCGCCTGATAGAACGGCCTGATCGTGCCGCCGAGCCAGGCGGGCGGTTCGGGATCGTGATTGCCTTCGACCCAAACCCAATGCACCGCCCGCGTCAGCCCCGACAGCACCGCGATCTCCTCGCCGTCGAGACGATCGCCGGCACCGCCGTCGTGAAAGGAGTCGCCGAGCGCGATCACCCGCTCGGGGCGCAGCCGCGCGATCAGCGCGCCGATGCGCTTCAAGGTCGCCCTGGTGTCGTATGGCGGCAGGAACTGGCCGCTGCGCGCATAGGACGAGCCCTTCTCGAAATGGAGATCGGCGAGCACGAGCGTCTTCTCGTCCGGCCACCACACCGCGCCGGAAGGTTCCAGCAGCAGCGTCTCGCCGTTCACGATGATGACGCACTCGTTCCGATTCATGGACAGCACTGTGCATCGTTCGCCGCAGCGAGGCAAACCGGAGAAACGACGCTGCAAGTTGATAACGGCATTTACATCCCGCTCTGCGGCTTTGCGAAAAGACGAGCCAATCCGCCGTTCCCGCTTCTGGCACAACGGTTGCTGGTGCGCGCTCCAATAACACTGTGGGCGGGCGCATGCGCCCTTTCGGATCTGGAGCTATCAATGAAATTTTCCCTGTATTCCCTGATTGCTGCCGCGGCCCTCGCGACAGCGGCGCAAGCCACCGTCGTCGCCGGAACCAGCGGCTCGCTGAACGGCGGTTCGGTGACGGCTTTCGCCGATGTCACCGGCAGCCATCTCAATGCCGTCGGCTATAAGGTCAGCGGCGCCGTGGTGCGCGATCCCGGCGCCAGCGGCGGCGAACTGTTCCTCACGCTGCCGTCGCAGGCGTCGGCCACCGGCTTCACGGTGCTGGGCCTCGAATGGAACCCGCACGGCCACGAACCGGCGGGCGTCTACGATCAGCCGCATTTCGATCTGCACTTCTACTACATCCCGGATTCCAAGCGCATGACGATTCCGGGCGGCGTGATCGGCGGGGTCGATCCCAAACTCCTGCCTGCCGGCTACAGCCAGCCCGGCCCGACGGTGCCGATGATGGGCGGCCATTCCGTCGATCTCACCAGCAGCGAATGGAACGGCGGCAGCTTCACCCAGACCTTCATCTACGGCTTCTTCGAGGGCAAAGAGATCTTCCTCGAACCGATGGTGACCCAGGCCTATTTCCAAAGCCTGATCGGCTCGGAGAGCTTCACGATCCGTCAGCCCGGCATGTACGGCCAGGACGTGGTGCCGGATCTGGTGCCGACCAAGGTCACGTACGCCTATGATCGCGACAGCGATCTCTACACCATCAGCCTCGGCGACTTCATCGGCACCTCGGTGCCCGAACCGAGCAGCCTGGCGCTGGTAGCGTTCGGTATCCCGGCGGTCGGGTTCGCGCTGCGGCGGGCGCGGCGCAAGAAGACCGCCTGAGCGCGTGGGGCGGAGGCTAAATCGCTTCCGCCCTACTCCATCCGCATCGCATCGGCGATGAGGGATTCCTCGGTCTCGCGCAAGGCTTCTTCGGCGGCTTCGCCCGCGACCATCTCCTTGGAAATTTCGAGCAGCGCCGGCACGGCGAGCGGCGAAACGCGATCGAGCTTGCGGCTGACGATGCGGCCTCTGACGCGCTTCAGCATGTCGCCGAGGCGGGCGACGTCGAGCAATCCGGTGGCGGCGTCCTGATAGGTGGCGCGCAGCAGGATGTGATCGGGCTCGTGCTCGCGCAGCACGTCGTAGATGAGATCGGTCGAGAACGTCACCTGGCGGCCGGTCTTTTCCTTCAAGGGCGAGCGGCGCTCGATCAGACCGGCGATCACGGCGCAATTCTTGAACGTGCGCTTGTAGAGATTGGATTCGGCGAGCCAGGCATCGAGATCGTCGCCCAGCATGTCCTCGTCGAACAGCGCCGGAAGGTTGACGCCCGAAAGATCGCGGCGGCCCCAGACGGCGAGCGCATATTCGTTGGCGGAAAAACCGGTCGGCTGCAGGCGCAGGCGTTCGAGCCGCCGCGTCACCAGCATACCGAGGGTCTGATGCGCCAGACGGCCCTCGAACGGATAACAGACGAGATAGAACCGTTTGCCGCGCGGGAACATCTCGACCAGCAATTGGCCGGGCTGCGGAACGATGCTGCGCCATTCCTGGATTCGCAGCCATTCCTGGACCGGATCGGGCAGCAGTCCCCAGCGGTCGGGCTGGGACACGATTTCGCGCACGCGCTGGGCAAGGAAGGTGGAGAGCGGAAACTTGCCGCCGTTGTAGGACGGCACTTCGGCTTCGGTATCGTTGGTGCGCACCACGAAGGCGGCGTCTTCGTGAATGCCCTGAAACGCCAAGACCTCGCCGGCAAAGACGAAGGTGTCGCCGGGCGCCAGCTGCTCGATGAAGTATTCTTCCATCTGCCCCAGCACGCGCCCGCCGGCGCCGATGGGACGGCCCTTCGATTGCAGACGGATGTCGATCATCGGGTCTTCGACGATGGTGCCGGCATTGAGGCGGTAATTCTGGGCGAGACGCGGATGGGCGAGACGCCATTGGCCCTCCGGCGTTTTGCGCAGCTTGGCATAGCGGTCGTAGCGTTTGAGCGCATAGCCGCCGGTGGCGACGAAATCGACGACGCGGGAAAAATCCTCGCGACCGAGATCGCGATAGGGCGCGGCGGAAATCACTTCGGCGTAAAGATCGTCTTCGAAGAAGTTGGCGGCACAGGCCATGCCGAGCACATGCTGGGCCAGGACATCGAGACTGCCGGTCTTGAGGCGGTCGCCATCGAGTTCGCCGGCGATCACCGCTTCGCGCGCGGCTTCGCATTCCAGCACTTCGAAGCGGTTGGCGGGCACCAGCATGGCCTCGGACGGTTCGTCGAGACGATGGTTGGCGCGGCCGATGCGCTGGACCAGACGCGCGGCCCCTTTCGGTGCGCCGATGCAGACGACATTGTCGACCGCGCCCCAGTCGATGCCGAGATCGAGGGTGGAGGTGCAAACGACGGCCTTCAGCCGTCCGGCCGCCATGGCCGCTTCCACCTTGCGCCGCTGCTCGGGGGCGAGCGAGCCGTGATGCAGGGCGATGGCGAGATTGTCGTCGTTGATGCGCCACAAGTCCTGGAAGGTCAGTTCGGCCTGACGGCGGGTGTTGACGAACACCAGCGTGGTCTTGGCCTTCTTGATCGCGGCCATCACGTCGGCCATGGCATGACGCGCCAGATGCCCGGCCCACGGCACGTATTCTTCCGAGGCCAGAATGGAAATTTGCGGCGCGGCGCCGCCCTTGGCGCGCACGAGTTCGGACAAGGCCTCCTCGCCGCTCTGCGGGACCAGATAGCGCTGCAGCGGTTTGGGATCGGCGACCGTCGCCGACAATCCGACGCTGCGGTGGCCGGGCGCGAGTTTGGCGAGGCGCGCCAGCGCCAGGGCCAGGAGATCGCCGCGCTTGGAATTATGGATGGCGTGCAGTTCGTCGAGCACCACGGCGCGCAAATGGCCGAACATCCGCGGCGCATCGCTGTGCGACAGCAAAAGCGCAAGCTGCTCGGGCGTGGTGAGGAGAGTGTCGGGCGGCGAATAACGCTGGCGCTGGCGGCGGCCGGCAGGTGTGTCGCCCGTGCGGGTTTCGATCTTCACGTCGAGAGCCATCTCGGCGACCGGCATTTCGAGATTGCGCGCCACGTCGACGGCCAGTGCCTTCAACGGCGAAATGTAGAGCGTGTGCAGCACGCGGCTGCGGCGCAGCGGCAAAGTCGAGAGTTCGATCAGGCTCGGCAGGAAACCGGCCAGCGTCTTGCCGCCGCCGGTCGGCGCCACCAGGAGCACGGAGGCCCCGCGCGCGGCGTGTTCGACGAGCTGCAACTGATGCGGACGCGGGCTCCAGCCGCGGGCGGCAAACCAGCGGGCAAAACGGTCGGGCAGCAGGGAGGGGGTTAGCGCGGAACTCATCGTGAAAAGATATATCCCGTGTCATCCCCGGCGAGTAGAGCGAGCGTAGCAAGCGCTGTGCGGGAAGAGGATGACAATCGGGGCTAAAGCCGCTTCACCGTCTCGGGGTCTTCTTCGCCGGCGAAGTATTTGTCCAGCGCCTGACGGAACAGCGGCTCCGATGTGGCGCGTGCGAACAACGTCATCGAGGAGCGGAATTTGAGATCGTCGGGACTGCCGAAGATTTCGCCGACGGCTTTCTTGTTGGCCGCCAGGACAAGCCGGGTGCATTCCCGCAGCCGCGGTCCCAGCACGGGATGCGCCAGATAGGCGTGCGCCTCGTCAAGCGAGTGGATGGCATAGCGCCGCGCGGTCTCGCTGTGACCGAGCCCCTTCACCTGCGGGAAGATGAACCACATCCAATGGCTCTTCTTGGTGCCCGCCTTGAGTTCGGCCCGCACGTGATCAATCACGCGCGCTTGCGCATCGACAAACCGTTGCAGATCCTCGTCCATTCCGTTCACCACGATGTGTTGGGCACTTGGTGGTTACGCGGCACGCTTTCCGGCTAGTCTGAAACATACACTTGTTTTGCGAGCGATTCAGGGTAGGGAGGGTTGGATGACAAATCGACGGGACTTTCTCACAACTTCTGTGGGAATTATGGGGGCCGGGCTGATGGCAGCAACAGACGCCGAAGCGGGAAAGTCGAAGCATTCCGCAGGATTGGCCGCCAAAACCGCCGCCATCGGACCGTCGTTTCCGAAGGGTTTCCTGTGGGGGGCCGCCACCGCATCCTATCAGATCGAAGGTGCCTGGAAGGAAGACGGCAAAAGCGAGTCGGTCTGGGACCGCTTCACCCATACCCAAGGCAAGATCCGAGGCGGCGACACCGGTGACATTGCTTGTGATTCTTACCATCGCTACACGGAAGACATCGCCATCATGAAGCAGCTCCATATGAAGAGCTGCCGCTTCTCGATCGCCTGGCCGCGCATCCTGCCCGATGGCACCGGTACCGTGAATCAGAAAGGTCTCGATTTCTACAAGCGCTTCGTCGATACGCTCCTGGCCGCCGGTATCCGCCCATCCTGCACCTTGTACCATTGGGACCTGCCGCAGGTTTTGCAGGACAAAGGCGGCTGGCCCAATCGCGACATGGCCGGCTGGTTCTCCGATTACGCCGCCATCGTCACCAAAGCGCTCGGCGATCGCGTCAAAACCTTCGCCATCTTCAACGAGCCTTACGTTTTCTGCTTCTGCGGTTACGGCATCGGCGTCCACGCGCCGGGCATCGCCGACATGGGCCAGTACCTGAAAGCGGCGCACGTCGCCAACCTCGCCCAAGGCGACGCCTATCGCGCCATGCGGGCGATCGCGCCGAAAGCGGAAATCGGCGGCGCTTACAACATGTCGCCGGCCGAGCCGGCCACGAATTCGCCGGAAGACCGCGCCGCGGCGGAGAAAATGCACGCGGCCAACAACATCTTCTTTATCGCTCCGGCCCTGACCGGCTCCTACCCGAAGGAATTCGCCCCGCTCGACGCGATGGGTTTCCAACCGGGCGACGAAGCCCGCGTCCGCGCCGCACTCGATTGGATCGGCATCAACTACTATTTCCGCATGAAAGTGCGCGCCGACGCGACCGAGAAGACGATGGGCTATCGCGCCGATATCCCGCGCGAAGGTCCGCTCACCCATCTCGGCTGGGAAGTGTGGCCGCAGGGGCTGTACGACATCGTCACCCGCACCGCGCGCGACTGGCATCTGCCGATCGAAATCACCGAAAACGGCTGCTCCTATGCCGACCCGCCGGGCGTGGACGGAACCGTTAAGGACGACCGCCGCACCGACTACTTCCGCGGGCATCTGACGGCCCTTGCGCGCGCCATTCAGGACGGGGCGCCGGTGCGCGGCTATCACGCCTGGAGCCTTCTGGATAATTTCGAGTGGGGCGAGGGCTACAGCCAGCGGTTCGGCCTGACCTGGGTCGACTTCCGTAGCGGACGGCGAATCGTCAAGGATTCCGGGCGCTGGTACGGCCGGGTGGCCGCCGCCAACGCCGTAATTGCCTGACGGAACGGTGGAAAACGCCGTCCCGGCGGCAAAGTCCAGGTTTTCTGCAGGTTTGGTGAGCCGAATCGCACTATTGCGGTCCCGGCACGGGGGACTATGACGGTTCCGCGACCAAACGCGCTTTTGCCCTGCCGGGCCAATCTGGCAGGTGTACGGATGACATTACGGGACGGATGAGCATGTTCAGCTGGTTTCAGAACCTGATGCCGCAGGAGAACCGTTTCTTCGAACTGTTCAACCGACACGCTCACACCATCGTCGACGGCGCCGAGGCGCTCAGGTCCCTTCTGCACAGCGACACCGACGTCAAGGCCGCCTGCAAGAAGGTGTTCGAGTTCGAGACCCAGGCCGACGTCATCACGCAGGACGTGCTGCTGCTGACCCGCCGTTCCTTCATCACCCCGTTCGACCGCAGCGACATCAAATCCCTCATCACCTCGCTCGACGACTCCATCGACCAGATGAAGAAGACGGCGAAGTCGATCCTTCTGTTTGAAGTCGAAACGTTCGAGCCGCACATGGCCCAGATGGGCGACGTCATCGTCGACGCCTCCAAGCTGACCGTCGAAGCGGTCGCCCAGCTCCAGACGCTGCGCCAGAACACCGCGAAGGTGAACAGCGTCACCGAAGCGATCATCCGCCTCGAAGAGAGCGCCGACGATCTCAACAACCAGGGCGTCAAGGCACTGTTCGCCAAGTACCGGAACGGCAACGCCATGGACTACATCATCGGCAACGACATCTATAACCACCTCGAGCGGGTGATGGACCGCTTCGAGGACGTCGCCAACGGCATTTCGGGCATCGCCATCGAACAGTCCTAACGGAGCCAGCCGGTGCCCGATTTAGCCATTCTTATCGCCCTCGTCGCGGTCGCGCTGCTGTTCGACTTCATGAACGGCATGAACGACGCCGCCAATTCGATCGCCACCATCGTTTCCACCCGCGTGCTGTCGCCGCGCTATGCGGTGTTTTGGGCGGCATTCTTCAACTTCATCGCCTTCATGGTGTTCGGCCAGGCGGTCGCCAAGACCATGGGATCGGGCATCGTCGATACCCATATCATCACCGATCAGGTGATTTTCGGAGCCCTGGTCGGCGCCATCAGCTGGCAGCTTTTCACCTGGTGGGCGGGCATTCCCTCCTCCTCGACCCACGCCATGATCGGCGGGCTGGTCGGCTCGGCCGTCATCCATGCCGGCACCGGCGTCATCATCTGGCACGGGCTGGGGCGGACCATCCTCGCCATCTTCCTGTCGCCGACCATCGGCATGGTCCTCGCCGTCCTTCTGATGCTGATCGCCGCCTGGATCTTCCGTAAGGCGCTGCCGACCCGCGTGGATTCGCTGTTTCGCAAGCTGCAGTTCGTGTCCGCGTCGCTCTATTCGCTCGGCCACGGCGGCAACGACGCCCAGAAGACGATGGGCATTATCGCGGCGCTTCTCTATGCCCACGGACAAGTCCAGGGCAGCTTCCACATTCCGCTCTGGGTGATCCTGGCCTGCCAGACCGCAATGGCCGCTGGAACCCTGAGCGGCGGCTGGCGTATCGTGAAGACCATGGGATCGCGAATCACGCACCTGTCGCCCTACCAGGGCGTTTGCGCCGAAACCGCCGGCTCGATGATGCTGTTCCTGGCGACCAGCCTCGGCATTCCGGTCTCCACCACCCACACCATCACCGGCGCCATCGTCGGCGTCGGCGCCGCCAAGCGGGCGTCCGCCGTGCGGTGGAACGTGGCCAAGGACATCGTGACCGCCTGGATCATCACCATTCCCGCCGCGGCCTGTGTCGGCGCGCTGGCCTACAAGCTGTTCGGGCTGTTCTGATGCCGCGGGGCCGGGGCAACCGCAAGCTCACCGGCGTGCAGTACGCGGCACTTCCTTGGCGGCTCCGGAACGGCGAACTCCAGATCCTGCTCGTCACCTCGCGGCGGACGCGGCGCTGGATCCTGCCCAAGGGCTGGCCGATGGACGGCCTCAAACCGACCGAGGTCGCCGCCCGCGAAGCCGAAGAGGAAGCCGGCGTCACCGGCAAAGTGGACAGGACCGCCGTCGGCCGTTACCGCTATATGAAAATGCTGCGCGACGGCGTCGAACTGCCCTGCCGGGTGGAAGTGTTTGCGCTCGAAGTCGTGGAAGAACGTCCCGATTGGGACGAAATGGATGCACGGGCGCGGCGCTGGTGCTCGGTGGCCGAAGCGGCCGGAGCCATGGTCGAACCCGAGCTTAAACACGTAGTCCGGCATTTCGAGGTCCGCCTGGCGCAGCTCAGGCGGCGCAAACAATCGGCAATGGTGAGTCATGGTCGCCGTACGGCTTGAAGATGATGCGCTGGCGTTCGCAAGCACCCAGCTCGACGCGGCGGGCGGCGGCATTGCGGGCGAACTCCACAAGGAAGCCTTGTGGGAACCGGTGGTGTTCGTTCCGGATTTCGTCGATCCCTTGGCACTGCCCGAACTCGAAGCCAGCCATGTCGCCTCGCCGGAAGGCTCCGCCGCCGAACTGGCGAGCTATCTGCTCTTCCTCAAGAAGCGCAACGCCAACCTGAAAAGCGTGATCTTCGACGACCCATGGGCCAGCCCCGGCGATCTCGATTACGCCGGACCACCGCCCGACGAACTGCTCACCCCGCAGGGGCGGGTATCCTATCTCTACGATCTGGCCGAGGTGTCGCCGGATCTCATCTGGGATTACCGCTCGATCGCGGTCAGTTTTCTCAAGCTCGTCTATGTCAGCGAACTGTCGCCGGCCGAAATCCGCGCGCTGGCCGAGGACGAGCCGGACGATCTGTTCCACCGCCTCGCCCATAGCGTGCGCTATGTCGCCATCAACGCCTATGACGACGAATCCTGGCTGATTCTGCGCCACGAGCAGGCCCCGCAAAGCGGCGAGCGCTGCCATTGCGGCAACGACGACTGCGATTGCGACGGGGAATGCGACGGCGACTGTGATGGCCCCGATTGCCATCACCACGCCAACGACGACTGATTCGATATCTTCGGGTTGCTTCTTTCCGCCGCGGACCGCATGCTGCGTCCAGGATGGCAGCCACATTCGATATCTCCGGCTATAGCGACGCCTTGGTGCTGCTCGGCACGGCAGCCGTGATCGTGCCGCTGGTGCGCAAAGTCGGCATCAGTCCCGTTCTCGGCTATCTCGGCGCCGGCGCCATTCTGGGACCGCTCGCACTCGGTTCGTTCATCAAAGATTTTCCGATCCTTTATTGGTTCACGGTGGTCGACGAGAGCCACGTGTCCGGCTTCGCCGAACTCGGCATCGTGTTCCTGCTGTTCATGATCGGGCTCGAACTGTCGTTCGCGCGCCTCAAAGCGATGCGGCGGCTGGTGCTGGGCCTCGGCGGCTTGCAGGTGCTGGTGACCTCGGCGGTCATCGCAGGCATCGCTTCGCTGGCCGGACTGCCGTCGAATGCCGCCATCGTGCTCGGAGCGAGCGTGTCGCTGTCCTCGACCGCCATCGTGCTTGAACTGTTGTCGCAACAGAACCGGCTGTCGTCCAACATCGGCCGCGCCAGTTTCGCGGTGTTGCTGGCGCAGGACATCGCGGTGGTGCCGATCCTGATGTTCGTGTCGATCAGCGGCGGCGAATCCGACGGATCGGTGATCGTCAGCCTGGTGCGCGCGCTGTTGCAGGCGGCCGCCGCCATCGCGCTCATTATCCTGATCGGCCGCCTCGCCATGCGCCGGCTGTTCCGCCTGGTCGGTTCGGCGCGGTCGAGCGAACTCTTCATCGCCGCCGTGCTGCTCGTCATCTTCGCCGCCGGCGTGATCGCCCATCAGGCCGGATTGTCGATGGCGCTCGGCGCCTTCGTCGCCGGCATCATGTTGGCCGAAACCGAATACGGCAAAGCCATCGAAGCCACCGTCGAGCCGTTCAAGGGTCTGCTCCTCGGCATCTTCTTCTTCACCGTCGGCATGGCTATCGACTTCCGCGAGGTCGCCCGCGAGCCGCTGCTGCTGATCGCCTGTGTGATCGGACTGATCGTGGTCAAGGCCGTGATCCTGACCGCGCTGGGACGGCTGTTCCATCTGCCCTGGTTCGCCGCGATCGAGACCGGCCTTCTGCTCGGCCCCGGCGGCGAATTCGCATTCGTCGGCCTCGGACTGGCCGCCAGCCTGCATATCGTCGACGCGCGCTTCTCCGGCTTCATTCTCGCCGCCATCGCGCTCACCATGGCGCTGACGCCGCTGCTGTCGGTCCTGGGGCGGCGCATCACACGCAAGCTGCGCGAGCAGGGCATCGGCGATCCGGCGCTGACCGCAAAGCCGCCCGGCGGCGAAGCCCACGCCATCATCGTCGGTTACGGCCGCGTCGGGCGGGTGGTAAGCACGCTGTTCAAGGATCTCGACGTTCCCTACATCGCCACCGACATCGATCCCGCCGCAGTGACGCGGGCGCGGCGCGAAGGCGAAAACGTCTATTTCGGCAACGCCGCCGATCCCGAGTTCCTGCGCGTCTGCGGCGTGATGGAAGCGACCGGCGTCGTCATCACCATCAATGCGCGCGAGACCATCGACGCCATCGTCGAACAAGTGCGGGCGATGCGGGCGGATCTTTTGATCGTGTCGCGCGCCAAGGACGCCGTGCACGCCAGCCATCTTTATCAGATGGGCGCCAGCGACGCGGTGCCGGAAACCATCGAATCCTCGCTGCAGTTGTCGGAAGCCGCGCTGGTGGGCCTCGGCGTGCCGACCGGTCTTGCCATCGCCAAGATTCACGGCCAGCGCGATGTGTTCCGCGCCGCACTGCAACAGGCCGCGCGCGAAGCCGGCCGCGCCGAAAGCTACGCCGTCCGCCGCAAGCATCGTTCCGCTACGTGACGGAACGCCCTTCGGGTCCCGCGCGTTCACCGCTCGACGGAGGACGCCATGAAGACCATAGCCGCAGCATTTCTTTGCCTGCCGTTCCTGATCGCGGCCGCATCGGCACAAAGCGAGGAGCAGCGCACCGACCAGCTCAATCAGGCGCAGAACGCGCAAGGCGCCGACGCCGATCAGCGCAACGCGCAGTATCAGCAGCAGCAACAGCTCTACCAGCAACAGCAGCAGCAATATCAGGCGCAGAAACAAGTCTACGACGCGCAGGCCTCGCGCTATCTCGCGGCACGCGACCGCTACGCCGCGGAACGGGCGCGCTACCGGCGCGGCGAATGGCCCAAACGCTACGAGAAGCTGGCTTTCGTCGACAGCGACCAGTTGATCGGCGCCAAGGTGGAAACCTATGCCGGAACACCCGTCGGACATGTGATCGAACTGGCGCGCGCCGACGGGCGCATTAGCGCAGTGCGTGTCGCCTTCGACGATGCACCGCGTCAGGTGTGGATCGATCGCGGCGATCTCAAGTTCGACACCGAGGATTCCATTCTCGTGACGGATCTCGCCCATCACGATCTCGTCTCGATGGCCTCCGAACAGTATTGACTGCGCCCGCACAACCGCTATCGCATATTCGAATATGAACAACAGTTCGTCGCAAACTGTCGTTCCGTTCGCTGCCGGGACAGATCACCATCGCGCCATCAATCGGGGGATCGCACCATGACAGACATCGACAACGGCGGCCGCCGCAGCCTCGCCGGCCTGCAGGACTATCGCCGCTATCTCAGGGACATTACCGCGATCCAGGCGGAAGCCGTTCGCCGTCTGGTCGACAACGATGCCACGCCGCCGATGGAAATGGCGGCAGTGCTCGAAGACATCGCCAACAAGTTTCTCGATATGTCCGACGAAATCAGGGATTTCGCTTTGGCATCCCCAGAAGCCTGATCAGCAACGGCGTCATCGTCTCGCGCGGAAGCTCGTCGAGCTTGAGGTCGGGACTGAACCACGGGATGGTTTCGCCGAAGAGTTCGCTCATCCAATCGAAGACGATCTGAACCGCCTTGGTTCCGACCCGTTCCGCGGCCGCAACCGCGTATAACGGCACCCGGATATGAACGCCGAGTTCCAGCGGCAACGCGACCGGATCGGCCAAGGCGGTGGTCGCCACAAGCCCGATCCCGAGCCCGTTCTTGACCATCAAAGCGTAGTTCAAAAGATTGTCGGTGGTGTGCGTGACGACGCCCTCCCGGACCAGCGCATTCCAGGATTGCCACGGTTGCGGCATGGCCATGTAGGTCGTGCATTGCACGAAACAATGCGCCGACAAATTGCTGTTGGTCGGCACACCGTAGCGGGCGATGTAATCCTGCGTGGCGACCGGCAGCATGTGCAGAAAACCCAGCGGCCGCGATACCACGTCGGGACCTTGGTGCGGCATCACGCTGATCATCACGTCGCCGTGGTTGGCGCGCAGACTGGTGTGATCGGTCGGCGCACACATCTCTAGATGGATCTTGGGATACATCTCGCTGAAGGCGACCATCGCCGGGATCACGGAGAGGCCTGCCAGCACCTCGGAGATCACCAGACGGACCGTGCCCTCGGCGGTGCGCGTCTCGGCATTGAGATCGGTGGAAATCTCGAACAATTTTTGATCGAGGTCGCGCAGCGACCGCGCCAACTCTTCGCCTTGCCGGGTCAACGTGATGCCGGCCTGGGTCGGCACGACAAGCTGGGCACCCATCACGTCCTGCAAGCGCCGCACCTGACGGCTCACCGTCGGCTGGCTCATGTTCAGCGCTTCGGCGGCGCGGTTGAACGACTTGGCTTTGGCAACGGCGAGGAAGACACGCAGCTCGCCCCAGAACGGACCACTGAGAATCCTGGTCTCATCGAGAGTTCGTCTCGACGACTGCGGTAGCGGCTTTGTCATGCATGGTCCCCCGCATGCGATCGGCAAATTCTGCGGATAAAATCCGCAGCCGACAAGCCGTAAACAACAACGCCGCCCGCGTTATTTCATGCTCGGACCTTAACGCGCACGCGTATGCCGTGTGACCAACAAAATCTCGACCGGAGCGTCCATGCGCGGCCGCATGTCGCTTGAGGAATGGCGCCGGAATTCCGTCTATTTAAATAGTGCGTTCAAGCCGTTGCGGCGAAGAAATCCAATACGGCCCGCTTGTAGCCGGGATCACCGACCGCCGTCATATGGTCCTTGTTCGGCAGCACCACTGCGCGCCCGTCGGCAAAAGCCGCCGCCAAAGCGAGAGGCGATCTCACCAGCGGATCGTTCTCACCCGCAACCACCAGCACCGGACGTTGCGACGCCTTCAAGGCTTCCGGCGGATAGGTGTACCGCGGCGCCTTCATGCAGGCGGAAAGCGCGAGGCGATCCTTGCCTCTCTGGCCGCCGAAAATCCTGAAGCGGCGCGCTTCGTCGTCGACAATCGCCGACGGATCGTCGACCAACATGGCGGCCGCAACGGACTCGCGCCAGGACCGCTGCTCGGCGAAATAGTTATCGCCGACACCTGCCGTCACCACGCGCCGGATCCTTTCGGGATGCAGCATCAGGAAACGAATGGCGAGCATCGCTCCCATCGAATAGCCCATAACGAAAGCATCGTTGATACCGCTCGCATTGAGGACTGCGAGGATGTCGTCGATCATCTGGTCGCCATATGCTTGCGTTTCATGCGGCTTATCGCTGTGGCCATGCCCGCGCAGATCGAAGCTGACGACGCGGTAGCCCTGGCGGACCAGGCGGTCGATCCAGCCGGTGGATTTCCAGTTCTGCTCCCGGCTGGACGCAAAGCCGTGGATTAGCAGAACAGGCTTGCCCTCTCCGGTAACGTCATAGGCGATGTGCGTGCCGTCCTTGGAGACGACGATACGATCCGAATCCATGGGCCGACCATCGCAAAGCGCCGGCCCCGCGTCTATGATGGCGTGCGTTTCATTCTTGAGACCGTGAATGTCCCTCGAATCCATGCGGAAAGACGTTGTCGCGGCCATCGATGCGCTCGGCGGCGAACTGATTCAGCTGAGTCATGCCATCCATGCCGAACCCGAATTGTCGCTGGCCGAATTCAAGGCCTCGGCACGGCTAGCGGACGCCGTCGAGGGCCATGGCCTGCCGGTGACCCGCGAAGCCTTTGGCATGAAGACCGGATTCGTCTCGGAGTTCGGCAGCGGCCCGACCGTCGCGCTGTTGTCCGAGTACGATGCCCTGCCCGGCATCGGCCACGCCTGCGGCCACAACATCATTGCCGCGATCGGCTACGGCGCTGCCATCGGTCTGGCCAAACTCGGCGCGAACCTGCCCGGCACGGTGCGCTATGTCGGAACCCCCGCCGAAGAAGCTCATGGCGGCAAGGAATTGATGGCGCGGTTCGGCGCCTTCGACGGCGTCGATGCGGCGATGATGATCCACCCGTCCAATTTGAACCTCATCACCATGCCGACGATCGCGGTCGCCGATGTCGAGGCGATCTATCACGGCCGGGCGGCGCATGCCTCGGCGATGCCGTTCCGCGGTCTCAATGCGCTCGATGCGGTGGTGACGGCCTATACGGCGATCGCCCAGCTACGCCAGCACATCCGTAACACCGAACGCATCCACGGCATCATCACCGACGGCGGCATGGCTCCCAACATCGTGCCCGAGCGGGCCGCCTGCCGCTTTTTCATCCGCGCCGCCGACATTCACGATCTGCTCAAGCTCAAGAAGCGCGTGGTGGCGTGCTTCGAAGCGGGTGCCATGGCGACGGGGTGCCGCCTCGAACTCAACTGGACCGGCGCCGACTATCTCGACCTCAAGACCAACTGGCCGCTGGCGGAGAGCTTCAAGCAGCACGCCGAGCATCTCGGGCGCAATTTCTTCCCGCTCGAAGAGATCCCGCCCGGCTTTGCCGGTTCGACCGACATGGGCAATGTCAGCCACCGGGTGCCATCGATCCATCCCATGCTGGCGGTCGCGCCCTCGGACGTCATCATCCATAATCCGGAATTCACCCGCTGGGCGCGCTCGGATACCGGCGATGCCGCGGTGATCGACGGCGCCAAGGCGCTCGCCCTGACCGCGCTCGATCTGATGGCGGACGGCACCACACTGCCCCGCGTGCGCTCCGATTTCGAAGCCACCGCCGAGCTGTCGCGCCTTGCCGTGGTCGCCGTCGAGGCCGGGCATCACCATCATGCCGGGTGCGGCTGCCGATGAGACGCTGGTTTGCCTTCGGCGCTTTGAATGGAGCGCTGGCCATTGCGGCGGGAGCCTTCGCCGCGCACGGGCTCAAAGCACGGCTGTCGCCCGACATGCTGGCGGCGTTCGAGACCGGCGCGCGCTATCACCTGATCCATGCCCTGGCCCTGTGCGCGGCGGCGCTGGCGGCCGAACACTTCGCGCCGCGACCGGCCAGGACGGCGGCCATCCTGTTTGCGGTCGGAATTCTCCTGTTTTCCGGTTCTCTTTACCTGTTGACGTTGACAGGGACGCGCGGGTTTGGCTTCGTGACACCGTTGGGTGGCGTGGCGTTCATCGCCGGCTGGCTGGCACTGGCCTGGAGCGGTTTGCGGAAGGGGTGATGTGATGGGACATGCGGTCGGAGCCGACGAGTTCTCCTATGCCGATCCCCATGACCCGCCGTTCAAGCGCTTCGTCATTCACGCCATCGAGCGGATCACCGGCCAGCCCTATCTGCGCTGGCTCTACGAGTGCTACGGCACGCATCCGGTGCCGGGCGAGACCTTCTGGGACGCCGCCATCCGCCTCCTGGAACTGAAAATCCGCTACGACGCCGACAAGCTGGCGGCATGGCCCAAGACCGGCCCGCTGGTGGTGGTGTGCAACCACCCGTTCGGCGTTCTCGACGGTCTCGTCTCGTGCGCCATCGTCGGCAGGGCCCGGCCGGACTTCAAGGTGCTCACCAACGCGGTGATTGCGCGGGCCGAGGAACTGCAACCCTACCTCCTGCCGATCGACTTCAACGAAACCGGCGAGGCGATGAAGACCAACCTCAGCTCGCGCCAGCGCGCCAAGGAGCATGTCGCGGCGGGCGGCTGCCTGTTGATCTTCCCGTCGGGCGCGGTGTCGACGACGCCGAAATGGTATGCGCGGCGGGCGGTCGACAGCGATTGGAAGACCTTCACCGCCGGCATCGTCGCCAAGACACATGCCCCGGTGGCGCCGCTCTATTTCGCCGGCCAGAATTCGTTGCTGTTTCAGCTCGTCAGCCATCTGTCGCTGACTCTGCGCCTGTCGCTGTTGTTCTACGAGGTGCACAACAAGATCGGCAGCGAAGTACGCGCCGGCGTCGGCGATGTCATTCCGTACGAAACCCTGGCGACGATCCGGGATCGCGCCGCCCTGATGCAGTTCCTGCGCGAGCAAACCTATGCCCAGGCCGATGTCGTCGGTACGCCGCCGAAAGCGCATCTCAAAAAGCCCCGCCACACGCCCAAGCCGGGGACACTGGTGCCGGGATTGGCATGAGCGGCGCCGCAGGATGACCTGGGGTAATTCCATCCTGCCCAATGTTGCGGCAACGGCCGCACGTCCCGTCTTCTAACGTCGTTCGACAGAGATAACGCTGCGACCGGCGCACGCATTGTCCTTGCTTTCCGCAGCGGGATCGCGGATGGATTGCTGCATGGCTGTTGCGTCGTCCGATTCCGGCGATGATCCGGAGATCACGTCTTTCGCCCCCGTCGCTCTCGACGCTCTGGAAAACCCGCTGGTGCGGCGGGCGGTGGCGTACTGGCGAACACTGTGCGGAGCACGACGGTTTCCGGCCCGCGAGAATCTCGACCAGCGCGCGCTGGTGCCGTTCCAGCCCTACATGATCCTGCTCAAGGTCATCGACGGCGGCGCCGACTTCGAATACCGCTTTGTCGGCGAGGCGCAGCGCATGGCGTATGATCTGCCCTATGGCGGACGGCGGCTGAGCGATCCCGCCAATGTATCGCCATACAGCAAGCCGTTTTTCACCGGCTATCAGTACATCCAGAAAAGCGGCACGCCGTTCGCGATACGCGGCTGGGCGGGCAAGGATTTCACGCACTCGCGGTTCGCCTATTTCGAAAGCGTGGCGCTGCCGCTCGGACCCGACGACGACCATGTCGATCACATCGTCGTCTTCAGCGCCTATGCGCCGCGCGATCTGAAGCCGGTCAGCGTCTGACGCTTCCGCAGCGGCGGCGGGGCTCGTGGAGCCGAATCCGTCCCTTTCCTGCCTCCGCCTTATCACACGCCCGCAGCGATTGACGGTGTCATGTTGGCCCTAGCGAGTTAGGGAGATACCGCCATGCATATTATCAAAGCCGCTTCATTGGCCGCGCTGATCGGCGCCGGCACACTGCTTTCCGGATGCGCGACGCGCGAATCCGTCGAACATGCCCAGGCCACCGCCGATCTCGCCGACAGCGATGCCAAGGCCGCCAAGGGCGCCGCCGACCGGGCGCAGGCCAGCGCCGACAGCGCCGGCAAGTCCGCCCAGGACGCCACGGCCCTGGCGCAGCAAGCCAACGACAAGGTCGACAAATTCCTCGCCGAGCAGGCCGCGAAGAAGAAGCATATGGCGGCCCGCCATCATCATCGCCGCCACGTCGCCGCCAACACGCAAGCCTGCCCGCCGATGGAGCAGCACGGCGCGCTGAAGATGGAAAAGAAGCACGCCGCCGCAAAGACGCCGGTGAAGACAGCGCAGAACTAGATTTCCTATCGAGGGCGCGGAAGCAGACGACACGGTCTCTCCGCGCCCGATCATTTCCAGACCCCCGCAAGTTCCGCACCCCCAGCGGAATTTTCCATAAGCATCAGCACTGCATACAGTTCGTCAAGCCGCTTTCCAGGCGCGTCGAATTGCGCAACACTTCCGCCGACTGCAATTGGGGGACGGCATGACGAAGTATTATTTGATCGCCGCGTTGGCCGCCGGTCTCGCGGCCTGTTCGACCACACCAAATCCCATTCCCGCCGGGACCGAAACCACCGCCTATGGCCATCTCGTCAGCGGCGCTAAATTCGGCGCCGAAGTCGGGCGCCAAGCGGCGGACGCACCGACCGCGTTGTGGGATGCAGGCTACGGCTATCAAGGCATGGTCGCCTGTGCGAGCGATACGCAAGCGCTATTCGCCTGCCGCAACGGCGACACCTTCATGCGCTTCCAGCCGGTCGCGCTCGACCGCAAGGGCGTCGTCTATCTGAAGCTCGACGGCGGACGCATTTCCGAGATCGGATGGGATCTCAGGAACGTGCCGGCCGAAGAAGGCTAATCAGCCCGGCAGCACGGCATTGAACGCCGGCAACGCCTCGTCGATCTGATCGCGGGTGATGACCAGCGGCGGCATGATCCGCAGGATGCTGCCGTGCGTTTCCTTGCACAGAATCCCGCGCTGCATCAGCGCCTCGGCATCGGCCCTGGCGCCACCGGCATCGGGATAGAGTTCGACCGCAATCATCAGCCCGCGGCCGCGGATTTCCTTGATCCGGTTGGACCGGATGTTTTTGAGCGCGGCGAGCAGATAAGCGCCTATGCGCGCCGCATTGCCGATCATGTCCTCTTCGATCAGGACGCGCAGCGCCGCCCGCGCCACCGCGCAGGCGAGCGGATTGCCGCCGAAGGTCGAGCCGTGTTCGCCCGGCTTCAGCACCTCCATCACCTCGCGGTTGGAAAGCACCGCCGACACCGGATAGAAGCCGCCCGACAACGCCTTGCCAACCAGCGTGAGATCGGCTTCGACGCCGTCGTGTTCTTCGGCGAGCAGCGTGCCGGTGCGCCCCAGGCCGGTCTGGATTTCGTCGAGGATGAGAATGACGCGCTGCTCGGTGCACAGCGCCCGGGCGCGCTTGAGATAGCCGGGCGGCGGAATGATCACCCCGGCCTCGCCCTGGATCGGCTCCAGCAGCACGGCAACGGTGTTGGGATTGATCGCCGCTTCGAGCGCCGCGGCGTCGCCAAATGGCACGATGCGGAATCCGGGGGCGAACGGACCGAAGCCGGCGCGCGAGCCCGGATCGGTGGAGAAGCCGACGATCGCCAGCGTGCGGCCGTGGAAATTCTCCGACGCGACGACGATCTCGGCCGCGCCCGCGGGCACGCCTTTGACTTCGTAGCCCCATTTGCGCGCCACCTTCAGCGCCGTCTCGACCGCCTCGGCGCCGGAATTCATCGGCAGCATCTTGTGCGAATGGGTCAGCGCACAGAGTTCTTCGTAGAGAAGGCCGAGCTGGTCGTTGCGGAAGGCGCGCGAGGTGATCGAAAGCTTCGCCGCCTGTTCGGTCATGGCCGCCAGAATCTTGGGATGGCAATGGCCCTGATTGACCGCCGAATAGGACGACAGGCAATCGAGATACCGGCGTCCTTCCACATCCCAGACGTAGACGCCTTCGCCGCGGGTCAGCACCACGTCGAGCGGCTTGTAGTTGGACGCGCCGTAGGTGTCTTCCAGCGCGATGTACTCTTTGGTCGAGCGAACGGGACGCCCCGACGGAGCGTTGAATGCCTTATCCATCGCAATTCTCCCGATAAATGGGTTACTCGGCAGCAGCCTTCTCCGCCGCCGCCTTCACCGCACTAAAACGGTTCAGCCGCAACGTCATGCAATAGGCCCCGCCCCCCGACAGGATGAACGGATCGAGGTCGACACTCCGCACATGGTAGCCGCGCTCTTCCAGCCGCGCCTTCAGCTTGGCCGGCGGACGCGCCATTACGATTTCCTTGCCGAAATTCACCGCGTTGACCGAGAACGCCGCAGCATCCTCGTCGCTCGCCTCGAGCACGTTCTCCTTGCCCGCCAGCCCTTCGATGACGGCACGCCCTTCCGCCGAGAATGCCGGCGGATAATAGAGGATCTCGCCGCCCGACAGCACCAGGAAGCAGGTGTCGAGGTGATAGAAACGCGGGCTGACCAGTTCCAGCGGCACCACCGGCACGTTGAAGAAATCTTCGGTCACTTGCAGCGACGCCTTGGCCGAGCGCTGACCGTAACCGGCCCAGAATTGCTGGCGGGTGTCGTCCCACAGGCAATCGCCGGCGCCTTCCTGGAAAATGCCTTCGGGGTACTGCACCACCGTATCGAGCAGACCGCGCGCTTCGAACGAACGGAAGGCGTTCAGGAACAGGGCCTCCTCGCCACGGCGTTCGTCGCAGGCGAAGCGGGCCACGATGGCGCGGCCATCGAGCACCACAGCGGCGTTGGCCGGAAACACCATGTCCGGCAGACCGGGCGCACCCGGCACCATCACCACCTCGGCACCGGCCTCGGTGAGCGCCTGATGCAGGGCGGCGGAGCAAGCCTGGGCCTGACGCAAATGGCCGGCCGGGTCCTCGTGCCACGCTCCGGGTTTCATCCACGGATTGATCACGTAGGAGACCTCGAAATGTGACGGGTCGACCATCAACAACTTGGGTTTAAAGGCCATTTCGTTCCCTGCAGCAGATTCTGGAGGTCTATCCTGCGCTGCCTGGGTGCTAACAAAAAGCCAGCAAGGTGTTTAGGAATGCTGGACTTTCTGGCATTATGATAAGCCGAACTGACATTCTGGCAGAACCATGGATGACACCGACCGCCATCTCGTCAGCCTGCTGCGCGACAACGCCCGCCTGCCGGTCGCCACGCTGGCGAAGAAATTGGGGGTGTCGCGCGGCACGGTGCAGAACCGCATCGCCCGCCTGATCGCGACCGGCGGCATCGAAGGCTTCACCGTCCGCGCCAAGCCCGACGCCGGCACCATCCGCGCCATCATGCTGATCGAGATCGAAGGCGAACGCTCCGACCGCATCGTCGAGGAGCTGAAGAAATTTCCCGAAGTTCGCGCCGTGCACACCACCAACGGGCGCTGGGACATGGTGATCGAGCTTGCCACCGACAGCTTGCAGACCTTCGACCGCGTGCTCCACCGCATCCGCCTGATTGCCGGCGTGTCGGCGTCGGAGACGAGCCTTCTGTTGTCGAGCTACCTGTTCTGAGGCTTCGGCCTATTCCTCGTCCCGCAGGGCGACGATTTCGCAGAGGTTGGAAAGTTCGCTCTCGAAGGTTTCGGGATCGACGTGGTTCATCGTCGGCTTGGGGAACAGATACAGGAAGTAGCTCGTCACCTGATCGAACAGTACCACGTTCATCCCGACGCTCGAGATGTTCCGCGCCATGCTGCGCAGCGATTCCGAGATTTCGCTCGCATCCGACTTGCCGATGATCGCCGACACCAGCCGCTGCAGCGCGCTTTGGATGTAGCCGGTCGAGCCGTCGTGCAGCTTGTAGAGATTGCGGGCGAGTTCGCGCTTCAACTCCTCGATATGGGCGAGATCGGCGCTCGACAGGCGCAGCTTGGGCTTGGTGCCGTGCAGCACCTTGAGCACGCGCTCCAGCCGCTCGTGGGTGCCGCGCGAAACCAGGTCGTAATAGATCAGCGCCTTCCAGGCGAAGATCACATCGGCCCATTCCGAACGCGGGATCTGCAGCGCTTCGAGAAACAGGTTGTCGGTCGTGGCGTTGGTCACGTTCCACACCTGATCGACGAACCGGCTCATCTCCTCGGGCGAGGCCGACTTGCCGAGCGCCTTCTGGACCAGCGGCTTGAACACGTCGAACACGTCGGCCGTGGTCTTGGTGGCGAGGCCGTAGCTCTCGGCGAAGAACGCCGGCTCGACCCTGAGGCCGTCGGCCCTCAGGCATTCGGTGACGATGAAGGCATCGAGCGTCGGCGAGCGGCTCAAGGCTTCCAGCACCTTGATGTCGTGCAGCACCTCTTTGTCGCCGGTCATCAGGTCGAGGTGCAGGAGTTCGCGCAAGTGATCCTTGAACTGGTATTCCTCGATGAAGAAGGACCGGCCGCCGATTTCCAGACGCCGGGGATCGAACGGCAGGAAAATCTTGGTCGCGACATGGACCGAACGCGCAAACAAGTCGCGCTCGTTGTCCCTGAGGTTATGCTTGGTCAGGATCGTGTAGTTGAGAGTATTGTTGTAAAACAACGGCTTGATCGTCACCGGGGACTTGCCGTGCGGCGGGGTCGCCTGCAGGGCGGCATCGGTCAAGGTGATGAGATTGAGAACCCGGCCCGAGTTGGTGCGCCTGAGCTTGTGAAAGCTCCGGACTTCTTTGCGTTCGCGAAACGCCGCCATTGCACACATGCCTAATGACCCCCAAAACCGATCCGGCCGCCCTTAACTCTGCCGGAATCAATTTTATCTATCGTCTAGCGCCTGGGTTGCGCCCACACTTAGTCTGGAACGTGTGTAATGAAGAGTGAACGGCAAAGCGGCCGTTAACCTGCCGGCAAGGTCCAGCCTCTGCCAAAAAGACGCGGCCGACACAAAATTGACCGAGAAGACCTACACATTTTACCGCTGCACCCTATTTGTGGGAGCAATCGACATCCGGAGGGGGCCGTGAACGATCAACCCAGAACAACGCAGTCAAGTTCCGCCATCGGCGAACGACTGGGCATGACGCCGGCGAAACCCAAGCGCCGGATCCGTCCCTGGATGTGGTGGGTCGGCGGCGGCGTCCTGATCGTCGGCCTGTTCGTGGTCTGGGGCGTTCTTAACAAGCCCAAGCCGAACTACGACTTCCAGACGGTCGGCGAAGGCTCCCTGACCCTGTCGGTCAGCGCCACCGGCACCCTCGCACCGCGCGTTTCGGTCGATGTCGGCGCCGAAGTCTCCGGCCGCATCGACGAACTCTATGTCGACTACAACGACCACGTCACCAAGGGGCAGAAACTCGCCCAGATCAACACCGAGCAGATCCAGGCCCAGCTCGACCAGGCGCGCGCCACGCTGATGCAACAGCAGGCGTCCCAGGTCCAGACCGAGGCCAAGTACAAGCGCTATACCTCGCTGCTCAAGACCGGCGACATCAGCCGCCAGGACTACGACACCGCCAGAGCCGACTTCCTGCGCGCCCAGGCGGGCGTGGCGCAATCGGCCGCCCAGGTGAAGCAGTACGAATCCCAGCTCCAGAAGTGCACCATCTACGCCCCGATCGACGGCGTCGTGCTCGACCGCAAGGTCTCCAAAGGCCAGACCGTCGCCGCCGCGTTCTCGACCCCGGTGCTGTTCACGATCGCCAGCGATCTCACCCAGATGGAGCTCGACGTCGACATCGACGAAGCCGATGTCGGCACCGCCAAGGCCGGCCTCGATGCCGAATTCACCGTCGGCGCCTATACCGACAAGAAATTCAAGGCGCGGATGATCCAGGTCCGCACCAACTCGACCACGGTGCAGAACGTCGTCACCTACAAGGGCATCCTGTTGGTCGACAATGCCAAGCTGCTCCTCAAGCCCGGCATGACGGCGACCGCCGAGATCATCACCGGCAAGCTGCCCAAGAGCGTGACGGTGCCCAATGCGGCGCTGCGCTTCGTACCGCTGCCGGCCCTGACGGCAGGCCAGCCTCCGGCTCCGGTCGGTGTCGGCCTCGGACGTGTGTGGACGTTGGATAACGGCCGCCTCAAGCCGCACGACTTGAAGCTCGGCGGCACCGACGGCCACGCGACCCAGGTGCTCAAGGGCGACATCAAGCCCGGCGACAAGGTCATCACCGACTCCAAGCTGCCGGGCAAGCCGTGAGCTCCCCGCTCATCGAACTGAGAGGCGTCACCAAGCTGTACGGCGAAGGCGAGGCCATGGTCTCCGCGCTGGCGGGCGTCGATCTCACCATTCACGCCCACGAGTTCGTCGCGGTGATGGGCCCTTCCGGCTCGGGCAAGTCGACGGCGATGAACATCCTCGGCTGCCTCGATACGCCGACCGCCGGCCAATACCTGTTCCAGGGCACCGACGTCGGCACCCTGTCGCGCGACGAGCGCGCCATGCTCCGGCGCTACCATCTCGGATTCGTCTTCCAGGGCTTCAACCTGTTGAAGCGCACCACCGCGATCGAGAATCTCGAACTGCCGCTGATCTATCGCGGCATGGGCCGCAAGGAACGCCACAAGCGCTCGTCGGTCGCTCTCGCCCAGGTCGGTCTCGCCGAACGCGGCCACCATACCGCGGCGCAGCTCTCCGGCGGACAGCAGCAGCGCGTCGCGATCGCCCGCGCCCTTGTCAGCGAGCCGGCGGTAGTATTCGCCGACGAACCGACCGGCAATCTCGATACCGCGATGAGCCACGAAATCATGAGCCTGCTGCGCCGGCTCAACGACGACCGCGGCATCACTATCGTGCTCGTCACCCATGAAGAAGACATCGCCGCCTATGCCAAGCGGCAGGTGCGCTTCCGCGACGGGCGCATCCATTCGGACACCGGAGCCGCGGCATGATCGGCAACGCCCTCGTCCTCGCCTTGCGCGAAATCCGCAACAACATGATGCGGGCGGCGCTGACCACCCTCGGCATCGTGATCGGCGTCGGCGCCGTGATCGCCATGGTGACGCTCGGCAACGGCGCCACCCAATCGGTCACCAACACCGTATCCTCGATCGGCAAGAACCTCCTGTTCATCACGCCGGGACAGCGCCGCGAAGGCGGTCCGCCGGGCGATGCGCCGGCCTTCCAGATCAGCGACGCCGATGCCTTGCGCCGCGAAGTCCTGAGCCTCAAGCATGTCGTGCCGGTCAACCAGACCAGCGTCGCGGCGGTGCTCGGAAACCGCAGCCACACCACCACCGTCAACGGCGCCACCACCGAATGGTTCGATGCCAGAAGCTGGACCATCGTGTCGGGCCGCGCCTTCAACGAGGCCGAAGACAAGACCGGCAAATCGGTCTGCGTCATCGGCGAAACGGTGCATCACGAATTGTTCGGCGGCCAGGACCCGGTCGGCCAGCGCATCCGTCTCGGCAAGATCACCTGCGAAGTGGTCGGCCTGTTGCAAACCAAAGGCCGCAACACCTTCGGCCAGGACCAGGACGATTACGTCATCATGCCGATCCGCACGGTGCAGCGGCGCCTGGTCGGCAACAACTTCGCCTATTACATCATGGTCGAAGTGCAGAACGAGGCCGGCATTCCCGAGGCCAAGAAGCAGATCGCGCAGGTCTTGCGCCAGCGGCGACACCTCAATGCCAGTCAGCAGGACAATTTCGACGTCCAGGATCTGCGCGAGATCGGCAATATGCTGTCGTCGATCACTGGTGTTCTGACGGCCTTCCTGGCGGCGATTGCCGCGGTGAGCCTCTTGGTCGGCGGCATCGGCATCATGAACATCATGCTGGTGTCGGTGACCGAACGGACCCGCGAAATCGGCATCCGCCTCGCCATCGGGGCGCGCGAACGCGACGTGCTCCTGCAGTTCCTGATCGAGGCGGTGGTGCTGTCGGCCCTCGGCGGCATTGTCGGCATCACGCTGGGGCTTCTCGGCGCTGCGGCGGGAACCGCGGCCCTTGGTCTGCCCTTCGTGTTCCAGCCCTCGATCGTGGCCATCGCAGTGCTATTCTCGGCCGGTGTGGGCGTGGCGTTCGGCTTCTTCCCCGCCCGCCGGGCCGCCCGGATGGACCCGATCGAAGCCCTCCGCCACGAATGACCGCGCGTTCTTGCGACGATTGACCCGGTACTGTACCCGTCCGGGGCATAGACAGCGCTGTCAGAGTGGTGTTTTGTACGCCCCGCATTCGAAATGCAACCGTACCGGGAGGATTATCCGTGACCACGACCCCGAAGACCTGCCTGGTCGGCGATATCGGCGGCACCAATGTGCGACTGGCAGTGGCCGATCTTTCCGGGCCCGTGATCAGCGAACCCAAAAGCCTGCCGCGTGCCGGACATCCGACCTTTGAAGGCGTGGTCGATCTTTATCTGAACGAAACCGGCGGCCCGATGCCCGACGCGATCGTGGTGGCGGTGGCCGGTCCGATCAAGGACGGCAAGGTCAAGCTCACCAACGGCCAATGGGTGCTCGACGAAGCGGTGCTGCGCGGCAAGGGCTTCGCCCACGCCCGCCTGATCAACGACTACGCCGCGCTCGGCTATGCGGTCGAACATCTGTCCGGCGCGGACCTCGCCACCATCGGCGGCGAACATCCCGGCATTCCGGGCGAGACCGTGGGTGTGGTCGGTGCCGGCACGGGACTGGGCGTTTCGGCCCTGGTGCGCGATGCGTTTTCCAGCGCGGTGATGGTCACCGAAGGCGGCCATATCGCATTCGCCCCGGTCGACGGCACCGAATTCGAAATCCTGCGCGTATTGTCGGAGCGCTTCCCGCGCGTGTCGGTCGAGCGCGTGCTGTCCGGCCCCGGTCTCGTCAACATCCATTGGGCGCTGCAGCGGATCGCCGGGGCGATCGAGCCCGTCGACCTGACGCCCGAAGAAGTCACCACCGCTGCGGTGGCGCACACCGATCCGGTGTCGGTGCGGGCGCTCGAAGTGTTCCTCGGCATCTACGGCCGTTTCGCCGGCGACATGGCGCTGGCGTTCGGCGCGCGCGGCGGCATCTATCTCGGCGGCGGCATCGCCCCGAAACTGCTGCCCCAGCTCAACAACGGCATTTTCCGCCGCTGCTTCGAGGAAAAAGGACGCTTCGATGCCTATGTCGGAATCGTTCCGACCAAGGTGATCGTGCATCCCTACGCCGCCCTGATCGGCTCCGCCGAAGCCGCCATCCGTGCGTTCGTGAAGCGATAGCCGGCAGAGCCCGCGAAACCTTCTGCATCCGTAGCGCGTGCATACAATCCCGCGACCGTCGCGGCGCAAAACTATTCCCTACGAGATGGGGAACCTGCGCCCGGAGTGACTCGTTGCGGTTTGGCCTGGAATAGCCGGGCAAACCTCGCATGGAGAAGGGTAATGGCTTACCTCGACGTCAATCCGTTGATGGCATCGCTTCGTTCGCGCCCCGAGGAATTCCGTTTGAAAGGCGACTGGCTCACCCACACGCCGAGCCGGCATAGTTTCAAGTTCGAACCCTCGGGACGAGTGCAGATCCGCGCCGAATGCAATTGCGCGTTCCTCTCAATCCACCCGCAGCAGGAGCGCCAGCTCGCCGACAGCTTCAAGGACTGGCACACCAATTACTGGCGGCCGCTGGAGATCAACCGGGAATTCGCCTCGCATTTCCGGCCCCGCTCGGCGCTCCGGCGCTGGCTGATCGGTGTCACCGCGAAACTGAATGCCTGGCTCATGGGCGGCGGCTCGGACCATATGCACGTTGCCGCCGAATGAGGCTGTCCACCACTCCCGCGGGACGCAGCGCGGGAGCGGGTGGAGCAACATCGTGATTGTATTTGCGTCACGATTTTCCTAGAGAGGCGCGCCCGCTTTTCGAGGTGCGTGCCATGACGCCTGCGGCCGATAATTCCGTGACCGTGATACCGGTCGAAGGCGCCACGCTGTGGCGTGCCTTCCACCGCCTGCCCCAACGGCTCTATGCCGGCGACCCCAACTGGGTGCCGCCGCTCTTGATCGAGCGTCAGACCCACTTCCAGGCGCATCACAACGCCTATTTCAAGCACGCCAAGGCGAGCTTCTGGCTGGCACTCAAGAATGGCGAGCCGGTCGGCCGTATGACGGCCCAGATCGACTTCCTCCACCTCGAACAGCACCACGACGCCACCGGCCATTTCGGCTTTCTGGAGGCGATCGATGACGCGAGCGTGTTCGCCGCACTGCTTGGCAAGGGCGAAGAGTGGCTGAGGAACGAAGGCATCCGCCGGGTGCTCGGCCCGGTCAGCTTCAATATGTGGGACGAGCCGGGCTTGCTGGTCGACGGCTTCGATACCCCGCCCAACGTCATGATGGGCCACCACCTGCCCTATTATCAAAACCGCATTCTGGAGCAGGGCTACACCCCGGCCCAGGACGTGCTGGCCTACGAGCGCTCGGCGCAAGAGCCCTTCGGCGACATCCTCGAAAAGATGATCGAGAAAGGCAAACGCAAGCACGCTTTCGCGATGCGCCCGATCCGCATGGACAAGGAGAGTTTTCCCGGCGAAATCGAGCTGATCCGCGACATCATCAACGACGCCTGGGCCGACAACTGGGGCTTCGTGCCGATCACCTACGACGAGCTCGCGGAAATCGGCGCGTTGTTCAAGCTGATCCTCAAGCCGGAAGCGTTGGTGATTGCCGAATACGACGGCGAGCCCGTCGGCGTCGCCATGATGCTTCCCAACATCAACGAGTTCATCAAGGACCTGAACGGCAAGCTGTTCCCGCTCGGCCTCGTCAAGCTGATCTGGCGGTTGAAGACGCGCAACGTGAAATCGGGACGCCTGGCGCTGATGGGCGTGCGCCGCCAGTACCGCACCACCCCGGCCGGCGCCGTGATCGCGCTGTTGATGATCAAGGCCTGCCAGAAAACCGAGTATGTCCGCAAAGCCGAGACCGCCGAGCTGTCGTGGATTCTCGATTCCAACGAGCCGATCAAGCGCATGCTGGAGGCGTTCGGCTGTCACATCAACAAGCGCTATCGCATCTTCGAAAAGACGATCGGCTGATTGATCCGGACTGGTGCCAGCATCGTACTCCCGAAACGAAAAGACCGGCCTTGCGGCCGGTCTTTCTGCATAACGTTTATCGTCGGATGACGCCGCTTAGGCCGGAACCGGCTCGGGCGGAACCGGTGTCTTCGCCAAGCCTGCCGAGAACGCCTTGAGGGCTTCGATCGTGCGATCGATTTCCTCGAAGCTGTGGCGGGCGGAGATGAAGAAGCGGATGCGCGGCAGGCCCTTCGGCACGCCCACCTGAACGATCGGCGGGGCATAAATGCCGCGCTGCATCAGGTAGTCCGACGCCGCCATGGTCGACTTCATGTCGGGGAACATCACCGGCACGATGGCATAACCTTCCGCGGGTCCGGTCGACAGACCGGCTTCCCTGGCCTTGATCAGGAAGCGCTGGGCGTTGTCCTGCAGCTTGCCGACACGGCTCGGCTCGTCCTCGATCACCTGCAACGCGGCACCCGCCGCGGCGGCGATCACCGGCGGCAGGCCGACGCTGTAGACGAAGCCCGGCAGCAGATACTTCAGCCAGTCCAGGATCACCTTTTGGCCGCAGATGAAGCCGCCGCAGGAGACGAACGTCTTGGACAACGTGCCGATGATGAGATCGATGCGCTTGGGGTCTTCCCCGAAATGCTCGCAGATGCCGCGACCGCTCTTACCGAGCACGCCGATGGAGTGGGCTTCGTCGACCAACAGCCAGGCGTTGAACTCGTCCTTGAGCTTCAACAGCTCGGGCAGGTTGGCGATGTCGCCGTCCATCGAGTAGAGGCTTTCCACCACGATGAGACAGTTGCGGTGCTCGGCGCGCTGCGTCTGAAGGACGTGGCGCAGATATTCCATGTCGTTGTGCCGGAACTCGACCGCATCGGCCTTGCACGACTGCACGCCCGCCATAATCGAGTTGTGGCTCAGTTCGTCGTAAAGGATCAGATCGCGCTTGCCGAGCAGGCTCGAAATCGTCGTCAGGTTGGTGAGATAGCCGCTGACCAGCGTCAAAGCGGCTTCCGAACCGACGAATTTTGCAAGGGCACTTTCGAAGTCCGCATGGATCAGCCGCTCGCCCCCGACGAGCCGAGAACCCAGCGCGCCGACCCCCACGCGATCAAGCGCCGCATGTGCGGCATTCTTGATCGCAGAATGATCGGAAATGCCGAGATAGTCGTAATTCGCGAAGCTTGTGAGCACGGTGCCATGGCTGCGAGCGTCTGCCTGCAGACGATCGAGCGGCGCGAAGAAGGGGTTTCCATTCTCCAGTACCGAACCGCCGACCAAGCGCGCCCGCCGGACGATGTAGCCCGCCAATGAGAAATCAGATGCCATTACGCGTCCCAACCCCAAGTTCGATCAATATGATAACCCAAGGAAACGAAAGCAAGTCCTCGTGACAACGAACGTAAACGGCGCCCCAGCCCTGGTGTCGGTCCACCCCCATATGGGCCGGTATAGGGGGTTTGGCAGCGTCGTGGCCGCCGATTTCGGGGCTGTGACAATTGGCGCAACTGCCCCGGCGGGCTCCCTTTCGAAGATAAACACGGACTGTCTAAGGCTCTCGTACGCATCAAGATCAGGCTCCAGCGGGCCAGAATAGTCGGACCGGTGGACAAGCCGGTACGGAAGCCGTTGGGCGAACAGTGCCCCAAAAAACCCCCGCGCGTCCACGTCTCGTAATGCCACTTCCCGCACCTTTGCCTGGGTGCGTCCCCGCTCCGCAACAACCCCTTCCGGGGCCAAATAGTCCTGTACCCAGAAGCCGGTAACCACAAGGAATCGCGGATTCCGGGTGGCAATCGCGCCGTAGGGCTGCAGAATCTCCGTCACCTGTGGCAACGGATTCCGGGCCTTGAGCGGCTTCAGGCCGACTCGGCTGACCCTGGCGTTCTCCGGCAGACGCGGCAGATACGCATTCAGGCCATAAATTTCAACCCGGTCGCCTGGACGCACCTGGCTCTTGAGCCAAGCTTCCGCGTCATAGCGTGGGTCTAGCCAGAACGCGGTGTGAACTCCGACAACGCCATACCCCGCCCAGGCGGCAACTGCAATCAAAGCCGTATTCGCAAGCCACTGTTTCTTGACGATCGCCAACAGTAAGTCGGCACCGAGGCCGATCATGACGGCGAGAACCACCGACTGCGGCAGGACGAAGCGGGTTTCCGTGCGGAGCGCGACGAAATTGAATGCAACCGTGAACGAGACTGCCGCCAAAACAGGCAGCAAACCGGCGGCCAGGGTCCCGCCGGAGCGACGCATTACAGCCACGACACCCAGCACCAACAGCACCGCCGCCGAGGTCGGATAGTACCGCGTGAAATGCGCTGCCATGTCGCTCGCCACCGCGAGCCGTCCGGCGAGGTTGTTCTGATACTCGGCATAGTCCTGGCTCGCCGAGCCGGTCAGCAATGCAATGCGATCGGCGAAGCCGTGCGGATTGACGAGCGCACCGTCGATCACGAGCACGGCCGCGATCGCGATCGCGCCCCACAGCGCCACCTGTTTCAACACGACCGCCGCGTTCGCGCGCGCCCAAGCATCGACGGCGAACCAAACGATCAAGCCCGCCGGCAATGCCAGCGCGAAGACGGCATAGGTCTGATCCTTGGTCGCGACCGCCGCGGCCGCCGCCAGACACGCCCAACGCACCGGCTTCAGGTCGTGTTCGACCATCACCCGCATGAACAGGAACAGCGACAGCATCGCCCAGAACAGCGAGGGGCCGTCGAGATTTGTGACCTGGCCGTAGTAGGTAAGGCCGCCGTTCAAGGCCAACGCCGCCGCCGCCAGCCAGCCGGCACGCTTGCCGCCGAGCATCTCGCCCATTCGCGCTGCAACCGCGATGGTACCGAGCGAAAACGCTATCGAGACCAACCGCGCCACGACCGCAAAATAAGTCATGTACGGCACGTGGATCATCTCGGCGATGACATCCTTCGGCGCGAACGACGGCGCGCTCAGCAAGGCCGCAACGATGCCGGGCAGCGACAGCACCGTCAGGATGAACATGTGAAACGGCGGATAGGCGAAGTGATGGCCCGGCGTGTAGGTCTCGACCAAACCGACGAGGAAATTGCGCGGCGCCACACCGTCGTCGTCCCAGCCGTCGGAAGCCGGCAGTCCCCACCAGATCGCAGCGGTACGGGCGAGTGCGGCGCAGAGCAGAATCCAGAACAGCGGCGAAGCGCGCCACCGCCGCCACAACACGGCCGCGGCGCTCACGACGCCGCCTCGCCTGCGCTGCGCCGGAAGCGCACCTGCTGGACCAGCCACGGAACGCCGACCACGACGAGATCTTCGATCTTGTCGATCACCGTCATCAGCACCAGCACGGCGGCGACCTTGGGCGCCGACACCGCCATCGAGCCCGCCGCCGCCATGGCAACGCCGACGAACACGAGATCCTTCGATGGGATCAGCGGCAGGCGCGTCACCAAAAGGCGCAAGGCGACGAACTTGAAGCAATCGCCGCTCGACGGCAGCGCGCCCGACAGCCACCACAGCACATACTCGAGCCACAGCGCCACGATGCAACGCGTCAGATGGATGGAGAACGTGACGCCAATCTGCTTGCGGCTCAGCGCCGTCAGTTTGCGGTTGCCGACGAACAGCGCAATGCCCAGCAGCAGCGGCACCGATCCGATCAGCAGCAGCGGCCAGCGGCCGATCTGGATCGACGGCAGGGTGATGAGATGCTCGACCAGGAGGATCACGAACATCACCCACAACACGACGAGCCCGCCGGCGGCCGACAGCACGCTCGAATCCTTCACCGCGTGCATCAGGAAATTGCCGTCGATCTTCAGCGTCTTGCGAATCCAGAAGAACAGGTAGACCTCGCCGGAATAGTCGAGCATCACCGTGTTCATGTAGCGCTTGCGCAAGAGGATCCACAGCGGCAGCGCCCGTCCGACACCGAGAAGATAGCGGTAGAGGATGAGATCGCCGATCGGCTGCACGAAAAACGGCAATGCCAGCACGAGATAGAACAGGACCGACGACGGGCGCGACGCATAGATATTGCTCCAGCCGATCCGCGTCAGGCCGTAGGCGACCAATCCCAACAAAAGAATCGGAATGCCCCAGCGCACGCCATGCTGCGCCGCGCGGCCCAACCGCGTGTCGAGCTTGACCTTGGCGAACTGCCTCAGCGTTTCAATCCGTGTACGCAGCTTTTCCGACAGAACTGCCCCCTGGGCCGAAATGTGTGGAGTGGCGGACCATACAACGCCCCCCGAGCCGAGGGCAAACTTAGAACTTTGACAGGATCGCCCGCACCAGGAATTTGGGGACCACGCGGGACAGTGCGCCGATGGCCGCATATTGCCACGGTACGACAACTTGCCTCGCACCGCGCGCCACCTTGCGCTTGATGACGGCTGCAGCTTTTTCCGGCGTCATCAAGAAAGGCTTGGGCTCCGTCACGCTTTGGCTCATCGGCGTATCGATGAAACCGGGAGAAACAAGGGTAACGAACACGCCGTGACGGCGCATCCGGGCGTCCAAAGCTTCCGCAAACATTTTAATACCCGCCTTGGAACCGGAATACGTTGGCGCCATCGGCAGCGGGAACAAAGCGGCAATCGACCCCACCAGCACGATATGTCCCGCTCCGCGCCGCCCCATTTTGTCTGCTACGGCATTGGCGCCGATCACCGGTGCAACGAAATTCACCATCGCCATGCGGCCCGCAGCCCGCGAATCCTGTGCAACCGCGTCATGCGGCACACTGCCGCCCAATCCTGCGTTGAAGATCGCGATGTCGGGACACACGGCCGCATCGAGCGCGGCATGCAGCGCCTCCAGATCGGTCAGATCGAACGAGCTTGTCGCAACATGTGCACCACGCGCGCGGCACGTTTCGGCCACAGACTGAAGCCTTGCGCGATCACGACCCCACAATGTGAGATCGACGCCCGGCGCGGCATAGGCGTGGGCCAAAGCGGCACCGATACCGCTGGACGCGCCGGATATCAGAATATTTCCCATTGTTTCAGTTAATCAGGCCCCGGTTGACAAAGCCACGCCCCGGACATTTTGTAAAGCTGCACTTGGGACATTCAAAAGCCGTGTCGGTTCAGACCAGTAGCCCGATAGTTCGGAACAACGATGCGCGACCTCTGCGCGTCGCGCTGGTTGCGAGTTCGTACAATTACATCCGCGACGGCGTCGCACTGACGTTGAACCGGCTGGTCACTTATCTCGAACGGCATGGCGTCGAAGTGCTGGTGTTCGCACCGGTCGGCAAAACCGCTGCGCTCGATCATGCCGGAACGCTGGTGCCGGTGCCGTCGATTCCGGTACCGCTGCGCTCCGAATACCGTCTCGCTTTCGCGATTCCGAAAGCGCCGCTGGCCGCGTTCAAGCCCGATCTGATTCATCTGGCGTTGGCGCCCGATCCGCTCGGCTACAGTGCCATCCGCGCCGCCAAGGCGTTGAACGTCCCGCTGGTGGCGTCCTGCCATACGCGGTTCGACACCTATCTCAAGCATTATCCCGGCTCCGCGCTCGCCGAAGGACTGCTGAAGCGCTATCTGCGCTTTGCCTACGGTGCCGCACGCGAAGTCTATGTGCCGAGCGGCTCGATGCTGGACGCACTGAAAGCCGACGGCGTGCAGAGCGCGTTCAAGCTGTGGCCGCGCGGTGTCGACACGCGCTTGTTCAATCCGGACAAGCGTTCGCCGGCGTGGCGCGCCAAGCACGGCATCGGACCCGACGAATTCGTCGTGACATTCGTGTCGCGTCTGGTGCGCGAAAAGGAACTCGACACCGTGGTGGCGAGCCTCAAGCTGTTCGCCGCCCGCGGCATGCCGCATCGCGTGCTGATCGTCGGCGACGGACCGGATCGCGGCATCCTGGAACAGGGATTGCCGGGCGCGGTGTTCGCCGGATTTCTCGAAGGCGAGGAGTTGGCGGCAGCCTATGCGGCGTCCGACGTGTTTCTGTTCCCGAGCGAAACCGAAACCTTCGGCAACGTCACGCTGGAAGCGATGGCATCGGGCCTGCCGTGCATCTGCGCCAATGCCACCGGTAGCCGCTCGCTGGTCGTCCACGGCGAAACCGGCTATCTCGAGACGCCGCGCAATGCCAACGGATTTGCCGGACGGCTTGCCGTCCTGGCGCGCGACGAAGAGTTGCGCACCCGTTTCAGCATCGCGGCCCGCGAACGCGCCCTGACCTTCTCGTGGGACGAGAGCATGGCGAAGATCCTCGACCATTACCGCGCAGTGGTGGGACGATGAAGATTGTCGACGTCTCCGAATTCTATTCGCCGACCGGCGGCGGGGTTCGCGCGTATGTCGAGCAGAAGTTCAAGATGGCGGCCCGCCTCGGCCACGACCTCACGGTGATCGCTCCGGGCACGGAAAACCGGCATGAGCCGCGCGAAGGGGGGCGCATCGTCTGGCTCAAGACGCCGCAACTGCCGTTCGACAAGAACTACCGCACCTTCTGGGGTTCGCGCGACGTGCTCGACGCCATCGCCGCCGAAAAGCCCGACGTGCTGGAAGGCTCCTCGCCCTATACCGGCGGCTATTACGCCGCGAAATGGCGCGGCGACGCCGTGAAGATGCTGTTCATGCATGCCGATCCGGTCGCGGTCTATCCGCAGACGCTGCTGGCGGGAAAACTGAAGCCGGAGACGATCGACAAATTGTTCGGCTGGTACTGGTCGTATCTGCGCCGCCTCAATGCACGCTACGACGGCTGCGTCGTCGCCGGGACCTGGCTCAAGCGGCGGTTCCAGCAATACGGCCTCAAGAACATCCACACGGTGCCGTTCGGGGTCGAACGCGCCGTTTTCCGCCCCCGCCTGCGCGACGAAAGCTTACGCGCCGAATTGCTTGCGCAATGCGGCCTCAAACCGGACGCGGCGCTGGTGCTTAACGTCGGCCGCTTCCATCCCGAAAAGCGAGTCGGCATGCTGATCGATGCGGTGACGAAGGCGCAAGAAACGCGGCCGATCGGATTCTATGTGGTCGGCGACGGTTTCATCCGCCGCACCATCGCAGCGCGCGCCGCCAAGGCTGCCCATATCCATCTCGCCGGCTGGCTCAAGGATCGCGAGACGCTGGCGCGCACCATTGCGTCGGCCGATGTCGTGCTGCACGGCTCGTCGGCGGAAACCTATGGCTTCTCCGTAGCCGAAGCGTTGTGCTGCGGCACGCCGGTGGTGGTGCCCGGCACCGGCGGCGCCGCCGATCTCGCGGAGCCCTCGTGCGGCGAAACCTATCGCGCCGGGGATGCAAACGCGGCCGCAAAGGCGCTCGTCGCGATCCTGAACCGCGACCGGCCGACGCTGTCGGCAGCGGCCGAAGCGATCGCCGCCGAGCGCATCGGCGACATCGAAAGTCATTTCGAAAAGCTCTTCGCGCTGTACGCCGACGCTGTCGCCGCGCGGCGCGCGGAGCAAATGACGGGAGTGGTGTGCTGTGCGTAAGCTGAACCTGTTGGCCGCTATCGCGCTGGTTCTCGCCGTCGCCCTGCCGGCGGGCGCCAAGGAGATGAAAAGCACCGTCACCGAGATAGACGCGATTCCGCGGGTCAAGCCGCAATACCCGATCCCGTCCGAACCGGAGCAGGTGTTCTATATCGAGCGCTCGTCCAATTCGAGCACGGTCGTCTATTGCGCCAAGATGAAAGACGGCAAACTCGATCCGTCGGAGCCGGTGACGGCGTTCTGGCGCTGGTACCGCGTCGACGGCCACATCAAGCCGCTCAATTTCGCCGAACGCATGATGGCGTACGGCATCAAATCGGTGAAGCACGACGGGCCGAACGGCGCCTACAGCTTCAAGATCGCGGCCATGCCGGAGCGCACGCTCTATATCGGCCTCGATGCGCAGGGAAAGCCGGAAGTGTTCGGCAAAATCGGCGAGCGCTGGGTCAAGCTCGTCTACATCTATCTCGAAGTCGACGATCACGGCCTCGTGCCGGACGTGCCAGAACTCGATCTTTTCGGTATCGACCGCGCCACCGGCAAGGCCCTGCGCGAACACATCAACCGGCGCTAGGAGCGATCTTTCCTTTGCGTTGCGCTTCGATCAGCGCGAACACGGTCGCAATCACCACCAGAAGGCACGCAGGCACCAGCCAGCCGGCGATCACCGGATCCATGTAGCCGTTCTGGCCCATGATAAGGCACGCCTTGGTGCCGAAATGGGCGATATAACCGCAGAACATGATGCCCACCAGCGCCGGCGCCGGCGTGCGGTAGGCCATGAACAGCATCGACAATGCCGATGCCAGGAGTGCCATCAGGCCGGGCAATACGGCTTCGGAGAGCACGACGTGCAGGCGCGTTTCGTACTGGCCGTGGGCATCGGGCACCCGCTCCGACGCCGCGAGCTTGGCCAACACCGGCACCGGGATGTATTGCGGCTGCAGATTGTGCCACGTGAACCATAACGGATCGATCGCCAGCGTTACCGATTTTTCCGCAAACGGCGTCATGGACTGATGGGTGGCGCGGCCCGCAAAGACCGTGCGGCTGACACCTTCCTTCGAGCCGGCCTTCCAATACTGGCCGTTCTGCATCGTCCAGCGGTCGGTCCCCTCTTCCCACACGGCCATCGGCGCAACGTCGACCTCGGTAAGCCTGCCGCCCGCATCGCGCGCGAAGAACATCACGTTGCGCAACACCGGCGGCGGGCCGTATTGGATCTGCGCCCGCAAGATGCCGCCGCCCGCCGTCATCCAGGCCGGATCCGACAGCTTGGCGCGATCGAGCCGGGCGCCGTCACGTCCCAGCCGCTCGACCATCTGAATGCCCATCGACGCGGGCCCCATATATCCATCCATGACGAAGTCGGCGCCACCGAGAATGAGCCCGGCCAGCAGCACCGGCGACAGACATTGCAGCGGCGAGCGGCCCGAGTTCCACACCAGCATGCGCTCGCCCGCCTGGGTGTGCGCGACCTCGGTCCACAACACGCCGATGAAGGTGGCAAACGGCAACAGCGGCGCGATCAATCCCGGCGTGCGCAGCGCCGAGAACCGCACCACGCTCCACACGGCGCCGAAATCGCCGGAACCTTTGGCCGCCACGTCCTGGAACTGCGGCCACAGATCGATGGTCAGCGCAATGGCCAGAAGAACGGAGGTGACGATCAGCACATGGCGCAGATAACCGGCCAGCAGGTAGGCCGTATGACGCCCGAACGGGGCGAACACGATACGCGGACGGGTCGCAGCTTCGCTCATGGCCGCCCCAATTGCGGTTGCGCCAGCTTGCCTTGCTCGCGGAAAATCTCGGCCAGCAGCATCGCGGCGATGACGAGCGTGAGCAGCGCCGGGGTCCTGAGCGCGCCCCACGGATCGAGCGGAACGATGACGCGGATCAGCCATTCGCTGGTGACGTTGAGGCTCATCAGGACCATGCAAGCGAGCGGCAAGGCGAAGTAGTTGCTGGTGCGGTTGGTGAGGCAGACGCAGGCGAGCGCGATCAGCGGCGCCAGAAGACAGAGAAAGCTACGCGCCAGGCGTTCGCCCAAGAGCCGCATGTCGTCGCGATGGCGAGCCTCGCCGGAATATTCGGAGGCGGCAAACTGATCGAAGATCGTGAGTTCGTCGGCCTTGGCCCCGCGCGGCTCGAACGACAGGAGCTGTTCGGTCCGCATGGTCTGAGTGATGTCGCCGGCCAGCGTCGCCATCTGCGACAGTCCGGTGGTGGTGCCGCCGCAGTCCTTGCACGACTTGCCGGCGGGATCGAAGGTCTGCGAAGTGAAGCCGCCGAGCTTCAGCAGCAGACGCCCGGACGCGTCGGGACCTTCGAGACTGGCGTGATCGGCGGTGACGACGCGGAATTTGTCGTCCTTCAATTCCTCATAGACGAACAGCCCGCGCGTCTGGTTGGTCGCCGTCATGTTGCCTGCAGCTTGGCGGGCCGGTGCGAACGCAACCCGGCCGGGGAAATCGTAGAACTGACCGGTATTGATGCCGGTGCGAAGGCCGCGGAATTCCGCCTGGAACAGCACCTCGCGCTCGGCAAAGCGGGCCGCCGGATCGAGCACGCTGGAAACATAAAGCGAGGTGAACATCCCCACCACGGCCACGGCGAGCGCAAGCCCGATCAACTGGAACGGCCCGGTCCCGGCGGCAACCAGGACCAGAAGCTCGCGGTTCTCGCGCAGCTTGAGCACGGTCCAATAGGTGCCGACCAGAATCGCGATCGCCAGCGCCAGATCGACCACTTGGGTCGAGTTGCACAAGAGCAGGAAGCCCATATCGCGCGGATCGGCGTGGTTCTGGTAGACGGCACGAAACACCATCGGGAAGCGCTCGGCCACGAACACCGCCTCGAACAGCACCATCACGGTGAAAACGAGCAGCGCTACACCACTGAAAAAGCGGCGGGCATAAAGCAGAGTGAACGGCCCGGTGAGCCGCTTCACCAGCCCGGCAAGCGAGCGAGGCCGCGCAGGAGCGTCCGTCATATCCGGAACTCCTCGCCGAGATAGGCCCGGCGCACTTCGGTATCGTCCAGCAGCGCCTGCGGCGCACCTTCGGCCAGTACGCGGCCGCTTTCGATCACATAGGCGCGGTCGACGATCTGGAACAGTTCGCGCGCATTGTGGTCGGTGATGAGAATGCCGATGCCGCGCCCCATCATGGTGCGGATGAGCTGGCCGATTTCCTCGATGGCTTGCGGATCGACGCGGGCGAACGGCTCGTCGAGCAGCGCAAAGCTGGGATTCATCGCAAGCGTGATGGCGATCTCGCTGCGCCGTCTTTGGCCGCCCGACAAGGCGCCGATCGGCATTTTGCGCAGATCTGCGAGATGGAACTGCTCGAACAGGGATTCGGCAATCTGCCGGCGTTGCCGCCGCGACGGCTCGCGCGCCTCCAGCACCATTTCGAGATTGGCTTCGACACTCAGGGCACGCGGCACGAAGGTATCCTGCGGCAGGTAGGAGATGCCGCGGCGGGCGCGTTCGTAAAATGGCATGAATGTAATGTCGTCGCCGTCCAGTTCGATGGTGCCGGCATCGGGCACGGCCAGACCGGTCAGCATCTTGAAACTGGTCGACTTGCCGGCGCCATTCGGCCCCAGCAGCCCGACCACTTCTCCGCGTTCGACACGGAGCGTCACATCCTCGATGACGCGCCGTCCGCCGAGGGACTTCACCAGATGCTGAACGGAAAGCATGCTGAGATTATAGGCCAATCGCTTGCGGCGCGGATGATAGTGGCCCGACCCGATCAAAGTACAGGGCCGCGCGCGCAGGGGGTTAAGCGGGCTCGGGCACGCGCACTTCGGTCTCGCTGAAGATTGCCGCGATATCGGTGAGTCCGACCACACCGATGCCCTCGGCCCTGGCGTAGGCGAGCAGTCCCGCCAGCCGGTTCAGGATGGCATCGGCTTCGGCCTCGTTCTTCGCGTACGGACTGAGGCCGGCCATGATCTCGACGTTGTGGAACATGCAATTGAGAACCACCGGCCCGTTCTTGGTGCGCGTCCGTTCGTCGCGCGCGACGGCGACTAGGCTCTCGACCGTTCCGCGGGTCGGCCGCAGCCAGCGCGGCTCGAAACGAGCCCCGATGAAAGGCAGACGCTGAAACCGCGACGGCAGAATCGTCACCGGCACCTCGAGCAGCGGGCCCGGCTCGCGTGCTCTCAACTCAGGCATGTTCGGCACCGGCCAATAGGGCTGTGTCGGCGCCGAACGGAACGATGCGGCGGGGGCGCCCTGCTTGCTCCAATCCTTCAGCGGGCTGACGCTCGAATCGACCGTGTAGCCGAGTTCGGCGAGGAATTGCAGCGAATGGGGTCCAATGCCGAAACGTCCGGCCCGGAACGAACGCGGCGGCCGGCCGAGCGCAGCACGGAAGAGATCGGTCAACGACTCCAGCTTCTGCCGCTCGACGGGGTGCGGGTAATTGCACTGGAACGCGGTCGTTTCGTCAGGCTCGAAGGCGTCGGGCTCGGCAAACTCGCCGTGCAGATGGGTGCCGAACTCGGCGCTGCCCTGAAGCTGCCGCAGGCAATCGGCCGAAGCCGGATCGCGCAGCACTTCCGGCGACAAAAGATAAGTCGGTTTGGCGCCATAGGCGCGAAACAGCGGCTGCAGGCGATCGGCAATGCCGGTCGTGATGCCGGCAAAGCTCAGCGGCTTCTTCAGCCGCCAGCCCTCGCCTTTGTCGCATTCGCAGTCAATCGAGACGCAGAGATACGCGTCCATCCCCAAACCCCAAGATAGGGCCTGAGTATTGCCGCAACGCCGGGGTTTTGTCGCGGCGGCTTTTCGGCGTTGGTATTAATCCTTAGTCACAAGAGCCAGCGGACGTGTTCGCCCACCAGGAGAAATTCGGTTCGGCAATAACTGGCGAGGCCGGAGTACCCCTCATCCTCAAAGGCCTGCGCTCCCATCCGCCGGGCCCACTGCATGGCTTCGGTCGCCGCCAGCACGGTGGGTGAAAACGGCAACGGCCGGGCCGTCGAAAGAACCTGGACCAGTGTCGCTAACCCTTTGTGGAGAGTGACAAAAATCGCGGAAACCAAAGCGCCCTGGAACTCCGAGACGAACATCGAGGCGCCGGGGCGAAGAAAATACCCCCCATATGCCTCGGTCCATGCGCCGCTCAAGCCGGCCATGGTTTGCAGCCTCACCAGATCCTCGTGCCGGCCCGGACGAACCGTGGCGCCGGCCTGTGCGGCCCGTCCGATTTCCCGACGGATCTCGACCAAGTGACTGGCACTCCAAGATTTTTTGTCATCAAGGGTACTCAAATCGAGGCGCTTCACCCGCGTCAGGCAGCTGTCGACGCGCTGCTGCGGGACAAATCCGGCCCCGCCGAGGAGGGTTTCGGCGACGAGACGATGGGGATCGGTCCAGCACGGCCTCACGGACAGCCGGAGAATGCCTCGGGCGAGACAACTTTGTCGCAGGGATGCCAGCACCTCGGGCAGATCCTCGGGCATGGCCGTCACCGGTCCGTGCTCGATCCGCGCCCAGGGCAGCGGTACGCCCCCAAGCACCGGACGCAAAGCCAAGCCGGTCCCTATGACCTCGCTGCCGTGCCGGACAAGAAAGAACAAAGGCTCGACGGATCGTTCCGCAACGGCCACTCTGGCCCAGGCGCGGGTCTGGCTGTAATGGCCGGAGGGGGCAGTTGCGACGAACTGGTCGTAGGCGTCCGCTTCGGCACAGGTCAATTCTGGCGTCAGTAGAACGCGGCGGCGGGGAAGGGACGCAATGGACCAAGCCGGCCTGGTATCGGAATGAACACTCATGCAGCCGAATCCTCGCGTCGCAACGGGGCGATACACATGTCGAACGCGTCGCCATCACCCATTCCGGCGTGAGCGCGGCCGCGTGGATACAAGGAAGATGTCGGAATTTGTCGCAAAAGGGCGGCCCGTTCATGTAATGCCACACAACTCCTCAACGCAGCGGATGTGATGCGCACGCGACCGAGAATTCTGCACATCGTGGTGGCCGGACAGATCGGCGGCGCCGAGCGCTTTCTCGCGACGCTCACGGCACATCCCGGCCGATCCGAACACGTGATTGCCCTGATGACGCCCAATCGCGACTTGGCGGCATTTTTCCGGGCCGGCGAGATGCCGCTGCATAATCCCGGCCTCTGCCGTGAAAATCCGCTCGCCTATCTGTGGCGCAGCTACGGGCGCACCGACCTTGCTTGGCTCGGACACGTGATCGCGGCGGAACGCGCCGACATTCTTCATTGCCACACCTACGGCTCGCATGTGCTGGCAGCGCGTGCCGCGCAACGCTTCGGCCTGCCGCTGGTGCGCACCGAACACGGCGTGCGCCACTATCGCGATCCGACCTGCGCCCTCAACCGCCATTGGGCGCTGAAACACACGACGAAGATCGTCGCCGTCAGCAACTTCGTCGGCCGCACGGTGGCGCACATCGAGCCGGCCGTGGCCGATCGCATCCATGTCGTCCACAACGGCATCGACCTCGCCCGTTTCGCGCCGCAGCCGCCGCGCCGCGAAGGCCCGTTCACCCTTGCGGCGATTGCCCGGCTGGAGCCGATCAAGCGTCTGAACATCGCACTCCGCGCCCTGCCGCAGGTGCCGGATGTCGTGCTCGAGATCGCAGGCGACGGCGCCGAACGCGACAAACTCGAGCAACTGGCCCGCGACCTGGGCATCGCGTCGCGCGTGCGCTTCCACGGTCATCTTGCCGATCCGGGTCCGGTCATTGCAGCGGCCGATGCGGTCATCAACTGCACCCGCGAAGAGGCCTTGTCGCTGTCGGCGCTGGAAGCCGGAGCGATGCAGCGGCCCACCATCGGCTTTGCGCAAGGCGGCTTGGTCGAAGCCGTGGTGGATGGCCGCACCGGCTGGCTCTCGGACGACGACAGCGTGGCGGGATTTGCCCGGCTTTTGCGACAGGCCTCTGCCGATCGCGCCGAGGCCGCCCGACGCGGGATCGAGGCGCGCGCCTGGGTCACGGCAGGGTTCGGTCTGGCGAAGATGTGCGAAGGCTATGAGGCCGTGTATACGAGGCTTGTTTAGTTTGTCGCGCGGCTTGTCGGAAAACCGCTTTACACTTTTCCGGCCGCGCTCCCCGAGAGAGGGATAATGGCTGAAATTCTGACCGCCGCCGCACCGACCACGACGAACACGCGCCGCCTCAAGGTGCTGTTCATCAACGACACCTCGCGCAACGGCGGACCGGGACGGACCATCCTCTACATCACCAAATTCCTCGATCCCGCCCGCATCGAGCGCACCGTGATGCTGCCGCGCGACGGCATCGTCGCCAAGCGCCTGACCGACAATCACTGCGCCGAGACGCTGTTCTTCGAACCGGGACTGATCGAACATCCCTTCGAGCCGCTGTCGCGCAATATCGAGCGCGAGGATTTCGCCGCGCCGCTGCCGCTGAAAGCCGCGCGCGCGCTCGGCAATGTCGGCCGCGCCCTGGCCGGCTTCGTGCGGCTCATGCGCCGGATCAAACGCGAGAAGTACGATCTCATCTTCTGCAACGGCACCTCGGCGGGCTTCCTCGGCGGCGCCCTGGCGGCGGCGACCAAAACACCGGCGATCTGGCATGTGCTCTATCCGTCGGTGGCCAAGCCGATCCGGCGGCTGCATCAGAAGCTGGCGGCGGGAAAGTATTTGAAGCTCATCATCTGCGTGTCCAAGCCGTGCGAGCCGCAGTTCGATCACGTCCGCGCCAAGGTCAAACCGATCCAGACCGCGCTCGACATCGAGGAGTTCGACGGTGCGGGTGTTACGCCCGCCCTGCGCAAGGAACTCGGGCTCTCCGACGACATCGTGATCTTCGGCAGCCACGGCCGCATCGTGCCGCGCAAGGGCTATGTCGAGATGGTCCGCGCCGCCAAGATCGTTCACGACCGTTTGTCGGAGGAGGAACGTGCGCGCTGCCGCTTCATCGTGCTCGGCGACACGCCGCAGGACATGACGCCCGACCATCGCGAAGAATGCATCGCGCTCGCAAAGGATCTCGGCATCGGGGATTTCGTGCAGTTCATCGGCTTCCGCGCCGACCCCCGCGCCTTTGTCGCCGATTTCGATGTCGCCGTCGTTCCGTCGGTCTACGAAGACCCGCTGCCGCGCGCGGTCATGGAATCGATGGCCATGGGCAAGCCGATCGTGACCTTCGCCATGGGCGGCATTCCCGAAATGTGCGCCCACGGCCGCGAAGGTTTCGTCGTCTGCGGCAAGCCGCCGGATGTCGAGGGCTTGGCCCAGGCTTGTTTGGACTACTTCCGCAATCCCGATATGCGCCGCGCGCACGGCCTTGCCGCGAGGGCACGAATCGAGCGCGATTTCGATGCCCGCAAACATGCCCTGAAGTTGCAGGCCGAGATGGTCCGCATTACGGCCGGTTGAAGCTCGCATTTGTAGGCATGCGGATCAATTTGGCAGGAAGCCGTTTCCGCGTTACAGTTATCCCGGAAGAGTTGTGGGGCTAGAACTCGAACCGGGGCAGTCATGGATACGGAACACGACGTCATTGAACTTGTCGCCAAGCAGGCCAAGGTAGAACCGACGACGCTGACACGCGATACCAAACTCACCGATCTCAATTTGCAGTCTATCGATGTGGTCGAACTCGTTTTCGCGATCGAAGAAAAGTTCGACATTGAAGTTCCCTACGGCGCGGGCGAGCAGAACACTACGGGCATCTCGTTCGGGTCGGTCGGCGATATCGTCGACGCCGTCGACAAGCTGATCGCCGAACGGCGCGCCGCCTGAGCCTTCGTTTCGAAAACACATCGAAGAAAGGCGACGGTATGAACCGGGTCGTCATTACGGGTCTTGGCATCATCTCGCCCTTGGGCAACAGCGCGGCCGAAATGGAAACGGCGCTGCATGCTGGACGCGTCGCCATCGCGCCTCTCACCAGCGTTCCGACCGAAACGCTCGCGGTCAAGATCGGCGCCGAAGTGAAGGACTTCGATGCCGCAAGCCAATTCGACGACAAGAAGCTGCCGCTGCTCGACCGCTGCGCCCAGTTCGCGCTCGCTGCCGCACGCCAGGCGGTGACGCAGAGCGGCCTCGATTTGCGCGCGCTCGGGGCCCGTGCGGCAGTCATCATCGGCAGCGGCGTCGGCGGCATCACCACGCTCGACGAATGTTTCCATCGCCTCTACGGCGAAGGCGCCAAGCGCACGCATCCCTTTACCGTGCCCAAGCTGATGATCTCGGCGGCGATGAGCCATATCAGCATGGAAAACGGCATCACCGGCCCCTCGTTCACGGTGGCGAGCGCCTGCGCCTCCGCCAACCACGCCATCGGGGTCGCTTATCAGATGGTGAAAAGCGGTGCGGTCACAGCCGCGGTCACCGGCGGCACCGAGGCCCCACTGACCTACGGCACGCTCAAGGGCTGGGAAGCGTTGCGCGTGATGTCGGCCGAGATGTGCCGGCCGTTCTCGAAAAACCGCAGCGGCATGGTGCTGGGCGAAGGCGCCGGCATTTTCGTGATCGAGAACCGCGACCACGCCGTCGCCCGCGGCGCCCCGATCCTCGCCGAAATCGCCGGCTTCGGCATGAGTTCGGATGCTTCGGATATCGTGATGCCGAACGCCGGAGGCGCCGCGGCGGCGATGCGCGCCTGTCTCGAGGATGCCGGGCTCAAGCCGGACGAAGTCGATTACATCAATGCGCACGGCACCGGCACACCCGCCAACGATCCCACCGAGACCAAGGCGATCAGGGCGGCATTCGGTCCGTACGCGGATAAACTGGCGGTCAGTTCGACCAAATCGATGCACGGCCACGCCCTTGGCGCGGCCGGCGCGATCGAATTAGCGGCAACGGTGATCGCGATGAACGGCGGCTTCATACCGCCGACCGCCAATTTCACCGAACCCGATCCGGCCTGCGATCTCGATGTCGTGCCCAACTCGGCGCGAGACAAAGCATTCGACGTGGCGCTGTCGAACTCGTTCGCTTTCGGCGGCCACAATGCGGTGCTGGCGGTACGGCGGGCCTAGACCGGCAACGGCTCGCGGGAAGCGTACATCGCGGCGAACGCCTTGATCGACGCCTCGAGATCGGCCGTGCCGGCCAGTTCGCGCACCGAATGCATCGCCAGCATGGGCGCGCCGACATCGATGCCGGCCATGCCGAGACCGCTCGTCGCCATCGGACCGATGGAGGACCCGCGGCCGTGATCGCAGCGATAGCGGAAGCGCTGCAGCGGCACCTTGGCCTCTTCGCAGACCTTCAGGAACCAGGCTTCCGCCGCCGGACCGATGGCGTAATTGCCCTGCACGCCGGTCTTCACCGCCAAGCCGCCATTCAACGCCGGGACCGTCACCGGATCGGTGGCCGAGGTGAAAGAGGGGTGCTCGGCATGAGCCATGTCGGCGCTGACGATGAGCGACCGGGCCTTGGCACGCCAGACGTCCTCCGAACCGCCGCCGACGATGCGATCGACCACGCTCTCGACGAAATTGGAGCGGGCGCCGGTGTAGGTTTGGCTGCCGATCTCCTCCGCGTCGTAAACGATGGCGCCGAGCGTGGCTTCGGCAGGCGTGCTTTCGATCAGCGCAGTCAATGCGGTGAAGGCGCTGAACAGGTTGTCGAGCCGCGGCGCGCTGATGAGTTCGCCCTCGGCGCCCAGGCGCACCGCGGGAGCGGCATCGCCGAGGCTGAGATCTATCGACAGGATCGGGCCGGGATCACCGCCCAGCGCTTCGGCAATAGCCTCACGCACCAGATCGAAGCCGGGCTTCGCCCCCTGCCCCACGAACACGGCGAGGTCTTTCTCGCGGTCGAGCGTGAAGCTGTCGCTGCCTTTGTCGGATTTCAGATGGATCGCCAGCGAGACGAGCCGCACCGGCAACTTGGGCAGATCCACCAGATGGCGCTTCACGGTGCCGCCGCCGCACCACACCGCGCCGGCCAGCTTCAACTCGCGGTCGAACCAGGGCGACAACAGCGGGCCGCCGTAAACCTCGGCGGTGAGAAGGCGCAGGCCCTTGGCGTCGAGATCGGGACGCGGCCGCAGCTTCAGGACCGGGCTGTCGCTGTGCGCGGCGACGAAGCGGAATCCAGCTTCCGCCGCGGGCGCCGAGCCTTGCCGCCACGCGACAATCGATTTGCCGCCGCGCACCACGAAATAGGCCCCGCCGGGCTTGAGGGCCCAGCGCTCGCTTTCCTCGAGCGACACGAATCCGGCCGCGGTCAGCAGCGACACCGCTTCGGCGATGGCGTGATAGGGCGACGGCGAGCGGTCGATATAGGACAGGAAAGATTCGGCGTAATGGGGCATGACGGTCTCACTCGAATGGCAGTTCCGCCATCTTAGCAGCCGCGGCGCCCCGTGCCAGCGCTAGGGCGATGACGGCCGGCCGGCCACGCCGGCACGCTGCGGTATCAGCACGATCAGGACGAGCATGACGCCTCCGATAACAGCCGTGGCCAGTGGCCGCGACAGGGCGAGCCCGCCCTGGTCGAGCGGCTTATCGAAGAAATCGCCGACCGTAGCGCCAAGCGGGCGCGTGAGGATGAACGCCGCCCAGAACAGCGCCTCGCGTGACAATCTGGTGGCGTAGAACGCCGCTGCCAAACCCGCGAGACCGGCGGCGAACACGGCCGCAGCTCCGAGATAGCCCAGGCCCGATGAGTCGGCCATCCAGTCGCCCAACGCCGTGCCCAGCGTTTGCGAGAACGTGATGGTGAGCCAGTAGAATGCCTCGACGCGAGGCGTCTTCACCGTCGCGACGGCCACGTTTCCCTCGACCCGGTACCACAAGAGCAAGCTGGCCAGAACGCAGGCCAGCAGCACCGATGTCCCGCCGGCATAGCCGATCCCGAGCGAACGGTCGGCAAAGTCGGCCATCGTCGTCCCGGCGGTCGTCGACGCCACGATGGCGGCCCAATAGAGGAATGGATGAAACCTGCGGGCCGCGATCTGCAATCCCACCAGCAGCAGAAGAGGCCCAACAAAGATCAGGCTGCCGGCGAGATAGCCCATGTCCCACGTCATGGTGACCGTATCGCCGCCGGTCTCGCCCAAAGTGGTCGCCAGAATCTTGATGATCCAAAAACCGAGCGTGACCGCCGGAACCTTACTCAAGACTCTGTCGTTCGCCACGTAACCAGTATTCCGGAATCAGGAGGGAGGACGACGCGCATAACCGGGCGCCCGATGCACCTTCATCGTGCAATCAGATCATTTTGTCGTGCAGGCTTGCTGTTCGCAAGCCGGTTTCAGCCCGGCAATCCCAGGATCGACGCGGGAACGGCGCCGACAATGGCGGCGGACAGGCACGTGGCGAAGAAGCCCGCCAGCATCGCCTTGCCGACCATTTTGATGATCTCGTCGCGACGCTCGGGCAGCAGCACCGAGAAGCCGGCGAGGTTGATGCCGACCGAGGCGACGTTGGCGAAGCCGCACAACGCATAGGTCATGATGATGCGGGTGCGCTCCGTCAATTCGGCCGCGGGAATGGCGCCGAGTTTGATGAAGGCGGTGAACTCCGTCAGCATCATCTTGGTGCCGAGCAACTGTCCGGCCGGCAGGATTTCGCTCGGCTGGATGCCGAGGCACCACGCCACCGGTGCGAAAACGTAGCCGAGCACGCGCTCGACGCTGACCGGCGCGCCGCCGACCGGCGGCAGGGCCCCGAGCATCGCATTGACCAGGGCAACCAAGGCGACGAACACGATCAGGCAGGCGGCGACATTGACGGCGATCTGCATGCCGTCGCTGATGCCCTTCATGATCGCGTCCATCGAACTCGAATAGGTGCGTTCGTTGAGCGCGACCTTTTCCTGCTCCGCTTCCGCTTTGGGGTCGCGCGGCACGAGAATGCGCGCCAGGAGAATGCCGGCCGGCGCCGAGATGATCGAGGCGGTCAAGACATGGGCTGCCGCGCCCGGCAGCACGCCCGACAGGATCGTCACATAAGCGACCATGGTCGAGCCCGACACGCAGGCCATGCCGACGGTGATGAGCAGGAACAGTTCGGACCGCGTCAGCCGGTTGAGATAGGCGCGGATGACGATCGGGCCTTCGACCTGCCCCATAAAGATCGTGGCGGCGGCGGCAAGCGCGGTGGGGCCGCGCAGGCCCATGGTACGCGAGAAGATGAAGCCGAAGGCCTTGGTGATCCACCTGAGGATGCCCCAGTGCCAGAGCAACGCCGCCAGCGTGCAGACCAGAAGGATCACCGGCAGCACGCGGAAGCCGAATACGAACAAGGCGCCGGCATTGGTGAGCGGATAGGGCTGGTCGCCGGCGCCGCTCAGAAACCCGAACACGAAGGCGACGCCGGTCTGGGCCGACTTGGCCAGGCCGTCGAACACCGAGCCGAAACTGGTAAGACCGGCGCGGATCGCCGGAACGCCGAACAGCGCCAGCACCAGCGCCACCTGGACGCCGATAGCACCAATCACCAGCAGGAAGGGAAAGCGGCGGCGGTTCTCGGAGAACAGCCAGCAGAGCAGGATGATAAGAACAACGCCGGCGAGACTCTGCAGGTTAAGCGCACTCACCATGCCCGGAACTCCCCCGTTTGGCTGTGTCAAAATTACGGCCGCTCCACACACCTGCGAAACGGCCCGCCGTCAATCGCCTTGATGACGCGGCCGTTGGTTACCCGTCGCAAGCGCCGTCGCCAAGACGCGGAAAGCGCAGGCATTCCCTCGGTAGCGGCGGCCGTCCGGCCGGACGAAGAAGTGGTGGATCAAGCCGCAGACACGAAGCCCGTGACGCGGCGGCAAGCTGGCATTTTTGCCACAGATCCTCGTCCCCGGAGTGCCGGCAACGGACGGCGGATCGGATAAAAAAACTCCCCCCGTGGTGTCACGGGGGGAGCAAGTGAGCAAAGCGTCTGTGCCTGGGAGGGCCTCATAGCTTTGCCGTGTCAGAGGACTACCAGTTAGCGCGGAAGATCAGCGAGATCTTCTGGTCGGTATCGATCCAATCGTATCTCGGATGATAGTTGGTATTGCCAACGTCAAGAACCGTCGTGGCGTTCATGAGGTTGGTGGCCTGGACACCCACTTTGTAGTGATCCAGGAAGTCATAGAAGACCGACGCGTCGAGTTGACCGTAGTTCTCCTGCCAGATCGGCGCATTCGCATTGGCGGCCGAACTGGTCATCAGATACTTCGAACGCCAGTTATAGGCCAAGCGGAAATCGACGCCGTACTTCGCATACAACAAGGCAAGATTGGCGCTATCGTTGGACATGCCTTCGATCGGCAGACCGGTGATAGAGTGGTTGCTGACCTGCGCGGCTTCGTTGACGTTCTGGACCGCGTTGCCGCCGCCGTGATTGTAGATCTTGGTGTAGTTGACCTGCAGGCCAAGACCGCTCCAGGCGCCCGGCAGCATGTCGAAGAACTGCTGGTATGCCAGTTCGAAGCCTTCCACCGAACCCTTGCCGCCGTTTTGCGTGCGGGTGACATAGAAGGTCAAGGGAGCGCCGCTACCGCCGGCCGCAGTATTCGGCGCGATGGTTTCGGGATTGGTTTCGGTCAGGAAGTAGCCCGCCAACGTCTTGTGGAAGATCGCAAACGTCAGGCTGCCGGTGGACGAGAAGTAGTACTCGAGGCTGGCATCATACTGCTGCGCCTTCATCGGCTTCAGGTTCGGATTGCCGCCACCAGCCGTGAACGGCTGATCGGCGCGATACAAACCGCCGGTGGAATCGTAGTTGAAGACCAGCGACGTGTAGTTCTGCGTGAACGAGAAGTCCGGACGGACGATCGCCTGAGAATACCCCGTGCGGAACTGCAACTGATCCGACAGATGCGCCCGGAAGTTAAAGCTGGGCAGCACATTGAAGTACGTGTTCTTCGACGGAGCAGTCGTAACGACCGTTCCACCGGCGCCGCTGTTTCCGACGAACGCGTTCGTCGCGTTGTAGCCGGAGCAATCGGCGACCCAGCAGCCGCCATTGCTGGACGGATAGAAGACATAGCCGGCACCGACGGAGTCTTCGGTCGCAACAAAGCGCACGCCGATATTGCCATCGATCGGAACATCAGCCCCGAGGAAGGTGTCGTGAGCAAAGTTGGCGCTGATGTAACCCGCGTGGGTGATTTCGCCTTGGTGGTTGATGCCGCCGCTGACGTTATCGCTCTTCGGATCGCTCGCTTCGTATACCGCCTGGCACTTGTAATCGACGATGCCTTTGCAGGCCGCCGAATGCTGGTCCGCATACGGAACCCAAGAGCCGAGATCGCCCTTGACCGTCGCGAGCAGCTTGGCCGAGTCGCGGGTGTCCTTGCCCTGAAGCGAAGACGCTTTCACCAGCCACAGATCCGGCAGGCTATTATCAAAGATCGAGCCGAAACTGCGAAGGGTCATATGATCCTTCATGGAGGCGTCGTCGGCAAACTTGACATGGTTTGCCATAACGTCCTGACCACCGAACCAGGGCTCGTAGCTGAGCGGATTCCAGTTGTAGCCGGTCTGACGCGTGATCGCCACTTTGTCTTCACGGCGGTAACCGGCCTCCAACGACTTGACCACGCCGAACAGACCATTACCGGGGAACTTGTAGGTCGCATCGATGCGGCCTGCCCAGTTGTGGGCGTAGTTGTTCTCGAGGTGGTCCATCGCCGCGCCGAACGCGTTGTTCTTGGGATTGGCGAGGTTCGCCTTTTCGGCGTCGGTATACGTCATCACCGGCGTGTGGCCCGTCAAATTAACGACCGGGTTGTACACCGGCGCATTCGGAAACACCGTGTAGAATACGCCATTCCAGGACGAATTTTGCGACGTCCAGCCGTTGTAAATGGCATTCATGTAGACGGACATGCTGCGCGTATAGGCGCGGGATTCCGCATACTGAAGGTCGGCCGTGATTTCCAACGCGTCGATCGGAGTGTATTTGACGTTCAACGAATAGTCGGCGTTCGTATTGTGATGCTCGCCGACGCGGGTATCGTTGCCGCGCATCTCCAGGTTCGGCAGCGTGCCACCGGTCCAGGTGCCGTCGCTCGCGAAGGTGTAGCCCGACGAATACGTCCCAGGCAGAAGGATGCTGCCCTTGTACTCGCCTTCGTGCGGCTCGGCCTTGGAGTAGATGCCCGTCAGGGTGATTTCCAGCTTCTCATTCGGGCGATACTGAAGCGTCGCATCAAACGCCGTACGCGACTGCGTCCAGTCGATCGTGCGCCAGTCCAGAGTTTCGTTGCCCAAGGTCGAGGCGGGAATGTACCCCTTCTTGCCGCCGGGAAGCGTCACTTCCGCGCCGTAGGGCTCGCCGACGCTCCAGCTGCTGGTGCGGTTCTTCTGCACCTGATAGTCGACCGAGAGCAACGCACCGAATTCGCCGATCTTGGTTTCCCAGCGGTCGCTGACCAGCACGTTGACGGACGGTGTGGCGGCATCCGCCAGCGCACCGTAGGTGACGTCTGCGGAAGCCGCGATCTTCAGACCGTCCTGATCGAACGGCTTGCGGGTACGCAGATCGACAATGCCGCCGACGCCGCCTTCGATCATCTTGGCGTCCGGATTTTTGTAGACGTCGACGCCAGCCATCAGGTTCGCCGAAATATCGGCAAAGCTCAGCGTACGGCCGTTCGCGGCGGAGAACGTGTCACGCCCGTTGGTCAACGCGGAAACCCACGCCAGACCGCGGATGAACACGCCGTTACCGGTGCCGCCGAAGCGGATCGGATCACGCAGAGAGTCCGTGCGTGTCAGCTGCACGCCAGGAACGCGCTGCAAGGCTTCGGCCACGGAACGGTCCGGCAGAGCGCCGATATCGACGGCGGTGATCGAATCCACCACCTGATCGGACTTCTGCTTGATCGCCTGCGCCGACTGCAAGCTGGCACGGATACCGGTGACCGTCACCGTTTCCATCATCTCTTGCGCGAGCGATGGGCCGCTTAATGCGACTATCGACAATGCGGACACGCCGCAAAACAACAAGTTCTTCCTGTTCACGATCCCCTCCTGAATTCCATTCACAATCAAACACGAAGGCCGTCAGCCGCATGCGATGCGCCCGACGACAACGTTGTCAAACGCTAAATGACAACGTTGCCATTGGGAAGGGTAAAACCCAGACAGCGCTTACAATGAGACGGAACGTTGTATTTTTGCCCCAATTAAGCCACAGATCGGTAACCGGTGGCTACTTCCGCTAACCGGTGGAAACGGCACGGCTTTCCAGGGAAAACCGCCGCGATGCGGTCGATCGGGAAGGGATAAGTGGTGGGTGATACAGGACTCGAACCTGTGACCCGCTGATTAAGAGTCAGCTGCTCTACCGCCTGAGCTAATCACCCACGAAGGAGGCGGGCGTATAGCAGGTGGATTCCACCCTGTCCATGCGCGAGTTTCGCAAAAATGCCACGCCCCCAAGGATCCTGGGGGCGGATCGACGCGGCCCCGCAACAGGTTGAATTTTCAGATGATTCCCGTGGAGTGCCGGGGGATTTCCACCTGCCGGTGGACGTGGACCGAAAGCAGCAGCCCGAAGCCGAACATCACCGCCAGCAAAGCGGTGCCGCCGTAGGAGATCAGCGGCATCGGAATGCCCACGACGGGAATCAATCCCATCACCATCAGGCCGTTGATCATGATGTAGAAGAAGAAGTTGAGCGTGACGCCCATAGCCAAAAGCCGGCCGAACTGACTCCTCGCGCTCATCGCAATCTGGACGCCGTAGCCCAGCACCACGCCGAACAGGATCAGCATGGCGATGCAGCCGACAAAGCCGAACTCCTCGGCGAAGTTGGTCCAGATGAAGTCGGTCTGCTTTTCGGGCAGGAAGTTGAGCCGGCTTTGGGTGCCCTGCAGGAAGCCCTTGCCGGCCGCCCCACCCGATCCGACCGCGATCTTGGCCTGGGTGATGTTCCAACCGGCGCCGAGCGCGTCCGATTCCGGGTTCAAGAAGGTCATTACCCGCGCCTTCTGGTAATCGTGCAGCACAAACCGCCACGCCACCGGTACCGCTGCGGCAATGACCCCGATGCTCGGCAGGATCCACCACCACGACAACCCCGCCAGGAACAGCAAGGCGCAGCCATCCAGGACGATGATGATGGTGGTGCCGAGGTTGGGCTGGATCGCCACCAGCGCCGCCGGCAAGCCGATCATGATCAGCGGAACCAAGAGCTTGAGCGGCGTGGAGACGTCCTCGACGCTCTGGCCGTGCAGGAACTTGGCGAGCGCCAGGATGATGGCGATCTTCATCGGCTCGGACGGTTGCAGCTCCAGCGGGCCTAAAGACAGCCAGCGCTGGGCGCCCAAATGGGCCATGCCCATCAATTCCACGCCGAGCAGCAGCACCAGCGACACCGCATAGAAGGGATAGGCGATGTTGAGCCAGACGCGGATATCGACCATCGCCACCACGATCATCATGGCGAAGCCGAGGATGAACTTGATCGCCTGTTTGGAGGCCCACGGATCCCACGAACCGCCCGCCACCGAATAAAGCATCGCCACGCCGACACCGGCGATGATGGTGATGAGCAAGACGAGACCCCAGTTGATCTCGTAAAGCTTGTCGGCCATCGAAATGTGGCCATGGGCGGCGGCGTAAGGACGAAGCGGCATCGTCAGCCCTCCCGCGGCGGCGGATTTTCCGCAGCCCGTATCGGATAGGCGGTCGGCCGCCGCAGCGGATCGCGCTTCTGGGCGAACAACAAGATGTCGCGCGTCGCGGCCACCTGCGGATGCGGGTCCGAATTGTGCTCGACGATGCAGGCGCAGGCATAGCGCGGATTTACGACCGGCGCGAAACCGACGAACAGGCCGTTATCGCGCAGGCTCCACGCAACTTGCGAATTGCTTTTCACGCCGCTCTGGCGTTCGGCCTTGGTGATGACGCGCACCTGGGCGGTGCCGGTCTTGCCCGCCATCTCGAAGCCGGGCTCGGCAATACGCCAGGCGAAGGCCGTGCCGCCGGGTTCGCACACCGCCTGCATGCCCAGACGCACCGCATCGAGCGATTCCTGGGAGAACGGCAGGTCTCCGGGCAGCACCCGCGGCTGCAACACCGGACCGACCTGATGCACCAGACGCGGCGTCACCGCCTTGCCGCTGGCGATGCGGGCGACCATCTGGCAAAGCTGCAGCGGGGTCGCCAGCACATAGCCCTGACCGATACCGGCGCTGAGGCTGTCGCCCTGCTGCCAGGGAACCCCGAACCGCGCGAGTTTCCATGCCGCGCCCGGCATGCAGCCGCCGACCTCGCCCGGCATTTCGATGCCCGTCGGTTCGCCGAGACCGAGCGCCCGCGCGGTCGCTTCCATCTTGTCGATGCCGAGACGGCGCGCCACTTCGTAGAAGAAGATGTCGCACGACACCGCGATGCCGCGATGCAGATCGACGCCGCCGTGGCCGCCTTTTTTCCAGGCCCAGCAATGGAACTCGTGGTTGCCGAGGGTCATCGAGCCGCTGCAATGCACCTGCAGATCGGCGAGACCGTTCTCCATCGCCGCCAGCGCCATCGCCGTCTTGAAGGTCGAACCCGGCGGATAGGCGCCGCGCAGGACCTTGTTCATCAGCGGCTTGTGGTCGTTGTGCAGGAGATCCTGCCAGGTATTGTTGGTGATGCCGACATTGAACAGATTGGGATCGAAGCCGGGGGTCGAGACCAGCGCCAGGACGTCGCCGGTTTCCACGTCCATCACCACGCACGCCGCGCTTTCTTCGGCCAGCCGTTCTTCGGCATAACGCTGCAGATCGCAGTCGATCGTCAGCCAGACATCCTTGCCGGCCGCCGACGGCACCGCCGACAATTCGCGGATGACGCGGCCGTAGGCATTGACTTCGACGCGCGAGGCGCCGGCTTCGCCGCGCATTTCGGTGTCGAACTGCTTCTCGATGCCGCCTTTGCCCAAACGGAATCCCGGCTGGGCCAGCAGCGGATCGTTTTCCTTCTCGACGTCCTTCTGATTGGCCGCCGCCACATAGCCGAGCAGATGGCTCATCTCGGCGCCGTAGGGATAGGCGCGGGTCTCGCCGACATCGGTCTGCACGCCCGGCAGATAAGGCAGGTGCATGTTGATGCGGGCAAACTCTTCCCACGACAGGTTCTCGGCAATCGGCACCTGGGCGAACTTCTTGTTCACGCTGATGTCGTGCAGCACCTTGGCTTTGCGGTCGGGATCGAGCTGGATGATCTTGGCGACGGAATCGATGGCCGTCTCGACGCCCTGGCTCGCCTGTTCCTGCACGATCACGACGCGGTAATTGCGCCGGTTGGTGGCCAGTTCGGTGCCGAAGCGGTCGAGGATGCGTCCGCGCGGCGGAAAGATGAAACGCTGGCTGATGCGGTTGTTTTCCGCGTCCACCATGTACTCTTTGCCGTTGAGGATCTGGAGCTGATAGAGCCGCCCGCCCAGAACGGCGAAAATCCCGCCCATCGCGCCCGACAGCATCAGCGTGCGCCGGGTGAAGCTGGCGTAGCGGCTTTTGTCCTTGCGGTCGAACAGCGGCATCAGAAATCACTCCGCAAGGGACCGACCACTTTGCGATGCGTCCAGCCTAGCAGCGGCAGGACGGCGACGTACATCAGCGAGGTGACTGCGAATTCCTTGATGGAACCCGAAACCGCCATGACTTTCCAGAGATAAAGCGACGTGATCACGTAATGGGCGCAACAGGCGATCAGCGTCGCGGTGGCAAAGCCGAGGATAGCACCCCAGCCCGACAATCCCGCAAAGGCGTCGCGCTGCCGGTCGATCACCGCATAAGTAATGACGAACGAAGCCGACCAGATGCCGATCGGCGCCGGCGACAGCACATCGCTGCCAAGCCCGATCAGCAAAACCCAGCCGGGGCTCATCAAGTCGGGCCGCACTAGACACCAGTAATAGACCGGCATCAGGGCGTAGAGCGGCGACGGGATCCAGCTGCCGAACACGGAGAACGGCAGGTTCGTCAGCGCCACCCCGACCAGGCTGAAAAACACGGGAATGGCATTGGAGAAAAACCGGTTGGGAAGAAAGCCACCCAGGCGTTCCATGGCGGCCCTCACTCGTTTCCGGTGTTGGGGACGTCATTATCCCCGCTGTCGGCGGGAGGCGTGGCAGGCTTTTGCGTCTGGACCGGCGGCTTGAACACGGGCGGCGGCGGCTGCAGCACCGGCTGCGGCAGCAATCCGGCACCCGGCTGCGGCGGCGCGGCCGGTGGCAATCCCGCGGCGGTCACCGGCAACTCCTGCTGGGTCACCGCCGGCGGATGCTCCGGCTTCAGCTTGAAGTCGACGATTTCGACGTCCTGCGCCGTGGTCTGGTCGGCAAACAGGGCGACGCGATAGGTGTTGCCGACCGGAACAATCACCCCGATCGGAATGCCGGCCGGCAGGATGTCGCCGTCGCCGGAGGTCACGACCTGGGCATCGGCCTTGAGCTGCACCCCGCGCGCCAGGGTTTCGATCATCGGCATCGGCGAGTTGTCGCCGGTCATGATCGCCTGATCGGTGTTGGGCTCGATCGACACCGGAATGCGGCTGTTGAGGTCGGTGAGGAGGATCACCCAACTGGTCCGCTCGCCGGTGAGATAGACCCGCCCGATCATGCCGCGCTGGTCGATCACCGCCTGCCCCGGCTTGACGCCATTGGCCTTGCCGGCATCGAGAATGATGGTCTGCAGGAAGGGATGATTGGCGCGTCCGATCACCCGCGCCACCACGCTCGACATCGCCGGATCGGGCACCGCGTGCAGCAGCAACTGATAGCGCTTGAGCCGCTCGTCGAGCACCAAGGCCTTGTTGTGCCACTGTTTGAGACGGGCGTTCTCTTCCTTGAGGCGGAGGTTTTCCTGGTAGACCCAGAAGAATTCGCCGATCGAACTCAGCCACTTGCCGGCCGCTTCCATCGGCGCACGGGTGACCGAAAGCGCCGGTCGCATCCAGTCGGACAGATTGGTGCGGGCATCGTCGAACAACGACGACCGGGCCTTGCCGAACAGGATCAAGGCCACGGCGAGGACGGCAACGACGGTGAGCGGCAGATGGGCTCTGCCGCGCGACCGCGAAATCCTCCAACCGCCGTTACCCATTCCTGCTCCGACGCACGGCCTCCGACCGCTAGCCTATCAGACCGCGAGGCTATCAGAAGGCAGTCGACAGAACGTGCCGCATACCCTTGGTGTTCTCCAGCACCCGGCCGGTCCCGAGTGCCACGCAGGACAGCGGATCATCGGCGATCGAAACCGGCAATCCGGTTTCCTCACGCAACACCTGGTCGAGATTGGCGAGCAGCGAACCGCCTCCGGTGAGCACGATACCCTTGTCGACGATGTCGGCGGCCAACTCGGGCGGCGTCGCTTCGAGCGCGACCTTCACCGCCTCGACGATCTGCCCGACCGGCTCGGCCAGCGCTTCGGCGATGTGCCTCTGGGTAATCGTGATTTCCTTCGGCACGCCGTTGAGCAGGTCGCGGCCCTTGATTTCCAGGGTCACGCCCGATCCGTCCATCGGCGGCGCCGCCGAACCGATTTCCTTCTTGATCCGCTCAGACGAGGCTTCGCCGATCAGCAGGTTCTGATGGCGCCGGATGTAGGCGATGATCGCCTCGTCCATCTTGTCGCCGCCCACGCGCACCGAGCGCGAATAGACGATGCCGCCGAGCGACAGCACCGCCACTTCGGTCGTGCCGCCGCCGATATCGACCACCATCGAGCCGGTCGGCTCCGAGACCGGCAAGCCGGCACCGATCGCCGCCGCCATCGGTTCTTCGATCAGGAACACGCGCCGGGCACCGGCCGACAAGGCCGATTCCTGGATGGCACGCCGTTCCACCGCCGTCGAACCCGAAGGCACGCAAACGATGATCATCGGATTGGCGAACGAACGCCGGTTATGAACCTTGCGGATGAAATGCTTGATCATCTCTTCCGCAACTTCAAAATCCGCGATGACGCCGTCGCGCATCGGCCGAATCGCCTCGATATTCCCAGGGGTACGCCCCAGCATCATCTTGGCGTCGTTGCCGACGGCACGGACCTGCTTCTTGCCTCCTCGATTGATCGTGGCGACGACCGAGGGTTCGTTCAGAACGATACCGCGTCCCTTGACGTAGACGAGGGTGTTCGCGGTTCCGAGATCGATCGCCATATCGCTCGACAGCGCGCCGAGAAGACTGCCGAACATGCTTAACCTGCCATTCCTTTCCCAGCCGGGTACCCAGGCCCCTCAAACGAGCGATCCCGGCTCCGAAGTCCTCCCCGGAGCCGGGCAAAAGTCATTTCGCGACGTTGAGCGCTTCCGGCGCCAGCTTCTTCCGTTTCACTAAGAGCTTGTTGAGTGCATTAACATAGGCGTAGGCGGAAGCCACCAGTGTATCGGTGTCCGCGCCGCGACCTGTGACCGTACGTCCATCCTCTTCGAGCCGGACGCTGACATGGGCCTGAGCATCGGTCCCCTCGGTCACCGCCATCACCTGATAGAGCTGCAGGTTAACGGTATGGGGATAAAGCTCGCGGATGGCGTTGAAAATCGCATCGACGGCGCCGTCGCCGGTTACCTCGATGTGCTTTTCCTCGCCCTCGATGATTAGGGTCATTTCGGCCGACGGCGGGATCCCGACCCCGGTCATGACCTTCAAGGCCTTGACATGAATGAGGTCTTGGGCGCGGCCGATCTCGTCATCGACCAGCGCAACGATGTCGTCGTCGAACACACTCTTTTTCTTGTCGGCCAGCGCCTTGAAGCGGCGGAAGGCGTCCTCGAAGGCGGCGTCGGCCAGTTCGTACCCGAGCTGGCTCAACTTGTCCTTGAAGGCGTGCCGGCCCGACAGCTTGCCGAGAACGAGCTGGGTTTCCTTCACGCCCACGGTTTCGGGGCGCATGATCTCGTAGGTTTCCACGTTTTTCAGCATGCCGTCCTGGTGGATGCCGCTTTCGTGGCTGAAGGCGTTCTTGCCGACGATCGCCTTATTGTACTGGACCGGGAAGCCGGTGACGTTCGAGACCAGCTTGGAAGCCTTCGACAGCAGTGTCGAGTTGATGCCGGTTTCGAACGGCATCAAGTCCTTGCGGACCTTGAGCGCCATCACGATCTCTTCGAGCGCCGCGTTGCCGGCGCGCTCGCCGATGCCGTTGATGGTGCATTCGACCTGCCGCGCTCCCGCCAACACGCCCGCCAGCGAATTCGCTACCGCCAGACCGAGGTCGTTGTGGCAGTGGGTGGCGATCGCCGCCTTGTCGATGTTGGGCACGCGGTTGAACAGCATCTGGATGAGTTCGAAGAACTCCTGCGGTGTGGCGTAACCCACCGTGTCCGGGATGTTGATCGTGGTGGCGCCGGAACGGATCGCCAGCTCGACGCAGCGACAGAGAAAATCGCGTTCGGTGCGGGTGGCGTCTTCGGCGCTCCATTGCACGTCTTCCACCAGATTGCGGGCGTGCGCGACGGACGCGCCGACCGCATCGAGCACCGCGTTGGCGCCCATGTTCAGCTTGTGCTTCATGTGCACGGGGCTGGTGGAAATGAATGTGTGAATGCGCGGCCGTTTGGCGTGCTTCACCGCTTCGGCGGCGCGGTCGATGTCCTTGAACCCGGCACGGGAAAGCCCGCAAACACTGGCGTTTTTAATCCGGCGTGCGATTTCGGATACGGCATCGAAATCGCCCTGGCTGGAAATCGGGAAACCCGCCTCGATGATGTCGACGCCGAGCGCGTCGAGACAATCGGCGACTTCGAGTTTCTCTTCGAAGGTCATGGCCGCGCCGGGCGATTGTTCGCCGTCGCGCAGCGTGGTGTCGAAAATGCGGACTTTGTCGGTTGATGTCGTCGTCATGGCCAATACGTTCCTTCCGTTCACCGCTAAACGCGGCTTCGATCTCTCCTTTCATGCGCTCCCCCTAAACACCCGATGCGAATTCATCCGCATCAGCCGGCGCCTAGGGGCATCTAAGGAGGAGAAGCTCGCAACGCGGCAAACCGAGGGAAGGACGGGGCGTACGCGCGCGCGCAAGCATGCCTGCGGAGAACCCGCAGTCTTCGTCATGCCTGATCACACCTTGCGTCATCGCCGGATCGCCGTTCCGCCCGCCGAGTTATCAGCTCGCTAAACCTTTAACGAATCGCCCTTAAGCGCCTGTGAACAGGACGAGTGGGTCCTCGCTTTGCCGGGCTATTTATGCCGGAACTGTCGCAGGGCGCAAGTCAAACGCCTGTTCCTGCGGCGAAAATTAACCGCCCTCGAAAGCGGCAGAAAAGGGCGGAAAATCGCCGGTTGTGACCGAACTTTCATTTTGCCGATCCCCGCTCCGCGTGGTTACGTGCGCCTCGCGTTCCCGAGCGCTTCCAGCATGAAAATCCTGGCTCCCGTCTCGATCGAGACAAGACGGCTCATGCCGCGTGCGTGGGACGTGCTGGCCGTTCTTATCGTGTTCGGCACCATCGTGCTTTTGGCCGAGGCCAGCCGCGAGCTGCTCGCGCCGCTCACCACCGCAACCGCCAAAACCATCGCCCTCGATCCCAGCAATCTGCCGCATTACGCCTTCCGGACGGCCCTCAGGATGCTGGCGGCAATGGTGTTTTCGCTGTTGTTCACCCTCACTTATGCGACGTGGGCGGCCAAATCCCGGCGGGCGGAAATGCTGCTGGTTCCGCTGCTGGACATCCTGCAGTCGGTCCCCATCCTCGGTTTCATCTCGGTGACCGTGGTATTCTTCCTGTCGCTGGCGCCGGGACGCATCTTAGGCGCTGAAATTGCTGCAGTTTTTGCCATTTTCACGTCCCAGGCGTGGAATATGGCGTTCAGCTTCTACCAGTCCTTGCGGACCGTGCCGCCGGAGCTGACCGAAGCGGGCAAGACGTTCGGCCTCAGCGGCTGGACCCGGTTCTGGCGGATCGAGGCGCCGTTCGGCCTGCCCCAGCTGGTCTGGAACATGATGATGAGCATGTCCGGCGGCTGGTTCTTCGTGGTCGCTTCGGAGGCGATCAGCGTCGGGCCGACTTCCATCGCCCTGCCGGGTATCGGTTCCTATATTCAGACCGCCATCGCCGCCCGCGATCTCAGTGCGATTCTCTATGCCATCGGCGCCATGCTGGTGGTGATCGTGATCTTCGACCAGCTTTTGTTCCGGCCGCTGGTGGCCTGGGCCGACCGCTTCCGCATCGATTCCGAGCCGAGCGACGAGGAGCCGGAAAGCTGGGCGCTGACCATGTACCGCCGCTCCCGCCTGTTCGACGCCCTGTCGCACCCCTTTGCCCGGCTGATGCGCTGGAGCTGGACGTTGAAATCGCCGGTCCGGCCGCGGGCGGTCGCCGTGGAAAGCCATCGGTCGCGGATCGGCGACATCGTCTGGTACGGACTTCTCACCGCCGGTACCGCCTGGGTGACATGGCATGTGGTGCACTTCGTCGGCACCTCGTTCCGCTGGCCGGACTTGCTCGATGCCGGACTGCGCGGCATGGCCACCATGGTGCGGGTGATGGTGCTGATCGCGCTCGCCAGTGCGATCTGGACGCCGCTCGGCGTCTATATCGGCCTGAGGCCGCGGCTGGCGCGGGTGATCCAGCCGGTCGCCCAGTTCCTCGCCGCCTTTCCCGCCAACCTCGTCTTCCCCATCGCGGTGTCGCTGATCGTGGCGTGGAACCTCAATCCCAATATCTGGCTGTCGCCGCTGATGGTGTTGGGGACGCAGTGGTACATCCTGTTCAACGTCATCGCCGGCGCCTCCGCGCTGCCGCGCGAACTGAAAGACGCCGCCGCCAATTTCCAGGTCAAAGGCTGGCTGTGGTGGAAGACGGTCGGCCTGCCCGCCGTGATGCCGTATTACGTCACCGGCGCCATCACCGCCTCGGGCGGATCGTGGAACGCGGCCATCGTCGCCGAAGTGGTAAGCTGGGGCAACAAATCGCTGCACGCCTACGGCCTCGGCGCCTATATCGCGGATGCGACCTCGGCGGGCGATTTCAAGCGCATCGTGATCGGGATCCTCACGATGTGCATATTCGTCGTGATCATCAACCGCCTGTTCTGGCGTCCGCTCTACTGGTATGCGGAACGCAAGTTCCGGCTGGCTTAGGCTTTTTGTTGTCGCGCTTTCGGACGGAAAACCGCCGCTATACGCTGTCGCTAACGGCCCACTTTTCCTGAAAGCGCCTTGGAAGGAGACGAGCAATGGACAATACCGTTCTCCTCGATGTCGCCAATGTGCGCCGCTCGTTTGCGCGGCCGGGCGGCGATCAACTGTTGGTGCTCGACGGCGTCAATCTCACCTTGAAAGAGGGCGAGATCGTCGGGCTGCTCGGCCGTTCCGGTTCGGGCAAATCGACCTTGCTGCGCTTGATCGCCGGCCTCGCCCAGCCGCAAGGCGGCACGCTCTCCTATCTCGGCAATCCGATCGACGGGCCGGCGCGCGGCATCTCGATGGTGTTCCAGAGCTTCGCGCTGTTTCCCTGGTTGACGGTGCTCGAAAACGTGCAGCTCGGGCTCGAAGCCTTGGGCCTGCCGGACAAGGAAATCCGCACCCGCGCCCTGGAAGCCATCGACCTCATCGGCCTCGACGGCTACGAAAGCGCCTATCCGCGCGAGCTTTCCGGCGGCATGCGCCAGCGCGTCGGCTTTGCCCGCGCTCTTGTCGTGCATCCCAACATTCTCCTCATGGACGAACCGTTCTCGGCGCTCGACGTCTTGACCGCCGAAAACCTGCGCACCGATCTGATCGAGCTGTGGCAGCAGAAAAAACTGCCAATCAAATCGATCCTGCTCGTCACCCACAATATCGAGGAAGCGGTGCAGATGTGCGACCGCGCCTTGATCTTCTCCTCCAACCCCGGACGCGTCACCACCGAGATCAAGATCGACCTGGTCCATCCGCGCGACCGCGCCGACCCCAACTTCGAGGACTGCGTCGACCGCATCTATGTCGAAATGACCTCGCGGCGGATCGAACGCCAGCGCAACCTGCCGGCCGTCGGCTTCATTCCCGACGCGCCGATCCATCGTTCGTCCACCAGCGCGCTGGCGGGCCTGATCGAAGCGCTCAACGCGCCGCCGTATCACGGCAAGGCCGACTTGCCCGACATCGCCTCCGACCTGCAGCTCGAAGTCGACGAGCTGTTTCCGATGACCGAAGCCTTGCAGATGCTGCGCCTCGGCGACATGGAAGGCGGCGACGTACGCCTGACGCCGCTCGGCCGGCACTTCGCCGAATCCGAAAATCAGACCCGCAAGGAAATCTTCCAGCGGGCGCTGATCGCCAACGTGCCGTTCGCGGCGCATATCCGCAAAGTCCTGGACGAACGCGCCAGCCACACCGCGCCGCGCCGCCGCTTCATCGACGAACTCGAAGACCGTTTCACCGACGACGCCGCCGACGAAACCCTGCGCGCCGTCACCAGCTGGGGGCGGTATGCGGAACTGTTCTCCTACGACGCGGAGAGCGAGACGTTCAGTTTGGAAAATCCGACGTAGTTTTCGCTCAAACGCCGCGGGGCTCGCGCCACGAGGCGCGGCGGCCGATCGGCCGCGAAAAAATAACTGTCATTCCCGGCCGAGGGATCGAGCGCAGCGAAGATTCCGAGGGGAAGGGAACCCAGGTCCCGCCCCAATGGCTTTCGTTGAAGGAATGGCACTGTGCCAAACCTTCTTCGTCGCGACAACGCTCGCACCTGGGTCCCCTTCCCGTCGCTGCGCTGCGCTTGCTCCGCCGGGGATGACAGGTGTTACTGTTTCTCGTTCCCCGGCAATTCGTGCAGATCGAGCGCCCAAGGCAGTGCGGAGCGGGTCCAGATTTGTTTGTGCGGCTCCAGTTCGCGGCGCTGATCGAGCGTGCCAACGCGCAAGGTGACCGCGGCGAGACTGCCATCGGGGGCGCCGGAATAAATCGGCGAACCGCAATCGGCGCAGAAGGCATGCGCTTTCTGACGCCCCGACTCCGCCGTCTTGATCCAGACTTTCGGCGTGCCGGACAGAATCTTCAGGTCCTTCGCCGCCACCACGACACGATAGGTCGAGCCGGTCAGCTCCTGGCAATCGGTGCAATGGCAGACCAGCACGGCCGCCGGATCGGCCTCGGCTTCGAACTTGATCTTCTGGCAATAACAATGACCGGTGACGTGCATCTCGTTCTCCAAGCCGAAACCGGCCGGCGTTTTACACCATCGGCGCGGGGACGACAGCTAACCCGGTAACTTCGGCAGCGTTTTCTTGATCACGAGCTTGAAATCTGGCACCGAATAGACGGCGAGAAAAGCCGCACCTTTGCTCTCGTAGGAAATGGCGTAGCGATCGGCGCCAATCTGAGTTTGCGAGGTGACGAGGTCGGCATCCAGAAGCTTGACCGGCGTCTTCTCGCCGAGCCGCCACGTGTAGAGTGACGGGCCATCCTTCGCCGTCAATTCGCCGTCCTTATCGGTGTCTTTATCGACTACCTTGAGCACCAGCGCTTTCGCCGCGCTGAAACCGCCGTTGAGCCCGCGCGCCGAGACGACCTGCGGCTCGGCGGAAGCAATTTCGGAAGCATCTTTTGCCGTGGGATCGACCACCGCATCCCAGCTCAGGATGTTGCGGCCGACACCGGAGAAAAGCCACCGTCCGTCACCGGTCTCGGAACTCACCAACAACACATTGGCATTGTAAGGCTCGCGGTAAGAACCTGATCTATTGATGTGCTGCAATCCGTATTCGTTCGGGCTGCCTTCCCAATTGCCGAGCGAAAAAACGAGATCGACTTCCTGCCCACCGCCTGCTTTCAAGAATGCAATCGTACCCGTTGAACGCAGGCGATAGGTGTTGTGCGCCTCCGCCGCGTTCTGCACCGGCGTGAAATGACCTTCCGGCTTTTCATTCTGCCAGGGATGCAGATACCCTACGACGAAACTGGCCGCCGCGATTCCCAGGAGACCAAGCACAGCCAGTGCGATCACCACGGCATTGAACCGCCACACCCAACGGAAAAACCGGTTCTCTTCAGGCATGGCATACTCCTCGGCTAATTCGGCATTCCTTCGATCTTGGTTTTCGACACCAGCGTGAAATCGGGCAGCGCGTAGGTGGCGAGGAAGCCTTCGCCCTTCTCGCGATAGCCGACCTGGTATTCCTTGTTCTTCTGCATCGTGAACCACACCGCATCGGCGGTGAGGAGTTTGACCGGACCCGTCGCCGGGAAGCGGGCGACATACAGCGTCTGGCGGTCGTCGAGCGTCAGGGCGCCGTCGCCGTTGGTGTCCGCCTCGATCACTTTCAACACCACGATCTCGACCGGCACATCGTCGTCGGCCTCGGGCTCGCGCCAGTACCAGCGGCCGGTGAGGACCGTTTCCTGGTTGATGATGGTGCGGTCGAAACCGGCGAACAGCCATTTGTTGCCGCCGGATTTCTTGTCGCTCACCAACAGATTGACGATGTCCGACGTATTCGACGTGGCCGGCACATTCCTGTTCCAGCGCACCAGGCGATAAATCTCGAAGTCCTCGTGCGCCGTATCGGCGCCGATCAGCAAATCCTTTTCGAGTTCATAGCGATAGCTCGGCTTGACCGGAACGCGCGCCGCGGCCGGCGGCGGCACGAAATAATCGCGCAGCGGCCGGTCGATCCGCTCTTTCGAGAACAACACCACGAAGCCGATCACCGCCACGAGCGCGACGAACGCCAGTACCGCATTGATGCGCCACAGAACTTTGAAAAACCCAGCCATCGCACCGTCCCACCACCCGCATCATGCCGAACGGCGCGCGACTTGGCGAGCGGGGCGGCCTACACGAATGGGGATATAGCCTAGATGGGGAAACCTCCCGCATTCTTCAAGGGAGTTTTCGAAATTTCGTCTTCCCTGCGACGCCGTTCGAAGGCCGCCAGACGTATCAAGCACTTGGCCGCGTGCCCGCGCGCGTGACAGCGGCGGACACGCCTGCAAATGGATTGCAGTACCAATGCAACGGCCGGATTTTATTTCGCCGCCGGCACTTTGCGGAAATCGATGTCGGACTCGGCGATCAGGTAAACGAGGCCAGCCCAGACGGCGACGTTCTGCTTCAACCCGTCGGAATCGACCACCGCCAGCGTATCGTCGGCCGAGTGATGATAATCGAAATAGCGCGACGCATCGTTGAGCACGACCAGAACCGGCACGCCCGCCTCTTCCAATCCGTGGATATCGGCTCCGCCGTTGCGCGGCATCGCACGCGACACGATCGTCTTCAGCGGCGCCATTACCTCGTCGAGACCCGGCAGGCCCTGCGGCACGGCCACCATATAGGCGTGATCGCCGCCGAGATCGGCTTCGCCGGCGATGACGAACTTCTCGCCCGCATGCGCCTTGGCATAGGCCTCCGACGAACCGCCGTTCTCTTCCGAGCCCCACCAGACGACGCGAATGGTGCGGCGCGGATGGGCGGGAAGATCGCCGATCAGCTTGGCGGCGGCGGTGGTGATCGCGATCCCGGCGCCGTCGTCGAGCGCGCCGGTGCCCGGATCCCAGGAATCGAGATGGCCGCCGATGACGATCACCTCGTCGGGCCGTTCGCGGCCTTTGATCTCGCCGGAAACGTCGAACGCCACCGCCTTCTGGTCGAGGGAGGATTGCAGTTTCAGCCGTATACGGACGGTCTCGTGGCGGGCCAGCGAGGCCACCAGATCGGCATCGGGCACGCCGAGCGCGGCGCACGGAATATGCGGCCCCGGTCCCCAGGTCGCACCGGTGTGCGGAGCACGGCCGGTTCCGGTCGCGATCGAACGCACCAGATACGCGACGGCGCCGCGCATGGCCGCTTCGGCATCGCCGTTGCGTGCAACCACGGCCGCAGCGTACCCGGAAACGTCCTGGGTGCGGGTCATCGGCTGGTTGACGAGCACGATCTTGCCTTTGAGCGATCCCGGCGGCTGCGCCAGCATTTCGCGATAGGAGCCGAACACAACGACCGGCGCTTCGATGCCGGCTTTCGGCGTCGGCACCGAATAGCCGAGCCCGAGCACCGCAAGCTTCTGCGAATGGGCGCCGACGATCTCGGCGCTTTCGGCGCCGCGGCTCCACGCCGGTTTGACGAAGGTTTCGACATGCACATTGGTGAAGCCGAACGCCGTGAGCTTGGCGACGGCCCAATCGCGCGAACGATTGTAGGCGGCGCTGCCGATCGGCCGCGGCCCGACCTCGGACGTGAGCGTTTCGACGATGGCCCAGGCCGTCGTGTCGGTCAGCGCCTTGTCGCGCAGTTGCACGGCGGTTTCGACCGAACCGGCAAACGACGGCATTACCAGCGCGGCAACAGCGACAAACGCGAACGACCTCAACATTGGCGGTAACTTCCTCTATGTGACCGCCGCGAAGATCGCCCGCGCACCTTCGCACGTCGATACCATAAATGCCGCAGTCGCGTCTTTCTGCCCCCGCGAGCGAACACGATTTTTCAACGCGCACTGAGATCGCGGGGGAAGTGGCGCGAAGCGCCGTAGGGGGCTCGCGAAGAAGTGAATTAGCCCCCTTTCCGGCTGCGCCGGACTTCCCCCACGGTCTACGAACATGTGATGAGAATTTTGCGCCCGCGGGGGCAGAAAATGCAAAAAAGGCGGCGCCGGAGCGCCGCCTTTCGTCGTACGGCAGAAGCCGCTTACTTCGGCGCGGCCGGCAGCTCCACATCCGACAGGAGCTTGAAATCCGGCACCGAATAAGTGGCGGATCGCGTCGCCGGGCCTTTCCGGTAGATCACCACATAGCGGTTTTCGGCGGTCTGGGAGATGGAGACCATCTCGTCCGTGTCGACCAGCTTCTTCGCGGTCCCGAGCTGCTTGGTCCAGGCATAGATCGCTTGCAGCTTGGCCGTTTTGGCCGCGGCATCGGGCACCACCACCATCACCATGCCAAGCACCGGACGCGTATCGGTGGCCGGCGTCGTGCGGGCGACCGCTTCGCCTTCGTAAAGCGCATCACGCATGGTGATGATCTGCTTGTTGTCGGCGAACAGCCAATGGCCGGTGCCGGTCTTCTCGTCCAGCACCATGATGTTGAGCGCCTGCCTCGGCACATAGTTCTCGAACGCCTCCGGCGCTTCGGCGGTCGGGAACGGCATATTGCGGTTGAGCACCAGCACGGTGTTCAGGTGCGGACCATAGATGGTGTCCGGCGTGCCGTAATTCTCCGGCTGGATCGCGACCTGCGCCTTGGTCACCAGTGGCTTGGCGATGGCATGATGATAGCCCAGCAAACTGCCGCGTAACGCAGGCGTCTTGTACAGATGCCAGCCGACGAACGCGATCAGCGCCAGGCAGATGATCGCGACCAGGATCATGTTGAAGCGACGTAATACACGGAAAAACAAGCCGTCTTGCGGCATGATTGATCTCCCCCTTTGTGCGGCGCGGATGCGCTGCAAGCCCCATCGGCGGTGGCCGCCGACCGCAGGAAGATTAGCACGGGGGCGCGACGCCGGTTAGACGGTGCCGATTGGAGGATGTCTAATCTGCGCCAACAAAAAAGGCGGCGCCGGAGCACCGCCTTTTCCGTAATGTCCTGCGTGACAGCCGATCAGCCTTCGCCGCCCGTCTTATCCTTGTCGACCCGGCTTCGCTGCGCTACGCCGCGGCGAGATGAGGCTTATCCCTCACCACCCGTCTTGTCCTTGTCGACCAGCTTGTTCTTGCCGATCCAGGGCATCATGGCCCTGAGCTTGCCGCCGACCTCTTCGATCGGGTGCTGGTTGTTGATGGCGCGGGTCGCCTTGAACGACGGCTGGCCGGCCTTGTTCTCGAGCACCCAATCGCGGGCGAACTTGCCGGACTGGATGTTCTTGAGGGCTTCGCGCATCGCCTCTTTGGTGGCGGGCGTGACGATCTTCGGGCCGGTGACGTATTCGCCGTACTCGGCGGTGTTGGAGATCGAGTAGTTCATGTTGGCGATGCCGCCTTCGTAGATCAGGTCGACGATCAGCTTCACCTCGTGCAGGCACTCGAAATAGGCCATCTCCGGCGCGTAACCGGCTTCGACCAGGGTCTCCCAGCCGTTGCGGATGAGTTCGACGAGGCCGCCGCAAAGCACGACCTGCTCGCCGAACAGATCGGTTTCGGTCTCTTCGCGGAACGTCGTCTCGATGATGCCGGAACGGCCGCCGCCGATCGCCGAGGCATAGGCGAGGCCGAGGTCATGGGCGTTGCCGGTCGCGTCCTGCGCCACCGCGATCAGGCACGGCACGCCGCCGCCCTTGAGATATTCGCCGCGCACCGTGTGGCCGGGGCCCTTGGGCGCCACCATCACGATGTCGAGGTCCTTGCGCGCCTCGATCAGGCGGAAATGGATGTTGAAGCCGTGCGCGAAGAACAGGGCCGCGCCCTGCTTCATGTTGGGCGCCAGGTCTTCCTTGTAGATGTCGGCCTGCAACTCGTCGGGCGTCGTCATCATCATGACGTCGGCCCACTTGGCGGCGTCGGCGTTGGTCATCACCTTGAAGCCGGCGGCTTCCGCCTTCTTCCAGGAATTGCCCGGACGGGCGGCGATCACGATGTCCTTGACGCCACTGTCGCGCATGTTCTGCGCATGGGCGTGACCCTGCGAGCCGAACCCGATGACGGCGACTTTCTTGGACGAGATGAATTTCAGATCGGCATCCCGATCATAGTAGACGCGCATATGGCCTTCTCCTTAATGCGTTCCGGCGTGCAAGCGCGCCGTTCATACAACGATGTGTCGTGTCTCAAAAGCCCGGCGATTACATCGGATCCGGTCCGCGCGAAATCGCGGCCACGCCGGTGCGGGAAATCTCAACCAGACCAAGCGGCTGCATCAGATCGACGAACTGGTTGATCTTGTCGGGGCTGCCGGTGATCTCGAACACGAAGCTGGTGTGGGTGGTGTCCACGGGCCGCGCGCGGAAAGCGTCGGCGATGCGCAAGGCTTCGACCCGCTTTTCTCCGGTTCCGGCAACTTTGATGAGCGCCATTTCGCGCGCGATCGAAGGCTTGTCCACCGTCCAGTCGACGACGCGGTGCACCGGGACCACGCGGCCGATCTGGGCACGGATTTGCTCGAGGATTTCCGGTGTCCCCGAGGTCACGATGGTAATTCGCGACGTGTGCTGGCTGGGATCGATCTCGGCCACCGTCAGGCTTTCGATGTTGTAGCCGCGGCCCGAGAAAAGGCCGACGATGCGGGCGAGCACGCCGGCTTCGTTGTCGACCAGGATGGCGAAGGTGTGTCGTTCGATTCGGTTGGTGCTCATCTGCGTTTCAGCCATATCTTGTGGAAGTCTTCGGCTTCAATTTCTTTGGGCAGGAATTCCGGCTGGGCCGCGATTTCCTTCAGCGAGGGAACCGGCATGACGCTCAGCGCCGTTCCGCCCTTCTCCTCGCTCGCATCGGCATAGCCCTTGCGTCCGTCGGCCCATACTTCGACCCGCCGGCGTTCATAGGAGTCGTCGTCGATCTCGCTGTAGAGATGCACCGGACTGGCGGGGTCTTTGTGTACCCATTTGATGTAGAGATAACGCATGGGGTCCTCGCTCAGACGAGCATCTTGCCGGCATCGGAAACCTGCGTCGCCTCTTCGTCCGCATCGCACAGGATCATCTCGTTGTGCGCCGCGCCCGAAGGGATCATCGGATAGCAGTTCTCCATCTGGTCGACGATACAGTCGAACAGCACCGGCTTGGGGCAATCGATCATCTTCAGGATCGCAGCATCGAGGTCTTCCGGCTTGTCGCAACGGATGCCGACGCAACCGAACGCTTCCGCCATCTTGACGAAATCGGGCAGCGCCTCGGAATAGGTGTGCGAATAGCGCCCGCCGTGCAAGAGCTGCTGCCACTGGCGCACCATGCCGAGATAGCGGTTGTTGAGGATGAAGATCTTGATCGGCAGGTTGCTCTGCACCGCCGTCGACATTTCCTGCATGGTCATCTGCACGCTGCCTTCGCCGGCAATGTCGATGACGAGGCTGTCGCGATGGGCAAGCTGCACGCCGAGCGCCGCCGGAATGCCGTAGCCCATGGTGCCGAGGCCGCCCGACGTCATCCAGCGGTTGGGCTGCTCGAACTTGTAGCGCTGGGCCGCCCACATCTGATGCTGGCCGACTTCGGTGGTGATGTAGGTGTCGCGATTCTTGGTCAGTTCGTAGAGCCGGTCGATGGCGTATTGCGGCTTGATGCCGTTGCCGTTCTGCTTGTAGGCGAGGCAATTCTTGGCCCGCCAGCGTTCGATCTGCTCCCACCATTCGGCGAGCGCCTTCTTGTCGGCCTTGTATTCCTTCTGCTTCCACACCTTGATCATGGCTTTGATCGCCTGACCGGCGTCGGCGATGATCGGCAGATCGACGCGGATGTTCTTGTTGATCTGCGACGGATCGATGTCGACATGGATCTTCTTCGAGCCCGGCGAGAAGGCGTCGATGCGCCCCGTCACGCGGTCGTCGAAGCGCACACCGAGGCCGATCATCACGTCGCAATCGTGCATCGCCCAATTGGCTTCGTAGGTGCCGTGCATGCCGAGCATGCCGAGCCATTTGTCGTCCGAAGCGGGATAGGCCCCCAAGCCCATCAGCGTCGAGGTCACCGGAAAGCCGGTCAGTTCGACCAGTTCGCGCAAATGCTCGCTTGCCGCCGGACCGGCATTGATGACGCCGCCGCCGGTGTAGAAAATCGGCTTCTTGGCCGACGCCATCAGCGCCACGGCCTGGCTGATCGCATCGATGTCCGCCTCGAACGGCGGCTTGTAGGTGCGATGGCTGACGCTGCCGGGCTCGACGTAGAAGCCTTTCTTGAACTGGATGTCCTTGGGGATGTCGATCACCACCGGACCGGGACGGCCCGTGGTCGCGATCTGGAAGGCTTCGTGCAGGATGCGCGGCAGGTCGGCGATGTCCTTCACCAGCCAGTTGTGCTTGGTGCACGGCCGGGTGATGCCGACGGTATCGCATTCCTGGAAGGCGTCGGTGCCGATCAGATGGGTCGCGACCTGACCCGAAAGGACCACGATCGGGATCGAATCCAGCAGCGCATCGGCAAGGCCGGTCACCGCATTGGTGGCACCGGGGCCGGAGGTGACCAGCGCCACGCCGCATTTGCCGGTCGACCGGGCATAGCCCTCGGCCGCGTGCACGGCGCCCTGCTCGTGACGGACAAGGACATGGACGAGTTCGTTGGCGGCAGCAAACAGCGCGTCGTAAATCGGCAGTACGGCACCGCCGGGATAGCCGAAAATATGTTCGACGCCGTGGTCCTTGAGAGCCTGGATCACCATTTCGGCGCCGGTCATTTCTTTTATCGAAGGGATCATCGTCTTATCCATGTCTGCTTGCCTTGCGGCGTGACCCTCGGGGTCCTCATTCGGTGGCATTGTGGTCTGAAAAAGCGAAAGGGGCGTTGCCGCCCCTTGTCCGCGTGAAGCCGCCCTGCCGAGCCGGGACTAAACCCAGCCGGAGCGCGGCTTCCTAATAAGCAGTACCATCCGTTTAAACACAGGGGGTATTCCTTTGCGGTGGCTGCAAACTATGGAGCGGCAAGGGCGCCGTCAAGCAATTTTAGGAGGAAACATGTCGCATGCGGGACACAATGTTTCTGGAATCGTCCACTGAGAGCCACTCCCAGTCCGCCATCCGGTGGCGGAACCAGGTCACCTGACGCTTGGCGAACTGGCGGGTGGCGGTGACCGCCAGGGTGATCGCATCCTCGGCCTCGATCTCGCCCGTGGCAAGCGCCGTAAGCTGCCGCAATCCCAGGATTTTTGCCGCCGGCAGGGTGGGGTCGAGACCCGCCAGCGCCGCCGCTTCCGCCGCCGCCCCCTCTTCCAGCATCTTGAGGAAGCGGACCCGGATGCGCTCGCGCAAGTCGGCGCGGTCGAGATCGAGCACGAAGCGGGCAAGCTTGAGGCCGGCAAGAACCGGCGTCCCCGCCTCTTTCTGCCAGCTCGCCAGCGGACGGCCGGTCGCTTCGAACACCTCCCAGGCGCGCAACACCCGTTGCGGATCGGAGGAACGCAACCCCGCCGCAGTCAGCGGATCGCGCACCATCAGTTCGGCGTGAAGACTGGCCACGCCCAGCGCGGCCAGCCGCACCCGCGCCGCTTCACGGATGTCGACCGGCACGGACGGAATCGCAGCAAGGCCGTCGGTCAGGGCGGCGAAATAAAGCCCGGTGCCGCCGACGAAGATCGGCAGGCGGTTCTCGGCCTGCGCCTTCGCCAGGGCGGCGGCGGCGTCGATCTGATAGCGCCCGACCGAATAGCGCTCCGCCGCGCCGACATGGCCGTAAAGCAGATGCGGCGCCCGCGCGACGTCGGCCTCGGACGGCCGCGCCGACAGGATGCGCACCTCGCGATAGACCTGCATGGAATCGGCATTGATGACGATGCCGTTCAATTCTTCGGCCAGCGTCAGCGCGGCCGCCGACTTGCCGCTGGCGGTCGGGCCTGCAATAAGCACGGCATTAAACGAGGCACTCAATGCGATTCTCCCATGTCCTGAACGTTATCGCACAGGACGCCGGCCGGTTGGCAGCGCGGTTGCGCTCGTTCGGCGAACTGGCCTGGCTGGCGGAAGGTCGCGCCTTCGACATCGGCTTCGACGGCGATCCCGCGGCGGTGCTGAAGACGGCACGGGCGGCAGCGGGCGACCTCGCCACCGAACTCAAGGCCGACATCAATGTCGTGGCCTGCCAAGGCCGGCGCAAGAAACTCCTCGTTTCCGACATGGAATCGACCATCGTCAGTTGCGAATGCCTCGACGAACTGGCGGCCATTGCGGGGATCGGACCGAAGATCGCCGCCATCACCGAGCGCGCCATGCGGGGCGAGATCGCCTTCGAAGGCGCCTTGCGCGAACGGGTGGCGCTCTTGAAAGGCCTGCCGGTCACGGCGCTGGAAGAGGTCTATCGCGAGAAAGTGAAGCTGATCGGCGGCGCGCGCGAACTCGTCGCCACCATGAAGGCGAACGGCGCCAGGACGCTGCTGGTTTCCGGCGGCTTCACCTGGTTCACCGGACGCGTGAAAGACGCGGCGGGCTTCGACGAGCATCAGTCAAACACGCTGCATGACGACGGCAAAGTGCTGTCCGGCACGGTCGGCGAGCCGATCCTGGGGCGCGAAGCCAAGCTCGAGGCGCTGAAGCGCGCACTGGCCGAGCAGGAATTCGCACCCGCCGCCGCGATCGCTATCGGCGACGGCGCCAACGATCTCGCCATGATCCGCTATGCCGGCGAGAACGGCGGTCTCGGCATCGCCTTCCACGCCAAGCCGCTGGTGGCGGAAGCGGCCGGCACGTCGATCGCGCACAACGACCTGAAGGCGGTGCTGTATCTGCAAGGCTATTGCGAAGGCGAGATCGTCACCCCGCCGCCGCCCAAGCCGGAACCGCCGGTGTATAAGCTGTAAGCTAGAACCGCAGCGCCACGTATTGCAGCGAACCGGCGCGGCTCACCAAGAGCACTTCGACATGACGGCCGGCCTTGAGATCGGCGGCAATGCGCTGCTGCACGTCGCTCGGCGTTTTCACCGGCTGATCCTGCACCGCCACGATGACGTCGCCGGCGTGCATGTTCTTCTCGTAGGCCGCGCTGTCGGGATCGACGTCGGTTACCACCACGCCGGACACTCCGCCGGGCACCTGGAACTGGTTGCGCACGGCGGCATTCATCGGCGCGAGACCGAGGCCGAGTTGCGACGTCTTGCGCTTGGGCGGCGCCGATTTCTGCTGTTTCGGCGGATCGGCGAGGCGCTGCACCGTCAGGCGCAAATTCAAATGCTGGCGGCCGCGCAGGACTTCGACGTTGACCGTCTTGCCGATCGGGGTCGAGGCGGCGACCCGCGATAGCTCGCGGGCATCGGGGATTTTCCTGCCGTCGAAGCCGACGATCACATCGCGGGTGCGGATGCCGGCCTTCGCCGCCGGACCGTTCGGCGTCACGTTGCCGACCAGGGCACCCACCGGGCCCGGCAGTCCGAGACCTTCGGCGAGATCGGGCGTCACCGGCTGGATGTTCACGCCGACCCAGCCGCGACGGACCTGACCGAAGGCGCGCAACTGGCCGAGAATGTCGCGCGCCAGATTGGAGGGAATGGCGAAACCGATGCCGACCGAGCCGCCCGACGGCGAATAGATCGCCGAATTGATCCCGACCACGGTGCCGTTCATGTCGAACAGCGGCCCGCCGGAATTGCCGCGGTTGATCGGCGCGTCGGTCTGCAGGAACTCGTCATACGGCCCGGCGTCGATGTTGCGGTTGCGCGCCGACACGATGCCGGCGGTCACCGTCGAACCGAGACCGAACGGATTGCCGATGGCGATCACCCAATCGCCGATGCGCGCCTTATCGGAATCGCCGAGATGGGCGGCCGGTAGCGGATGGCGCGGGTTGATCTTGAGCAGGGCGAGATCGGTCTTGTCGTCGCGGCCGATGACCTTGGCGGGCAAGGAGGTGCCGTCGTTGAGGGTGACCGTGATCTGGTCGGCGTCGTCGATGACGTGATTGTTGGTCACCACCAGTCCGCTCGGGTCGATGATGAAGCCCGACCCCAGCGACGAGACATGGCGCGGCAGGCTCGAGCGCGGCCCGAACCATTTCTTGATGAGATCCTCGACCGGCGAGCCGGGCGGCACGTCGGGGATGAGATTGCGCTGGCTCGGCTTCAGCGTCTGGCTGGTCGAGATGTTGACGACGGTCGGCAACAGACGCGCCGAAAGATCGGCGAAACTATCCGGCGCCGGCCGCGCGAGAGCCGGAATCATCAGTAAAACAGCGCAAAACGCGGCAACTACCGGCGAACGCCAAGACATCGGCCAAAAGCCCCTGACTGCAACGGGATGCCTACAGCATATGCGGGCACGATGGGAAGCAAAGAGGCGTGATGAACGCTTGCGTGAAATAATCTTCAGCGTGCTGTGCCGGACTCACCACGGGCCGGGATAGGACTATTTTCAGGAAACGTCGTCGCTGCGCAGCATGAACAGCCGTCCCAGGGATTCGATGGCTTTGGCGTCGACTTCGTCGAAACGGCCGAAACTGGGGCTGTCGATGTCGATGACGCCGATGATGGTCGAATACTTGAACAGCGGCACCACCAGCTCGGAATTGGAGGCGGCATCGCAGGCGACATGCCCGGCGAACTGGTGCACGTCCGGCACGACCAGCGTCTTGCCTTCCGCCACCGCGGTGCCGCAGACCCCAAGCCCGACCTGCAGGCGGGTACAGGCCGGCTTGCCCATGAACGGGCCCAAGACCAGCCAGCGCCCTTTGCGGAAATAGAACCCGGCCCAGTTGATGTCGGGCAGGTATTCCCACATCAGGGCGGCAAAATTGGCGGCATTGGCGATCGGATTGCGTTCGCCGGCCGCGCGATTGCGCGCCTCGTCTTCGAGTTTGCGGTAGATCTCGGCCTTGTCCATGCTGCCCCTCGCACAGTCCACGACACGCGGTACTTATAGGCGTGTTTGCGGCGCCCCCCGGCGCGGCACCACGCCTCATACGTGAGTCGTGCCGTTTTGAACACGGGCGGGGCGGACGGCTATTTCTTCTTGGAGGCGCCGTCGTCCATGTATTTCAGGAACTCGCTTTTGGGCGACAGGACCACCGTGGTGTTCGACCCCAGCGTGTCCTGATAGGCCAGCATGGACCGCCAGAAAGCATAAAAACCTGGGTCCAGCTTGGCCGCGGCGGCGGTCTTCGCCGTCTTGACGGCATCGCCTTCGCCTTTGATCCGGGCGGCCTCCGCCAGCGCCCCGGCCTTGATGACGGTGGCATCGCGATCGGCGCTGGCGCGGATTTCCTGCGCCTCGGCGTCGCCTTCGGCCCGGTAGGTGGAGGCTTGGCGCTCGCGCTCCTTTTTCATGCGCTGGTAGATCACCTCGCTCGCCTCGGCCGGCAGGCTGGCGCGGCGGATGCGGACGTCGACGATCTGGACTCCGAACTGGCGGGCATCGGCATTCATGCGGTCGCGGATCTGGGCCATCAGGGCCGAACGCCGTTCCGACAGCAGCGCCGTCAGGCTTTGGGTGCCGAGCACGCTGCGCAGGTTCGACGACAAAATCGACTTCAGATTGTCGGCCGCGATGTTGAAATCGGGCTGGGCCGAGAACAACAGCGGACTGACGATGCGCCAGCGCACGAACACGTCGACGGCAACGTGCTTGTGATCCTGGGTGAAGATGTCTTCATTCTGGGTTTCGAGGTCGAGCAGCCGGCGGTCGAAGAACAGCGCCTTCTGCAGCGGCGACTTGAAATGCAGGCCGGGCTCGGTGACGACGCCGATCGGCGCCCCGAATTCGACCAGGGCCACCTGCTGGGTCTGCGACACGGTGTAGACGCACGACACCATCAGGCCGGTGAGAAGCAGCACCACGATGGCAAGGCTGAGGCCGAGAACGCGGTTCATTTCTTGGCGCCTCCCGGTTTGCCGGCTCGGGCAGGCGCAGGTTTCGGTGCGGACGACGGCGGAATTTGCAGGGTGACACCCTTGGCTTCGTCGTCGATGATGATCTTGTTGAGCGGCTTCAGCACCGTCGTCATGGTCTCGAGATAAATCCGGCGCCGTGTCACATCCGGTGCCTTTTTGTATTCCTGATACACGGCGGTGAAGCGCTTGGCCTCGCCTTCGCCGAGCACGATGGCCTGCTGTTTGTAGGCCTCGGCCTCCTTGACGATGCGGGCGGCTTCGCCTTTCGCTTCCGGCACCGCGGTGGCGGCATAGACCTCGGCGTCGTTGCGCTTCTTGTCCTTGTCGGCGACCGCTTTCTGCACGTCGGCATTGGCGGCGCGCACCTGCGACGGCGTATCGACGCCCAGCATCTTGACGCTGACCACTTCGATGCCCGCGTTGTAGGTGTCGAGGATCGACTGCATGCCGCGCTGGACCCGATCCTGGATCTGTTCGCGGTGCGAGGTCATGATGGCGTCGAGGCGCTCCTGCCCCACCACTTCGCGCATGGCGCTTTCGGCGACCGCTTTCACGGTATCGTCCGACTTGCCGCGATCGACGTTGAAGAGATAGGCGTTGGCATCCTTGATGCGCCAGAACACCGAGAACTGCACCGCGGCGATGTTGTCGTCGCCGGTCAGCATGTAGCTCTCGTCCTGGATGTCCTCGCGCTGGCCGCCCGCCTCGGCCGGCGGCTTGAAACCGATATCGAGCTGGTTCGGCTTCTTCACATTCGGCGTGTAGGCGGTCTCGAACGGCCACGGCAGATGCCAATAGGTGCCCGGTCCGGTGTGTTTCACGAACGCGCCGAAACGCAGGACCACACCCTGCTCGTTGTCGTTGACGGTGTAGAAGCCGAGCGCCAGCCAGATCGCCAGCGCGAAAGTTCCCACCGCCCAGGCGCCGCGTTTGCCGAGAAATCCCGCCGGGAGGTAGCGTTGCAGATCCTCCCGCCATTTGCGCAGGAGCGACTCGAAATCGGGCGGACGCATGCCGGTGGGGGGCTTTGGCGGCGCGGGTTTACGGCTTTGCCCCCAGGGTCCCTTCGGCTGACCGCCGCCGTTCTCATTCATCCACGGCACGGGCCTTGATTCCTTGTCATTCCTGGCGTTGCGGTTATATGAGCATCCGGCAAAAGGCGCAAATTTATGGCAGTGAACCGCGAAGACATTCTTAAAGCCCTCGATTCCGTGATCGATCCGGTCAGCGGACGCAGTGTCGTGCACGAGGACATGATCGAAGGCCTCGTCGTGCGCGAAGGCCATGTCGGGTTCGTGCTCGAAGTCGATCCCGCCCGCGGCGCCACGGCCGAACCGTTGCGGCTCGAATGCGACGAAGCCGTAAAGAAGGTGCCGGGCGTGTTGTCGGTCACTTCGGTGCTCACCGCACACAGCGAACCGGCGGCCTCGCCGCGCCCGGCCCGCAAAGCCCCGCCGCCGCCCGCCGGCATCGACGGCGTCAAGGCCGTCATCGCGGTGGCGAGCGGCAAAGGCGGCGTCGGCAAGTCGACCGTCGCGGTCAACCTTGCGCTCGCTTTGTCCAAGCTCGGTCTCAAGGTCGGCCTGCTCGATGCCGATATCTACGGCCCCAGCGTGCCGAAAATGCTCGGCCTCACCGAGCGCCCGCTCGGCGAAAACGGCAAGTTCATCCCGCTGCAGAAATACGGCATCAAGGCGATCTCGATCGGCCTTTTCCTCGCCGACGACGAAGCCACCATCTGGCGCGGACCGATGGTGCAGAGCGCCCTCGTCCAGATGATCAACGACGGATTGTGGGCGCCGCTCGACGTCCTGGTGATCGACATGCCGCCCGGCACCGGCGACGTGCAGCTGACCATTGCCCAGCGCGTGCCTCTGAAGGGTGCGGTGATCGTGTCGACGCCGCAGGACGTGGCGCTGGCCGACGCGCGGCGCGGCATTGCCATGTTCCGCAAGACCCAGGTGCCGGTGCTCGGCATCGTCGAGAACATGTCGACCTTCATCTGTCCCAATTGCGGACACGAAAGCCACATCTTCGGACATGGTGGCGCACGCGAGACCGCCGCCCGGCTCGGCGAACCGTTCCTGGGCGAGATTCCCTTAAATACCGCCATTCGGCTGACCTCGGACGCCGGGACACCGATCGTCGCAGCCGCACCCGACACCCCCGAAGCGCGCGCTTTTCTATTGATTGCCGAACAGGTGGCGGCGAAAATCGGCGAGCCGCAGCGTCCCGCGCCGAGTATCGTGATCGAATAATCAGGATTTAATTTCATCCATGGTCGCTCCCAAGCCGCAGATCCGCAGCATGTTCGCGACGCCGGTGTGCGTGCATTACTTGCCGGTGGCGCAGGAATTCAACACCGAGCTGAGGCCGCTGATCCTCGATCACGCCAAGCTCGAAACCGCACCGGCGAACAACAATCACCATCAGGGCTGGCGTTCCGCCTATGATTTCGAAGCCTGGGGCGGCGGCAGCGTGCAGACCCTGTTCCGGGTGTTGCGCGAACTCGCCGACAGCGTGACCGCGATGCGCAACGGCACCCGCGTCGTGCTCGACTGGAAGATCCAGGCCGCCGCCGCGATCCGCAACAAAGGCGAATATCTCGAACGCGCCGCACGTCCGGGCTGGTATTGGTCGGGCGTCTATTACGTCGACGACGGCTATATGAAGCAGGACGATGAATCGCTCGGCGGCGAAGCGGAGCTGGCCGATCCGCGCGGCGTATTGCCGGCGATGCTGGCGCCGCAGTTCGGCTTCCGCGTGCCCAACGGCCTCACCGCCGGACAAGTCGAAGCCATCCGCCCCGCTTCGGGCATGATCATCCTGCATCCGTCATGGCTGCCGCGCGGCGAACACCGCTTCGACGGCAACGGCACGCGGGTGACGATCGAATTCGACCTCGCGCCGCCGGCATAAACACCGCGTGTCATCCCGGCCAAGCGCTCAGCGCGAAGCGCTGGGCGCGTAGAGCCGGGAGCTACTCAGACACAATCCAAATTTCGGAGTGGTTCCCGGGTCGCGCCGACGCGCCAGACGTTGACATCGTCGTGGCGCGCCCGGGATGACAGCTATTTCTGGATGCCTTGCACCAATTCGTAGTGGCGGCCGTTTTCGTCCCACGAGTCGCCGACCTTCTTGACCGAAATGTCGTCGCATTCGGGGATCTTGTACTTCAGCCGATAGAGCATCGGATAATCTTTGGCGTAAAGGCACATCTTGCCGTTCTCGAGCCGCCACTCGCCCTTCACGTCGCCGAGCCAGCTCGCCGCCAGGAAGGTATGGTCCTTGTTGTAGTAGACGCGCGAGGTGCCGAGCGTGTCTTTGATCACCAGTGTATTGCCATAACGCGAGGCCATGAGTTCGTCTTCGCTGGCGGCGAATGCTGCCGACGCCAGAAACAATGCCGATAAAGCAACGAGGCTGATACGCATGGTTTCGTTTCCCCCAATTTATTGGTGTGGGAGTCTTACGATGACTTGCGTCTCACGAATAGGGGTTAGACGGAACGCCGTTCGAGAGTGACGTAACGGTGGGTTGAGCCGGCCTCGATGCTGGCCGTCTGGCGCCATTTTCCGGGCGGGAAATCCGGCATCACGACATCGCCCTGTGGTGTACCGTACACTACGGTCAGCTCGATTTTGTCAGCGAACGGCAGGGCTTGGGCGAAGATCTCGGCGCCGCCGATGACCATGATCGCCTCCGGCATCTCTTCGTCGGCCCGCCGCAGCGCCTTTTCGATATTGGTCGCCACTACCGCCCCTTCGGCAGCGAAAAAACGGTTGCGGGTCACCACGATATTGGTCCGCCCGACCAGCGGCTTGAACGGCAGACTGTCCCAGGTCTTGCGCCCCATGATGCAGGGCTTGCCCATGGTGAGCTCTTTGAAGCGCGGCAGGTCGCCTTCGAGGCGGCCCCACGGCAGACGGCCGTCCGCACCGATGACGCCGTTTTCGGCGCGGGCAAGAACGAGAACGATGGGAGCCTGGGCCACGGATCACCTCTCGGTATCATCTCCCGACAAGGGCACGATCGCAGTATAGCGCCCATTGCCGTCAGTCGAAGCTACCATCAGCATGGTTTTGCGCGCGAACACAACGCGGTAAAGCCGCCGCAGGCCGCCGCTGTCCTTGGCTCTCTCGGACAGCAGTTCCGCCTTGCTTACCGGCCCCACCGCCTCCAGCATCGCCTGCCCGAATTCCTTGTAGAACGGCAGCCAATCGCGTGCGCCCTCGGCGGTAAACCGCGCTTCATCGAGTTTGCCGTCGCGCGCGGCGGCGAGCTGGGCCGTGAAGTCGGCTGTGAACTCGGGGTGGCTGTCGGCAATAGCGGGCTGCACGGGGGACGGCGGCAGCTTCAGATCGGCAATCGCCTGGGACAAGAGCGGCACAAACCGGCGCTGGTTGGTGAGCGCGATCACCACCAAATCGGCCGATGGGATGTACATCACGTCGCCGAGACCGGGCCCGCCGGTATGGCCGACCGTTTCGAGCCCGTGATAGCGACCGAACGTCCAGCCGACACCGAACTCGCCATTCCTGCCGTCGTTGAGGCGGATCGGGTGGGTGAGAAGCGCGAAGCTTTCGGGCTTCAGAAAGCCGCCATGCGTCAGCGCCGTCATCAGCGTCGCCATATCGCGGGCCGAACTGTAGAGCCCGCCGGCAGCGTAGGCATGCACGGGGTAAAGGAAGGCCTCGTCGCGCTGGACCGGCGCCCGCCAAGCGTAAACCTTCGCCCGGCCGGGGATGAGTCCGGTGGACCGGATCGGGCCGTCCTCGCGCGCCATGGTGAAGCCGGTATGCTTGAGACCGAGCGGATCGAGCACCTCGCGTTGCAGCAATGCGGTGTAGGAAAGGCCCGAGACCTTCTCCAGGATTGCCGTCATCACCACGAAATCGGTGAATCCGTATTGCGATTTCGAGCCGGGCGCGTAGGCAAGCGGGCGTTTCATCGCTTCGGAAGCCACCTCGAGCGGCGTCGCATTGGTGGATTGTCCGAGGCCTTCCGGCAGCCCCGACATGTGTCCGGCCAGATGGCGGATGGTAATCGCCTTCCAGCTTTCCGGCGCTTGCGGGAAATACTTGGTGAGCGGATCGGACAGCGAAAGCTTGCCCTGCTCGACCATTCGCATCAGCACAACACCGGCGAAGATTTTCGACACCGAGGCAAGCTGGAACGGCGTATCGGGCGTGACCTTGCCGTCCCATTCGAGATCGGCCGTGCCGTACGCCGCGAGCTTGGTGAGCTTGCCCTTCTCGACGACTGCGACCGCAGCGCCGGGGATATGGGCGGGTGCCATGAACTTCGCCATGGCGTCGTCGACCGGATCGGCGGCCGCGCCCATGGTCACCACGGCGTACAGAAGAACCAGCACGGATTTGAACGACATCGACTGCCCCAGACTCAGGTACCGGGCCAGTGAGCCGCCGGCGTGGGCCGGGAGCAAGTGTACTTTGTGCAAAGCTGACGCGCCGGGACGCAGCGGAAAGAAAACTAGTACCTGCGAGCCGTCACGAGGCCGCCAGTTTCGCCAGCGCCTCGCCTTGGACGCGGTAGACGGACCAGCCGTCCACTTCGCGCGCCCCGAGGGTTTCGTAGAATTCGATGGCGAGGCTGTTCCAATCGAGCACCATCCATTCGAGGCGGCCGCAGCCTTCGGCGACCGCGCGCGCCGCGTGGTTCACCAGCAGCGCCTTGCCGATGCCTTTGTTGCGGTACTCGGGCTTGACGAACAGGTCTTCGATATAAAGCCCGTGGCGGGCCAGAAAGGTCGAATAGTTGTAGAACCACACGGTGAAGCCCGCCGGCTGGCCGTCCCATTCGGCGATATCGCAGAAAAGTCGCGGCGTCGGTCCGAACAACGCTTCGTGTACGGTTTCCTTCGTCGCCACAACGCGATCGAGCAGCTTTTCGTATTCGGCGAGCGCCCGGATGAAAGAGAGCACAAGGGCTTCGTCGCCGGGCACAGCGGAGCGGATGGCAAGCATTGGAATTCCTTTCGGACGTCATCATAAGTTGGCTATTCCGGCTTGCCAAGAAAGCGGCCACACTCCCGATGCGAAGCGCGGAAGCGGAACGGCGCCCCCGGCCGGGCCGTTTTATTGGGCAAGGAGTGTTCGCATGAACGCCATTTTCGCAGCACTGGCCGGCGCATTGCTGATTTTCGGCGCCGCCGAAGCGCAAAGCGCTGCCCAAGAACACGGCAATCCGCCGGCGCCGCCGCCGAGAGCGGGATTTTCCGGCAATTCCGGTCCGCAGATCGGTGGGCCCAATCGCCACAGTTCTCCCGGCATCATGCCCAATCATCTCGGCATGAACCGCAACGGCGAGATCGAAAGCGTCGGCCCCAACCGGCCCGATGGCGACAACAGCCATTTCGGCGAAGAGCGCGGCAATTTCGCAGCCGGACGCCGCTTTCACATGGCCCCGTGGACGCCGCCGGCCGGATACCAGTATCGCCGCTGGACCACCGGCGAACACCTGCCGCCGCTTTATTACGGCCCCGATCTGCGGATCGCGCGCTTCGGCCTTTACGGCTTGACGACACCGCCGCCCGACAAAGTGTGGGTGCGCAGCGGTCCCGACGCGCTTCTGGTCGACCGCACCAACGGCGAAATCGTCCGGACGCAGTACGGGCTCTTCGACTAGCGCTGCGCGCGCGCCGTTCGTCCGCTGCGCGGACACTTCCCCCGCTGAAGAAGCGGGGGCAGAAAATCACACCGCCACCGCCGCCTTGATGTGCGGATGCGACTGGTAATTTTCCAGCGTGAAATCCTCATAGGTGAAGCGGAAGATGTCCTTCACCTCGGGATTGATCCGCATCGCCGGCAGCGGATAGGGCTCGCGCGAAAGCTGCAGTTTGGCCTGCTCGATGTGGTTCGAATAGAGGTGCGCATCGCCAAGCGAATGAATGAACTCGCCGGGTTTGAGGCCGGTGACCTGCGCCATCATCATCGTGAGCAGCGCATAGCTCGCGATGTTGAACGGCACCCCGAGGAAGATGTCGGCGGAGCGCTGATACATCTGACAGGATAGCTTGCCGTCGGCGACATAGAACTGGAACAGGCAGTGGCACGGCGGCAGCGCCTGCCGCGGAATGTCGGCCGGGTTCCAGGCGGTGACGATCAGCCGGCGCGAATCCGGATTGGTCTTGATGTCGTTCACGACCGTCGAAATCTGATCGAGCGTGCCGGAATGGTCGCGCGGCCAGGCCCGCCACTGATGGCCGTAGACCGGGCCCAGTTCGCCGTTCTTGTCGGCCCATTCGTCCCAGATCGAGACCCCGTGCTCGTTGAGCCATTTGATGTTGGTGTCGCCGCGCAGGAACCACAGAAGCTCGTAGATGATCGATTTGAGATGCAGCTTCTTGGTGGTGACCACCGGAAATCCTTCCGAGAGGTCGAAGCGCATCTGGTGGCCGAACACGGAAAGCGTGCCGGTGCCGGTCCGGTCGCCCTTTTGGACACCCGTTTTCAGCACGCGGTCGAGAAGGTCGAGATACTGTCGCATGGAACTCGCTATACCGGGATTCGTGTCCCTAGCCTACGCGCGCTTTGCGCAGGGCGTTGTTGATCCGGCTCTGCCAGCCCGGCCCGGTTGCCTTGAACCGTTCCACCACGTCGCGGTCGAGACGCAGCGTGACCTGCTGCTTGGTCGGCGCCTTTTGCGGCCCACGTTCGCCGCGCTTGCGGATGATTTCAACCAGATCAGACGGCAACACCTCCGCCATCGGCCGCATGGCGCGGATGTCAGCCGTCGTCAGCTCGCGCACTTCGCCATCTTTATCGGTCAGCGGCTTTTTCTTGCTCATATCGGCGCACCTCGCGCTTATTGGCTTTGCGAAAACTGATGACCCGAATGCCCTCTGGGACCGGCGTGAAACAGAGGACATGCAGCCTTTCACCAAGAAACCCCAACGCTACAAAGCGGCGTTCGGGGTAGGCAAAACGCATATCTTCCGCAACCTGCGCGGTTTCCCAGGCGAACCCTTCCACCATGGTGAACGGAACACACGCGCATTCTTCTCGCTTTTGGCGGGATCGAATTCGATCCTCATTTAATTGTAACTACAATAAGATTGGCAGTCAAGGCCGCCCCGCAGTCGGGCGGGTTACCGCACCGGGCAGGAACGCGCATCTTTGAGATGGATGGGTGCCCCGTGCGCCTGGATGATTGCTGCGATCTTCGGGAAATCCATCATCACAGCGGTAAAATTGTGCGGCGGCTTTTGATCGGGAAGGAGTTTGGCATAACCCGAGTCTGTATTGAGCAGAAAGCCGCCCAGCAGCTTTCCAACCTTGTCGTAGAACAGAAAGGCGTGCTTGGGGATCATGATGCACCCGTTGACGACATACGGTTCGGGTGCGCGGAACACCGACCGGCGCAACGTCGCGACTTCCGCAGCCGTCAACACCGCTACGTTGGTCGGCAGCTCACGGCGCAGCTTGGGACCGTCTCGGGTGATTAGGATATCGAACCCGCACGCGCAGGTATAAAGGCGCACCTCGGCCGCGCCAGGGAACAGCTGGGCGGGAATCTTAACCGCGTTGCGGTGGGCTTCCCAGGCGTTGGCCTTTGCCGTTTCCGCAGCAACCTCGTCCGGAGTCAATTCCTGGGCAAATGCCGGTGTCCCAAGCAGAAAGAAAATGGCCGCAACAATGATTGTGCGCACGTCCGCCCCCGCCCTTCAAATTGGCCACGCCACCCCCTATATTAGCACTGTCCGGCTTCGGCCGGACTACGGCGATAAACGGCTTCGTAATAAGCGGACTGGACCCGGGGGCGGTACCCGGCGCCTCCACCACTTCCTCCCGGCTAGAAGCGGGAGCCCTTTTCGAAGGGGCATGTGGGGGCGAAATAGGATCGACAGACGTGTAAAGGTTGACCTTTCGCTCGGTATGGTATCCGCCGTTATCGGGCTGTCTGTATAGGTGCCAACGACAATGAAATGGCCCTCGCTGCCTAACTTCTAGTTAGACAAGCGCGGTTTTGGGACGTGCACCGGGCAACAGAAGCACGTCCCGCTTCTCCCTCCATCTCGCCGCTGCTCGCCCAACATGCGAAGCCACCAACAGTGCTCCGCGAGGGAGGAACGGTCATTCCTTTGTCCTCAGATTCTCTAACTTCCACACCTGCCCGCGGCGCATCAGCCAGCCGAGGGTGGAACTGGCCAGCACCACCGAGCCGCCCCACAGGATCGCCTCGCGTACGCCGAAGCGGTCGGCGAGCGCACCGAGGATCAAGGCGCCCCACGGCATCATGCCGATGAAGGCCTGGCTGTAATGCGAGATCACCCGGCCGCGGAAACGCTCGCCGGCTGCGAGCTGGATGATGGTGTTGGTGGTGCCGCCTTGGATCATCAGGCACATCGCGGTCGGCACCAGCACGACGACCGCCTGCCACAGCCCCTGGCTTTGCGAAAACGCCATCAGCCCGATGCCGAACACCGCGCCCGCGATCACCGGCGCCGCGACCAGCCAGCGCTCCTTGATCAGCGACAGCCCGTAGGCGCCGACGAACGCACCCGCCCCCACCGCGGCCATCAGGACGCCGTAATGGGCCGCGGACCCGTGCAGCATGTCGCGGGCGAAGGCCGGCATCAGCGTCAGATAGGCGGCGCCGAAACACGACGAGGCGGCGATCAGGAACAGCGACACCCGGATCAGCCGGTGATGGAAGGAATAGCGGTAGCCTTCGGCGATTTCGTCGAGCGGGCGGTCGTGGCGGCGCGGCAGGCGCGGCGTGAGCCGCATCAACCACAGGCTCGCCAGCACCGCGGAAAACGAGACGGCATTGAGCGCGAAGCACCAGCCTTCGCCGGTCAGGGCGATCACGGCGCCCGCCAGTGACGGCCCGATCACTCTGGCGAGATTGAACATCATCGAGTTGACGGCGATGGCATGGCGCAGATCCGACGTCCCAACCATGTCGAGCAGCATCGCCTGGCGCGTCGGCATGTCGAAGGCGTTGATGAGGCCGAGCCCGAACGCCAGCGCCACGATCTCCCACACCCGGACGACGCCCGCCAGCGTCAATCCGGCCAGCACCGCCGCCTGCAACATCGCCGCAGACTGGGTGACGAGCAGCAGACGGCGCCGGTCGACGCGGTCGGCCACCAGCCCGCCGAAAGGCGCCAGAAAAAACACCGTCACCTGGGAACAGAACGTCGTCAGGCCGAGCAGGAGCGGCGAATGCGTCAAGGCGTAGACCAGCCAGGCCTGCGCCACCGTCTGCATCCACGTTCCCATCAGCGAGACAAGCTGTCCGGCGAAAAACAGCCGGAAATTGCGATGACGGAAAACGCCGAGCACGGCCAGGGCCGGACGGACCGGCTCCTCGTCTCGCAAGGAGGTCTCAGGACGCATGCCCGGCATAAGGCGCCAAATCGACAGGCGATTCCAGCGCCCCCGACCAACCTCCCGCATTGACTCGTCACGCCCGGCGGCTAGTCTCTGCCCTCTTTCCCGGACAGGGCGTAATGACCAAGGATTACATCGGCTATCAGGCTTTGCTGGACGCGGCGCTGCGCGGCGTCGTGCGCGATGCTCTGCGCCGGATCGAAAAACAGGGCCTGATCGGCTCGCACCATTTCTATCTCACCTTCAAGACCGGCTTTCCGGGCGTCGATATCCCCAGCTTTCTCGCCGAGCAGTATCCCGACGAGATGACCATCATCCTGCAGCACCAGTTCTGGGGTTTGAAGATCGGCGATGATTCGTTCGAGGTAGCGCTCACCTTCAAGAAGGTGCCGGCGACCCTGTCCATTCCGTTCCAGGCCTTGACCAAATTCTTCGATCCCGGCGTGCCGTTCGGCCTCGAATTCAAGACCACCGAAGCCGAGGTCAAATCCGCCCCCGCCAAGCCGGCGGACGCGGGTTCCCATACCGCGACCGAAGCGACGCCTCTGGCGCCCAAGCCGAAGTCCGAGGGCGAAGAGTCCGGCGAACCCGCCGCGGAAAAACCGGCCGGCGCGGGCGAAGTCGTCAGTCTCGATCAGTTCCGCAAGAAGTAGGCCGGGACCGATGAATCGGTGTTGGCAACGCCTCGTCACCGATTAGAATAGTTCCATGACCAAGACTCGCACCGAGACCGACACCTTCGGTCCCATCGACGTGGATGCGTCCCGCTATTGGGGCGCCCAGGCGGAACGCTCGCGCAACAATTTCAAGATCGGCTGGGAGAAACAGCCGGCGCCGGTGATCCGCGCGCTCGGCATCGTCAAACGCGCCGCCGCCGAGACCAACATGGAACTCGGACGTCTCGATCCGGCGCTCGGCAAGGCGATCATCGCGGCCGCGCAAGAGGTCATCGACGGCAAGCTCGACGCGCATTTTCCGCTGGTGGTGTGGCAGACCGGTTCGGGCACACAGTCGAACATGAATGCCAATGAGGTGATTTCGAACCGCGCCATCGAGATGCTGGGCGGCGAGATGGGCTCGAAAAAGCCGGTCCATCCCAACGATCACGTCAATATGAGCCAGTCGTCGAACGACACCTATCCCACTGCCATGCATGTCGCGGCGGCGGAGGAGATCGTCCACCGGCTGCTGCCCGCCCTCACCAAGCTGCGCGATGCGCTGGCCGCAAAGGCGGCGGCCTGGCACGACATCGTCAAGATCGGCCGCACCCACACCCAGGACGCCACGCCGTTGACGCTGGGGCAGGAATTTTCCGGCTACGCCCAGCAGGTGACGAACGGCATCGCCCGCATCGAACAGACCCTGCCGATGCTGATGCAACTCGCCCAAGGCGGGACCGCGGTCGGCACCGGCCTCAATGCGCCGGTCGGCTTCGCCGAACTGGTGGCCGGAAAGATCGCCGCCATCACCGGCCTCGCCTTCACCTCGGCACCCAACAAGTTCGAGGCGCTCGCAGCCCACGACGCCATGGTGATGAGCCACGGCGCCATCAACACGGTCGCCGCGTCCCTCTTCAAGATCGCCAACGACATCCGCTTCCTCGGTTCGGGACCGCGCGCGGGCCTCGGCGAACTGGCGCTGCCGGAGAACGAGCCGGGCTCCTCGATCATGCCGGGCAAGGTCAATCCCACCCAGTGCGAGGCGATGACCCAGGTCTCAATCCAGATCTTCGGCAACAACGCTGCGCTTACCTTCGCGGGCAGCCAGGGCCATTTCGAGCTCAACGTGTTCAATCCGGTGATGGCCTACAATTTCCTGCAAAGCGTGCGGCTGATGGCCGATGCGGCGGTGAGCTTCACCGACAACTGCGTGGCGGGCATCGAACCGAGGCGGGACAACATCAAGGCGGGCCTCGAACGCTCGCTGATGCTGGTGACGGCGCTGGCGCCCAAGATCGGCTACGACGCCGCCGCCAAGATCGCCAAGACCGCCCACAAGAACGGCACCACGCTGAAAGAGGAAGCCCTCAGGACGGGGCTCGTCACGGCGGAGGAGTTCGAGGCGATCGTGCGCCCGGAGGATATGATCGCGCCGAAGTAGCAGACGTCTTTCGCCGCGCCAAAGGCGCGCGGAAGAGGGTACTTGTCACAGCGGAAGAATTCGAGTGTATCGTGAACCCGGAAAACAGGATCGCGCCGAAATAGTTCCGCCATGCCACGCAAGAAGACGTCCGCGACGGCGGACCACGGGCTCGTCGTCGAATACAACAATGCCTCGGGCAAAGTCTCCTTCTGGCAGAAAGACGACAATCACAGCCTCGCCGACAGCCGCGGCATCTCGACGGCGGACTACATCCACGCCATGTACGGCTTCCTGCGGCAAGCGGGAAGCCGTCACGTCCTGATGATCGGCTGCGGCGGCGGCACGCTCGCGACCATGCTCCGGCGCGTCGGGGTTCGCGTGACGATGGTCGACATCGACGGACGCAGCTTCGAGATCGCCAGCACCTATTTCCATCTGCCTGCCGACGTCGAATGCCATATCGCCGACGGCGAAGCGTTCCTGAAAAAGACCGGCGACAAGTATGACGCCGTCGTGCTCGACGCCTATTGCGACAACGAGATCCCGCGTCACATGCGCAGCCGCCGTTTCTTCAATCTCGTCAAGTCGCGGCTCAAGCTGCGCGGCGTTGTGCTTCTCAACCTGATCGTCCGCGACGACGACGACGGCACGCCCGACCGCATCGCGCGGATGATGCAGCGCACCTGGCGTCAGGTTCGCCTGCTCGATGCCGTCGGCCACGAAGGCCGCAACGCCGTTGCCGTCGCGGGCGCGGTGAAAAACCTCAAGCGGCCGCGGCTTTTGATGCGGCCGAAATGCTGCGCCAAATCGCTGGCGCGCGACCTTCGCACCCTGGATTTCCGTCCCGTACGCGCTTGAGCGCGGCATAGGTGCTATGCGCCGGGATCGCTGGCGCCCGCCGCCGTCCGCCGCAAGGATCGGGCTGCACGAGACAGCGCCCTGCGGGTATGTCTCGGACGCAGCAGAAAACGGATACGCGAATGACGGCCGCTACGATGGGACGCCGCGAATGGGCGCTGTTCCTGGTGCTCAGTTTCTTCTGGGGCGCCTCGTTCTTCTTCTACAAAGTGCTGGTGACGGCGCTGGGCCCGTTCACCATCGTGCTCGGCCGCATGGGCATCGCCGCCGTCATCATGAACTTGTTCCTCGCCGTGCGCGGCGAGAAGCTCCCGGCGTTGCGCGAATGGGGCCCCTATTTCCTCCTGGCGCTGCTGTCGAACGTGATCCCGTTCAGCCTGTTCGCCTACGGCGAGCAGACCATCTCGTCGGGACTGGCGTCGATCATCAACGCCATGACGCCGATCTTCACCGTCATCGTCGCCCATTTCTGGACCTATAACGAGAAGTTCTCCTGGAACAAGGCGGCCGGGGTGGCGTGCGGACTTGCCGGCGTCACCATCCTGATGGGACCGAGCGCGCTCGGCGGCAACAGCATCGTCGGCGAGCTTGCCTGCCTCGGCTCGACGGTGTCCTACGGTTTCGGCGGCGTTTACGGCAAACGCTTTTCCCACCGCTCGCTGTTCGTGGTGGTGACGGCGCAGTTGACGGCCGCGACCATTCTGGTGGCGCCGTTGGCCTTCCTGTTCGAGCATCCCTGGACGCTGCCGATGCCGGATTGGCATGTGTGGAGCGCTCTTATCGGTATCGCTGTGGTCTCGACCGTGCTCGCCTATCTCATTTTCTTCCACATCCTGAACAAGGCCGGCGCGACCAATATTTCGCTCGTCACCTTCCTCATTCCGGTGAGCGGCTTGTTCCTCGGCACGGTGTTTCTCGGCGAAACCGTGGCGCCGACCGATCTGGCCGGCATGGCGGTGATCGCGCTGGGGCTTGCCGCCATCGACGGTCGCCCGTTCCTGTGGCTCAGAAGGATGGCAGCTTGATCAACGCTGGTCGGCCCACCAATCGTCGGGGAACGCCAACTGCTGTCCCACGCCGGGGAAATAGTGGTTGTTGCAGCGTGTCGCGGTGAGCTGCACCGTGCCGTCGGTGATGGTGCCTTGCGCCATGCCTTCGCGAATGATGGCCGCGCCGTCAATCACCGTCAGCGTGTAGCGCTCCGGGTCTTCGGTCGGATTGCGATTGAGATGGGCCTGCTGCGCCTTGATCGCGCCCATTTCGAACGCCGCGCCGGAGGCGCCGTTGAGCCGGGCCCCTTCCGCCAGATAAGTGTAGAGCGTGGCGCAGACCGTATCGGCGTCCGCCGCGTGCGCGGGCACCGCCAAGACAGCCAGCATCGCTCCCCACAACAGTTTTCGCATGATCCTGCAACCGAAGACGCGGGCGGAACCTAACCGGGGCACCGTTGCGGAAGGGAAGCGGGAAATCGCGGCCGGCGTGCTAGGGTCCGCTTCCGGGGAATCGCCATGCTGAAAAAACGATCCTTCTCGCTCTCGCGCCATCGCACCTCCGTCGCCCTGGAAAACGAGTTCTGGGCGGTGCTGGAAGCCGACGCGCGCGCCGCCGGAAAGAGCCTTGCCGCCCTGGTGGGGGAGATTGACGCTGCGCGAGGTATGCGCCCACTGGCGAGCGCCCTGCGCATTCATGCGCTTGCTGCGGCAAAACGGGCGCCCTAGCCTCTCCCCGCCCCATTGGAGAGATCGCCATGCTGACGCTGTATCACGCGCCCAAGTCGCGCTCGAGTTCCATTGTGTGGCTGCTCGAGGAACTGGGCCAGTCCTATCAGATGCGGGTGGTCGACATCCGCCGCGCCGACGGCAGCGGCAGCCGCGATGCCCACAATCCGCATCCGCACGGCAAGGTGCCGGCGCTCGACCATGACGGCCAGCACGTGTTCGAGACCGCCGCCATCGCGCTCTATCTGACGGATCTGTTCCCGGAAAAGGGTCTGGCGCCCAAAGTCGGCGATCCCGACCGCGGCGAGTATCTGTCCTGGCTCGCCTACCGGCCGGGCGTGATCGAACCCTCGCTGATGATGCGGCGGCTGAATGTCACCCACGTTCCCGGCGCCATGGGCTGGGCCCCCGCCGAGGAGGTCGAAGCCTTTCTCAACCAGACGTTGGAGACCCGCGAATACCTTCTCGGGAACCGCTTTTCGGCCGCGGATATCATCACCGGCGGGGCGATTTACTATCTCACGATGTTCAAGGTGATGCATGAAACGCCGGTCCTGAAGGCGTATACTGACCGCATCACCGCGCGGCCGGCGTTCAAACGGGCCATGGAATCGTGAGCATGAGCAACGTCGTCAATCTCCGCCAAGCGCGCAAAGTCAAAGCGCGTCACGAGAAGGAAGTCGTCGCTGAAGCCAATCGGGCCAAGCACGGCATCGCCAAGAGCGCCCATACCAAGGCCAAGATCATGGCCGCCCATACGAACCGGCGGCTGGAAGGCCACAAGCTGGACGAGTAGTTCCGGGGGTCGCGGGGTGAGAACAACGCGTGAACTTTCGCGCCGCCCCTGCTAGAACACCGGAATCATGATCGGCAATTACGAAGACCCGCTCGATTCCGCATTCGGGCACGAACCCGTGACGCCCGCTCCGGCAGTGGAGCCCCCGTACCTCAAGGGGCTCAACAAGGAACAACGCGAGGCGGTCGAGACCACCGATGGCCCGGTTCTGGTGCTGGCCGGCGCCGGCACCGGCAAGACGCGCGTGCTGACGACGCGCCTCGCCCACATTCTTTACATGCGCAAGGCGTGGCCGTCGCAGATCCTGGCGGTGACCTTCACCAACAAGGCCGCGCGCGAGATGAAGGAGCGCATCGGCGCGCTGATCGGCGGCGTGGTCGAAGGCATGCAGTGGCTCGGCACCTTCCACTCGATCGGCGCCCGCATGCTGCGCCGCCATGCCGAACTGGCGGGCCGCAAATCGAACTTCACTATCATCGACACCGACGACCAGATCCGGCTGATGAAGCAGTTGCTCGAAACCGAGAACATCGACGAGAAGCGCTGGCCGGCCCGCACGCTCGCCGCCATGATCGACGGCTGGAAGAACAAGGGCCTCAAGCCCGACGACGTGCCCGACGGCGAGGCGCACGGCTTTGCCAACGGCAAGGGCCGCACGCTTTATGCGATGTATCAGGAGCGGCTGAAATCGCTCAACGCCTGCGATTTCGGCGATCTGTTGCTCGATACGCTGTCGATCCTGCGCGAACATCCCGACGTGCTCGCCGATTACCGCGACCGCTTCCGCTACATCCTGGTCGACGAATACCAGGACACCAACGTGGTGCAGTATCTGTGGCTGAAGCTTTTGGGCGGCGGCGCCAAGGAAAGCGGACGCCATAACGTCTGCGTGGTCGGCGACGACGATCAGTCGATTTACGCCTGGCGCGGCGCCGAAGTCGAAAACATCCTGCGCTTCGAACGCGATTTCCCCGGCGCCAAGGTGATCCGCCTCGAACGCAATTACCGCTCGACGCCGTCGATCCTGGGCGCCGCTTCGGGCCTGATCGAAGCCAACAAAGGCCGCCTCGGCAAGACGCTGTGGACCGAAGGCGATCCCGGCGAGAAGATCAAGGTGCAAGGCGTGTGGGACGGCGAGGAAGAGGCCCGCAACGTCTCCGCCACCGCCGAGGATCTGCATCGCCAGGGCCATGCCTACTCCGCCATGGCGATTCTGGTGCGCGCCTCGTTCCAGATGCGCGAATTCGAAGACCGCTTCATCGCGCTCGGCCTGCCTTATCGCGTCATCGGCGGTCCGCGCTTCTACGAACGCGCCGAAATCCGCGATGCCATGGCGTATTTGCGCCTCACCGCCCAGCCCGACGACGATCTCGCCTTCGAGCGCATCGTCAACAAGCCCAAGCGCGGCATCGGCGATGCCAGTGTGCAGACGCTGCATACCTTCGCCCGCGGGCGCCATCTGCCGCTGCTCGCCGCCGCGCGCGAGATCGTCGAGACCGACGAACTGCCGCCCAAGGCGAAGAAGGCGTTGAACGAACTCGCCGCCAGTTTCGCGCGTTGGAGCGATGTCTCGCGTCACCTGCCGCACACCGAACTCGCCGAAATGATCTTGGACGAGTGCGGCTATACCGACATGCTGAAGGCCGACAAATCGGCGGAAGCGCCGGGGCGGCTCGACAACCTGAAGGAACTGGTGCGCTCGATGGAGCAGTTCGAGTCCCTCGCCGGGTTCCTCGAACATGTGCAGTTGGTGATGGATGTCGAGCAGAACGAGACCGACGACAAGCTGAACCTGATGACCCTGCACGCCGCCAAGGGTCTCGAATTCGACACCGTGTTCCTGCCCGGCTGGGAAGAAGGCTTGTTCCCGAGCCAGCGCACCATGGATGAGAACGGCCTCGCCGGTCTCGAAGAGGAACGCCGCCTTGCCTATGTCGGCCTGACGCGCGCCAAGAAGCGGGCGCGGATTTTCTTCGCCGCCAACCGGCGCGTGCACGGAAGCTGGCAAAGCGCGCTGCCCAGCCGCTTCATCAACGAGCTGCCGGAACAGCATGTCGAGACCACGGTCGACGAAGGCTTCTACGGCGGCAACGCCGGCTTCCGCGATAACATGAGCGGCTTCGCGTCGACTTATGAAAGCCCCGGCTGGAAGCGCGCCCAGGCCAACAAGGATGCCGGTTACCGCCGCACCCGCCCGCCGCTGATCGAAGCGCAAGCCTGGAGCGTGCAGACCAGCGATCCCAGCGCCTCGCAATACGCGCGCGGCGACCGCGTCTTCCACCAGAAATTCGGCTACGGCCGCGTCACCGGCGTCGAAGGCAACAAGCTGACGGTGAATTTCGACAAGGCCGGCGAGAAGAAGGTGATCGACCAGTTCGTGACGAGGGGATAGCGTTTCAAAACTTCGGGGGGGCCGATGAGATCCTGTCGTTTATTGACATGCACACTCGCTGGGCTGGTGGAGCTGACCTCTGCACAGGCAAAGCCGAGCGACGTCGAGTTGCTGCACGCAATATTCCCGCACACCACGATTTCCTTGCTAGCCAACAAGCACATCGATCGCAGCGGCAATATTGATAGATTCAAGTTTCGTGACGCGTTGGCGGACTCTGCGGTCTATCGTGTCGACGGCGCACCGAACGACGACATGGAAAAGTGTCTAGCGTCAGACCTCCTGAGTGACGACGGCCATGTCAGAACACGACGCGAGGTTCGGCTTAAAGTGTTGCCTTGGCCAGGAACGCGCGCGGACTTTTTGGCGCTCATTCAGTATGAGTTTGCCGATGGTAATCCGCCGGGTTCGTGTACCGCGCTCTCCCGCCTGTTTCGCCTATCATCAGGCGGCAACGGATGGAAGATCACCGCAACGTACCAGTTTGAAACGGTCCATCACGGAACCGTGCAGCGTTTCGCGATGATCGATGATCCGACACGGCCCCTGCTGACCACGATCACGAACGAAGGTGGCGGCGGGTTCTACGCTGCGACGGTCTCGGTCTTCGACCTCCGCGTCGGATCGCTCAAGCCCGTATTGCAGCAGCCCGTGATCCTCAGAGACATCGAAGGTGACAGTTACAACCAGGAGATCGATAAGGACGCCTCACACCGAAAAGGCGACAACTATCTCTGCTTCACGAAGCATATATTTGCCAGAAATTGGCGCCAGAATAGGCATCCCCAAACCAGCCATCCATGCTATCTGCTGGGTGAAAAGCATAAATAGAAGCCTTGATGCCTGAAGCCGATGATATCACCATCACCGAAACCGTCTCCGACCTCGCGCTGGTCGCGCTGGAGCAAGGTTTGGCGGCGCGGCAGGGGGCGGCGGATTTTGCGCCGTTCGTGCTGATCGAGAGCGGCGGGCATTGTTATATCCGCGCGTTCGCAGCGAAGGACGACGTGGTGGAACAAGCCGCGGCGTTTCTTGCCCGGGAGTCCGATACGACGTCGACCTATGCCTTGACGTATGACGGCACTGTCACCGTCGAAGGCACGCCGTTCGATGCCATTCTGGTGATCGCCGGCGAGCCGGGTGCGGATGCGTTCGTCTTCACTCAGCGCTATGATGCGGCGGCTTCGCCCATCGCCCTGATCGGCGATCCGGCCCTCATCGGCCAGCACGACTCTCTGTTGCAGAAGGTTCCGTAACACGCCACCCACATCGATAAGGGTCCAGTCATGAACGCCTTGTCCCTGCTCCGGCTTGCATTGGTTGTCTTCGGCGTCGTCTGTCTTCTCTTTTATCCAATCGCGCTGGTGTGGCCGTCGGGCTGGATCTGGCACCACGGCGCGCCCTACGAGTCCGACTATTTCATGATGATCGTCGGGCTCTACGCCACCCTCGGCGTATTTCTCATTCGCGCCGCGCGCGATCCGCTCGCCCATCAAAGCCTGATCTGGTTCACCGCGGTTTCGAGCCTCGTCCATGGAGCCATCATGACGCAGCAATCCTTCGGAACCGCCGGCGGAATGAACCACATGGGCCATCTGGCGGGCGATGTTCCCGCACTGTTCGTCGTTGCTGCCGTCCTCGGCGGGCTTCTCTGGCGCGCCAAGTCCACAGCTTGAGGAAATGGCGGCGCTGGCGTAAATGCGCCCCATGAACACGCAGCCCCCCCTCTGGAAAGCCTCCGTTCCCTGCAAGAAGATCGATGCGCCCGATATCGTGGCGGCGTTGGAGCTCGCGCCGCCGAGCCCGCAGGCCGTGCTGATCCAGGAGGACCCGTTCAAGGATAACGGCATGGTGGAGGCGCTGTACGACGTGATGCCGGACGGCGATCTGCTCAGCCGCATCGTCGGCAAGGCGGTGCATGTGCAGCTTCTGCCCGATGCCGATTGGATCAAGCTTTCCCAGGAAGGCCTGCCGCCGGTACGCGCCGGACGCTTCTTCGTCTATGGTGCCCACGACGCCGGCAAGGTGCCGCATGGCGTCATTCCGATGAAGATCGAAGCCGGGCAGGCGTTCGGCACCGGCCATCACGAAACCACCGCGTTGTGCCTTTCGGTTCTCTCGGCGCTCGCCAAGCTGCGGCGCTACGACAACGTGCTCGACATCGGCTGCGGCACCGGTCTGCTCGCCATCGGCGCCGCCAAGCTGTGGCGCGAACCCGTCACCGCCTCCGACATCGATCCGATCGCCATCGAAGTGACGCGCGAGAACGCGGTCGCCAACGGCGTCGGGCCGCTGGTCCAGTCGGTCGTCGCCGATGGGCCGATGCATCCGATCCTGCGCACCCTGGCGCCTTACGATCTCATTCTCGCCAACATCCTGGCCGGCCCGTTGACGCGGCTGGCGCCGTCGATCTCCCATATCGTTGCCAAGGGCGGCACGCTGGTGCTGTCGGGCCTGCTGCATTGGCAGGAAATCCTGGTGCTCAGCTACTACCGCCCGCACGGCCTCAAGCTGGTCGATACCCGTCGCGACGGAAGCTGGAGCGCACTGGTGCTGGAACGGGCGTAAGGGTGGATTCCGCCCGGCGTTGGCCGTAACCTGCCGCGCCATGAAAAAGATCTTCCAGTCGTTCGACGAAATCTCCGATCCGGCGACCTGTGCGCCGCATTTGAAACTCCTGCGCGAGGAACTCGCCCGCCGCGGGCTCGACGGCTTTCTGGTGCCGCGCTCCGACGAGCACCAAGGCGAATACGTGCCCAAGCACGCCGAGCGCCTCGCATGGCTCACCGCCTTCACCGGCTCGGCCGGCATCGCGGTGGTGCTGAAGGACAAGGCGGCGATCTTCGTCGACGGCCGCTACACCTTGATGGTGCGGGGCCAGGTCGATCTTGATTTGATCGAACCGCACGATCTGATCGCCGAAGGCCCCGGCGCGTGGCTGGAGCAGAACGCACCCAAGAGCGCCAAGATCGGCTTCGATCCCTGGCTGCATACCGCGAGCGCCATCGAGTCCTTGACCGCGAGCGTCGAGAAAGCCGGGGCAACCCTCGTCGCCTGCAGCACCAATCCGATCGATGCGGTGTGGGCCGATCAGCCCGAGCCGCCGACCGCCAAGGCCATCGTGCAGCCGTTCAACATGGCCGGCGAGACCTCGGAGAAAAAGCGCACCCGCATCGCCGAAGAGATCAAAGCCAAAGGCACCGATGCGCTGGTGCAGACCATGCCGGATTCGATCGCCTGGCTGTTCAACATCCGCGGCGACGACGTTCCGCACACCCCGTTCGCGCTCAGCTTCGCGATCCTGCACAGCGACGGCACCGCCGACTGGTTCATCGACGAGAAGAAGACTTCGCCGGAGCTGATCGCCCATCTCGGCAACAGCGTGCGCCGCCATACGCCCGCGGAATTCGCGCCGGTGCTCGACACCCTGAAAGGCAAAACCGTCGCGGCCGATCCCAACACCGCCGCGGCGGCGATCTTCGCGCGGCTCGAAAAAGCCGGCGCCACCGTCAAGCGGATGGCCGATCCCTGCCAGCTCGCCAAGGCGTGCAAGAACTCGGTCGAGATCGAAGGCATGCGCAAGGCGCACCTGCGCGACGGTATCGCCATGGCGAAGTTCCTGTGCTGGCTCGATGCCGAGGCGCCCAAAGGCGGACTCGACGAGATCAAGGCGGCGCAGCAGTTGGAGGCGTTCCGCAGTACGTCGGAATACCTCACCGATCTGTCGTTCGATTCGATTTCGGCGGCATCGGAACACGCGGCGATCCCGCACTATCATGTGACGCAGTCGTCGAACCTGCCGATCAAGATGAACGAGATCTATCTGATCGATTCCGGCGGCCAGTATCCCGACGGCACCACCGACATCACCCGCACCATTATCGTCGGCACCCCGAGCGCGGAGATGAAGGACCGCTTCACCCGCGTCTTGAAGGGCCATATCGCGCTCGCCACCGCCAAGTTCCCCGAAGGCACGGCGGGGGTGCAGCTCGACAGCTTCGCGCGGCGGCCGTTGTGGGACGCAGGGCTCGATTACGATCACGGCACCGGCCACGGCGTCGGCGCCTATCTGTCGGTCCATGAAGGCCCGCAGAACATTTCCAAGCGCCCGATCCCGCAGGCCTTGAAGCCCGGCATGGTGATCTCCAACGAGCCCGGCTACTACAAGGCGGGCGAATACGGCATCCGCATCGAGAACCTTGTCGTGGTGCAGCTTTGCGCCAACCCAGGCGATCGCAGGATGATGGAATTCGAAACCATCACGCTGGCCCCGATCGACACCCGCCTGATCGAACCCGCGCTGATGACCGAGGCGGAGAAGGCTTGGCTCAACGCCTATCATGCGCGCGTGCGCGAGGTGCTGTCGCCGCTCGTCGATGACGACACCAAGGCGTGGCTGGCGGCCGCCACGAGGGCGATCTGATGCGGCGCGAGGCGTTTCCCCGCGGCACCGTCTCGGCGCTGTGGCTCGAAAGCACGGTGCTGCAGGGCAATCTGATCGGCGAACCGACCGAGCGGCGCATCGATGTTTATGTGCCGGCGGATCACGACGGGCGCGGCTTGCCGCTCCTGGTCGATCTCGTCGGCTTCACCGGCGGCGGGCCGTCGCACACCAACTGGAAAAACTTCGGCGAGAATTTGCCGGAACGGCTCGACCGGCTGATCGCGACCGGCGCCATGCCGCCGGTGGTGGTCGCCCTGCCCGATTGCTACACCAAGCTCGGCGGCAATCAGTATATCAACTCCGCAGCGCTGGGCCGCTGGGACGATTTCCTGCTCTCGGAAATGGTGCCGCTGGTCGAACGCGAATTTTCCTGCGGCGGTGCCGGGCGGCGCGGCTGTTTCGGCAAAAGCTCGGGCGGCTACGGCGCCATGGTGCATGCGCTGCTGCATCCCGATTTCTGGTCGGCGGCGGCCGATCATTCCGGCGACAAGGCGTTCGAACTGCTGTTCGCAAGCGACTGGCCGAAGGTTTTGCGGGCGATCGCCAAGACCGAGAATTCCATCCAAAAATGGCTGGAAGCCTTTTTCGCCGCCACCGCGGTGAAAGTGAAAGACGGCGACGTGCATGTGCTGATGGATCTCGCCATGTGCGCCACCTACGATCCCGATCCGGATGCCTTCATGGGCGTGCGCCTGCCGGTGACGATCGACACTTGCGAGATCATTCCCGAACGCTGGGCCAATTTCGTCAAATGGGATCCGCTGACGCTGGTCGAAACCCACGGCGAAGGCTTGAAGCGCTTGAAGGCGCTCTATCTCGATTGCGGCGACGAGGACCAGTACAATCTCGTCTACGGCGCCCGGCGGATGCACAAGCGGCTCGATGCGCTCGGCGTGCCGCACATTTACGAGGAATTTCCCGACAATCATTCCTCGGTCGATTACCGCATGGACCGCAGCCTGCCCATTCTCGCCAATGCACTTCTTTAATTGTCGCGCGACTGATCGGAAAACCGCTGCACACTTTTCCGGTCGCGCTCAGCTAGGGGAAGCCCATGATCGTCGAACTGCGCACCTACACCATCAAGCGCGGCCACCGCGCCGCCATTCTCGAAGCGCTGAAGGGACCGACCTTCGCCGAACTGAAGCGCATCGGCGTCAAGTGCGCCGGACCATGGGCCTCGACCGAAGACGAACAGAAAGTCTTCTGGATGCGCGGCTTTCCCGACGCGGCGTCGCGCACCAAAATGACCAACGAATTCTACGGCGGCGCCGCGTGGACGAATACGCTGTCGGGAATTTTCATGCCGGTGCTGGAAAAGCACGACGTGGTGCCGGTCGAAATGGACGAAAGCGCGGTGAACTGGACGGTGTAGGTTTCACCACGTTCCGGGGGGCACGATGGAATACTATTCCGAAAACACGCTGTTCGGGTTCGCGCTGCTGGCGTGGATCGCGCTGTATCTGGTTCTGAAAATCGTTCTCCGCGTCGTGCTTGCCGCGGCGCATTACGACCCTGGCAGCCAGAAGGGGTTCTGGATCGACTACAACACGCTGCGCCACGGAATGACGTTCCGCATCGTCAACCTCGGCCTGCCGCTGGCCGTCGTGATCGGCGGCTATTACCTCGTCGCCGGCCATAACGGCCCCAAAGGCATGCGGAACCTCTACCAAGCGACCATCACGACAATGCAGCGCCTCCAAAGCGGGAAAGAGCAGATCGGCACGCGGCCGCTGGCCGGCATTGTGGTGATGCGGCGCGACGACAAGTGTGCCGGCACGCCCGATTGCCCGATCGCGATCGATGCCGACAAGACGATGGACATCGAACAATCGCGGCGCACCGCTCCCGGTCAAACGCCCCGGATCGTGCTGATCCTGTCGTGCCACCCGGTGAAAACGCGCGAATGCGTCGGCGCCTGCCCCGGCGGCCACGAATTCTTCAGCGACCTGTGTACCGTGACGCGCTGGGACGTGAAGGACGGTTCCTATCAGCCGCCATCGGCCCCGTTCCTGGCAACAGAAGAATCCGAGGGCTATCGCCAAGCATTGCGCGAGGCTGAGCAGATCGTCGACGGCCGCAACTGACGGCGCGCGTCAGCGGATTACGACTGGGGCGAGCCGCAGTTTACCGCTCTGACCGCACTCTAGGACGCCGCCGCCACGACGTGCCGCCGCACGAACAGGGCTGATAGCCGCCGGCGTAGATTTTGCCGGGGATCATGTCGATCAAGGCCGGAACCGCTTCGATGCCGGAGGCGCCGAGATCGGCAGCAACCGCCAGCGCCACCTCGCCGCAAACGCGCGCATCTTCGGCCGCGTTGTGGTGGTTGAAGCTGATGCACAAATGCCGGCCGAGGTCGTTGAGCTTGTGCGACGACAGATCGGGCCAGACCTTGCGCGCCATCTTCACGGTGCAGAGATAATCGAAACTCGGATAGGTCGTGCCGTAAAGATCGAGCGAGGCGCGCCACACGCTCATATCGAAGGCGGCGTTGTGGGCGATCATGACGGCGCCGGCGAAATCGGCGGCGAATTCCTCCATCACTTCGGGAAACTCGGGCGCATCCTCGACGTCTTCGGGATGAATGCCGTGAATGCCGATATTGAAGCCGGAAAACCGCATCTCGCGCGGGCGGATCAAGCGCTCCTCGACGCGGGTCACCGCGCCGCCGTCGATCCAGGCGAGCCCCACCGAGCAGGCCGAGGCGCGCTGCTCGTTGGCGGTTTCGAAATCGATGGCGATGATGCTCATCCGCCGATCAGCCTCAGCCAGGCGTCTTCGTCGAGCACTTCGACGCCGTGTTTCTGCGCCTCGGCGAGCTTGGAGCCGGCGCCGGGGCCGGCGATGACGATGTCGGTTTTCTTCGACACCGAACTGGCGACCTTGGCGCCGAGCGCTTCGGCCCGCGCCTTGGCTTCGTGACGGGTCATCTTTTCGAGACTGCCGGTGAACACCACCGTCTTGCCTGCGACCGGTGAACCGGACGCCGCGGGCGCGGCGACTTCCAGCGGCGTCACTTCCTTCGCCAAGCGATCGAGCGCCTTGATGTTATGCGGTTCGTCGAAGAAGTCCTTGATCGCCTCGGCGACGGTTTCGCCGATGCCTTCGATCTGGGTGAGTTCGGCGACCGCATTCTCGCCCGCCATCGCAGTGCGCAACGCTTCCAGCGTATGGAAATGGCGCGCCAAAAGTTTTGCCGTGGTCTCGCCGACATGGCGGATGCCGAGCGCGTTGACGAAGCGGTCGAGCGGAATCTGGCGCCGCGCTTCGATGGCGTCGAACAGTTTCTTGACGCTTTGTTCGCCCCAGCCTTCGCGTTCGAGCAGCGCCTCGGCGTGTTTCTTGGCGAGATGGAAGATATCGGCCGGTTCTTTGATGAGGCCGTCTTCGAAAAAGGACTGGGTCGCCTTTTCGCCCATGCCTTCGATATCGAAACAATCGCGGCTGACGAAATGGCGCAAACGTTCCACCGCCTGGGCCGGACAGATGAGGCCGCCGGTGCAGCGGCGGTCGACGTCTTCCTTGCCGGTCTTCTCGTCCACCTCGCGCACGGCATGGCTGCCGCACACCGGGCACTTCTCGGGGAACTTGTACGGCTTCGACGTCTTGGGCCGCCTGTCCTCGATCACACGCACGACTTGCGGAATGACGTCGCCGGCGCGCTGGATCACGACGGTGTCGCCGATCCGCACATCGAGCTTGGCGATGTAGTCCTGATTGTGCAGCGTCGCGTTCGACACCACCACGCCGCCGACCGTGACCGGCTTCAGCTTCGCCACCGGCGTCAGCTTACCGGTGCGCCCGACCTGGATGTCGATATCCTCGACTATCGTTTCGGCCTGCTCGGCGGGGAATTTGTGGGCAATGGCCCAGCGCGGGCTACGCGACACGAAGCCAAGACGCTGCTGCAGTTCGAGGCTGTCGATCTTGTAGACGACGCCGTCGATATCGTAGCTGAGGCCGGCACGCTTCTCGCCGATTTCGCGATAGAACGCGAGAATCTCCTCCACGGTCGAAGCCTGGCGGATCAGCGGATTGACCACGAAGCCGAATTTCTTGAACGCCGCCAGCATGCCCGATTGCGTATCGGCCGGCATCTCCGATGCCTCGCCCCAGGCATAAGCGAAAAAGTTCAGCGCCCGCGCCGCGGTGATCGCGGGATCGAGCTGGCGCACCGAACCCGCCGCCGAGTTGCGCGGATTGGCATACAGCGGTTTGCCGTCTTTTTCCTGGCGCGCATTGAGCGCGGCGAATTCCTTATGGGTCATATAGACCTCGCCGCGCACTTCCAGCACCGCCGGCGCTTTGCCTTTGAGGCGCAGCGGGATGTCCTTGATGGTGCGAAGATTGGCGGTGATGTCTTCGCCTTCGCTGCCGTCGCCGCGGGTCGCGCCTTGCACGAAGACGCCGTTCTCGTAGCGCAGCGACGCGGACAACCCGTCGATCTTGGGCTCGCAGGTGAAGGTCAGCGGCACGTCGTCGGAAAGCCCGAGAAAGCGGCGGATGCGGGCGACGAAATCGGTGACGTCGTCGTCGGCAAACGCGTTGTCGAGCGACAGCATCGGCTTGGCATGCACGACTTTGGCGAACTTCTCGCTCGCCTTGGCGCCGACGCGATGGCTGGGGCTGTCGGGACGGATCAGCTTGGGAAAGCGCGCCTCGATGGCGGCGTTGCGCAAACGCAAGGCATCATATTCGGCATCGGAAATCGTCGGCGCGTCTTCGCCGTGATAGCGCCGGTCGTGCTCGGCAATTTCGCCCGCCAGCCGTTCGAGTTCGGCGGCGGCTTCCTTTTCCGTCAATTTGTCGACGGCGGCCGTGGTCGTGGCCGCGGCGAACAGATCGCGGGCCGGTGCAGTGTCTTTCTTCTTCGTCATACCCGGCTTTTCCGCGGTTTCTTCGGCGCCGCTTCGGCGATCAAACGTTTGGCGGCGGCGCGCGCTTCGGCCGTCACCTCGGCACCGGACAACATGCGCGCGACTTCTTCAAGCCGTTCCTCGCCGTCGAGCTGTTCGATGGTGGTCTTGGAACCCTTGCGGCTGATGCGGAAATGACGTTCGGCGCGGGCGGCGACTTGCGGACTGTGGGTGACGAGCAGCACTTGCGTCGTCTGCGACAGCTTCTGCAATCGCAATCCCACCGCATCGGCGACCGCACCGCCGACACCGCGATCGACTTCGTCGAACACCAGCGCGGCCGGCGGCGCCGCTTCGGCCAGCGCCACCTTGATGGCGAGCGAAAAGCGCGCCAGTTCGCCGCCCGACGCGATCTTGGTCAGCGGTCCGAACGGCGCGCCTTCGACGGTCGCCACTTCGAACGCCACCCGCTCCAAGCCTTGCGCGGTGGGATCGCATTCGACGAAGGCGACGCGGAACCGGGCATGGCCGAGTTTCAGCGGCTTCAATTCGCTTTCCACCGCCTTTTCGAGATCCCTCGCCGCGGCATGCCGCGCATCCGAAAGACGCATCGCGCTGGCCATGAACTGGGCGCGGGCATGCAGCGCGGCGGCTTCGGCCTCTTTCAGCTTGCCGCCGGAAAGATCGAGCGCATCGAGCTTGTCACGGAAATCCGCCAGCACCACCGGCAGGCCATCCGGCTTGACCGAGTATTTGCGCGCCGCGGCGCGCAGCGCGAACAGCCGCTCTTCCTTTTTCTCCAGCGCGCCGGCATCGACTTCGAGCCGCGACAGCAGGGCGTCGAGTTCGCGGCGGCCTTCTTCGGCCAGCGCAAACGCCTGCTCCAGCACCGTCTCGGCGGCGGAGGCGGCTTGGCGCGCTTCCTCGCTCATGCGGCTCAGCCGCTTCAAGGCGCCGGCCAGCGCACTCTCCGCACCGCGCTCGCCGGAAAGAAGATCGGACGCGGCGGAAATATCCTCGGCAATGCGGGCGGCGTTCATCAACAGCGCTCGTTCGGAGGCGAGGGTTTCCTCTTCGCCCGGTTCGGGATCGAGCGCGGAAAGTTCCTCCACCGCTTGGCGGATGTAATCGGCATCGGCCGCCGCGGCCGCCTGGGCACGCTTCAGATCGTCCGCCGCGATGCGGGCGGTGTCGTAAGCGGCGAACAGGCTCGCCACTTCTTCGGCCAGCGCCTCGTGGCCGCCGAAAGCGTCGAGCAGCGCCCGATGGGTGGCATTGTCGAACAGGCCGCGATCGTCGGACTGGCCATGCACTTCGAGCAGGGCGGCGCCGAGGTCCTTGAGGAAGGTCACGCCCACCGGTTCGTCGTTGACGTAGGCGCGGGTGCGCCCGTCGGCCGACAGCGTCCGGCGCAACACGATCTCGCCGTCGCAGGGAATGGATTGGTCGGCCAGCAGCCCGCGCGAAGGGTGCTTCTTGGGCGGCTCGAACAGGGCCGTGGCCGAGCCCTGGCTGCTGCCGGGACGCACGCTCGCCCGGCCGCCGCCGCGCCCGCCGGCCGCCAGTCCCAGCGCATCGAGCAGGATCGATTTGCCGGCGCCGGTCTCGCCGGTCAGCACGTTAAGGCCGGCCGCGAACTCCAGCCGCGCCGCTTCGATGAGGACAATGTCGCGCACGCTAAGGGCAGCGAGCATCGCGCGTTCACCCAGAATCTTTCGGAACGAATAGTGACCAGAAGAAGGGAAGGATCAAGCGTTCTTTCCTCCTCCGCGGAGGAGGCAGGAAATCCGTCGCTTTTTACAGAATGTGGTTGAACGCCCGCGAAATCCACGAGCCCTTGTCCTCTTCCGGCTTCAGATGCTTTTTCTGAAGCAGGTTGTAGGCGTCCTCGTACCAGGGGCTGCCGGGATAGTTGTGGCCGAGGATGGCGGCGGCGGTCTGGGCTTCGCGGGTGAGGCCGAGGGCGTAATAGGCCTCGGTCAGCCGCTCCAGGGCTTCGGCGATCTGGGTGGTGCGCTGATACTGTTCGACCACGACGCGGAAGCGGTTGATGGCGCCGATGTAGTCGCCGCGATGAAGATAATAGCGGCCGACTTCCATCTGCTTGCCGGCAAGGTGATCCAGCGTCAGGTCGATCTTCAGGGTGGCGTCGCGGGCGTATTCGGTATCGGGGAAACGCTGCACCACGTCCTGCAGGGCAACGAGCGCCTGTTCGGTGTTGGTCTGGTCGCGCTCGACGTCGACGATCTGCTCATAGAGCGACACCGCCTTCAGGTAGAAGGCATACGCCACTTCCTTCGAACCGGGATGCAGCGAGATGTAGTTGTCGGCGGCGGACACCGCGTCGGTGTATTTGTTGGCCTGATAGTAGCAGTAGGCGCTCATCAGCGAGGCGCGGCGCGCCCACACCGAATAGGGATGCTGACGCTCGACTTCGGCGAACTGCTTGGCGGCATCGGCCCAGTCGTTGTTGCGCAGCTTCTTCCAGGCATCGGCGTAGATCTGCTCGATCGGCCGTTCCTGATAGTCGGCGTCGCGCTGCTCTTCCTTGCCGGTCTGACGATCGATCCAGGCGCAGCCCGACAGGGACATGCCGACGCCGATGACGAGCACAGCGGCCAAACCGCGCGACAGAAGCTGCATGGACAAGCGTTCCAGTTCAGGCGCCCAGAAACGGGCATGCGGGACGCCTTATCGCATCCGGAACGACGCAAGGTCCAGAGGGCAAAACCGCCTTTGTATTAACCGGTTAGCATGGGGCCGGGGTTACAGCGCCGTAATTTGAAGCGCCTGCCGGAAAAGGGCCTCTGGATTTCCATCCGCGAGCGCGGCGATCCCAAACTACGCGGGAACGATCCGGTAATTGGCGGGGTCGGAATAAAGCGCCCGGAGCAACGCGTTATTGAGCGCGTGGCCGGACTTGACGCCTTCGAAGCGGGCGATCAGCGGCGCCCCGGCCAGACTGAGATCGCCCACGGCGTCCAGGAGCTTGTGGCGCACGAACTCGTCCGGAAAACGCATGATATCGGCGTTCAAAACCTTGTCGCCGTCGATCGCCAGGGTGTTGTGCAGCGAGGCGCCATGACCGCGGTCCATCTTCTTGAGGGCCTCGAGCTGGGCGATGTCGCCGAAAGTGCGGGCCGGAGCGATCTCGTGCCGGAATGCCGCAGGCGACCACTCGAACGCGAAATGCTGCCGGCCGATCGCCGCCGAGGCGAACGCGATCTCGAAGGTGAATTGCAGGGTCGGCGCCGGGACCAGGGCGCAGTGCGCCTCCTTGTGCGTCACTTCCACGCGGCGCAGGACCTTCACCGCCTGGCGGGGTGTCTCGAGCTCCCGCACCCCGGCGGCGTCGAGCAGATCGAGGAACGACAGGGCGTCGCCATCCAGCACCGGCGGCTCGGGGCCGTCGACCTCGACCACCAGATCGTCGATCCCGGCGCCGGCTACCGCCGCCATCAGGTGCTCGACGACCGCGACCGACGCCCGCCCGCTTTCGAGTGTGGTGCCGAGGGTCGTTTCGGTGACGCAATCATAGCGGGCCGGAACCTCGAGACCGCCCAAATCCATCCGCCGGAACACCACGCCGGATCCCGCCGCGGCGGGAGCCAGGATCATGCGGACCTGAGTGCCGGCGTGCAGGGCGATGCCCTCGCAGGCGACTTCCTTGGCAATCGTGTGTCTGAAGCTCATGGCGGAGCATTCTCGTGGCGGAAGCCGGATCATACAAGCGTCAAAGACGCCGTCACATCACGGATGATACCAGGATGTTACCGTAACGCCGCCGCTTGCCAGTACGGCTATTCCTGCCATTAATGGATTTCCAAACGGTCGGGGGGATGTGCCGTGGAAGAACACCGCAATAAATGGCTTTCCGTCATCGTCATGGCGATCGTCGTCGCCGCGACGGTTTACGGCACATGGTTTTATCGTCTCGAACTTGAAGATCTTGGCCGTGCCGTTGGCCCCGCCGGGCGGGCGCCGCAGATGTATCTCTGGGGCGCCGAAATCGCGATTTGCTTCATCGTATGGGGTTTGACCTATGGCGTTTGCGCGGCGCTCCAGCGCAACAGCCGTGTGTGGCAAGGCTTCAATCTCCTGCCGGTCCTGCTGCTGGCGGTGATCCTGGTCAATTTCGGTCCGCAGCTCGCGCGCAAAGCCGGTTTCGATTGGGTCGACGATACGCGCTGGCAATCGCCGCGGATGCTGGAGAACGACTACGCCGCCCAGGTGATTATGAACGCCAACGCCTGTCAGGCCGAACTGGATCAGGTCGGCTTTCCGAAATTCATGCGCCCCGTCAGTCTCGGATCGCAAAAGGGGCTCGAGCGCGCCCGCGAAAAGCTGAAACAGACGCAAGCCGTCGAGCAGTCCTGCCGCGACCGCGATACCGCCGCCGCGGCCAAGTTCCGGACCGCACTCGCCGCGCTGCACACGACCTCGGCGGCGAGACAAGCGGCTGTTGCTGCGCTCGCCGACAGCGCCGAAGCCGACAGTGCCCGCTTGCGCCAGATCGATGCCGACCTGATCGCCGAGTACACCCGCATGCTCGACGATCTGGCCGCCGCCAAGTCCGGCTGGTACGCCCATGGCTTCGACATGGCGTTCTACGGCACCCGCGATGCCGCCCGCTTCAAGTCGCATGCGGCGGCCATCAAAACGCTGGCGAAAGAGCGCGAAGCGGTGACCCAGCGGCTGTGGTCCCGCAACCCCGAGGCCGGACAAGGCTAGAGCGAACCGCGCGTCGGTTCGCGCCGGCGGCGCGGCTTTCCGGCAACGGTCGGCGGCAAATGCCGGAACGCGCACAATTTCCCCGGCAATGCTAACCCTACGCTAACGACCCCGCGGTCACTCTGGCGCTGTGGAGGCCAGCATGTCCCAGGAACACGCGACCAGTATCGTTTGCACCGCCGCCGAGACCGAAGACTGGCTGGCGATGGAGCTCGAGGAACGCAACGGCCGCCGCGGCGCCGCGGTGTCCTGGTCCGTCGACCATGCCCGCCCGCTCCTGTCGGTCGCCACCATCGCCGTGATGGGCCTGATCCTCAGCGCGCTGATTTTCGGGTAGACGCCTCTTTTAGAGAGATCGTCCAGGCATACGGCTTGAGCGCACCGGGTTTCAGACCCGCGCCTTTCACCACCTGCACCTTGTCCGAAAGATTCACCGTCACCGTCACGCTGTGACCGTCCTTCGCGCGCCGGAAGGCGAAGACGTGCGCATTGTGCGGATCGAGCACGTCCATCGCGGCGTTGTCGTTCCAGAGCGCCGGCGTGTCGTGCTTGAGCGTCAGCAGGCCGCGATAAAAATCCGCCAGCGGATAGTTCTTCCAGGCGATCGGGTCCTTCTCGAAGAATTTGAGCCGCTTGTCGAGGCCGGACTCCTGCCCCGAATAAACCAGTGGCATGCCGGGCACGGTGGCGGCGATCACCGCATACGGCTTGAACGCCTTGCCGTAGAGCTCGGTATCGGACCCGGCCCAGGAATTCTCGTCATGATCGGAGGTGAACTCCATCCGATACGAGCCCGCCGGATAGGTCTTGGGCGGATGAGCGAAGAAATCGCGCAAGACGTCGGCATCGCCGGTTTTCGCCGATTTGACCAGGACATGGTAGAAATCCCAGCCATAAGTCATATCGAAGGCGTCTTGCTGCAGCTCCGGCTTGTCGGACTCGGCCAGCATGAACACCGGCTTGATCTTGTCCAACTCGCGCCGCGCTTCGTTCCAGAAATCGACCGGCACGTTGGTGGCGACGTCCTCACGGAAGCCGTCGACGTCGGCGGTTTTGATCCAGAACGCCATGGCGTCGATCATCGCCGCGCGCAACGCCGGCACTTTGTAATCGAGGCCGACGACGTCTTCCCACACCTGCTTGTCGGCGCCGGAGCCGAACGTCACCGGCCCGATCTTGCCGGTCTCGTCCTTCAGGTACCACTCGGGATGGTCTTTGACCCAGGGATTGTCCCAGGCGGTGTGATTGGGCACCCAATCGAGGATGACCTTCATGCCGAGGCCGTGGGCGCGCGCGACCAGCGTCTTGAGATCGTCCATGGTGCCGAACTCGGGATTGACCGCCTTGTAGTCGGCGACCGAATAGTAGCTGCCGAGCGGGCCTTTCCTGTGCTCCTTGCCGATGGGATGGATCGGCATCAGCCAGACGATGTCGATGCCCATGGTCTTCAGCCGCGGCAGATCCTTGGTCACCGCCGAAAGCGCGCTGTCGGGCGAATACTGGCGCACATTCACTTCATAAATGGTCGCGTTCCTGGCCCAGCCGGGATGGACGACATCGGCGGAGGCGAACGGCGCGAGAGAAAAGGCGAGAGCGGTGGCAAGAAGAAGTGCGCGGTTGGACATGTTCCCTCTCCAAAATTCTGTCATCCCCGGCCGAAGCCGCGTAGCGGCGCAGGGGAAGGGGACCCAGGTGCCGATAACGGAATGGCGCCGACACCCGAGCAAAACTGCATCACATCGTCAGCGTACAGCTCGCTTCAACACCTGGGTCCCCTTCCCTTCGCTGCGCTGACGCTTGCTCAGCCGGGGATGACAGGTGTGCTCACTTCGCCACAAAGCGGATCGCGGCGCCGCCGCCGCGGGCGAGATTCAGCGTCAGCGTCTCGCCCGGCTTCACCGCGCGCTTTCCAATATCGATGGCGTGCGGGTTGGTGTCCCAATCGGCATCCTTGGCGTCGAGATAGGTCTCGGCGACCCAGCGATGCTTGTTGTCGAGGAAATCGAGCTTCACCGTCAGCGTGCGCTTGGTGTCGTCGCCGACGGCGCCGAGATACCAGTTGGCGGAATTGCGATCCTTGCGCGCGATCACGGCGAATTGGCCCGGCTCGCCCGCGAGCACGCGGGTATCCTGCCAGTCGGTCGGCACGTCCTTGATGAACTGGAACGGCCCCGGATACTTGGCATAGTTCTCCGGCAAATCGGCGACCATCTGCACCGGGCTGTAGAGCACGATGTAGTCGGCGAGCTGGTGCGTGACCGTGTTCCGGATCTTCTGGCCTTTCTGGCCGGTAAGGCTCAAGACGCCCGGCGTGAAATCGAACGGACCGGCCAGCATGCGGGTGAAGACCAGCAAGGATTCATGGTTCGGCGGATTGGGCGGATTGCCCCAGGCATTGTATTCCTGGCCGCGGGCGCCTTCGCGCGACACCCAGTTGGGATAGGTGCGGCGCAGGCCGGTGTCCTTGATCGGCTCGTGATCGACGACGCCGATATGGCGCCCGGCCGCTTCGGTGACCACCTTCAAGTGATGCACCGCCGAGGCTTGGCTGTCGTGATATTCGTAATAGGTCTTGCCGTCGGCGCCTTTGACACGCAGACCGCCCGCATCGGCGACATAGCCGGTCTTGATCGAGTCGTAGCCGAGCCCGGCGAGCAGATCGAGCGCGGCGGGAAGCTGGGCTTCGTAATTGTCGACCTTTCCGAACGTCTCGTGATGGCCGATGATCTTGACGCCCTTCGCCTTGGCATAGGCCGCCAGCGCCTTGATGTCGAAATCGGGATAAGCGCGCGTGTAGGAAAGATCGTGGCCGTTGGCGAACCAGTCGTCGTCCCACGAATAATTCCAGCCTTCCACCAGCACTTCCTTGAAGCCATTGGCGGCGGCGAAATCGATCATGCGCTTGGTGTTCTCGGTGGTGGCGCCGTGATGCGGCCCCGAACCCCAGGTCTCGAGCCCGAGGTGCATGCCCCACCAGATGCCGGCGTATTTGTAGGGCTTGAACCACGCCACATCGACCTTGGCGGGCTCGTTGAGGTTCAGTTCGAGATGCGACATGTAAAGACCGGGCGCGCTATCGGCGATGATCATCGTGCGCCAGGGCGACGGGAACGGCGCCGTGCGCAGCACCTTGGCGGCATGCTGCGCCGACGGCGACAGCACCGTCTTGAGCCGCTGACCATCGACGCGGCGCAGCCACATCGCGGAATAATCGACCAGCGCCGCTTCGTGGAACGCGATGTAGAGGCCCTTGTCGGTCTTGATCGTCAGCGGCGTGTGCGCTTGGCTCACCTGATCGAGACGGGTGTGCTGGTAAAGCTGCTCGTAGCGGTTCCATTCGCCGCCGACTTCCCACCACGCCTCGGCCGGATCGGCGACGGCGAATTCGGTCAGCTCCTCGCCGATGTTCACGGTCTTGAGCTGCGGCTGTTCGGGGAATTCGTAGCGGAAGCCGACACCGTCGTCATAGACGCGGAACACGATATCGAGTTTGCGCGCCGGCGCGATCTTCTCTTTCAGATGGACGCGCAGCTCGTTGTAGTGATTGCGGATGAAGCGCCATTCGCCCCAAGGCTGCTCCCAGGTGTCGTCGTGGGCGGCGGTTTCGACGCCGTCGAGCTTGAAATTGCGTTCGAGCTTGGGCTGATCGGTGAGAAGGAAGCCGAGCCGCGACGGCTGGATCACGTCTTTACCGCCCCGCGTCACCGAATAGGACGGCCGCCCGTCGCCGTCGATCTGGATCTGAACCGCCAGCACTTTGCCGGGCGAGGCGATCTCCGCCACCGGATCGGCCTTGGCCGGAACCAGGGCAAACGCCAACGCCAGCGCGAAGAGTGCGTGCTTCATTCCATCCTCCCGAAAGGGGCCCGCCCTCGGCGGTGCCGGTTTGGAGCCGATTGTTACGCGGCTGTCGGGTTCGGCGCGAGCGCCTGAATACGTATTCGGGAAGAAAATCGACGGGGACCTCGCCGCCTTGCCGCGGGCGACGGCGGCCGTCTAGGATCGGGCGCCCCGCCTTGGAAAGGGTACCGCAATGGAACAACCGCCGAAGCGGCTGCAGGACATGTTCGCTCTGGCGCTGCGCCATCATCAAGCGGGCCGCCTGAACGATGCGGAGCAGCTTTACCGCAACATCCTCGCGCTCGATCCGCGCCATGCCGATGCCTTGCATCTTCTGGGCGTGGCTGCGCTTCAGCGCGGGCAGTTCGATGCGGCCGTCGACTGGATCGGCAAAGCGATCGGCCAGAACGACAAGGTTCCGTCGTTCCACAACAATCTCGGCAACGCTCTGAAGGAGCAAGGCAAGCTGGATGCCGCAGCGGCGTCCTATCGCCGGGCGCTGGCGCTCAAGCCGGATCATGTCGACGCGCATTATCATCTCGGCCTCGTTCTTCAGGCCGCGAACTCGCTCGACGAAGCGGCGGCATCGTTCCGGCAAGCCCTGAAACTGAAGCCGAACCATCATCAGGCCCTCTTCTGTCTCGGTAACGTTCTCATGGCGGAAGGATTGCCGGACGAGGCCATGGCGGCGTACCGGCAGGTTCTGGCCGCCAACCCGAACTTCGCCGAGGTCCACAACAACATCGGCAGTCTGTTCCGGCTGCAGGGCAAGCTCGAAGAGGCCGCGGCTTCGTATCGCCGCGCGCTGGCAATCAAACCGGCTTTCGCCGAAGCGCACGGCAATCTCGCGCTCGTCCTCATCGGGACCGAACAGTTGGACGAGGCGGCGGCGGCGTGCCGCGAGGCTTTGCGCGCCAAGCCCGATTACGCCGAAGCGCACAAGACGCTGGGCATGATCCTGATGGAACAAGGCCACGCCAAAGAAGCCGCCGAGTCGTTCCGCCGCGCTCTGGCGATCCAGCCCGATTTTGCCGAAGCGAAACTCGGCGAGACCATCGCGGCGATTCCGGTCTTCGCCGAGGATGTCCGCCAAAGCACCGGTGCGGCGGAAGACTTCGCTGAGGCCCTCACGGCGTTGGAGACCTGGAGCCGCGCCAATCCCGGCAAGCTGGGCAAGGCGATCGGAACCATGCAGCCGTTTTATCTGGCTTACCGGCCGAGCGATACCGGCGCGCTTCTTTCCCGCTATGGCGATCTCGCCAGTGCGGCGGCGGCGGAGTACTGGCATCCGGAAATGCCTTGCGCCGTGCGGCGCGATAAAATCCGCCTCGGCATCGTCAGCGGACAAGTGCGGCGGCATCATCCCGTTTGGGAAGTCATCCTGCGCGGGATCGTGGCGCAGCTTGACCGTCAGCGGTTCGAGATTTTCTTTTATCACACGCAAGCCGCGACAGGGGACGAAGCCGCGTGGGCTGCTGCCCAGGTCAGCCGCTTCGTTGCCGGGCCGAAATCCGTTCGGGTTTGGATCGACGCCATCAAGCACGACACCCCGGACGTGATCTTCTATCCCGAAGTCGGCATGGACCCCACGGCTTGCACGCTCGCCGCGCTTCGCCTGGCGCCGGTGCAGGCGGCGGGTTGGGGCCATCCGGTCACCACCGGCCTGCCGACCATCGATGTGTTTCTGTCCGGCGATTTGCTCGAAGGGCCGGACGCCGAGCGGCACTATCGCGAACGGCTCGTGCGCCTGCCCGGCACCGGAGTCTGCATGGAGGCGCCCGCCGGATCGGCGAAACCGTGGGCTCCCCCATCTGCCGCAAGCGGCACGGTGCGTTTTGCCTTGTGTCACCAGCCGATCAAATTCGATCCCGCCGACGACGGCCTCATCGCCCGCATTGCCAAGGCTGTCGGTCCCAGCGAGTTCTGGCTCTTGGCGCCGCGGAAGAAACTCCACTGGGCCACGGCAAAATTGCGCGACCGGCTCGCCGCAGCGTTTCGCGCCGAAGGCCTCGATCCCGACGCGCATTTGCGGGTGATGCCGTGGCTCGCGCCCGACGAATTCGCCGGCTTCCTCGACGCGATGGACGTGTATTTGGATTGCCCGGCGTTTTCCGGCTACACCACCGCGTGGCAGGCCGTCCATCGCGGTTTGCCGATCGTCACCCTGGAAGGCGCCTTCCTGCGGCAGCGCCTGGCGGCCGGCCTCCTGCGGCAAATCGGGATCACGGACGGGATCGCGTCATCGCAGGAAGAATACGTGGACCGCGCTATCCGCTTCGCGCACGAAGGCGCAAAACGCGACACCATCCGGAATGCCGCCGCAAAGGCGAATGGCAACCGCGCCGCCGTGAAAGCCCTGGAAGACGCGCTGACGGAAGCGGCGCGCGCCGGATAGATCGGCCGCCCGATTTGCTGTCAGCCGGAAGCCACGATCTCCACCGAGATCAGGACGGAAGTTGCGTTTCCTTATCAAACGGCAACGGCAGGAATGCGCCATGGCTTCCGGACATTGGCTGGACGGCGGCCTCGCGCCAGCAACGGTCATTGCCATCACTTCAGATCATCAAAGGTTCGGGTAAACGGTGGGAGCCGAAGACGAGCAGATTCCTTTGAGTATTCCTGCGCATTGAAAGGACCATGAATATCGTCGCTACTTGGCCCACGTCGTGCCTCGAACTTAGGGTTACGAACGATGTAGAAGTATTGGGTAACGGCCTTCTCGCCCTTGGGGTGAATGGCGGCTACCACGTAGTTCCTGTCGTATCCCGCCGAAAACAGCGTAGGACCGGCCAGAAAACTGCTAACGCCGTCGCCTTCGTCCCAACACAGCGCCATCTGCTCTCTAGCGTCTACGGCGACGAGCTTGTATTTCGCGGTTAGGGCCTCATCGTTATAGAAGCCACATCCGGCCAGCGACACTAGCAATGCCCAAATGAGTAGGTGTCGAGCTTTACGTCCCATTGCCATCCCCCGCCGTTACCACAGAACTATACTCTTTGGGGTCGCGCTAGAATGGCCGTTCCTGGCGCAAGCCGGACGACCAGCCTAGGTCCGAAGTTGCACCGATTCCAGACTTTGGCGGGACGGCGACCTTGCGCCAACTCTGGACGTAAAAACCAAGCTGTTTGAGGGCCACACCAGTGGCCCATGTCAATGTCCTGAGGCTTTCAAACGCGCCAGATACTGGATTGCGATGTCATCGCCCTGTGCGGCTGCTTTTTCGTACCACGCCCTTGCCTCAGCATAATCCTGCTCGACACCCCAACCCATCTGGTACATGTAGCCCAACGCGAACTGCCCTCGCGCCTCGCCCGCAGCCGCAGACTTTCGAAACCATTGCAGCGCAACCGCATAATCCTTTGCGACGCCGACGCCCTTCATGTACATCGCGCCGATGTCGTACTGTGCTTTTGGATTACTTTGTGCCGCCGATTTTTGATACCACGCGAGTGCTTGGTTGTAATCTTGAGGCACGCCGCTGCCGTTTACATAGGCAGTACCCAAATCGAGTTGTCCAACCGGATCACCGCCCTCGGCGGCTTTGCGAAATAACGCGACAGCCTTCGCAAGGTTCTTTTCCACACCGGCCCCGCGTTCGTACAACTCGCCTAGTCTGCCTTCGGCGGCGACATGTCCGGCTGCCGCTGCTTTTGCGTACCAATCAGCCGCCTGAGCATAATCGACTGGAACGCTGCTTCCTTGCTGGTAAGCAAGGCCCAATGCGAACTGGGCATTCGGATCGCCATTTTCGGCGGCTATCCGGTTGCGGTGGATTTCGGGGTCTTCGATTACAAGAAGCGCGCTTGGTTTCTCTTTCGAATCGCCTTGCGAGACAAGGAACATCGTTCTGCCATTCGGGGAGGACCTGTAACCGACGACGAATGGCTCGACATGCCCGCACAAGGAGACCTTCCAACGCTCGTATTGGACCTTTGCGCCACCCGCGGCCTGTTGCACTTCAGGCATGACAAAATCGTCCGACAGTGTCTCGCTTTCGACGGCATCGGGGCTTTCGCACTTGAAGCGTGCCTTGCTGATCAACGTCACGTTTTGCATAACGTCATGGAGCAAGGTCTCATTCGCTCGCGTATGGCCCGAGAAATGGACCTGCTCGGCGTTTGCTGATGCCATCATCACGCACGCAGCGGACAGAAACAATCGCACGATCATCGGCTTCCCCCCGAGGCAACATCAAAGCCTCCCGCCGCGGTGGGCGGAAAGGCGCAGATTACGTCAGATGATGGATCGACGCGAATGACCGGATGTGGCGCAACCCGGAAGTAGCTCGAAGGGCGAGTTTGGGGCCGGAATGGGACTTTGCGACAAGGTCGCATAAGCGCGGCCAACTCCGGACATTGCCCTGCGAGTCGTTGAAGCTGCTTCCCGCGCTTTAGGAACACCCAATCTCGTCGGCGAGGTCGTGAACCAGTTCTTCCTTTTTTGCTATTCCGCGTATGCCCGGAAGCCCAGCCAGCCTAATCAGGTATGCGCAACTGATTTTATTGCTCAATATGCAATCAGTCTGACCTTTTCCCGCCGTAAATTCTGAAATTTGCAGCGGGTGAAGCTCCGAGGCCGCTGCATCACGATCTAAGCAAGGAAAACTGCCGCGTAACGATTGGACGCGCCGATATTCATCTGTTTGCAGCGCCAAGTGCCATTCAAATGGTTGCCGTTCAAACTTTTGCGGCGAAATCCATAAAATCATGTAGAGGATAGTCCTTTTGCCAAGGACTGACACTCTGGTCCAGTTCTCTACAGATGATGGCGGGGGCGTGCCGTTTATGTTGTCCCAGGTCTGCGCTCGCGCGGCGGCCAACGTGCACAATGTCAGCACGACAGCAAAGCCAAACCTGAATATGTGCGTCCTTTTCATCAGTCCACTTTACACCCCGTGCGCTGCGAAATGGATGACCGGAATTGGCGCCAAATCGCCGGTTGGCCTAGGTCCGAAGTTGGACTGTTTCCAGACGTCGTGGCGACGGCGGAAACGCGCCACGAACGGTCGTTCCGGTGAGGCTCAGATCGGAATAGACTTGGACTGTTGCGCGACACCACCCGACAGGGGATCGATCTGTGATGACACGAAGGACACTTCTGTGGCTGTGGTCGGCGGCTAGTCTGACCTGGCTCGCGTTCCTGTGTTTCAAGTTGCTCTCAAACTGCGATCCATATGCCGGTCTGGCGACGTTTTGCGCGGCCGGTCCTCACAGTGATCTTGGTTCGGAATTAGCCGGAAATCTCACGCTGATCTTTATCGCTGGGATTGTTCTGCCTTTGCTGATCCTCGCGATTGTGATCTTCCTGGAGCGAGTAATCCGTTGGGCGCGGCAGCCAAATTAGGCACGCAGTTAAGGTGCAATGTCGTGTTCTGGCGCAAAGCGGGCTTAGGGCACCTGGGGAATTCGGCATTGATTTACGAATGCGTCGCGCCCTGAAGAACGTTGCGGGTCTCACAAACCTCTTGCATGTTCCCTTTTTGTTCTATACACTCCGCGTGCTGTTTTTAAAAAGAGGATCGCCGACAAAGCACGCGGGAACGGGCCGTAGCTGAGCCCTGCCTCGCACTCACGAGACATAATAGGACCTGCATGCGCGCTCGTGCGCGTTGCGGGCAAGCCTGGCGAAGGACCGGCGTAAGTCCGTGCATAACCACGTGAGACCTGCGGGCAGTGGCGTACGGCGGCGGCACCGGAGCGCAATCGGAAATGGCGAAATTTCCGGCTTCTTGCGCTTGCTGATGGCTTGTCTGCGCGGTCTGTTGAGAAAGCGGACTGTGACCAGTCATTCGCCGCTTGAGTGCGGCGCTCGCTGGCGCCCCAGCTTCCAGAGTCTCTTCTTTTCAAGGCCTCCTTCGGAGGCCATTTTTTTAGCGCAAGGCGGCGAGGCTTTGGCGTTGGCGGCCGTCGGCATCGAAGTTGTTGGGGGCGAGCCAGCGCTCGAAGCCCGCTTTCACGCCCGGCCAATCGGCATCGACGATCGCGAACCAGGCGGTGTCGCGGTTGTGGCCTTTGACGATCATATGGGCGCGGAACACGCCCTCATAGACAAAGCCGAGCCGTTCGGCCGCTTTCCTCGAGCGCAGATTGCGGTCGTCGCATTTCCATTCGTAGCGGCGGTAGCCGAGATCCTCGAACACATGCCGCGCCAGGAGGTAATGCGCTTCGGTGGCGAGCATCGAGCGTTGCGCCCAGGGCGCCATCACCACGAACCCGACTTCGAGCACCCGGTGCTCGGGCGCGATGCGCATGAAGCTGGCGGTCCCGGCCGGGCGGCCGCTGGCTTTGTCCTCGAACAGGAATTGCAGCGTGGCGGGGTTGGCCTGCCAGTCGGCGAGCAGACTGGCGAACACGCCGGAACCGGATGGCGCCGAGGCCTGCAGGAACTGATAAGTACGCTCGAGGTCGGGGCTGAGGGCGTCAAACAATGGGCCGGCATCGCTGGCGACCACCAAGGGCCGGACGCGGACACTTCGTCCTTCCAGCACGACCGGTCGCGGCATTGGTCCGGGTGTCAGGCAGGCGGTCATCGGCGATCTCCTACGAAAAAGGGCGCGCTCCGAAGAACGCGCCCTTGTTTGTAGCGTATTCGAGACCGATCAGTTCGTCTGGCGGCGCAGGAAGGCCGGGATTTCGAACTGGTCGCCGCTCTTTTGATCGCCGAACAGGTCGGAGCCTTGCGGCACGACCGGCTGCTGCGGCGCCGGGCGGATCGGTTCGGCCTGGGCCAGTGCGCGCGGCTGCTGCGGCGCCGGCTGACGGTGCTGAACCGGCTGCTGGACGTGCGGCGCCGGTTCGACGTGCCGTTCTTCCTTGCGGCCCCAGCCGAAGATGCCACGGCGCTTGCGTTCGGGTTCGTGACGGACCGGGATGACCTCTTCGGCCATCGGACGCGCCTGCGGCAGCGGCTCGGGCGCCGGTGGCGGCAAATCGGCCGGCGGCAGATCGTTGTTGCCGAGGATCATGGCTTCGGCCGTGCTATGCGGCGTCGGCGTAAGGCCGGCTTCGAGGTCCTCGATGCGGCGATGTACCTGATTGGCCGACATCGCCGGGGCCGGCGGCGGAGGTGGCGGCGGAGGCGCGACCGGCTTCTGCACGCTGGCGGCCGCGGCCTTCAGCATGTCGACCGGACGCGGCTTGGCGCGGGCCGGGAATTGCTCGATGTTCTTGCCCACCCGCATTTCGGCCGCCTCGATGCCGGTCGCGACCACGCTGACGCGGATGCGGCCTTCCATGTCGTCGAGGATGGTATTGCCGAAGATGATGTTGGCGTCGGAATCGACTTCGGCGCGGATGCGATTGGCCGCCGCTTCGACTTCGAACAGGCCGAGGTCGGGACCGCCGGTGATGTTGATCAGCACGCCGCGGGCGCCCTTCATCGACACGTCGTCGAGCAGCGGGTTGGAGATGGCCATGTCGGCGGCCTTCTGGGCGCGATCTTCGCCCTCGGCCTCGCCGGTGCCCATCATCGCCTTGCCCATCTCGGTGATCACCGACTTGATGTCGGCAAAGTCGAGGTTGATCAGGCCGGGGCAGACGATCAGGTCGGTGACGCCGCGCACGCCGGCATGCAGCACGTCGTCGGCCATGGCGAAGGCCTGGGCGAAGGTGGTGCGGTCGTTGGCGACGCGGAACAGGTTCTGGTTGGGGATGACGATCAGGGTGTGCACGAACTGCTGCAGTTCGGCGATCCCCTTTTCGGCGATCCGCATGCGGCGCTCGCCTTCGAAGGCGAACGGCTTGGTGACCACGCCGACAGTGAGGATACCCGCCTCGCGCACCGCGCGGGCGATGACCGGAGCCGCACCGGTGCCGGTGCCGCCGCCCATGCCGGCGGTGATGAACACCATGTGGGATTCGCGCAGGTGCTCCATGATCTCATCGAGCGTCTCTTCGGCGGCGGCGCGACCGATATCGGGCTGGGCGCCGGCGCCCTGGCCTTCCGTCACGTGGGCCCCGAGCTGGACCCGGCGCTCGGCCTTCGATCCGGCCAGTGCCTGGGAGTCGGTGTTGGCGACCACGAACTCCACGCCTTCCAGCTTGGAGGCAATCATGTTGTTGACCGCATTGCCGCCGGCGCCACCGACGCCAAGGACGGTGATGCGGGGGCGAAGTTCCTGCGGTTCTGGCGCTTTGAAACTGATCGACATCTTTACTCTCCTTGGCTGGTCGCGCTTGTCGCCGCCATTAGCCCAAAGCGAATCACATTCTTATCGTTGAATCATCCGATGAGCCCTCCGGTCAACCGTGAGAGCCATCCTTTCGTTCCATTTTCTTCGCGTTGCAGTGCAAGTTCCGGATTCAACACCTCCGGCGGCATCGTTGCGCCCGCCATCAACAAACCGATGGCGGTCGCGTAGTCAGGCCCTGCCGAAGAAGCGGGCATTCCGCTTTGCGGCCGCGGACGTCCGACGCGGACCTGCTTGTTCAAGACGCGGGCGGCGAGTTCGCGCGCGCCCGCCAACTGACTCGCGCCGCCTGTCAAGACCAGCCGGCGCCCTGCAGCGACATCGTAGCCTGAGTCACGCAGACGCTTCTGCACCTCGCCGAAGGTCTCTTCGAGACGGGCCTGGATGATCCGCGTCAGCATTGAACGGGGAACGCGCAAGTCGCCCTCTTCGTTCTCTTCGCCCATCTGCGGCACCGAAACGACGTCGGCGCCGGATTCGAGATCGCCCAGGGCCGCGCCGTAGAGCACCTTGGCCCGTTCGGCCGCCGCCACCGGCGACGACAGCATGACGGCGAGATCGTTGGTCACCGCCTGGCCGCCGATCGGCACCACGTCGGCATGGACGAGATGGCCTTCGAGGAAGACGGCAATCGAGGTGCAGCCGCCGCCCATGTCGAGAATGGTGCAGCCGAGCAGTTTCTCGTCGTCGGTGAGGACCGACAGGCCCGACGCATAGGGGGCGAACAGCGAAGCTGCGACATTGAGGTGACAACGTTCGACCGCCAGCCTGAGATTGGCGAGCGCAGTCGGCTTCACCGCCACCGCATGCATCGAAACGCCGATGCGCTGCCCGACCATGCCGGACGGATCGCGCACGCCCAGCGACTCGTCGACTACGTAGGAGGTCGGCATCGACTGGATCACGACATGGCCATCGAGCTGGCAGCGGGCACGGCCCTCGGCCAGAAGCTGGCGCAGGATATCGTCGGTGACTTCGGCGCCATCGAGCGCCATCACCGCCCGCGCGGTGATCGAGGCCGGACTGCCGCAATTGACCGAGAGCAGCACATTCTGGATACGCGCATCGGCAATGTTCTCCGCCGCGGCGACGCAATCGCGGATCGACTCCTCGACCGCGGTCATCTCCATCACCGTGCCGCCCCGAAGGCCGCGGGTCTCGCGCAAAGCGGTACCCACCACCTTGATCTGCCCCGGCTCGCAGCGTGCGATCAGACACACCGTCTTGGTCGATCCGACATCGAGGACCGCCACTAGGCCCGTGCGGTAGGCCGGCATCCCCTCGCCGGCTCGCATGCGCACCGTTTCACCCATCAGATCGCACTCCCCGTTTCGGGCTTCTTCTCCTTGGCCGGAGTGCCGTCGCGGTTGACGACAAAGAAGTAAGGAGAGGTCGGCCGTAAATCGATTTCGCGGATGTTGGTCTCAAGGATGCCGTCTTCGACGATGTAACGGTCGAGTTCCCGGATCTGGACGTCCCAGCCGGTCTCCGGCAGTTTGACAACGACGCCGTTGTCGAGAAGCAGGTTCCAGCGCCGGCCCGATTGATACTGGTAGGCCTTGACGCGGGCGGCGACGGCACGGTGATGCGCCACCGCTTCGATGAAGCCGTCGGCGTGTTCGGGGGCTCCGCCGCCGATCAGGAGCGGCAGTTTGCCGAACTCGTTGGTGTCGTCACCGGTGATGACGCGCCCCTTGCGCTCGACCAGCACGACGCCGTTCGGGGTCTGCCAGCGCGCATAAGGGACCCGTTCGACGATCTGAACGCTGATGTCGTCGGGATAGCGGCGGTGAATTTCGGCATCGGCCACCCACGGCAGCGTCAAAAGCCGCGCCCGTGCCGTCCTGAGATTGATCGCAAAGATCGACTGGCCGGCCTTGATCCCGAGGCCGCCCATGATCTCGTCCGGCTTGGTGCGGGCATTGCCCGACAGATGCACCTGCGCGACGCCGAAACCGGCGTGATCGACCAGCGTCGTCGCGGCCACATCGGTCTTGTGGATGGTGCGCGGGATCGCTCCGCCGGTAATGATCGCTGCCGCAACGGCAAGCATCACGACGACGATCGTGAGCAGCACCATCGGATGGCGCGGGCTGAACACCGATGCGAAGAAACTACCGACCATCGGCCAGAAGCCGCCCGAACGCTTGGCACGGCGCGGTGCTTCCTGGCGTCCGCGGGTGATGCCGCGTGCCGGGCTGCGGCTCGAACGGCCGCGCGTGCGTTCAGACGGGCGTTCCTTGCTCACCGGTCGCACGAAGCGTCCTCCACGATCCATCGGCACAGTGCGCGATAGCTGATGCCTTTCAAAGCGGCTTGTTCGGGCACCAGCGAGGTCGGCGTCATGCCGGGCTGGGTGTTGGTCTCGAGCGCGACGAGGCGATGCTTGCCGTTCGAGTCGTCGTAACGGAAATCGGTGCGCGACACGCCACGGCAGCCAAGCGCGGCATGCGCCATTTCGGCCAACTTCATCGCTTCGGCCGCGGCGAGATCCGGAATCGGTGCCGGCAGGATGTGACGCGAACCGCCGGCGGCGTATTTGGCCTGATAATCGTAGAATTCGAGGCTGGTGGTGATTTCGGTGACGGCAAGCGCCTGAGTACCCATCACGGCGACGGTCAGTTCGCGGCCGGGCACGAATTCTTCGACCATCCACAAACCGCTGTCCGCCCATTGTGCGCTGGCGAGTTCTTCCGGCGGACGGTTGTCGCCCTTGCGCACGATGAACACGCCGACCGACGAGCCTTCGCAGACCGGCTTCACGACATACGGCGGCTCCATCAGGTGTGCCGCGGCGGCCGCCTTGCGGTCGACCACGATCGAATTGACGATCGGCACGCCGGCGCGGGCATAGATGTCCTTGGTACGCTGCTTGTGCATGGCGAGCGCGGACGCCAGCACGCCCGAATGGGTATAGGGAATGCGCAGAAGTTCGAGCAGGCCCTGGACGGTACCGTCCTCGCCGAAACGGCCGTGCAACGCGTTGAACACGACATCGGGCTTGGCGGCCTGCAGCGCGGCCGGAAAATCGCCGACACTGGGGTCGAGTTCGACCACGTCGAAACCTTCCTCGCGCAGCGCGCCGGCGCAGCCCTGACCCGATACCAAGCTCACTTCGCGTTCGGAGGAACGCCCACCCAGCAGAACAACAACTCTCGTCATCTTTGCGCTCCGGGCGTTCCCACCCTTTTGATTTCCCATTCCAGCTCGATGCCGGATTTTTCCTTGACGCGGGCACGAACTTCCTCGCCCAGCGCCTCGATATCGGCCGCATGCGCCTCACCAAGATTGATGAGGAAATTGCAGTGGACGTCGGACACCATCGCTTCGCCATGGCGCAGTCCGCGGCAGCCTGCTTCTTCGATCAGCTTCCAGGCCTTGGCGCCCGGCGGATTCTTGAACGTCGACCCGCCGGTCTTAGACCGGATCGGCTGGCTTTCCTCGCGGCGGGCGAGGAGTTCTTCCGTGCGCGCCTTCACCGCAGCGGGCTCGTCGCGCGAGCCTTCGAACACCGCTTCGACGAAGATCAAATCGGCCGGCACATTGGACTTGCGGTATTCGAATCCCATGTCGGCGGGCTTGAGGATGTGCTTGACGCCCTTCGCATCAAGAGCGGTCGCTTCGACGAACACATCCTTGATCTCGGAACCATAGCAGCCGGCGTTCATCCTGAGCGCGCCGCCGATCGTGCCCGGCACGCCGCGCAGGAATTCGAGACCGGCAATTCCGGCATCGGCGGCCCGCCGCGACACCGCGGAATCGAGCGCCGCCGCACCGGCGCGGATGCGAAGGCCATCGACCTCCACCTTACCGAACGCTGCCGGCAAACGGATCACCACACCGGGAATGCCACCGTCGCGCACCAAGAGATTGGAGCCGACGCCGATTACGGTCACCGGCGTATGGGGCGGCCGCCTGGTCAGAAAATCAGCAAGATCGTCGGCATCGGCAGGACGATACAGCACTTCCGCGGCGCCGCCGGCACGAAACCAGACGAGGTCCTTCAGCGCAGCGCCGAATTGATAGGTGCCCCGGACAGGCGGCAGGCTTTCGCAGGCGCCGTTCATGCGCGGGCCTCCAGGGCGGCTTGCAGCTTGTGCGCCCAGGCTGAAATCGATCCGGCACCAAGGCAGATGACGACGCCGCCCGGCTTCATGTGCGGCCCCGCTACGGCGGCGAGATCGTCACCACCCTCGACCGTGAGGACATGACGATGACCGTGGGCGCGAAGAGCTTCGGCATAAGTATCGCGATTGATGCCTTCGATCGGCTGCTCGCCCGCCGGATAGACCGGCGCCACGATGGCAACATCGGCATCGTTGAGGCACTTGGCGAACTGCTCGAAGGTATCGCGCAGACGGGTGTAGCGGTGCGGCTGAACCACGGCGACGACCGGCCCCGAATAGGCCTGACGGGCCGCCTTCAAAGCCGCAGCGATCTTGAACGGATTGTGGGCGTAATCGTCGATAATGGCGCAGCCATTCCATTCGCCGACGCGGGTGAAGCGCCGTCCGACGCCGCGGAACGACGCCAACGCCTTGGCGAGCGTCTCGTCGGAAGCGCCAAGCTGGCTCGCCACCGCGATCGCGGCCAGCGAGTTCTGCACATTGTGCTCGCCCGGCATCGGCAGCTTGAGATTTTCCAGGCGGCGCTCGGTACCGGCGCGGCGGTCCGTGAACACCACGTCGTAGCACGAGGCGCCTTCGGCAAAACGGATATTGATTGCGCGCACATCGGCCTGCGGACTCATGCCGTACGTAATAATGCGCCGGTCGGTAATGCGTCCGACCATGGCCTGCACTTCAGGATGATCGATGCAGAGCACGGCAAAGCCGTAGAACGGGACATTCTCGATGAAGCGCTGGAAGGCGTCGCGCAGATGGTCGAACGACTTGTAGAAATCGATGTGATCGGGATCGACGTTGGTAACGACCGCGATGGTCGAGGGCAGACGCAGGAAGGTGCCGTCGCTCTCGTCGGCTTCGACCACGACCCATTCGCCCTGCCCCAGGCGCGCGTTGGTGCCGTAGGCGTTGATGATGCCGCCGTTGACGACCGTCGGATCAAGCCCGGCGGCATCGAGCAGTGCGGCAACCATCGTGGTCGTCGTGGTCTTGCCGTTGGTGCCGGCGACCGCGATGCACGATTTCAGCCGCATGATCTCGGCCAGCATCTCGGCACGGCGGACGAGCGGCAGACCTTGCAGCCGCGCAGCGTCGAATTCGGGATTGCCGGGCTTCACCGCCGAGGAATAGACGACCACATGCGCCTCGGCGAGGTTCTCCGGCGAATGGCCGACATGCACCGGAATGCCCATGGCGCGAAGGCGCTTCACATTATTATTGTCGGCCGCGTCCGAGCCCTGAACGCGATAGCCGAGGTTGTGCATGATCTCGGCGATGCCGCTCATGCCGATGCCGCCGATGCCGATGAAATGAATGGCACCGATATCGAGCGGAACGCGGGTCCCAACGGGTGCGGTCATCGCGCCCCCTCCAATTTTTCGACAAGATCGGCCAGCGCGCGCGTGGCGTCGGGCTTGGCCAGGGTGAGTGCAGCGGCCGCGCGCTTGGCGAGGCTCTGCGGATCGGCGAAGGCTTCGGTCAGCATCGCCGCCAGCTTCTCCGGCGTGAAATCCTTCTGCGGCAGGCGCCAACCGCCGCCGACGTCCGCCAACGCCTGGGCATTCGGCGTCTGGTTGTCGTCGAGAGCGTGCGGCAGCGGTACCAGAATCGCGGGTCGCCCGATGCAGGCCAGTTCCGACACGGTGCCCGCTCCGGCGCGCGCAATCACAAGATGGGCATCGGCGATCCGCTGCGGCATATCTTTGAAGAACGGCGCCAGTTCAGCCTTGACGTGCATGCGCGCATAGACGCGACGAACGCCGTCGAGATCTTCAGGACGGCATTGCTGCACGATTTCCAGGCGGGCCTTCAACGGCTCCGGCAGGCGATCGATGCCATCCGGCACGCGCTCGGAAAACACCCGCGCGCCCTGGCTGCCGCCGAACACTAAGAGGCGGATCGAGCCCGCCGGCACCTCGTAAGGCGCGGCATGGAGCGCGATTACGTCCGGGCGCATCGGGTTGCCGGTGTAGACGATTTTAGCCGGATTCCGCGGCAGGAAGCGCACCAGCTTGAAGTTGGCGGCGATCGCCTTGACGTAATTCATCAATAGCCGGTTGGCACGGCCGAGCAACGCATCGGGCGACAGAATCGCCGTCGGCAAGCCGCCGAGGCACGCCGCCAGCATCACCGGCACGCTGGGATAGCCGCCGAAACCCACCACGGCCGACGGCTTCAGCTTCTTCAGCTTGGCGAACGACACCGCAATGCCGGCCAGAATTTCAAACGGCGCCGTCATGAGGCCGATAATGCTGCGGTCGGAAAACGCCGCCGAGGGCACGATGGCGATCTCGGCACCGGGAAACACGTCGCCATAACCGGTGCCGCGCTTGTCGGTCATCACCACGACTTTGTGCCCGCGCGCCATCAGCTCGCCCGCGAGCGCTTCTGCCGGAAACAAATGCCCGCCGGTTCCGCCGGCCGCCAGCACAACCGTCATGGCCGCACTCCTTTGCCGAACCCTTCGCGCAATTCGACCTGCGGACGCTGGCGTCCGAGCGCCAGGATGAAGCCCATCGTCAGCGCCACGGCGAACAGCGACGAGCCGCCGGCGGAGATGAACGGCAGCGTCATACCCTTGGCGGGCATCATGTTCATCGCCACCGCCATGTTGATGAAGGCCTGCAATGCCAGCACAGTCGCCAGACCGGCTGCGGCGAGCTGGAGGAAGGTTTCGCGCGCGTTCGCGGCCTTGAGCATCAGGCGCACCGTCAAAAAGCAGAACAGGATGACGATGGCGCCGCAAACGATCAGGCCGAACTCCTCGCCCGCTACGGCATAGATGAAGTCCGAATGCACGTCCGGCAGCCGGTATTTGACGGTGCCCGCGCCGGGACCGACGCCGAGCACGCCGCCATGCTGGAATGCCTGCAAGGAACGGTCAACCTGCAGCCCCTTCTCGGTCGGATGGAAGAATTGCAGCACGCGATGCTGCACGTGCTGGAATTTCCAGATCGCGATGCCGGCCAGAGCCGCCGCACCGCCGCCCATGATTCCCATCCATTTGTAGGAGAGGCCGGCAAAATAGAGCATCGCCACGCAGAGCAGAACCAACAGGAACGTCTGGCCGACGTCGGGCTGCAACATCAGGACGCCGACGGCGGGCGCCAGAAGCAGCAGCACTTGCACCGGCTTGGACAGACGCGTCGTCTGGGTGTTTGCCAAAATGGCGGCCGCCAGAACCGCAAACGCAGGCTTCAGAAACTCCGACGGCTGCAGAGTAAAGACGCCGAGATCGAGCCAGCGCTTGGCGCCCAACGTTCGTGTGCCGACGAACAGCACCAAAATCGAACCGAGCACCGCCAGCGCGTAAACCACGGTCGCGAGCCGCCTGACGTCGTCGGGCTTGAGCAGGGACGTACCGAACAGGATCGCAATAGCGATGGCAGCGAAAATGCCCTGCTTCAGCGCAAAATAGAAATTTCCTTCGGTCATGGGCCCGCCGCTCGCCGCCGGGCTCGCGGCCACCGCCAGCATCAACCCGATGCCGATCAAGAGCAGCACCGTGATCGCGGATGCGCGGTCGACGGTCCACCACCAATCGGACAGGAAGTTGCGACTGGCGCGGTTCATGCGGTCTCCGGCTTCAGCTTGGCCACGAGGTCGCGGAAGACATCGCCGCGTTTCTCGAAATCGGAAAACTGGTCGAACGAAGCGCAGGCCGGCGACAACAGCACGACCGGCTCGGCCACATCAGAGGCAGCGGCATCGGCCGCCGCGGCGGCTACGGCAGCTTCGAGCGTGCCGCTCATTACGACCTCTGCCTTGCCCTGCAGGGTTTCGGCAAACGCCTCGGCCGCTTCGCCGATCAGGTAGGCTTTGCGGATGCGCGAAAAATACGGCGCGAGCGGTACGATGCCGCCCGCCTTGGGCCGGCCGCCCGCGATCCACCAGATATCATCGAAGCAAACCAGCGCCCGCTCAGCGGCGTCGGCATTGGTCGCCTTGGAGTCGTTGACGAACCGCACCTTACCGATCCGCCCCACATCCTCGATGCGATGTGCGAGGCCGGGGAAGGAAATGATGGCATTGGCAATCGTATCGGCGTTGCCGACGAACGGCGCTACGGCCGCATAGGCAAGCGCGGCGTTCTGCCAATTATGCGCCCCCGGCAGATGAGGCGCCGACTTGAGGTCCATCACTTTGGTCGAGCGCTCGCTTTGCGCATCGTACAGCACACCGTCGAGCACGAAAACGCCGCGCCCCAGCACCTTGCCGACCGAAACCGGCACGCAGGGCGCGCCGCCGTTGGAGGTGAGCCGGGTAAAGATGCCCGAGCAATGGCTGTCGTCGACACCGACCACGTTGCGCCCGGCACGCTTGGTCTGCTTCAAAAGCCGCATCTTCACCGCAGCGTAATTCTCGAGGCTGCCATGACGGTCGATATGGTCGGGCGTGATGTTCGACAGGATCGAGACGTCGGCTTCCAATCCCGGCGACAGGTCGATCTGATACGACGAGATTTCGAGGACATAGATCGTTTGGGGGCCCGGTGCGGCGAGCGCCAGCGCAGGCTGACCGATATTGCCGCCGACCTGGGCGTCGAAACCGGCTTCCTTCAGGATATGGCCTATCAGCGCCGTGGTGGTCGACTTGCCGTTGGTGCCGGTAATCGCAATCACGGGCGTTTTGGTGATGGTACGGGCGAACAGTTCGGTTTCGCCGATCACTTCCACGTCCCATTCGCGGGCGCGCACTACCACGTCGTGCGGCACGGGATGAGTCAGCGGCACGCCCGGTGACAGGATCACGGCGGCGAGCCGGTCCCACGGCCACTCGGTCCACGGAATCGTTTTGGCGCCGGCCGCGCGCGCGGCATCGCGCAACGACTCCTTGTCGTCCCAAGCCAAAACTTCACTGCCGCCGGCGCGGAGTGCGTGCACCGCCGCCAATCCCGATCGCGCCAGTCCGAAGACGGCAACGGTCCTGCCCGCAAAAGTGTCGACCGCAATCACCGCATCACCTCAACTTCAGCGTCGACAGGCCGATCAGCGCCAGCACCACAGCAATGATCCAAAACCGGATCACGATGGTGGGCTCACGCCAGCCGAGCTGTTCGAAATGATGATGGATGGGGGCCATGCGGAACACCCGCTTGCCCGTCAGCTTGAACGAAATCACCTGCACGATCACCGACACGGTTTCGAGCACGAACAGGCCGCCGATCACCGCCAGCACGATCTCGTGCTTGACCGACACCGCGACCGCACCGAGCGCACCGCCCAGCGGCAAAGACCCGGTATCGCCCATGAAAACCGAAGCCGGCGGGGCGTTGTACCAGAGGAAGCCGAGGCCGCCGCCGATCAGCGCCGCCAGGAATACCGCGAGTTCGCCGGTATCGCGGACGTAAACGAGCTGCAGGTAGCTCGCGAACTTCTCGTTACCGACGCAATAGGCGATCAGGATAAAGGCTGCCGCTGCAATCATCACCGGCATGATGGCGAGGCCATCGAGACCGTCGGTGAAGTTCACCGCATTGGCGAAACCGGTGATCCAGAAGCCGCCGACCACAATGAAGCCGAGGCCGAGATAGAGCACAACGTTCTTGAAAAACGGCACCGCAAACACGCCGCTGAGACCCTCGGGCTCGGCCTGCATAATGAAGAATGTGGCGAGGAAGCCGACGCCGAATTCCACCAGCAACCGGAGTTTGCCGCTGATGCCGTCGCTCGAGCGCTTGGTGATCTTCATGTAATCGTCGGCAAAACCGAGCGCGCCGTAAGCCACCGTTACGAACAGTACCGTCCAGACGTAGGGGTTGGTCAGGTCGGCCCAGAGCAGGGTCGAACACACCACAGAGATGAGAATGAGAAGGCCGCCCATCGTCGGCGTACCCTTCTTCTCGACGATATGGCGCTGCGGACCGTCTTCGCGGATCGGCTGGCCCTTGCCCTGCTTCACCTTCAGCCAGCGGATCAGGCCGGGACCGATCCAGAACGCGATGAACAGCGCCGTCAGTACCGCGCCGCCGGAGCGGAACGTCAAGTACTTGAACAGGCGCAGGAACGCGAGCTGGTCGGCGTGCGGAAGATAGAAAAGGAAATGGAACATCGCTCAGCCCCCAGCCCTTGCCTTGATGGCCTCGATCACGGCGCCCATGCGACTGCCGTTCGAGCCCTTCACCAGCACCGTATCGCCGGCCTTCACCGCGGCGGCCACGAGCGGCGCTAGCTCCTTCGAATTGACGGCGTAACCATGGCGGCGATCCGCGGGCAGCGCGTCGTAAAGCGACCGCATCAGCGCCCCACACAGGAAAACGAGATCGGCGGACGCCAGATGCGACGCGATACCGGCGTGCAGCGCCGGACCCTCCGGCCCCATCTCCAGCATGTCGCCGAGAACGGCAATCTTGCGCCCCGGTGCCTTGGCGAGCAGCGCCAGCGCCGCCGCCATCGAAGCCGGATTGGCGTTGTAGCTTTCGTCGATGATCTCGACGCCGTGCGCGTGGATGCGCTCGCCGCGCCCCTTGAGCGCTGCAAAATCCTTGAGCGCAGCGGCTGCCGTCACGACGTCGCCGCCAGCCACGCCAACCGTGGTCAAAGCCGCGAGAGCGTTAGCGGCAATGTGCTTGCCGGGAGCGCCGATCACCGCATCGACAGCCTTGCCCAGAATCTCGGCCCGGATGCGAACGCCTTCCGCGGTCTCTTCATAGTGAGTGAGGCGGCCGTCGGCACAGGCCGCGGAACCGAACGTGAGAATGTTGGTCACGCCGAGTTGCTTGGCGCGAGTCCGCAGGCGCTCGCAATACGGACTATCCACCGGCAGCAGCGCCGGCCCGCCCAGCAGCAAGCCCTCGAAGATTTCCGATTTGGCATCGGCAATGGCATCACAGTTGCCGAAGAATTCGAGATGCGCCGGCGCAATGGTGGTGATGACCGCGATGTGCGGCTTGGCGAGCGGCACCAGACCGCGGATCTCGCCGAAATGGTTCATGCCGATCTCGAACACCGCAAATGCGGCATCGCGCGGCAGCGAGGCGACTGAGAACGGCACGCCCCAATGATTGTTGAAGGATGCCCCCGAGACATGGGTCTTGCCGAGCGCGCCGAACGCGAGCTTCAGCATTTCCTTGGTCGTCGTCTTGCCAGCGCTACCGGTGACGGCAACCACCTTGGCAATCGAACGGGCGCGGGCAGCACGGGCAAGATCTTCCAGCGCGCGCTGGGTGTGCGCCACTGTCAGAACCGGCCCCGCAGCATCGACGGGCTTGTGCACCAGCGCGGCGGCGGCCTTGTTCTCGAACGCGGAGGCAATGAAATCGTGGCCGTCCTTGTTTTCGCCTTTGACCGCGAGATACAGCGAACCGGCCGTCGCCTTGCGCGAATCCAGCACCAGGTTTTTCACTTCGAACGGCGCCGAGGCCTTGCCGAGCGTGGCGCGTTCGATCTCGTCCGAAGTCCACAACGCGCTCATCGGTTCCACTCCCGCCCGCCAAGCTTCACTGCCGCTTTAACCGCTTCGTCGCGGTCGCTGAACGGATGCACCGTCGCACCGACGATCTGCCCGCTCTCGTGCCCCTTGCCCGCGATCACCAGAATGTCGCCCGCCCCAAGCTCGGCGATGGCCGTGCGGATCGCATCGGCGCGATCGCCAATCTCGGTCGCATCGGGGCAACCGGCGAGAATTTCCTGGCGGATCTGGGCCGCATCTTCGGTCCGCGGATTGTCGTCGGTGACGATGACGTGATCGGCGAGCCGCATCGCGATCGCGCCCATCTGCGGTCGCTTGGCTTTATCGCGATCGCCGCCGCAGCCAAAGACCGCTACCAGCTTCCGCGCTGCGTGAGGCCGCAGCGCTGCCAACACGTTTTCCAGCGCATCGGGCGTATGGGCATAGTCGACGAACACCGGCGCACCGGATGCCGCGACCGCTACTTTTTCCAACCGCCCCGGCGCACCTTTCAGATGCTCCAATGCGGCGAACACGCCGTCTGCCGGCTCGCCGAGGCCGAGAGCGAGACCGGCCGCCACCAGCGCATTAGACGCCTGAAACCCGCCCGCCAGCGGCAGCGCCACCGCATAATTCTTGCCGGCGTAAACGATATCGAGCGTCTGGCCATCGAGTGTCGGCTTGCGGCCGGCCAGTTTCAGTCCGCCGCCATGAACACCGACAGTGATCAGCTTCAGCCCGCGTTCGGCCGCGGCCGCGATGAAGGCTTCGGAGTGTTCGACATCGGCATTGACCACCGCCGCCGCGCCATCGCGCGCCAAGTCACGGAACAGACGCAGCTTGGCATTGAGATAATGCTCGATGGTGGGGTGATAATCGCGATGATCGGGCGTCAGGTTGGTGAAACCCACCGCCGCGATATCGGCACCGTCGAGGCGATATTGGTCGAGACCGTGGCTGGAGGCTTCGAGCGCCAGGTGATCGATCCCATCCGCCTTGGCTTCCGCCAGAATCTTCTGAACTTCGATTGGTCCCGGCGTGGTGTTGTTGAGCTTGATGGTGCGCTCCGGCGTCACGACGCCGATGGTGCCCATACTGGCGGCACGCTTGCCAAGCGCCGTCCAAATCTCGCGCAGGAACACCGTGATCGAGGTCTTGCCGTTGGTGCCGGTCACGGCCGCGATCGTTGCCGGCTGGGCGCCGTAAAATGCCGCCGCAAACGCGGCCAGAGCCGCGCGTGGATTTTCGGCAGGAATGAAGTCCACACCGGCCGCATTCACCGCACCGGCGATCTCAGGTCTGCCGAGCACCGCGACGGCGCCGCGCGCCACCGCATCCCCAACAAAGCTTGCGCCATCCCCCTTGGTACCGGGAATGGCGGCGAACATAAAACCGGCCTTGACCTCGCGGCTGTCACTGGCGAGCCCGGCGAACGTCTTCGCCCGCGCCAAATCCATTGCCGCCAACACCTTCTTACCCGCTACCATTATGGTTCTCTTTGGCGAGCGTTATCGGATTGATCGGAACCCCGAGCAAGGGAGCAATGCGCGCAATCACATGGCCGGCCATCGGCGCCGCGGTGTAACCGGCGAGCGCAAAACCATAGGTCGCCTTGGTTCCGTGCGGCTCGTCGAGCACAACAAAAACGAGATAGCGCGGATCCTCGACCGGGAAGGTGGCACAGAACGACGTCACCAGTTTGTGGGCCTGGTAACCATGACGGCCCGGCTTTTCCGCCGATCCAGTCTTGCCGCCGACGTCATAGCCTGGAACGTCGGCCTTTTTTCCGGTGCCGTCGGTGACGATGTAGCGCAGAAGCTGGCGCATGGTGGCACTGGTTTCCGGCGACACCACCTGATCGCCCCGTGAATCCACCGGATTTTTGAGGAAGGTTGGCTGAATCCTCCGCCCGCCGTTGACGACGGACGCGGCAGCTGCGGCGAAACTGAGAGGGCTGACGGAGACACCGTGACCGAAACCGATCGTCGCCGTTTCGACGATCCCCCAATTCGAGGGATAGAGCGGGCGCGCCCGCTCCGGCAGTTCGCTGCGCACCGGCTTCAACAACCCGAGATTGGTGAGGAATTCCCGCTGACGGATGGCACCCGAACGCAGCGCGATCTGGGCCGTTCCGATGTTGGACGACTGCGCCAACACATCGCGCGCCGACAAATAGGCCGGCATGTGCTCGGCTTCGTGTATGGTGTACTTGCCGAGCTTGAAGCCATTGCCGATGGGAATGGATTCATCCAGCCGCACCTTGTGGTCGTCGACCGCCAGGGCGAAGGCGAAAATCTTGAACACCGATCCCAGCTCGTAGACGTCCTGCACCATGATGTTGCGGCCGGAATCGCCCTCGGCGAAATCGCGTGCGTTGGGATCGAAGTCCGGTAGCGATACGAGTGCCAGCACCTCGCCCGTCTTGACGTCCATGACGAGACCGCCGGCGGCACGGGCGCGGAATTCGGCCATGGCGGCGGCGGCGGCATCGCGAAGAATGAACTGCACCCGGTTATCGATGGAGGTGACGATCGGGCCTTTGCCGCTGCGGATACGCGGTTCGAGGCCGAGTTCGAGTCCCGACACACCCTTGCCGTCAAGGTCAGTGACGCCGACCACCTGCGCCGTGGCGCGACCGAAAGGATAGTCGCGCTTGGAATTCGACAGGTATTCGAGGCCGGGCAGCTTCAGCCTGTCGACTTTGGCGCGAACCTCGGGAACGACGCGGCGAGCGATCAAGGCGGACGGGTACTTGTCGTTCAGCACCATTGTCACGCGGCTGAGATCGGCACCGGTCGCTGCAGACAGCGCGACGGCAGCGGCGCGCTTATCCTTCAAAAGGCGCGGACGGGCATAAAGATCGTCGGCCGGCTGATCGCGGGCGATCAAGTCGCCGTTGCGATCGAAAATATCGGCGCGTGCGGTGAAAACGGATTGAGCCTTGCGCGCAGCCGGCCGGTCGCTGAACGCCGTAACATCAACAAGACGCGCCCCCACCCCGAGGAACGCGACGAACGCGAACGCCGCCCCTAACAGGATTCTCCGCTGATAGACGGTGGGCTGCGCCGCCATGGATTCATCACATTCCGCTGCGCATTGCGGCCTTGACGACCGGCATCGGCTGGGTCTCGGCTTCCGCGCTGGCGGAACGCACCTCTTCGTTGTTGAGCGCGTCGCTGCGGCGCGGCAGATCGCGCACCGAGGCGAGCTGCACCGACGGCGCATTCTGCATGCCGAGCTGAGCCTCGGCGAGTTTCTGGATCACCGCCGGATTGGCGACCCGCTGCCACTCGAGCTCGAGGACGCGAATGTCCTTCTTCTCCGCCTGAATCTGCTTGTCGGTGCGGGTCAGCTCCTGACGGGCGATGCGGGTCTGCTCGGAGACGTGGTAGTTGGCGATGCACGCAAACCCCATCAGTCCAACGCAGAACGTACTCACGACACGGATCATGGCACTCTCCTAAGCGGCCAGGCGTTCGGCCGCACGCAACTTCGCGGAACGGGCACGGGGATTGGCATGAATCTCCGCCTCGCCGGGTGTGAGCGGCTTCGAAGAGACGAGGCGGTACTGCGGCTTGTTGGTTTTGGCGGTCTGCGGAGCATGACGCGAAGGCTGCGGTGTCTCCTTGCCCCGCTCGGTGAGGAACCGCTTGACGATGCGGTCTTCGAGACTGTGGAACGACACCACGGCCAGACGCCCTTGCGGCGCCAGGATTTCGGTCGCGGCTTCGAGAGCGCGCGAGAGTTCGCCGAGTTCGTCGTTCACATGGATACGAAGGGCCTGGAACGTGCGCGTCGCCGGATGGATCGGCAGACGCTGTGCCGCCGGACCCAGCACGTCGGCGACGAGATCCGCCAATTCCAGCGTGCGGGACAACGGCCGCGCCTTGACGATGGCGCGGGCAATACGGCGGGCCTGACGCTCTTCGCCGTAGCGCACCAAAACGTCGGCAATCTCGCGCTCGTCGGCGGTGTTGAGGAAATCGGCCGCGCTCATGCCTTCGGCCGCCATGCGCATATCGAGCGGGCCGTCGGCGCGGAACGAAAAGCCGCGGTCCGGCTCATCGAACTGAAACGACGACACGCCGAGATCGAGCACCACGCCGTTGGTGGCGGCCTCGCCGCTCTCGGCGAGCAGGCTGTCCATGTCGGAGAAGGCGCCATGCATCAGGGTAAGGCGGCCGGGATAAGCGGCAACCAACGCCTGACCGCGGGCAATAGCTTCCGGATCGCGGTCGATGCCGAGAACGCGGCAATCGCAGGCTTCGAGGATGGCGCGGGAATAGCCGCCGCCGCCGAAGGTGCCGTCAACGTAATGGCCGCCGTCGTGCAAGTTCAGAGAGGCGAGCACTTCGGCGAGCATAACCGGGACATGGCTCATGGCGTGCCCTCGGTTGTCGGCGCTGCCGGAGCAGCAGGAGCCGCCGCCGCCTGCATCGCCGCACGGGCCGCAAGCTCCTGGGCGGAGCGAGCCGCACGTTCGGCACGCGCATTGGCAAGACGCCGCGCCTTCACGGGCGCAAACGTATCCGGATTCCAGATCTCGAATTTGATGCCCATGCCGACGAAGACGACCTTGTCCTTGAGGCCGGCCGCCTGGATCAGCTCATCGGGCAAGCGCACCCGGCCGTTCTCGTCGATCGGCAATTGGCTGCTGTACGAGACCAGGTGCGCATAGGTCTCGTAATCCTCCGAATAGACCGGATCCATCGTCTCGAGCCGCTTGAGCTCGGCACTCATCAGCTCGCCGCCGAAGCCAATCAGGCTGTCGCCGTCGAGCGAAGGGCAAACATAGACGCCGGTAGTTTCCTGGGCAGTCAGAACCTGCCGCCAAGGTGCGGGAATGCAAACCCGCCCCTTCGCGTCGAGCGTACCAGCAAACGTCGTAATGAAACGCTGGTTGGACAAAGGTTCCGCCCCATAGACCCTGGGGCGACCGGCACCTTGCCGACATTACGGGTTTCCGACCCCGTACGCTCCATGGGATCGTATGGGTTTACATGGGCCAGACTGGGAAGTCAACGAAAAACCTAGGAAATTGAGGGACTTGGAACAGCCTTGGAATCAAGTGGTAGACATTGCGACTCTAGCTTTAGCGAATCCTGGAACAAACCGTAGACGAGTTAAGCGGCCACTAAGAAAAGTAAACGAACCCTTAATACGGGTGGAACGGTGAGCCCGTAATGGTTAACAGATCCCTAACAGGACTGGAGAAACAGACTTCGCCTCGGAGGTGTCGATGCCAATCCTCATGAATCCGGTCGGGTATGTCCGGTCCACCCGCACCACGCCGGACGACGACGGCTGGGGGGCAATACCCGCACACATAGAACTGGACCCCGACCAATTCGGTCCCGATGCTCTTTTGGGCCTTGCCGATTTCTCGCACGTCGAGGTGCTGTTTCATTTCCATGCGACCGAAGCCGCGCCGGAAACCGGCGCCCGGCGTCCTCGCGGTAATCCCGACTGGCCGCGCGTCGGCATCTTCGCTCAGCGCGCCAAGGACCGCCCCAACCGCATCGGAGCCACGCTCTGCCGGATTCTCTCCGTGCACGGAACGACGCTGAAAGTCGCCGGATTGGATGCCATCCACGGCACGCCGGTGCTCGATATAAAACCGGTTATGAAGGACTTTCTCCCCCGCGACGAGGTTCACGAGCCGGAATGGGCGAAGGAACTGATGCGCCACTATTGGTAAGAACGTAAGGGACACTGCGCACTTGTGAGCAGGCGGGGCCCGCCCGATCATCGCGGCTTCAGACAAGAGGCCGAGATGACCGACCAGACCCCCATTTTGAAGCGCCCGCCGGTATTGTTCGAAAAGACACAGAACGTCATTGAGCGGCTGGAATCCCGTCTCGGCGAGCCGCTGATCACCTACTGGAACTCGTCCAACGGCTCGATCTGTTCCAACGACGTGATCGGCCTTTACGGCGTCCTCAAGAGCATTGGCCCGGTGCCGCGGCTGTCGCTGTTCATCAAATCGACCGGCGGCTTCGGCGAGGCCAGCCTGCGCATGGTTCATCTTCTGCGCCAGTTCGTCGATCAACTGACCGTGCTGGTGCCGCTCGAATGCGAAAGCGCCGCCACCATGCTGGCGCTGGGCGCCGACAAGATCCTAATGGGCCCCTTGGCGCAGCTTTCGGCGGTCGATACCTCCCTGACTCACGATCTGTCGCCGATCGACCGCGACAACGATCGCGTCAAGGTCAGCCAGGACGAACTTTCGCGCGTGGTCCGGCTGTGGCGCGAACAATCCGGCAAGGAAAGCGATAATCCGTATGGCGAACTCTATCGCCACGTCCATCCGCTGGTGATCGGCGCCGTGGACCGGGCGAGCGCCCTGTCGACCCGGCTTTGCGTCGACATCCTGTCCTATCATTTGAAGGACAGGAAGCGCGCCGAGGAAATCTCCAACACCTTGAATGCGAGTTTCCCATCGCACTCCTATCCCATCACCATTCGCGAAGCCGAGCGCATCGGCCTCAACGTGCGGCCGCTGGCCGACGGCGTGAATGCGGACCTCTTGGAACTCAACGAGATCTATTCCGAGATGGGTCAGAACGCCTCGACCGATTTCGACGAGCGCAACAGCCACGACCTGTCGATCCTCAACATCATCGAAGGCAAGAGCGTGCAGGTCTTCTTCCAGCGCGACAAGGACTGGCATTATCGCGCCGAGGAACGCCGCTGGGTGTCGCTCAACGACAATTCGACCTGGAAGAAAGCCGAAATCGTCGACGGCAAGGTCGGCGTCTCGGTGTTCCATATGCGCTAAGGTCGACTAGGCCTCGGTCGGCGCCTGCACGCGCTCGACGATCTTGTCGGCGAACGCGTCGACGCCGTTCCAGTCGGTATATTCGACCTCAGCGGTCGGATCGGTCACTCCGCCGGTCAGCGTCATGATGAACTGGATCGCAAGCCGGTCGAACAGACTGTAACGCGGATAAACCAAGCGTCCCGCGATCGCGATCGCGAGATCGGGCGATAGCCGGCGCCGTTTGATCCATTTGCGCAGGTAGGGATTGGTTTCGGGCGTGCACTTCTCCGGCTTGCGCGCCGTCAGATTCACCGAAGCGAGCGCCAACGGCGGCTTCGCATCGAGCTTCGTGTAGACATCGAGCAAGGCCTCAGCCTCGCGCAAATGATGTCCGTAACGGATCGCCGCGATGAGAATCATGTACGGGAGCGGCACCAGCGCTTGCCGCGAAAGCGGGCCAGCGGCATCGACGGGCTCGGCCGCGATCCCGGCTGCCGTCAGTCGCGCTGCAATGCGCTCGGCAATGCGGCGGGTATGGCCGTCACGAGACGCGTAGAAAACCGGAAGGGAAGAGGACATGGAGAGCAAAGATGCGAATGAGGGTAGACCCGACACTGCCACCACCGGGCCGCTTCCTCAATCGCCAAAAAACCAGAGGGCCGAACGCCCCAGCGAACGGCCCTCGAGAACACCCCATCGATTGAAGTAGAGCCAAAACAATATCAGCGCTGAAGGTTGCCGCCAAGACAATTCTAAATGGATCATAAGAACAAATCGCAATTATGCAGGGCAGCACTCAAGCCAAACCCCATCGATCGAACAGATTTCGGCGACATAAGTCCCAGAAGCCAAATCGGAAATAGCCACTTTCGCGAGGTGCTACGGGCTCCCGGAAGTCGCCTGAATTGCATTCGCAAATCAGGGTGAAGAGTAAAAGCGCCAGATGGCCTGTAAGCCGGGTTCTGTCCGCCACCGTCGCCGAAGCTCTGGTAACGGGATGACCATTCCTCTGGGACGACAGTTGCCTGCCGCCTCGCGCGACCTACCCGGACGGCTATCCGGAAACGGATTACGTGCCGTCCCTATTTGGTCTTGCTCCCGGTGGGGCTTGCCATGCCGTTCCCGTTGCCGGGACCGCGGTGCGCTCTTACCGCACCATTTCACCCTTGCCCGGCGCGAACGCCGTCGGCGGTTTGATTTCTGTGGCGCTATCCCTGGGGTTGCCCCCGGCGGATGTTATCCGTCACCGTGTTTCCGTGGAGCCCGGACTTTCCTCTTGCACCTCGCGCTTTGCGTTCGCACGCAGTTACGAAGCCAAGCGGCCATCCGGCCATCTGACGCAGGACGAGTATAGAGGGGCGTTACGGCCGAAGCCAGCCGCTTAAGCGCGGGCAATCCTCGCGAAGGAGGGCATCCACAGCGCCAGCTTCCTGGCCACCGCAATACGGCTGTGCTCGTCGAGGTAGCCGCGCTCGAGCCCATCCATATCGATTTCGTTGGAACCGACCGGCAACACGATCTTGGTCGATACATATTTGCGGGTGAGATCGACCTCGGCAAAGTGCTTGTCCGGCTCCGGACGAATATCCACTTCGACGTGCCACGGCAAAATAGCGAGCGCTTTCTGGGCTACTCTATCCACGCCATCGAACAACGGGCAGAACAACAACGTTTGCGTTTGCGCCAGCATTTCATCGGTGGAAATGATCACGCCGTATTCGATCTTGCCGACCAGCCCCATGCCTTCCAGCACCGGCTCACCGATCTTGACGACCTTCCACGTCATACGCATGTCGCGCTTGGGCGCGCTGAGCCTGCGCGAACCCGCGCCAAACCAGAAAAACATTATGTAGACCCCACCAAGTGCCACAACCGTCGCCAACGCGAGCCCGGTTACAATCCACTGCACCATCGCCCCGCCCCCCGTTGTTTCTCAAAGCCTCTGGAACACGCTCGAGGATTTCTTCTCCTTCTTCCCTTCTTTTTTCGGGGCGAGCGTAATCACCAGCAGCGAGGGTTGCGCCGACTGCACAATGATCGGCGCATTCGATCCGGACGTCAGAACATAACCGCCGCCGCCCGGCACTTGCATCGGAACTCCCGCGGGACCGGCAGACTGCGTGGCTATGGGCGCGCCAGCCATCGATACCGGGGTGACTTGCACGTCATACTCCGGAATCAGGTCTTTATCCTCTTTGGGCATAAAGCGACCCTCCCCACGATTACGGCGTTAATTTTAACACATTCTTTACGAAAGAAAGAAGGCGCTCCCGGCAAAATTGCGCGTAACCGAAGTGCGCCAACGTTAACCTTGCACCATCGTAAGGCGGCCGGCCTAAGCCCGGAAAAGGCAGCGCAACGATCTTGCGGGCAACCTAAGCGTCCGGGAATCCAGGCCTTATGCCGCCACCAGCCCTGCCAGGATGGCGGTACACTCGGCATCCGCTACGCCATCGACAAGGGCCGGACGGAAGTGGCGCTGAAACGCGGCAGTGACGCACTCAAGCGAAGCCGGGACATCCGGAGAAACGCCGTAGCCGAACGCGGCCAGTGCTTGCGCAAAATCGCCCTCCAACTTGCCTGGTGAGGGCCAAAGACCGATGCCGCTCTTCGCCAGCGCCCGCCATGGAAATAACTCGCCGGGATCGGTTTTGCGGTCGGGCGCTACGTCGGAATGGCCAAGAACATGGCGCGCCGGAATCGGATGTCGCTCGAGAATACCGCGACTGAGTTCGATCAAGGCTTCGATCTGAGCGGTAGGAAACGGTCGATAGCCCCATTCATGTCCAGGATTGACCAATTCGACACCGATCGAGCGGCCATTGACGTTCTTCTCGCCAGCCCAGTACGAAACGCCGGCATGCCAAGCACGCCGTTCCTCCCGAACCAAGCGATACACCGTGCCGTCTTCGTCGATCATGTAATGAGCCGAAACCTTCGCGTCGGGATCGCACATCCGTTCCAGCGCAGATTCGCCGGTCGGCATCCCGGTGTAGTGCAGGATCAGCATGTCGACGCCGCCGGGGCGCGCATCGTGGTTGGGTGAAGGACGCTCGACGAGTCGCATAGGAACGATTTAACCTCAGATCATGGAGAAGAACCAATGCTGACACGACGTGCGGTTATGACAGGTGTGGCAGCCGTGGTGGCGTCACCGGCGCGAGCCGAAGACAGCCTCGGCCAGCTCGATACGGGCGGCCGTCTAGGTGTTTCCGTACTCGACACCGGCAGCGGCAAAAGGTTGCGTCATCGCGCGACCGAACGGTTTGCCATGTGCTCGACATTCAAGCTCCTGCTCGCCGCGGCAGTGCTGAAGCGCATCGACACGGGTAAAGAAGATGCCAGCCGTGTGATCGCCTACAGCAAAGCCGATCATCTCGTTTGGTCGCCGGTAACGGAAAAGCACACAGCCCTTCCCGTAACGGACCTAGTCGACGCCATTGTGCAGGTCAGCGACAACACGGCGGCCAACCTGCTTCTAGACACCATCGGTGGACCAGCGGGATGGACGGCGTTTGTCCGTGGGTTCGGCGACAAGACCAGCCGGCTCGACCGCACCGAACTGACGCTCAACAACGCCGATCCCGGCGATCCGCGCGACACCACCACGCCCGACGCCATGCTGGAGAATTTGCAGAAAGTGCTACTTGGCGATGTGCTCACGCCCGCCTCGCGGCAGCATCTGATCGACACGATGGCCCGAAGTATTACCCGTATCAAACGACTGAAGGCCGGGTTGCCGAAGGACTGGCGAATTGCCGATAAGACCGGCACGGGTAAGCATGATACCTATAATGACGTCGCCATTATCTACCCTCCGGGGCGGGCGCCGATCCTGGCGTGTGCCTACTACACGGAGGCGACGCGGCCCGATCCGGAAAACACTCTTGCCGAAGTGGGCCGCGCCATCGCTGCGATGTAGAGGTCAAACGAAAATCTTGTAAGCCACCGTTTCGCCGTCGGCGCGCTTCAACGAAAACTCGGCGCCCTTTTCGTGTTCGTCGACCAGTGCCTCGAACAGGCGCAGGGCGTTACGGATGACTTCGGCATAAGACGCCGCTTCGGTGCGGTCCTTGAGCCGCTGCAGCCGCTCCATTGCCTGCGGCGGCAGTTCGAGCTGCACCCGCGTGGTGGCGCGGGCAGGTTCGACGCCCGACGCTTCCATGGCATCGGCGGCGGCACGCATGGCCTCGGCCGTCATGCCGCGGAAGCGGCGGCGCATGTGATCGTGATGCATGGCGCCCTCCATTAATCGCGACGGCTCAAACCGGCAATCAAGGCCGCCAGGCCGAGAACGGCCAGTCCGCCGACAATCAGATGATGCAAATGGTGTTCGCGGAATTCGTGGATCGCTTCCACGCCTTCGCGTTCGTTGAGGCGATCCCGGAAGGCGCGCCGGCGCGCATGCCATTCCTGATGCATTTGATGGCGGAAACGCCGCCAAGCCTCTTTCCGCCCATGGTGGCGGTGGTGGCAGGTGCCGAGATCCTCCACGTCGGGCTCGGGCTTGTTGTTTTCGTCGACCGGGAAGTCTTCCCCAACGCCGACACCGATTTTGCTCATGAAATCTCCTTGCTTGAGGCCGGAGCCATTTCCGGCGTTCTATTGATGTGAATATCATCAATAAATCATCAATCGTCAAGCGTCTTCCGAAAAGCACCTTCAACCATTTGTAATAACTGAGAAAACCGCTGCAACGAGGCTTCTGAAAACTGCCTAGATGTGCCAAAACGCCGGCATGAGCGAGCAACCCAATCCCGTCGAGGTCGGACGCAAGGCCAATGAGCTGGCAGCCGAATTCGGTCTGGCCGCCTATCGCGAAGCGATGAAGCGGGCTGAAACGGAGTTGGCGCAAAAAGAATTTTGGGAAGCAGTGGCGTCTGAACTCAGCCCGCACTGCTCCGTGAAACGTCGGCGATAAGCCGATCAATCGACCGAGATCGATGGCGTTGCGACGGGCGATGCCCCTCTTCCGGAGCCGCCCGCCCCCAGACCACCTCACATCAGATATACCATCGGACATCGCTGACGAGGTCGGCCCACCGGTTATGAGACGATTTGCAGCGAGCCCTGCGGCCGGCCCGCATATCCGTAATCCCCCATCGCGCGGTATGTTCCGGCCGGTTTCACCTGATGCGGATGACGCATCTCACCTTTGGGGGGCAAATGAAAATCACGCATTTCGCGGGGACCGTGGTCCTCGCACTGTTGCTCGGCGCCTGCGCTACTAGTTCGACCAAGCCGACCGTTTTGCAGGCTATGAGTGCCGAGCAGGTTCAGACCCTGAAACTGAAGACGATAACAGCAACGGCCGCACCCGGCGTCGTCATGACGGCTAGTGATTTCGAACGCATAGTGATGAAGGTGAAAAACGAGCTCAGCGCCACAACGCCTGGCATCCTCATCGATCCGACCAGCCCCGAAGCGGCGGCAGCCAGCGAGATGAAGCTCAATTTCACGCAGTACGACGCTGGCAGCGCTTTTGCTCGTGCGATGCTGATCGGCCTTGGCCAGATTCACGTCGACGCTGATATCCAGATCCTCGACCCGAGCGGCGCTACAACTGGAAAATACCAGGTTTCGAAGGATTTCGCGCTTGGCGGTGTCGCTGGCGCATCCACCTCCATTCAAGACGTGGAAGACGGCTTTGCCAAATCGGTCGCAGAGATCGTCAAGAAGAATTAGGCAGCTATCGCTGGGCCCGCGCAGAATTGTGCGGGCTCAGTTGCTTCCGCGTTCTCTGCAGATCTTGTCGTAGGCGCCGTTGATCGCAGCCAGTTTGTCATTGGCGATTCTCACGAACTCTTCCGGCACGCCGCGCGCGATCAGGCTGTCGGGATGGTTCTCGCGCACAAGACGGTAATAGGTCCGCTTGATCTCGTCGGTGTTCGCCTCGTACTCGACACCGAGAACCACATAGGGATCGGCGGCATCGGGTGCAAAATGCGAGGCACGGATGCGCCGGAATTCGCCCGGCGACAAGCCGAAGATGTCCGCCACACGTTCGAGGAATCGCTCCTCGTCGGGATGCAGTACCCCGTCGGCGGCGGCGATTTCGAACAGACCGTCGAGGATGTCTTCAAATACGGCGGGCTGGGCGGCATACATCCGGGCGATCTGAACCGCGTAGGCTTCGTAGCCGGCCGTATCCTGCCGTGCGAGATCGAAGAAGCGGCGTACGGTCGCCTGCTCCTCCGGCGGAACCCGGAAGACGCGATCGAACGCTTCGATCTCCGCTTCGGTGACGACTCCGTCGGCCTTCGCCATCTTGGCCGCCAATCCGATCATCGCGATGGTAAAAGCGACCCCCGGATCGGCTCCGTCGATCTCCGCCGCGCGATCGAACAGATAATGACCCGCGACAAAGCCGAGGGCCGCTCCCACCGGACCGCCGAACAAAAGCCCGGCCGCTCCAACGCCGATTTTTCCCCAGATGGACATGAGCCCAAGCTAAACGGCAAACTGGCGACAATTACAACTGAACCCAAGGTAAGACATGACGACCGTGCTGATTACCGGGGCCAATCGCGGACTTGGGCTGGAATTCGCCCGCCAGTACCAGACCGAGGACGTCGATGTAATCGCCTGCTGCCGCCATCCGGCGCAGGCCGATTCGCTGCAGCAACTCGGCGTCAAGGTGATGGAACTCGATGTTGCCGATCCGGCCAGCGTCGCCACGCTGGCCGCGACACTGAACGGTGTCGGCATCGATATCCTGGTCAGTAATGCCGGAATCTGGGGGCCGCGCGCACAGGGCGCCGACACCTGCGATCCCGACGCGGTCACGGAAACCTTGCGGGTGAACGCCGTAGCGCCCTTTCGGCTGGCGCGCACGTTCAAACCCAATCTGCTGGCGGGCCGCGACCGGAAATTGGCCGTGCTGACCTCGAAGATGGGATCGATTTCCGATTCTTCCGGCGGCGAGATTGCCTATCGCGCCTCGAAGGCGGCCCTCAACATGATCATGCATGCCGTCGCCAAGGAGTGGGCGCGCGAAGGCCTCCTTGTCGGCATCTTCCATCCCGGATGGGTCAAAACCGACATGGGCGGCCCCCATGCGCCGCTCGACGCCAAGACATCCGTGACCGGCTTGCGGACGCGCATCGCGGAACTCTCGCCGCGGACGAGCGGGCGCTTCCTCGATTATTCCGGCAAGGAAATCGGCTGGTAGTTACGCCCTCTTGCGTTTGAGCCACACCACTGCGTCGGCGACTGCGAAAGGCAAATAACAGATCAGAACAGCGATCAGCGCCAACGCCACCACGACCGGGATGTACCAAGGCCAGACCGGCATCAGATCGTAGAGCGACGCGTGGCCCGGCTTGGCGCGCAGGAAGCCGTAATTCACCTTGAGAACCCAGTCGGCAATTCCTGCGACCGCCATGTAGATCAGCGACCAGCCGATCACGCGCGGAATCGAACGCTGATAAACGCGCATGCCGCGGCCGAGCGTCAGGAACAGGACACCGGCAATGATCCCGCCATGGAAGGTCGAGAACTCGATGAAGCGGAAGGCGGGAAAATCGTCGGGGATGTCGGGCGTGACGATGCCTTGAACGGTACCAGCCATGGCCCAGAACCAAGCGAGTTCGTACGCCTTCTGGTTGCCGGTGATGAGCGCAACCACCGTGGCGATGGCTGCCCAACTGCAAAGATCGAGCGGCAGCGCGTTACCGAGATCGATCCAGCCCTGCCGGGTGAAGACGACGTACCAAGCGATCCAGGCACCGACAATGGCGGCAACAAACGACCACGAGATCGCCCGCGACAATGTGACGGACCGAGTCAGTTTCACCAGCGCCGACAGCACCAGTGGCACAACGACAATCAATCCCAGCACAATCTGGTGCGATGGTCCGAAAACGACGAACGGTGCCGCCTCTTCCCCCGTCATAGCTCCTCCTTGTCCACCGGTGTCAACTCCGCCATAATGCCCCTATCCAGGCCGGAACCGGAACCCGGATGATGCCAAGATTCGCGCTGCATCCAATGCCTTCCCACTCTCGACCGGGGAGCGGCAATGGCACATTCGTTACCGGTAACAGACTGTGCTATCCAATTTAGTGACCGGCGTCAGAACCGGTAACCCGAACCTCACGGCGGCGACACCGCCATCCAGGGAGATCATACGATGAGTCAAACCGACCTTGGCGGAAACAAAGCGGGGCCGGTCGCGGTAAAAGCGACAGGTTGGTACCGCTGGGTGGCATGTGCGCTGATCTTTTTCGCCACCAGCCTTCTTTACGTCGATCGCCTGACGCTCGGTTACCTGAAGACGACGCTGCAGGAAACATACGGCTGGAGCGAAACCGACTACGCCGGCATCGTGCAGTTCTTCATGGCCGCCTATGCCGTCGGCTTCCTGGTGTTCGGCCAACTGATTGACAAGTTCGGCGCCAAGCGCGGTTATATGATCGCAGTCGGCGTCTGGACTTTCGCGCATATCGCCTGCGCCGTTGTCGGCTTCCTGCCGCCTACCTTGATCCTGATCAGCTTCACGGTCAGCTACACCGTTCTCGGTTTTGGCCAAGGCGGCAATTTCCCGGCGGCACTCAAAACCGTGGCCGAGTGGTTCCCGCAACGCGAACGGTCGTTCGCCATCGGCATCTTCAATGCCGGTACTAATCTCGGCGCCATCCTGACGCCACTGATAGTCCCCTTCGTGCTGGTGCTTTATGGCTGGCAATGGGCCATCGTCGCCACTGCCGGTCTGTCGATCATGTGGCTGTTTTTCTGGATCCCATTATTTTCGAAGCCCGCAGAGAGCAAATTCGTTTCCAAGCAGGAGCTCGCTTACATCGAAAGCGATCCCTTCGTGCCGGTGAAGCAGCTGCCGTGGCTGAAGGTCCTGTTTAAGAAGGAAACCTGGGCCTATGGCCTCGGCAAGTTCCTCACCGATCCGGTGTGGTTCCTCTATTCCTTCTGGCTGCCCTACTACTTCCAGACGACCTATCATGTGGAAATCACGGGCACCGCGCTGCCGGTCATCATCATCTTCCTGGTGTCGGACGTCGGTTCGGTGTTCGGCGGCTGGATGAGTTCCGCGATGATCAAAGCCGGCCTCACCGTCAACAAGGCACGCAAGTTCTCGATGCTAATCTGCGCCGCCGCGGTCTTGCCGATGGCCGTGTTCAGCCAGCTCGTTACCGACATGTGGGCCTGGGTCGCGATCATCGGCATCGCCGCTGCCGCACACCAAGCCTTCTCGGCCAACCTGATGACGCTCACTTCAGACTTGATGCCGAAGCAGGCCGTCGGCCGCTGCTCGGGCATCGGCGGCACTATGGGCGCCATCGGCGGCATCATCATGGCCGCGGGCGTCGGCCGGGCGCTGGCACATACCGGTGGGTTCACCCTGATCTTCGTCATCGCCGGCGTGATCTACCTGATCGGCCTGCTGGTCGTGCATCTGATCTCGCCGCGCCTCAAGCCGGCGAACTTCGACGACTGCAAACTGGCATAAAGGTGCGTTTGTTCCCGTAAGGGAATGCGCTTGTACGATTGCGATTTTGAACAGGCCGGAGGAGACTCCGGCCTGTTTCATTTCGGAAAGGCTGCATGGCAGACAAACAAGCGCTCGTGATCTTCGGCGCCACCGGCGACCTCGCGCTGAAGATGATCTACCCCTCGCTCTATTTTCTCGACATGGAAGGCCATCTTGCCGACAACCTCATAGTCGTCGGCGCGGCCCGCAGCGAACTCGAAGACAACGCCTTCATCGCGAAGGTGCATGACAGCCTGGTCGATCACGCGGGCGCCGATTTCCGTGAAGACGTCTGGGCCCGTTTCGCCGGGCGCCTCAGTTACTGCGCCGGCGACGTTACTCAAGAAACGCCCTATCGCGGTCTCAATGAACGACTCAAGGATTGCGCGATTCCGCTGCACTATCTTTCGACCTCGCCCGACTTCTTCGGCACCATTGCCGGGCACCTCAAGAGCGCAGGCCTGATCAGACCGGAGACACGGATTGCGGTGGAAAAACCGATCGGCCGCGACCTCAAAACTTCGCGCGAAATCGAAATCGCGTTGGAGCAAGCGGTTCCAGAAGACCGCATTCACCGCGTCGATCACTATCTCGGCAAGGACACGGTGCAGAATCTGATCGCGCTCCGGTTTGCCAACACGCTGTTCGAACCCTTGTGGAATAAGGATTCCATCGAACACGTCCAGATCACCGTCGCCGAGACCGTCGGCGTTGAGCGGCGCTGGTCCTATTACGATTCCTACGGCGCCCTGCGCGACATTGTGCAGAACCACATGTTGCAGCTCCTTTGCCTGGTCGCGATGGAACCGCCACCCGACCTTGACGCCAATTCCGTACACACCGAGAAGGTCAAGGTGCTGCGTTCCCTACGCCCGATCGGTGCCGCCGAAGTGGAGCGTGAAACCGTGCGCGGTCAATACCGCCGCGGTTTCATGGAAAGCGGCGCCGTGCCGGGGTACAGCGAGGAAGCCGGCGGTGGGACCTCCGACACCGAGACGTTTGTCGCCCTACGCGCCCACATCGATAACTGGCGCTGGGCCGGCGTGCCCTTTTTCCTGAGAACCGGAAAGCGGCTTCCGACACGCTCAACCCAGATCGTGGTGCAGTTCAAGCCGGTGCCACATTCGATTTTCCACCGCACCATGAACGCGCCCAATCGCCTTGTCATCCGGCTGCAGCCACAGGAAGAGATTGCGCTGCAGATCATGAACAAGACGCCCGAACTGGAAGCGGTGCGTTTGCGGCCCGTGACGCTCGACCTCAATTTGATCGATGCCTTCCGCACCACGCGGCGGCGCATCGCCTACGAAAGGCTTATCTTCGATGCCTTGAACGGCTCGATGTTCCTGTTCGTACGACGCGACGAGGTCGAAAGTGCCTGGACCTGGATCGATCGCATCGAGGCGGGCTGGAAGGAGCGCGACATGCGCCCCTTGCCCTACACCGCCGGGACCTGGGGACCGTCGAGTTCCTTCGCTCTCACCGAACGCCAGGGGTACTCGTGGGTAGAATGATCACCGTCGAGCCATCGTGATCGCGCGGGCGCTGTAGACTGCGGGATACAGCGCCCGCAACTTCTCGATCTTGGGTTGGTCGTTGACGACGATATACGGGGCATCGGGATGCTTGATCAGGTAGTCCTGGTGGTAATCCTCGGCAGGATAGAAGCCGGAAAGCGATGACACCCGTGTAGCGATCGGTCTTGAGAAAACGCGGGTTGCCGTCAGCTGGGCGATATAGGCGGATGCGACCCGTGCTTGTGCCGGATCGGCGGCAAAGACCTCGGAACGATATTGCGGCCCCTCGTCGGGTCCCTGGCGATTGAGTTCGGTCGGATCCATGACCGAGAAGAAAACCCGCAACAGCGTGCCATAGGAAACCTGATGTGGATCGTAGGTGATACGCACGGCTTCCGCGTGGCCGGTATTGCCCCATTCGACCACATTGTAGCGAGCGGTAGACGCCGCTCCGCCGGAATAGCCCGCCGTCACGAACTTCACGCCTCTGACATGCTGAAAGACGCCCTGCATCCCCCAGAAGCAGCCGCCTGCGAATACCGCGGTCTGATTGGCGTCGCTCGCCGGCACATCCTGCTGCGGCATGGGTAGTGCCCGTTGGGTTTCCTCGGCACACGCCGAAGCGGAGAGGAGCAGAATGGAGAGGAGCAGAGGCTTCAGCATCGCGATCTCCTTATGCCCGCGGGACGAATTTGAGCGCCACGGCGTTCATGCAGTAGCGCAAGCCAGTCGGTCGCGGTCCATCGCCGAAGACATGGCCAAGATGGGCGTCGCACAAAACACACGACACCGCCGTGCGCACTGCGAACAAGCTGCCATCGCGGGTCTCGCGAACGTTGCTCGCCGCGATTGGGCGATAGAAACTCGGCCAGCCAGTCCCCGAATCGTATTTGGTACGGGAATCGAACAATGCGGTGCCGCAACAAACGCAGCGATAGAGACCGTCGGCATGATTGTCCCAACCGGGACCGGTGAACGCACGCTCGGTTCCGGCATGGCGCGTCACCTCAAAGGCGAGCGGAGGGAGCAGCCGGCGCCAGTCCTCGTCGCTTCGCACGAGTTTGGGTATAGGCTTAACGCCTAGCGCCTGCCCGGCAGCGGAGAACTCCGTCACCGAAACGGTCGTAGTGGCCACAGATGGCCGCACAAATAGTGCGGATATTGTTGCGGAACCCAGTAATTGGCGTCGCGTCACGCGTACCTCCGGTCCCCGCACGACGATTATGTGGGGAGCGGAGCCGGCCTTGCCAAGTTGATTTTGTTTAGAGGCGAACGATTTTCAGGTCGCTAGGTGCCGGTGCATTGACCACGTTGAACTCGGTGCGCCCGATCAGGCGGCCGTCTACCGACTCGACGTCGACCCGCCAGAGGCCGGGATCCACGTTGTTCTTGTAGGAGTAGTTGCGATAGCCCTTGTCGCGGCCGCCGCGAAGATTGTTGGTGAGCCGCTGTACCGTCTCCCAATCGCCCTTTGTATCGTCATACCGCCGCCAGACATAATAGGTGGTGGTATTGAGGTCGACCGGCGCGAACACCGCTCCGAACACGATCACGGGCATGCCCGGCTCGACGTGAACGGTACGGCGGCTGACCACGGAACCGAGCAGCGAACGCGGTTCCTCTGCCGCTAGGTAATATATGCTCCGGGCGCGGGCCATGCCCTTGTCCGGCTTGGTGCCGACGCAACGGATAGCACCCCTCGCCGGGACGCGGCAGATGGAGTGGTAAACGCCGGTCTGCTGCATCGCGAGCGGCAATGGCGGCAGGACATCGAGGAAATAAAGTCCGGTGACCAGCGCATAGACGGCCACGGCGCTGCCACCGATCTGCCATTTCACCTCACCGAGCCGCGAGCGGCTGAGCTTCGAGAGTAGCCACAAGAAGCCGGCAAACACTGCAACCGCGACGACGCCGCTCGCCAGGAACATGGCCACGCCGATCGACTTGGTGAAGACCGGCAGCATGAAGGCGCAATAGGAGATCAGCGCGAAGAAGAACAGCGTTGTGGTGAATATCAGGCGCGCATGGTAGCGCTTGAACACCTCGTTGCCGACGAAGATGGCACACAGGATGAGAAGGAACGGCCACGAACCGGCCAGCACGCCGCTTCGGGCGTAAAACACCAGGAACGCACTCCACAGCGAACCGAGCACGAATTGCGTCAGCGCAGGCAGATAGGCTCGCAGCTTGGCGACAAACGTCGATTCCCACTCTTGATGCGCTTCAAGCCAATGCAGCAGCGCGATCGAGAACGCCGCAACGCCGAGATAGACGATCAGCAAAGTCTGCGTGACGGCGTGGTCGACGCGGCCATACGCGAAAAAGTCGAACCCGAAGCCGCCGAGCATGGCCGCCGCCGAGATGTGACGCTCGTAAGCCTTGAGGGTCGACATCCATTGCTGAATGGGCGGTTTATACATGGCCACAGCGTAAAGCGGGTTGCGCTGCGTGATAAGCCGGATGGCCGCGGACGCGAAGGCGACCCCGCGTCGCGCGAGTAACCCTCTCAAACTTCGGCCTTTTTGCCGATTTCAGGCACGCCGAAGAAGTCCAGCGGTCAATGCCGGTCCGTCAAAGCAGACGTTGAGTGCGGCGGTCCTTCAGACCCGCGGCTTCATCGGGACGCCAACGCACTGGATGGCGCCGAGGCCCTTGAACTCGATCCGCGCCATTTCGCCCGGATTGATGTCGTGAACACCGGTGATGGCACCCGTGGTGATCATCATCCCGGCCTTCAGCGGCAGACCGCGCTTGGCGCAAAGTTCGGCCACGAAACGCAGAGATTCGAGCGGGCCGCCCGGCACATTGGCAGCCATACCGGTGCCAACCGACTTGCCGTTGATGAACGTCTCACAGGTGAGTTCGGTGAGCACGCGATCACGCCAATTGGGAATTTCGGGTCCGACGATGATGCCGTTGTTATTGCCGAAATCCGATACGACGCAGAGCGGACCGATCTTGTTGATCGTGGCCAGCGGGCTGCCGGCCATTTCGACACCGCACACCATCCGCTTCACCACGGCAATCGCGTCGGCGGTCGTCCATACCGTCTTGCCGGCCGGCGCATCTTCGCCGATTTCGAACATGTATTCGGCTTCGACTGCGGCAAAGCCTCCGACGAACTGCCCGTATTCGACCGTGCCGCCGGGCGCCGCATAGCGCACGTCCTTACGGAAGACCGGGCCGGAAACCGATTTGGAGCCGAGCGGTCCGACCAGGTCGGCGGGAATCTTGCCGATCTTCCAGCCGGCAACTTCGTCGGGGAAAATCTTGATCGCGACATCCTGCACGGCGTAGGCCGCATCCAGGGTCGCAGGCAGAGTTCCCGGAAATCCGCTGAGCGCCACAGCCTTCAAACGAGCCGAAACAAATTCATTGGCGATTGCTTCAGCGACCGAATTGGACGTGAGGACTGCCTCCATGACGCGCTCCACTCTATGCCGACGGGTGTTGATGTCGTGCCGGTTGCCCCTTCCGGAGCAGGTGTAATGGGTTTATAGGAAACCGGTGTCATTATCAATCAAAGAGACGGGAACTGCGACGGTACGCACCGGCCTTTCCGGCGTTACCGCCTCCAGCCGTCTTCAGGAGAGCCTCCATGTGCCGACTCAATTTTGCGGCGGCGGCCGCCCTTCTGCTGCTCCTGCCCACCCAGGCAGCTCCGAAGGCCAAACCAGCAACCCCTCCTGTTGCAACTCAATCTCAATCTGCGCCATTGGCCTTTCCAGGGGCTATGGGCTGGGCAGCCACAACCCCAGGGGGCCGCGGGGGCGCAATTATCAGAGTCACCAATCTCAACACTGACGGGCCCGGCTCGTTCGCGGCAGCGGTGGCCACCAAGGGGCCTCGGATCGTCGTGTTCGAAGTCGGCGGCGTGATCGATCTCGGCGCCAAAGAGCTGAAGATCTCCGAGCCCTATCTCACCATCGCCGGCCAGACCGCCCCCTCGCCGGGCATCACGTTCATTCGCGGCGGCATCGACGTCGCCACCCATGACGTGGTGGTACAGCACATCCGCGTGCGTGTCGGCGATGCCGGCCTGCCCAAGAAAAGCGGCTTCGACTGTGACGCGATGGGCACCAGCGGCGCGGCCCACGACGTGATCTTCGATCACAACACCGTCACCTGGGCTACCGACGAAAACATGAGCGCCTCGGGCCAACGCTTCGAAGGCAGCGATCCCGACAGGTGGCGGCAGATGGCCTCGCACCGGGTGACGTTCTCGAACAACATCATCGCCGAGGGCCTGACCTTCGCCACCCATGCCAAAATCGAACATTCCAAAGGGTCGTTGATCCACGACAACGCCAACGACATCCTGATCGTCAACAATCTCTATGCGCACAATTACGAGCGCAACCCGCTGCTGAAGGGCGGCGTGCGCGCGGCGATGATCAACAACCTGATCTACGATCCCGGCCAGCGCGCCGTCCATTACAATCTGATGGCCGAGGAATGGGGCGACAAGGCGTGGCAGGTCGGCAAGCTGACGCTTGTCGGCACGGTGCTGCGGGCCGGCATTTCGACGCCCGCCAATCTTGCGATGGTCGAACTCGGCGGTTACGGCGACCTCGAACTCTATATGAAGGACAACATCGCGGTGGACCAGATCGGCCGACCGATCCCCTTCACCGGCCGTTACACCACCTCGCCGGCCAAGATCATCACCATGAAAGAACCGCCGCTTTGGCCGCCGTATGTGACGCCGATGCCGGTGGAAAAAGTGCAGCAGTATGTTCTGCACAATGCCGGCGCCCGGCCCTGGGACCGCGACTATAATGATGTGCGCCTGATCGCCGACGTTGCCGAAGGGCGCGGCTATATCATCGCGAGCCAGGACGAACTGCACGGGTACCCGGTCCAGAAGCCGACGGCACGGCCGTTCAATCCCGATGACTGGAATCTCAACGATATGACGCCGAAAAATCCAGCCGCGCTGGATTCCGGCTCCAAAGCGAAGGGCACCTGATCGCCTTTCGCATTGCGCATACAAAAAGGGCGGACCGCAAGGCCCGCCCTTCTTTTTACTATCGCGTTCAGTGCTTGGCCGCAGGCACGCGAACCTGGTTGTTGAGGAGCGTGATCTCCGGCGTGGACATCACGACTCGCACGCTGGCCGCCCCGGCTTTGCGCGGCAGCGTAACCTTCGCAGTCTTGGGAAGTAGGTCCGTTGGAGCCGCCAGCGCAGGGACCGGCGCGGTGGCCACAACCTTACCCTTGGCATCCAGGAGTTCGATCTTGCCGCCTTCCGCCGGCTTGGCGCCGAGACTATGCACCGTGACCTCCACGGTATCGGCAGTTAGCACGACGTCGTCTTCGCCGATGCCGAGATCCGGACGGTCGGCGGTCGACGGACCGGCTTCGACCCGCTCGAACGTCAGCATGGTTGTCTTGCGCGGCGCGAAGACGAGATCGACGCTGGTGGCACGTTCGAACTTGAACGTCTTGGGGGCGATGCCAGCGCCGCTCATTTTCCAGGTGCCGGGGGCGATCATCCAGCCCGTCATAGCCGCCTTGATCGGCTTGGCGGCGAGATTGTAGGCCTCCACGGTGAAGCGGTCCGGCATGGCTCCGCCAACCAGGATGCCGACCTGTTCGGCGTCGGTGGGACCGGCGAAGCGCCAGCTCACCAGATTGCCCTGAAAGACCTGGTTGCGGCGGACGACTATGCCGCCGAGGCGAGTGCGCTGCAGAAGATCGCTGTAAAGTTCGACGCGATCGCTCCACCAATGGCCTTCGGTGACCATGTACATGCGCTGGTTGGCGGTCTGGATTTCATCGCCGTAGATGTCTTCGAGATACTTCTTGTCTCCCGAGAGCAGCCAGCCGACGTAGCGGTACATCTCGATCGGCATCGAGCCATCGTCGCGGGCGGCCGTGAAGCTGCGCGATTCCGTGCTGGACCGCGGCAGTTTGGCGACGTAGTCGAGGATGTCCTTGCCCCACGCCTCGGTCTTGCCCATCAGCGGCAACGCATTGGCATTGATGCCGCGCACAGCCAGATGCAGGCCTGGCCCCATGAAGCTTTCGAGCGGCGCAAGATACTTCTTGTCGCCGGTCCAGCTATAGGCGGCCCAGAAAAGCTGCGTTGCGCCATAGAGTCCGCGTGTCGACGGCGACAGGCAGCCCTTGGTCTGGTCGGTTGCGAGATTGAAGAACTCGGGGAAACACATCGATCCGTCGGCATTCTTTTTGCCATAGGCGATGTAGCTGTCGGCGATGTCGAGGATCAGTTTCTTCAGCGCAGGATTGCCGTTGAAATTCACCAACTGCATGCCCGGCTGCAGGAAAATGTAGGAATAGGGATGCTCCCATCCCCACGGCCCTTCGCGCACCACGCGGGTGGCGCTGAACGCCTGGCTGACAAAGCCGGTGTGCCCGCTTTTGTTGGTTTCGATGATCTTGGGATAAGCGCGCGCCGTCTGCATCAGACGCTCGAAAGACTTCGGGTCGCCGTCATTGAGATAGGCATCCTCGCCGCGGGCGTTGATGCCTTCCTCGTAGGTGTGGAGATAATCGGTGAGGATGGTGTTGAGCCCATTCGTGATCATGCCATTCTTGTCGACGGCATCGGTCAAGGCACGCAACGAGTTCCGCACCTTGTCGGGAATCACGCCCATAGCGGCGAGCGGCGGCCACTGTTGGGTCAGATCGGTATCGTCGGAAATTCCGCCCCCGAAATCGCCGTAATCGGACTGGCGGTGATCGATCCACCATTCGATGAAGCGGCGCACGAGCTTCAGATCTTCGGTCTGGCGGAACGCCCACAGCGGCACGCCTTTCGGCGGTGTGGGTTGTTTGAAGGCAGGCCAACCCTGTTCGGGATTGAGTTCCGCCCAATAAAGCCGCCCTTGGGTGTGTTCCGGATCGGCGGCGAACAGAGACTGGAATTCGCGTTCCATGCGCTCGTAGCGGGACAGGCGCCTGTCATTGGTGTGTTCTTCCACCACGAACGCCATGTTGTCACGAACCTGTGCCCAACGATCGGCAATGTGCTCGGCCAGCGCGGCCGCACGCGGCTTCATCACCAGCCGCACCTTCATGCCATCGAGTGATGCAGCGGAGAAATCGCCGCCGCCGCCGGCCACCGTGAGATAAAGACTTGTATGCGGAGGAAGGAGGCGGTCGCGCGTATCAAGCCACAGCGTACGGGCTTCGCCCGGCTTCACCGAAACGTTGACGTCCATCAACGTGCGGCCGGGCCAGATCGGGTCCATCACCCGGATGTTGAGCGGGAACAGGCCGTCCTTCAGCGGCTTCACCTTCAGAGCCGGAATATCGAGCGCTATTCCGTCGAGACCGGCATCCATGTTCTCCCAGGTGTAGGAGAATTTCGACGGCGCCCCGCCGCGGCCATTGCGGAAGTCGGACGGGATGAGAATGTGCGCGATGGGCTGATATCGGCCCGCCGCAGGCGCACGTTTGCGGGACGGCGCACCATCAGGCAGTGCAACCACCGTCTCCCGCTCGTCGGCAACATAGCGGGCATCGATGAAACGGCGAAGTTCGCTGGTAGAGGCGTAAGTGTCCGGCTCCGCGCTTGCGCGCACCGTGTAGGAGAGCTTGGTTTCGTTCTGCGGTTCGGCGCCCGGCACGATGTTGTAGAATCCGAGCTCCTGGATCGGTGTCTCTTGAACGGCGTTGTTGAAGCGCAAGTGGCCGCCCGAACGAGCCGCGAACTGGTAGGCGTTGCGCTCGAGACCTTGCGGCCGGTCGCCGAGCTTTTCTTCGCCGGTGGAATTGATGGCCGTCAGGGTGCCGGAAGCAGCACCGGTGAACTCGATGTGGTTCCAGGCTTCATTCGGCAAATCGAATGTGATCGCCTTGCCGCCCTCGGCATAGACGTTCCAATCCGGCAATTCGAAATAGTCGTGCCGACCAGGCAGCTTCGACCGGTTGTAGACGCCCGGCCAAGTGGTCTCGGCCATGCCGTCTGAAGCGCCCATCATGCGCTCCTTGATGTCCCACGCTGCAGTCACTTCCACCTTGCGGATCGCCGTCTGCGGCGCCGAGAGTACAACCGGCGGCTCATTGGTCCAGCCATACCGCGTCAGCCACTCCTGGCGGAATCGAGGATCGGCCAAGGATCTGGCGGGTGTCGCGTCCGCCGTCAGCGGCCGACCGGCTTCCAGCGCAGCAACACCGTCGCTGCTGATGGCATGATCATAGATGCGGATTTCATCGATATCGCCGCCGCGCACATACTGGTATTGGCTCTGGACCTGCATCGGCGAAATCGTCCGGTGGAACGGACCGAACTGGTCGAGCCCCGCATCGAGCACAGCGGTCTGTATTTTCTCGGCTACCAGTTTCCCGCCGACATAGAGCTTCACACCGGCCGTCTCGTCCCAGGTGAAGGTGATGTCGATCCACTGATCCGGGGCCGGGACCGTGTCCATCCTGTAGGACACACGGAGGCGGGCGAGATTGTTGTCGGTGACGAACGCATCGATGCCATGGCCGTTCCAGTCGATGCGCAGGAAGTCCATGTCCCATGAGGTATGGTCGGCGTAGGAAACGCGCCACAGCGGGAACTGCATCTCGCCAAGCGGCTCGCGTGGACGGAAGCGGAATGCCAGTGTGCCGCGCTGGGCGTAGATGTTACCGCCGGCGTGCCATGCGAGCAGCTGCTCACCCTCGGAACGGATGAACGGACCGGCTTTGGGGTCGGAGGCTATCGCCGTCTTGTCGATGAAATTCGGCGAGGGATCGCCGGAGGCCACGTCGGCGTCAAAGCCCTTGGCGCCGGAAAGATAAAACAGCAGGCCGTCTTTCGTGCCGGCGCTGTCGCCCGCGGCCGGAGCAAGAGCCGATGCCGAGAGCAGAATTGCCGTGACCAACTGGCGCGCCGATTTCTTCTTCATGGCGAGGCTCCTGTTCGCAATGGCAACGACTGTATACGCCACATACCGCTGCCGCGCGGCTTGCATGATTGTCGCGCACCCGCCGCATGCAAGCCGCACTATGGCACAAAGAAAAAGCGCCGGGGATAGAATCCCCGGCGCAAATACAAGCAAGTGGAGAGATGATCAGAAATCGTACTTGATGCCGATGTAGTAGTCGGTACCGGTGCGATGGTTCACGTACATGTATTTGTTCGAGCTGTCGTAATAGCCCGTGTACTGCCGCTGATGCTGATCGGTGAGATTGAGCGCATCGAACGTGACCATGAAGTGCTCGTTGAACTTATAGCTCGCAGAAGCATCGAGATTGAACGTATCGTCACCAGCCTCATAGTCGGTGTAGGAGCCGGGCAACGCAGTGAAATAGTGGCTGCGATAGGCTGCGGACACGCGCGCTTGGAACACCGTATCGTCATAGTAAATGGTGGTGTTGTAGCTGTTGCGCGACTGGTTGGTGAGCGGATGATACGCGCAGGCCGTACCGACGATGTAGCACATATTCGATTCCACGAACGTACCGTTCGCAGTTACGCCGAAATTGCTCCACATGCCGGGCAGGAAGGTGAACGGCTGCTGCCAGTTGATTTCGACACCATCGATATGTCCGCCGGGTGTGTTGATCGACTCGCCGATTGACCACGGCGATGTCGCGCAATTCGGGGTGGCGCCGCACGCGGCCTGCAATGCCGCTGCGCCGATCGTCTTCGACACACCCGTCACATAGGAAGGCAACGTGAACACCGCGTCGCCCGCACCATTCGGAATGACGTTGGTGTTGCGGTAGGTCGCGATGAACGTCCCGAGCTTCTTGTAGAAGCCGGCTACCGACAGCATGGCGCCCTTGCCGTAATACCACTCGAACGCCAGATCGATAGTGTTGGCGCGGAACGGCTTCAAGTTGGAGTTCGCCACGTTAATCGTGTGCGAAGAACCCGACACGCTGATGAAATCACCGGCAAGGCTTCCGAGGTCCGGACGGCTCATCACCTGCGCCATGTTGAGGCGGACCAGGAGATTTTCGACCGGCTCCACGACCATGTTCAACGTCGGCAGGAAGTCATGATAACCGGTGGTCGTGAGCGTCGGCTGGAAGGTACCCGACGAAGTCAAACCGTAACCGAGTGCCGTGACCATCGTGTTGACGTACCGCGCGCCAACATCGCCGCGGAAACCCATGCCGAGAACTTCAAGATCCCACCCAGCCTGGAGCCAGCCGGCGTAGTCGTTTTCCTGGACCGAGCGGTTGTTGCCGAGGTCGGGACCGGGACCAACCTTGAGCAGGTTCTCGTAATCCCACGCCTGCTGCGCCTTGTCGAAGTCAGCCACAAGCCAGGAGTGCGGCGTGACGCCGGGGGCGTAACCCGGCAAGTTGACCATTTTGGCAATGTCGGAGATCTTGGTTGTCAAGACCTTGTTGGCGAACGTACCTGCAGTTCCACCGGCTCCGTAGAACGCCGCACTGGTCGACGTGCCATACGCGCTGGCGAAGGTTTCCTGATTGCTCGCAGCCGTAGACGTGCCCTCGCCCGTCGTCAGGCGATAAGAGATCGTACGGAAGCCATAGTTCTTGTAGTCGAAGCCGCCGGTGATGGTGATTTCACGGATCGGCTTGAACTCCATGTCCCAGGACGCCGCACGGAAGCTGTTGAAGTTGTATTGCGGACGACGGCGGAAGCTCGAAACGAACCAGCAATTACTGCCAGCTGTGCAGGTGCTCGCCCCACCCGACGGGGCCGACGAAGACAGACCCGCGACATCAAGATTGGCGCTGCCGTAGTTCAGTTCGGGCGACCAGTTGTTGCCGTTGTTCTGGAAATCATAGCCATAGCCCGACACATTGAACTGATCGAGCATGATGTAATCCTGAAGCGGATTACGATGATGCGATTCCGACCATCCCAGTCTTACGTTGGTCTTGAGCTTCTCGGAGAAGCTATGCGAGCCCTCCAAAGTCACCTGCATGAAGCGGGTGTCGAGGTGATCCTGGCGGTGTTCGGTGCGAATCTTGGCGCCACTGGCGCTCTTCAGAACGGGCTGCCAGTAGCAGTTGGTCGTGCCACCGCAGACGCCCGCAGGGATATAGACCTGGTTGGAGACGGCGCTCAGCGTGCCATACGAATTGGTCTGCATCTCGAGCTGGGTCTCTTCGCGCTGCGAAGCGAAGTCCGAGAACAGGCCGGACAATGTAAACAGCGTATTTTCACCCGCCTGCCATTGCAGGGAGCTCGACAGGCCCAGACGCTTCTCGGCGCCGCGATAGAGTTCGTAACGGGGCATGCGTGGCCGGACCGGAATGCCGGTCGTTGCCGGCGTGGCGGTGTCGACCGCAACCGCGGAATTGCCGTTCGCGGAAATACGCACGGTGGAAGCGCCCGCCTCCAGGGTATGACGGACGGTATAAGCCGCCGAGAACAGCGCACCTACGCGACCACCGAGGAAGGTATCGGAAACCAGGACCGAAGCCTTCGGGTTGGCCGAGCCGGCGAAGTCGTTATAGCCTTCCTGCACCGCTGCCGAGAGAACGAAGCGGTTGTAGTCGAACGGACGGGCCGTCCGCATGTCGACGGTGGCACCGAGAGAGCCTTCTTCCATCGAAGCCGATGCCGATTTATTGACCGTCAGGCCGCTGAACAGTTCCGAACCGAACACGTTGAAGTCGAACGAACGGCCGCGGTTGGTGCCGCCCGAAGCGTCGGAGCCGCCGGCAGTCGACATGGCTTCGAGGCCATTGATGCGGACGCGGGAGAACAGCGGGCCGAGGCCGCGCACGGTGATCTGGCGCCCTTCGCCGGCATCGCGGTTGATCGCGACGCCAGGAATGCGCTGCAGTGATTCCGACACGTTCATGTCGGGGAATTTCGCGATGTCTTCCGCCATGATCGAGTCGGTCGCACCAAGCGAATTGCGCTTAAGGTCCATCGCCTTCTCAAGGCTGGCCCGGTAACCGGTCACCACGATGGTTTCCATGTCCTGGTCTTGCGCATAAGCGGCGCCGCTGGCACCGATGACGGCCATCAGCGCTACCGCAGACGCGCCCAGCTTGAAGCTCGCGGTCAGATTCTTATTCAAGGCGTATTCCCTCCCTCGCTGCTGCCGTCAGGACGGCTTGTTCTCCGTATTGTGCGACAGCGTCGGTTCCGAACGTTTCCCCTAACGCCGGAATGTCGGGCCGGCGCTGACACCGGTGTCAGTATCTTCTGACACCGGTAGCACCAGAGCATACGTCGATCCCGTTCTCAGCCACAAGTCCAAGGCAGGCAAAACTGAGGCGTTGTCCGACGGGCGATGCAGCAGCGCAACACTTTCAAGCACTTACTGATAACGCTACCGCGAGGTAAGACTCTGAAAGCCTTATCAAAAGGCCTGACGCTCAACACCTCCCGACGGATACTTCCAGTAAGGCCCACCGCCGTTTTCCCATCAGATTCCTTGTTGCCCTCATGATCTGGTGTAGCCATGCTTCGCTTTTAGCGCCGAAACAACGGCACTCTGGAGAACAGGGGCGAAGAGGTACATCAATGACAACGGTGTCAAACCGGCGAAAAGTTCTCGGCGGACTGGTTGGGATCGGCGGGCTGGCAAACTCCGCAGCAGCGACACTGGCCGCAACGCATCGGACATTACCGCGAGCCAAAACAAATTCCGGCCTCGTCGAGGGCAACACGGAGAATGGCATCTACGGGTTCAAGGGCATTCCCTATGGCGCCGACACCCGCCTAACCCGCTTCCAGCCTCCGGTTCCGGCAAAGACCTGGCGGGGCGTAAGGAAGGCCATCGCGTACGGCCCGGCCTCGCCGCAGGGTTCGAATGAGCCGAACCAAAGCGAGAACTGCCTCTTTCTCAATGTCTGGACACCGGCTTTGCGCGACGGCGGCAGGCGGCCTGTGATGTTCTATATCCATGGCGGCGCTTATTCGAACGGCTCGGGTTCGGCTGCAATCTACGACGGCACCAATCTCTGCAAGCGCGGCAATGTTGTGGTTGTGACGATCAACCATCGCCTCAATGCGTTCGGGTATCTCTCGCTCGGCATGCTGGACGATCGCTACGCCGATTCCGGCAACGTCGGGCAGCTTGACATCATCCTGGCGCTCAACTGGGTGAAGGAGAACATCGCGGAGTTCGGCGGCGATCCGAATTGCGTGATGGTGTTCGGCCAATCCGGCGGCGGCGCCAAGATCGCCACCATGATGGCAATGCCCGGCGCTAAGGGCTTATTTCATCGCGCCGTCAGCATGAGCGGCCAACAGATCACCGCCTCGGGACCGTTGAATGCGAGGAAACGTGCCGAGGTGTATCTAAAGGCGCTGGGCGTCGCCAAGATCGACGATTTGAAGACGCTCGACACGGCCAAGCTGGTCGCGGCCTTGGGAGCGACTGACCCGGTCATCGGTTCGGGCGGGGTGTATTTCGGTCCGGTTCTCGATTTCAAGAATCTCACTCGCCATCCGTTCTATCCGGATGCGCCGGCCCAGAGCGCCGCCATCCCGATGATGATCGGCAATACCCATGACGAGACGCGCGCCTTCATCTCCGACCCAGGGGTCTACAAGCTCAGTTGGGAGGAATTACCGGAACGGCTAGCCAGGAATCTGCGCGTCGACATTCTGCCGTCGTTCGTTATCGACCAATACAAGGCTTGGTATACCGGCATTTCACCGACCGATCTGTTTTTCCTCGCCACCACCGCTGGACGCTCGTGGCGCGCTGCAATCGTGGAAGACGAACTGCGGGCGGCGGCCGGAACGCCGGCGTTCGCCTATCAACTCGACTTCCCCTGCCCGGACGACAAGCGCCGCGCCATGCACACCACCGACATTCCGCTGGCGTTTGACAATACCGACAAGGAAGGCGCCGTCACCGGTAACGGCGAAGCGGCACGCAAGATGGCCGCCATCCTCAGTGAAACCTTCATCGCGTTTGCCAGGACCGGCAGACCCGACAATGCGCTGATCCCTACTTGGACGCCCTACTCGCTTGCCGGACGTGAAACCATGGTGTTCGACCTGCCGCCCCATCTCGAAAACGATCCGCGTGGGCGTGAGCGCAAATTGTTCGAGAAGGTCCCATTCATCCAGCAAGGGACGTGAGGCCAAACAAAAGGCCCCCGTCCTTGCGGACGGGGGCCAGTCGAGCAGACTGAAACGGATCGGGTCAGCGCGCCAGCCAACCGCCATCGACAGGAATGATGGCTCCGTTGAGGTAATCGGCCGCCGAAGAAGCCAGGAACACGGCCGTGCCGCCGACGTCCTTGGGCGTACCCCAGCGACCGGCCGGAATGCGATCCAAAATCGCCTTGGAGCGATCGGGATCCTCACGAAGCTGCTGGGTGTTGTCGGTGGCCATGTAACCGGGCGCGATGGCGTTCACATTGATGTTCTTCGACGCCCATTCGTTTGCGAGAAGGCGCGTGATGCCGGCAATGCCGCTCTTGGAGGCAGTATAGCTCGGCACCCGGATGCCGCCCTGGAACGACAGCATCGAAGCGATGTTGATGATCTTGCCGCCGCCCTGCTTGACGAACTGACGGCCCGCCGCCTGGCTGAGGAAGAACGCGGACTTGATGTTGACGTTCATCACGTCGTCCCAGTCCTTCTCGGAGAATTCGAGGGCGTCCTGACGTCGGATCATGCCGGCGTTATTGACCAGAACGTCGAGCCTGCCGAGGCCGGCAACCGTTTCGGCGACGATGCGCCCGACCGGTTCGATGGTCATCAGGTTGGCGTCGATGTTCACGAACTTGCGGCCGATCTTCTTGATGATCGCTTCGGTTTCGGTCGGCGGCACGAAGCCCGCAACTGCGATATCGGCGCCCGCTTCGGCCAGCGCCACCGCGATGCCCTGTCCGAGGCCGGTGTTGGCACCCGTCACGAGGGCGACTTTGCCTTCAAGGCTGAAAAGATTGCTCATGTTCCGTTCCTATTTCAAATCGGAGACGTCGATGTTCTGCATGTCGGTGTAGTCGAGGTTCTCACCGCCCATGGCCCAGATGAAGGTGTAGGCGGCCGTTCCGGCGGCCATGTGCACCGACCACGGCGGCGACACCACGGCCTCGTCGTTCTTCAAAACGATGTGACGCAGTCCATCGGCTTTGCCCATGAAATGGAATACGCGATCGGCCGGGCTGACCTTGAAATAGAAATAGACCTCCGAGCGGCGTTCGTGGGTGTGCGGCGGCATCGTGTTCCATACCGAACCTGTCTTCAGCGTCGTCACCCCCAAAAGAAGCTGGCAGGACTTGCAGGTGGTCGGCACGATGTATTGGCGGATGGTGCGCTCGTTCGAGGTGGCCAGCGCGCCACGCTCCAGCGGCACCGACTTCTCGACCGAAATCTTCACCGTCTCGTAGCGGGTATGGGCCGGGGTCGAGGCGAGATAGAACTTGGCCGGCTTCTTGGGATCATTCGAGGCGAACACCACCTCGGCAGTCCCCATCGGAACATAAAGCCCGTCTTCCGGGATCATATCGTATTTGACGCCGTCGACCGTCACCGTGCCGGCCCCTTCGCCGACATTGACGATGCCGAGCTCGCGACGCTCCAAGTACGGCTTTCCCTTGGCCGACGCCGGCTCATCCTGGACGGGCAGCGCCACGGCCTTGTTCACCGGAAACGCACCGCCGGCTACCAGCCGTTCGATGTGGGTGTAGGTCAACGAAATCTCGTCGAGAACGAAAATTCCGTCGATCAGGTAGCTGTCGCGCAGTTGCTGGTTGGTCGCACCGATGATGCTGGCAGGATCGGTGGCATAAAGGGTCTTCTTGTACAGGGACATGGGCGCATCCTCGTTCTAGGCCGGCGGCCTTGGTAACCGGTGTCATAACGCCCTTGCGCGTCGCGCGCAACGGCATCGGAGATGAATTTATTCGGACGGGGCGGCAGTGGACTCGCGGATGATCAATTTGGGAATGACTTCCGAGAGTTCGGGCTCGGCCGGCTTCTTTTTTGCCTGACGGCCGAACAGCTTATCGGTCGCCAGCTTGCCCATTTCCCGGACCGGCAGGCGTACGGACGTCAACACCGGCCACAATCTCAAGGCAGTGGCGCTGTCGTCGAACCCGATCACCGAGAGCTGGCGCGGGATGTCGATCCCCAACTCATGGGCGACTTTGTAGACACCGGCGGCCATTTCGTCGTTGCCGGCGAAGATCGCGGTCGGCCGAGGCTTCAGCGCGAGAAGTTCGCGCGCCGCAGCAATGCCGCTATCGAACGTGTAGTTGCCTTCCCGATCGAAACTGGGACGAAGTTTCACGCCGCGCTGCGCCAGCGCCTCGCGGAAACCACGGCGGCGTTCATGGGCGGAGCGGAACGAAGGCGGCCCCGAAATATGAGCGATCCGCTCGTGTCCCAACTCGGCCAGATAATGGGCCGCTTCGGCCGCGCCATCGGCATCGTGAGTGACCACCATGGTTGAGGGCTTGTCGAGCATGACGGAAGCGATGCGCACGTAATGGCACTCGAACTCCCGCAGCATCTTGACCATCCGCTCGTCTTCCGAGATCGACGGCGTCAGGATGACCCCGAACAGCTTCTGGCGTTCGATAAAGCCGCGCAAATCGGAGAGATAGGTCGGGCTGGTGCGCTCGCAAGGATGCACCAGAAGGCCGTAGCTGGTGCCGCGCATGGCATCGAGAATGCCCTGCTGCATGTTCACGACATATTGAGGCGTCGGATTGTCGTAGATCATGCCGATCAGGAACGAGCGGCGGAATGCCAAACCCCGCGCCTGCGGATCGGGTTCGAAGCCGACCTCGCGGATGATGGCGTTGACCCTGAGCCGCGTCTCCTCCTTAACGAAAGGAGACTCGTTGATCACGCGTGAGACCGTCTTCTTTGAGACATTGGCCAGACGCGCGATGTCATTGATAGTTGACCGTTTTCGGCTGCGGTCTTTCTCGATCGGATCGGTCGGCGTGGGCGATACTCCGGCAATCAAGCGTGGAGAACTCACGACCGAACGACCGCGCCACTCCACAAGCGATTTGTTCGGCGCCGAGAATACAGATTTTTGCTCCAGTTCAAATGACAACTTGTCCACGCGCTTAATCGCCGCGACAATTTGTTTACTCTTTTAATTACAAAGGCTTATGGAGCAATGCTGCCTGGATGACAGGCCAACCGGTCCACCGGACAAATTCAGGCCGCGGCACGACCGACGACACGTTTGAGCACTGCAATGAGATTGGGACGGGCTGCATAGTCCTTCCAGGCGGCGCTCCGGGCGATCAAAGCCGGTGCGGTCCGGATGGTAAAGCGTTTCGGGTCGAGGCCTTTCTTCACCTGCGCCCAGGTCAGCGGCATCGAAACCGTGGCGCCCTCGCGGGCTCGAGGCGAGAGCGGAGCGACCGCGGTCGCCATCCGGTCGTTGCGGAGATAATCGAGGAAGATCCGGCCCGCGCGGTCCTTCTTGGTCATCGTGACAAGGTATTTCTTCGGCGAGTCGGTGGCCATCCGGGCGCAGATCTCGCGGGCGAGCGCTTTGGCCGACGGCCAATCGATCGTTTTGGCATCGAAGGGCGTCACGAGATGCAACCCTTTGCCACCGGTGGTTTTGCAGAACGCCTCGAGTCCGATCGCGTCGAGGCGGTCCTTCAATTCGAGCGCCGCCTCGATGACGCGATCGAACGGCACGTCGGGCGCAGGGTCTAGATCAAACACAAACCGCCCCGGTTCGGCGGGCTTGCCCGGCACGTTGTTCCAGGGATGCAGTTCGAGCGCCGCGACCTGCGCTACAGCGGCGAGCGCTTCGACCCGGTCGATCTGAAGATAGGGCTTGCGATCGCCCGATACCATGACGGTCGACAGCAAGTTCGACTGACGCGGCATGGCGTGGCGCTGAAAGAAATGCTCGCCCGCGATCCCGTCGGGGGCGCGGACGATCGAGCATGGCCTGCCTTTGAGATGCTCCAGCATCCACGGCCCGACCGCTTCGAAATACTGCGCCAATTCGAGCTTGGTGACGGGGCGCCCGTCGCCGGCATCGGGCCAAAGCGGCTTATCCGGATGAGAGATCGGTACGCCCATCACCACGGAATTGCCCGCACGTGCGGTGGATTTCGTCACCGGTTTGGCAAGGACCGCTGTAGCAGGTCGAACCGGCTTTTCAGCTTCAACCTCGCCGGCAGGTTTGTCCTCGCGCAGAGCCTTGAATGCAGCCTGGCGCACCATCCCATCACCGGTCCAGCCGGCAAATTCGATCTCGGCAACGAGCACCGGCTTGACCCAATGGACCTCACGACTGCTGCGTGGCGCATTCACACCGGTGAACGGATTTTGCTTGCTCGCCTCGGCCTTCAAACGGGGCAACAGACGAGCGACCTTATCTTTGCCGTAGCCGGTGCCGACCCGCCCGACATAGATGAGATGCTCGCCCCGATGGACGCCAACCAGCAGCGAACGAAATCGGCCTTCGGTATCGCTCCAGCCGCCGATCACCACCTCGTGGCCGGTGCGGCACTTGGCTTTGGTCCACGACCCGTCACGCTCGGACGTATAGGGGACGGTGAGATTTTTCGACACGATCCCTTCGAGCGCCATCCGGCAGGCCGACTGCAGCACAGCATCACCACCGGAGTGGAAATGCTCGACGTAACGAATACGGCCTTTGTCGGTCGATGCCAGGATCGCGCTGAGACGCTTTTTGCGCTCCGACAAAGGCTGGGGACGTAGATCCTCTCTGGTGGCAAATGGGAGATCGAACGCGAAGAAAATCAAAGCATCATCGTGGCCATCGGACAACGCGGCCTGCAGCGCAGCGAAATCGGGGGCACCGTTGGCGTCCAGGGCTACGATCTCGCCATCGTAGATTCCGTCCGGTAATTTTCGCGCCTCGCGAGCGATCGCCGCAAAGCGGGAGGTCCAATCGAGTCCTTTGCGCGTGCGCAACACCGCCCTGCCCGCTTCCACGCGCAATTGCATGCGATAGCCGTCAAACTTCACCTCGTGCACCCAATCGGCGCCCTCTGGCGGCCGGTCGACCAGCTTGCACAACATTGGCGCCACGAAGGTCGGCATCTTGGTAACGGGTATGCTCTTGGGTTTGGTGGGCTTGCTCTTGGACTGCGCTTTCTTTTCCCCGACAGGATCACCGGCATCGGCGCGATTGGAATTCCACACCGCATCGCGCTCGAAGCTTGCGTTACGCATGAACGGCTTCGGCTTTCGCCCCTTTCCGGCGGCGATATCGTCCATGCTGCGGCCTGATGCGACCGAACGGTCGAGATCAAGGAGCGCGTCGGGACTGCCAGGCTGTTCGAATTCGTCGTGATGCTTGATCAAAAGCCAGTTGGGGAGCTTGCGCTTGTACTTGTCGTTCTTCATACGCACCAAAACCCAGCCGCCCTTCATCTTCTCGCCGGCCAGCACGAATTTGAGATCCCCTTTGGCGTAGAGCGCCTTGGGATCACCTTCGGGTTGCCAAAAACCGCGGTCCCACAGCATCACAGTCCCGCCGCCATATTGCCCCTTGGGAATGGTGCCTTCGAAATCGCCGTAATCGAGCGGATGATCTTCCACTTCCGCCGCCAGCCGGCGCACGGCCGCGTCCACGGACGGACCTTTGGCCACCGCCCAGGACTTGAACACACCGTTCATCTCCAGGCGGAAATCGTAATGCAGATGCGAGGCGGCGTGTTTCTGAACGACAAACCGCAACGCCCGCGCCGGGGCCACGACCTCGGCCCCGCTGGGCTCGGCGGTACGGGAAAAATCACGCTTGGCCCGGTACGAGGCGAGTTTCTTCTTTGCCACACGGCTCTCCATCGCGGAGAGAACGCGGCAAATGCAAAATCGCTGCGCCGTCAGGTTTCGCCCGCGAGTGCCTTCCGTAACGGCTGCAAAAAAGCGGCATAGGGAACCGACCGGCCGACGGAGCGGCTATACAGCGGCTGACGAACCTGGGACGCACTCAGCGTATGAACCACCCGTTTGGTTCGGTGGAACGAAAGGCATGCCTCGTCCCATTCGAGGCCGGTATAGGCAATGATACGCCGTGCCTGGCTTTCGAAATCGCCAACCAGAGCCTCGTATGAAACATCGAGAATGGCCGCTTCCGGCAGTACACGTCGCCAGTGCGCCATCAGGCCTTCGTAGGCGCGGTAATAGCATCCGAGTTCGCCAAGATCGTAGCTGTAGTCGATGTTCTGCGCGAACATGTTCGTAAAGCAGGAAAAGCAGGTATCGAGCGGATCGCGCCGGACGTGGATGATTTTTGCCTTAGGCAGGATGAGGTGGATCAAGCCGCACAGCATGAAATTCGCCGTGAGCTTGTCGACGATACGCCTCGCTTTCGGTGCATTGGCCCTGAGACGCGTGACATACAGGGACCCCAACTTTCGCAAATCCTCATTCCGCACGCCGGCGAAATGTGCCGGAAAGTTCGGTCCGGCCAAATCCTGCCCGAGCAGATAGTGCAGATACATCTTCTCGCCGGCGCCGAACGTTTCGGGATGGCTGGCGATGATCTGTTCGACCAGACTCGTTCCCGACCGCGGCATTCCGACGACGAAGACCGGAACATCGGACGGATCGCCGACGCCTTGGCGGGACGCAATGACGTTCGGCGTGAATGCCGCAGCGAGATCGCGCAGAACGCCCAGAAATAGCGCCTCGTCGTAGACGATGTGGCGGCGCTTGATGGCATTGGCGATTCGCCAGTGCTCGAATGCTTCAGCGTGGCGGCCAAGATCATCACAGGCCTTGGCAAGCGCGAAGTGAAGCTCGCATTGATCGGCTTCGGAAAGACTTTCCGCCTTTTGCGACAGCCATTCCAGACCGGATAGACGGGGATCGCCTTCGACAAAGCGGGCAAACTGCGCCAACAAACAATGATGGCCGGCAACATCGGGCGCCAGTGCCACGGCCCGCTCCAGCGCCGTCCGCGCCTCCTTGATGCGTCCGAGCTGGCTCAAGGCTTCGCCAGCTTGGTGAAACGCAACGTCGGAATGAGGAGCGACTGCTTGCAGCTTTTCGAACAAGGCCAGCGCCTCGGCCGGACGCCCCAAGGCGAGAAGAGCCGATCCGGCGCCGTCCAAAACCGCAGGGTCATCCGGCGCAACATCGCGCGCGCGTTCGAACCAGTAGTGGGCCTCCTCGAACTGGCCACTCGACAGACAGATATGACCACTGCCGAGATAGGGCTCGATCCGCCACGGCGCCGCCGCCATCACCGAGGCATAGATGGACTTCGCCCGGTCGACCTCTCCGGCCCGGCACAGGTCCATCGCCGTCGCCAGCTGCTGATTCAGGAAAAACTCCGGAGCCGGCATGATCAGGTGCCTTCCTGCGCTTCCAGCCGTCGGCGCAGGGGCTCCAACCAGGGCGCGTAACGCGCGGCGCGACCGACCGAACTCGTATAGAGCGGCTGGCGCACCTGCAGCGCACTTGCCGTCTGAACCGGCCGCCTCGTTTCATAGAATTTGAGGCAGCGTTCGTTCCAGTCAAGGCCGCAGAAGTCGATTAGCCGGCGTGCTTCGGCGTCGATATCGGCGACGAGCCTTTCGTATTGCACTTCGAGCATGACACCGGCCGGCAATACCGCCCGCCAATGATCCATCAAACGGTGGTAACCGTGGTAATAGCGCGCCAGGTCGGCGAGATCGCAGCTGAAGTCCAGATCATCGTCGAACAACGTCGAGAAACACGAAAAACACGTATCGAGCGGATCGCGCCGGACATGAACGATGCGCGCATTGGGCATCGCGATCCGGATCAGGCCGACGAGATGGAAGTTGAGTGGCAGCTTGTCGGTGATCCGTGCAACATCGGGCGCCAGGGCTCGCAGAGTCCGGACGTAATCTTCCCCAAGTCGCGTCCACGCGGAATCTTCGAGCGCACCCACGCCGGCGGGGAATTCGCGTCCCACCCTTCCGGCGTTGATGAAGGATGGCAGTATATCGCGTTCGCCTGCACCGAAGACATCCGGATGGCTGGCGAGGATCTGCTCGACCAGGCTCGTCCCCGAACGTGGCATGCCGATCACGAATACCGGCACATCGCTCGAAGTGCCCAAGCCGGCATGAGAGGAGAGGAAATCCGCCGAAAATGTTGCGGCAATCGCTTCGAACCGCGCGAGATCGGTGGCGATGCTGTAGCGGCTGAAGCGCCGCTTTTCGGCATTGCCCCGAGCGAGCTCGGCAAAGGCGCGGGCATAGTCACCGAGGTCGTCATACGCTTTGGCCAGCGCAAAATGGAGAGCAATCCGCTCCGACGGCGACAGCCCGTCCTGCGCCATGGCTTCGAGCGCTTTGAGGTGCACATTGCCGGGTTGGACTTTTTCGATACCCAAAAGAGCGCGCCGGAAGGCCGGATCTTGCGGCTCCAGCGCAACGGCACGGGAGAAAGCATCTGCCGCCTCGGCCGCGCAGCCGAGATAGAACAAGGCCGTGCCGCGGTTGAAATGAGCCAGCGCGAAGTCGGGAGCCAACTGCGTGGCCCGTGCAAAGCACTGCGCGGCTTCATCATGGCCCTGCAACGCCCCCAGCACTTCGCCAAGGCCGCACCACAACACGGGATCGTTGGGTGTTGCAGCCACGGCCCGGCGAAGGCATCCCACGGCAGCCTCCGTGCGTCCGGTTTGGACATAGAGCACGCTGAGTCCATGCAGCGCGTTGCCGTGATCGGGATGGGTATTGAGAACGCCGAGATAGGCGGCTTCGGCTTCCGCCGTCCGCCCTTGCATATGCAGGGCCACCGCCGCCTGATAGGCAGCGTCGCTGGACGTATGGCTCTGACTGCACATGACACACTCACGGGATAACGACGACAACACTATCCAATTCTGCAGTTTGCCGTGAAGATCGCCGAAGAAGAAAAAAGGCCCCCCGGCAGTACCGGGGGGCCGAAATACTCAGGTTGGGACGTTTACCAGGTGGCGCGCAGGACAAGCGAGAGCTTCCGCTCGCCTTCGACCCACTGATACTGATGCTTGCTGGCCACGGTCGGGCCGACTTCCAGGACCGCGGTCTGCTTGAGCAGATTGGCGCCCTGAATACCGACCTTGTAGTGCTCCAGGAAGGTGTAGAGGAACGACGCATCGAGCTGGCCGTAGCTCCTCTGGAACACCGGCTGGAAGATGTTGGCCGGATAGGAGTTGACCAGGTTACGCGAACGCCAGTTATAGGCGATGCGCCCGGAAATTCCGTACTTCTCGTACATCAGCGCGACGTTGAAGCTGTCGTTCGACATGCCTTCCATCGGAAGGGTGGTGTCGCCCGCATAGCCGAGCGCCTGCGGCGTGAAGTCGGTGCCGTTGATGTTGGAGTAGGCGTTGACGCCGTTAACCGGGTTGTAAATGGCGGCGACGGGGTTGGCGCCACCGGCATTGTAGATCTTCGTGTAGTTGGCCTGCACGCCGATCCCGCCCCAAGCTCCCGGCAGCTGATCGTAGAACTGCTGATAGGAGAGTTCGAAGCCTTCCACCGTCCCCTTGGAACCGTTCACGTAGCTCGACACGTTGAACGTCTGGGTGACGCCATTGCGCGTGAACGACATCGGCTGGATGCCGCTCATGACGTAGTTGGAGATGGTCTTGTGGAACAACGCCAGAGCCACATTGCCGCTAGGCGAGAAGAACCACTCGAGGCTGACGTCGTAGTTCTGCGAATAAGTCGGCTTGAGATAAGGATTGCTGCCCGTGCCTGTCCGCGGGTTGGAGGACGCAAACTGATCGCGAGCCGTCATGGCGCCCCAGGCATAGCTGAGCTGGGTGTAGTTGCGCATGCGGTCGAGATCGGGCCTGACCAGACCTTGCGAATAGCCAAGGCGGAGTTGCAGCTTGTCGCTTATGGCAGCGCGGAAATTGAACGACGGCAGCACATTGAGATACTCGTTCACAACACCCGGATACGCCGTCGTGGAGTTGTTCTGCGCACCGAGGAACGTGCAGGTCGCCGCCCGGTCGGAGCCGGCCGCGGCAGTGGTGCAATCCGTCACGTTCGGCATCCGCAATTGGCCCTGGCCGCTGTCGTAACGGGTATTGACAAAGCGAACACCGATATTGCCGTCGATCGGCAGTTCCATGCCGAGGAAGGTTTCGTGCGCAAAGGAAGCGACGAAATATCCCGCCAGGGTGTCCTCACGCTGCGTATTCACCGTCCCTCTGGTGTACACGCTGTTGCACAGATAGGGCGTGCCTGTGCAGGTCCCGTCGCGCACGATGGCCGGAATCCAGGTGCTGTCGGCCGCCGTCGAAGCGCCCGCTTCCGGTGTGTTCGCCGCGGTGTAAGGCCACTTGATCTTGGCCAACTCGGTGAACATCGGCTGGAGGTCCTGCCACACTTTGTAAGGCTGCTTCATCCAGTTGAGCGACGGCTCCCAGACGCCCGGCATGCTCTTTCCGAAAAAGTCCGGGAACGCGTAGTACTCGGTGTTACCGGCCAGACGGGTCGAGAAATCGCCGAGATTCGTGGCGCACTCCGCGACCGGGACATAGTTGGCGCCATAGCTGGAAGTACGACCGCAGTTCAGCGTGTTCCAGGTCGCAAAGCCGATACGGCCCCAGTTCCAACCGGTATTACGCGTCGCCGATGACTTGAACGCGCTGCGGAAGCCGGCGTCGACCGACTTCAGCCAGCCGCCAAGACCGTTGCCGTTAAAGGTGTAGGTGGCGTCGGCGCGGGTGACATAAGCCTGTGCGAAGTTGTTCTCGTAGTGGTCCATAGCCGCTGCCCAGAGGTATTCGCTCTGATCGGCCAAGGCCTTCCGGCCTACGTCGTCATAGGTGAACTGAGGCGAGGCATCGGTGAGGTCGAACTTGACGTTGATATGCGGCGCATTCGGATAGAACTCGGCGTGCCCGGAGTAGTTGGACGACTGCATGTACCGGTCACTCTTGGTGCCGTAGTACATGGTCATGCTCGACATGGTCGCGCGCGATTCGACGTAGCTCGCATCCACCACCACCGTTAGGTTGTTGGTGGGCTGATACTTCAAAGTCAGTTCGGCGTTCTTGTTGATGTGATGGCGAACGTCGAAGCGAGTGTCGAAATAGTTGACGTACGTCGAGTCGGACTGGGCGTTGAAGATCGTGCCTTTATTCAGGTAGCCGTTGCCGTCGTAGCCGTAGCTCTGCATCGACGCCAAGGCAGAGGTCATATCTCCGGCTTGCAGGGACGACAACGAGTTGAGCGGATAGGTGCAAGAACCGTCCGTTTCGGTCGCTGCCGAACCATTCATATGCGTGCCGCAATGCTGCGTGTTCACCACCGGAACGATCCAGGCCACGTTGTGTTCGTCGCTCTGCGGTTCGGCCTTCGTGAACAAACCGACGAAGGTGACCTCGAGCTTGTCGTTCGGCCGCCATTGCAGCGTCGCATCGAACGTCACACGCGGCTGCTTCCAATCCATGTGGCGATAGCCGACCATGCCGAAGGCCTTGGTCAGACCACGCGGATAATACTGATCCGTCTGGAACGGGGGGTAATTGTCCGTGCTGTTCGTCCAAGGACCCGTCCTCTGGTTTCTGGTCCAGGGGTCGGTCGTGCCGATGTTGTTGGCGTTGATCAGATTCTGATAGCTGGCGGAGACCAGCGCACCGAATTCGCCGATCTTCGTGTTGAGGCGGTCACTGTAGAGAACGTTGACCGACGGGCCGGCCTTATCGGCCACCATTCCATAATCGAGCGAGCCCGATACCGCGATCTTGCGACCGTCAAAATCGAACGGCTTGCGCGTCTTGAGATTCACCGTACCACCGACGCCGCCTTCGATCATCTTGGCGCTGGGGTTCTTGTAGACGTCCACACCCGACATGAGATCCGGGGAAATATCGGCGAAACTGATGGTACGGCCGTTCTCGGCACCGAAGATTTCCTCGCCGTTGACGAGCGATTTCACCCACGACAGGCCGCGAATGAAAACGCCATTGCCGTAACCGGCCCAGCGCAGAGGGTCATTGGGCTGGTCGGTGCGGGTGATCTGAACGCCCGGCACGCGTTGCAGCGCTTCCGCAACGCTGTTGTCCGGCAACGCACCGATATCCACCGCGGTGATCGAGTCGACCACTTGGTCGGCGTTCTGCTTGATCGCCTGGGCCGACTGAAGACTGGCTCGGATGCCGGTCACGGTGACCGTTTCCATCATTTCCTGCCCGTAAGCCGGCGCAGCGGCCAACACAGCAACGCTCGCAAGCATGCTCGAGCCGAGAAGTGCGGTCTTCGCGCGTCCACTCCATCTACTCACTGTTGGATGCATATTTTTCCCTCCCCTGGGATGGTTATCGACCGGGGTCAGAGGCAATTCGATCAACGTCGAATAGCCGCGAAGCAGCAGCCGTCAGCGCTTACCCAATGCACGCCCAAGCCCCAGTTGAGTGTTGATAACGCTATCAACATCGGCCCGTCAAGAATGGGGCTACATTGTGTCGAAAAAGGTCGAATCGTGTTGCAGATTCACGCCATCGTTGTGCACTTCATTTTCATTATCTCTCAAGCCATTGATATTTAATATGATATATAGATTTCCTCATGTGGCTGGTTGACGCATGCCACGCCACATATATGACACAATTTGTTTATTGGTAACGCTCCCAGAGAAAGCTATCCTCTCACGCACCCGGCGTGACCCAGCGCGTTCCACGCGCCTGCATGCCGAGAAAAGGCAAGGGGGAGGACCACACATGCCACGCATGATCGCGATTGCCGGACTTGGACTGCTTCTGACCGCAACGGCCGCAGCAGCCCAAACCAGTCCCGTGGGCGGCGGGGGCGCCGGCAGCGGTCCCGGCGGCGTCGTAGCGCCAGGTACCCAAATGGGCCGCGGCAATATCTCGGCCGAGGATTTCAACAAGCTGCAGGACTATGTCGACGTATCCAAGCGCCTGAGCGGCGACAACAAAGGCAAGACGGTCGAAGACTTGATGAAGGAAGACAAAGCAGCCGCGACAGCCTTGGTGGCTGCAATGCCGTTTGCCTGCCAAGTCGACAAAGCGGTTCTCGCCGCCGAAGGTCCCGCAACCGTTGACGGCAAAACCGTTCAGACGAAAACCTATGAAACCGTCTGCACCAACGGCCTTGGCTATTTCCTGACCTCGCGCGAATCCCTGCCCACCACCGCGCTATCCTGTCTGGCGGCCGACGCCGCCAACGCCGCCGACAAGGCGGCCGGGCGCAAGCCTGGGCCGGCCTGCCTGCAGCCGGAAGTCGCCGACGTCAAAACCATCGCGACCAACCTGATGACGCGCATCGGCACGCCCTGCACCGCACGCGACTACCGCTGGGTCGGCAATAATTCCAGCGCCCATGTCGAGTTCGGCGAAGTGGCCTGCACCGACAATACCGGCTACATCGTGACCTATGCTCTTCCAGGCTCGACCGCGCCGGCGCGAGCCTTGAGTTGCCGCGAGTCCAATGCGCGCGGTCTGCCTTGCAAGCTGTCGGATAACGGCGGCGAAGCCCTGACGCCACAGACCTTCCGCAAGGAGCTCAAGCAGCGCGCCATTGCCTGCGATGCCGCCGACAACGATGTCCGCCTGCACGGCCAGGAAACCAACCTGAAGCGCTTTGTCGTCGAGTTCAAATGCTCGCAGCACCCGCAAGGCCTTGTCGCCTACCTGCCGCTCAACGGGGTCAAGGCGCCATTCGAGGTGGTCGACTGTGCCGGAGCCGCCAAACGCGGCGTGACGTGTGCACTCAATCCTAAGCGGCCGTAGCCGCATCTCTCGAAACGGCCGCCGGATTTTCGCGGTCCGGCGGCCGCTATCTTGCCTCGGCTGAAACACGAAAGGTTATATCGTTCAGCGTTGGGTCGGCAGCGCCCGACTGGAACGTCCGCGGATAAGGTGGCCGATCAAAAGCGAGCGGGCCGATGCGGGCACGTCGGCGGCCAGTCTTCATTGCCCTGCAAACGCCAAACAAAGAACTCACCCGATCCGTTGTCTTTGAGATCGCGGGCGAACAGAAGGCTATGGCCCTTGGGCGAAAAAACCGCGCCGATCTCGTTTGCGTTGGCATTGATCTGCGGACCCAGACGTTGCCGCGGCAACCACGCCTCTCCCCGGCGCAGGGACTCGTAATAACCATCCTCTGTTGCGATGATGAGGCGTTTTCCATCGGGCGAAGGCAGCGGCTCGTATTCGTTTCCGGAGCCGTTAACCGACGGCCCGAGGTTTTCCACTCGCCAAAGCCCTCTGTTGTCCGAACGAGCCCGCCAGATATCGGTCTTGCCCAGACCTCCCGGCCGGCTGGAGCCGAAATAGAGCCAACCATCCGCACCAGGGCGAGGAAACCATTCGGCCGAAGCGGAATTGACCGGTTCGGGCAGCCGTTCGGGAGCACCCCAATGCCCACCGGCATCGCGCTGCATTCGCCAGATGTCCAAATCCCGGCTATGCGAACTTCCCGTTGCCCGAGTCGAGTTGAAATACAGCCATCGGCCGTCGGGTGTGTAGAATGGATCGGCTTCAAGACCGGGTGCGGCGAACGCTGGCGGCCGCGGGTCCGTCCATCCGGAGTCTCCGCAGCGGCTCAGCAAAAGATGCCAACCCGTGAATTCCTTCGAACTGCGAACGAAGAGAAAATCTCCCGTCCGGGGATCAAAGGCCGCGTGAGACTCGAACAGCGGGCTCGCAATTCCGGCCGGAGCCCAGTGCGTGGGATTCTGCACCGGGACATCCGTTTGCGCGGCTACGGCCAATTGTGAAGCGAGACCCAGGGCGCAGAGCGCGACAGGAACTGAAATTTCTAGATCGCGTGTCCCGCGCTTCTCCCACCAACTCTTGTCTTTGCTCATCTGCCGATACCAAAGGTGCGGAAGAAACTCTCATGCGAGGCATTTTATGCGGCGCTGCCAGCACGGCTTCATGACGCCACTCCATGGAGCGCACAGCACTCGTCGTCAGGCCACGACGGTACGACGTATCAACCTGCCCGTGAAAGGCCGCGCCGATTGGATCGAGCTGATTTTTGCGTCAACTTTTGAAATGGAGCGAGCGAGCAATGAAACCTCGCCGCCCATTCCTTCACGTGGAACTGTATCCGCGAGCCCTATTTCGGCTGGAACGAGGCGAGGAATTTCTCGAGCTCGGCGATGTTTTCCGGCGACGCCAGGCTGGTATGCGACGTCAGGACCTGGAACGTCCGCGGCTTGGCGCTCGGCACGACGATCATGATGCCTTTGCCGGACGAGCTTTTGTCGTTGGTGACGTACGAGAAGAAACGCGCCTTGTAGGCCCCCACTTTGCCGGGTTTGCTCGCCGTGATGGTGGCGTCGAGCTGGGCGGCGAACATCTTGGGCATGGTCGTCAACGCCGTGGCGGCATCGATCTTGCGGGGCACGGTATAGGTGTCGACCGTGACCATGGCCGTCCAGACGCCCATCACCCGCGACTGGATGATGACCGACTTCGAGATGGCGTTGCCTTTGGCATCGGTTTCCGACGCTTGCGGGTCTCCAACCGTCACTTCGGCGGGAAACGCCGCGGAGAAGCCGTACTGATCCGACGTGAACGTCTCGCCGCTCGCTTTCGTCGGCAGCAGCACCGCCAGTGCGCAAACGGCAAACATAGACAGGATTCGCATATGCCCCTTCCCCCTTATCTATCCCTCCGGCAAGTCTGCGCGCGCCGCCGCTCGCATGTCAACGCAGCGGCAATTGAGCCGTCGCAGTCCTACCTTTCCACCGCATCGTGTCCAAAGCTGGAGAGGTATTGCATCGAAATTGATCCGTAGCCGGAGCATGCGGTGCCCCGTCGGCTGCATTGCTGCTCCGTGCACTCCGCCCAGCTTTGCGGGGCTGACTGATCCACCGACGCCGCACGGTCGAATGCGCATCCGCGGGCGCGTATACGCTGCCCGGCCACTTCTCAGCCGTCCGTCGATCGAGACGCAACCTGCCCCCGAAGGGGTCGTACACTACTGGTTTTTTTGGAAGATCCACTTTGGAGCGGGCGAGGCGAATCGAACGCCCGACCCTAACCTTGGCAAGGTTATGCTCTACCCCTGAGCTACGCCCGCGTTCCAAGTGGGAGGCGGGTTATGACCTGTCCTCGGGCAGGATTCAAGCGGCTTTTCCGGGGGGCGGAGGCCCGGCGGGGGGCAAACTGCGCGGCGGACTGCCGCTCCCGGCAAGTTTCCGTAAAAAATGGCCTTTTACCTGCCCGCAGAAAGGCTTCCGGCGCCTCGCCAGGAGCGGGAATTTCCCATTGGGAGATCGATCAACCCTCGACCAGCCGGACGAACACGGCGTGGGCGCGGCTCTGGAGATCGGCCAGCAGGCGCTGGAGATTGGCGAAGTCGTCCACCCCGGCCGCCTTGGTGAGCAGCAGCTTCAGGCCGGGGGTCGCCGTTTCGGGGTCGAGCGGCCCATCAAGGGCAATCCGCAGCACCTGCATCAGCGCGAGTTGCAGTTCGGCGGCGGCCGTCAACACCGCCGTATCGGTTTCGGCGAGGTGCCCGGCGGCAGCCAGCGCCTCGAAGGCGGCAAGGGTGCCTTGCCTGAGCACGGACAGATCGTCGGGGGCATAGCGGAGCTGCAGCACCTGGGCGGTGAACTCGATGTCCATCAGTCCGCCGCGCGCGTATTTCAGGTCCCAGGCACTTTTGGCCGGGATGTTCTCGACCACCTTGCGGCGCATGCCGGAGGCATCGGCCGAAAGCTGCGACCAGGGCATCGGCCTTCGCAACGTATTGCCCACCACAGCCTGGATTTTTTCCGCCAGCGCTTCGGGCCCAGCAACAATGCGGGCGCGCGTGAGCGCGAGGCGCTCCCAGGTCCAGCTTTCGGTAGCGTGGTAACGGGTGAAGGATTCCAGGCTCACCGCCGCCGGCCCCTTGTTGCCGGTGGGGCGAAGCTGCATATCGACATCATAGAGCCCGCCTTCGGCCGTGGGCACCGTAAGCGCGGCGATAAAGCGTTGCGCCAAGCGGGCATAGTATTGGCTGACTGCCCAAGGCTTGGGTCCGTCCGAGGCCTCGACGCCGACCGGCGCCTCGTAGACGAAGATCAGATCCAGATCGCTGCCTGCCGTCATCTCGCGACCGCCGAGCTTGCCCATCGCGATCACCGCAAACGCGCCGCCCGGCACCCTGCCCGCCGTCGCAGCGAGTTCGTCTTCGGTGCGGCGAAGCAAGCCGTCGATGACGGTTTCGGCGATGGCGGCGAAGGCAGGACCGGCGGCGTTGGGTTTGGCCAGACCGTCGATCACCTGCACACCGACGCGGAAAATCTGTTCGTGCGCGAAACGGCGGGCGGTATCGAGCGCCGCCTCGTACACCGGTGCACGCGCCAACAGCCCGCACAACTGCTCCTCAAGTTCCGCCCTCTGCGGCAGCGCCCTTAAGAAACCGGGATCGAGCAAAGCATCGAGCGTCGCCGGCGCGTGCGACAGATGGGTGGCAAGACGCGGCGCCGATCCCATGATCGACGCGATCAGACGCAACAGTTCGGAATGGGCGATGAGCAGCGAAAACAACTGCACGCCCGATGGCAGGTTGGAAAGGAAGCGATCGAACTGGGCAAATGCCGCATCGGGATCGGCGGTAGCGGCGAGCGCGGCCAACAGAGCCGGGATCAGCTTGGTCAGAAGCTCGCGGGCGCGGGCCGAACGGGTGGCCCGGATACGGCCGTGGTGCCAGCCGCGGATCGCGCCCGAAACGTGCGCGGGATCCTTGAAACCCATGCGGCGGAGCGTTTCCAGCGTTTCGGGATCGTCTTCGACGCCGGTGAAAACGAGACTGCCGCTTTCGCCCGCCAGCGGCGCGGCTTGTTCGAACAGGCGCGCATAATGGCCTTGCACGGTCGTCAGGCGGCGGGTCAGCGCCTCGCCGAACGAAGTCACGTCGGCGAAGCCGGCAAAACAAGCCGTCGCAGCAAGATCGTGCGGGTTCTTCGGCACGGTATGGGTCTGCTCGTCGTCGGTCATTTGCAGGCGATGTTCGAGCGTGCGCAAGAAGCGATAGGCCTCGGTCAATTCGCGCGCCGTGACATCGCTGACATGGCCGCGCAGACGCAGAGCCTCCATGGCATCGAGCGTGGCGCAAACGCGCAAGGACGGATCGCGGCCCCCTAGAATAAGCTGCTGGGTCTGGACGAAGAACTCGATCTCGCGGATGCCGCCACGGCCGAGCTTGATGTTGTGACCGGCGACCGCAACCTCGGAATGGCCGTGATAGGCATGTATCTGGCGCTTGATCGACTGAATGTCTTCGATGGCGGCGAAGTCGAGATTGCGGCGCCAGATGAACGGATCGATGACGTGCTTGAGAAACGCCGCCGCGGCCTCGGCATCGCCGGCGCAAGGCCGCGCCTTGATGAAGGCGGCGCGCTCCCAGTTCTGGCCCATGCCTTCGTAATAGGTTTCCGCCGCCTCGGTCGAAATCGCGATCTGGGTAGCACCGGCATCGGGGCGGAGCCTGAGATCGACCCGGAAGACATAGCCGTCGACGGTGATGTCGGCGATCAGATGGACCAGCGTCTTCACGACATCGATGGCGGCACCGCGGGCATCGTCGCGCTTGAGGAACGGAAAGCGGGCGGTGTCGTAGAACACCACGAGGTCGATATCGGACGAATAGTTCAGCTCGAATGCGCCGTACTTGCCCATGGCGAGCACGACGAGGCCGGTCGCGTCCTCGATGGCGGCCGCAGGCCAGCTCTCGTATTCGGTACCGGTCGCCGCTTTCTTCAAGGCAAACCGCAGCGCCCCTTTGACCGCAGCATCGGCAAACCGGGTGAGGCTTTGGGTGACATCGGCGAGACTGAACGTCCCAGCGATATCGGCAAGCGCCACCACCAGCGCGGTCTGCCGCTTGGCTTGGCGCAAGGCCTGCATCGCATCGGCATCGCGCGGCGCATCGGCGGCAGCAAGCGCGGCGGCGATCGCCTCGGCGAGCAGCGGCGCGGGACCTTCGGCAAACAGACGCGGAAGGGTGCCGTGTTCGTGAATGGCGATGCGACAGAGATAGGGACTGTTGCCGAACGCGGCTTCCAACAGCGCCCGTGCTTCGCCTTCCGGCCGATAACCGGCTTCGGCCAACTGGTCCAAGGTCCGCTGCGACCGGGCACGGTCGAACGGCTGAGGCAACGAAGCGGATGAGATCGCGAACATGGGGGGAGAATAGCTCAATTCTTCCGAAATTGCCGAGTCGTTCGCCGCTCCCAACGAGCTGTCATCCCCGGCCGAGCTAGCGTCAGCGCAGCGAGGGAAGGGGGACCTGGTGGTGACTCAAATTCGGTGATGAAGAACACGCGAGGATCACGTCAAGCAGCGGGCCCATTTTAACACCTGGGTCCCCTTCCCTCGCCCGCGCGGATGGCGTTGTGCCAAACCACAGACGGTGTGCGCGCGGGCTCGCCGGGGATGACAGGTAGGGTTTGCTACTCCCTGTTGCCCTTCTTCACGAACGTCCTTGGAAAGCTGATCGTGGCTTTCAGGCCCGGAGCATTGTCGCCGAGAGTAAGCTTGGCTTCATGCATGCGGGCGACGGCGGCGACCAGCGACAAACCGAGACCGGTGCCCGGCGAGTTGCGACTCTTTTCGAGGCGGACAAAACGTTCCAGTACGCGGGTCCGGTCCTGAACCGGAATGCCGGGACCGTTGTCGGCAACGCAGAGATCGATACCGGCCGGCGTCTCAGTGGCGGCGACCCAGATATGGCCGCCCGACGGCGTATACTTGATGGCGTTGTCGATCAGGTTGGCGAGCGCCTGACTGACGAGACTGCGATTACCTTCGATGGTGAGCACACCGGACGGCGCTACCTCCAGCACGATTTCCTTTTCCTCGGCGAGCGGGGCATAGAGGTCAGCGATGTCGGCCACGATGGCGGACAGATCGACGGCGCTCATGCTGCCGCGGGTCATGCCGGAATCGGCTTCGGCGATCAGCAGCAGCGCATTGAAGGTGCCAATCAGCCGGTCGGTTTCGGCGATGGCGGAATCGATATCGTCGAGATGCGGGTCCTCGGGCGAGAGCTTACGCTGCATGTCCTCGAGCCGGTTGCGCAGGCGATTGAGCGGCGTGCGCAAGTCGTGCGCCACCGAATCCACCACCTCACGCATGCCCTTCATCAGCCGCTCGGTCCGCTCCAGCATGACGTTGAGATTCTCGGCGAGGGTGTCGAACTCGTCACCGGCCGGCGTGATCGGCACGCGACGGGAGAAATCGCCGGCCACGATCTCGGAGCTGGTCCGCGTAATGGTATCGAGACGACGCAGAATGTTCCGGCTCAAGAGAACGCCACCGGCGATGCCGAGCAACAGCATCAGGCCGATGGTCCACGGAATGGTGGTGAAGAACTTCTTGCGCGAGTACTTCTGGTCGGTGACATCGCGCGCCACCAGAAGAATGTAGCCGCCGGGCAGCGTGAAGCCTTCGCCGCGCGCGGTACGGGTCACGGTTTCGCTCTGCTGAGCCCGCTGGTATTCGAACTCGAAGAAACCGCCGACCGATTTGGCGGTTTCCGGAATGCCGAGAAGATTGCCGGCCAGTACTGCGCGGCTGGGGCTTTCGAGATAATAGATGCCGCTGCCGTGCTGGGCGACACGGCCGTTGATGACGTCGGAAAGCCCGATGACGCCGAGGCGCAGATAGGTATCGCGCAAACCGGCGACTTCGGCTTCGATGGTCTGATCGGTTTGGGCGTCGAGCGCGCGCTGCGAGTTCCACCAGGTGAACGCCACCAGCGCGGTCGCCGTCACCGCGTAGAAAAAGACAAAAACCAGGGTAATGCGGAAAGCCTGCGTGTGCAGGACCCGCTGCGCCCAATGCAGGAATGCGCTATTTCGCAGCACGGATCATGTAACCCGCGCCGCGGACCGTATGCAGCAACTGCGCCGAGAAGCCCTTGTCGATCTTGGCTCTCAGACGCGAGATGTGCACGTCGATCACGTTGGTTTGCGGATCGAAGTGGTATTCCCACACGCTTTCGAGAAGCATGGTGCGGGTCACCACCTGGCCGGCATGGCGCATCAGATATTCCAAGAGCCGGAATTCGCGCGGCTGAAGGTCGATGGCCTGGCCTTCGCGCGTCGCCGTGCGGGTCAAAAGATCGAGTTCGAGCTCGCCGACCGCAAGCTTGGTCTTGACCGCCGCCGGCGCCCGCCGCCGCATCAAGGCATCGATGCGGGCGAGCAGTTCGACGAACGCGTACGGCTTGGTGAGGTAATCGTCGCCGCCGGCCTTGAGGCCCTTGACCCGGTCATCCACCTCCGACAGCGCCGACAGGAACAGCACCGGCATGGTGTTGCCGTGCTCGCGCATCTCAGCCACCACGTTCAAGCCGTCCAGCTTCGGCAGCATCCGATCGATAATCGCGCAATCGTAGGGACGAGACAGCGCCAGCGTCAGCCCGGTGTCGCCATCGGCGGCATCGTCGACCACATGGCCGGCTTCCTTCAATCCGTTTACCAGATAGCGCTGCGCCTCAAGATCGTCTTCCACGACGAGGATGCGCATCCCAGCCTCCATTCAAACAGTGAAAAGGGTCCGCACCGGCAGCAGTAACGGGGGGAGGGCCACCGCCGCCGGCGCAGGGGCCGGACCTCACCCCCGATGGGATGAAGCCCGGAACGAGAACTCACGTCCGATCGATCGGAACCGCGACGAAGTGCGGCGTACCGTCGGTCGAGACCAACAACAGAACACTCTTCTGGCCGGCCGACTTCGCAGCCGCGACGCCCTTCTCGACGTCCTGCGGCGAATGCACGGCCTTGTTGCGGATCGACACCACCACGTCACCGGGCTGCAAACCTTGCTCGGCGGCATTGGAGTCCGGATCGACCTGGGTAACGAGCACGCCTTGAACGCTTTCGTCGAGGTTGTAGGCACGCCGTACTTCCGGCGTCAGCGCGCTGAGACCGAGACCCATCGCCTTGCCGGTCGCCGTGACGCCCGCGGGAGCGCCGCTCTGCGGATCGAAATTGGCCGCAAGCTGGGTTTCCTTGCGCACGCCGATGGTGATGTTGACGGTCTGACGCTGGCCATCGCGCAGGATCGTGAAGGCCGCTGCCTTGCCGGCGGCCAGCGAGGCTACCCGGCGGGTCACGTCATGCGCATCGGCGACATCCTTGCCGTTGATGGCGACGATCACGTCGCCCTGGCGCACGCCCGAACGGGCCGCAGGGCTGTCGGGCACGATAGTGGCGACCAGAGCGCCCTTGGGATCGCTGAGCCCGAGCGACGACGCGATTTCCGGCGTCACCGGCTGGATCTGCACGCCAAGCCAGCCGCGGGAGACGCGGCCATGCGTCTCCAGCGCCGCAACCACATCCTTGATGGTCGAGGACGGGATGGCGAAGCCGATGCCGATCGAACCGCCGGTGGGCGAGAAGATCATCGAGTTCATGCCGATCACCTGACCGCGCAGGTCGAAGGTGGGGCCGCCCGAGTTGCCGCGGTTGATCGGCGCGTCGATCTGGATGAAGTCGGTATAAGGCTGCTCGGCATTGCCGATGTCGCGGCCGATCGACGACACGATACCGGCCGTAACGGTGTTCGAGAGACCGAACGGATTGCCGACGGCCACGACCCAATCGCCGACACGCAGGGCGCGGTCATTGCCGAATTCGACGGTCGGCAGCGGCTTGTCGGATTTGACGCGAAGCAGTGCGACGTCGGTCGCCGGATCGGTACCGACCAGCTTGGCGTCAAAGGTACGCCCGTCGGGCAGCTTGACCTTGATCTTGGTGGCGCCGTCGACGACGTGATTGTTGGTAACGATCAGGCCGTTCTTGTCGATGATGAAGCCCGAGCCCATCGAAGTCGCCTTGCGGACCTGCGGCTTCATCTGCGGCATACCGCGGCCGCCGAACTGGCGGAAGAACTCGCGGAAGCCATCCGGCATATCGCCGCCTTCGGCTTGAGCCACCTTCTCTTCGGCGGTGACGCTGACCACGGCCGGGCTCACCCGCTCCACCAGATCGGCGAAGCTGAACGGGGTGCCGTTCTCCATCATCCGCGGCGGGGCGGCGGCGCTGCCGCGCTCCGGCGCCTCATAGCGGGCAGCCGTTCCAACATCGGCCGAACGATCGGGCAGGAGCGCATAAGCTCCGAAACTGACGAGGATCACCGCCGCGGCTGCCGATCCGGCCAGCACCGCCTTGTTGCGCTTTACGTATGCCATGACCTGCTCTTTGTTCATTGGTCCTACTCTCCATCACCGTGGAGCATGATTGAGATACGACCAAAAGCTTGCCTGATTATTGCCTGTTTATGACAAATAGGCAATGCTTCTGCCGCGGTCACTGCCGCCCGGATGTTTCCTGCCAGCGGCCCTCGCGCTTTAGCGCGTCAACCACCTCCGGCGGCATGTATTTCTCGTCATGCTTGGCCAATACCTGCGAAGCCTCGAAGGTCCCGGTTCCATCAAGCTTGCCGATGGCGACCACCCCCTGCCCTTCGCGGAACAGGGCGGGCAGATCGCCTTCATAACGCACAGCCACAGTGGACCGGCCATCGCCGACCTTGAACCGCACCAGCGGCCCCGGCCCTTTGCGAATCGACTGCGCCTCCACCAGTCCGCCCACCCGGAAGGCCACGCCGGACGGTACGTGCTTCGCGTAAACCTCGGACGGACCGTAGAAATAAAGGACATTGTCCTTCAGCGCCGCAATCGACAGGGCGGCCGCGCCCGCCCCTCCGGCCACAAGGGCGAGGACGAAAGCAAGGCGACGGCGTTTGCGGGCGTTCATGCGGGTTCTTTGAGGATCGGGGCTCAACTATACTAATCAGACGCGGGCCACAGGGGGAAATCGGGATGTTCCGCTTCGTAGCGCTTGTCGCCGCCGTGATGCTGGCCGGATGCAGCGAGGTTTCCACCCAATACCCGGTCGGTTCGACCACCGGCCTGGCGCCCGATCCGGCGTTGATCGGCACGTGGTGGCCGCACGATGAGAAAGGCGGCGCCCTCGTACGCACCGCCGATGGCAAACGCGGCGGCTACGTGCATGTCCTTCCGACCCGTGAAGGTCCGTTCGAGATCGTCGTGGTCTCGCTACCGGCCAAGCCCGGCGACACTGGCGATTACGCTGTTTATCGAGCATCGAGCGGCCGGGCGGGCGAAAACCGGTTCCTCAATGTCGTGATGCTTGCGCCTGCTGGAGAGACACCCCAGACGCTGCCGAAACACGGAACGTCACCGGTACTCTACCGCTTCGAAGCGAACGGCGATCTCACGATTTTCAAACTCGACATCGACAAAGTGGCAGCGGCCGTAAAAGCGGGCCGCATCGCCGGCAACGTCGAAAAACACACCTATACCGCCGACGGCAAAGAGTACGAGGGCACGCCCGACGTGCGCATTACCGCCGATCCGGCCGCGCTCGACGCGTTTTTCGCCAAGCCGACCGCGATCGACCTGTTCGAAAAGATCGGCGTGCTGACGAAGGCGGAGTGATCTGCCGTTCAGTGCTGCGCGAGATGGAAGATCTCTTGCGCCAGGCCGGTGTTGTACTGCAGTCCGTCGAGCGTCAGGGTCAGCCGGTGCGGCCAATCGGTCCGCGCCAGGTTCTTGCGCGCCAGCGCGTTCCACACCGCCTCGTTGAACAGGCCCGTGGTGTCCTTGGTCGCCACGACGGCGTTGCCGAGATGGAAATGATCGCCATGCGGCTGCGGGAACCGAGTGATGGTGATCTCGCCGTTGGCTTCGCGGGCGGCGAAGTCCGGCAGGCTGGCCAGCCCCTGCAGAATGGTCAGGGTGCGAAGCTGAAGCGGATTAAGTTTGAGCGGATTTGTTTTCGGCGGCATTGGCTTCCTCGTGCGCGGACGCCCAGTGTGGTGAAACGATACCTTCCGGAAGCGAACCGCCACGCGGCGGCGTCTTCGCCATCCGGACGACTGGTCCGAGGAATTCGAACCAGCCGTCCTTCGTTTCGCACGATTGCAGATATTGGTCGAGTCCGGTGAACGGCTCGAAGACTTCCGGGACCACGGCAGCGTCAATCCGGCCCAGGGACGACAGCCACGCCGCGGTCGCAGCCAGCGAAACCTCAACATGCCAGCTGCCGCCTTCGCGGATCCGGCGGAGCAGCGCGGCCAGCACCCCCACCGTCCCCAGCACGCCGGTCAACGTCGCCAGCACCGCGCCGGGCAGCAGTTCGGGCTGGTTGGCGCCGCCGTGACGCGCCGCCATGAACGCGCCTTGCTCGCTCGCAAGGCCGGTGGCGGCCTCGACGGTTTCCTCAAACCCGCGCCGCGCCGCCCACGGTCCTTCGAACCCGTAGGCCGAGATCGAAACGGAAATCATGCCCGGCGCCAGATGGGCGAGCGCGGCAGGCGAAAAGCCGAGCGCCGTCAGCGCCCCCGGACGGTAGGAGTCGACAAACACATCGGCACTGCGGGCCAGCCGCCGCAGCGCTTCCGCCGCCGACGGCTCGATCAGGTCGAGATTCGTCTGCCGCTTGCCTGCCGCGTAGATGTCATCGAGAACGCCGGCCGACGGCAGGCGTCCGGCCGCCACCGACAGCACTTCCGCGCCGTGCTCCGCCAACTGCCGCGAACACAACGGCCCGGCCACGGCGCGCGTCAGATCGAGCACCTTGAGGCCGCCGAGCGGCACCGCACTGTCGGCGAGGCGCAGCGGCGGACCGGGCGCCACATTGGTCAAGACGATCGGCGTCAGCGCGAGACGGCCGGGAATCCAGCTGCGCCACTCGTTCTCGCTGCGCACCATCGCCCCGCAAAGCCCGAGAAAGCCGAGCGCATCTTCGAGCGCCAGCGCATTCCATTTGGAGACCGCCTCCATCACCGACGCCTTCGTATCATTGGCATTCAGGAGATCGAGGGTGCGCAGTTTGAGGTGCGGGAAACCGCCGTTGAGATGCAGCCAGCGTCCGTCGACGCTCTGATAAAAGCCGGTGACGGCGGACGGCGGCAGCATCGGACGGACCGCCGTGCCGTTGAGCTTGTATTCCGGCACCACCATCGCGGCGGCCGCCTTCAGATCGACGCCGACCTCCTGTTTGTCGCCGCCGCGAAAGCGCCAGATCTCGGCCGCAGCGGCGCCGGCATATCCCAAGGCCGCCGCCATCGCCGTCGCGATCCGGAAGGGCGACGGCACAAGCGCTTCGGAACCGTCGAACGCCGGCATCGCCAACGGCGCAATACCGGCGGAGCGGACGAGAGATTCAAACGCAGCTTGCGGCGTCATGGCGATCTCCGTGCGCCAGTGTTAGACCCGGTTGCGAATGGCGACAATCGCGCCACACGCGGAGGCGTTCGGATTATTCCGCGGCCATCACGCCGCAAGACACTGCGCCCCCGCCGCCTTGCCGCGACGGCGCAGGAAATCCGCTTCCGACACATCAAACAGGAGCTGGGTCAATTCGAGTACCAGCTGGAACTGGTGTTCGACGTTTTCGCGCCGCGGCCCTTCCGCCGTGCGCAACTCCTTCAAAAGATCTTCGGTGTAGCTGCGAACATAGAGGCACGCCTCGTCGAGCGCATCCTGATGCTTGGCGCCGAACGAGCCGGGCCCCGCCAAAAGCCGGGTCCGCGATATCACCTTGGCGTAGCGCAAAGCGCGGTCGATGCGATCGGGATCGACGGGACGGCTGAAATCGGGAACGCGCGGCCCTCCGGAATAGCCGGCCTTGTGCGTCGGCAACGCCCCGGCGATCTCCTTCGGCGCTTTTTCCATGAAGGTCTCCATGACCTCGCCGACGGCCGCGCGATCCTTCAGCAGCCGCTGACCCCAGCGGCTGGTACGCAGAATCTCCACTTCCTTGACGATGGCGGCCGAAATTTCGGTGAAGGAGGCCAGATGGGCGACCAGCCTATCGGGATCGAAATGCGGATGGCGGATGTTCATGATCGCGGTGCGCGCGTCTTCCATGTCGGAGAACAGAACGTCCCCCGCCAGTCCCATGTCGGTCGAGGAAATCAGGGCGTCGTGCGTCTGACGCGCCACCAGAAGCGCCAGCTTCAAAGCCTCCCACGGCTTGGCCAGCCGCCGCATCGCCACCACCGAGACGTACGGCGCGGCATCGATGTTGGTCTCGGATACGATGTCGAAAATCCGCCTGAGACCCCAGAGCAATTCCTCGGTGAGGACCGGCGTCGGCTTGGGCAGCAGCGCCTGCACCGACATCATCGCACTGCCGGATTGCACCACCTGCGCAATATCGACGGCATCGGCGGCAACCATGTCTCCGCCCAGCGCGGTCGCCGCGGCTTTGCGGTTCTTGACCAACTCGGCAACCATGGCGGCACCGGCAATCGGCCAAAATCGCTCCGCCCGCTCCAGCGCCTTGCCGTATCGCCCGGTCAGTGCGCACGAGCGAATGTCGGAGGCATATTTCGCGGCTTCGGCGGGAACGACGGTGTTGCTCACCCAATGCCAGACCGGCACCACATGCGCCCGCAAGATGCGGCCCTTCTGTTTTTCCGGACGCGGCGTGTTGACCAGAAGGTCCTCGAACGGAATGCAAAACAGACGCAACGGCGTCGGCGTGCGCCGGCGCGAATCATCGCTGCGCAGAATCGGACGCAAGCCTTCGAGAATGAGATCATGCGGCAGCAACGATCCGTCGGCGAGCCGGTCAAGTTCGACGGCCGTCGCCAGACGCGCAGCAATGTCCTTCGGCAAAGCGCCGAGGAACGACTGCAGCAGCGATATTTTCTCAGGCGACAGCATGCAGAACCCAAGGGTATCCGGCGGTCAGCCTACAGACTTAGTATTAATGGGCGATTTCCGACCAGAATAGCCGGGATTAGGCCAAAGCCGGAAGCGTCAGAGCAGCCGAAAGACCGCCCAATTCAGCCTTCCCCAGTGATAATCCCCCTCCGTATAACTTGGAGATATCCCGAACAATCGACAGGCCGAGCCCGGATCCCGGCACGGATTCGTCCAGCCGCTCGCCCCGGCTCAGCTCCCGGCCGAGGTCTTCGGGAGCCAGACCTGGCCCGTCGTCTTCCACCACCAGACGGAAACTGCGCCCCTCGAGGCGGACCGCCGCGACCGTGATCCGCGACCGCGCCCATTTGCAGGCATTGTCCATCAGATTGCCGGCCATTTCTTCGAGATCCTGGCGCTCGCCCCGGAAGCAAATCTCGTCGGGACAGGTGACGGCGATGGCAATGCCGCGCTCGGCATGGATCCGGCGCAGCACGCGGGCCAGATCCTCCAGCACCGGTGCGACCGGCGTGCGGTTGCCGAGCACGTTGAGGGCGCCTGCGGTGCGGGCCCGCGTCAGATAATGATCGACCTGCCGGCGCATCACCCCGACCTGCTTCTGCACCGCATCGGCGAGCGGACCCGGCGAAGCTTCGGCTTCGGCAGCGAGCACGGTCAGCGGCGTCTTGAGGAAATGGGCGAGATTGGAAACGTGGGCGCGAGCCCGCCCCACCACTTCCGAAGAATGCTCGATCAGGCTGTTGAGTTCGGCCGCCAGCGGCGCGATCTCGGCCGGAAAGCGTCCTTCCAGACGCTGGGCGGAGCCGTCGCGGATGCGCGCCAGCGATTGCTGGACTTGGCGCAGCGGCAGCAGGCCGACCCGTACCTGGATGAAAACGGCGGCGACGAAGCCGAAGAACAAGACCGCGAACGACCAGAAGATGGTCGAATTGAATTCCTTGACCGCGGCATCGACGCTGGCGGTATCGCCCGCCACCATGAAGGTGTAGGCGCGAAAGTCATTCGGATTGCGGGTCGCCCGCACCGGAAATTTCGCATGCTTGACGAGGACGCGCAGTTGCTGATCGAGCGGGCCCTCGGCGTAGCCCCACGATCCCCCCGGACCCCGCTTGAGATCCTGCGGATGCAGGGTGTTGTCGAACATCGACCGCGATACCGTCACCGGCAAGCCTTCGGTTTCGATCTGCCAGTACAGTCCCGAATAGGCGCGCTCGAAGCGGCGATTGAGGTACTGCGCCCGCATGGTGATGGAGCCGTAGGCATCGGGCTCGGCCGCCGCGATCAGGCCGTCGAGATCGGTCTGCAGCGTGGCGTCGAAATTGTCCCGCATCGCCAAGCCGAACGTCTCCGACAGCACCCAGCCGCCAGCCGCCAGCCCGAGCGCCGCCCACACGGCGGCCGCCAGGATCAGCCGGCCGGCCAGCGAACGGGGCCCGCGCCGGGAGAGATTAATCTTTGCGAGGAGCGTTCGGATCGTCGAGGCAATACCCAAGGCCGCGTACCGTCTGAATGAGATCGGCCTCGAGCTTCTTGCGGAGCCGGCCGACGAAGACTTCGATTGTATTCGAGTCGCGATCGAAATCCTGATCGTAAAGATGTTCGACCAGTTCGGTGCGCGATACCACCTTGCCCTTGTGATGGGCGAGGTAGGACAAGAGACGGTATTCGAGGCTCGTCAGCTTGACCGGATTGCCGTCGAGCGTGACTCGGCTCGAGCGCGTGTCGATGGTGAGCGGCCCGATCTCGATTTCGGACGTCGCGATTCCCGCGGCGCGCCTCAGCAGTGCCCGCACCCGCGCCAGCAACTCCTCGGTATAGAACGGCTTGGCGAGATAATCGTCGGCACCGGCATCGAAACCCGCCACCTTGTCGCTCCAGCGGTCGCGCGCGGTCAGGATCAGAACCGGCATGGTCCGCCCCGATTTGCGCCACTTCTGCAGCACCGTGACGCCATCCATCTTGGGCAGGCCGAGATCGAGGATCACCGCGTCATAGGGCTCGGTATCGCCGAGAAAATGGCCTTCCTCGCCATCGAGCGCCTGATCCACCACATACCCCGCATCGGTCAGCGCCTTCTTCAACAGGCGCTGCAGATCGGCATCGTCTTCAACAAGCAAAATTCGCATGACTCATCCACCAGGACGGCGATGTCCGCCGCCGCGATCATCATTACCACGTCCGCCGCCGCCGCGACCGCCCCAACCGCCTGAGTTGTCGTGTTTGCCTTGGTTGCCGCCGCGGTCACCCCAATTGCCGCCACGCCCGCCTTGGTTGCCGCCCCGGTCGCCTTGGTTGCCACCACGGTCGCCCCAGCCGCCTTGACCGCCTTTGCCGCCGCGATCTCCCCAGCCACCACCTTGGTTGTCACGGTCGCCCCAGCCGCCTTGGCTGCCGCCGCGACCTCCCCAGCGGCCGCCCCGGTCGCCATCACCGCCTTGATTGCCGCGATCACCCCAGCCCGAGCGCCCGCCGCTGCGATTGCCCCAACCGCCCTGGTTGTCGCGATCGCCCCAACCGCTCGAGCCGTCGCGATCACCCCAGCCGCCGCGGTCATTATCCTGCCAGTTGTTGCGCGGGGTGCCGCCCCAGCCGCTGCCGCGGTCACCGTCATCGCGGGAGCGTCCGCGGGAGGAACCCGGCGGCACACCACCGAGAACGCGCCCGTTCTGCGCATCGACGCTGAACCAGATGATGCGGCCGTCCGGGGTCATCCATTTGAGACGATAGCTGGCTTGGCCGTCGGGCCCGAAAAACGGGCCTTCCGCATCATAGAACGTGCCGGGAACCGATTGGCGTACATGCGGCAGAACACGATCGAGCGACCCGCCGCGCCGGTCCTGTGCCAGGCCCGGAAACGCGAGCGCGAACATCAACAGGGAAATGAGCCACCGCGCGCGCATGTTTCTTTCTATAGCCCCGAAGACATGAACCCCCCATGAACGTCCCATCCACGGCCCGTTCAGCCAGACCATTCTAGTCTGCCTTTCATCAAATCGGCGCAAGAACTTTCGCCGACGCTATTTCGGGGGCCGAATGGCCCAATAGGGAGACGACGATGAAGATCAGCAAATTTCTTTTGACGGCCGCTGCCGCTGCCATTCTGGCCACCACCGGTGCCGTTGCCTATGACCGCGACCGCGACGGCCGCCCCGACCATAGCTGGGCCGAACGCCACGACCGCGACGGTTATAATGATGCCTGGCGCGGACGCCCCGGCTGGCATTGGCGCGACGACCGCGGCGGCTGGCACAACGATCGCGACCGCTATTGGCGCCATGGTTACGGCCGTTATGTCGGCGCGGACCGGGTTTATTTCGAACTGCGCCGCAATCACTACAATCGCTGGGATGGCGCGCCGTACTGGTACCAGGGCCGCTATGTGATCCGCAGCTACGACCGCTTCGGCCGGCCGGTGATCGTCGAAGTGAATCCCTATACCGGCCGGTTCATCGGCGTGATCCGCTTCTGATGATTTGACCTCTTGAGCCGTGCGGGCCGCAGTCCGCCCCTCCCTGCAGGTTTGTACGGCGATCAAGCGAAGGCCCGTGGAAGTCCCACCACGGGCCTTCGGCTTTGATACAGATCAATACAATGTTTCAGACCCGGCCTGCGCTACCGATGGTAGACAATGCAACGAGCGGATTCTTTTGGGGATTCATCCAATGAAATCGACACTGATGCTTCTGGCCGGCGCGGCGGCGCTGGCGTTTGCGAGTGCGTCTGCCGAACCCCCGCACGGGCAGAACTGCCCGCCGGGCCAACAGCATTGCCAGAACAACGGACCGCAAGGCGGCCACGACCAGATGAACGGCCCCGGAAAAATGGGCGGTCCCAACAAGATGGGCGACCGCAATCAGATGGGCGGCCCCGGCACCATGCATCCCGGTTCGATGGGACCCGGACCCAAACCCGGTCCGATGATGGGCGGGCCTGCGCCAAAATCCGGCCCGGCGTTCAAGGGCGGTCCCGGCTGGAACAACAATGCCACCGACTGGCATTGGCAGGACAATCGCGGCGGCTGGCATCGCGATCACGACCGCTATTGGCGGCCCAATTTCCGCGGCGGTTTCGTTCCGCGCGACCGGCTGTTCTTCGTATTGCGCCAGCACAGCTTCAATCGCTTCGACGGCGATCCCTACTGGTTCCGCGGCCATTTCGTGGTCCGCACCTTCGACCGCTGGGGCCGTCCGATTATGGTCGAACTCAATCCGTATACCGGCGAATTCATCGGCGTCATCCGGCCCTGACCGTACCGGCCTGAAGGCAAAAGCCCGCGAGGCGACTCGCGGGCTTTTTCGTTGCTCATTTCTTCTTCGGTGCGCGATCGCCGAACCACCACACCACCGCGGTGACGGCGGCGAAAACGAGCGAATCCGAAATTCCGGCGCGCGTCTCGCCGCCGGTGGCGAAGAACGCGGCACAGAGAAAGCCGCCGAGGCCGAGCGTCAGCGCCGGACGCACCAGCGCCCGCACCGCATTCACCCACGGATAGGTGGAGCCGATCGCGGTTTCCGCCTTCAGGCTTTCGCCGAGCCCGGTCCACGAGCCCGACGCGGCGGTGACGGCCAGCTCCTGCTCGGTCTCGGCCGCCTTGGCCTTCACCTGCATGTCGAGCAGGCGTTCTTCGTGGCCCCACTCTTCCTTTTTCTGCGCGAAGGCTTCGCGGGTTTCGAAAATGCCGATCACTTTGCCGGCGAGATTGCCGAGAAGACCGAACAGGCCGCCGGTCAGGCCGGAATCCAACAGAGAACCGATGTCCATTGCTCAATGCTCCTTTGTCCGTAGAACCAGCGGGCGGGACGCGCCCGCGTATCGAGATGCAGGAAGGTTTGGCCGAACCCGAACCCGGTGAACCCGGCCGCACGTGCCGCCGCGACGAGCTCGGCGTTGCAGTGACCGGCGAGCGCGATGTCGAACGCGAGCCGCTTGTGCCGCGACAACGGCGCGCCGCCGACGCGGGCGTTATGCAGCGCGCAGCGATGGCCGGAGGTGACGACCAAATTTTCACCGAGCGATTGCGCCAGACGTTCGAGCGCATCGAGCGCCACCGGATCGACGAACGTCTCGCCGCAACACCGGCACGCAATGGTATCGGGCGCAACGTGCGGCCAGCGCCAGCTTGCGTCAGTCGTCATCGCCACGCTCCGCTTCCAACGCGGCAACACGCGCGGCAAGACCGGCCAAGGCGAAGGCCGTCACTTCCTCGAGGCGCAGATTGTGGATCGTGCGTTGCGCGCCGCTTTCGTCGCAATCGGGCACCTCTTCGTCGTACGCTTCGTCGACCGTCTCCATCACCGGAGTACCGTCGGCATCGATCACCGCATCCGGTCCGTCCATTTTCGGACGCGTGACGGAGCGCACCCGCGTCACGGTCTTGGTCGCCGGATCGAAGCCGACGCAGCCGTAAGCGAAAGGATCGAGCCCGTGATCGGCGAACACCTCTTCGATCCGTTGCGCGATCCAGCCGCAATGCTTGCGCGCCAGCGGGCCTTTTTCGGCCACCGCCGTTTTCATCTTGTAGGTCGCGATCAGCGACGCGATCCGTTTGGCCACCGCCATTTCGGCTTCGGTGAGCCCGGCGATGTCGTCCTTCAGGGTCTCGTCGGAGACCACTGTCCAGGCGTTCTGGATGTAGCCGTTCGCCCAGTAATAGGATGACGAGCCGAGATTGTAGCTGTTGGCGGCATGGGGAAAGACGTGTCCCGCCGCATCGAGCGCGCAACCGGCGAGCGGACTCGAGGTACCGAGGCCGACACGGCCGGCAAAGTAGTTCCGGGCATTGCCGCCGGCCTGATAGACGCCATAATTGCTGGCGATACAGCTATCGAGCGCCGAGGTGTCGAGATAGAGGCCGTAGCTGTTGGCGATGGTGCCGGTGCCGCCGCTGAGCGCGCCGATCCAGCGAAAACCGAACAGATTGGTCAGCGATCCGCCACCGCGATGATTGTACCAGACATCGGTGCCACAGACGTTGACGACCGAGCTTCCGGCGGGCTGATAATTGTAGATCGCAAACGTAAGCCCAAGCGTCTCGATCAGAGCGCCCATCGCGGTAGCATTCAGCGTTGCGCTCCCCTGCAAACCGCGCAGATAGGTCGAGCCGCTGGTGACTGGCCCGTTCAGGGTCGCCGCATAGTAGCCGGCGATCACGAAGTTCGTCCCGGTCAGCCCGCCGGGCGTTGCGGTGTAGACGACCGACGCCCCGGCCTGCACGAACGCGTTCGAGGTGACATCCGTGCGAACGACATCCAGCGTGTGGACCGGCGCCTTGCCGACGCCGATCCATCCCGACGCACTGATGGCACTGCCGCCGGGAAAACCGGTCGTTCCCGACAGCGCCGCGTTCGAAAGCGTCTTGCCGGTCAGGGTCTCGCTGCCAGAGCGGGTGGCGAAATCGGTCGAGCCGACCGGCTGCCACACGCCGTTGACATAGACGATCACCGTACCGGCGACGAACGCACTGAGACCGTTGAACGGTTGATAGAACCGCCAAGCGCCGTCGCGGCAGGACGCGATCTTGTAGGCGTAGCCGCTCCAGGCGCCGGTGGGCGCACCGCCGATCAGATAGGCGTCGCCGTCCTGCGGCGAGGCGGGCGGGGTGTTGACGAACTGGCCGAGGAGATGGAGATCGACCAGCGCATCGATCTGTTCCAGCGCCTCGTTCCAGGTGACGGCGTTGAGCTCCTGCAACGAGACGAGGTGCGGCAGTTTGAGACGGGCGGTGTCATCGGACATAGAGGGATTCCGTTTTGCTGCGGCCACGGCCGAGCGCGCTCGAACGCTGCGCGACGCGGACCGTCAGGGGGTTGGGAAGACCGGAGGGAAAATCGGCCGCCTGCTCGGCGGCGGTGTAGACCTGTGAATTCTGCGGCACGGATTCGAACGTGCGCACGACGGCACCGTTCGACAGGATCTCGACATCGAACAGGATCGGATCGCTGGCGGGTGTTTCGGCGAGCGCGATCTGGTTCGCCGCCGGAGCGCGATCGCGGCGCATCCAAGTGAGCACCAGATCGCGCGTCGTGGTCCAGGCAAAGCCGATATGACACGGCGCGGGCGGCACGAGACCGGCGGCGGAGAAGGTCTGGTTCGCCGTCTGGAAGGTTGCATCGGTGACCGGTTTGCCGAGCGGGCCGTAAGCGAACGTGTGCGGCAGACGCGCTTCGGCAAGTGACAACGGCACCTGCTTGAGGGCCCGATCCAGGACGACGACACGCGCACCGGCAGCTACCGGCGCCCGCATCGCCTGTTCGGTGCCTTGGCGGCCGCGCAACAAACGGCTGAGATGCCATTCGCCCGGTGCGGTCAATTCGGCAGTGGCGAACTGCACGATCTCCCAATCGCCATCGGCATTCTCGATCGCCAGCGCATTGGCGCCGCCGAACACCTGCGCGTCGCCGACGGACTGCAGCGTGCCGCGATAGAGCTTGATGTAAAGGTGATTGACGCGATCCCAGCGGTCGGTCGGCCCGGACCAGAAATCGAACAACGTTTCGCCGATGGTCGCGGCGGTGGTGAGACTGACGCATGGCGCCGAGGCGTAATCCTTGTAAACCGGCACGGCGCCCGGCCACGGATCGGCAAAGGCGGCGGCGAACGGCGCATTCGGATTCTGGCTTTCGGTGATCAGCGGCAGATCGAGAAACACCACCAGCGGCCGTCCCGGCGGATGCAATGCCTCGGTGGCCGCGACCGAACGCGCCGCCCCGGTGAGCGGTTCGTAGAGCGAGGGATCGGTCGCCACCGCCGTCAAGGCGCGGGCTTCGCTGTCTTCGATCTGGGTGAGACGCAAACGGCGCATCCGGCCGCCTGCCGACAGCAAAATCTCGTCGGACGGTTCCAGCGCCAAGAGCGACGGCGGCACGGCGAAGCTTGCCGTCTCGCGCATCGTCCAGGCGTCCTGCAGCAGCCGTTCGCCGATGCCGGACGCCTCGGCGGCGCTCATCACCAGCGGCACGTTCGAGGAAGCGACGGCGTTCGACTCCGTTACCAGCCGCCGCGCTTCGGACACCGCCTGCTCGTAGGTGTCGCTGTCGACATAAACGAGACGCGCCGCACGCGGCAGATCGCTTTCCTGCGCCCGCGTCAGCACGAAGCCGCACGCGGCCTCGCCGGAGAGCACAAGATCGCTTTCGCAAAGCCCCAGCGGATCGGGACGGCCGCGCGGCACGAAGCGGATTAGACCTTCGCTCTCCACCGCATCGAAAAAGTACGCGGCCATCAGGGCACCCAGCGCCTCGCGCATTGTGGTTCCGCCGATGGTGAAGCCGGTGACGACGCCGGCGAGCGCGCTGGCATCGCAGGGAACGCCGACCTCGGCGCACAACGCCGTCACCAGATCGTCGAGCTGGACATCGCCGAGGCGGCCGTTCAGCCAATGACCGGTGGCATAATTGCCGGCATCGCCCCAGACGTCAGCGCGCGACGGAAAGAAGGGAAAGGGACGCGCATCCCAACACCACACCGCCATGCGGCCGGTTTCGAGCATCGGGCCGTGATAGACGGAAGACACCGGATTGTTGGCCGCCACGCGCCAATAGTTGAGATGGGTTTCGAGAAAGCGGCGCTGGATGAGATCGTCGCGCACGCCGCGCGAAAAATACGGGTAGGCGCTCTCGGCCGATTTGGGATCGTGGAACACGTTGGGCTGGTTGGCGCCCTTGTCGACCGCCGGACAGCCGAGTTCGGTGAAACGGATCGGTTTTGCTTGCGGCACCCAGGCGGTGGGCGATGCCGCTTCGACGCCATTGACGCGGTCGAAATGTTGCGACGACCACCACGACCAGATGTCCTTGGCGCGCCATACCCACGGTTTGCCGAGTCCGTCGGTGATCGGCGTGCGCCATTGCGCGGCGCGGTCGGTGCTGAAGGCGTAGTACCAGTCGTAATCCTCGCCGCCGCGGATGTTGGCCGCGAGATAGGCGGGATCGTAGATCGAGGCATACGACGCCGCATCGCGATGATCGCTGCCGTCGCGCCAGTCGGCCAGCGGCATATAGTTGTCGATGCCGAGAAAATCGATATTGGCGTCCGACCACAACGGATCGAGGTTGAACGCGAGACCGGCATTGCCGGTCGGATGCGGCGGGAATTCGCTCCAATCGGCGGCGTAGCCGATCTTGGCGGACGGCAGGATCGCGCGCACCTCGGCCGCCAAGGCTTTGAGCGCCGCCACCGCGGGATAAATCGCGCCATCGCCGCGCACCTGGGTGAGGCCGCGCAGTTCCGAGCCGATCAGGAACGCCTCGACACCGCCCGCCTCGGCACAAAGCCGGGCGTAATGCAGCACCATGCGGCGGTAGCCGCCCGCAAAGAACGCATTGATCTGGCTGGTGGCCGCGGCCGTGCCATCGGGACTGCCGGAAAGTCCGGGCGCCGGTGTGACGGTGATACGCCCGCGCCAAGGATAGGCCGGTTGCGCGGGATTGCCCGTCCACGGATCGGGCAGCGTATTGCCGTCCGCGATGTCCATGAACACGAAAGGATAAAACGTGACGGCGAGCCCGCGCGCTTTGAGATCGGCCAGCGCGGCTTTGATGCTGTCGTCGGACGGCGTGCCGCCGTACGCGGGACGGTCGTCGCGATACGAGACGATATAGGCGTCGCGCCGTTCGATGCCGTCGACGCTCCAGCTTTCGGGCGTGGTGCGGCGTACCGCTTGTTCGACGCCCGGCTGCACGACGCAGTTTCCCGCCCTGAGATCGCTGCCGAACCAGCCCACCACCAGCGATGCCGACTGCAAATTCGGCGCCAGCGCCTGCAATTCGTCGAGCGAGGCCGACCAATCCGATCCGCCGGTCGCATTATGGGCGTTGAGCGGCTTGGTGGTGCCGAGGCCGTTGTCTTCGGTGACAAGAGCGGGCGCACACACGAACTCGCCGGCACCGGGAATGAGCGCCACGGCGGTGAGCCGGTTCTCCAGCGCGTCGGGGTCGGACAGCGCCAAAGCGTGCACCACTTCGAACTGCAATTGCGGAATGCGATTGCCGAACGCGGCCAGCGGCATGTCCTCGAACACGACATAGCAAAGCCCGCGATAGGCAGGCGTGTTGCCTTCGCCTTCGATCTCTTCGATGGCCGGATCGGGCCCTTGCGTTTCGCTGCCGAGATGGGCGCGGATGGTGTAGGCGGTGGGATCGAGCAGATTGCCGTCAGCCCAGATGCGGCCGATGCGGGTGACCGGTCCGGCGCATAGCCCGACCGCGAACGACACCGAATAGGTGTAGGTAGTGCTTTCGACGCTGCGTCCGCCGATGCCTTTGCCGCCGGAGGTTTCGCTGCCCTCCTTGAAGCGCGAGGCCCATAGGATCTGCCCGGCCAGACGCACGCGGCCGTAAACATGCGGAATCGCCAGGCCTTCGGTCGAGGACTGGATGGCGATGTCGGACCGCTGGGCGCCGGAATACTTGATCGACGGCATCAAGGCGCTGTCGAGCATGGTGCCGACGGTGGCGCCGACCATGCCGCCGATCTGGGCGCCCGTCAGCGTGTAGCCGAACAGCGTGACGCCGCCATACGACGAACCGATCGCCGAACCGACGGCGCCGAGAACCAGAGAAGCCATGGGTGTGGTCTTTCGCTAGAGACGGAAGGCGTAAGCGAGCTTGGCGCGCCAGAACGGCGACAGCGGTTCTTCGCCGACGCGCCTGTTCTGGCGGGCGTGGATCAGCGTGAGGACGCCGTCCTTGGCGCCGACGATGGCGCAGTGGCGGGCGCTGGCGCGCGGCACCATGCGGAACAACACGACGTCGCCGGGCGCGATGTCCTTCACCGCGATCGGCGCAAGATGACGGGCAAGACCGTCGCGCAACGCCTCGCCGCCGGACGCATCCCAATCGGGCCGGTAAGGCGGAATGTCTTCCGCTTCTTCGCCGTGAAGCTCGCGCCACACCCCGCGCAACAGGCCGAGGCAATCGCAACCGGCGCCTTTCACCGACGCCTGATGCACATAAGGCGTGCCGATCCAGGACCGGGCGATGTCCAGGACCGAAGCAGACTTCTCCGTCAGCCCCCCACCCGAAACGCTGCGCATTTCGACCTCCCCACCGGCCTTCGCTCCAGCGGAGCTACGCCCCGGCAAGCAAGGGGGAGGTGATTTTTCAGTTGCCATAGCGGCTGCCTCCATCGAGCGGCGTGGACGAGGACGCGGCGGCGAAGGCGGCATCGGCACCGATCATGTAAGGATGGCCGCGGAAATTGACGGCGTTGGCGAACTTCGCCTTGCAGGCGGCGAAGGAATGATCGCAGCCGGGCGTGACGGTGAAGGCGTCGCCGGCCGCAATGGCTTCGCTCATCGCCTGCCAGAGTTCGAACGCGGCGGCGCCGTTCGCCACGGTGTGGCGCTTGACCTCCATGGCGCGGCCCGTATTGGCGCCGGAGGTGAAGGTCAGCTTGCCGCCTGCGAACCAGCCGGCGGTATTGAGGGGCGTCGCGGTGAAGCGTCGGGCGTCGCTGGCGGCGATCACCGTTCCGGCGACCGGCGCGACGGCAACGGTGCAGCGCGCATCGCCGAGCACGGCATCGCAGGTGTGACTGAAGACGCGGCCGACCGGCTGGTTCAAGGCCTGTGTCAGCCCGCGCACTTCGGCCTCGAACGCCGTCTTGCCGCGTTTGACTTCGCCGAGGGTGCCGGAGCGCATCAGCACGCGCTGCTCGGGCGCCGTCCAATTGACCCGCCAGATCTCGATGGCCGCGTTGTCGAACAGGCCACTGGCGAGATCGTGTTCGTTGAGACTGCCGGCATTAAGCGCACCGATCACCGACAGATTGTCGACCGACAGATCGGCGGCCGATTTCATCTCGCCGGCGGTGAAGCCGGTGGCGGCGGCGAAATTCGTTCCCGCGAATGCGAGCGGCGCATCGTGATCGGTGAAGCCGAGCACGACGCCGTCGCGGCGGACGATCTTCCAGCACCAGCAAAGCGTGGTGGTGCCGGAGGAAAGATGGGTCTGCAGCACCGAGGACAGCGATTTCATACGCGGATCTCCACCAGTGGGATGGACGGGATTTCGCCGGTGCGGAATCCGGCGAGATTGATCGCCAGCGCATCGGTGTCGAAGCGCACCGGCACATCGAATTCGAATCCGGCGGTGACCGCAGCGCCTGTTGCAGGCGCAGTCGTGAGCGTGACGACGCCGGTCGTTGCATCGAGCGCGAAGGCCGAGGTTTCGACGCCGCCGACGGCAACCCGCACCGTGCCGGCCACCGGCTTGACGATGGCGCGGGTCCAACCGGTCGGGCCGGAGGCGTAGGTCTTCTTGAGCGCGAAACTCTTCGTCGTGCCGTCGCCGGTTCCCAGCGTCTGATCGCGCGGAGTCGCTGCGGTTTGCGGCGCGCACGATTTGAAATCGGCAAAATCCTTGAAGCGGAAGCCGTAAAGCCGCCCGGCGCGCGCTTCGAAGAAGGCGATCACGGCATGGATGTCGTCGAGCGTCTTGATGCCGTAGCCGACATCGTAACGGCGGCGCGAATGCAGCCAGACGCCGTTGCGCTCCTCGAAGCCGGAGCCCAGCGTGACGATCTCGGTCTTGCGCTCGGGCCCGCCGGTCGAGTGGAACGCGATGGTGGTGGGAAAGCGGATTTCGTGGAAGGTCATGTCACAAATTCCCCATGTCACAAATTTCGTTGCCCGCGCGCCAAAGCCCGCGCCAGCATCGCGGCGAGCTGGGTTTCCGATTTCAGGAAGGTCTGGGCGTCGCGCGCCTGGACGTTGAGGACGATGGACGGCCGCGCATTGGGCACGATGGTGCCGCTCTCGGACGGCACGAAGGTCTCGGGACCGTTCTCGCCGACGAGATAGGATTTTCCGGCATCGACCGGTCCGCCTTCGGCGCGGGCGCCGCCGACCGGCATGATCGATTGCACCACGCTGCTGACCACGCCTTCGAGCGGGGCGAGGAGATAGTCCTTCACCGCCAAGCGATCGAGCGAGGACACCACCGAGGCGACGAAGTCGGCAATCGACGCCTTGCCCGAAACGACGAAGCGGGCGATGGCGTTCTCCATCGCGCCAAAGGTGCGGTCCATCGTCTGTCCGATGCTGTCCGCCGCGCTGGCGACGGGACCGGAGGCGAAATCGGCGAGCGCCTTGCCGGCGCTGTCGAGATTGGTTTCAGTGGCCATGGCTCAATCCGGAAAAGCGTTCATCAGGGTTTCGAAACCGGCGCGGTCGAGCGCGGGCGCACGCTGCGGTGACAGCAGCGCACGCCATTCGGCGAACGACAGCGACCAGAACACGGACGGCGCGAGCTTGAGACGGCCTAGCCCGAGGGCGAGGAGATCGTCCCAGCGAAAGGGCGGCCGGCGCCCTCGCCGCTTAAGCCCGCGCGGTCGAAGGCTTGCGCGACGGCGGCGACCAGCGCGCCGATCTCGCACGGCAAAGCGAGCACGTCAGCAGGCGACAGAGCGTGACCGCCGCCGCGTAGCAGCGCCGCCGCAACAATGGCAAGATCGGCGGCGCGGGCGTGTTTCAGGCGCGGGCCGACTTCGGCGAGATCGGCCAAACCGAGACCGTCTTCGATTTCGGCCAGCGCACCGAGGGTGAGCAGCAAGCGATAGCTGTTGCCGCCTGCTTCGAGCGCGGCCTCGCCGCGAATGGCATTGGGCATGGTTTTCTCCTTAACCTCCCCACAAGGGGGAGGTGGTTAGATCGCCGTGAACGACAACGCGCCGGCCGAGGCGAGCGAGAGGGTGATCTTCACCTCGCCGTCATAAGGGCCTTCGTAATGAAGCTGGGTCAGCTTGAACGGGCCGGAGACGATGCCGAAACTCGGGATCACGATCTGCCAGTTGGCCAGACTCTGCGCGAAGAACACGCTGCGCAGCGTGGCGTCCGAGGCTTGGTCGCGGAACACGCCGGAGCCGGTGACGGTCGCCGATTTGACGCCGGCATTGAGCAGCTCGCGCCACATGTCGGCGGAATCGGCATTGGTGACGTCGATAGCGGTGGCGTTGAAGGCGAGCCCGGTCGCCTTGAGCCCGGCCACCGTGGTGAAGACTTCGGGCGAGCCACCGTCGCCGATCTTGATGAGCAAATCTTTGCCGCGCTGTGCGGTCATGGGGAGACTCCTTTCAAGATGTCATCCCCGGCCGAGGGCGACGAACGAAGTGAGACGAACGAGGGGAAGGGGATCCAGGTCGAGACAACAGCTTCCGATCGGAAACGGATCGTGCCCCACCGCGAAAATTTTGCGGTGCTGATACCTGGATCCCCTTCCCCTCGCCGCGCTGCGCTTGCTCAGCCGGGGATGACAATCAGTTGGGTTCGGTGGTGGCCCGGAAGCGGAGGCTTCCGCGCCAGGTTTCGCCGTCGGATTGGCGGACGTAATCGGCCGACACGAAAGCGAGTGCGATCAGGACGTGGCCGTCGAGCGCGAGAGGCGCGCCATCGAGACAGGCGCGCACCGCATCGGCGATCAGCTTGATCTCGCGCGCGCCATGGGAGCGCGACCACAGATGCAAGGTCAGCGCATGGGTGACGATGCTGCCGCCGTCGCGTTCTTCCGCTTCGCCGATCACGACATAGGGAAAGACGGCATTCTTCGGCACGGCATCGAACACGCGCCCGCCGCAAAGCGCGGCGAGAGCGGCATCGGCCGTGAGCGCGGCGTAGACCGCTTTCTGCAAAGCCCAGGCGGCGGTCATGGCAGCTCCTCGCACATCAAGGTGAGATAGGCGTCCGTCGCATCGTGTCCGAGCACCGCGTGCACGGCGAAGCTGCGCTCGCCGACGGCGAGACGCATGCCGTCGACGATGTCGTCGCGGGCGCGGGTGACGAGGCGATGGCGGATGCGGGTTTGAAGCGCATCGGCGCCGAATTTCTCGCTGGTGCCGAGCGGCGTGATCCGGACCCACGCCTGACCGACGCTCTGCCAGCTTTCGCTGAAGCCGCCGCCGCCATCGGGCGCGACGACGCGCGACAGCAGCGTGGCGCGCTGTTTCAAGTGAGCGAGCATGGAATGTCCTTTGTGCGAGGAAGGCGTTCGCTACAGTTTGAACACCCGGTAGGGCGCCAGAAGCGCCTGACCGGATACGCCGACCGGATCGTCGTCGCCGCGATGGGTGTAGAGATCGGCGACGACTTCGAGGATCGCTTGCTGGATCGCGACCGGCACCGCACTCGCGTCGCCGTATCCGGCGGTGAACGCGACCTCGAGACCGTCGCGGGCACGCAAGGACGGCGGGCGGACAGTGACAATAACGCGGCCCGGCGCGGAGGCGGCATCGACGCGATAGGCCGCCGGATCGAGCACGCTGCGGATGCCGCCGGCATCGGTGACGGCAACCTCTTCGACACTGACGAGCGGCGGCAGCGGGAGTTCGATGACACCTTGCTGCGGCCAGGCATCGAGACGCAGACGCCAGCGCTGGGTGACGAACGCGCGGCCGGTGTGCCATTCGGCCCGCGCCCGCGCGGCGGTGATGAGAGTCGCGACCAGCGCATCTTCGTCGGACGTGTCGATCTTCAGATGCGCCTTGGCCTCGGCGAGCGTGACCGGCTCCGCCGCGGGCGGCGTGAGGAGTTGGAGAGACATCTTTCCATTCCCATAAATGTCATCCCCGGCCGAGATTTTCGAGCGCAGCGAGAAAGCGAGGGGAAGGGGATCCAGGTCAAGACAGCGGCACATCGTTTCCGATTAGAAGCCGATTGTGCTCACCACGAAGAACACACGGTGCTGATACCTGGATCCCCTTCCCCTTCGCCGCTACGCAGCTTCGGCCGGGGATGACAGCTTGTTAGCTGGCCGCGAACTTGAGCAGCTTGATGGCTTCGAAATTCTGCACCCCGCCGCCGACGCGTTTCGTCGTGTAGAACAGCACGTACGGCTTGGCGGAGTACGGATCGCGCAGCACCTTGACGCCGATGCGGTCGACGATGAGATAGCCGCGCTTGAAATCGCCGAACGCGATGGCATAGGCGGCCGACGCGATGTCGGGCATGTCCTCGGCCTCGGCGACCGGATAGCCGAGCAGCGTCGGCGGCTGACCCGCGGCGGAACCGGGCTGCCAGATATAGTTGTTCTGCGCATCCTTGAACTTGCGGATCACGCTTTCGGTCTTGCGGTTCATCACCCAGCTCGCATTGGCGCGATAGCCTTGCTTGGGTGCGTAAGCGAGGGTGATCAGCACGTCGGTCGGCGCCGTGGCCGGGAACGCGGCGTCGGTGCCGGTGGCGACATAGCCGAGATTGCCCCAACTCCACGACGCGTCGGCGACTTTGGTCTCGGTGAGGAAACCCTTGGGCGCCGAGGTGCCGTTGCCGGAGACGAAAGCGGCGCCTTCCTGTTCGGCGAACACGGTCTGCACTTCCTCGGCGAGCCAGGATTCGAGATCGACCTGACTGTCGTCGAGCAGGGTCTGGGTCGCCGCCGGCATGGCGTAGAGTTCCATCGTCGGGAAATCGATCGCCGCCAAAGTCGGCGTGTTGGTGGGCGTCGAAATCGCGGTGGTTTCGGTGGCGAGCCAGCCCGACGCGGCACCGGCAGTGGCAATGGGCTTGCGATAAATGTTGCCGCCGATCTGGCGCACGCTGGCGATGGCACGCATCGGCGAGACCTTGGTCAGCACGCGGTCGATGGTCTGTTCGATCTCGAGCGGCACGGTGTAGCCGCCGTCGGCATTCGATCCGGCGCTCATCGCTTTGAGTTCGAGCAAACCGGAGGCGTCGCCGGCGCGGACATAGCGCTCGAACGCGGCTTTCTGTTCGCGCGCCTGCGGTGCGGCTTTCTTCTCGCTGCCGACCGCAGGACGGCTGGCGGCGAGCGTCAAGTCGTCGAGCACGCGCTTGTGCTCGTCCAGCGCCCGATTGATGCGGTCGACCTTTTCTTCGGTGACGATGTCGGCCGAGCGGGTTTCGAGTTCGGCGAGGCGCTCGTCATTGGCCTGCTTGAAGGCTTCGAAGGCGGAAAGGAAATCGTCGAACGCGTTCTTGATGTCGGGGGTGATGGCCTTGGTTTCGAGGTCCATGAGGGTCTCCTATTGGCGGGCGTCGGCGCCCACGGCCGTGACCGAAGAACCGGCGAGCAGCGGGAAGGTCACGACCGAAATTTCCCAAAGCTCGATTTCCGTGAGCAGGCGGTGAACGCCGGATTTCCTGGCGCGCACGGTGCGAAAGCCGATGGAAAGGCCGTCGAGGGCGCCGTCGGCGAACAGCGACCGCACTTCGCGGGCGCGCTGGACGTCGAGCACCAGACGGCCGCGGACATAAAGCCCGCACGTATCCTCGCGAATGTCCTGCCAGACGCCGAGCGGCTCGGCGGCGGTGTGCTGGTAGAGCATACGAACGCGATGCGGCGGGCGGCGGCGCAGCGTGGCGGCGAACGCGCCCGGCATCACGATGTCGCCGCCGCCGTCGGCGACGCCGAACAGCGAGGCATAGCCTTCGAACTCGTCGGGCCCGAGCGTGGCAAGGCGCAACGGTGCAACGCGGCGGCTGAGCGGCCGCCGGAGCGTATGGATCAGAGGCATGGGGGTACCTTCAAATGAGATGTCATCCCCGGCCGAGAGCGGCGACCGAAGGGAGCCGAACGAGGGGAAGGGGACCCAGGTGCCGTCAACCGCACGATGTCGGCGAGTGCGCAGCGGGAGAGAAACTGCGGCACATGGCTTGAAGCGTGCAGGCTTGGATACCTGGGTCCCCTTCCCTTCGCGGCGCTACGCTGGCTCGGCCGGGGATGACAGTCAGTTTTGTCTTTTATCCAGCTTGTTCTCGATGCGATCGAGGCTGGCGCGGATGGTGGCGATCTGGCTTTCGAGCACGGCGACGCGCGCCAAGGCGTCCTGTTCGGCCACGGCGGAGCGTTCGAGTGTGGCGATGCGTTCGGCGGCGGAACCCGCCCAGAACAGCGCACCCGCCGTCTGCAACAAAAAGGCCGCCACGAGGGCGGCCGGGAGTTTGCGGTCCAGCACCGGCTGGACGATATCGGTCAGGGTCATGGCGTACACTCTTATATAGGTGGAGACCCAGGTGGGCCGGATGCGCGCTGAGGGGCCGACGCGCATCTTTCGGCCAGGGGGGGGCTCCACCTGGGTCCCCGTCTCGAAAAACCTGCCCCTCCGTCCCGGCTTCGCTGGCGCGACGCCGCGCCACCTCGCCCGCTATTCAGGCGTAGGTGCGGCGTAGAGGGTTCGGCTCCGCGAGGGGGGAAAGGTTAGGGAATCTTGGTCTTCGGATAGTCGCGCAAAATCTGCAGCGCTGCGGCGAGGGCGGCGTTGGTCTTGGCAAGATCGCGACTGATGATGGCGTCTCGCAGCGCGGGTATGTTGTTCAAGTAGACCCACGGCGCCTGGTAACCGACCTCGCCGAGGATCGAGAGATAAACCGGCTGCGGCGTTTCGATCAGCGCGGCGATGAACTTGATCAGCGGCAGCCAGGTGATGCGTTCGTGCGACCCGAGGAGCAGGAATTCGACGCCGTTCGAAAGCCCGTCGGGCGACGGGCCTTCGCGCAGCGTGATCAGGATCTGCGATTTGTCCGGCCGCCATTCCTCGGGCAGGCCGAGATGACGCCAGCCGCAGAGATAGCTGCGGCAGATCTGCCAGCGGGTGTCGTAGACGCCGCAACCGTGCGGCGGACGGCAATGCGGGCACATCACGCCCGACAGCTTGCGCGTGGCGCCGATGTCGAAGGTCAGCGCCTCGCAACACACCGAGCATTCGCCGCAACTGGTATTCGAAACAGCCATGAGAAGTCCTTTAGCGCTGTGCACTCACATTGAAAAGAGGATGTCACGCGGAGGCACGCCCACTTTTCTGCCCCACGCGGGCGCAAAAATTCTCGAGCGGCACGATGACCGCGGGGGGAAGTGTCAGCCGACGCATAAGCGGCGGATGACAAAGGGGGGATCAATTCGTGCAGAGGTACCCCCCCTTCCCCGCTTACGCGGGACTTCCCCCCACGGTCTGAGTGCCGACACGAAAACCGGTGCGCCCGTGTGGGGCAGAAAAGGAAGGCATCGCGCCCGTGTGGGGCAGAAAAGGAACGGGGATGACATCTACACTCCATCCCCACCCTCCACTGCCGAATAGCCGGCGGCGGCGCGGCGTTCGTTGAGGGTGAGGAAGCTTGCTTGCGACAGGCGCTCCCACACCGCCTCGCGTTCGAGCGCCAGCGCGTCGACGGCGTCGGAGTCGTAACCGATGCGCAAACTCTCGCCGAAACGGGGCGCCAGCCAGGCGGTCAGCATGCGCGCGGTCTTGGCGACCAGCGGCAACACGGTCTGGCGCCAGAACACGAGATTGGCTTCGCGATAATTGGCATAGGTGTTGTCGCCGGGCAGACCCAGCAGCATCGGCGGCACCCCGAACGCCAGCGCGATCTCGCGCGCGGCGACGGCGCGGGAATTGGCGAAATCGAGTTCCGACGGCGTGTAGCTCATCGAGCGCCATTCGAGCCCGCCTTCCAAGACCATCGGCCGGCCGGCATTGGCGGCGCCTTGATAGGAGTCTTCGAGTTCGCGCTTCAAGCGGTTGAACTGCTCGTCGGTCAGGCTGCCGCCATCGGGACCTTTGTAGACCAGCGCCCCGGACGGACGCGCCGCATTGTCGAGCAACGCCTTGACCCAGGCGGCGCCGGCATTGTGGACATCGAGCGCGGTGCCGGCGGGGGCCATCGGCGACAGGCCGTAATGATCGTCGAGCGGATGGAACAGACGGCCGTGCAAGACCGGCATGAAACCGGACGGCTCGCGCGCCAGCCGCGTGGTGCGGCCGTCGACCTTGTAATCGTAGGCGACCGGCCAGCCGCGCGCATCGGCGACCACCGAGACGCGATCGGGCCTCAGCACATAAAGCTCGCGCACCGCGCCCGACGCGCTGGCGGCTTCGAGATAAGCGTCGCCCGCGGTTTGCAGGAAGGCGTACCAGCGCTCGAACAGCGCCGAACCCTCCTCTTCCGGATTGGGACGGGCGAGCAGCGACAAGAGCGGATGGGTTTCCAATTCCTTGCGGCCGTCATAAACGAGCCACGGCACCGAGGCGGCGCCCTCGGCGATCATCCGCACGCAGCGGTATGCGACGGCATTTTTCAGCACACCCTCGCGTGCAGCGGCGAGGAAATCGCGGCCCGACCAGCGCGGCGATCCCATCAGCGACAGCGCGATCAGCGCCGGCGATGCGGTTTTGGTTTCCGGCGCGCGGCGCCAGAATGGTTTCATCATGGTGACTCCTTGCGACAAAAATCCATGGCCGGGCGGCGCCCGAGCCGGAATTGCGAACCTTCCTTTAAGAAACGCGGTGCAAATTCCCGCACCGGGGGAACAGCATGCGCGACGGCATCTATCGGATCTGGCTCAACGGCGCCCACGGCAAAACGGCAGGCGCCGTGTATCTCAAGGACGGCGACGTTCTGGCCTGCCATAAAAGCTATGCGTTCGTCGGCCGTTACATCATCCAGCTCGGACGGCTGATCGCCGAAGTGCGCTGCAAGCGGCTCAACGACAAATCCAAGCCCGTCAACATGCCGGACCGCGACGACTTCCTTCTGCGGGTCGAAGGCCCGACCGGCGACGAATTCGCGGTGCTCAACGCCACCGTGCCCGACGTGCCGGATTTCAAGATGGGCTTCGAGATAACCTGGCACTCCCATGCGTGACGGAATTTACAAAGTCTTCTTCGAAGCCGGCGACTGCAAAGGCTTCAACATCGTGGCCGCCAGCGAAGGCACCATCACCGGCTGCGACCAGACCCATTTCACCACCGGCAGCTACGAGATCGACGGTAACCGGTTCACCGCCAGCCTGCACATGACGCGGCACACCCAGCGCGACGACTTCATCGAGATCGCCGATCAGGACGAAATCGACATCGAAATGGACGGCATCTGCAGCATCGGCTTCGGCCAGTTCGACGCCCGCGTGGTGGGCCGCTCCGACATCGCCATTGTCGCCACCTTCCAGTGGCTGTGCGAGCTGTAACGCCGCGCGCTCATTCCACCCTCCTCACTCTCGGGTTGGCGCGGGTGAGCGGGAAGAGGTCGGCCAGCGCCCAGACCAGCGCATCCATGCGGTCGGGACTTTGGCCGCTGCCGTCGTAACTCACCATCTGATCTTCGAGATCGGCAAAGGCGCCGATGTGATGAATGCGCCCTTGCTCGTACAGCGCAGCGGCGGGCACGGCGCGGGTGCGCTTGTCGCGCACCGCGTGCACCAGCCGAACCGGCGCGTTGGGCAAGGCATCAATCAAGACTTGTTTGACCATATCGCCGCCCTGATTGGCTTCGGCGACGATGGCATCGGCGTGGTACGCCGCGAACGTTTCGGCGACGCGCGCCGCCCAGCCGGCCGCGGTGAGACCCGCCACCGAACGGTCGGCGATGACGTAACCTTGGCCGTCGTCGTCGCGCCCCGCGGCGACGATGCCGCATTCGTCGCCCGCCACCGAGACGGGCGGATCGACCGCCACGACAACGCGATTGAACGACGGCGCGACGCGCACGCGCGCGGCCTCGATCCAATCGCGCTTCCACAAGGCGGCGTCGTTGTCCTCGATCAGCTCGGCCTCCATCTCCTGACGGCCGAGACGGGTGCCGCCATAACGCAGCTCCAGTCCGGCGAGGAAGGTCGGCGCCAGATTGGCGGCGTTTTCCTTGGTGGTCGAATGGGTGCGGACGACATCCGGCATCGCCATCAAATCCTTCAGCGCCTTGATGGCGCGCGGCGTGGTGGTGACCAGCATGCGCGGGTCTTTGCCGAGGCGCAGCGCCATCACGATCATGTCGAGACTTTCCTGCGGATAGGCCCACTTGCAGAACTCGTCGGCCCAGACGCAATCGAACTGATGGCCGCGCACCGCATCGGGCTCCTCCGCACTGACGACATCGGCGATGGCGCCGTTGGCCCATTTGATGCGGTGGTTCGAGGCTTCGAACGTCGCATCGGTGGCGGCCAGCAAACCGGATTCGCCTTCGATCATCACACTGCGCACGTCGTGCCAGGTGGCGCCGATGACGCCGATGCGGCGCATCTTGCGGCGGCGTACGCCGTCGGCGATCCACTCCGCACCGGCCCGCGTCTTGCCCGAGCCGCGCCCGCCGAGAAACAACCAGGTGCGCCAGTCGCCCGGCGGCGGCAGTTGTTCGGGGCGGGCCTGATAAATCCAATCCGTACGCAGGCGTCGGATCAGCCTAGCCGGCAGTTCCCGAACCAGCGTTTGGCGGGTTGCACGCGGCAATGATGCGATCGATCTCACGCTGCAGTTCGGCGCGCTCTTCGTCATCGCTGACCGTCACCTTCGGCTTTCTGGTTTGCTTCTTCATTTCGAGCTTGCGCAGCCGCTCTATATCCGCGCGGATCTGCGAGGCCATGCGCTGATGCTGCGCGGCTTCCTTGATGATCGTATCCTGCTCCTTGTCCTTGTCGTTGACCTTGGCTTGCGCCGTTTCGAGGCGGATCAAGTTGCGATTCATCACGTCGAATAGTCGTTTCACCATATCGTCCATCCATCCTTGTGGAATGTCCTCGGCCTCCACGCCGATCCAGTAGCTGGGATGCGTGCGCGAATAGGCCGAGCCGGATTGCTTCTGGCTCGTTTCGGTCATTGGGCTTACTTTTTTGGGGATGTATGTCAGATGGGGAAACTACCCGCATTCTTCAAGGGGAGTTTTCAAAAATCTTTCGGCCTGCGACACGAGAAAGAAATTTCTTGTACGTCCAGCGGACTAATTCCGCCGCTGCGGGCAACATGAACAACAGATGTCTCGGAACGAGTCGCAACTGGGCGAAAATATTTTTGCGACGGAGCGGCCCTTCGCACGCCTGCGGCGGCTACAGATGGACAAGATATAAAGCCGAAGCAGTTCGCGCGGAGCACTTTTCTGCCCTCCGCGGGCGCGAAGGTTTTTCCGCTCGCACTGAGACCGCGGGGGGAAGTGGTCGCGCAAGCGACCGAAGGGGGGATCATGCTTGCACCCGATAAGCCCCCCCTTCGTCATCCACCGCTTACGCGTCGGCTGACACTTCCCCCCACGGTCCGAGTGCCGGTGTGAAAAGCCTTGCGCCCGTGTGGGGCAGAAAAGGGGGACCGTGTGGGGCAGAAAAGATGAGTGCAGGGCAGAAAAGTGGGGGTGCGCTTACGCGTGCCCAAAATGCGATCTGAGGAACAAGGCGCTCGCTCTCCTCGCGCTGCACTTCACTTGCCCGACCGGGAACAACGAGGAGATTGTTGCCGCAGCGTGGGCTACGGAATGCGCCCGGCGCACAGCGGGCCTGTGATGTTGCCGCTGGGCACGGCTAAGTTTGGGATTGTATACCTAACATACGAATTGTATCATGGTCCGCAATGTCAGCCCCCGGTCCGACCATGGCCTTTTCCGCTGCTCCCAACCGCCTCGACGCCTCCCGCCGGCTGATCGGCACCGCCTTGCTGGTGCTCTTGATCGCGATGGTGCTGCTCGGCTTCGTGGTGCTGTTCGTCATCGAAGCCGAAGCCAATCGCGCGATCGTCGCGACCGTGCATTCGGCCGCCGATGTCGACCGGCTGGCCGCGGCGGCCCGCATCGCCGCCGACCAGTCCAAGGCCGACGCCGACCGGCTGGCGCTGCTGCTCAATATCGTGTTCGGACCGGTGGTGACGCTGCTCGGCTCGGTGGTGGGATTTTATTTCGGTACGCAGTCACGGCGGCGGTGATGGCGACCTTTTCTGCCCCACGCCCCTCTTTTCTGCCCCACGCGGGCGCAGAGATTTTGCCGCTTGCACCTAGACCGCGGGGGGAAGTCCCGCGCACGCGGGAAAGGGGGGATCGTCACTGCGCAATAAAGCCCCCCTTCGTCATCCGCCGCTATGGCGTCGGCTGACACTTCCCCCCACGGTCTTAGTACCAGCATCAAAACCGGTGCGCCCGTGGAGGGCAGAAAAGTGGCGTGCATCCGCGCGAGCAGAAAAGATGAGTGCAGGTCGGAAAAGCCGCCCCTACTTCACCGGCGGGCAACCGGGGCGACCTTCGGGGCGGGGGTGCTCGGCGCGCCATTGCAGCGCTTCGGCCTTGAGCTTCAGCTTGTCGCCGGCGGGAAGCGCATTCCAGCGCTTGGTCAGATCGGCGAAATAGGCTTTGCGCTGGTCCTCGCTCATGGCGCGGAATTTCTCGCGCTGCATCGGGCGCAGAACCTCGATGTCGACGGCGCTCGCTTCGGCCTGGGCCTTGAGGTCGGCGAACATCATCAGCCGCTGCTCTTGCGACAGCATGGCGAAGCCGGGGCGCGGCGGGCATTTGTCGACGGGATCGGCGGCAACGGCGGCCGTGGTCAGCGATACGGCGGCGCAGAAAGCAAGAAGAAGGGAACGGATCGGCACGGCATCCTCCAGACCAAACTGCTGGTTTTAACGCACGTGCCGGCCGGTTCCGTCGTTCACGCCGCTGCGTAGATGTGTGCCACCGCGGCTGAAAATGCCTGGGTGCCGAGCAGGCGCAACCGCGTGCGGGACTCAGTGAACAGCGGCATCCCGCGGCCGAGCGCAACCGGATGGATCAGCAGCCGGTACTCGTCGATCAGACCGCAGGCGACGAGACTTTGGGCGAAGCGCGCTCCGCCATGGGCGAGGATCGTGCCGTAGCGCCGTTTCAACGCCGCGATCTCCGCCGCCAGATCGCCGCGGGCGATTTCGGCGTCGCGCCAGCTTGCCTGCGCCGCGGATTCCGCTTCGCTTTCGCCGCGCGCCTCCCGCGCCCGCGTGGCATCTTTCAGCGCCGCCGTGGTGGAGGCCGGGCCGCTGCGCGCGAACGAGACTTTGGGTTTCTCATTCATCGGCGCAGCGAACGGCTCCGTCGAAGTCGGCCACCACGCCGCCATATCGGCGAAGGTGCGGCTGCCCATGATATGGACGTCGGCTTCGGCCAGGGTCGCGACCGTCCAGGCGACCGCGCCCTCGTCGAAGGTCTCGAAGATCCAGTCGACCTCGCCCGCGGGTCCGCACACGAACCCGTCGAGCGACATCGACATTTTGAGAACAAGACGGCCGGTCACGATCCGGCGGCCTTGCGCAACGCGGCGATATCGATCTTGACCATGCCCATCATGGCCTGCATCGCCGCCTTGGAGTGCGCGAGCTTGCCGATGTCCTCGGGCACGACCTGCCACGACAGGCCGTAGCGGTCGGTGAGCCAGCCGCAGGCGACTTCCTTGCCGCCGGCGGTGAGCTTCTCCCAATAGCGGTCGAGTTCCGCCTGGTCCTTGCAGGCGACCACGAACGACACCGCGTGATTGAATTTCGGCTCGGGTCCGCCGTTGAGGGCGACGAACGGCTTGCCGTCGAGTTCGAATTCCGCGGTCATCACGCTGCCTTCGGGCCGCGGATTGTGCGGCGGCGTGTTGGGGCCGTAATGCGTGACGCCGGTGATCTTCGAATTGGGAAACACCGAGACGTAGAACTTCGCGGCCTCCTCCGCCTCGGTGTCGAACCACAGGAACGGGGTGATTTGCCCCATGGCTCAGTGCGCCGCTTCGCAGATGACCATCCAGCGCACGCCGTAGCGGTCCTGGACCACGCCGAACGCCTCGGCGAAGAAGGTCTTGTCCAGCGGCATGCTGACGGTGCCGCCATCGGCCAGCGCATCGAACACATGCCGCGCCTTGTCCGCCGAGTCGACACTGACGGTCAGCGAATAGCCGCCGTGCTGAATAGGTGTCTTCGACATGCAGTCGTCGGCCGCCATCAGCATGGTGTTGCCGATGGCCATCGCCGAGTGCATCACCTTGCCGTGCATCTCCTTGGCGACCTGATCCTTGGCCGGGCTGTCGCCATAGGTCATGCGCGCCAGAACGCGGGCGCCGAGCGCCTTTTCGTAATAGCCGAGGGCTTCGGCGCAGTTGCCGTTGAAGAAAATGTAGGGGGTGACGTACATCGGGAGTCTCCTGGTTGGGGGGATGGCGGTGGACGTTTTGACGCGCTTTACGTACTTGCTTTTTAGGTTGATATCAATCCAAATTATAGAATGGTCACACGCAAGCCGGTTCCTTACGACACGACAATCCTGGTCCGCGATACTTGCCTGTGTCTGCATGTGCAGCGCGCCGCCCGTACATTGGCGCGGCGGTTCGACGAGGCGCTGCGCCCCTTGGGAATGACGAGCGGCCAGTTCTCGCTGCTGATGAGCCTCAACCGCCCGGCGCCGCCGACCATGAAAGACGTCGCCGATCTTCTCGCCATGGACCGCACCACCCTGACCGCGGCGTTGAAGCCGCTGGTCCGGCGCAAGCTGGTGCGGATCGCCGTCGACAAGGAAGACCGCCGCAGCCGCCGCCTGATCCTGACCGACGACGGCGAAGCACTCTTGTCGGCCGCGGTGCCGATCTGGAAGCGCGAGCACGCGGCCATCGAACGCGCCCTGCCTCGCGGCGGCGACGCGTTGCGCAAGGACCTCTTGGCGCTCACTTAGGTTTCGGAACCATATCGAGATAGGGCTTGGCTTCGGCGAGGCAGCGGGCAAACGACGGGCGCTCGCAGAGACGCTTCAGGTACGCCGCGGCGTGCGGCAGGCGGGTTTCGAATGACGTCACCATGTTGGCATAGAACAACGCCGGCGCGGCGGCGCAATCGGCCAGCGTAAAGGCATCACCCATCGCCCAGGTCTTCTCGGCCATCGCGTTGTCGACCATCGTGAGCGCGGTTTCGAGACGGGTGCGCGCCTGATCGACGCCGAACGGATCGGTCTTGCCTTCGGGGCGCATGGCATCGCCGACGATCTTGGCCATGGTTTCATCGACATACAAATCGAAGAAGCGGTCGCGCATGCGCACCTGGCGCGCCACTTGCGGATCGGCGGGAAGAAAGCGCACCGGGCCGGGATAATTCTGGTCGAGATACTCGATAATGATCGAGGATTCCGGCACCACCCAATCGCCGTCCTTCAAGACCGGGAACTTGCTGATCGGCCACAATGCGGTGAGCTTGGCGCGCGAGTCAGGATCGCGCAAATCGATCTGCACCGGCTCGAAGGGAATATCGTTCTCGTACAGCGCGATCAGCGCTTTCTGACAATAGGACGACAGCGGATGGTAGTAGAACGACAAAGCCATGTGTGTCTCCCGGTTGGAATGGGTTGATATCAACATTTATGCTGCGCGGGCGCAAGGGGGAAGGCGTGAAAAACGACTGTCATCCCCGGCGAGTACTCCGCGCGAAGCGAGGAGTACGAGGGAAGGGGACCCAGGTGTCGAGATCATCCGTACGGCAGCGATGTGGTACATCTCCATTCCGTCTGAACCACGAAACACGTAGACCTGGGTCCCCTTCCCCTCGCTGCGCTACGCTAGCTCGGCCGGGGATGACAATATTTTCTATCGCCCCGCGCCGGTCTTCAGATAGGTCTCGAGTTGATCGAAGGTGCCGGTGAAGCCCTGGGTCATCGAAGTCTTCATCGTGCGGAAGCGGGCGCGTTCGGCTTCACCGGCGTGGATCGGGGCGCCGCGCAGCGTGACCACCGTGCCGTCACCGTCGGCGGCAAGCGTCAGGATGTTGTAGACTTCGAGCGGCCAATCGGCGAACCACGGCGCCCGCGTCAGGCCGCCTTGCGCATCGGAGAAGGAGTTGGTGTAGACGAGGCGTTCCGGCGGCACGATCTCGTGGAACACGAACTTGCCCCACATCTCCATGTCGCTGGGGCCTTTCATGCCGTAATGGAAGACGCCGCCGGGACGAAGGTCGAGCGTGCCGGAAATCCATTCGAAATTCTTCGGCCCCCACCAGCGCGCCAGATGCTCCGCCTCGGTCCACATCCGCCACACCGTTTCGCGCGGCGCCGCCAAGCGGCGGGTGAACACGAACACATCCTCGTCGAGCATCGCCGCGAGACGGCCGAGCGTCTGTTCGCCGCCTTTGTCCGCCTTGTGCTCGCGCACCACCATCGCCATTTCCTCGGCGGTCGGAAACACCGCGGTCAAGGTGATGCGGGTACGCCCGCCCAAATCCTCGAAGCGGATGGTGGTCGAATGATGCACTTTCTCCAGGCCGGGCTCGGCGTCGCCGAGATGATGAAACACCAGCCGCTCCGGCGGCACGATCTCGTCGTAGACGACGTAGTTATTGTAGTCGCGGCCGTCGGGGCCGTGCATGACGAAACGCCAGACCCCGCCGGGGCGCATGTCGAACGCCGACGTGGTGGTGGTGAAACCGTCGGGCCCCCACCAGCGGGCGAGATGATCGGGATCGGTGAAGGCATCGAATACCAGCGCGCGCGGCGCTTCGATCGTTCGGGATACAACAAGCGTGCGGTCGGCAAGGCTATTTCCGGCGTCCACGTTTTCTCTCCTTTGCGGTCAGTTCAGCCAGGTAATCCTCGAGACGGTCGAACCGCGCTTCCCACAGAAGCGCGAACTGGCCCAGCCACTCGACGGCCGGCTTCATCGCTTCGGCATCGATCCGGCAGGGACGGTATTGGGCCTTGCGGCTGCGGCGCACCAAGCCGGCGTGCTCCAGCACCTTCAGATGCTTCGAGACGGCGGGCAGCGAGATGTCGAACGGCTCGGCGAGTTCGCCGACGCTCATGTCGCGCAGGGCGAGCTGCGCCAGCATGGCCCGGCGCGTCGGATCGGCAAGCGCAGCAAAAGTAACGCTCAAGTGATCGACTCCTTGACGATGCGGCGGCACGGCAATCCCCCTCATTTAACCTTCCGGTTAAGAAAGCAGCGGCGCCAGCGGCGGTCAAGCGGGGCCGCTGTGACATCGCTCGTTGCCGTCCGGCGGCTGGTGCGGCGCGGAAAGACGGGGCGCGCGGACGATGCGGCAAGATTTTGCTATTTAACCGTACGGTTCAATACAACCATAAATCTCCGCACAGAGCGCACCGTGCGGAGAGCCCGCAACCTGCCGTTGGCCTGCGAACTTTTCTTATGCTTGACACATATGGGGGGCAGGTTCTTCCGTAACGGCCGTGATGGAGGGGTGAATGCGTCTTCTGCTGATCAATCCGCGCGTGCCTGAGAGTTTCTGGAGCTTCAAATGGGCGGTGAACGACATCCTGCCCGGCAAGCGGGCTCTTAATCCGCCGCTCGGCATCGCCACCGTCGCCGCCCTCACGCCCACGCATTGGGATGTCGAAATCGTCGACGAGAACGTCGAGTCGGTGCCGCTCGCACCCAAGGCCGACATCATCGGCATCACCGGCATGGGTGTCCAGGAACCGCGCCAGAAGGAATTGATCCAGTATTACCGCGATCATGGTTACTTCGTGGTCGTCGGCGGCTCGAACGCATCGCTGTGCCCGGAGAAGTACGAAGGCATCGCCGACGCCGTGGTGGCGGGCGAAGGCGAATACATCTGGCCGGAATTCTGCCGCGACTTCGAAGCCGGCCATCCCAAGCCGCTCTATCGCGAGACCGGCACCGTAAACCTCGCCGATTCGCCGGTGCCGCGCTTCGATCTCCTCAAGCTGAAGCTTTATGCCAATGCCACCGTGCAGTATTCGCGCGGCTGTCCTTATACCTGCGAGTTCTGCGACATCATCGTGATGTTCGGACGCAAGCCGCGGATGAAAAGCCCGGCCCAGATCGGCCGCGAACTCGACGTCTTGAAGGGCCTCGGCATCACCTCGATCTTCTTCGTCGACGACAACATGATCGGCAACAAGAAGGAAGCGAAGAAGCTGTTCGCCTATCTTGCCGACTGGCAGACGCGGAACGGCCGCCCGTTCTCGTTCGGCACCGAAGTGTCGATCAATCTCTCCCAGGACGAGGAATTGATGAGCCTGATGAAGGCCGCCAATTTCAACTGGGTGTTCATCGGCATCGAGTCGCCCGATCCGGCCTCGCTCAAGGAAACCGGCAAGTCGCAGAACCTGCGCGAAGACCTGTTGACCAGCGTGCGCCGCATCTATTCGCGCGGCATGGAAGTCTTGGCCGGGTTCATCATCGGCTTCGACAACGACAGCGAAGCCACCTTCGAGCAGCAATACCGCTTCATCACCGATTCCGGCATCCAGACCGCGATGATCGGCCGGCTGGCGGCGCTGCCCAAGACGCCGCTCTATGAGCGGCTCGAACGCGAAGGCCGGCTGCGCCAGGTGGCGGACGAATCCGACAACACCTCGGTCTCGAGCAACGTCATTCACAAGACGATGAGCGACGAGACCATCGCGCGGCTTTATGCCGACGTCTATCGCCGCCTCCTCACCGACGACGGCATCGCCACCCGCATCAAGAACAAGCTCGCTTATATGGGCAAGACCGGTTACCGCGGCGGCTATACGCTGGCCGAGACGCTGGGATTGTTCTGGCGCCTGATCAGCAAAGGGCTGATCCCCGGCGGACCAAGCCGGCTATGGCACTTCTTCCGTACCTGGCCGCTGACGAAACCGCATCTGGTGCCGACGATGATCGCCGACTGGATCGCGGGGCTGTCGATGCGCAAGTATGCCGCCGACAATCTGTGGTGCACGTTCGGCGACGATCTGCATCTCATCGAAAACGCCCGCGCCAAAATCGGCCGCTATGTCGAACAGGGTCAGGTGTGGATCGGCCGCCAGTATGCCGGACTTCCGAGCCTCAACATCCGGCTCGACGATGCGCTCAGCTTCGCCGCCGTCCGCAAGGCCCGGCCGCAACTGCGGAAGCTCTTGAAGCAGTCGCGCACGCGCATCCTCTTGGCCGCCGACACGCTGCCGCTGGAGCGGCTCGACGATCTCGAAAAACTCTTGAAGCGCCTCTCGCAGTACGGCGACCGCGTGTTCCTGCAGATTTCCGAGGTCACGCGCGAACGCCTCACCATCGATTTGTCGGCGTTCCAGCTCGTACTGGTGCCGAAGGGGTAAAGCCCAGGCTTCGCGGATTCGCTCTTTTCTGCCCTCCACGGGCGCAAGACTTTTTGCGCCGGCACTCGGACCGTGGGGGGAAGTGTCAGCCGACGCCGTAGCGGCGGATGACGAAGGGGGGCTTTTCTTCGCGCCGAAACGATCCCCCCTTCCCCGCTTACGCGGGTTCGTACGCTGGCGCTACTCACTCCCCCCGCGGTCACAGTGCCGCGTGAGAAAGCGTTGCGCCCGCGTGGGGCAGAAAAGGCCGCGTGGGGCAGAAAAGATTCAGAACGCCCGTTGCTGGTTGGCGGCGCGGGCGGGAGCGTTGACCGGCTCGGCGTTGAAGCCGAACTGGGTGGCGATCACCTTGTATTCGGCGCCATCGGCCATCGGCATGAAACTGGCCGAGCCGAAGAAGCGGTCTTCCACCAGCATGTGTTTCAGCACCCAGCGCACCACGACATCCGGCAAATACTGGACGGCTTCGGGCTGCGGCGCCTTCAGATCGCAGGCGGTGATGCGCTGGCCGTCGCCGTCGATGGCGCGGTAATAGCGGTTGGAAATCTGGTCGAGCGTATAGGTGGCGTTGAGCCCGATCTCGTTGGCCCACGGCTTCCACTTCTGGAAACGGCCGCCGATTTCCCAGGCATCGCCTTGCAACGTGCAGGTCTGGACGAAATGGGTGGCGTCGAGACGCGTCACGGTCACGGCGTAGAGCTTATGCGCGGGATCGACGGCACGCACCGTCACGTCGGCCAGCGGCACTTCGTAGGTCAGCCGTTCGTAGCTTTGCAGATTGAGGCCGATCAGTCCGGCCGCCAGTCCCCCGATGGCGAGAAGACCGCCACCGCCGAGCCGCACGCTCGCTTTGCCCGGACGGAGCTTCACGGCGTGAACGATACCGGCAACGAACGCGACAAGCCCGAGCGCCGCAACGGCGAGCGGGGCAAAAATCATCCAGCCCATCCCACACCCCCTAACATTGGCATAAGCCTATCCGGACGCGTCCCCGGACACCAGCCCGAGACGCTACCCCGCATTGCCCGGCGGGAAATTTGCAGATAGATCAACACGGAATGCACGGGGGGCCGTCATGCCGATCACATCGAAGCGTGCCAAACAAAGCCCGGTCGCCAAGCTTTTGGGGACGATTCCGAACCGCTTGCAGCTCGGCGGCGGCTGGATCGATCAGCCCTTCCTGTCGCGGCTCAATCCCAAGCCGCCCGGCTCCATGGTGGTGGTGCAGATCGAACCCAATTTCCGTCCGATGTGCCGCTCGGGTATCGCCAGTTCGACCCGCATGGTCGCCCTCGACATCTGGGGCGACAAACTGCCGGACCGGCCCAAGGAACGGCTGGTGCGCGAACTCTATCACGCCGAGAACACCTACAAAGCCGAGCCGAGCGGCTCGCAAGACATGATCGGGATCATCTATCCCGGCATCAACCGGCTGGATTACGATTTTCGCCACGAGAGCGGCGTGTTCCCCGTCCATATCGAGAACTGCTCGGCGCCGCGGATCGCGCGCTGGCTGGAGAAAGTGCTGCATCTCATTCCGGTCGAGCCGCGCCCCGAAGGCTACAACCCGCTCGACGAAAAGCGGTTCGATCCCAAATGGGTGGCCAAGCTCGGCCGCACCGGCAAGCTGATCTACGACGCCATTCTGAAAATGGACGCGCCCGCGCTCGGCAAGGCGGTCAATCAGGGCCTCGAATGCTGGGACGTGCTGCTGCCGAAATCCATGCGCCATCCGGTGATGAAGGTCGACATCATGGAGTTGGCCGCCGCCTATCAGGCGCAATACCTCGGCGCCTGCTATTCCGGTCCGGGCGGCGGTTATCTTATCGTCGTATCGGAAAAGCCGGTGCCGGGCTCATTTTCCGTCAACATTCGCACCAAGGATTGGTGAGCCCGGCGGCGTCCGGTCAGCCGACGTCGGGGCGGCCGACCGAGACGTATTGGAAGCCGGCGCTCGCCATCATATCGGGGCGATAGATGTTGCGCAGGTCCACCAAGAGCGGGCGCTTGAGCAGCGACTTCACCTTGCCGAGATCGAGAGCGCGGAACTCGTTCCACTCGGTCAGGATGACGAGGCCGTCGGCGCCTTGCAGCGTCTCGTAGGTCTCGTTGCACCACTCCACTTCGAAATGCTTCTTAGCCTCTTTCATGCCTTCGGGATCGAAGGCTTTGATTTTGGCGCCTTTGTCCTTGAGATAGGGCACGATCACCAGCGACGGCGCATCGCGCATGTCGTCGGTGTTGGGCTTGAAGGTGAGGCCGAGGATGGCAATGGTCTTGCCCGCCACGCCGCCGAACGCCTTCTCGATCTTGGCGCCCATTTGGATCTTGCGGGCGTCGTTGACCGCCACCACCGCCTCGATGATCTTGGTCGGCGTGCCGTATTCCTGGCAGGTCTTCAAGAGCGCCAGCGTATCTTTCGGGAAGCACGAGCCGCCATAGCCGGGGCCGGCGTGCAGGAACTTGTTGCCGATACGCCCGTCGAGACCCATGCCGCGGGCCACATCCTGCACGTTGGCGTCCACCGCCTCGCACAGATTGGCCATCTCGTTGATGAAGGTGATCTTGGCGGCGAGGAAGGCGTTGGAGGCGTATTTGATGATTTCCGAGCTTTCGCAGGTCGTGAACACGATCGGCGTCTCGTTCAAATACAGCGGACGGTAGATTTCGCGCATCACCGCGCGGGCGCGGTCGGAATGGCAGCCCACCACGACGCGGTCGGGACGGCGGAAATCCTCGATCGCCGAACCTTCGCGCAGGAATTCGGGATTGGAGGCGACGTCGAAATCGGCGTCGGGCCGCACCTTCTTGATGATCTCCGCGACCTTCTTGTTGGTGCCGACCGGGACCGTCGATTTGGTCACCACCACGGTATAGCCCTTGAGGTTATGGGCGATTTCCTCGGCGGCGGCGAAAACATAGCTGAGGTCGGCATGGCCGTCGCCGCGCCGCGACGGCGTGCCCACGGCGATGAACACCGCCTCGGCCGCTTCCATCGCGGCCTTCAGATCGGTCTCGAAGCTGAGCCGTCCGGACTTGACATTGGCGGCAACCACTTCGTCCAGACCGGGCTCGTAGATTGGAATCTTGCCAACCTTCAACCCCTCGATCTTGGCGATATCGGTATCGACGCAGACCACATCGTGGCCGAACTCCGACAGGCAGGCGCCTGAAACCAGGCCCACATACCCCGAACCGATCATGACAATGCGCATCGTTCACCCTCGCGTTCTGGACGGATGAGGTTGTGGCAAGACAGGAAGCCGCATGCAATCGAATAAAGCCGGAAAATCGATGCCGCCGAGTCACGAATCTTAACATTCTTTGACAAAATTGCGGGTATGATCGCCTCCGATATCCGGCTTGGCGGGCCATGATTACCGTAACCGATCTCGTTTACGAATACCCGACGACGCGGGCGCTGAAGGGTGTCTCCCTTCACGTAGCGCCACAAACGATTACGGCCCTGGTCGGTCCCAACGGCGCCGGCAAAACCACCCTTTTGCGGTGTCTCGCCGCTCTCGAAGACCCCTATTCCGGCACCGTCACCGTCGCCGGGCACGACACCCGCGCCGAACCGCGCGCCATCCACGCCCTGCTCGGCTATCTGCCCGATTTTTGCGGCCTGTACGACGCCCTCAGCGTCCGCCGCATCCTGACCTACACGGCGCGTTCGCGCGGCATCGCTCCGGCCCTGACCGCCACCGCGGTGGAGAAAGCCGCCGACCGGGTCGGCCTCGTCGACCGGCTCGATACCAAGGCCGGCGACCTGAGCCGCGGGCTGCGCCAGCGCCTCGCCATCGCCCAGGCCATCGTTCACGAACCCAAGGTGTTGCTGCTCGACGAACCCGCGGCCGGGCTCGATCCGCAGGCGCGGCGCGATCTGTCGGCGCTGCTGGTCGCCTTGAAGACCGCCGGTATGACGCTGGTGGTGTCCTCGCACATCCTCGCCGAACTCGAAGACTATTGCTCGGAGATGCTCATCATAGAGGACGGGCTGATCGTCGGCGGCAAGGCGATCAAGGTGAAGGACGTCGAGCGGCCGCGCTATTTCGTCGAAATCGCCAAGGCCCGAAGCGACCTCAAGGATTTCCTCAATGCCCGCGCCGGCGTCGATGTGATCGAGGCCGACGAATATCACGCCCTCTTCACCCATGCCCGCAGCGCCACCGCGCGCGCCCGACTTATCCGCGATCTCATCAACGCCGGTTTCGACGTGTCGGCCTTCGGTGAAGCCACCAAGGCGCTGGAAGCGGCCTATTTCAGCCAAGTGGGCGCCAAGGCGGAGATCGGCCGATGAACCCCGAATTCCAGCGCAACGTCTGGCTCGAACTGACGCCGCTCAGGCTGGTGGTGATGGCCGCCGTGCTGGCGCTCGCCTTCTTCGCCGCGGCGCTGTCGAACGGCCTCATCACGCCGGGCGGCGTGGCGCGCGCCCTGTTCCTGGTGCTGGTGGTGGTGTGGGGCACCCATAACGCCGCCCGCAGCGTGGTCGGCGAAATCCGCGACCGCACCTGGGACAGCCAGCGCCTCTCCTCGCTCGGCCCCGGCACCATGATGTGGGGCAAGCTGTTCGGCGCCACCGTGTTCAACTGGACCGGCGGCCTTGTCTGCCTCGCCGTGATCGCGGCCGACACGCTTAACACCGCTGGCATCGCCGCCGCCTTCGCCGAGGTCGTCTACTACGTCGCCATGGGCGTGATCGCGACCGCCACTAGCCTCAGCGCCAGCCTGATCGGTGCCCGCCGCCGCCAGGGCCGCACCAATATCGAGGTCTTCCTCTATCAAGTCGCCGGACTCGCCGCGGCGTTGGCCGTCGCCGTCATCGCCGATCCGACCGGCTCCTCCATCGGCACCTTCCCGCGCACCGACACGCTGTTGTGGTGGAACCGGACGCTGCCGACCTCCACCTTCCTGCTCGCCTCGCTGGCGGTCTTCGCCGGCTGGATGCTGACCGGCTGCTACCGCCAGATGCGGCTCGAACTGAAGCTCAGGAACGGGCCGTGGGTGTGGCTCGGCTTTCTCGCCTTCATGGGCGTCTATGCCGCCGGGTTCGACGCCTTCGCGCCGCTCCATTTCGACGAAATCACCGCCCGGCTGATGCTGGCGGGCCTCGTCATTGCCGGTCTCGCCTATGTCGCGGCGATCCTCGAACCCAAGAGCAAAGTGCAGTTGCGCTGGCTGGGCGGCGAGTTCGGCCGCTTCCATCTCGGCGCGGCGCTGAGCCATCTGCAATGCTGGATGATGTCCTATCTCGTCGCCGCGGCGATCGCGGTGGCGCTGATGGTGCGGTTCGCGATGCTGGCGATGGGACCGGAGCTCGCCACCACCGGCGCCGTTCTCGGCTTCGTCACCCGCGATCTCGGAGTGATCGTCCTGATGGCGATGCTGACACGGCGGCGCGGCGGCGATCTTCTGGCGCTGGCGGTGCTGATCCTGATCTATTGGCTGCTGCCGTCGATCCTGCACAGCCTGCAATACTACGGCGGACAGGCGCTGTTCCTGCCCTATCGCACCGATCCGTTGTGGATGAGCCCGGCCGCGGCCTGGCTCGAAGCGGTGGCGGTGTGGGCCATCGCGGTGACGCAAATGGCGCTGAGCGAAAAAAGCAGCCGCTAGTTATCACGCTTGCTGCGACCGCAAGTCCGACGCGCAGCATTGCGCCTTGCGCCCCCGGCGCGATGGCAGTAGGCCGTCGCGGAATTTTCGGGGGTAATGATGATGTCGAAATGGATGGCGCTGGCCGCCGCAGTCACACTGTTGTCGGCCGCCCAAGCGGGTCAGCATGTCATCAGCGGCACGGTGCGCGATTTCGACGGGCATCCGGTGCCGGGCGCCGATGTGGCGCTGAAATCGTCGAGCTTCGACGATCTCTACACCGCCAAAGCCGACGCCGAGGGGCGCTATCGCATAACCGTCGAGGACGGGCGCTATATGGCGCTCGAATCCATCACCATGCCCGATTACGGCAAGACGCGGCTCGAAGCCTGGGTCTGGAACGTGCCGGTGCAAGCGGACATGACCATCGACGTGCGTTATCACCGGCTCGAAATCTACGGCGTCAACGTGTTCAAGGTGCAAGGCGCCGGGCCGGGCCTGATTGCCTATTTCCGCCCGATGAGCCTGACGCGCGCCAAGAGCAAAGACACCAAGAAGGATCCCGATATCGCGCCGCTGCCCGCCGAAATGGACCTCGCCATCGATGTCGACGGCGTCGCGGCCAAGATCGACACCATCGAACGGGTGCAGGAATATGTCGGTCCCGGTCCGGTGATGTATTCTTATCTCGTGCACTTCTCGCCGGCGAATGCGTACACCAAAGGCACGCATGTCGTCCGCATCGTCGGAACCGACAAAGCCAACGGCGACCGCGGCGAAGGGCAGTATTTCTATACGGCGCCCGAATACCGGAAGTGAGGGTTGGAGCGCCGCAAAACTTTTCTGCCCCACGCGGGCGCGGTGTTTTCTCAGTCTGTACGGTGACCGCCGGGGGCAGAAAACCTCTGAAATACGGGGACGCAATCCAGCTCGCTTGCACGCGTGGCGTAAGGACTCCAGTATAGTCCCCCTATTCGCGACGTCTGGATACAACGGGTGGGGGCAAAAGATGATCAGCTATTTCGCTGCACTTTTTTGCTTATTCGTATGTGCGCTATGGGTGGTTTCGGAACGCTTTGAAAGACGCCTGCTGGAATTAGCCGATCAACTGCCATCCTCGGTCAAACGTAAATCGCTGACCTCAAAAAAAGTCATCAGCACCGTGGCCGCGAGCTTCCATTTTATCCTGCTAAACCGCCATCGTGGGATCGGCGATCGACGGTTGAATAAGTTGGTTTTGGCATACCAAATCTTGCTAATCGCGGAGATAACAATCCTCGCTATCATTGCCTGCATTGAGAATTAGGAGAAATTCCGCGCGGTGTTCATCGAGCCGTCTCGATCCGTTTTCCGCACAAAATCCCCCCCCTTTGTCACCCGCCGCTTACGCGTCGGCTGACACTTCCCCCCGCGGTCACAGTGCAATCCGAGAAAACATCGCGCCCGCGTGGGGCAGAAAACTCCGCGTCTCCGCGTGAACAATTTTTCTTTTCGAACACCTGGGTCCCCTTCCCCTTCGCCGCTACGCGGCTTCGGCCGGGGATGACAGGTGTGTGTGAGCCGCGTCCCTATCCCGCGCGCAAATACTTCACCGCTTCGTCGCGGCCGAAGAGGTAGAGGAGGACGCGCAAGGCTTCGCCGCGCGGGCTTTTGAGATCGGGATCGCGCGACAGGATCAAGCCGGCGTCGTCGCGCGCGGCGGCGAGGAGATCGCCATGCACCGCAATGTCGGCCATGCGGAATTCGAGCTGGCCGCTCTGACGGGTGCCGAGGAGTTCGCCGGGACCGCGCAGTTTCAAGTCTTCTTCGGCGATCACGAAACCGTCGTCGGTATCGCGCAGACAAGCGAGCCGCGCTTTGGCGGTCTCTCCGAGCGGCGGCACCCAGACGAGCAGGCAACTCGATTTGCCCGAACCGCGGCCGACGCGCCCGCGGAGCTGGTGCAACTGGGCGAGGCCGAAGCGCTCGGCATGCTCGACCACCATGATGGTCGCTTCCGGCACGTCGACGCCGACTTCGATCACCGTGGTGGCGACCAGGAGCGATATCTCGCCCGTCTTGAACTTCGCCATCGCCGCATCGCGCTCGGCCGGTTTCATCTTGCCGTGCACGAGCCCGACTTTCGGCCCCAGCGTGGCCGTCAATTCCTTGGCGCGTTCTTCGGCGGCGGCGAGATCGACTTTTTCCGATTCCTCGACCAGCGGGCAGACCCAGTAGGCGCGCGCCCCTTTGGCCATCGCGCTGCGCAAGCGTTCGACCACATCGCCGAGCCGGTCGGAGGACAGAACGCGGGTTTCGATCGGCTGACGGCCGGGCGGGCGGCCGAGCAGGCGCGACACATCCATGTCGCCGTACGCGGTGAGCGCCAGCGTGCGCGGGATCGGCGTCGCCGTCATCACCAGCACATCGGTGACGTGCGCGCCTTTGCCTTGCAAGGTCATGCGCTGATGCACGCCGAAACGGTGCTGCTCGTCGACCACGACCAGCCCGAGGTCCTTGAACGCGACGTCGTCGGAAAAAAGGGCATGGGTGCCGATCAGAATGTCGATCTCGCCGTCGGCCAGCGCCTGCAACAAGGCTTCGCGGGGCGCGCCTTTTTCGCGGCCGGTGAGCAATGCGAGTTTCACGCCCGCCGCCGTCGCCAACGGTTCGAGCGCGGCAAGATGCTGGCGCGAGAGAATTTCGGTCGGCGCCATCAGCGCGCCTTGCGCCCCCGCTTCGACGGCGGCGAGCAATGCCAGGAACGCGACAACGGTCTTGCCCGAGCCGACATCGCCTTGCAGCAGGCGCAGCATCCGCGTCGGGCTGGCCATGTCGGCTTCGATTTCGGCCACCGCCTGCTGTTGCGCGTCGGTCAGCGTGAACTGCAACGCCGCCAGCACTTTCGATTTCAGCCGCCCGTCGCCCTTCAATTCGCGCCCTTTGTTGGCGGCGCGCATCTGCTTGCGGATCAGCATCAGCGCGAGCTGGTTGGCGAGGAGTTCGTCATAAGCGAGACGCTGGCGTTCGGGCGTCGTCGGCGCCAGATCGTCTTCGTGCACCGGCGCATGGGCTTTCTTGATCGCGTCGGCAAACGGCGGCCAGCGGCGTTGTTTCTGGAACGCCGGATCGAGCCATTCCGGCATGGCGGGAACTTTTTCGAGGCTCGCGCGGATCGCCTTGCCCAGCACCTTGCCGGACAGACCTTCGGTCAAGCCATAGACCGGCTCGTGCAACGGCATGTCCTCGCCCGGCGCGGCGACGTAATCGGGATGCGGCATCTGCAGGCGGTTGTTGAAGCGTTCGATGCGGCCGGAAATGATGCGCTGGCTGCCAATGGGAAGAGCTTTGTTCAGCCAATCGGGATGGGCGTGGAAGAAGACGAGTTCGATCGCCGAGGTGTCGTCGGTGCAGCGCACGCGATAGGGCTGGGACTTCACCCGCGGCGCCAGATGATCGAGCACATTGACCGTGACGGTGGCGATGCGCCCCTCCTGCGCCTGGATCAGCTTGGGCCGGTAGGAACGGTCGATCACCCCGACCGGCAGGTCGAACACCAGATCCTTGAGCCGGGGACCCGCCACGGTGGCGATCAGTTTCTCCAGCCGCGGCCCCACCCCCGCCAAGGAACGGGTGTCGGCAAACAAGGGAAAGAGAATCGCAGGGCGCATGTTGGCAACGATATTCGAGGCTTAGCCGGACGTCAGGCGGGTACTGGCAGAACCCGGTTTGGAACGCTATATCAATAGCATGTCTACTGCTCCGAACGGTGGGTCGATCGAGGTCCGCCGCAAACAGCTATTGTTCCGGTGCCAGCGGCGCGGGTTCAAGGAGGTCGATCTGATCTTCGGGACCTTTGCGGCGCGGGAAATCGACACCCTCGATGACGCGGCCTGCGACCAGCTCGATGCCCTGCTTGAGGCGCCCGATCAGGACGTGTTCGCCTGGCTGAAAGGCGAAAAGCCGCTGCCGGAGGCGTACGACACGCCCGTCTTCGCCCGGCTCAAGGCGCTGTGTTCGCGAGAAGATCCCACTTGGAACGTGTAAACTATATCGCCCGCACCGAGGGCCGGATCACGGTCTCGGGCGCGCCGGAAGGTTTCGATGCGTGGCTGGCCGGGGCCGCCGCCGGATCGCTGAAAGGTCTGGTGATCCTGGTGGCGCAGGACGGCGTCAAAGCCGCCAGCGCGGCCGACACCATCGCCTTCTTCACGCCCAAGGTGCCGGTACTGAGCTTTCCCGCCTGGGACTGCCTGCCCTACGACCGCATGTCGCCGAGCCCGGATATCGAAAGCCAGCGGCTGGCGACCCTCGCCGCCTTGGCGCGGCGGGACAAGGATTCAGGCCCCGCGGTGGTGGTGACGACGGTCAATGCCATCCTGCAGCGGGTGCCGGCGCGCGAAATCATCCGCGGCGCCAGTTTCTCCGCCAGGATCGGCGACACCGTCAGCCACGACGATCTCTCGCATTACCTCGCCGCCAACGGCTATTCGCGCGCCTCGACCGTGCGCGAGCCGGGCGATTTCGCGGTGCGCGGCGGCATCGTCGATCTGTGGCCGCCGGGACTGGAACCCTTGCGGCTCGATTTCTTCGGCGACCGCCTCGATGCCATCCGCACCTTCGACGCCGAAACGCAATTGTCGTCGGGCGAGGTGCAGGCGATCGAACTGCTGCCGGCTAGCGAAGTGCCGCTCGACGAAGCGGGGGTGCGCAGGTTCCGCACCGGCTATGTCGCGGCGTTCGGGCCCGCGGTCGACGATCCGCTGTACGAATCCGTGTCCGAGGCGCGCAAAAGCCCCGGCATGGAGCACTGGCTGCCGCTGTTCTACGAAAAACTCGAAACCCTGTTCGACTACACGCCCCGCGCCCTCGTCATGCTCGGCCATCACACCGAGGAAGCCAAGAAAGCGCGGCTCGAACTGATCGCCGACTATTACGAGACGCGGCGCGAATTCCTCAAAGACGAACCGGCCAAGAAAGGCGCGCTGAAAGCCCCGCCGTACAAGCCGCTGAAGCCTGAGGCGCTGTATCTGACCGCCGACGAATGGGAGACGGTGCTGAAGCGCCATCCGGTGCGCGATCTCACGCCGTTCCAGGCGCCGGAATCGATGAAGTCGGTCGATGCGCACGGGCACCTCGGCCGCGATTTCGCACCCGAACGGGCGCAGACCGGCGTCAATGTGTTCAAGGCGGCGGGCGAGCATATCGCCGACCTGATCGCCGAGAAGAAGCGCGTCATCGTGGCGGCGTGGACCGAAGGCTCGGCCGAACGCATGGGCGGCGTGTTGTCGGACCATGGCGTCAAGGCGATCCGGCCGGTGAGCGATTGGCACGATGCCGCCAAGATGGCGCCGGGCGCGGTGGGTCTGGCGGTGCTCGGCATCGAGCACGGCTTCGCAGCGCCCGATTTCGCGGTGATCGCCGAGCAGGACATTTTGGGCGACCGCATGGTCTCCCACAAACGGGCGCGCAAGGCGCAGAACTTCCTCACCGAAGCGAGCGGCCTGACGCCGGGCGATCTCGTCACCCATATCGAACACGGCGTCGGGCGCTATGTCGGACTGCAGACCATCGACGTCACCGGTGCGCCGCACGATTGCCTCGAACTGCAATACGACGGCGGCAAGCTGTTTTTGCCGGTCGAGAACATCGAGCTTCTCACCCGTTACGGCGCCGAAGACGGCGTGCAACTCGACAAGCTCGGCGGCGTCGGCTGGCAGCAGCGCAAAGCCAAGGCGCGCCAGCGCGTGCGCGAGATCGCCGGCGAACTGATCCGCATCGCCGCGGCGCGCGAACTGAAAACGCTGCCGGAAATCGAAAAACCGCAAGGGGTGTGGGACGAATTCTGCGCCCGCTTCCCCTATCAGGAAACCGAGGATCAGGAAAAAGCCATCGCCGATGCGGTGGAGGATCTCGCCAAAGGCCGGCCGATGGACCGCCTCGTCTGCGGCGACGTCGGCTTCGGCAAGACCGAGGTGGCGCTGCGCACGGCGTTCGTGGCGGCGATGACCGGCAATCAGGTGGCGGTGGTGGTGCCGACGACGCTGCTGGCGCGCCAGCATTACCGCACCTTCGCCGAGCGCTTCAAAGGCTTCCCCATCACCGTGCGCCAGCTGTCGCGTTTCGTCGACGCCAAGGAAGTGCGCGAGACCAAGGAAGGCTTGAAGAAAGGCGACGTCAATATCGTCGTCGGCACGCACGCGCTCCTGGCCAAGAACATCGAATTTTCCAATCTCGGTCTCGTCATCGTCGACGAGGAGCAGCATTTCGGCGTGGCGCACAAAGAACGCCTCAAAGGCCTCAAGGCCGACGTGCATGTCTTGACCCTGACGGCGACGCCGATCCCGCGCACCTTGCAGCTTGCTCTGTCGGGCGTGCGCGATCTGTCGCTGATCACGACGCCGCCGATCGACCGCCTGGCCGTGCGCACCTTCGTGACGCCGTTCGATCCGATGGTGATCCGCGAAGCCTTGTTGCGCGAGCATTATCGCGGCGGCCAGAGCTTCTACGTCGCTCCGCGCATTTCGGACCTACGCGAGGCCGAGGAATTCCTCAAAACCAACGTTCCGGAAGTGAAAGCGGCGGTGGCGCACGGCCAGATGTCGGCCACAACGCTGGAAGAGGTGATGGGCGCCTTCTACGACCGCAAGGTGCATGTCCTGATCTCGACCAACATCGTCGAATCCGGTCTCGACATTCCGACCGCCAACACGCTGGTGGTGCATCGCGCCGACATGTTCGGCCTGTCGCAGCTCTATCAATTGCGCGGACGCATCGGCCGTTCCAAACAGCGCGCGTATGCCTATCTGACCACGCCCGCCGACCACGCCATCACCGAAACCGCACAGCGGCGGCTCGAAGTGCTGCAATCGCTCGACCAGCTCGGCGCCGGGTTCACGGTGGCGAGCCACGACATGGATATCCGCGGCGCCGGTAATCTCTTGGGCGAAGAGCAATCCGGTCACGTCAAGGAAGTCGGCATCGAGCTTTATCAGGAGATGCTGGAAGAAGCGGTGTCGCAATTGCGCGCCGGCGGCGATGCCACGGATGCCACCGTCGACGACCAATGGTCGCCGTCGATCAATATCGGCGCCTCGGTGCTGATTCCGGAAACCTATGTGCCCGATCTCAATGTGCGCATGGCGCTCTACCGGCGGCTGGCCGGGATCGAAAATCGCGCCGATATGGACCGCTTCGCCGCCGAGATGATCGACCGCTTCGGCCCCTTGCCGGAAGAAGTGAACCATCTGTTCGAGATCGCCGCGATCAAGGCGCTGTGCCGTAAGGCGGGCGTCGAGAAGATCGATGCGGGCCCGAAGGGCGGCATCATCGGCTTCCGCAACAATACCTTCGCCAATCCGATCGGCCTGGTGCGCCTCATCAACGATCACGCCGGCACGGTGAAAGTGCGCCCCGACCAGAAGATCGTCATCAGCCGCAACTGGGACGATGCCGACACGCGGCTCAAAGGCGTCAAAGGCGTGCTGACGGCGCTGGCGAAACTGGCCGAGGCGGCTTAGGCGGAACGGACCTACAAATAGTGTCATTCCCGGCCGAGCACTTCGCGCTGCGCAGCAGCAGTGAAATGCGAGGGGAAGGGAACCCAGGTGTAAGCACACGCGTCGATGTCAAAGAATACGTGCTCACCTTTTGCCGCCCCAGCGACGTGACGACCTGGGTCCCCTTCCCTTCGCTGCGCTACGCTGGCTCAGCCGGGGATGACAATACTGGCTCCATCACAGCAGCGGCTTGCCGTCGGCTTTGTCGAGTTTCACGTCGAGCACCTTCGCCAGGGTCGGCGCGATGTCGCGCATGTCGATCTCGCCGAGCTTCGCCGCCTTGATGCCGGGGCCGGCGATCATGAAGGTGGCGCGCATTTCCTTGTGATCGGGGAAATAGCCGTGGGTGCCTTTCAGCGTGTAGGTCTTGGAGATGGTGAAGTCGCCTTCGCCGCTGTAGCCGATCTTGAAATCGACCCAGTACGACGCCTTGGGCGAACCGCCGCGCTCGGCAACCGCCTTGGCATCGATGACGCGCGCCACGCCCGACTTGGGATCGGCGGCGAGCTTGGCCAGCAGCGCTTCGACCTTCGCTTTCACCGCCGCATCATTCGGGTCCTTGAGCACGATGGCGGCCGAACCGCCGGCGTTCCAGGCATAGGCCTGCCAATCCGTGACCTTGCCGTTCTCGATGGTGATGAGGCCCGCCTCGGCGAAAATCCGGTCGAGATAGACGCCGTCATGCACCGCGGCGAAACCGTGATCGGAGACGACCGCAATGGTGACATCGGGATGAGCCGCTTTGGCGGCGGCGATCAGCTTGCCGACATCGGCATCGAGAGCTTCCAGCGCCTTCTTCGATTCCGCCGAATCCGGCCCATAGGTGTGTTGATAATGATCGAGGCTGACGAGATGCACGGTCATGAACTGAGGCTTGAGATCGGCCATGATCTCGATGGCATACGTGGCGCGAGCGACATCGTGCTGCGGATCCTCGCCGAACAGGGCGCCGAGCGGCAGCCTGGTTTCCTTTTCGAGCTTGCCGATCAGACCGGGCGTCGCCACCGCGCGCAACAGCTTCAGGTCTTCGGCATTCTGGGCGCGCCAGTATTCCGGCACGTTTTCGTCGATCGCCAGCGATCCCACCGACACCGGCCAGCCAACCGAACCGACCTTGCCGCCCGATGCGTGCACCGCATCCCACAATGTCGGCACCTTGATGTCTTCGGCGTACCAGTACCAGCCCTGCAGATTCTTGCCGGTCGGATCGAGCATCTCGTTGTTGCCGACGCCGTGCTTGTCGGGCCAGACGCCGGTGATGAGGGTGGTGTGATCGGGATACGTCACGGTCGGCAGCACGTTCCTGACACCGCTGGCATACGCGCTCTGTTTCAAAAACGCCGTGAGGTTCGGCAGCTTGAGGCCTTTCTTCTCCGCCTCGATCACGTCGGCGGGGCGAAGACCGTCGAGCGAAATCATCAGAACGGGACCGGCCTCGGCCGCTCCGGCCAGAAGCGTCAAGGCAAGCAAGGCGGCGCGCAATTTCATGGATATTCCCTTCGTGACTCGTGCGGCGTGATTTTTGACTTACGCGTGTGACGGTTCTGCATCATATCCCGGTTGAATCCGCGCGCCGATTGATTTATCTCGGTCCTCGTTTCGATGAGGGAGGCACATTTTGAATCAAGTGGACCGCTTCCCCGGCTCGTGGCGCGATCTCTGACGCCGTGACGCCTGGGTGAATCCAGGCATCTACGCCCACACATTTTCCAGGAACCGCCGCCGTCGCGCGGCATCGAAAAGTCATGACAATCCATACTTCTGTGCGCCTTGCCTGGCGCGTGGACGCGGCTCCGCGTTCGCTCGACCAGCATCTCAAACGCTTCCGCGACGAGGTCCGCGCCCCGGTCGCGGCGCTGGCGGCGCGCCATCCCCGGCTCGCCGATCTCGCCGTCAGCTTTCCGGCGCTGGCGGTGGCGCTGACGCATGCGCCCGATCCGGCACCGCTGACGGCGCTGGTGGTCGCGGGCGATCCCTTGGCCGCCATCGCCGAGGCCGCGCGCGTGCCGCTATGGCTGAAGAAACTGCCGCCGGAATGCTTTTTCGGCGCGCTGCCGCCGCTGCCGGATTCGCCCGACTTCGTGCGCCGGATCGCCAATCACCTGCCGCAGCATCGGGTGAACGCCAAGGCTTGGCTCGAAGCGGTGGCGCTTGCCGCCTATTGGGGCAACGAGGACGTCGCGGTGTGGCTGGCGCGCGAAGTGAGCCGCCTGAAGAACCGCGTGCGCGTGCTCGACCGCCGGCAGATCCGGCGCATCGCCTTGTGGGCGTGGTTTTCGCAAGAGCCCGGCACGCGCGGCGCGGCGCTGATCGAAAAGCCGTTTCGTCCGGCGATGAACATGGCGACGGCGCAGCGCTGGGCACGGCAGTGGATCGAGACCGTCGATCTGCATCTCAATCTCGGCGACGGCAAGCTCGCCGATGTCTGGCTGACGCCCGACCACATCGACGGTTACGACTTCGTACCGCTCGCCACCGCCGCCGACCTCGTCGCCGAAGCGCAGGCGATGGACAACTGCCTGCGCACCTACGGCAGCGATCTCGCCCACAACACCTCGCGCCTGTGGAGCGTGCGGCGCGACGGGCAGCGCATCGCGACCCTGCGATTGACGCGCAGCCGCAGCGAGCCCTTGCCCAACCTCTACGAAATCCGGCTGCCGCGGAACGTCGTGGCCCCGGCCGAACTGTGGTGGGCGGCGCATCGCTGGCTGGCGCGGCACGACCTTCGGCGCGTGCCCGACGACTGCTTCCCTTGGGACAGCGCGCCGCTCGATGTCGCGATGTGGCGGCAAATCTGGCGGCCGTGGTGGCTGGCGAAACGGCGCCTGCCGAAAACCCTGCCGCTGACGCCGACGCGTCATCTGCTCGCCTGGCTGTGACCGTTGATCACGAACCTTTTGGTGTGTGCGAATGCCGGTTTCGCTGCGGCGCCGCACACACTAAATTCACGCCGAACTCAGGGAGAACTAATATGCCGCTTTCGATGTATACCGCCTCCGTTCCGGTCTATGTGCAGTATCTCAGCGCGCTCGCGGGCGTGCTCAAGAAGGCCGAAGCGTATTGCGCGGCCAAGAAGATCGATCCCAACGTGCTGGTGACGGCGCGGCTGTTCCCCGACATGTTCGCGCTGACCCGTCAGGTGCAGATCGCGACCGACCACGCCAAGGGTTCGCTGTCGCGCCTCGCCGGCGTCGAAATCCCGAGCTATGCCGATACCGAAGCGACGTTCGAAGATCTGCAGGCGCGCATCGCCAAGACGCTCGACTACGTGCAGTCGTTCAAGCCGGAACAGATCGACGGTTCCGACGACAAGCACATCGTGCTCGACATCCACGGTAACAAGTTCGAGTTCAGCGGCGCCGATTATCTCATGCGCTGGGCGCTGCCGAACTTCTTCTTCCACACCACCACGGCTTACGCGATCCTGCGCCACAACGGCGTCGAAGTCGGCAAGCGCGATTTCATGAGCGCGCAGTAAGGTTTCAGTCCCTTATCGACGGACCCGCCCGAAGCATCGCGCGGGTCCGTTTTTTTCAGCGGTGCGACCAGTCCACCGCGATGGTGCGGGCGAATTCGGCCGGCAGGTCGTCATGATCCGCCACCAGCTTGGTCACGCACTTGACTGCCGCGGCGTCGGCCTTTTCGCCGGCCGACTGCATCACCTTGGTCTGGATCTCGCCGTCTTTCAGCCGCGCCACGGCGACGAGGGTGATCGGCTGGCCGCCGATGTCGAGCCGCGGATCGATCGGATAGAGCTTGCGGCAGCGCCGGTCGGCATCGCGCTCGAGCACATGGAACGCCTTGCGCGGCCCGTCCGCCAAATCGCCGACGCGAACGCCGAAATTAAAGGTGAAATGGGCGACGCCTTCGACGGCTTCGCCGTTATGGGTCGCCGGTGTCCAGCTGTAGCCGGCGACGCATTTGGCGGCACGCCGGTCGGACGAGGCATCGCCGCTCGACTCCGCCACCTGCACGTCTTCGACGACGCCGGTCGCCGACACCTTGACCAGGAACCGGACATGCCCATCCGCAGGCGAATTCGGTGCATCGCACTCCTTGATGCCCGCGAGCCGGGGATGGGTATCCGCCAGCGCCGCACCGCTCGCCAGGATGCTCGTGCACGCCAGCGCCAGCCAAATCCGTTTGTTCATCGAAATCCCCCCTTTTGCAGCAGCCGCGATTTGGCCGCCAGAATGGTGTCACCGCGATGACAGTTGTAGCGCGCGCGCCAATGGTTGACGATTAAAATGGTGAAAGGACTCGAATCGGGGAGTTCGCATGGACTGGACGGATGTGGCCTTGCGCCTCGGCGCCGCGGCGCTGCTCGGAGCCTTGATCGGGCTCGATCGCGAACTGCGGCACAAATCCGCCGGTGTCCGGACCATCAGCCTCGTCACCTTGGGGACGGCGGTGGCGGTGCTGGCCGCAACCGGCGCGACCGCCGATTCCGCAGCGTCGTCGCGCGTAATCCAAGGCGCCCTGGCTGGCCTCGGCTTCCTCGGTGGCGGCGTCATCGTGCATCACCGGCACAATATCGAAGGGCTGACGACGGCGGCCGCCATCTGGACGTCGGCGGCGCTGGGCGGCGCTTGCGGCATGGGCCTGTGGCCGCTGGTGGCAATCGGCGGCGGGTTGATGCTGGTTCTCTTGATCGTCGCCGGCTGGCTCGAATCCCGTCTCGGCCAGACCAAGCATTGATGCTTGCGCGCCGATAGGCTTCATCATAACGCCTGCGGCCCGCCAAAGGACCTGACCATGCACGACGCCCCGCTCGAAGCGCACGAACACACCGAACACCTCGCCCATGAAGGCCACAGCCCCGACCGGTTCGTGTCGCACCTGGCGATGCTGATAGCGGCATTGGCGGCATGCGCCGCGGTGGCGGGCAATCTCGAATCCATCGAGACCGCTTCGGCGCTGGCGGCCACCGGCGAAGCGACGCTGTCGCAAGACGAAGCGACCGATGCCTGGAGCGAATATCAGGCCGACAGTCTGAAGCGGCATCTTTATACCATCGCGGGCGATCTCAACCCGGCGGCGGCGACCCGCTATGCCAAGACCGCCAAAGAGCAGGCGGCCAAGCAGGCCGAAATCCGCACGCATGCCGTTGCGGCCCAGCAAAAACGCGCCGAACTGCTCAGCGAAAGCAAAGCGCACGAAGCGCGTCATCATTGGCTGACCGGGGCGGCGACCTTGTTCGAAATCGCAATCGCGCTCGCCACCGTATCGCTCGTTACCCGGCGTCACTGGTTGTGGATGGGATCGGCCGCTCTGGGCGTGGGCGGGGCCGCCCTGCTCGCCACCGCGTTTTTGTGAGCCGCATTCACACCAGGCGGCCGGGAATCAAAGCGTTCTCGTCGGTGTGCCAACTGGCGCAGATGCGGTGATAGCCGTCGGCGATGGCCAGCGGAACGCCGGCATTGCGGTCGCCGCGCACCAGCAGAACCGGCGACAGCTTCTTGCCGTTACGGATTTTCTTGAGATCGCGCGCGACATGGGCGTTGTCGCGCGGCAAGATCGGCAATCCGCTGGCGCGCAGGATGTCCTTGGCTTTGCGGTGGGTCAGCCGCGCCGTCTTGAACTTCGCCACCAGCGCGGCGGCGGCCGCGTCGCTCATCAGCAAAGACAGATAATCCAACGCCGCCGGATAATCGTGCTTTTCCGGCGTCTCCGCCCAGAGTTTGTCTTTCGCCATGGCCAAGCGCGTCCTTCGCAACTCGGCGGGAGATTAGCATGAAACCGGGCGTCAGACGCCGAACGCCTTGATCGCGAAGAAGATCGCGAGCACGGCGAAGATTGCAGCCGCCACCATGCGGATCAGTTTCAGCGGCAAACGATGGGCGAAGGCGTTGCCGAGGAACACCACCGGCGCATCGGCTGCGAGCAGGCCGAGCGTCGAGCCCGCCACCACCGGGATCAGGCTGTGATAACCCGCCGCCAGCGTGGTGGTGACGATCTGGGTCTTGTCGCCGATCTCGGTCATGAAGAAAATCCACAACGTCGCCAGGAACACGTTGCGCGCCGAGCAATCCGGCTTCATGCCGTCCTTGTCGGGGATCAGCGTCCAGCCCGCCATCACGAACAGGCTGATCGCGACGATGGTGTCGAGGATGCGCGGCTGGAGGAAATCGGCGAGCAGAATGCCGATCGCGCCCGCCGCCAGATGGTTGACCAGCGTCGCCGCTACGATGCCGAGCAGGATCGGCACCGGCTTGCGATAACAGGCCGCCAGCATCAGCGCGAGCAACTGGGTGCGGTCGCCGATTTCGGCAACGCCCACGGCGCCCAGGGTGACGAGAAACGCTTCCATGACCGCACCAAGCCCGAGCCGCCGGCAAAGTGCAATGGGCGGGAAGTCGCGCTCTTTCTCTCCCGCGCGCGGCAGAAAAGGCCACCTTGCAACCGGAGCGAAAGGCGTTCAGACAACCGCCGCGATGATCGACCGGCTGATGCGGCACTTTGACGGACGCCCGTTCCTGCAATGGGGCGTGGTCGGCGTTTTCTCGCTGGCGTTCCTGATCGTGCTCGAGACGTTCCGGCTGCCCGCCGCCTTGCTGCTGGCGCCGATGCTGGCCGGCATCCTGTTTTCCGCCGCAGGCGGCTCCATCCGGGTGCCCGAGTTCCTCTATGCCGGCGCCCAGGGCGTGGTCGGGGTGATGATCGCCCATTCGCTGCCGCTGTCGAACTTCACCGAAGTGGCGCACGACTGGCCGGTGTTCGTCATCGGCGTCGGCTTCACGGTCGTCGTCGCGGCGCTCTTGGGCTGGCTTCTGACCCGCTGGCGCGTCCTGCCCGGCACCACCGCGATCTGGGGCTCCTCGCCCGGCGCCGCCTCGACCATGACGGTGATGGCGGAAGCCTTCGGCGCCGACGTGCGCCTCGTCGCTTTCATGCAATATCTCAGGGTGATGTGCGTTGCCGGCGCCGCCAGCGTGGTGGCCAGCCTCGCAATGGCGGGCGGCGGCCACCGGATGCCGCCGGTCGACTGGTTTCCGCCGCTGGAGCCGGCCGCCTTCGCCGTGACGCTGGGCATCGCCTTGGGCGGCGCCGCACTCGGCAAGGTTTTTCGTGTGCCCGCCGGCGCCTTGATGGTGCCGCTCGTCGCCACCAGCGTTCTTTCCTGGACCGGCGCCGCCACCATCGTGCTGCCGCCCTGGCTGCTGGCGATTTCCTATGCGCTGTTCGGCTGGAGCATCGGCCTCAAATTCACCCGCGAAATCTTCCTCCACGCGGCGCGGGCGACGCCGCGGCTGCTCGCATCCATCATGGTCCTGATCGCCGTCTGCGGCAGCTTCGGCATGGTGCTGGCGCGAGTGGCCGGGCTCGATCCGTTAACCGCCTATCTCGCCACCTCGCCGGGCGGGGCGGACTCGGTCGCCATCATCGCCGCTTCGTCCAAAGTCGACGTGCCATTCGTGATGACGATGCAGATGGTGCGCTTTATGGTGGTGCTCGCCACCGGCCCGGCGCTGGCGCGTTTTTTGGCCGGAAAGGCCGGTTCGTGACACCCGGTTAATTCGCCGCGTCTTGAATCCGCCCCAAATATGGGCGACTAAGCGCCTCTTACGCGGGGAAATCGCATGGGCCAGATTTGGGAAGGGTTCCTGCGCGGTGCTGACGCCTTTGGAGGCTGGATCATCGCTCGCAAAAATCGCCTGTTGAAGATCGCCGTTTGGGTGGTGGGAATCGTGACGATTCCGCTGCTCGGCTTGTTCCTGCTGCCGACGATCCTGGCGGTGGTGGCGCCGCCGCTCGATCTCAAGCAAGACCTTTACGCCCTCAACCGGCCAGTGGCCTTCACCTTCCTCGACGCCCACGGCAAGGTGGTGGGACGGCGCGGCGCCGCGGTCGGCGACCGCCTGACCCTGGAAGAGATGCCCGCCTATCTGCCGGCGGCGTTCATCGCCATGGAAGACCGCCGGTTCTATTCCCATCACGGCGTCGATCCGCGCGGCATCGTGCGCGCCATGATGGCGAACCTTCGCGCCCGTCATACCGTCGCCGGCGGCTCCACCATCACCGAGCAGACCGCGAAGATCCTCTTCACCAACCAGGAACGCACTTTCACCCGCCGCATCAAGACCGAGATGGACGCGGCGGTGCTGGAAAAGTCGCTGTCGAAGAAGCAGATCCTGGAGCTCTATCTCAACCGCATCTATCTCGGCTCCGCCGCGTATGGCGTCGATGGCGCCGCCCGCGTTTACTTCGGCAAGTCCGCGCGCGAGCTTTCGCTCGGCGAAGCCGCGATGCTGGCGACGCTGACGCGGGCGCCGAGCGTGTTCTCGCCGCGGCGCGATCTCGCCGCCGCCCAGGAGCGTGCCGGCGTGGTGCTCGCCACCATGGTCGAAACCGGCGCCATCACGCAGGCCCAGGCCGACGAAGCCAAGGCCCATCCCGCCGTGGTGGTCGACCGCGCCTCGGTCGATGCCCGCAATTACTATCTCGATGCCGCCCGCGAAGAGGCCTTGAAGCTCGCCTCCAACAACGGCGAACGCCAGCTCTCCGGCGACCTCATCGTCCACACCACGCTGGAGCCCAAGCTGCAGGAAGCGGCCCGCCGCACCGCGCGCGAAGTGATCGAAGGCAAAGCCGCCAAGAAGGCCAATGTCCACGAAGCGGCCATCGTGACGATGAAGCCGGACGGCGCCGTGGTGGCGATGATCGGCGGCGTCGATTATGCCGAATCTACCTTCAACCGCGCCATTCAGGCCCATCGTCAGCCGGGCTCCGCGTTCAAGCCGTTCGTTTATCTGGCGGCGCTGGAATCCGGCCTCTCCCCCTGGGAAACCCGCGACGACCAGCCGGTCTATATCGACGGCTGGGCCCCGACCAATTTCGGCGGCCGCGCCTACGGCACCATCACGCTCGCCAATGCCATGGCCCATTCGGTCAACACCATCGCGGTGCAGGTGGCGCAGGAAGTCGGCGTCGATCAGGTGGTCGAAGCGGCCAAGCGCTGCGGCATCGCCTCCAAGCTGGCGCCCAACGCCTCGATCGCGCTCGGCACCAGTGAAGTGACGCCGCTCGAACTCACCAGCGCCTATGCGGTGTTCGCCTCGGGCGGACTGAAAGTGCGCCCCTATATGGTGACGCAGGTGAACGGCGCCGACGGCCGCATCCTGTATCAGCGCCAGAACCGCGAGCCCGAGCGCGTCATCGCCGAGCACGTCATGAAGGACCTCACCGCCATGCTGTTCGGCGTGGTCAGTCACGGCACCGGCTTCAGCGCCAACCTCTACGACCGCGAAGCGGGCGGCAAGACCGGCACCACCCAGGACTATCACGATGCCTGGTTCGTCGGCTTCACCACCGATTACGTCACCGGCGTCTGGGTCGGCAACGACGATTCCTCGCCGATGAAGGGCGTCACCGGCGGCACCATTCCGGCCCAGATGTGGAAGTCGGTGATGAAGGTCGCCGAAGCCGGTCTGCCGCCGAAAGGCCTCGACCGCTCGCCGCCGGAAGACGCCCTCGGCCTCGACCAGAGCCTGTTGTCGAGCGGTACCGGCCTGTCGGCCGACGACGAAGCGGCGATCAACAACACGCCGCAGATCGATGCGCCGCAGGATCAGCGCCAGGACAAAGCCAAGCGCAAAACGACCGGCGGGTTCTTCAATTGGTTGTTCGGCGGCGACGAGGAAAAGCCCAAGACCGCCCCGCCACCCGGCGACAACTGAGTTTCGCGAAAGCCCCGCCCCAACCGGCGGGGCTTTTTGTTGGTGGAGTCCTGGCTCGCTCAGCGCAGATAAAGGGTCATGGTTCCGAAATCGACCACAGCGCCGTGGGCGATCAGGAAATCGGCGCCCAGCATGCCGCCGCGCGCGTCGGCGGGACGGGCCTGCTTCACATAAGCGTAAGTATCTTCGATCGTCAGCTTCTGCGGCTGCGAATGCCAGCCGTCGATGGCGACTGTCACCGGCGCAGCGGTTTCGTACTCCTCGCCGGTGGCGCCCGAAGGCCCGCCGTAATTGCCGACGACGCGGCCCCGATGCACGCCGGCTCGGGCGGCAAAAGCGGTGTCGATGGTGCCGTCGACCACCGTCGACACCACCATCTCGGCTTTCTCGCCGTTGATCGAAACGGTGACGAGATAGCGCCCGTCAACCGGATCGCACCGCATCGCATGGGCGGAATAACCGCCCTCTTTTAAAAGCGCCCCGATGCGTTTCGGCGTTTCGGCCCCGCCGGGCACGACGATTTTACCATTGGCGAAATCGACGATGATGCCGTGCGCCTTGATCCAGCCGAGGCCCAGCATGGTGACGTCGGCCGGCTTTTCGAACACCTCCACCGGCGCATCGCGATCCGCGACACTGCCCACCGCCAAACGCTCCACCGTGCCGGTATCGCGGCCGAGCGCACTCACCTTGCCCGGCGCTTCGATGCCGTAGGAATCCTTGTGTTTCAGATCCTTCACCCCGACCGCGGCGGCCTGGGCGTGATTGATCTGCAGGAACAGCCCGGCATTGGAATGGACAATTGCAGGATAGTCATGGCCGTTGACGGTAACGGTCACGATCGGGCGCGAGCCGCTGATCTGCTGCACCGTGAAGGGAACAACCGCATCCTCCGCGGCCGACGCCATTCCCGTCATCAGCCCGAAGGCCAGAACCAATTCCCGCCGCATGCGCCATCCCCTTGTTTTGATGGAGTATAGAGGCGCGCCGCACCCGTTATAGACGTATTTTCCAGGCCGCTTTTGCGAGCCGCTCGCACATGCGGCAATCCGTCATTTCGCACGCATCATTCGGCAGGCGTACATTTCCATAAAAGATGTATGGGCAATACCACTTTACCCAACCGGAGGAAACGATGTTCTGCTACCAATGTGAACAGACCCAATTCGACAACGGCATCGCGGCCTGTACCGGCACGCGCGGGGCTTGCGGCAAGGATGCGCCGACCTCCGATCTGCAGGACGTGCTGATCCATGTCTGCAAAGGCATCGCCCAATACGCGGTAAAGGCCCGCGCGCTCGGCGCCACCGACATCGAAGCCGACCGCTTCCTTCTGTTCGCGGTGTTCTCGACCCTGACCAACGTGAATTTCGACGCCGCCAAGTTCGTCACCTGGATCGGCGATGCGGTGCGTATCCGCACCAAGATGAAGATTGCCTACGAAGCCGCCGCGCGCGCCGCCGGCCAGGAACCCGAACTACTCGCCGGTCCTGCCACCTTCTCGCCGGGCGCCGATCAGGCCGCCATTCTGGCCCAGGCCAAGGAAGCGGGCGTCAAGTACAATGTCGAAACCCTCGGTGAAGACGCCATCGGCCTGCGGGCGCTGCTGCTCTATGCCGTGAAGGGCGTGGCCGCCTACGGCCATCACGCTTCGGTCTTGGGCGAAGAACGCGATGCGGTATTCGCCGGCATCGAACGCGCCCTCGACAAGCTGGCAAGTAACGAAGCCGATCTCGGCGTGCTGCTCGAAGAAGCGCTCGAAATCGGCCGGGTGAATTTCGCCGCCATGGAAGCGCTCGATAAAGGCAACACCACCACGTTCGGCACCCCGACGCCGACGCCGGTGCGCATCAATCCGATCAAGGGCAAGGCGATCCTGGTCTCGGGTCACGACCTGAAGGATCTGCTCGCCATTCTCAAGGCGACCGAAGGCAAAGGCATCAACGTCTATACCCACGGCGAAATGCTGCCGGCGCACGGCTATCCGAACCTGAAAGCGTTCAAGCATCTCGCCGGCAATTACGGCGGCGCCTGGCAGGATCAGCAGTTCGAATTCGCCGATTTCCCAGGTCCGGTGGTGCTGACCTCCAACTGCCTGATCAAGCCGCAGAAGAAATATTCCGAACGGCTGTGGACGCTCGGGCCGGTCGGCTGGCCGGGCATCAAGCATCTCGACGGCGACGACTTCTCGCCGATCGTCGAACAGGCTCTTCAACTGCCCGGTTTCGAGAACGACGGCGACGACAAGACCATCCTCACCGGCTTCGGCCGCGATGCCGTGCTCGGCGTTGCCGACAAGGTGATCGACGCGGTCAAGTCGGGCGCGATCAAGCACTTCTTCCTGGTCGGCGGCTGCGACGGCGCCAAGTCGGGCCGCAACTACTTCACCGACTTTGCCGACAACGCGCCCGCGAACACCGTCATCCTGACGCTCGGCTGCGGCAAGTACCGCTTCAACAAGCACGACTTCGGCACCATCGGCGGCCTGCCGCGCCTGCTCGATATCGGCCAGTGCAATGACGCCTATTCGGCGCTGATCATCGCCACCAAGCTCGCCGAAGCGTTCGGCTGCGGCGTCAACGATCTGCCGCTGAGCCTGATCGTATCGTGGTTCGAGCAGAAGGCGGCGGCAATCCTTTGCACGCTGCTGGCGCTCGGCGTGCGCCACATCAAGCTCGGCCCGTCGCTGCCGGCGTTCCTGACGCCCGCGCTCGTCGGCGTGCTGGTCGAGAAATTCGGTATTTCCGGCATCGGCGAAGACGCCAAGGCCGATATCGCTCAGTGCATGACCCGCGCGGCATAAGTCTTCCGCGCAAAAGGAAGCCGCCGGACGATCCCTCTCGCCCGGCGGCTTTTTTATGCGTCGATGTTTATTCCTTCGTCGCCGCAATCGCCGCGCAGGCGGCGAGGATGTAGGTCGAGGTCGTCTGCACCGTGGCTTCGTTCTCGAACCACAGGAACGGCCAGACATCCATCTGCTCCGGGAAATCCGGCTTGATGACCAGGACGCCCGGCGTCAACGCGCCTGGCACACTTGAGAAGTCGGCGCGGTTGTGGCCGTACATGACTTGCTTGGAGCGTGCCCCGACGCCGGTCACCAGCGAGAGATTGTGCACCGGATGGCGCCCCAGCAGATAGTCGATGGCAGCGAGGGTGTACTCGGTGCCGATCACATCCGGGAAAGCCTGATGCAGCATCCAGGCCGAGGCGCCGAACTGGGCCACCTGACCCGACCCCGCCCAGGTGCCGAGCGACACCGGCACGCCGAACGGCGTCTTGGCGAGCTCCTTGTCGATCTGGGTTTTGGCGGCGACGGTCGCGGCCCGCAGCGCCGCCTTGTAGTCCGCATCCATGTAGGGAATGGCGCGTACCGCCGTCTCGCCGAGGAAGAAGAAGCCTTTCTGGATCACCGGCAGCAGCGATTTGAGCTTGGCGGTGTAGATGGGGTCGCCTTTGGTGGCGAGTACCAGCTCCACCGTCGCCGACACCGCGGCGGGCTCCAGCATATGGGCCGTCCAGTCGCCGCGCTCGGGCCGGTTCACCCGATCGCCCGGATTCTGCTGATTGGCCCATAGCGTCTTGGCCGCGGCCAGCGCTTCGGCGGCGAGCGCCGGATCGCTGTCGTTGAGCTGACGCGACGCCGCCGCGAGCGCACCGGCCATGGCGTAATCGTCGACCGGCACGTCGGAGGTGAAGGCCCAGCGGTCGTCGGGCCTGCCCGAATAGTCGCCGGTCGTCTGGTTCGGCTTCAAGGCCGGATCGTACACCAGCCGGTCCGATTGCGACGCGGCATCGCCGAGATGGGTGTACTGCTTCAAGGTCGGATCGACGATGCCGACAATGGCATGGCCGAACACCTTGTATTGCGCCAGAAGCTGCAAGACGCCGTGACGGATCTGCTGCGTGACGTCGTTGATGCCGTCGGGCTTGCGGATTTCGACCAGCCGCGCATCTTCATCAATGCTGGTTTCGTCCCAATTCAGATCGAACAGTTCGCGGCCCCACACGAGGTTGCGCACCACGCCGGAATTGTCGAGCGTCTGGATGTCGTAATCGCCGGCATCCTGCCAGCCGCCGACATTGAGACCGGGAATGTGTTCGCCGGGCTTGAACGGCGAATCCAGGTTCGGGCCCATCTTGTAGCCGTCGAAGTGATCGATGTTGGGCGGCGCCTGACGCGCATCATCCAGATGCGAGGGCCCCTGCCAGACGCGATACTGCTCGCGCACTTCGACATGATCCATCTGCTCGGGGAGATAGGTGTCGAGCGAAGGCTGCCAGATATGGGCATAGGCGTCGGGCGCGATGCGGAACGGATTGGTGGTGTGGCCCGCAAACCGGATGGCATAGAGACCGGGTTCGCTCACTTTCGAAAAATCGAAGCGGGCATATTTGTAGCGCATCCAGGTACCCCACGGCTGGGTCTTGCCGCGCAGCGCCACAACCGATTTGCCGGAGGCGTCGAGCTTCACCAGTTCGGCATCGGCCGGCGCCTTGAAGCGCGGATCCATCTCGATGACCGCGACCTTGGCGCGGTTCGGCGTGTAGCCGGCCTGATTGAACGAGACGACCGGCGGGCGCACCCAGCCTTTCACCACGTTCGGCGTCACATGCCAGACGATGGCGTTCTTGCTCGCACCGGCCGGGATCAAGGCGCGGACCACGAACCAGCCGTTCTGGGCGCGGTTGCGCGCATCATAAAGGGCGAGCGGCGCGGTATCCGAAACGATGCCGACGCGCGTGAAGGGGTCTTCCGGCGACAGCACGATTTTGGACGCGCCTTGTGCCACCGGCTCGGGATCGCCGGAGCCGTCTTTCTTCATCGGTCCGCTCGGCTGGCGCGGGAAGAGGCCCGGCGCTGATCCCATCAGGAACGTCTTGCCGAAATAGGAGACGGGCAGGAAATCGAGATTGAAGCCGGCCTTGCCGACGAGGTTCGCCGGCAGCGGCTTGTCGAGATCGACCGCGATGCGGAATCCGTCGCCTTCCGGGCTCACGGTGATGTGATAGGAAAACCCGATGTCGGCGTAGCCCGACGTCACCGAAATCGCCTTTGCCGTGTGCTCGCGCTTCACCATCGCCGGCACCGGGTCCCATTGTTCGGGCGTCGGATTGAGCCGGACCTCGCCGTCGGTGGCGATCCGCTGGTCGTGCAGCACGATCTGCAGCCCGCCGTTCTTCTCGTCGCGAAAGACCGGATGGAAGGCGTTCTGGTGCACGATCACCGATAAGCCCGGCTTTTCCAGCGTTTCATTCGGACTTACGGCCAATCCTGCGGCGAAGCCGGGACCGGTCAGCGTTACTACCGCCACAGCGGCCATTATTTTTTTTGACATGTGGTTCTCCCTGTGAGCGTTACCATAATGAAGACGCACCAAGCCCCGCAATGCACACACCCCGGCGCTTGCCCTGCAGGATGTGCGACTTCCGTCTAATCCCGCTTATAATGACGGTGCTTCGCATCAGGGCGCGGAGGGCATCGTGCGGTATTGGATGATCCTGCTGATCGGCCTCTTCCTCGCCGGTTGCTACGAGTCCAACGATCTGCTGCTCGATCCGGCAGCAGCCCGCCAGCCGATTGCGACCGGCAAAGACTGGACCTACGGCTCGGGCGACCGGCGCTATCATGCCCGGCTCACGGCCAAACCGGACGGCTGGTACGACTATGCCGAGGCGCATCTCGACGCCAAGGGCACCGAAGGCCCATGGCGGACCCACACCGTGGTGCTGAACTACCTTACCACCGCCAATGGCTACGACGTGTTCGTTTACGGTACCTACAACCGTAACGACAGTGCCTACATGTACGGCCTGATCGTCGTGGGCAAAAACGGCTTCTGGCAGACGGTGATGCCCAATTGCGATCCCGCCAATGCCGATGCGAAATGGCTGGACGCCGACACCGATGCCGCCACCGGCGCCGGCGCCAAGATCAAGGCGATCGACGACTTCGAGCGGGTCTGTCACTTCACCACCCGCGAGCAGCTTTTCGCCGCTTTGCGTAGCGTGATGGTCCGGCCGGAGTTCTGGAGCCGGGTCAAGACCGCGGGCCGCTGAGCATTACTTTTAACAGCAACATTTTGTTCTTTTCTTTTATCTACATTGATGCCATGTATGACATCGACACTACCCCTTCTACTCGGAACGAAACCGCTGATGCCTCAATTGCTTACCGCAAACCGGCTGATCGATGGCCGCGTCCTCTACTGGCGCGGTGGCGGTTGGGTGGAAAATCTGGATGAGGCCGAAGGCTTCACCGACGCCGCCGTGGCCGACACGGCCCTCGCCGCCGCCAAGGAGTTCGTGGCGCGCAATCTCGTGGTCAATCCCTACCTGTTCGAGGTGAAGGACGGCCGGCCGGTGAAGGAGCGCGAGATCATCCGCGCCGCCGGTCCGAGCGTGCGCACCGATCTCGGCAAGCAGGCGAAGTATGGCTCCACCGGCACAACCTCGCCGGCGGCCCCCGAAAGGGATGACGATGTATCGATATGACGAGTTCGATGCCCGCTTCGTGGCCGAGCGCACCGAGCAATTCCGTTTTCAGGTGCAGCGGCGGCTGAACGGCGAGCTGACGGAAGACCAGTTCAAGCCGCTCCGGCTGATGAACGGGCTGTACCTCCAGCTTCACGCCTACATGCTGCGTATCGCGGTGCCCTACGGCACGCTGTCGGCGCGCCAGCTGCGCAAGCTCGCCGAGATCGCCCGCAAGTACGACAAAGGCTACGGCCACTTCACGACGCGCCAGAACATGCAGTTCAACTGGCCGAAGCTGAAGGACGTGCCGGACATCCTCGCCGAACTCGCTACCGTCGAGATGCATTGCATCCAGACCAGCGGCAACTGCATCCGCAACGTCACCGCCGATCATTTCGCCGGCGCCGCCGCCGACGAGATCGAAGACCCGCGCCCCGTTGCCGAACTGATCCGGCAATGGTCGAGCCTGCATCCCGAGTTCAGCTTCCTGCCGCGCAAGTTCAAGATCGCGGTGATCGCCGCGCCGCACGACCGCGCCGCGCTGCGCTATCACGATGCGGCGGTCGAGATCGTCAAGAACGACGAAGGCCGCACCGGCTATCGCGTCTGGGTCGGCGGCGGCATGGGACGCACGCCTTATCTCGCCTATGTCGTCGGCGATTTCGTCGAAAAGCCCGATCTGCTCGGTTTTCTCGAAGCCATCATGCGCGTCTACAACGAGAACGGACGGCGCGACAACATCTTCAAGGCCCGCATCAAGATCCTTGCCCACAGCATCGGCGAAGACGAAATGCGCGAACGGGTGCTGCGCGAGTTCCAGGAGATCAAGACGTCCGGGTATTTGCAGGTGCCGGACGAAGAGCGCGCCCGCATCGCCGCCTATTTCGCGCCGCCGGACTTCGAGAGGTTGACCGACGAAGCCTTGCCGACCGACGGGGACCTCGGCCGCTGGATCGTCAACAACGTCACGCCGCACAAACAGCCCGGCTATGCCGTGGCGACGATTTCCTTGAAGCCCATCGGCGGCGTGCCGGGCGACATCAGTGCCGACCAGCTCGACGCCGTGGCGCAACTGATGGACGATTTCGGCCTGACGGAAATCCGTGCCAGCCACGAACAGAATCTGGTGCTGCCGCATGTGCGCCAGAAGGATCTGCCCGCCGTGTTCGCACGGCTGCAAGTGCTCGGGCTTGCGACGCCCAATGCCGGTCTCATCACCGACATCATCTGCTGTCCCGGCCTCGATTACTGCGATCTCGCCAATGCGCGCTCGATCCCGGTTGCCCAGGAGATCGCCAAACGCTTCGCCGATCTCGACCGGCAGGAGGATATCGGCGAACTTAAGATCAAGATGAGCGGCTGCATCAATGCCTGCGGCCATCACCATGCCGGGCATATCGGCATCCTCGGCGTCGACAAGAAAGGCGTCGAATACTACCAGCTCCTGCTCGGCGGCTCGGCGGCGGAAGATGCCTCGATCGGCGAAATCATGGGCCCCGGTTTCGGCGAGCACGAAATCGCCGATGCGGTCGAGCGCGTGGTCGATGTCTATCTGAAGCTGCGCCGGCCGGGCGAACGCTTCCTCGACACCTATCGCCGCCTCGGCATGGAGCCGTTCAAGAACGTGGCTTACGGGGAGCAGCTCCATGCGGCGCATTGATCTTTCTTTCCTCCCCCGCGGAGCTTCGGCAGAGACGCCGCACGCTTGGCAGATAGCGGGGGAGGTGTCGCCGTCCGGCGACGGAGGGGGGGAAGACGGGACGGCTGAGGCGGTTTTCAGTCCCCCCTCCGGCCACTTCGTGTCCACCTCCCCCGCTATTCGAACGATGTGCGGTACGCTTGTCGCGACTCCGCGAGGGAGGAAAGTTTCATGCTGATCAAAAACAACCTCCCTGCCGAAGACACGTATGTCACGGTCGCCGACGACGCGCCGCTGCCGGATGGGGCGGTGGTGGTTTCGCTGAAGCGCTTCCGCGCCGAACGCAGCGATCTTCTGGCGCGCAATCAGAAGCTCGGCATCGTGCTGGATTCCGACCAGTCGCCGGAAGCGCTCGGCTCCGATCTCGACCGGCTCAGTCTGGTGGTGCTGGAATTTCCGAAATTCCGCGACGGGCGGCCGTTCTCGTGGGCGCGTATCCTCCGCACCCGTCTTAAATTCACCGGCGAAATCCGCGCGCGCGGCGATTTCCTCTACGACCAGATCGCCTTCCTCAAGCGGGTCGGCGTCGACGCGTTCGAACTGCCGCCGTCGATCACTCCCGAACTGTTCGCGCGCGCGCTTACCGAGATGACCAACGTCTATCAGCCCAGCGCCGACGGACGGACGACGATCGTCGCGATGCGGTAGCTAGTTCTTGCCGGCCGCGTCCAGCACGGTCGAGAACGGCGCCACCCAGACGGTATCGGCATGGGCCTTGAGCCAGGCGACGAGTTGGGCGTGCGCCTCGGCCGAGACGGTCAGATAATCGCCGCCGACGCCGTGAAAACCGAGCACGATCATACCGCCGGTCTGTTCGGCCTTCTCGACCGCCGCGATCATCTCGGCACCCGTAGCCTTGTCGGAGAACCACATGCTCGGCACATCGAGCGGATCGCCGGGCGTGCCGACGACGCCGCGGTCGTAGCGCACCATGCCGCTCTGGCGCAGCGCCGGCAGATAATCGGTGCCGCCGGCCGTATGCGTGCCGCACGGCGTCGCCATCGCATGCGTGGCCTTGCCGTCGATGGCGGTCAGCATCGTGTTCATGGTGCGGATTTCCGCCAGCATGGCGTCGACCGTGTAAGCCTCGGTGGTGTAGCGCTCCGGCGCCGGATAGCTCGCGCGCGAACAGGCGTGGAAGAGCGTGTGATTGCCGAGTTCGTGACCGTTCGCCGCCGCCGCCCGCCAGCGGCCGATGGTTTCGGGCTTGAGACCCGAGCCGGTCACAAAGAACGTGCCTTTCAATCCGGCGGCATCGAGCGCGGGGATTGCGATGTCGAGCTGCGAGGTCAGCGCGTCGTCGTAGGTCAGAACCACGGCTACTTTTTTGCCGCCCGGCCAGGCCCCCGCCGCCATCGTCAGTCCCGCCGCCAATCCCGCCGCAGTCAGAACCGCCACAATCGTCCGCATTGTTCGCCTCGTTCGTTCGCCGGCCGAGCGTATACGGCGTTCCGCCGGCGGGCGCAAAAACCTCCATGACGCAGAATTCAGCGACGGGCGAGACGGAAGCCGCAAAGCCTGCCGTTCAATTCCCGACGAACACCGGGAGAACCCCATGAAATTCGTATCCGCTCTGACACTTGCGGCCGCCATGACGTTGGCTGCACCGGCCGCCTTGGCCCAACAAGCTCCGCCGCCCGACCGCTCGGCGGACTTCGCCAAGCATCACGCCGAGATGTGCACCAACCATTACGCCCATGCGGTCGGCAAGCTGGCGGAACTCGAAACCCGCCTTGCTTTGACCTCGTCGCAAAAAGGCGCGTTCGAACGCTGGAAAGACATCAAGCTGAAGGACGCCAAGGCGCACAGCACCAAGTGCGCCGATTTCACGCCGCCCGGCCGCGATGCCTCGATCATGGAGCTGCGCCAGCACCAGATCGCCCGGCTCGAGGATCGCCTCAATGCCCTCAAGGCCGAAACCCCGGCGCTCGAAGCCCTGGTCAAGGTGCTCACGCCTGAGCAGCAGACCGTGCTCAAGCGCGCAGCGCGCGAACACATGGGCGATCGCATGATGATGATGCGGCGCTTCCATGACGGCCGCGGGCCGATGGACCGCCACGGCGATTGGAACCATCCGATGCAGTAACCCTTCCGGCGCGGCTTGTTGCGGGCCGCGCCGCGCGTGCAAAGCGTCGTCCGGTCGCTTTGCTTCCTGCTCGCACTGCCCCCGCAATCGAGCAGGCGGGACCTGGGAATACCGGTGGACATCCCCTCCAAACCGGCTCCCAGGTCCCTCCCTCTTTACGGCGCCTCTTGACCCCCACCCCCCTCTGCCCCATGTAGCGGCGGTGGGCGGTTTTGCTTATCGCGCTTCCGGACGGAAAACGGGTGCCCACTTTTCCTGGACGCGCGTGACGAGACCCTGTCCATGGCGATTCCGCGTTTTGCCACTGTCGAAGAAGCCATCAGCACGCTGAAGCCGATCGAGCCGATTTACGCTCTGCAGCCCGCCAAGTTCAAAGCCGCGGCGGTGCGCTTTCTCGACAGTTTCCCCGGCACACCGATGTATGCGGTGAAAGCCAATCCGGCGCCGCTGGTGCTGGACCAGGTGTGGGACGCCGGCATCCGCCATTTCGATACCGCCAGCCTCGGCGAAGTGCGGATGATCAAGACGCGGTTTCCCGACGCGGTCTGCCACTTCATGGCGCCGGTCCGTCTCACCGGCCACGCCAAGGCCGCGTTCGAGGATTTCGGCGTCACCGACTTCGTCGTCGATTCCGATTACGAACTCGACAAGCTCCTGGGCGAGATTCCCGACCACTCCAAGATCCGCGTCTTCGTGCGGCTGGCGGCGGCGCTCGGCGGCGCACTGCTCGAACTCTCGTCCAAGTTCGGCACCAATCCGGAAGAAGGCGCCCGGCTGTTGAAGCGCGTCGTCGCGGCGGGCGCCAAGCCGGCGATCACCTTCCATGTCGGCAGCCAGTGCCTGTCGTCGTTCTCCTACGCCCAGGCGGTGGAGATCGTGCGCCGCGCCATCGACCGTTCCGGCGTCAAGATCACCGCACTCGATATCGGCGGCGGCTTCCCGGCGCCCTATCTCAACAACGACGTGCCGCCCTATCTCTGGTATTTCGATACCATCCGTGAAGCGATCGACACGCTCGAGATTCCGGGCCTGCCGCTCTATTGCGAGCCGGGACGGGCGCTGGTGGCGGAAGGCGTATCGGTCATCACCCAGGTTGTGTCGCGCAAGAACGACCGGCTTTACCTCAACGACGGCACCTACGGCTCGTTCGACGAACTCACCCTGCCCGGCTTCGATGCCGATTATCCCAATCGCGTCTTCACCCGCGACGCTATGGGGCGGGTGATGCCGCTCGCGGGAAAGACCAAGCCGTACCGCGTGTACGGGCCGACCTGCGACACGCTCGATGTGCTGCCGCGGCCGCAGATGCTGCCGGAAAGCATCACACCCGGCGATTTCATCGTGTTCGACGCCATGGGCGCCTACACGGTGGCGGTGCGCACCACCTTCAACGGCTTCTGGAACGACACCTGGATCGAACTGGATGGTTAACGACCGTTAGCCGCACGGCTTCTCCCACAAATTCTTAATGTCCCTGCTATAGTGTGCCTCGGGTAGTGGGGTGGGTTATGGCTGACGCGAAGGAGCGGTTGATCCAGCTTCTGGGTTTGGCAGCAGAGCGGCGTTGGTCGCCTCTGGCCCGCGAACTTTGCGATCTCGTTCTTTATTGGCCGTCCGACTGGCACGACACCATGCGCGCGCCGGTGATCGCGCTGTTCGAGACGGCGCTGCGCGAAGCCGACGGCGAAACCCAAACCGTCCTCGCTGGACGCATGGCCGGCCACGCCGATGTCCCGCTCAAGCTGATGAACGCGCTCTATCTCGCCGCGCCCGGACCGTTGCGCCGCGAAATCCTGATGCGCAACGAGCTGGAAGGCGCGGTGCCGGAGCCGCTGCCGGTCGACCGTACCGCGGTGCTCACCGCCGCCCGTAACCGCCAAGGCGATTTCCTCGGCACCCTGGCGCGCCTTTCCGCCATCCCGCGGCGGACGCTGTCGCTGGTGCTCGGCGATGCCGGCGGCGAACCGCTGGCGGTATTGTGCCGGGGCCTCGGCCTCGACCGCGCCAGCTTCTCGGCAGTCGCGCTTCTGCGCGGCGCACCGGACCTGCCGCTCGCCGTGTTCGACACGGTGGCGCCGAAAGCGGCAGCGCTGCTGGTGCATGACTGGCGCAAGACCAACGCCGACACCCAGCCGGAACACGTCGCGGCGGCGGAATAGTCCGCCGACCAGCAATTCGGTCGCAAACACATACAATCGCTGTTGATAACGCTGGTGCGGATGGCCGCCCTGGCGCCACTTCAGATTGCATACTCGCGCGCCCGCTAATACCCTTAATACGGGAAATCCGGGAGAGGGTGAGATGTCGACTTTTCGCAACCTCGCCGTGACGGCGCTGGCCGGTTTGGCGTGCAGCGGATGCACCTATTGGCAGAACCAAGCGGAGTCACTTTACAAAGGACAAGCGCTGATCGCCGATAATGTTTATCTGCTGAAGGAAAAAGACAAAGCCAATCCCGCTTACGACGCGCGGTCGGAAGATTTGCCGACGCCTTGCTCCCAAAACGGAATAGACAGTTGGACCGGCGCCGCGAACGCCGACCAAATCCGCAAGTGCACCTACGCGATGATGCTGCTGATCGATGTGCGCTGGGCGCATTTTTCCGATGCAGTGCACGGCACCGTCACCTACGGCAACGCCACACTCGATACGGCCTCGGTCGGATTGAACACGGCCGGAACCCTTGCTACCGGCGGAACGAGTCAGATCTTGAACGCCGCCGCCGCCGGGCTCGGAGCCTTCAAGGCCACCTTGAACCAGGACATTCTGTACAAGAATTCGATCGAGCTCATTCTTCTGCAGATGCGCACGAACCGGTCGGCGGCCGCAAACACGATCGTGGCCCGGCTCGGCACGCCCTTCGGCTATCGCAACATGTATGAAGCGGCCGTCGATCTCTATATCTACGCGCGCGCCGGATCGTGGACGGAAGCGCTGGCTTCGCTCCAGACCGATACCAGCATTCGCCAAAGAGTCTGCGACATCCAATTGATGTACACCAAGCTGAACAGCGACGGCACGGTCACCGCTCCCGAAGGCGCGGACAAAGACAGCGTCTTGGGCAGGACGAACACGCTGCTGGCGACATCGAACAACCGCGATGCTCTTCTGAACGACTGCGCGGTCTACAAGCAGTACAAGCTTGCGGCAGCATCCGATGCGAATGCTCAACCGGTGAAGGTCACCTTCATAAGGGGCTCGGAATTCAACGAGAAGGCCGCAGGAGAGATCAAAAAGGTGGCCGACACCTTCAAGAAAGGCGGCTACGCCAAAATCCTCGTGCAGGGGGAAACGGATTCCTCCGGCAAACCGGACGCCAACAAGGAACTCGGCAAGGCGCGCGCCAAAGAGGTTGCCAAAGAACTCGCCAGATTGGGCATCGCCGAAAATGTCATCGACACGTCCGAGGAGCCGAAACCCAATGGCGAACGGGCTGCAACCATCACGCTGAAGAAGGCCGCCCCGTAACGGCGATCAGCCTTCCGCCATCACGTCGGCGCGTTCGCGGGTCTTGGCGAATTTGATCTTGGGGAACTTCTCCTGGACGTAGCCGAGTTCCCATTGGCTCTTGGCCAGGAACACCGGCGCGCCGTCGCGATCGGCCGCCATGCCGCCTTTGTTGCTGTCGACGAACTTCTCGACGTCGGCCGGTTCGCCGCCGATCCAGCGGGCGGTGTCGTAGGGCGAATTTTCGAGATCGGCATCGAGGCCGTATTCGGCTTTGAGGCGCGACTTCAACACGTCGAGCTGCAGCGGGCCGACGACGCCGACGATCCATTGGCTGCCGATGGTCGGCTTGAACACTTGCGTCACGCCTTCTTCGGCCAGCGACGTCAAAGCGCGCGCCAGATGCTTCTGCTTCATCGGATCGAACAGCTTCACCCGGCGCAGGATTTCGGGCGCGAAGTTGGGAATGCCGGTGAAGACGATCTTGCCGGATTCCGACAGCGTGTCGCCGACGCGCAGGACGCCGTGATTGGGAATGCCGATGATGTCGCCCGGATACGCGTCGTCGACCGTCTCGCGCTGCTGGGCGAAGAACAGGATCGGATTGTAGATGCCGATCTGCTTGCCGGTGCCCGACTGGGTCAGCTTCATGCCGCGCTTGAACTCGCCCGACGCCAGCCGCACGAAGGCGACACGGTCGCGGTGGTTGGGGTCCATATTGGCCTGGACCTTGAACACGAAGCCGGACACTTCCTCGTCGGCCGGTTCGACGATGCGGTCCTTGGCGGTCTGGGTGCGCGGGGCGGGCGCGTGCTTGGCGAGGTGGGTGAGGAGATCGGCGACCGCGAAATTCTTGAGCGCCGAACCGAAGAAGATCGGCGACAGCCGGCCGGCGCGATACTCGGCTTCGTCGAAGCGGGACAGGCCGGCGGTGACGAGGTCGACTTCCTCCATCAACTGGATCTTTTCCTCGATCGACAGATGGGCTTCGACGTGGGAGCCGCCGAGCCGCCCGCCGCCGTAGACCGAGAACTCCTCCGTATAAAGATCGTAGACGCCGCGGAAATTGAGCCCCTGCCCGACCGGCCACGACATCGGCGACACGTCGAGCTGGAGCTGGTCGGCGATCTCGTCCACCAGATCGAACGGATCGCGCGCCTCGCGGTCCATCTTGTTGATGAAGGTCATGATAGGGATGTCGCGCAGGCGGCAGACCTCGAACAGCTTGCGGGTCTGGCTTTCGATGCCCTTGGCGGCGTCGATCACCATCACGGCGGAATCGGCGGCGGTGAGCGTGCGATAGGTGTCTTCGGAAAAGTCTTCGTGGCCGGGCGTGTCGAGCAGATTGAACACCGCGTCGTGATACTCGAACGTCATCACCGCCGAGGTCACCGAGATGCCGCGTTCCTGCTCGATCTTCATCCAGTCCGAGCGCGCCCGGCGGGCCTCGCCGCGCGCCTTCACCCGGCCGGCCTCGTGGATCGCGCCGCCGAGCAGCAGCAAATGTTCGGTCAGCGTGGTCTTGCCGGCGTCCGGATGCGAAATGATGGCAAAGGTGCGGCGGCGGTTGGCTTGTTCGGACAGGGTGGTCATAGCGGGCGGGGAGTTAGCAGACCCCACAAAACTTGTCATCCCCGGCCGACCATTTGAAGTTGAGACGGGCGCAAAGGACGCCGCTCCTTTGCGGAAAATGCGTAGCGGCGGAAGCGCGCGAGGACGGGGTCAACGCGGCTGCATCTCTAGGGAATCCGGACTTCTGCCTAGGCAACTTCGCGAATTGTGGGAACCGGCCGGATACCGGAATGTCGCGGCGTTGGTTGATGGGACGACAGCGATGAAAACGACCGCGAAGACCTCCGCCTGGCACACCTTCGAGCGCGACATCCGTCACGACTGGCAGAACTGGAGCCACGCCGAACGCCTCGCGGTGCGGGCACTCGCTGTCTCGTCGGTCCTGTTCGTGGCGTTCTATTTCGGTCTCAACACGCTCACGCTGGGATAACCGGGCTAGACGATCTTCTCGTCGATGAAGGCCCGGCCTTCGCGGTCTTCGATCTCGACGATCCAGAGATCGGGATCGAACTTCATCTGCTTTTCGAACCACGCCGACGCCCTGGCGTCATCGCAGGTTTCGCCCAGCGGACGGGCCCAGGCGCGCTCGCCGTCGCCGACAGTGACCTGATTCAGCACCGTGCAGGTGCCGTCGAGGCGCGAAATCTTGAGCAGCACGGCACCGGCGTCTTCGGAGCCCTTCTTCACCACATAGCCTTGCGCCCCCGCCACTTCGGCGCGGCGGATCACGGCGCGGACAAAGAATCCCGGTTTGAGGCGCGGCTGCATGGGCGGGGTTTAGCAGAAAGAGCGGATAGCGAATAGCGGGAGGGATCGACCGGCGATTCCCTCCGTTTACGCCGCCCGGAACGGCACGATCTTGCCGTCGCGCGGCTGCATGCGTTCGCCGTCCTCGCCCACCGCGGCGTAAGGCAGGCGCACGCGCACCGTGGTGCCGACGCCAAGCGTGGATTCGATCACCGCCTCGCCGCCGTGCATTGCCGCCAGCGCCTTCACCAGCGACAGGCCGAGGCCGGTGCCTTCCTTCTTGCGCACATGCTCGCCTTCGACCTGCTCGAACGGCTGGCCGAGACGGACGAGGTCCTTTTCCGGAATGCCAACGCCGGTGTCGACCACCGCGATCTCGATCCCCTTGGAATCGAGCCCGGCATAGATCGTGACGTCGCCGCCCTTGGGCGTGAACTTGACGCCGTTGGACAACAGATTGACCAGGATCTGCTTCATCGCCCGCTTGTCGGCGAAGATGGTGGCCGCTTGCGGCGAGACCGCGGTCTTGAGCGCGACGCCGGAGCGTTCCGCCGCCAGCTTGACGAAGCGCACCGACGCTTCGGCCACGGCGGAGAGATCGAACACCTCTTCCGACAGTTCGAACTTGCCCGCCTCGATCTTCGACATATCGAGAATGCCGTTGATGAGTTCGAGGAGGTGATTGCCGCTCTCGTGAACCAGACCCGAGTATTCGACGTATTTGGGCGAGCCGAGACGGCCGAACATCTCCTGCATCATCACTTCCGAGAAGCCGATGATGGCATTGAGCGGCGTCCTCAGCTCGTGGCTCATGTTGGCGAGGAAGCGCGACTTGGCGCGGTTGGCTTCTTCGGACAGATCGCGCGCTTCGATCAACTGGCGCTCGTAGGCCTTGCGCTCGGAAATATCGCGTGTCACCGCCACGATATCGGAGCCGGTGCCATCGGCATGGGGCACCGGACGGCAGCGGATTTCGGCCCAGACATGGGCGCCGCCGGCTTTTTTCAGCCGCACCTCGGCGGTGGCCGGACGGCCGAAATAGGCGGCGTCCATGAACGCGGTCTGCATCGCTTTGAGATCGTCGGGATGGCACAGCGCCGACGGTGCCAGTCCGGCGAGGCTCTCCGGCGCCACCCCGAGCAGCGGCAGGGCGGACGGGCTGGCATAAATGATACGGCCGTCAGCGGAATGGCGGGTGATGAGGTCCATCGCGTTGTCGGCGAGGAAGCGGTACATCGCGGCGCCTTCGGCGGCGGCGGCATCGGAGGCGCGCTGACGGTCCTGCGACGCGGCGGCGACGAAGGCGGCCTGCACCACGGCGATCAGCACGCTGGCGGCGTAGAGCGGCCAGGCGGGCAACGCCAGACGCGATTCGGGCAGCAGCGACAGCGCTCCCAACGCGGCAACGGCGATCAGCGCGACGACGGCGGCGCCTGCGGCGCGCAACACGGCCGGACGGCCACCGGCCAGTGCAGCTTCGGCGGGAACCAGCGCGAACCACACCAAAAGCGGGGAATGCACGCCACCGGTGAGCGCGGCGAGATAGCCGATCAACGCGGCGAACAAAAACAGCGAAGCCTGCTCGAGCAGCGCCAGCGGCGCTTTCACGGCGGCCAGAAGGGTGAGAATCAGCGGCGCGACCAGCCCGGCCATGGCAACCATTTCGAGCGCGCCGGGGCGCCCGACCAGAGCGATGTAAGCACCGCTCAAAGCCGCACCAAGAACCGCTTTTACCGCCTGCACCGCCATGAACTGGCGCCGCAAGACGGTGTCACGGGAGGCTTTTTTCCTGTGAGTTTGCATTCACCCCGAGCCACGAAGCAGATACGCGCGTGAGGTATGGTCGCCCCCATCTGTTTAACAAGACCTAAACGCCACGCGGAATCGTTCGTTAATTCACAAGGTTTGTGAATCTATCCTTTTACCATCTGTTAACGATGGTGCCGCGATTCGGGTCATTTCCGCCAATTGAGAAAGGAATCGGCAAGCGCACGGCCTCACAGTCATGCGTAGAAGACCGTATGGCGGATTTTTTTGGATGAACGCCGCGCTGACCCGAGCCGACCGGAACACACCGGTCAGTCTCGACGATGTCGTTGCACCCTCGGTGATGGAAGCGCTGCATTGCCTGCGCGTGGCCATTACCGTGTTCGATGCGGAAGAGCGGCTGATCTTCGCCAACGACCATTTCGGCTACATGTTCCGCTCGCTGCCGTTCCGCGAAGCGCTGGTGGGACGGCGTTATGAAGACATCATCCGCCTCGAAGCCGGCGAGATCGCCGACGGTCCGGCCCGCCAGGACATCGACGAACTCATCGCGTCGCGCCGCGCCAGCCTGTTCCACGGCGATTACGCCCCGCGCGATCTGCCGCTGAGCGACGGCCGCATCATCGAAGTCAAGACGCGCAAGACCCCGAACGGCGGCTGGATCATTCTGTGGAGCGACGTCACCCTAGCGCGCCACAACCTCGAACACCTGCGCGCCGCCATTGCATTGTCGGCCGACGCCTTCGCCTTCTACGACCGCTACGACCGGCTGACGCTGTGCAACGACGAATACGCCGCTCTCAACGGCGTCACCTCGCCCGATGCGATCAAGGGCTTCGGCTTCAACGATCTCGTCGAGCGGATCGCCAACACCACCGTCGCCGCACCCGACCGCGCCGCCTGGATCGAGAAGCGCCACGAACTGCATCGCGTGCCGGCCGGCGCCATGACCATGGTCCTGTCCGACGGCACCGCCTACGTTATGCGCGACCGCGCCGCCGCCGACGGCGGACGCATCGTGGTGTTCACCGACGTCACCGAACACCATCGCGTCGAGAAGGCGCTGGCCGAACAGGCGCGCACGCTTGCCGACACCCGCAAGGCTCTGGCGGCGTCGAAAGCCCGCTCGGACGCGCAAGCGAACTATCTCGCCGATCTCGCCAACAAGCTCGACCAGACCGCGGCGTCCGCCGACAGCACCAAGAAAACGCTGCTGAGGACGATGAGCCACGAGCTTAAGACGCCGCTCAACGCCATCATCGGCTTCTCCGACCTTCTCGGCACGCTCGCCGACAGCGCCAGCCCCGATCAGATCCGCGAATACGCCGGACTGATCCACACCGGCGGCAACAATCTCCTGCGCATGCTCAACCAGATCATGGACCTCACCAAGATCTCGGCCGGGCGCTACGAGATGAGCCGTCAGCCGCTCGACGCCGCGTTGTCGCTGTGGACGTTGAAAGACCGCTTCGACGGCGCCGCCGCCGCCAAATCCATCGCGATCGAGATCGACGACAGCGAGAACGGCCTCGTCGTCGAGGTCGACGAGAGCGCCTACAACACCATGCTCGGCAATCTCGTCGAGAACGCCGTGAACTTCACGCCGGACGGCGGCACCGTCCGCCTCAAAGCGGCGCGCGACGGCGACGCCATCCGCATCAGCGTGACCGACAGCGGTCCGGGCGTGGCCGAGCAGGATCTCACCCGCATTCTCGAGCCGTTCGAACAGGGCGGGCGCAGCACCACCGATCATCCCGCCGGCGCCGGTCTCGGCCTGACGCTGGTAAAGGCGCTCTGCGAGATGCACCGCGGCACGCTGACCCTGACCAGCGCGCCCGGCCAAGGCCTCACCGCCAGCGTCGTTCTGCCGGCGAAATAGCTCCCACAAGACATCGTGCCCGACCGCCGTCCCGTGCGGCTGCGTGCGTGCGCGCGCTCCAAAGCGTTTGTCTCAAATTCGAATCAACGCCGTCTAAATCTCTCGGCACATTTGCCTCTTTCTTGAATCGAGACAGCAGCATTCCGGCAAACCCTTGTTTTTCCTGCCGCAGGGAAGCCGCGAAATTAACCGAACTGCATCGAAGTTTACGAATTCGCTTATGCCGGTGGCAAAACCCCGCACCCATACTCGCTCGTGCGTCTGGCGATGGTTTTGTTCCGATGATCCTCCGCGCTGCATTTTGGATAACCGTGGTAGCGGTCTTTATCCCGCAGGAGCCGGATATCGGGTACGGCCGACCGGACGCTCCAAGCGTGGCTCCTCCCAAGATCGTCGAATTCGCAGCGCAGTTGCTCAAGGTCCCCCCCTGTGCAGAGCACGCGCAATGCGTCGCCGGTCTGTCGCTCGCATCCGACTACCGCCAGGCGGCTCGCGAGCGTCTGGAGCGAGCCAAGACGGCGCTGAAAGCGAGCACCCCCCCAAGCCTCTCGCGCGCGCGTCCGTCGTTCTAGCCTACGTCCCCGCTCTTTCTTCTCCCCCGGAGAGAGAGCGGGGACCGCTTAATCCTCCCGACGCCAGCTTCGCGTGCGCGCCTGCGACGGCGCCGTCATGCCGTAATGCTCCGCCAGCCGTTCGAGCGCGAGACCGAGCACGACGCGCGCGCTGCCGCGCGGCCAGTTGTGGTTTTGCTCGCATTCCTCAAGGCGCATCAAATAGCAGCAGACATCGAACAGGACGTCGGAAAGCCCCGGCCCCGCCGCCCGCAGGGCGTGATTGAAGCGCTGGCGGGCCGCCACCACGGTTTCAGTGAGATCGGGCCGGAAGGCATGACTGCCGACCGGCGCCGAATAATCGACGCCCATGCGCGGTGTGAGCTGGCCGATGGTGTAATCGCGGCGCAGCTTTTCACCGGCGTCGTAGGCCGTCGCGCTGATCACGCCGTGCCGCCTGAGTAACGACAGCGGCGACTCCGCCGTGTTCACCACCACATAGTGCTCGCGCCCGCCTTCGTCGGTGACGAGGCGCGCCTCCAGCGCCAGCGAGGCATCGCCCGCCAGCCAGTGTTCGCCGTCGGCGGTGATCGCGATGCCGTCCGCGGTTTCGGCAACAAGGCGTTCGGTGACGAGAAGCTCCACCAGTTCGGCCGGAATGGCAGCCTTGGGACCGCGCCGCCCCGACAGAAGGAAGGCGCCGCCGGCGCGGTGCAACTGCGCCCCTTTCGCCAGCCGGACGAGCAGCCGGCGCATCGATGCCGTGCGGTCAGTCATGGCAGGCCTCCATGCGTTGGAGCACGGTTTCGATCCAGGCGAGGCGGCGATCGATCTCGGGATCCTCGCGCGCGTCTTCGACCCGGCGGATCGCGTGCATCGCGGTCGAGCGGTCGCGCCCGAACGCCAGCGCGATATCCCGCAGCGACATCGTGTAGAGCAGACGGCAGAGATACATCGCCATCTGGCGGGCGAACGCCTCCCGCACCCCGCCGCGGTCGGGCTGCACCAGCGCCGCCAGCGCCACCCCCGTCACCTGGGAGACTGCGATTTGCACCAGCAGCACTTGCTGGCCCGCTTCCGACCCGTCCGGCAAAGCACCCGCCGGTACGCCTTTGCACATGGTCATCCCCTTCCTCGCACCCGGCCGCGACGCGGCCGTAACGAGGAACATTATCCTACATTTTCAGCGAAGGGGGATAGATAAACAACTTATAATGGTAAGCGGCGCGAAAAATCCGAGCCGGCGCCGCGTGTTAGTGTGCGAAAAATATTATTGCAAGGTGTGGGATAGAGGAAATACGGGGCGCGTAAGGACACGCCGAAACATATTACAAGTTGTATGACTATCGTCTTAGTTTCGAGACGAAAACGGCGGCCTCGCGGCCGCCGCTTTCCCCCTCACCGGTGCTGCCGTCAGGCCTTGCGGCGGCGGCGGATCAAACGCACGCCGAGAAGACCCGTGCCCATCAGAGCCAAGGTCAGCGGCTCCGGAATGTTGTTGCCGGGCGAGAACTCGGTGATGGTGTTGGTCACCGACGAAATCGTGCCGTTGTCGATCAGCGATTCCGAGACCACGAGATCGGTGATGCCGGCGCCGAAGTCGGCCGACAACACGCTGCCCGGCTGCACCACCGGTCCGATCTTGACTTCGTGGATGGGGTTGCTGCCGGCCGGATCGAAGTTCTTGTCGAGCGTCGACGGGCCGTCGGAAACGGTCTGGGTGAAATCGGAATCGACCGAGGTGATGACGGTCTTCGGCGGCGCCACCGAGAAGTTCACCGCGACTTCGTAACCCCAGTTGTAGGTCGTGCCGGACACGTAGGTGCCGTCGAACGACAACTGCTGATGCACGATCGAGCCGACCACATTGGTGTTGAAGATGAGCACGGTGTCGGCGGGTAGATTGCCGGCGACGAAGTTGCCGTAGATCTTGTCGGCCGAGCGAATGCACTCGCCCGACGACAGACTCGACCACGAAACCACACCCGACGGCCCGATGTCGGTGGTGGTGGAGCAGGTCGGCGCCGCTTCGGCCGCCCCGATTGCCGCCAGCATCGCTGCTGCTGCCCACAGCCTGACCTGAAATGCCATTTCGAACTCCCGCTGGTTCTGCCCGTGATTGGGCGCTTGCGTACCTGAATCCAACGGTAGCAACGGTCGTGCCATGCACGTAAACGGCTATAAACCGCCCTATTGCGATGCCGTTTTCGATCATTTGATAGACCGCGCAGCGGGAACGCGGTGTGGGCGCGCCGGCGCGTGCGGCGGTTGCCGGCGGCAAGACGCGTCGCGGTGGAAAACGCTGCGATGTAACCGACGGTACGCTCGGGAAAGCCGCGCCACAGGGCCGTTTTCGACGATACGACGTGTACTGACGATCACGTCGTCGTCGGTCCGCCATTGTCAAAGAACACGACAACAATTGCTAAGAACGACCGTTTCCGGCGGAACAAGGGCTTTTCCGCTGTAACCCCGCTTTACAGGGCCCGGAGGGACGCGCTCCCGGCGCCCGCCCATGCTTCCATCTGTAACTTTTGCTAACTCCGGCGCCCTGATAGACTCCCCGTCATGAACCTTCGCAGCCTTATCGTCGTTGCCGTCGCCGTCAGCCTCGCCGGCTGCGGCATTCTCATGCCCTCGGCGCGCGACCGCGCCGCCAAGAACACGCCCGGCTTCAAGGCGGGGTATTCCGACGGCTGCGCCTCGGCCACCATCCAGGACACCAATTACAGGGCCGACCAGGTGCGCGACGAGAACCTCTACAAGACCGACAAGCACTATCGCTCCGGCTGGGCCAGCGGTTTCTACAACTGCCGCACCAACCGCACCCATTCGATGAGCAATCCGGCATCCGGCCCGATCCCCGACAACCAGCCCGGCGGCCATCCTTACTGACCGGCGTCCGCCAACGTATGTGAGGGAACATGATCCGCACCGTCCTCGTGTTCCTGCTCCTGGTGTTCGGCGGCTTCTTCGTCGGCCTCTACGTCGCTTACGACGAATTCGATCCCTGCCGCGCCCTGGCGGTGGAAAAAGCGCGTCGCGCCGCGCTGCCGACCGGAGTTGCCGAGGTTTGGACCACGATCACGACCGAACGCCGCGACCGGCTTTCCTGCAGCCGCTCGCTGATCGCATCCTGGCGCGCGCGGATCGCCGATTAACGGCTATTGCGGTCCCGCGTTCTCGAACACGGCCATGACGATGTCGCGCTTGGGCGCGAAATTGTCCCTGCTGAACTCGAACGTCGTGGCGCCGGTCTTCTTGAGATCGCCGTCCCAGCACAGCGACAGAACGTTGTCGGACTTCAGCTTGTCGAGCGTCAGATGGAACTTGCCGATCGGACCCTGCCAGTTGCCGGCGGTCGACAGGATGTAGCTCGTCTCGTAGGTGGTCATCAGGCGGGTGCCGTCCGACGGCTCGCCGCTGCCGCCGGTGCGTGCCGCCAGCGTCGCCCAGGTGCGATCGTCGATGCAGTAATCGAGGTTGCCGAACAAGGCCTTGTCGCCGCGCTTGTGGTAGGCGGTGGTGAAGAACGACTGGCCCGTCACCGGCTGGTAGGAATGCTCGATCACCACCTTCTTCTTGGCCGGGAATTTCTGGGTCCAATAGAACTTCGTCTTCACCGTCCACTGCGGATAAAATTCGTCGGCGCCGTCGCCTTCGGCGAGCCCGGCCGCAATCAACGCCTTCTTCTTTTCCTTCGGCAGCTTGGCGAGCTTTTCATAGCCGCCGTCGGCGACCGGATTGAGGACCGCCCCGGCCGCCAGAAGCTGGGCCGTGACGTCCTTGGTCTTGAGGAAGGCGCGCTGCTCGACCGTCACCGCCACCGGCTTGCCGTCGACCACGGCCTTGAAGCCGATGAAGTTCTTGGCATCGTCGGTGATGGTCCCGATCGGACTTTCGGCGAAGTCCCAGGTGGAAATGTCGGGCAGCGGGAAGGCGACCAGGGTTTCGACATCGCGCCCGGTCGGATTCTCGAATTCGAAGCGGATGCGCACCGCCGTCGGGCTGACGTACAGGTCTTCGGCCGCCATCCGCACCGGCGTGTTCTTGGTGAAAACGATGGAGCCCGCCTTGAGCATGGCGGAACTGTCATCGGCGTTCGCCGCCCCCATCACGGCAAGCGCCGCAACCCAACCCGCAATCCGCATGGATGTCCTCCCCCGAGCGGAGGGAGTGTATCCACGCTCGCGGGGCGGGAAAAAGGCCGCCGCCGCTACGGCCATAAAAAAAACGGGCCGGCGAACAGCGCCAGCCCGGTTCAGAACGCTAGATCAGCGAAATCAGGCGGCAGCCACGGCCTCAGCAGCTTCCGACGGCGCGGTCCCAGCCGCGGCGTCAGCCAGATGCTCATCGACTTCGACGATCGAGCGCTTCAATTCGCTGATCGCCACATCGATATCGACCTTCTGCTTCTCGAAAAGGGTGATGCGCTCTTCGAACTTCTTGCGGGCATGCTCGAGCTGGCGCGCATTGTCTTCCGGGCTGTACATCTCGAGATATTCCCGGATCTCGGCGAGCGAGAATCCCAGTCGGCGGCCACGCAGAATGAGAATAATTCTCGCGCGATCCTTCACCGAATAGATGCGGGTCTGACCGCGCCGCTCGGGCCCGATCAATCCTTCATCCTCGTAGAATCGCAAAGTACGCGCTGTAACCGAAAACTCCTTGGTGAGCTGTCGTATCGTAAAGGTCCTGTTCATTGTGGTTCCCATCGCTCCACTTTGGCGGGGCCGGCTGCGTTCGGCCTTGCGGCTCTCTGATTCCGACGCCCTGACATTTCATCAGATAGGGAATTGTACGGATGCCCCATCGCTAGCGTCAAGGTGATTCCATACGGCGTAGTGTGTATTTTTTTTCGAATAAAAAAGGGCTTTTTTGCTTATATCCCAACTACAGGACTATGGTATTTGTCGCAGTTTAGAAGCAATCTATTATATCTTACCGGTACTTACGCCCTTTAGAATGACCCCTAAACTCATTCAGGTTGGGGCGGATTTCCGTCTCTCGTCCCGCGTGAAGCCGGGGGCAGCGCGGCGTTGGCGCAACAGCCTGCTCTACCGGAAATGGGACGAACGGCCGCTGCCGCGCGCGGCCCGGAAGCCGGTCAACAACCCGGCAAACGGGCTATACTTGCTGTTCTTTCGGAGAAAATGGCCCCGTGGTGGACGCCGGACGCAGGAATTTTCGTGGTCGCGTTGGTTCGAATCCGGACCGTCAGCCCGCCCATTGGCGGGAAGGCTGATTCATGCGCACGCAGCCGCTGCTCGCCAAACTGACCTTCATTGCCTTCCTTGTCGGTGGGCTGATTGCACTGGCCGCCTGTGCCGGTGCACGGCTGCACGTCCTGAGCCTCGATGACGCCCTCAAGGTGCTGGTGCCCGGCGTGGCGATCGGCATCGTCGGACTGATCTCGGGCGCCGCGTGGATCTGGCGGGCGCTGGCCCTCAACAACAGTCTCGGCTGGCGCATCGGCACCATCGGCCTGATCGGATCGGCCTTTCTGGTGGGCATTCCCGCGAGCCACGTCTGGCGCGTCTATACCCTGCCGCCGATCCACGACGTCTCCACCGATATCGGCGATGCGCCGCAGTTCGTCGCCCTGCTCTCGCTGCGCAAAGGCGCCCCCAATCCGCCGACCTATGACGGTCCGGTGGTGGTCACCTACCAGGGCGAGAAAATGACCACGGCGCTGGCGCAGAAGAACGCCTGGCAGGACATCAAGCCGCTCGAACGGCTGGCCGGGACCACGCCGCAGCACGAATTCGTCGGCAAGTTCTTCTGGCGCGCGCTCAATGCGGTCAACGGGCTGGGCTGGAAGGTCGCCGCCTTCGACGTCAAAAGCGGGCGGATCGAAGCGACCTCGGAAACCCCGTGGTTCGGCACCGTGTCCGACATCGTCATCCGGGTGAAGCCGGCCGGCAAAATCGGGGTGCGGATCGACATCCGCTCCAAGAGCCGCACCGGCAACTCCGACGCCGGCCGCAACGCCGTGTTGGTGCGCGATTTCCTCAAGCGCGAAGGCGGTTGACTTTATCGGGTCGCGCGTTCGGACGGAAAACCGGGGTCCGCCGATGACGCTGCCGCTACCGGCTTCTGAAGGCGCTGCCGCGACATCGTCGTTAAGCATTCGTTGAGGATTTCACTACGCATCCGCGGCAACGCGCCTAAACTGACCGCATGGAAGAAAACCGTCGTGCCAGTTTGCGGCCGTGGGCGCTCGTCGTCGCGGTGCTGCTTGGGCCGTCCATTCTGGTCTGGACGGTGCGGCTGACGGCACTGTTTGCCGGCTGCACGCCCGGTCCGGGCCGCTGTCACGGCATGGCGCTGGGCGCCGGTTTCCGCGATGCGCTGGGGCTTGCCTGGGCGATTTCGACCAGTCCGCTCCTGCTGATGGGACTGGCGCTGGCGGCGACGCTGTTGGCCTTCCGGGCCTGCCGTCCCTTGCTGGGGACCCTGTCGCTGCTGGCGCTGCCGATCCTGACCCCGATGCTGCCGATCGTGGCGGTCCTGGTCTCGCGTTATGACGGCTGTGCGGTATCGACCGATGCGCTCGGCAGCTGCCAGTTGTGGGGCGCCGGCATGGGCATGAGCTTCCATAACGCCGCCATTGCCCGCGATGTCGTCTACAGCATCGTGCCCTACACGTTTGCGCTGGCGGTGATGCTGGGCATTCTCGGCTTCTTCTTCGCCCGCCCCAAGGCGGCGCCGGCGCCGCATCCGATGGCTCAGATGCGGCACAATCTCGGCGACGATCTCGATCAGTAGAGTTTGACGTCCAGGGCGTGGACCAGACCGCGGATCGAGCGGTAGAGGTACCAGATCGCCAGCACCGCCAGGATCGGGATACCGATCAGGATGAAGCACAGCGGCACGCCGACCACGAGACCGACCACTGCCACCCAGAAGGTGGAGATGATCGCTTCGTAATGCGACTCCCACATGGTTCCGCGCGCTTCATTGCGCTGGATATAGGCGATGATGACGGCGCCGATCGCCGCCACGCCGGTCGCAAAACCGAGCAACAAACAGATATGTCCTACGATCGCCATGGTACGCAGCGAGTCTTGTTCGCGTGCAGCAGGCTGGCAGGTGTCGTTCACGGGTGTTCCCTCCTTACCGTTGTGTAAGAGATGGGAATGTTCGGGCGATTTTTCAACATGCCGTCATATCCCGTGACCTTCCCTTCGAAAATGTCATGGAAATCGAATGACTTCGTCCTTGTTCTGACGCTTTGGCGGCCCATATCAGGAGGGGGGAGCCACTAGGATGGACCCATGCCGAATTACGATATCCGCTATCTCGCCGAAGACGGCAGCGTGAAAGCCAAGATCGCCACCGAGTGCGCCAACGACATGCAGGCCAAAGTCCTGGCCCATGCCATGAAGACCGCCGGTTCCAAGCGCATCGAAGTGTGGGACGGTCCGACCCTGGTCTACGAACGTCCCGAGCGCTGCCAGCACGCCGGCTAGTTTATTTCCGCACTAGCAACGCGCCACCAGAGCCGCGAGCTTCGCACTCATGGTGCCGTTGAGGGCGCGGAAGCAGGCTTGCGGATCGACGCCGGCAAGATCGATGCCCGTGAACAGCGCCTTGTCGACCGTGACCGACAGGATGCAGGCCCGTCCCGGCCGCAGCGCCGCGCTGTCGACGTAGTTGGTCCAGCCGTTGAACGCGACGGCGCGGACGACATCGGCGGCATCGCCGGCAAACAGCGTGTGCAGCACCGCCAGCGCGGTCTGGAACACCGCTTCGCCGTAGATCCGTTCGCGCTCGGCATCGGGCAGCACCACGGCATCGAACCCGCCGCGCGAGGGAACGTATTTCACCGCCTTCACCAGCGGCACCACATCCATGTTGGGCAGGTCGTAATCGAGCGCAACCACGCCGTCGGCATAGGACATGGTCCAGTACACCGGGAAACCCTGCGGCCGCTCCAGCGACAACAGATTGAGATCGCAATGGCCCGTCACCGCATCGGGCTCGCCGGCGCGGTAGCCTTGCTGCAAGGCTTCGAACCGGGCATTGGCTTTGGCCTGGCGATCGAGGAACGCGGCCTCGCGCGCGCGCCATTGCTCCATCGCCTCGCAGTGCGCGGCTTGTGCCTTGGCATGTTCGCTGTCGCGCCAGCGCTTCAAATACAGCCAGCCGTTATGGGCGGTGTCGAATTTGGCATCGGCGGTCTCGCGGCGCCGGCGCAGGGCGCGCGGATTGACCAGCGTCATCAGCGTCAGCGGCGCGCGCGGAAAATCGCTCGGTTGCGGCTCGCGCTCCTGCTGCGGCGGCAGCGGTGCGACCGGGGCGGCTTCGCCGTAGGGCGTGTGATCGTAAAGCGGCGACCAGTCGGTGGCGGGCGCAACGCGCAGCGCCTCGATCAGGATCGAGGTCAAGGCCGCGACGGCGCGTTCGGCATCGCGCGTGCAATCCTCGGCATACTGTTTGGCATCGGCTTCGCGGATAGCGGGACGGCGTTTGAAATCGTCATCCCAGCGCGCCTTCAGCGCCGCCGCCCGTTGCTCTGCCAGAATTTGCGTCGGCGCACGCACGCGCTCGAAACGGCCCAAGCCGTCATGCCGCACATCGATCGTCACCACGATACGCTCCCCCGAGCCAACCCATGATGACAGGAGATCACAAATCGCGATTTCGCACAAACATCGTTCGTGCACGATTATTGGGCATGCCGACGAAACGCGAGAGGGTTAGCTGCACCAATTCGCAGCGGCGGCGTCACGACGCGCCGAAAGATGGTGAATCTTCGCGAGATTTATTTCGCGGCGGTCCAGGCGAGAAAACCGCCATCGAGACTGACGGCATTGGTGTAGCCGTGCGCGGCGAGGAACGACACCGCCTTGGCGCTGCGTTTGCCCGACCGGCAATAGACCACCAGCTTCACGTCTTTGGGCAGATCGCGATAGGCGGTCTCGACGGTGCCAAGCGGCATCAGCCGCGCGCCGTCGATATGACCGGCGGCGTACTCGTCAGGCTCGCGGACATCGACCAGCACGATCTTGGCCGACGACGCCAGCAGCGCCTTGAGCGCCACCGGCGCGATCACCGGCGCCATCTGCTCGACGGCTTGCGGCGTCGCGGAACCATCGGTTCCCGGCGTGGCGCCTGCCAGGAAGACCGCCAACGCGGCCCCGAAATTGAACGACATGGACTTCCCCACTGCACTTCCCCGCCACGGTGAGAAGAGCGCATCGCCGGGTCAATAGGGCGTCCGGTCGCTAAGCAGGTCTACTTATTATGTCGGCGCGTCGGGACGCCTTGTTTGCTGTGCCAACAATTCCTTATGCCACTGCGCCTTGAGGCGCGCGCGCGGCGGCGCATAGCGGGTTTCGAGGAATTCGTAGGACGCGATGCGGTCGGTGCGGAAATGGCGAAAGCCGCGGCGCAGTTCGCACCAGGCGACGATCAGGCGCACGCGTTCCCAATAGCTGACGGCGATCGGCCAGATGACGCGGGCGGTCTCGGCGCCTTTCTCGTCGCGGTAGACGAGCCGGATCTTGCCCTGAGCGCGGATCGCGGTGCGCACGCGCGCCATGTCGATCACGTCTTCGCGGATATCGGACAGCGCCGGCGGAGCTGCACCGGCCGGTTCCATCAGAACGGGGCGTAGATGCTCCGGGATCACCGCGCCGATCTTGGCGACGAGATCGGAGGCCGCGCGCTTGAGCGCCGGATCGCCGCGCCCCATTACCCATTGCGCGCCGAGCATCACTGCTTCGATCTCGTCGGCGGTCAGCATCAGCGGCGGCATGTCGAAACCGCCGTCGAGCACATAGCCGATGCCGGCTTCGCCGCGGATAGGCACGCGATCGGCCATCAGTTGCGCGATGTCGCGATAGATCGTGCGCGGGCTGGCTTCGAGTTCTTCGGCAATCTCGTTCGCGGTCACCGGACGGCGCCGCCGGCGCAAGACCTGGATGATCCGGAACAGGCGGTCGGCCCTTCGCATCGGCGCCCCTTGGTTATGCTGCCACCCTACTGCCACGCTACTGACAGCATGCTGTCAGCAGGGCGTCAATAGGATGGAACCCGGTTCGGAGGGGAACACCATGATACTGACACGCCGCCAAGCGAGCGGATTGTTGAGCGGGCTTGTCGTAGCCCCAGGCGCCGCTGCCGCGACCGCCGATCTGCGCCTTTACCGGCTGGCCGGAACGGGCGCGGCTGGTCCTCGCGGCGATGGCGGCCCGGCCGCCGCAGCGGCGCTCGACGGACCGGCGGGATTGGCGGTGGACGGCGACGGCAATGTCCTGATCGCCGAACTGAAACGCAGCGCCATCCGGCGGGTGGACGCCGGGAGCGCCATCATCTCCACCGTGGCCGGAAACGGCACCACCGGATTTTCGGGTGACGGCGGCGCGGCGACGCACGCTGCGCTCAACCGGCCGGAAGGCGTCGCCGCGGATCGCTTGGGAAATCTCTACATCGCCGATTCCGGCAACGACCGCATCCGGCGCGTTGCCGTTGACGGAACCATTACGACCGTAGCAGGCGGCGGCGGCGAAGATCCGCGCACCTTCGACGGCGCAGCGACCGCCGTTCGCCTCAATCATCCTGCCGGCGTGGCGGTCGATGCGGCGGGAACGGTTTATTTCAACGACTACGGTCACGACATTATCTGCGCCGTCACGCCGGACGGCCGCATTCGCCGTATCGCGGGAACCGGCAAACCCGGCTATGGCGGCGACGGCGGCGACGCGCGCGCGGCGCTGCTCAATGACGTCTACGGCATCGGACTCGATCCGCACGGAACCCTTTATCTCTGCGACAGCCTCAATTTTGCGATCCGCCGAGTCGCGGACGGCCGCATCGAGACGGTGGTGCGCGGCTTGAGCGGCACGCCGCATCCCAAGGGCACCATCGGCGCCAAGGTTCCGCACGGCGTCGACGTGAATGGGGATGGTGACGTCTTCGTCGCCGACACCGCGGCACGCCGGCTGATCGTCGTCCGCAAGGGAGAGCGCCAGATTGTTGCCGGCAGCGGCCGCCCCGGTCTGCCGGTGCCCGACGGCACGCCGGCGCGCGACGCCGACATCGAAATTCACGGCGTCCGCGTCATTGGCGGCGGAAATGTCGTGTTCAACGACTACCGCAACAACATCGTCTATCGCACTGCTGACAGCAGGCTGTCAGCAGGGTGGCAGTAGGATGTGAGCCTGAAATGGAGCTGCCCCGATGATCACACTCTATGGTTCGTTTCCCGCATTCGGCCTGCCGCAGGCGAGTCCTTTCGTGATGAAGACGGAAGTGCAGCTCAAGATGGCCGAGATTCCCTATCGCCTCGAACGCGGCAGTCGTGAAAACGGCCCGAAGGGCAAGATTCCCTACATCGTCGAGGCCGAGAACTGCCTTGGCGATTCCACCTTCATCCGCGACCATATCGAGAAGGGTTACGGCATCGATCTCGACCGCGGCCTTACCCCCGACATGCGGGCGCGCAGCTGGGCGATCGAGCGCATGCTCGAGGACCATCTCTACTGGGCCGTCGTCTACCAGCGCTGGATGATCGACGAGAACTTTGATGCCGGTCCGGCGCACTTCTTCGACACCCTGCCCTCGGAAGCGCGCGAACAGGCGCGCACCGCCGCGCGGACGCAGGTGGCGGCGACCCTCTACGGCCAAGGCCTCGGCCGCCATTCGCCGGCAGAGGTGGCCGACCTCGGCTGCCGCAGCGTGAAGGCGCTGGCGACGCTGCTCGGCAACAAAGCCTATCTGATGGGACCGGCGCCCTCGGCCATCGACGCCACCGCCTTCGCCATGATCGCTGCGGCCACCGCGCCGGCGTTTGTCTCGGTCCTGCGCGACTTCACCGAGGACCAGTGCAACCTGATGCGCTACCGCGACCGGCTGATGGCGGACTACTATCCGTCGTACGCCGCCCGCCGCGCCGCGTGAGCCTCATTTCGGCTTGAAATCGGCGAGCGGCGCCGCGTCCGATTTCAGGCTCTTGAGGTAGTCGTCGGTGAAGTCCATGCGGATTTCGGCCCACAGCGGCTTGTGATCCGATATCTGCCAGGTGCGCCATTTCTGGTAGGTCGCGAGATCGTTCTTGCCGGTGATCGACGGCTTGTAGGCCTCGTAATCCTCCGGCGCGCGGAAGACATAATTCTGCCAGTCGAACACGCCGGCCTTGGCGATTTCCACCTGCCGCTTGGCGGGCTTCAGCGCGATCTGGTCGTAATAATTGACCGTGGCCAGCGCGGTCGGATTGCGCAGTTCCTTCGGAATCTCGAAGCCCCCGCCGAGCAGCGGTTTCATGGTGGCATCGTCGGGATTGAGGATGTTGAAGTCGCCGAGCAGGATATAGGTCTCGCCGGTCTGCTTCTGGCGCTTGGCGAAGAACTGGGCGATGGCGTCGATCTCGGCGATGCGCTTGGCGGTGTCGGTGGCCGAGCCGTAATAGATGTGCACCGTGCAGAGATTGAACTTGAACCAGCCCGCCTGGAACGACACGCAATAGGGCGTGCGGTTGAACTGCGCCACCGGCTTGCCTTTGACCTCGGGCAGAACGATCTCGCCGGCGATGTGGCGGAACGAAATCTTGCGCCGGTCGAACACGAAGGCGAGCCGTTCCTGATTGCCGCTGGTGTCGGTGACCATGTAGTCCCAATGCGGACCCAAAAGGCGCATCAGCTTTTCGAACGCGGCAAGATCGTCGTTGACCTCCTGGATCGCCACCAGATCGAATGCCGACACGATCTCGGCGATATAAACGAGCGCCTCATCGGAGCGCGGACATGGATTGAGTTTGTGGCCGCCGAAGTCGCGGATGTTCCAGGTCGCCAGATGAAACGACGTCGCTTTCGACGACGGCGTGACATCCTTGGCCAATCCGGCCCGCAAAGCCAAAAGCCGTTCGATGCTGCGGTCGCGCACGCCCTTTTCGGGCCAGAACCGCATGGAGGAATATTGCACCATAGCCAGTCCCCGTGACGAATTTGCAACCCGATTATCGGACGATTCCACGCCTCAGGGAACCGCGGTTCCCGACGACGTCCGGAACTGAGTCTCGGGACTGTACGTTTTGCCCGCGACAGAAATCCGGGAGATTCCATGAAACGTTTCGCCGCTGCTGCGACCCTCGCTCTCGCCCTTTCGTTCGGGGCGGCTCTGGCGAGCGATCAGACCGCGCTTATCGCCAACGCCGCCGCCACCGTGCGCCATATGCGTGAGGACCAGAGTTTCGGTCCGTCCGCCGATCTTCTGCACCGCGCCCGCGCCGTTCTGATCGTGCCTGGCCTGGTCAAAGGCGGTTTCATGTTCGGCGCCGAAGGCGGCAACGGCGTGCTGTTGCGCCGTGAAGGCGAGCGCTGGAGCAATCCGGCCTTCTACACCCTCGCCTCGGGGTCGTTCGGCCTGCAGATCGGGCTCGAAAAGGCGGAAGTGGTGATGTTCATCATGAGCCAGCGGGCACTCGAAGGCATCGAACGCAACAAGTTCAAGGTCGGCGCCGGTGCCGGTCTCACCGTCGTCACAGTCGGTGCCAATGCGCAAGGCGCCACCGCGCCCAATTTGTCGGGCGACATCATCATTTGGTCGGCAACCCAAGGCGCATATGGCGGCTTGACGCTGGAAGGCTCGATCGTCGATCCCAAGACTGACTGGAACGACGATTTCTACGGCAAGCGCACCCATGTCGGCCACATCCTGTCCGACCTCGGCGAGCGTCCGGAAACGGCGGAACTGAGAACCGAACTGGCGGCGACGCGCCGCGCCGGCGCGCCGTGAGCGGAAGCTTCGACGGCGGACAAAAGAAAAGCGGCCTCGCAGGGAATGCGGGGCCGCCAATTTCTCTATCGCAGTCTTACTCTTCGTCGGTTCGCGACGAATCTTCGATGACGGTGTCGCCGTCTTTGGTGACGCGGTGTTCGATGATGAGCCGCTTGCGTTCGGCGCGGGCTTGCGCCGCTTCGGCCTTCTGCATGGCGATCTCGGCTTTTCTCATCGCTTCGCCGACGACACGGTCGATGTCCATGCGGGCGAGCGCCTTCCTGGCTTCGGCTTCGCCGATCTTGGCTTCGCGCATCGACTGTTCGGCCTGTTTCATCGCCTGCTGCACGGTTTGATGGATGTCGACCTCGGCGAGCGCACGGCGGGCTTCGGCGATGGCGCGGCGCGCTTCGGCATGAGCCTGGGCCTGGCCCGCGGCGCGTTGGGCGGCGCTAAGAGCGTGCACCGGCGGGACTGGCGGAACCGGGGGTACGGCCGACATATGCGGCGCGGGCGGAGCCGGAGGCTCTGGCGGAACATTCACATCCGGCGGCTCGGGCGGGTCCGGCGGATCCTGCACATCGTCGACATCGGCAACCACCACGCCGCGATGGACGATGTGTCCGGTGTGTTTGATGGTCTTGTGGGTCGGCGGCGTTTGATGCGGCGCGGCGGCGGCAGGCTTTTGTGCAGGGGCCGGCTCTTCGGCGAGCGAAGGACGCACCAGGGCCAGACCGGCGGTCAGGGCCACAGCGGCGACGCCGAGTTTCAACACATCCATTTTGGTCACTCCGGAGCGGGGTTGGGCGGGATCGAGAATGGCTTCGACGCGGGTGTTCAGCATCCGGCGTTCGGCCATCGACAGGCTCATGGCAAACGAGACGCCGGAAAATTCGCGCGCCAGGCCGACCAGATGTTCGGCATAGCGGGTGGGTTTGACTCCGGCCGTCAGCACGGCATCGTCGGCGGCGCGTTCGGCATCGGCGCGCATGGCGCGGGCGGCGAGCCACACCAAGGGATTGGGCCAGTAGAGCGCCGAGGCGGCCATCGCGATCAGACGGCAAAGGCAATCCTTGCGGCGGACATGCGCGGCTTCGTGCAACAGAACGCTGGTCAGGCGTTCGCGCGGCCACGTCACCGAGGCTTTGGGCAGCAGCACCACCGGCCGCAACACGCCCCAGGTGAGCGGCCCCGCTTCCGACGACGGCGAAGTGCGGAGGCGCAGCTGCCACGACAGGCCGCGGAACGGCGCTTCGCCAATGCCGTGCGGAATATGCGCGACGGAGCGGCGGTGAAGACGGATGAGACCGATGCCGCCGACGACGAGACGGCCGAGATGGAACAGCACGCCGGCAAACCACAGCGCGACGAGGGCCAGCACCACATCGGCGGCATCGATGCCCGTCGCGGCCGGCGCCGTCGCGACCACCGGACCGTCGGCCGCTACCGGCGCGGCGGGCAACAGGAAGGTCATCTGCGACGGCAGCAGCAGCGCCGCCAGCGGCAAGGCCAGCAGCACCGCAAACGCGCCGGTCCAGATCAGATGGCGCACGGCGGCGGCTCGGCCGCGGCCCGCCACCCAGGCGGCACCGAGCACGACGAACGATCCGGCAAACGCGACGAGCGCAAACAGAAGCGCGTTGAGAATGCTCATCGTCCCTCCTCCTTGGCCTTTTCGATCAGCACCGCCAGGCGGTCGAGTTCGCCTTGCGACAGTTTCAGATCGTCCTGATTGAGCAGCGCCGCCACCACGCCTTCGACCGAATTGTCGAAGAAGGTGGCGAGCACCGATTTGACCGCCTTTTGCGCCATCTTCTCGCGCGCCACCTTGGGCTCGTAGACGTAGCGCACGCCGTCGAGGCTGTGGCGGACATGGCCTTTCTTCTCGAGAATGGTGAGCAGCGTGCGCACCGCCGTGTTCGACGGCGGATCGGGAAGCGCATCGGCAATCTGCTGCGCCGTCGCTTTGCCGAGCTTGTAGAGCGCATCCATGATCTCGCGTTCGCGTCGCGAAAAACCGTCAGTCTTGTCGGGTCTGGCCGTCACACTGCTCTCCGGGTGCCAAATTTTTGGTGCTAAATTTTTGGCACCATCCGGCGCGGCCGTCAATTCACGCCCTTGTGAAATCGGCGTAAGGCGGCGGGACAACCTGGACGCCAAGACGAGGTTGTATACATCGGGTGCGATTATTCGGATTTATTGCAATATCGCGCCAACTCGACTGCACACGACAGACGTATCGAAAACACTGCAAGTAATAGCCCGCGCGACTGCTTGACTTGGCCTTACCCCGCCCCTAAACCCGCGCCCCTGTCTGGTTCGTATTCCTCAACCTTCAACACGGGAGAGACCCATGACATCGCTTGCCAGACCCGTTGCGTTTGCCGCCGCCGTTCTGATCGCGCCCGCCTTCGCTGCCGACGCCCCGGCCGTCAGCGATCCGCCCGGCCTGTGGCTGACGCTCAAGAACGAGTGCGCCGGACCGGCCGCCGCCAATGTGGCCGACAAGACCTGCGCCGTCGCGATCGGCACCGCCAGCTTCGTGCGCACGGTTCAGAGCGGCGAAGTTCCGGCCGGATTCACCGCGAAAATCAACGCCTGCGCCGACAAGGCCGGCGATGCCGTGCTGCAGTTCTCGCCGCTGAAAGGCGCCACCGCGCCGATCCATGTGACGGTGAAGCCGAACGGCGTCGCCGCCTATCCCAAGGCGTTCTGCAAGAAATAGCCTTCCCCGCGAGGTGCGCCGGACGCGGTGCACCTCGCGTGTGACCGCCGGCAACCCTGCCCTGCATCTGGGGACTGCACAAAGCGGGAACGAGCCCCTATATTCCTCCCCATGCATAACAACGGCATGGTGCCCCGCGGGCCGGGGGAATTGCGCGGCTTCGGCGAGATGACCGGGGCGGAGATTGCGGGATTCGTCCCGCATCGCCCCTCGCGGCCGGAGAAATCCGAAGGCGGCAAGCGCTTCGTCCTGGTGTCGGAATACGAACCGGCGGGCGACCAGCCGACCGCGATCGCCGATCTCGTGCGCGGCGCCAATGCCAACGAGCGCGATCAGGTCCTTTTGGGCGTTACCGGCTCGGGCAAGACCTTCACCATGGCCAAGGTGATCGAGACGGTGCAGCGGCCGGCCTTGATCCTGGCGCCCAACAAGACGCTGGCGGCGCAGCTTTACGCCGAGATGAAAGGCTTCTTCCCGCACAACGCGGTCGAGTACTTCGTCTCCTATTACGACTACTACCAGCCGGAAGCCTACATTCCGCGCACCGACACCTATATCGAGAAGGATTCCTCGATCAACGAAGAGATCGACCGCATGCGCCACTCGGCGACGCGTGCGATCCTCGAACGCGACGACGTCATCATCGTCGCCAGCGTGTCGTGCATCTACGGCATCGGCGCAGTGGAGACTTATTCGGGCACGGCGCTGACGCTGAAGAAAGGCGGCCGCATCGACCGCACCGACCTGATGCGCGAACTTTCCGCCCTGCAATACCGGCGCAATGACGACAATTTCGTCCGCGGCGCCTTCCGCGTGCGCGGCGATGTCATCGACATCTTCCCGGCGCACTACGAAGACCGCGCCTGGCGCGTCGAACTGTTCGGCGACGAAGTCGATCAGATTTCCGAATTCGATCCGTTGACCGGGCGCAGCGCCGGCACGCTCGACTCGATCAAAGTCTACGCCAATTCGCACTATGTGACGCCGCGTCCGACGCTGGCCCAGGCGATCAAAGGCATCAAGGCGGAGCTGATCGTGCGGCTGGAGCAGTTCCGCAAGGAAGGCAAGCTGCTGGAAGCGCAGCGGCTGGAGCAGCGCACCAATTTCGACATGGAGATGATCGAAGCGACCGGCTCGTGCGCCGGCATCGAGAACTATTCGCGCTGGCTGACGGGCCGCAAACCCGGCGAGCCGCCGCCGACCCTGTTCGAATACCTGCCCGACGACGCGCTGGTGTTCGCCGACGAAAGCCACGTGACGGTGCCGCAGATCGGCGCCATGTATAAAGGCGACTACCGGCGCAAATCGACGCTTTCCGAATACGGCTTCCGCCTGCCGAGTTGCATCGACAACCGGCCGCTGAAGTTCGAGGAATGGGACGCGATGCGGCCGCAAACCGTCTACGTCTCGGCGACGCCCGGCGATTGGGAAATGGAACGCACCGGCGGCGTCTTCACCGAGCAGGTCATCCGCCCCACCGGCCTGATCGATCCGCCGGTGGAAATCCGCCCGGTCGAAAGCCAGGTCGACGACCTGATCGCCGAATGCCGCCTGATCGCCAAGCGCGGCTATCGCGCCTTGGTCACGACCCTGACCAAGAAAATGGCGGAAGACCTGACGGAGTATATGCACGAGCAAGGCATCCGGGTGCGCTACATGCATTCGGACGTCGATACCATCGAGCGCATCGAGATCATCCGCGATCTCAGGCTCGGCGCCTTCGACGTCTTGATCGGCATCAACCTCTTGCGCGAAGGCCTCGACATTCCCGAATGCGCGCTGGTGGCGATCCTCGACGCCGATAAGGAAGGGTTCCTGCGCAGCGAAACCTCGCTGATCCAGACCATCGGCCGCGCCGCGCGCAACGTCGATGCGAACGTCATTCTCTATGCCGACCACATCACCGGCTCGATGGAACGGGCGATGGCCGAGACCACGCGCCGCCGCGAGAAGCAAAAGGCCTACAACGCCGCCCACAACATCACGCCGCAATCGATCAAGAAGAACATCGCCGACATCATGGGCTCGATGTACGAGCGCGATCACGTGGTGGTCGGTCAGGGCGAACTGGGCTTCGCTGAGGACGGCAAGGAATTCATCGGCCACAACATCAAGGCCCACATCGCCGATCTCGAAAAGAAGATGAAGGAAGCCGCCGCCGATCTCGAATTCGAAGAAGCCGCGCGGCTGCGCGACGAAATCAAGCGCCTGACCACGGTGGAACTGGCGGTCGCCGACGATCCCTTCGCGCGCCAGAGCGCGGTGGAAGACGCCGTCGATCAGGCATTTCTCAACGCCGTCCGCGACGGCGTGCGGGAGACGGCGCCGAAGAAACCGGACAAACCCGGCACCAAAGGCTCGCGCTCACGCCTCAAACGCCAGTCGCGGCCGAACGTGCCGAAGACGTTTGGCAGCAGGAGCAAGTAAGGCCTTTTTGGTGTACATTGCCGCTCCGTTTTCTGCCCCCGTCGTTCACGGGGGAGCGGGTAGCGACAGCGTAGGCCCGCGATCGGCGCGTCAGCGCCGAGACGAAGGGGGGACTTGCGATGCGTCTCAAACCAAAATCGACGCTGTTGGTCGACGACTGGAAGCGCGAGAAGCTCAGAGACATCAAAGTCCGTGCCGTCTACAACGCCCTCGGCGAAGAATTCGCGCGCGCCGCAAAGAAGATCAAAGCCAAACGCAAACTGCCGTCATCAGGCTTGTCCACGACCAAGTCAAAGAAGATGCGTGTTGCGCAGCCGCCTTCGCGGCAGTTCTGATGGGTACATCGCAGAGCGCCGTTGCAGTGAGAAACGCTAAAAACGATGAATATCTGGGCGAAATCAAGCTAGTGATAGGTCTAGGGGATTCAATTCCGCTCCATACTCGCGCACTCAGGATCACTCGCAATTGCGGTGATGTGACAGAGAACGCATGCACTTCAACGCAATCGGTGTTTTACATCTGTGGCGTATATAGCTTTAGAAGAAAGCCCCCTCGTAAAGTAGTCAACTAATACCTTTACCAAATCATCAAGTTCGGATCCGGACTCCAAATTGGGAGACAACACGAGCTTTTCTCCCTCTCGATGCCGCCTAATAGAAAGCCCTACTTCAGCTATGCAAGCCTCAATTTGATCTGCGTTTATTTCAGAAAGGATTCCGTTCTGCTCCGCGCTCGCCAATCTCTTTCGCGATCTACCACGGGCCAATACAGCTTTTCGAAATTCATCGAACCTATCGATAGACACCGATGCGCTGCTCGCGATGTTACCCAGTGCCGCCGTGGCTTTAGCTTCAGTAGCTTCAATAATGTGCGTTAGCGATTCAAAAACACTCTGCCGCAGAATGAATATATGTCCGTCCCAGAGGAAGAAATCTGTTCTATAGTCCAATTGAAAGATTGAGCCAGAAGGCTTTCTGAAAATGTGTTCCGTTGGGTCCAGAACGGCCGTCAGACGACTTGGCCGCTTTGCTAACGCATTTGACGACTGTCGACGGTAACAGATCAATTCCCTTCCGGTAGCAAACTTAACTACCGAAACCAGCAGTTCGATTTTTGAAAAATGTGGTTCGGACCCATCAAATACATGCCGCCAGTCCAATTCGGGAGGATAGTACGGCCAGGGTTTTTCAGCCTGCAATTTGTCGAGCGACCAGTACCCTAACCCACCTTCAACCATTCCTTCAAACGAATACGGACGCACCATTTCTGTTCGAGTTGTCTCGAGCAAACTACCTGCCAATAGTTTTCGATAATCGCGCTCAAGATCCCTAGCCCAGCGAACTCGTTTCCATTTTTCATGAGGCTCTTTGCCTGCCTTCGAAAGCATGAAGACAGTCGATGACGCTTGCGAAAGACTTCCCGATTCCAAGCTAGAGTGCAGAGATTCAATTGCACTTTTGGCGCTAATTATTTTAGGCGGCATTGGCGACAATTACCTCGCCGGCTCTGATTCCACGCGGTTAGTATACTCGTAGTAGTAAACAGTAGTCTGCCCACCCGCGACCTCGTGTAGCTGCAATGTTTCGACTCCATCCAGAGCGCGACCGTGTGAAATCAAAATAAACTGGGAGCGGCTCTCCTTCATTCGCCCCTCATGGACTCGGAATCCTAGTAGAGCCAAGTATGGATTCACGTAGGGGCTATCTATGCGAAAATACAAGACGAATACTGTTAGGTAGAGCAGGGCAAGAGGAACGCCCACCTCTGGCTTGTACAGATCGCGAAAAATTAAGGATGGTATGTAAGTCATCAGATACGGGAATATGTCAGTATCTTTCGCCTTAAGCTCCACCACATCGTGTGTCTGCGGGGCAGAACGGGTAATGCCCGCGAGAATGAGACGGGTAAATAGAAGGCTTGCAACAAAGGCCAATGCCATACCCCATCTCGCAATAAGAGGTGAACTCGCATCTAGCAGAGTCTTGACCTCCAAAATGAGAAACAGCGGACCGAACGAAGAAACGAGGAACGCGAAGCGATAAAGTCCTTTCATCTCGTCACCTGGAGTTCGACCTAACAAGAACAAATAGCGAACATTGCTCTATGTTGCAAGGTATTGCGTTTAGTGCCGGACCACCCAATTGAAAGAATTGCATATTCGGCAACTTACCTGGGCCCACAGCCTCTAGATACGTACAGAGTAGGTCACGTAATCAGTGGAATTTGAATGCACCGTGTCTGCGAAGTGGAGAATTGCACGAGTACCGACATCATGTACGCGGCAATCCGGAAAACGGCTCTACCGCAATCGACGCACCAGCGGAGGCCGCCAGCCACGTAATCAGCGCGAGGCCAGCCATACCGAGAAAGAGAGAGAGTAAGCACCCATTCGCCGTCACCCCCGAATCCGCTATGCTCCCTCGCAAGCGGGGGCGGCATGGGCTGGGTCGGTTACTTCTGTGAGGTGGACGGCGAGGCCGCCGTCAATGCGGTCGATCTCGATGTCGAAGCGCCGCAGGCCGAGCGGCCGATGATTGTGTACCTGCGCGTCGGTCGCGATCCGGAAGAACCTTGCGATCTCAGCCCCGAAGAGGAAGCCGATCTGCTCGACGCCATCGAGGCGCACGTCGAACTCCTGGCCGCGCGCTACGAGGCCGTTTATGTCGGGCGCTCGACCACGGCGATGGCGCGCGTGTTCGTCTGCTACGCGTCGGTGTTCACGATTCTGCGCCACCGCTTCGAGCGCGCCTTCGAGCAGCTTCGCAGCTATGGCTATTACTATCACACCGCCTCGGGGCGCGATGCGGACTGGACCGTCTATCGCAAATTCCTCCGCCCCGGCCCCAACGAACTGGCCGCCATCGAAGCGCGCGCCAAACGGGCTTGAAAGCGCCCCGCAGCGCCCCATATCTGGTGGAGGCGCACGCGGCCGCTTGGAAGCGGTAGCAGACCTGCGCCGGTCGCCGTGCCACGTCCGGTTTTGCAAGGCGATTGGTGCACGCGAACAAGAGGTTAGGTCCGTTTTTCGGGAATTGAATTCGGCTTTTCCCATTTGCCCGCGGGGGGAACACCCCCTCCTGCTTCCAAAACCCGCATAACAATTATGTTGCCGAAAGCGCGCCCGGACGGCCTCCTGCGGCCGCTGTAAGCGGGAGAAAAGGCGGTTCGCGGCGGGATTTGTCTATTGGCTCGACATCCTATACAGTCTGTCGCACGTGGTTGTTACGTCGTCGTCAGGCGAAGCGCTCCAACGGATACCGACCGCCACTGCGCGCGACGACCGAACGAACCCTTCTCTACAAAGCTGATGCTCTCGTTTTCCACGCCCGGCCGCGCCTGTCGCGCGGTGCGGAACTTCGATGTCAAAGGGAAAACAAATGGTCATCGGAACTGTGAAATTCTTCAATACCGCCAAAGGCTTCGGTTTTATCGCTCCGGAAGGCGGCGGCAAGGACGTATTCGTCCACATGACCGCTGTCGAAGCGGCCGGCATGCGTAGCCTCGCGGAAGGCCAGAAAGTGTCGTTCGACATCCAGCCGGATGCGCGCGGCGCCAAGGCTGCCAATCTTAAGGCGGTCTGAAACATCGCTGGCGGCGGAGGATTCTCTGCCGCCAGCGTTTTTGTATCCTGTAAGGGGGCCTGAAAGGCTGATTATGTCCGACGACAATACCAAGACCGTTGCGCCGTCCGCCGCCAAACGCGAAACGGCACGCCGCAACGCCATGGATCATTTCGCTGCTTCCGAGCGCCGCGATACGGAAGTGCGCAAGGAAATCGAGCGCCAGCAGGCCGCCGATGCGGCCAAGACCGCCAAGTTGCGCGCCCTGCGCCTGGCCAAGGAAGAAGCCGATCGCATCGCCGCCGCCAACGCTCCGGCACCGGCACCCAAGACCCGTAAAGCCAGCAAGCCCCGCGCGCGCTAACGCACCGTCGGCGCGGAACCGGCCGTGCTGCCCCTCGTTGTTCCCTCTGATGTGACAGAGGAATCATCGATGCGAGTGTGGCGGGCGGCGGTGGCCGTGGCGGCAACCGTCTTGGCGGGGCCGGCGTGGGCGCAAAACAACAACACGGCAAATACCGGCAATACCGCGGTGGCCTCCGAGGTCCCGGCGGAAGGCCAATCCAACTGGGCCGGCTACGGCTCGCTCGGGCTCAGTCTCCTGCCGGAATACGAAGGCTCGAGTTCGTACGTTCTGCTGCCCTACATCGAGGGCCGGCTGAACTACAAAAACTACTACGCCCGTTTCGAAGGCGGATCGCTGCGCTTCAATCTGATCGACAGCGAACAATGGCATGCCGGACCGCTGATCGGTTTCCGGCGCGGGCGCGGCAACGTCAATTCGCCGGTGCGTTATTTCAAACACCTCGACGATACCGAGACCGCCGGCGGCTTCATCGAATGGGAGCATGTCGCAGAAGATCCGCGCTCGGGCGAGACCGTCACGGTTGCCGCCGACAATGCGGTCTACGGCGAGAAAGGCGGCTGGACCATCGTCACCCGCGCCACGATCCGCCGGCCGATCGAATACGTGAACCCCGGCTTCATCGTCTCGCTGACGGGCGATCTTTCGTGGGTTTCGCGGCCTTACATGCGCAAGTATTTCGGGGTATCGCCCGCCGATTCCGCGGCCAGCGGTCTGCCGGTCTTCACCCCCGGCGACGGTTTCAACCGGGCCGGCGTCGCTCTCTCCGTCGACCAGTTCCTGTCGCGCCATTTCAGCGTCGGCATTCGCGGATATTACGCCCGTATGATGGGCCCGGCCGCCGACAGCCCGGTGACCAGCGACCCCAATCAGTACTTCGCCGGCATCGTGGCGGGCTACGTACTTTAGCCTGTTACGAAACTCCACGCGCGAAAAGTCAGCAATCCCGCGGCGGTTCGATAGAATTCGAACGACTTTCGAAACAGCCGTCCAACGCCGCTTCGCCAAAATGTTGTACGGGGTAGGTGCTCCCTGCGATAATTGTATGGGGTGCGAAGTGTCGGATGCAGGAGTTCCGCGATGAACTTCGGAAATCTGTTCGCACGCAATATCCGTCCGGAGATTGCCGGCTTGGCGCACTACGCCATGGAACTGGCCGGAGACAGCGATCTGCCGCGCTACAGCGCGTTCGATCCGCATCGCGTCTGGGCGATCTGCGACTACATCTATCTGCTCGACGTCATCGACAACGGCAACGATTACTATTGCAGCTTCTCAGGAAAGCGGATGGCGGTTTTGTTCGGTTACGAGTTCAAGGGCGTGCGGCTGAGCGAATTTCCCGATCCCGAGTTGGGCATGGCATTGCGCCGAACCTACGATCGTGTGGTGGAAACGCATAATCCCTCGTTCATGCGCGCGCGTTACGCCTGGCCGGAAAAAAAGTCCATCTTCATCGAACGGCTCTTGATTCCGATGGCCGACGACGACGGCCAACTGAACGCCATCTGCGGCATATCCATCCCGGAAGTCGCCGACGTCGATATCGAAATGTACGCCGGCCACGGACCGGCGAGACTGATCAGCGAAGACGATCTCATGCTTGTCGCAAGCTGAAGGCATCCGGAACTCGGTTTCCTCTCCCCGCATTGCCGTCAGGCCGCGGCTCGCTTACGGTTGCGTTAACAAAAATCGCCGGCACGATCGCTGGGAGAGGGAACAGCCATGAAGCTTCTATTCGCCGCCCTGGCGGCGGTGCTCGTTTGCCATTCCGCCGGGGCCGCGTTCGTCGAGGATTTTCAGGGTAAAACGCTTGCCGTCGATCCGTCGTTCAAGACCGGCTGGGGCACGCTCACCGGCTCGGGCGAGGCGACCGTCAGCTTCACCCAGAAGAACCGTCACGGCTTCATGACCGTGGATGCGCGCAAAGACCGGCGCAACATCTATTGGGCCCTGATCAAGCGCGCCGTCACCAAGGACATCGACATGGCGGCCCTCACCCGGCCGGGGCACGCCTTGCGGATGGAAATGAAACTGCGATTGTCGGACGCGCCACGGCGGGTGCACTTCCAGATCAACACCAACCGCACCACCGATTTTCACGCCAACCTGCGCGAGTTCGATATCGGCGACACCGATTGGCACACCATCGCCTGGACCAATACCGGGCTCGACGTGAAGCCGGGCGACGACGTTTTCATCACCCTCGGCATGACCGACATGGGCCGCGCTCTCTACACCGCCGAGATCGCGTATGTGAAAGCCAGCGTGGTCGAGACGCCCAACGATCTCGGCAATCCGCTGCCTTACCGCCCCGCCCTGCCGGCGCATTTCGACAACACGCTCACGGTCGCCGAGGACGCCATCATCGATTCCGCCTATCCCTGGGCGAACCTGAAGGATTGGACCGAACTCAATCCCGACGAAGGCACTCTGGGCGTGCATGTCAATGCCATCAGCGGCAGCCAGATCACCCTTCTCAAATTCGATTTTTCCACATTCCGCGGCAAGAAAGCCGACGGCTGGGGCACGCTGGAACTGACCACCACCACCGCCGCCTGGGCTCCCACCAATCTGGAAGAATTCGGCTATCTGCGCGCCGTCGAGATCAAGAACACGGCGCCCGATATCCGGCGCGACAGCGTCACCTGGGACAGCTTCTTCGCCGGCCGACCGGTATTGGACGTCCTCAACGGACAGCTCTTCTTCGATGTGCAGCCGGCGCTTCAGCGCAACGGCAAAACCGTCATCGAGATCAATCCCGCCGTCATGCAGCGGCTGATCGACGGAACCTCGAAAGGCATCGCGCTCTACGGCCAGGGGGCGTTGAATTTCAGCTTCGCCTCCAGCCAAGCGCCAGGGGACGGGGCCCGCCCGACGCTGCGATTCAACGCCAAATAGAGACGCGCGCCCCGGTTCGAATAGGCTTAGCGTTCGCGGTATTCCCAGTGGCAGTCGTCACCGTCCTCGTCGCAGACGCGGACCCGCTTGCTGTCGCTGTCATGCCGGTCGTGCCAGCGGGTGCTGCCGTTATAGTCGCGGTGGCGATAGCCGTTGTCCGTATAACTATAGCCGTCATCGTCGTAACGGCTGGCGCACCCCGCCGCGAACGTCGTCAGGCTCACCACGGCGCTCGCCAGCACAAGCTTTTTCAGAATAGCGACTGTGTTCGGTTGGGCATTCAGCATCTGCTCGTCTCCCGTGTTGCCGCCGCCCGCTGAGGGCAGCCGGATCAATCACAGGGAAAACGTGCGGATTCCGGCGGGATGACGGCACCCCGATGGCAAAGCTTGTGACAATGCGAGGGCTCAGGGTTTCTTGCGCGGCGGCTCGTAACAGCTGCGGCAGCGTACCTGGTACTCGCCGATATCGCCGACCACGAGCTGTTTGTCGTCGGAGATCATGCGGTAGGAGATGTAGCCGGCATCCGAGCCGCAGATCATGCATACGCCGGTCAGCTTCTCGACATTGTCGGCAATAGCCAGAAGACCAGGGATCGGCCCGAACGGCTCCTCGGCGAAATCCATATCGAGGCCGGCAACGATGATGCGAAGATCGGTGTTGCGGCGCTCGCGCAGCAATCTGCGGATGGCGCGGCCGAACCAGCCGAGCGAATCCCGCATCGGGGTGTCGAGCGGGAAGAACTGCGCCTCGTCGATCGCCAGCACGTCGAACTTGTTGAGGTTCACGATCTTCCAGAAGCTTTCCTCGTCGTGGACCATCACGGCGGAGAGCTGGTCGGTGATCTGGGTGGTCCCGTCGGGCATCACCGCGCGGGATGCGATGTAGCCCTGGGTCCGGGTGTCGTGGGCCGGCTTCAGGATGCGCACCCGCTTCTTGGCGTACTGGGCACGATGAAGCTTGGCGATCAGCCGCTCGGTCTTGCCCGAGAACATCGGCCCGACGATGACTTCCAAACGCGATGTCATGAACGGGTCCCGGCTCTGATGCGAGCGGACTTAAACACGATTCGAACCGCGTTCGTCCGAACCGTGAGGTCAACAGTCTGTGGAAAACAGGGGGATCAGAACCACTTAGGACGTTCTGTCCCGCCTGCGACAGAGTCGGCTAGGACGGCGACCCCGACGGCGCATCGGCCGGCGGCGGCACCGGAGGCGGCGGCGGTTCCTCGGTCTTGCAGGGATAAAGCTTGGTGGAGGCTTCGAACAGCCCGTCGTCGAACGGCTGCTCCTTGAGCGAGGCCGGGTAATTCTCTTCCTTGCGCAGCCAGCTCAGCGTCGCGCTGGCCGCTTCGCGCACCGAGACGTCTTCCGGCAGGCAGATAATGTGCTGGGTTTTGGACGCCTCGATATAATTCTTGATCTTCTGCTGGCAGGCGCCGTTATCACGATAGCAGCTCGACAGGAAATCGGAGAGCCTGGGCAATTCCTCGGCGGGCGCCGCAGCGGCCAGGACGGCGGCGGCAGCGCAAGCCCACAACACCTTCTTCATCGTTACCCCCTTGGTTCGAACACGAGCCGTCTCATTGCCAGCGGACGGCCTTCCGGGCACACCGACAAGTGTACCACAACGTCGCGATCCGTCAGCGCCCCGAATCCGCCCGGACGGACCGGGACGCGACCTTCTGTCCGCGTCCGCACCGGCCCGAGCAGGGCCACAATGGAAAGTGGAATGGCGGATCGGGGGCGGTCATGCGCGCACTCCTCGGTATCGGCGTAGCGACGGCGTTGAGCATGGCGGCTGCGGCGGGACCGACAGCTTCCGCCCGGATAATCGACATCAACGGACGTCCCGCCGGCGAGGCCCATTTCAAGGCGGCCCCCCACGGCGTCCTGATCGAGATCCGGGTGACCGGGCTGCAGCCCGGCCCGCACGCCGTCCTGATCCATGACAGTGGAACGTGCGATCCCAAGACGGGCTTTGCCTCGGCCGGACCGGTACTCGATTTCGAGCTCGGCCGCGCGCACGGCTATTTCGCCAAAGGCGGCCCCAAACCGGGCGACCTGCCGTTGCAGTTTGCCGCCGCCGACGGGACCCTGCATGCCAGCCTCTATTCCACCGCGATTTCGCTCGGCGACGGCAAACGCTCGATCTTCGGGCGTAACGGCGTCTCGATCATCGTCCACGCCGCCAGCGACGACTATCTGAGCCAGCCCGACGGCCGCGCCGGCGCCCGCCTCGCCTGCGGCACGATCATTCGCGCTCCCAAGAAGCACAAGTGAGGTTCCATGAAACGCATTCTCCTCGCCGCAGCAGCCGCTTTCGCCCTCATCCCGTCCGCATTGGCGCAAGATACTTGTCCGCTGACCCTGGAGGGGCGCTGGATCGACGATGCCTCGAGCAACATCAAAGGGCGGCCGAACCAGGTGACCGGCTTCCTCCTGCGCCGCCAAGGCGAAGGCTATTACATCACCACCATCTACGATTTCGGCGCCAAGGCGGTGCCGCGCGGCTATTACCGGGGCGGCGCCGCCGAAATGAACTATCGCAGCGTGCTCGGCCAGGACGATCTGACCCTGATGTTTCAGGGCACGGTAGTCGGCCCCGTGGCGGTGGCCGAAATTGCGGCGCGGCGACCGAAGATCGACCGCAACTACAAACTCACCAACGGCGGCAACACGATCGAGATCAGCGGCGAAACCCTTGTCGCGGAGGTCAACCCGAACGGGACCTTGCACCGCACCGAGCATATATCGCTCGCATACAAGTCGCAGCGCGCCCCCTGGCCCAAGCCGTGCGAAGCCGCCAAACGCGCCGCCGGCTGGGACGCGTTCAAAGCCAAGGCCAACGCTTTCCGCGATGCCAAGGACAAACCTGCGCTGTCCGACGAGGTGCGCCAGTACGGCATGCTCGGCGTCGATGCGGTCAACGCCAAAAATTTCGATGACGCGCTGAACCAGTTCGAAAGCGGTCTGGCATTGGAGCCCTTGTGGCCCAACGGCCATTACAACGCCGCGATGGTCTATGCGCAGACCGGCGATTACGAGAACGCGGTCTATCACATGAAGGCTTATCTCGAGCTGATCCCGGCCGACGACAAGGAGTTCCAGGCCCACCGCGACCGCATCCTGTTATGGCAAGGCAAGCTGAAGCAGCAGATGGCCGAGCCGATGCAAGTGGTCGCCGAGGACTGATCCCGGACCGAGCCCGGCGCCTTTTCCGGCCTAACCGGGCCGGTAAAGGCTGGCATGACACAGATTAGAATACCGCTAAAGTAGGCGGTTTTGCCCCCGTCTTGCCTAAATGCGGAGCGTCAGCTAAGGATTCCGCCGTCGAGGCCGCGCAAGCCACAGAGACAAGTTTCAAGCGCGCCCAACCTCTCCTTTCGGGACGTAGTAGCCCGCGAGGGGACTGGCCTGGAGTGACGACTACGACGCTTTTCCTGAAAACACTGACGCGACTTTGACGACTGCAACGAACATGGTGTTCGGGGCAGACACTACCAATGCTTTCAGGAGAAAGCCGTCATGACCATCGGTCAAGTCAAGTTCTTCAACACCACCAAGGGCTTCGGATTCATCGCGCCGGAAGGCGGCGGAAAGGACGTGTTCGTCCATATGACCGCCGTGCAGGCTGCGGGTCTCCGCGGGCTCAATGAAGGCCAGAAGGTCAGCTTCGACGTCGAAGCCGACAAGCGCGGCCCCAAGGCGGTCAACCTCAAGCTCGTCTGAGCTGAAGGACTTGACGGGAGCATCGCCCTAGCGGTTTCGCGATAGGCGGTGTGACCATCAAACAAGCGAGCGGCGTGGGAGCAATCCCACGCCGTTTCGTTTTTGTGCGCCGGCGGTCACAATCGCACCACCGACCAAATGCACCGGCAGCAGCGCTGGACAACCTTTTGATAAAGGTCTGACCTATTGTCAGACAAGAACCAGGAGGGATTGTCCATGACCAGGAACACAAAAGAAGAGAATGGCATCAATCGCCGGAGTGCGATGTTGCTTTCGGCCGTCGCGGGCGCCGGCATTGCCCTGCCGCACGAAGCGGGCGCCGTCGGCAGCATCAAGACCGCCGCGCATCAGGCGCCGGGGAACTGTACGACGCCACGCAGCGCGATCGCCAAAACGCAGTACGGCAAGGTACGCGGCTTCGTCGACGGCGGGGTTTTCACCTTCAAAGGAATTCCCTACGGCGCAACAACCGCCGGCGAAAACCGTTGGCTGCCGGCCAAGCCGCCCAAGCCCTGGGACGACGAATATCCGGCGCTGATTTACGGGGACAATTGCCCGCAAAACCTGCACGACTTCACATCCATCGAGCAATCGTTCCTGCAGGACTGGGACGACGGCCCGATGAGCGAGGACATGCTCAAGCTCAACATCTGGACACCGAGCCTCACCGGCAAGCGCGCCGTGATGGTCTATTTCCATGGCGGCGGATTCTCGTTCGGATCGTCGTACGAACTTCCCAGCCATGAAGGCGCCCAGATGGCGCGCCACCACGACGTCGTCCAGGTTTCGGTCAACCACCGCCTCAATGCGCTCGGCTTCCTCGATGTCTCCGAACTCGGCGGCGCCGCTTACGAAGGCTCGGCCAATGTCGGCATGACGGATCTCGTCGCGGCGTTGCGCTGGGTACACGAGAATATCGCCAATTTTGGCGGCGATCCCGATCGCGTCATGATCTACGGCCAGTCGGGCGGCGGCTCCAAGGTGACCACCTTGCTCGGCATGCCGTCGGCGGCGGGGCTCATCCATCGCGCCTCGGTGCAATCGGGCGGCGGCGGTCTCATTCCCACCGCGGAACAATCCAAGGAATACGCCCGCCAGATCTTCAAGGAACTCGGCGTCGGCGACATCGCGGCGTTGCAGAAAGTGGAATGGGCGAAGCTGTTCGCCACCGGCAATGCCGTGGCCGCCAAGATGAATCCGCCGTGGCGCGGATTTTTCGTGCCGGGACCGATGCCCACCACGCCGCGCGTGGGCTGGAGCCCGACACTGGACGGCAAGATCATCAACGTGCGCTCCTTCCAGGATGTGGCGCCCGAGGTTTCCAAGCGGGTGCCGATGCTGATCGGCTCGGTCAGCGAAGAAGCCGGCATCTACCGCAACAATCCGACCGAAGCGCAATGGCGCGAGCAGCTCACGCAAGGCTATGGCGCCGCCAAAGCCGATGCCCTCATCGCCGCCATGAAGAAAGCCCATCCCGAAAAGCAGATCCGCACGCTGTCCTATGGCGTCGCCGGCCTAGCCATCCGCAACAATGTGCAGCGCATGGCCAAACTGAAGCACGACCAAGGCGGCGCGCCGGTCTACACCTACTGGTTCTCGTGGCAGTCGCCGATGCTCGACGGCTTCATGGGGGCTTGGCACACGGCCGAACTGGCCTTCTGCTTCGACAACACCAAGCGCTGCGAACAGGGGACCGGCAATACGCCGGAAGCGCAGGCACTGGCCAAGAAAATGGCGACGGCATGGGCCAATTTCGCCCGCACCGGCAATCCCAGCCAGCCGGGTCTGGCCTGGACGCCGAGCGATCCGGTCCGCTGCCAGACCATGGTGTTCGACAACCACTGCGGCATGATCGACGATCCCGAAGGCGCGGTGCGGAAAATTCTACTGGCTTGAGAATTCGGCGAGCGGCGCGGGAGCAATTCCGCGCCGTTTCGTTTCCGGGATCGTTATAGTTTCTCCTAACTTGTCGTAAAGGTCGTATCAGGCCGCCGGTTGCGCCGCTCTCCCCATATGCGAATTTTCCCGCCGACGAATTTCGAAGGGGCGTGCGATGGCGTCGATTCTTGTGCTGGATGATTCTGCGAGTGTGCGGGACGCGATCAGGCTGGCATTGACGGGACTAGGTCACGTCGTCAGAGAAGCCGCCAACGGCGTGCAAGGACTCGCCCTTGCCGGACGGTCGAAATTCGATCTGATACTGACCGATCTCAACATGCCGGAAATGGACGGCCTCGCTTTCATCCAAAACATCCGCCAGCGCGCCGATCACAACGGCGTGCCGATCGTGTTCATCACGACGGAGTCGAGTCCCGGCGTGATGCAGCAGGCCAAAAAAGCCGGCGCCACGGGCTGGATCGTGAAACCGTTCTCCGCCGACCAATTGCGCCGGGTGGTCGATAAGGTTCTCGCCTGAGGCGCGGGCCTACTCCTTCGGTTCCCACAACTCGATCTTGGTGCCGTCCGGATCCATGATCCAGGCGAAGCGGCCGTAGTCGTAATCCTCGCGGCCGAGCACCGCGATGCTTTTTTCCGTCAGCATCGCAACGAAGCCGTCGAGATCGTCGACGGCGAAATTGACCATCAGTTCGCGGCTGGACGGCGCGAAATAGTTGGTGTCGGCGGCAAACGGAGTCCACACCACAAACGGCGGATGTCCCGGCGCGTCGTAGGACAGCATCGCGACGCCGTGTTCGGCCAGCTCCAGACCGAGAACATCGCGATACCAAGCCGCCAGCGTTTTCGGATCGGGCGACTTGAAGAATATTCCGCCCAGGCCGGTGATCTTTGCCATGCCATTCTCTCCATCGAACGAGACCGCTATAGTGCACGGGATGAGCGATTACGTCTTCGTCTATTCGACCTTTCCCGATCAGGCTTCGGCCCTGACGGTTGCGGAGCATCTCGTCGACGCCAAACTGGCGGCGTGCGCCAACCTGTCGGCGCCGATCACATCCGTTTACGCCTGGCAAGGCAAGCGCGAGACGGCGACGGAAATCGCGGCCTTGTTCAAGACCCGCCGTGCCCTGGCGGAGCAGGTCATCGCCGCGGCCCGGCAGCTCCACCCCTATGAAGTGCCCTGCTTTCTGGTTTTGCCCATCGAAAGCGGCTCTCCGGATTATCTCGCCTGGGTTCGTGCCCAAACTTTAGGCGGCCCGTAGGCATTCCCGCACGTTCCTGCCCGAGGCCGGAATCCACCTTTCGGTGAAGCGCTTTAGCGCCTTGCCTTTGGGCGCAACCCGCTTTTTGATGGCCTTCGGATCGAAGGATTACCCGCCGGTGAGTGCAGCCAAGAAAACGCCGCGTATCGTGCCGCTCGACGGCGAGGTACTGCGCCAGGACCTGTTCGCGCTCGGTCAGCGCATCGCCGCCAAAGACGAGCTGCGCAAAGAGGCCCTGCTGGTCATCAAAGGCGCATTCCAGAACGCCCGCGCACGGGTCAAGGACCAGGTCGTTACCGGCCGGCTGCACGGACAGGAAGCGGCACGGCAGCTTTCGGCGATCCAGGATGCCGTCATCCAGGTGCTGTATGACTTCGCCGTCAAGGCGTTCTTTCCCCGGTCGAAGAAGAATGCATCCGAGCATCTCACCGTGGTGGCCACCGGCGGTTACGGCCGCGGCGAACTGGCGCCCGGCTCCGATGTCGATCTGCTCTTCATCCGCCCCAACAAACCGACCGAGTGGGACGAGCGCGTCATCGAATTCATTCTCTACATGCTGTGGGATCTCGGGCTGAAGGTCGGCCACGCCACGCGCTCGCTGCCGGAGTGCGTGCGGCTGGCCAAGCAAGACGTCACCATCTGCACCGCCATTCTCGAGGCGCGCTATCTGTGGGGCGATCTCGGGCTCTACGACCAGTTGCGCAAGGTATTCTGGAGTGAAGTCGCCACCGGCTCGGGTCAGGAATTCGTCGAAGCCAAGCTCGCCGAACGCGAGGAGCGCCACCGTCTGCAAGGCGAAAGCCGCTTCCTGGTCGAACCCAACATCAAGGAAGGCAAAGGCGGGCTTCGCGATCTGCAGACGCTGTTCTGGATCGGCAAGTACCTCTACCACGTCTACGACGCCGCCGAACTCGTCAAATACAACGTCTTCACCAAGGACGAATTCGAGACCTTCCGCAAGGCGGAAGCCTTCCTGTGGGACGTGCGCGTGCGGCTGCACTATCTGATGGGCCGCGCCGAAGAACGGCTGTCGTTCGATGCCCAGCCGGGCGTCGCCAGCGCGATGGGCTATACGAGCGAGAACCCGCGCGAGGCGGTCGAGAACTTCATGCGCGCCTACTTCCTGGTCGCCAAGGATGTCGGCGGACTGACGCGCATCTTCTGCAAGGCGCTCGAAGTCCAGAACCGCAAGAAGACCCGCCACTCGCTTGCGCGCATCATGCCGGGATTTATGCGGCTGAGGACCAATGACGACGATTTCTTCGTCGAATCCGGCCGCATCAATGCGCGTCCCGACATCTTCAAGAAGGACCCGGTCAATCTCCTGCGCATCTATCACATGGCCGACACCAAGGGCATTCCGGTCCATCCCGATGCGCTTCGGACCATTACCCGGTCGCTCGACCTCATCGACGACAAGCTGCGCGCCGATCCCGAGGCCAACAAGCTGTTTCTCGAATGCCTGTCGTCCAAGAACGATCCGGAAAAAGCGCTGAAGCGGATGAACGAATCCGGCGTGCTCGGACGCTTCGTGCCGGAGTTCGGACGCATCGTGGCGCTGATGCAATTCAACATGTATCACCACTATACGGTCGACGAGCATCTCATCCGCGCCGTCGGCAACGTCGCCAAGATCGAGCACGGCGGCATGCAGGACGATCATCCGATCGCCCACGACATCATGAAGCGCATCGCCAAGCGCCAGGTGCTCTATTGCGCCTTGCTGCTGCACGACATCGCCAAGGGCCTGCCCGGCGATCATTCCAAGATCGGCGCCGAGATCGCCCGTCATTGCTGCCTCAGATGGGGGCTCTCCGAAGACGACACCGCCACGGTGTGCTGGCTGGTCGAGCATCATCTCGTCATGAGCGACACCGCCCAGCGCCGCGACATCGCCGATCCCAAGACGGTGCGCGATTTCGTCGAGATGGTGCAGTCGCCGGAATACCTGCGCATGCTCTTGGTACTGACGGTCGCCGACATCCGCGCCGTCGGGCCGGGCGTGTGGAACGGCTGGAAGGGCCAACTCCTGCGCGAGCTTTTCTATGAAGCGGAATCGTTGATCTCGGGCGGCGACCAGACGCGCTCGCATTCGGCCCGCGTCGAAGACGCCAAAGCGGCGCTGGAGCAGCAACTCGGCGACATGCCGCAGGAAGAGCGCGAGCGCCAGATCAGCCGTCATTACGATACCTATTGGCTGACGATCGACACCGAGGCCCATGTCCGCCATGCGCGGATGATGACCGAAGCCGACGCCAAGGGCGAACTCTTGGCGCTCGATGCCGTCTCGAATGCCTTCCGCGCGGTGACCGAGATCACCGTCTATACGCCCGACCATCCCGGCCTGTTCGCGCAGGTCACCGGTGCCATGGCGGCCGCAGGCGGCTCCATCGTCGACGCCAAGGTGTTCACGACCTCGGACGGCTTCGCGCTCGATATTTTCTCGGTGCAGGACGCCGACGGCGGACCGTTCGGCGATGCCACGCGGGTCGAACGCCTGAAGCAGACCATCCTGAAGATCGTACGCGGCGAAACCGTACCGCGCGCCCTGTTCGCCAAGCGCCCGGCGAAAACCAGAGCCAGCGCCTTCAACGTGCCGAGCCGGGTGAATTTCGACAACGAGGCGTCCAACGCGGCGACCGTGGTGGAAGTCCGCGGCCGCGACCGCGTCGGCTTCCTTTATGACGTCTCGACGGCCTTGTTCGAAAGCGGCCTCAGCATCTCCTCGGCGATGATCGCCACCTATGGCGAGCGCGTGGTCGACGTGTTCTATGTGCGCGACGGCTACGGCCACAAAATCATCCATCCGGACCGGCTGAAGGCGATCGAGGAAATCCTGCTACGCGCGGTGGAAGGCAAGCTGAACGAGTAAAGGCCTGTGTCGCAGCGCGCCTTGTAACGCAGGCCCGTTCGCGCCATAACCGCGCCTAAGAAATCGGGAATTTTTACCATGTCCAGCACCCACCAGCCCCTCGTCTTTTCCGGCATGCAGCCGACCAACACGCTGCACCTCGGCAACTATCTGGGCGCGCTGAAGAACTGGGTGAAGCTGCAGGACAAGATGCCGTGCATCTATTGCGTCGTCGACATGCACGCCATCACCGCCGTGGGCTATGGCAAACCCGAGGAGCTGCGCACCGCGGTGCGCGAAGTCGCGGCAGCGTATATCGCGGCCGGCGTCGATCCCTCGCGGTCCGTCCTGTTCGCGCAGTCGGCGGTGCCGGCACACGCGGAACTGGCGTGGATCTTCAATTGCGTCGCCCGCCTCGGCTGGGCCGACCGCATGACCCAGTTCAAGGAAAAGGCCGGCAAGCACAAGGAACGCGCCTCGGTCGGGCTCTACACCTATCCGATGCTGATGGCGGCCGACATCCTGGTCTACAAGGCGACCCATGTGCCGGTCGGCGAAGACCAGAAGCAGCACCTCGAACTGACTCGCGACGTCGCCCAGAAGTTCAACAACGACTTCAACGTGCCGGACTTCTTCCCGCTCACCGAACCGGTGATCATGGGTGCGGGCACCCGCGTCATGAGCCTGCGCGACGGTTCCAAGAAAATGTCGAAGTCGGACGACAGCGACATGAGCCGCATCAATCTCACCGACGATGCCGACGCGGTGGCGCAGAAGATCCGCAAGGCCCGCACCGATCCCAATCCGCTGCCGGAGGACGAGAAAGGTCTCGAAGGCCGCCCCGAAGCGGACAACCTGATCAACATCTTTGCGGCTCTTTCCGACACGTCAAAGGCGGAGGTCGTCGCCCGCTTTGCCGGCCAGCAGTTCTCGGGCTTCAAGAACGAGCTCGCGGATCTGGCGGTCGCCAAGATCGCACCGATCGCCACGCGGATGCGCGAACTCCTGACCGATCCGGTCGAACTCGACCGCATCCTGAAGGACGGCGCAGAGAAGGCCGCGGCAATCGCCGCTCCGGTCATCGCGGAAGCCAAGAAGATCGTCGGCTTCAGCCACTAAACCACGCACGTCTTGTGACATTGTTGGGACGGCTTCCGTCGCGCCCGACAAGACTTACGTGCAAATACCCATTCGAGTACTGCGACTACTTATTAGTTGCGATCATCGAGATTGCACCGGGTTGGAAACGTTGCAATTCTGAATTCCAGACAAGGAACCCGTTTGGTTGATACTGAGACGGAGTTCCGGAAACTGGTGTCGTTGGGAATTGGGGCTTTCAGCATTCGCTTACATTACCTTAGGTCTTCTCTTTCCCTGTCTTGCCATCGACGGTACGCGCCATGTTGCAAGGGATGACCATGGCCACGAGAGACGTGCGTTTCTACAGTGACGGTGCGGTACGATTTCTGGCGGCAGCCAGCGCCCGCCGAAATTCCATCGAAAACGACTGGATCCATACCCAGCGCGAACTGCAAGCCCTCTGGCCGCGCCCAGGGCGGACCGTGCTGGCCCTGATTCATGAAGGCGATGAAGGCCTCGATGCCGAGGACGCGACCGACCTTCTCACCGTGCTGGCGCAGCTCAATCCCGACGATCCGGTCGACGTCATCCTGCACACCCATGGCGGCAGCGCCACCGCCGCCAACCGCATCGCTGCAGCCTTGATCGGACGGCGCAACACCGCCGCGTTCGTACCGTTCTACGCCGAATCCGCCGGCACCGAAGTGGCGCTCGCCTGCGAGGAAATCCACCTCGGCAACGACGCCAACCTGACGCCGATCGACATTCACATCGAAGGCACGCCGGCCCGCGATTTGGTGGAACTGGCCCGCAAAGCCGGTCCGCGCGCCAGCGAGACCCTGCGCCTTGCCGCCAAAGTCGCCGAACGGGCGCTGAAAGACGAAGCCCAGACGATCGATAGCCTGATCCATCCCAACCACAAAAAGGCCAAGGCGCGGATCTCCCTTGCCCGGCGGCTGACCAACGGGCGCTCCTATCACGCCGAGCTGATCCGTTTCGCCGCCGCCAAGGAGCTGGGGATCAACGTCTCGCGGGGCGTTCCGGCCGCCCTTTACCGCTTCATCGGCACCAGGCGGGCGCAGCTCCGGCAGCTTCGCGAACTGGAATCCCAGATCAAGTTCATCCACCGCCGCGAGCCCGAACCCCATCTGGAAGCGGCCCTCGGGACGGCCTAATCTAGTCCCATGACTGCGGGAACCATTCTTGTCACCGGCGGCGCCAAACGGCTGGGCCGCACCATCGTGCTCGATCTGGCGCGCCACGGCTTCGACGTCGCGCTGCACTACAACAGCTCGGAAAAGGAAGCGCGCGCCACCTGCGCCGATGCCATGACCGCGGGCGTGAAGGTGGCGCTGCTGAAAGCCGATCTTTCGCGCGAAGGCGAAACCGCAACGCTGGTCGCGCGCGCCGTTGCCGAACTGGGCCCGCTGACCGGGCTCATCAACTCGGCCTCGGTGTTCGAAGACGATTCCTGGTACAGCGTCACGCGTGAAAGCTGGGACCACCATCTCGAGACCAATCTGCGCGCGCCCTTCGTGCTGTCGCAAGCGTTCGCCAAGCAGATTCCCCGCGACCGCGAAGGCGCCATCGTTAACATCATCGACCAGCGCGTCTTCAAGCCGACGCCGCAGTTCCTCTCCTACAGCCTTTCCAAGGCCGGCCTGAAATGGCTGACCACCACGCTGGCCCAGGCGCTCGCCCCGCGCGTGCGCGTCAATGCGGTAGGTCCCGGCCCGACCATCATCAACGCCCGTCAGTCCCAGACCGATTTCGCCCGCCAGCGCGAAGCAACCGTCCTCGGCCGCGGCGCCGAGCCTCAGGACGTCTGCGATGCGGTGCGCTATCTGTTGGGCGCAAACGCGGTCACCGGCCAGATGATCGCCGTGGACGGCGGCCAGCACCTTGTCTGGCAAACGGCGGATGTCGCGGTGAAGGAGTGAGCGCGACCGGAAAAGTGGCCGCCGGTTTTCGGTCAAGTCGCGCGAGGAACTAGAGTCATGACCTCTCCCACCGATCCGCTCAGGATCGCCGATGTCGAAGCCGGCATCCGGCATGTGTTCATTCGCAATCTCGAACTCGATGTCGAGATCGGCATCTACAGCCATGAGCACGGCAAGACGCAGAAGGTGCGCCTCAACGTCGACATGGCGGTGGAGGATGCACCGGTGACGGAAGACCGTCTCGAGTCGGTTGTCGATTACGCCGACATCACCCGCAAGGTGCGCAAGCTTGTTGCCGGCGGTCACGTCGCCCTGGCCGAAACGCTGGCCGAACGCGTCGCCGAAATCTGCTTCGAGGATGCGCGCGTGCGCACGGTGCGCGTGCGGGTGGAGAAGCTGGAAGCGCTCAAGAACGCCGAAAGCGCCGGCGTCGAGATCGAGCGCAAGCGGCGATTGCGGTAATTACGTACATTCGCGTAAAGCCTTTTGGCGCCTCTGTTTCCAATCCGGCATGGTTAAGTTCCGGCAGCTTCGCCGGGGTGCACGTTCACCTCGTCTTAAAAGCGCACGCCTAGCCTGAAAACGAAACCCGCTGGAGCCTCGCGATGCACGGTCCGTCTGCGAACGGAAAGACGCGATCGGAGCGCATCCTGGCGGAAAAGCTGGAACTGCTCTACCGGACCTCGGCGGCCATTCTCACCAACTTCGTGATTTCCTGCGTGGTGGCGTGGCTCCTCTCCGACTTCTATCCGCATTGGGTTCTCGCATGGTGGCTGGCGGCGGTCGGCGCCGTCTGTGCCGCGCGCCTCATGCTGCTATGGCGCTTCCATCGCACATCGCCGGAAACACGATGCTCGCCGTGCGCCGCCCGGCGGTTCACGCTCGGAGCGCTCGCTTCGGGGATGTTATGGGGCGCGATCTGCCTCGGCTTGCCGGTCTGGGGCGACGCCATGGACTACATCGTGCTGGCCGTCACCGCCGCCGGCATGGTCGCCGGTGCGGTGTCGACGATCTCCGTCTATTTCCCGTCCTATCTTTGCTACAGCCTGAGCTTCGCCATTCCCCTGACCACGGTTTCGATCCTTCATCGCGATGTCGATATCGCCGGTGCCGGTGCGATGATGGTGATCTACTATGCCGCCATCTCGCTGACGGCCTGGCGCACCAACCGATTCATCGCGGCGACGGCCGAACTCAGCGTCGACAACCAGCTTCTCAAGACCTCGCTCGACAAGGCGCACGGCGAACGCGATGCCGCCCGCACCGACAAATGGTCGACGCTGGCGCAACTGAGCCACGAACTCCGTACGCCGCTGAACGCCATACTCGGCTTCTCGGAAGCCATGCACGGCGAAATCTTCGGCAAGCTCGGCCACACCCGCTACAAGGAATACGCCGAGCATGTCCTCACCAGCGGCCGCGATCTGCTGACTCTCACGGAAGAACTGCTGCTGCTCAGCCAAGGTGAATCCGGAACCCTGTCACTGAAGGAAACCGAAATCGATGCCGGCGAGGTCATCCGGTCGTTGATCGACCTCAAGGCTGCGACGGCCGGCCGGGCTGGGCTCGAACTGCAGGCCTATATCGCCAGCGATCTGCCACTCTTGAAGGCCGACACCGCCAAGCTCCGGCAAATGCTGCTCAACCTGATCGACAACGCCATCAAGTTCACGCCGTCGGGCGGCGAGGTCAGTGTGACGGCGGCAGTCCGCGATGGCAGCATCGTTCTCAAGGTGAGCGACACCGGCATCGGCATGGACCGCGAACAGGTCGCCATAGCCTTGGAACCGTTCGGCCGGATTGCCAACGCACTCACCAACAACACCGCCGGAGCCGGCCTCGGCCTTCCGATTTGCAAACGCCTGGCCGAATTGCACGAAGCGGCACTCGCCATCGAGACTGCGCCCGGCCGGGGCACGAGCGTCACCATCACCTTCCCGCCCGTGCGAACCGTCTCCCGATCCGCCGCAGCAGCGGCGTGACACCGGCGCCGCCGGCAGCTTATATCTGGCGGCAATGAGCGACACGCCGACTCCCGACGCGCCCCTGAAGGGTGTGGCCCGTATCGAGGCCTATCTGAAAACGCTGCCCGATGCTCCCGGCGTCTACCGCATGCTGGGCGCGGACGGCACGGTCCTCTATGTCGGCAAAGCCAAGTCGCTCAAGAAGCGGGTCTCGAACTACGCCAAATCGGGCGGGCACACCGAGCGCATCGCGCGGATGATCTCGGAAACCTGCGAGATGCTGTTCGTCACCACGGCGTCAGAGACCGAGGCGCTTCTTCTCGAGTCCAATCTCATCAAGCGGCTCAAGCCGCGCTACAACGTTTCCTACCGCGACGACAAATCGTTCCCCTTCATCCTGCTGCGCCAGGACCACGCCTTTGCACAGCTCTTGAAGCATCGCGGCGCCCACACCACCAAGGGGCTCTATTTCGGCCCGTTCGCCAGTGCCGGCGCCGTCAACCGCACCCTGAACACCCTGCAGCGGGCCTTCCTGCTGCGCTCCTGCTCGGATTCGGTGTTCGAGACACGCTCGCGTCCTTGCCTGTTGTTCCAGATCAAGCGCTGCAGCGCGCCGTGCGTCGAGCGCATCGATGCGGCGGCCTATGGCGAACTGCTCGGCGAAGCGATGCGCTTTCTCGAAGGCAAGAGCCGCGCCGTTCAGGAAAAGCTGGCCAAGGAAATGGAAGGCGCCGCCGAGACCCTCGACTTCGAGCGCGCGGCGCGCCTGCGCGACCGCATCCGCGCCATGAGCCATGTCCAGCAGACGCAAGGGGTCAATCCGTCGACGTTTGCGGAAGCCGATCTGTTCGCCATCCATTGCGAGGGCGGCGACGTCTGCATCCAGGTCTTCTTCTTCCGCGCCGGTCAGAACTGGGGCAACAAACCCTACTTCCCGCGTCAGACCGCCGATCTTTCGCCCGGCGAAATCCTCGAAACCTTCATCGGCCAGTTCTACGACGAGCGGCCGGCCCCGGCGCTCATTCTGCTCTCGGACGATATTCCCAATCGCACGCTTCTGGCCGAGGCGCTGTCCATGCGCAGCGAACGCAAGGTGCAGATCACCACACCCGAGCGCGGCGAGAAGCACGACCTCGTTGTGATGGCCCGCACCAACGCCCGCGAGCAGCTGGCCCGGCGCATGGCGGAAAATTCGGCGCAGCGGGAGCTTCTGGAAGGCGTCGCCGACCTGTTCGGGCTCGAAACCGTGCGGCGCATCGAGGTCTACGACAACTCGCACATCTCGGGCACCAACGCGGTCGGCGGCATGATCGTGGCCGGACCCGAAGGCTTCGAAAAAGGCGAATACCGCAAATACAACATCAAAACCCAGGATCTCACGCCCGGCGACGACTACGCCATGATGCGCGAGGTGCTGACGCGCCGCTTCGCCCGCCTGGTGAAGGAGGACGAGGACGCCAAATCCAGGCGCCCCGACCTTGCCCTGATCGACGGCGGACCGGGCCAGCTGGCCATCGCCTGCCAGGTCTTTGCCGATCTCGGGGTCGAGGGGGTCACTTTGGCGGCAATCTCCAAAGGCGCCGAGCGCGACGCCGGCTACGAGCATTTCCACCTGCCGGGCCGGCCGCCCTTCCGGCTCGATCAGAAGAGCCCGGTCCTCTATTACCTGCAACGTCTGCGCGATGAAGCTCACCGCTTTGCCATCGGCACCCACCGGAAAAAGCGCTCCAAGGCGATCGGAGCCAACCCGCTGGACGAAATTGCCGGTGTCGGCGCCGGCCGCAAGCGGGCGCTACTGCAGCATTTTGGCTCGGCCAAGGCGATTTCGGCGGCCAGTTTGGCCGACATCGAGAGCGTTTCCGGGGTTTCGGCGACGTTGGCCAAGAAAATCTACGATTTCTTCCACCCCGGCGGGGGCGCCGGCTGACGCAGGGGCTTGTCCCATCGGCTCCGAAAATGGTCTAAGCTGCGCGTCATGTTACGGCTGCCCAATATCCTGACGCTCCTGCGCATCATCCTGGTTCCCGTGTTTGCGGTGGCCTTCGTGATGCCCGGTGATACCGCCCGCCTCGTCGCCTTCGCCGTGTTCTGCATTGCCGGCATTTCCGACGCTCTCGACGGTTTCGCCGCCCGCAAGCTGAATGCCGGTAGCGACTTCGGCCGCATGCTGGACCCGATCGCCGACAAGATCCTGGTCGGGGTGGCGCTGATGATGCTGGTGGCCGAAGGCAACACCCATCAGTTCAACCTTAGCGACGAAGAAGGGCTCAAGGGTCTTCTGAAGCTGGTCCCCGCGTTGGTGATCCTGAGCCGCGAATTCCTGGTGTCGGGCCTGAGAGAATTTCTGGCTGGTGCCGATGTCAGCGTGCCGGTGACGTTCTTCGCCAAGATCAAGACCGTGGTGCAGATGATCGCCATCGGCGCCATGATCCTGGGCCCCATCGCCGACCGGATGATCTATGGCGCGCTGGCGTTCGCATACGCCGCGTTGTGGATCGCGGCAGGCCTGACGGTGGCAACCGGCTACGTTTATCTCAGAGCCGGCCTCGCCCATACCCGCCGGCGCCAAACCGCCGCCTGAGGATAAGAAAAGGCGCCCCCCCCGACAGGAAGAGCGCCTTCGATAATGCCGCCCGAAAACGAACCTAGAGTTCCACCACCGACTTCTCGCGCTGAACGTCGGCGAGATAATCGGTCAGCAGCATGCGCGAGATTTCGCCCGGCTTGAACGTGTAGGGGCCGATCTCGGCCACCGGGGTGACTTCGGCTGCCGTACCGCACAGGAACGCTTCGGAGAAACCGGCCATTTCTTCCGGCTTGATATGGCGTTCGACGACCTTGAGCTGGCGGATGCGCGCCAATGCCTCGACCGAGCGCCGGGTGATGCCATCGAGGAAGCAGTCCGGCTTCGGCGTGTGCAGAACGCCGTCCTGCACGAAGACGATATTGGCGCCGGTCGCCTCGGCGACGTAGCCGCGATAGTCCAGCATCAACGCGTCGGTATAGCCTTTGTCCTCGGCGGCGTGCTTCGACATGGTGCAGATCATGTAGAGACCGGCAGCCTTGGCGGCGGTCGGCGCGGTATCCGGCGCCGGACGCTTCCACTGCGAGATGTCGAGGCGGATGCCCTTCATCTTGGTCTCGGGATCGAAATAGGACGGCCACGACCAAGTGGCGACCGCGACGTGGGTCTTGGTCTTCTGCGCCGAGACGGCCATCATTTCCGAGCCGCGCCACACCACGGGGCGGACATACGCATCGGTGTAGCCTTGTACTTCGCAGGCTTCCATGCAGGCCTTGTTGATCTCGTCGATGGCGTAGGGAATCTTGATGCCGAGGATGCGGGCGCTCTCGAACAGGCGCTCGGTATGCTCCTTGAGCTTGTAGATGCGGCCCGAATACATCCGCTCGCCTTCGAATACGCAGGACGCGTAGTGCAGGCCGTGCGTCAGCACGTGGACCTTGGCGTCCTTCCACGGAATCAGCTTGCCGTCGAACCACAGCGAACCGTCGCGCATGTCAAAGGGGATCACATCGGCCATTTATTGTTTCCTTTCCTTCGGCCTTGCCTTGACGCCAAGCGGGGCCTATTTATGTCAGCATGTCTGACGTAACGAGGGGCGGCGCCCCTCCCGATACTCGCGCATTATACCTTAGCGATGAGGCGCTAAAGCAAGGACTCGATTTGCTGTTCATCGCCGCGCGCGATGTCGCCGGCAAAAGCGCCAGCGTCCTTGCGGCAGCAGGTTTAGGACGCGCCCACGCCAGGGCTTTGCATTTCATTGCGCGCAATCCAGGTCTTTCCGTCGCCGAATTGCTCGGCTTCCTCAAGATCACCAAACAGAGCCTCAATCGGGTGATGAGCGACCTGTTGAATGGCGGTTTCGTGGAACGCAAGACAGGTATGCAGGATCGTCGTACCCGCTCCTTGCAGCTCACGCCGGCGGGGATGGCGCTTGCCGAGGCGGTCTGGAATGCGCAGCGCCCGATCCTTGCCGCCGCGTTCCGCGCCGCGGGGCAGGACGCCGTAGGCGGTTATCGCAAAGTTTTGATCGGCATCGCCGGCGATCCCGTGCGATGGAGGAAAAATCCATGAATGGCACTGTTCAAGATCCCCACCTTCTGGTCGTCGACGACGACGAGCGTTTGCGCGCGTTGCTGCAGAAGTATCTTTCGACCAACGGATTCCGCGTCAGCGCCGCCGCCAATGCCGCCGACGCCCGCAGCCTGATGAAGTCGATGGCGTTCGATCTTCTGGTGCTCGACGTGATGATGCCGGGCGAATCCGGCTTCGAACTGGCCGCCAGCGTGCGCTCCTCCTCGGACATTCCGATCCTGATGCTGACCGCCAAGAGCGAAGCCGAGGATCGCATTACCGGCCTCGAAAAAGGTGCCGACGACTATCTGACCAAGCCGTTCGAACCGCGCGAACTCTTGCTCCGCATCGGCTCGCTGCTCCGCCGCGCCGCGCCGCCCGCCCGAACCGCCACCGGCGAAGTCCATATGGGCGACTGCGTCTACGATCCCGAACGCAAACAGCTCCGCAGGAAGGGCAAGCCGGTCAAGCTGACCAGTTCCGAAAACGCCCTGCTGCAACTGTTCGCCGCCAATGCCGGACGCAGCTTCAGCCGCTCCGATCTCTGTTCCCGTCTCGGCGTCGCGTTGGAGCGTTCGATCGACGTGCAGGTGACGCGGCTCAGGAAGAAGATCGAAGAAGACCCCAAGCTGCCGCTGTACCTTCAGACCGTGAGAGGCGTGGGTTATGTCCTCGTACCCGATCGCGTCGGATAAGCCATTTTCCTGGTCGCAACTGAGACCCGGCCGCCTGATGAAACGGGTGATGCCGCGAGGCCTCTTCCCGCGCTCGCTTATCATCATCGTAGCGCCGATGGTGATCCTGCAGGCGATCGTGTCCTACGTGTTCTTCGAACGCGATCTCGACACCACCACGCGGCGCATGGCGCGCGCCGCCGCTTCCGACATCGCCCTTCTGATCGCCCAAGAGGACACCTACGCGAGTCCCTTGCGCGAACAGATGCGGGCCCTGGCGGCGCGGCACTTGCGCTACGAACTGCGGTTCGAGCCCGGCGTCCATATTCCGCCGCCGGCGCGCCGGCACAGCCGCACCATCGACAAGGCGCTCGACGAAGTCATCGCCCAGCAGATCGGCGAAAAACGCCACTTCACGACCGCCACCCTCGACGGCCGCCAGAAATTCCTCATCAGCGTCGAGGTCCACGACGGCGTGCTCAGGGCGGTGGTACCGCGCGACCGCATCACGGTCTCGAGCCCGGACCTTTTCATCGTTTTGATGCTGATCTCCTCGCTGATCCTGCTCACGGTGGCGATCCTGTTCCTGCGCAATCAGGTACGTCCGATCGAACGGCTGGCGCGCGCCGCCGACGCCTTCGGCAAAGGCCGCGACGTGCCCGATTTCAAGCCGTATGGCGCGACCGAAGTGCGCCGCGCCGCCCAGGCGTTCCTCACCATGCGCGAGCGCATCAACCGTCACGTCCAGCAGCGTACCGAGATGCTAGCGGGCGTCAGCCACGACCTCAAAACGCCGCTGACGCGCATTCGCCTGCAACTTGCGATGATGGCGCCCTCGCCCGACGTGGACGCCCTGTCGTCCGACATCGCCGAGATGGAAAGCATGCTCAACGACTATCTCGCCTTTGCCCGTGGCGAAGGCGGCGAAAAGAGCGAGCTCACCGATCTCGGCGCCCTGGTGCGCGATGCCGCGGAAGCCGCCCGGCGGGCGCGGCAAGGCGAACTGGCGTTGCAGGTGCCGGAAGGTGTCCTTCTGTCGGTGAAGAAGAACGGCTTGCGCCGCTGCGTCACCAACCTGATCGACAACGCGCTCAAGCACGGCACGTGCGCCACGGTCTCGCTGGACCTCGAAGCACGTTTTGCGCAAATCCACGTCGACGACGACGGCCCCGGCATTGCGCCCGAACTGCGCGAAGAGGCGTTCCGCCCGTTCCGCCGCCTCGACGAAGGCCGCAATCTGCAAGTCGGCGGCGTCGGCCTCGGCCTTTCCATCGCGCGCGACATCGCCCGCGCCCACGGCGGCGACCTGATCCTGTCCGACAGTCCGCAAGGCGGCCTTCGGGCCAGCATCCGCCTGCCGCTCTAGTATCCCCCGAAACGAAACACCCCGGCCTTGCGGGCCGGGGTGTTCGATACGGTAACGGTCGTTCCGATCAGAAGAACGTGACGTAGAACGAGATGATGATCGCAACGACGATCAGGCTGAGCACCACGTCCCAAGCGTTCCAGCTGGCGCGGGTGACGGCCTTTTCCTCCGCCGATGCGCCGTACCAGGAATACTTGAGTTTGCCCGCATCCGGCGCCTTGGTCAGAAGGCTGATGACGACCATCAAAATCGCGGACGTGACCAGCAGGGTCTGACACCAGAACAGCCAGTTGATGTGCCAGATGTCGAAGATCAGGCCGTACTGCGCCTTCAGCGGCGCGATCAGGGCGTTGTACTGATCCTGGGTGATCTGGTTGTGGAACAGCTGCTGCTTCCAGGCCGCCACATCGGCCTTGTGGCCCTTCATGATGATGTCGGCCGCCAGGCGGGCGAAGCCGCCAATGATGCCCACCAGGAACGACCAGAAGGCCGCCGGAGCGGTGGCGCGCTTCCAGAACACACCGGCGATGAACAGCACCACGATGGCCGGCGACAGATAGCTCTGCACGTTCTGCAGGTATTCGTACAGGTTCGACGACAGCATCTTGATCACCAGCACCCACAGGATGCCGAGGATCACGATCACGCCGGTGGCGATACGGCCCGTGGCCACTTCCTCACGGCCCGACGCGTTGGGACGCCACTCACGATAGAAGTCCATCGTGAACAGCGTTGCCGAGGCGTTGAACTTCGAGGCCAGCGAGGCCATCAGCGCCACGATCATGCCGCACGCCACGAAGCCGCGCACGCCGTGCGGCAGGATCTGCGCCACCAGCGAGGTATAGGCGGCATCGCCGTTCGGGGTGTGGAAGTTCGGAGCATGGGTGTTGACCAGCGCGAAGGCGATCATGCCGGGAACCAGGAAGATGAACACCGGCGTGAGCTTCAGGAAGCCGGCGAGAATCGTGCCGCGGCGCGATTCCTGCTGATTGCGGCCGGCCAGAACGCGCTGAACGATGTATTGGTCGGTACACCAGTACCAGAAACCGATGATCGCCGAGCCCGGCAGCACTGCCATCCACGACCATTCCGGATCGTTGTGGGCGCGGATGAGGTGAATGTTGTCGCCCGCCGAGACCACCATCTGGTGCCAGCCGGCGATCAGATTGCCGTGGCCGAGTTCCTGCAGACCGATGAACAGAATGGCCACCGAACCGAAAATCAGGACCGGGGTCTGCAGCACGGCGGTGTACATGATCACGCGCAGGCCGCCGAGCACCGTGTAAAGGCCGGTGGTGAAGGCGAGACCGAGGGCGATCGCCCAGAACACGTCGACCTGGAAACCGAAGATGTTCACGCTGTCGATGCCGAGCAGCGTGCGGACAACCACGTCGCCGGCATAGATGGTGGCGGCGATCTTGGTCAGAACCAGCGAGGCCATCGTCAACAGGCTGAGGAGGTTGCGCGAACCGCGGCTGAAGCGCAGTTCGAGGAACTCCGGCATGGTGAAGACCTTCATCCGGTCATAGAGGGGTACGAATACCCAGCCCAGGATCAGGATGAGCCAGCCGTGCATTTCCCAATGGGCCATCGCCATGCCGGTGGCAAAACCGGCGCCGGCGAGACCGACGAGATGCTCGGACCCGATATTGGACGAGAAGATCGATGTACCGATCTGCAGCCAGTTCGAATCGCGGCCGGACAGGAAGTAGTCCTTGCCGGACTCGTTCTTCTTCATCATCGACATGACGACCACGATCGCCATGGCGAAGACAAAGGCGGCAACGATCCACCAGTCCAGCGCGTTGAATACTGATACCTGGGCACTCATGAACGTTTACTCCCCCTTGTTTTATTTTTGCCCGTAATAGGCCTTGGGCCCGTGCTTGCGCAGGAAATGCTTGTCGAGCAGCACACCCTGCATCGAACCGGTGGCCGGATTGATCTTCAAGGTTTCGCTGGCCAGATGCGCCAGGTATTCCAGGATCACCGCGTTATGCACGGCATCGTGCGCGTCCTTACCCCACGCGAACGGGCCGTGACTGGCCACCACCACCGCCGGTTTGTGCAGCGGATCGATCCCGTCGAAGGTCTCAACAATCACTTCGCCGGTATTGGCTTCGTATTCGGACGTGATTTCGTCGTTGGTCATCAGCCGGGTGCAAGGGACCTCGCCGTGCCAGTAATCGGCATGGGTGGTGCCCATCGCCGGAATCGCACGCTTGGCCTGGGCCCAGGCGGTGGCATAGAGGCTGTGGGTGTGGACGATGCCGCCCACGTCCTTGAAAGCCCGGTAGAGCACCAGATGGGTGGCGGTGTCCGACGAGGGACGCAAATTGCTCTCCACCACCTTGCCGGTTTCCAGTTCCACCACGACCATGTGTTCCGGCTTCATGCCGTCGTACGGTACGCCCGACGGCTTGATCACCACCAGCCCGCTGGCGCGGTCGATGCCACTGACATTGCCGAAGGTCTGGATGACGAGACCTTCCGTTACAAGGTCGAGATTGGCCTTGCAGACTTCCTCTTTCAATGCCTCGAGCATCAGGCCCTCGTCCGCTCGCGGATGTCGATCAGCCGCTTCATGACGTCGGCGAGATTACCCTGCCAGGCCGCGGTGCCAAATGCGTCATGCAGTGTCCGGTAGACGGCATAAAGCTCGGAATAAATCGCATGCGCAGCCGGATCGGGCTGATACACCTTGTCCTTGAGCCCGGTCATGGCGGCCTGGGCGCCGGCAAAGTCCTTGTACACACCGGCCACCACCGCGGCGGCGACGGCGGAGCCGAGGGCCGGAGTCTGGGCCGAGCGCGACACTTTCATCGGGCGGCCGGTGACGTCGGCGTAAAGTTGCATGATGAAAGCGTTCTTCTCGGCGATGCCGCCGCAATTGACCACCTCGTCAATTTTGACGCCGTATTCCTCGAACCGGTTGATGATCGTGAGCGCCCCGAACGCGGTCGCTTCCACCAGGGCGCGATAGATCTCGGCCGGGGTGGTGTAGAGCGTGTGTCCGATCAGCAGGCCGGTCAGGCGCTGGTCGACCAGAACCGTGCGGTTGCCGTTGTTCCAGTCGAGGGCGACGAGGCCGGAGGCGCCCGGCTTCATCTTGGCGGCCTCTTCGGTCAGTTCGACATGGCCAAGCCCGGTCGGCTTCACGTATTCGACGAACCAGTTGAAGATGTCGCCGACCGCCGACTGGCCCGCTTCGAGGCCGAAATAGCCCGGCAGCACGCTGCCGTCGACGATACCGCAGACGCCGGGAACGTCGGCCAGCTTGACCGTATTCGGCTGCACCGAGATATCGCAGGTGGACGTGCCGAGCACCTTGACCAGCACGCCCGGCTTGACGCCGGCGCCGATGGCCCCGAGATGGCAGTCGAAGGCGCCGACCGCAATCGGGATGCCCGCCGAAAGACCGGTCTTCTTGGCCCATTCTTCGCAAAGGCCACCGACGGCGGCACTGACGTCCTTCACCCGCGGCGTCAGACGATCGCGCAGCGCCGCCAGCTTGGGATCGAGCTTGCCGAGGAATTCCTTGTCCGGGTAGCCGCCCCAGGCGGCATTGTACATTGCCTTGTGACCGGCGGCGCAGATGCCGGCGGTAAACTTGCCCGGCGCCAGCGTGCCCGACAGCGCGCCCGGCACGAAGTCGGCGAGTTCGATCCACGAATAGGCGGCATCGAACACCTCCGGCGCCACCCGCAGGCAGCGCAGGATCTTGGAATAGAACCATTCCGACGAATAAACCCCGCCGATCTTGGCGAGGTATTGCGGACGCATGTCGGCGGCCAGCTTGGTGATCTCGGCCGCTTCCGCCCAGCCGGTGTGGTCCTTCCACAGCCACGCCAGCGCGTTCGGATTCTCGCTCCACTTCGGATCGAGGGCCAGGGGAATGCCGTCGGCATCGACCGGCATCGGCGTCGAGCCGGTGGTGTCAACGCCGATACCGACGACCTCTTCGGACTTGAAACCGGGCACGTCCCGCGCCGCCGTGGCGAGCGCTTCGAGGATCGTGACCTCGGCGCCCTTCAGATAATCGGCCGGATGCTGGCGCGCCAGATTGGGATCCTTGCCCAACACGACGCCCGTATGGCCGTGCGCGTAGGTCCAGATCGCGGCGGCGATTTCGCGGCCGTCCGCCACGTCGACGATAAGCGCACGAACGGAATTGGTCCCGTAATCGAGACCGATCGCATAACGACTGCCCATGTTCCTTCCCTGAACCTTTTAAGAGTGACTAGACCGCCCAACCCTGATTGAGCGCGTAATAGACTTCGTTGGTGCGGAGCGTCTGCTTGAAGTCGCGGATCTTGGTGTCGGCGTCGATCACCAGGAACTCGATGCCCGCAATGGTGGCAAAGTCTTCGAGCATTTCGGTCGTCGCCGACAGGCTGAACGCCGAATGGTGCGCGCCGCCCGCCAGGATCCACGCCATCGCCGCGGTCTCGAAATCGGGACGCGACTTCCACATCGCCCGCGCGACCGGCAGCTTCGGCATGTCGTGCGGCGCCTTGATGACGTCGACTTCGTTGACGATCAGGCGGAAGCGGTTGCCGAGATCGATCAGCGAGGCCGCCGTCGCCGGGCCCGCCGCCGAATCGAACACCAGACGCGCCGGATCTTCCTTGCCGCCGATGCCGAGCTTGTGCACTTCGAGCTTCGGCTTGTCGGCCGCGATCGACGGGCAGATTTCGAGCATGTGCGCCGCAAGGTTGCACATGTTCTCCGGATCGAGATTGTAGGTGTAGTCCTCCATGAACGAGGTGCCGCCCTTGAGGCCGGTCGTCATGGTCTTCACCGCACGCACCAGGGCGGAGGTCTTCCAGTCGCCTTCGGCACCGAAGCCGTAGCCTTCGGCCATCAGCCGCTGCGAGCCGATGCCCGGCAGCTGCGCCATGCCGTAGAGGTCTTCGAAGGTGTTGGTGTAGCCCTTGGCGCCGACGTCCTTGAGGAACGTGCGCAGGCCCGCTTCGATCTTCGCGGCGTTGCGCACCTTGTCATAATGGGCGCCGCCCTTCTTCACGTCGGGCGTCAGGACATAAGCGTCGGCATATTCGGCGATCAGATCGTCGATCTCGCGCTCGCTGACGGCATCGATCCGCTTCACCAGATCGCCGACGGCGTAATAGTTGACCGAGAAGCCGAACTTGAACTGTGCCGACACCTTATCGCCGTCGGTCACCGCCACTTCGCGCATGTTGTCGCCGAAGCGGACGAACTTGGCGCCCTGCCAATCGGCCCAGGCCAGTGCGGCGCGCGCGAACGAGCCGATCTTTTCCTGCACCTTGGGGTCCTGCCAGTAGCCGACCACGACCTTGCGGTCCTTCCTGAGGCGCGTCCAGATGAACCCGTGCTCGCGGTCGCCGTGCGCGGCCTGGTTCAGGTTCATGAAATCCATGTCGATGGACGCCCACGGAATGTCGCGATTGTACTGGGTGTGCAGGTGGACCGCCGGCTTCTGCAGATGCTTGAGGCCGTTGATCCACATTTTCGAGGGCGAGAAGGTGTGGCACCAGGTGATGAGGCCGATGCAGTTCGGCGCATTGTTCGCGGCCGCAACAAGTTCGCTCACCGAATCCGGCGACACCAGAACCGGCTTGAACACGACTTTGACCGGAATCGCCGGCGCGGCGTCGAGCGCCTTGGCGATCTCGCCGGAGTCGGCCGCAACCTGCTTGAGGGTCTCAGGCCCGTAGAGATGCTGGCTGCCGGTAACAAACCAAAGTTCGTAATTTGCGATCTTGGACATGGACCATTCTTCCGCTGAAACTGCCCCGCTGAGATATCACAGGGCGAGGGGGACTGGCACGGAAAAAATCAGACAATTTGACCACCCGACCCCGGTGGCGGCGTCAGGACGCGGGGGGTCTGGGGCCCGGAACGGCACCCCAAAAACAGAACCGCCGCTGCACGGGGAGCGCAGCGGCGGCGAATAACGCGGCGGGTTTCCCGCCGGACTTATTTGGCGTTACGGAACACCAGTACGGTTTCGCTGTGATAGGTCTGGCCGGGCTTGAGCACGGTCGACGGGAACTTCGGCTTGTTCGGCGAATCCGGGAAGTGCTGGGTTTCCAGGCACAGGCCGGTGCGGTGATTGTAGACAGTGCCCTTGCCGGCCGGTTTGCCGTCCATGAAGTTGCCCGAATAGAACTGGATGCCCGGCTCGGTGGTCTTCACTTCCATGACACGGCCGCTCGTGGGGTCTTCCAGGATCGCCGCGGTGGCAAGCTTGCCGCCGCCCGAAGTCAGCACCCAGTTATGGTCGTAGCCCCGGCCGAACTTGAGCTGCTCGTCATTGGCCCCGATACGGGCGCCGATCGCGGTCGCCTTGGTGAAATCGAACGGCGTCCCTTTGACCGGGCGAAGCTCGCCGGTCGGGATCAGCGTCTTGTCGACCGGCGTGATGCGGTCGGCCTTGAGCGTCAACAGGTGGTTCAGGATCGTGTTCTTGGGATCGCCGGTGAGATTGAAATAGCTGTGGTTGGTGAGGTTCACCACCGTCGGCTTGGTCGTGGTCGCTTCGTAGGAAATGGCGAGCGAATTGTCGGCCTTGACGGCGTAGGTCACGTGCACCGTGAGCTGGCCGGGATAGCCCTCTTCGCCGTCGGCGCTGACATAGGTCAGCTTGAGCGCGGGACCTTGCTTCGATTCGACCGGCTGCGCCGTCCACAGACGCTTGTCGAAACCCTTGCCGCCGTGCAGGCTGTTGGGGCCGTCGTTGACGGTGAGCTGAACCGGCTTGCCGTCGAGCGTGAACTTGCCGAGTGCGATGCGGTTGCCATAGCGCCCGATGGTGGCGCCGTAGAACGGCACGCCGTCGACATAGGGCTTCACCGTATCGAAGCCGAGCACGACATTGGCGAGCTTGCCGTTCTTGTCGGGCACTTTGAGCGAGACGAGCGTCGCCCCGAAGGTCGAGATTTTCGCCTCGAATCCGTTTTTGCCGGTCAGCGTGTAAAGGTCGACAGCCTTGCCGTCCGCCGTCTTGCCGAACGGCGCCTTGGTGATCGCCGCGCCGGCACTGGCCGCCATCACCGCCATGGAGAGGCAGGCCACCATGAGTTTCAACATCCGAGCATTCCCCTTTGCCCTCGACAGGGCTCTATTCTTGGTGTGTCACCACACGCAATTATGTCAGACAAAAAAGCGGCTTACCACCCTTGTTTCGGCCGTTGCCGCCGCATCCCGAACCGGCGCGCCGCACCACCCGGAAGAACGATCCGCAAACGACCTTAGCCACACATTATATATTATACCGAAACCGGTTCAGGGCAGCCGGTCGCCGCCGCGCTCCGGCGGGATGATCTGGAATTCGGCCGGGGCATCGGAGCGCTCGAATTGGCCGGGTTGCTTGCCGTAGGTCTTGTAACGCTCCAGCACCACGTTCATCTCCCCCTTCGAGAGCACGACGCCGCGGCCGAGCATCAGGGTGCCGATGTAATGATGCGCCAGGAACTCGATCTGCTGCAGCAGCCGGAAGGCCTTCGGGATCGTCTGGCCGAGTACCAGCACGCCGTGATTGCCGAGCAGGCAGGCCTTGCGATGGCCCAAGGCGCGCAAGACCTCGGCCGACAATTCGGGCGTTCCGAACGGCGCATAGCCGGAGCATTCGATGTGGTCGTCGCCGAACGAGGCGATATCGTAGTGGGCGGCCGGAATCCCCATCCGGCAGCTCGCCAGCATGGTGCAGTAGAGCGCATGGCTGTGCAGCACCACGTTGACCTCGGGCCGCGCCTTGAGAATGGCGGAATGAAAGCGCCATTCCGAGGTGGGATAGAAATCGCCGTAGTAACGGTCGTCGAAATCCATCGCCACGATCTCGCCCGACTGCATCGTCTCGTAATCCATGCCGGTCGGGGTCACCAGGAAGCCGTCGCGCAAGCGCACACTCAGATTTCCGGCGGTCCCGACATTGAGGCCCGCCGCGTTCATCTTGAGGCAGGTCGCGATCATCGCCTGGCGCAGGCTGAGTTCGTCGTCGGTCATCACATCTCCTGAGGACGCGCCAAAGCACATCCCGCGAAGGATCGGTTCGGTCGCAAATGTTGGGATATAGGATAGATGGGGAAACCTCCCGCACGGTTCAAGGGAGTTTTTACAGGTGCGACAGGATGGCAAAAAGCCCGGTGGAATACCGACTTAGCCCAGCACTCGAACATTACCGGACGCGACCGCTTCTCGTTCTCGCAAAACTTTTTTCTGTCGGAAACAAAAAGGGCGGCCCGCTGCCGGACCGCCCGCTCGCTCTGTCGAGAAAAACTCTCAGTCGCGGCCGACCGACTCCAGAACCGCGGCAATGATGGTGTCCTGGGTCGCCTCATCCAGATACGGATGCATCGGCAGCGACACCACGGTGTGGCTGATCTTCTCGGTCACCGGGATCGGCGCGCTCGGGTACTGGGCATAGGCCTTCTGCCGCGCCAGCGGGATCGAATAATAGACCGCGGTCGGAACGCCCTTGGCCTTGAGATCGGCCTGAAGCTTGGCGCGGTCGGGAACCTGCAACGTGTATTGCGCCCAGGTCGAGGTGCAGCCTTCCGGCACCACCGGAACGCGGATGCGGTTGGAAGCACCGAGCCCCGCATTGTAGCGGCGCGCCACCTTCTCGCGCAGTTCGATCTCGTCGGCGAAGATTTTGAGCTTCTCGATCAGGATCGTCGCCTGGATGGAATCAAGACGCGAGTTCATGCCGATGCGCACGTTCTCGTATTTGTCGACGCCCTGGCCATGGACCTGAATCGACCGCAACAGATCGGCAAAAGCGGCATCATTGGTGAACACCGCACCGCCGTCGCCGTAGCAACCGAGCGGCTTGGCCGGGAAGAAACTGGTGGAAGCGGCATCACCGATGCTGCCGGTGACGCGGCCGTGATAGCGCGAGCCGAAACCCTGTGCGGTGTCGCACAACAGTTTCAGGCCTTCGCGCGCGGCGATCGGCTCGATCGCTTTGTAGTCCGCCGGCTGGCCGAACAGATCGACCGGGACGATGACCTTGGGCTTGAGCTTGCCCTCTTTCTTCACCAGGGCGATGGCGGCTTCGAGACTCTTCGGGTCCATGTTGAAGGTGTCTTCGAGCACATCGACGAACACCGGCGAGGCGCCGACCAGCACCGCGACTTCCGCCGTGGCCGCGAAGGTAAACGACGGCACGAACACCGCATCGCCGGGGCCGACGCCCCACGCCATCAGCGGCAGCACCAGCGCATCGGTACCGTTGGCGCACCCCACCACATGCTTGACGCCGCAGAAGGCGGCCAGCTTTTCTTCGAACTCGCGCACCTGCGGGCCGAGGATATACTGGCCGGACGCAACCGTCGCCAGAACAGCCGCATTCAGCTCTTCGCCGAGACGGCGACGCTGGGCTTGCAGATCGATGAAGGGAATGGAAGCGCCCACGACAATCCTCCGGGGAAATCTCGCTACGCTCGCGTTCTAGCCACCGCCCTCTGCAATTTCAACGCGCAGTCAAGCACTTAATGTTTCGGTTTGCGTCACCGCGCGAGCCGGAAGCGGGTCATGCGGCGAGGCGTTCCAGTAAATACGCCCGCAGAATCTGCGTGATGCGCTCCGACGCCTTGCCGTCGCCGAACGGATTGTGCGCCTGCGCCATCCGCCGGTATGCGACGGGATCGTCGAGCAAGGCGTTGGCCTCGGCAACGATGCGATCGCCGTCGGCTCCGATGAGACGCGCCGTTCCCGCTTCGATGCCTTCGGGGCGCTCGGTGGTATCGCGCATGACGAGAACCGGCACGCCGAGCGCGGGTGCCTCCTCCTGCACGCCGCCGGAATCGGTGACGATCAGATGGGCGCGCATCATCAGAGCGACGAATTGCAGATAGTTCAGCGGCGGCACCAGCGCGATGCCGTCGACACCGCCCAGGATCTCGTACACCGGACCGCGGACGTTCGGATTGGGATGCACGGGGAATACGATCTCGACGTCGCCGCGTTCGGCCAGACGCTTCAGGCCGCCGCAGATGGAGGCGATGCCGCCGTCGAAATTCTCGCGGCGGTGGCTGGTGACGAGGATGAGACGGCGGCCGGCAACCGACGGGGGCAATTCCGCTTCGATGCCGGCGCGCAAGGCCGCATCGGTTTCAAGGCGCGCGCGAATCCAGACCAGCGCATCGACCACGGTGTTGCCGGTGACGTGGATACGGTCGGCGGGATAGCCCCCCTTGAGAAGATTTTGTCTGGCGCCCTCGGTCGGCGGCAGGAACACGTCGGTCATGGCATCGACGAGGCAGCGATTGATCTCCTCGGGAAACGGCGAATATTTTTTGCCGCTGCGCAAACCGGCTTCGATGTGCGCGACCGGCACCTTGGCGTAGAAGGCGGCAAGCGCGCCGGTGAACGCCGTCGTCGTATCGCCCTGCACCACCACGAGGTCCGGCTTTTCGCGCTCGATCAGCGGCGTGAGGGCGCCGAGCGCACTTATCGTCACACCCGTCAGGCTCTGGCCCGGCCGCATAATGTCGAGATCGGCATCGGCCGCGATGTCGGCAATCGCCATGACCTGATCGAGCATGTCGCGATGCTGCGCCGTCAATATCACCAGCGGCGCGAAATCCGGCTCGCGCCGAAGCGCGTGGATCACGGGAAACAGCTTGATCGCCTCGGGCCGGGTGCCGATCACGAACGCGACCTTCAAAGGGCGGGCACGAATCGACTCTAAAGACCTCGCATCGGTACGGGCCAGCACGCGAACACCTCATTTTTGTTGAGGCTTCATACCGACATTCCGGAAGGGCAGCGCAACAGCGCTCGTACCATTCGCACGCAATAAATGCGGTGACGTTACGTCACTTGATACGTGCACGGAATAACCTGCGACGGTCCCGGAGCGAAGCGACGGCAACCCGTCATCACGAGCGCGTGAGCAGATGCGAACGAAAACCGCAAAGCCTCGTGCGTGTATCAAAAGGCACTGCGACGACGGCTCCCGAGTAACAGACATGTTCCTTCTGGAGACGCGGCATTACTTGAGGTTAACTACGTCGGCCAAGTGATTTGGTGGATGAGCGTGGAAAAAAAAACAAAAGACCATAACGAATCCAAGAAACCCGGAGTGATGGATCAGTATATCGGCGGCAGGCTGCGATTGTGGCGCCGCACAATGGATGTAGACGCCTACCTTCTGGCTGAACGCATCGGCATCACCTACCAGCAATTGCAAAAATACGAGAAAGGCATGAACCGGATCAGCGCGACGCGCCTTTACGCGATTGCGCGCGAGCTGAACGTGCCGATCGACTACTTCTATCAGGAGGCTGCGCTCAGCTCCGCGGCGGGCGCTGGCGAAGGCGCCGCGCGCATGGCGGCGCTGGCCGGAGGCGGAGGCGTCGATCTGCTCAAGTGCTACGTCTCGATCAAGGATCCGAGCGTGCGCAAAGCGGTGCTCAATCTGGTCCGCAGCATCGTGCAGAACGACAACGCGCCACCGCCCGTTGCCGCCATGGAGATCACATCGTCCGCGGCGTCAGGAAACTGACGAAATCCTCCACGATCAGCTTGCGCTCGGCCGCCGGGAGCGTAACGAGGCTGCATCCCTGCAACAGGACGAGGCCTTGTGTTGCGTAGAAAACCATGCGCGCACGCCGGCCTTGCTCCGAGCGGGGCGAGAACTTCGACAACATCCGTTTGAGATAGGATCGCGTCGTCTTGAGCGAGCCGGGCGCATGCAGGACTGCCGCCACAACGGCGCGCACCCTCTTCTCCGTCAGCGCGGAGCTGTCGAGGCAAGCATTCAGGAAGCCGCGCAACTCGGGATGCGGTAAACCACGGTCCGGTTCGCGCAACAGTTTAAGTCTGGGGCGGATCTGGGAGAGTCCGCGGTCCAGCAGTGCCGCCAAAAGCGCTTCCTTGGTCGCGAAGGAGTAAGTCAAACCGCCTTTGGATATGCCCGCTTCGCCCGCCACCACATCGAGCGTCATGGCGTGCACACCGCGCTTCATCAAGACCCGCTCAGCAGCATCGAGAATCCGCTCCCGATCAATACTTTTCTTGCGCGTCATGACCCACCTCATTTCCGACTGGCTGGTCTTTTTTTTCGAATCGAGATATTTTCTATCTGTCAGTACTGCGTTCTGTGTGTACGAAGGTCTTCGGAATACCGGAGCCTCGGGGGGATTGATGTTGAGTATATGCTCCGTATGCGTAGCGAAAAGAGCGCTGCGCCGGTTTCGGTTGGCATCGTGACCGAAGTATTGCCCGAATCGGAGGACGCCTGCGCTCCCGAAGGAGTGAGCAGCACGGTGTTGTCGTCCACGCCCGCGGACGATCCGGCGGCTTCGGATGATTTCGACCGCGCCTATCGACTGCTGCAGCGTCTCGCCAACCGCTGGACGTTTCCGATCCTCGGCAGACTTCAGCATCAGCCGATGCGCTTCGCCAAACTCAAGCGCAGCCTCCAGCCGATCTCGCAGCGCATGCTGACCCTGTCGTTGCGCCACCTCGAACGCGACGGCTTGGTCTATCGCCAAGAGATTCCGGGGCAGCCGCCGCAGGTCACGTACGGTCTGACGCCGCTCGGGATCGCACTGGTTACACGGCTCCAGGATTTCGAGCTCTGGCTGCGGGCACACGAGAAACTGCGCGCTCCGCCGCCGAAGGATTAACCTTTCGGACAGGCCCGCAGCTTGCGTTCGCCGCATTCGCGCGCGACGTGTTTCGCTTGTTTTTCAGGCAAAACTGATGCGGCAACCATAAGGCACGATGCCTGCGGCAGCGTGATCCATCATATGGCGGGGGATTTCGTCGCGTAAATTGGCTACCCTAATGAGATGTTTTGTCCCACTGGGACAACCACGATGGTTTACGTCTAGCAGCGCGCATGCACGGCACAGTCAAAAGCGAGGAAGACCTTACGAACGCGACGGGCGACGAGCGCCCCGAGCGGGTCGCGTTGCTGGCCGGGCTGGTGATCGACTCCCGCGGCGGCCTCATGGTCCCGAGCGGTCCCGCCGGCTCCAGCGCCGCCAACGCTCGCTATTATGTCAGTGCCGAGGCCTTGAACGAGAAAGGCGCGCAGGAACGGATCCCGTCGAGCCGCCTCGACACCAGCGTGACCGCCATGCTGCGCCGCGTGCGTCTGCTCGAAGACAGCCGCCGGCGGGAAGACTTGACCGCCGTTCTGCGCCGGGTGGTGGTGCTGGACGACGCGATCATCCTCCAGCTCGACAAACGGCAGTGCCTGGCGACATGGCGGGAGAAGGAAGCCATGCTGCAACGGCTTTCGACCGGCGACGTGCTTCGGCTGATCGGCACCTGCCTGGCGGGCGACGAGGAAATCACCGAAGCGGGGACCGCGTTGTGCCTCAGAATGCCGCGCCATACGCGGGCCCGGAAAATCCGCAGCCGCGGGCCGCGCAACGCCCTTCTGTTCCAGTAGACGTCGCACGTCTCGATCCGGCCCAGCGGTTCAGGAGAGCGGATTCTCCGTTCCGGCGTTTTCGGCGCGGCTCTTGGCAATCCAATTGGTCAGCGCGACGGCCGTTTCGAGGCCGCAGGTTTGCAGCCGTTCGGCGAGACGCGCCGCCTCGGCGGCATCGGCGCTCTTGCACGCCGTTTCGAGCTGGCGCGCCAGCGCGCTCATCCGGGCGGCGCCGAACGTGCCGGCCATGCTGATGAGCGAATGCGCCGTGCGGCGGCAGCCGTCGAGATCGCCGGCGGTCCTGGCTTCGACGATCTGGGCCAGCCGATCCGCGGCATCCTGCAAAAACACCTCGACGAAACCGATGGTTTTCTCGGTGAGAACCGCATCCAGCAGATCGGTGAGGTTCTGTTCGTCCAGTAGCGGAGCATCGTCCGCAACCGGCGGAGCCGCCACCCGTACCGGCGCAGACTTGGCAGCGGCGAGGGCGGCAAGCTTCTCGATCAGGACTTTCGGCTGCACCGGCTTGCAGATGTAGTCGTTCATGCCGGCTGCGAGATATTCCTCGCGTGCGCCCTCCATGGCATTGGCCGTCATGGCGATGACGTGCACCGCGCTCAGCGGCCGCGGCAGGCCGCGGATCAGCGCCACCGCTTCGATGCCGTCCATCTCCGGCATCTGCACGTCCATCAAGACAACGTCGTAGAGGTTGCGGCGCACGGCTTCGACCGCCGCCCGCCCGTTCTCGGCGACATCGACGCGGTGACCGGCGCGGCTGAGGATGGTGCGCGCCACATCCTGGTTGACCCGGTTGTCCTCGGCGAGCAGCACCGCGAGCCCGCCTTTGGCGGTCCGGGCCGGTTTGGCTTGCTCGATTGGGTCCATCTGGTGCCGGACCGGCGGCAGGAACAGCGCGGCAAGGCATTCGCCGAAGCTTCGCGCCTGCAGCGGCTTTTCCAGAACGGCATCGACGGCGGAGGCATCTTCCACCGCTTCGCGGCCGGCGGAGGTGAGCAGCACCAGCTTGATCGCCGCGCCCGCCGGAAGCGCGCGGATGCGCGCCGCCAGCTTGTCGCCCGGCAATACCGGCATGACATGGTCGACCACCACGAGATCGAACGGCTGGTCCTGCCGCTCGGCGCGATCGATCTCGGCCAACACCGCGATCGGATTGAGCGCCGTCGTCACCTCGAAGCCGAAGCACTCGAGATGGCGGCGCGTGACGTAGCCGATCAGCGGCACCTCATCGACGACCAGCGCCCGCATCCGGCGCCGCGGCAGGAAGGCCGGTGCGAACGACGTTTCGGCGACCTTTTCGAGCGGCACTTCGAACCAGAAGGTGGCGCCATTGCCCGGTTCGGAGACGACGCCGATCTCGCCGCCCATCAGTTCCACCAGCTCTTTACAGATGGCGAGTCCGAGCCCGGTGCCGCCATAGCGCCGGGTAACCGAGGAATCGAGCTGACTGAATTTCCGGAACAACCGGTCGCGGCGGTCCTCGGCGACGCCAATGCCGGTATCGATCACCTCGAAACGGACCCGCCCGGCCCCGTCGCCGGCAGAGACCTGAAGCGCCACGCCGCCATGGCCGGTGAACTTCACCGCATTGCCGATCAGATTGAGCAGCACCTGCCGCAACCGCGAAGGATCGCCGCGGAACGATCCCGAGGCGTCGGGCGCCACGAAAACGCCGATGTCGATCCCCTTCTCGCGCGCCTTGGCAAGCAGCAGCCCGGCGGACTTGTCGGCGAGGTCGCCCATACGGAAGACGATCGCCTCGAGTTCGAGGCGCCCGGCTTCGAGCTTGGAGATGTCGAGAATGTCGTTGACGATGTCGATCAGCGCTTCGCCGGATTCGCACACCGTCTCGGCATAGCGGCGCTGCTCCTCGTCGAGATTGGTGTCGAGCAGAAGCCCGGCCATGCCGATGACGCCGTTCATCGGTGTGCGGATCTCGTGGCTCATATTGGCGAGAAATTCGCTCTTGGCGCGGTCGGCGGCCTCGGCCGCATCGCGGGCGGCGGCCAGTTCGCGCGCCTGGGCAGCCAACTCCTCGGTGCGCGCTGCCAGTTCGCGGGCCTGGTTCGCCAGACGCAGTTCGCTGGCGCGCAAATCCTCTTCCGCCTCGTGGCGGCGCTTTTCGTGCAGCAACAGAGTGCCGAGAATGGTGATCTCGACGATATTGGCGGCCAGCGTCGGCAGCGCCGACAGCGCCGTGGCACTCCATCCCTGCAAGGCCCATTGCGCGAAGAGGCCGAGGACCGCCGACAAGCCGCCCAGAATCGGGAGGTGCCAGTAGGAGACATCGCCCCGGCGCCCGCGACGGCGGTCGAGAGCGAACCGCAGCAGGACGCCGGCCAATGCCGCAATCCCAAGAATGGCGAGGCCAAATCCCTCGAACGGCATGCCTTCGAGCAGCGGCACCAGCGCCGTCGTCGCCGCCGTTGCAAACGCCGCCAGCGCCGCCAAGGGTCCCGCGAGCAATCCGGCAAGCGCGATCAGAACCGTCTGGCTGCCGGTCGGAGCGCCGCCGATCAGATGGACGGGCTGCAACACCGCAATCGCGGTCGCGATGCCGAACAGAACGCCGGTCGCCGCCCCCCGCGGAACCTTGGTGCCGACCCGCAGCCGCGCCGCGAGAATAGTGACCGGTCCGTAAGCGATCACGGCAGCGGCAAAGATCGCGAGGTTGAGAAGCGCCTCGACCACCGTGATCTGCCAGAAAAGGTCCGTGTCGTTCATCGGGACTACATATCAAAGGCGAGGGAAGCAAAGAACTGACGCTGCACGTCGGGTCCGGAGGTCTGCTGCTGCTGGGCGTTGAAGAGGTCGCGGCCCGAAATCGCCAGTGTCAACTGGTCGGTCAGCCGGTAGGCCAAGCGCGCGTCGATGGTGGTGAAGGGCTGCACCGGAACCAGCACGCGATAAGGCCCGAAACGCCGCAGCCCCGCCGAATCCGACTGGAAATGCAGGAAGGCGTTGGCCTCCCATGGACCGCTGGCCCAGCCGAGACCGGCCTTGACGACATGCCGGGGCGTGGTGTCCTCGTAATTGATGAGATCGGTCCGGACCAGGCCACGGACGTAATTGTCGTTGATGATCTCGTAGCGATAGCTCACCGACCACGTCCAGTCGCCGGCCAGACGGCCGTCGAAACCGGCTTCGATCCCGGTCGCCTGCGACGAGCCGACATTGACCGGCGCCATGCCCGGCTTGCCCGACACGTCGATGGTGCCGCTGCCGGTGGACAGCACATCGTCGGTCATCTGATGGAAAACCGCGAGCTGCAAGCGGGCATCGAAGGTCACAAAACGGCGGTTCCACAGGGCTTCGAAATTCGTCACCGAGGAGGGCCGCAATTTCAACGGCTGCATGCCGGGACCCTGCCCGAACGCGGCGTCCCACACCTGGACCAGATTGGGGAGTTGCACGCCGCGCGAGGCGATCAGCCGGAGGGTGTCGGTGGACGATGCCGACCACACCAGACCGGTGTTGAAGCTCCACTGGTCGATCTGCATCGGCGGACCGTTCAAGGGCGGTTGTCCGCCCGCCAGCGCGGGCGCGGCGAGCTTGCTGTTGTAGGACACGCTGTCGAAACGCAAGGCGCTGGTCAACGACAGCTCCGGTGTGATCTGCCAAGCCCACATCGCCGACGCCGACCCGGCATCGAACGCCACCCAGCCGTCATGGTTGTCGCGCGGCCCGACCTCGTTGTGCCGGTATTCGACCGCCAGACGGATGGTGTGATCCGGTGCCGGGCTGAAGACGTCTTCGGCCTGCACGACGTGCATCGCATTCATCAATCGCGGCGCCACGAATCCAGGTCCCACGGCGCGGGTCCAGGCAAACCAATTGCCGTAGCTGGTGAGCTTGACGAGCCCCCAGCCGGTATCGGCCGTCAGGCGTCCGAGAATGGAATTGGTGGCATAGTCGGAGGACTGCAGCTTATAGCCGCCCGACACTTCCGACTGGCTGGCCTGGCTGTGGCTGGCTTCGATGTCGAGTTCGACGTCCTCGGCGAGCCGGACCACAGCATCGGCATCGAACGCAAGACGGTCGTTCTTGGGCCGCGGCGCGCCGTCGATCGGCAGCGGATTGGCGGTTCCGAACGGTTTGTCGGAACGATAGCCGCCCGAAAACCGCAGGAAGGTGTCCTGACCAAGCCCGAAGCGCGCCGCGCCCGAGACATCGACGAGGCTCTGGCTGCCGACCCGGACCGTGGCGGTGTTGTGATCGTCGTAACGCGGATTGTCGGTGATGATGTTGATGACGCCGGCAACGGCATTGAAGCCGAACAGCGCCGCATTCGGCCCCTTGACCACTTCGATCTGGCGGATGGCGCCGAGTTCGACCGGCAGCACGCTCCACGGCGTAAAGCCGAAGGAATCGACATAGACTTGGCGGCCGTCGACCAGAACTAGCGTGCGGGCGGAATAGGCTTGGTTATAGCCTCGGGCGGAAACGTCGTAATTGTCGTTGGCCCATTCGAGCACATCGACGCCTGCGACATGGCGCAGGATTCCCGGAACGTCGCGCGCCCCGGAGCGGCGGATATCGTCGCGGGTCACGATGGTCAGATTGGCGGGAACCTCGGTGGCGCGCTGCGGCGAGCCGGTGGCGCTGGTGGTGGCGGGCTCGCCGAAGAGCTGCTCGATCGCACCGTAATCCATCGATTGGGCCTGCGCCGCCGACAGGAACAGCAGAGCCGTAAACGGCAGTGTCGGGATCTTGCTCATTTGCGCTTCACCAGCATCGTGAACACCGTGGAAAATTTCGCCCCCACGGCCTTGGCAAGGGCGGTATCGAGAACAACGGACATGCTTGAACGGGCCTGCACCATGACGACGCAGGTCTGCACATCGAGGCACTGCGGGTCGGACGACACCGACACCACGCTCTGGCGGCGGACGTAATCGCCGACGCCGCGGCTCAGTTCGGGCGGCAGGCTCATCAGATAAACGGCGTCGAAACGCTGCGCGCCGAGATCCTGCGCCGCCACCGGCAGGGCCGACACGGTCGCCGAACCGGGACCGGCCAAGCGCGATAAGTCGGCGGCCGCCCGTTGGGCCTGGGCCCGCGAGGCCGGGTCGGCCCCGTTGTAGATAACGCCGATCAGGATCGAAGAGCGGTTCTGCAGCGATGCCAAAAAGCCGAGCGACCGTACCGCCGCATTGAGATCGGCCGGCGTGACCTCGGCCGCACCCGCTGCGCCCGCGAACAGAACTGTCGCGGCGCTCAGCCAGGCAAAGGCGCGTTTGGCGTGATGTCTACCCCCGGACAAAGCCGTCTCTTCGTGTTTGCGGCGAGCCCCGAAGGCCCGCGATGGGCGCAATGTCCCGCTTCCGGGGACGGTCCGTCCAGAGCCGATCCCGGCCCAATGCTTTGCCCAACGCAGGCGGACGGCAAGCCCGGACGAGATACTTTCTTACAGGTTCGCTGCGCCGCGAAGCATTCACACTATTATTACAGGCGTTCCGCAGCCCCGCAGGATCGCCGCACCACCAGTTTGCAGGGCAGAACGGTCGCCTCTGCGGCCTCGCCCCGCATCAGCTTGAGCAAGGTCTCGACCAGAACCTCGCCGGCGAGCTGGGTGTCCTGGCGCATGGTGGTCAAAGGCGGGGTCACCATGCTGGCAGGCGGAATGTCGTCGAAGCCGACGATGGAGACGTCCTTGGGCACCGCCAAGCCCTGGTCGCGCAGCACGCCGAGCGCACCGATGGCGATCAGATCGCTGGCGGCGAAGATGGCGTCGAACGGCTTGCCGCCGTCGATGACCTGACGCGCCGCCCGCTCGCCCTCCGGCAGCGCGCTGATCGCATCGGCCTGAAGCTCGGCCACGACCGGCAGTCCGGCATCGCGCAAGGCGTCGCAATAGCCGCGATAGCGCGCGAAGAACTCGGGATAGTGGTCCGACGCCGATCCGAGAAAGGCGATAGAGCGGCGGCCGAGCGAAATGAGGTGCTTGGTCGCCTCGTAACCGCCGGCGTAATCGTCGCAGCCGACCGACAGGCCGGGATGGCGTTCCAGCGTCGCCCCGTAGTGCACGAAGTGGGTGCCCTCGTCCACCAGCCGCTCGAGTTCGGCACTGTAGGTGAGGAAGTCGTCGTAACCGAGCAGAATGATGCCGTCGGCCCGCCGGCTGTCTTCGTAATCGACACGCCAATTGTTCGACAGGTGCTGGCAGGAGATAATGAGGTCGTAGCCGCGCTTGGCGCAGGCGCCCGCGATCGATCCCAGCATCGACAGGAAGAACGGATTGATCAGCGAAGCGTTGAAGCGCTGATCCTCGAAGAACAGGATGGCGATGGTCTGCGAATGCTGACCGCGGAGGTTGGAGGCGTTCTTGTCGACCTTGTAGCCGAGTTCGCGGGCGATGAATTCGACCCGGCGGCGGGTGATCGGACTGATGGTGGGATCGCCGCGCAGCGCCCGCGATACGGTCGGTTGCGAAACGCCGGCCCGGCGCGCGATGTCGAACGAGGTGGGCCGCGGCGGTCCGGAGTCTGAATCGCGCTTTCCTGCCATCGCCCCAGAGTTCCATCGAACGTTGCGCCACGCACAATGCCATATCGGGGCGGCAAAAGCAGCGCGGCTGCGTCACAACCGGGAATAGACATTCATAACAAAGAGGGCCCGCGGCGAAGCGGGCCCTGGAAAGGTACTGGGAAAGGTGTCCGGAACGGGGCGCCCGTGCGAGCGCCCCAATCCAAAGATCAATACTTCACGCGAACCGCGAACTGCAGCAGGCGGCCGGAATACGACCAGCCGGTGTCCTTCTTCACCAGCTTGGCCTTCGGCGTCAGCGAGGTGTCGCCGAACAGCTGCTGCTGGAAGGTGATGCGCGTGTCGAGCAGGTTGGAGCCGTCCAGCGACAGTTCGACATGCTCATTCAGCTTGTAGCCGAGGTGGGCGTCGAGGAAGCCGGCAGCCTTCTGGAACATCGGCGTGCCGGTGCAGCAGTCGAGGTTGTCGGTCAGGAACGACGAGCGCCAGTTCCACGCCGTGCGGAAGGCGATCGGGCCCTTCTCGTACAGAGCGACGATGTTGTAGCTGTCGTCGGAAATGCCGGCCAGCCGGTGCGAGTCCATGATCGCATTGTCGACCGTGTTGCCGCCGCCGAACGCCACCGTCGAACCCGCCGTGTAGCCCGCCTGTACCGCCAGGTTCGAGTTCTTGATGCCCGACTGATGGGTGTGGGTGTAGTTCAACTGCGCGCCGAGGCCGTCGAACGGATCCGGCAGGAAGTCGAAGAACTGCTGGTAGGCGAGTTCGAAGCCCCACAGCTCGCCGCCGTTCGACGAGTTGACCGGACCGCGCACCAGGACTGTCTGCGACGAGCCGTTGTTGGTGAACGTGCGGGCCACCGAGCCGTAGGAAATCGAGTTGTTGAGTTCCTTCAGGAACACGTCGGCCGCGAACGACGACGAAGCGTTGATGTAGTACTCGTAGCTGGCATCGAACTGCCAGGCCGTTTCCGGACGCAGACCTGCATTGCCCGCATCGGCGGTGAACACGAAGTCGTAGCCGGTCACGTTCGCCGGTGTGTGTGCGGCGGTCGGCGAATTGTACTTGACGTAGTTCGAAGTGTTGGACACGTCGATCGCCGGCGAATTGATCGACACGTAGTTGCGCAGGAACCCGAAATCGGGCCGTGCCATGGCTTCCGAAGCCGCCAGGCGCACGATCGAATTATCGGTCAGGTCGAACTTCACGTTGAAGCTCGGCAGCATGATGTAGGACGTCTTGCCGTAGCTCGACAGACCCGAAGCACCGTTGGAGAAGGCGCCGAGTTCCGGCGTCAGCCAGCAACGGATGTTGGTGACCTGGGTGCCCGAAACCGGCGTCGAGCAAGGCGCGCCCGTAAGCTGGTTGGTGTACCAGGTGGTCTGCGGATAGGTGATGCCGCCGGTCGAAGTCAGATCGGTCATCACCCAGCGCACGCCCATATTGCCCGAAATCGGAATGCCGAACAGCGCCAGCGAGTCGCCGCCGAAGCCGATCTGGGCATAGAGCGCCGTGACCTTTTCGGTGACGTTCAGGATTTCCGACGGAACGAAGCAGCCGTTGGTGTTGCCCGAACGCGTGCACAGCGGATTCCAGCCGCCGGGCTCGTTGACGGCGCGGTTGGACAGCGCCATCGCCGCGGCGTTCGGATCCTTCAGGATCGAATTCTTCAGGAAGTAGGACGGACCCGGATTGAAGACGCTGCCGTCGAAGAAGTCGCTGCCGAAGTCGCCCTGCTCCCAGATGTTCGCGCCATAGCCGTTGAAGGCGCCGTTATGACCGCACGAGGCCGGATAGGCTGCGGGCGAGGTGTTGTCGATGTTGAACGCCGGGCCGTTGCACATATAGGGCGCCGAGACCGGGTTCCAGTTGTAGGCCGAATACTTGACGTCCTGGATGCGGGCCGAATAGCGGGCACCCATTTTGACGTAGGTCAGCCAGCCGTTGTCGACATCGTACTGGACATCGCCCTTGATCGCGCTTTCCTGCGCGTAGTTGGCTTCGAAATGGTCCTGAATGAAGTTGACCCAGTAGTTGTGGGGATTCGTCAGGAAGCCGGCCGCATAGTTCACGTTGTCGCCGGGCAGGACCTTGATGGTCGGCGGGCCGTTGCCGTCGCGCGTATAGTCGGCATTGACCAGGATGTCGTCGGCGACCAGAAGGTCGGTGTTGCCGGTCTTGGCGCTGATGTAGTTGCCTTCGACGTTCACGTGCATTTTCGGCGTGATGTCCCAGGCGAACGACGTCGCGAAATCACGGGTGGCTTCGGAATGGTCGAACACGCGCGACTGGTTTTCGAGCGTGACGCCGAGCGTATTGGTGGCGCAGACGTTCGGAGCGGCGCAGGCATTCACATACGGCTTGCCGGGAACGGCCGAGGCGCTGTCGATCGCGTCCTGCACGCTCATACCGCCCCACGAGCCGCGCCAGCCGCTCGAGAAGATGTTCTGGGTGATGACGCCGTGCTTCAGCGTGCCGTCGCCGTTCCAGGTGAAGGCGCTGGTGCCGGCCGCCGGCATCACCACCTGCGTGCTCAGCGGATTGAAGCCGGGCGCGGCCCATTCGCCGAACAGGTTGAAGTTCGACGAGCGCTCGAGCCAGGCATTGCGGTAGGCCGAGTCGTTGTACTGGAAGTTCCAGCGCATATCGCCGGACGGGCTCGCCCATTGCAGCGCCAGCGCTTTGCCTTCGCGCTTGCGGTTGTAGTTGACGTTGGAATAGTTGACCTGATCGGGGATGTAGGCCCAGTTGGTACCGCCGTAGGGATTGGCCGTGCACGGGATGGAGCCGTCGGACCCGACAATGGCGTGACCGCTCGAATCGAGGTCGCCGCCCGAGCAGAACGTGCCGTTGCGCAGCGTGATGACCGAATTGGTCTGGGTCACGACATGGCTGTTGGCATAGCCGATCAGGATGCCGAACTTGCCGTACGGCGTGTCGAAGTTCTTGCCGGCCATGCCGGAGTAATCGAACGTGCCGACATCGGAGCGGTCGTTGTAGTTCGCCTTCGCCGAGGCCGACAGGACGTGATCGTCGGCGTCGAACGGCAGGCGGGTCTTGAGGTTGACCGTGCCGGCGATGCCGCCTTCGATCATGTCGGCGGTCTGGTTCTTGAAGGAGTCGACGCCCGCCAGCATTTCCGGCGAGATGTCGTTGAAGTTCAGACCGCGATGGCCGTCGGCCGAGAAGCTGTCATGGCCGTTGAACAAGGTCTGCACCTGGGTCAGGCCGCGCAGCAGGATGCTGGTCGGCTCGCCCGAAGGATGGGTGGTGTCGTCGTTCGACTGCAGGCGGTTCACCGTGATGCCGGGCACGCGCTGCAACGCGTCGGAAATCGACTTGTCCGGAAACACGCCGATGTCGGTCGACGAAATCGAATCGACGACGGTATCGGCATTACGCTTGATCTGGATCGCGTTCTCGAGCGATGCCCGGACGCCGGTGACGACGATGGTTTCCATCGACCCCGATTCGGCCTGCGCCAAGGCCGGCATAGCGGCCGCGAACGCCGCCAGAACCAGCAGCGACGCGCTTCCCCGCATGGCGGCCTTGCGGCCGAATTCAGCACTATTCATCTTGTCAATCCTCCCAAACTCTTTGCCCTTGCTCCATCACGGCTGCCGCTCGGGCCGCGCCATCTGTGCGTAGGCTGTTTAATCGAGGGCTTCCCCCTACTCGCACGACGGACCTCGTGTGATCGACCGGCATAATCCCGCCACATGCGCAAACGGCCAATGCTGCCGTATACGTATACGTGCGCGGCGCGCGAACGCATCGCGGTGCGTATTGCGTTTTGGCCACAGCCGATCGAGCGGCGCATCCGCGCATGCCTTCAAGTATACGTATGCGCTGCAATTGGCTGCTTCCCCAAGGCGGCGATAATGGCCATCGAGATGGCGCATGCCGTCCGGATCAAGATGTTCGAGTTCAAAATGCTTCGGCGGCGCGCTTTCCGTTTCGGTTCAATTCGCGGGTACGGTACGAGCGCCGGATGGGAGGCGTGCGATGCATTTTGACGCCGCCATCTTCGACATGGACGGGGTCGTCACCGATACCGCAGCGGTGCATGCCGCGGCGTGGACGGAGATGTTCGACGCTTTTCTGTCGGAGCGCGCAGAAAGCGCTGCCATACCGTTCGAGCCGTTCCGGCGGGAGGACTATCTCGCCTTTGTCGACGGCCGGCCGCGCTACGAAGGAGTCGCGGCGTTCCTGAAATCCCGCGGCATCGAACTTCCGTTCGGCGATCCTGCCGATCCGCCCGAGTGCGAGACGATCTGCGGCCTCGGCAATCGCAAGAACGCGGCGTTCAACCGCGTGTTGAAACAACACGGCGTGCGGGTGTTCGGCTCGACCATCGCCCTCATCGGCGTGTTGCGCCGGCACGGGATCAAGGTGGCGATCGCCACCTCCTCGAAGAATGGCGCCGAAGTGCTTGGCAAGGCAGGGCTCGCCACCCTCTTTGAGGCCCGTGTCGACGGCGTCGTCTCGGCCGAACTCGGTCTCAAGGGAAAACCCGCGCCCGACATCTTTGCGGTCGCCTGCGATCGGCTCGGCACCACGCGCCATCGTGCGGTCGTGGTCGAAGATGCCGTCAGCGGCGTGCAGGCGGGCGCCCGCGGCCGCTTCGGTTTGACCCTCGGCATCGCCCGCGAGAACAATGACGACGAACTGAAGCGCGAGGGCGCCGACATCGTCGTGCGCGACCTTGCAGAAATTTCGCTCGCAGATCTGGATCACTGGTTCGAACACACTGTGCGCACGGGCGCCACGAGACCCCAATGACAACAAAACCCCGGCTCGATTTCTGGCAATTGTGGAACATCAGTTTCGGCTATGTGGGCATCCAGTTCGGATTCGCCCTGCAGACCGCCAATATCAGCCGCATCTTCGAGACGCTCGGCGCCAAGGTCGATGCCATTCCGATCCTGTGGGTGGCCGCGCCGGTCGCCGGCCTCATCATCCAGCCCTTGATCGGCCATATGAGCGACAAGACCTGGAACCGACTCGGCCGCCGCAAGCCCTATTTCCTGATCGGCGCCATTCTCTCTTCGCTGGCGCTCATAGCCATGCCGAATTCGCCCGCCCTGTGGGTCGCGGCCGGCATGCTGTGGATCATGGACGCCTCGATCAACATCACCATGCAGCCGTTCCGCGCCTTCATCGGCGACATGCTGCCCGATGCGCAACGCACCCAAGGCTTCGCGATGCAGACCTTCTTCATCGGCGTTTCGTCGGTGGTCGCTTCGGTCTGCCCCTGGGTATTCACCAAATGGCTGGGCATCGCCAACACCGCGCCCGCAGGCATTATTCCACCCTCGGTTCGATGGTCCTTTTATATCGGCGGCTTTGCGTTCCTGGCCGCCGTGCTGTGGACCATCTTCCGGGTGCGCGAATACTCGCCGCAGGAACAGGAAGCCTTCAACGTTTCCACAGAGGCGGAATCGGCCGACGCGATCACCCTGGATCGCAAGAGCTGCATCTGCCAGGGGCTCTTCCTGATCCTGGCGGGCGCGGCTCTTTCCTATGCGATCTTCGCCCAGGACTGGTACGCCGGCCTCTACATCATTTCGGGCAGCATCGCGTTCTACGGCCTGTTGCAGCTCGCCGCCGCGGCGCGTGCCAAAGCCGGCCACACCAAAGGCATGGTCGAGATCGTCGCCGACCTCAAGGCGATGCCGAAGACGATGCAGCAGCTTGCGGGCGTCACGCTGCTGACCTGGTTCGCGCTCTATGCCCTCTTCATCTACACGACCTCGGCGGTGACGAGTTTCCATTTCCATTCCAGCGATCCCACCAGCGCGATCTACAATGACGGCGCCAACTGGGTCGGCGTGCTGATGGCGGTTTATAACGGCGTGGCCGCAGTGGTCGCGTTCCTGCTGCCGCCCATCGCCAGGAAAGTCGGCCGCGTCGCCACCCACATGATCGCGCTCATCATCGGCGGGCTCGGGCTGATGTCGATGATCGTCATCAAGGACCCGACCATGCTTCTGATTTCGATGGTCGCGATCGGCATTGCCTGGGCGAGCCTTCTCACCATGCCCTACGCCATTCTTTCGAGCGCCGTCTCGCATCGGAAGATGGGCGTCTATATGGGGATGTTCAATCTCTTCCTGGTGATCCCGCAGATCATCGCCGCGGCGGTGCTGGGCCTTCTGGTCAAGACCGTGTTCGGCGGACAGACGATCTATGCGCTCGTGCTCGCCGGCGCCGCCATGGTTCTCGCCGGCTTCCTCACGCTGTTCGTGGAAGACAAAGCCAGGGATGCGGCATGACTGATCCCTGGACCGTCGAAACCCGCGAATTGGCGCATGACCGCGAGACCGTCATGCGGCACGGCAATATCTATCAGATCGCCAACGGCCATATGGGCTATCGCGGCACGCTCGACGAATACGGGCCGGACGAACTTGTCGCTGTCACGCTGGCGGGCGTGTTCGATCAGGTCGGCGAGGCTTGGCGCGAGCCGGTGAATGCCCCCAACGGCGGCTATACCCGCATCCGCGTCGACGGCACGCCGGTGTCCGCGCTTTCGAGGCCGGTCACATCGCATCGCCAGACCCTGTCGCTGAAGAATGCGAGCTTCGAACGCGAAACGGCGTTCGATCTCGGCGGCACCGCGATCACGATTTCGTCGCGGCGGTTCCTGTCAGCGGTACGCCCAAATCTCGGCGTCGTCCGTTACAGCGTGACGGTTTCCCGCGCCGCCACTATCGACATCGAAACCGGCATCGACGGCGACATCTGGGATCTCAACGGCCCTCATATTCTCGGTCTCGTTTGCGAAAAGCGCGGCGAGACGCTGCTTGTCCGCGGCCGGACCAACGAAGCCGGCAAGGATGTCGTGGTGGCCGAAGCGGCAGCGTTCGGCTTCGGCGAGGAACGTTCGGTGAGGGACGGCAAGCGCAATCTGCGCGTCGTCGCCTTCGCGGCCGAGCCCGGCAAGACCTATACCTTCTTCAAGGTGTTCGCGGTCGCGACCGGCTTCGACGCCATCGAAGGTTCCGCCGCCGACGCGGCCGTTGCCGCCGTAACCGCCGCCAAAGCGCAAGGGCTCTTGGTGCTCGAGGCGGAGCATGACGCCGCCTGGGCCGACAAATGGGCCAAAAGCGATGTCGTCATCGACGGCGACGAGGTTTCCCAGCATGCGCTGCGTTATTCGATCTTCCAGCTTCTGATCGCGGCGCCGGTCGACGGCAGCGCCAATTCTATTCCCGCCCGTGCGCTTTCGGGACAGGTCTACAAAGGCGCGGTGTTCTGGGACACCGAGATGTTCATGTTCCCCTTCTTCCTGCATACCAGCCCGGAGAAGGCGGCCGAACTTTTGCGCTATCGCATCCGGACCCTCCCCGGCGCGCGGCGCAAGGCGCTGACGGAAGGGGCGGGGTTCCGCGGCGCTTTTTATGCGTGGGAAAGCCAGGAAACGGGCGACGATGCCTGCACCTATTTCAACATCGGCGATCCCCTCACCAAGCGCGAACTCAGAACCCACTTCCGCGACAAGCAGGTCCATATTTCCGGCGATGTCGCGATGGCGATGTGGGAATACTTCAAGGTCACCGGCGACGATTCCGTGCTCCTGGACGGCGGCGCCGAAGTGATCCTCGAATGCGCGCGATTCTATTATTCCTACGCCTATTTCAAGAAGGACAAGAACCGCTACGAGGTGCTCGACGTCATCGGGCCGGACGAATACCACGAGCGGGTCAACAACAACGCCTTCACCAATATGGTGGCCAAAGCGACGTTCGAAATCGCCTGCGCCGCGGTCGCTTACTTGGCCGAACGCCATGCCGGTGCGCTGGCTGCGCTGGTGAAGAAGATCGGCATCGCCAAGGAACTGCCGCTGTTCGCCGAGGCTTCGCGACTGCTTTATGTGCCGGAGCCCGATCCCGAGACCCGACTGATCGAGCAGTTCGACGGCTACTTCAATCTCAAGGACGTTCCGGTCGAAGCGGTGAAGGCACAGCGCATCCATCCCGACGAATATCTCGGCGCCGGACAGGGACTGGCCGTTCCCACCCAGGTCATCAAGCAGGCCGACGTGGTGATGATGCTGAACCTGTTCAAGGACCGGTTCGGCCGCGACGTGAAGAAGGCCAATTGGGATTATTACGAGCCGCGTACCGAGCACGGATCGAGCCTTTCGGCCTGCGCCTATGCCATGGTGGCGGCGGAATGCGGCGATCTCGACTTCGCCTACAAATATTTCCTCAAGACCGCCAAGCTCGATCTCGAAGCCCAGTACAAAGTCTATGTCGGCACCGTGTTCATGGGCGGATCGCATCCGGCGGCCAACGGCGGCGCCTGGATGACGGCGGTGTTCGGCTTCGGCGGAGTCGCCACCGGTCCCGAGCATGTCGCCATCAATCCGCGCCTCTATCCCGGCTGGAAGAGTCTTGCCTTCCGGCTTGCCTACAAGGGCGACGGCTTCGCGGTTCATATCACCCATGACGCCGTGACGATCGCGGCCGAAGCGGCCAACCGGCAAGCGCATTGTTTCGTCGTCTGGGGCCGCCCGGTCTCGGTGGCGCCGGGTAAGACCGTTCTGGTGGACCGGATCGTCAAAGTCGCTTAGGAGAATCCGATGAACCGGCGCGAACTTCTGATCTCCACCGCGGCGTTCGCCGCTGCGTCTCCGGCCTTCGCGGCTGTGCGCCCGACGCGGCCGGTCGGCGCCGATACAGCGTGGACGACGTATCAGGCCGAAGCGATGAAAACTTCGGGCACCGTGATGGGCCCTGCCTACAGTCCGTTCCGGGTCGAGAACGAAGCGTCGAACGGCACCTGCGTGAAACTCGGCAGCGGCCAATCGGTCGAATTCACCGTAACAACCCCGGCGAATGCGCTGGTGGTCCGCTTCTCGCTACCCGATGCGCCGGACGGCAGCGGCACATCCGACATCCTCACTCTTAAGCGCAATGGCGAGAAGATCGCCGACATTGCTCTCTCGTCGCGTTTTGCCTGGGTGTACGGCACCTATCCCTTCACCAACAATCCGGCCGACGGCAAGCCGCGCCATTTCTACGACGAAGTCCGGCTGAAGGATGTACCGTTCGCCAAAGGCGATGTCGTCACCCTGACCAAAGCGGGCGACGCGCCTTATTGCATTCTCGATCTGGTGGATTTGGAGCAGGTCGCTCCGCCCTTGCCGCGTCCGGCCGACGCATTGTCGCTGGCCGATTTCGGCGCCGACGGCAAAGGCGAACGCGACGCCACCGAAGCGGTGCGGGCTTTGCTTGCGGCAGCCGCCAAAGACAAGAAAATCGCTTACGTGCCGCCCGGCATCTACAAGCTCACCGGCGACATCGAAATACCTTCCAACGTGACGCTGCAAGGCGCCGGGATGTGGCATACGACCTTCGTCGGCGACGAAGCGCTCTATCCGCAAGCCAATCGACGGCTGCGTTTCAAGCTGAGCGGCGAGAACAGCAAACTTTCCGATTTCGCGCTCGACGGACGGCTCAAGTATCGCAACGACAGCGAACAGAACGACGGCATTTTCGGCGCGCACGGCAGGAACTGCACCGTCTCGCGGCTGTGGATCGAGCATACCAAGGTCGGCCTATGGTTCTATGTCTGCCGCGGCATCCGCGTTGAAGGCTGCCGCATGCGCAATCTGTTCGCCGACGGCATCAACCTGTGCGTCGATACCAGCGACTGCGTGGTCGAGAACTGCACCACCCGCAACACCGGCGACGATTGCTTCGCCATCTGGCCAGCGCCGTCGGACCAAGGCTTCACCCAGGAATCCGCCGCGCCGGGAAACAACGTCATCCGCCGCTGCACCGGCGAACTGCCCTCACTGGCGCAAGGCGCTTCGATCTACGGCGGTGCCAACAACCGGATCGAGGATTGCCTGTTCACCGACATCGCCAGCGGCTGCGGCATCCTGATTTCGACCACGTTCGAGACATCGAACGAGAAGATCGACAATAATTTCCGCGGCACCACCGTGGTAGAGAACTGCGTCCTTAAACGCTGTGGCGGCTACGATCACGGCTGGACCTGGCGCGCCGCGTTGCAGATCGCCCTGCACCGCAAATCCATTTCCGGCCTTCGCATCCGCGATGTCCGCATCGAGGACAGCCTGTCGGACGGCTTCGGAGTCATCGTGCCGCCCGACATCAAAGACGCCCGCACGCTGACCGATACGACGCTCGACCACGTCGCTATCACCGGTAGCGGTGTTGCCGTACCCGAGGCGCGCAACGTACGCATCGGCACAACCGCGAGCGGTCGCATCGACGCCAAAGCGTGCCGCCTCGGCCGCATCGAGAACGGTTCGACGACCTTCCGGATCGTGAACGCGGCGTAACGGCCCGTCAGGCGGGGACCTTCGCGAGAGCCTTCGCTTCCGCCGCCAGATCGTCGGCCAGCCGGTCCACCCAGACGGGATCGGCATCCCAGGCGAACATGAAGCGCGCGGCGCCGCCGATGAACGAATAGAAGTGCCAGCCACGGCGATGCAGCCCGTCGAGGACTTCCTGCGGCGCGTGCAGGAACACCGAATTGGCGTCTACCGGAAAGGCTTGGCGCACCTGCGGCAGACCGGCAATGCGCGCGGCAAAACGGCGGGCGCAGGCGTTGGCGTGCTCGGCGTTCCGGCGCCATGCCCCGCTTTCCAGCATGCCGACCCACGGCGCTGCGAGGAAACGCATCTTGGAAGCGAGCTGGCCGGCCTGTTTGCAGCGATAATCGAAATCGGCGGACAGCGACCGGTCGAAAAAGACGATCGCCTCGCCCACCGCCATGCCGTTCTTGGTGCCGCCGAAGCAAACGACATCGACACCGGCGCGCCACGTCGCTTCAGCCGGGCTGCAGCCGAGGCTGGCGCAGGCGTTGGCCAAGCGGGCCCCATCCATGTGGAGTTTGAGGCCGAGTTCGCGGCACACTTTCGAAATCGCGCGGATCTCGTCGAGGCTATAGACCACGCCGAACTCGTTCGGCTGGGTGATGGTGACGGCGCGCGGCTTGGGGAAATGGATGTCGGACCGGCTTGTGGCGATCGCCCGGATCGACTCCGGCGTCAGCTTGCCGCCCGGCGAGGGGACGTTGAGCAGCTTGGAGCCGTTGGAGAAAAACTCGGGGGCGCCGCATTCGTCGGTCTCGACGTGAGCGGACGAGGCGCAAATGACGCCGTTGTAGGAATAGCAAAGCGACGCCAGCGCCAGCGAATTGGCCGCCGTTCCATTGAACACGAAAAACACATCGCATTCGCGTTCAAATAGCGTACGCAAAGCATTCGAGGCCTTCTCGGTCCAGACGTCGTCGCCATAGGAAAAGGCATGCCCTTGGTTGGCTTCGGTCACGGCCGCCATCGCCTCGGGGCAAATGCCGGCATAATTGTCACTGGCAAACTGTTGCTGCGGAATCATGTCACCATCTCACGCGCGCGCCGAATGGCGCGTTTTTTCCAAAACTTGCATGATGTCGGCTGGCGCGTTCCCGTTTGTTGCCGGATCGGCCGCATTCTCTCTTAACGAGAGCGCCACCTTGCTCGGGAGCAGGTTGGCGTTGAGCGACAGCTCAACTCTTCATGCACGGCCTTGTTACGGTAACCGGTGCCCGCGGGCAAGATGATATTTGGTCCCTTCAGAACGCCTCGAATGGGAGCGTGCCTCGTCCAATTGCGGCGGGTTTGTGACACGCCTGTTTCGTGTATGATGAAGACGAGACGGGCCCCGGCGCGGACGAAGACACGATGACGACGCTGTCAGACGAATTGCGGGCGCTGGGCGGTACAACTGCTGCGGAAAATATCCGCCGCGCCGTCGAAGCCGGAAGACTGGTCGAACATGCGGACGGGACGCTCGAACTGCCGCCGAGCTCATCGAAAGAGACCAACTGGGTGTTCGTGGCGCGCGGAACGCCGCCTCGATGTCTCTTCCTCAAGAATTTTCTGTTTCGCGAAGTCTACGGCCGAGCGGCCGTCCCGTACGGATGCCGCGAGTGCTACAAAGTACACGTCACCCCCAAGACGCTGCGGGAATTGGTAGCGGCGTGGCAGGTCGCGAAAGGCATCGCCTGCCCGTCCAAGTGGGGTGTCAATTTCGAGAACCCCTATTCGAGGAATTACTATGCGGGCGTCTTCTATACGACCGGCGTCGACATGGCGCGCGCGGTGTACGCCACCGCCAGGGCCGCATTCGACGGCGTGCCCGCTCTCGGTCCCGGCCTCGAATTGGCGATCAAGCGCGCTTGCTCGGAATACGAAGAAGCCATCGGGCCATCGGATCGCTTTGAATTCGCGCCCGAACTGGAACAGATCGAAGCGCTTCTGAAGACTCGCTTTCGCGGCCACGGCGCCGCCGAACGGACCTCGGTGCCCCTGGCGCGCTGGATCGATGTCGCGTCCAGAATTGGCGACGATACCTATCTCGACTTCACGAACGGCAAGCGCCTGCGCGTCCCGCGCGTCACCTACGAGCCGTGACGGAACCGCTTATGCGTTCCGCTGTTCCACCCACCGGATGAATTGACCGAAATGGCAGGCGCGGTCGAGCCCATGACGGTATTCGCCGGCGCGCATTCTGAGGTCACGCGGATTTTCCGGCCACGCGGAGACGAGGCGTTTCAAGCGCGGCACGTCGATCAAACGGTCCGCCAGCGGCGACGCCGCGATCCCGGCGATTTCGGATTCGATGATCGCTCTGCGCGCATTCAACGTCTCGAACCAACCGGCGTTTTGCGCACCGCGGCGGCGTTCCTGGAGAATTTCCGCCGGAAGGCGGTCGGCAAACACCTGACGCACATACCATCGCGGCAGACCCTCGCGCCGGTAGAGCGTTTCCGGAACCGTCAGGCAGAATTCCAGCAGTTCGCGGTCGGCATGCGGGTCGCGCAATTCGTAGCCGCGCAGCATCGGGCTCATGGCCCGGATATCCCGCGAGATCTGAAACTTGTCGAACAACAATCCGGCGCGGAAGCGCCTTGGGTCCCCGAACCGTCGTGATCGCGGATCGAACTGGTCTTCCTTCCAGTGGCGGCGCAAGCCGAGCGTGTCGAGCGCAGCGGGACTGAGCAGGCTGAAGAAGCCCACGGCATCGGGATCATCGCCATGCAGACGCGTGACAAGCCGCTGTAGAGTGCGCGGCGCGATCCGCCGGAAAAGATCTTCTCTCAGCACGCGTCCCAGCGGCTGATCGCGCGCCTGCCCGATCTTGTGCGCCTCACGCAGCAGGCAGAGGAATTTTCCCCGACGTGCCAGCGCCGCAAGCGAGAACATGCCCGCCCAGGACAGTCCATAATTTCCAACGGCGCCATCCAGCACGACCCGATGGCCGTCCGCCTCGATCGCGTCTTCCAAGGAATAGAACCACGCCTTGTCGATTGGCCCCCAGGCGGGAAGCGCTTGGCGTTCGAACAATCGCATGCAGTTCTCGTAGAGCGGATGCATGCCGCGCGGCGTCACGAACTTAAGGCGGAGCGCGGGATGCAGACGCGCAAGCGCCTCCACCGGCGGGCGTTCGTCAAAATAGGTGAACGGGGACGCGGCGAGATCGAGATCGTCCGGCGGCAAGCCGGTATAGCAGGTGATGTCGCTATGCCCCTGCCGCGCCGCCGTTGCGGCGATGGCGCTGGAATCGAAGCCGCCGCTGGTCAGCACGGCCGCGCGCGGCACCTCCCTGAGACAGCGTGCAACCGCGCGGTCGAAAAGTTCCCGTCCGCGCGCGACCAAGTCTTCTTCCCGTGCGTAGGCCGGCGGAGCGTCGAGGCGGGGAGCCCAGTAGTGCCGAATCTCGGCATGGCGCGCGGTGACGGCAACACACGTGCGCGACGCTACACGATCGATACCCCGATACAGGGTCCGTTCCCGTTCGTTGTGATCCTGCGCCAGGAATTTTGCCGCCATCGTCTCGTCGATGGCGCGCGGGACACCGGGAACCGCGAGAAGATCGGGCAGATAGGAGGCGAAAACGACGAAGCCGTCGCCGCGATGGTAGAATAAGGATCGTTGCCCCAGGCAATCGCGCGCCAATGTCAGCCGGCGAGCCTCTTCATCCCAATGGGCAAACGCGAAGGCCCCGAGCAATGCCGCGATTGCCTTGTCGCCGGATTGCGCAAACGCCGCCTGCACCAGCGCCGCGTCGCCTATCGAAACACGAACGCCCAACCGCGCCGCAATTTCCTGACGATTGTCCAATCGCGCATCGGCAGCGAACAACGCCCCGTCGCAGGACGGATCGGAGACAGGGGTCAGGAAAACAGCATGCTCCGATCGCCGGATATGGAACTGCCCGTCGAACCGTCGCGCCATGATCGCAACAAGCTGCTGTTCCTGTTCGGAAGTCGGCGAACCGTCGCCCCAACACACAAGTCCGGCAAACGGGCTCATGGCGAAATCTGCCAAGGAGCAGAAAAAATCGAGGTCGGCCCGGCTACGGCGCTGTGACGGTCATGCCGGAGCAGGCTTTTTCGACTTCGTATCAGCTTGCAGCGGTACTGGGGGCTGTCCATCCCGTACCATCGCAACCGTACGCAGTGCCGGAAGCCTGCGTTTCCTGGCTCAACGTGCCCACGATGACGCGCGGCGGCGACCACGGCTTGCGTTCCGGAGGACGTGGCAAATCACACGAAGGATTGGTCTCCATGGCGGCAACTACTCCAGAAGACATGGACTGTGTTTGCATTCACTCTCTGGCGACATGCTACGGCAAAGCGGGACTGGCCACAAGGCAAGGTGGAATTGCCGCCAGCTAAAACAACCTCGAATTGGCGTTGCTAGAGGCAGCACTCGCGCACTGAAGACAGCTCGCGACTTGTTCTGAGGGGAAGTCGCAGGAAGCGGCATGGCGAGAACGTCCAATCCGTGCTGCTATATCCGCACGGTGCGTCTTGGGCCGGCCACACCAGTTTTGGGGGGCAGAGCAATGACACACGTTCTCTTGCGAATGACGTATCTGAAGAGCGGAACCGCCATCAAGCGCGAGACCACGATCCCGAATAGCACAACACTGAAGGCGCTGCGGGGTATCATCCAAGACCTGTTCGGTCTCGGCGAGGCGCAGTCCTGCGGTTACGAGGTGCTTGGTTGCGCGGCGTCCGGTCATCGCGCCCGACTGCGCGATCTGACGGCCTCTGGGATCACGCGCTTTCATTACCTGCAAAGCGGCGCCAGCAAACAGGCGGTGGAGATCGCAATCGTTCCGCCGGAGCGCGTGGTCCGGCCAGCGTTCGTGGACCGAACAAAATCAGGACTCAACCACCCGCAAGCGACAGCCGGACAATCGCACACTTAATAAACGGTGCGGGCCCACGCCAGATAGCGGTCGACTTGATCGCTGGCGGTTTTGAGATCGCCGAATTTCGTCTCCCCGGTATCGGGATCGATCAGAACCAGCATATCGTCGGCCAGCTTGAGATTTGCGACGAGATCCCGCGACAGCAAGACGGGAGCGCTCTCCCCGGTACGCACGCCATAGACGTCGACGACGTGCAGGATGCTGTTGGCGAACCAGTACTGCGGATGGCCGGACTGCTCGGCGATATGGGCCAGCGACAACCCTTCACTCAGCGCGACCTGATAGGCGCGGCGAGCCGCGTCCACGAGGACAAGCGCATTCCTGAGATCAGCCGACACCGTTCGCGCTCCGCTTTACAGCTCACAACATCAGACCGGCAGATGTAATGCTTGGGATATCGAAATACAACGATTATACAGCATCACCGACCCAGGGGTGTCATCCTTCCCACCCCATCCACCCGCTCCTAAGTCTGAATAGCGAGCTTTTTTGCCCATCCAGGCGCAGATCGGGACATGAGTTAACTGTTCGATATCATTATCTGCGCTAAAACACGTCAGATTGATGCCGCAAATCTCTCATACGATATGCTGGACATCATCCCAGCTTGATTATGGGGCCGGCGCGGTGCACAGCAGAATGCCCGAGTGCGCGAACCGGACCGATAGGCACACGTCATGCTGATCTTCGCCGCGTTGATTTGCCAAGCCGTGCTGGTCGGCATCGCCGGTTTCGCCGTTTGTACTGCCGCGGCGCGCTGGGCGAACGGCATCGTGTACTCAGCCACAGCCGTTGCATGCCTGACCGGGCTCGGAATCGCGCTGACGTGCCTGCTCGGCCAGACCCAACCGGCGCTGGCACTGCCCATCGGTATTCCATGGGTCGGGATGCATTTCCGGATCGACGCGCTCGCGGCCGTATTCCTCGCCGTGGTCAATCTCGGCGGCGCCGCGGCCAGTATCTTCGCCGTCGGCTACGGCCGCCACGAACAATTCCCGCAACGCGTCCTCCCCTTCGTTCCCGCATTTCTGGCCGCGATGAATCTGGTCGTCCTGGCGGACGACGCCTTCACCTTCCTTCTATCCTGGGAAGGCATGTCGCTGCTGTCCTGGGCCCTGGTGGTGAGCCACGACCGCACCGCCGAAAATCTGCGCGCCGGATTGATCTATATGGCGATGGCCGGGTTCGGCACGCTGGCGCTGCTGACCGCATTTGCGGTCCTGACGGGCTCGGGCGGAGATTTCACCTTCGCCGCCATCCGCGCGCACGGCGTCAGTCCAGCTCTGTCGGGTGTCGTTTTGTGGCTGGCTCTCATGGGTGCCGGATCGAAAGCGGGCATTTTTCCGCTGCACGCCTGGCTGCCACTCGCCCATCCGGCCGCACCGGGTCATGTCTCCGCCTTGATGAGCGGCGTGATGACCAAAGTGGCCGTGTACGGGTTCGTCCGCATCGTCTTCGACCTGATGGGACCGGTCGACTGGACCTTGAGCATCGCCGTGATCGCCGTCGGCGCCGTGACGGCGCTGCTCGGCGTTCTCTACGCACTGATGCAGCACGATCTGAAACGGCTGCTCGCCTATCACACGGTCGAGAACATCGGCATCATTTTTGTCGGCCTCGGTATGGCGTTGGCGTTCCGCAGTTCCGGGCTGGCGGCCGCGGCCGCACTGGCCTTTACCGCGGCCCTCTTCCACGTCTTCAATCACTCGCTGTTCAAGAGCCTGTTGTTCTTCGGCTCCGGCGCCATCCAGAATGCAACCGGCGAACGCGACATGGACCGCCTCGGTGGGCTCATTCGCGTCATGCCGCAGACCGCGGTCGCATTCCTGATCGGCGCGGCCGCGATTTCCGCGCTGCCGCCGCTCAACGGCTTTGCCTCGGAATGGATGATATTCCAGGCGGCGTTCCTCAGCGCTGGCCTGCCGCAATGGGGACTGCGCCTGATGATTCCCGCCGCAGCGGCGGTGCTGGCCTTGTCGGCGGCGCTGGCGGCGGCCTGCTTCGTCAAGGCGTTCGGCATCACCTTCCTGGGACGGGCGCGCAGCGAAGCGGCGTCCTCCGCCAAGGAAACCGATAAGGCTTCGCGTTTTGCAATGTTCGCCCTGGCGGCCGGATGCGGCGTCGCCGGCATCGCGCCCGGCCTGTACACCAACCTGTTGCGCCCGGCAGTGCAGATGCTGACCCAGGCTGCCATGCCGTTCGCGACATTGCCCGCCCCGCTCGCCCCGGTCGCTGCCAGCCACAACACCTATAACGGACTGGTGATCGCATTGTGTGTGGTCGCCGCGATGCTGATCGTGGCCATCGGGATGAAGGTTTTCGCCAACCGCCGCACGCGCCGGAGCGACACCTGGGATTGCGGACATCCCGAAGCCAACGTGCATGCCCAATACACCGCGGGCAGTTTCGCCCAGCCGATCCGCCGCGTGTACGCCTCCATCGTATTTCGCGCCCGCGAGGCGGTTCACATGCCGCCGCCGTGCGATCTTGCAGCGGCCCGCATCGAGACCTCGCTCAACGATCCGGCCTGGATTCTGCTCTATGCGCCGGTGGGCCGGGCGATCAGCGTCGTTTCCGGTCGCCTCAACCCGTTCCAGCATCTGACGATCCGCTATTACCTCGGCATCGTCTTCGTCACTCTCGTCGTCCTCCTCACGGTGCTGGCGATATGGCCATGAGCGATCTCACCGTACAGATTCTCCAGGCCGTCCTGGCCCTGGCGCTGGCACCACTCCTCACCGGCATGGTGCGCAAGACCAAAGCGTCGTTGCAGCGCCGCTGCGGCGCATCGATCTTCCAGCCTTACCGCGACATTGCCCGCCTGATGCGCAAAGAGGCGGTGGTTTCGCACGACGCCTCCTGGATCTTCCCAGCGGCCCCGACCTTCATCCTTGCCGCGACCTGGGTGGCGGCGGCGCTGGTACCGATGTTCGCGTTCGCCAACGGCTTGTCGTCGGCCGCCGATTTCATCGTCATCATCGGGCTGTTGGCCAGCACCCGTTTTGCCCTGGCGCTCGCAGGGCTCGACATCGGCACCAGTTTCGGCGGCCTCGGCTCGAGCCGCGAAATGCTGTTCGCAACCGTCGCCGAGCCGGCCATCCTGATGCTGATCTTCGCGCTGTCGCTGATTTGCGGCACGACGCGGCTTGTGGACATTGCCGGATTCATCCAAGGCACCCAGGTTGCACCGCACATTTCCCTGCTGCTGGCCTTCGCCGGACTTGCCATGCTGGCCGTGGTCGAGAACGGCCGCATCCCGGTCGACAATCCCGCCACCCACCTCGAATTGACGATGGTGCACGAAGCCATGGTGCTGGAGTATTCCGGCCGCCATCTGGCGCAGATCGAACTCGCCGCGTCGCTGAAGCTGCTGTTCTACGTTTCGCTGATCTCGGCCGTGTTCCTGCCCTGGGGGATCGCGCCCGCCGGAGCCTCGCTGGGACAGATCGCTCTGGGGCTCATAGTCTATCTCTTCAAACTGGCGGTCGCCGCCAAGCTGCTGGCCTTCTTCGAGATATCGATCGCCAAGATGCGCGTGTTCCGCGTGCCGCAATTTACCGGCGTGGCGCTGATGCTCGGACTTCTGGCCGTGATTCTCCTGCTCGTATCGCGGAGCTTCTGAATGGGACCGCTCGACATCGCACATTTCCTCGCGGGCTTCGTGGTGCTCCTCAGCTTTTCGCTGCTCTATCAGGACCGCCTGCCGCCGCTGATCAATACCTTCGCGGCCCAGTCGCTGGTTCTGGCGCTTTCGGTCGCGTGGCAGGCTCAGACCCAGCATGCGCCGCATCTTCTCATCACCGCGGGCATCGAACTCGGCTTCAAGACGGTGCTGATCCCGCTGGTGCTCTACTGGACGATCCGCAATCTCAAAATCCATCGCACGGTGGAGATCGTGGTCGGCGTCGGCCCCACGATCATTGCCGGCATTGCCTTGGTCGGACTGTCGGCAGGGCTGATGCTCAGGGCCGCGGCGGGTGTCGGCGGCTTGGCCCATCAGGACATGGCGTTTGCGCTGTCGGTGGTCCTGCTTGGCATGCTGATGATGGTGACGCGGCGCAATGCCGTCAGTCAGGTGATCGGTTTCATGTCGATCGAAAACGGACTGGTCCTGGCCGCCACCGGCGCTCGCGGCATGCCGTTCGTGGTCGAGACCTGCGTCGCGTTCTCGGTACTGGTCGCGTTGATCGTGATCGGCATCTTCCTGTTCCGCATTCGCGAGCGCTTCGACAGCGTCGATCTCGCCTTGATCGACAGCTTCCGGGGTGAGCGGTCATGAACTGGCTTGTCTATCCTGCCGCCCTGGTTCTGCTGCTGCCGATGGCGGGAGCCTTCCTGCTGGCGCTGATTCCGAGCTATCGCGTCGGCGCCTGGATCAACATGATCGCGGCCGGATGCACCTTCCTGGCTTCGCTCGGCCTCTTGACCGTTCGCACCGCCGGTTCGCACGGACTTCTGTTTGTGGACGACCTCAATGTCGCCTTCGTCGTCATCACGTCGTTGGTCGGCTTCACGACGGCGGTTTTCAGCAAGGGCTACATCGGACACCAGATCGAGACCGGCCATCTCCAGCGCCCCCATCTTCGCTTCTACCACGCGTTATTCCAGATCCTGCTCGGCGCCATGAATCTGGCACTCCTGACCAGCATCACCGGCGTGATGTGGGCGGCGATCGAGATCGCGACGCTCGTCACCGTGCTGATGGTAGGCGTCTACCGCTCGCACGAAGCGCTGGAAGCGGCGTGGAAGTATTTCATCCTGTCGAGCGTCGGCATCGCTCTGGCGCTGTTCGGGACCATCCTCGTCTATATGGTTGCCCAGCCGGTGCTGGGCGAAGGCCTGCCGGCGATGACGTGGGAGAAGCTGGCGGCCCATGCCGGCAGTTACGATCCGATGCTGTCGAGCGTCGCCTTCGTCTTCATCCTGCTCGGCTACGGCACCAAAGCGGGCCTTTTCCCGATCCATGCCTGGCTGCCCGACGCCCATGCCGAAGGCCCTACGCCGGTGTCGGCGATGTTGTCGGGCTTGCTTCTCAACGTGGCGATCTACGCCATCCTGCGCTTCAAGATGCTGTTCGCCGGCAGTCTCGGAATCATCGCACCCGGCACCATGATGGTGACGCTGGGGCTCGCCTCGGTGATCTTCGCGGGGCTGATGCTTTATCGCCGGCGCGACATCAAACGCTTCTTTGCCTATTCCTCCATCGAGCACATGGGCATCATCGCGTTCGCTTTCGGCATCGGCGGGCCTTTGGCAAACTTCGCCGGCCTGCTGCACATGGCGATGCACAGCTTGACGAAATCCGGCTTGTTCTTTGCCGTCGGACACATCATTCGCGTCAAAGGCTCGCAGAAATTCGACGCGATCGGCGGGCTGACCTCCTCCCACCCGATGCTCGGCTGGACCTTCGTGGCCTGCGTGGTGGCGATTGCGGGTCTGCCGCCGTTCGGCCTCTTCACCAGCGAATTCTTGGTCATGACCGCCGCGGTGAACGCCAATCCGCTGCTGGCGCTGGGCCTGGCGGTGGGATTGCTCCTTTCCCTGGGAGCGTTGTTCCAATGCCTGCATCGGGTCGCTTTCGGCGCACCGCGCGGCGAATTGGGACGCGACGAAGGCACGCTGCTGCCGGTGCTGGTCCATTTGGCGATCGTGCTGGGGTTCGGCATCTTCATTCCCGGCGAGATCGTCTCGTGGTTCCAGCATGTCGCCAGGATGTTGGGGTAGAGCATGATCACACTCAGCGACATCATCGGTGACACCGACCGCCGCTGGCCGCGGGTGGAGGTGACCCAGGACGTCTGGGAGTTCGCCCGCACCCAACTCGCCGAACGCAAATGGGATTTGATCGCCCATTGGGGCGAACCCGGCGCGGTGCATCTGGCCTTGCGCGAACACGGCAGCGGCACGACCGGCATTCTCAGTCTCGACGCCAGCCGCGGATCCTTCCCGTCGCTCGGCCGCGATTGCCTGCCCGCCCGCCGTCTCGAACGGGCCATCAGCGATGTCGTCGGCCTGGTGCCGGACGAAGCTCCCGATACAAGGCCGTGGCTCGATCACGGCCGCTGGACGGTGCGCCATCCGCAGGGAACGCCCGAACAGCCCGCCGGACCGCAGCGGTATGAATTCCTGCCGGTGGAAGGCGAGAGCCTGCATCAGATTCCGGTCGGCCCGGTACATGCGGGGATTATCGAGCCCGGCCACTTCCGCTTCACCTGCAGCGGCGAAACCGTCGTCCGCCTCGAAGCACGACTGGGCTATGTGCACAAGGGAATCGAAGCGCTGATAGCCGGCGCGCCGCTGGAGCATGCCGCCAAGCTGGCAGCACGCACCTCCGGGGACACGACGGTTGCCTACAGCACCGCGTTCGCCTTGGCGGTCGAAACGGCCTGCGCAGCCGAGGTTCCGGCCAGGGCGCTTTATTTGCGCGCGATCATGCTGGAGCTGGAGCGCATCGCCAATCACTTCGGCGATGTCGGCGCCATCTGCAACGACGCCGCCTTCAGCCTGATGCTGGCGAACTGCGGCGTAGTGCGCGAGCAGGTTCTGCGGGCGGCGCACGCCGCCTTTGGTCATCGCCTGATGATGGATCGCGTCATTCCCGGCGGCGTGGCGACCGATCTTGCGCCGACGGGGCAGCGCGAAATCGAAAAGCTGCTCAAGAAGATCCGTAAGGCATTCCCCGCCATCGTCGCGCTCTACGAGGACACTGCCTCGCTGCAGGACCGCACCGTGCGCACGGGCATGTTGCGGCACGATCTGGCGATGGAGTTCGGCGCCGGCGGCTTCATCGGCCGGGCCTCGGGCCGTTCCTTCGATACCCGCAAGGTTCTGCCGTGGGCGCCGTATGACACGCTGTCGTTCGAGACCCCGCTGCTGCAGCGCGGCGATGTCGACGCCCGCATTCGCATCCGCATTGCCGAAATCGAGCAAAGCTGCGCGCTACTCCGTCAGCTGCTGGACACCTTGCCGTCCGGCCCCATCCTGAGCGAGGTCGTTCCGCGCGCGGCCGAGGGCACCGCGATGGTGGAGGGCTTTCGCGGCGACATATTCGTCTGGCTGCGCGTGAACGGCGACGGTTCGCTGGCCCGCTGCCATTTGCGCGATCCATCCTGGTTCCAGTGGCCGCTGCTGGAAGCCGCCATCGACGGCAACATCGTCGCCGACTTTCCGCTCTGCAACAAATCGTTCAATTGCTCCTACTCAGGGCATGACCTCTGATGCGCAAACTGCTGCTCAAAAGCATCTTCGGAGGACCGCTGACCGAACGGGCACCGGCCGCCGACAAGCGCGCCCTCGCCGAACTTGCGGAAAAGGTCCAGGCGACGGCGCGGCGGCGTCTCGGCCGCAGCCTGTCGATCCGTCAGGTCGATGCGGGCTCCTGCAACGGCTGCGAGCTTGAGATTCACGCCCTGAACAACGCTTTCTACGATCTCGAGCGGTTCGGATTCCATTTCGTGGCGTCGCCGCGCCATGCCGACGTTCTCTTGGTGACGGGGCCGGTGACCGCCAACATGCGCGAAGCGCTCGAACGCACCTATGCGGCGACACCCGATCCCAAATGGGTGGTGGCTGTCGGCGGATGCGCCCTCGACGGCGGGCTGTTTGCCGGAAGTCATGGCGTCGTCGGCGGGGTCAGCGCCGTGGTGCCGGTGGACCTGCATATTCCCGGCTGCCCGCCCAGTCCTCAAGACCTGCTGGCCGGCTTGCTTGCGCTGATGAAACGCCGGCTTCCCCGTTCGCGCGCGGCCAAGCCCGAGGACAGCGGCGCGCGTTGACGTCCTCACAAATCGTATACTATATTATATCCCGAAGTGTGCCAGAGGGGGCGCCGCGTGAAATCGGACCGCAGGAGTTTTCTGACCGGCGCCTGTACCGGCTTGTGCGCCTGCGGTTTCAGCCGCGCTGCGGCGGGACAAGCGGCAACACCGGCCAAGCCTCCGCTTGCCGCCAATTGGGTCGGCGCCTTGCTGCCGCAGATCGAGAAAAACGTCGACCGCGCCACCGCGCGCACGATGATCAAAGCCGCCGCCACGGCCCATTTCGAACAGCTCGAAATGGACAAGACCTTGGCGCCGGTGATCGGCAACATGGAGAAATTCATCGCCGACATCAGCGAGGGCTGGGGCTGGAAGGTCACCTACGACAAGCAGGCGGGCGTGATCGTGGCCGACGAGAACAAGTCCTATTGCGTTTGCCCGATCAAGAAGGACGCGCCGACGCTGCAATCGACCTATCTCTGCTACTGTTCGGAAGGCTTCGCCGAGCGGATGTTCTCGACGGTGGCCCAGCGCCCGGCAACCGCCGAAGTGATCCGGTCGGTTCTGCGCGGCGACAAGACCTGCTGCTACAAGATCACGCTGGGCTAAGGCTCAGCACTCCACCACGTTGACGGCGAGACCGCCGAGCGCGGTTTCCTTGTACTTGGTGCGCATGTCGTTGCCGGTTTGGCGCATCGTCTCGATGACGGCGTCGAGCGAGACGACATGGCGGCCGTCGCCCTGCAAAGCGAGATAGGCGGCGTTGATCGCCTTGACCGCGCCCATCGTGTTGCGCTCGATGCAGGGAATCTGGACGAGACCTTTGATCGGATCGCAGGTCAAACCGAGATTGTGCTCCATGCCGATCTCGGCCGCATTTTCGATCTGGGCGTTGCTGCCGCCGAGCGCCGCCACCAGTCCGGCGGCCGCCATCGAACACGCGACCCCGACTTCACCCTGGCATCCCATCTCCGCCCCGGAAATCGAGGCGCGCACTTTATAAAGGAACCCGATCGCCGATGCGGTCATCAGGAAGGTACGCGCGCCTTCGACGGTCGCGGTGGGGACGAACACCTCGTAATATTTCAGCACGGCCGGCAGCACGCCGGCAGCGCCATTGGTCGGTGCGGTGACGACCCTTCCGCCCGCCGCGTTCTCTTCATTGACCGCCAGCGCGTAAAGGCTGACCCATTCGAAAATCGCCGACGGATCGGCGCGAGGGCCGCGCGCCAGAAGTTTTTCATGCAAATGCTTGGCGCGGCGCGATACGTTGAGGCCTCCGGGTAATACGCCGTCGGTACGGCAACCGCGATCGATGCATGCGAGCATTGCCGCACGAACGGAATCGATGAAGGCTTCGGTCTCGGCGCGGGGACGCCAAGCCTCCTCGTTCGCCCACATGATCGCCGCAATGGAAAGACCATGCTCTTTGCCCAGCGCAAGCAAATCGGTGGCGGCATAGAAGGGATAGGAAACCGACACGTTGATGCGCGCCGGAGCGGCCCCTTTGACACGGATGGCGCCGCCGCCGACCGACAAATACGTGCGTTCCAGTTTCCGGCCGCCGGAATAGCTCGCCGTAAAGCGCAACGCGTTGGCGTGATCCTTGAGAAATTCGCCGGTGCGAAACGCGATATCGCTGCCGGGCCCGAACGGCACCGCAACCTTGCCTGCCAAGTCGAGATGGCCGGAGGCACCGATAGCGTTGACGATCTGCGGGACCGCATCGGGATCGATCTTCTCCGGCAACCATCCCGACAGCCCAAGCAGCACCGCATTGTCCGTGCCGTGACCGCGCCCGGTCAGCGCCAGCGATCCGAACAGATCGCACCGCAGCGATACCGGCGTACCCAGTGCCAGCGCCTCGTCCGCAAACGCGTGCGCGGCCCGCATCGGCCCCACCGTATGCGAACTCGAGGGTCCGATTCCGATCGTAAACAGATCGGTGACGCTGAGCGGTGTCACGCGGGAAGGAACGATCGAACTGACGGACATCGGCACCATCCCGGTACAATGATGGAAAACGTATACTGCTCGCGTTCCCGGTTCTATACCGGTGGAACTTGCATCGCGGCAACCGGAGAACCATAGCATGGCGCTTCGGCAGTGAAGGAGGCAATCGTGTTCGATTCACGCATGACGGCTGTGCTGGAAAAGTTGACGCCGGCGACGCCCGCGGTTCCCGCCATCGGAACACGCGAAATCGAGGCGCGGCTGGAAAAGGCGCGCGCATTGACGCGAGACTTGGGCGCCGACGCACTGTTGATCGGCCCCGGCGCCAGCCTCGCCTATTTCAGCCGCCTGGTGTGGGGTCTTTCGGAACGGCTGACGGCGTTGTTCCTGCCGGTCACCGGCAAACCGCTTTTGATCTGCCCGTATTTCGAACAAGGCACGGTGAACGCCGGCCTCAAGATCGAAGCCGAACTCAGACCCTGGCATGAAGAGGAATGCCCGTTCGCGTTGATCGGAAGCGCCATGCGCGACCTTGGATTGTCGAAGCTTGCCGTGGACCCCGCCTTGCCGTTTGCAATGGCCCACCGGCTCGGACACGCGACCGGGCTTAGCCTCGAGGAAGCAAGTCCCGTCATCAAGGCTTGCCGCAGCCGCAAATCCCCCGCCGAGATCGCGATCCTTGCCGAGGCCATGGCGATGACGTTGCGAGTCGAAAAGGCAGTACCGCAGATCCTGCATGAGGGCATCAGCACCAGCGACGTGGCCGCCTTCATCGAAGCGGCGCACAAGAAACTCGGCTCGCCCGGCTCGTCCTTCGTCATCGTCCAGTTCGGCCGCGGCACCGCCTTCCCGCATGGATTGCCCGGCGTGCAGCACCTCAAGGAAAACGACCTGGTTCTGGTCGACACCGGCTGCTGGCTGCACGGCTATACGTCCGATCTGACCCGCACCTATTGTTTCGGCAAGCCGACCGACGAAGAACGGCGCATCTGGGACATCGAGAAGGAGGCGCAGGCCGCCGCCTTCGCCAAGGCCGGAATCGGCGTACCCTGCGAGGAGGTCGATGCGGCGGCGCGCGCCGTACTGGTGCGCTACGGGCTGGGACCCGACTACCGCCTGCCGGGCCTGCCCCATCGTACCGGCCACGGCCTCGGCATGGACGTTCACGAAGACCCTTATATCGTGCGCGGCAACAAGACTCCGCTGGATGTGGGCATGTGCTTCTCGGACGAACCGATGATCGTCGTGCCCGACCGCTTCGGTATCCGCCTGGAGGACGACATCTATATTACCGAAAGCGGCCCGAAATTCTTCACCGAGCCTCAATCCGACATTTTGACGGTGTAACGGCGCCCTACTCCTCGTCGGGATAAGGCCCTTTGCCGCCGGCCGCGATGAATTTGTCGGTCGCGGCGTCGAGCACAGGCAACGGTACCGATCCAAGCGCCAGCACCATGTCGTGGAAGGCGCGGATGTCGAACGCAGCGCCCAGAGCTTTTTCGGCGCGGCGGCGATTCTTCCAGATATTCATTTCGCCCAGATAATAGGACAGCGCTTGCCCCGGCCAGGCGATGTAACGATCGACCTCGGTCTGGATTTCGTGGTCGGACAGTGCCGTATTGTCGTGCAGGAATTTCTGCGCCTCGGCCCGCGTCCAGCCTTGGGCGTGAATGCCGGTATCGACCACCAGCCGCGCGGCCCGCCACATCTGATAGCTCAGCATGCCGAAGCGCTCGTAGGGCGTGCGATAGATGCCCATTTCGACGCCGAGCCGCTCGCTGTAAAGCGCCCAACCCTCGCCGTAAGCGGAGATATAAGTGTCGCGACGGAACGCCGGCAGGTCCTTGTTCTCCGCCGCCAACGGCATCTGGAAAGCATGCCCAGGTGCCGATTCATGCAGCGTCAGCGCCGGCAGGGAAAACAGCGGCCGCGACGGCAGGTCGTAGGTATTGACCAGATAGATGCCGGGGCCGCCGCGTCCGCCGGTATAGAACGGCGCGATATCGTCGGGTACCGGCTGGATGGCAAAACGCTGGCGCGGCAAGCGGCCGAAATACTCGCCGGCCTTGGCGTCGAACATTTTGGAAACCCAAGCGGCGCGGTCGAGCAGCGCTTGCGGCGTCTTGACGTAGAATTGCGGATCGGTGCGCAGGAACGTCAGAAACGCCGCCAAGTCGCCTTTGAAGCCGACATCGCTCATTACCTCGGCCATCTCGGCACGCAACGCGGCAACTTCGGCGACACCGGTGCGATGGACTTCCGCCGGATCAATGTCGAGGGTGGTGTATTCGCGAATCTGCGCCCGGTAGAACGCCTTGCCGTCCGGCAGATCGCGGGCGGCAATCGAAGCCCGCGCACCCGGCATGTATTCTTCGCGCAAAAACTTCAGCAGTACGCGATGCGCCGGCACGACCTTGTCGGCGATCACCGCGCGCGCGGAGGCTCTGAGCTCGGACTGACACGCCAGCGAAATCGTCGCCGGCATCTTCAGGAACGGCGCATAGAACGGATTGGCCTCGATGCTCGGCGCATCGACAATGCTGAGGATGGTGGCGTCACGCCCCTGCAGCGTGACTTGCGGCAGGGTGAAACCACGGCTCAATCCGGCCCGCATATTGTCGATGTTTTCGGTGAAATAGCGCGGCACTTCGGCGAGCTGGCCGAGATAGTTGCGGTAATCCCGTTCGCTGCGGAAGTTCGCGCGCGCCACGCCGGCGAGATCGCCCCAGAACGAAGTGTCTGCCGACAGGGGACGCTGATAGGTTTTGAAGGTCTGACCGGCGATCAAGGTTTCGATCTGAAAACGGTAGACTTCGAAGTCGACCGCACGCTGCGCCGAGAGGCTTGCGCTATCGATGGCCTTGAGCTGGGCGAGAACATCCCGCCAACGGGCAAGTCGCGCCTGCTGCGCCGCTTCGCTCACATCCGGCAAACGAGAGGCGGCCGTCGCATCGGGGGAATCCTCGCCGGCCGCAAATTGCTCGCGCCGCCACTCCCACTCGGCCGTGTAGATCGCTTCGAACTTGGCATCTTCGGTTTGCCGGACCGGCGGCGCTCCAAAAATCGACATGGTCATCATCACCGACGCAAGCAAAGCGAAAACAACGCGCACAACGCTCACCTCCTATTGCGGTCCGACACCCACCGCAACGTTTATTGCCTCCGGCGCCGTCAAGGTTTGGCGGTGTAGAGATTGACGCCGAACACCGGACCCGCCGTTTTGCCGTTCTGCGGATCGAACTTGACCGTCACCTTGGCCTTGCCCGCGGTCAGCTTGGCCGGAATTGGATATTCGAGATCGACCCATTCGTCCGGCTTGGGTTCCTTCAGCACCACATGGGCGATCACCGTTCCGTCAATAAGGATGTTGAAGTCGCGGCCGGTTTCCGAGCCCCAATAGGTTACGCCGAGTACCAGCGGACCTGCCTTCTTGCCGTCGCGGGCGGCCTTCATCTCGAATTCAATGTAGCCGCCCTTGCGCGCATCGCGTCCGCTGCGGCCGCGATAGACCACCGGGTTCGAATTCTCGCCGCGGAAATTGTGGTCGCGCTCCGGCTGCATTTCGCCAAGATGCATGACGTCGAGCGAACGCGCCGCGATGTCTTTCAGGCGCGCCTGCTCGGCCACGTAGGCCGCTTGCGCCACCGACCATTCGCTTTCGCTGTAGTGACGGAAATAGAGCGCCGTGCGCCGGTCGACCTGGGAGTAGAACGGCTTGAACGTGAGCGCGGCAGGCCGCACTACGCCCTCCGCCCGATAGACGGCCTCTGCCGGGGCTACCGCGGTAAGACCGGCGACAAGATCGTTGCCGACCATGGCCGGGGCATAACCCTCAAACGGCTTGTCGGAGGGACCGAGATCGGCCGCCAGAACCAACGGGCCGCGCAGCACCGAGACCAGCTTGTCATCGCCCACTGCGCTTTCGAGGCGCAAATCCAGCGGCAACTCGAGCGCAATGGTATCGCCCTTTTTCCAGGTGCGCCGGACGATGGCGTAGCCGCGCTCCTGTTTGGCTTCGACGGGCTTGCCGTTGACCGCGATCCTGGCGCTCTTTGCCCAGCCGGGAATGCGCAAGGCAATCGAGAAAGCCCGCGGCTTAGCGAGGGCATCGAGCTTCAAGCTGATCTGCCCCTCATAAGGGTAGCGCGTATCGAGTGAAAGCTTGGCGCCCTGCCCACCCCACTCCACAGTCGAGGGGATGTAGAGATTGACGAACAGAACGTCCTTCGATTGCCAGTAGATCGAGTCGCCGTGCTTGGCGTGACTTTCCATGCCGGAGAGGACGCAGCACCAGAAATCGTTTTCGGGCGACGAGAAATCGCGAGTAGCGCCCGACATCATCGGCGTCATGTAGGTGAACATGCCGGTCGCCGGGTTCTGCGCCGCCAGGATGTGATTGATGTGCGTCCGCTCGTAATAATCGAACAGGCGTCCATCCGGCTCCCACGCGAACAACTGCCGGGTCAGCTTCAGCATGTTGTAGGAGCAGCAATGCTCGCAGGTCTGCTCGGTGACATGCTTGGCAACACTGTCGGGCTCGAAGAAGTATTCGCGGTCGCCGTCGCCGCCGATCACGAAGCTATGATGCTGAGTGACCGTCTCCCAGAAGAAGCGCGCACCGGCCGCGTATTGCGGCTTGCCGGGATCGAGTTCGGAAATGCGGGCCAGACCGATGACCTTCGGAATCTGGGTGTTGGAATGGGTGTTGGCCAGCGCATCGCGGCGCGCAACGATGGCATCGAGGTTCTGGTGGTCGTAGAGGCGTTCGGCCAGATGCAGCCAGCGCGCATCCTTGGTGCGGGCATACATCTCGGCGAAGCTCTCGTTGAGACCGCCATACTCGCATTTGAGAAGCGTCTCGGTCTGCTCGTCGCTCAATCCGGCGAAGAGTTTTTCAATATAACCGCCGAACGCGACGGCCACCGCCAGCGCCTGGGTGTTGCCAGCCAACTCATGAGCATCGAGCAGCCCGGCGAAAACTTTATGGATCGAATAGAGCGGCGACCACGCCCCGTTGAGATCGAAACCGCCGGAATAGATCTGACCGGCCTTCAGTTCGGCAAAGATCTCCTTGCCGTCGACCATGGAGCGGTCCTTGCGACGCCGCATGATGCCGGCGGCGTAGCCATCGCCCTGCGCGGCCTGAACCTTGACGAGTTCGGCCACGATATAGTCGATCCGCTGTTTGCACTCACCATCGCCGGTCTGGGCATGCATCAGGGCGAGTGCCGAGAGGTAGTGACCCAGGCCCTCGCCGGCGATGGTGTCCGATTCCCAGCCGCCGTAGATCTCGCCCTTGACCGGCAGGCCGGAGAACTTGTGGTAATTGTGCAGGAAGCGGTCGGCCGACAGCGACAGAAGATACTTGCGGTTCGCTTCGACGGCGGTCAGATACGGCGACGGCTTGAGCCGGACAGCCTTGAGCGGCAACGGCGTGGCAACCGCCGGCAACGCCGGGGCGGGCGCTGCGGCGAGCACCGGTTCGGGCAGGAGAGCGATGAGCGAACCAGCGGCGGCCCCGCCCAACAGGCGGCGGCGGTTGAACTTTTGGTGATGGTTTTCCATCAGCAAGCACCCTCGGCGTTATGATCCCTGGGGATGATTTGATATACCGTATACTATTTTCAGACAATGGCATCCTGCGCCGGCCGGCCCAGTTCACCAAGAATTGTGGCCGCAGCACCACGACGGCGGCCAGGACGGCTGCGACAAAGCCGGAAACAGTTTCATCGTATACTGTATGATGCGGGCGCGAGATGCGCTATGAATCGCCCCGTCGGAGGACACCATGGCTATCGTCGTACAAGCACTTTCCGAGCAGATCTATAACGCCATCCGCGACCGCCTCGTCTCCGGCGAGTTGACGACGGATACGGCCATCCGTCAGGACGCTCTGGCCAAGGAACTCGGTGTCAGCAAGATCCCGTTGCGCGAAGCCTTTGCGCGCCTGGAGCGCGACGGCCTGCTGCTATCGATCACCAACCGCGGTTATTTCGTACCGCCGATGTCGGTCGACGAGGCCGAAGAGGTCTATGCCCTGCGGCTCAAGATCGAACCGGAGGCGGTGGGCCGCGCGGCCAAGCTCGCCAACGATGCCGACCGTCAGCGCGCCGTCGATGCGCTGAAAATCCTCGACACCGCCGATACCCACGATCGCGCCGCCTGGGGCGGGCTGCATCGTGCTTTCCATATGGCCCTGGTCCGTCCGTCGCAGCACAAGATTTCGGTGCAGTTCATTGAGCGCCTGCATGTCGTCGGCGAGCGTTATGTCAACAAGCACCTGGAACCGACCGGCCGCAGCAAGCGCGCCATGCGCGAGCATACCGCCATGCTCCAGGCCTGGAGCGAGGGCCAGACCAAGATCGTGCGGACCATGATGCACGAACACATCTCCTCGACCCTCACGGATTTGCGCGAGCAGTTCGAGATCGACCGCTCCGCCAGCACCAAGCGGCAGAAGACGGCCTGACCATTCCCATTTCCTGAAGCGACGAACCGTGCCGGGCCGACCGGCTGCGGCACGCGTTTTGGCGTCCGTCCGAAACGCGCAGATAAAAAAAGCGGCAACCAGAAAACTGGTTGCCGCAGGTCTTCGGGAAAACTGTTGATGACCGACTAGAAATTGGCCTCAACACCGACGAACAACACCCGTCCGAGCGGATCGTAGACGCCCGGATAGCTGTTGCCGTTGCCAAATTTGCTCAAGAGACCGTTGTCGATCGCAGGAGCAGTCTTGTCGAGAACGTTGTTGACGCCGGCCCTGAGGATGAGGTTCTCGCCGATCGGAACCGAACCCGCCAAGTCGAAGTAGTTATAGTCGGAGATGTGCGAGTTGAGGTTGCTCGTCTTCGAGGTGTTGAAGAACGGCAGCCCGGTGTTGCTCGACAGGCTGACCCGGCCGATATAGCGCCAGTTCAACGACAGCTGCACGCCCGAGAACGGCGTGTTCCAGGTCACGCGGGTGCTGTGACGCCAAGTCGGCGTCGACTGTCCGCAAACCGGCCCGAACAGACCGGTGCAGTCGTAGCTGCCGAGACCGTGCAACGGCTCCGTCACCTGGCTCAGCAGATAAGTGCCGACGAGACTGACGTTGAAATCGCCAGACGCTTCCGTCTTGAAGCCGTAGGACGCGGTAAAGTCCAGGCCCTGGGTCTTCATCGAGCCGATGTTGAGGTTCGACGCAATGACATAGCCGTTCTTGCCGAAAATGATGCCGCCCGACGTGTGATCACGGTGCACGAGGCCGCAGTAATAGGGGTTCTGCGAGTCGAAGCACTGGGTGAGCACGATGTTGGCGTCGAGATTGGCGATATAGCCAGCCACCCGGATGTTGTAATAGTCGAACGACATCTGGAAGTTTTCGAGGATCGTCGGGGTCAGCACGAAGCCGGCCGTGATGGTCTCCGCCTTTTCCGGCTTGAGGGCCGGATTGCCGCCCGTCTGCTGCGAGCACACGTCGGTGGGGCACGGAGTGATGTGGCCGTATTCCGCCGCCGTCACGCCGCTGAGCTGGCACAGGGCTAGGCTCTTGGAGGGCGTCGCGCCGGAGCAGGGATCGACCGTAGGATAGTTGCTGACGCCGATCGCATCGAAGAGTTCCGATGTGTTGGGCGCGCGCACCGCCTTGTTGAAGCCCGCCCGGAAGCGGATGTCGTCGGTCGGGGCGTACTCGGCCTGAACCTTGTACGTCGCGAACGTCTTCTCGGGCGACTTCATCGACAGCAAGGCCGATTCGGCGTTGTAGATGGTGTAGCGATAACCGGCGTTGAGGGTCAGCGCCTTGACGAACGGCTTGTTCTCGATCAGCGGGAGATCCGCTTCGATATAGACTTCGTCGTTGGTGATCTTACCTTCCGCGTTGGCGCCGCCATCGGCGATGCCGAGCGCGTCCACCGTGAACACCTTCTTCTCGGTGCGGTGCTCGTAGCCGAGCGCGACCGCGAGACCGTTGTTCGCCCACGGCGATGTCACGCCGTAGGTGCCCAGGTCGCCGTTCACGTTGACGGCATACTGCGTCAGGTTGTGGGTCGCCGACGAGAACTTGTGCGTCATGATGTAGTTCAACGCCTTCTGCGACGGTCCGTTGGCGGAGAAGACGTCGACCGGAACGCAGGTGTCGTTCTCTTGATTGACCACGGAAAGGCAGGTCGGAACGCCGCCGACCGAAACCACCTGCAGACCCAACGCGGCCTTATCCTGGTTGATCACGTTGGAATAGAACTCGGGGATCACCGAGCGGGCCGTCAACGCGCTGACGTCGTAACTGAAGGCCTCGTTCAGCTTGCCGCGCAGACCGAACTGGAAGCGGAAGTCTTCGTGACGGATGTCGTCGTAGCGCGGTGCGGCCACCATGCGGAACGCGACCTGGCTCTTGGCCATCGCGGTCGACGTAGTGGAACCGCAGAGCGCGGTCTTCTGCTGATTGCTCAGCAGCGGGTTATCGCAGTTGATCTGGAACTGACGACCGAGCCAAATCGCATCCGGCGCGATCTGCGCATGCGTATGGTCGTTCATGTACATGAAGTTGGCGTAGGCTTCGATGTAATCGTTGACCTTGAAGGTTCCGAACGCACCCGCCGTCACGCGCCGGTCCGGACGCTGCAGATAGCTCAAAGGCGCATAATTGTAGTTGAAGCTCTTGTCGTTCGTTACCCACGTCTTGGAGCCGTCCTTGGAATTGGCGTACGCCGTATCCGCGTTCGGCCCGGTCGAGGGAATGAACACGCCGTAGGCATGCTGGGACGACCCCAGGCATTCATATGCGCCGTTGGTATCGACCAGCGGACACGAGGAATAGTCGCGCGAACCCCACAGCACGGAGTTGTTGCTGCGGTAGCCGACGTAGCCAGAAACGTTGCCGCGGCCGTTGGCGAGATCGCTGCCCATGGCCAGCGTTACGCTGTACTTCATGCCGTTCCAGACGGTGTCCGGCGCCTTGTTATATTTTTTGGCGTCGACCGCGTCGCGAACCGGGCTGAGATCGTTAGTGTGCTGCGAAATGCTGTACTGCGCGTCGATTTTGACGCCGTTCATGTGCTTGTTGAGGATGAAGTTCACGACACCGGAGATGGCGTCGGACCCGTAAACGGCGGAAGCGCCGCCGGTGAGCACGTCGACGCGCTCGACCATCGCCGACGGAACGAAGTTCAAGTCCATCGCTTCGGTGGGAAGCATGCGCTGCCCGTCGATCAAAGCGAGGTTTCGGCCGGCGCCCAGATTTCTCAGGTTCACCGTCGCCACGCCGCCGGAGCCGTTGTTGACGTTCTCGTTGGCGTCGGGCGTGAATTGCGGCAAGCGGTTCAGGTTGGTTTCGATTTCCGCCACACCTTGAAGCTTGATTTCAGCCGAGTCGACCGTGGTCACAGGGCTTACGGCCTGAAGATTCGGCCGCTGAATGTGCGTGCCGGTGACGATGACGGTTTCCAGAGTCTCCTGCGCACCGGCCGGCACAAGTCCCGCCGCCAGCGCCGCAAGAGCAGTGCCGATCATCAATACATTGCGTGAAATCCTGGGTGTTCCCCTCATGTATGCCCTCCTTTGGATGGACGTGGTGGCGTTCGTGCGCAACCACCTTGTTGCAGGTCCCCTGAACTGCACCGGCAGCAGAACATGTCTGAGAATATAGTGTCAAATATAAAGTATACGATCCTGCAAGGTTGCGTGCTGCGGTGTCGCGGTTTTGCCACGCGCAGCAGAGCGGCAATGATAAGGTACCGTTACCATCGGCATCAGCGCGTTGGCGCAGGCGATAACTGCGCGTGCTGTTCGCACTCGGAATGCTCGTACCGGTTACAATTTGATCGGCGACAGATGTACGACAGTCGTTTTGTCCGACAGCACCGCACTGAAAAGCCCGCGTTCAGCTGAAACCGGCGCAGCGACGTCATAGCGGACGGCATCTTTCGTCGTGACCGCGATTTCGAAAGTGGCCTTCGGCGTATGGCGATCGGCTGGCTCGAACACCAGATCGATGGCACCCGTCGTGCGATGATAACGAACTTGCGCGAATTTGCCGGCGCGTGCTGTAATCCAAACACCGGCCGGCGCTACGAACACGCGCGAGCGCGCGCTGTCCTTGGGCGTCATGACAACGTTGTCGCCCACTGCTGATACGTTGCCGCCGAAAGCCGTCCAACCGAACAACGGATGCCGAACCAGATAAGACGCCGCCGCATAAGCGTGACCGAAGAAGCTGGCTCCGTAATCGCCGCTGTAGGCATCGAAGGCCATCGTGTCGGGGAAGGAGTGAAACGCCGCCGAGCCGAAGCCTTCGTCGTCGATGTTGGTGAGCGAGCCCATCAGGCCGCCGTAGGCCACGCGCAGCAGATGAAAGTCCGAAGGATCCCGCCGATAGGAATCGAATAGAGGAATTGCATTGATCGACGAGCCGTAGTGATGAAGCTGGCGCTCGATGCGTTCCTTCTTGCCGCCGAAAAGAAAATCCCAATAGCGTCGGGCCGAACCGTTGTAGCCCCAATGCGGAATGGTGGGATCATAGGCGAGAATGACATTCTTGGTCTTTTCGGCTTCGGCGGCGTAGCCGAAATAGCTGAGCCAGGCATAGACCTCTTCCTGGCCGGTAGAGTCCCACGGCATTTCGGAGCCGAACGGATACGCCAAGGACTTCCAGTGATCGGCGCGCTTCTTCATCAGCGCTTCGAGGCGGGCGGCATCGTCTACCCGGCCTTCGCGCCGAAGATCGGCGATGAGGTCGATGAAGACATTGCCTTCCATCTGCCCGAACTCGACATAACGCGGCGCCTTTTCGACCATCGCAACCGCAGTATGGAAGGCGCGATCGAGATAGGTTTGCCAGGTTTCCCGCGTCAGGCCGTCATGGAAGCGCGCCAAGCGATAGAGCACCCACCACGCCGAGGCGACATGCGGGTAATTGAAGGACCGGCCGATGCCGTAGGCGCGCTCCTTGCTCCAGGCGGCCCAGGTGGTCCAATCGGTGTTGGGATCGTAAGCCCCTGCCGGTGCAGCCTTGTCGTAATAAAACAGCGAATTGCGCACCCCGTATTTGTCGGGGCCGTCCGCAATCTGCAGCCGCCCCCATAGGACGGTGGACGCGAACGTCTCGAACTTTGCCACTTCCGCCGGATCGGGATTGTCTAGCTGCTTCATGATTGCCGCGAGCCAGGAACCGGCACCACCCTCGTCCGACAGACCGGCGATCCAGACACGCCCGTCCTGGGTGACAATCTTCCCCGTCTCGCGATCGTAACTCATGATCGACGGGCTGCGTCCGAAAGCATCATTGGGATCGTCGTACCACTGCTTGGTAGTGAGGAAGTGGCCGAACGCGGCAACCACCTCACGCTGCGGCTTGGTGACGAGATAGTGCACGGTCTGCACCGAGCCGTCGTCATAGGTGATCGTAAGCCGCGCCCGGCCGGGCGTTTTGCCGTTCACCGCATATTTGATCCAGCCGCGGCCGGCCGGATCGCCCTCGCCGACGGTCAGCGCGCCGGACGGAAAGACCTCGATTTTCTTGACCGCCTGCGGCGCATGCACGAACAGCTGCGCCGAAATGTCGGTCGGCACGACATAACCGGGAAGACCGATCGCCACCGGCCGCCGGTTCTCGATCAACGTCGGCTCGATGTCGCGCACCCCCGGCGACAGCACGAACCGCACGCCGAACGAGCGGCTTTCACCCGGAGCAAGGATCAGCGACGAGGGGCGGTTCCACTGCTCCACGCCTTTCCACTCGGTATCGGCGAAGCCTTTGGCGGCCACCATCCAATCGTAGAAGCCTTCGAACGTGGTGCCGCGTTCCAAGGGATCGCTGTAGAGCTTGGGCTTTCCCGCGCCGTCCTTGTCGTCGAGAATGGGCTTGTAAAGCTCGAACGGCGTGTTCTTCTCCGGCAGCACCAGCAAAGCCGGCCCGGCACCGTTCAGCCGCGTCACCTGCAGATAGCCGCCGTCTTCACCAACATAGGGATCGGCGAAAGACGCCTTGGTATGGGCTTCGTCGAGACTGCGTCCTTCAAGAATATTGTCGAACACCATCGGCAGTCCGAGACCGCCGATCTCGATGGGCGTGGTACCGGGATTGGTCAGCGTGAACGACAGCACAAGCTTGCCTGCCGCAACCGACCAGCGCCGCTCCACCCGCAATGGAAACCCTGCGCCAAGCGTCGACGTGATATCGGCAGCGGCCAGGATATCTTGTCCGGCGGCGAGCGGTTTGACCGCCACGCGCCGGTGGGCGGAGGAATAGTCGCGCCATTCCGCCGTTCCAACCGCACGCAGTCTGAGGTCGATGTCGCCCAGCCGGTAAGCGCCCTTGCCGAGCCGCTCGGCGAACCGGCCGGACGGGGCAAAGTCGAAACCGGCCCCGGACTTGGGCCGGAGCGACAGGAGGGTTTGCGAGCTCTTCTGCAACGAAAATTCGAATTCCGCTGTCTGCAAATGGATTTGGGCCGCGTCCTTCGAGGCAAACCGGCTGCAGGCAGCCGGGCCGCCATGGCAGGTATCCAGACTCTGCTGTGCGGGCGTGCAGCCGCAGAGCGCCGCGATCGAGACGCCGCACAGAATGCGGCCCGCAACAGCGTTCCATTTCGGACGACCGGACACACGGAATTTACCCATATCCCACCTTTGCAGAACGCTCTCCGGAATATAGTATACGATTTTCATCAGCAGGGACAATGACCCATGAAACGCAGGCTGGTTTGCTCGACGGCTTTGGCCGCAGTGCTTTGTCTATCGGCTGAAGCCGCCCCGCCGATCGGCGGCTGGGTGATGACGAATTCACCGGATTATCCGGGGTTCACCCGCGTCACGCTCAAGCACGACAAGGCGGGATGGAGCGGCGTTGTCACCTCGGTCTGGTACGGCGACCAGAAAATGCAAGACCTGCGAGCCGACGGAGACCGCATCCTGTTCCGGATTTCCAACGGCAATCCGCGCCTCACCCCCGAGGACATCGTGCTCGAGCGCGCCGGCAAAGGCATCCATATCAAAGGCAAGATCTGGTACCAGGAGTTCGATGTTTCCGGGCAGCCCGGTTCGCCCAAGGCGCTGAAAGCGCTCGATTTCAAAACCACGACATTGCCGCCGAAACGCAAAGTCGCTCAACGGGATCTCGCCGCGGCCCCGCCGATGGGCTGGAGCTCCTGGAACAAGTTCGCCACCGACATCAGCGACAAGACGGTGCGCGAGATCGGCGACGCGCTTGTCCAATCGGGCTTGCGCGATGCCGGCTATATCTACGTCAACATCGACGACGGCTGGCAAGGCAAACGCGACAAGAACGGCAAGCTCCAGCCGAATGCACACTTCCCCGATATGAAAGGACTGGCCGACTATCTGCATGCGCGCGGATTGAAGCTCGGCATCTACACCTCGCCGGGACCACGGACCTGCGCCGGATACGAAGGCAGCTACGGCCATATCCAGGACGATGCCAAGACCTTCGCCGCATGGGGCGTCGATTACCTCAAATACGACCTATGCTCCGGCGAGGCCTTCTACAACACCGCGGACACGGTCTACGGCACCTATCAAGAAATGGGTGAAGCGCTGGCGACCCTCGACCGGCCCATCGTTTACAGCCTTTGCGAATATGGCCGCTTTGACGTCGGCAGTTGGGGGCGCGAGGTCGGCGGACATCTGTGGCGTACCACCGGCGATATCGAAGACAACTACAACACGATGGCCACCATCGGCTTCGACAAGAACGGAACACCCAAGCACACCGGACCCAACGGCTGGAACGATCCCGACATGTTGGAAGTCGGCAATGGCGGTATGACGGCCGACGAGTACCGCACCCATATCAGTCTGTGGGCGATACTGGCGGCTCCCCTGATCCTCGGCAACGACGTGCGCACGATGAGCGCCGAAACCCTGTCGCTGCTCACCAATGCCGAGGTGATCGCGATCGACCAGGACCCGGATGGTGCGCAAGGGCTGCCGGTCAAGAAGGACGGCAAGATCGAAATCTGGACCAAGAAGCTCAAGGACGGCACGGTGGCCGTGGGCGTGTTCAATCGCGACACGACCGAACGTCGCGTGACGGTCGATTGGACCGAGATCGGGTTGCCGGAGGTCGCCAAGGTCCGCGATCTGTGGGCCCATGCCGATCTGCAGCCCGCGCAGAACGGTTTCTCCATTCCGGCTCACGGCGTGCAGCTTCTGAAGGTTTGGCGGCGCTAGAGGGGCGCTGGCGAAAACTTAAGGGTGCGGGCCGACCTCGATGGCCCGCACCGGCTCCACCGGATCACGGCCGAGAGCGAGGGTGAGAGCAAAGCCCGCAGTCATGGTTCCCGCCATCAAGGCGAAGAAGGCGTCCGTCCCGAACCATGCCATCACCCAGCCGCACAAGACCGGACCGAGCAGCGAGCCCAAGCCGAACAGCAGCACCAATCCGGCGGCCGCCGCCACGCGCGCCGCTTGTGAAATGCAGTCGTTCACTTGCGCCGCCGCAACGGCATAGATCGGAAATACGGCGGCTCCTTCAAGCGCAATGGCCACCAGGATGGTGGTGCGGCTGGACGCGATCATGCCGAACACACCAGCGACGGCACCCGCCCCCAGCAGCAACGCGATCACGTGCCGGCGGCCGATGACATCGGACAGCCACCCGGCGGGGAGTTGCAGCAGGCCGCCGCTCCCAACAGCCAAAGCCATGAACAAGCCGACACCGGAGACGTCGAAGCCGAGGCGCTTGGCGCAGACCGGCCCGAAGGTAAACAGGATCGCCCACGACAGTCCGGCGAACACGGTGGCCGTGGCGCCGAGCGGGGAATAGCGGAACAGCTTGGCGATATTGAGCGGACGCGGCGGCACGTCGGACGGGTGGGTCCGGTACGCTACCAGGATGGGGAGCGCCGCCAAGAGGAACAATCCGGCCGAGAGCACGAACGGGCCGACGCTTTCGGCCCCTGCGAGGTACAGAAGCCATTGCGCCAGGGTCATGCCGATGATCTGCACGCACATATAGATGGAGAAGACGCGGCCGCGCAGCAGATTGGTGACGCTGCCGTGGATCCAGCTTTCGATCGCCACATAACACAGAGACAAAGCGAATCCCGATACGACGCGGAGCGCAATCCAGGCGGGAACCGTCACGAAGAAGGGCTGAAGCAGGATCGCGCCCGCCGCCATCACGACACAAATGCCGATGGTGGCATGGTGGCCGACCCGGCCGATGACAAGGTGGCCGAGCATCGGGCCGGCGCAATAGCCGAGGTAATAGGCCGCCATCATCAGGCCCACCATGATGGAAGAGAAGGCGGTGTCGGCACGCAGGCCGATAACGTCCGTCTGCAAGGCGTTGCCTGCCTGGACGAACAATGTGCACGTGATCACTGCCCAAACGGCAGCCAAAACAGTCCGCAATCCAACCCTCACCGCAGCGAATGCCAACGCCGTCGCGCCCTTTTAGTGGGCATCGCGATATTACTGTATACCGTATACTTTTCGAGATGACAAATGCGCCCGCCGGCGCGGGCGAAGGCGGCACATGCGCAGCCGCCTCGCGCCGGGGCTGTTGGAGTGCCGCGGTCAATGCCTCGTTGAACAGGTTCCGCAGTACTCAGCCAGTTTTTATTCTGACGACGGTGAATGCGTTTGGCTTGAGCGGGAGGGAGAGCTTGGGCCCGACGATGACGACGGGGGCCGGGAGGGGG
>NZ_JAASQS010000003.1 GCF_011762045.1 Rhizomicrobium electricum | reverse complement strand
ACCTGCCGCCCCATCATCGCATCGCCCCCCGATTCGATAACGTCAGTGAATCAGGGCTTTATGCGCGTCTCAATGCGGCGTTTTTCAACAAAATCCGCCAGATTCGGACATTTGCAGTGTTGAATGCCGATCGGCTTGAAGTGGCGAGAACTAATCAATGCTCTTCGTCGAGCCACACTTGAAAAACAACTGCCGTATTTGAGCGCAACGCTTGCGTAGCTATCGTTCTGGCTTCATCGCAGGATACTCGTACACGTGTTTTCCAGTCCTGCCCCAGTGAACTCTCGTTCGGGCCATACATGCTTAGGTCGGTCCTGGGCAATTCTGAGTCGTGCGTGATTTCAAACGCTTCGACGGTATCCACGACAACATTCTTGGAAATGCATAGATCCGCAAGTTGAATAACTTGTAGACACGAAAGTCGAATATTCCCTTTCGCTGAAAGGACCTCTGTGTAGAGCTTGGCTAACTCATCGTTCACAGGAATGACTCCAATTTCGATCCGCTCAATATATCTGAAAAGAGGCGGGGGATTTGGGGCTCGCCCCACACCTTCGGCTGGAACGCGCCAGAAGTGGACGTCGGCGCGCGTCCCGGATCGTTCTAGCATCAAACATCAACTTGAAATGGCTTGCCTCGCGCATGCGGATTCCATCCGCTCGACAGTGCGGTTCTGACAGCTGCGTCCAACTCTGCTTGTTGGATCTGTGGTCGGTGCCTATAGCCCCGAGCACGCGCCTTGAGCTTCTTGGGCATTGGAAACTGAAGAAGCGCCTCACATCCGCCCGCGTCCACTGCGCGAACAGCAATTTGCATCCCCTGCCAACCATCCGCAGTGCACCACTGAGGTTCGCGGCGGAGCTCCCACTCGTAATTTTCCCCGTCGAGGACAAACGAGCCGGCTAAGGTGCGAGTGTGCAACATCGCCTCAGGTTAGCAGGCTAGGTGCAGAAAACACCACCCAGAAACTTTGCGCCGCAAACGGCAACTATTGGTGCAAGCCGGACAACCAGCCTAGGTCCGAAGTTGCACCGATTCCAGACTTTGGAGGGACGGCGACCTTGCGCCATAACGCGACATTCCGGCGAGTGTAGCTTTCCTGCTGTCCGAGACTCCGTCACACTGGCCTTTGCTATGCCGAAACCACGTCATTTGTCCAAAGAGATCCTTGGGTACCAGGTCCACACAAACCGCGAACTTGGCATGATGCTCAGGCGCGAGAAGCCGCTTGCGGTCTTTTCCGAAGTCGACGGTGATTTTGTTGCGATCTTGCGCCGCTACCTTCGGATGTTTGATCGGCACGTTAAAACCGGCGAGTTCGTCAAGCGAGAGCTTGTCGAATCTATCCCCGCAGGACCGCAAGGGTCACACCGCGATGTACACCTGATCCTGTATGCCCCTCCCGAAGACGTATGGCGTATCGATGCCATGATCGAGCTTCGTGGAAAGTTGGGTGCATGGACACTCACTGACGAGCGCAAGGAAGGGATGTTGCTCGGATATACCGATGCAGAAAATGATGCGTGGATTGCGAGCCGATATGGAAGGAAATAAGTGTCCGGGAACGTCCGAATCTGGCGCTTCTGCGATATGCTCGCAACGGCTGGTTTCGGGGTGGAAACCGGACGTAGGCCCGGCGGCGACCTAGCGCCAGAAGTTGCCCTTCGGGTCAAATCGAACATTGGCTGGTGCCTATGAACGAACCAGGCAAAATGAGTGAGTTCAACACGGGGGCGGAAAGCTGTGTTCATCCTTTCGGCAGACGGCCGCAATGACAGCCAATTCCAGCGATACTGGAATTATCTCGAATCCGTGAAATCGGCGTTCCCGCCGAACGCGTTCGCGCTTGCTTCGTCAGACTGGTACTGGCGTCCTAGCGATCATCGTTGCCCGCATGATGCGTGGTTGGAAAGCGTCACGATGAATGAGAACTCATCCGGCGAACGGGAAGAAAAGCGAAGTCTGTCGCTCACCGTAAGGTTGTTGGGTGCCTACCATGACGGATACATCGAAATCTTCTATCCTCATGTCCATTCCTACAAATTCGATGTTTGGAATGCCGATAACGGTCACCGAGATTGGCGGTATGACGAGCTTCGGCTATCGAGCAACGGAAACCTGCTTCACGAGATTGAATGGTGTGCCCTGAACGACACCGGAAGATGGATCATAGAGGCTTCCGATCTGGAGTTCCGATGGCTGCCCAAGATCTCGATTCAGCCCTCCAACTAAACGGCAACTATTGGCGCAACGTCGCCGTCCGGGCAAAGTCTGGAAACGGTGTAACTTCGGACATCGGCCGGTCGTCCGGCTTGCGCCAATACCGGTCATACCGTCTGCATGTCCGTACCGCATGGAAAACACAAGTTATCGGCGTAGCGTGCAAAACATGGTCGTTGTTCACTCGAATAATTTTCTGCTTCTATTCGTGTTGCCAACCGTAATCGCTTATCTCGCGATGTCGGTGCGGGTAATGCGCTATCTTGAAATGCACCATGAAGACACTTGGCGGAAGTTAGGGGCGCCCGTCGGCCTGCCGTGCTCGATTCAGCTCAGCAGGGCAGTGTCAGGCTATATCCTATTCCAAGACAAATATCGGGCGTTGAATGACCCCAAGTTGGCTCGGTTAGTTTGGATCGCCAGGGGCCTATGTTGGTGGTCAGTTGCAGGAATTTGGATCAATATTTTCGGGCTGGCTCCCAAGATTTGAATCTTGAAACGGCAAACGAATGACCGTTGCTGGCGCAACCCGGAAGTAGTTCGAAAGACTGGTTTTGGCCGAAACGGACTTTGCGCGGCTCCGTTGTCCGCTCCGGGGCTTGCCGCCACCGCGGCCTGGGTCTGGCAACACTCCTGAGCGGCTAGCCCCGCTCTGGAACCGTTTGGCAACATTTTTCCGCTGACGGCCGTGCTCTGTGCGACACGAGAGCGGGAAAAGCCAAAGGCCGTTTCGCGGCGGGGGACACATGGATATCGGACGACGCCAGATTCTTCTTTCGACGGCGGCGCTGACCGTCCTCGGCGCGAGTGGCGGTGCAGCCTGGTCGGCCGGTCCGGCGCTCTATCCCAGTTACAACACCAATCCACGTCCCGCAGACCCGTCCGGTATGACGAGCACGGCGGCGGATATTGCCAGGCGCATCAGGCTTGGCACGAATATCGGCAACACGCTCGAGGCGATCGGCGGGGAAACCGGCTGGGGCAATCCCTTGATCACGCAGGGACTGATCAACGTCTACAAGGCCGCCGGCTTCGATGCGATCCGCCTGCCCTGTGCCTGGGACCAGTACGCCGACCAGACCACCGCGAAAATCCGCGAGTCATGGCTCAATCGCGTCAAGGAGATCGTGCAGTACTGCTTCAACGCGGGCCTCACCGTCGTGTTGAACATCCATTGGGATGGCGGCTGGCTGGAGAACAACATCAAGCCGGAGAAGAAGGACGCCGTCATCGCCAAGCAGAAGGCGTTCTGGGAGCAGATCGCCACGCATTTTCGCGACTTCGACGAACATCTGATTTTCGCCAGCGCGAACGAACCGAACTGCGACACCGCAGAACAGATGGAAGTCCTTTACGCCTATCACCAGACCTTCATCGATGCGGTGCGGTCCACCGGCGGCAAGAACGCCTGGCGCGTTCTGGTGCTGCAGGCGCCGAACACCGGCATCGACATGGCGCAAAAGCTGTGGACCCGCATGCCGGTCGACACGGTCCCAAACCGGCTGATGCTCGAGGTGCATTACTATTCGCCGCCGACATTCTGCATCCTGTCGGAGGACGCCAGCTGGGGGCGCGTGGCCTATTATTGGGGCAAGGATTTTCATTCCACGACCGAGCCGGACCGCAATGCTACCTTTGGCGAGGAAGAGGCCGTCGACCAGCAGATGGCGCTGGCGAAACAGATGTTCACCAGCAAGGGCATCCCGGTCGTGCTCGGCGAATTCGGCGCGCCGATTCACAAACAGGCGCGTGACCTGAAGCTGAGCCTGGCGTCGCGGGCGCACTGGATGGAATATGTCACCCGGCAGGCGCGCGCCAACGGCCTCTTGCCTTTCCTGTGGGATATCGGCGACCTCATCGACCGCCGCACCGGCGCCGTCAAGGATCCGCAAGGCCTGGAGGCTCTCCTCAAAGGCGCGGGCAAGCTCTAGGCCGCGCCACAAGGAAGATCGCGAGAAAACGACGGTTCAAATGCAGTTCTCGCCGATGGACCAAATGCGGGGAACGGCAAGGTCTGGCGCGTTTCTGCCGAAGCGGCTACTTCCATTTCCGGCCCCAAACTCGCCGTTCAGAATAGGTCGCAGAAGCGCCACGAACGGACCTTCCCAACGCGAAGCTGCAGCTACTCCTCACGGATGAATTGAGAGGACCTGAGAGCATAGTCATACCGCAGTTCATCGAATTTTTCGGACCAATTGCCTTGGCCAAAGTTCGCCTTTAGCGCTTTCTCAAGGCGAACCGGCGCCACGACAGTCCTAAACCTCAAGGTTTGTGCCTCAGCGTGAGACGCGGGTCGAAGAACGGAGCGATCTCGTGACTCGAGGAACGTCTGGCCGCCTTGATTCACCTTGAAGACGGGCTGGGCGAAACTTTTGAGGTTCGAACATACGTTTCCGATTACATGCCAATCGCCGTTATAGATCTTTGCGTCTAGTGACAGTGCAGCAAACAACGGAGTTTCGGTCACCACGCTCTGCGGATCAACGGTGCCGGACGGTCGAACTGCGTCAAAGATCACAATGTAGAGTTCGCCTCTCCAGTCCGCAATAATCTGACCAATCCCAAGCTTCGTGCTGTCAATTGGGACCGTGAAGACGTCACCGATTTGCGCTCTCTTTTTCATTTTCTGCAGTCGCCCCCGGTTGTTCGAAATAGTTTGATCATAATCGGTATGTCTGCAACTGGCGCAAGCCGGACGACCAGCCTAGGTCCGAAGTTGCACCCATTCCAGACTTTGGCGGGACGGCGACCTTGCGCCAACTCCGGCCATTCAATTCCGCTGGCCTTAATTGGTTCCTACCGCGCACAAGCCCGCGGCTCCTGTGTCCGCATATACATTCACCGAGAAGGTGAAAACACGACCATCTTGGTTGCCCCACCAAACATGCCAGATTCCAGCATTGTACTTGGCGTGAAGGTCTTTGCGTGGAGGCTGCGAGTAGTTTGAAATGCACGCATTGACCCCGATACGGATCGCGGTTTCCGCATCGCGAACCGCAGACCTGGGGCCCGGCCCGTCCGCGCAACCTATGCCCAACGCACCGACCACAATCATAGCGATGAAGTTCTTCACAGCGCCTCCTGATCTTGCCAGACTAGAAGGTGTTGCGCTCACTCGTCGAACCCGCCGCCATTTCTAGTCATTCAGGATACGGTTTGCCCGGCACATAATCCACGACCTCAATAAAGCGGACAGAATCGATGATCTTTCGGAACACCTGAAGGTCAGCATTGAAGTGTTCGGACCGCGTGTGAAGCCAAGCATGGCATATACGGCTCAAGGATGGGGGAACCGCGCATTCTGTACTGACAACCACGTCAATCCAGCCGTCCTGGTCGTAGCGGCACACAAATGAAGCACGATGTCCCAGCTTCAAATTCGAAGGGGCGCGTTTCACGATTGAGCGAATGTCGGGCTTACAGTCAATCCTAGATGCGTCTTTCAACGACGTGTCGTCAGAATATTCCGCAAATATCGTGAAGACGCGGCGAGTTGGCCGAGCGGCGCAACCGTCATTCACCGCGGCAGACATTCCATCCAAGTAGGCTCCGACTCCATGATCGGCTTCGCCTGGACCGCATCGCGCTAACTCTTCGGGCACATCAACGGAAAAGCCGTAATCTCGGTTCGTGTAGGTTTCGGCATGCGCGTCTTGCGCGCCAGCGCACATCAAAACAAAGATAAAAGCCATAAGCGAGCGCATGGTGGCCTCTGCACTAGTCGCCGAGTTTCTCCCAACAGAATAGGGCTGCGAGAGATCGGAATGGCAAATTCTGCCGCCCACTCAATCACACCAGCACTCATTCGATAGCGATTACGGCTAGGCGGAAGCCTTTGTAGCTCTTCTTGATGGCCATGCGGAGGACAGTGAAACCCCATATCAAACCAGCAATTCCTCCCACAATTGCGCCAGCCATTTTTGCCGCGTTAGGAACACTCAGAATCCCGCACATAAATCCCGCGATGCCCCCACCAATAAATCCGAGCGCCGCACCACCGAGGATTTGCCGCCAGCATAGGCACCATGCGATCCTAAACACGTGCGACCAACTAAGTTCCAATTCGGTCATCGTCCCCCCGAAAATCAAGATATTTGCCGCCAGAATACGGTTTGTCGTGTCTTCGGGAAAGGCAACTATTGGCGCAACGCGGTCGCATTCAAAACGGCGAGTTTGGGGGCGACTCCGGACTGTGCTGATCCGCCGACGTCGCGCCAAAGTGGGCGTTGGCCCGCCGATGGGTTCCGTGGCTTCAAGCGTACAGCGGGACCCGCGTGGGAGAATTACTGCGACTTCGAAAACAGGATGTAGCTAAGGCGCAACGCCACCGCGGAGCGGGAGACTAGGCGGCTGCGTCCGTTTATTTCGGCGCCGCACAATGTGTAACCGTCACTTACATTATACAAACGTCTATCGCCCGCAGCCCAGTTAACTCATTGAATGAGAACAGACCCATCGTCCGGCCCAAATATTGCGGTGCGTTCTCGATCAGAATTTCAATGGAGCACTCATGATCAAGAAATCACTCATTGCCGGCGCGGCGTTGCTGGCTGCCATTGCGAGCGGAACAGGACCGGCTTCCGCACATGCTATTTCCATCGGTTTTGCTAACGCCGGCGCGGGTGCCGTAACGGTTTGGTTGGGCACCTATGCACATGGCGGTAGCCATCTCGAGGGCAGCTTGAAGCTGGAGGGTGTGCTAGGGACGATGTATGGCCCCACCATCAATCCCTTTACGATCCTGACAGCCGACAGCGTGGCGGCAAAACCGGCCGGGTTGATCGATGGCGTTACGAATTTCTATGCGGACTGGAACGGCGCCATCCCGAATAATCTGCCGCTGGTCGGTAGCGAAACGCCGTTCAACACGGGATGTCCGGCTTGCGGGCCTGTGGAACACTGGGAAGGCGTTACCTTCGCGGGACTGACGGCGGGAGACTACCAGTTCACTTATGTGCCGATAGCGTTTCCGTCACAGGAATGGAGCTTGATGAGCACTAACATGGACGGCATCTTCCATCTGTCCGGTTCGGTTGTGAATCCCGGCGTTCCCGAGCCGCTCACATTGGCGTTGTTCGGTACGGGCCTTGCCGGTTTGTACCTGCGTCGCCGTCGTCGCAACAACGTGGTCTAAACGGGTTGCGCCCATCACATCGAGAGCATTAGAGGCGGAGTGGACGGCCCACGGCTACTCCGCCTCAATTCTTTCACTTCGCGAGGCCGTGCTCCGCCGCTTTCTTCAGGAACGCCACGATATGCGGCCAGGCATTGCGCTGTGCCTTGGCTTCGCCCTGCAGGGTTCCACCGACGGCAAAGCTCTCGCCGCCCTTGTCGCCGCCGAGGGGAACGTACGTATACGGGATGGGGTGGCCGACATCATCGTACGAGAGCAATTCGTCGCCGATGCGCGGCCCGCGTCTTGCCATAATGCGTTTTGCCATCAGCTCCGACGGCCAGATTTGATCGTCCTTTCCCGCCAGTAGCAACACGGGCGCGTCCGGGTCGCGAGAATGTGTGCCTTATCCGCGACTTGGATTTCGGTTTCGAGCGGTTTCCAAGAGTCCTGCGCAAAGAACGCGTGATCGGCGTTTTTCGGCCTGGCCTCCGGCGCCTTGGTCGCGAGATCAATTTGTCCCCGTGCGTCCGAAACGAACTCGGCCGCGCTATGCCATACGAGCCCGTCGCGGGCGCGTGTCTTGGCGGTGATGGTGATCTTCGTATTTGCCGGAAGCCCCGACACGCGAACCGCCAGCCTTTCGTCAATCAGCGGTGCGGAAGGACTGATGGCAACGACGGGTTCGGGCCGCGTGCCAATGGATTCGACGGCTACGCACGGCAGGCTAATGGCCGCGGCAATGAGTAGAACGATGCCTCTCATTGTTGAACCTACTCGAGGGCACCTACAGCAACACCTCTGCATCGGATACGGGCGTCAAGACTAGTGCAAGAAAGAAGAAGGAGGCGAGGCTGCGGCGCATCAGATACCCCAAAAATGGCATGCAGGCACGGGCGGATCGTATAGGCCAGCGAAGGAAAATTGTATGACCGGAATTGGCGCATCTGCGACCTGCCTCGAAAGGCGCGTTCGGGGCCGATTGCGGACTTTTGCGGGCCAGTCTACCCCGGCCCCGATTTACGCGACCCAATTCGCGGGATTGGATAATAATGAAGCGGACGGTACGGTGGTGCGGCCGTTATAGGTACGAGGGACAATGAGAGCGACTGTTGTTGTGGCGATGGCACTGGGCATCGCGGTTTGTACGCCTAGTTTCGCCGAAACGAGTGCCATGGACGCCGACGTCATGTGCCTCGCCGCCATCGGACTGCTTCCGGAGGTCAATCAAAAATCGCACGTGATGAGCGACGAGCAGGCCCAGCAGACGACGCTCATGGGCACGATGTACTACATGGGCAAAGTCACCGGCCGCGATCCGAAATTCGATCTCGAAAGCGCGCTCGTCGCGCGGTTGGCCCAGTTGGACAACACGACTCTCGGCACCGCCTTGATGCGATGCGGCGGCGAACTGCAGGAGCAGGGCGGGCGCTGGCAGGCGATGGGAAAACACATGATGGAGCGGGCCAAAGACCCATTAAAGCCCTGACCCCAATTAATCGCCGCGCTTGCGGAAGATGGCGATGCGGTTGCCGGAGCCTTCCGTCAGACGGTTGTTGCGGTCGTAGAGCGGCGTCACGGTGTACGGCACCTTCACGGGAATGATTTCGGCGGCTTCGAACGCGGCCGCCGCCGCGGTGTCCTCGAAGCGGAAGTTGGCAAACGACAGCACCAGATATCCGCCCGGCCGCACGCCGTCCGCCAGCGTGCCGGTCAGCCGCGCGAAGTCGTCGAATTTTATGAGATGCGCCGAGGAGGCGGGGCTGTCGCCGAGATCGCTGTGCCGGAACACCGACAGCGCCAGCACCAGATCGAACGGCTCGCTTGCCGACGGCAGGCTCGATCCCTCGACGAACGTCATCCGGCCGTCGATATCGGCGCGGGCGCGGCAGCGCCGGATGTTGGCGGGATTGATGTCGATCCCGGTGATGTGCGCCCTGGCGAAGTGGCGGCGCAGCGAGACGACTTCGTCGCCGCGGGCGCATCCGAACGACAGGATGCGCGTCTGCGGCGTATCGGCAACGCGCTCGCCGAGGACGGCAAACAAGCGCAAATAGCGGTTCTCGCGGGTCGTCGCCGCGGGCTGAAACAAGTCGCGCGGATTTCTCAGCCGCAACAGCGCGATGTCGCGCCGCTCGCCGCCGCGCAGGAGGTGCCACGTCAGCAGCGCCAGCTTGAGCACGGACGAACGACGCGTTGCCCGCTGCAGGGCGCTTTTCCAGGCGGTCCGCTGTTGCATGGTGTGCCGGGTCCCTGCGGCACAGTCTCATTGCCGGGTGGGAGCGTCAATCCGGCTCGGCATCGGGTCAAAGGAAGTAATAGGTGCCGTTCAGGATCCAGCGGCTGGTCCGGCGGTGCGCCCAGACGGGGAAGATCACGAGTTCGAAGTGAAGCTCACGGCGCCCCTCCACCGGCTCCCGGCGCACAAGCTGCATGTCGAAACAAGCGCTGCGGTCCTCGGCCAGCATCGTGCGGCCGGTGTCGAGAAAAAACGGGACGACGTCGGGAGCGATCAGCTTCTTGATCGACTTGCCGACGGCGTCGTCGCCGAAACGCAGCCGCAACGCCTCGCCGCAAAGATGAAGCTTGTAGTCGGTGCCGCCGTCGACGGGCTCCCAGAACAGAATGTGCGACAGCAGCGGCGCGAAACGCCGCGAAGGGATGTCGCGGCCGATTTCGAAGCCGTCGGCGGGACGCTTGTCCCATAACGCCAGCAGCTTGCGCAGCTCGGCGTGTTGCGGCCGTTCGATCTGCCGGTAGCACTCCTCGATGGGGGCGGCGGCAAACTCGTGCAAGGGCGCCGTCATGCGCGGTCAGACTCCATATTCCGCCTCAAAGTCTGCGAGCGATGCGTTAAGGCGGCTTGAACCGGTAACGGTCCTCGCGCTATCCGCGCGTAGGTACTTTCCGTAAGGCGCAGCCCGATGCGTCCATCGCGCACGGCTAAGCCTGTTGCCATTTTGTTCTAGTGTCGTGCTATAGTCGATTCATGGCCAAAGCATCTGCGTCTTTCGTCTGTCAGTCCTGCGGCGCCGTCCATTCGAAATGGGCGGGCAAGTGCGATGCCTGCGGCGGGTGGAACACCCTCACCGAAGAGGCGCCGCCGCCGCCGCTGGGCACCACCGCGATGAAGCGGCAGAAAGGGCGGGCGTTCGCGCTCGAAGACCTCAAGACCGAAGACGTCGAGCCGGCGCGGCGGATCTCCGGCATCAACGAATTCGATCGCGTCTGCGGCGGCGGCATGGTCCCCGGCTGCGCGCTTCTGGTCGGCGGCGATCCCGGCGTCGGCAAGTCGACCATCATTCTGCAGGCGCTGGCCGCGTTCGCGCGGGGCGGCGGCAAGGCGATCTACATCTCGGGCGAAGAATCGATGGCGCAAGTGCGTTCGCGCGCCAATCGCATGAGCCTCTCGGACGCGCCGGTGGCGCTGGGCTCGGCGACCTGCGTCGAAGACATCATGGCGACGCTGGAAAAAGGCGAAACGCCCGGCATGGTCTGCATCGACTCGATCCAGACGCTATGGACCGGCGCGCTGGAAGCGGCGCCCGGCACCATCGCGCAGGTGCGGACGTCGTCGCTCGATCTGGTGCGCTATGCCAAGGCGAGCGGGGCCTGTCTGGTGCTGGTCGGCCACGTCACCAAAGACGGCCAGATCGCGGGGCCGAAAGCGGTCGAGCATCTGGTCGACGCCGTGCTCTATTTCGAAGGCGAGCGCGGCCATCAATTCCGCATCCTGCGCGCGGTGAAGAACCGCTTCGGGCCGACCGACGAAATCGGCGTGTTCGAGATGACCGGCAAAGGCCTTGCCGAAGTCGCCAATCCCTCGGCGCTGTTCCTGGGCGACAGGAATTCCGCCGCGCCGGGCACAGCCGTGTTCGCCGGCATCGAAGGCACAAGGCCGCTGCTGGTCGAAGTGCAGGCGCTGGTGGCGCAGCCCGGCTACGGCACGCCGCGACGGGCGGTGGTCGGTTGGGACAATGGCCGCCTCGCCATGATCCTGGCGGTGCTGGATTCGCGCGGCGGCGTCGGGGTCAGCGCCCAGGACGTCTACTTGAATGTCGCGGGCGGGCTGAAAGTGGGCGAACCGGCGGCCGACCTTGCCTCGGCGGCGGCGCTGGTCTCCTCGTTCGCCGGAATCCCCCTGCCGCCCGATACGGTTTTCTTCGGCGAAATCAGCCTGACCGGCGACATCCGTCCGGCGCCGCAGGCCGAACTCAGGCTCAAGGAGGCGGTCAAGCTCGGATTTTCGACCGCCGTGGTCCCGCGCGACACCAAGTGCGACGTGGCAGGGCTGACCCTCAAGCCGGTCAAGGATGTCGGCGACCTGATCGCCGTCGCCAGCTCCGGTGCGGCGCGAAAGTAACCGATGCGAAAGTGGCGGCGACCGATTCCCTCGCCGCGCGGCTTGAAGTAGACTCCGCGTCATGAACCTGTCGTTCCAGTTCCTCGATCTGGCGGTCGTGCTGATCGTCATCGCCTCGGCCGTTTATGCGACCTATCGCGGGCTCGTGTCGGAGTCGCTCGCCATTTTCGGTTGGATCGCGGCCGCTTACGCTACGCTCTACTTCGGCCCCTGGGTGGCGTGGTGGATGCAGGACATGATGGGGCCGCGCTGGCTCGGCCGGGCGGCAGGCTACGCTACGGTTTTCCTGATCGTCCTGATCCCGCTGCAGTTCGCCGCCTCGCGCATCGCCCAGAACGTCAAGAAATCGCAGGTCGGCACGCTCGACAGCGTGCTCGGCACCGCGTTCGGCCTCTTGCGCGGCATCGCCATCGTCGGCATCGCCTATCTGGTGTTCACCGCCTGGGTTCCCCCGCCGGAACAACCGGGCTGGATCACCCGCTGCCGCCTCTATCCCGTCATCCGGGTGTCGGCCGAAATCGTCGCCTCGCTGATTCCCGACAAGAAAGTCCAGGCGCCGCGGGAAGCCCCCGCCGATCCCAACGATTCGCCCGATCCGATCCGCGCCCAGCTCGAGCGGAACTCCTCGGAACCGCCGCCGCCGCCCAAATCCGAAGCCCGCCCCGCCGAAAAACCGGCGGAAATCGCCCCCGCGCCGCAGCCGAAGCCGAAACCCGCGCATCGTGCGAAGAAGACCTATGGCGCCAAGGACCGTCACGCGCTAGACAAGCTCATCGAAACAACAAACAGCGACAAGAGCGGCAAGCCATGACGGGGCTGACCGATCCTTTTTCCGTTGATGACGCCGATACGCTGCATGAAGAGTGCGGCGTTTTTGGCATTTTCGGACATCCCGGCGCCGGCGCGCTGACCATTCTCGGCCTGCATGCCTTGCAGCACCGCGGCCAGGAGGCGGCAGGCGTCGTCACCTACGATCACGGCCAGTTCATCGCCGAGCGTCATCCGGGCCTGGTCGGCGATATTTTCGGCAAGAAGAGCGATCACGCCGCCAACCTCAAGGGCGATTACGCCATCGGCCACAACCGCTATTCCACGGCGGGCGGCTCGGCGGTGCGCAACATCCAGCCCTTGTTCGCCGACCTGACCGGCGGCGGCATCGCCATCGCCCACAACGGCAATCTCACCAACGCCTACGCGCTGCGCTCCAAGCTGGTGCAGGACGGCGCCATCTTCCAGTCGACCTCGGATACCGAAGTCATCATCCATTTGACCGCGCGCTCGGGCAAAGGCCCGGTGGTCGAGAAGCTGATCGACGCCTTGAAGCAGGTGGAAGGCGCCTATTCGCTGGTGGCGCTCACCGCCAAGAAGCTGATCGGCGTGCGCGATCCCTGGGGCGTGCGCCCGCTGGTGCTCGGCATGCTCGACGGCGCCCCGATCTTCGCGAGCGAAAGCTGCGCCCTCGACATCATCGGCGCCGAGTTCGTGCGCGATATCGAGCCCGGCGAAGTGGTGGTGTTCACCAAGGACGGCGTCGAAAGCTATTTCCCGTTCGCGAGGCAGAAGCCGCGCTTCTGCATCTTCGAATACATTTATTTCGCCCGTCCGGATTCGACCGTTGAAGGGCGCAACGTCTACGAAGCGCGCAAGGCGATCGGGCGCGAACTGGCGCACGAATCCCCCGCCGATGCCGATCTCGTCATTCCGGTGCCGGACTCCGGCGTGCCGGCGGCGCTGGGCTTTTCGCAGGCCGCCAACATTCCGTTCGAACTCGGCATCATCCGCAATCACTATGTCGGGCGCACCTTCATCGAGCCGACCGACCGCATCCGCCATCTCGGCGTGCGCCGCAAGCACAATCCCAATCGCGCCACGCTCGCGGGCAAGCGCGTGGTGCTGATCGACGATTCCATCGTGCGCGGCACCACCTCGAAGAAGATCGTGCAGATGGTGCGCGATGCGGGCGCCTCGGAAGTGCATTTCCGCGTCGCCAGTCCGCCGACCCGCCATTCCTGTTTCTACGGCGTCGATACGCCCAACGAACATGCGCTCTTGGCGCACGAAATGAACATCGAGGAAATGGCGAAGTTCATCGGCGTCGACAGCCTCGCCTTCATTTCGATGGACGGGCTTTACCGCGCCGTCGGCGAAGAGCGCCGCGATCCCAAGGCGCCGAAATTCTGCGACGCCTGCTTCTCCGGCGATTATCCGATCCGCATGACCGACGAGGAAATCGCCAAAGAGGGCCAGCTTTCCTTTCTCGTCGAAGTGAGCTGAGAGCGCTTCAACGAAAAGTGGGACCCGGTTTTCGGCCATGAAGCGCGACAGCAAAGACTCCGGCCGCATTGCCCTCGTGACCGGCGCCTCGCGCGGCATCGGACGGGCGGCGGCGGTGGCACTGGCGGCGAGCCATCACGTGATCTGCCTTGCGCGCACCGTGGGCGGGCTCGAAGAAACCGACGATCTGATCAAGGCCGCAGGCGGCAGCGCCACGCTGGTGCCGCTCGATTTGCGCGACGGCGCCGCACTCGACCGGCTGGGCGCATCGATCTTCGAACGCTGGGGCAAGCTCGACGCGTTCTTCGCCAACGCCGGCGTGCTCGGCGCGCTGTCGCCGCTGACCCACCTCGAACCGAAAGTGTTCGACGAATTGTTGGCCGTGAACGTCACCGCCAACTGGCGGCTGATCCGCTCGCTCGATCCGTTGCTGCGGGCGTCGGAGGCAGGGCGGGTGCTGGTGATGTCGTCGAGCGTTGCGCGCAAGCCGCGGCCGTTCTGGGGCGGCTACGCCATGAGCAAAGCGGCGGTTGAAAACCTCGCGCTCACGTATGCCGCCGAATGCGACGCGAGCAATGTGCGCGTGAACATCCTCAATCCCGGCGGCACCGCGACGGCGATGCGCGCCAAAGCCATGCCCGGCGAAGACCCGTCGACCATCCCGCAACCCGAAGACGTCGCGCCCCTGGTGGTACAAATGCTGTCGCCGGAGTGGGAAGAGAATGGGGCGGTAGTGAATTACAGGGAGTGGGGGAAGCGACTTTAAAAACCCCAGTGCGTTTCGAGTCGTAGCGGCAAGCACCACCTGTTCGTGCCGATCGAATCGGCACTCTATGTCGCAGACGTTCGGTCCATCTATGGTTGTAGAGTAATGTCCTGGCTTACTAGGGAAGCGCTGGGGGCATGCTCAGAATTTTCCAGTACACTGCATTGATATCGGCTATTATCCTTGTGGTCGCAATCGCGGGTACAGCTTACTACTCCCTGCCAAATCAGACCCACCAAGGCTATGAAAATGCCTTCGGAGAGGAAGCAAGCCAGCAGAACTCGAACAAGCAATCTCGTCCCGCTGGCATTCTCGGTTATCTATTTCCAGACTCTCTTTCGATCTCCACTTTTCTTCTTGTTATAGCAACTGCAGCAATGGCGGTGGTGGCTGCCATGCAGCTTAATTTTTTAGCGCGAGCTGAAACAATATCTGCAAACGCATCTGATGCTGCCCAAAAGACCGCCGAAATTGCTAAGCGTACTTTGGTTGCTTCTCATCGCCATGGATACGGGTTGATGTGAGTGCCGCAGGGCCTTTCACATTCGACGCATATGGTAATGCCCAAATAACCATCCGATTTGCGCTCGTTAATGTTGGAACGTCGCCCGCATTTGGCGTCCATCCATGGCCTGAAATCCATGCACCGATCGTTGGTATCACAACCGAATTTAGCTACAGCGACCTCCAGCGGAAATTGATCAACAAAATAATTAAGGAAAAGAACCTCAACTCTGTGGGGTATACAATATTCCCTGGCGAACCTCCGCGCACGGTCGAGATGACTGTTCCTTGGATGGCTAACGATCTCAAACGGGTCACGCAAAAAACCAAGATGGTCTTTCCGTGCATTGTCGGAGCTGTGCTCTATCGTGCTTCCGTGGACGAAGAGATTCACAAAACGGGATTTTTGTTCGATGTACGCCGTCTGACCAAGGGTAATCCATCTCCGCTCGGCTTCCGAGCGGAGGGTGAGATCCCGGCCGATGAGCTTGTGTTCGAGAATAGTCCGGCACCAGGCAACATCGTAGATTGACGTTCTGACCCCCGCGCCGATCTGGTGATGGTTGCCATGGCGCACCTCACGGAGTGTGGTGTTGCGCGCGGCTTCACCCCCTCACCAGCAAAATCTAGCGCTTGGCGGCGGAGCGTGCGGCGGGGAGATTTTTGCGCGCCGCTCAGCGCAAGATTTTGCGTCCTCTCCCCCGGATTGGGGGCGAGGAAATAGGGGCGAATTGGTCGCGTTTCACACGCAGAATCTATCGTACCGGGAATACCGGCGGCGGGGGAATTGCGCTAACTTGGCGGGCAACGGATCAAGGGGGGCTGCCGTGAAGACCATCCGCATTTTGGCTGCGTGTGCCGTTGCTTTCGGACCTGCGATGGCGGCCGATCCGCCGCCCAAGGCCCCTGCCAAGATCGTCGTCGAGCAACGCCGCATCGACATCGCGCCCGATGCCAGCCAAACCACCACGTCGCGTTTCGAGCGGCAGGTGCTGTCCACCGCGGCCATCCAGCCGCTGGGCCAGTTGAACATCGCCTATTCCGAGACGTTGCAGGAACCGTCGATCGAAGAGGCCTACACGCTGAAGGCGGACGGCACCAAGATCGCCGTCGCGCCGAGCGCCATCATCACGCAGCAGCGTCCCGGCTCCAATTCGCTGAACGATCAGAAGCAGAAAGTGATCGTGTTTCCCAATGTCGAGGTGGGCGACACGCTGGTCAGCGCGCATACGCTGAAAACCAAGCCGATGTTCCCCGGCTTCTTCGCGGCCGGTTTCCCGGTTCCGCAGAGCGTTCCGGTCGACAAATACGAGATCGTTTTCACCGCGCCCAAATCGCTGCCGCTCTATTTCGATGCCAAGGACCTAGCGGTCGAGCGCAGCACGGACGGCGACAAGGTCGTTTATACGGTGCGCACCAAGGTCGAGAGCCCGAAACAGACGCAGGCGCCGTACGTGTCGATGTTCGACCGCTCGCCCGCGCTGTTTGTGTCGACGATGAAGACCTGGGAGCAGTTCGCCAAACTCTACGCTTCGCTGGTCGCGCCGAAACTGGCGGTGACGCCCAAGCTGCAGGCCAAGGCCGACGAAATCACCGCCGGCGTCAGCGACCCCCGCGAACAGGTGAACAAGATCTATAACTGGGTGTCGTCGCACATCCGCTATGTCGCGATCGAATTCGGCCAGGGCGGCTACGTTCCGCACGATCCCGAAGAGGCGCTGACCAACGCCTACGGCGACTGCAAGGATCACGCGATCCTGTTCGCGACGCTTCTGAAGGCCAAAGGCATCGCCGCCGATCTCGTTGTGATTCATGCCAGCGACCGCTACTCCGTGCCGAACGTGCCGGTGACCGGCTCCTTCAATCACATGATCAACTACATTCCCTCGCTCGGGATTTATGCCGACACCACGCAGCGCGCGATGGCGCTTGGGTTTGTGCCGCGCGGGGAATACGGCAAGACGGTGCTGCATATCGGCACCGGGCTGCGCAAGGTGCCGCTGCTGGCGCAGAAGGATTTTTCCTACAGCTACAAGGAGCACCAGACGCTCGATGCCGACGGCAAGCTTTCCGCTACCGGCGAGCTGACGGCCAGCGGCGTCGCGGCCGGGCTGGCGCATCGCGACGGTCTCAGGCTGCATGCGGCGGGGCCCGAAAAGATCGCGACCGAAGTGCTCGAAAAGCGCGGGCTCAGCGAGGCGCTCGGCAAGTTCGACGTGTCGAGCGACGAAGCGCCGGTGTCGGCCTACAAATCGACCACCCATTACGTCGCGCCCAAACAGCAGGCTTGGGTGGGCGGCGTGCCGTTCGCGATGCCGAAGGGGCTGATGGTCGACAACCTGTCCGGCGAATTCTGGCTCGGCCCGCTGGGCTCCGACAAATACAAGAAGACGGAGATCCTGCCGTGCTACAGCGGCACCGGAAGCGAGGAATACACGCTCGATCTGCCGCCGGGAAAGAAGCTCGCGGCGCTGCCGGCCGACAAGAAGATCGTCGTCGACGGCCTCACTTACATCTCGCACTGGTCGCAAGCCGGCCGCTCCGTGACGGTGAAGCGGACGCTGGCGCTCGACTTCAAGGACATGCTGTGCCGCGATCCGCAAATCTGGGCGCTGCACAACGCCCTCGCCGCGATCAAGACCGATGCCGCGACGACGATAATGCTGACGAACGAGTAGGGTTCAGTCCTTCGCGAACGGGTTCTTGCCGCCGCGCAGGAGGAGGCGCAGCGGGGCGCCTTCGAGGTGGAAGGTCTCGCGCAGCCCGTTGGTCAGATAGCGGATGTAGGAGTCGGGCAGGGCCTTGAGCTGGTTGCCGAACAACGCAAACGTCGGCGGACGGCTTTTCGGCTGCGTCATGTAGCGGATTTTCACGCGCCTGCCCGAAATTGCCGGCGGGGCGTGGCGCTGCAAGGCTTGTTCGAGGAACCGGTTCAGTGTTGCGGTGGGCACGCGCGTGTTCCACGCCTTGTCGGCGGCGAGCACGGCGGGCAGCAGGCGGTCGATGCCTTCGCCGGTGGTGGCCGAAGTGGCGATCATCGGCGCGCCGGCGAGTTGCGGCAGCGACTGGTCGAGCTTCTCGCGCATCTTGGAGATGAGACCGGCGCGGTTGGGTACGATGTCGTATTTGTTGATCGCAAACACGACGGCGCGGCCTTCGCGTTCGATCAGGTCGGCGATGGTGAGGTCCTGCTTCTCGAACGCCTGCAGCGCGTCGATCACCACCACGACGCAATCGGCGAACTGCACCGCTTCCAGCGTCGAGCCGACGCTCATTTCTTCCAGCGTATTGCCGGCGACGCGGGCCTTCCGGCGCAGACCGGCGGTGTCGTGCAGCAGGATCTCGCGGCCTTCGGCCTCCCAGCGCACGGCGATGGCATCGCGGGTGATGCCCGCTTCGGGGCCGGTCAGGGCACGCTCGCTGCCGAGCAGGCAATTGAACAGGCTCGACTTGCCGACATTGGGGCGGCCGACGATGGCAAGCCGCAGCGGCTTGTTGCTTTCGTCTTCTTCCGCCGCTTCGTCGCTTTCGGATTTCTCGGCGAACGGCGCCAGCGCCTCGATCAGATCGGCAAAACCGATATTGTGCTCGGCGGAAATCTGGATCGGCTCGCCGAAACCGAGCGCCCACGCTTCGCCGCCCTGGTTGAAGCGCGCCTCGCATTTGTTGGCGACCGCGATCACCGGCTTGCCCGCCTTGCGCAGCAACTGCGCCACGATCTCGTCGGCGGTGACGACGCCTTCGCGGGCGTCGAACATGAACAGGCACACGTCGGCATCCTCGACGCCGGCCATGGTCTGCTGCGCCATGCGCGCCTGCAGGCTTTCCTTGTCGCCGGATTCGATGCCGGCGGTGTCGATCACCGTGAACGAGAGCTGTCCGAGCGAGCCGGGCGCCTCGCGGCGGTCGCGGGTGACGCCGGGAGTGTCGTGCACCAGCGCCAGACGGCGGCCGACCAGCTTGTTGAACAAGGTGGACTTGCCGACATTGGCTCTTCCGACGATGGCGACGGTGAAGGTCATTCCCTATTATTCCCGAAAACCGAAGGAGGGGAAACGCTGCTGCGCCCCCCTCCCCGAACTAAGACCAACCCCTCCGGAAGGAGGAACTATTTCAACGCCACCAGATCGGCGTTGTTGGTCAGGATGTAGATCGTTTCGTTGGCCACCACCGGGGCGATGTAGGCGCCGTCGGGGATTTCCATGCGCGCCATCAGCTTGCCGGTATAAGGCGACACCGCCTCGGCGTAGCCGTCGGACGACAGCACGATCAGCCGGTCGGAAGCCAGCACCGGGCCGCTCCACACGATCGGATCGGACGAGGTGTCCTCCGGATCGGTCCAGCGCGGCAGCTGGTGAATCCACTTCACCCGGCCTTCCTTGCGGGTCAGGCACATCAGCTGGTTCTGCAGGGTGATGACGAATACGTAGTCGCCCGCCACCCACGGCGTCTGGATGCCGCCGATGTCGCGCTGCCACTGGCGGTCGCCCTTGTCGAGCTGGATCGCCGCCATCACGCCGGAATGGCTGATGGCGAACACCAGATCGCGGTCGACCACCGGCTTGCCGGCGATGTCGTCGATTTCCGACAGCGCGGTGATGCCCTTCGAGCGGGTGATCATGTCGTTCCAGGCGGGACGGCCGTTCTGCACGCGGATGGCATAGACCTCGCCCGAGGAATACGGCGCGAGGACGAATTCGCCCGCCACCGCGGCGCTGGTCGAAACCATGATGCCGGCGTTCTCGGTGATGCCCTGATGGTCCCACAATTCGCGGCCGTTCGAAGCGGCGATCGCGTGCATGTGGTTGTCGATGGTGGCGACGAACAGGCGGCCGCCATTGATCACCGGGGCATTGGCGATCGGCGCGCCGAAGCTCTTGCGCCACAGCTCCTTGCCGGTCTTGGCATCGAGGGTCACGACGTCGCCGAACCCGGTGGTGGCGTAGAGCTTGCCGTTGTCGTAGGCGATGCCGCCGCCGGCGCCCTTGGTCGAATCCGTGCGGGTGTCGTCGCCGAACACGCCGAGGGTCATCATGTTGACGAGGTCCTGCTTGCCCCCCGGCGCCACGCTGACGTGCCATTCCTCTTCGCCGTTCTGGGCGTTGAAGGCGAACACGCGCGCCCTGGCGTCAAGCACGTAAACCTTGCCGGCCGCCACGATCGGCGACGCGGTGAGGCGCGACTTCGAGCCCGAACCGGCGCCGGCGTCGGCGGCCCAAATCTGCTGCAACGGGCCCGACGCCTTCAGATGGTGCATCGCGTTGGAAGCGACGCCGCCCGGCTGGGCCCATTCGGTGTTGACGTACGGCGCCGGCAGCACCACCGGGACGTCCTTCAACGTCGGATCCGGCTTGAGGGAATCGTCGGTCGCCATGATCGAGATGCGCTCGCCGCGGATCTTCGACTTGTGCGGCGAGGAGAACCACTTCCCCATCGTATCGGTAATGCCGCAGCCGCCGGCGAGAATAGCCACCGCCGCGAGAAGGGCGAACGGTGCAAACCTGCGTGTGATCATGGTGCGGCGGTTCCTTGGGCTTCAGCCGGCTTCGGCGGCGGCGGCACCGAGCCGTAATCCTTGCCGCCGCTGGTGCGGATCAGCGTCGCCATCGCGTCGGCGCGCTGGCGCAGCGACGAGGGCGCATCCTTGTCGGCGGCGAGCGCGGCGAATTCCTTGCCGGCAGCCTCGACGGCGTTGTCGTGCAAGGCGCGATAGGCCAGAAGTTCGCGCGCCATGAAACGCCACTTCGACGTGCCGTTGTTGAGCGGCGCGAGCAGCGTCTTCAATTCTTCGGTCGAGAGCTTGTCGCCTTGCGCCCAGGCGGCGCGCATGCGGGCGACGTCACCGAGGCCGGCCTTGTCGTGTTCGGCGACCTGCATGTAGAGCGCCACCGCATCGTTGGTGCGGCCCGACGCGAGAAGTTCGTCGGCCTGGCCCAGCTGGGCGACCAGGGCGTACCCCGTCGGCGCCTTCTTGGCGATCTGCGCGTAAGCCTGCGCCGCCAGATCGGCCTGACCGGCCGCCGACATCTGCGCCGCGCTTTCGATCTGCGACGACGCCTTGATGCGCTGCTGCTGGTCGTAGCGCTCCCACATCTTCCATCCCGCCACGCCAATGACGAGGATCGAAATGCCGGCAACAACGTAGTTGCCGTATTTCTTCCACCACTTTTGGAGGCGCTCTTGGCGGACCTCCTCCTCGACTTCGCGGAAGATGTCGGACACGGGAGAATTCCTTTCGGGGAGTCGCGAACAAGACTTTGACCGGACGCGGTAATTAGCCTTTGCGCCGGATTTCCGCAACTTGACGATATTTTATCCGCCGGGAAAAGCGGTGGAGACAGATACGGTTACAATTGGCCCGCGTCAGAACGCCCCCCTCGCGGGGGCCGCGGCTCAGCCCGTCTTCTTCTTCATCTGATAGACGTTTTCCACGCCGGGGAAGGTGCGGGCGCGGACGTCGGCCGCATAGGCCTTCACCGCCGCCTCGATGTCCTCGCCCATGTTGGCATAGGTGCGGACGAATTTCGGCGGCTTGGGGTTGAGGCCGAGCATGTCCTCCATCACCAGGATCTGGCCGTCGCACTCCGCCGAGGCGCCGATTCCGATGGTCGGAACAGGCACTTGGCCGGTGATCTTGGCCGCCAGCGGCTCCGCCATGCCCTCCAGGACCATGGAAAACGCGCCGGCCTCGGCGATCGCCTTGGCGTCGGCTTCGATGGCCGGCCATTCGGCCTCGGTGCGGCCTTGGGTCTTGAAGCCGCCGAAAATCTGGATGCGCTGCGGCGTCAGGCCGATATGGCCCATCACCGGGATGCCGCGCTGGCTGAGGTAGTGGACGGTCTCGGCCATGCGCTCGCCGCCTTCGAGCTTCACCGCCTGAGCGCCGGTCTCGGAGATCACCCGCGCGGCATTGCGGAACGCCACCTGCGGGCTCTCTTCGTAGGAACCGAACGGCATGTCGACCACCACCAGCGCCTTCTTGGCGCCGCGCATCACCGCCTGGCCGTGCAGGATCATCATTTCCAGCGTCACGCCGAGCGTGTTTTCCATGCCGTGGATGACCATCCCGAGGCTGTCGCCGACCAGCATCAGATCGACATGACTGTCGAGCAGACGTGCGGTGTGGGCGTGGTAGCAGGTGAGGCACACGACGGGCTGGCGGACCGCCTTCTTGGCGATGATCTCGGGCACGCTGATGCGCTTGGTGTCGACAACCGCAGACATTGGAATGTCTCCAAAATTGTGCAGTGCACCATAACATTCCCGGTGAGGCAGGGCGAGGGCATCGCGGGCGGGGAACGCCGGCCCCACAGGACGAGAGGCCGGAACGTCCACGGCCGTCATCCGGCAGGAACATGCCGTTGCGCGGGGTGTGGGCTCTTTGTTGCAAACTTGCTCTTCTAGGCGTGAAGATCTTACGATTGATCGCCCCGGCCCGCACGCCCTGAGGCAATCTGCCCGACCGCGTAGCCCGCCGGAATTGCGGCTAGGATGGACGCGGGGGTGAACCATGACTTCTATCTACGGCACGATCCGGATCGGCGAGGCGCAGGCGACCATGGCTGCGACCGGCAAGCGCCAGCGGGGCTCGCTTGTCTGGCACTGGGCGCTGATGTCCGCGCTGATCCTCGGCATGGGACTTTTGGGCACCGTTCTCAGCATCCCGGCCCGGATGGATGGCAATGTCGGTCTTGTCATCGGCATGATCGGCGGGCTGTTGATCTACACGCAGTGGTCCAAGCCGTTGACCGTCTGGCGCTTCCGCAAAACGCTGATGGCGCGCGGAGTGCCGCTCGATATCGCTCTCAGTTGGGACCTGTCCGACGATGAGATCGTCTACCGGATCGGCGATATCGCCACGCACGCGCCATGGCGGGCGGTCACCGAAATATTTCACGAAAAAGGCTGGTGGATCGTCATGGCCCAAGGCACTCCGTTGTTCGCCGCCGACCGGCTTTTCGCCGACACCGCCGCCCAGCGCGCGTTTGTCGCCGAGATCCTGTCGCATATGAGCGATGAGGCGCGGGCGCGTAGCGGCGAAGCGGTGAAGTTCGTAAGTTCAGCGGCATGAAGATCACCCATTTCACCTATCTCGTTCGCGAGTATGACGAAGCCATCGCGTGGTTCACGCGTGTGCTGGGGTTCGCATTGGTGGAAGACAGCGATCTCGGCGGCGGCAAGCGCTGGGTGCTGGTGGAACCGGACGGCGGCGGCGTGCGGCTGTTGTTGGCCAAGGCTGTCGGCGAACAGGCGGATCATATCGGACGCCAAGGCGGCGGACGGGTGTTCCTGTTTTCACAGACCGACGATTTCGCCCGCGATCATGCAACGTTCGCGGCGCGCGGGGTGCATTTCATCGAACCGCCGCGGCATGAGGCGTACGGCACCGTCGCGGTGTTCGAGGATCTCTACGGCAATCGCTGGGACCTGATCGAGCCGAAGGGGTAACCCGCGTCGTCGCGAGATCCTTTCCTTCCCCGCGGAGCCGATCTCTCACGGCCGCACGCTTTACGGATAGCGGGGAAGGTGGCGCCGACAGGCGACGGAAGGGGGAATGACGAGTTAGCGGCGGCGGTCTTCAGTCCCCCCTCCGATCGCGTCGCGATCACCTCCCCCGCTGTCCGCGCAGCGTGCCGCTCCAAAGCGTCGGCACCGCGGGGGAGGAAAGACGGGCGCTTCTGTCTCGCTTCACTCCGCCGAACAGAGCGCGACGATCACGTCGGCTTCCTGGCGCAGTTCCAGCACGATGCCGGTGCCGGGGTCTTTGCCGTTCGAATAGCGGATGGCGTTGCCGCTCTTTTCGCGATGCGGGAAGTGCTTCTTCGCTTCGATGGCGTGATCGAGCTTCTTGAAGAACTTCTCCGCCAATACCGCTTCGTCTTCGAGGCTGTCGCCGAGCCCGCGGAACGACGCTTCGGCGGTGATGGCGCCCGCTTCGATGCTGAGTTTCTCGAACGGCGCCCAATCCTCGCTCGCCGTGGCATCGACATGGCCGTAGCCGCGGCCGAACACGCGGCCGAACGCGCCGGTCGTCTTGCAGATGTCGCCGGCATGTTTCAGCACGGCAGGCTCGGGTTCTTTCGGTGCGGCGGGCGGTTTGGCAGACGCGGCGGTCAAGCCGATGACGATGGCAGTCGCAAAAATGATTGTGCGCATGGGACCCTCACTGGCCCGAATTTAGAAGCCACACCTTTCGATTTCACCAAGATTGTCATCCCCGGCCGAAGCCGCAAGGCGGCGAAAGGGATCCAGGTGCGAACAGCGAGAAAACGGCAGCGAATGAGATCATGTCCTGTCTTCGTAATTGCGCGGTGTCGATACCTGGGTCCCCTTCCTCTCGTTCCGCTCACGTTCGTTCGCGGGCCTCGGCCGGGGATGACAATCTGTTCACACCCGCCCGGTCCGGAGCGCCTTGGCCCATTCGGGACGGCCGTTGGCTTCGGCGCGCGCGGCGGCGGCATCCCAATCGTAGGCGATACGGACGATTTCGGCGGCAAAGCCGTCCTTCGTCCGCTCGATCACGGCATAGCGGGCGTGCGGCGAGCCGGTTTCCATTTTGTGATCGTGCGGCCAGTCCCAGCCATACGCCGGCAGGCCGACGCTGCCGGGATTGACCGCCAGCCGCCCGTCGGCGAGCCGCACCACGCGCGGCATATGCGAGTGACCGCACAAGATCAGGCGCGCGTCGATGCCGTCGAGGCGCTCGGCGATTTCGGCCGTTGTGGCAGGGCGGGCGCCCTCCGGCCCGACCGTCTCGAGCAGATATCGCATGTCGTCGCCCGGCCGGCCGTGGCACAGAAGAATGTCGCCGATCTGCAGCCAGACCGGCAGCGCGGCAATCCACTGCAGGACGTGGTCGTCGAGTTCGCCCAAGGCGTGGCGGTCGGACGGCCCCATCACCGCGCGGTCGTCTTCCAGAAGCTGGCGCTCGTGATTGCCGCGGATCGTGGGCAGGCCGAGCGGCATCAGCCGGGCGGCGGTCGCCGCGGGCTCAAGCGGGCCCGACAGGATGTCGCCGAGATTGACGATGGTGTCGACGCCGCGGGCGGAACAATCGGCCAGCACCGCGTCGAGCGCGCCGAGATTGCCGTGGATATCGGACAGGACGGCGAGTTTCATGCCGTAAGTTGTAGCACACGCGTTTTGATTTTGAAGGAAAACGGGTAGGTTCGGGCGAGGGAAGGACTGTCATGGCCGAACAAAACCCGCAGACCCGCTACACCGCCAATATCCAAGGCGAAGTCGATTCCGCCGCGCTCTATCGCGCGCTGGCCGACGCCGAGCAGAACCCGCAGCTCGCCGGGATTTACAAGAAGCTCGCCGACGTCGAAGACGAACATGCCGCGTTCTGGGCGCGCGAACTGGAAAAGATCGGTCACGCCGCGCCAAGCCTGAAGCCGTCGCTGCGCAGCCGCATCCTCGCCTTTATGGCGCGCCGCTTCGGGCCGGGTCTGGTGCTGCCCACCATCAACGCGCAGGAGCGGATGGATTCGGGCTCCTACGACAATCAGAGCGAAGCCGTTGCCGGCGGCCTGCCGCAGGCCGAACGCAGCCATGCCCGCATCATCAATGCCCTGGCGGGCGAAAAATCCGGTCCGCTCGAAAGCGGTACGCTGGCGCGGCTGGAAGGGCGCCATCGCGGTCTCGGCGGCAATGCGCTGCGCGCCGCGGTGCTGGGCGCCAACGACGGGCTGGTCTCCAACATGAGCTTGGTGATGGGCGTCGCGGGGGCGGTCGCCAATTCGCATGTGGTGCTGTTGACCGGCCTCGCCGGATTGGCGGCGGGCGCCTGTTCGATGGCAATGGGCGAATGGCTTTCCGTCGCCACGGCGCGCGAAAGCTTCGAACGCCAGATCGCCACCGAAGCCGAAGAACTGGCGCAGGTGCCGGAAGAAGAAGCGGCCGAATTGGCGCTGATCTATCAGGCCAAAGGTCTGCCCGAGGAAACCGCGCGCACCATGGCGAACCAGCTCATCGCCAACAAGGACAGCGCGCTCGACACCCTGGCGCGCGAGGAACTCGGCATCGATCCGTCGGAACTGGGCGGCTCGCCATGGACCGCGGCGGCGACCTCGTTCGGTCTGTTCGTCTCCGGCGCGATCTTTCCGATTTTGCCGTTCATCTTCGGCATGAGCGGCTATCAGGCCGTGCTGGCGAGTCTGGGCGTATCCGGACTGGCGCTGATGACCATCGGCGGCGCCACGGCGCTGTTCACCGGCGGCTCGATGGTGCGTCTCGCGCTGCGTTCGCTGGCGTTCGGCTACGGCGCGGCGGCGATCACCTTCGCGATCGGCAAACTGGTCGGCGTGACGGTGGGAGGCTAGGCCGCCGTCACGGCCGTGAGGTCAGATAATAGATCGCGAACGTTCCCAGCCAGTGGCCGCCTTCATAGTGTTCGCCGGTGACGAACGGCAGCGTCGCGTCGGCGTGGGCCTTGGCGGTGTTGCGCAGCGCAAGCCGGCGCGGATCGGCCGGCGGCAGCGCGCCGGCGATCTTGTCCAGCATCCAGGCGCGCGAAAGGTTCAGTCCGTCGAGATGGGCGAGGCGCGGGTCGGAGCGGTCGGTGACGACGCCGATCGGGAGCCAGCCGGTGCCGCCGTTCTTCGGAATTTGCGGCAGGAAGTGCACCAGCCATTTGGCGTAGTCCTTATGTGGCAGCACGCGCGCCATCAGCGCGGCTTCGGCGAGGCACGGACTGATGAAATCTTCGCCGCTGGGTTCATAGGCGAGCGGGCACGCAGTGTCCTTGCCGTAATAGGTGCGGGCGCGCTCGGCAATGAGATCGGCGAGCGCTTTGTCGCCGTTGGCGCGCGCGTAATCCAGCGCCAGCCCGAGCCCGAACGCCGTGTTGGTGTGCTCGCCGTTGCGGATGGGATAATGAAGTTTCGGCAGCCAGGTCTTGAGCCGTTCGGTCGCGAGCGCGGCCAAGGGCGCGAAATGCGCGCTCCAGGCTTTGCCTTGCGGGTCGTCGAAGCGGGCGAGTTCTTCGGCCAGCGCCAGCGCCCACGAAAGGCCGTACGGGCGCTCGAACGAGGCCTGGCCGGGCGTCGACAAGGCGCGCACTTCGCCTTCGATGTTCGCCGCCGTCAGGCTTTGCTCGAGCGCGGCCCGCACATCCTTGGCATAGGGCGCGTCGGGATAAAGCCGCGCCAATCGCGCCAGCAGCCAATGGCCGTGAACCGACGAATGCCAGTCGAAGCAGCCGTAGAAGGCGGGCGTCCTGAGCCGCGGCGGCGCCACTTCGGTATCGTTGTTGTAGACGAGGCCGATCTTGTTGGGGTACTCGCTGTGCACGCACTTCAGCGCCAGCGCAGCGAACTGCTCGGTACCGTGATAATCGGCATGGGCCGGAACGGCCGCAAGCAACAACGCGCCCACCGCAGCGCCAGCAAGACCCGACCAAACGCGCAACGCACCCTCCCGCGAAACCGGCTGGTGCGAAGATGGCGCTTAACCGCGCGTCTGTGAAGATGCGATGCGGGCGCGGGCGAAACGAAAAGCCCTCCGGATTGCTCCGGAGGGCTTGGCCGCGAAAGAGGAGGGGGAGGCTGCTTTCGCGGGAATTCAGACTTGGCTGGCGCCGCCGTCGGCGACGAGATCGATGCCGGTCGAATAGCTGGAGTCGTCGCTCGCCAGGAACAGCGCGGCTTTCGCCATCTCTTCGGGACGGCCGATGCGTCCGAGCGGAACGCCGGCGACGAACTGCTGGCGCGCGGCCTCGGCCGCTTTCGGATCGGGCATGATGGTGGCGAAGATCGGCGTGTCGATGGGGCCGGGGCTCAAGGAGTTGACGCGAATGCCGCGGCCTTTGAATTCCGCTGCCCAGGAACGGGCGAAGGAGCGTACCGCCGCTTTGGTCGCCGAATAGACCGCAAAACCCGGAATGCCGGCATACTGCGCGATGGAAGACGTCAGCACGATCGTGGCGCCGTCGCTCAAGAGCTTGACGGCCTTTTGGACGGTGAAGAACAAGCCTCGCACATTGACGTCGAAAATCTTGTCGAAATGCTCCGGCGTCGCGTCCGCGGTCGGTTTCAGTTCGCCGATGCCGGCATTGGCGACGAGGACGTCGATCCGGCCCTTTTGCTTGGCGACGGTGTCATAAAGCCGGTCGAGATCTTCGAGTTTGGCGACGTCGCTCTGGACGGTGGTGACGTTGCGGCCAATCTCGGTCGCCGCCTTGTCGAGTTCCGCGGCGCGGCGGCCGGTGATGAACACGTAGGCGCCCTGGGCGACGAATTCCTTGGCGATGGCGAGACCGATGCCGGTCGATCCGCCGGTTACGACGGCGATCTTGCCGTCCAGCTTGCCTGACATGGGGTGTTCCCTGTGCTTGCGGTTGCGTGACATCCCATGTGGGGAGTACAAATCGGAACTACCAGTACATACCTTTTGGTATGTGCTCATCCGGGGCACATACTTTTTGGTAGGTGGGTTTTTAGGTTCATGGGAGGCGTCGCATGCGCAAGCGCAAGAAGGTCTACAGTTGTGGCCTGGAAGCGGCTCTCGCCGTGATCGGCGGCAAATGGAAATTCCTCATCCTGTGGACGCTGTCGAACGGCGGCGCCAGGCGCTTCGGGGAACTCAGGCGCGCCGTCACCGGCATCAGCGAGAAGATGCTGATCCAGGAATTGAAGGAGCTGGAACTCGACGGCATCGTCAGCCGCAAGGACTTCAAGGAAGTGCCGCCGCGGGTCGAATACAGCATCACGCCGTTCGGCGCCGAACTTGCCATCGCCACGCGCCCGTTGTGCGAATGGGGGACGCGCCACATCCGCCGCATCGGCAGTCTTCCGACGCAGATTGCAGCGGAATAAAATAGAAAAGCCCGGAGCGATCCGGACACTCCTGTTTCAATTCAGATCAGTTCGGCACGCGAGGCGATTGTGCGTCGTCTTGCGGCACGCCTGACGTGCGCGCATTCGCAACACGTTCGTGAGTGGAAACTCGAATCGTCCCGTATTACTCTGCGTAATCTTTAGGGGGGATATGATGCCGACGACTGTTGCCGACTACACCAGCATTCTGACGAACTATAGCTGGGCCATGGGGACGAACCCCACCAGTTCGCCGGTCATCGTCACATATTCCTTCCCGACGGCGCCCTCATCCTATCTGTCCGCGACGTATTCCGCCGAAGGGGTGGCGAGCGTCAGAGCGTTCACCAGTGCCGAACAAGTCACCGCCCGTCAGGCGCTGGCGTTGTGGGCCGACATTTCCGGCATCGTGTTTCTGGAGGCGCCCGCGGGCAAGGGCGACATCCAGTTCTCGTATATCGACTTCGATCTGGTGGGCGAGAGCGGCTTTGCCGGTTATGCCTATTATCCGAGCGTTTATTCGACGGGGCAGTGGGCGCTGGGCGGCGACGTGTTCGTCAATACCCGGCTGAACATGGCGGGCGACTCGCTGCTGCACGTGCTGGTGCACGAGATCGGCCATGCCATCGGTTTCAAGCACCCGTTCGACGGCGATCCGGTTCTGCCGAAGGAGCAGGACAATTATAACTATACGGTGATGAGCTACACCTCCGGCGGTACGGCGGGGACCTCGCTCGGTACCTACGACGTCCAGGCGGTGCAACATCTCTACGGACCGCAAAGCGCCGACGGCACCGGCATCGCGAACTGGAACTGGGACGCCGTCACCGGCACATTGACCCAGGGCGGCAGCGCGGCTGCGGATACCATTCGCGGCGTCTACGGCGACAACGTGATCAGCGGCGGCGACGGTGCCGACAGCATCGTCGGCGGCTTCTGCAACAATGTCATCAACGGCGATGGCGGCAACGACAAGATTTACCTGTCGGGCGGGACCGGCACGATCTCCGGCGGCATTGGCGACGACTATGTTTCCTGCTCCGATGGGAGCTATGCGATCTCGGGAGACATCGGCAACGATACGATCATCGGGTCGAGCGGCACGGCCACCATTCACGGCGGCGACGGCGCCGACAGTATCTGGCTATGGTACGACGGCGCCTACACGGCCTATGGCGATGCCGGCGACGATGCGATCGGGGGCAGCCAAGGCGCCGACCAGCTCTACGGCGGCGACGGCAACGACTTTCTGACGGGCGGCGGCGGGAGCGATACGCTGACCGGCGGCGCCGGAAACGACAACCTGTACGGCGACGCGGGAGATGATGTCATCTCCGGCGGCGACGATGACGACACGCTGCGCGGCGGGGCCGGCAGCAACACGCTCGATGGCGGAGCGGGAACCGATACGGCTTACTTCAACGGCGCGGCGTCGGACTATTTCGTGACGACCACCGGCGGCACGACCACCGTGATCGGCACCGGCGAAACCGATACGCTGACCAACATCGAACAGGCCTGGGCCTCCGGCTCGTATAATATTTTGAGCTTGGCGCAGTTCCAGGCGCAGTCGTTCGGTACGCTGAAGGCGCTCGAATACATCGCGTCGTACAAGGATCTGATGGGCGCGTTCGGCGACAATGCCGCCTGGGGCGCCGCCCACTATTTCAACAACGGCAAAACCGAAGGGCGGGCGATCACCTTCAATGCCCTGAACTATATCTGCTCCTACGGCGACCTGATCGTCGCCTTCCACGACGACCAGCTGGCGGCGACCGAGCACTATCTCAAGAACGGCTCGTATGAAGGCCGCAAGGTTTCGTTCGATCCGCTGGCCTATGTCTGCTCGTACAACGACCTGCTGATCGCCTTCAACAACAACCAGACCGCTGCGGCGGAGCACTATATCCACAACGGCTATTGGGAAGGGCGCAAAGTCACGTTCGATGCGCTCGCCTATATCTGCTCCTACAGCGACCTGGTGGTCGCCTATCACGACGACAAGACCGCCGCCGAAGAGCACTATCTCAGGAACGGCTATTGGGAGGGCCGCAAAGTCACCTTCGATGCGCTGGCGTATCTGTGCTCCTACAGCGATCTCCTGGTCGCCTTCCACAACGACAAGGCCGCGGCGGAAGAGCACTACATCAGGAACGGCTTCTGGGAAGGGCGCAAGATCACGTTCGATCCGCTGGCCTATATCGCCTCCTATACCGATCTGATCGGCGCATTCGGTACCGACGCGGCGGCTGCGGAGGAACACTATATCCGCAACGGCTATTGGGAAGGCCGCAAGGTGACGTTCGATCCGGTCGCCTATCTTCTCAACAACACCGACCTCGGCGCTTGCGGCTTCACCGCAAAGGACGCCACCCAGCATTATCTGAATAACGGTTACTGGGAACATCGCACCACCAACGGCGCGTTCGGTTCGGAGCAGACCGTTCACGATCTCATCGGCGGTTCGGTCAACGATACCATCGGCACGTCGGGCGACAAGGATTGGTTCGGGGTTTTGCTGACGGCGGGACAGACATTCACCTTCACGCTCTCGGGCGTCGACGGCAGCAACGGCACGCTGGCCGATCCATTCCTGTCGATCTGCGATGCGCACGGCGTGCAGCTGACCTATGCCAACGACTCGACCAACCACGACGCCACGATCCGCTTCACGGCGCTGTCGAGCGGCACCTATTATCTCGTCGCCTCGGCCAACGGCACGGGTACGGGGACGTACAAACTGTTTGCGACGCCGGTCGGTTGAAGCCGGGCCATCGCCCTGGAAACGAAAAGGCCCGGAGCAGTCCGGGCCTTTTTTTTTGGGGGTATGCGCCACGCATCGCGATTGCGGTGAAATAAAGCAGTCGCACCGGGGCGCCGGCCTTTCCCGCCCCTGTTCGTGGCTATGCGACCGGTAACGTCGCGCCTCGTGGCTTGGCGCCGCATCGCCTTCGGCCGGCAATTCGTGAATTATCATATGAAAGCGCTGTCAGATAAAGCGCGCAGCGGGAGGAATGGATGCCGACGATTTCGGGCTCGGGTGCCAGCGCGCAAGGGTTGGGCTGGCAGGTCACAAACAATCCGTGGGGGTCGGGGAGCCTGACCTACGGCACGGATTACACCATGTCGATCACTTACGACGCGGGAAACCTGGCGAACCACCCGACCTTTTCGTGGTCCTATCCGGCGCTCACTGCCGCCAACCGATACACGGTCTTTGCGTATCCCGAGATCACGTTCGGAAGTTCGCCATGGTGGGGCCAATGGGCCGCGGCCGATCCGCTCGGCGTATTTCCGGTATCGCTCGCCAATCTCGCCAGTCTCGAGATCAACTACGACATCGGTCTTACCGGCTTCGCGGGCGGCCATAACGTCGCCTTCGAGATATGGCTGACCGATACGCCGAACGGCGGCTCCGCGGCCATCACCAACGAGGTTATGGTCCAGCTTCACATCGGGCCGATGTACGGCAGTTCGGCCGGCGCCGGCACCTTTTCGAGCGGAACCTATACCGGGACGATCTACAACAACCTCAATTGGGCCAGCGGCTGGACGTTCACGGTGGTCCAGCCCGGCACGACGCAGCCCGGTGCCGACGCCTTGAGCGGCTCTTTCGATCTCGCCGTGCTGCTCACGCAGTTGAAGGCGCAAGGTCTCGTCAAGGGCAACGAATATATCGCCGGCCTCGAGTTCGGTGCCGAAGTCACGGCCGGAACCGGCTCGATGACCTTCAACAAGCTGGAATACGACGTCACCCTCAATAGCGGACTGACGACGATTTTGGGCGGCACCACGGGCAGGGCCGGCAACGACCGTATCCAAGGCAGCAACGACGCCGATACTCTCACCGGATTGGCCGGAGACGACCAGCTCTACGGCTTCGGCGGCAACGATACGTTGCGGGGCGGGGCCGGCAACAACACGCTCGATGGCGGCGACGGTACCGATACGGTGGCGCTGGCGGGCAAGCCCGGCGACTATTTCATCGAGACCGCTACGGATGGCACCTTGACGGTGATCGGGGCGGGCGAGACCGACACGCTGAAGAACATCGAACAGGCGTCGTTCGACGCGACCGGCCAGACGCTGTCGTTGGCAGCGTTCCAGAGCCAGTCGTTCTCGACGCTGCAGGCGCTGGAATACATTGCGTCGTACAAGGACCTGATGGGCGCTTTCGGCGACGATGCGGTGTGGGGTGCGCGGCACTATTTCAACAACGGCAAGGCCGAAGGGCGGACGATTTCGTTCAACGCGCTGAACTACATTGCCTCCTATGGCGATCTGATCGTCGCGTTCCATGACGACCAGTTGGCGGCAACGGAGCACTATCTGAAGAATGGTTCCTACGAAGGGCGGAAAGTGACCTTCGATCCGCTGGCGTATGTCTGCTCGTACAGCGACCTTCTGATCGCCTTTCACGACGATAAGGCAGCAGCGGCGGAGCACTACATCCGCAATGGCTATTGGGAGAACCGCAAGGTTACGTTCGATGCGCTGGCCTATGTCTGCTCGTACGACGATCTGGTGATCGCTTTCCACAACGACAAAACGGCCGCCGAAGAACACTACATCCGTAATGGCTATTGGGAAGGCCGCAAGGTCACGTTCAACGCGCTGGCCTACATCGCGTCCTACACAGACCTAATCGGTGCGTTCGGTACCGATGTGCAGGCGGCCGAGGAGCACTACATCCGCAACGGCTTCTGGGAAGGCAGGAAGGTGACCTTCGATCCGGTGGCCTATCTCATCAACAACACCGATCTGGGGACGTGCGGCTTCACGGCGGCGGATGTCACCGAGCACTATCTCAAGAACGGTTACTGGGAGCACCGCACCACCAACGGCGCGTTCGGCTCGGAGCAGACCAATCACGATCTCATAGTCGGCGGTTCGGTTACCGATACGATCGGAACGGCTGGCGACAAGGATTGGTTCGCGGTTTCGGTGACAGCCGGACAGACCTACACCTTCACGCTCTCGGGCGTGGATGGCGGCAACGGCACCCTCGCCGATCCGTTCCTGTCAATCTGCGATGCGCACGGGGTTCAGCTGACGTATGCCAACGACTCGACCAACCATGACGCGGTGATCCGCTTCACGGCGCTGTCGACCGGCACTTGCTATCTCGTCGCTTCGGCCAATGACACCGGGACCGGCAGCTACAAGCTGTTCGCCACCGCGGGCGGCTGAAGCAACCCTTCGCTCACAAACGAAAAAGGCCCGGAGCGATCCGGGCCTTTCATTTTGAACGGCTGCGGCCGGGGCGTTCCGCTAGAGACCAAGCTCCGTCAGACCCGGATGGTCGGCGGGGCGCGGTTTGGTGCGGTCCCAATGGAATTTGCGCTCGTCCTCGCGGATCGGCCGGTCGTTGATGCAGGCGAGGCGGCGGCGCATCAGACCGTTCTCGGCGAATTCCCAATTCTCGTTGCCGTACGAGCGGAACCAGTTGCCGGAATCGTCGTGCCACTCATAGGCAAAGCGGACGGCGATGCGGTTCTCGGTGAAGGCCCATAGCTCCTTAATCAAGCGGTACTCGAGTTCTTTCGCCCATTTGTGCGTCAGGAACCGGACGATCTCGGCGCGGCCGGTGACGAACTCCGCGCGATTGCGCCACGCGCTGTCGGACGTATAGGCGAGCGACACCCGTTCGGGATCGCAGGAATTCCAACCGTCTTCCGCAGCGCGAACTTTCCGCACGGCGGTTTCTTCGGTGAAAGGCGGAAACGGCGGGCGAGGTTCGTCCATGCACAACTCCTATGACCAACCCCATTTAGCCGATGCGCGCCGGCGTTCAAGTCCGCGACCCGCAAAAGAGCCACGCATCGGCCGAAAAAGAAAATGGCCGGGACGAACCCGGCCATTTCCATATGCATTGCGAAGAAACGTGCGCCTTACTCTTCGACGGCTTCTTCGGTCTCTTCGCCGTCTTCGGCAGGACCGGCGCCTTCTTCGAAGACGTCTTCGGCCGCCACCACGACTTCCTCTTCGGGAGTCTTCTCGGCGAGCACGTCTTCACCGCGCGCCTGGCGCTCGGCTTCGTCCTCGTTGCGGGCGACGTTGATGGTGACCGGCACCTTCACTTCGGGGTGCAGGATCACGTTCACCGGAACCAGACCGATGGTCTTGATCGGCTTGTCGAGCGACACCTGACCGCGAGCGACGGTGAAGCCGCCCTTGGTGATGGCGTCGGCGATGTCGCGCGGGGAGACCGAGCCGTAAAGCTGGCCGCGGTCGCCGGCCTGACGCAGCAACGCGAAGATCTGGCCCTTCAGCTTCGTCGCAACCGCCTCGGCGTCCTTCTTGCGTTCGAGGTTGTTGGCTTCGAGCTGCGCCTTCTGGGTCGCGAAATATTCGCGGTTCGCCTTGGTGGCGCGCAGGGCCTTCTTCTTGGGCAGGAGGAAGTTACGGGCGAAGCCGTCCTTCACCTTCACTTCGTCGCCCATCTGGCCGAGCTTTTCGACGCGTTCGAGCAGGATGATTTGCATGAGTGCCTCCTACTCGATCACGTAGGGCAGCAACGCCATGAAGCGGGCGCGCTTGATGGCCTTGGCCAGCAGACGCTGCTTCGAGGCGGAAACCGCCGTGATGCGGCTCGGAACGATCTTGCCGCGCTCGGAGATGAAGCGCTGCAAGAGCTTCACGTCCTTGTAGTCGATCTTGGGGGCGTTGGCGCCCGAGAACGGGCAGGTCTTCTTGCGACGGAAGAAGGGACGGCGCTGGCCGCCGGCTCCGCCATGACCACCCTCGCGGTCGCCGCGATCGCGGCGTTCGCCGCCGCCGGAATGTCCGCCAAAGCTCATTGTGCGGTCTCCTCTTTCACGGTTTCGCCTTCCGGCTTCGCATCGCTGCGATCGTCACGGCGCGACTTCGACGACACTTCGAACGCTTCCACCTTCACGGTGAGATAGCGCAGCACGTCTTCGTTGATCTTGAGCTGACGCTCGAGCTCGATGACGGCCTTGGCCGGGGCGTTGATGTTGAGGAGCACGTAATGCCCCTTGCGGTTCTTCTTGATGCGGTATGCGAGGCCGCGGAGGCCCCAGTATTCCTGCTTCTCGACCTTGCCGCCTTCGCCTTCGACGATGGTTTTGAGGTGTTGGGCAAGGGCGTCAACCGCCTGCGCGCTGATATCCTGGCGCGCGATCAGGAGATGCTCGTAAAGAGCCATGTCCCGTTCCCTTGTTCGGACTGCGGTGCGCATCTAGCCGGGTGAGCTGTCGCGCATTGGCTCGCAAGAACGCCGGACCATCCGGCTTGCCTATGTAGGCTGGGAAAAATTTCCCAATCCGACCAGGATCTTGCGACCGCAATCGTGAGCGCGGGCGTATACAGGAAAGGGGCGGGAGGGGCAAGGAGGTGGGGGCGTTACCCAACGTCATCTGGCTCCTAAACAATACAAATGCAATTCTTGCGACAGTTGTGGATGCGCAAGGCACGGGGGGGGGCAATGCCACAGACGGTTACAACCAAGGGTGGAGCAATCCTGGTCGAAGGCAGTAATGGTGCCAACGGATCGTCCGGTCCTGCACAGAATGGGGGGCCGCGGAAGCCGGCAGCGCGGCAACGTATTCTGGGCCTCCCGTCTTCAGTTCAAAAAATATGTCAACGATTGGCGCCTTGGGCGGCAATGGCGGGATAGGCGGCGGCCTTCCGCCGTATACAGACGGATTTACCGGTGGACCCGGTGGGGGCGGCGGCGATGCCTCGGTGAGCACCAGTTTTCAGCACGATGGCGACCTGACCTTCGGTATCAGCAGTTACGGGGGAGGCGGCGGTACCGGTTGCGCCGGGAAAGGCAGCGGCGGCGATGGCGGCAGTGCTTTGGCGATACTGAGAGACTCAAAGATAACGGGAATTTCCAAATACAAAGACCAGTACGGCAGAGATGAGCCCACCGTAACAGTTCAGGTGATTGCATACGGTGGAAATGGTGGAGGGCCGGAATATGGAGCGGCTGGGGGGCGGGGCGGCGGGGTCGAACTCGACGTTGTAAACAATACCTTTGTCTATTCGCCATCGGGTGGCAGCCTCCGTCTGGACATCGCTGGGTTTGTCGGACAAAGCGCCAAGTCTGATGTAAGTCAGCCGGATCCCGATCAGACCGCCAGGCTCGCATTCACGGACAACAGCTTCGTGGGAGGCGCCGGCGACGACACGCTCGACATCGACTCGGGGACAGTTACGAACCCAGCGAACCCCAATCTCCATGTCTTGGCCACGTCGTCCGGCAACACATTCGACGGCGGCGACGGATGCGATACCCTAACCCTCCATTGGTATGCGGCGGATTACCAAGTCCAGTCGACCGATGACGGGTTTGTCGTCACGGACATTAAAAGAACTCCTGGTATCAGCATTTTGCTGAAGAATGTTGAGAGTATCCGTTTCTGGGATGCCACCTATTCGCTGGCGCAGCCGCTGCAGCCTCCGAAAATTATCAATGCGGCCGCCAATGGGAGTGCGACGCCGCTTTCTCTCTTCGGTGGATCACTGAACAACGCCGTCGTGAGCGGCGATCTTTCGGCGGCGCATCCGGCGGCCTACTACACGTTCACGCTCGATTACGATACCGAGATTACCTGGCAGGTCGCGTTGAAGGACGATCCTTCGATTACGCGGACCTTCACGCTCGACTACAGCGCAGGCCGGAATACGATCGAAGTCCTCGATGATCACGGCTATACCGCCGGCGAATCCTATGTCGTCACGGTAAAAAGCAGCAAGCGGACAGGCGTCGATGCAGCGCGGGACATCGACAAGATCGCTTCCACCCTGGGCCAGGAGATTGCATCGGGGCAACTCGACGCCGCCGATCTGGTGAATACGCTCCTCAAGGAAGTCGGCAGCAAAGACATCGTGCCGCTCGCCGAAAAGCTGAACGGCATCATCAGCAAGGCCGGTTACGGCATCGATGCAGTGTTTCGTACGGCCGACATCCTCAATGCCAGCGACAGAACCCGCGAATTCATCGTGCAGCTTGCAGACTTTTGCGCCTTGATGGGCGCCGGTGGTGTTGGTGCATTTGCCGGTGCGCTTGCTGGCGTTCCCTTCTTCGCTCAGACGCTCGGCACCTCGATCGAAATCGGGATGGTCGGCGGGCGCATCGCCGGCCAGTGGCTCTATCAGAAGACGGCCAGTAATTACATCAAATGGAAGGTGGCGAACTGGTACGACCAGTATGCTTCCCAGCATTCGAGCAGTGCTTCGATGATCGCCTTGTTCGGTTCGAACGCTGTGGCCGAGACACTGACCGAACCGAAGACGATTGCCTTCGATGCCGGCTGGTATCTCGCCACCTATGCGGATGCCCGCGCCGCGGTTGCATCGGGTGCATATGGTTCGGCCTTGCATTATTACCTCACCAAGGGCGTCCAGTTGGGCGAGGCGCCGAACGCCACATCCGGCGTGATTGCGGCATCGGATTTGGCCTATGCTCCGTCGTCGTATACCAACTGGCAATCGCGCGGAGGCGTGTTCGAAGTCGCGCTCGGTGCGATGGTGGGCGATGGTGCCTCCACCGACGAGATGAAGCTTCTTGCCGATATCAAGACGTTGCGGACGGCATCGATAGTCGCCGATGCGGAATTGTTCGCAGCCGCCAACCGAAAGGCGATGGACTTGGCGCAGAATTACGCCCGCGATGCGATCGTCAACCAAGCCTATGGCGGCGACGACTGGGCGCAGACCTGGAGCAACGGCAAATCCTTCGCCGATGGCCTTGCTGCGCTGCTGGGAGTTACCTCGAATGGTGTCATGATGGCGGTCGCTTCGGAGGGGCAGAGTGCCGACGAAGTCTGCAAAACGCTGAAAAGTCGTTTTGCCGATTTTTCCAAGATGGTTGCACTGAGCAATACGCGGATTGGTATCGCGGAATACGGCGGTGTCTGGGTGGTCATTCTTGCCGATGGTACGGCTAAGGCCGCAGCAGCGCTAGACAGTGGCACCAATACGGTCACCCGTTCGGGAACGGAATACGCCGACGACCTAACCCTCGGTAGTTGGAACGGCACGTTATACGGTAAGGGGGGCGACGATAGTCTGACCGGCAGCCCGTACGACGACTTCATCAGTGGCGGCACCGGCGACGACACGCTTCGCGGCGGCCTCGGCACCAACACGCTCGATGGCGGCGCCGGTACCGATACGGCGGTGCTCGCAGGACTGGCGTCGGATTATCTGGTGACGGCCAACGCTAACGGCAGCACGACCATGGCCGGTGCCAGCGAAACCGATACGCTGACCAATATCGAAAAAGTTACATTTGGCAGCGGCACCGGTCAGACCGTGATGCTGATGGATCTCCAGGCGCAATCGCTCTCGAAGCTGCAGGCCCTCGAATATATCGCGTCCTACAAAGATCTGATGGCCGCATTCGGCGACGATGCGGTGTGGGGTGCCAAGCACTATTTCAACAACGGCAAGAGCGAAGGGCGGGCCATCACCTTCAACGCGCTGAACTATCTCTGCTCCTATGGCGATCTGATCGTCGCCTTCCATGATGACCAGTTGGCGGCGACGGAGCACTATCTGAAGAACGGCTCGTACGAAGGCCGCAAGGTGACCTTCGATCCACTGGCCTATGTCTGCTCGTACAGCGACCTGCTGATTGCGTTCCACGACGACAAGGCAGCAGCGGCGGAGCACTACATCCGCAACGGCTATTGGGAGAACCGCAAGGTCACGTTCGATGCGCTGGCGTATGTCTGCTCGTACGACGATCTGGTGGTCGCCTTCCATAACGACAAGACGGCGGCGGAAGAACATTATATCCGCAATGGCTATTGGGAAGGGCGGAAGGTCACGTTCAATGCGCTGGCCTACATCGCGTCCTACACGGATCTGATCGGTGCGTTCGGTACCGATGTGCAAGCCGCGGAGGAGCACTACATCCGCAACGGCTTCTGGGAAGGCCGGAAAGTCACGTTCGATCCGGTGGCCTATCTCATCAACAATACCGATCTGGGGACTTGCGGCTTCACCGATTCTGATGCGGCCATGCACTATCTCAAGAACGGTTACTGGGAACACCGCACCACCAACGGCGCGTTCGGCTCGGAACAGACCAATCACGATTTGACGGTTGGCAGCAGTGTGACCGACACCATCGGCACCACGGGCGACAAGGATTGGTTTGCGGTGAATGTCACGGCCGGCCAGACCTATACCTTCACGCTCTCCGGCGTCGACGGCGGCAACGGCACCCTCGCCGATCCGTTCCTGTCGATCTGCGATGCCCGCGGGGTTCAGCTGACTTATGCCAACGACAGCACCAACCACGACGCGGTGATCCGCTTCACGGCTTTGTCGACCGGCACATGCTATCTCGTCGCTTCGGCCAACGACACGGGCACCGGCTCCTACAAGCTGTTCGCGACGGCAGGCGGCTGAGGGCGGTCTTCCGTCAGAAACGAAGAGGGCCTGGAGCGATCCGGGCCCTTTTTTGATCTGACTGCCGGCAGGGCGCCGACGTGTCGTGGAAAATGGAGATTGGAGCAAGGACCGACGAAGAGGTGCGCCAATCATGCCAAGATGTCGCGATTACCCACGTTCCAGACGAGCGAAATTTACCAGCGATCATGAGTTGAGTTCTGGACGAATGATAATTGTCGCAGCTTGTATAGTTCTACTTGCACTTACATAGACCCAATCGCAGCGTGCGAACTGTACTGTGCTGTACTGATTTGGAATCTCGGCGGGCACATATTGTATTGAGTTTAATTTTAAGGGGGGAGTGATGACCGGTACTTTCACCAACAACGGTGGCGGCGCTTATACCTTCGATGTCTCGGACTCGACGGCGCCGATAACGACCAGCGACACCTTGGTCCCTGTGGAAAAATACCTGATCAAGGAGAGCTCTTACAAAACCGTGCCCGGCTACACCGAGTACATCAGTCCCGGCCGCTACGTTAATCACGTCTGGCAGGATCCGATCGTCATCAAACACCCGGCCCGGAAAGTCCTGATTCCGGCCACCTACGGAACGCGGGGCGGGTACCATGAATTGAAGATCTCCACCGCCACCACCTCGACAGGCACGTATGGGCAGCCGCAATGGACCGAGCAGACCAAGCTGTTCACGGTGCCCGAGCCGAATATCAAAAGCCTGAAGGTCATCGGCTCCAGCAAGAGCGACAGGTTCGATCTCAGCCGGCTGGCATGCAGCATTTCGATCAACGGCGGTGCCGGAGACGATGTTCTGATGGGCGGCACCGGCAGCGACACGTTAACCGGCGGGTCGGGCAACGACACCCTGAGCGGCGGTTCCGGCAATGACACGGCGTGTTTTTCGGGCGCCTCTTCGGCCTATAAGATTTCGGTCAGCGCGGACGGCAGCCTGGTCATCTCCAATGCCGCGGAAGGCACCGACAAGCTGGAGGGCATCGAAACCCTGCAGTTCAGCGATAAGACGATCTCCGTCAGCTCGCTGACCAACAATCTCGTGATTACCGGAACCTCCGCCGGCGAAACGCTAACCGGCACCGCGGCCGATGAATCGCTCTATGGCTATGGCGGAAACGACGTCCTCAACGGTGGGGCGGGTGCCGATGCGCTCTACGGTGGCGATGGCGACGACACGCTGACCGGCGGAGCCGGCAACGATACGCTGAGCGGCGATGCGGGCAGCGACACGGCGTGTTTTTCGGGCACCTATGCGTCCTATACGGTCACACTCAACACCGATGGCAGCCTGATCGTGTCGGGCGGCAGCGACGGCACCGACCGTCTGACCGGCATCGAGAATTTGAAGTTCAGCGACAAGACGGTTTCCGTCAGTTCGCTGTCCACCACGCACCTGATTACCGGCTCGTCGGCGAACGATACGCTGAACGGGACCTCGGGCGACGAAACGCTCTATGGCTATGCCGGAACCGACGTCCTGTATGGCGGGGCGGGCAGCGATACGCTTTACGGCGGAGACGGCGACGACACGCTGTGGGGGCAGGACGGCAACGACGTCCTCGACGGCGGCACCGGCAACGACTCGCTGACCGGCGGCAACGGCGACGACGTGCTCTACATCTCGGCTACCAGCCACGACCGCATCGACGGCGGTGCCGGCAACGATACGGTCGTTTTGCCTTGGAGCAGCAAAAACAGCACTTTCCAGTGGGGCATCTCGAACGGGACGCTGTTCACCAATTTCCGGGCAAGCAACGACACCGATACCAACTACAGCAGCGTCAGCAACGCCGAGGTGCTGCAGTTCACCGATCGCACGATGGGGCTCGTGCTGGGCGGCAACGGGGTTGCGACGCTCACCGGCACGCTCGGCGCCAATATCATGATCGCGTCCACGGATACCGTGGCCATGATCGGCGGCTCCGGCAGCGACAGCATCATGGGAATCTGGTCGCGGGACGACAACATCCGCGGCATGGACGGTGACGATTACATCTGCGGTTTCGACGGCAACGATACGCTGGAGGGCGGTGGCGGCAACGACCAGATCGACGGCGGCGTCGGGACGGACACGGCCGTGTTTTCCGGCGCTCGCGGGTCTTATACCCTGACGAAATGGTCGAACGGCGACATCGCGGTTTCGGGCGCCGACGGCAACGACACCCTGTCCAACATCGAAAATCTCCAGTTCTCCGACCAGACCGTTGCGGCGGCCGACATCGGCAATACGATCAGCGGTACCGCGTCCGGTGAAACCCTGAACGGCGGTGCCGGCAACGACTCCATTTACGGCTACGCCGGCAACGACAGCCTGAATGGCGCCGCCGGCAACGACGAACTCTATGGCGGCGACGGTAACGACACGCTCTGCGGCGGGACAGGCGATGACTCGCTCGACGGCGGCGCCGGCATCGACACCGTCAGCTATAGCGATGCGACCAGCAGCGTGGTGGTGTTCGTGAACTCGTCCGGGACGGTCGGCGGCGGGCTCGGCGCCGATTCACTCGCGAACATCGAGAACCTGACCGGCTCGAACTACGCCGATTTCCTCTTCGGCGATGAAGGCAATAACGTCATCAACGGCGGTCTCGGCGACGACTGGCTGACCGGCAATGGCGGCGACGACACCATTATCGGCGGCGGCGGAACCGATTTCGCCTGCTATTTCGGGGCCTCGTCCGGCGTCAACGTCGATCTTACGATCTCGACCGCACAGGATGTCGGCGGCGGAGAAGGCAAGGACCGGCTGGTCGACATTCACAACCTTTCCGGATCGTCTTACGGCGACACGCTGACCGGCGACAGCGAGACGAACGTGTTCTTCGCCGGCGAGGGCAACGACACGGTCCGCGGTCTCGGCGGCACGGATTGGCTCAATGGCCAAGACGGCGACGACATGCTCAGCGGCGGCGACGGCGACGATCTGCTCAGCGGCGGCGACGGCAATGACACGCTCGACGGCGGCGCCGGCACCGATGTGGCGATGTTCGCAGGATCGGCGACCGACTATATGGTCGTTGCGAACGCCGACGGCAGCTATACCGTGACCGGCGCGGGCGAGACCGACACGCTGACCAATATCGAGGCGGTTTCGTTCGACGCTTCCAAGCAGGTGATGACGCTGGCCGATTTCCAGGCCCAGGCATTCAGTCCGTTGCAGGCGCTGGAATACATCGCGTCGTACAAGGATCTGATGGGGGCGTTCGGCGACGACGCGAAGTGGGGCGCCAAGCACTATTTCAACAACGGCAAGGCCGAAGGGCGCAAGATCACCTTCAGCGCGCTGAACTACATTGCGTCGTACGGCGATCTGATCGTCGCCTTCCATGACGATCAGTTCGCAGCGACCGAGCACTATCTGAAGAACGGCTCCTACGAAGGCCGCAAGGTTACGTTCGACCCGCTGGCGTATGTGTGCTCGTACGGCGACCTGTTGATGGCTTTCCATGACGACAAGGAGGCGGCGGCGGAGCACTACATCCGCAACGGCTACTGGGAGAACCGCAAAGTCACGTTCGATCCGCTGGCCTATGTCTGCTCGTACAGCGATCTGCTGGTGGCTTTCCACAACGACAAGACCGCGGCCGAAGAACACTATATCCGCAACGGCTATTGGGAAGGGCGCAAGGTCACGTTCAATGCGCTGGCCTATATCGCCTCCTACACCGATCTGATCGGCGCGTTCGGCACCGATGCGGTGGCGGCGGAGGAGCACTACATCCGCAACGGCTTCTGGGAAGGGCGCAAAGTCACCTTCGATCCGGTGGCCTATCTCATCAACAACACCGATCTGGGGACGTGCGGTTTCACCGCTTCTGATGCGGCCATGCACTATCTCAAGAACGGCTATTGGGAGCATCGCACCACCAACGGCGCGTTCGGCTCGGAACAGACCAACCACGATCTCACGGTCGGCGGCTCGGTCACCGATACGATCGGCACATCGGGCGACAAGGATTGGTTCGCGGTGAACGTCACGGCCGGCCAGACCTATACCTTCACGCTGTCGGGGGCCGACAGCGGCAACGGCACGCTGGCCGATCCGTTCCTGTCGATCTGCGACGCGCGGGGCTTGCAGCTCACCTATGCCAATGACTCGACCAACCACGACGCGGTGATCCGCTTCACGGCGTTGTCGACCGGCACGTGTTATCTGGTGGCGTCGGCCAACGACACCGGGACCGGCACCTACAAGCTGTTTGCCACGGCAGGCGGATGAGATTGTCCGTCCGAACGTATCGATAGGTTTTTTGAACCAGGAGCGGGCCTTAAGGGCACCGGGGGAAAAGATGGACAGCAATCAGGTTATTCAAACCGTTTACGATATGCCGACATCGCCGTCGTTGGAGGATCAGGTCACTTATCTGTGCGGCGTGGACGCCGACGGCAAAGTGGCGTCGCCGAGCTACTGGACCTGGGGCGGGTACAATCCGGCAACCTACAGCACCACGACAAGCGCGGGCGGCAAATGGGGTGCGACCTCCGCCGGGACCGGCAGCGGCACGCTTTCGGTCTATTTCGATCCGGCCGCGAACTACACGGCCAGCGACCAGGCCGTCGTGATGGAAGGCTTTGCGCTGTGGTCGGCCTACGCCAATGTCAGCTTCGCCGTGACCACCGACGCCAGCGCCGCCCAGATCACCATCACGCGGGCAACGATGGCGCAAGGCTACATCGGTACCGGCGGCACGAGCACGCAAAACATGGAGCAGGTCGGCTCGTCGACCCTCGCCACATATGCCACCGGCACGCTGACGCTCAACTCCAGTCTCGTGCTCGCGAGTTCGGTGGGTGACACGTTCAGCTATCCGCGCAATTCGATCATCCACGAGATCGCCCATATCCTGGGGTTGGGCCATAGCGGGCCGTACAACGGTGCCGCCATGCCGGCCACCGACCAGTACAGCGCCTATGACGTACAGCCGTGGTCGATCATGTCCTATCTCGGGATCATCGGCACGCTGAAGTACGGCGCAGCGGGTTTCGACGACCTCTCCCAAATGTGGTTCGGTTCGCCGCAGACGCCGATGGTCGTCGATATCCTGGCGATGCAGCGCCTCTACGGGGCGCCCACCACTACGCCGCTGTCGGGCGGGCAGGTGTTCGGTTTCAACTGCAACGTCTCGGGGTCGATCGGGAAGTTCTTCGATTTTACCGTCAACACCTCGCCGAACGTCACCCTCTGGGACGCGGGCACAAACAACACGCTCGATCTGTCGGGTTTCACGTCGGCGGATGTCGTCAACCTCACGCCGGGAACGCTGTCGAGCATTCACGGCACCAAGAACATCGGCATCGCCTTCGGAACCCAGATCAATACCCTGATATGCGGCACCGGCAATAACACGGTCACGTGCAACGATTTCGGCGATACCGTGGTGGGCAATTCCGGCAACGATGTGGTGACCGGCGGAGCAGGCGATGACGTGCTGACCGGCGGTACGGGTACCAACACGCTGAACGGCGGCGCGGGCACCGATACCGTCAATTATACGCAGGATGCCGGCCATTATTACGTCGCACGGCACGCCGACGGCAGCTACACGGTCGACAGTCTCACTTCGCGCGATACGCTGACCAATATCGAGCAGGTCTCGCTCACCGGCACGCATCTGACCATGGCCCAATTCGAGGCGGCATCGTTCAATGCGCTTGCCTACCTCGCATCCTACAAGGATTTGATGGGTGCGTTCGGCGATGATGCGCAGTGGGGGTTGAAGCACTGGCTCTCCAACGGCAAGGCCGAAGGACGCACGATCAGTTTCAATGCGCTGAACTATATCTGTTCCTATAGCGATCTGATCGTTGCGTTTCACGACGACCAGTATGCGGCGACCGAGCACTACATCAAGAATGGTTCCTATGAAGGCCGCAAGGTGACGTTCGATCCGCTGGCCTATGTGTGCTCCTACAGCGACCTTCTTATTGCGTTCCACAATGACAAGACCGCCGCGGCGGAGCACTACATCCGCAACGGCTATTGGGAGAACCGGAAGGTCACGTTCGACGCGCTCGCTTATGTGTGCTCCTACGACGATCTGGTGATCGCCTTCCACAACGACAAGACGGCGGCGGAGGAACACTATATCCGCAACGGCTATTGGGAAGGGCGCAAGGTCACGTTCAATGCGCTGGCCTACATCGCGTCCTACACGGACCTGATCGGTGCGTTCGGTACCGATGTGCAGGCGGCCGAGGAACACTACATCCGCAACGGCTTCTGGGAAGGGCGGAAAGTCACGTTCGATCCGGTGGCCTATCTCATCAACAATACCGATCTGGGCGCGTGCGGCTTCACGGCGACCGATGCCACCGAGCACTATCTCAAGAACGGATATTGGGAGCATCGCACTACCAACGGCGCGTTCGGCTCGGAGCAGACCAACCACGATCTCGCAGTCGGCGGCTCAGTCACCGACACAATCGGCACGTCGGGCGACAAGGATTGGTTCGCGGTGAACGTCACGGCCGGCCAGACCTACACCTTCACGCTCTCAGGCGTGGATGGCGGCAACGGCACGCTCGCCGATCCGTTCCTGTCGATCTGCGATGCGCACGGGGTCCAGCTCACCTACGCCAACGACAGCACGAACCACGACGCGGTGATCCGCTTCACGGCCCTGTCGACCGGCACCTGCTATCTCGTCGCTTCGGCAAATGACACGGGCACGGGTACTTACAAACTGTTCGCAACTGCGGGGGGCTGAGCCGGAAGCCTTTCCGATCAAGTAGTTGTGATCCGCAATCGCTGAGGGCGGGCGTGCCTCTGCGGCTAATTGGCTGCGCCCGGCTCGAACGCCGTTCAAGACAGAAGCTTGTCCCAAATTGTATCCTGGCGGCCGGGTAATTCCAGGGGGGCACCGGGATGCCGACGATCACCGGAACAGACGGCAACGACACGCTTGCTGGCTTGTCGGGCTACGACCAGATTTTGGGGCTTGGCGGCGACGACGTTCTGACGATCTCGAGCGGCGGGCCCTATGCGCTGATCGACGGCGGAGCCGGCGACGACACGGTTACATTGCAGAATGTGACGGTCGCCGCGGGTTCACTCCTCGGCGGAGCGGGCACCGACCTTCTCTATGTGCGGGCCGGCTTGACGCTGACCGGGGCGAGCTTCAGCGCCGCATCGTCGGGCTTCGAGAAGATCCAGTTCCTCAATCTGGACGACAGCAATTACAGTCCGCACATCTTTGCCGACGACGGCGACAATGTGTTCGACTTCTCGGGTTTTACGCTTGTCGGGACCAGTGGCGTTGCGATCAACAGCGGCGACGGCAACGATACCATCACCGGCACCATGGGAAACGACAATCTCGGCGCCGGGTACTACACATCCAACGACCGAGGCAACAAGCTGCTGAGCGGGCTCGGCGGCAACGACTCGCTGTCGGGGGGCTCGGGTAACGACACGCTGATCGGTGGCGCCGGCGACGACACTCTCGATGGCAGCGGCGGCATCGATGTCGCGGTGTTTTCCGGAAATTACGCCGACTATACCTTCTTCAAAGTCAACAGCTACACCTACAAGGTCTCCGGCGGGGCGGACGGTACCGATACGCTCCGGAACATTCCGAAGCTGCAATTCGCCGACCAGACCGTCTTGCTCGCTTTGGTCCCACTGACGGGGCTCACGCTGGTAGGCACCAGCGGCAACGATACTTTCACCGGCAGCGCCGGGCCCGACACCATCAGCGGATTGGGCGGCAACGACGCGCTTTTCGGGAATGGCGGGGCCGACACGCTCGATGGCGGCGATGGCAACGACCTGCTGCGGGACGGCACCCTGCTGATCGGCGGCAACGGCAACGACGAGCTGCACGACGGCGCGACCATGCAGGGTGGCGCCGGAAACGACACGATTTTCGCCGCCACGTACAGCGGGTCGATAACGATCGACGGCGGTGACGGTGACGACGTGGTGCGTCTCGGAAGCGGCAGCAACAATTTCGGCACCGTCATCCTGACGGACGGCAGCATTTCCGGCGGCGCCGGTATCGACCTCCTGTCGATCGATGCCGTAGCCTCGGTCACAGGCACGTTCCGTGCGGCGTCGACCGGCTGCGAAAAAATCTCCCTCTACGGCCTGATCGACGGCAGTACCTCGGCGGACACCATCGACTTGTCGGGCGTAGAGCTGGTTCCGCAAGCTAGCCCCTTCGGTGTCGCCGGCGCCTGGATCAACGGCGAAAGCGGCAACGATACGATCACCGGCACGGGGGCGAACGACCTTCTCCTTGGCGGCGACGGCGGCGACGTCATCAACGGCATGGGCGGCGACGACACGATCGAGGGCGGCTACGGCACGAACACCATCGACGGCGGCGCCGGCACCGACATCGCCCGCTATTCGTTCAACCGCGCTTCGGTGACGATCACCGCCAATGGCGACGGCTCGTTCACGATGTTAGGCAGCGGCTGGAGAGACACGCTGTGGAACGTCGAGCTCGCCGCATTCGGCGACCAGACCATTTGCCTCGGAGAGGATTACGCCTCGGGAACCTCCACCAACGGGGCCATTTCCTCCAACAGCGCGCTGACCGGAACGATCGAAAAGGCCGGCGATACGGATTGGTTCAAGACAACGCTGTTTGTCGGGTTCAGCTACGAATTCGATCTGCAAGGCAGCGCGTCCGGTAACGGCACGCTCGCCAATCCTTATCTGCAGTTGCTCGATGCGTCGGGCAATCCCGTCGTTTCCAACGACGACGCGTCCGGCGGCACGAGGGATTCGCACATCACATTCACCCCGACCGCCGGCGGCACATATTTCCTTGTCGCGAGTTCGGCGGCGGCGAGCGGTACGGGAACCTATCGCATTGCCATGGGAACGCCCAAGGGTACGGCCGGCGACGACTATGTCAGCGTCTCGGGTGGCACCAACAGTTTCGATTTATCGCAAGGCGGTCACGACATCTTTTACGGCGGCGACGGAAACGACACGATCTTCATCGGTGCCGCTCTCGATCCGCTTGATACATTGAACGGCAGTTGGGGCACCGACAGGCTCGTTCTCGACGGCGATTACAGCGCTGGCGTGACCCTTTCGCCGTCGACAATCCGCAACTTCGAAACCATCACCCTGACCGGCGGCCACACCTACAATCTTACGCTCAACATGAGCGACCCCTTCTATTGGAGTGCGTACGGCAGTGCGACGACCGTCGACGGGGCAAGCCTCGGGGCGTCGGACGCCATGATTATCGACGGCTCCGCCGTGTCGACGACGGTCTACCGCGGCGGCGCCGGCAACGACAGCCTCACCGGCGGTTCGAGCGGCGACACGCTTTACGGCAACGGCGGCAACGATACACTGTCGGGCCATGACGGCGCCGATCTCGTCTCCGGTGGCATCGGCGACGACGTGCTGGACGGTGGGGCGGGCAATGACTCGCTTGATGGCGGGGCTGGCAACGATACCCTCACCGGTGGTCTCGGCGACGATATGCTCGATGGGGCAGGCGGCACCGACACGGTCGCATTCTCGGGCACGCGCGCCCAGTACTCGCTCATCACCGTCGGCAGCGGCAGTTTTGTGGTCGGTGCCGACGGCGTGGACTACATAAAAAACGTCGAATATCTGCAGTTCAAGGACCAGACGATCGCCTATGTGGCGACACCGACGCCGGGCGTGCTAGTGGTCGACGGCAATAGCGGCGGCAACAACGTCTTCAGTGCGAACGCGTTGATTGCGTTTGCGAGCGGCAGCGCCAGCAACAGCAGTTCGACCGGATTCCAGATGTCCGGCATACCCTATTTCGGCACCATTACGGTCACCGGCACCGGATTCACCTACGCCTCCGGCAAACCCGTGGGGGGCACCATCACGGGCTTTTCGGACTCCACCGGAGAGGTCTGGACGGGTCTGTCGGCGCCGGTGTCCCAGCTTTGGGATGCCGCAATGAACGGAACCAGCGATTCATTCCACAATCTGTTCTTTTCCGGCAACGACACATTCGTTTGTTCGAGCCCAACCTCTGCCTATAGCGGCTTCGACGGGAACGACACGTTCTATATTTCGCACGCCTTCAATATGGGCGTCTATGGCGGCAACGGCGACGACACGTTCAATATATTCGGTACGCTTTCGGGCATACTGGGCATCGACGGAGGCGCCGGCAACGATACGCTCAACATCTACGGCGACTACAGCGGCAATCTCGACCTCGGCTGGGTCGAAAGCCTCGAAACCATCAACCTGGGCACCGGCTACAGCTACAAGCTGACCCCGTATAACGGTCATGTTTCTCCGAGCGGCGATCGCCAGACCATCAACGGGTCCGCATTGGGGGCGAGTGACAAGCTGGTCGTCGACAATCACGATATGGTGTCGATTGCGCTGTCCATCTCCGGCGGCGCGGGCACCGACTCTCTTGGCGGCGGCAGCGGGGCCGACACCCTCACCGGTGGCGCGGGCAACGACACCCTGCGCGGCTATACCGGCAACGACGTCATCACCGGCGGTCTCGGCGACGACCTCATCGACGGCGGTGCCGGCAGCGACCAAGCCAATTTCTCCGGCGCTTCGACCGCCTATACGATTACCTACGGTTCCGGCGGCGATGTCACGGTCGTTGGTGCGGACGGCACCGACCGGTTGACCGGCATCGAAACCCTGGTGTTCGCCGATAAGCAGATTGCGGTCCCGGTGCCGTCGACCACCGGCGGAGCCGGCGACGACATTTTGACTGGCGGCTCCGGCAACGACAATCTCCAAGGCTTGGGCGGCAACGACACGCTGATCGGCGGTCCCGGCGACGACACGCTGGACGGCGGTGCCGGATTGGACACTGCCGATTACAGCAGCGACACGGAGGGAATTTCGGTCGATCTTGCCAGTGGTACGGCAACCGGGTCTTTGATCGGTCACGACACGCTGATCGGCATCGAACGTGTGGTCGGCGGCTCCGGTAATGACTCGATCGCGGGCAATAACGCGACCGAGACGCTGGTGGGCGGCGCCGGCGATGACCGTCTTTATGGCCGCGACGGCGATGACTATTACGACCTCAGCGGCGGCGGCAGCGACTGGACCCAGGCGATGACGGGCAACCAGACCTTCTACATGGGCGCCGCCTGGGACGCCAACGACGTGATCGACGGCCACGGCTATGGGACCGATGTTCTCATCGCCGAAGGAAACACCAATGTCGACAATCCCCACGTCAACGTGCCGCGCATCGAGTTGCGTGGACCTTATGACTATCATTTGACCGGTTCGTTTGGGAATGTGCAGATCGATGCCCATACCGTCGATACGGCGCACACCGTGCTCATCGACATTACCGGTAGCTCCGATCAGTCGGTCATCGGCGGCGCAGGCACCGATACTATCCGCACCGGCAGCGGCAACGATACGCTGAGCGGCGGCCTCGGCACCAACACGCTCAACGGCGGTGCAGGAACCGATACGGCGGTGCTTGCAGGACGGGCGTCGGATTATCTGGTCACTTCGAACGGCGACGGCAGCACGACCGTGACCGGCGCGGGCGAGAACGATACGCTCATCAATATCGAGAAGGTTACGTTCGGCGGCGGCCAGACATTGACGCTGGCCGAGTTCCAGGCGCAGGCGTTCAGTCCGCTGCAGGCGCTGGAATATATCGCGTCGTACAAGGACTTGATGGGCGCGTTCGGCGACGATGCGGTGTGGGGTGCGCGGCACTATTTCAACAATGGCAAAGCCGAAGGGCGGACGATTTCGTTCAACGCGCTGAACTATCTCTGCTCCTATGGCGATCTGATCGTCGCCTTCCACGACGACCAATTGGCGGCAACAGAACATTATCTCAAGAACGGTTCCTATGAAGGCCGCAAGGTGACCTTCGATCCGCTGGCGTATGTCTGCTCGTACAGCGACCTGTTGATTGCCTTCCATAATGACAAGACGGCCGCGGCGGAGCACTACATCCGCAACGGCTATTGGGAGAACCGGAAGGTCACGTTCGACGCGCTCGCTTATGTGTGCTCCTACGACGATCTGGTGATTGCGTTCCACAACGACAAGACGGCGGCGGAAGAACACTATATCCGCAACGGCTATTGGGAAGGCCGCAAGGTCACGTTCAATGCGCTGGCCTACATCGCGTCCTACACGGACCTGATCGGTGCCTTTGGCGATGATGTGCAGGCCGCGGAAGAGCACTACATCCGCAACGGTTTCTGGGAAGGGCGGAAGGTCACGTTCGATCCGGTGGCCTATCTCATCAACAATACCGATCTGGGGACGTGCGGCTTCACCGCAACCGATGCCACCGAGCACTATCTCAAGAACGGTTACTGGGAACACCGCACCACTAACGGCGCGTTCGGCTCGGAACAGACCAACCACGATTTAACGGTCGGCGGCTCGGTCTCCGACACGATCGGCACGTCGGGCGACAAGGATTGGTTCGCGGTGAACGTCACCGCCGGCCAGACCTATACCTTCACGCTCTCTGGTGTCGATGGCGGCAACGGCACGCTCGCCGATCCGTTCCTGGCGATCTGCGACGCTCGCGGGGTTCAGCTGACCTACGCCAACGACAGCACGAACCACGACGCGGTGATCCGCTTCACGGCGCTGTCGACCGGCACCTGTTATCTGGTGGCGTCCGCCAACAACTCGGGGACCGGCAGCTACAAACTGTTCGCGACGGCAGGCGGCTGAAACCGGCGTCCACATCCCGCGGCATCGGCCAGAGGTGCCGCGGGCAAAAGATGAGACTTTGAGGCTGCTTTAGGCTAGACTCCGTCGCAAACCCGCGGAGAAAGCCGGATTGCAGCGATTTCGCATGCCTGAAAAAAGGTGCGGGGGCTGTCGCGAAGGCAGCCCCCATTTCAAGGCCATAACCCTCACCCAATCAAGGTTCTTGGGCTATTTGGCCGACCGGCCCGGCGGGCGGGCCCGTCTTTGCACCTCATCTTGCTCTACCCGAGCGAGGCAGGAATTAGTATGCACCGAACACAAAGAAAGTCAAGAAAACTCGTTCGTGCAAGGGCCCCTTGCGAGTCGTAGAAATCGGCCGCAAGCAAGATGTCGTCCTCCACTTTTCACCTGTAACGGTCAGCCATGAATTCCAACGTCGATCTCTTTTCCGCCCGCGTGCCGCGTTACACGTCGTATCCCACGGCGCCGCATTTTCATGCCGGCATTGGCCAAAACGAATTGAAGCAATGGCTTGCCGGATTGCCCACGGGGTTGCCGCTTTCGCTCTATGTGCACATTCCGTTTTGCGACACGCTGTGCTGGTTCTGCGGCTGCCATACGACGGTGGTGAATCGCTATTCGCCGGTGTCGTCTTATCTCAACGATCTTTTCACCGAGATTGCGAATATCGGCCCGTATTTGAAGGGCCATCCGGTCACGCATCTGCATTGGGGCGGCGGTTCGCCGACCATGCTGACGCCCGACGACGTGCGCAATTTGAAGGGAGCGCTAACACGTCATTTCGAGTTCGCGCCCGATGCCGAATTCGCCGTCGAGATCGATCCGCGCGGGTTGAAGGACGATCTGATTGCGACTCTCGGTGAATGCGGCCTGACGCGCGCGTCGATCGGCGTGCAGGATTTCGCGCCGCAGGTGCAGAAAGCGATCAACCGCATCCAGCCGTTCGACGAGACCAAGCGCGTGGTGGACGCGTTGCGGGCGGCGGGCGTTGCTTCGCTCAATATCGATCTTATTTACGGGCTGCCCTACCAGACCCGCGAAAACGTGGCGCGGACCATCGAACTGTCGCTGTCCTTGAAGCCGCAACGGTTCGCGGTATTCGGCTATGCCCATGTGCCGCACTTCAAGAAGCATATGCAGCTCATCAAGACCGAAACATTGCCCGATGCGGCGGAGCGCTTCGCCCAGTTCGAACTGGCGCACAGCCTGATTTCGGCGGCGGGCTATGCCGCCATCGGTCTCGATCATTTCGCGCTGCCGGACGACAGCCTGGCGGTGGCGGCCAAGGCGGGCACCCTGGCGCGCAATTTCCAGGGCTATACCTCCGACGACGCCCCTGCCTTGATCGGGCTGGGCGCCTCTTCGATCAGCGCGCTGCCGCAGGGCTACGTCCAGAACAAGCCCGAGGTGCCGGAGTGGCGCAAAGCCATCGAGGTGGGCGAGCTGCCGGTGGCGCGCGGGATAGCGCTTTCCGACGAAGACAAGCTCCGGCGGGCGATCATCGAAAAGCTGATGTGCTTCCTCGAAGTCGATCTGGCGCGCTTCGGCAAGACGCCGGAAGATTTCCCGCGCGAGATGGAAGCCCTGGCGCCGCTGATGGCGGAAGGCTTCGTGGTGCGCAACGGGACGGTGCTGAGCGTGCCGGCCTCGGCGCGGGCCGCGGTGCGGCTGGTGGCGTCGGTGTTCGACACCTATCTGGCCACCTCGAAAGCGGTGCACGCGGTGGCGGTGTAGCTACTTCTTCCTTGCCAGCACGCCGAACGGCGCCGACTTGGTGATCCATTTGCCGCCGGAAGAGATGTCGAAAACCTCCGCGGTTTCGAACCCGGCGGCGCCGAGTTCGGCGTCGATTTCGTCGGGCATGAAATACTGCAGCCAGTTATAGATCTCGCGCGTGCGCTTGGGCTCGACGATCTGGTAGCGGTCGAGCGCGAGGTACTGGTCCTCGTAGCGGTGGGTGATCTTGAAGCCGAAATAATCGCCCTCGGCCCAGAAGCCATTCATCAGGCGGCGCTCGCAAACGAAGCCTTCTTCCACCTGCCCGAACTCCGGGCGCGACGCGACGTCGAACAGGAAGTGTCCGCCCGGCCGCAGCATGGCGTGGATGCGCTTCAGCAGCGCCGCACGTTGCGTCGGCGACAGGACGCAGTAGTCGCAATAGATCAACGTGACGAGGTTCTGGCCTTCCGGAAGGGCATCCTTCAGGTAGTCGCCGAGCTGGTATTCGATGGCGAGCTTCTTGGCGCCGGCCTGGCGGCGGGCGTGGGCCAGCGAGCGCTGCGAGAAGTCGAAGCCGGTGATGCGGGCGCCGTGCATCGCCATACGCTCGGCATAGAGGCCGGGGCCGCAGCCGAGATCGGTGACCTTCTTGCCGGCAAGGCCGACATGGGTCTCGAGCCACTTGACCAGTGCGTCGATCGCCTCCGGCCGCCGCGAGGCGAGGTCGCAGGCCGGATCGAGGTGGAATTCCAGCATGCGGGCCGAGACGTATTCGTCGGTCCACAGATCCGGCGTGGTGTAGGCGGAAAACGGCGCGGGGCGTTCGACGAAGGCTTTGAGCGTCTCGTACATGCCCGTCCTATAGCATAACGGGACGAGGCGGTCAGTGTCCTATCGGGGGCTTGCCGTTGCCATTGCCGTTGGCGTGCCGGGGCGGCTTGGGGGCGATCCAAACCAGGCCCGCGGTGACGAGCAGCACGACGCCGATCGCCAGGAACGACTGGTTGGTACCGAGCTGGGCGGCCTGCTGCAGCACCGCCAGATCGAACAGGCTGCGCGCCTTGGCTTCGGAGAAGCCGCCCATCTGCTGCAGCGCCAGCAGCATGTCGGGGCCGTGCTGGACGGAGCCGGCCAGCGTCGCCTTGCTCCATTTGATGGCGTCTTCCCAGACCGCCACCACGATGGCGGTGGCGATGGCGCCCGACAGCGTCCGGATGAAGTTGAACTGGCCGGCGCCCGACGCGGTGTCCTTCGCCGGCAGCGAGGAGACGCTCATGTCCATCAGCGGAATCAGGATCAGCGGGAAGCTGATGCCTTGCAGCACTTGCGGCCACAGCGTCTGTCCGAAGGTGACGTCGAGGCTGTAGAAGATGCGCATCAGGCTCGAGGCGGCGCAGAACAACAAGCCCACCATGACGATGCCGCGATGGTCGTATTTGCTCATCAGCTTGGTGGTGAGCGGGGCCACCGGCAGCGAGATCAGGCCGGCAAAGGCGGTGTTGTAGCCCGCCCACGTCGCCGTGTAGCCCATGATGTTCTGCAGCCACAGCGGCACCAGCACGACGGCGCCGAACAACGCGCCGTAGGCCAGGAAAATCACGACCATCGACACCGAAAAGGCGCGGTTGCTGAAAATGCGCAGATCGACGATCGGCTTCCTGTCGGTCATCTCCCAGATCACGAAGCTGATGAAGCCGAGAATGGTGACGATCAGCAGCGCGACGATGAAATCGTTGTTGAACCAGTCCATGTTCTGGCCGTTGCCGAGCATGATCTGGAGTGCGCCGACCCACAGGATCAAAAGGCCGAGGCCGACGAAATCCACCCGCGCCTTGGTGGTCGGCATTTCATGCTTCTTGAGCACGTACCACGCCAGCGCGGCCAGCCCCAGGGCCAGCGGCATCTTGAAATGGAACGCCCACGGCCAGCTCCACTGGTCGGCGATGATGCCGCCGAGCACGGGGCCCGCCACCGGCCCGAGGATGGTCGTCATCGACCACACGGCGAGCGCCGGCATTTCGTACTTTTTGGGAACGACCGTCAGCAGCAGGGTCTGCGACAAGGGGATCAGCGGACCGCCGCAGATGCCGAGCATGATGCGGAACGCGATCAGCATCGGCAGGGTGGTCGCCAGTCCGCACAGCACCGACACGATGCCGAACCCGGCAATGCCGGCGACGAACACCTTGACCGGCCCGAAGCGTTCCGCCAGCCAGCCGGTCAGCGGCACCATGATGGCTTCGGCCACCGCGTAGGAGGTGATGACCCAGGTGCCGTCGGCACTCGACACCGCCAGCGAGCCGGCGATCTGCGGCACCAGCACGTTGACGATGGTGATGTCCATGATGGCGAGGAAATTCGCCAGCGCCAGCACCAGCACCACCAGGACCAGCGTCACGCCATGGACGTGCGACGGGTCCGCGATGTCGTCGGCCCTTGTCATGGGCTACTCGGAAACGTCGATGGAAGCTTTCATCGACAGACCGACGCGCAAGGGATGGGCCTTGAGGTCGGCCGGGTCGAGGGCGATGCGCACCGGAATGCGCTGCACCACCTTGATCCAGTTGCCGGTGGCGTTCTGGGCCGGAATGACGGCGAACGCCGCGCCGGTGCCGCCGCCGAGACCGGAGACGGTGCCGTGGAACTTCACCGACGAACCATAGAGATCGCTGGTCAGCGTCACCTTCTGGCCGGTGTGCACCTTGGCGAGCTGGTCTTCCTTGAAATTGGCGTCGACATAGACGTCCTGGACCGGCACCACCGTCATGATCGGGCGTCCGGCGCCGACCATCTGGCCGATCTGGACGTTGCGCTGGGCGACGATGCCCGTCACCGGCGCGGTGATGATCGTGCGCGACAGGTTCAGCTTGGCGGTATCGAGCTGCGCCTTGGCGGCCTGCACCTCGGGGTGGTTCTCGACCGTGGTGTTCGCCGTCAGCGCTTCGGCAGCCTGCAAGGCGGCGCAGGAAGCTTCATAGGCGGCGCGGTAGCTGGTGAATTCCTCGTTCGACATGGCGCCGGTGTTCTGGATCGAGGCGCGGCGCTGATAATCGAGACGGGTGCGGGTGCAATCGGCCTTGCGGGCGGCGGCCTGGGCGAAATAGGTGCGGATCTTGCGCAGCGTGGCGCCGTAGCCGGCTTCGGCCTGGTTGACCAGCAACTGCGCGTCGGCGGGATCGATCACCACCAGCACGTCGCCTTTGTTGACCTGCTCGGAGTCGTGCACGCGCACGTCCATCACCTTGCCGTTGGTGAGCGGGGTCACCTGCGCCGACGAGACGTTGACGTAGGCGTTGTCGGTCGAGACGTAATGCGATCCGACGAAGAACCAGTAGCCCACGGCGATCAGCGCGACGGCGGCAACGCCGAGGCCGAGATAGGTGAACAGCTTCTTGCGCGTCTCGCTGAGACCTGCGGATGTGTCGGTCATGCGCTTTCTCACTTCTTTTCGGTGTAGCCGCCGCCGAGGGCGCGAATGAGGGCGATATCACGGGCGAAGGCCTGGGCTTCGAGGTCGGCCACCGCCATGCGTACCGCCAAGAGCTTGTCTTCGACCGTCAGCACGTCGATGTAGCGCGCCATGCCCGCGTCGTAGCGGACCCTGATGACGCGATAGGCGTTCTCGCTTTCGCTGAGGGCCTTGCGGGCATGGAGGAGTTCGCCGTCCAGCGCCTTGCGGTCGGAATAGGCGTCGGCGACGTCTTTCAGCGCATTCGTCAGCGTCTTGTCGTAGAGCGCGACGGCGGCGTCGAACTTGGCGCGCGAGGCGCGATAGATCGCCTTGTTGCGGCCGTAGTCGAAGATCGGCAGGCGCAGCGCCGGGCCGATGCCGGCCATCTCCGACGAGGCGTCGAACAAGTGCTTCGCATCGAGCGTGCCGAAGCCGTACATGCCGGTGAGGTCGATGTTGGGATAGAAATTCGCGTTCGCCGCGTCGATGCCGTAGCCGGCGCCTTCGACGGTCTTGCGCGCCGCCACCACATCGGGACGGCGGCCGACCAGATCGGCAGCGAGCGAAGCGGGCAGGCCGTCCGAGCGCAGCGGATGCGTCGCCGCCGGTTCGATGGCGAGGCCGTAATCGGGGCCTTTGCCGGCCAGCGCGGCGATGGCATGGCGGACCTTGAGGGTCGCGGCCTTCACCGCCTCGAGCTGCACCTTGGCCGATTCCATCTGGGCCCGCGCCTGGCTGAGCGAGGCTTCGTTTTCGAGCCCGGACTTGAACCGCTTCTCGACCAGCGCGGCGCTTTCCGAGCGCACCTTGACGGCATTCTCGCTGGTGGCCTCGTCGGCGAAGAGCTGGGTCAGGATGGCGTAATAGGTGGCCATGCCGGCGGCGATCTGCAGCCGCGCCGAGGCTTCATCGGCCTTGGCCGCTTCGGCGGTCGACATCGCGGCGGCAAAATTGGCGTGGTTCTTCCCGAAAAGATCGAGCTGGTACTGCATGCCGAGCGACAGCGCGGCGAGGTGATGGAAGCCCTTGGGCAGGTTCTGCTTGAACAGATTGCCCATATAGTTGTCGGCCAGACCGATGTTCTGGGTGATCTCGGTTTCCATGAAGGTGGCGTCGCCCACGATGGTCGGCCACAACAACGATTCATTGATATCGGCCATCGCCTCGGCGGCCCTGACGCGCGCGGCGGCCATTTTGAGGTCGGGCGAATCTTTCAGCGCATCGTCGATCAGACGGTCGAGCTGGGGATCGTTATAGGCCTTCCACCAGGCTTCCACGGGCCATTCGGCGGCAGGCGCGACAAGGCTCTTGGCGGAGGCAAGCGAACCGGGCGCGGCCATTTCGGGCTTGGGACCGAGGTCGGGGGCGCACCCGGCAAGCGCGAACGCTACGATTCCGGCAAGCGCAGCACTGCTGCACAGGGCTCTTCGGCGCAAATTGGCCATTGGCGACCCGCGATCTGTACGATACAGTACGGTACAAACACGATGTTGACGGCTGTGTCAAGCAGCGGAGGCTGAGCGGAATGGAATTGGCGGACTCCAGACGAGCGACGCCCGACGAGCGGCGCAATCACATCCTGGACATCGCCTACGCGGCGTTCATCCGCGAGGGCTATGCCGGCACGTCGATGTCGCGCATCGCGGCGCTGCTCGGCGGCTCCAAGACCACGCTCTACAACTACTTCGACTCCAAGAAGGAGCTGTTCGTCGCCGTCACCGACCGCGAATGCGCCAAGCTGTTCGATGAAATCTTTGTCGCCACCGAGATCGCCGGCGATTTCCGCGATCGCGTCCACGAACTGGCGCGGCGGCTGATGGGCGCCATGCTGGGCGAAGAGATGATCGCGGCGTATCGGCTGATCGTCGCCGAATCCGGACGTTTTCCCGAAATCGGCCACGCCATGCACGACATCGCTCTGCGGCGCGGAACCCAGCATCTGGCGGCTTTTTTCAAGCGCGCGATCGAGTGCGGCGAGATGCGCGAGGTCAATCCCAAGATGGCCGCCGAGCAGTTTCTCGACCTCACCTCCGGCGTGCTGCACAAATTGCGTCTGTGGAACGTGATGCCGGCGATCGATCCCGAACGCATGACGGCGGAAGTCGATCGCATCGCTTCCACCTTCCTCGCCGCGTTCGGCAACGACGTCTACAGCCGCGAGGCGCGGAAATATTCCGGGTACTGAGAATTTGCGGGAGAAAGAGAGTGCAAGGGCGGCACGGCAGTTTTTTTGGGGGAAACGTGCCTACGCGGGATACCGCGCCGCCGCCCTTGCAGTCATTCGCCAATAGGCGAAGCTCTGCGCGAGCTCTTATTGACTGTACCGTACAGTACAGTAGCGTGTGCGGCGCTGAAGTCAAGCGAAAACTCTTACGCCCAGGCAGGCGCGGAGGCTAAGAAGCGGACATGGTAATGGTCGAAGGCCGCAAACCCAGTCCCGACGAGCGTCGTGCTGCGATTCTGGATATCGCGCGCGAGGCCTTTCTGCAGGACGGCTACTCCGGGACCTCGATGAGCCGGATCGCGGCCCTGGTCGGCGGTTCGAAGGCGACTCTCTACAGCTATTTCCCGTCCAAGAAAGATCTGTTCGTCGCGGTCATCGATCGTGAAACGACCGGTCTTTTCGACCGCATCTTCAATCTCAGGCTGACGGCCGAAGACCCCAATGAGGCGATTACCGAACTGGTGCGCCGCTGCCTCGACGGGCTGCTCAGCGATACCATCGTGTCGGGCTATCGCCTCATCATCGCCGAAGCCGGCCGCTTTCCGGAAATCGGCAAAACGACCTACGAACTGGCGGTCCACCGCGGGCTGGAGCGAATCGCACGCTACTTCGCCAAACTGGTGGCCGAAGGCACGCTGCGGCCCTGCAATCCCTTGGAGGCGGCCGACACATTCCTCGATCTCACCGCCGGAAATCTGCACACCCAGCGGCTGTGGAACTCGATCGAGGCCCCGGACGGCGTCGCGCTGGAAGCCGAAACGCGCAGGATTACCGCCGTGTTTCTGGCGGCCTACGGCAACGAGACCTTGAGTCGCTCGGCACGGGAAAACGACAGGTCTTGACTGTGACTTTGGCGCGCGGACCCGCGCGGCAACGGACCTGTGCTTGACTTAAGGTACGCCGCTTGATTTGTCTCGCCCGGCTTCGAGGACCGTCGCATTATCGCGGTGGTTTCTCGGTTTAGGGGCACGGTTGTCATGACGCGCGCATTCATCTTTCCGGGGCAGGGCAGCCAGGCCGTCGGCATGGGCAAGGTGCTCGCCGATGCCTTCAGCTCGGCCCGCGATGTTTTCCAGGAAGTCGACGAAGCGCTGTCGCAGAATCTCTCCCGCCTGATGTGGGAAGGCCCCGAGGCCGATCTGGTTCTCACCGAGAATGCCCAGCCCGCCATCATGGCCGCCTCGATCGCCGTGCTGCGGGTGATGCAGCGCGAAGCGGGCTTCGAACTCCATACCCACGGCAAGCTGGTGGCCGGCCATTCGCTCGGCGAATATTCGGCCCTGTGCGCTGCCGGCGCCTTCAGCCTTGCCGATACCGCGCGTCTCTTGAAAATCCGCGGCCAGGCCATGCAGGCCGCCGTTCGGGTCGGCGAAGGCGCGATGTTCGCTCTGATCGGCGCCGACGTGGCGCTGGCCGAAGAGGTTGCCAAGGAAGCCGTCGCCGATGCGGTGGAAGCCCATCCCGTCTGCGTCGTCGCCAACGACAACGCCCCAGGCCAAGTCGTTATCTCCGGCCTCAAGGCGACCGTGACCCGCGCCGGCGAACTCGCCAAGGTCAAAGGCGTCAAACGCGCACTGCCGCTGGCCGTTTCCGCGCCGTTCCATTGCCCGATGATGCAGCCCGCCGCCGATAAAATGGCGGAAGCGCTGGCTGCCGTGACCATCCAGCCGCCGGTCGTGCCGGTGGTGGCGAACGTCACCGCGCTGCCGACTGCCGAGCCCGATGCCATCCGCCGCCTCCTGGTCGAACAGGTCACCGGCCGGGTGCGCTGGCGCGAGAGCGTGCTCTCGTTCCGCGGCCTCGGCGTCGACACCACGGTCGAATTCGGCGGCAACAAGGTTCTGACCGGCATGGTCAAGCGCATCGACCGGGATCTGGCCAACGTCAGTCTCGATACGCCGGCCGATATCGAAGCCTTCGCGAGGACCCTTTGATGTTCGATCTTACCGGTAAAGTCGCGCTGGTCACCGGCGCGTCCGGCGGCATCGGCGGCGGTATCGCCAAAGCGCTGCATGCCCAAGGCGCCACCGTTGTGCTGTCGGGGACCCGCGCCGAAGCGCTGGAAGCGCTGAAAGCCGAACTCGGCGAGCGCGCCTTCGTGGCGACCTGCAATCTCGCCGACGCGGCGTCGGTCGAGGCGCTGCCGAAAGCGGCCGAAGCGGCTGCGGGCGCGCCGATCGATATCCTGGTCAACAACGCCGGTGTGACCAAGGACAACCTTTCGATGCGGATGAAGGACGAGGAGTGGGAAACGGTGCTCGCCGTCGATCTCACCGCCGCCTTCCGCCTGTCGCGCGCCTGCCTGAGGGGCATGATGAAGAAGCGCTGGGGCCGTATCATCTCGGTGACTTCGGTCATCGGCTCGACCGGCAATCCCGGCCAGTGCAATTATGCCGCGGCCAAGGCGGGCCTCGCCGGCATGTCGAAATCCATCGCCTATGAAGTCGCCAGCCGCGGCGTAACGGTGAATTGCGTCGCCCCCGGTTTCATCGGCACACCGATGACCGACGTGCTGACCGACGCGCAGAAACAGGCTATATCGGCGAAAATCCCAGCCGCCCGTATGGGTTCTCCGGCGGATATCGCCGCGGCCGTGGTTTATCTCGCCAGCGACGAAGCGGGGTACGTGACCGGTCAGACCGTCCATGTCAATGGCGGTCTTGCTATGGTTTAGTTGTTAATTCAGTCACTTAGTGCCTGTGGCGGTCGGTATGTCTTTGTGTTACGAAGCTGCCAACCCCCACTCGAACAGGATCAGTGAGGGCCCTTGCCGCGGGCCATGTCCAACGCAAGCGCGGCGTGAAAAAAACGAAGGAAAGGCTTAGACAAGCAATGAGCGATACTGCCGAACGCGTGAAGAAGATCGTCGTCGAGCATCTCAACGTGGATGCCGAGAAGGTCACCGACACAGCGTCGTTCATCGAAGACCTCGGCGCCGACAGCTTGGACACCGTCGAACTGGTGATGGCGTTTGAAGAGGAATTCGGTATCGAAATTCCGGACGACGCTGCGGAGTCGATCGTGACGGTCGGCGACGCCGTCAAGTACATCGACAAAGCCAACGCCTGACAGCCGATCGGGAGGCGCAACGCGGGGACGACTCGGTAACGTTGCGCCTGATTTCACATGCGTAGAGTCGTAGTGACAGGACTGGGGCTTGTCACGCCGCTTGCCAGCGGCGTGGAAAGCACCTGGGAGCGTTTGGTTGCCGGACAGTCGGGCGCGCGTCGCATCGACAAGTTCAACACCGACGATCTTGCCACCAAGATCGCCTGCATGGTTCCCAAGGGCGACGGCACGAACGCCACGTTCAATGCCGACGCCTATGTGGAACTGAAAGAGCAGCGCAAGGTCGACGAGTTCATCGTCTTCGGCCTTGCTGCCGCGCAGCAGGCGGTCACCGACTCGGGCTGGGAGCCTCGGACCGAGGAAGAGCGCGAACGCACCGGTGTCATGATCGGTTCGGGCGTCGGCGGTCTCGAAGGGATCGCGGAGGCCTCTTTGGTGCTGGCCGAAAAAGGCCCGCGCCGGATTTCGCCGTTCTTCATTCCCGGCCGCCTGATCAATCTGGTGTCGGGCCACGCCTCGATCCGGTTCGGCTACAAAGGGCCGAATTCGGCCGTGGTGACGGCCTGCGCCACCGGCGCTCATGCCATCGGCGACGCGGCGCGGATGATCGCGCTCGACGATGCCGACGTCATGCTGGCGGGCGGGGCCGAGGCCTCGATCTGCCGCATCGGCGTGGCGGGTTTCAACGCCTGCCGTGCATTGGCGACCAAGTACAACGACACGCCCGAAAAGGCGTCGCGGCCCTACGACCGGGATCGCGACGGCTTCGTCATGGGCGAAGGCGCCGGCATGGTGATGCTCGAGGAACTCGAACACGCCAAGGCACGCGGCGCCAAGATTTACGCCGAAGTGAAAGGCTACGGCCTGTCGGGCGACGCCTATCACATCACGGCGCCGGCCGAAGACGGCAACGGCGGTTACCGCGCCATGCAGATGGCGCTGAAGCGCTCGGGGCTGAGTGTGGCCGATATCGACTACATCAATGCCCACGGCACCTCCACGATGGCCGACGGCATCGAACTCAAAGCGGTGGAGCGGCTCCTGGGCGATGCGGCGCCGGGCAAGCCGATGTCTTCGACCAAATCGGCGACCGGTCACCTCTTGGGTGCGGCCGGTGCGGTGGAGGCGATCTTCTGCATCCTCGCCATGCGCGACGGCATCATTCCGCCGACCCTCAATCTCGACAATCCCGACGTCGAAACCAGCTTGAACCTGGTTCCGCATACCGCCATCAAGCGCGAGGTGCGTGTCGCGATGTCGAATTCGTTCGGTTTCGGCGGTACCAACGCCTGTCTGATTTTGACCCGCCCGGAATAGAAGCGCACGCCGCGAGCGCGACCGGTGTTTCTGGCCTGGGCGCAGGGTAGGGGGCCATGAAGAAAGTTCTGGTGTTTCTGTTCCTCGTCGCCGTGATCGTCGCCGGCGCGGTGGAGTGGGGTTATGCGGCGTTCAAGGCCCCCGGACCGGCCGCCAAATCCGGCAGCGAAACCGTCGTGATGATCAAGAGCGGCGTCGGCCTCAAAGGCGTGGCGCAGGCGCTGAGCGACGCGGGCGTGATCCAGCATCCCGAAGTGTTCCAGGTCGCGGTGCGGGCGCTGCATAAGACCGCGGCGCTGAAGGCCGGCGAATACGCCATCCCGAGCAAAGCCTCGATGCAGGACATCATGAACCTGCTGGTGGAAGGCAAGTCGATCGTCCACAAGGTGACGGTGGCCGAAGGTCTGACCAGCCAGATGGCCTACGATCTCGTCAAGAACGACGAGACGCTGAAAGGGCCCGCCGGCGCGGTGCCGCGGGAAGGCAGCCTGTTGCCGGAGACGTATCTGTTCGAGCGCGGCCAGACCCGCCAGGGCCTGATCGCCAAGATGCAGAAGGCGCAGAAGGAATTGATCGACGAACTGTGGGCCAAGCGCGCGCCCAATCTGCCGATCAAGACCAAGGAAGAAGCGATCGTCTTGGCCTCCATCGTCGAGAAGGAAACCGGCATCGCGTCCGAGCGTCCGCACATCGCCTCGGTGTTCATGAACCGACTTCGCATCGGCATGAAGCTCGAAAGCGATCCCACCATCATCTACGGCATCACCAAGGGCTATCCGATCGGTCGCCGTTTGCTCGCAAGCGAAGTCCACGGCGAGACGCCATACAACACCTATGTCATCACCGGCCTGCCGCCGCATCCGATCTGCAATCCCGGCAAGGATGCGATCGCCGCGGTGCTCAACCCGGCCGATACGAAGGACCTCTATTTCGTCGCCGACGGCACCGGCGGCCACGTCTTCGCCGACAACATCGACGATCAGACGAAGAACGTCATCAAATGGCGGAGAATCCATTTGAAGGGCGAGAAATAACGACTGTCATCCCCGGCTGAGCAATCGCGCGTAGCGCGATGCGAAGGGAAGGGGACCCAGGTCGTGGTGCCGCACGCTTTTGGATGTGTGGCACCGGTGTTCTCGCTCGATCCCGAACATATTTTTGCCTGCAAAACCTGGGTCCCCTTCCCCTCCCCATGCTTCGCCTTCGGCTGCGCAGGGTCGGCCGGGGATGACAGTGTGTTTATGCGGCTGTAAGGTCCGCGCGATTCTGGAGGCGGTGACATGGCGCTTGTAAGCATGACCGGTTTTGCCGAAGGCCATGGCGGGCTCGATGCCGCCCGCTGGCGCTGGGAAGCGCGCAGCGTCAACGGCCGCGGTCTCGAACTGCGTTTGCGCCTGCCGCCCGGTTTCGAAAGCATCGAGCCGGCGGCGCGGGCGCTGGCCACCAGCCGCTTCAAGCGCGGCAATCTGCAGGCGACGCTATCCTACGATCCCGGCGCGGCGACGCGCGGGCTGCGGGTCGATCCGGTGGCGCTGGCGGCGGCGGTGAAGATCGCGCAGGACGTGGCCGGCGAGACCGGCCTCGCGCCGGCGCGCGTCGACGGACTTCTGGCGCTCAAGGGCGTCATCATCCAGGACGAAGGTTCGCTGCCCGATCCGGAGGCGCAGGCGGCGCGCGATACCGCGGTGCTGAAGACGCTGGCTGATTGTTTCGATGCGCTCGCCAAGGCGCGCAGCATCGAAGGCGCCAAGCTCGCCGTCGTGTTGACGGGACAGATCGACGAAATCGCGCGCCTCACCGAAGCCGCCACGCAGTGCGCCGCGACCCAGCCCGCCGCGATCCGCGACCGCCTCGCCGCGCAGCTCGCCGATCTGGTCGCGCCGGGCACGGTGTCGGCCGAACGGCTGGAGCAGGAAATCGCGATGCTCGCCACCAAGGCCGACATCCGCGAAGAGATCGACCGCCTCGGCGCGCACGTCTCGGAAGCCCGCCGCCTGATCGGGTCCGGCGACACCGTGGGCCGCCGCCTCGATTTCCTGGCGCAGGAATTCAATCGCGAAGCCAACACGCTGTGCTCGAAATCGTCCGATATCGACCTGACGCGGCTGGGGCTCGATCTCAAGACCGCGATCGATCAGTTCCGGGAACAGTTGCAGAATGTCGAGTAGATCATGACCGTCGAAATCCAACGCCGCGGTTTGATGCTGGTGCTGTCCTCGCCGTCGGGCGCGGGCAAATCCACGCTGGCGCGCTGGCTCCTCAAGACCGATCCCGACCTGACCATGAGCGTGTCGGCGACGACGCGAAGCCCGCGCCCCGGCGAAGTCGACGGCCGCGAGTATCACTTCAAGGACATCGAGGATTTCCTGCGCATGGTGCAGCAGGACGAGTTCCTCGAGCACGCGGTGGTGTTCGGCAATCACTACGGCACGCCCAAGCAGCCGGTGTTCGATGCGCTGGCGGCGGGCCGCGACGTGCTGTTCGACATCGACTGGCAAGGCACCCAGCAGCTTCGCCAGCAGGCGCGCGACGACGTGGTGTCGATCTTCGTGCTGCCGCCGAGTCGCGAAGAACTCGAACGCCGCTTGCGCGGCCGCGCCGAGGACCCGCCGGACGTCATCGCCAAGCGCATGGCCAAGGCCGACGGCGAAATCAGCCATTGGGCGGAATACGATTATGTCGTGGTCAACGACGATGTCGCACGCGCGCAGGAACAGGTGCGCGTCATTCTCCAGGCCGAACGCCTCAAGCGCGAACGCCAGCCCGGACTGGTGCGGTTCGTCGATGGGCTGATGCGTCCGGAAGCGAACTGAGCCCGCTGCTCAATACCACTCCTTGACCCAGTTCTGCTTCGATTTCTTGGGGCGGCGGTAGCCGCTATCGGCTTGGCGCGGCGGCAGTTCGATCTGCACCGGCTGCAAATCCTTGTAGGGGATCTGCCGCAGCAAGTGCGCGATGCAGTTGAGGCGCGCCTTTTTCTTGTTGTCGGCGTTGATGAGGTACCAGGGCGTCAGCTTGCGGTCGGTATGCTTCAGCATGGCGTCCTTGGCCTTGGAGTATTCGACCCAGCGCTCGCGGCTTTCGATATCCATCGGCGACAGCTTCCAGCGCTTGATCGGATTCTTCATGCGCTCCATGAAGCGCTTTTCCTGCTCCTCGTCGTTGACGCTGAACCAGTACTTGATGAGGATGATACCGCTGCGCACCAGCATTTCCTCGAACAGCGGGCAGGAACGCAGGAACTCCTTGTATTCCTCCTTGGTGCAGAACCCCATCACGTGCTCGACGCCGGCGCGATTGTACCAGGAGCGGTCGAACAGCACGATCTCGCCCTTACCCGGAAGCTGCTCGACGTAACGCTGGAAATACCACTGGCCGCGTTCCTTTTCGGTCGGCGTCGCCAACGCCACCACGCGGCAGGAGCGCGGATTGAGGCATTCGTTGATGCGCTTGATGACGCCGCCTTTGCCCGCCGCATCGCGGCCTTCAAAAATGACGACGACCTTGAGGCCTTGCAGCCGCACCCATTCCTGCAGCTTCAGAAGTTCGAACTGCAGCCGCGTCAGTTCCTCGATGTAGGAATACTTCTTCTTCGGCGGCTTGGGCGGCTTGGCGTCACCCAGCACATGCCAGTGCTTTTCGACCCGCGCCCGTTCCTTGGCGTTGCGCAGGATCTCGCCGCCGAGATGGAGGTGATGAAGCTGGTGATGGACGCTCATGGGGATACCCGCAGAATCGGAACGGCCATAATGCCGCATCGTGGCCAAAGGTTCGTTAACGAAGCAAAGGCTGGGCGGCAATATGGGGTGGTACCTACCGGGGGCGGGCGGCGGCGGCCGGGCGGGCAAAAAAAGAGCCCGGCGAACCGGGCTCTTGGCGAAACGATGGCTGACTATTTCTTCAGCGTCGTCAGATGGCAGTCGATGATTTCCTTGAGCGCGACATCCGGCTCGATGATTTCCGGCGAGACGTGACCGACGGCAAAGCCCATCGAGACATGCGTCTTGACGTACTTTGTCTGACCGGCTTCGAGCACCAGCGTCAAGTCGCGCTCGACTTCGGTTTCGGTCGAAATCTTGTACGAGCCGACCGGCTTGTCGACGAAGAAGTAGCCGCCAGGAATCGATTCGCCGACCTTCTCGCCGTTGAGTTTGATCGACGGCTGCACTGCGGCGCCAAACATCGACGACGGACGATAGAAGAAGATTCGGCCGCTGTCGGCGGCGACGGGCGCGACGTTCGCCTGCGCATCCTTGAAGATCGGGCCGCTCGAAGCGCAGGCAGCCAGGAACAGCAGCAGGCAACAGGCGAGAACGGGTTGTGCAATCTTGTTGAACATTGACGTCTCCTCCGAGGATTGTTGTGACGAACTCACCGGCTTGTGGTCTTGATGTCGACAGGCTTGTCGGCGGGGGCGAAGGTCCGTTCGTAGACAAGGAAGAACCCGACGATACGGCCGTCGCGAATGACGATGTCGGCCTCGTGCTGGTGCGATGCCACCACCCAGACGTTCTGGTCCGATGTATGGAACACATCGCCCTGTTCGATGCGGCCAACCTGATGCCACACCGACGTCGTTTTGAGCGGCGAGGTCTTGCCTTCCGGCAGACCGACCCTGACGCCGGTCGTCAGCGACCAGGAAGCGCCCGTCCCGGCGATCGCCTCATAATGCGCGGGATTCTGACGTACACTGATGATGTTGAACGCGCATCCGCCAAGCCACGCAGCACAGATCGCCACGCAGCAAAGCTGCCAAGCCCGCGTTTTCATGATGCTCCCCCGCACGCTGCCCGGATATTCCCCAGTTCCGAGCCAACCCCCAAGGAGAGCTTAGGGTGCAAACTGTCGACGCGGAATGGTTGCCGATTGCGACAGTTCCACGCGGTACCGGTCCCATAAATTCTTCTTTTGTGAGAAACCGCGGACCGGTTGTCGGGATGGCTGTACGCGCCCGCTATGAAAAAAAGCCGGTCAGGCCGCCAAGGTTCCGATCACTGCGAAGAACTTGTCGACGTCGACCGGCTTGTGCAGCACGGCGCAGCGTTTGAGATCGCAGCTCGTCAGGCCCATGTCGCCGGTCATGATGACCGCGGGCACTTCGGTTTCGAGGGTTTGGCGGAGTTGGCGGATCACGTCGATGCCGTTGGCGCCGGGCATGCGGTAGTCGCACAGGACCAGTCCGGGTACCAACCCGGACTCCAGCATCGCCAGCGCGGCGTCGCGGCTCGACGCCATATAGGTCTCGAAGTCGTAGGATTGCAGCAGCATCTGCATCGCTTCAGCGACATCCTGATCGTCGTCGATCAGAAGCACGACGGGATGCTCGGCCGCCGCGGCGGTTTTCTCCGGGGCGGCAGGTGCGCGCGCAACGGCGACGCTGCTTTGCGGCAGTTCGATCGAGAAGGACGAGCCCGAGCCGAGTTCGGACTGCACCGAGATGCGATGGCCGAGTGCGTCGGCGATGCGCTTGGCGATGGACAGGCCAAGCCCCAGTCCCTTGCGGCGGTCGCGCGCCGGATTGGCGAGCTGGACGTGATCCTCGAAAATGACGCCGAGGGCGTCGGCCGGAATGCCGATGCCGGTATCGGTGACGGAAATGCAGACCTTGCTTCCGGACGCCTCGCAATAAATGCCGATCAGGCCCTTGTCGGTGTAGCGGATGGCGTTGGTGACGAAGTTCGAAACCACCCGTTCCAGCAGGCGCGGGTCCGAATGCACCGTGAGTTCGGTCGGCAAGCAGGAGAGGCGCAATCCCTTTTCCTGGGCCTGATGCTGGGCGTTGGCGATGACCCGCTGCAGCAGGTCGCCGAGTGAAAAGTCCTGCATCTGCGGCTTGACGTGGCCGCTTTCGAGATCGGAGATGTCGAGCAGCACATCGAGGATATCGCTCATCGCCTTCAGCGGCTGGCGCGATTTCTCGCACAACTCCTCAAGATCTTCGCGGCCGGCCTTGCGCGACAGCACCGACAGATAGGCGAGCGAGGCCTGCAGCGGCTGGCGCAGATCGTGCGATGCGGCGGCGACGAACCAGGATTTCTGCGTGTTGGCGCGGGTGGCGTCGTTCTTGAGGCGCTCGAGTTCGGCGGTCCGCTCGGCGACGCGCTGTTCGAGTTCGAGATAGCTTTTCTTCAGCGCCGTTTCGGCGTTCTTGCGCGCGGTAATCAGTTCGCTGACCAGGAAAATGCCGGCGATGCGGCCGTCGGTCGTCCGCCAGGGATGCATTTCCCAGGTCAGCCATTCGGTGCTTCCGTTGGCGCGCACGAAGGCATCTTCGTCGGCGCCCAGCGTCTCGCCGGCGAGGCAGCGGCGATGGGCATCCTTCCAGCGCTCGGGCATGTCGGGAAATACGTCGTACATGGACATGCCATGGACGTCGCTCTCCTTGAGGCCGAAGTCCTCCAAGAGGCGGTCGCTGACGATCAGATAGCGCATCTGCCGGTCGACCAGCGCAATGGCGGCCGGCGCGTGCTTGAGAAACAGCTTGAAATGCTCGTTGGTGCGGCGGAAATCGAGTTCCGACGCGCGCAGGCGGCGGTCCAGTTCATCGATGGTGGCGCGGAACTGCTCTTCGCGTTTGGCATGCGCCGAGATATCCCGCACGCTGCAAACCGCGTAGAGACTGCCTGCCATCGTCAGCGGACCGATGGTGACCTCGACCGGAAGTTCCTGACCGGACTTGGTCCGCAGCGGCATGTGCATGGCGCTGGTCAGCTTCTGGCGCACCGGGCGGGTAAAAAAGCTCTGATAGCTCTGGCGATGGTACCCGACGGTCTTTTCCGGCACGAAAATGCGGGCCGGTTGCCCGATGAGTTCATCCGGGACGTAGCCGAACAACTCCACCGCCGCGTCGTTGACCTCGACGACCGTGCCGAGCTTGTCGAGCACGAACATCGCGTCAGGCGACACGTTCAAGGCGGCGCGGAGTTGGTCTTTGCTCGTGGTCAAACGCGTCCCCCACAGGCACCGCGGCAGGTTGGCCCCAATGGATTGCCGCGAGGTTAACCTAAGTGAAACAATTTGGGCCAGGGCTCAACCGTGGGATTTACGTATGTCCGACGAATCAGCGGCGCGCGGCCCAGGCCCTGGCGAGAGCGGCGAATTGGGCGACCGAAAGCCGCTCCGGCCGCTCGGTGGGAGCGATATCAGCCTCGTCAAGCAGCGCTTCGGCGTCGGGCGTGAGGGTCTTCAGGCTTTGGCGCAGCATCTTGCGGCGTTGGCCGAAGGCGGCCTGGGTGACCTTTTCGAGGTCGGCGAGTGCGGCGGGCGCCACCGGCTCGGGCAGCGGCTCCAGGCGCACCACGGTCGAGACGATCTTGGGCGGCGGCACGAAGGCGCTACGGGCGACGTCGAACAGCATGCGGGCGCGGCAGCGCCATTGCGCCAGCACCGACAGCCGGCCGTAATGCTCCGTACCCGGAGCGGCGACGATGCGCTCCGCCACTTCGCGCTGGAACATCAATGTCAGACTGGAAAAGAACGGCGGCCAGAGCGGGGCCGAAAGCCACTTTATGAGCAGCGCGGTGCCGACATTGTAGGGCAGGTTGGCGGCCACCCGTACCGGGCCGGTAACGCCGTGGGCGGCAAGCAGCGCGGCTTCGTCGACCTTCATGGCGTCGTCGGAAACCACCGACAGTTTGCCGGGATACGCCGCCGCAATCCCCGCCAAGGCGGCGAGACAGCGCGCGTCGCGTTCGACCGCAATGATCTTGGTGGCGCCCTCGGCGAGCAGTCCGCGCGTCAGGCCGCCGGGCCCCGGTCCCACTTCGTAGACGACGGCACCTTCGGCCTCGGCGGCGCGGGCGATGCGGCGGGTGAGATTGAGGTCGAACAGGAAGTTCTGGCCGAGCGATTTCTTGGCCATCAGGTCGTGCGCGGCGATGACATCGCGCAGCGGCGGCAGCGGATCGATCTCGCTCATCGGGCGCGTGCATCCGCCATGGCGGCGGCCATCCGGACGGCGGCGACCATGCTTCTGGGATCGGCCTTGCCGGTGCCGGCGATTTCGAAGGCGGTGCCGTGATCGGGCGAAGTGCGCACGATGGGCAAGCCGAGGGTGACGTTGACGCCGTCCCAGAACGACAGCGTCTTGATCGGGATCAGCGCCTGATCGTGATACATGCACAGCGCCACGTCGTAGCGCGTCCGCGCTTCGCCATGGAACATGGTGTCGGACGGCAGCGGGCCGATGACCGTATGCCCCTTGGCCTGCAAGGCCGCGATGGCAGGCCGCAGGACGTCGATTTCTTCGCGACCGATATCGCCGTCTTCGCCGGCATGCGGGTTGAGCCCGGCCACCGCAAGGCGCGGCGCGGCGATCCCGAAATCGCGCTTCAAGGCGGCGAGCGTGATCTCGGCCGTCTCGACGATGGACGCGATCGAAATGCTGCCCGGCACTTTGGCGATCGGAATGTGCACGGTCAGCGGCACGACGCGGATCACCTCGGACGCCAGCATCATCACCGCGCGCGGGGCGCCGGTCAGCGCTTGCAGGAAATCGGTATGGCCCGGAAACGCGAAGCCGGTCTCCATCAGGACGTGCTTGTTGATCGGGGCCGTCACCAGCGCGGCCGCCTGGCCTTTCATGGCGAGGCTGACGGCGCTCGCAATGGCTTCGATGGTGGCCGCGGCATTGGCGCGATCGGGCTTGCCGGGAACGCGTGTGGCCCGCGCCTTGGTCGCGATCACCGCCTCGCGCGGGGCGCCGCAGGAAACGAACACGTCGGGATCGCCGATCAGCTTGAGCGGACGGCCGTTGATGGTGCCGCCGAGCATCTGGAAGGCCCGAACTGCCACTTCCGGTCCGACGCCGGCCGGCTCGCCCATGGTGAGCAGAATGGGATCAGCGGACTTCGATGTTGGCATTGCGCCTCAAGTCCCGTTGGTACCGGCGGGCCAGGGCGGAAATCTGTTCCGAGAAGAGCTGGTTCTCGACCTGCTCGCGGGTCGGAATCTTGAACGCGATCTTCTTGGCGATCTTCTGCTCGCAGCGGACGAAGATTTCGATACCGGCATCGGAGCGGAACGGTTCGGCGGCGCCGCCGATCTCGGTCTTCTGCAGCGCGTTGCGCGCCTCGGCGTTGAGGTCGGCGACGCGAGTCGGGCCGAGCGGCATGTAGAGCACGCCGGGGGCGCTGGCCGGAATTTTCTGGGCCAGTTCGCAGCCCGACGGTGCCTGAGAAACGGCCATCTGGATCTGCTTGGCGATCTCGTTGACCTTGGTGAGGTAATCCGGCGCCGGCTTGGGCGGCAGGCGGAGCAGGAGGCGGCCCAGCGATACCGTGGCGGGCAGTTCCCTCTGGGCCGGCTGGATATCTTCGATCGTCGCGTTGGACGGCTCGAAGCGCTGGCGCAGCGCCAGGATGTAGTAGCCGCCGATGGACCGGATCGGGGTGGACATCTCGCCGGTGGTCATCTTGGTGAGAGCGGTGTTGAGTTCGGGAGCAAGCTGGCCGTCGTAGACCGTGCCGATGTCGCCGCCTTGGGCCGCCGACGGGCTCTGGCTGAATTGGCGCGCAACTTCGGCGAACGGCGAACCGCCCTTGATCTGCGTCGCGAGGTCTTCGACCTTCTTCTTCACCTTCTCGTCGAGATCGGGGTTGTCGACCGCGAGGAAGATTTCCGAGACCGAGAAGTGCGCCTTGTTGATGCCTTCGCGGATGCGGGCCATTTCGGCGTCGACCGCTTCGGGGCTGATGTTGACGCGGCCGGCGTAATGCTCCTGCACCGCTTTCTGCCACAGGATCTGCGCCGCAAGCTGGGCGCGGAAGGTGGCGATATTCACGCCGCCCTTGGCGAGCACCTCGGTGAGTTGCTCCTTGGTCATGTGGTTGTCGTCGAGAATGCCCTGCATGTACTTGTCGACTTCCACCGCCGAAATGGTGATGTCGTTCTTCTGCGCTTCCTGGCGCTGCAGGATCTCGGTCTCGAGCTGCTCGATGACCTGTTCGCGGATCTTCTTCTTGATCTCCGGATTGTCCGGCACCTTGGTGGTGACGAACACGAGGTTCATGCGCTGCTTGAGTTCATACGAGGTGATCGGCAAATCGTTGACGAGTGCAACGATCCCGTTTTCCTCGTGCGACTTCTTCCCTTTGGCCTTGGCGTCGGGAGCCGCAGGCGCGGGCGTGGCACCGGTCGGGGTGGCCGCGGGAGCGGGCTCGGCGCGGGCTTCGCGCTGCAACGGTTCGGCGCCGGCCAGCGCAACGAACGCAAGGGCCGCCATGAGGCCTGTCAGGGCATGGTTCTTCGAGTGCATCACCAACGCTTTTTTCCCAATAACAGCCCGGTTTTAGCTGGAGCCGGAGGATAAGCAAATCCCGTCCGGGATCAAGGACGCCCGTAGGAGAAGACATCTTCCGGAAACAGGCTAAACGGCTGAATCGGCGAATTCGACGTCTTCAGCTTGAACCGCAAAACGTAGTTGGTGGAGGGCTTCAAGTCGCGGTCCGCCGTGTATTTCCGGTGGTAGCCCAGCGAAATTCCCAGGCAATCGTCCTCGTAACCAAGTCCGAACTCGGTATCGAGGGTCTGGTCGGACTTTAAATCGCGACGGATGGCCGCAAACGCCTGCCAGTTGCGGTAGAAGTTAACATCGATCTGGGCGTTGACTTCCTGGCGCGCGGGCAGGCCCAGGGTCGGCGACAATTCGATATAGCTGATACGCGTCGCGTTACGACCGTAGGTTCCCGTCACATAGATTTCGTTGCGCCGGACATTACCGGTTTGTTCATCTATGTCGATGCGATTGGTAAGGTCGATGTAAGGCTGGAACTTCAGGCTGAACCGGCCGATCAGGTCGGAACTGGTGCCGGTGAAGCCGGCGCCCGGCACCGCCGTCAGCGCGGGATCTTCCTTGAGGCGGAGCGCCTGGCCGATCAAGGCTTCGGCGTAGCCGGATTCGAACCGCGTTTCGGCCCGCAGGCCGAAATTGGCGCGCGGTCCCGACACCACGAGGTCGTTGCCGGGAACCTGGTCGAAGCTCAGAAGATTGTTGTCGTCGAGTTCGATGTTAAGGCTGTCTTCGTTCGGCATCCCGGTCAGGTTGCCGCCGTAAGGCTGCGCGATGAGCTGCACGATCGGCTCGAGCACGATGGCGCGGCTGGCAAAGCTGTTGATGAAGGGCCAGCGCCAGTCGAGGGCGGCATAGGGCAGGCCGCGCGTCTTGAACACGCTCTTCGACGCGTTGGTGCCGGGATCGGAATAGGCGTCGCCGGGCTGATAACCGCTGGCGTAATCGGTGTGATAGACGTCGCCGCGGGCGTCGAGCGCAAAGGTCCACAGCATGCCGTTGTTGCTGACAGCGGGCAGCCGCCAGTTGGCTTCGGCCGTGAGGCGCTGGCTGTTGGTCCCGACGTCGCGCGTCAGCGCCACGGTGTTGATGTCGAGACGGAACCGCCCGCCGACCAGCTTCTGCGCCGGGATGTAGGTGTATTCGATCAGCGGCAGCGGCACCGGGAAGGTGCGGTTGTTGTCCGATGCCCTCAGGCCCTGGAAGAAATAGCCGGCAACCGTGAAGCGGCTGCGCCCCTGTTCGCCGGTGAAGAACAGGTCCGACACCAGCCGGTCGAGCTGGCTGATGTCGTAGCGCTTCAGATAGGTGTCGTTGGAAGCGAGCTGGGCGTCGTAACCGAACGTCCAGGTGTCGTCGAGCGAAGCGCGTCCCGATCCGAACAAGTGCGTGTAGTACTGGGTGCGATGCGTGGAGTTGCCGCCGCGCGGATTGTGCGCCACCGAACCCTGCAGCCACATGCCGCCTTCGTTCCAGCGCTGACGGTATTCGCCCAGCAGCACCTGGCCGCCGCGCGTGGTGAACATCGGCTCGATCGTGGCGTCACGGCTCTTCGACATGTTCCAGTAATACGGCAGCGTGATGTAGTAGCCGTTGGAACTCGACGAACCGACGTCGGGCATCAAAAAGCCGCTGGCGTAATGCACCGACGGGTCCGGTTCGGCGAAATACGGCGTGTAGAACACCGGCACGCCGAACGCCTCGATCGTCGCGTCCTTGAACTTGACGCGATGCTGCACCTGATCGTGCTCGACCTTGTCGGCGCGGATCTGCCAGGTCGGCACGCGTTCGCCCGGCTTGTTGCAGATCTTGCACGGCGTATAGGCGACGTGCCGCGCGATGGTGTAGCGGCCTTCTTTGCGCTGGGCGGTCGCCGCGACCATGCGGGTGTGGCCGTCCAGCAGGGCGCCGAAGCCCTGGATGGCGCCGTCGCGCATCTTGTCGGTCAGCACGACATGCTCGGCGAAGGCGACGTTGCCGGTCTTGTCGAGCAGCGAGACGTGGCCGCTGGCGGTGATGACCTCGGTATTCTGGTTGTAGGTGACGCTGTCGGCCAAAAGGATGCGGCCGTCGTAGTCGATCTCGACGTGGCCCTTGGCCGTCACGGTCTTGGCCTTGTCGTCGTAGACCGCGGTGTCGGCCTGCAACAGCATATCCTTGCCGGCGGGGGTGTTCTGCGCGCGCGCAACCACACCCGTCGCTGCGAAAGCGAGGGCCGCGCTGCCGAACAGGAACCGCTTCAGGACCGGTCTCATCCGTCCTCCTGGTGGAAGACGAGCGTCATGCCGATCATGATGGCCGCCGCTGCCGGAGCCGTGGCGGCGAGCCAGGCAGGCAGAATGGCCGATTGACCGAGCGCGCGCGTCAAATCGGTGAAAAAGTACACGCCGAAGCCCGACAAGGCACTGATCAGAACGACGCGGCCCAGGCCGCCCTGGCGCGACAGCTTGAGCGAAAAGCTGGCCCCCATGAACACCATAGCCGCCAGGAGAATCGGCAGGGTCAGCAGCGAATAGAGGTAAAGCCGGTAGCGGATGGCCGAGAATCCGGCGGTTTCGGCCGACTGGATGAAGTGCGGCAGGGCCCAGAAGGACAAGGTATCGGGCGGCGCGAAGCTCTCCTGGATCTGGTCCTTGGTCAGGGTCGTCTTGGCTTCGTAGCGGTCGTAATGCTTCGGAATGCCGTCCGGGCCCGAGACCCAGGCGTCGGACAGCAGCCAAGCCCCGTTCATGAGCTGGGCGGTGTGGGCGTCGATGCGGCCCTCGATATGGTCGTTCGCCCCGTAGAGAAAGACGATCACGTCGTCGAGGAATTCGCCCTGCCGGGCCACCGAGAGGGCATGGACCACGCTCTGGCCGGTCTGGTCGCCCTGGCGCAGCCACAGGCCGTTGGCGGAGATCGAAAGCTGCGAGGCCTGACCTTTGACGTATTTGGCTTCGAGCTGGGAAAACTGGTTCAGCATCGCCGAGGAAACCGGCGTCACCGCCACCACCACGAACACGCCGAAGGTGATCGCCACCGCCAGCGGCGGCAGCAGGAAGTCCCAGGCGGATACGCCGGCGGCGCGCGTGGCGACGAGTTCCTGGCTGCGCGACAGCCGCACGAAGGTGAACACGCCGCCGAGCAGCACGGCGAACGGCAGCATGCGGATGCCGAGCTGGGGCAATTGCAGGATCGCCATGCCGACCACGACGGCGCTCGTCACGCCCTTGCCGGCGACGCGGTCGATCAGGTTCACGACGTCGATCGAAAACGCGAGCAGCAGGAAGGTGGCATAGACCATGCCGATGCCGAACGCGAACTGGCGCGCGAGATAGCGGTAAAGGGTCCACGACCAGCTCATGCCGTTTCTCCCGTCGGCATCGAGGGCGGCGCCACGCCGGGCAGCGGCTTGGGGAAGCCGCCCGCCAGCACGAACGCCGCTCCGGCGATGCCGATCAGCGGCAGGAGATAGAACAGGATGCAGAACGCCGTGTTGCCGATCGCCAGTCCGGCGACGCCGTAACCGGCGATGCGCAAGCCCGCGGCGGCGGCGCAAGCGATCGTCATCCGGAGCAGATGGGCGCCGCGGGCGCGACGGCCTTGGGTGACGGCAGCGAGCGCGATCAGCGCGAAGGCGATGCAATAGAACGGCTCGGCGATGCGGCTGTGGGCTTCGGCGAGATAGGCGCGGCGGGCCTTGTCCTTGATCCCGGCCGGCGGATGGAACAATTCGCCGATGAACGCCTCTTTGGCCTTGCGTTCGCTCGCCGGCTGGATCGCGGCGAACTGGTCGAGATCGAAGACGTAGCGCTGGAACTTGAGCACATTGAGCCGTGCGCCCCGCTTGGCGACGCGCTGGATGGTGCCGTCGACCATGACGAGACGCGAGCCTGCCGGCGTCTGCACGATGCGTCCGGATTCGGCGAGATAGCTGATCGGCGCCTTGGCATTGCGGTTGTCGTGCACCAGCGCGCCGTGGATCGTGCCGTCATTGTCGATGGCGCGGATGAACACGGTGAGGCCTTTGGCCGGCGTGTTGAACGTGCCTTCGTTGAGCAGGGCGGTGGAGACGTTGGCGCGGATATCGAACAAGGTTGCGTTGAGGGCCTGCTGTCCCGCCGGCATCGCCCACAGGCTGCACACCCAGGTCAGCACCATCACCAGCACGGCCGCGGTCAACACCGGCACGGCAAGCTGCACCCGGCTGAACCCGGCCGAGGCCATCACCACCAGTTCGCTTTCGCTATTGAGCCGCGACAGTGCGATCAGCGCACCTGAGAAGAAGGCGAGCGGCAGGATGATGACGAGCAATCCCGGCACCACCAGCATCGAGAGGTAAAGGAACGTCACGGCCGACTGGCCGCGGTTGATGATGAGGTCGAGAAGGCGCAAAGCCTGCGTCAGCCAGATGACGCAGGTGAGCAGGAAGGTGAACAACGCCACCGGCCCGATCAACTGCTTCAAGACGTAGGACGACAGACGCCGCATGAACCTTCCCAGAGACCCGGAGCGGGCCGTTACGCACACCTCGCGCGCACCGGGCGTTTGCCCCCGTGGCGATTCGACATAAACTATCTTCCCCTTCTTTAGCATCCCCCAGTGGCACCGGGGCAACCCAGCGTAAAGGGTGAGGCCCCCGAATGCCCGTTAAGAAATCAGGAGAATTTGCAATGCAGTTCACGTTTGCCGCCGCGGCGGCGGTGGAATCGGGCGCTCTGGTGGTCGGTGCGACCGAGGGTCCGGAGCTGCTTCCGGCGGCGGCCAGGGCCGACCGGTCGAGCCGCGGTGCCGTCGAGCGGGCCCTCAAGGCCTCCCGGTTCACGGGAAAGCCGGGGCAAATCGTGGAAATCCTGGCCCCGGCAGGGCTGAAAGTGTCGCGGCTGATCGTGGTTGGCCTGGGCAAGGCGGCGGATTTCGACGCTGCGACCGCGGAAACCGTCGCTGCGACGGCGCTGGGCCGGCTCAAGGGCGGCACAGAGACCGAAGCGACGCTCGATCTGACGGGTCTCAAGGGGGCCAAAGGAGGGGATCTGGCGGCGCATCTGGCCCTGGGCGCCAAGCTCAAAACCTATGCCTTCGACACCTATCGCACCAAGGATCTCGACGACCGCGGCTTCGCCCTCAAAAAAATTACGTTTGCGACAGGTGATGCCGCCGCGGCCCGCCGGGCCTATGCCCGCCTTCTGGCGGTGGCGGACGGCGTTTTCTTCGCCCGCGACCTCGTCAACGAGCCGCCGAACGTGCTGTCGCCGGTCGAATTCGCCCGCCGGGCCAAAGGACTGGCCAAGCTGGGCCTGAAAGTGACCGTGCTCGGCGAAGCCCAGATGAAGCGACTCGGCATGGGCGCCCTGCTCGGCGTCGGCCAGGGCAGCGAGCGCGAAAGTCAGCTCGTGGTGCTCGAATGGCACGGTTCGCGCCGCAAGACGGCTGCTCCGGTCGCATTCGTCGGCAAGGGCGTGTGCTTCGATTCGGGCGGTCTGTCGCTCAAGAGCGGCGCCGGCATGATGGGCATGAAAGGCGACATGGGCGGCGCGGCGGCGGTGATCGGCACGCTGCGCGCTCTCGCGGCCCGCAAGGCGAAAGTGAACGCGGTCGGCGTCATCGGCCTGGTCGAGAACATGCCCGACGGCAAAGCCCAGCGGCCCGACGATGTGGTGTCCTCGATGTCGGGCCAGACCATCGAGGTGCTCAACACCGACGCCGAAGGCCGCCTCGTGCTTGCCGATGCGCTGTGGTACGCGCAGACCAAGTTCAAGCCGTGCGCCGTGGTCGATCTCGCCACCCTGACCGGCGCCATCTTGATCGCGCTCGGCAGCGAGCATGCCGGCCTGTTCTCCAACAACGATGCGCTCAGCGAGCAGCTCACGATGGCCGGCAAGGCGGCGGGCGAGCCGGTGTGGCGCATGCCGCTCGGCAAAGGCTACGACAAGCTCCTGAAGTCCAAGATCGCCGACATGAAGAACATCGGCGGGCAGCATGCGGGCTCGATCACCGCGGCGCAGTTCCTGCAGCGTTTCGTGGTCGAAAAGACGCCGTGGGCGCATTTGGATATCGCCGGCGTGGCCTGGCAGGACGGCGAACAGAAGCCGCTGATCCCGAGCTGGTCCACCGGCTGGGGCGTGCGTATCCTCGACCGGCTGGTGGCGGATAATTACGAGGATTAATGAGCGAAACCCTCTTCTATCACCTCGAACGGCGGGCCCTGGAGGATGTGCTTCCGGGGCTGGTCGAGAAGTCGCTGCAGCGCGGCTGGCGGGCGGTCATCAAGACCGAATCCGCCGACCGCGCCGATGCGCTCGACACGCTGCTGTGGACCTTCAACGATGGGTTCCTGCCGCATGCCCAGCTCGGCGACGGCGAGGCGGCGCGCCAGCCGGTGCTTATCACCACCGAAGACGGTAATCCGAACGGCGCCGCGATTCTGTTTCTGGTCGGCGGTGTCGCGCCGCCCGATTGGAACGCGGACGCAACGCGCGCCCTCGCTCGCATCGTGCTGATGTTCGACGGGCACGACCCGTCGGCGCTGCAGGTCGCGCGCGAATCGTGGAAAGCGGCCAAGGCGGCGGGCCACGACGTTACATATTGGAAAGAAAGCCCCACCGGAAAATGGGAAAAGCAGGGTTGATTGCCCTGGGACCACTGCCTAAGTCTTACGCAGGGACGGGGATACGGTCAGGCGCATGTTCTACGGCTATTCGTTCGGCTACCTGCTGATTTCGCTGGCGTTCGCCTATCACTGCATCCGCACCGGGCGGCCGTGGTGGTGGCTGCTTGTGATCGGCATGCTGCCCGGTATCGGCTGGGTTGCCTACGTCGTCTTCGCCGTACTTCCCGACCTGTTCTCGTCGAATTCGGCGCGCCGCTTTGCCGACAACGTCTCCTCGATGGCCGATCCCGGCCGCGGCTATCGCGAGAAGCTGCGCGAAGTGGAGCGGGTCGGCTCGGCCGATGCCAAGCGGGCGCTGGCCGAGGAGTGCATCAAGCGCGGCATGTTCCAGGATGCGGTCGATCTCTATCAAGGCGCCATGGCGGGCCCGATCGGCGAAGGCGATCCGACGCTGCTCAAGGGGTTGGCGCGCGCGAAGCTCCTGGCGGGCGACGGCGCCGGTGCGGTGGACGCGTTCGAGCGGCTGAAATCGCTCGATCCCGCCGCCTGGGATGCCGACACCGAACTCGATTACGCCCGTTCGCTGGTCCTCGTCGGGCGTACCGACGATGCCGTACATCAGTATGAATCGATTGTGATGCGCTATCCCGGCGAAGAGGCGCGCTGCCGCTTCGCGCTGCTGCTCAAACAGCTAGGCCAGAAAGAGCGCGCCGACGCGATGTTCCGCGAGATCATCGACTCGGTCAAACACGCGCCCGGTTACTACCGTTCGCGCCAGCGCGAATGGGCCAAGATCGCCCGAGACGAGCTGGGCTGACCGTACACCGCAAGTTGATCGTCCTGCGGCCGTTTGTGTCGCGTCCGCGCGCGCGACGGACGGCGTAGAATGCCGGCGCAATTCGCTTCGGGGATCGCCATGGCCAATCGTCGTCAGCTTCTCACCACGCTCGGCGCGGGTGCTGCCGCTGCTGCGCTGTTCGAGCCGGCGCGCGCCGCCAAGATTTCCGAAAAGCCGAAGATCATTCCGAAGAAGGTGCTCGGCCGCACCGGCTTCATGGTGACCCCGCTCGGACTCGGCGGACAGGCATCGCTGCAATGGACGCCGGAAGGCGTCGATCCGGCCGACATCATCTGCCGCGCGGTCGAACTCGGCGTGAACTATCTCGACACCGCCAACGTCTACGGCGCCAGTCAGGTGCATTACGGCGAGGCGTTCCGCCGGATGAATCTGGTGCCCGGCAAGCCCGGCTACAAAGCGGACCTGCGCGAGAGCCTGTATTTCGCCTCCAAAACGACCCGCCGCTTCGCCAAGGATCCGGCCGATACGTCGGGCCAGAACGCGGTCACCGATCTCAAGCGCACACTGACCCAGGCGTTCGGCGATGGCCAAGGTTTCATTCCGGAAGGCGCCTATCTCGATTGCATCCAGATCCACGCCATCGGCAATCTGGAACAGGTGGAGCAGATCTATGTCGGCATGGCCGACCGCGGCGGCAAGATGGGCGACCGGATCGGCGCGTTTGCGGCATTGCTCGATTATCGCGACGGCACCAACTACACCGGCCTCAATCCCGAGCATAAGCGCTGGGTGCGCCATGTCGGCGTCACCGGCCATCTCGATTCTACCGTCTTGTCGCGCCTGATCCGCATGGACGAGGGCAACGAGCTCGACACGCTCCTGGTGGCGCTCAATGTTGCCGACAAGCAGTACCTGCCGCATCAGAACAACGTCCTGCCGCTGGCGCTCGCCAAAGGCATGGGCGTGATCGCGATGAAAGTGTTCGCCGACGGCGCCTTCGTCGGCTCGAAGGAGCCGCATTGGACGCGCGGTCCGCAGGAAGTGAACCAGAAGGTCGGCGGCTCCAAGCTCAACACGCATGACATGGTGCGCTACACGGTTTCGCTGCCGGGCGTGTGCACGACCATCATCGGCACCGGTCATATCAACCGCAAGAATCCGGCCGACGATCAGCTCGTCGCCAATCTCGCCGCCGCCTGCGATGCGCCGATGACCAAAGCCGAACGGCTGGCGCTGGAAAAGCAGGCGGAAGCGGCCTACGGCGCCACCACCAATTACTTCCAGCAGAAGGCGCAAGGTCTGGTGCAGCCGGCCGATGTGAAAGTCGTCAAGGATGCCGGCCGCGTAAAGGTCACCTGGCAAGCCGCCGTCGCGGGCGCGAAGCCGCTGGCGGTGTATCAGATCAAGGCGGGCGGCAAGACGCTTCTTACCATTCCGGCTCGCACGCAAACCACGCTGGCGCCGTTGTGCGCCTATCTGACCAACGAGCAGGTGCCGTCTGGGCCGGTCGACGTCGTGGCGGTGGAAGAAGCGTAGGTTACGCCACTGTCGTCCTGACTTTCACGCCCATCCGCTTCATGTCGGTGAAAAGACGGCGCGGATCGGCGAGATGGCCCATCATGTGCAATCCGGGTCGGCGCCCCAAGCCTTCGAGGTATTGCAGGATCGCGGCGGCCACCGGAATGGCGGTGAGTTCGTAGGCGTCGCGGTGCGCTACCGCCGCTTCGAACTCGGTCTTTTGCCCGGCGTGGGTTCCGCTCGCCTGCACGATCAACTCGGTCCGGTACGGCGGCTTCTGGAAACGCGTCATGCCCCACCACAACAGACGGCCGATGGTCTTCGTCGCCTTGGGAATGATCTTCAGCAGCACGAAAGCAAGCGGGAATATGACGGCATCGGTGAACCAGTGGGTGCCTGCCATGAAGAAGCCGGTCTCGCGCAGCGACGGATAACGGTCCGGCAGCGGCCGCAGTTCTTCGAAGAACATCGAGTAGCAGGAGCGCGTTCCGATATCGCCGCCGAACGCGATCTTGCGCATCTGATAGGTACCGGGCGCGGTCCAGTGGCCGCCGGTGAACACTTGCGCATTGTAGTTGCGGAAGACTTCCACCAGCTCTTCCACCGCATCGGAAAAAGGAATGTCGCGGCCGATCGACAGATAACAGGCGGTAATGGCGCTTTCGACGGTGTCGAGATGGGCCGCGGCAAACCGCACCAGCGCCGCGGGCAGGCCGGGATGGAAACCGGCTTCGGTGATGAAGCAGCGGCCCTTGGCTTCGATTTCGGGCGCCAGCGATTGGAGGAACGCGAACTTCTTGGCGCCGATCTGGACGTCGAGATAATCGACGCCCGCCTCCAGGGCGGCACGCGCTACCGTCTCGACGTAGGCGGTGGTCGGAGCCGCCACCACCAGCAGCGTCTGGCCGGCGAGGGCGGCGCGCAGGGATTCGGCATTGCCCGCATCGACTTCCACAGCCTTGACGCGCTCGGGCCGGTCGCGCCCGAGATCGGCGGCGAGTTCTTCGGCTTTTCCCAACCGGCGGCTGGCAATGGTGACGATGGCGTCGGAACGCTCCAACACATGGCGCGCGATCAGGCGTCCGGTCTGGCCGGTGCCGCCGAGGATGAGGATTTTTGCCGGCATGGGAGAGCCCCTTTCTCCATTCGGCGCGTAGTCTAGCACGCCCGGTCTAGCAGAATTTTGACGTGTGGTCGCGCCCGGTGCATGGTGAGCCGGTCCCGCATTCGAGAACTGTTGAAGCCCTTCATGACCCGCACTGCCATCGCTCTCCGCCATGTCGCATTCGAAGACCTCGGCCTGATCGAGCCGCTGCTCGCAAGCCTGGGCTGGACCGTCCGCTATTGCGACGCGGCGCTCGACGATCTCTCCGATCCGGCGTTGCAGGAGGCCGATCTTCTGGCCGTTCTGGGCGGGCCCATCGGGATCTACGAGACGGATGTCTATCCGTTCGTAAACGACGAGCTCAAAGCGATCGAAAAGCGCCTTGCGGCGGGCAAGCCGACGCTCGGCATCTGTCTCGGTGCTCAGGCGATGGCGGCGGTGCTCGGCGCGCGCGTCTATTTCGGCGGCACCAAGGAGATCGGGTTCGGCCGCGTGACGCTGACGGACGCGGGCAAGTCCTCGGCGCTGGCGCCGCTGGCGGACGGGATGGTGCTGCATTGGCACGGCGACACCTTCGATCTGCCGGCAGGCGCCGCGCGGCTGGTGTCGAACGAAAACTATCCCAACCAGGCGTTTTCCTACGGCGCCGATGCGCTGGCGCTGCAATTCCATCTCGAAGCCGATCCGTTCAAGATCGAGCGCTGGCTGGTCGGACATGCGGTCGAACTGGCGAAAGCGGGAATCGACATTCCGGTGCTGCGCAAAGCCGCGGCTGAGTTCGCGCCACATTACGCCGCGCAGGCGGTCGCGGTGTTCGGGCGATGGCTCAAGGAAATCGGTCCCGCCAAGGACTAGTGAATGCCGCACGCGTTGAGGTGGCGGCAGGCCTCCTTGTCGTCGGTCGCGATGTGGTCGGTAAGCCACTGCTTGAGCACATGCAGAAGATCGGCGGCCAGAATGGTGTCGTTGCGGCCCCCGATGCGGTCGCGATAATCGGCGAGGCGCCGCCTGAAATCGTCGTGGTGCGCGCGGTGTTCTTCAAGCTTGGGATAGCCGTTCGCGGCGAACAGCTTTTCCTCGTATTCGAAATGCTGCTCGGTATAGCGCGCCAGATCGTCGAAGACAGTTTCCAGCGAAGCGGCCGTATCGTGCTTGAGGACCAGCGCGTAGAGCTGGTTGATGATGTCGACCAGACGCGCGTGCTGATGGTCGATCGACGCCACACCGTCGCTCAATTTGTCGGTGAAGACCATGAATTGCATGGGTGGCTTCCGGTCGGCGCTTCTGGGCGTTATTCGACCATGCGGCCCTAAATTTCCCCTTAAACGATATGGGTAAATCCCGGCAGACGCCTAGCGGATTCCCTTGCGCGCCAGGAAATTGGCGAAGGAGCGGTCGTGTTCGAGAATGTGCTCGAGCAGCCATTTCTTGAGGAACGCCCGCACCTCCGCGAGATTGCGTTCGGCCGACGCGTCCGTGGCGAACATCTCGTCCATGAAATTCTGCAACTTGGCGCCGAGCGCGTAGTGGTCGTCCGAATGCCGGCGGTAGTCGGAATAATCCAGCATTCGCATGTATTCTTCTTCGTGATGGAAGTGCGCTTTCGCCACGGCGAGAAGGTCCGCCACGGTTTGGCGAACCTGCCGTTCGGGCCGGCCTTCCGCCAAGCCGTCATATAACCGGCGCAGATGGCCGAGCATTTCGCGATGTTCGACATCGAAGATCAGGATGCCGACCGCGACCGCGGCCGGAGCCAGATCCCAGTCCTCGACCGCCGTTCCCGCCAGTGACGTTTGTTTGTGGAACACGCCAATCCCCGCAAATCATCGGCCGTCTCAATGACCGATACGGATGTGAAAGTCGCTAGTGCAAACACAACTGTTACGCGAGAGTGCCTCGCGTTCAGGTGCAATTTTCACCATGTTCCCGCGCTAAGGGCGTGAGACGACTTTGCTTTCGAACAGCATGCAGGCGGAATGGGTAATTTCCCGTATGAAACCACACGTCGCAGCGCGCGCCGGATTCCCGCCGCAGTTTCATCCGTAGTCTGACGTTATTCCGCCGCCGCGCGTTCATAATCCTCATGCGCCAGGAGCCAGCGCTCCTCGGCCGCTTCGAGTTTCTTCACCGCGTCGGCGCGTTTTTTCGACACCGCCGTTCCTTTCCTCGGATCGTGCACGAACAGGAGCGGGTCGGCGAGCGTGGCGTCGAGCTTCTTGATCTCGGCGTTCAGCGTCTCGATCTGATGCTCGGCGGCATCGACCTTGTCCTTCAAAGGCTTGAGGCGCAGGCGTTTGGCCGCCGCTTCGCGCCGCGCGTCTTCCTTGGTCTGCTTCGGCTCGGCGACGGCGGCTTTCACCGGCGCCTCGGAGGTGAGCAGGAATTTGCGGTAATCGTCGAGATCGCCGTCGAACGGCATCACGCGTCCGTCCGCCACCAGGAACAGCCGGTCGGCGGTGGCTTCCAAGAGCCGCCGGTCGTGGCTGATGAGGATCACCGCGCCGTCGAAGTCGTTGAGCGCCGACAACAGTTCGCCGCGCGCATCGATGTCGAGATGGTTGGTCGGTTCGTCGAGGATGATGAGGTTGGGATTGTCGAGCGTCGCCAATGCCAGCATCAGCCGCGCGCGCTCGCCGCCGGAGAGATTGCCGACCTTGGTAAGCTGCTTGTCGGCCGAAAAGCCGAAACCGCCGAGGGCATTGCGCACCTGCAGCAGCGTGAGATGGGGCCTGAGGCGCGCCAGCGTGTCGATCGGCGTGATGTCGCCGTTCAATTCCTCGAGCTGGTGCTGGGCGAAATAGCCGGGGATCATCTTCTTGGCGCGCGTCAGCGTGCCGCCCATCGGTTCCAGCTTGCCGGCGAGAAGCTTCGCCAGCGTGGACTTGCCGTTGCCGTTCTTGCCCAGGAGCGCGATGCGGTCGTCGGGATCGAAGCGCAGATTGATCCGCGTCAGGATCGGCTGGCCTTCGACATAGCCGACCGAGACGTTCTCCATGGTGATGAGCGGCGGGCTCGCTTCGGTCGCGGCGGGCAGGCGGATCGGAGCGACATGCTCGTCCATCGGAATGTCGATGGTCTGCAGCCGCTCCAGCATCTTGATGCGGCTTTGCGCCTGGGTCGCTTTCGACGCCTTGTAGCGGAAGCGGTCGACGAAGGCCTGCAAATGCTTGCGCTGCGCGTCCACCTTCTTCGCGGTGGCTTCGTCGAGAGCGCGCTTCATCGCGCGGGTTTCGACGAAGGTGTCGTAGCCGCCGGTGTAGAGCGTCAGCTTGCCGTGTTCGAGATGGAGAATGAATTCGGCGCAGGTGTTGAGCAGGTCGCGGTCGTGGCTGACGATCAGCACGGTGCCGCGATAGCGCTTGAGGTAATCCTCGAGCCACAACACGCCTTCGAGATCGAGGTAGTTGGTCGGTTCGTCGAGCAGCAGCAGATCGGGCGCCGAGAACAGCACCGCGGCCAGCGCGACGCGCATGCGCCAGCCGCCGGAGAATTCGGAGCACGGCCGCTGCTGCTGGCTTTCCGGAAAGCCGAGACCGGCCAGGATCTCCGCCGCGCGGGCGGGCGCGGAATAGGAATCGATGGTGTGCAGCCGCGCGTGGATGTCCGCGATGGTGTGCGGGTCCTTTTCGGTCTCGGCGCGGGCGAGCAGCGCCGTGCGTTCCTTGTCGGCCGACAAGACGGTCTCGATCAGCGATTGCGGGCCGGAGGGTGCTTCCTGGGCGAGGGCGCCGATGCGCCAGTCCTTGGGGGTGGTGGTCTCGCCGCCGTCGGGGTGGATGATGCCCTGGATGGCCTTGAGCAGGGTCGACTTGCCGCAGCCATTGCGTCCCACCAGACCGACGCGGCGGCCCGCAGGCACACCGGCGCTGGCGCCGTCCAAAATGACGCGCCCAGCGATCCGTACCGTTACGTTGTCGATGGTCAGCATGGCGGGGCGGATTTGCGGCGGATTGGGTGGTCCGGTCAAGCCGGGTCACGACATTCCTTGCGCGCGCGCAAAGGCCGCGGCTATAAGCGCCCCAAAATTACCAAAAGCCAAAATTACCAAAGAGGGAACACACCATGGCTATCGAACGCACGCTTTCCATCATCAAGCCCGACGCCACCCGCCGGAACATCACTGGCGAGATCGTCGCCCGGTTCGAGAAGGCGGGCCTTCGGGTTGTGGCCTCGCGCCGCATCCGCTTGTCCGAGATGCAGGCGAAAGCCTTCTACGCCGTCCACGCTGAAAAGCCGTTCTACGGCAGCCTGGTCGCCTTCATGACCTCGGGCCCGGTGGTGGTGCAGGTGCTGGAAGGCGAGAACGCCATCGCCAAGAATCGCGAAGTGATGGGCGCCACCAATCCCGAAAAGGCCGCCCCCGGCACCATCCGCAAGGATTTCGCCGAGTCGATGGAAGCCAACTCGGTACACGGCTCCGATGCGCCCGAAACGGCCGCCAACGAGATCAAATTCTTCTTCTCCGATCTCGACATCGTCGGTTAATCGCCGGCAGACTTCTGGTCTTGCAGAGCCGCGCCGGCGACCCTGTCGGCGCGGCTTTGTCGTTTGCGGGAGAGTGCCATGAAAGGCAAAACGGTCGTCATCACCGGGGCGACGTCCGGCATCGGCCAAGTGGCGGCGCAGACGCTGGCCGCCATGGGCGCGCGGATCGTGGTGGTGGCGCGCAGCGAGGCGCGGGGCGAGGCGGCTGTGCAACGGCTGGCGAAAGCGGGACCTCGCGACCATGCGCTGGTCGTCGCCGACCTGTCGGCGCTCGCCGGCATGAAAGAGGCTGCCGCCAAGATCGCCGCTGCGGCGCCCGAGATCGATGTGCTCGTCAACAATGCCGGAGCGATGTTCGGCAAACGCGAAGTGACCGCCGACGGTCTGGAGCGGACGTTCGCGCTGAACCACATGGCCTATTTCGTCGTGACCACCGCGCTCATCAATCACATCAAGCCGGGCGGGCGCATCGTGTCGACGGCGTCGGACGCCCATTACGCGGCGCGGCTCGACTTCGACGATCTGCAGTTTGCCCTCCGTCCCTATAAGGGCTTTCGCGTCTACGGCACCTCGAAGCTGATGAATATCCTGTTCACGCGCGAACTGGCGCGGCGCTGCCCCGCTATCACGGCCGTTTGCCTGCATCCCGGATTTGTCGATACGCGGTTTGCGTCCAACACCGGCGGTCTTCTGGGGTCCTCGTTCTCGGTGCTGAAGACGCTCGCGGCGATTACGCCGGAGAAAGGTGCGCGCACCATCGTCCATCTGGCCACCGCGCCCGGCGTGGAAGACAAAAGCGGGACCTACTGGTACAAGTGCAAACCCATCAATCCTTCGGCCGCGGGGCGCAGCGATACGGATGCCCGCCGTCTGTGGGAGGTTTCGGAACACATCGCTCATGGATAACGCCCGCAAGAAAGAACTGGTCCGCGAATACAAGGAGCAGAAGGCGCAGCCCGGCATTTTTGCCGTGCGCTGTGCGGCGAGCGGACAAGTGTGGGTCGCCAAGGCGCCCGATCTTGGCAAGCGTCAGTCCGGTTTGTGGTTCCAGCTCGGCATGGGCGGCTTTCCCGGCAAGTCGCTGCAGGACGCCTGGAAGACGCACGGCGAGGCCGCGTTCGCGTTCGAAATCCTGGAAGAGATCAAGGACGACAACGAACTGATGATCCCGGTCCTGCTCAAGGAGCGCGAAGCGTACTGGCGGCAGGAACTGAAGGCGGACGCGCTAATCTAGCATCATCCGGAAGCCGGCGCGGCACCAGCGGCCGGCTCGGATCGTGCGCCAGACGAAATAGAGGCCCGCGGCGGTGCAGACCGCCAGCGTCACGACCGAGGCTTCCGGTCCGAAGGCGCCGCCGGTGAGCCAGTCGGGGCCGTGGAGCGGAATGTTCAGCAGGCCGCGTCCGCCCATGCCGCCGGACACTGCGGCGCCGAAAATGCCGCCCTCCGCGAAATTCCAGCCGATGTGCAGGCCGATGGCGAGCCACAGATTGCGCGTCGCTGCATAAGCCGCGCCGAGCAGGATGCCGGCTTCGACTGCAATGGCGATCCCGGCCAGCAGGGATGCGTGCGGATTGCCGAGATGGAGGAGGCCGAACAGCGCGCCGGAGATGAGAAGGGCGGCGCCGGTGCCGAACATGTCCTCGGTGATGCGATAGACGCCGCCGCGGAACAAGAGCTCTTCGCAAACGCCTGAGAGAATGGCCATCGCCGCCATCGGCAGAAGCCATTGCGTGCCGCCGAAGCCTTGCCATGTCGCGGCATGGACGCCGAACAGCACGGCATACACGATCGCGAACATGCCGACCGCCAGCGCCAGCCCGATGCCGAGAAGCGGCAGTCCGCGCTTGAGATGAAGCTCGATGACGTCACGCCGTTCCAGCCAGCCGACCAGCAGCGCGTAAAGGCTGATGCAGAGGACGCAGATGACGATGTCGGCGCCGAGCGCTACGAAGCCGCGCAAGCTCCGGGCGATGCCGGGCATGATCTGGAATTGCAGAAGGTACTGCGTTCCGCCGTAAGCCAGCGCGAGGAGAACGAAGAAGGCAAGCAGCCGCAGCAGTCCGATGCGCGCCACCACCCGTTTGCCCCCCATGGTCGCCTCCGCGTCAGGAACGTGCGAACACCGCGCGGCCGTTCTCGAGCCACACCCGCTCCTCGGCCAGGAGTTTCAGCGCCGCGGGATAGAGCCTGTGTTCCTCCACCAGCACGCGGGCGGCAAGCGTTTCGGGCGTGTCGTCGATCGCCACCGGCACGGCGGCCTGGGCGATGATCGGGCCGGCATCGAGTTCCGGAACGACGTAATGCACGGTGCAACCCGATACGCGCATGCCCGACAAGAGCACCTGCTCGTGCACATGCGTGCCTTTGAACAGCGGCAGCAGCGAGGGATGGATATTGAGAAGCCGGCCTTCCCAACGTTGCACGAACCAGTCCGACAGGATGCGCATGAAGCCGGCCAGGCACACGATGTCGATGCCGGCATTGTTGAGCGCGGTGTCGAGCGCCCGGTCGAATGCCTCGCGCGTCTCGTAGGCCTTGTGCGGAATGACGATGGTGGGGATATCGGCCTTGGCGGCGAAGCCGAGGCCTTCGGCGTTACCGACGTTGGAAATCACGAGCTCGATTTCGGCCGGGAAACCCGGCACTGCGGCCGCCGCAATCAGCGAGCGCATGTTGCTGCCGCGGCCTGAGATCAGGATTCCAACGCGCTTGGTCATAGCTTCAGTTTCCCCCGATAGCGCACATTGGCTTCGCCTTCCCCCGGAACCAACGTGCCGATCACTTGCGCGGTCTCGCCCTTCGCGCGGAAGGCTTCGATCACCGCGTCGGCCTTTTCCGGCGCCGTCACGGCGATCAGCCCGATGCCGCAATTGAAGGTGCGCAGCATTTCTTCCGCCGGAATGGCGGCGGCGCGCGCCAGCCAGGAAAACACGCCCGGCAGCGTCCAGGCGCCGAGGTCGATTTCGGCGTCGAGGCCGGCAGGCAAAGCGCGCGGCGTATTTTCGGTGATGCCGCCGCCGGTGATGTGGGCGAGGCCTTTGACGCCGCCGGTCTTGATGGCCGCCAGGGCGCTCATCACGTAAAGGCGCGTCGGAGTGAGCAGCACTTCGCCGAGAGTCATCGGGCTGGCGAAGGGCGCGCAGGATTCATAGGAGAGGCCGATCTTCTCGACGACGCGGCGCACCAGCGAGAAGCCGTTCGAATGCACGCCCGACGAGCCGATGCCGATGACGACGTCGCCGGCCTTCATGTCGCCCGTCTTGGGCAGGATGGCGCCGCGTTCCACCGCGCCGACCGAGAAGCCGGCGAGATCGAAATCGTGCGCCGCATAAAGGCCGGGCATCTCCGCGGTCTCGCCGCCGATCAGGGCGCAGCCGGAGTCCTTGCAGGCGCGCGCGATGCCTTCGACCACGCGGGCGGCGCCGTCGACCTTGAGTTTGCCGGTGGCGTAGTAGTCGAGGAAGAACAGCGGCTCGGCGCCTTGCACCACGATGTCGTTGACGCACATCGCGACCAGATCCTGGCCGAGGCCGTCGTAATGGCCGGTGTCGATGGCGATCTTGAGCTTGGTACCGACGCCGTCGGTCGATGCGACCAGCACCGGATCGGTGAACCCTGCCGCCTTGAGATCGAACAGCCCGCCGAAACCGCCGAGATCGGCATCGGCGCCGGGGCGGCGCGTAGCGCGCGCAGCGGGGGCAATGCGTTCGACCAAAGCTTCGCCGGCATCGATATCAACGCCCGCATCCTTGTAGGTGAGCGGAGTGGGATCAGAAGACATCGGCAGCTCGTCCAGGGTGACCGCCTCGTTTAGGCTTGGCAGGGCGGCGCGCGCAAGAAGGTGCGGCGCAGTGCACACAGTTTCATGAGGGTTTCTGCCGCGGCCGGTCCGGCTTTTTGGGCTCCGGGGTTCGGGTTTTTGTCCTATTGGAACAAGGGGATTTATGGTCCGCAGGGGCGCGCGGCTCCATAGGGCCTCGAAGCCGGTCGCCAAGGTCGCTCGCGAACAGGCGCGTGTTCTTATTTTCGTTGTGCTTCCGGGCGTTAGCGGTGGATACAATAAAATTATTTCAACTGCAATCTAGAGTAGTGCTGGAAATTCAAGCGGTTAGCTTAACCAACCGGGCTGGACACGATAGCCAAAAGGGTGACGATGCGTTACCTCAGTCTCACTTGGGGACGGGGTAGGACATGAAGGACGTCGTTAAAGTTGCTATCACGGCACTATTCGCGCTTCTCGCGACGGGATGCGCGCGCGGATGGCTGGATGATGCGCCGAGTCCTGACCTCCAGGATATCCGCATCATTTCAGTCGGGTATACGAAAGCGTGTCGTTTCATCGCTCCGGTCGACGTAACCAGCACGTATCCGCAGGACCAAGACCTCTACCTTGCTGCGATGATGCGGGTTCGCGCCAAGGCCACCGAGATGTCCGGCAATGCGCTGGCTATCCGCTCCTACAAAGTTCAATCCGGCTCAAAGGCCGACACGATGGCCACGATTTCTGCCGACATCTATAACTGCCCTCCGCCGGCCGCGGGGTAATTTAGCACTGTAATTAGTGTTGAATATTTTATTCACGACTTTCAAACTGGACATTAGAAATTTCTGGCAGTAACGTCCTGTACAAACGCGCGCTGGCGCGTATTGAACAGGAGAACCCGATGTCTGTTGCCCTAACGGATAGCCCGACCTTTCGCGCTCCGGGCCGCGGCCGCGTCTACAACTCGATCACCGAGACCATCGGCGACACGCCGATCGTGAAGCTGGCGCGTTTGCCGCAGGCCGAAGGGGTGAAGGCGAACATTCTCCTGAAGCTCGAGTTCTTCAATCCGATCGCCTCGGTGAAGGATCGCATCGGCGTCGCCATGATCGATACCCTCGAACGCGAAGGTAAGATCACGCCCGGCAAGACGACCCTGGTCGAGCCCACCAGCGGCAACACCGGCATTGCGCTCGCTTTCGTGGCGGCGGCGCGCGGCTACAAACTGATCCTGACCATGCCGGAGTCGTTCTCGATCGAACGGCGCAAGATGCTGGCCTTCCTCGGTGCCGAACTGGTGCTGACGCCCGCGGCGAACGGCATGAAGGGCGCCATCGCGCGCGCCCAGGAACTCGTCAACGAGATCCCCGATGCGGTCAGCCCGCGTCAGTTCGAAAATCCCGCCAACCCCGAAATCCACCGCCGCACCACGGCCGAAGAAATCTGGAACGATACCCACGGCGATGTCGACGTGATCGTGGCCGGGACCGGCACCGGCGGTACCATCACCGGGGTGGGGCAGGTGCTGAAGAAGCGCAAGCCCATCAAGGTCATCGCGGTCGAGCCGGAAGATTCGCCGGTGCTGTCGGGCGGCAAGCCGGGCCCGCACAAAATCCAGGGCATCGGTCCCGGCTTCGTGCCGCCCGTGCTCGATACGTCGGTGTTCGACGAGATCGTCACCATCTCGAATGAATCGGCGCTCGCCACCTCGCGCAAGCTCGCCCGCAGCGAAGGCATTCCGGTCGGCATTTCGGCGGGTGCGGCGGTCGCGGCGGCCATCGAAGTCGGCCAGCGTGCGGAATTTGCCGGCAAGACCATCGTGGTCATCATTCCCGATTTTGCCGAACGCTATCTCACCACGGCTTTGTTCGAAGGTCTCGCCGTTCCCGGCTGATCCCGAGCTTTCACGATCCTCCCTGAACTTGGCGGGCCACACGGGTCCGCCATTTTTTTATCCGGCGGAACTGGCCGGGGGTGGCGCCGAAAAGCGTGCGGAAACGGCGATTGAAGGTGGACAGGTCGCCGAAACCGGATTCATAGGCGATGGCGGAAATCTCCTCGTCGCCGGTCAGCAGGTGCGCGGCCGCGCGATTAAGCCGGCAATGCAGCACATATTGGTACGGCGTCATGCCGACGAGCCGGTGGAACAGCCGGAGAAAACGGTAAGGACCCAGCTTCGAAGGCTTGGCCAAAGCGGCGAGCGACAGACTGTCTTCGTCCACCAGCGTGGCGGCCGTTGCGATGTGGCGCAACGCATCGGCGATGATGCGTTCGTCCTGGCTCCGGATGCGCAATTCCGGCGGCCGTTCGTTCCGGCAGGCGACGGCATATCCGGCAAAGTGCACGGCGATTTCTTCGAGCGCGCCGGCGTCGTTGCGTGCGGCCCGCGCGGCGGCTGCGAGCGGGATCAGGGATGCCGAAGGCGGCAGCTTGGCACCGGCGAAGCCGAGCCGCCGAACGCCTGGGATATCGGCGACGACGGACTCGAGAAATTCCCCCGTCAGATTGAAGCAAAGGCAGCGATCGCCGCGGCTGTGGTCGTGGCCGCACTCGAAACAATGGCCATGATTGCCGGTCAGGATGCTGCCCGGCGCCAGCAGCGCATCGCCTTGCACGCCGCGATAGCGGAACAGACCCTCCTGCACGAGGGCGATGCAGAAGCCGTTGTGGCGCTCCTCGAAACGGCGGTCATGCGGGCCGTCGGTGCAGAGCACGTCTGCCGCCTGCCAGCCAGGGCCGGTAGCAAGGACATGGGCTGTCTGCGGCATCTGCAATTTTTCCCAAGCGGCGAGCCGGACCAAAAGACGACAAACCGGTAGCAATACAACAGGGAAAAATCATGACGAACCATCTTGAAACGGCGCTGCTGGCAAGCGGTCCGTTCGCGGAACTCCGCGAAAAGATCGACCTTTACGGCCGGTTTGCCGGACAGTGGCGGATCCACGCCTGCCTGCAGCCCGAGCCGGGCAAATTCGTCGAAGCCGACGGCGAAATCCATTTCGGCTGGGTTCTGGGCGGGCGCGTCCTTCAGGACGTGTGGAACCTGCCGGGGTTCTATTACGGCACCACGTTGCGCATCTACGACCCCGCTATCGACGCCTGGCACATCCTGTGGAACGAGCCGGTTCGCCAGTACTACACGAACATGATCGGCAAGGCCGATGGCGCGGACATCGTCCAGCTCGGCAAGAACAAGGCGGGCCGCGACATCCGCTGGCGGTTCTCCGACATCACCGCCGACGCTTTCCGCTGGACCGATGAAGTCAGAACCGACGACGGCGGCTGGTTCTTGCAGGAAGACTTGGCCGTGCGGCGCGTGTGAGCGCCTCAGACGAGGGTGGGATGCCCGGCGGCGCCGAGTTCGAAGCGCAGTTCCTTGCGGCCGTAGTCGACCGAGACGCGCTTGAACAGGCGCAGCCAGTTCATGCCGATCACCAGCGCCGGCCGGTCGGCAAGGCCCCAGATGTCGAACACCTGGAGATCGGCGATCGCGATCGGGCAATCGGTGAGGGTGAAGCGGCCTATGTCGGCTTGGCTCGGCTTGATGAGGCGACCGATGGCGGTGCCGCCGGTCAGGCCGGTGAGCGCGATCATCGAATGGCGGGCCAAGTCGGGGTTTCCGGCGAGCAGGGCCCGATAAAGCGCCTCGTTGCCCATCGAGGATTCCGCGCCGGTGTCGACGAGGGCCGCCACCAGATGATGGTCGACGCTGCAGCGGGCGGTGCGCAGATGGCCGCCGCTGCCCTGCGCCGGCAACACGTTGATGCCGGGGTCGTGATAGACGCTCAATAGGATCGGCACCGGGTCGGCGATGGTCAATTCGTTCGCCGCGAAATTGAGGATGACGCGGCGGCCGTCGAGCACGTCGAGCCCCAGATAGCCATCGGCCTGCAGCAGAATCCTCGGCAGCACCGGCAAGGTGAGGTCGCGGCGGACGTGCTCGCCGAAGGCCAGCGAGTCGACGTTCACCGTCTCGGTGCGGATGGTGCGGATGATGCCCGCCAGCATGACGGCGCCTTGGGGCCGCAGGCCCAATGCCGCAGCCGTGGTGTCGGCCAGCACGCTGCGGTCGGCCCCGGTGTCGACGATGAAGCGGAATGGCCCGCGTCCGTTGACCATCACGGTGATGCTGAGATGGCCGGACCGGTCGTTCACGGTCGCTATCGGCGGCTCGGCCCGTAGCATTTCTGTCATGAACGGAAGTGCGGCCAGTGCGGACCCAGTGAAACGCCGCCGCGACAGGGGTGCATGCGCCATGGCTTGTCCTCGCCAAATCTCGCGCCAATCTTCGCTCGGAGCGGCCGCATCCGGTAGCCCCCTGGGGCTCACATGCAGTTGATCGGGTAACAGGATGCCCGCGCAGGGCGGCGGAAGACCGCTTTCATGGGCGCGTACGGGTCGGTATAGTCCCGCCGTTCAGGACGGGTTTATCGATGTATCGCCTTATTCGCATTCCGGCGCTGATGCTTGCGCTGGCCATTTCCTGCTTTTGTGCCGCACCGGCCCGCGCCGACGCGACCTTCGAGGTGAGCGGCATTCGCGTCGATGCGTCCGCCAAATCCACCGCCGAAGCGCGCACCGCCGCCATCGCCAGCGGCCGGCCGACAGCCTGGGGCATCCTGTTCAAGCGCCTGACCCGCCAGCAGGACTGGCCGCGCCAGCCGGCGCTCGATGCCGCCACGCTGCAGCGAATGGTGATCGGCTATTTCCCGGTCAACGAACGGCGCTCGACCACCCGCTACGTCGCCGAGGTGACCTACAGCTTCAACCCCGAGATGGTGGCGCGGGTACTGCAAAGCGCCGGCATTCCCTACACCGCGGTCGCCGCCAAGAAGGTGCTGCTGGTACCGATGGCGCCCGGCTTCGCCCGCGGATCGGCCTGGACGACGGCGTTCCTGTCGCCGCGCTTCGCCACGGCCCCGGTCCCGTTCGCGGTGCCGTACGGCGATGCCGCCGATACCCCGTATCTTGCCGGTCTCAGCTTCGACAACGCCGCCTGGGATCACATCGCGCCGGTTGCCGGACGGATCAAGGCCACCGAGGCGGTGTTCGTGCTGGCGACACTCGCCGGCAACAAGCTGCAGCTTTCGATCAAGCGCGTCGGGCAGGGCGAAATGCCGACCAAGACGGTGATCGAAGTGCCGCTGTTGCAGAACGTCCAGGCGACCTATCCCGGCGCCGCCGACGCCGTGGTGCGCGCCATCGACGACATGTGGAAGAACCAGAAGGCGGTCGACTACAGCCAGAAGGGCCATCTCACCGCCGACGTGCGGATCGCGTCGCTGGCCCAATTCGCGACGCTTCAGAACACCATTGCGGGTGTGCCCAACGTGGCCTCGGTCAATGTGGCGGCGATGGATATCGGCGCGGCGCGGCTGGCGATCTCCTATATCGGGACGCCCGACCAGTTGAAGACGGCGCTGGCCCAGGCCGGCGTGACCCTGCGCGGCGGACCCGGAAGCTGGCAAATCGCGAGCCAGCCATGATCGCAGTGCTGCGGCAAGCACCCAATATCCTGTCGGGGTTGCGGCTGGTGGCTGCGCCGATCGCGGCGTGGCTGATCCTCCATGGCGAGGATTTTCCGGCGTTGTGCGTGTTCTGCCTCGCCGGTCTCAGCGATGCCGCCGACGGCTTCCTGGCCAAGAAATTCGGTCTCGCCTCGCGGTTCGGCGCTTGGCTCGATCCGGCCGCCGACAAGCTTCTGATGCTGGCGAGCTTCGTGTCGCTGACCTATGTCGGCGCCGTGCCGCTGTGGCTGACAGCGATGGTGATCGGCCGCGACATCGCCATCGTGCTCGGCGTCTTGCTGGCGAAGCTGCTCGGTATGCCGCTCGAAGTGAAGCCGCTGATGGTGGGCAAGGTCTCCACCGTGGTGCAGGTCCTCTACATCGTCCTGGTGCTGTTGCTTCTGACCCTGCACGAGGCGCCGGTGCTGCCGGCCAACATCGGCGTGGCAATGGTGGCACTTCTGACGGCGTGGTCGTTCCTCGCCTATGCCCAGATCTGGCTGAAGGCTGCGTTCCGCCGCGTGCCGCAAGGCGACGGCACCGCCTGATGATCGCCCAGATTCCCTTGCCGCTGCCGACCTCGTCCCGGCTGGGCCGTGCCGACTTCATCGTCGGGCCGGGCAACCGCGCCGCGGTGACGCTGATCGATTCCTGGCCCGATTGGACCGCTCCGGCGGCCGTTCTCTACGGCCCGTCGGGATCGGGCAAATCGCATCTCGCCGGGGTCTGGGCGGAACGCGCCAAGGCCGCCGTCAAGCACGCCGCCGACCTCGCAACCGTGGCTCCGGACGTGCCGCTGGTGATCGAGAACGTCGATGCCGCGCCGCTGACCCACGAAGCCGAGACCGTCCTGTTCGCGCTGCTCGAACGCGGTCAGAAGATGCTGCTCACGGCGCACGAACCGCCTGCCGCGTGGAAGCCGAACCTGCCGGACCTGCGCTCGCGCTACGATTCCCTGCTGGCGTTTCCGCTGTGGGCCCCCGACGACGCGCTGCTCGAGGCCTTGGCGAAGAAGCTGTTCGCCGACCGCCAGCTTGCCGTGCCCGATGCGGTGATCGCCCAGATGATCCGCTACCTTGAACGCTCGCCGGGCGCGTTGCGCGATTTCGTGGCCAAAGCCGACGCCGCCGCGCTCGCCGCCAAGAAGCCGGTCACCACCGCCCTGATCCGCGATTTGCTCGATCGGGACTGAATTTCGCGCATTTTGTCAGGGATTGTTGGCATCCGCAGCATAAGATGCGAATGCATGACAGTGCTCCGGTTTTGCTTTACCCTAATGCGCAGGTTCACGGTAAGTCTTTGATGACAAAAGAAAACCACCCCGAACTGACGGCTGAAAAGACGCGGGGCCCAGGCGCTGCCGAGGCTGCTGTCGCGCTCGACGGGATTCCCGAGCCGGCCTGCGCGGTGCTGCCGGCCATTCCGCCCAATTCGCCGGAACGCTTCGTCAACCGGGAGCTCTCCTGGCTCGCCTTCAACGGCCGCGTCTTGCAGGAGGCGCAGAACACGCGCCATCCGCTGCTCGAACGGCTGCGCTTCGTGTCGATCTCGTCGTCGAACCTCGACGAGTTCTACATGGTGCGCGTCGCCGGCCTGTGGGGCATGGTGAAGGAGGGCGTCGTCTCGCTCAGCGACGACGGCCTGTCGCCGACGCAGCAACTCGCCAAGATCGCCGAATTCTCCGGCCGCCTGATGGCCGACCAGCAGCGTGTCTGGCGCGAACTCAAATCGGAGCTGGCCGACAAAGGCATCGCGGTGATCGGCGCCAAGGACCTCAAGGAGGCCGACCGCGTCTGGCTCGACGCCCATTTCCACGAGCAGATTTTTCCGGTTCTGACGCCGCTCGCCATCGACCCGGCGCATCCCTTCCCGTTCATCCCCAATCTCGGCTTTTCGCTGGCGCTGAAACTGGCGCGCGTGCGCGACGGCCGGGTGGTGATGGCGCTGTTGCCGGTGCCGCCGCAGTTGCAGCGCTTCGTGCGTCTGCCCGGACCGCCCAAGGAACGCGGCAAGCTCCGCCATGCCCGCTTCATCCCGCTCGAAGAGGTGATCGAGATGCACCTCGGCGAGCTGTTCCCCGGTCACACGGTGAAAGGCTCGGGCCTGTTCCGCGTCATCCGCGACAGCGATGTCGAAGTCGAGGAAGAGGCCGAAGACCTGGTGCTGATGTTCGAGTCGCTTCTGAAGCGGCGGCGGCGCGGATCGGTGATCCTGATGATGTGCACCGCCGCGATGCCGGACGATCTGCGCACCTTCATCGCCGGCCACCTCGAACTCAAGGACGAGGAAGTGGTGCGGGTCGAGGAAATGCTCGGCACCACCGATCTCAAGCAGCTCATCATCAAGGAACGCGGCGACCTGCAGTTCAAGCCGTTCGTGGCGCGCTTTCCCGAACGCATTCGCGATCTCGGCGGCGACTGCTTTGCGGCGATCAAGGCCAAGGACATCGTCGTCCACCATCCGTTCGAAAGCTTCGACGTGGTGGTGCAGTTCCTGCGTCAGGCCGCCGCCGATCCCGACGTGGTGGCGATCAAGCAGACGCTCTATCGCACCTCGGCCGACAGCCCGATCGTCAGTGCACTGATCGAAGCGGCGGAATGCGGCAAGTCCGTCACCGCGCTGGTCGAGTTGAAGGCCCGCTTCGACGAAGCCGCCAACATCAAATGGGCGCGCGATCTCGAACGCGCCGGCGTGCAGGTGGTCTACGGCTTCATCGACCTCAAGACCCACGCCAAGGTTTCTCTGGTGGTGCGCCGCGAGAACGGCCAGCTTCGCACCTACTGCCATTTCGGCACCGGCAACTACCACCCGATCACGGCCAAGGTTTACACCGACCTGTCGCTGTTCAGTGCCGATCCGGCGCTGGGACGCGACGCGGCGCAGGTGTTCAACTACATCACCGGATATGCCGAGCCGAGCGGACTCGAGAAGCTCGCGATTTCGCCGCTCAATCTGCGCGAAACGCTGATGGCCGGCATCGACAAGGAGATCGAGTTCGCCAAAGCGGGCAAACCGGCGGCGATCTGGATCAAGCTCAATTCGCTGGTCGACGCCGACATGATCGACGAGCTTTACAAGGCGAGCCAGGCCGGCGTGAAGATCGACATCATCGCGCGCGGCATCTGCTGCTTGAAACCGGGCGTTCCGGGGCTTTCCGAGAACATCCGCGTCAAGTCGATCGTCGGCCGCTTTCTCGAACACGGCCGCATCACCGCCTTCGGCAACGGCTACGGCCTGCCGCACGCCAAGGCGAAGTTGTGGATTTCGTCGGCCGACTGGATGCCGCGCAATCTCGACCGCCGCGTCGAGTCGCTGGTGCCGATCGACAATCCCACGGTGCATCAGCAGATTCTCGATCAGATTCTGGTCGCCCAGCTCAAGGATCAGGCGCAGTCCTGGCACATGAGGGCGGACGGCAGCTATGTTCGCGACGAAGCGTCCGGCGAGGCCGACGCGTTTTCTTCGCATACCTATTTTATGACCAATCCATCCCTTTCGGGGCGTGGCCGGGCATTGCGCATCAAGCAGCCGCGCCCAGGGACACGCCGCGAGTAAGCATGAGCGGTTCGCATTTCCTTCCGGTCGATACCGGCGAAGACCTGTTGCCGCGCGCCGAAGCCGTGCTGCGGGGACGCGTCGCCATTGTCGATATCGGGTCGAATTCGGTGCGCCTCGTGGTGTTCGACGGGCTGACCCGTTCGGCCCAGACGGTCCATAACGAGAAGACCATCTGCTCGATCGGCCGCGAACTCGGCACCACCGGGCTGCTCTACAAGGAAGGCGTCGATCTCGCGCTCGAAACCCTGCGCCGCTACCGCCATCTCTGCGACCGGCTCGAGGTCGAGATGCGCGAAGCGGTGGCGACGGCGGCGGCGCGCGACGCCCTCAACGGACCCGAGTTCGTCCGCCGCGCCGAAAGCGCCTGGGGCGGGCCGGTGCGCGTCCTGACCGGACCGGAAGAGGCCCGGCTGGCGGGCGAGGGCGTGCTGGCGGCGTCGCCGGATGCCGAGGGTCTGGTTGCCGATCTCGGCGGCGGCAGTCTCGACATGGTGACGGTGCGTGGCGGGCGGACGGTGGATGTCTGTTCGCTGCCGTTCGGGCCGTTGCGCCTCGCCGATCTCAGCCGGGGCGATCTCGACCGCACCCGCAAGCTGGTCGACAACGAACTCGAACATTGGGAGCCGCTTGCGAGCCAAGGCGGCAAGACGCTCTATCTGGTCGGCGGCATCTGGCGCTCGATCGCCCGCGTCGACATGCTGCGCGAGCAGTATCCGCTGCACATGCTGCAGCATTACGCGATCCCGTTCGACCGGGCGATGGAACTCGCCCAGGTGCTGTCCAAGCAGGGCAAGAAGTCGCTCGAACTGTTGTCGGTGGTATCGAAGCGGCGGGTCGAGCTGTTGCCCTACGGCGCCGTCGTGTTGCAGCGGCTGTTGTCGTTCGCCCGCTTCAAGGATCTGGTGATCTCCGCCAACGGCGTGCGCGAAGGGCTGGTCTTCGCCAAGCTGGGGCCCGGCGAGCGCACCAAGGACCCGCTGATCGATTTTGCCGCCGGCGAGAATGCCCGCGTCGCCCGAACCCCCGCCCATGCCATGGAGATGTTCGGCTGGGAGGCGCCGCTGTTCGCCGACGAAAACGCCTACTACCGCCGGCTGCGGCAGGCGGCCTGCCTGTTCAGCGACCTCGGCTGGCGGCGCCATCCCGATCACCGCACCCGCGGCACGTATGAGGATGTGCTGACCATGCCCTATGGCGGCGCCGACCACCGGGCCCGCGCCTTCATCGCGGTCGCGACCTGGCACCGCTATGCCGGCGACGAGGAAATGCCGCCCGAACTGCGGCTCAAGGGCCTGCTCGACAAGGCGGAGGAGCGGCGGGCGCTGCGCATCGGGCTGGCGGCGCGGCTGGCGTTCGATCTTTCGGCCTCGGCGGCGGGCGAACTCGGCCACTACCGGCTGCGGCTGACCCCTTCCAAGCTCGTTCTGGAGGTCCACCGGCGCCGCAGTGCGGTGGCCGACGACGCGGTCGGCCGGCGGTTGTGGTCCCTGGGGGCGGCGTTCGACCGCAATGCCGAAATCCAGGTGATCGGCGGTTAACGGACCCGTGACTACGGCTCCGGCCGCAGCCGCTTGCATCCGGCCCTAACCCGGTCTTTAAGAAGGGGTTTCCAGCCCCTATCTGGTCATGTGGGGCAGGACAATAAGGAGAACAATATGGGTTCGCTCAGCATCTGGCATCTTCTGATCGTCGGCGTCATCGTCCTGGTGCTGTTCGGCGGGAAGGGCAAGCTGTCCGACATCATGGGCGACTTCGCCAAGGGCATCAAAAGCTTCAAGAAAGGCCTTTCGGACGAAGACCAGCCCAAGCCGACCGAAGTGAAGCCGGTCGAGCAGAAAACCGAGAGCAAGGAATAACTCCTGGCTAGGGTTTTCTGATGGACTTCGGACTTTCCTGGAGCCACATGCTCCTGGTTCTGGTGGTCGCCCTTGTCGTGGTGGGCCCCAAGGACCTGCCGAAACTGATGCGGAAGATGGGCCAATGGACCGCGAAAGCCCGCGGCATGGCCGATCAGTTCCGCCGCAGCTTCGACGATATGGCGCGCCAGAGCGAACTCGACGAACTGCGCAAGGAACTCGACGAGCTGCGCAACGCGCGCCCGCTGGCCGGCGTCGAGCAGCAGTTGAACGACGTGATGACCGGCCCGGCCGTCAGCCTCGACCCAGACCCCATTCCTGAACCGGCCATTCCCGTCGATGCCGCGGCAGAACCCGCCGCAACCACCCAGGCCGAAGCCGCCGAGCACGCGGTCGAAGCCGGCGAACCGGCGCCAGCGCCGCAGCCGCAAACCGACCACCCCGCACCATGATGAGACCTACGGACGCCGACGAAGCCGAGATCGAGGCCTCCAAGGCCCCGCTGCTGGAACACCTGATCGAACTCAGGAAGCGGATCATCTATTCGCTGTTGGCGCTGCTCGGCGGCTTCATCATCTGCTTCGCCTTCGCCGATCCGATCTACAATTTTCTCACCGCGCCCTTGGCGCATGCGCTGGCCGGACAGCCGGGCCGCCATCTGATCTATACCCAGGTCTACGAGAAGTTCTTCACCAACGCCAAGGTCGGCCTGTTCGCGGGCCTGTGCCTCGCGTTTCCGGTGATCGCGGCGCAGATCTGGATGTTCGTTGCGCCCGGTCTCTACAAGCACGAGCGCCGCGCCTTCCTGCCGTTCCTGCTGGCGAGCCCGGCGCTGTTCATCACCGGTGCGGCGTTCGTCTATTACGTGATGCTGCCCTACGCGCTGAAGTTCTTCCTCGGCTTCGAGACCAAAGGCAGCAAGGACGCGCTGCCCATCGAGATGATGGCCAAGGTCAGCGACTATTTCGATTTCGTCACCACGCTGATCTTCGCGTTCGGCCTGACTTTCCAGTTGCCGGTGGCGCTGGCGCTGCTCGGCCGCGTCGGCATCGTTTCGTCCGATCTGCTGCGCTCCTCGCGCCGCTACGCCATCGTCGGCATCACCGTGCTGGCGGCGATCTTCACCCCGCCCGACATCTTCTCGATGCTGAGCCTGTTGGTGCCGCTGATCTTCCTCTACGAGGTCTCGATCTGGCTGGTGAAAGGCATCGAGAAAAAGCGCGACAAGGAACGCGCCGAAGCCGACGCGGAAGTCGACGTCAGGGCCGACGAATAGGCCGATTTTCCGGCGCCGGCGCGTTCAGGATTTGTTGGTTTTGCCTCGTTATCCTGTATCGGTCTGGCGGTGGAGGCGGGCGTGCGGGATCTGAAATCCTTTTTCGGTGTGGGCAGCGCGCTTCTGCCGATTCTCTACTGTGCCGGGCTTCTCTATTATTTCCTCGACCTCAGCGGTTCCGTGCAGGAGGCGGAGGAGGTCGGCTTGGGCCCAACCGTGCTGGGCTTGGGCGTGGTCGGCCTGTTGTTCTCCATTCCGCTGATTATCAGGGTCGTCCGGCTGGTCGGCCGGGCGCGGGCGCGAGGGCCGGGCGATGACGAGCCGGGTTCTGGCCGCACGGTCGATGCCGACGCTGCCATCGCCCGCTACAAGGCGCGCCAAGCCGAAGAACGGGACCGCACGCCGGTCGCACCGCCGCCGCGCACGCCCGCTCCCCGCTCTGGCTTCGGACGCAGGAATAGGTAATTTGGCGCATGAAACGCAACGATGCGGGCGCCATGGCCATAGAGCTTCGTCAGACCTGTGATGGCATCGACTGGACCGCGGTTCGCGATGTCCTCAAAGAGGCGGGCATGTCGTTTCACGCGCCCGAGATCCATCGCCGCGCCTTCGAAGGCGCCTATAATGTCGTATTTGCTTACGATGAGGGAACCCTGATCGGCTGCGGCCGGGCGCTGTCCGACGGCGTCTATCAGGCGGCGCTTTACGACATCGCGGTGCTGCCGCGCTACCAAGGTTCGGGTCTCGGCCGCCTTCTGGTCGAGGCGCTGCTGACCGGGCTCGGCGACTGCAACGTGATCCTCTACGCCAGTCCCGGCAAGGAAGGCTTCTACCGCAAGCTCGGTTTCCGCGCCCTGAAGACCGGCATGGCCCGCTTCCTCCGCGCCGACGCGATGGCGGAGCGAGGGTTCACGGAGTAGGGGCGCTCGGGCACGACCGTCTTTCTTTCCTCCCTCGCGGTGCTGAGATCAACGTGCCGCACCATGGTGAAAAAGCGGGGAGGTGGCGTGCGCCAGGATGTACTGTATGCAGCGCTGACAGTCTTTGCAGAGCGCCCGGCTTCGCTATACTCGGCGCATGGAGCTGGTGCCGCCCGATTTGAAGAAAGTGCTCGCCGCCGACACCCAGGCGAAAGCGCAATGGGAGGCGCTGACGCCCATCGGCCGACGGGACTTCATCAGTTGGATCGACGCGGCCAAGCAGCCCGAAACACGCCGGCGCCGGATCGAGAGCGTGCCTTCGCGTCTCGCCTCGGGCAAGCGCCGTCCGTGCTGCTATGCAGTGGTGCCGCTCGATATGTACACGGCGCTCAAATCCGTCCCCAAAGCGCAGGCGCTATGGAAACAGCTTACCGCCGACGAGAAACGCAATTTTACCGATTGGATAGCCGCCGCGGCCGACGCCGCGACCCGAACCACGCGAATTGAGACGTCGTGCACGCTGCTCGCGAACGGCGCGCGGCATCCCTGATCGCCCCGCTGCCGCCATGCCGTCGCCGCCGCGTTTGTGGAGACTTTGTCGTGGTTTGTCGCGGAGTGTCGCGGAAGCGCTTTCCGGCGCAGAAGTGATTTCATCTGCGCCGCCGAAAGGATTTTGAGCCGCACCGGCGCGTGAATATGCTCAGACAAAAGAGGGAAGCCCATGAGCTTAATTCGCACGCATATGCGGCTGGGATCTATGCTCCTTGCCGTTCTGGCAACGTCCGGCCTTTGCAGCGCGCAGAACACTCCGCCTGCTGCGCCGAACGGTGCTCCCGTTTTCACGGGGATCAACCATCTGGCTGCCGATGCCAAGGCTGACAAAGCCGCGCGGACGCTAGCGCCGTATTTCGCGTCGGCCAAGACGGCCACGGCCAAGCCCGACGCCGACGGCTTTATCCGGCGCTGGCTGCTGCTGGAGCCGATCAACAAGCCCAATCCCTCGAACGCCGTGTTCACCGGGACGTATGTCCGCGATGCGCTCGGCCACGAGGCCTATCCCGGCCAGTTCGCCACCCTGCCGCGTGACGGTCAGGTGGTGCAGGTCGGCAATCAGTCCCTGGCTTGGCACGCGCTCGATGCGAACCGGTTCGACGTCAAGCTGTTCCGCTTGGCCTATGGCCTCAACAAGCAGACCTATGGCGTGATCTTCTGGGCGGTGACTGTCATCGACAGCCCGCGCGAGATGAAGAACGTCCGCCTTGCGGTCGGCTCGAATTCCGCCTCGATGTGGAAGCTGAACGGCGAAGAGGCCGCCAGCCTGTTCGACGACCGCCGCATGGTGATGGACGATGTGGTGTCGAAGCCGCTGACCCTCAAGCAGGGGCGCAACGTATTGTGGGGCGCCGTCATCAACGGGCCGGGCCTCAGCGACTTCTGCGTCCGGTTCGTCGACAATCAGGGCCAGCCAATCAAAGACATCACGGTGAGCGCGCAATGAAACGGCCCTCATCCTCTCGTTCCGGAGCTTCCATGAAACGCAATTTCCTGGCCACGGCCGGCGTGCTGGCCTTCCTGGCGGGCGGTCCGGCCTCGGCGCAGCTCGCCGGCGAGCCTTACATCCACGATCCGTCGACGGTGGTCGAATCCGACGGCAAGTATTTCACTTTCGGTACCGGCGGTGGCGGCTTGATGTCCGACGACGGCTATACCTGGCACCGCGGCGCGCTGCGTCCCGGCGGCGGTCTGGCGCCGGACACGATCAAGATCGGCGATCGCTATTACGTCGCTTACGCGGTCGGCGGCGGCGGCATGTCGGGCGGCCACGCCAGCAACATCAAGGTCATGTGGACCAAGTCCCTCGATCCGAAGTCGCCGAATTTCGGCTTCCACGATGTCGGCATCGTCGCCTCCTCGAACGGCGTCGAAGACAATGACGCCATCGATCCGGCGTTCCTCTATGCCAAAGGGCATCTGTGGCTGAGCTACGGCACCTATTTCGGCACCATCCGCATCGTCGAGCTGGATCCCAAGACCGGCGACCGCGTGAAGGGCAACAAGGCCGTCGACGTCGCCATCGACATGGAAGCGAGCGACATGATGTACCGCGATGGCTGGTACTATCTGCTCGGCACTCATGGCACCTGCTGCGACGGGCCGAATTCGAGCTACAACATTCGCGTCGGCCGTTCGAAGAACATCCTCGGACCTTACGTCGACAATATGGGCGTTCCGCTGCTGAAGGGCGGCGGCAAACTGGTAGCCGCCGGTGCGGGGCGCGTTTACGGCGTCGGCCATTTCGGTCTGCTCGATCTCGGCGACGGGGTGCAGAAGTTCTCGATGCACTATGAAGCCGACATGGATCGCGGCGGCCTCAGCGTGCTCGACATCCGCCCGCTGCTTTGGAAAGACGGCTGGCCGGTCGGCGGCGATCATTTCGTCCCCGGCACCTATGAGATCCAGTCGGAGCGTGGCGGCGGGGCGCTTGAGCTTGCCGTCGACTTCGTGCGTATCGACGTTCCGCGTCATCGCGGACCGATGCCTGCGCTCGGTCCGAACGGGGCGATGCCCGAGGCGCCGCCGGAGGGCTTCTCGTTCTTCGGGCCGCCGAAGGGGCCGATCACGCCGCTTCCCGACATGACGCTGGCGCAGGATTCGGCCAACTGGCCGGCCGGTAAGATCGACGTCCAGCTCAACGACTATATGACCCGGCCGCATCAGAAGTGGACCGTCACGCCGGTCGCGGATGCGGGCGGTTATCCCGGCGCGCCGTATTACAAGATCACGATCGCCGAAACCGATCGGGCGCTGACCGCGATGGCCGATGGCAGCGTCGTGGCGCAGCCTTCGTTCACCGGCGCCGCCGAGCAGTTGTGGCGGATCGATCAGCTGACCGACGGCACCTATCGCATCATGCCGAAGGCGACGCCGGGCTCCTCCGAACCGCTGGCGCTCACCGCCATCGGCCGCAGTTCGCTCGCGCTGTTGAAGTTCGAGCCCAACGGCGACCGCTCGCGCTGGAATTTCCGAAAGCCGTAAGTCCGCGTACAGAGACAGAGGCTGTTTAACTATGGGGACAGGCTCGCCTGTCCCCATTTGTTTTTGTATGGGGCGCATTCAGGTATTACGCTTACCTCGCCCCCACTTGGGGGAGAGGTCGACATCCGAAGCGCGAAGCGCAACGGATGGCGGGTGAGGGGGATCAATGGTCTCTCAGAACACCAAGAACCGTCGCGCCGCCGGACAGCGCCTGATTTCGAATGCGCGGCAGATGCGCCACGAGCCGACCGATGCGGAACGCAAATTCTGGTTCGCCGTGCGCGGACGCAAGTTCGATGGCTACAAGTTCAAGCGTCAATATCCGGTGGGGCCATACATCGCCGACTTTGTTTGCCTGGATCAAAGATTGATCGTCGAACTGGATGGCGGTCAGCATGCCCAGCAGGCCGAATACGACATCAAACGAACCGACTTTCTGCAATCGCGCGGCTTTCGCATACTCCGCGTTTGGAACGATGATTTCCTGCGTACGCCGGATGCCATCCTGGAAGGCGTTTGGCGCGCGTTGACGGCCCCCTCACCCGTCGAGCGCTGACGCGCTCGCCGACCTCTCCCCCGAAGTCGGGGGGCGAGGTGAAAATGTGCGCACCTTCGTAAGGCTTGCTTTCCGACATTCCGGGAGGCGCTTTTGGCTGATGTACGCCAATTCCAGTCTTTGGCAGGTTGTCTCAAAGTTGTAGGCTTTCGTGCAGGAATATCGAGGGGGTGGGAATGAGCGATGTACCAGAGTTCCGCCTGTACGGTGACGGCAATCCAGAAATCGAAGAACGGATACAGCCGAAACTCGCACTCCGGTGCTGGCGCGATCTCAAGACGACCGAGCGTGAAACGTTCCTCCAAGAACTACACAACAAGGGATGGATTGAACCTCGCTCACGTGAAGTTCTCGCCGCCGTCGATTATTTGAACCGCAATTTCCTGAGAGAGTTGCCCGGTAAGCGACTTCATAAACTGAAACCACTGAGTGGGATTTATGGCGAAAACGAGTTTGACCGAATGAATGCCGCATACGCGGATTTCTATGAAATCGTGGCGACATCAAATAAAGAAGAACTTGTTCTGCGTCTGCTGAGCGCGTTCGCGACAATGCACATTAGCCGTTGGGAGCACGACGCAGCGAGAAAAGAAATGGATGCGGAAAAGCGAAACGCTTTGGTGGAGCGCGCCTTCGAGAAGTTCGACCGATTCGCAAATATGCTGAATTACCTGTTTCGCCAGTTTTCCGTAAACGTCCAAGTAACTCGTAGCGGGTTCGCGCCCATTCAAGACACAACGATTGCCGAGAAAATCTATGTACCAGTGCTCGGCGTTCTATCCGATCCCAAATATGCTCGTGTCAGTGATGATTTGGGCAAGATGTTTGCTGATTATCGGGCGGGCGATTTCGGGGAGGTGATTACCAAGGCACATAGCGCGGTACAGCGATTTCTCCAGATTCGGTCTGGTGACGAAGGGAAAAATGGCAAGGGCGAACTAAAGGAACTCTTCCGGACAGCAAAGAAGAATGGTTTAGTCTCGGCTACGAGATTTGGAGAGCCGCTCATCAATGTATTGGAGAGCTTCTTTCCGTCGGAGCGCGCCACGAAGAGTACCGCAAAACCATCTCTCAGCGAAGCAACCCCGCGCGACGCAATGCTTATGATGGATCTTGTTTTAGTATTTCTTCAGCACTGCCTAGCAGCATGATGCGAACTTCGCAGCACCTATGCGATGTTCTGCTCCAGGTCGTGGGTGGTGAGGAAGCCAAAGCTCGGTTCTGGCGCATCTTCGCCTCGCGTCCGCTCATCCCCGTCTCTCCCCTCCTGCGATTGCTTCTGCCTCTCGCTCCGATCAGCGTCACGATTGCCGCACCCTCTTGAAATGTTCCCATTTCGTTCCCATCTCCGACTCGCAGTTTTGCGATGAGGATGGATGGCAGCATGGCGGCTCCGGCCGCCGACACGACGAGACAGACCCGGATGCGCGCTCGTGCGCGCTACGGGGAGACCCGGCGAAGGACGGTGGTAAGTCCGCTCCGCCGGCGATCCGGCTGTTTCCCGGCAACGGGGCCCGCGTGCGGCGCACGCCTTCAAGAGGCCCCCGCGTCCTGGAGACTTAAGGTCGGCATCGCGGCGGGGCGGCGGCGGCAAAGGCCAGGGGTTTCTCCCGTGCGGTCGGGGCAAAGCGAAGGTGCCGGTTGTTTGCCGTGTGACAGCGGCGCTCGGCCGGCCTGCCGGAGCTTTGACGCCATGGTTTTGGAGCGGACGCGATTTCCGGCGCCCGCTCCGGGTGTATTTGGAGCTTTCGTTGCACATTCTCGCGGGAAGTTTTGACCCTCGTTCCCGCCCGTGGCATTACCCCGTCCGGGCCGCCTTCGCTTCGAGCTACGGCGCGCCAAGTTTGCCTCACTTGCCACGGCGAAGCTAAAAGCGGAGCCGGGAGACTCTCGATGCATGACCTCAAACTGATCCGCGACAATCGTGACGCTTTCGTCGAAGCCCTGGCGCGCCGTCCGGCTTATGCCGAAGACGCCGGCAAGGTGACCGATGCGATTCTGGAACTCGATGCCAAGTGGCGCGGGGCCAAGACCTCGTTCGAACAGCATCGCGCCCGCCAGAACGAAGCCTCGCGCGCCATCGGCATGGCCAAGAAGAACAAGGACGAAGCGGGAGCCCAGGCGCTGCTCGACGAGGTGGCGAACCTCAAAGCCGCGATCCAGAAGGACGAGGCCGACGAACGCGCCTACGACGAAGAACTGCGCAAGGCCTTAGCGGTCCTGCCCAATCTTCCGGCCAGCGACGTGCCGTTCGGCGCCGACGAGAACGACAATGTCGAAGTGGCGGCCCGCCGCTTCGGATCGGCGACGCGGTTCGACTTCAAGCCGAAAGAGCATTTCGAACTCGGCGAAGCGCTCGGCCTGATGGATTTCGAACGCGCCGGACGGGTTTCGGGCGCGCGGTTCGTGTACCTCAAGGGCGCGCTGGCCAAGCTGGAACGTTCGCTCGGCGCCTTCATGCTCGATACCCAGACCGCCGCGGGCTACACCGAAGTGGTGCCGCCGCTGTTGGTGCGCGACGAAGCCTTTTTCGGCACCGGCCAGTTGCCGAAGTTCGAAGAGGATTTGTTCTGGGCCAGCGCGGGCGAAGGCCGGTTCGGTCTCATCCCCACCGCCGAAGTGCCGCTGACCAATCTGGTGCGCGAGGAAATCCTCGACGAAGACAAGCTGCCGATGCGCATGACGGCATGGACGCCGTGCTTCCGCGCCGAAGCGGGCGCGGCGGGGCGCGACACCCGCGGCATGATCCGCCAGCATCAGTTCTCGAAAGTGGAACTCGTGTCCGTCACCACGCCGGAACAGTCGGTGGCCGAACACGAGCGCATGACCGATTGCGCCCAGAACATTCTGAAGCTGCTCGGCCTGCCGCATCGCGTCGTCACGTTGTGCACCGGCGACATGGGCTTCGGGGCGCAGAAGACCTACGACATCGAAGTCTGGCTGCCGGGTCAGGACCGCTATCGCGAGATTTCGTCCTGCTCCAACTGCGGCGAGTTCCAGGCCCGCCGCATGAGCGCGCGCTACCGCGCCAAAGACAGCAAGGGCACGCGGCTGGTGCATACATTGAACGGCTCCGGCCTTGCGGTCGGGCGCACGCTGATCGCGGTGATGGAGAACTATCAGGACGCCGACGGCTCCATTCGCATCCCTGACGCGTTGCAGCCGTATATGGGCATGAAGAAGATCGAGAAGGCGTGATGGCTGACAAGAAACTGCGCATCCTGGTCACCAACGACGACGGCATCCGGGCGCCGGGGCTGAAAGTCACCGAGGCGATTGCGCGGACGCTGACCGACGACGTGTGGGTGGTCGCGCCCGAGAGTGAGCAATCGGGCGCCTCGCATTCGCTGACCCTGACGCTGCCGCTGCGCCTGCGCGCGGCGGACGACCGTCACTTCGCCGTCACCGGCACGCCGACCGATTGCGTGATGATGGCGTCGGCGCATCTGCTCAAGGACCAGCCGCCGGATCTCATCCTGTCGGGCGTCAACAGCGGCATCAACGCGGCCGACGACGTGACCTATTCGGGCACCATCGCCGGGGCGATGGAAGGCTGCGCCCTCGGCATTCCGGCGATTGCGCTGTCGCAATGCTACAATTATGAGGACCGCAAACAAATCCATTGGGACTGCGCCGAGGCGCACGGACCGGCGGTGGTCAAGAAACTGATCGAGACCGGCTGGCCCAAGGACGTGTTGATGAACGTGAACTTCCCGGACTGCACGCCGGACGAGGTCGCGGGCATCCAGGTGGTGGCGCAGGGCGTGCGCGAGTGGCAGGAAATCTCCATCGAGCGCCGTGTCGACATGCGCGCCAATCCGTATTTCTGGATCGGCTTCCGCCGCGAGCGGTTCACCGCCAAGCCGGGCACCGATCTCGGCGCGCTGGCGTCGAAGTGCATTGCGGTGACGCCGCTGCAGCTCAACCTCACCGATTGGAAAGTGCTGCAGGCGCTGAAGCACTCGGTCGATGCCGATTTCGGCAAGCCCGCGGTGCCGAGCGAGGATTCCACCGGTGCTCTCATCCCCGCCAAGGAACGGGCGCCGTAGATGATGGACGTCGATCCCCGCCGCATCGCTCTGGTGATGGCGCTGCGCAAGCAGGGGGTCACCGACGCCAAAGTTCTGTCGGCCATCGAGCGCACGCCGCGCGAAGTGTTCGTCGAAGAACTGTTCGAGCACGCCGCCTACGACAACACCGCGCTGCCGATCGCCTGCGGCCAGACCATCAGCCAGCCCTATGTGGTGGCGGTGTCGACCGACGCGCTCGAACTCGACGACAAATGCCGTGTGCTCGAGATCGGCACCGGCTCCGGCTATCAGGCGGCGGTGCTGTCGCAGCTGTGCCGGCGGGTCTATTCGATCGAGCGCCACCGCGCTTTGCACATCGAAGCGGAGCGGCGATTCAAAGCCCTCCGTATCGACAACATCGCCACCAAGCTCGGGGACGGTTACCAAGGTTGGCCGGAACAAGCGCCCTTCGACCGCATTCTATTTACGGCGGCCGTGAGCGAGATACCAGATGTAGTGGCTCAGCAGCTCAAGCCGGGCGGTATCTTGGTGGCCCCGGTTGGTGAAACGACCGGCCCCGATTTAGAAAGGTTTTCTCAACTATTAACAAAGATGATCCGAACTGAGACAGGTTGGAAGAAAGAGGCGCTGATCCCTGTGGTGTTCGTTCCCATGCTTCCGGGCGTGCCGCAGGAAAAGCGAGAAACCAATGGTTCGGAGAGGCAACGCTGAGTATCGCATCTTTGCCGTCGCAGCCGCGGTAATCCTGCCTTTGCTGGCAGCCGGGTGCACGACGACGCCGGAACCGTATTTCGGCTGGGATGTGCAGACGACCAAGTCACGCCCCCATCGCGTCGCCGCCGTCAAGCCGAAGCCGCGTCCGAACCCGACCTATTACGAATCGCAGTACACGGACAATCGTTACTACGACGACCGGTCGTATGATCGCGGTTATTCCCAGACGCCGACGCCTCGTCCGAGCCAGAAGTGGTACGACCGTCCGGCCGAGCGTAACGACGATTCCGATTATCGTCCCGCCAGCCGTCCCAATTACGCCGGCGACGCCCGCTTCCAGTGGCCGGTGCGCGGGCGCGTGCTGTCCGAGTTCGGGGCCTCTCCGGGCGGCGAGAAGAACAACGGCATCAACATCGCCGCGACGCAGGGCGAGCCCATTCGGGCCGCCGCCGACGGCAATGTCTCGTATGCCGGCAACGAACTGCGCGGCTACGGCAATCTCGTGCTGATCAAGCACGACAACGGCTACATCACCGCCTACGCGCACGCCGATCATTTCGTGGTCGACAAAGGTCAGTGGGTCGCGCGCGGCCAGGTGATCGGCTATGTCGGCACCACCGGCGACGTGCGCACGCCGCAGCTCCATTTCGAAGTCCGCCGCGGCAACCACGGCGAAACGCCGGTCGATCCGCGTCAGATCCTCGGATCGCAGCGCGTGGCTTATCGCTGAGTTTTCAGCCGCAACGACACTAGCGCCGCCAGCGTGGCGGCGGCGGCAATCACGCCGACGCCGGCGCGCATCCCGTAGGCGGCAGCGACGGCTCCGATCAGGACCGGGCCGGTGAGAAATCCGCCGAAGCCCGCCGTCGAAACTTCCGCGATGCCCGCGGCCGGTGACGAAGCGCGGGCGGCGGCCGTCGAGAACACGCACGGCACCACGTTCGACAGGCCCGCGCCGACGAACGCGAACCCGATCACCACGACGAGGAAGTAAGGCAGGGCCGTCGCCAGGATCAGTCCGAAGGCGGCAAGCGCGCATCCCGCCCCGATCACAGTGGGCCGGCCGAAGCGCTGTACCACCCAGTCGCCGCACAACCGTCCCATCACCATCACGGCAGAGAAGGAGGCATAGCCGGCCGCCGCGCGCGCCGGGGTCTCGCCGAGGGTTGTGAGATAGATGCCGCTCCAGTCTGCCATCGCGCCTTCGCTCATGAAGCACAGCGTCAGCACCACCGCGAGCAGCGCGATGCTGCGCTCGGGCAGACGGAAGATCGGGCCCGGTTCGCGCTTCTCGGTGTCGCCGGGGCCGAGATGCGGCGCGGCCAGGACCACCGTCGCCAGCACGATCGCGGCCGAGGGCAGCAGCAGGAAATGGGTCGGCATATGCAAGGACAGCAGCATGGCGCCGAAGCCGGTGCCGACAAGCCCGCCGAGACTGAAGCCGGCATGGAACGACGAATTGATCGCCGAACCCCAATCGGCCTCGATCCGCGTTGCATGGGCGTTCATCGCCACGTCCATCAGGCAGATGGTGGCGCCGACCAGGGCGCAGGCGATCACCAGGAGCGCGAGATTCGGCGCCAGCAGCGGCAGGGCTACCGCCGCCGCATAGAGATAGCCCATCCGCGATGTCGTCCGTCCGGTGCCGCCGAACTTCTGGACGATGTGGCTAGCGGGCTGCATGGCGATCACCCCGCCGATCGACATCGCCAGCAGCGCCCACGACAACTGTGCCGCCGAAAGCGACAGCATCGCCTTCAAGGACGGAATGGCAGTCGCCCAGGCGCCGTAGCCGAAACCGTTGGCGACGAATATGGCGAAGGTCGCCCTGCGGGCGGCAACGAGAGAGACGGGGCGGGACATCGGATGAAACTTAAGGTTGGACCCGCATCGTGCGAAAGCTTTGGGGCGGCATTCGGGCAGTCAGGCGATCTTTTTCCCCAGTTCGCCGGCGAGGTCCTGGATGAACTGCCACGCCACGCGTCCGGACCGGGCGCCTCGGCCTGCCGACCAGGCGAGCGCCTTGCGGTGCAGTTCCTCGGTGCCGATCGAAAGATCGAAATGGGCGGCGTAACCCTCCACCATGGCGAGGTATTCGTCCTGGGTGCAGTTGTGAAAGCCGAGCCACAGGCCGAAGCGGTCGGACAGCGAGATCTTTTCCTCGATCGCCTCGTGCGGGTTGATGGCGGTCGAGCGCTCGTTTTCCATCATCTCGCGCGGCATCAGATGGCGCCGGTTCGAGGTGGCATAGAACAGGACATTGACCGGCCGCCCCTCGATGCCGCCTTCGAGGGCCGCTTTCAGGGATTTGTAGCTGGTGTCGTCCTTGTCGAAGGACAGGTCGTCGCAGAACAGCAGGAACTGGCGTTTGTCGTCGCGCAGCTTGCGCAGCAGGAGGGGCAGGGTGGCAATGTCCTCGCGGTGGATTTCGATCAGCACCAGCCGGCCGGTGCCTCTGCGGCCCGCATTGACCTCGCCATGGATTGCCTTGACCAACGAGGACTTGCCCATGCCGCGGGCGCCCCACAACAGGGCGTTGTTGGCCGGCAGGCCATCGGCGAACCGGCGGGTGTTTTCCATCAGCGTGTCGCGGGCGGCCTCGACACCCTTCAGCAGGCCGATCGGCAGGCGGGCGACCTTGCGAACGGGGTGCAACTTGCCCGGTCCTGGCTCCCACACGAATGCATCCGCCGTCGCGGAGGTTTTGGGCGCGGCGTTCCGTCGCTTTGGGGAGCGGTTGGGTTTCATCGCTGTCATCACCACTTTCTGATCCGGGTAGGTCCCGACCCTGCAAGAATAAGCCGTTTCGCCGGAATCACCGGTAATTTGGTCGCTAATCCTTTGATTTTACAGAGTTGCAAAGGTGGGACACACCGCTATAGTCCGCGCCGCGCAGTCTTACGGAACCCTTCGATGCAAGAATTCCTCGCCTCGCCCTTCCCGATGTTGATCGCCGTTGCCGCGATCTTTTACTTCCTCGTCTGGCGTCCGCAAGCGCAACAGCAGAAGAAGCTGCGCGCGGCGGTCGAAGGCATTCGCCGTGGCGATACCGTGGTGTTGAATTCGGGCATCGTCGGCAAGATCGCCAAGGCTCCCGCCAAGGAAGACACCGAACTTTCGGTCGAGATCGCCGAGGGCGTGACCGTAAAGGTGCTCCGGGCGGCCGTGGGCGAAGTCCGCGCCAAAAACCAGCCGGTCGAAGCCAAGGCCGACAAGTAAGTTCAGGATCATATCATGCTGCAGGTCTCTGCCTGGGTCCGTATCGTCGTTGGGCTCGTCCTGATCTTCGGGATTGCCATCGCGCTGCCCAATGCGCTGCCGGAAAACGTGCGCAATAGCCTGCCGAGCTGGATGCCGAAAAACACGGCGTCGCTCGGCCTCGACCTGCAGGGCGGTTCCTACGTGCTGCTCGAAGTGCAGCTCGATCAGGTGATGAAAGACCAGCTCGACTCGACGGTCGGCGACATCCGCCGGGCGCTGCGCAAGCAGCATATCGCCTACGAGTTCAAGCGGCCGGAAGGCTCGATCGGCGTGCGCATTCTCAATGCGGCCGATTACCCGAACGCGCTCAAGGCCATCAAGGACCTCAACCCGGCGGTTACCGGCGCGGCGTTGATCGGAACCAAGCAGTACGACATCAGCGAAACCGGCGACAACACCGCCGTCCTCAAGATGAGCGAAGCTTACAAGAAGCAGCTCAAGAAGGACGTGGTGGGCCGTTCGATCGAAGTGGTGCGCAAGCGCGTCGACGAACTGGGCACCAAGGAACCCTCGATCGAGCAGCAGGGCGAAGATCGCATCGTCGTGCAGGTGCCGGGTCTGGCCGATCCCAAGCATTTGATCGAGCTGCTCAAGACCACCGCCAAGATGACGTTCCAGATGGTGGACACCACCAACGACACCATGGCGGCGATCACCCAGCACCGCATTCCGCCGAATTCGGAACTGCTGGAAATGGCGACCGAGAAGGGCAGCCAGCGGCAACTTCCGATCCTGGTCGAGAAGCGCGTCTTGATCGCGGGCGACCGCCTCAAGGATGCCGGCTATTCGACCAACCAGCAGACCGGCGGCGTCGTGGTGACGTTCCGTTTCGACAGCGTCGGCGCCAAGGAATTCGCCGAGATCACCAAGGAGAACGTCGGCAAGCCGTTCGCCATCGTGCTCGACAAGAAGGTGCTCACTGCGCCCGTCATCCGCGAGCCGATCATCGGCGGCTCCGGCCAGATCGAAGGCAGCTACTCGATCCAGACCGCCAATGACCTCGCCGTTCTGCTGCGCGCCGGCGCTCTGCCGGCCCCGCTGAACCCGATTGATCAGCGCACCGTCGGTCCCGAGCTTGGCAAGGACTCCATCGAAAGCGGCAAGATCGCCACCATCGCGGGCCTCGGTCTGGTCGCGATCTTCATGATCCTGCGCTACGGCCTGTTCGGTCTCTTCGCCGACATCGCGATGGGAACCAACCTGATCCTGCTGATGGCGGCGATGACGCTGTTCGGCGCCACCCTGACGCTGCCCGGCATCGCCGGTATCGTCTTGACGCTGGGCATGGCGGTCGACGCCAACGTGCTGATCTTCGAGCGCATGCGCGAGGAGCATCGCAACGGCCGAAGTATGCTGGGTTCTGTCGATACCGGCGAGCGACGAGCTATCGCCACCATCATCGACGCCAACATGACTCACTTGATCGCGGCGTTGATCCTGTTCGAACTCGGCTCCGGTCCGGTGCGCGGTTTTGCGGTGACCCTCGGCGTCGGCATTCTGACCTCGTTCTTCACCTCGGTTGTGGTGGCGCGCCTCATCATCATCGCCTACCTCAACTTCCGTAAGCCGAAGAAGCTGATCATTTGATCGACGCTTTTTACGAATGCGAACAAGCGGTCCGGACGCACGATCCGGACCGCTTTTTTGCTGTCCTGTTCGCACCCGAGGATAAGCGGCCGCATCTCTATGCGCTGGCGGCGCTCTACTACGAAATCGCGCATGCCGCCTCGGCGCCGCGTGAGCCGATGCTCAAGGAAATCCGCCTGACCTGGTGGCGGGAGACCATCGAACGGGCGCGCGCCGGCAAGCCTCGTGACCACGCCGTGGCGCGGGCGTTGGCGGAAACGTTGAAGGCGTATGATCTTCCCGATGGGTTGTTCGAAGCGATGATCGTGGCCCGTAGCGAGAGCTTCACCGATGCCACCGGTGCCGAGGCGCATGCCGACGCCACGGTCGGCTCGCTGATGCGGCTGATGGCGCGCGTTTTGGGTGGCGAGGCGGAGGTGCGTGATGCAGCCATCGCCTATGCCTTGGCCGGACGTCACGACGGCGCCTTTGCGGCTATCGACACCGATATGCTGGCGAAAGACCATTTCGCGCGGGCCCGGCGGATCCGGATACCGCGACCGCTTCTGCCGGCCGTACTGCCCGCTGCGCTGGCGCCGCTCTATCTCAAACGCTCCGATCCGCCGCTGTGGCGCAAGCAGATCGCGTACCTTGGTGCTGCGTTACGCGGGCGGATTTAGCCATCCCGCCAGATCGGTCAGCGCCCTGGCGCTCATCGCTTTCTTGCGGTCGCGACCGCGCGGGCCCGGCGGCATGGCCGGGAAAAGACCGAAATTGACGTTCATCGGCTGGAAGGTCTCGGCTTCGGCGCCGACGGTGATGTGGGCGAGCAGCGCGCCGAGTGCTGTCGTGATCGGCGGCGGCGTGGTTTTTCCCGCAGCGAAGCGGCCCGCGAGCAATCCGATGGCGGCGCTCTCGACATAGCCTTCGACGCCCGTGACCTGCCCGGCGAAGCGCAACGACGGACGTACCTTCAAACGAAGTTCCGGATCGAGCAGGCGCGGCGAGTTGAGGAACGTATTGCGATGCAGTCCGCCGAGGCGCGCAAACTGCGCATTCTCGAGGCCAGGGATCATGCGGAAAATGCGCACCTGTTCGGCATGCTTCAGCTTGGTCTGGAAGCCGACCATGTTCCACAAGTTTCCGAGTGCATTGTCCTGCCGCAGCTGCACCACGGCATACGGCCGTTTCTCGAACCGCGGATCGCGCAGGCCCACCGGCTTCATCGGGCCGTAACGCAGCGTATCGGCGCCGCGGCCGGCCATCACTTCGATGGGAAGACAGCCTTCGAAATATGGTGTCGACTTTTCCCACTCCTTGAATTCGGTCTTTTCGCCGGCCAGCAGGGCGGCAATGAAGGCTTCATACTGGTCGCGATCGAGCGGGCAGTTGATGTAGTCCTTGCCGTCGCCTTTGTCGTAGCGCGACTGCATCCAGGCAACGTCCATATCGATGCTGTCGTGATGGACGATGGGGGCGATAGCGTCGAAAAAGCTGAGCGACTCCGCATCGGTCAGCGTGCGGACGAAATCGGCCAGTGCGGGCGAGGTGAGCGGGCCGGTGGCCACCACCACATTGTCCCAGGCGGCGGGCGGTTCGGCGATTTCTTCGCGCGCGATTTCGATATTCGGATGCTCGGTCAACGCCTGCGTGACGGCACCCGAAAAACCATGCCGGTCGACCGCAAGCGCGCCGCCTGCTGGCAGGCGATGGGCGTCGGCGCACTTGAGGATCAGCGATCCGGCGCGGCGCATTTCTTCGTGCAACAGGCCGACGGCGTTATTCTCATAGTCGTCGGAACGCAGCGAGTTGGAACAAACGAGTTCCGCAAATCCGTCGGTGGAATGGGCATCCGTGGTGCGTACGGGCCGCATTTCGTGCACGACGACGTGCGCTCCGGCGCTCGCCGCCTGCCATGCCGCTTCGCTGCCTGCCAAGCCGCCGCCGATAACGTGTATGATGCCGGTCATGGAATATGGATCGCCTTGTATCGCTCCGCCCACGGCGCGGCGCGTTCGAGTTGGGTCGCGAGCTGTAGCAAACTCAGCTCGTCGCCGAAAGCTCCTACAAACTGCACGCCGATAGGCATGTTGTCGGCATTCCAGAACAACGGCAGATTGATTGCCGGCTGGCCGGTGACGTTCTGCAAGGGCGTGAATGGGACATAGGCAGCGAATTCCGCCATTACTGCGGCGAGATCGGTGCGGTCGGGATCGAACCGGCCGAGTTTCCACGGCGGTTCACCCAAGGTCGGCGTTAGCCAGAGATCGTAATGCTGGTGGAAATGCGCGATGCCGCGGCTGATGCGGCCAAGGATGATTTTCGACTGGATGTAGCGCGAGGCCGCGACTGCCTTGCCGCGTTCGTAATAGGCGAGCGTCAGCGGCTCGAGATTATCCGGACCGGGCGTCCGGCCGGTGGTGCGGACGAGATAGTCAACCGCCGATGCGAGGTGGCTACACCACACATCGGTGAAAGCGGGCTCGAACAGCGCCACCGGTACTTGCGGGGACGCTTCCTCGATTTCGTGACCGAGATCGCGGCACAGTTTGGCGGCATGCTCCACTGCAGCGATACAATCGGGATGAACCTTGGTGCCGTCGAGGCGTGTGGTGGTGAAAGCAATGCGTAAGGCGCGCGGCGCCTCCTCGACGGCATGGCTGTAACAAGCAGGCGCGGGCGGAGGGCTGTAGGGATCGCCCAGTTCGCTGCCGGATGCCGCATCGAGTGCTGCTGCCGTATCACGCACAGACCGTGACACCACCAGTTCGATCGCTAGTCCATCGACGCTGTCGGGCATGTCGGGACCGGAAGACACCCGCCCACGCGTCGGTTTCAATCCGACAAGGCCGCAGCACGAAGCCGGAATCCGGATCGATCCGCCGCCGTCATTGGCATGCGCCAGCGGCACCACGCCCGCCGCCACTGCTGCTGCCGATCCGCCCGACGATCCGCCCGGCGAACGCGTCAGATCCCACGGATTATGCGCAGGGCCGTACAGCCTGCCTTCGGTGGTCGGTACCAGCCCGAACTCCGGCACGTTGGTTTTGGCGAACGGGATCAACCCGGCGCGGCGGAACCGCGCCATCAGATGGGTATCGTGGTCGGCCGGAATGTCGGGAAAAAGGCGCGAACCTTGGCGCGTCGGCGTGCCGGCGCATTGCAGCGAGATATCTTTCAGAAGAAACGGCACACCGGAGAACGGACCGGGCGACGGCTGCTTGGCGGCCTCCCGTGCGCGCTCGTAATCCCGGTAGATAATGGCGTTGAGGGCCGGATTAACCTTCTCGGCGCGTGTGATAGCGCATTCGAGCAACTCGGCGGCGCTAATCTCGCCAGCCGCCACCAGCCTAGCCAAGCCCAGCCCGTCGTAACGTTCGTATGCATCAAACGCCATGGCGCCTCCCGAAGCGGCGCCGACTCTAGTCGCCGGGACTGCCCCTGTCATCTGGGGCAGCGATTGTCGCGGCGGTAAGGGCGGAGTAGGCTGATGCGGGGTTGGAGGGGCATCTGCCATGAGGAAGATCGCGCGTGCGGCGACGATTGACGCCGCTTATGGATTCTTTTTCCGCAATATCATCTCGATCATCGGGATCGTCTGGTTTCCGGCACTGATTTTCGCAGGCGTCGCGGCCGCGGTGATCGCCACTGTTGTGCCGCATGAATGGCTGTTCACGCCTTTCAACGGGCCTATGGATTTTGAGACTTTTGCGGAGACGCGACTGTCGGTGTTCATGACGGCAACGCCGATGATCGGTTTCGTCGGACTTGTCACGGTTTCCATGATGCGGGTCGGCATTCTCGAACGCGTCCTCGGCAACCGCACGGGGCTGACGCTGTTCTATTTCTCGCTCGGCGGACGGGTATGGCGGATGGCCGGCGCAGCCGTTCTGGCTGGTATCGTCATGGGCGCGGTGGCGTTGGTAGAAATCGTGGCCGGCGTGGCGCTGCATTTCGCCGTATCCGCGATTCCGAACATCGCACTGGGACTGGTGATTTTGTTCGATGTCCTGCAGGTGATCGCGTGGATCGTGGCGCTCATTTATATCGGCATCCGGCTGTTCTTCTTTCTGCCGGCGGTGATCGTCGCCGAGAACCGGATCGGTTTTCGGCGGGCGTGGTCGTTGGGAGCGGGCAATGTGGGGCGCGCCCTGGTTGTCCTTTTGGCGATTGTCGTTCCGATCTGCTTCGTGACTGGCATTATCAGCGAATTCTCGGTAATGCCGGCGCTGTTCCCGGTCATGGAGAAGTTCAGCAGTCAACCCGATCCGGAGATGGCCGGAACGTTCCTTAAGGCGCTGCTGCCGGTCCTGCCCGTCATGCTGGTTATTCATCTGATCGGTGCACTGGTGATCACCGGGACGCTGCTCGGCGCCATAGGGAAGGCCTATCAGGTCGTCGCTGCGGACGAAACGGTTTGAAAGGTGGGGCCGACCGCTTATAAGGCGGCCGGCGCCAGTGCAAAGGATAGTGTATGACGAAAATTCCCGTGGGCGAGACCGTCGCATCGGCGTACCGGTTCGCGTTCGTAGAACTCGAAAAGGTCACCGGTGCGATCTGGCTGCCGATCATCGTGCTGACGGTGATCGATTATTTCGTCAACGGCACGATGCTGGCGGCGCGCGGGGCGGCGATGGCGTCGGGCGATGCCTCTCAGCTTGCGCCCGTCCTGGCCGGCCAGGTGGGGTATGTGTTCTTTGCGCTGCTGCTGAAGGCGATCATCGCGGTTGCCATCTGCCGCGAAGTCCTGAAGCCGCTGGATCGGCCGCAATGGCTGCGCTTCTCGCTCGGCGGGGCCGAGTTCCGCTACGTCGGAACCATGCTGGCCCTGGTTGCTCTGGTGATGCTCGTCGTCGTCCTTTGCATGATTGCCGGCAGTACGCTGGCAGGCGCGGTTCCGGCCGGTGGACTGGCCGCGGCCGAGAAGACCCTCGGCATGGCGGCCCTGATCGCCATCGTGCTTTCGCCGGTTCTGATCTATCTCTTCGCGCGGCTGGGCACGCTGGCGCTGCCCGGTGTGGTGCTCGAAGGCGGTATCGGGCTGGAGCGGAGTTGGTCCCTGCTCAAGGGTAATGTCGGGCGCATGGTGATTGTCATGCTGGCGGTCAGCGTGCCGGTGATGCTGGTGTATCTGCTGCTGTACGGGATGATTCTTGGTCCCGACAGCTTCAATCCGCATCTCGATCTCATCGGGGACGCGGTCGCCCGCCAGCGCTACGAAGCCGATATCGTCCGCCAGACGGCGGCGCGGTTGCCGTGGCTCGAAGGCCTCAACTTCATTCTGGCGCCCTTCATCTACGGGCTCTGGTTCGCCGCGCCGGCCTTTGCTTACAAAGCACTGACCGGCGCCAAGGCTTAGTGCTCCATTGCCGGCATCGCGGCGGTGTCGGCAGCCTTGAAGATCTCCTCGTTCTTCGGGCCCGACACGATCAGCGTGCCGGCGAGACCCTTTTCGACCCGTGCGATGGCATGGTCGACCAGGGTGAACCTGCCCGGTACCAGCGTCTTCATCTCGACCACGGCCGCGCCACCCGGCGGCACCAGAATGGTCTGTACCCCATGCATCGGCGCGTCCGATAGATCGGCCAGCGGATAGACCTTATCGAAGATCTGGCCGATGGCGTGGAAGGCGGAGTCTTTGTTGGGACCGGCGTCGCCGAAGAATATCCGTACCGTCTCACTGACTTTGGACTTCAGCGGCTTCTGTTCGCTGAGGGCGCCGACGGCGCCATTGAAGACGAAATAGTCCGGCGTTTCGGCAACGATCTTGGCGTAGGAATCTCCGACCGGCCCCTGCGTTCCGAATGGCTCGTCGGTATAGATCTCGCCTTGCATCACATAGTATTCGCGATCGACCTTGGAAAGGCCGCCGTCCGGTTCGACCAGGATCATGCCGTACATGCCGTTGGCGATGTGTTCGGCGTGAGGCATCGTCGCGCAATGATAGACATAAAGTCCGGGCGTGGTCGCCTTGAAGGTGAAGGTTTTGGTCTCGCCGGGGCCAGCCTGGGTCGCTTGCGCGCCGCCGCCGGGACCCATCACGGCATGCAAATCGACATTGTGCATCATCATCGATGCGACATCGTTCTTGAGCTTAACCGTGACGAGATCGCCGACGCGCACCCGGATGAACGGGCCCGGCACTTTGCCGTTGAAAGTCCAGTAGGGGAACGTCGTGCCGTTTGCGAGCGTGCCGGTCACCTCTTCGGTGACGAGATCGACGGTGATGCGGCGCGGTCCCCGCGTACCGATCGGCGCGGGCAGGTCGGTGGGGTCGCGAACGATGTCGACCGCGGTTCCCGCCTTCGGGGCCGGCGTCGCGGTCGTGCCGGAGAGCGGCGGTGCGGTGTAGTCGGCGGGTGACGAAGGTCTTGGGGGAGCCGCCGTCTGACCCGTGGCCAATACGGCGGTTGCCGCTTCCGACGTGAACCAGGCAAATCCCAGCACGATCGCCACCGCGATCACGCCGCCTACCAAAACCAAGTCATTCCGATTGCGAAACATCTTCCCGTCCTTCGAGAACCAGAAAAGATGTATTCTTCATGCGTATATTTTCGAATACGACAAAACCAGTATGTGCCAAGCCGCCGCAGCAGGAGACATGCGAACGTGCTATCAAAGGATCAGGACCGACTCCGGACATCGCGCCATGCGCATCTTCCTCCTGTTTGCCGTGCTCTTTCTCGCCGGATGCAGCACAGTACCGGAGGCCACATCGTGGCGCTTCGACCGCCTCGATAGTATCGGCGGCGTTGCGGCTCATTGCGAAGGCGCTCCTCGGATCATTGCCACCGGCGCCGGTCCAGCGGTTACATTCGATGGCATCGAGGATATTCTTATCGTCGACCGGCACCCGCTGGCGGGGGCGGCGACGTTTACGGCCGAAGCCATCTTCCGGCCCGAAGGTGGTCCGTTCGCGCAGCGCTGGATGCACCTCGCCGAAGTCGACCCCAATACCGGACAGGAAACCGGAACACGCTTCCTGTTCGAAATCCGCGTGGTCGGCAACGACTGGTATCTCGACGCCTTCACCACCGGCGCTGGCTACCGGCAGGCTTTGATGGCGCCGGACAAGTTGCATCCGCTCGGGCAGTGGTATCGCGTCGCGATGCGCTATGACGGCACGACCTTCCGCTCCTATGTCGACGGCGTGCAGCAGGCCGAGGCCGCAATCCCGTTCAAACCGCAAGGCGAGGGCCGCTCCGCGCTGGGCGCCCGCCTCAACCGCATCGATTATTTCCGGGGCTCCCTGTTCGAGGCCCGGTTCACGCCGCAGGCGCTGCCGCCGGAAAAATTCCTGGCCATGCCCGACGGGCTGAAATAGCGGTACCATAGCGCCCGCGCGATTCGGCGCGGGCCTCACAAGCAGGGTTTTCTCATGAGTATCGTCTGGACATTCGACCGGCTCTCCGGCATCGGCGGCCACACCACCACCGTGGAAGGTGCTCCCAAACTGATCGACACGCCGGCCGGCAAGGCGGCGCTGTTCGACGGTGCGAGCGACGTGATCTATGTCGGCAATCATCCGCTGGCGGGCGCCGACCAGTTCACCATCGAAGCGGTGTTCCGTCCCGACGGCGGCGCCTTCGAGCAGCGCTGGCTGCACCTCGCCGAAGCCGATGCGGTCAACGGCGACGCGCAGAGCCCGCGCACCCTGTTCGAAATCCGCGTGGTCGAAAACGGCTGGTATCTCGACGCCTTCACCACCGGCCCCGGCTACAACAAGACGCTGGTGGTGCCGGAAAAGACGTTCCCGCTCGGCCGCTGGTACGCGGTGCAGCAGACCTTCGACGGCAAGATCTACCGCTCCTATGTCAACGGCGTGCTGCAGGCGGAAGCCGAACTCGTCTACACGCCGCAAGGGGCGGGCCGCACCTCCATCGGCATGCGCATCAACAAGGCGACGCCGTTCCACGGCGCGGTGCTCAACGCGCGCTTCACGCCGCGAGCGCTGGCCGTAAACGAATTCGCACCGTTGCCGGCAGGACTGTAGGCATGCCGAAGGTTCAGGTCCTCGGGCGCCGTGTTCTGCTCGATGGTTTCTTCCATGTCGAAGACGTGGATGTGTCGTTCGAACTGAAGGCCGGCGGCATGAGCCCGCCGGTCAAGCGGCTCAGCCTGAAGCGCGATCTGGCGGCGGCGTTGCTGCTCGACAACAAAGCGCACGGCACCGTCATTCTGGTGCGCCAGTTCCGCTATGCCTCGGTCGAACACGGCGGCGGCTGGCTGACCGAGATCGTGGCCGGCTTGATCGATGCCGGCGAAACCGCCGAACAAGCGGTCCGCCGCGAAGCGGTGGAAGAGGCCGGCTACGAAGTGCGTTCCATCACGCCGATCACCACCTTCTATACGACGCCGGGCATCTGCTCCGAACGCATCGCGCTGTTCTACGGCGAAACGACCGCCGAGCCGGTGGCCAAGGGCGGCGGCCTCGCGGAAGAGGGTGAGGATATCGAAGTGCTCGAAGTGCCGTACGCCGAAGCCTTCGCCATGATCGATCGCGGCGAGATCGTCGACAGCAAAACGCTGATCGCGCTGTTGTGGCTGAAAAGCCGGATGGCTGGGTAGTTCATCTCTCTATATATACCAAAGGCGGAATCGAGCGATTCCGCCTTCAGCCTCGAGCCCGCCGCCGCCTCCGGAGGCCGTTTTCAGGCGGCGATCGACAGGCGCATTGATCTCTTTCTACGGAGTGCTTAACCAAGCCTGCCGCCTTGCGATGCGGCCGATGCCACCATAGCGGACTTATTCGGTCTTACGCATCCTCGCGGAGGCCATGTTTCAGCAGCGCGTGCGGGCGCGATACTCCTGTATTTGCGCAGATAGTTTAGGCCACGCGACGGATCGGAAACCGTTTTCCCACTTTTCCGGTCGCGCTTATCGGCCGAAGATCGTCCTCCATTGTCAAACACCGCAGTTCGATGTGGGTATGCGGTGCCAACAGTTCAAGACGTGAGGAAAACTATTTTTCTGCACCTAGTTGCGCGACGCAGCCGCAATAATTTCCGGAAGATGGACGAATGAAACGCGTCACAATGATGAATTGGTGAACGCGCATCTGCCCCCGCGGGCGACCCGGTGTTTTTCACCACCGCTCAGACCGTGGGGGAAGTGATCCGAAGGATCGAAGGGGGCTTGCCTGCGAAAGTGCTGGAGCCCCCTTTGTCCGCTTCGCCGGACACTTCCCCCACGCTCTACGTGCCGACACATAGATCGCTTCGCGCGTGGGGGCAGAAAAGATACGTGGAGAGATCGCACTGTTCATTTCTGCACCACGCATTCTTTTCTGCCCCACGCGGGCGAACGAGCTTTTGGCGTTGGCACTAAGACCGCGGTGGAAGTGCTGAGCGCAGCGAAGCAAAGGGGGGATTGTTCTTGCGCGAGTTGGCCCCCCCCTTTGCCCTTTTGCGCTCCGCGCCTTAACGGGCACTTCCCCCCGCGGTCCTAGTGCGGGTTGAGTAATCCTCACGCCCGCGTGGGGCAGAAAAGATGGGACCGTGCCCGCGAGGCAGAAGAGGAAGGTGCGCCCGCGTGGGGCAGAAAAGGGGGCGCACGATATCGCAAGCCCCCTTCGATCCTTCGGATCACTTCCTCCACGCTCTACGTGCCAAACGGTGAAATCGCCTCACGCGCGGGGGCAGAAAAGAGAAGGTAGAGGGCAGAAAAGGAAGGCATCGCACGCGGAGGCAGAGAAGACCTGACATCCGCTGCGCCGATATGCCGGTTGGACTTGGCGGGTTCACATCGCCTACTTGCTGATCGCTTATCAGCGGGTGCCCATCATGTCGTTTCAGCCGGCTTTGGATTTTCTCGACGGAGCACCGCTCGGCCTGTTCGGCGCCGGGCATCTCGGACGGGCATTGGCGCGCGCCCTCGTGGACGCGGGCTGGCCGCGCGAACAGCTTCTGATTTGCCATGGCGGCTCGGCGAACACGACGGCCGCGCTGACGGCGGCGGGGCTCGGCGATCGCGTGGTGCGCGCGCCGGAGCTGTTCGAACGCGCGAAGCTGGTATTCTATCTGGTGCGGCCGCAAAACGTCGACGCCATCGCCGGTCTGACGATGCGGCCCGACGCGCTGCTGGTGTCGTTTCTTGCCGGCATCGAGTTGCAGCGCCTGCCCGCCGGCACCGTGCGCGCGATGATGAGCGATCCGGCGAGCCTGGCCAAGAAGAACGGCATCGCGGCGCTCTATCCCGAGAACGGGATGATCGAACAGGTACTGCAGGCGCTCGGATTGCGCGTGACGCTGCTGGCGTCGGAAAGCGCCACCGCCGCCTTCACCGCGCTCGGTACCTGTCTGCCGATGGCGGCCGCGTGGTGCCTTGGCTACGACTGGCCGATCGATCGCGCCGCTCTCTATGCCGCCGGCCGCCGCCACGATCTCGCCGGGTATGCCGACATTGTCGACTGGGCGCTGGAGGTTTGCCCTAAAGGCGTGACGCGCAAGGCGCTGGAAACCTATCTCACCCACGCCGCCACGCCCGGCGGCATCACCGAAGCCGTGCTCAACGGCCTTGCCGCAGGCGACGACATCGCCGCCGCGCTCGAACGCGGCGTCGTCCGCTGCGAGGAATTGGCGAAGGGGTGTTAGTGCTGGCGCCACAGGGTGTGCCGCAACAGCTGCATCGCCGAGGCCCTGATGAGGGCCGGTTCGAGCATCAGCAGTACGCGCAACCAAAGCAGCATATCCATGGCGGACGCCTATCGTGCAGTCCTCGATTGCACGCGCGAACGCCGCAGCTTCCGTCCGATACGGATTTGTAATGCGTGCCGAAGTGCGGCTGCGGCGGGCGGCGGCGATAGTTCGATACAAAGTGGATAGGTAAGTTGGCGCAGCGGAAAAGGTGTGCATTACCACCATTTGTCATCCCCGGCCGACCCGGCGCCGCGCGAAGCGCTAAGCCGGGGAGGGGAAGGGGATCCAGGTGCTGACAACGGAAAAGTGGTTGAGAGTAGTCGTGCTGGTTCTTTAGCGGCGCGAATGCTCGACCACCTGGGTCCCCTTCCCCTCGCTGGTCGAATACGCTGTCGCTATCGACCGCTTGCTCAGCCGGGGATGACAGAAGGGGAATGTGCAGACGCTACACCGCTATCGTCCCCATTACTCAGCCGGGGATGACAGTTGTGTTTACCCCGCCGCTTTCACTTTCTTCGCGTTGGCGGTGATCTTGCCCGGCGCGACTCCTTTCAGGAGCGGTTTGAGGTATTGGCCGGTGTAGCTTTTCGCCACCTTCACCACGTCTTCGGGCGTGCCTTGGGCGACGATTTCGCCGCCGCCGTCGCCGCCTTCGGGGCCGAGGTCGATGATCCAATCGGCGGTCTTGATGACTTCCAGATTGTGCTCGATCACGACGACGGTGTTGCCGTTGTTGACCAGCTCCTGCAGCACTTCGAGCAGCTTCTTCACGTCGTGGAAGTGCAGGCCGGTGGTGGGTTCGTCGAGGATGTAGAGCGTGCGTCCCGTGGCGCGGCGCGACAGTTCCTTCGACAGCTTGACGCGCTGGGCTTCGCCGCCCGACAGCGTGGTGGCGGCCTGACCGATGCTGATATAGCCGAGGCCGACATTGGTGAGGGTGTCGAGCTTTTCGCGGATCGACGGTACCGCCTTGAACAGCTCGGCACCGGCTTCCACCGTCATGTCGAGCACGTCGGCGATGGAATTGTCGCGATACTTCACTTCCAGGGTTTCGCGGTTGTAGCGCTTGCCGTGGCAGACGTCGCATTGCACGTAGACGTCGGGCAGGAAGTGCATCTCGATCTTGATGACGCCGTCGCCCTGGCACGCCTCGCAGCGCCCCCCTTTGACGTTGAACGAGAAGCGCCCCGGACCGTAGCCGCGCGCCTTGGCTTCCGGCAATTCGGCGTACCAATCGCGGATCGGCGTGAAGGCGCCGGTGTAGGTCGCCGGATTGGAACGCGGCGTGCGGCCGATCGGGCTCTGGTCGATGTCGATCACCTTGTCGAGGAATTCGAGGCCCTCGATGCGGTCGTGCTCGGCCGGATGTTCGCGCGCCTGATTGAGCTTGCGCGCCGCGGCCTTGTAGAGCGTCTCGATGGTCAACGTCGACTTGCCGCCGCCGGATACGCCGGTGATGCAGGTCAGCGTGCCGACCGGGATTTCCGCGGTGACGTTTTTCAGGTTGTTGCCGCGCGCGCCGACCACTTTCAGCCAGCGGTTATGGGTGGCGGTGCGGCGCTTCTTCGGCAGCGGAATCTGTTCCAGCCCGACGAGATACTTGCCGGTCAGGCTGTTCGGATTGCGCATGATGTCTTCCGGCGTGCCTTCGGCGATGACGTGGCCGCCGTGAATGCCGGCGCCCGGACCCATGTCGATGACGTAATCGGCAGTGCGGATCGCTTCCTCGTCGTGCTCCACCACGATGACCGTATTGCCGAGATCGCGCAGGCCTTGCAGCGCTTCGAGCAGCTTGACGTTGTCGCGCTGATGCAGGCCGATGCTGGGCTCGTCGAGCACGTAGAGAACGCCGGTCAGCCCGGAGCCGATTTGCGAGGCCAGCCGGATGCGCTGGCTTTCGCCGCCCGACAGCGTGCCGGAGGAGCGGGACAGCGTGAGATATTCGAGGCCGACATTGACGAGGAAGCGCAGGCGCTCGCGGATTTCCTTCAGGATGCGGGCGGCGATTTCCTTCTGCTGCTTGTTGAGGCTCTTGTCGAGATCGCGGAACCAGATGTCGGCCGCCTTGATCGATTTCTCGCAGACTTCGCCGATGTGCAGGCCGCCGATCTTCACGGCGAGGGCTTCCGGCTTGAGGCGATAGCCGTTGCAGGCATCGCACGGCGCCGCGTCCTGATAGCGCTCCATGTCCTCGCGAATCCACGAGGAGTCGGTCTCCTTGTAGCGCCGCTCCATGTTGGGAATGACGCCTTCGAAGGTCTTCTTGGTCTCGTAACGGCGCATGCCGTCGTCGTAGATGAACTTGATCTCGTCTTCGCCCGAGCCGTAGAGGATGACGTCCTTCGCCTTCTTGGGCAGCTCTTCCCACGGCACCGTCAGCGAGAATTTGTAGTGCTTGGCGAGCGCTTCCAGCGTCTGCAGGTAATAGGGCGAGGACGATTTGTGCCACGGCGACAGGGCGCCGGTGCGCAGCGTCAGGCTCGCATCGGGAACGATCAGGGCGGGATCGAAATAAAGCTGGTTGCCGAGGCCGTCGCACTTGGGACAGGCGCCGTGCGGGTTGTTGAACGAGAACAGCCGCGGCTCGATCTCCGGAATGGTGAAGCCGGACACCGGGCAGGCGAATTTCGACGACATCAGCATCTGGCGCGGCTTGCCGTCGACTTTCTCGTCGGCGAATTCGGCGATGACGAGACCGTCGGACAGGCCGAGCGCGGTTTCGATGGAGTCGGGCAGGCGGTTGCCGATGTCGGGCTTGACCACCAGACGGTCGACCACGACTTCGATGTCGTGCTTCAGCTTCTTGTCGAGCGCGGGGACCGAGGCGATGTCGTAGTACTTGCCGTCGACCTTGGCGCGCTGGAAGCCCTTCTTCTGCAGCTCGGCGAATTCCTTGCGGTACTCGCCCTTGCGGCCGCGCACGATCGGCGCGTTGAGGAACAGCCGCGTGCCGGCCGGCAGCGCCAGAATGCGGTCGGCCATCTGGCTGACGGTCTGGCTTTCGATCGGCAGGCCGGTGGCGGGCGAATAGGGCACGCCGACGCGCGCGTAGAGCAGGCGCAGATAGTCGTAGATCTCGGTGACGGTGCCGACGGTGGACCGTGGGTTCTTCGAGGTGGTCTTCTGCTCTATGGAGATGGCCGGCGACAGGCCTTCGATGTGATCGACGTCCGGCTTCTGCATCAGCTCGAGGAACTGGCGGGCATAGGCCGATAAGGATTCCACATAGCGGCGCTGGCCCTCGGCGTAGATGGTGTCGAAGGCGAGCGAGGACTTGCCCGAGCCCGACAGCCCCGTCATCACGGTCAGCTTGTCGCGCGGGATTTCGACGTCGACGTTTTTCAGGTTGTGCTCGCGCGCGCCGCGAATGACGATGTTTTTCAGCATTCTTCCTACAGACCCAACAGCCCGGACCTATCTCGGGCGTCTTTCCAAGCAGAGGGAGGGCCTCCGCTGCAACCCCGATATGCGGGGAATCTTGCGCGCGCGAACATATAGGGAACGAAGCCCCGCGTCCATGCCCCATTTCCGGCACAAAGGAACACTAACGACGGCCTGAGAGTTGGGCAGGTGCCCGCGTAAATCCCGAGTACGTTCCGAGTTCTATGGCCCGCCCCACCCATCGCGACGATATCGATGCCCTGCGCGCCGTAGCGGTGGGGCTTGTCATCCTGTTCCACTTCGGCGTGCCCGGATTTTCCGGCGGCTTCGTCGGCGTCGATGTGTTCTTCGTCATCTCCGGGTTCCTGATCGGCGGCATCATCGACCGCGAGTTGTCGGCGGGGCAGTTCAGTCTGGTGGCGTTCTACGAACGGCGGGTGCGGCGGATTTTCCCGGCGCTGTTCGCGGTGCTGGCGGTGACGGCGGCGGTCGCGGCACTGCTGCTCTATCCGCCCGATTACGAACGCTTCGGAAAGAGCGCAGGCGCGGCGGCGCTGTTCTGGTCGAACATCTTCTTCTTCAACACGGCGGGCTATTGGGACACGGCGGCGAGTTCGAAGCCGCTTTTGCACACCTGGTCGCTGGCGGTGGAGGAACAGTTTTATCTCGTCTTCCCGCTGGTGCTGTTCGCGATCCGCCAATGGGCGGTGCGGTGGCGGCTGGCGGCGCTCGGCGCGATGGCATTGGTGTCGTTCGCGGCGTCGGTGTGGGCGGTGCATGCGACGCCGACCGCGGCGTTCTATCTGGCGCCGTACCGGTTCTGGGAATTCGTGATCGGCGCGGTGCTGGCGGTTGCGGCATGGCGCGCGCCGCAGCGTTGGGCCGGAGCGGCATCGTTGCTGGGATTGGCGATGATCCTCGCCGCCGGCGTGTTGCTGCCGAAAGGCGGGACGTTTCCGGGGGGGGCGGCGCTGCTGCCGTGCGTCGGCGCGGCGCTGGTGATCGCGGCGGGGCCGGACAATGCCGTGTCGCGCGCGCTGGCGTGGCGGCCGGTCGTGTTCGCCGGACTGATTTCGTATTCGCTGTATCTCTGGCACTGGCCGGTGATCGTGTTGGCGCGGCAATGGCTGGGCGTGCTAAAGCCATGGCAGGTCGTGGTGTGCGCGGCGGTGACGGTCGCGGCATCGGTGCTGTCGTGGCGTTTTGTCGAGCAACCGTTCCGCAATCGCACGGCCGTCGCGCGCAAGCCGCTGTTCGCGCTCGCGGGAGCGGCGATGGTTTGCGCCTGTTTGTTCGCCGTGGTGACGATCACGACCGGCGGGCTGCCCAACCGGTTCGATCCCAAGATCGTCGCCATCATGGAACAGGAGCTGGCGCCGCGACCGACGGAAGCGAAATGTTTCGGCGTCGCGCCCAATGACGTCTCGGTGGCGCGGCTGTGCGGTATCGGCGCCGAAGGGCAGCCGGCGAGTTTCGTGTTGTGGGGCGACAGCCATGCCGAAGCGATCCTTCCCGCCGTCGCCGACATCGCCCGCAAACACAAGCGCCGCGGTCTTTTCGCGGGGGCGCCGTCGTGCGCGCCGCTGGTCGGCGTCAATCTTTCCAATGCTCCCAAGTGCCGTGCTTTCAACGACCGCGTGCTGGCGATGATCTTGCGGCACAAGGAAATCACCACCGTCATTCTCGAAGCGCGCTGGGGCAAGGCGGCGGCGGGCACGGCCTACGGCATCGAAGGCAACGGCTTCGTCGCCATCAGCGACGACCTGGGCCGCGCCACCAAGCCGGAAGACAACGCCGCGATCTTCGCGCGCGGGCTCGAACGCACCGTCGCGGCGCTGCGTGCGGGCGGCAAGCAGGTGCTGCTGGTCGGGCCGGTGCCGGAGATCGGATTCACCGTGCCGCAAGTCCTGGCCAAGCTGGTCGAGCAGCATCGCGAGAATGTGGTGGTGTCGCCGCCGGCGGAGAAATTCTACGACCGCGAAAAGGCGGTGCTGCCGGTGTTCCAGAAAGCGGCGGCGCAGGACGGCGTGTTCGCAGTTTATCCGCACGACTATCTCTGCGCGTCGGGCCGCTGCGCCGTACGCAACAACGGCATCCCGCTTTATCGCGACGAGCATCACTTGAGCGATTACGGCGCCAAGAAGCTGGAGCCGCTCCTCAGCCGCGCCATCGATCCGCTGTTCGACAAGGTGTCGTAGATTCATTGATTGTCGCGCTTTCGGACGGAAAACCGGCCCCACGTTTCCTGAAAGCGCTCTCTATCGCGCCGATACGGTTCTGCTCTTGGCGGCGTCGTGCTATCCAAACGGGTGCATCGTCGTGGGGGGCTTCATGCACACCTATTCGCCGGCCGAGCCGTATGGCGCCTGGCTTGCTTATCACGGCAGCGAAGCGATTACGCTCGCGGTCATTCTGGCCGCGGTGGCGGTTTTGTTCGCGGGCCTTGGTGCACGGCTGAAACGGCCGATTGCGCTCAAGCGGCCGGGAGGGGCGATCGGCAGCATGGTGTTCCTGCTGTGGCTGTTGTCGATGCTGATGCTGTACGTCGCGCTCAGGGCCTACGGCATTCAGCTTCAGGAGCTTCACATCGTCTTCGAGCAGAAGAAGCCCGAGATCGGGACCATCTATTATGCCTGGGTAGCGTTGTTCGTCATCGCCTGGCTGACGCGCAAGCATGGCGGCAAAACAGCATGGTATAGCGGATTTTTCGGCGCCGCCGGGGCGGTGATGCTGTTCGAGCTGCCGTTCGATGTGATCATCATGGCGCGTGTTTTTCCGCCGGTGCCGCCCGATCCGGGCCTTTATCGCATGCTGTATTTCTGCCCGTTGTTCCTGTGGGAAATTTCGACCATCGCATTGCTGGCGATGTCGCCCGCGATGCGCATCACGCGCGGCGCCTTGTTCGCGCTGGCGGGCATGTTCGCAGTGTGGGGCGTGTGGGCGGCGGCATTCGGATTTGCCTATCCGGTCGAGCCGGGGCCGTGGGCCGTCAACGTGATCTCGAAGCTTCTTGCGTTTGCTGCTGCAGTTCTGCTGTTCGTGTGGAAAGAACCGGCTGACGAGCGTGCCGCGTAGCGCGCGTTATTTCTTCGGCCGCCCGTCGAGCGTGACGCCGCGGCGGGCCAGCGCTTCGCGCAGCAGCACCTCGATCTCGGCGTTGACGCTGCGAAGGTCGGCGGCGGCGAGCTTTTCCACCGCCGCCAAAACTTCGGCGCGAACCCGGAGGGCAAACGCCCGCTTGTCTTCACCGATCGCCATTCAACCGTACAGCGTTCCGGTGTTGAGCACGGGCTGGGCGTCGTGATCGGAGCAGAGCACGACCATCAGATTGGACACCATCGTCGCCTTGCGTTCGTCGTCGAGTTCGACGACATGGCGTTCGCTGAGCTGGGTCAGCGCCAGTTCCACCATGCCGACGGCGCCTTCTACGATCAGCTTGCGGGCTTCGAGAATGGCCTGGGCCTGCTGGCGACGCAGCATCGCGCCGGCGATTTCGGGCGCATAAGCAAGGTGGGAGATGCGGGCATCGTCGATGGTGAGACCGGCAACGCCGACGCGCTCCTGCAGTTCGGCGCGCAAAATCTCGGCGACGTGATCGCCCGAGGCGCGCAAGGTCGGCTGATCGCCTTCGGGGTGATCGTAGGAGAATTTCGACGCCACGACGCGCAAGCCCGTTTCGATCTGGATGTTGGCGAAGTCGGTGTAACGGTCGACATCGAACACGGCGCGGGCGGTATCGTCCACCCGCCAGACGACATTGGCGGCGATCTCGATCGGGTTGCCGCGGTTGTCGTTCACCTTGAGCTTTTCGCAGGTGACGTTGCGGGCGCGCACCGAGACGATCTTGCGGCCGATCCAGAACGGCACCCAGCGCAGCCCCTGGCTGCGGTCCGTCGACAGATACTTGCCGAACAAGGTGAGCACCGCGGCGGTATTCGGCTGCAGGGTGTAGAAACCCGCCGCCACCAGGACACCCGCGACGAGCGTCACGGCCCCGAGCGGGGTCTGGGCCGCGAAGAGTGCAATCGAGATCGCAAGCAGTGCGAGGACCGTCAGAACCAGCGGCCAGCCGTTGCTACCGCCGCCGCGCTTCTCGACGGATCTTTGGATTGCGTCTGCCATGGAACTGCCCTCTGAGATCATGACGATACCAAAGTGATATCACCTTCGGGTGGGGTGGGCAAGAAGGGGAGATTCACTGAAATGTCATCCCGGCCAAGCGCTCCGCAGCACGAAGTGCGGTGGGGCGCGCAGAGCCGGGACCTACTCAGACACAATCCAGATTTCGGAGTGGGTCCCGGATCGCGCCCCAGTGCCAGATCTCAAAATCGCCGAGGGCGCGTCCGGGATGACAGGAGGGGCCTATTTCGGCAGTTCGGGGAGTTCGATCACGGCGATGCGGGTGTTTTCGCCGGTGCCGACGGTCGCCACCAGCCGGCGCATGTCGTTCGCGAACACCGGATGATTGGCATTGAAGAGATAGTCGGTGACCTGCACGAGGCCGGTGCCGTCGGGGCGGATCAGGAATATGGCGTAGCGCCCGTCCGGACTGCCGCGATCGGATTCGAAGGCAATCCAGCGGCCGTCCGGCGACCATACCGGCGCGCGTCCCGACAGCGGCTCGCGTTCGAGCGGACGCAGCGCTCCGCCGGACAAAATCCAGAGCGAATTGCTCTCCTGATAGTACTGCCCGCCGGTCGCTTTCTGTCCCGCCAACACGATCTGATGGCCATCGGGCGAAATGCTGGCCATGCCGGGCAGGACCTTCGCCGGGTCGGTGATCGCTTCCACCTTGCCGTTTGCCAGATTGGCGCGCCGGATCACGTCCGCCTGGGTGTCCAGCATGATGAGGCTTTGCCCGTCAGGACTCCAATCGGGGTAGAACAGGTGCAGTGCGACGCCGTCGCCGAACAGAATGTTCGCGCCGGTGCCGTTGGACTTGATCGTCCAAATCTGGTCGTGGCCGTCGGCGGTGGTAGCGGTGAAGGCGATGGCATCGCCCGACGGCGACCAACGGGGCCGCGTTGCCGAAACCGGTAGCGGACTGCGCGCCAGCGGCGTGGCCGGGCCGCCCGAGACGGCCATCTTGTAGAGATCCCAATGCTTCTCATCCATCGTGCGCGCAAAGACGATGGTATTGCCGTCGGGCGAGAAGGTCGGCCAATAATCGGTGCCGGAATTGGTGAGAACCTGCACCGCCGTGTCTCGCAGCACCGGCCAGGTGCGCGCCGCCTGCGGCATCGGAGTCTCGAGCCGGGCCGCCGTGGCCGCGTCGATGCGCAGGGCAGGCGCTTCGCGTCCGTTCTGATGCACGACGAGGCCGGTTACGGCGTTGTTGTCGCCGACCGTGAAGGTGATGTGCGCCGCGGTGCCTTTGAGGGCGTAACCTCCCTCGGGCCGGGCGACGAGATCGATCTTGGGCTGGCGCGTGAGGTGGACGACGAGGTGATCGTCTTCACGGCTGATGGTCGCCACCAGACTGGGCGCGAGTTCGTAATAACCGGTATAGCGGTCGAGCGGAAGCTCCGCCCCGAGTGCGCACGGCATTGCCAGCAGTACCCAGGCCGCGACGAAGGCGGCTGCTGCGCGTGTCATGGACCCCCGCCCCCTGATGTCGTGCGGCGGCGCAATCTACACCTCGGTTAAAACCGGTACAAACCCGCTACCCGCCCAGATGTTGCAGATGCGCGCCAGCACCGCCAAAAAACAGCGTCCCGAGGAGAATGGGCGGTACGCGCAATGGTTGCTTGGGCCCCCGGCGGGCGCGGGCTTGATGTCTGCGATTTCATCGCAACGCGACGATGTGCAGCCGCGGCGTAATTGTATCCGCCGCGATGGGCGCCTAGGTTCCCCGCGTTTTCGGGAGTGCGGGCAGTGATTACGTGGGTACGGAAGTGCGCGGTGCTGGGCAGTGTCTTGTTGCTGGCCGGGTGCGGCGGAGTTTCCGAAACCAGCGCCCCGCCGCCGAGCCTTACGCCGCCGCCCGCCGCACCGCCGCCGCCGGTCTCGACCGTGGCCGCCACGCTCAGCATTCCGCTCAGCGACCTCTCGCGTCTCGTCAATGAGAAGACGCCGCAGCGCTTTGCCGATCTGAAGAACCAGAAGCTCAAATGCGGCATCGGCGACTGCACGACAACGCTTTCCGCCGTGCGGACCGGCCCCATCGCGGTGACCAATCGCGGGACCGCGCTGGCGCTGTCGGTGCCGTTCGCCCTCAATGCCGATCTGGCCCTGCCGGGGCCGCTCGCGGCGGTGCATACCGGCATCAATGCCGCAGGGCAGGTGAACGCCGTGACCGCGATCGGCTTCGGCCCGGACTGGCTGGTGCGGCCGAATCTGGGCGGCTCGGTGCAGTTCGCCAACGGCCGGGTGAAGCTCGGCGCGCTCAATACCGATTTCACGACGATCTGGAACCTGAATCCCGAACTCCTGTCGAAGCCGCTGCTCGGCGTGCTCGACAAGGAAGTCAGCACCGCGGTGGTGGTGCGCGATCCGGTCGCCAAACTGTGGGCAGGCGTGTTCGCGCCGGTCAAGCTCAACACCACTCCGACCACCTGGCTGGTGCTGCAGCCCGAACGCATCCGCGTCGGCGTGCCGGCGGTGCAGAGCAATGTGCTGACGATGGGCCTCGGCATCGACGTCCGGGCCCGGCTGGTGGCCTCCGACGACAAGCCCGCGGTGACGCCGACGGCGCTGCCGCCGCCTGCGCCGGTCAACGGGCCGACCAACCATTTCGCCGTCAGTGTGCCGGTGACGCTGCCCTATGCCGAAGCCGCGCGGCTCGCGCTCGATGTCTTGAAAAAGAATCCGCCTCGCTCCGGCACGCACACGATCAATGTTTCCAAGCTCGAGATCCTTCCGAGCGGCCAGGACGTGGTGATCGCCGCCAGCTTCTGCATCGCCGAGAAATACGATCCCACCGAATTCCTGACGGGCTGCGGTTCGGGCTATTTGCGCGGCGTGCCGCAATACGACGCCAAGAGCCAGACCATCCGAGTCGTCAACGTCAAGTATGACGTTCTGACCCAGAACTTCATGCTCAGCGTGATGCGCGGCCTCGCCGGCGACGATCTCGGCAAGGCGATGGAAAAGGCGCTGCAATTCAAGGTCGGCGACCAGATCGCCAAGGTGCAGGCGCAAGTCGCTTCGTCGCTGTCCCATCCCCAAGGCAACGTCGTGGCGGTGTCGGGGCAGGTCAAATCGTTCAGCACTCCGACCCTCTCCTGGACGCGCGACGGCTTCGTCACGACCTTTGCGGCGGAAGGCAGCGTCAAGGCGGAACTGCACCTTTAGCCCCAACGATTTGTGGACTGATATTCCGTCAGGGGCGGGTGTGACGACTTGCTATACCTGCGAGCCTGCGGTTCGATAAGGTATGGTGTTGTGAAGCTGTACCGGGAGTCCCGTCGTGATCGATCGCTCGTCCGTCGTCGCCTGCAGGCCCGATGTCCTGTCGACCCTCGTAGGCGATGAGGTCGTCCTATTGGATGTCGACAGCGGCAAGTATTTCGGTCTCGATTCCGTCGGTGCGGACGTCTGGCGGGCGCTGGCCTCTCCGACCAAAATCGAGGATCTGCTGGCGGGGCTGATGCGGGATTACGAGGGCGATGCCGCCGTCATCGAGAAGGATGTCGTGGACCTTATCGGCCGTCTGGCCGCCAGCGGTCTGGTCCGCGTATCATGAACTACTACGCTCTGTGCGGGCTCAAGGTCGCCAGCGTCCTGCCGCTTCCCGACCTGGTGTCGTGGGCCGGCGACGGGCGCCAGGCCGATCTGTCCATCCGGCTGGACGAGGTTCCGGAGCTTGAAAATCCGCACACCAGCAGGCCGCTGCTGCAAATCGCCGACGACGGCACCTGCCGGTTCGAGATGAAGGCGGTGGCCGCCTATCGCGTCGATCCGGAGGGGCGGGAAATCGTCATCGCGCCGCATATGCCCGCCGATGCCCCGGACATCCGCGTCTTCCTGTTCGGGACGGTGTTCGCGATCGTCTGCTTCCGCCGCGGGCTGTTGCCGCTGCATGCCTCGGTGGTCCGGATCGGCGACAAGGCGGTGGCGTTCTCCGGCGTTTCCGGTGCCGGCAAATCGACCTTGGCGGCGATGTTCCTCAAGCGCGGCTATTCCATTCTCGCCGACGACGTGGCGGTGACCGAAGTGCGCGACGGTACGGTGATGGTGCAGCCCGCCTTCCCGCGACTGAAACTGTGGCGCGACGCGATGGACGGTTTGGCGTTCGAAACCGAAGGTCTGGAGCGGGCGCGCGCGCAACTCGAGAAGTTTCACATGCCGGTGGAGGCGTTCGCCGGCGAACCGCTGCCGCTGGCGAGCGTCTATTATCTCGAAGAAGCCGTCGATCCGCGCCATGAGGAGATGCGGACGCTGCTGGGCATCGATGCCTTCCGCTACATGAAGACGGCCGTCTATCGCAGCAAGCTGGGGTACAATCTGCTCGGCAGCGGCCCCTTGTTCGCCATGGCCGGTCGCGTTGTGGGCGGGGTTCGGTCCGTCATACTGCGGCGGATTCGGACGCTCGCGCGCGCCGAAGAGATCGTCGATCTGATCGCCCGGCACGAGACGGCAGGATGAGCGGCATCTACTGGATCGCCTCCTATCCCAAGTCCGGCAACACCTGGGTGCGCATGGTTTTGCGCAGCCTGGAGCAGGGCGGAGCGCCGGTGCGCTTCGACGACGACAACGCGCCGTGGTGGGATCCTTCGCACCGAAGCCGCATCGGCGGGATTTCGTCGTCGCGCTTTTTTTTCGAGGACGTTCTCGACATCGAAAGCTCCGATTTGACGGAAGACGAGATCGAGACGCTCCGGTCCGCCGCCATCCTCGCCTGGGCGGAGAGTGCGGGCAAGCCACCGATCGTCAAGACGCACGACGCCTGGCTGTCGTCGCGCGGCACGCCGCTGTTTCCGCCCGAGAGCACCAAAGGCGCCGTCGTCATCGTGCGCGATCCGCGCGATGTGGCTGTCTCGTTTGCCAATCACAGCGGCATTTCGATCGATGCCGCCATCGCGCGGATGGCCGATCCCGATTGCCGGCTGGCCAGGACCTCGAAAAAAATGGGCAGCCAGTTGGCGCAGTGGCTGCCGACCTGGAGCGGTCATGTCGCCGGCTGGCTCGATGCGCCGGTGCGCCGCTTGTTGATGCGCTACGAAGACATGAAGGCCGACACGCCGGGCGTTATGGCCAAGATCGCAGCCTTCCTTGAATTCGACACCACGTCCGAGACCGTCAACAAAGCGGTCGACGCGGCCCGTTTCGATCGTTTGCAGGCGGAAGAAGTCCGCTCCGGTTTTCGCGAGCGTCCCGCGGTCAGCTCTCGGTTTTTCCGCCGCGGCGTGGCCGGCGGCTGGCGCGATACGCTCTCGCGCCAGCAAGCGGAACGGATAGAAGCCGATCACGGCGCGATGATGCGCCGTCTCGGCTATGAGACGACGACGTGAGCGCGATTTTCGGCATCCTGCGGTTCGACGGCCGCGAAGCTGCCGCGTCCGATATGGAACGGATGGGGGGGGCGCTGGCCCATCGCGGGCCCGACGGCCGCCGCTTCGCCGTCGACGGACCGATCGCACTCGGCCACTGCCTGATGCGGGTGACCGTCGAGGACGATTTCGAGGCCCAGCCGGTGTGCGGCGGCGGCGTCATGCTGATCGCCGATGCGCGGCTCGACAATCGCAGCGAACTGGCGCGCGACCTCGCTATTGCCGACGCGGAGCTGGCGGCGCTATCCGATAGCGCGCTGGCGCATGCCGCCTATCGGCACTGGGGCGCGGATTTCGGGGCGCATCTCATCGGCGATTTCGCGATCGCGGTGTGGGATGGAACCAAGCTGATCTTGGCGCGCGATCACATGGGCCAGCGCGGCTTCGTGTTTCACCGCGGCGCCGGATTTTTCGCGTTCGCATCCGAGGTCAAGGCGCTGTGGAGCTTGAGCGATGTGCCGCGCGAATTGTCGGAGGACGAATTTGCCCGTCTGATCGTTCACGACAAGACGCTGAACCCCGGTGCTACACCCTTTGCCGGCATCGCCGGTATCGGCGGCGGCATGACGATGACCGTGGCTGCCGACGGGATGCTGGAAACCCAAACGTATTGGGAGCCGCACGCCGATCCGGCCCATTGCGGCAAGGACGAAGCCTATTACGTCGATGCCTACCGGCGGGTGCTGGAGGAAGCAGTGGCTTGCCGTTTGCGCCGGCTTAAGGGGACGCCCGGTCTGGTATTCAGCGGCGGCTATGACAGCGCGGCGATCGCGGGACTGGCCGGAAGCGTGCTCGAACCGGCCGGAAAAAAACTCGCGGCCGCGGCGTCGGTGATGCCCGCGGGCTATCGCGGCACCATCCGTCATGCCCGCCGCTGGGTCGACATGTGCATTCGCGACATGCCCTGGCTCGATGTGCGCTACGTCACGCGCGAAGGGAAAAATGCACTGTCGGGCCTCGACCGGCGGTGGCTTGAAAGCGGAACGCCGAACTTCAGTTACGGCTTCGTGCAGGACGAATTGAACGCCACGCTGGCTGGGGCAGGGGCGCGCCTCATCATGGACGGGCATGGCGGCGACTATACGTTGAACCCCCGCGGGCAATCGGCGCTGGCGTGGTTTCTCGTCCGCGGGCGGCTGATCCGCTTCGGACGCGAATTTATCGGCCAACTGCGCCGGTCGGAACGTTCGTTATGGCAGACGTTGAAGAGCGATATCGCCGGAGTACTGGCCCCGCCCGCGATCCGCCGTTGGTACCGGCGTCGCACTCCGCTCTGGAACGGAGCGCCGATCGCCGCGGGATTTGCGGCGGATCTGGCGGCGCGCGGCGTCCTCCATCCCGACAGAATTGCCGGCCGGGTCCACGATGTGCTCGCTATGCGGGTCAGCATGATTGGCGTGCTGCGCAGGATCATGGAAAGACCAATTGCCCACGGCGCGGCGGAGGCCGCCCGGTATGGCCTCGAATTGACCCGGCCGTTCCACGACAAGCGGGTGGTCGAACTGGGGCTGGCCATTCCCGAAGACCTGGACGTGAAGGACGGCCGCAACCGGTATCTGGCGTGCCGCGCGCTGGAGAGCGTCTATCCGCGCGAGTTTCAGACCCGCTGGCGGCTCAACGACGATCTGATCCCCGACTTCCAGCGCATGGCCAAATCGATCGAGCCGCAAATCCTGGCCGAGATCGCGCGCATGGAGCAGTCGGAAAGCCTGACCCGCATGTTCGATTTCGCCAAAATCCGCGCGCTATTGGCGGCGCGTGGAATAGACGACCATAATTCGGGATGGGAACAGGAAACCCAGATCGCTCTGCACGGATTTCTGGCTGCGCGCTATGTCGAATGGTTCAGCCGGCGCAACCGATAAGCCGGCAATTACGACGGGCCCTGGCTTTCAGAAAATTCGAGCAGATCATCAATCTTGCTCGTGTCCTCGATATCCGCCAGCACGGTAACTTGCGGGTTGCGCCACGATTTGCGGTTGGTGGTTTTCCCGCAGCGATCATCCGCCGTCGTTCCGGTTGTATCCATAGAACTCCCCCGCTAACGCAAACACTACTATTACGTGAAAATAAGCACACGTGATTGCGATGTCTACAGAATTTGCAGAGGCGGCGTTCCGGTCGAATCACGAATGCGTGTCCGCTTGTCCCATCTGCATGGGAGCATCCCGTCGTAAGGGGCGCGGGATCGGCGTAACAGGTGCTCAGCAGGCGGATGGACCACTCCGAACGCACCGATGGCCCCGCAAAAATCAAGGCGAGGTCCATTTGGATGCAGCCTGGTGTGGCTGCGCGACGTGAAACCAACAGGCGATTACGACGGGCCGGATGTGATGAAATCGACAGGGGTGAAAGCCTTGCTGGTGTCGTGTACGTCCGCAAGCTCTGTGAAAAGCGGGCTGCGCCACGGCCTGCGGTCGGTGGCTTTCTCGTCGCGGTCTTTCGCAGGCGTGTCGGTGGCCATCATGCAGTCTCCTAGTGAACGGAGAAATCCGATTTCGCTGTAACATGCCAATTGGTAAGTAGACATTACCAAGTGTTCGAGACTTGCGTCCAGACTGCAAAAAGTTGTGTAGCTCTGCGGCGGAGTTCGCCGGGACCGAAGCGCTTCGCCCGTCAACTTCCTCGGCGGGGCAGGCGATCCTTACGCCGCGAAGGTCGCTTCCCGCGTCTGGCCGCCGCGCTTGTCGGCGAGGGTGATGGCGATACCGCACTGGAAGAATTCGAACTTGCGCAGGCGCTGTTCCAGCCGGGCGAAATCGTAAGTCGTCGAAGTGAAGAAGCGGGGCGAGGGGATGAAGGCGATCTCGGTGCCGCGCCGCGGCAGGCCTTTGTAGTTGCCGGCCGCCCCGGTGCATTGCAGCCGGTGGACGAAGGCGCCGAGATAAAAGCGCATGGCGTATTCGAGGCTGCCGCGCCAAATGCGGACCGCGAACTCCTCCGACAGCGCATTGACCACCGGCAGGCCGACGCCGATGAGGTCTTCGGAGCGGTTGGGGTGAACCTTGAAATCGGCGGCGCCGCCGAGTTGGGTCACCAACAGCTCGGCCAGCGGCACATCCCATTCGGGATCGGTCTCGACCGGCATGCCGGCGCCGTTGTCGCGCACGGCTACGACGTCGCCGTCGTACAGGCTGACATCGATGCGGTCGCAGGGCGGAGCCTCGGCCATGGCGTTGGCGACCAGCTCGGCGACCATGTTGTCGAGCCCGGTGCCGTCGGCGGTGTTGCCGACATACATGCCCGGCCGGAGCTGTATCTGTTCCAGTCCCATGACGCCCCTCGCTTCGACTACCCTAGCGTGATTGCGGGCGGATCGCGATTGTCCCCGTTCCCCTTCGAGCGAAACGAAGTTGGGGATTGACTCGCCAGATGAGAACATAATAAGAACTGACGCTAGGTTCCCGCAAGCGGAACCGGATGATACGCGCTAGGCTCTCCTTCGCACGTCCGGAAAGGAAGTAACCATGGCAGGCAGCGTGAATAAGGTGATTTTGGTCGGCAACCTCGGGCGCGACCCCGAAGTGCGGCGGATGACGTCGGGTGAACCGATCGTGAACCTGTCGGTGGCGACCTCGGAGTCCTGGCGTGACAAGTCCTCGGGCGAGCGCAAGGAGAAGACCGAGTGGCATCGCGTGGTGATCTTCAACGAAAATCTCGCCAAGATCGCCGAGCAGTATCTGCGCAAGGGCTCCAAGGTCTATCTCGAAGGCCAGCTCGCCACCCGCAAATGGACCGATAAGGACGGGCAGGAGAAGTACACCACCGAGGTTGTGCTGAACCGTTTCCGCGGCGAACTGCAGTTGCTCGACGCTCGCGGCGAAGGGGCCGGTTCCTTCAGCGGTGGTGGCGGCCAGGGCCGCGTCTCGTCCGGCGGCGGCGACGCCCCGCAGAGCTTCGACCGCCCCGAACTGGACGACGAAATTCCGTTCTAAGGCCATCGCCAAATACATCGAACGCGGAGTCGAGATCGTCTCGGCTCCGCGTTTGCGTATTCTTTCCTCCCCGCTATCCGAATGTCGAGTGGCTCGCCGAGCCTTCTCCGCGGAGGAGGAAAGAGACAGCGCAGTTCTTGCCCGCGCATGGCGCTGAACGCGGTACTCCGGAAAGCTGCGGCTTTACTCCGCCTTGGCCTTCAACGGCTGGACGTTGGTCTTGCCGTATTCGGGCTGCAGGCGTCCGGCGATATAGGCGCCGGACTGGATCGCGATGTCCTGGTGCACGATATCGCCCTCCATATGGGCCGAACTCGTCAACACGACCTTCTTGGCTTCGATCTTGCCTTCGATCGTACCCGAGAGCTCGACCTCTTCGCCCGACACCGTGCCGTTGACCTTGGCGCCGGCGCCGACGCGCACCACCGCGGCACGCACGTCGCCGTTCACTTCGCCTTCGATCTGGATGTCTTCCGAGCTCTCGAGCTGGCCGGTGATCTTCAGCGCGCGGCTGATGACAGAAACGCCGCGCGGGCTGGCCGCCGCTATCGGCTGCGCCGACGCGAGCGGACGCTTCACCGGCTCGGCTGTCGCTTGCGGCGTGGGCGCCGGCTCAGTGCGCTCGCCGGGCTTGGCGGCCGGTGCGGGCGGGGTTTCCGGACCCTTGTCGTTGCGGGTGAACATGCTGCTCATGGGCGTGTCTCCGGTAGTTGGGTGAGTGTCTCGAAGTAACTGGGCGGCCGCCACGGCATTCTGCCGTCGACCCGAGCCCCGCGTGCCACCGATACGGTGTTATGGAAGATCTTTCCCGTGACATTTGCGGAACTTTCCACCGTCACGGCGAGGGCGAAGATGCGGCCGTTGAACCGCCCTTCGAGATGCACCTCGTTGGCGACGACGTCGCCCTCGACATTCGATTCCGGCGACAGCACCACGCGATGCGCATTGATGCGGCCCGATACCGTTCCGGCGACATAAAGATCGCCGTCGATATCGAGGACGCCCGTGACTTTCAAACCCCGCCCCACATGCGAAGGCGGCTGTTCGTGCTCATCGGCAGTCTTGCGCGTCTGGGCGAACATGAACCCGTTCCTGTTCAACCCCCGGTGACGATTAAGCCCGCATTGTAGCCGCATCGCAAGCGCGCGCCGACGCCGATCGCAGAATTTGATGGTCTGTGTCTCGCGCCGATGGATGTAAGTCGTAGAAACAAAATCGCAGCCCCGGTCCCGGCGGCCGCGACGGCTTCGGCGGGGGCTGTCGCTGGGCTCCGGCGCGGGGCGGCGCCGCGGCCTAGAATCAGGCTCCGCACGCCCAGCGCCAAAGCGGCTGTTTGGGCGCCGCCCCGAGCCCAAAAGACGCGATATTCATCTTTTATTTTCAATAGCTTGCCTAGACCGCCTCGGCCGCATCTTTCACTGGCAGAACCGGCCTCCAAAGTGCTAGGAACTACGGTCGATTTGCCGCTTCTGGGCCGGTGTGTCCGGGGGCGAAATGTCGGTGGGTGGGGCGCCGCGCTCCACCACACATTGCGCCTGTGAAGGATCCGTTTTTTTGAGCGATACCTCTGTTCCCACGCCGCCGTCTTCGGGCTCGAGCGTCAGCCCGACTGCGATCGAAGACGAACTGAAGCGTTCCTATCTCGATTACGCCATGAGCGTGATCGTCGCCCGCGCCCTGCCGGATGCGCGCGACGGCCTCAAGCCCGTGCACCGTCGCATCCTGTTCTCGATGCACGAGAACAACCGCGACTGGAACAAGCCTTTCCGCAAATCGGCCCTCATCGTCGGCGACGTGATGGGCAAGTACCATCCGCACGGCGATTCCTCCATTTACGACGCGCTGGTGCGCATGGCGCAGCCGTTTTCGATGCGCGTGCCGCTGGTCGACGGCCAAGGCAACTTCGGCTCGGTCGACGGCGATCCGCCGGCCGCCATGCGTTACACCGAAGCGCGCCGCGCCAAGGTCGCCCATACGCTGACCGAGGACATCGACAAGGATACGGTCGAGTACCAGCCCAATTACGACGGTTCGGAGAGAGAGCCGATCGTCCTGCCGGCGCGCTATCCGAACCTTCTGGTCAACGGTGCCTCCGGCATCGCCGTCGGCATGGCGACCAACATCCCGCCGCACAATCTCGGCGAAATCATCGACGCCTGCCTCGCCTACATGGACGATCCCGGCATTTCGATGGATGCGCTGACCGAAATCGTGCCGGGTCCGGACTTTCCGACCGGCGGCCTCATCATCGGCAAGGCGGCGGCGCGTTCGGCGCTGGCGCGCGGGCGCGGCTCGATCCTGATGCGCGCCAAGTGCACGGTCGAGGAAATCCGCAAGGACCGCGAAGCGATCATCGTCCACGAAATTCCGTACCAGGTGAACAAGGCGCGGATGCAGGAACGCATGGCCGAACTGGTGCGCGACAAGCGGGTGGAGGGCATCTCCGACATCCGCGACGAAAGCGACCGGCACGGCATGCGCGTGGTGATCGAGCTGAAGCGCGACGCCTCGGCCGAGGTGGTGCTGAACCAGCTCTACCGCTTCTCCGACCTGCAGACGAGCTTCGGCGTCAACATGCTCGCGATCAACGACGGGCGGCCGCAGCAGATGAATCTGAAGGAACTGATCGGGGCCTTCGTCACCTTCCGCGAGGAAGTGGTGACGCGGCGCACGCGGTTCGAACTGGCCAAGGCGCGCGATCGCGCCCACATCCTGGCAGGCTTGGCGGTTGCGGTCGCCAATATCGACGAAGTCATCGCCTTGATCCGCCGGGCGCCCGACGCGGCGACCGCCAAGGTGCAGTTGATGGAACGCGCCTGGCCGGCGCGCGATGTGGCGCCGCTGGTCATGCTGGTGGCCGATCCGCGCCATCAGATCGCCGAAGACGGCACCATCCACATGTCGGAAGAGCAGGCCAAGGCGATCCTCGAACTGCGCCTGCAGCGTCTCACCGCCCTCGGCCGCGACGAAATCGGCGACGAGGTGAAAAAGCTGGGCGAGGCGATCAAGGATTATCTCGACATCCTGCGTTCGCGTCCGCGCGTGCTTTCGATCATCCAGGACGAGTTGAAGGCGGTGCGCGACGAATACGCGACGCCGCGGCTCACCGAACTCGTCGATGCCGAAGTCGAACTCGAAGACGAGGCGCTGATCGAGCGCGAGGACGTGGCGATCACCGTCACCCACGCCGGCTATATCAAGCGGACGCCGCTCGCCGAATATCGCGTGCAGGGCCGCGGCGGCAAGGGCCGCGCCGGCATGGCGACGCGCGAAGAGGATTTCGTCACCTCGCTGTTCGTGGCTTCGACCCACGCGCCGATGGTGTTCTTTTCCTCTAACGGCATGGCCTACAAGCTGAAGGTCTGGCGGCTGCCCGAGGCGCGCATCCAGGGCAAGGGCAAGGCGCTGGTCAATCTGTTGCCGATGTCCGAAGGCGAGCGCATCGCCACCATCCTGCCGCTGCCCGAAGACGAGAGCCAGTGGGAGAAACTCAACGTCGTGTTCGCCACCAAGAGCGGCAACGTGCGGCGCAACGAGCTCTCGGATTTCGTCAGCATCAACAAGTCCGGCAAGATCGCGATGAAGCTCGAAGCCGGCGACGGCATCGTCGGCGTCTCGATCTGCACCGATCGCGACGACGTGCTGCTCACCACCAAGCTCGGCAAGTGCATCCGCTTCCCGCTCGGCGACATCCGCGTCTTCAAGGGACGCGAATCCACCGGCGTGCGCGGCATCAAGCTGGCGGACGGCGACGAGGTGGTGTCGCTGACGCTGCTGACGCATTCCGACGCATCGAGCGCCGAAGCGCGCGCCTATCTAAAACAGGCGAGTGCGGCGCGGCGGGCCCTGGGCGAAGAACTGCCGTCGGAAGACGCGCCGGCGGACGAAACCGAAGAGGGCGGCGAGGACGTCGTGCTCACCCAGGAGCGGTTCGCCGCGATGGGTGCGAACGAGCAGTTCGTGCTGGCGGTATCGGAGAACGGCTTCGGCAAGCGTACCTCGTCCTACGAGTATCGCGTCACCGGCCGCGGCGGCTCGGGCATCGTTGCGATGGGCATGGGCCGGAAGAACAGCGCCATCATCGCCGCCTTCCCGGTGGAAGAGAGCGACGACCTGATGCTGATCTCCAACGCCGGTCAGACCATCCGCGTGCCGGTGGGTTCGATCAGCGTGCAAGGCCGCTCGGCGCAAGGCGTCACGGTTTTCCGTGTCGACGGCAGCGAGCGCGTGGTTTCGGTGGAACGCATCGTCGCGGAAAGCGACGACAGCGCATAGGGGAGCCCCATGGCCAAACGCATCGCCCTTTATCCAGGGACGTTCGATCCTCCGACGCTTGGCCATTTGGACATCATCAAGCGGGCCGTGAAACTGGTCGACCATCTCGTGGTCGGGGTGGCGACCAACGCCTCCAAAACGCCGCTGTTCACGCTCGAAGAGCGGGTGGAAATCATGCGCGAGGAGGTGGCGGGCTTGATGGGGCCGGGCAAGGCGACCGTCGAGGTGCGCTCCTTCAACGGCCTTTTGATGGAATTTGCCGGTGAAGTCGGCGCCCAGATGACCATCCGCGGCTTGCGCGCGGTCAGTGATTTCGAATACGAATTCCAGATGGTCGGGATGAACGCCGCGATGAAATCCGACGTCGAGACGGTGTTCCTCATGGCCGATCCGCAGCACCAGGCGATCGCATCGCGGCTGGTCAAGGAAATTGCCGTCTTGGGCGGAGACGTGTCGCCATTCGTCAGTGCGCACGTCGTCGAACTGTTGAAACAACGGGCCAAGGATTTGGCCAACTGATTTTGGGGACCGAGAACATGAGCCAAGAACGGCTGATCATGGAATTGAAGTCGGGGCCGGTGACGATCGAGCTGAGGCCCGATCTCGCTCCCAATCACGTGGCGCGCATCAAGGAACTGGCCAATTCCGGTTTCTACGACGGCGTCGCCTTCCACCGCGTCATCGCCGGCTTCATGGCGCAGGGCGGCGATCCGACCGGCACCGGTTCGGGCGGTTCGGAACTGCCCGACCTCAAGGCCGAATTCAACGAGGAGCCGCATGTGCGCGGCACCTGCTCGATGGCGCGCACCAATAATCCGCACAGCGCCAACAGCCAGTTTTTCATCTGCTTCGACGACGCCCGCTTCCTCGACCGTCAGTACACGGTGTGGGGCAAAGTGATCGACGGCATGGACCATGTCGACGCCATCAAGAAGGGTGACGGGCAATCCGGCATGGTCAAGGGCGAACCCGACCGCATCGTGAAGATGCGCGTGGCGGACGCGGAGTAGGCTGTCATCCCGGCCGAGCGCTCCGAAGCATATCGTGCGTAGGAGCGCGAAGAGCCGGGACCCACTTCAGCATCTTCAGATTTCCGGGTGAGTCCCGGATCGCGCCCTGGTGCCAGATGGCGGCATCGTCTTGGGCGCGTCCGGGATGACACTCGTTTTTACTTCCCCGCGTGCTGATACGCGCCCACGGTGCCGCCCGTCTTCCAGCCCAGCATTTTCAGCACGGCCGGCGGGGTCGGCAGCGCGGCCGGGAGCGGCTTCACGAGTTCGAACCGCTTGAGGTCCGGGCTCTTGAACACATCGGCGGGCGCCGCATCGATCTGACGGCCTTTGGCCTCGATGCCGGGCACCGCCTTTTTGAGATCAGCGAGGCTGGCTGGTTTCGCCGTGCAATCGGTGCCGGCGGCGGGCGACCACGACGCGAACGGGGCCGTATTCGTAGCCGGACGGACATAGACGTTGCCGTCGATCGCGGTCAGCGGCGAGGTGGTCAGCTTGCCGCAAAGATCCGGCGACTGTTCGATCTGCAACAGTGGTTCGCGATAGGCCGCGTCGGCAACGACGAGGTTATTGACGAAGATGTGGCCCTGGCGTTCGTCGACATCGGGACCGGTCGAGGAATGCCACGAGAAGACGTCGCCCTTGGGCGTGCGTCCGTTGCGGCTGAACGAGGCCGGACTGTTGACGAAGGTGTTGTCGTACATGTGCACGTTGCGCGAGTTCAACGCCCAGGCGCCGCGCCCGTTGTTGACGAAGACGTTGCCGGCAACGGTGGCGCTGTTGGAAATTTCGAAGAAGAAGCCGACCTGCGCGCCTTCGACGTAGTTGTTCACGAATTCGGCTTCGTAATTGCCGACATCGTACCAGACGCCGTTGGAATTGGGATTGTCCAACACCACGTTGTCCCGGAAGACGACATGGTGGGTCTGGTTGAAGATCTTGACCGCGCCGGGGAAGTAGCCAGTGAGCTTCTCGATGTTGTTGCGGCGGACGATGTTTTTCTCGATCACTACGTCGGTCGAGCCGATCACATAGATACTCTCGGTCGAGGTGTCGCTGAACGCGTTGTTGCGGATCGTCATGTGATCGCCGCGGAACCAACCGCCGACGCGCGAGCAATAGGAGATGGTGTTGTTCTCCAGCACCGAGCCGACAGCTTCCTTGCCGTAGGTTGCGGCGTCGGCCTTGCCGACCGGTTCGTCGGTCGGCTCGTCGTTGGGGCCGAACTGCTTCTTGCCTTCGATTTCGAGGCAGCGGCGGGCATATTGCGTGATCGTCAGGCCACGGATGATCGGGCCCTTGCGGTCGTTGACCTTGCCGTTGACCGGCTGACTGGTGCGGATCAGGGCGCCGTCATGGGCGGTGATTTCGACCGTGTGCGCGGCCGGATCGGCGCCGACATAGACCTCCTTGGCGGCATAGTCGATGTAATAGGTGTGCGGATTGACCTCCGCCGGACTGCCGGCGCTTTGCAGGAATTCGCCGTCGACGAACACCATGTCGTTGTTGAAGCGGTGCAAGGGCGTCGCGGCTTCTTCGTGAGCGCGGTTCCACCAGGCGAGCGGCGCGGCGGGGAACAGCTTGGTCCACGACGTCTTCCACACGCCATTGCCGGCCGGCTGCCAATTGTGCGCGATCTCGGTGCCCTTCAGGACCGGATGCTCGTTCTTGTAGGGCTGGAAAATGATCTTCTGGTTGAAGGTCAGCGAACCGGTGCGGTAGACGCCGCCGCGCAGAATGATCGCGTCACCGGACACCGCCTTGGCAACGGCGGTTTCGAGGGTGGTGGGTGCGCCGAGCGTGGTGCCTGCCGCATCCGGCTTGGCGTCGGGGGCCACGTAATAGACGTGCGGCGCCTTCGGGATGGCGTAGCTGGTGGCGACCGGCCCGTAAGGCCCGCCCGACGGGGCCGCTAAAGCACTGGTAGCGCTCACAATCATGGTCCATGCGAGGAGGTGTGCTTTGAAGCGCATTCCCGGTCTCCCTGTTTTGGTGAATTCGCGCGGCTGCCGCAGCGAGTCTGTTGGCCGACAGTATAAACCGGACGCAGCGGCACTGTCACCGCGGCCGCGTGGCGGCTGCCGCCGCTTCTCACGCAGAGTTGAGAACACTACTTCGCCGGACCGCTCATCGCGTTGGCCATGGCCGCGATCGCCTGATCGAGTGTTGCAACCGAGGGTGCTTCCGGCGGCACGGTGGTGGGATCGAACTTGCCTGCTTTCGACACCGCCTCGATCTGGCCGCGCAAAACCGGCAGCCATGGCGCGTCGGCTTTGGAATCCCGTTCGAGGTCGCGCCAGATCGCGACGGCGCGGCGGGCATGACCGATCTCGGCTTCGGCCAGACCGACATAAAAGCGCGCCCGCGGTTCGCGCGGCTCGCGCTTCAACGCCTGCGCGAAACTTGTGAGAGCGTCGGGGCCGACGGCGCCTTGAGCGGCCAACACGCTGATCTCGCCGAGGTCGGCCCAATCGGCAGCCGTGTCGGCACCAAGCTCCATCGCACGCTTCTGCGCCGTGGCGGCATGCGCCACATCATTCGTGCGCAAATAGAATTCCGAAAGGCGGCGATAGCCGGCGATGGAAGGCTTGGCCGCGAGTTGGGTTTCCATTTTGGCGCCGGCGTCGGCGAGGATCACCGCGGGCTCATGCTTGAGGCGCTCGGCATACGGCGCGCCGGGCAGCCGGGGATGGCCATAGGCCATATATAAAAGGACGGCGGCAAGCGGCAGCGTGACGGCGATCACGATGGCGGCGGTTTTGCGCGCGGTCCGGTCGTCGGCGGGTGCGGGCGAGGGCGCTGTGGCGAGCATGCGGCGCTGGATTTCGGTACGGGCGGCGGCAGCGGCATCGGGCGCGATGAGACCGCGCGCGGCATCCGCGTCGAGTTCGGCAAGCTGGGCGCGATAAACGCCAAGGTCGTAATCGGTGCGGGTACCGAGCGGCGCCGGGACGCGCAGCATCGGCCACAGCAACACGGCGAGCGTTGCCAGCGTCACAAGCGCGAAGGCGAGTCCCAGCATCAGGTGTCGCCTTCTTCCAGGGATTTGAGGCGGGCGCGTTCGGCTTCGCTGAGCGGCGGGGTTTCGAGCGGGCGGCGGCGATACCACGCCAACACGCCAATCCCTCCGGCGCCGAGCAGCAGGAACGGTCCCAGCCACAACAGCCAGGTTTGATCGAACGGCGGCTTGAGCAGAACGTAAGTGCCGTAGCGCGCGACGATGTAGTTTTTCACCTGGGCATCATTGTCGCCCGCGGCGATGCGCTGGCGCACGAGAAGACGCAGATCGCGCGCCAGCGGGGCATCGGACTCGTCGATGGATTCGTTCTGACAGACGAGACAGCGCAGTTCCTTGCCGATGGTGCGGGCGCGCGCCTCCTGCTGCGGGTCTTTCATCACCTCGTCGGGCTGGACCGCGAAGGCGGGCACCAGGAACACAAGGGCGAGAAGCGCACGTTTCATTGAAGTTTCTCCGCCAGCGGGAGAATGTCGTTCTTCAACACGTCTTCGGTCAGCGGGCCGGCGACTTTGCGGCGGATGATGCCGTTCTTGTCGATCAGATAGGTTTCCGGCACGCCCGAAACGCCGAAATCGATGCCGGTGCGCCCGTCCGCATCGGCCGCCACCCGCGTGTAAGGATTGCCGAGTTCGGCAAGCAGGCCTTGCGCGTCGTCCGGCTTGTCCTTGTAGGCGATGCCGACCAGCGCGATACCGTGGCCTTGGACGAGGCGCAGCACCGGATGCTCGGCGCGGCACGGCAGGCACCAGGAGGCGAAGAAATTCACCAGCGTGACGCGGCCCTTCAAATCGGTGGTGGCAAAGCTGGGTTGGCCGGGATAGAGCGGCTTGAGGGCAAATGCGGGCGCGGGCTTGTCGATCAACACCGAGGGAATGAGATTGGGCGTGTCGCCCGCGGCGGTCTGCTGCAAGCGCCAGAAAAACACGCCGACCAGGATCAGAAACGCCAGCGCCGGAAGGGCGTAACGTCCGCCGACGGGGATTTTGATCTCGCGCCGCGGTGCGGGTTCCACTTCGACAAAGCGCGCGGCTTTTTTGGGGGCGCCGATGCGCCAGCGCCGGTCGCTGAGAGAAACGAGACCGCCGAGGACCATCACGACGGCGCCGAAGAAGATCCACGGCACCAGCGGATTGTGGAAGATGTGCACGACATGGCCGCCGTGATCGTCGGACTCACCCAGCACGACATAAAGATCGCTGACAAAGTTGGTGAGGATGGCGACGGTCGATTTCGGCTCGGGCGGGTTGTCGTAGAGCCGCCGTTCGGGGCGCATCACACTGAGCGTGCGGCCGTCTTTCTCGGCGAAGAAGAGTCCGCGATCGGCTGTGTAATTGGGGCCGCGGGCGTTGTCTTCGACACCGACGAAGCGGACGGTGTAACCGGCGATGGTCGTGCTTTGGCCGGGGTGCATCACCAGCAGCTTTTCGCTCTGCCACGATAGCGAGCCGGTGACCCCGATCAAGAAAATCGCCATGCCGATATGCGCCAATGCCATGCCGTGCATCGCGCGCGGCAGATGGCGGGCGTGCGCGAGGGTTTGGCGCAGCGGTTTGCGGAACAGGCCGACGCGGCCGGTCCATTCGGTCAAGGTGCCGAACAGCAGCCATGCGGCGAGGCCGAGACCCAAGGCAGGCAAGGCGGATACGGCGCGGGTGAGGACGAGGGTGACAATGATGGTGGCGGCAGCGACGACAGCGGCAAAGCGGGCGCGCTTCAAGGCTTCGATGCCGTCGCCGCGCTTCCAGGCTAGCAGCGGGCCGAGCGGCATCACCAGCAGCATTGGGGTCAGCAGGACCGGCACCACCAGATTGAACCACGGAGCGCCGACGGACAGCTTCTGTAGATGCAGCGCATCGGCGATCAACGGCGCCAAGGTGCCGAGGAGGACGGTCCCGGCGGCGCAGGAGAGGAACAGATTATTGAAGACGAGGCCGCTCTCGCGCGAGACCGGTGCGAAGATGCCGCCGGCTTTCAAGGCTCCGGCGCGGGCCGCGAACAGGATCAGCGAACCGCCGGTGACGATCGCGAGCAGAGCGAGAATGAACTTTCCGCGCGCGGGATCGTTGGCGAAGGCGTGGACGCTGGTCAGCACGCCGGAACGCACCAGGAAGGTGCCGAGCAGCGACAGCGAGAACGCGAGGATGGCGAGGAATATCGTCCAGCCCTTCAAGGTGTCGCGCTTTTCGACCACGATGGCGGAATGCAGCAAGGCGGTGCCCGCGAGCCAAGGCATCAGCGAGGCGTTTTCGACTGGGTCCCACGCCCACCAGCCGCCCCAGCCGAGGGTGTAATAGGACCACCACGAGCCCATCGCGATGCCGAGCGTCAAGGCGCACCACGCCGCCAGCGTCCACGGCCTTACCCAACGCGCCCAGGCAGCGTCGACACGGCCTTCGATCAATGCGGCGATGGCAAAAGAGAACGCCATCGAGAAGCCGACATACCCGAGATAGAGAAACGGCGGATGGAAGGCGAGGCCGGGGTCCTGCAAGAGCGGATTGAGGCCTTCGCCATTGACCGGCGGCGGGCTGATGCGCTCGAACGGATTAGAGGTCGCGAGGATGAACAGCAAAAATCCGAACGCGATCATGCCTTGGACCGCGAGTACGCGGGCCCGCAACGCTGGGGGCAGGTTCTTGCCGAACAATGCGACCGCGAGGCCGTAGAAGGCGAGGATCAGCACCCACAAGAGCATCGAGCCCTCGTGGTTTCCCCACACGCCGGTGATCTTGTAGAGCAGCGGTTTGTCGGTGTGGCTGTTGTGGACGACGTTGGCGACGGAAAAATCGCTCGTCACATGCAGCCAGACCAGCGCCGCAAACGACAGCGCGATCAGCCCGAACTGGGCGCTCGCAGCGGACGGTGCCAGCTTCATCCACGAAGCCTGTCCGCGCGCCGCACCGACCAGCGGCACAGCCGACTGTACCGCCGCAATCAGCAGCGCCAGGATCAGGGCAAAAAGACCGATTTCGGCAATCATGAGCTCGCGAGCGCCGACGTGGGGACTCTATCTAGAGCGCCCCACGGCAATCGGCAAGTTCGCGACGGTCAGGACATCGGCGGGCCGAGGATTTTCATCGCGTAGACGGCGGCGGTCCGCGCCAGGCGCTCGATCTCGGCGGGCGTCGGCGCCGACGGCTCGGGCAACTGCGCGGTTTCGGCCGGCCGTCCCATGGCGCGGATGAAGTTCTCGAAATTGGGACCCGCCATCATGTTGAGGCCGCGCGCGCCTTCGGGCGACTCGACGCGGAACGCATGCGGAATGCCCTTGGGCGCGACGGCCGTCTGACCGGCTTCGAGCACGAACTCGTCATTGCCGACGCGGAAACGCATGCGGCCTTCGATGAGATGAAAAATCTCGTCGTCGTCATGATGGACGTGGGTGGGCGGCGCATCGCCGTACGGCGCGCGGAATTCGATCACCGAAACGCCGTCGCGGCCCGCGGCGCTCGAACGGCAAACGGTCATCAGCGAATTGAGAAACCAGATGCGCTCTTCCGCAACGGCAGCGGTGTTGTTCACGTCGAACCCTCCTTGGTGGTTGAGGGCCAAATAGGGGGTGCATGCCGGTTCCCCTAATTCCAATTTCGTATAGCTCGCATACGAATTCGGTGTGGCCGCAACATGCCGCCGCGGAATATCAGCCCGTCGCGAGATGCCATGACGCGCCGGGGGCGGTGCCGATCAGCGCCGAACCCGCCACGGAAATCCCGTTCATGGTCCACAAAGCGGCCTGCCCGTCCGAGCGCTGCCATAAAATGTCGGCTTTGCCGTCGTGATTGAAATCGCAGGCGCGCGCAATGCTCCAGCTTGCGCCGGGATTGGGACCGGTCAGACCGCTCGACGCAACGGAAGTCCCGTTCATGAACCACGTCGTGGCCTGGCCGCTGTCGTTCTGCAGCAGGATGTCGGCCTTGCCGTCGCCGTCGAAATCGGCCGCGGCTTTGACATGCCACGACGGATCGGCCCGGCCGATGGCCGCGGAGCCCGTCACCGTGGCGCCGTTCATGGTCCAGATCGCGACCTGTCCGTTGTCGGCCTGCCAGATGAGATCGGCCTTGCCGTCGCCGTTGACATCGCCGGTCGCCATAAGATGCCAGCTCGCGCCCGGATTGGGGCCGGCATAGGCGCCGGATACGACGGACGTGCCGTTCATCGTCCAGATGGCGGCGGCGCCGCTTGCGTTCTGCCAGACGAGATCGGCCTTGCCGTCGCCGTTGAAGTCGGCGGTGCCGACCAGACGCCAGTCGCTGCCGGGATTGGAGCCGACGATCCCGCCGCTGACGACGGTGGTGCCGTTCATGGTCCAGATCGCGATGCTGCCGTTCGTGTTCTGCCACAGAATGTCGGCCTTGCCGTCGCCGTTGAAATCGGTCGAGGCAATCACGTGCCAGGCCGGTCCGGGATTGGGACCGGCGAGGGCGCCGCCCGTTACCGCGGTGCCGTTCAGCGTCCAAATTGCGGCGCTGCCGTTGTCGTTCTGCCAAAGCAGGTCGCATTGGCCGTCGCCGTTGAAATCGTCGGTCAGCGGGGCCGCGGCTGCGTTGCCGAGAAAGCGCACGGTCTGGATGTTGGTCAGCGTATCGACCGCCCCGAGCCCGCTCACCGTCATGCTGCCGTCGGCGTTGTTGACGACGGTATAAGCGCTCTGCGGACCGGTGAAGAGGACCGTGTTGCTGCCGCCGCCGCCGTCGAGCACGTCATTGCCGGCACCGGCGGTGAAGGTGTCGTTGCCGGCGCCGCCGCGTACGATGTCGCCGTCATTGTTGCAGACGACCGAGGTATTGCCGCTGCCGCACACCAGGGTATCGATGGCGGTGCCGTAGGCGATGGCGATATTGCGCGTAAGCCCGCCGACGTTCGAGAACGCACCGGGATTGAGATCGACGGTTGCCGCTTGCGTATAGCCCGAAATGTCGAGCGTGTTGCCGGTGCCCTTATCCCACAGCGTCACCACCGGCGTGGTGTTGCGGGTGAAATCGAACGCCGGCGCAAGATCGCCGCCGATGTTGCTGTTGAAGCCGAACACCTGTCCGCCCGATAGCGGCGTCGTCTTGGCCACGCCGTAGATGCTTTGGATGGCGAGGATGTCGAGCGGCATCCAGCTTTCCGGCTGGGCGCTTTTCCAGTTCGCACCGGCGTCGGCGATGTAGCTCATCACGCTCCAGGCGCGGGTATCGCAGGAGCCGTTCTGCTGCATCGACGGATCGACGGAGTTGTTGTAGGGGCCGGCGTGGCCGAGCCCCAGCGCGTGACCGATCTCGTGCAGCGCCGTCATTGGTCCGCCGGTGCCGGTGAGAGGGAAATTCGTGGTGTCGATCGAAACGGTGGCACTTGCCATCGAGAGAAGGTGCGTGCCGCCGGGCTGGCCGCCGGTCCCGCTCTTGTCGATTGCGGAGGAAATCGTCGTCGCTGCGCCGTCGTAACCGCGGAAGAAAGTAATGTTGGGGCTGTCGCTGCTGGTCGTTTCGGTGAAGGTCACATCGGCGACGGCAGACCACAACGCCAGTGCGGAATGGAAGACCTGCGTTTCGGTCGCCGACCAGGCGGCGTGGGTGTCGAAGTAGTAGCTGATCGTCGCGCCGGTCTTGGCCGTATCGGAACCCCATTTGCGCGCATCGGTGTAACCGGTCGCGTAGCCGGCAGGCGTTGAGCCGTCCCAGCCCCAGTAGGCCTTGGCTGCAATGGTGCCGTCGGCATTCACGCCGGAGATGTAGGCGGCTTCGTCGATCTGGGCGGTCATGAAATCGTCCCTATACGGATTACGGAACAGCTAACAGGGTTGCCGGCGCTAGCACCATCGGGGCGAACCGATCGCGGCGGCCAAAAACGCCGCGGCGTTGACGAGGATCAACGGGCGGGCGTGCGACTGCGGACTACTCCGGTACCTTCTCGTCGCATCGGCGAAAGTGCGGATGGCGCTGCCGTCGTCACCGATCCCAAAAATGTCCCCGCGACAGTCGCGAAGACTGCGCAGGAACAGGATCGAGCCATGCCGAAATTGCGCGTTTTGCTCAAGGCCGCGAGCGTTTTCGTACCGGTGAGCTTCATGTTCAGCGTCATCCCGGTCACGCCTGCCGCAGCCAAGATCCTCACCGTCGGGGCCGGCCAGCAGTACACCACCATCGCCGCCGCGGCGTCGGTCGTGCGTTCGGGCGATACCATCAATGTCATGCCGGGCAATTACGGCTGCGCCAATTTCGGCCAGTACAACAATTTCACCATCCAGGGCGTCGGCGGAGGCGTCAACGTGTCGGGTGCCGTGTGCTCCTCCAAGGGGCTGTTCGTCTTCGGCGGCAAGGGCATCACGGTCAAGAACATCTCGTTCTCGGGTGCGACCGCTTCCGACGGCAACGGCGCCGGCATCCGGTTCCAGGGCCAGAACCTGAACGTCGTCAATTGCGGCTTCAGGAACAATCAGAACGGCATTCTCTCGGACTACAACGTGTTCTCGACCGTCAACGTGACGGGCAGCGTGTTCGACCATAACGGCACTTGCGTGTCGTCGAAGGGCTGCGGCCACGCCATCTACGCCGGACACGTCGGCGTGTTGAACGTGCAGAACTCGACCTTCACCGATACCCAGTCCGGCCATTCGATCAAATCGCGCGCCAACGCCACCTACGTCATCGGCAACACCATCAAGGACGGGCAGACCGGCACGGCCTCCTATCTGATCGACGTTCCCGACGGCGGCGCGGTGACCATTGCCGGCAATACCCTGGAGAAGGGACCGAAATCGTCGAACCATACCGCGGCGATCGCCATCGCGGAGGAGTCGAAGTCCAATCCCGCCGGTGCGATCCTGATCACCAACAACCGATTCCAGAACGATACCAACACCAACGAGTTCATCTGGAACCAGTCCGGTCACGATGCGATCATCGCCGGCAACGTGCTGACCGGAAATTCGACCAAGGTGAAGACCGGTCTTGGAACGGTGACGAGCGGGCGGGCGGTGGTGAGCGTGCTTGGCGAAAGCGGGCTGCTTCCGGGCGGCGAAAGCGGACCGGCTACGGGCGGCGATGCAGCGCAAACGAACGTGACCAACGTGCCGGAGCCGAACGGGATCTTCTATCTCGCCGGCGGGCTGATCCTGCTCGGCTGGATCCTGCGGCGCAAAAAGGGCTGAAGTGCGCGGTTGTTGTTTTTGGCGTCGCTTCAGCCCTTTCTCTCCCTCCTGGAAGGGTAACTGCATATCGGGTCAGGGCTCGCGCATGCCTTCGTCGGCGGTGCGCAGGATCGGGTTCAGCACATACGAGGCGATCGACCGTTTGCCGGTCTTGATCTCCGCGGAGGCGACCAGACCCGGCCGCAAATGCAGGCCGCGTTTGGCCAGTTCGGCGGGCGGATCGGTCAGCCGCACGCGGGCGCGATAAACAAGCTGACTCTGTTCGCCTTCCTTGAGCGGAATGGAGTCGGCACTGATGACGTCGAGCTTGCCGTTGAGCGTGCCGTACTTCTGGAACGGATAGGATTCCAGCTTCACGCGCACGTCCGCCCCCGGTTTGAGATAACTGACGTCGCGCGACGGCACATTGGCCTCGACATAAAGTGCGGCACCGTCCGGCACCAGCGTCACCAGTGTTTCGGCTTCCTTCAGCACCGATCCCACCGAACGGTCGGCGATTTCGAGCACGGTGCCGCTGACCGGCGCGGTGATCCGGGTGAACTCGCGCATGCGATGGGCCTTGGTCAGCGTTTCTGATGCCTCGGCGAGGTCCTGACGGGCCTGCACCAGTTCGTGATTGTGGTCGCTGCGCCACTTGTCGACAAAGGCCTGCCGTTCGGACTGGATTTCGAGACGTTGCTGGGCGAGCTTCCTCACCTCGCCGGTGGTGGAGGCGAGCTTCATGTTGACGTCGACGGTACTCGACTGCGCCTTCATCACGTCGAGCGGCGCGCCGGCCTTTTCTTCCAACAGGTGCTGATAGATGCTGACCACCTTGTTCGACATGTCGAGTTGCTGCTTGAGCCCGTCGACCGCCACGGTGTTGGCATGCAGTTCGGAATTGACGGCGGCAACACGGCTGTCGCGCTGGGCCATTTCGGCGTCGTAATTCGCGGCCTCCTGGGTGAATATCTGCGCTTCGGTCTGACGCTCGCGATTGTCGGCGGCGGTGGCGGCGAAGGCCGTCCCGTCAAGTTGGGCCGTGATCCGCTCCACCCGCGCCGACAGCGCCCGCACTTTGTGTTCGAGCGACGCAACGTCGGCATCGGCAAACGCCGGATCGAATGCCACCAGCATCTGCCCCTTCTTCACATGATCGCCCGGCAGCACAGCGATGTCGGCAATGCGCGAGGTGGTGAAGGGCTGCATGACCACGAGCGGCGTGCGGGTGGCAATCTTGCCGGGCGCGACAACGATACGGTCGACCGAGCCGATGATCGACCACAGCACGCCCAGCACCAGCAGCGTCACCACGGCATAGAGCGCGGCGTGCACCGAAACCGGCACCGGCGCTTCCTCGATGGCAGTGGCGTCGGACTTGAATTCCTGCGCCATGCCGGCGTCGCCCCGCACCGTCTCGTCGGTAAAGCGGCGGTCGATCCAGCCGTCGAACGTCTTCCACCGGCGGAGGAATTGTTCTTCGGCGGTGTAGCGGGCTTCGCGGGCCTTGTCCCGCGCCTTCTCCATGAAGCTCATGCGGCCCTCTGCATCTGCTGCGACCACAGTTGGCGATAGATGGGGTTACGGCCGATCAACTCGTCGTGCCGGCCCATGTCGGCGAGCGAGCCGCCTTCGAGCACCATGATCGCATCGGCGGCACGGATGGTTTGGAGACGATGCGAGATCACGATGGTGGTGCGGCCGCGCGCAATCTCGGCGAGGTTCTTCACCACCACGGCTTCGGAATCGGGATCGAGTGCGGAGGTGGCTTCGTCGAAGATGATGATGCGGGGACGGCGCAAGAGAGCGCGGGCGATCGACAGCCGCTGCTTCTGGCCGCCGGAGAGATTGACGGCGCCTTCTTCCAGCACGGTGTCGTAACGCTGCGGCAGGAGCTGGATAAATTCGTCGGCACCGGCCTGGCGCGCGGCAGCGACGATGTCCTCGAAGCCGGCGGTCGGCTGGCCCATGCGGATGTTGTCCTTGATGGAACCGCGGAACAGGAACGGCTCCTGCGGCACGACGCCCGATGCACCGCGCAGATAGGCGAGGTCGATGTCCCGGATGTCGTGGCCGTCGATGCGGATGGCACCTTCGCCGGCGTAGTAAAGGCCCTGCAACAGCGCCGACAGCGTCGTCTTGCCCGAGCCGGACCGTCCGACGATGCCGATCATCGCGCCGGCCGGAATGCGGGCGGAGAAATCCTTCAGCGCCGGGCGGTCGGTGTTGGGATAGCGGAAGGTGACGCGGTCGATCTCGATGTCGCCGCGCAGCGCGGGGGTGAGACCGCGGCGGGTGGATTCGGTTGGACGGTTCATGATCTCGCCCAGCATTTCGACGCTCATCAGCACTTCCTGATAGTTGTTCAAGAGGCCGATGAGCTGCAGCACCGGACTGATGACGCGCCCCGACAGCATGTTGAACGCCACCAACTCGCCGACCGTGAGGTGATGGCCGAACACCAGAAACGCGCCGACCGTCACGATCACGATCGACAGCGCCTTTTCGATGAATTGCGACAGGGCGTTGGCGGCGAGCGAAATCTTGCCGACTTGGACATACGTCCGCACGGCCTCGGCGGCGGCGTTTTCCCAGGCCTCCTGGCGGCGCGGCTCGAGATTGAGCGACTTCACCGTGCGCATGCCGTGAACGCTTTCCACCAGCAGCGACTGGCGTTGCGCTTCGGCCTGATAGAGCCGCTTCAAGCGGCGGCGATAGGGGCCGATCATGGCGGCGATGACGACGGCCAAGAGGACGGTGACCAGGAGCACGACGCCGGTCAGCCAGCCGGAATACCACGCCATCAGCGGCAGGAAGACGATCAGCGCCGGCAGATCGAGCAGGGTGGTGAGCAGCCGCCCGGTGAGGAACTCGCGGATCTGCGAACCCTGCTGCATGTGCTTGGTGACGACGCCTGCGAGCTGCTGCTCGAAGAAGGTGATCGGCAGGGCCATCAGGTGTTCGAAGGTGGTGCGGGCCACGCGCATGTCGATGCGGGAGGCGGTATTGAGGATGAAATAGCCGCGCAGCCAGTTGAGAATGGCATCGAACGTGATCGCCACCACGACGCCGATGCCGATCACCACCAGCGTCGAGACGCTGAGATAGACCAGCACGCGGTCGATCACGATCTGGAAGAAGATCGGCACCGCCAGTGCCACGACGTGCATGGCGAGGGCCGCGATCACGACGTTGCGGAGCAGGTCGCGCTGGCGCCAGAATTCGGGCACGAACCAGCCGAGCCCGAAGCGCCGCGTGGTGTCGGAAAGCTTGTAAGGCCGCTTGATGAGCACGATTTCGCCGGTCCAGTGCTGGGTGAACTCGGCCTTGGTGATCGGGAAGAGATTGGCTTCCGGCGCGCGCGGATTGAACACCACGACCATCGGCTCGCCGCCTTCCGGCGAGGGCACGGCGGTCTGCAGCACCACGACATAGGCGCCGTTGGAAAGCCGCGCCATGAACGGCGCCAGCTTGGCGAAGCGTTGCAGCCGCGCGAAGTCGAGCTTGTGAACGGCGGCCTTGAGGCCTTCGCTGCGGGCGATGCGCGAGAGGCCTTCCGCATCCGGCTCCGCGTCGCGGGCGTAGAGATGCATCAGCCGCGGCAGGCTCCAGTCGAGCTCGAGATGACGGGCAACGGCAGCAAGGCCTTTGAGGCCGGTCTGCAGGCAAGTGTCGGTGTCTGTCGGTTGGAAACTTGTCACGCGTTTTATCCCAAGTGTCCGGAGGCGTTCTAAAGAGCCGCGCACCGATCCGCCAATAAGTAAGTACCGCACACAAAAGTAACTGAGTGGTGTCATTCACGACGGCGGTTTCCGGTCCGGCAAGAGACATAAATCGGGCGTGCCGCCGCGGCGTCAGCCCGAGAGGGCGCAATGGGAGCGCTATCGCGCCGTCATGCCGCGCCGACAGCGCTGACATTCGGGGATAATCCCTTGCGATTGCATGGACTTTTGCCCGCGTCTGTCCTTTACTTTCCGCGCGGGCGCGGCTCTCGTCCGCGAGGAATTTTCCGGAGATTCGAAATGATCATTGTGCGGAGTCCCCTGCGCATTACCCTCGGCGGCGGCGGCACGGACCATCCCTCCTACTACAACGAATACGAAGGTTTTCTGATCTCGGCGGCGATCAACAAGTACGTCTACGTCATGCTGCATCAGGGCTTTCACAACGACCTGGTGATCCGCTACTCCAAGCTGGAGCGGGTTTCGAAGCTCGAAGACGTGCAGCATCCGGTCGTGCGCGAAGTCCTCAAGATGATGGACATCGACTGGCGCGGCCTCGAGATCAACGTGATGGTCGACATCCCGACCCGCGCCGAGCTGGGAGCGTCTTCGGCGTTTACGACAGCGCTGCTCAGGGCCTTGCACATCTACACCAAGCGCAGCGCCCGCACCTCCGAGATCGCCCAGATGGCGAGCCAGATCCAGCTCGAAAAGCTGCAGGAACCGCTCGGCAAGCAGGACCAGTACATCTCGGCGCTGGGCGGCGTCCGCGCCTTCCGGTTCTGCAAGGACAATCACGTCGAGAACTGGCCCGTCACCATGACCGACGAGATGCGCGCCAATCTCGAGGACAGCCTGGCGCTGTTCTACACCGGCATCGATTCGCCGGCGCGCGAGATCGAGGAGGAGTTGAACCGCCGCGTGATGGCCTCCGACGACGAAATGGTGAACCACCTGCACTTCGTCAAGGAACTCGGGCTCCGGAGCCTGGAGGCGCTGGAGCGCGGCTATCTCAACGAGTTCGGCCAGCTGATGGACCAGCATTGGCAGCGCAAGCGCAACCGGTCGCGGTTCATTTCCAATCCGAAATTCGACGAATGGTACGAACTCGCGATGCAGAACGGCGCCACCGGCGGCAAGCTTTTGGGCGCGGGCGGCGGCGGCTTTTTCCTGTTCCAGACCAACGACAAGCCGCGCCTCAGGCGTGCGATGCTGAGTTCGGGCCTGAGGGAAGTGCGCTTCCTGTTCGATTTCGAGGGCACCAAGTCGCTGGTGCAGTAGCGGTCGGCTTGATGTAAAGAGCCGGCATGGACGTTTCGCTTTTCGATTTCGACCTGCCGGAAGACCTTATCGCCCTCAGACCGGCCGAGCCGCGCGACAGTGCGCGGCTCCTGGTCGTGCACGAAGATGGCCGGCTGGAGCATGCCCGTGTATGCGACCTGCCGGCCTTTTTGCGCGCCCGCGACGTGCTGGTGGTCAACGACACCAAGGTGATCCAGGCGCGGCTTCGCGGGATACGCGAACGCGCGGGCTCTCCGGGCGCGAAGATCGAGCTTCTGTTGCACCGGCGCTCTGCCCCCGACCGGTTTTGGGCCTTCGCGCGGCCGGCCAAGAAGCTGCATCCGGGCGACACGCTGAAGCTGGGCACCTCCATCGCGGCCCACGTGGTGGCGCGCGGTGAAGCGGGCGAGGTCGAGATCGGCTTCGAACTCACCGGCGCTCGGCTCGATGCGGCGATCGCGGCCGAGGGCGAGACGCCGCTGCCGCCCTATATCGCGGGCAAGCGCAAGGCCGATACCCGCGATATCGCCGATTACCAGACCATTTATGCCCGCGAAGAGGGCTCGGTCGCGGCGCCGACCGCGGGCCTGCACTTCACGCCGGAGTTGTTCACGCGGCTGACGGACGCGGGCGTGACCCGCGAACATGTCACCCTGCATGTCGGCCCAGGCACATTCCTGCCGGTCAGCGCCACCGACACTTCCAAGCACAAGATGCACTCCGAATACGCCGTGCTGGAGGCCGATGCCGCCGCCCGGTTGAACGCCGTCCGCGCGGACGGCGGGCGCATCGTGGCGGTGGGCACGACGAGCCTTCGCACACTCGAAAGTGCGGCGACGCCGGACCGCACGATCCATCCGATGGCGCGCGAGACCGACATCTTCATCACGCCGGGCTATCAATTCCGGACCGCGGACGTGCTGCTGACGAATTTCCACCTGCCGCGCTCGACTCTCTTCATGCTGGTGTCGGCGTTTTCGGGGCTGGATACGATGCAGCGCGCCTATGCCGAGGCGATCCGGGAGCGCTATCGTTTCTATAGCTACGGCGACGCTTGTCTGCTATTTCGCCGGCCATGAGCGACCAGACCCCAGCCTTCGCCCTCGAACTCCATGCCACCGACGGCGCCGCGCGCACCGGTATCCTCCACACCGGCCGCGGCGATATCCGCACGCCCGCTTTCATGCCGGTGGGCACGGTCGGTTCGGTCAAGGCGATGCTGCCGCAAAGCGTGCGCGAGACCGGGGCCGATATCATTCTCGGCAACACCTATCACCTGATGCTGCGTCCCGGCGCCGAACGCGTGGCGCGGCTGGGCGGCCTGCACAAATTCTGCGGCTGGGAACGGCCGATCCTGACCGACTCCGGCGGCTTCCAGGTGATGAGCCTGTCGAAGCTGCGCAAGATCACCGAGGAGGGCGTCGCCTTCCAGTCGCACATCGACGGCGCCAAGGAATTCCTCTCGCCCGAACGCGCCATGGAAATTCAGCGGCTCTTGGGCTCCGACATCCAGATGGTGCTGGACGAATGTCCGGCGTTCGGCGGCTCGGAAGAGGTGATCGAGAAATCGCTGGCGCTTTCCATGCGCTGGGCGAAGCGCTCGCGCATCGCGTTCGGCGAGCAGCCGGGCAAAGGCAATTTCGGCATCGTTCAGGGCGGCACGTTCGAGCACTTGCGCAAGCGCTCGGCCGAGGCGCTGAAGGAGATCGGTTTCCACGGCTATGCGGTCGGCGGGCTTGCCGTTGGGGAGCCGCAGGCGATGATGTTCGAGACCCTCGACTTCACAGTGCCGCATCTGCCCACCGACCGGCCGCGCTATCTGATGGGCGTGGGCAAGCCGGACGATATCGTCGGCGGTGTGGTGCGCGGCATCGACATGTTCGATTGCGTGCTGCCGACCCGCTCCGGGCGCAACGCTCAGGCCTTCACCTGGGACGGCACGCTCAATCTGCGTAATGCCTGCCATGCCGAGGATACGGGACCGATCGACACCGAATGCCGCTGCCCGGCCTGCCGCCAGTTCTCCCGCGCCTATCTCCATCATGCGGTGAAGACGAACGAGATCATCGCTTCGATGCTGCTGACCTGGCACAATCTCACCTTCTACCAGGACCTGATGGCGGCGTTGCGGACGGCGGTGGCGGAAAAGCGGATTGCCGACTTTGCCCGCACCTTCATCGCACGTTACGGCGAACGTAAGAGCGGCTGACCGGCGGCTGAAATTTTGCACAGGATGGAACTGCACATGCGCTTTACGCTTGTGTCGGAATGTCCAAGATTCTCGTCGTCGGTGCGGGCCTCTACGGCGCCGTCTGTGCTCATGAATTGACCGCGCGCGGTCATGACGTGCGCGTCATCGAAATGCGCAATCACATCGGCGGCAACTGCTATACGCGGTTTTCCGATGAAGCGGGCTGCCACGAGCACGTCTATGGCGCGCACATCTTCCACACCAATTCGCAGCGCATCTGGGATTATGTGAACCGCTTCGCGGCGTTCAATCATTACGTCAACCGCGTGAAGGTCCGCCACGGCGAGGCGCTCTACAGCTTTCCGATCAATCTGTTCACGCTCTATCAGGTGTTCGGCGTCAGGACTCCGGACGAGGCGCGGGCACGGCTGGCGGCGGAGCGCGAACCCATCTCCGAGCCCGCCAACCTCGAGGAATACTGTCTGTCGCTGGTCGGGCGGCGGATCTACGAGCTGTTCATCGAAGGCTATACCGCCAAGCAGTGGAACCATCACCCGCGCGAGCTTTCCGCCGACATCATCAAGCGAATTCCGATCCGCTTCACGTTCGACGACAACTATTTCAACGACCGCTGGCAAGGCATTCCGATCGGCGGCTACACCGCGATTTTCGAAAAGCTGCTCGATGGCATTCCGCTGGAGCTGGGGATCGATTTCGATGCCGATCGCGATTTCTGGCTCTCGCGCGCCGATTTCGTGATCTACACCGGATCGCTCGACAGCTTCTTCGGCTACACGGACGGGCCGCTCGAATACCGTTCGCTCAGGTTCGAGCGCGAAATCCTCGATACGCCGGATTTCCAGGGCAACGCCGTGGTCAACTACACCGAGCGCTCCGTGCCGTTCACCCGCATTCTCGAGCACAAGCATTTCGATCTCGCCACCGGCGGCGAAAGAACACTGATCACGCGCGAGTATCCCGACGACTGGGCGCCGGGGAAAATTCCGTACTATCCGGTTCACACTCCGCAGACGCTGGCGCGACTGGATCGCTATCGGGCGCGTGCCCGCGCGCTGGACGGCAAGGTGCATTTCGGCGGGCGGCTCGGCGAGTTCCGGTATTACGACATGCACCAGGTGATCGGCGCGGCGCTAGCCTGGCTCGACAAGTTCTCCGACTGAAGTCTTGGCAGGAACGCTCGCGTCCACCGGCAGGAAACGCTGCAGCGGCTCGCGATAGGCGGCTATCGCCCCCTTCAGGATCACGCCGGCTTTGGCCGGCGCCAAGAGCAGCGACCGCAGCACATAAAAGAGCGCAAATGCCGCCGACCAGGGCGAGAACATCCGGAAGAGAACGACTTTATTGCGCACTTCGTAGAATACGAAGGGCGAGTTGAGCAGACTCCGGGCGCTGGCGCGATTGCGGTCGTGGATGAAGGTGCAGCGGCCGCGATAGAGATTCCTGATCGGGCCATATTGGCGCGAGGCGAGATAGGTATAGGCCGTGTCGTCCGAGTAGATGAAGAAGGCCGGGCTCGGTACGCCCACCGCCGTCACCACGTCGCGACGGATCAGGAAACCGACGAAGGCGCAGTACTCGAAATCGCGCCAGAACGTGAAATCGTCGATCTGCTGCGGGCGGTGCGACGACTGGAAATACTCGTAGGCGCGCCACACGCTTCTGAGGAAACGGGCGCGGCCCGGCCGGTTCATCGACACCAGCGTTCCGTCGGTGTGGGTCACCGGAAATGCGCCGAGGCGCACGGAAGGGCCGAGTTGCGCGGCCAATTCGCCGTAGGCGAAGTTGGGCCACGAATCGTCGTCATGCAGCAGCGCGTAATCGCCTTCGCGCGACACGGCGACGAACCGCCTGAGCCCTTCGGAAAAACCGCCGGCGCCGCCGATATTCGTCGGTAGCGTCAACGCATAGTACTCCTCGAAATGGCTTTCGAACGCGCGCAACACCTCGGCCGTCTCGTCGGTCGAGGCATTATTGACGACGATGATGCGCTTGAAGCCGTTCTCGGCCAGTTCCGTCAGAGCGCGGCGCAGAAGCCGGGCGCGATTGTAAGTCACCACGATGCTGTAGACGTTCATGGAACCCATGTCGTTGAAGGACGTCCCGCGGAGTGCCGGGAGAAATAGGGAGATGTCCGTGTCTTCATCCTACCGATAACCCAAAAAGAGGAGCGCTGGATAGGTCTTTTCCCGTGACCAACATTACGATTGCGCGATTCGCGTGCCACGCCGCAGTTTCAGGAATCTGTATGCAGGCAAAACAGTTGCCGTTGCTGTCAATGCATATCCGGCGACAGCGGGTAACAAATGCAAATTTGTCAGGGCGACGGCGGCAATAAGCGGAACGCAGGAGACGAGCGGCCGGACCAGGGAACTCGCGACCAGTGCGGAAATGTCGGCCTTTTGCGGAAGCGTGCGCGGCATGTTGTAGAGAAAGTTGGCGGCGTTTCCGACGACGCCGCCCGCGAGCGTTCCGATCGCCACGCCGATCACGCCGATGTGAGCGGCCAAAACGAGACCGACCGTCAGATTCACTGCGCATTCGAGCACCGGCGTAAGGACGACGCGGCCTTGCCGTCCGCTTCCTATCAAAAAATTCATGTAAGGCATCGCCATCACGCGCGCGACGTTGGCGATGACAAGCAGCGTGAACACCGGAATCGCGACAGCCGCCAGCGGTTGCTTGATCCAAGCGACGAATATCGGTTGGGCCAGCAGCACCAGCCACGCGCCGCCGGCCAGAAGCGCCAGCGAGGTCGCGGTGGACGCGGTGTGCAGGAGCCGCATCATCTCGGCCGACTTGCCGAGGGCGTGTTGCTTGGCGAACACCTGCACCAGCGGGCTGAGGATGGTGTAGGCAACGCCGGCCGCGAACGTCACCAGATTGAGCGCGGCCCCATAAGCGCCGACCGCCGCGAAATCGTAGATGCCGACGATGGTGGTCTGCAGTCCGTTCACCACCAGCGTTCCCAGCGACCACACCGACAGGCTGATGCAGTACGTGACGAGCTCGCGCCGGGCCGCGGGGTCGATGGCGGCGAAGCTGAGCCGCCAATCCGGGCACATGCGGCGGAATACGGCACCCTGCACGACGTATGTGGCGATGTTGCAGAAGAAATAGGCGGCACACACGGCGACGAGATCGCTGGTAACGTAGGCGACCGCGACCAGCACGACGCCCATCGTCAGTTTGCTGACGGTTCCGGTTGCGGCGGGAATATCGTTGCGCTGCAGGCCGATGAAGACGCCGAGAATCCCGAGTACCGGCAGACCCGCGGCCAAAGCGGCGCCGACCCAGACGAGCGACCATCGCGCCGTCGCGACAAGATCGGGAGGAACCTGGCGGAAAATGGCGGGGAAGGCCCAGGCCAGCACGAGCATGGCCATCAGCCCGCCTATCGCAAGAACGGACAGGATCTGCAGGCCGGCGGCCAGCATCTTTTCGGCAAACGGCCGGTCGCCGCGTTCGAGCGCATGGGCGACATAGCGGCCGATGGCGATCTGCAGACCGAAACTCAGGTATCCGACATAGCCGCCGAGTTGCAGCACCAAAATCCACAGCGCGAATTCGCCCGCCGACAAGGTACGCACGAAGAAGAACGGCAGCACCAGACCGAAGAATGCGCCCGACAAACCGTTGATGACGTTGGACGCGGCATTGCGGACGAATTTCCGGATCTCGCGGCTCTCCGCGGCAACCGCGCTCATCGTCCGAATTGGGGTTTCAGGATGCGGCGCGCCGCTCTGAGCGGCCGTTTCAGGACCGGGAAGGTCGAGAAGAACATCACCGCACTCTGCGCCGCGTTGAGCCGCCAGAGGGCGGGCCGGATCTGCCGGTACAGGGGCGGGGCGAGGCGACGCTTGAGTTCGATGTTGAAGCGGTGCAGCGGCTGCACCCAGTCGCGCCATGTCGGCGTGAAGCGGAATATCCGGGCAAAATTGCGCGCGTAATGACCGGGCGGCTGGGCCTCACGGCGCAGCAGCAGTTCGTCGACCTCGATATGATCGCCTTCGACCAGTGTGAGTGCGACCGCCAGCCAGTCGTTGGAGGGCAGATCGAGCCCCGCCGGCCACGCGCGACGCAATACCTCGGTGCGATAAAGGCCGTAGAGCCGGCCGCAGGAGTACAGGGTATCGAAAAAGCGTGTCAACCGTTCGGCCGGCGTGCCGACGAGCGGACCGGTATCGGGTGCGATATCCTCGCGCGTGCCGGTGAAGTAGGCGATCTTCGGGACGCTGCAAACCGCTTCGGGGTGGCGCTCCAGCGCAGCGAGATTGACCTCGGCAAAACGCGGCTCCCACAAATCGTCGTGCGTCGCCCACATGAAATAGGGCGTTTCGGCGCGCGAGAGCGTGATGCGGAAATTCTCATACCAGGAGACGTTGACGTCGTTGCGGAAGACCTTGATGCGCGGATCGCGCGCAGCATAGGCGGCAGCGATGGCGCCGGTATCGTCGGTGGAGGCGTTGTCGTTGACGATCAGGGTGAAGTCGGTCAGCGTCTGCTGCAACAGACGATCGAGCGAACGCGCCAGCGTTTTGCCGCCGTTGTAGACCGGCAGGCCGATGGTGAGCCGCGTCATGGCGTCCGTCCTTCGAGCAGCAACGCGAGGAGCGCGCGGATCGTGGCGCCAAGATCGTCGGCAGGGGCGGGTTGATCCAGCGTCGTTGTGTAGACGAAATCGTCCGGGGCCGTATGGTCTGCCGACGGTGCGATCACCGGGCAGGGGCGGCCGGTCAGCGCTTCGTACTCGCGGGCACAGGTGCGCGCGAAGGCGAGGATCGTGCCGGTTCTTTTGCCGATCGGATTGATCCGCTCGAAGGCCGGAACGTCACGCGCCAGCCAGGCCTCGATCACGCGGGCGACATCGCCGGCACCGACGAAATTGCGGCGCTGCAATCCGTGCGACTTGAGTTCGATCCGGCCTTTTTCCACCGCTTGCCGCGGAAAGTCGAACGGCACCAGCGACCAGCGGCGGAAGTTTTCCGGCGGCAATCCGAACACGGCGCAGGGCCTGAAGATCAGCACCCGGAAATCGTCCGACGCCGCACGGCGCAGGATCTGCTCCGTCACGAAATGGGCAATGGCGTAATCGGAGCGGGGATCCGGCGGCGAGGTTTCGTCGATCTGGCCGCGCAGCACGCCGTAGATATGGGCCGAAGAGATGTAGCAGAGCCGTTTCACGCCGTCCGCGCGGGCGGTGGCGACCAATGTGTTGGTGCTGTCGATGGCATGGCGAAGGGCGCGAAGCGGATCGGAAAAGTCCTCGTCGATCACGCCGGCGGCATGGATCAGGGCATCGATGCCGGACAAGTCGAATTTGGGACTGGCGAGATCGACGATGCGATCGGCTGGTGCGCGGCGGCCCAGCACGAGCGCGTCCAAACGGCGCGCAATCGCCGAACCGAGCAATCCGTGGGCACCGAGGACAGCCGCGGTCACAGCAGGCCTCGCAAGGTTTCGATCAGGTGATGCGCAGGGTCGAAATCGGGCGCGCGCGAATCCTTTTCGGAAATCACCGCCGGCGCGAGCGGCCAGGACACCGCAAAGCGCGGATCGTCGTAGCGCACGGTGCGCTCGTGCGAACGCGCGTGCGGCGTCGACACCATATAATGCACCTCGGTGTTCGGCGCCAACGTGACGAAGCCGTGAGCGCAGCCGCGCGGCACGTAGAGCATGCGGCAGCCTTGGAGTTCGACGCCGAACGAGCGGCCGAAACTGGGGGAATCCGGGCGCAGATCGAGCGCGACGTCGTAGAGCGCGCCGACGGCGCAGCGCACCAGCTTCACTTCCGCCGCCTCGCCGTATTGGTAGTGCAGCCCGCGCAGGGTTCCGCGGCTGCGGCTCAGCGAGGTGTTCGCCTGTACGAAGCGGGTTTCGAGGCCGCGTTCCGCAAATGCCTCGTCGCAGAACAGGCGCGCGAAGAAGCCGCGATGGTCTTCGCGTTTTACCGGCTCTACGACGTAGACGCCGTGCAGCGGTGTTGCCTCGAAAATCATGCAACGATCCGGTCGGAAAAACGGGCGATCTCATCAAGACACAGCGCGCGCGCGTCGGCGCCCTGGTCGAAACGGCGGTACCAGTCGGCGGTCCAGGCGAGCGCGGCGCGGGCATCGAGCTGCGGACGCCAATCCAGCGTGGCGATGGCGCGGGACGGATCGAGCGCCAGCATCTTCATTTCCCGCGGACCGGGATCGTCGGCCCGCTGCCAACGCTGTTCCGTGCCGAGGTTCGCCAGCATCGTGTCGGCCACTTCGCCGACCGTGAGCGTCTCATTGGGCGGCGGACCGAAGTTGAGCGCGCGCGGAACGTTCGCACCCGCAGCCAGCCGTTCCGCATACAGAAGATAGCCGGACAGCGGATCGAGCACATGCTGCCAGGGCCGCGTGGCATCGGGGTGGCGCAGTGTGAGCGGCACGCCGGATTTCGCGGCGCGCCAGATATCGGGAATGATGCGGTCTTCCGACCAATCGCCGCCGCCGATCACATTGCCGGCGCGCGCGGTCGCAACGGGAGCCTCGAGGAAACTGTCGGCCATTGCGGCGGTGACGAGTTCGGCCGCTGCCTTGGACGCCGAATAGGGATCGTGGCCGCCGAGCGGATCGTCTTCGCGGAACGGGCGGCCGTCGTCGAGATTGCGGTAGACCTTATCGGTGGTGGCGACGACCACGGCGCGAAGAGTCTTTGCGGTGCGCAAGGCATTCAGTACGACGGCCGTGCCGGTGACATTGACGGAGATGGTCTCGAGCGGATCGCGATAGGAACGGCGCACCAGCGATTGCGCGGCAAGATGGAACACGATCTCGGGGTCGCTTGCGGCCACCGCGCGCGAAACCGCGTCTTCGTCACGGATATCGCCGGTGAGGGCGTGAATCTGCGGCCGGGCGAGCGTGAACAAGTTGGGCGTCGTGCCCGGCGACAACGCCAAGCCGGTGACCTCGGCGCCCAGTGTTTCGAGCCAAAGGCTCAACCACGCACCCTTGAAGCCGGTGTGGCCGGTGACGAGTACGCGCCGGCCGCGCCAGAACTCGCGCGTCACCAGACCTTCCACGGCGCGCGTCCTTCCTGCCAGAGTTTTTCGAGATAAAGCTTGTCCCGCAGCGTATCCATCGGCTGCCAAAAGCCGTCGTGCGCGAACGCGGCGAGCTGGCGGTCGCGCGCCAGACTTTCCAGCGGCCCGGACTCCCAGGTAGTGGCGTCGCTTTCGATGCGGTCGATCACCTTGGGGCTCAACACGAAGAAGCCGCCGTTGATGCGGCCGTCGTCCCCGTGCGGTTTTTCGGTAAAACGGACGACACGATCGCCGTCGAGAACCGTCACGCCGTAGCGCGAAGGTGGCACGACGGTCGTGACCGTCGCTTGCAGGCCATGCGCGCGGTGGAACGTGACAAGTTTGGTAATGTCAACGTCGGAAACACCGTCGCCGTATGTCAGGCAGAAAGGCTCGTCCGGATCGAGGACGTGGCGAACGCGTTTGAGACGGCCGCCGGTCATGGTTTCCGTGCCGGTGTCGACCAATGTCACTTTCCACGGCGGCACCGGTCCGCCGAGAAATTCCATGCCGTTGCGGGAAAAATCGAAGCACACGTCGGAACGGTGCAATACGAAATTAGCGAAGTATTCCTTGATGAAATAGCCCTTGTAGCCGAGGCACACGACGAAATCCGAAATGCCGTGCGCGGCGTAGATCATCATGATGTGCCACAGAATCGGCTGGCCGCCGATTTCGACCATCGGCTTGGGCCGCACGCTGGTCTCTTCGCTGAGACGCGTGCCCATCCCGCCGGCAAGGATCACCGCTTTCATGGTCGACGCTCATGCCACGATGCGCAGAGCGATGGCAAGAATGTATTGAGGTACAACGAATTCCGCAGCGGCAGCAATCGCGCGGCTTGATCGCGATGACGGTTTCACGCTAACGAACGCACGATGTTCAGGACTTGGCCCGTCAGCTGGTACGTCATGTTCGGGCTTGCGGGCTGGGGCGTTCCCGCGATTGTGATCCTCGGTCCGGCGGCTGCCGCCTATTCCCTTCTCGCCGTGCTGCCGATCCTCTTTTTCTGCTGGAACGACCGTCGCACGCTGCTCGAGGCGACGGCGCGCGACGACGCCGACCCCAAATGGCTGAGCGCGGATATTTCGATCGGCTTGATGGCCGTCGCCGTGCTGTTCACGCTTTACGATGCGGCATTCGGCAAGCAGATGCTGACGCAGAACGTGTTTCTCAATCCCAACGCGGTCGACGTGACCATCGCCAAGACCGATGCCGAGGTGGGACAAGGACGCAGTCTCGTCAACCTGATCGGCGACCTGATGGTGTTCATGCCGTTCGTGCTGGTCGATCTGGCGCGCCGGTCGCAGACGCGTTTTCGTCTCGGCATGATGGCGGTAGCCGCATTGTGCATCTTTTATCAGTCCGGCGCCTCGCGCGGCATGCTGTTGATGAGTGCCTTCGCGCTGTTCGCCGGTTCGGGACGGCTGACGCTGTTCCGCCTGATCGTCGGCGGCACCGTCGCGCTCGGGCTTTACGAGGTCGCGTCGATCATGCGCGGCGACATGGCCACCACCCAATATTCCAACCCGATGGCGGATTCGGTCATCTGGCCGTTCATCAATCTCGGCATGCTGAACGATGCGAGTTGCGGCAACGGCACGGTGCCCGGCTTCATCGGTCAGTTCCTGCAGAAATTTCTGCCGGGATTTCTCGTCCACAAGAGCGTGTTCTCGTTCAACGTCGAGATGACGCTGTGCATCTATCCGAGCGACGACGGCAGCTTCGAGTCCGTCTCGGTCTACACCTGGCTCGGCGAGATGATCTATTACCGCCCTTCGCTGGCCGTGGCGCTGGTGGCCGGCGTGATCGCCGCTGCCGAACTGCGGCTGGTGAACGCGGTGCTGAATGCGCTGCAGCTTCCGGCGACGCGCATCTTCGTCGGGCTGATGTGCATCTACATGCTTCGCTCGCGCATCCAGGACATCTACTCCTATCTCCTTCTGCTGCTCATCTTCGGGACCATCGTTCTGACCCCGCGTATCGTCGCCCATATGACGACGATGCGGAGCCGCCTGCGGCCGGTGCCGACGTGAGCCGGGCGCTTTATATCGGCCCCATCGACGGGCGCACGTCGAACGGCATGACGCAGCACCAGGAAACGCTGCTGAAGACAATGGCCGGGGAATTCTCGCGGCTGGACGTCCTGTCCCTGTTTGCGTCACCGCGGGATGCACAAGCGTGGCTGGAAGAACGCGGCATCCGGGCCTGTGCCATGCGGGGACCGTTTGCGCGGATCGCCCGTGCGAACGCGCTGGCGTGGCAGGCCTCCGGCACATTGCTCGCCTGCAAGCTGCAAATCGCCGACAGCTTTCCGTTTTACGTGAAGACGCCTCTGCTGCGGATGGGCAGCTACGATCGCATCTTCTGCTACTACGCCTGGGGCGTTCTACTGCTCGGACTCGACCGGTTCGGCGACAAGGTCACGGTCAATCTCGGCGATGTCATGGCCGACCGCCATCGCCGCATCGGGCTGCGCAAATGGATCAGTCTGCGCGCGGCCGACGAAGCGCGCGTGGTGCGGGCACCGATCCGTAACGCGGCCATTTCGCAATTCGATGCCGACGAATTTCACCGGCTATACGGTGTCCGCCTGCCGGTGATCCCCAGCGTTCCGCCCCAGCATGCGGAGCTCATTGCCTTGGCGGCAGGCCCGCGGCCGCGCACGGCGGGTTTCTTTGCCGGCAGCGGCAACGACATCAATCTCACAACCCTGCGCATTCTGGCCGAGCCGCGCTTCCTGGCGGCGTTGCGCGATGCCGGCATAGAATTCGTTGTCGGCGGTGCAATCTGCCGCGATGCGCCGGAGGATATTCGTGCGGCGCTGGCGAACGGCGGTGCGCGCCTGATCGGCAGGGTGCCGACGCTGACCGATTTCTACAGCGCGGTTGGAGCCATGGTGGCGCCGGTCGGGCCTTCGAGCGGCCTCAAGATGAAGTCGGTCGAGACGCTTCTTGCTGGCCGCAGCTTGATTACCACGCGCTGGGGCACCGATGCGGTCTTCGACGGCTTTGCCGGGCAGGTGTTCGTGCTCGAATGGCCTCCCGATCCGCACGCGATGGCGCAGACGGTGATTGCCGCACTGGAGGACACCACCTCCAACCGGTCGGCGTCAGCGCGAAGCTATGTCGATCGTTCGCTCGCGGCGTTCATCCGGTCGTTGCGCGGCTAGACCGACTGCAAGAACGGCAGCCAGCGGCGCTGGAACATCGCGGCGCCGGCGAGTTCGGAGCGTGCGGTTGCATCGACCGGCTTGCGATCGGTTTTGGTGGCCAAGCGGAGCAGGATCACCCGAAGCTGATCGGTAAGGCTTTCGGGACCTTCCGACAAACGCAACTCGTAGAACAACCCTAGGCGTTTCAGGGCTTCGCGGAACGGCTCGAACGCGGTGCCGATGACGGGGATCGAACTCATCGCGGCATCGAGCGTGACGCCCGACTGGTTGAGCGGCACGCCGTAGGGATTCCACACCGCGGCGCAACCGGCGAGAAACGCGAACTTGTCGGCCTCGGTGGCGCCGCCCTCCGGGGCAGGAAAGTAGGCCGGGACGAATCCTTCGGCGCGGATCGCCGGTTCGAGCGCGGCGAAGACATGCTGCAGCCGGTGATGACGGCGGGCCCCAATGAAGCCGATGCGGTTCGCCACCGGTGCGGGCGCGGGGCGCTCCTCCCAGAACGGCAGCGGCAGGAACACGTCGCCGTGCGCCATGCGGTCGTAGCGAGGCACCGCGACGAGATCGGCAACGCCGCGGAAGCTGAGCTCGGCGTATGCGGCGAGGAAGCTGTAGACGAGCGGATCGTCCTTCACCAGCTTCTGCCCTAGGCCGCCAGGCTCGTGCAGATAGTAGACGATCTTGGCGCCGCGCAGCTTGCAGGCCCAGGCGAGTGCGAGCGACGCCGGCGAATTGTCCCAAATCACCACGACGACCCGGTCGCCGCGCAGCTTCTTCAAATCGCGAAAGCGCGAGATCCGCTCGTAGCGCGCTTCGGGGTCGAACATCCGTCCGTAGCGCACGATCGTCTCGGCGTGATCGAGCAGGCCCGGCTTGCGCGGATGGCAGAGAGACAGAACCGTGCGCACTATGGTTCCACCATTTGGCGGACGGAGGCTTGGTTGCGGCGGCGAGCGAATACCATCGGAACGCCGAAGCGCGCCCACACCCCGCCGATCACCGCGCCCAGGAACGCGCCCAATACCCATAGCAGTGGCACGTTGGGAGCGACCGGCTTGGTCGAGACCTCGGAATTGCCGAACGGCTCCGCTGCGAACGGCAGGTTGGAGCTCGCCGCCATGCGCAACTTTTCCTGCTCGGAGGCCGTGTCGATCAGCGCCTGGCGGTATTCGGCGATGGTGACCTTGTTGAGCTCGCGATTGATGTAGTCGATGTAGTTGGTGGCGCGCACCATGGTGCGGTCGCGCAAGTATCCGTCGATCGCATTGTGCAGGTCGGTAAGGAGGCGGATCGCCGTTTCCGGATGCTCGGAGCGGATCGAGATGCGAGTGATGCGGGTTTTCTTGTCGGTATCGACCGAGACGTTCTTCTTAACGTAATCCTGCAGCCGTGCCGCATCGGGCGGGGTCCAGGACCGCAAGGGGAAGCCGAGCAGTTCGGCAACGCTGCGGGCCGCGGTGCGCATGGGCGAGTGGGGCGGATGCCAGGAACGGGTGTCCTGCGACCATTCCTTGGGAAACAGCGCGTGCATCAGATCCTGATCGCGCACCAACCGCTCGGTTGCGACCCGTGACGTCAGGCCGGCGAGGTAATAGTCGAACGGATCGTTGCGGCTCGCCAGCGGATTGGCAATGCCAAGCGCACTGCCGAGATTGCCGAGGCTCTTGAGCGAGGATGTCCCGTTCTGCGCCGTGGGCGTCACCGTCAACGCGACGTCGTAGACCCGCGCCGCGAGATGGGCGTAGATCGTCGCTACCAGGAGGCCCGCGGCCGCCCCGACGAGAAGCGCGCGTCGATACCGGACCAGGAACTCCAGCACCATGCGCCAGACTTCCGCGGTGTCGGCGGAGGCGTAGAGGGATTTGTCGACCATGATGCACGCGTATCAGTCGCCGACGGCAATGCGCAAGCCGTCAAAGGCGGTGACGCAGCGGCAGTTATCGTCCGTATAGAGATGAAATATCCGAAACCTGAGGCGGTCATTCGCCGGTTGCATTAAAAGTCTCCGTTCCGTAACACTGGCGCGCGGTATTTCTGCGGAGCGGCGCGTGAGCGAACAGGTCTTTGCCGACGGCATCGGTCCCATCGTGGTGGTGGGCGGCACCGTGCGGCTCGATTTCATCACTTTCATTCCGGACGAGGGCGAGGCCGGATCGCGCCCCAAGCCGGCGGTTCAACATCGCTTATTCATGCCGACGGAGGCCTTCCTGATGGCGGCTCGCCGCTTCTCCGAGGCGGCCGAAGCGATCGCCAAGCTGGAACAGGAACGGGCGGCCCAGGGCGGAACTGCCGCAGCGCCGGCGCCGGTATCATCGCCGGTGTCCCAGCCGGTCCCGCGGCCCGTCACGCCGCAGGCTCCGGAGCCGGCGAAGCCGATTGCTGCGGCGAATGAGCCTTTCCCTCCCGTCGAACGGCCCAAACCGCCCTTCCCGTAAGCTTTGAGACCGCCGTTAACCGGCCAGAGCACCTGTCAGATTCGTAACGCCCCGCGACGGGGCGCCTCAGCCCCACTGCATGTTCGGGTTGTATATTGCCCCCAAGCAGGCAGGGCAGTTGGGCATGACCGAAACGGTTTCTTTGGCGCATGAGAATGGGGGCGGGGACGCGGGCCAGTCGGCCTGCGAGCAGACCGGCTACAAGGCCCTCGCCGCGGTCGCGCGCCATTTCCAGCTCGACTGGAGCGTCCCGCGCCTGCTGCATGTCTATGGCAAGGATGTAGAACCGGCCGCCGAAGAGTTGGCGCGCGCCGCCCGTGCGGAGGGCCTGAAGGCTCAGGTTCACACACTCGATTGGGAGCGTCTGCAGCGCTTCGCCAAACTCACGCCGTTCCTCGCCCGGCTGAAGACCGGCGGTTATGTCGTGCTGCTGCAAACCGGCATCACGCTCCAGGCCAAGCCGGGGCTGGAGCCCCCGCCCGAGGGCGAACATGTCGTCATGTTCAATCCGCGGGTGCCCGAAGCCAACCTGTTCCCGATTCCCAAGGACGAGTTCCTGGAATATTGGACCGGCGAGATCATCCTGCTGAAGCGCGTCTACAAGATGTCGGACACCAACCGGCGCTTCGGACTCGGCTGGTTCGTGCCGGAACTGTGGAACCAGCGCGTTCTGTTGCGTAACGTGGTGATCGCGGCGCTGGCGATGCATTTCCTGGCGCTGGCGGTGCCGATCTTCTTCCAGATCGTGATCGACCGCGTGCTGGTCTATCTGTCGATCTCGACGCTGACCATCATCACCACCGGCGTGATCGTCGCGGTTATATTCGACGGCATGCTGTCGTGGCTGCGCGGCTTCTTCATATTGAATACAGCCAGCCGCATCGACATTCGCCTGGCGCGACGAACATTCCGCCATCTCGTGGCCTTGCCGATTGCCTTCTTCGAGCAGCAGCTCGCCGGCGTCGTCACCAAGCACATGCAGCAGGCGACCCAGATCCGCGAGTTCCTCACCGGGCGGCTGTTGACCGTGCTGCTCGACATGCCGGCGCTGTTCGTCTTCCTACCGCTTCTGATGTGGTACAGCATGCGGCTGACGCTGGTCGTGCTCGGCGTCACCGCGATCTTGGGGCTTACCATTGCCGCGATGATCGGGCCGTACCGCAAGCGCCTGCGCCATCTCTATCAGGCGGAAGCCCAGCGCCAGTCGCTGCTGGTGGAAAGCATCCACGGCATGCGCACCATCAAGTCGCTGAATCTGGAGCCGCGGCGCGAAGAGGAATGGGACAACGCCGCCGCCGAAGCGGTGCGCACCTACGTCCAGGTCGGCAAGATCAGCCTCGCCGCCAATACGTTCTCGCAGATCACCGAAAAGTCGATGACGATCGCCATCGTCGCGATCGGCGCCTTCCTGGTGTTCGACAACTCGCTGACGGTCGGCGGTCTGGTGGCGTTCAACATGCTGTCGGGGCGCGTGGTCAGCCCGGTGCTGCAACTGATCGGCCTTCTGAACCATTATCAGGAAGTCCTGATGAGCGTCGAAATGCTCGGCAACGTGATGAACCAGCCGACCGAGCAGACCCATCGCGGCCTGACGCCCAACCTGAAGGGCGACATCGTCGTCGACCGGGTCACCTTCCGCTATCCCAATACCGACCGCCCGGCCTTGCGCGACTTTTCGGTCGAGATCGGCGCCGGCAAGATGATCGGCATCGTCGGCCGCTCCGGCTCGGGCAAGACGACGTTGTCGGCACTGTTGCAGGGCCTCTACTATTCCGGCGAAGGCGCGGTTCGCATCGACGGCCATAACATCCGCGATATCGATCTTGCTTATCTGCGCAGCCAGATCGGTGTGGTGCCGCAGGAGCCGTTCCTGTTCCGGGGCACCATCAAAGACAACATCCGCATGGGCCTGCCGACGGCGGGGTTCGAGGAGATCGTCCAGGCGGCCCGCGTCGCCGGCGCCGACGAGTTCATCCAGCAATTGCCGCAGCGCTACGACACGCTGCTCGAAGAAAGTGCCGTCAACCTATCGGGCGGCCAGAAGCAGCGCCTCTCCATTGCCCGCGCGCTGCTGCGCCGGCCGCGCATCATCATCTTCGACGAGGCGACCAGCTCGCTCGATCCCGATTCCGAATCCATCGTGGTGAGGAATCTCGCCCAGATCGCCAAGGGCCGCACCACGATCGTGATCTCGCACCGGCTGCAGACCATCCGCGCCGCCGACGCGATCCTCGTGCTCGAAAACGGCGAGCTTTCCGATATGGGCCGCCACAGCGAGCTCCTCGAACGCAACCCGGTCTACCGGCTGTTGTGGTCGCAGCAGATGCAGAGGCCCGAATGAACCGGTATCTGTCAGACCTCATCTATGCCGCCGCCCAGCGGTTCAAGCGGTTCCACGCCTGGTCGGACCGCACCATCGACCAGATGTTCGGTGGCGTCGATCCCGACAGCCAGCTAGCGCATGCGTTCAAGACCGATGCCGAGGCGCTTGAAGAGGCGCCCGTTCCGCTGTCCGCGCATATCGCTCTTTACGCCGTGCTGACCTTTCTGGGGCTTGCGATCATCTGGTCGATCGTCGGTACGCTCGACCGCATCGTGGTGGCGCAGGGAAAGATCGCCACCAGGACGCCGCTGATCGTGATGAGCCCGTATACGACGTCGCGCATTCAGCAGATCAGGGTTCTGCCGGGCGACCATGTCAAAAAGGGCCAGATCCTCGTCTCGTTCGATCCCGCCTTCGCCCAAGCCGACGTCGCCGCGCTCGAGCACAAGGTAAAGTCCTCTTCGGCCGAAGTCGAACGGCTGGAAGCGCAGCTGGGCGGACTGCCGTTCACGACGGCGCCGGACGATCCGCCGGAGCGCAAGACCCAGGGACAGATCTACACCCAGGAGCAGGCGTCCTACGCCGCCGAAATCGCGCAGCGCAACAGCCGCATCAGCGCGCTCAATGCGCAGATCAAGGCCGACGTGTCGGCGGTCGACGGCCTCAACAATCAGCTCGGCATGGCCAACAAGGTGGTCGGCATCTATCAGGGCTTGGTGGCACAGAAGGCCGGCGCGCCGCTCGACGTGATGAAGGCGCAATCGAACGCCATCGACGTCCAGATGCGGCTGCAGAACACCCAGGGCGACCTCAAGAAGCTGACGGATCAGCGTGCCGAGACGGCAGCCGAGCGGGCGTCGTTCCTCGACAAGTGGCGCAGCGATCACAACCAGCAACTGGTCAAGGCCCGGCAGGACCTCGCCGACGCGAGAGAAACCCTGAACAAGGCCCGCCAGATGAAAGAATACGCCGACCTGCGCGCGCCTGCGAACGCGGTGGTGCTCGAAATCGCCGACCGCTCGGTCGGGTCGGTGATGAAAGAGGCCGAGACGCTGGTCACGCTGGTGCCCGACGGCGCCGATCTCTATGCCGAAGCCAATGTGCCGGCGCGCGACGTTTCGCATCTCAAGGTCGGCAATACGGTGCGGGTGAAGCTGGAAGCCTATCCATTCCAGAAATACGGCACCATCGACGGACGGCTCGACGTTCTGAGCGCGGATTCGGTGCCGCTCAAGGAAGACGAAAAGACCCAGCTCGTCTATCACGCCCGCGTGCGGCTGCTGACGCCGTTGGCGGAACTCGCCAAGCGCGGTTTGCGCGTGCGCCCCGGCATGGTGCTGAGCGCCGAAATCAAGACCGGCAAACGCACCATCGCGTCGTATGTAATGAACCCGATCCTGCGCACCGCCGACGAAGGCATGCGCGAACCGTAAGCTTCAGTCTGCGGCTTGGCCGGGCGCTATTTCGAGTACTGCTTCAGGATCGCGCGCAGCGCCGGAGCGATGTCGGGGCGCTTGAGGCCGACCGCGATGTTGGCGTGCAGGAAGCCGACCTTGTCGCCGCAATCGTAGCGTTCGCAATGGGTTTCCACCGCGTGGAACGGCATCTTGCCGATCAGCTTGGCCATCGCGTCGGTGAGTTGGATCTCGTTGCCGGCACCACGTTCCTGGCTGTCGAGGATGCCGAAGATTTCCGGCTGCAGGATGTAACGGCCGATGATGCACAGCGTCGACGGCGCCTTGTCGGGATCGGGCTTCTCGACCAGCGCCTTCACTTCCGTGGCATTGCCGTTCTTGGCGCCGGGATCGACCACGCCGTAGCGCTTGGTCTCTTCGCGCGTCTTGTTTTCCGCCGCGACGATGCAGCCGCCGCCGACGCGGTTATAGGCTTCCACCATCTGCGCCACCGAGCCGGGCGTTCCCACCATCAGGTCGTCGGGCAAGAGCACCGCGAAGGGCTCGTTGCCGATGAAATGGCGGGCACACCATACCGCATGACCGAGGCCGAGCGGATTCTGCTGACGCACGAATCCGACCGAACCTGTCTTTGGCAGCATCTCCAGAAGGCTGTTGAGCTGGTCGGTCTTTTCGCGCGCTGCAAGTTGCGATTCGAGCTCGTAAGCGTGATCGAAATGGTCGGAGATGACCTGCTTGCCGCGGCCGGTGACGAACACGAACTGCTCGATGCCGGCTTCCTTGGCTTCCTCGACCGCATACTGCACCACCGGCTTGTCGACGATCGTCAGCATTTCCTTGGGGACCGCCTTCGTCGCCGGCAGGAATCGCGTGCCGAGGCCGGCAACGGGCAGGACTGCTTTGCGGACGGGGCGGGGAGTTGTCATAGGAACCTGTGCGTAAGTTGACGTGTTCTGCACTCTCTATTCGCATATCGGAGCGGTTTGCGTCTACTCGCAATAGGAATACCTGTTTTTTTCGGAGGGGCCGCGTGCGCCTTGGTCGCCTCGCGTGCATTGCCATCATGATGACAGCGCTGGCAGCGCCTGCTCCGGCGCCGTCGGCGGCAAGCGTTGCGCGTGCGCAGATCGAATCAGCCGTCGCGTTGGAGCAGGCTGGACGCTATGGCGAGGCTGTCGAACAACTGTCGCATGCGCTTGCGTCAAAGGCGCTTTCCCATGCCGACGCGGCACGCGCGTTCTACGATCGCGGCCTCGCCTATGACGGTCTCGGCAATATGCGTGCGGCGGTGGCCGACTACGGCGCCGCGTTGCGTCTCGATCCGGGGCTGGCTTCGGCCTTGAACAGTCGCGCCAACACCTTCCGCCGCAGCGGCCGCCTGGACGCCGCTAAGCGCGATTATGCGGCGGCGCTCAAGTGTCCTGGCGCGGCGCGCGAGAACGCCTATTACGGCCTCGGTCTGATCGCGCAACAGCAAGGTGACGCGAATACTGCGCGCGATTACTTCCAAAAGGCATTGTCCGCCAATCCCGGTTTTACACCGGCGGCGGAGAGTCTGACGGCGGTGATGCCCGCCAAAACCGAATCGGGCCTGCGCCCGTCGCAGGACGACAGCGGGATCATCCCGACCTCCGCGGAACCATCCGCGACAAAGCCGGTGATCGAAATGCCCGTCCCCGCGGGTGCCAAGCCGGTGCTGGTGCAACTCGGTGCGTTTCAGACCGAGGCCTCGGCCCGCGCGGCCTGGGACAAGATTTCCGCGGCATCTGGGGATGCTTTGCGCGGACTGACGCCGATCGCCAGTCCGGTGGACCGATCCGGCAAGGAGCGGCTATGGCGTCTCAGGACCACCGTGCCGAGCCGCAAAGCGGCGCAAACTTTGTGCTCCGCACTGACGCAACGACAGCTCGTTTGTGTGCCGGTCGGGCGTTGACGCCGGTCTTGTGAATTACGCACATTGGTCGCGTTCTAGCTTGGTCGGTGCCGCAGGCGTCCGGCTTCTTCGATAGCTGCGCTTTCCAGCGAAATCCGGTTTCGGTTTTCCGAAAAGCGCCCCAGGAGACGTCATGCGGATTCGGCTTGCCGGAATCGGACTGCTGTTTGCGGCCTCGGCGGCCGCAGGGCCGTGGGCCGAGCCGGGTGACGCCGCTTTGCGGACCGATATCGAACTGCTCGCGGGTGCCGGTGTGGTCGACAACATCACCACCCATTGGCCGGTGCCGTGGGCGGGTCTCCTCGACCGATTGGATACGGCTTCGCTCGAAGGCGCTCCCGATTACATCCGCGCGGCGGCGCATCGGCTGCGCGCGCGCGGCGCCGAAGAGACGCGCACGGGCGAACTCAAGATGGCCGTCACCTTTGATACGGCGAGCTCGCCGAGCATGGTACGCGGGTTCGACGCGCTCGGACGGCAGACGCTGGAAGGCAAGTTCGTCGTCGACTATCTGTGGAGTGGCACGGCACTGCATCTCGCACGCGGTGCACGGAGCACCACCAAAGGCGACCGGCAGATTCTCGATCCCGACGGCTCCTATATCGCCCAGCGCATCGGCGATGCGGTGGTGTATGCCGGCTATCTCGATCACTGGTGGGGGCCGGGATGGATTTCGGCGCTGTCGGCGTCCACTAATGCGCGGCCGATTCCGCAAGTCGGCTTTGCCCGGGTTTCGACAACGCCGTTCGAAACGCCGCTGCTGTCGTGGCTGGGGCCGTACCAGATCGAATTCTTCGTCGGCCAGCTCGGCGGCAAACGCGTCGCGAAAAACACGATCTACAACGGGCTGCGGTTTGTATTCAGTCCGATTCCGCATCTTGAAATCGGTTTGGCGCGTATCGACGAGATGTGCGGCACCGGCCATCCCTGCAAGCCGCTGACGGGCTATTTCAACCTGTCGAACGATCCCAAACACACCAACATCGTCAACGATCAGGGCAATATCGACATCCGCTACAGCCGCTCGTTCGCGCATTGGGGATTCGAGGTCTACACCCAGGCGATGAACGAGGACACCAATCCGATCTCGCATTCCTCCACCAGTCACCAGTTCGGTGGCAGTCTGTTCCTGCCGCTTCACGACGGCGTGGGGCGCCTGACCGTCGAGTACACCGATAGCGTCGCGACGCAAAACCTGTTCGGCGACACCGTGCAGCACGGCATCGCCTACAACAACTACAGCTATGTCGACGGCATGCGCTATCGCGGCCGCACGCTCGGCTTCAGTCTCGACAGCGATAGCCGCCTGTTCTCGGTGCAAAGCGCCTTTACCGACGATGCGGCGCGGAGCTTCACCTTGACTTATCACCACGCACAGGTGTCGACCCCGGCCAATCTTCTGGGCAATGCAGTGACCGCTGCGCCGGTGACCGTGAATATGGGGGTGGCGCGGGTGTCATTGCCGCTCGACTTTGCCGGATGGCGCTGGCGCATGGACGTCGAAGGCCGCCTGCAGGACGACCGCCCGCGCCCCGATCACGGCTTCCTCGCCTCCATCGAAGCGGCATTGACCGTTAACCTGTAGAGGCAATTCCAAAACCGGCTCCGACGTCTTATGGTGCGCCCGCGAACAAGTAAGGTTTTCTCGGCATGACGATTTATCCGGTGATCCTGTCCGGCGGTTCGGGCACGCGGCTGTGGCCGCTGTCGCGGGGTTCGCTGCCCAAGCAGCTTCTGCCGCTGCACGGCGAACGCACCATGATCCAGGAGACCGTGGCGCGCGTCGGCGTTCCCGGTGCGGCGTCGCCGATCCTGATCTGCAATGACGATCACCGCTTCCTGGTTGCCGAACAGATGCAGGAAATCGGCCTGGCGCCGAGCGCCATCGTGCTGGAGCCGATGGGCCGCAATACCGCACCCGCGGCCGCCGTCGCCGCGCTGATCGCGGGCGAGAACGATCCGCAAGCGATCGTGGCGTTGTTTCCGTCCGATCACGTGGTCGGCGACGAGCCGGCCTTCCGTGCGGCGCTCGCCAAAGCGGTAAAGGCCGCCGAAGCCGGCAACATCGTTACGTTCGGTCTCGAGCCGACCGCGCCCGAAACCGGCTACGGCTATATCGAGCGCGGCGACGCGCTCGCCGAAGCCGAGGGCGCCTACAAAGTGCGCGCTTTCCGCGAGAAGCCGGACGTCATCACTGCCGCGCGCTACATCGCCGAAGGCAGCTATTTCTGGAACGGCGGCATGTTCGTGTTCCGCGCCGACGTGATGCTGGAAGAGTTGGAAAAGCACGCGCCCGACATTCTGCCGCCGGTGCGCGAAGCGGTGGCGAAAGCCGTGCGCGATCTCGATTTCATCCGCCTCGACGCAGAGAACTTCGGCAAGGCGCCGAACATTTCGATCGACTACGCAGTGATGGAAAAAACCGACCGCGCTGCGGTGGTGCCGTGTTCGATCGGCTGGAACGATGTCGGTTCGTGGTCGTCCTTGTGGGAAATCCGGCCCCAGGACGAAGCCGGCAACGTGTTGCAGGGCGATGTCGTGGTGCACGACACCCGCAACTCCTTCGTCCACAGCGAGAAGACGCTGACGGCGATGGTGGGCGTCGACAATCTCGTCGTCATCGCCACCAAGGATGCGGTGCTGGTCGCCGACAAGGGGCATGCCCAGGACGTCAAGGCGATCGTCGACAAGCTGAAGGCCAAGGGCCGCACCGAACCGATGGAACACACGGTCGTGTTCCGGCCCTGGGGCAGCTACGAAGTGGTCGATCGCGGCGAGGACTTTCTCGTCAATCACATCATGATCAAGCCGGGCGGGCGCATCGGTCAGCACATGCACCACCATCGCGCCGAGCACTGGATCGTGGTGGAGGGCACAGCGCAGGTCACATGCGGGGAAAAGACGACGATCCTGCACGAGAACCAGTCGACCTTCATCGGCCTGGGCGAGAAGCACCGTCTGGAGAACCCCGGAAAGGTTCCGCTACGGCTGATCGAAGTCCAGTCGGGCCCCTATCTGGGTGCCGACGACATCGCGCGGTACGAGAATTTTTACGGTGCGGAGAAGAAGGATTGACCGTTCGCGTAACTTCTTGCGTGCGGGGAGCTTGAAACCGGCATTCAATCAGCTTATTTCACGGTAGATTTTCGGGGGACCGGAATTTGCCCAGTGACGCTACTGTAGTTTCGCATCTGAAGCGCCTCGAAGCCGAGAGCATTCACATCATGCGGGAGGTTGCCGCCTCCTTCGAAAATCCCGTGATGCTCTATTCGATCGGCAAAGACTCGTCGGTGATGCTGCACCTGGCGATGAAGGCGTTCTATCCCTCGAAGCCGCCGTTCCCGCTTCTACACGTCGATACGACGTGGAAATTCCGCGAGATGATTTCGTTCCGCGATGAGACCGCGGCGCGGCTCGGTCTCAAGCTGCTCGTCCATATCAACGAGGACGGCGTGAAGCGCGGCATCAATCCGTTCGATTCCGGCTCGGCGCTGCACACCCAGGTGATGAAGACCGAGGCGCTGAAGCAGGCGCTCGACAAATATCATTTCGACGCCGCATTCGGCGGCGCCCGCCGCGACGAGGAAAAATCGCGCGCCAAGGAACGGATTTTTTCGTTCCGCACCGCGACCCACGCCTGGGATCCGAAGAACCAGCGCCCCGAGCTCTGGCGCGTCTACAACACGCGCGTCAACAAGGGCGAAAGCATCCGCGTCTTTCCGCTGTCGAACTGGACCGAACTCGACATCTGGCAATACATCATGGTCGAGGACATCCCGATCGTGCCGCTCTATTTCGCCAAGAAGCGCCCGGTGGTGCAGCGCGACGGCACGCTCATCATGGTCGACGACGACCGCATGAAACTGCGCGACGGCGAGGTGATCGAGGATCGGCTGGTGCGTTTCCGCACGCTCGGCTGCTATCCGCTCACCGGCGCGTTCGACAGCGATGCCGATACGCTGGAAGCCATCGTTGCGGAAATGCTGACAGCGCGCACGTCCGAACGCCAGGGCCGGCTGATCGACTCCGACGAGAAAGCCTCGATGGAGAAGAAGAAGAAAGAGGGGTATTTCTGATGGCCTCTCTGCGCGATTATCTCGCCGCCCAGGAAAACAAGTCGTTCCTGCGGTTTCTCACCTGCGGGTCCGTGGACGACGGCAAGTCGACCCTGATCGGCCGGCTGCTCTACGATACCAAACTGTTGTTCGACGACCAGCTTGCGGCGCTGGAGAAGGATTCGCGGCAGCACGGCACGGTGGGCAACGACATCGATTTCGCACTTCTGGTCGACGGACTCGAAGCCGAGCGCGAGCAGGGCATCACCATCGACGTCGCCTATCGCTTCTTCACCACCGACAAGCGCAAGTTCATCGTCGCCGACACGCCCGGCCACGAGCAGTACACCCGCAACATGGCGACGGGCGCGTCCAATTCCGATCTCGCCGTGATCCTGATCGACGCGCGCAAGGGCGTGCTGGTCCAGACGCGCCGTCATGCCACCATCTGCTCGCTTCTGGGCATCCGTCACGTCGTGTTGGCGGTGAACAAGATCGACCTGATGGAGTACCGGCGGGACGTGTTCGACGAGATCGTCCACGAGTTCCGCAAATTCGCCGAGCCGCTGGGATTCAAGTCGATCGTGGCGATCCCGATGTCGGCGCGCTTCGGCGATAACGTGATTGCCCATAGCGCGCGCATGCCGTGGTACGACGGGCCGGCGCTGCTCTCTCATCTCGAAACCGTCGATGTCGACACCGCGCTGGCCGATGCGCCGTTCCGCTTGCCGGTGCAGTGGGTGAATCGTCCCAATCTCGATTTCCGCGGCTTTTCCGGTACCATCGTCGGCGGCCGCGTGAAAGTCGGTGACGGCGTGGCGGTGCCGAAATCGGGACAGACCTCGACGGTCAAGCGCATCGTCACCATGGACGGCGATCTTGCCGAAGCGCAGGCGGGCGCGGCGGTGACGCTGGTGCTCGCCGACGAGGTCGACGTTTCGCGCGGCGACGTGCTCAGCGCCGTCAAGGATCGCGCCGAAGTATCCGACCAGTTTGCAGCGCATGTGATCTGGATGGGCGAGGAGGCGCTGCTTCCCGGCCGTCAGTATCTGCTCAAGCTCGGCACCAATACGGTTCCGGCGCAAGTGACCGATCTCAAGCACAAGATCGACGTCAACACGCTCGAGCATCTGGCGGCGAAGACGCTCCATCTCAATGAGATCGGCGTCTGCAACGTGTCGCTGGCGACGCCCATCGCCTTCGATCCGTACGCGTTCAATCGCGACATGGGCGGCTTCATCCTGATCGACCGCTTCACCAACGCGACCGTCGCCGCGGGCATGATCGATTTCGGCCTGTGGCGCGCCACCAACGTGCACTGGCAGGCGCTCGACGTGAACAAGGAAGCGCGGGCGAGCCTGAAGCACCAGAAGCCCGTCGTACTGTGGTTCACCGGCCTTTCCGGGTCCGGCAAGTCCACCATCGCCAATATGGTGGAGCGCCAGCTCCATGCCGCGGGCCGTCATACCTACGTGCTCGACGGCGACAATGTCCGCCACGGTCTCAACCGCGATCTCGGCTTCACCGAGGCCGACCGCGTCGAGAACATCCGGCGTGTCGCGGAAACCGCCAAGCTGTTCGTCGATGCCGGGTTGATCGTGCTGGTGTCTTTCATCTCGCCGTTCAAATCGGAACGCCGCATGGCGCGCGAGATGCTCGGCGAGGGCGAGTTCGTGGAAGTGTTCGTCGATACGCCGCTCGAAGTCTGCATCGAACGCGACGTCAAGGGCCTTTACGCCAAGGCGCTGGCCGGCCAGATCAAGCACTTCACCGGCATCGACAGCCCATACGAACGCCCGGAAATACCGGAGCTGACGCTGAAGACCGTGGCCAGCGATCCCGCCAAGGAAGCCGAGCGCGTGCTGGCATACCTGCGCGAGAACGGTTACGTGGCGTGAGTGCGGAATAACGCAGCGTAACCTCGTGTCTGTTCGTCTTCCTATGACGGATGTGCCGTGCTACAGACGGAACACCGGACACATCGTATGGTTCGCTGATCATTCCGAGAACACACCGAATGCGAGTTGACGCCGAGTCCTGGCGCCGTTGGCGTGCTGCTGCAAACGCAATGGTCGCCGCCGTTGTCTTTGCCGCCGCCGCTGCCGCACAGACGCTTCCCAATCTGTCTCCCGAACAGCTGCAGCAATTGCAGCAGCTGCGCGGCTCCACGAACGGCAATTCGATAATGCCGGGCCAATCGCTGCCGCCGCGCGAAACGGTGCTGGAGCCGATGGCAGCGCCCAATCCGCGCCTGCCGACGTCTCGGCTCGAGCAGATTCTCTCCGACCGGGCCGGCGTGAAGCTCAAGCAGATCGGCTACGACCAGCTCGGTGTCGGCCGTTCCGTCAGCTTGCCGCAAGTCGGTGCGGTGCAGGACCGTTATGTGCTCGGTCCCGGCGATGAAATCATCGTAACCTTGCGCGGTCAGGAAAATTCGGAATATCGCGCGGTCGTCGACCGCGACGGCTCAGTGGTGCTGCCGCGCATCAATCCGGTCCCGGCGGCGGGCCGCACGCTGGGCGAGTTCCGCCAGGACGTCGTCGCCGCCATCCGCCGTACCTACGTTTCGACCGAAGGTTTCGTCACCGTGGGGCGCCTGCGCCAGATCGGCGTTCTGGTATCGGGCGAAGTCGGTAGCCCCGGCATGCGCACGCTTACCGGCTTGTCGACGCCCGCCGATGCGGTGCTGATTTCCGGCGGTATCAAGAAGTCGGGCTCGCTCAGGTCCGTGCGCGTGATCCGCGGCGGGAAGACCTATATCGTCGATCTCTACAGCGTGCTGACGGGAGAGGCGCGCGCCAGTTCGCTGGCGCTGACCGACGGCGACCGTGTTGTGGTGCCTCCTTTGGGGCGCACCGTCGCGGTAGCCGGATGGGTGCGCCGTCCGGGCATCTACGAATTGGCGGCGGGACGCTCGACCATCAGCACGCGCGATCTTCTGGCGCTGGCAGGCGGGCTCGAAGTACGCGGCAAGTATCGCCTTTCGGTGCTGCGTGTGGCCGAAGACGGCCGCAATCGCCTGGCGACGCTCGAAAGCAACGCGAGCGCCATCGGCGACAGCGATATTCTTTTCGTGCAGCCGGCGGCAAGCCAGACCGAATCCATGGCCACCTTGTCGGGCGGCACCGCGCTCGCCGGCAAATACGCGACCGGCGCCAAGCTGTCGGACGTGCTGAAATCGCCGGGGGCCCTGGGCGAAGACCCCTATACGTTGTTCGGCGTGATTTCGCGCCGCGATCCGGTCACGCTTCTGCGCGTGCTGGTGCCGTTTACGCCGGTGGCCGTGCTGAACGGCAGCGAAGATATGGCGCTACAGAGCGATGACGTCGTGCGCGTCGTTTCCACCGGCGAGGCGCGGACTTTGTTCACCGCCATCCGCCAGATCCGCCTGCGCCGTAACGCCGCCGAAGAAGCGGAAATAAACCCCAATCTCGAACCGGCGGAAAATCCGCTCAACGCGGCCACCGGCGCGGCCGCCGGCCAGCAGTTGAAGACGGCGCCGGCGCCAGCCGCCGATCCGTCGATGCTGCAAAGCAATGCCGGGGTCAATTCGCTGGCGTCGCTCCTCGCCGACAACGGGCAAAACGACATCCGCGGCGATCGGGACGATCGCGACAGGTTCGGTCTGCCCAATCAGAACGGCACTTATCCGTTCGCGCGCGACAACAGCAATCCCTACGGCAACACCTATAGTAACAATGACCTGTCCGCGGCGGATCGCAGCGAGGAACGCGACAACCAGCCGGTCGCCAAGGACATCAAGCGTGTCGGCGATCTCGCCAAGCAGCTCAAGGTCGATCCGCTGGTGCTGATCAATTTCCTCGACGATCGCGCGGTGACCGTCGACGGTGCGGTGCAGGGGCCGGGTATCTATCTCGTCGGTCCCGATGCCGATATCCGTTCGCTGCTGGCGGCCGCCGGCGGCGTGTCGCGCCGGGCCGACAAGAGCACGGTCGAGGTGATTTCCACCACCGTGGATGCCGGTACCGGCAAATCGTCGACCGAACGGCGCACGCTGGCGCTGACCGATGCGACCGACGCCGCGTTCATTGTGTCGCCACGCGATCAGGTACGCGTCAACGAAGTCTACACCGCCGCGACCTCGGGCTCGGTGACGGTGCAGGGGCAGGTTCGGAACGGCGGCACCTATCGCATCATGCGCGGCGAGCACCTGTCCGACCTGCTGCACCGGGCGGGCGGGCTGACCGAAACGGCGTATCCTTATGGCACTGTGTTTCTGCGGCGGTCGGCAGCGATACGCGAACAGGAATCCAACCGCCGACAGGCGCAGGAGATCGAGAACCAACTCGTGCTGGCGATGAGCCGGCGCGATCCCAATGCCAAGCTGTCGCCGGACGCGTTCGCCGCGATGCAGAGCTACATCGGACAAATCCGCAGCCAGAAGGCGCTCGGACGCGTCGTCGTGGCGGCCGATCCCGCCGTGCTGGCGGCCAATCCGGCAAGCGATCCGCTGCTCGAACCCGGCGACCTCGTGTTCGTGCCGCAGAAGCCCTATTCGGTCGCCGTGCTGGGTGAAGTGCTGCAGCCGGGCAATATTCCCTACGAAAAGGGCATGTCGGCCAGCGATTATGTCGAGCGCGCCGGCGGCTATACCCGCTTTGCCGACGAGAACGAGACCATCCTGGTGCTGCCCGACGGCTCGGCGCAGCGGGTGGACAATTCCTGGCTCAATTTCGGCAGCGAGCGGATTCCGCCCGGTTCGACCATCTTCGTGGCACGCGACATTTCCGGCATCGACCTGCACCAGATCATCGTCGACACCACCCAGATCTTCAGCCAGTTGGCGGTCAGTGCGGCCTCGCTGGCGGTGTTGTCGACCCAGGTGAAGTGATGGCCGGTCTTGCCGTGCGCGATCTGGCGGCCTTTCTCAAAGGGCAGCGTCCGACGGGGTTCAAGCATCTCGGACGCGGTGCGCGCCTGTTGCGGCCGCATACCATCGAGGGGCGCCGGAACATCGCGATCGGAAACCGGGTCACCATCCGCGGCCATTCCTGGATCCAGGCGATCTCGGAATGGCGGGAGCAGCGGTTCGATCCGGAGATCGTCATCGGCGACGGCACCTATATCGGCAATTACGCCTGCATCACGGCGATCGACCGGATCGCGATCGGAGAAGGCTGCGTGCTGTCCGAGCGCGTTTTCATCGGCGACAATCTGCACGGTTACGCGCCCGCCGCCGGGCCGATCATGGCGCAGCCGCTGTCGTCCAAAGGGCCGGTGGTCTTGGGCAAGGCGTGCTGGATTGGGGTTGGCGTCAGCATTCTGTCGGGCGTCACTCTTGGCGATCACGTCGTGGTCGGGGCCGGGGCGGTGGTGACGAAATCGTTTCCGTCCCACGTCGTCGTTGCCGGCAATCCGGCGCGGGTGATACGAGGCCTCGCGTGACGTCGCTGGCGCACACCACATTTTCCGCCGACGCCGGTTACTACGGCGAAGTACGTCCGTCGCTGGTGGCATTGCTGCCGGAAAAGCCGCGGGCGGTGCTCGATGTCGGCTGCGGCCGCGGCGGCCATCTGAAAATCTGCCGCGAACGCGGAGCGGAGCGCCTTGCCGGGATCGAACTGCGTGCCGACGTGGCCGATGCGCTACGGGCCGAAGGCTGGGCCGAGGTTTTAGCCGGTTCGGTGGAAGACCAAGATCTGTCGCGTTTCGAAGGCGCCTTCGATCTCATCATCGCCAGCTTCGTGCTCGAACACGTCGCCGATCCGTGGACGGTGCTGGCGCGCCTCAAGACGTTGCTGGCCCCCGGCGGCAGGCTGATCGGCGCGCTGCCGAACGTGCGCTACTGGCGCGTGGCGCTGCCGCTGCTCGTGACGGGCGACTGGACCTATGTCGAGGAAGGCGTGATGGATCGCACGCATTTGCGTTTCTTCACCCGCCGGACCATGCGCGATCTTTTTGCTGCCACCGGTTTTGCCTGCGAGACCCTGCAACCGATCTGCGGCGGCCGCCTGGCCACACTCGCCAACCGGCTGACGGCCGGCGCGGCTTCGGGCTTGCTCGCCTGGGGGTACGATTTTGTGCTGAAGGCCGAATAGGTCGGCGCCACGGCGCGGCAGCCTTCTCTCGCTTCGCGAGTGAAGGCTGGTGAGCCCGATGGGGTTCGAACCCATGGCCCTCTGATTAAAAGGTATTGCGAATATAGGAAAAACAATGGCTTACGAAGCGATTTCGACCAAAACAATACGCAAATAGGCCCGAAAGTCACACGCTAAATTCACTCGGTGATCACGTCCGCTATCAGCATAGCCATCAGAGCGCGTCTTCGCTGATCTGTTCCCAATTTGGCCCACAAGGCTGCGAGGGAGCTCTCGCTCGGGTCGGAGGCCGATCCTGCGCGTGATGCGTCACCGGCTGCGATGTGTTTTGCGGCGGTGATGATCGCAATTGCAGCCTGAGCCAAGCTCGCTTTGTCGGAAGGTGCAACTGTGCCAGTCAGGTTGCAGCATTCGCTGAGATGACATCTCGGTCTCGCCTCAACATCTGCATCCACCAGAAGTTCAGAAGGTTTGACGCCCAAGGCCGCACCAATGCTCCTCATTTTGGATAACGTGAGTTCGGCTTCGCCGCGTTCAATCCGATTAATGCTGTTGCTTGGTATCCCCGACGCTTTCTCGAGCTGCGCTAGCGAGACACTGCGCTCCATCCGAAGCTCCTTAACTCGGTTTGCCGGCAGCTTTCCCATAGCGATTGTCCCGATTTACAGGACAGAAACTCCCACCATTGAGAGTTGAAGTGAACTGCGGCAAGTCACACCGGATCAACTGACCGAAAATCAGTGCTCCCTCGTGGAATCCGCCAGCAGAATCAAACGGCGAGTGACTTTGCCGAGTGACTTTCTGCAAAAAGTCACTCCAAAGTCACTCGTCCGTGTACGGATTTTTAGGCTAAGCCTTTGAAGTTATTGGTGAGCCCGATGGGGTTCGAACCCATGGCCCTCTGATTAAAAGTCAGATGCTCTACCCCTGAGCTACGGGCTCACGTCAGGGAGGGCGGACCATATGGGGTGACGCTCCTTCGGTCAACCGCGGCTAAGTGGCTGTCCCCAGGCACTTTTCGGTGAGGTCCGGCCGCCGGAGTGGAGCCGGAGGGGGCGAACGCCCTATAAATGGGGTCCACACGAGTCCCGCGCTTCGGGCGCGGTTGCTGGAGAAATTTCCCATGGCCCGTTTCCGTTCCGCGTTCCTCGGCGCGGCCGCCGTTCTGACGCTCGCCGCCTGCTCGACCACCCCGCCGCCGGCTCCGCCCGCTCCACCGCCCCCGCCGCCGAATCCCTTTGCCGAGGCGTCGTCCCTGCCGCTGCAGGCCCCCGATTTCAGCCGCATCAAGGACAGCGACTACCAGCCCGCGATGGAAGAGGGCATGAAGCGCCAGCTTGCCGAGGTGGACGCCATCGCCACCAATCCGGCGGCGCCGACCTTCGAGAACACCATCGCGGCGATGGAAAAGTCCGGCGCCATGCTGACCCGCGTCTCGAAGGTGTTCTTCGCGCTGACCGCGGCCAACACCAACGAGACGCTGCAGAAAGTCAAGGCCGAAGAGGCGCCCAAACTGGCCGCGCATCACGACGCGATCTTCATGAACCCGAAGCTGTTCGCGCGCGTCGAAGCGCTGTGGAACGCCCGCGTCGGCCTCAAGCTCGACCCCGAAGAGTCGACGTTGCTCGAGGTCTACTACCACAACTTCGTCGCCTCGGGCGCCAAGCTGGACGATGCCGGTAAGGCGCGTCTGGCCGACATCAACAAGCAGATGTCCACGCTGCAGACCACGTATGACGAAAAACTGCTCGCCGCCACCAAGGCGGGTGCGCTGGTGGTCGACGACAAAGCCAAGCTGGCCGGTCTGGACGAAGGCGGCATCGCCGCGGCGGCCAAGCGCGCCGAGGAGCGCGGTCTTGCCGGCAAGTGGGTGATCCCGCTGATCAACACGACCCAGCAGCCGTCGCTGCAGGATCTGGCCGACCGCGACACGCGCAAAGCCCTGTTCGAGAACGGCTGGACCCGCACCGAAAAGGGCGACGCCAACGACACCCGCGACACCATCGCGACCATCGCCCAGCTCCGCGCCGAGAAGGCCGCGTTGCTCGGCTATCCCAACTGGGCTGCGTACGTGCTCGAAGACCAGATGGCCAAGACGCCGGAAGCGGCCGAGGGCTTCCTCAACAAGCTCGGGCCGGCAGCGGTGAAGAAGGCCAAAGTCGAAGCGCGCGACATCCAGAAAATGATCGCCAAGACCGGCGGTAAGTTCAAGCTGGCGCCGTACGACTGGGACCGCTACGCCGAGATGGTGCGCAAGGCGAAGTACGATCTCGATGAGAATTCGGTGAAACCGTATTTCGAGATGAAAAGCGTGCTCGAAAACGGCGTGTTCTTCGCGGCCAACAAGCTGTACGGGCTGACCTTCAAGGAACGTAAGGACATCCCGGTCTATCATCCCGACGTGCGCGTGTTCGAGGTGTTCGACAAGGACGGCTCGACCCTCGGCCTGATGTATTTCGACTGGTTCAAGCGCGACAACAAGCAGGGCGGCGCCTGGATGGACACCTTCGTCGATCAGTCGACGGTGCTGGGCATGAAGCCGGTGGTGTTCAATGTCTGCAACTTCGCCAAGCCCGCGGAAGGCCAACCGGCGCTGCTGTCGTTCGATGACGTGACGACGGCGTTCCACGAATTCGGTCACGCCCTGCACGGCCTGTTCGCCAGCCAGAAATATCCGACGGTGTCGGGCAGTGCCACGGCGCGCGATTTCGTCGAGTATCCGTCGCAGTTCAACGAGCATTGGGCGCTCGATCCCATCGTGCTCAAGAACTACGCCATTCACTACAAGACGCACGAAGTGATCCCGGACTCGCTGGTCAAGAAGATCAAGAAGGCGGCGACCTTCAACCAGGGCTATTCGCTGACCGAGATCGTCGCCGCGGCCCAGCTCGACATGCAGTGGGCGCTGCGCGCGAAGACTGATCCCAAGGCCGACGTCGATGCGTTCGAGAAGGCGGCGCTGGAAAAGACGCATATGGCGGTGGCCGAAGTGCCGCCGCGCTACCGCTCCAGTTATTTCACCCACGTCTGGACGCTCGGCTATTCGGCCGGCTACTACGCCTATCTGTGGGCCGAGATGCTCGATCACGACACCTATGCCTGGTTCGAGAAGCATGGCGGTCTGACGGCGGAGAACGGCCAGCGTTATCGCGACCTGATCCTGTCGCGCGGCCACACCATGGATTACGGCACGATGTTCCGCGCCTTCTACGGCAAGGACCCCGAGATCGGGCCGCTGCTCGAAAATCGCGGGCTCAAGGCTCCTTCCAAGAAGCACTGAGAGACGTGCGAATGCGAAAAACCCCGGTCCGTGAGGGCCGGGGTTTTGTTTTCTACGGTGAAGGATGGGCGACTACTTCTTCGCCGCCTTGTCCAGCGTTGCGAAATCTTCGTCCGACAACACAATATCGACGCCGGCCACGTTTTCTTCGAGGTGTTTCACTTTGCCGGTGCCGGGGATCGGCAGGATCACCGGGCTGCGCTTCAGAATCCAGGCGAGCGCGATCTGGCTGGGCGAGGCGTTGTGCTTCTTGGCGATGATATCGAGCACCGTGCCCGGCTTGGCCAGATCGCCCGCCGCCAGCGGGAACCACGGAATGAAGCCGATGCCGTTCTTCTCGCAATAATTCAGCACGTCTTCATAGGTCCGATCGGCGAGATTGTAGCGGTTCTGCACGGTCGCGACGGGGAACACCTTGCGTGCGGCTTCGATGTCGTCGATGGATGCTTCCGACAGGCCGGCGAAGCGGATCACGCCGTCGTGGATCAGCGATTTGATGGCATCGAACTGCTCGCCGCGCGGCACATTGGTGTCGATACGGTGAAGCTGCCACAGGTCGATGCGCTCGACGCCCAGGCGGCGGCGGCTCAGATGCGCCTGCTGAATCAGAAAGTCGGGCCGGCCGAGCACGTTCCACACGTCGGGACCGGGCCGCACCAGTCCGCCTTTGGTGGCAACCATAACCTTGCCATAGGGGCGGAGAGCTTCGCGGATCAAATCCTCCGACACCGCCGGTCCGTAAGAGTCGGCCGTGTCGATAAAGTCGATGCCGAGTTCCGGGACGCGGCGCAGCGTACGGCGTGCTTCTTCCGGGTCCGCCGGGTCGCCCCAGATGCCTTTACCGGTGATACGCATGGCGCCGAAGCCGAGGCGGACGATTTCCCGTTCGCCGCCGATCTTGAACGTTCCCGATTTCGCAGCGTGGACCATGGATGTCTCCTCTGTCTGCCATTTCTTAACGCACGGCGGGTACGCTTGCCACCCTCCGGACGGCCATCGATGATGACGGAATGATTCCCTTGCGTGAAGCCAACCTTCGCATCGTGATGCTGCTGGCGGTCTTTGTGCTCAGCGCCGTGTTGGCGGCGATCCGTACCGCGCCGGCGCGAGGGACCGACGAGTTGGCGCACGTTTCCTATGTCGCTCAGCTGCAAAAGGCCGACGCGCCACACGATTTGGCGAATCTGAAGCTGCTCGATCCGAACACCTTCCGTTTCCGGCCGGTGGCCAACTACATCAATCATCCGCCGATCTATTACGCCGCGCTGGCGCATATGGGACCGCAACTTGAAGGCCATCCGGAAGCGCTGTTGTGGTTCCGCCTCATCAACATCGTTCTGGCGGCTGCTGGGTTGCTGACTTGTTTTCTCCTGCTGCCGCGTGAGACCGAACGCCTGCCGTTCTATGCCTACGCGGTGCCGCTGTTGTGCATTCCCGTGCTGATCCCGCTCGCGGGCTGCGTGAACAACGACAATGCGGCGTTCGTGGGCGGCGCGGTCATGCTGCTCGGTCTGAAACGGTTGATCGAGACGCGCCGGGCAGGGTGGCTGGCGCTTGCACTCTGCGGTTTGGTGCTGGCGTCGTGGGCCAAGCTGACGGGATTCCTGCTCGGCGCCGGCGTGCTCGCAACGGTTTTTGTTTGGCTCCTTCGCGAGCGACGTCTTCCGGCACTTTGGAGCGTTGCGGCGGTCGTTGCGCTTGTCATCGCCGCGATCCCATACGCGCAGTTGATGCTCGCGTATGGCAGCCCGGCGCCGGACACCCCCGCCCAGCACGCCGCACTGGTGGCGATTGCGCGGTACGCCGGATGGGACGGCGCGACACGCCTTTCCTTCCCGGTTTATGCGATCAGGTTTGTGGGTGATTTTGTAGCCGGCTGGCAGCCGCCACGCGATGCGATCCAGAGCGCGGCTTTGGTGTTTCCCGTATTTGCGATTGGCGTGGCCGCGGCGGGCGTGTGGCTGGCGGCGCGACGGTTCGCATCTCGCATGGCTTCATCGGACGAGGTTCTGGTAGTCGCCTGCGCCGTTGCATTTGTGTCCATGTTCGTGGTGCACGTCTGGTTCAGCTATCAGCGCCATCTGTCGACCGGCTGGATGATGGACGCCTATCCCCGCTATTACTTCCCGATTGCGCCCTTTGTGCCGCTCGCCGGGCTCGTTGCCGCGCGAGCCTGGTCGAAGCATCGCGATGGACTTCTGACCGGTCTGGCCGCCGCGCCCGTTCTGTTGCTCCTCGCCAGCGCGCTCTGACAAAAAGAGACCGGAGCGAATGCCCCGGTCCCTTGTCGGTGCAAGTGCGTTCAGATCAGATCGCGCAACGTGACCTTGACGTTTTTGGGCTTGCCGCCGCGCGTGACCGTGAAGGTGACGACCGTGCCGGGCTTGGCGGTACGGAGCGTCTTACGCAGCTCGGCCAGCTTCACGCTGGCGGCCGGTTTGCCGTCGACGGCCGTGACGATATCGCCTTCGACAAGGCCCGCTTCGGCCGCGGGCGCCGTCTTGGTGACGCTTACGATCTTGAAAGCGGTGCCGTCGACATTGAGCCACAGGCCGGCGCGGTCATAGGTGTTGGTATCGTCCACCGGGCTGGGGCGCGGCTTCAGATACATGAGGCGATTGTTGTAATCGAAGGTGACGACAAAGCGCTTCAAGACGCCACCGCCGACATTGGCGGAATAATCGGAGCCGGCGAACGCGCCTTTGTCCTGATTGGCGAGCGAGCCCACCACCGGACCGATCTTCACGTCGCCGATGGTCATATCCTTGATGCGCGTGACGTAACCGGTCGACGGCCCGCCGACGCCCCAGCCGTCCACCGCCACGACGCCCTTGGGATGGCTATCGCGCAACTTGTTGGTTTCCGCGAACGGCTTGGTGATGGTGAGTTCGGAACGCGCGCCGGTGTCGATATCGAACTTGGCGGGAATGCCTTCGATCGTGCCCATCACTTCGGGAACATGATCGTTGAAGACGAATTTCACCGGCGTGCCGGCATCCTTGGGATCGAACTTGGCAGGGTCGATCAGCGTCAGTGTCCCGGCGCCGTAGTCAACGCGGGTGACGAAGCGGCGGAAGGTTTCGTAGCCGACCATGCCGGGCATCGGAATGCCTTCGATGTCGCCGAGCTTGTCGAGCGGGAAGACGATGGCGAGCTGGTTCTTCACCGTGGCGTCGCCGACCGCGAAGTCGAGCCCGTGGACGAAGCCGCCCTCCATCACGCCTTCGCCGGCGCCCGATCCCGGCAGTTTGCCTTCGATCTTGAGGCCGAGTTCCTTGGCCAGCGGCGGCGTGATGATGTTGCGCCCGCCGGTATCGAAGATGAACACGAACGGGCCTTTGCCGTTGACCTTTGCCGCACCGTAAATGTGATTGTTGACGATCTGGACCGGTATCGTGGTCGAAGCCGCGCCGCCCGCGATCGCGAAATCGGTCACCACGATCTTCGGCATGGCAAAGGTGCTGTCGGGCTGGGCGCCAAGGAACGTGACCTTGGTCACCTTCATGGTCTGCAGGTACGCTGCGCCGACGCCGGTATCGACCTGTATTTTGTGAGGCAGCTTCACGCCGTCTTCGTCGCGGTATTCCGCGAGCGTGGTGGCGACGGTTTGCGCGCCCGCTTTCTCGACGATCTTGGAAAGGTAATGCGTGCCGGTATCGAACCAGGCTTCGAACGGCTTGCCGCCTTTCGGGGTCACAACCAGGACGTCGAACCGGCCTTCGGCGTTGGTGACTTCGCCTTTGGATTCGATCGCCGCTCCGCCGTGATCGGGTTTCCACCACAGATTGGCGTTCCGGTAAGCGTCGTTGACGGCGAGGACCAGCGCGTCGCCGCCTTCCTGTTCGGTGATGGTGCCGGAGGTGTCGCGCGCCCACGGCGTTTTGCCGTCGAAGCCGTTGGCACCCTCAGCCGGGCCGACCTTGAACGTGCTGACCGTCCGGCCCGTTTTCAGGTCGCTGACCGAGTGGGTGATGCCAGTAAGGCCTTGGCCGGCATAGTCGGAATCGATGCTCACCGCGGTCTTCGTAGCCCAGGCCGAACCGCCCGTGGCGGCCCAGTTGGCCTTCAGCACGTCGTCGGCGGAGCCGGCGGCCAGTGCGGCGACAGACGTGGCGGTGATGGCTGCGAAGGCAGCAATGGTCTTGCGCATGTGGTACTCCCCTCAGTGTGGTACCGATGTAGGTAGCGTGACCCGGAACGACAATATGCGCTGGCAAACAAAGTGGCTTGCGGCCGCCGCCTGTGCTGCGGCAAACCTGATTCTACCCGCTTTTGCGGCGCCGCCGGCGCACAGAATCGTGTCGACCTTCTTGTGCACCGACGAATACGTCTTCCGGCTGGTGCCGCGGGGCCGGATCGCGGCGCTTTCCTATGAGGCGGTGGATCGCAATCCCGTGGTGTCCACCATCGTCGATGCCGCTGCCGGAATGCCGGTGATCCGGCCCTCGACCGAGGCCGTGCTGGCCCGGAAACCCGATCTGGTGGTGATGTATGCCGGGACCAATCCCCGCCTGCATCTCAGTCTCAACCGGCTGGGTGTGCCGGTGCTGGACGTGCCGTGGGCCAATTCGCTCGCCGACGTGCGTGCCGTCACGAAAATGCTGGGCGAAAAGCTGGGGACACCCGATCGCGCTGCGGCTCTGCTGGCGGACATGGATCGCAAACTCGCTGCGGTCCGCCGTGACGCCCCGCGCCCGCCTGTCCGTACCATTCTTTACGAGCCGCAAGGCTATGCCACGGTGCAAGGCGTCACCGAGGAGGTGATGCAGATCGCCGGATTGGTTAACGCCGCCCCGCCAGCCCAATTAACGCGCAGCGGGCAGCTACCCGTAGAAGCTGTCATCGCCGCCGCCCCAGAGCTTCTGATCCTCGGCGGCGAGGAACGCAGCGGTTCGGCCCGCGCTTACGCCATCCTGCACCATCCCGCCTTCAAGGCGCTGCAGGGCAAAACTCATATGGAATTCGCCGGGTTGACGCCGCTCCTCTGCCCAGGCCCGTGGTCCCTCGATAGCGGCGCGCCGCTGGCGGAACTGGGGCGGAAGGCGCGGGCGCTTGCACCGCCGAAAGGGCGGCCGTACTAATCGCCTAGCGCACGGACATGGGAACGCGGGTGGAAATCCCGCGGCTGCCCCCGCAACTGTAGCGGCCCTAAGCGGACGGTCACTGCCCAAAGGGTGGGAAGGCCGCCGCAACCTCAGCCGCAGAGCCAGGAAACCTGCCGCGCGTGTCGTCCATCCGATGGCCGGGGTGCGCCGTGGGAAGCCGGAAGACCGGCGGCGGCGACAGAAAGGCCGTGATGGACGCGACGACCGTCTCGATTTTGCAGGAGCAGCGCTTCAGCCGCAGTGCGCGCTGGACACTGGCTCTTATCGTTGCCGCGCTGGTGTTCGCGCTGGCCTCGTTCCTGATCGGTCCGGCCGATTACGCCCCGCGTGAACTGCTGATGGGTTTGTTCACCGGCAAAGGCGCGGCCGGTGTGATCGCTCAGGAAATCCGGCTGCCACGCGCCGCGCTGGCGCTGATCGTCGGGGCGGCACTGGGCGGCAGCGGAGCGGCACTGCAAGGACTGTTCGCCAACCCGCTGGCCGAGCCGGGCGTGACCGGCGTGACCGCATGCGCCGGACTCGGCGCCGTGGTGGCGATGTATTTCGGCTTGGTCGCGCTCCATCCGCTGACCTTGCCGGTGTTCGCCATCGCCGGTGCGTTGATCGCCGCCGCGATCCTCTATGCCTTGTCGAAAAGCGGCGCAGGCGCCGTGGCCCTGGTGCTGGCAGGCGTTGCGATCGGCAGTTTCGCGACCGCACTGACCGCGCTTGCACTGTCGCTGGCGCGCAATCCCTACGCCATGAGCGAAATGGTGCTGTGGATGATGGGCTCGCTGAAAGATCGTACCCTCAACGATCTCAGCTATGCGTTGCCGCTGGTCGCGTGCGGGCTGGGGCTGCTTGCCACAACGGGGCGCGGTCTCGACGCCCTGACGCTCGGCGAAGAAGCGGCGCGTTCGCTCGGTATCGCGGTCGGGTCTTTGCGCGGACGTGTGGTGCTCGGCGTGGCGCTGGCGACCGGCGCGGCAACGGCAGCCGCCGGTGCAGTGAGTTTCGTCGGTTTGATGGTGCCGCATTTGCTGCGGCCGTTGTTCGGCTACCAGCCTTCGCGCCTGTTGGTACCCTCCATGATCGGCGGCGCCGCAATGGTGGCCGGTGCCGACGTTGCACTGCGCCTGATAACGCCCGATGGCCAGCTTCTGCTCGGTGTCATCACGGCGATGCTGGGTGCGCCGTTCTTCCTCTGGCTGATCCTCAAATTGAGGCGGCAGCCATGAGCGTGCGGTTCGATCAGGTCTCGGTTTCGTTCGGCCGCCGGGCCGCGCTGAATCGCGTTTCGGCATCACTGATGGCTGGCAGCGTGACCGGCATTGTCGGTCCCAACGGCGCCGGCAAAACGACGCTGTTACGCGCCGCCTTGGGTTTGCAGCCGCTCAGCCATGGCCATGTCGACGTGCTCGGCAAGGCATTGGCCGACTGGCCGCGCGAGGCATTGGCGCGCGCCATGGCGTATCTGCCGCAAGGCGGCGAGGCGCGCTGGCCGATGCCGGTCGAGGATGTTGTGCTGCTTGGCCGCCTGCCATATCGCGGTTTCGGTCCACCCGATCTGAAGGACCGTCTGGCCGCTGCCGACGCGCTGGCGCGCTGCGAGGCGCCGCATTTCGCCCGCCGCCGCATGGACGAGTTGTCGGCCGGCGAGCGCGCCCGCGTTCTATTTGCGCGGGCTCTGGCGACAGGAGCGGCGGTGCTGTTTGCCGACGAGCCCGCGGCGTATCTCGATCCCAGCCACCAGCTCAGGCTGATGGATCTCTTGCGCGAAGAGGCTCGCCGGGGCACCGCCGTCGCGGTCACGCTGCACGACCTGTCGCTCGCGGCACGTCATTGCGATCGCGTGCTGGTGCTCGAACAGGGTGCGCTCGCCGCCGATGGTCCGCCCGCGGAAGCCTTCGCCGACGCCACGCTGGCGCGTGTGTTCAAAATCGCGCGAGAGCCCGATTCGCTGCAGCTGGGAGCGTTCCGCCGCCTCTGAACTGCCACTTTCCGATAGGTAGACTTTCGAACCGGATCGGGGGGACACCCATGGCAAACGACAACGTGATGGTGCGCGGCCGGCGGCCGCTTTCGATTTGGATACTGAGCATCGGCAACGGATTGCTGGCGGTGTTCATGATCGCGACCAGCATCCTGGCCGAAGATCGCGGCTATTCGGGCGGGCAAGCGGCGTTCGTCGGCGTTACCGGCGTGCTCATCAGCCTGGCCGCGCATACGACGTGGTACGGCTACCGTTGGGGCCGCTTGGCGCTCCTGATCCTGCTGACCCTGTTCCTCGGTCTCTTGATCGTACAATCGGCGATGGTGATTTCCTGGGCCAACGAGGTCGGGTATCGCGCGTCGTCCGTCGATGCGGCCATGATGCGCGCCGGCTTGTCGCTTGTCTGGCTGGCGCTGAACTATATCTTCCTGTTCGGCAAACGAGCACGGATGTTCTTCGGATGACCCTCAATGTTGCGGTGATCGGATACGGTTTCGGCGGACGCGTGTTCCATGCCGAACCGGTGGCCCGGACTGACGGCATGGCGCTCAAGGCGATCGTCTCGCGCCGCAGCGAAGAGATTGCCCGCGATCATCCCGGCGTGCGCGCGGTCGACGATCCCGAAGCCGTGTTTGCCGATCCCGCGATCGATCTCATCGCGATTTCGACGCCCAACACCAGCCATTTCGATCTCTGCGCACGGGCGCTCGAAGCGGGCAAGCACGTGGTGGTGGACAAGCCATTCACGGTGACCGGCGACGAGGCGCGCGAACTGAAGCGGCGCGCAGAGGCATCGGGCAAACTCCTCACCGTGTTCCATAACTTCCGCTGGTACGCCGACTACCTGGTGGTCAAGCAACTGATCGCCGGCGGCGTTCTGGGCGAGATCGCCTATTTCGAATCCCATTTTGACCGCTGGGCACCGCACGTTCCCGACGCTTGGCGCGAGAAACCCGGTCCGGGTTCGGGCACATGGTGGGATCTGGCGCCCCATCTCCTCGATCAGGTGCTGCAACTGTTCGGTAAGCCGATGGCCATTACCTGCGATCAGGCGATCCAGCGGCCCGGCGGCGGTGCGGCCGATTTCTTCCACGCGACGCTGCGCTACGAGAAACTGCGTGTGGTGCTGACGAGCTGTTTTCTCGCGCCCGAACAGGAACTGCGGTTCGTCGTACACGGCTCCAAAGCCAGCTTCGTCAAATACGGCATCAACACACGCGAGGGCGTTGATCCAAGGCCCGGCACGTTGGTGTATCCCGACGGCTCCGGGCAGCAGGCGCCCGCGGGAACCGCCGACGGGCGTGGTTTCTACATGGCTGTGCGCGATGCGATCCTGGGGCGGGCGCCGCAACCGGTGACGCTCGACGACGCGATCCTGGTGATGGACGTGCTTGAAGCCGGCGATCTCAGCGCCGCCGAACGCCGCGAAGTGAGGCTTTGATGATCCGCGTTGCCGTGATCGGCTACGGACTGGCAGGGCGCGTGTTCCACGCACCGCTGGTCGCCGCCACCGAAGGACTCGAACTCGCCGCCATCGTGTCGAGCCGCAAGGACGAGATTGCCGCCGCTTGGCCAACGGTTCGCATTGCCGCCGATCCGGAAGAAGTGTTCGCCGATCCTTCGATCGATCTCGCCGTGGTGGCGACCCCGAACGACTCTCATTTCGATCTGGCGGCGCGAGCGCTCGCTGCCGCCAAACATGTCGTGATCGACAAGCCTTTTGCGCTGACTTCGGCCCAAGCGAAAGACCTGATCGAAAGGGCGCGCGGCCGGCTGCTCACCGTCTTCCATAACCGGCGCTGGGATGGCGATTTCCTGACGATCAAGAAGCTCAGGGAAAACGGCACACTCGGCGAGATCGCTTATCTGGAGTCGCGCTTCGATCTTTACCGGCCGGTGGTTCAGGACCGTTGGCGCGAACGCTCCGGTCTCGCGACCGGCATCTGGTACGATCTCGGCGCCCACCTTCTGGATCAGGCGCTGCAATTGTTCGGCCGTCCCCTCGGCATCTTCGCCGATCTCGCCGCGCGCCGCCCCGGTGCTCAGACTACGGATTATTTCCACGTCGTGCTGCGCTACCCGACGACCCGCGTCGTGCTCGCGGGCGACAATCTGGCGCCGACCGATCTGCGATTTGTCGCGCACGGCACAAGAGCGAGTTTCATCAAGCGCGGTCTCGATCCGCAACAGGCCCATCTTTCGAATGGCCTTACGCCCCGCGATGCCGCGTACGGCCGCGAAGTTGTTCCGGCGCGATTGGTATTGCCTGATGGGTGCGCGCGCGACGTTACGGTAGAACGTGGAGACTACGGCGCATTTTACGCCAATGTACGCGATGCGTTGCATGGGGTTGCCCCGCTCGCCGTCACGCCGGCGGAAGCACATTCAGTAATGGAACTTCTCGAAACCGGAGAGGAAAGCGCCCGCGCGGCGCGAGAGTTGCCGCTGGTACCATTGCGATAACTGTGCGTCTCAGCGTCACATTTCCGTGTGTCTAGATGATAATTTCACCCATTGGTGGAAATTGTCGGTCGCCCTCCGTTCCCGTATACGGGGACTAGAAGCCCGCGATTGGTGTGTCGCCTGGATGTAGATGCGATTCTATCCGCGCATTTCTCGTCTGCGGTGTAGATTTGGATGCTTGGCATTCTCAACGGACCCATGCTTTCGCTGTCAACGGAACGTTGTCGCCTGCTGGCGCATTTCCTACCCGAAATTCGCGTAGACTCCTTAGAAGACTCCTAGTGAGCGACTCGTCATAGAGTGCCTGAAGAAATCCCATGCTCCGCGGCGATATCGATGGATATCCGACGATTTCATTTGTCCTCGGGAGTTGCCGTATGACGCAGCCGGATTATCTTGGGACGCCTCCCACGAGGTGTTCTCGTTTCTGAGAAAAAGAATGAACTGCGCACAGAAGAATGAGCTCACAATGAAATCCTCACAGGGGTCAGGATCGGCAGACAGGCGGAAGCGTTCGCGCGTGTTGGATGCCGAGGTAGGACAATCCATCCGGCAACACCGCAAGAACGCGAAAATGACGTTGCAAGGCTTGGCTGATCGTCTCGGTATCGCCTACCAGCAGGTGCAGAAATACGAAACCGGCGTGAACCGCGTCGGCGCGGGCCGGCTGATGGAAATCGCCGAAATCCTCGGCGTTCCGGTTGCAAGCTTTTTCGAGACGTCCCACGGGGCTCTCGAAGAGGCCAACGCTGATGCCGACACCGATGCTGCCATGCAGCGACAGATGATCGTCGCTTTCTCGCGCATCAAGGATCCGCAGAAGCGCAAGACCGCGCTCGCTTATGTCAAGTCGCTAACGGAACCTGACACGCCCTGATCAGAAACGGGACCGCCGCTTGCGTCGCGCGTGCAGATCACGCCGACACAGGGACGGCCCGCCAAGGGCTCCAGGATTAGAACAAGCTTGGTTGGCCGTCGTCCTTTTTGCGGGACGGCGGCTTTTCCGCGCGTCTCATATCGAGGCCGCGGTCCGAGGGCTTGAGCAACGCCTTCACCTCTTCCAGAGGCGCTTGCGTTTCACCCAGCCATAGCGGCCAGTCGGCGGCATCGATCAGCGCCGGCATCCGGTCGGTGATCGTGGCGATGAGATCGTTCGGCGGCACGGTGACCATGGCGAAGCTGAAGGGCGTTCCGCTCAGCGGTCCGGGTTGGCTGTTGCTTGGGGGCTCCCACACCACCGCAATGCCAACCGGAGCGCCATCTTGCGGCGTCAAAACGTACTGCTCGGTCTTGGTCGGGGTTACTTCGCGGCCCTCGTTGAACGTGGTTACCGCGACGATGCCCCGGCGCGCGGCGAAGGCGGCCCGGAAGGTCGGCTTCACGTCGATGGTTTCCGCGCGGGCGTGGATGATCGGTTTGGCGGCCGATGGGCCTCTGGCGCCGGCTGGCACCAAGCCCCAACGCATGCGCACGGTCCGGCGGCGGCCTTGGTCATCAAGCACGATCACCGAGGCAAATCGCATCGGCGTGACCGTTTCCATGGAGCCCGTTTTGGCGGAGAGGAGCAGGTCCGAGATTTCGACCATCTCGCTCCAGGTCAGCATCTGAGTAAATTTTCCGCACATGAGCGAAGCTTTCCGGAATGGCTTGCGGAGCCGTAGCTCGCTGCAACGAGCCCGCCGTCGCCAAGTGGCTTCGGCGCGGCGCCTTCTCTCGCTTCGCGAGCGTAGGCTGGTGACCCCGGCGTGACTCGAACACGCGGCCCTCAGTTTAGGAAACTGATGCTCTATCCTGCTGAGCTACGGGGTCATCCGGCGGAAATTGCCCGTTCATCCCTCCAAGTGCAAGAGTCTGTGGCAGCTAGGCCTTTGGCGACCAGCCGCGGTTTGCGCCGGCGCGGCGGGGGCGATAACCTGCATAGGATGTGCGGGAGAGGGCGATGATCCGGTTTTGGGCAAGATTGGCCGTGGGCGTGGCGGCGATTGTGGCGTTGGCCCCCGCCGGGCATGCCGACGTGTGGTCGGATCTGCAGGCCTGCCGCAAGCTCGGCGATGCCGAGCGCCTTGCCTGTTTCGACCGGGTTTTGGCCCAGCATGATACGGCCGCGGCTCCGGTTGCGACGCGCCCCGAGGCTCCTGCAGCGGTCAAGCCGACCTTCGGCGAAGACCGCCTGCCGCAAAGCGAGACGGCGGCGAAAGAGCCCGAATCGATGGTCGCCAAGGTGGCATCGGTGCGCTGGAACGCCTTCAAGCACTTCACTGTGACGCTCGACAATGGCCAGGTGTGGCGTCAGCTCGATTCCGATACGGTGACCGCCGATCTCGCCGCGGCCGCCACGGTCAAGATTACCCGCGGGTTCCTCAGCAGCTATAGCCTCTCGATCGAGGGCGCTTGGGGTACCTTCAAGGTCAAACGGATCAAATGAACGGAGAGGGATGATGCGAAGCCTGTTAACGGGCCTTATGGCTGCCGTCGCCATGACGGCCGTGGCCGGAGCGGCGCCGAATCTGGAGTTCTCGATCGGCATCTGCGCGGCCAAAACCAACGCCAAGGAACGCCTGGCCTGCTACGACGCCATCGCCCAGCGCCTCCGTGCCGGAGAGGTTTCCGCGTCGGCCGCCGCACCTGCACCGGTGGCTGCTGCGCCCGCACCGGTTGCTCCGCCGGTGGCTGCCGCACCTGCGCCGGTGGCGGCACCCGCCCCAGTGGCCGCACCGGCTCCCGCGCCTGGGACCGCCGCTGCGCCCTCCGCGCCGGTAGCCACGCAGCCGCAACAGCCTGAGTCCCAGTTCGGCGCCGAATACATCAAGAAAGAAAACCGGGAGGTGGCCGGCCAGCCCGCTCCGCTTGACGAAATCCATGGTGCGATCGCGAAGCTCGCCTTCTCGCTCACCGGGCGGGCGATCATCACCTTGGACAACGGCCAGGTCTGGCGGCAGGTCGAAGGCGACACCGATCGTTTCAAAGGCAAGGAAGGCGATAAAGCCACGATCGCGCGCGCATTCCTCGGCAGCTACAGCCTGACCGTCGACGGCCGCAACCAGCTCATCAAGGTGCAGCGCGTCCGCTGATCCCGCTCAACGTGGGTCGGATTTCGTCAGCCACTCATTCCAGAATACGGCGACGTCGGCTCCGTGCAGCCGCCACCAGCTGTCGTCGACCTGGAACGCGGTGGCGAAGTGGGCCGTCGGCAGATAGGGCTTCATGTCAAAGCCGAGTTCCGGATGTTTGCCGACATAGGCGAGGGCGCTGCGGCGGGCCGGGCCGTAGGCGATCCAGCTCGTCATCTTGCCGAGGACCGGCGCGTTGGTGGCATAACGCACGAAGTCCATGGCGCGCTTGGCCTTGGGGTTGCCGCGCGGAATGCCGAACACTTCCGACTGATATAGCTGGCGGTCCCAGATGATCGTCATCTTGGGTGCGGCGGGCGTGTCTTTTTCGGCGTCGAAAATCGCCCAGTTGGGCAGCGACGCCATAACCGCGCGTCCGTCCTTGAGCATCGCCGTCGCATCGGCCGGGTTGTCGTACCAGACGAGATTGCCGCGCAGGGTGTCGAGCTTCTTCAAGGCCCGCGCCACGCCTTGCGGGCTGGATAGCACCTCGTAAACGTCTTTCGGCACCACGCCATCGGCGAGCAGGGCCATTTCGACGGTCAGCTTGGCGCTAGCGCGCGGCAGCGCCCGCTTGCCGGGATAGCGCTGGACATCGAAGAAATCGGCGAGCGTTGCGGGGGCCTTGTCGCCGAATTTGACTGGCGCAACCGCAACCACCTGGCTGTAGATCGCGCTTGCGACCCAGCACGGGCCGATGGCGCCGGGCACGAAATCTTTCTCGGCCGGCGTGCCGTTGGGGGCGGCGGGAAGGGCAGAGGCGTCGATCTTTTCCAACAGGCCCGACTGGCAGGCAGCCACCGCATCGGGCAGTTCCATATCGACGACATCCCAGTCGAAATGGCGGCTTGCCACTTGCTGCGTCAGCTCCTTGGTGCCGCCATTGTAGGAGGTGAACAGGGCGTCGACGCCGCTCGCCATGCCGAACGGCACGATCTGCGCCGAGCGCTGGGCGTGGCCGTAATCGCCTTCCCATGTAGCGACGCTGAGGACGGGCTTGGTTCGGGTCAGATTGAGAACCGCATAATAACCGCCCGCCAGCACCACTGCGGCGCCGATCAATGCCACAACACCCCACGTCTTCATGTCATGCCTCAGTGAATGCCGAACATGTCCTTGAGCTGATCGCCCACATTCTTCTTACCGCTTTGCTGGTTTTTGTCACGACCCTCTCCGAGCAGGCCGCCCAACGCCGAACCGCCGTTTTTCAGGCTGTCCATCATGCCGCCCACTATGCCGGCGACATCGGGACCGTAATGCAGTTTGTCCCAGCTTCCGGTGATGAGGAACGGCACGCCGATGGCGTAGCCACCGAGGCCTGCCTCGGGACGTACGCGCATGGCAATCGTGCGGTTGCCGACATCGATGGCGCCTTGACCGTTCATTTGCACTACCGGGCCGGCGACGTGGAAGTCGCGGGTCGTCATCACGCCGTTACCAATCGAGAAGCTGGCGCCCATGTCGTGGAACGAGGTCGAGGCCGCATCGCTCGTGGCGCCGCCGAGCGCGGTTTGCACCGAACGCGCCACCGCGCCGAGATCGACCCCTTTGAAGCGGCCGTTGGCGCCCCTGATGGCCCCTTTGCCCGACAGCGAATGCAGGATCGCGTTGGGACTCGCGCCGGCCATGGCGATGTCGAGATTGAGCGCGCCGGTGCCCACGATGGTGCTGAGGCCGAGCGCGTCCGTGAGGAACGGCTTCAACTGCACACCGGAGAATTGCAGCGTGTTGGCAAACCGCGGCACGGTCCCGCGCGCGTCGATCGTCAGTTCCGCTTTGCCGCCGCCGCCATAGAGCGCGATTTGGTCGAGGAAGGTTTGGAGAAGGCCGTCCTGGGTTTCGATGCGCAACACCGTGCGGCCGAGGTGCAGGCCTTGCACCCTGAGCGCGCCCGTCGTCAGCGCCAACCGGCCGTTGAACTCCTTGATCAGGGCGACGCTGATCGGCTTCTTGCTCCAGCCGTTCTCTTTGGGAGCACTTGGCTCGTGGCGGCCGCCAAAGAGATAGGGATTGAGGTCAAGATGATCGACGGTGAGTGCACCGTCGAGCACGGGCACGGTTGCCCGCGAGTCGACCGCCAATCGGCCGCTCATGGTCTGGCCGTCGAGAACGATCTTGAGCCCATCGAACGTCGTTACCTTGTCCTTATTCTCGATCCTGGCCGCCAGCGCCAGCTTGCCGAGGCCGCCCACCGGAAGCTTGGTGCCGTACCATGCTGCCAGATCGCGGAAGTTGGAGGTTTCGAGCTTGATGTCGCCGGTGGTAGTGCCGTCGGGGGTCATGATGCCTTTGACGGCCGCGTGCATCAGGTCGGCGTCGGCCTTGATGTCGAAATGCGTTGTGCCCGAACCAAGGAATGTCTGCAGCGTAGCGAGGTATGCTGAAAACGTCAGTTTCCGGCCGGCATAGGTCATATCGCCGTCGGCCGTGACCGGTTTGTCGGCGGTGGTGATGCCGACCGTGACGTTGACGTGCTCCAAGGCCCGATGCGTGTTGGTCTTGGCGTTGTCGTAGGTCACCCGGCCGTCGCTGACCTCGATGCCGGAAAGCTCGGTGCCGGACGGCAGCGTGAGCGTGCCTTTCTTCTTTTTGCTTCCGGCGCTCTCCTTGCCGAATTTCCAGTTGGGGTTGCCGGCCCTGTCGACTTCAAGCGCGATCGTCGGCTTGTCGAGCACGATCTTGTCGAGCGCGATCCGCCCGGTGAGGAGCGGCAGCACCTTGACCGACAGGTCGATATCGCCGACCGACACCATCACCGAGGCCCGTCCGCCGGGTACGTTGGCCAGCGTCACTTCCTTCGCCCGGACGCCTAGCGGGAAGAGAGTCACCCGCAACGGCCCGTCGATCTTGAAGGCGCGGCCCGTGGCCTCGGCGGCGGCGGATTCGATCCGGCCGCGGTAGGTGTCGACCGGAATGATGAACGGGGCGGCGACCACCAGGATCGCCACGGCGCCAACTCCGATCAGGCTATTGCGCAGGATCTTATTCATCGTTTTCGTCCCCCAAGACTTGGGTGGATCATAGCCCGGCCGGGCGGGGGCGCTACCGTCCCCTCGAAGGGATGTCGCAGGGGGACGGACGGCTTGCATTTGGGGCCCGGCGCCCCTAGTTTCCGCCCCCCGACGTGCAGGCGTAGCTCAGTTGGTTAGAGCGCCGGATTGTGGATCCGGAGGTCGTCGGTTCGATTCCAACCGCCTGTACCACCTTTTCCGCTTCGCAGCTCAAGGTGGCGGACACCGTCAGGGGCTGTTGTTATTCCTTTGTTTTTACACGAAAAACGCCCGCAGGCTTGCGGGCGTTTCGCGTATTTTCTTATTCACGCCACTGCTGGCCGCGGCTTCAGGGTCCGCATCAACCGCCACAGCGCCTTGGCGACGATGATCGCTGCGACGAAGCCGAAGAAGGGCAATGCGAACTCGGCGAACTTGTCGTTCACCATCTGGAACTGGGATGCAGCCACGGCGGGGACGCCGTCCACGGCGCGCACCAGATGGCTCTGGAACAGCCAGCAGAACGCCGCCGCCTTGGCGAGGTTGAGCAGGAGCCGCGCCACCACCCGCGGGCCGCTCCAGTAGGGCTTGAACAGGTTGATGGCGCCAAGGGCGATATCGAATACCGCCAGCCCGATGATGATCTGCCAGAAGGCGATCCACTCGGGCGCCACCGTGATGCTGCCGCCGGTCGGGAAATGATAGGTCGTCTGCGAAAAGTAGCCGGCGAGATAGAAGCCTACCCCGATCATGGCGCCGATGATCTCGCCGATGGAATCGCTGCGCGGGATGCGGTTCTTGTCGATCACCGGCCGCAGCGCCTTGGGATTGAACTCGGCCTTTTTGGTGATGTCGATGCCTTTGTGCTCGATCAGCGCGAACACGAGCGTGACCACTGCGAACGCCATCAGAAAACTGTTGAACGGCGACGCGATGGTGTCCGGAACCGGCAAGGCATATCGGTCGAACGACCAGACAAACCAAGCCGCCACCGGCGGGATCAGGCAGACTACCGCGACGATCTTGAGCACGAAGATGTAGAGCGGAAACAGTTCTGGCCCGATCAGATGGCGCTGCGGCTGGTAGCGCGCTGCGACGGTCATGGGGCGGCCGCGCGCCTTGAGGATCTCGGCGATTTCATCTTCGGTCAGCGGCCGGCCTTTCGACTTTTCCGCATCGTCGATTTCGGAGCGGATGTCGTCTGCCAGCTCGGCGCCGATGTCCTCGCGCAGCTTTTCCGGCAGCCAGAACTTCACGGCCGCGATGTAGCGTTCGACCAGATCATTGCCCGCCATGACCAGATTCTCCCGGATCGGTGTGGAGATGAGCGACCGCCTCGCCGATGCTCTGCCATTCGGTCATCAGGCGGGCGAAGATTTCGGTGCCGGATTGGGTGAGGCGGTAGAAGCGCTTCTTGCGCTTGTCCTCCTCGCGCCACTGGCTTTCGAGCAGGCCTTGCGATTCCAGCCGCCGCAGCAGCGGATAGAGCGTGCCTTCGTCGACCGGCATGCCGCCGTCTTCGAGCCGCTTGCGCAAGGTGTAGCCGTATTGCTCGGTTCGGAGCGCCGCCAATACCGCCAGAATCACGCTGCCGCGCCGAAGTTCCAGGCGGAGGTTTTCGAAAACGGCTTGGTCTTGGCTCGACCACATGCTCGCGGCACCAGAGAATATCCTGTCTGCCACATACTATGTGAAACACAGTATGTCAAGCACAGGGTCGATCTGGCGTTTTTAGCGCCCGCACAGGGGGTGATACGGTCTTCGTGTTCGAGGGGGGCCAGTGATGCCGGACAGTCCGAAAATGCTGCGTCGTTTCGGGCGCAACCTGCTGGCGCTGATGTGCGGGATCATCACCGGTACCGTGCTGGCGAGTGGGGAGCAGATGTGGCGCCTGATCGGGATGCGGATCGCCAATGAGCCAATTGAGACGGGGACCTACACGTTTTGGGCGATCATGTACGTTGGCCCACCGCTGAGCGTGGGAACTGTCATTGCCGTCATTGCGACCGCGATTTGGTGGAGCATGGGGGTGAACCGACGACGCTATTTGTTCAACGCGTTCGGTCTGGGATTCGTGCTGACGGCAATAGTGATCGTGGTTTGGTACGTGGCCTTTAGGCAGCAAACGATGCTCAACTCCGAAACCGTTGCGAGCATTGCAGTTTATGCCTTGATGGGCGCCATCGCCGGGGCGATGACGTGGTTCGTCTCCCATCCCCGGCGCAAGAACCTGTTCATCGCGCTCGATTGATCACTGCGCCATCTTCACGATCGCTTCGACCAAGTAGGGATAGGGCTGGGCGCCGGTCGCGCGGTTGAACAGGCCGGAGCCGTGATTGGCGGTGGAGCCGGCATCCCAGTACATCGGTACAAGACCGTGCTTGAAGGCGCTCTTGGTGAGGTAGGCGTCCCAATAGACACGCTGGCGCTCGTGGCCCTGGTATTCGGCTTTCATCACCGCGCTGTATTCGCCCAGGATCACGCCGACGCCCTTGTCGATGAAATGCGTTTTCATCTTTTCGAACTGGCCGTCGATATAGGCCTCGTTGGCCCAGGTTTCGGTCGCAGCGGGATCGGTCGCCAGCGCGCCCCACTGCCAGATGCGGCTCTTGTCGTTGAGCGTGAAATTGTACGGATCGTAGCAGTGCACTTCCATCATCAGCCGGTTCGCAATGGTATCGGGTGGAATGGTCGTACTGGCGATGGTGATGTCGATGTTGGTGTTGTAGCCCTGCACGACCAGCACGCGCTTGGCGTTGTTGCCGCCGCTGGCGCGCACGGTGTTGACGAAGGTCTGGTTGAAACTGTTTTGCGCTGCCACGTTTTCGGCTGATGGCGGCGCATAATTGCCCGCGACCATCACTTCGTTGGTGCCGGCAAACAAGAGATGATCGTCGTAATCCTTGAAGTTCTCGGCGATCTGTTTCCACAGCTTGGCAAGACGGGCGTTGCCATCGGCCTGCTTGGCCGCGGTGGGCTGCAGCCACCCGCCGTCCCAATGCTCGTTGAGTACGACATACAGCCCAGCCTTGCGGGCTTCATCGACGACTTCGGTGATCCGCGCCATCCAGCTGCGGCTGATGATGTCGTCGGAATCGGCATGGGCCGCCCAGGACACGGGAATGCGTACGGACTTGAAGCCGGCGGCTTTCACGGCATTGAACAAATCCTGATTGGCAGGCGGATTGCCCCACGAGGTCTCGCCGGGCAGTGCCTCCAGCGAGTTGCCGAGATTCCAGCCGGGCGACATCTCCTTGGCCATCTCGACGCTGGAGATTTCGCGCATGGGGCCGGGCGCCTTGGCGGCCGTCTCGCCGCACGCCACGGACGTCAGCATCACGGCAGCCGCAACGGCGGCCAGGTAGGTCTTCATCGCGTCAATCTCCACTGTGTTGATTGGATTATCCTAGCCGACCGGCCGGCCCGCTCGCGCGGTCGATTGGCGGATCACCAGTTCGTGCTGCATCGGCCGCTTGCGCGCTTCGGCGCTGGTCGGCGGGTCGATGACAAAATCGACGGCCATGTAGCCGGTCAACTCCATCTTCTGGCGGCAAGTGGTGATCTGCGGCCAGACGGAACGCGCCAGCGGCGAATCGTCGAACCCGGCCAGCGAAAAATCGCCCGGAATATCGAGGCCGAGCCGGTGCGCTGTGGACAGGATCGCGGCGGCGACTTCGTCGTTCGAGGCAAAGATCGCGGTCGGCAGCGGCCGCATCGCCAAGAGCCGTTCGGCGGCGCCAAGCCCCTGGGCGTAATCGAAGCCGCCGGTCAGGAACTGGCTTTCGTCGACCGCCAAGCCCGCATCGGCCATCGCAGCTCGGAAGCCCTCAAGGCGCGCAATCGCATCGCGGTGATCGGGCGGGCCTTTGACGAACGCAATCCGCTGGTGTCCGAGGCCGATCAGGTAGTGCGTCATGTCGTAGGCGGCGGCACGGTTGTCGAGGCAGATATCGAGCGTCGTGCCGAGGTCGGTGTGCGGCGCGATACGCACCACCGGAAGTCCGGTTTCGATCGCCGCTTCGATGACCGGAACGATTTCGCAGATCGGTTCGGGCAGGATGATGCCTCTGAGCGGCGTGCGCTCGAGAAGGGCACGCACCCGGCCGGCGAGCGCGGTATCGGTGAGGTCGAACGATTTGACCACCAGCGCCGTTTCCCATTTGTGGCAGCCGGCCATCAGCCCGATCTGCAGCATGCCGAAATAGCCGGAGCCGACCATCGGCGTGTCGCATAAGAACCCGATCAGATTGGACGTCGTGTTTCCCGCCATTGCTGGCTCCGTTCAACATCCATCGGCGATGAGATCGCCGAACTTACGGCTTGGCGCGACGCCCGATCGGAACGCGGCAACCACGAACAGCATTGTGGGTTGTCCTTCGGCGTCGAGCAATGGCGCCAGAAACAATTCGGCTTCGAGATAATGCAGATCGTTGAAGGCGACCCGCTTCACTACACGCACGGGTTTTGCCCGGTCGAGGATTTCGCTCAGGACGATTTTCCAGCGCTTGGCGACTTCGGGCGGCAGGGCGTCATCGACCGTCTTACCCTGCATCTCCCCGAGAACCGTAGAGATGCGGGTTCCCATCAGACGAATTAAGAACGAGCCGCCCTTGCGCTCGAAAATGATGAGATTACCGAGAAAAGCCTTGGACGAGCGGGGGGTGAACGCGCTGCGCGGCGGTATCCCGCCCACCCGCGACCAGGCGGCGCAGGCCTCCTTCAAAATAGGAGACTCGAAAGCAAGGGTTTCGTCCTTGGTATAGGCCGAATTCAAGCTTTCCAACCAGTCGCCGATTTCTGCCACGGAGGTCTCCTTTCGCAGCGAAAGGTAAGCACCGTGCGCTGACAAGCGGTTAAGCTATGTCCGACTTCGGCTTGTACTTATTTTCCCCTTTAAAACCGGCCGTTTCGGCCGCCCGGCGGCGTTTTCCTTGCCCCTTCAGGGGTCTGCCGCTACAAGGCCGGTTCCTTGTCGAAGGTTTTGTCATGGCGTCGGATAAGAAAATTGCCCAAAAGCCGGTTCGGCCGAAGGCGCGGTTACCGCGCGGGTTCCGTGACCGGTTCGGACCGGAAATCGCGGCCGAGCGCCGGCTGATCGAGATCATCCGCGGGGTTTATGAGAGCTACGGCTTCGAGCCGCTGCAGACCCCGACCTTTGAGTACACTGACGCCCTCGGCAAGTTCCTGCCCGACGTGGACCGCCCCAACGAGGGCGTGTTCTCGCTCAAGGACGACGACGAGCAGTGGATGAGCCTGCGCTACGACCTGACCGCGCCGCTCGCCCGCTATGTCGCCGAGAATTTCCAGAATCTCCCCAAGCCGTTCCGCCGCTATCAGACGGGGCTCGTCTACCGCAACGAGAAACCGGGACCGGGACGCTTCCGCGAATTCACCCAGTTCGATGCCGATACGGTGGGAAGCAACTCGCCCGCCGCCGACGCCGAATTGCTGATGATGGTGTGCGATGCCTTGGAGGCGCTGGGGCTGAAGCGGGGCGAGTACATCGTCAAGATCAATTCCCGCGGCATTCTCGATGGTGTTCTGGATGCGGTGGGTCTGCCGGTCGAAGAACGCGAGCGCCGCGGCATCGTCATGCGTGCGATCGACAAGCTGGATCGGCTCGGCGTTTCCGGTGTGCGAGCGCTGCTCGGCGAAGGCCGCAAGGACGAATCCGGCGACTACACCAAAGGCGCCAATCTCTCCGAAGATGCCGCCGCGAAGATCCTGCGTTTCCTGGAGATCGGCGCCGTGGGGGACGATTTTCAGACCGTGCTGCGCGATATCGTCGGCGACAACGCCAAGGCAGCAGCGGCAGTCGACCAGCTCGCATCCATTGTGACGCTCTGCCGCGAGAACGGGTATTCGGCCGAACAGATCGCGCCCGACACGTCTATCATCCGCGGTCTCGACTATTACACCGGTCCCGTTTTCGAAGCGCAGCTGACGTTCCCGGTCACCAACGAGCAGGGCGAGACTGTCGTGTTCGGATCGGTTGCGGGCGGCGGACGCTATGACGATCTGGTGGCGCGCTTCACCGGTCAGCAGGTTCCGGCGACCGGCATTTCGATCGGCGTGTCGCGCCTTTTAGCGGCTTTGACCGCGCGCGGACTGACCGCCGATGTGGCTCCCCTGGTGATCGTGCTCGGCATGGGCGATACGGTGTCCTCGTTCCGCATCGCCAAGGAATTGCGTGCCGCGGGCGTGCGCGCCGAAGCCTATGTCGGCACCAAGAAAATCCCCGACCAGCTCAAATATGCCGACAAGCGCGGCGCCGCCCTCGTGGTGATGGAAGGCGACGACGAGCGTGCAGCCGGTAATGTTACGATCAAAGATTTGAAGCTCGGCGCCGAACTGGCCAAACAGGTCGAAAGCCGGGCCGAATATCTCGGCGCCCGCAACGCGCAAGTCACCATCGCGCGCGCCGATCTTGTCAGCGAAGTGAAGAAAATCCTGGAACAAAACTGATGGCCTCGTTTCCTACCTACGGACCGGAAGAGATTGATGCGTTGAACGGCGTCGCCGATGCGGTGCTCGGCGTGTTCAAGCATCACGGCTACACCCGCCACGAACCGGCGGTGCTGCAGCCGGCGCATCTCTTCGTCGACCGTTCGGGCGAGGAAATCCGCCGCCGCACTTACGAACTGACCGATCCGACCGGGCATGAATTGTGCCTGCGCCCCGATCTCACCATTCCGACCTGCAAATTCCAGGTCGACAGCGGCGCCGCGTTTCCGGCGCGACTTTGCTATCACGGGCTGGCGTTCCGCCATCAGCCGGGCGCAGGCCAGTTCTGGCAGGCGGGCGCGGAGCTGCTCGGCCTTGCCGATCGCGCTGCGGGCGATGCCGAAATGATGGGTCTTGCCGCCGAGGCGGTGCGCGCCGGCGGCGTGAAAGACTTTTCGATGCTGGTCGGCGATCTCGGCCTGTTCAACACCCTGGTCGATGCGCTGGAAGTGCCGGCGCAATGGCGCGGGCGGCTGAAGCGCCATGTCTGGCGCACCGGCTATTTCGAAAAGCTGCTGGCCCGCATGGTCTCCGGCGAAGTCAACGAAACCGAACGGACCGTCGATGCGCTGGCCGGTCTCAAGCTGATGGAACTGAAGCCCGCTATCGAAGAATTGATCGACAAGGAAGGCGATGCGCCGCTCGGCGGGCGTACACGCGACGAAATTGTCGAGCGGCTGATGGTGCAGGCGTGCGATGACAGCGCGCCGCGTCTCGATCCGGAAGTGGCCGATCTCATCACCAAGTTCCTGAAGGTCAGCGGCAACGGCGAAGCGGCATTGGAAGAAATCCGTGTCCTGACGAAACCGGTCGCCGCCAAGATGGTGAAACCGCTGGCGGCCATGGCCGAACGCCTGCATGCGTTGAAGGGGATGGATATCCCGCTCGACAAGGTGCGGTTCGTCGCTCATTTCGGGCGCAATCTCGAATACTATACCGGCTTCGTGTTCGAGTTCTGGACCCGCGCCGGCGAAGTCGCGGGCGGCGGCCGTTACGACACGCTTCTGGAATCCTTCGGCGCGCCGCGCGGCACCACCGCCATCGGCTGCGCCATTCGTACCGAACGTCTTCTGGCCGCGAGGACTGCATGAGCGAGATGATTACGCTGGCGGTGCCTTCGAAAGGCCGCCTCAAGGAACAGTTCGACGCCTTTCTCGGCAAATCCGGAATCGCGTTGAAGCAGACCGCGGGCGCGCGCGGCTATCGCGCCACTGTCGAGGGCCATCCCGGCATCGACGTGATGCTGCTGTCGTCGTCGGAAATCGCAGCGTCGCTGGCGGGCGGCGATGTGCATCTCGGTGTCACCGGCGAGGACTTGATCCGCGAAGCCGTGCCCGAACTCGAAGATCGCGTCACGTTGCTGAAGGGGCTCGGCTTCGGCTTTGCCGATGTTGTGGTGGCGGTGCCGAAAAGCTGGATCGACGTTTCCACCATGGCCGACCTCGACGACATCTGCGCCGCCTATGCCGCGCGCCACAAGAAGCGTCTCCGGATCGCCACCAAGTACGCCCAACTCACGCGCAGCTTCTTCGCGCATGCCGGCATTTCCGATTATCGCATCGTGCCGAGCGCTGGTGCCACCGAAGGCGCGCCGACCGCGGGTACGGCGGAGGCGATCGTCGACATCACAACCACGGGATCGACGCTGAAGGCGAACGGTCTCAAGATTCTCGATGACGGCGTGATCCTGAAAAGTCAGGCCCAGCTTGCCATGAGCCATCGCGCCGATTGGAACGACGAGCGCCGCGCGATCGCCGCCGCGTTCCTGAAGCCGCTGGGCGTAGAGATTTAGCGAATAGCGAACGGCGAATAAAAATGGGGCCTGGCGGAGTTTCCGTCAGGCCCTTTTTGCTGTTCGCCTATGTTACTGCGGCGAGATCGGTCCCGCCATGATGTCGGGATCGTTGAGGTGCTCGGCCTTCCAGCGCATCGCCATCAGGATGCGGTAGCGCCCCGAGGGATGATCGAAGAACAGGAATTCTTCGAGCGGCGACGGGTCCATCTTGCGATATTCGCCGAGCATGAGATCGACTTTGGCTTCCGCGTCGGGCTGGCGAACCAGATTGAGCCCGAACAGGTCGGCTTGGATTTCCTGCGTCCGGATGAGCGTATTGGTCACTGGCGTGACCAGGAACATGAACACGCTGAACACGGCCATGATCAGCGGCAAGCCGGCCGGATCAGCGATCCCGCGCACATCCCAGCGGGCGCCGAAAAAGCGGACCAGACCGTGAAAGACGCGGTCGACGAACCAGAAACCGAAACAGATGATCAGGCCGAACCAGACGATCATGTTTCCCACATGGTTCATCACGTAATGGCCCATCTCATGACCCAGGACCTGCAAGACTTCGCTCGGCGTGCAACGGTTCATCAGGTTGTCGTTGAGAGCGATGCGGGTGGTGCCCAACAGGCCGGAAACGTTCGCCGAGACGCGCTTGGATTGCCGCGAGGCGTCGACCAGATAGACGTCCTTGGCCGGGATGCCCTGGCTGCGCGCCAGCGACAGGATGGCGTTGCGGGTCGCACTCTCCGGCAGCGGCGTGTACTTGTTGAACAGCGGCTGGATGAATACGGGGCCGGCCGCGATCATCAAAACCGCGAACACCACGGAAATTCCGGCGCCCCATTTCCACCAGCTGCGCTGAACCTTCCGGGCGGCGGCGTAAATCAGGGTCAGAACCAGGCTGAAGGCGAAGATTTCGATCAGGAACGACGTGCCGAATTCGCCGAACCATTGGCCGAAAGTCTGGTTGGACAGGCCATATTTGTGTTCGCGGAAGAAGCCTTCGTAAATCGTCAGCGGCAGCGCCACCACGGTCGTGATCACGATGTACTGCACCGTATAGATCGGGACCTGCAGCCAGCGATAGCGCGTGATCCGCTCCGCGATCGTGCGCATCCGACTCGAGATCTTCAGCCACAACAGCAGGCCTGCGACGACCAGAACGTAAACGAGATCCACGACCTGGAGCACGTATCCGCCTTCGAAATAGGCGTCGGTGCGGGCCCGGTCCTTGGCCGGAATCTGGGCGAGGTAGGCGTCGGTGGCCTTGATCGGATCGAAATTCGATACTCCGGCTGGCGGCAGTTGGGCGACTTCGATCTTGGAGGTGGGCGCCGTGTGCGGCACGATCGAGTAGGAAGGCGCCGCATCCTGGGCAAGGGCCGGACCGGAAAGGCCTAATCCCAGCACCAGGGCTGCCAAAAGTGTCAACAGTCGAATCCTCATCGCACCCTCCTGAAACATGAAGCGAGTTTAACAGAGCCCCCACGGCGTGGCACAGTACGGTAGACCGACGCTTCGGAAAGAACCATGACCGAATTTCTCACGCGCCGCGACGGCGAGCAAATCGCCTATCACCGAATCGGCGGCCGTGGCCCCGGCCTGATGTGGCTGGGGGGCTTCAACTCCGACATGAACGGCACCAAGGCGCAAGCCGTGGAAGCGTTCGCTGCGCGCGAAGGTCGCGCTAGTGTGCGTTTCGACTACTTCGGGCATGGTACCTCTTCGGGCGCTTTCCGGGATGGCACCATTTCACGATGGCGTGATGACGCCCTGGCGGTGCTCGACCAATTGACCGTGGGCAAACAGGTTCTGATCGGCTCTTCGATGGGCGGCTGGATCACGACCTTGGTGGCGGCCGCGCGGCCGGAGCGGATTGCGGCCGTCGTGCTGATCGCACCGGCGCCGGACCTCACCGAAGAATTGATGTGGAAACGGATGCCGCCGGAGATTCGCGACGAAGTTCTGACTAAGGGAAGCTGGTTTTATCAGCCGGACGATGGCGAGGGGTATCCCATCAGCCGGAGCCTGATCGAAAGCGGGCGGGAGAATTTGGTGCTCGGCACGCCGCTGACTCTCGACGCTCCGGTGCGCATTCTGCACGGGACCGACGACAAGGATGTGCCGTGGCAACTCGGCGTCAAGCTGCTCGATGTTTATCAGGGCGATGTCACCTTCACCCTGGTCAAAGGGGCCAATCATCGCCTCTCGAGCGAAGCAAATTTGCATCTTCTCCAACGCACGCTCGAATCCGTGCTGAAGGATGTCGCGCCATGCTGAAATATGCGCTCGTTCTGCTCGCCTTCGCCGCGCCGGCAATGGCCGAAGATATGACCTACGACGATTGCGTCGCGATGGTCGATCGCAGTCCGGCGACGGCGGAAAAGAAATCGGCCGCCTGGCAGGTGCACGGCGGCGGCGCGGCGGCCATGCATTGTCATGCGCTCGCGCTCTATGCCTTGCAGCGCTACGACGAAGCGGCGCGCGTGCTCGACGCGCTCGGCCGTAATCGCGACGTGCCTGCCGCCGGGCGCTCGGCGCTGTTCGACGAGGCCGGATCGGCGTGGCTCGCCGCCGATAAGCCGGGGCAGGCGGTCACTTCGTTCACGGCAGCGCTTGCCGACAAGCCGAACGATCTTGGCTTGTTGTCCTCGCGGGCCAGGGCTCGCGGGTTGATCCGCGACTGGCGGGGTGCCGAGAGCGATTTGTCGGCGGCGCTGGCGCAGGATGCCAATCGTGCCGATTTGTTGGTGCTGCGGGCGAGTTCGCGCTGGGCGCAAGGCAACAAAACCGGAGCCGCTGCCGATATCGTGCGGTCGCTCGAAGTCTATCCCGATTATCCGCCGGCGCTGGTCGAGCGCGGCAAGATGAAGTACTCCGCCGGCGATCTTGCGGGCGCCAAGCGCGATTGGCAGAGTGCCGCTGCCCGCGGCCAAGGCCGCACGGCCGCCGATGCCAAACGCTATTTGAACGAGCTTCAATCCAAAGGCGGGAAATGATACGGGCTGTCGTACTCGCTGTTGTGTTGTTTGCGAGTGCGGCCCAGGCCGAACCATCGTTTTTCGATTGGCTCGATGCGGCGCCGGGCCGGCGGGCTGAAGTGGCGGCGCTGCAGCGCTATCTCGATAAGACGCATGTCGGCGACGTGCTCGGGCCCGAAGACCTGTTGCGCAATGCCTCAAGCTGGCGATCCTGCGGGCTCGGCTATCCCTGGTCGATGCCGCCGCGGGAACTGTGGCCGCATGTGGTGCCGACGCTGCGTTTCATCCGCGATCAAGTAATCCCGGAGATCGGGCCGGTGATGGTCGAATCCGGCTGGCGCGAACCGAAGCTCAACGCATGCGCAGGCGGAGCGCCGAGGAGCGCACACGCGCTCTATTATGCACTCGATCTGGTGCCGCAGGACATGATCACCCGGCGCGAATTGATCGCCACGGTGTGCCGGCTGCATGCGCGCAAAGGCAAGGGCTACAATATCGGTCTTGGCTTCTACGACGGCGTGCGCTTTCACATCGACAGCAAAGCCTACCGTCGCTGGGGCTCCGACAATCACGGCAAGACGAGCCCGTGCTCCACGTTCACCGGATAATCGTCAGGCCCTTCATGTAGGGTCCGGTGTTGTAGAATTCGTCGATCACCGCGATTTCGTCGGGCGTGCAGCCGATCAGGATTTTTACCTCGGAATCGCGTTTGACGAGATCGACGGTGCAGACCGCGCCGGTGATGGCGTTGCCAGGAAGCGTGCCGCGCCAGATATCGGCTTCGGCGCCGTCGTTGCTGTTGGTGCCGTCGAGAAAGCCGTAATCGAGCGGGTAGATCATCTCGGGAAAGCGCGGATGGCGCGAGCCTTTCGGCCGTTCGATGATGATCCGGTTTTCCGCGACCAGCTTTTCGAGGGCGGTCCAGTAACCCGTATCGGCGGCAAGCTTCATGGCAACCACTCCCGGCGCACGTCGGCATCGGATTCGCTTGTACCATGAATCGCTGCCAGCGCCCGGACGGCGGGCAGGGCCAAAAGCCGCGTCACTGCCCATGCCGCCATCGCCCGCACCAGCGGCGAGGGATCGTCCGCCAGCCGCACGGCTTCGGCCGCCAGCGCCGGGTCGCCGGAATTGCCGGCGGCGATCAGCACATTGCGCACGAAGCGGTCGCGGCCGATCCGCTTGATCGGCGATTTCCGGAACAGCGCGCGAAACGCGGCATCGTCCAGTCGAACCAGTTCTTGCAGTACCGGCCGGGTCAGTTCTTCGCGCGCCGCGAACTTGGCCTCGTGCGAGACCTGCGCGAACTTGTTCCACGGACACACGGCAAGGCAGTCGTCACAGCCATAAATGCGGTTGCCGATGGCTTCGCGGAATTCGCGCGGAATATGGCCCTTATGTTCGATGGTCAGATAGGAAATGCAGCGCCGCGCATCGAGCTGGTACGGCGCCGGGAAGGCGCGCGTCGGACAGATGTCGAGGCAGGCGTGGCAGGCGCCGCAGTGATCGGATTCGCGCGTGTCGGGCGCCAAGTCGAGGCTCGTGAACACCGAGCCCAGGAACAGCCACGATCCGAAACTGCGGCTGACCAGATTGGTGTGTTTGCCTTGCCAGCCGATACCGGACTCCTGCGCCAGAGCTTTTTCCAGCACCGGTGCGGTGTCGACGAACACGCGGGCGTCGCCGCCGTGGGTATCGCACAGCCAATGCCCGAGCGCCTTCAGCCGCGTCTTGATGAGGTCGTGATAATCGTCACCGCGGGCATAGACGGAAATCGCGCCCGTGCCCGGTGCATCGAGATCGGTGCGCGGATCGTGATCGGGGCCGTAATTGACGCCGAGCATGATCACGCTTTTCGCTTCCGGCCATAGTTGGACGGGATCGGCGCGGCGGTCGGAATTGTTCGCCATCCACGCCATATCGCCGTGACGGCCTTCCGCCAGGAACGCGGCGAGATGCTCGCTCGCGCCCGCGGGCGCTGCGGCTCTAGCAATGCGCACGACATCGAAGCCTCCCGCCAAGGCCCGTTTGCGGACCTCATCGGAAAGCTCAGAAGTCGAGATCGGCATAATATTTGATCGGTGGCTGGCCCGGCACGCGGTCGGCGAGCAGCGAACGGAACGAGGGGCGCGACTTCATCCGCATGTACCACTCGCGCAAGCCCTGGTTGGCATCCCACGGCACTTCGCCGAAATAGTCGAGCGACGACAGATGCGCCGCCAGGGACAAATCGGCGATGGTGAGATTGCGGCTGACGAGATTGCCGTGTTCGTCCACCGTCTTGCCGAGGAACGGGATCAACTCGCGCAAGGCATCGCGGCCGGCGCGGATCACGTTGACGTCGGGCGTCGAACGGGTGGGCGTGCCGGTATAGCGCGGGTTCGCCTTCTCGGAGACGATCTTGCGGGTGACCTGATCGCCCAGCACGGTCGCGGTCCAGTCAAGCCAGCGCAAGGCTTCGCCGCGTTCGACGGCGTCGTCGGGCACCAGCGGAATTTCGGGATAGGTTCCTTCGATGTGATCGAGGATCGCCCACAGTCCGGTGACGGTGGTGCCGTCGAGATCGATGAACTGGGGCATGTGCGCATGGGTGTCGTCCGCCATTTGCGGATCGACAACGAGACGTTTTTCGCCCAGGGCCAGCCGGACGAGCCGGGAGGCGGGCTGGAACACGAGATGGATCAGGCGACGCATGGCGAACAGTGTAATGAAAGTGTCGTGCCGGTCCTAGCCTTTATCGTACGCACCAGTCCATATCGCCTTCGCGGGCTTCGCGGGTGCGGGCCATGGCGCGGGACATCCGCTTTTTGCCGGCCCGCGTCGCCTTCCACTTGTCGGGATTGGGCAGGATCGAGGCCATCCGCGCCGCCTGGGCGCCGGAAAGCCGGTTCACCGGGCTATGGAAGTAGGCTTCCGCGGCCGCTTCGGCGCCGAAGTTGCCGTGCCCCCAGTCGACCAGATTGAGATAGGCCTCGAGGATGCGCTTCTTGGGCCAAACGGCTTCGACCAGCACCGTCAGCCAGGCCTCGACACCCTTGCGGACCCAGGTGCGCGACGGCGGCAGGAACAGTGTGCGCGCCACCTGCTGGCTGAGGGTGGAGGCGCCGCGATGGCTCCTGCCTTGCTCGCGCTCTTTGATGGCGAGTTCGATATCCTCGAAATCGAAACCGTGATGGCTGCAGAAATTCTGGTCCTCGGAGCCGATCACCGAGTATTTGAGCCCCGGCGCCATGGCGTCGATCGAGCGCCAGGAATGATGCACGTCGCGGCCGGTGAGGAGGTAGATCGCCATTTGCGGCGTTCCCGGCACCGGCACGAAGCGGAAGATCACGAGATAGAGGAGCGGCAGCGGCACCAGAAACGCGAACAACACCAGGAAGATCCGCCGGATCCACGGCTTGCGCTTGCCTTTGCCGTTCCAGAGGCGGTTGAAAAACGACTTCACCTTGCTCATTGCCGTATCCCCTACGCTGGCATTTTTAGAGCTTCGCCCCCTTCAGACGCAACGCATTGGCGATCACCGACACCGAACTGAAGCTCATTGCCGCAGCCGCAACCATCGGCGACAGCAGCCAGCCGGTGATCGGATAGAGAACGCCCGCCGCCAGCGGAACGCCCAGCGCGTTATACGCGAATGCCCAGAACAGGTTCTGCTTCATGTTGCGAAGGGTCGCCTTGGCCAGGCGCCGGGCCCGCAACAAGGCACCGAGATCGCTTTTCAGGAGTACCAATCCGGCGGTCTCGATTGCCGCGTCGGAGCCCGAACCCATGGCGATCGCCACGTCCGCCGCTGCCAGCGCCGGAGCGTCGTTAACGCCGTCGCCCGCGAACGCAACCGTGCCGCTGCCACGCTTGTCCGCAACTAGCTTGGCCTTGCCTTCCGGCGTCAGTCGCGCCGCGACGGTTTTGATACCCGCTTCGACGGCAATGGCCTGCGCGGTCTCCGGTGCATCGCCGGTCGCCATCACGATGTCGAGGCCTTCCGCCGCGAGTGCCGCAAGGGTTTCGCGCGCGCTTGGCTTCAGCGGGTCCTTGATCGCGATGAGGCCGAGTGCATCGCTGCCGCGCGCCACGAAGATCACGGTGGCACCCACTGTCCGCCAATGCGCCGCATCGCCCATGAGTGCGCCGGTCGGCGCGCCGTTCTCGGCGAGGAAGTCCTCGCTGCCGACCAGGATTGTGGCGCCGTCGACGCGCGCGCGAAGGCCTTTGCCGGTGACATTGGCAAAATCGTCCGCATACGGCAAAGCAAGTGTGCCGGCGCGTTCGATCACCGCGTGGGCGAGAGGATGGGCGCTTTTGGATTCCAGCGCTGCCGCCAAAGCCAGCATCTCGGTTTCGCTGGTGCCCGCCACGGTGTGGATCGCCACCACTTCGGGCTTGCCTTCGGTGATAGTGCCGGTCTTGTCGATCACCAGCACGGCGGCGGTCGCGAATTTCTCCAGAGCCGCTGCGTTTTTCACCAGCACGCCGGAATGGGCGCCGCGTCCCACCGAAACCATCACCGACATTGGCGTCGCCAATCCCAGGGCACAAGGGCAGGCGATGATGAGCACGGATACGGCGGCCATCAGCGCGTAGTCGAGCGTAAAGCCTGCCGCCAGCCACGCGATGAAGGTGACGATCGCGACCGCCGATACTGTCGGTACGAACCATGCGGATACCTTGTCGGCCAGTGTCTGTGTCGGAGCGCGGCTCCGCTGTGCTTCGGCAACCAGGGCCACGATCTTCGACAACACCGTATCGGCGCCGACGCGGGTGGCGCGGATCACCAGGGCGCCGTTCTTGTTGAGCGTGCCGCCGGTGACCGCATCGCCTTTCGCCTTGGCGACCGGCACGGATTCGCCGGTCAGCATGGATTCATCGACAGCGCTCTCGCCTTCGATCACTTCGCCATCGGTCGGAACGGCATCGCCGGGGCGTACGATCAACTCGTCGCCAAGCACGACCTGCGCCAGCTCGACCGTTTCGGTCCCGTGCGCGGTACGCCGGAGCGCAGTCTTGGGCGCAAGATCGATCAAGGCGCGGATCGCGGCGCCGGTGCGGGAGCGGGCGCGCAGTTCGAGCACTTGTCCCATCAGCACCAAGGTGATGATTACTGCCGCGGCCTCGAAATAGACCGGCGGTCCCATCGCGCCGTGATGATACCCGGCCGGCACCAACGACGGCACCAGCAGCACGACAAGGCTGTAGAGGTACGCCACCGCGACGCCGAGGCCGATCAGGGTGAACATGTTGGCGTGGCCGGTTACCGCGCCCTTCCAGCCGCGCACGAAGAACGGCCAGCCTGCCCAAACCACCACCGGAAGCGCCAACAACGCCTCGATGACTGCGCGCAGCAGCGGTGCCATGGGTAATACATCACCCGCCATCGCAAGCAGAAATACCGGCGCGGTCAGCGCCAGCGAGATCCAGAAGCGGCGGCGCATGTCGCGATATTCGGAATCATCCTCGGCTGCCGTCGGATCCGCCGGCTCCAGTGCCATGCCGCAGATTGGACAATCGCCCGGCCCCATCTGCTTCACTTCGGGATGCATCGGGCAGGTGTAGAGAATGTCTTTGCTCCCCGTCTTTTCTCCTCCGCGATGCTCGGAAGAATGGCAGGTGCAATGGCCGGCAGCGGGGGAGGTCCCGCCCACAGCGGGCGAGAGGGAAAGATATCGGTCCGGCTCGGCTTCGAACTTCGCTTTGCAGCCGGCGCTGCAGAAATAGTAGTCCTCGCCCTTATAGTTGGTGTGGTTTCCCTTGGCTTTGGCGACCGCGACGAACGGGGTCATGCCGCAGACGGGATCTTTGGCGCGCTCGGGTGCGGCCTCAACGGGGGAGGCTGTAACGTACTTCTCCGGCTCGGCATCAAATTTGGTTTTGCAGCCGGCACAGCAGAAGATGTAGCGCACACCGTTGCGGACGCTCGTGTTGCCTTTGGCGATGGCGGTTTCCGGGTTCGGCGTCATGCCGCAAACCGGATCTTTCGGGTTCAAGGTTTCATTTGCCATAGCGGCTGAACAGCTCCACCAGTTCGTCGAATTTCTGCTTCTGGTCGCGGGCGTCGCCCGATTTGATGGCGTGCGCGACGCAATGGGCGGCGTGCCCTTTGAGGACCTCGGTTTCTACCCGGCCCAGAGCCGCCTTGATCGCTTCGATCTGGTTCAGAACGTCGATGCAGTAGCGTTCCTCTTCCACCATGCGCACGACGCCGCGCACCTGGCCCTCGATGCGGGCAAGGCGGCTGAGCAGCTTGGGATCGGCTTTCGTCACTGTACCCTCCGGGGGTATATACCGGGGAGGGGTATACCGCGAGATAGCGCTTGGCGCAAGCGCCGGCCGGTTTCCCTTAGCGCGCGGCCGCCCGCAGCATCTCGACGGCGATGTTCTGCAGCGGCACGACGCGGTCGACACAGCCGCGGGCGATGGCTTCCTTGGGCATGCCGAAGACGATCGACGTGGCTTCGTCCTGGGCGATAGTGAAGGCGCCGGCTTGCTTCATTTCCGCAAGACCGCGGGCGCCGTCATCGCCCATGCCCGTCATGATGACTCCCACGGCATTGCTGCCCGCCACATTCGCCGCCGAGCGGAACAATACGTCCACGGACGGACGATGACGCGATACCAGCGGACCCGGCTTGACCGAGACGTAGTACTTGGCGCCGCTGCGTTCGAGGATGGTGTGGAAATTGCCCGGCGCGATTAATACGCGCCCGCGCAGAACCGGATCGCCATCGGCGGCTTCCTTCACCTCCATTTGGCAAACGCTGTCGAGCCGCTTGGCGAAGGAGGTGGTGAAGCGCTCCGGCATGTGCTGCACGATGACGATGCCGGGCGCGGCCGCGGGCAGGGAAATGAGCACGTCGGTGAGACTCTGAGTACCGCCGGTCGAAGCGCCCATGCAGATGATCGTTTCGGTGGTTCGCGCCATGGCGTGGCGCACCGGCGGCGGCAGCATTGCGTCCGCGGTGAGTTTTTTCTCGGGTGTGAGCGGCTCGGGCGCGCCGCGGCGCGGCTCGCGCAAGCGGGCTTTGGCGGCAGCCTTGACGGCGTCGCAGATCTGAATTTTGGTTTCGAGCAGCTGCTCGGCGATGTCGACTTTTGGCTTTTGGATGATGTCGACTGCGCCGGCGTCGAGCGCCTGCAGCAGCGTCTGCGTGCCTTCTTCCACCAGCGAGGAACACATCACCACCGGAATAGGGTGCTGCGCCATCAGCTTCCTGAGAAAGGTGATGCCGTCCATGCGGGGCATTTCGACGTCGAGCGTAATGACGTCGGGAACTTCCTTCCTGATGCGCTGGGCCGCCGCAAACGGGTCCCCGGCGGTGCCCATCACGGTAATATCGGGATCTTCCTCCAAGATCGTCGTCAAAGTCTGCCGCACGGTGGCGGAGTCGTCGACGATCAGAACGCGGAGTTTCTGGTGTGCCATGGCATCATTGCCGTTGGAAGATGGTATTGGCGACGGCCGCAAGCGGCAGTCCGGAACGCGATACGGATTCGGAATGGCCGAGCACGAGGTGGCCGCCCAGCCGCAAGTGGCGACACAGCCGCGTCGGCACCGCAAGCTGGGTCGGCTTGTCGAAATAGATCAGCACATTTCGCAGGAAGATCAGGTCGAAATCGGCCGGAACCGGATAGGTCTCGTCCATCAGGTTGAGCCGGGCAAACGAAATGGCCGACCTTAGCTGCGGGGACATTCGGACTTCGTCGCCATCCGACGAACGCATCACGTAGCGATGGCGAAAATCGTCGGGCACCGGATCGACCATGGCCTCTGGGAAGCGGCCGATCAGAGCTTTCTGCAAGGCCTGGTAGGAGAGATCGGTCGCCAGAATGGAATAGTCCATGCCGGGATGCTTGCGGCAGAAATCGTCAAGCAGCATTGCGAGCGTGTAGGGTTCCGCACCGATCGAACACGCCGCGCTCCAGGCCTTTATGCGGCGCGGGCCGGAGCGGAGGATGTCCGGCAGTATGGTCTGGGTCAGATAGTCGAAATGCGCCGGCTCGCGAAAGAAATCGGTTTTGTTGGTTGTTACCGCGTCCATCAGGTGGACGATCTCGGCATCGATCTCGGGGCCGGTTTCGTCGAACAGGATGCGGCAGTACTCGTTGACGTCGTCGATCCCGACGGCCCGGCAGCGCCGCCGCAGCCGTCCTTCCAGCATGGTCCGCCGCGAGACGTTGAGCGCGATGCCGCTGTAGTTTTTGATGAACTTGGTGAGCCGCTCGAAATTGAAGGGGCTGAGCGGCTCGTTGTCGTCCAAGGGGCCGGCGACGTGGCGTATCATCGCGAACTCGTCAGGCAGCCTGATCGACCGACGCGGCGAGCACGGCGACGTCGTTGCTTGCAAGCAGTCTTGCCACATCGAAAATCACCACAAAACCATCGGCGCGGTGCACGACACCAGCAATGTAATCGGAGCGCCAGGCGACACCGACGTCCGGCGCCCCCTCGATTTCTTCATCGGCGAAACTCGCCACCTCCAGGACGCGGTCGGCGACGAGCCCGAGGCTCAGCGTGCGTCCTTCAATCGGCACGTCCAGTACCAGGATGCGGGTCACCGGCGTTGGCTCGATACGGGGCAGGCCGAGTTTGCTGCGAAGGTCGATCATCGGCACGCCGCGTCCGCGCACGTCGATCAACCCCAGCATCCAGGGCGGGCCTTCGGGGATGGCGAAGGGTTCGCGGTAGTCGAGGATCTCGCGGACCATCGACACCGGCACCGCGAACACCTCCCGGCCGAGGCCCAGCGTAACGAACTGACCCGCCATATCACGCATACTCCTTGAAGCGTTCGTCGTCCTCATCCGGACCGCCGCGGGTGAGATCGAGCGCAAAGCCCTTCGCGCGGGCCTGCTGCTCGGCGACCGTCGCGCCGGCTTTGGGAGTACCGCGCAGTATCGTGCGTTCAAGACGCTTCTTGGACTGTGGCTTCTTGAGTTGCGGCGCGCCGCTCTTGGCTTCGGTGCGGAAGTACGAGATCGATGCCTGCAGTTCTTCCGACTGGCTGGCCAGTTCCACCGACGTCGCGCTCATCTGCTCCGAGGCTGCTGCGTTCTGGCGCGTCACCTTGTCGAGTTGCTGGATTGCCTCGTTGATTTGGCTGGCGCCGACGTCCTGCTCGCGGCAGGCGGCACTGATTTCCGAGACGAGTTCGGCGGTCTTGCGTATATCGGGCACCAGCCGGGTCAGCATCTCGCCGGCAGCCTGGGCCGCCTTCACCGTCTCGCTCGATACCGCGCCGATCTCCGAGGCGGCCGTCTGGCTGCGCTCGGCGAGCTTGCGTACTTCCGAAGCCACGACCGCGAAGCCCTTGCCGTGTTCGCCTGCGCGCGCCGCTTCGACGGCGGCGTTGAGGGCGAGCAGATCGGTTTGGCGTGCGATTTCCTGCACGATGGTGATCTTTTCGGCAATCGTCTGCATGGCGACCACGGCCTTGTTGACGGCATCGCCGCTGAGTTCGGCGTCCTTGGCCGACTGGCGGGAGATTTTCTCGGTCTGGGCCGCGTTGTCGGCGTTCTGCTTGATGTTGGCCGCCATCTCTTCCATCGAGGCGGAGGCTTCTTCGGCCGAGGAAGCCTGCTCGGTGGCGCCCTGGCTGACTTGCTCGGCGGCCGACGACAGTTCCTGGCTGCCCGACGCCACGTTCTCCGAGGCATTGGTGGCGTTGGCCACCACATCGCGCAGCTTCTCGACCATGCGCTCCAGCGCCCGGCCCAGCGTGTCCTTCTCCGACAACGCTTTCGGCTGGACCATCAAATCGCCTTCGGCAATCTTGTCGGCGATGGCGGCGGTGGCGCGCAGATTGGCGGTCATGGTTTCGACGGACGTTGCGACGTCCTTGATCTCGTCGTTTGTCCGGATCTCGATCGACTGACTGAGGTCGCCGATGGCGACCGCATCTACCAGCTTCGTCACCTTCCGAAGACCGGATCCGATCGACAGGATGATCCAGCCGCCGGCAATCGCTGCGAGCAGGAAAGCCACGGCCGTGAGGGTGATCAGGAACGTCCGGGTCGAAGCATAGCTGTTCTCGGCTTTGACCTTCGCCTCCTCCATCAGGTTCCTGGCGCGCTGCACACGCTCGTTCGAATCGGTGAGCAGCTGCATGCCGGGCTTGTATTCCTTCACCAGCGAGATTTCTTTCGCTTCGGCCTTCTTGCCTTGCTTGGCGTAGTCGCGTAGCTGCACGTCGAGCGGCTTGATCTCCTCCCAGGCTTTTTGCATCCTGGCGTAGATGGGGCGGCCCTGTTCGCCTGCGATGTCGTAGCCATGCGCGAGCGTGGCATCCATCTTCTCGCGAAGTTCGGTGATCTGCTCGTCATAATCCTGGATCATCTTCGGATCGTCCGACAGGATCATGTTCTTTTCCGATCGCAACATCTCGAGCAGGAAATACCGCACATCGCGGCCGACCTGCAGCTTCTCGACGGGACCCTGGATGAGGCCGGTGAAGCTCTGATTCATCGCGCTGACGCCATTGATACCGAAGCCCGCTGCCGCCAGCATCAGAATGATAATGGTTGCGAAAGCTAGGCCGAGTTTCCATTTGATCGTGAAACGCATGTCCGTCCCCTGTCAGTGTTGCGTTCCGGCCTGAATGTGGCCGCAAATATTGAAAATACGCGGCAGGTTGGGAACGACGATCAAGTCATTGTTCCGCTTTGCCAGGCATCGGATGAAATCCTGCCGCCAGCGCGTGCCGATGCGGGGTGCCGCCTCGGTTGTCCGGTGGTCGATAGTGGTGACTTCGTGGACTTTGTCTGCCTTGAGGCCAATGACGCAGGCCTCGTTGTTGTGTTCCAGTTCGATCACGATGAAGCGGCTGTCCTGGGTGACCGATTGCGCGTCGAATCCGAAGGCCAGATGCAAATCCGCCACCGGAATGACGCTGCCGCGAAAATTGATGACGCTACCTGCGATGGCGGCGCTTCCCGGCACGAGCGTCTCGGATTGGATGTCGAGAATCTCGCATACCATGTTGGCTTCGAGGGCAAAGGTTTCGCCGCTCAGATCGAAGGTCAGCACCTTGATCTGGCCGTCTTGGTCCCAGACGATTTCGTCCTTCTCGATCATAGATCACCCGGCTGCGCGCAGCCGGTCCTCCTGTTGCTGTCCAGCGGCCACCAAGTGCGGTACGTCGAGAATGAGGGCAACGCCGCCGTCGCCGAGAATTGTGGCGCCCGAGAATGTGCCGATTCCGGCGTGGAAGCTGGACAGCGGCTTGATCACGGTCTGGTGGTCGCCGAGGATCTGATCGACGACGAGACCGACGCGTTCGCTGCCCGTCGAGACCACGACGATCTTCTGGTACTTGTCGGGTACGGTTCCGGTCGCGAAAAGCTCGCGCAGCCGGATGAACGGTACCAACTGGCCGCGCAAGGTGAGGAACGAGCGTCCCCGGCTGCGCTGATCCTGATCGGTCGTTAGTTCGACGCATTCCTCCACCGAGGCAAGCGGGATGACGTAGCGGCCTTGGCCGATGCGCACGAGAAGGCCATCGATGATCGCGAGCGTCAGCGGCAGGCGCAGCGCGACCTCCGCTCCGCTGCCGGGGCGATTGGCGATGTCGATGGTGCCGCGCAGGGATTCCACGGTGCGCTTCACAACATCCATGCCGACCCCGCGGCCGGAGAGATTGGTGACTTTTTCGGCCGTGGAGAATCCCGGTGCGAACAGCAACTGTAGAATTTCTGCGTCGCTCGTCGGCGCGCCGGGAGCGAGCAGTCCGGAACGCTCGGCTTTGGCACGCACGCGGTTGAGGTCCACACCGCGGCCGTCGTCGCTGACGGAAATGACGACTTCGGTGCCCGCTTGCCGGGCGGAGAGCGTGATGCGTCCGGCATCGGGTTTGCCCGCAGCGCGACGTTCTTCGGCCGTTTCGAGCCCGTGATCGGCGGAATTGCGGATCAGGTGGATCAGCGGGTCGGCAAGGCGCTCGATGACGTTTTTGTCGAGCTCGGTGGTTTCGCCGGAGGTGCGGAAGTCGATCGTCTTGCCGGTATCGCGCGCCAGATCGTGGATCAACCTGCGGAAGCGGCCGAACAACTGACTGATCGGCACCATCCGCACGTTCATCATGGAGTCGCGCAGTTCCGATGCCAGCCGTTCGATTTCCTCGGCGACGGAATGAAGATTGGCATCGTTCGAGAAGGCGACGACCTGCTTGAGTCGTGACTGGGCGATGACGAGTTCGCCGACGCGGTTCATCAGTTCGTCGAGGCGCTCGGCCGGCACGCGTACGGTGTAGCCGATGGCTTGCGCCGCCGCCGGCTTGTCGTTCGCTGCCACGGGGGAGGCGGCTTCGGATACAACATGGCCGGCGGCGGAAGCTAGCGGGACGAGTTCAATGGTAAGTGCTGCGTCGTCACCGACGAAGATAAACACTTCTTCGATCGCTGCGCGCGGATGACGCGTCTTGAGGTGGATGTCCCAACCGAGATGGCAATCCGTTGGCTGCAAAGTTTCGAGATTGGGAATGTCGCCTGTGAGCGGCGCGATCTCGCAGGGCCCCAGGGCGCGGAGTTCGTCAAGCAGCGCGAGCGGGCGCGTGCCGTTGACGAGGGCATCGCGGGCCAGCGAGAAGCGGATTCGCCAGCTTTTCTCCGGTTCTGGTTCCGGGGCTGTTGGTGCGGGCGATCCGGCGGCCATGGCGGCTTCGATGCTGGCGAGGAGGGCGGCTCCTTCATCTTCCGGAACGTTCTTTCCTTCCGCCAGGGCGCGCAGATGGTCTTCCGCCGCCAGGACCGAGGCGATCAGCTTCGGTGTCGCTTTGACGAGGCCCTTGCGCACGCGATCGAACGCCGTTTCGCAGGCGTGGGCAAAGCCTGCCAGCGCGTCGAAGCCGAACATCGCGCCCGAACCCTTCAGCGTATGCATGGCGCGAAAGACCTGGGCGATGAGATCGGCATCGCCGGGACTTTTCTCGAGATCGAGCAGGGCTTGCTCGATCTGATCGAGAAGTTCCTGTGCTTCGACGCGGAAGACTTGTGCGGGATCGTTGTCGGTCATTTTGCCAGGACCTTGATGACGATGCGGCTGAGTTGGTCGGCATCGAACGGCTTGGTGATCCAGCCGGTGGCGCCGGCCGCCTTGGCCTGGCTCTTTATGCCGGGATCGGACTCGGTGGTGAGAAACAAGATCGGCACGCCGGTGTAGGCCGCATTGGTGCGCAGCTTGCGGATCATGGTGAGGCCGTCCATCACCGGCATGTTGAGATCGGTGATGATCAGGTCGAAGCGCGCAACATCGGCCTTGGTCGCGCCTTCTGCGCCATTGGCAGCTTCGCTGACATTGTGACCAAGGCCGCCGAGAGCGATTTTCACCGCTTGGCGGATGCTGGCGGAATCGTCGACGATCAGAATCGCGCTCATGGCGTAGCCCAGAAAAGCGCGTCTTCCGGCGAATTCAGGAAGCCGCCGCGCACCAGGACGTCTCGGAGGGAAACGGGAAGCGGGCCGGCGATACAGATCTTCTTGCCGTCGCGCGCCGCCGTTTGCCGCGCCGACTCGACGAGTTGCACGACGGATAGATCGGCTTCCGTGATTGCAGTGGGATCGAACACCACGTTCGGTGCCGCGGCGTAGTACTCCAGCAGAGCGCTATGTGTGTCCGCGATGGTGCGGACTGTCTGTTCGCCGCACAAACGAAATGCTGTGGTGGTTTCTGAGTGCACTTAGGTAAGTCCCCTTGCACTGACGATCAAGCCGCGGGGGATTACAGGTGACTTCACTTAAATCGCGGTAAAGTTATGCCGCCGCTACCACTGCAATCGTGGGTAGTCAGTATTCGTACCTATAGGAAACAAGTATCGTCAGCACAGATTTCCCATAATTTGGGAACTCGGCGCTACATTACTGCGCCGATATGCCAGGGCACGAACTCCATATCGCCGTAGCCGAGTTCTTCGCTCTTTGATTTCTGCCCGGATGCCACCGCCAGAAGGTAGTCGAGAATCTCGGCTCCCTTTTCCTCCACCGTTGCGCCGCCGGTAGCGATGGTGCCGCAATCGAGGTCCATGTCGTCGGGCATCTTCCGGTACACTTCGCTGTTGGTGGCGAGTTTGATCGACGGCGAGGGTTTGCAGCCGTAGGCCGAGCCGCGTCCGGTCGTGAACGCGATCATGGTGGCACCGGACGCCACTTGGCCCGTGGCGGAGCAGGGATCGAAGCCGGGGCTGTCCATGAACACGAGGCCGTGCTTTTTCACCGGCTCCGCATATTCGATGACATCGACCAGCGGCGAGGTGCCCGCCTTGGCGACCGCGCCGAGCGATTTTTCGAGGATGGTGGTGAGGCCGCCCGCTTTGTTGCCCGGCGACGGGTTGTTGTTCATCTCCATCTTGTGGATGGCGGTGTACTCCTCCCACCACGTGATCCGGGCGCGAAGCTTTTCCACCAGCGCGGGCGATTGGGCGCGGGCATAGAGAAGGTGCTCGGCGCCGTAGATTTCCGGCGTTTCCGACAGAAGCACCGTGCCGCCCAGCGACACCAGCCGGTCACTGGCGTTGCCCAGCGCCGGGTTGGCGGTGATGCCGCTCCAACCGTCGGACCCGCCGCACTGCAGGCCGATGACGAGTTCGCTCGCCGGCTGAGGGGTGCGCGTGATGGCATTGGCGGCCGGCAGCATCGTCTTCAGCCGCGCCAGACCTTCGGCGATCGCCCGTTTCGTGCCACCGGTGTCTTGGATGGTGAAAGATTGGAAGTGCTCGCTGTCGGTGATGCCGTACTCCTGCTTGAAGCGCGCAAGCTGGATCATTTCGCAGCCGAGTCCGACCAGCAGCACCGCCGCGAAATTCGGGTTCGCTCCCGTGCCCCAGAGCGTACGCGTGAGCAGGTCGTAACCTTCGCCCTTCACCGCCATGCCGCAGCCGGACGGGTGGGTGATCGGCACAATGCCGTCGATGTTGGGATAATCCTTCAGGAGTCCGCTCTTTTCGGCCGCTTCGGCGATGTGGCGCGCCACGGTGGCGGAGCAGTTCACGCTGGTCAGAACGCCGATGTAGTTGCGGGTGCCGACTTTGCCGTTCGCCCTTTTGTAGCCGAGAAAAGTCCGCGGGCGCTCGTGCGCTTCGAACACCGGCGCAGCATCGGCTTCTTCGCGCAGATCGGAAAACGCAAGATTTTGCACGTGGACATGCTGGCCGGGGGCGATGTCTTCGCTCGCCACGCCGATCACCTGACCGTATTTGCGCACCGGTGTGCCGCGCGGGATCGGTTTGGTCGAAACCTTATGTCCGAACGGGATGGCGTCGCGCGTGGTGATGCCCTCCGCAACGATTTCCGTGCCGGGCTCCAGCGCCGTCACCGCAACGACGACGTTATCATTGGGATTGAGGCGGATCGTGGCGATACTCGGCATTTCGGTCTCCAGATCAGGCTAACCAGGACAGTGCATTGCGCAGAAAACGAAGTTGCATCGGCGCCACGAAATCGGGCACGCGGTGGAACAGGACTTTGCCCCGTCCGAGGCGCGTCGTGAAGGTCCCTGCGCCGATCCGCCGGTCGTGATCGCGGCTGTAGCCGACGAATACATCCACGTCGGGGCCGTCGACGATCAAACCGTTGGCGAGCCGGCCGCGGGCCTGGAAAAATCCGTCCATCGCGCGCCCGACCGGCATGCCGGCGTAGACCGGATGCTCGCGCACGAAATACCAGTTTCCCATCCACGGAGCGCGGTAGCGGCCGACCTGGCCCTGATAGGTGAACGCACCTTCCGCCGCGAGTTGGCGCGCAACGCCATCGGCCAAACCGTCTTCCTGCGGCAAGAGCAACAGCGGCAGACCCGCTTTCGCCGCGGCAACAAGCTCGGCGGGCAGGGTTCCTGGAACCGGTGAGGTCTTGGACGTTTTGTCGAGCGACAGACCTTCGTCGCCACCGAGTTTTTGCCCCGGCGTTGACGCATCGGTGAGGCCGGAGGCGATGACCACATCGAACGAACCGCCCGGCACGTAGTCGGCGACCGCAATTCCGGGTATCTGTGCCAACTGCTCTCGGAGACGCGGCCAGACGCCGGCAACGCCGACTTTCAAGATGCGACCGGAAACCGGCGGAAGCTTGGTGTCGACAACCCAGATTTCCTTCATCTGCGTGGCAGCGGGTTCGCCGGTCAGGGAGAACTCGAACCGGTGGAGACCTTCGGCATCGAGCGGGGCATTGCCGTAGTTCTCCATCACCAGCGCACTCATCTGTCCCGGAGCGAATGCTGGCGCCGGCGAATCCACCAAGCCGACGCGCAGACCCGAGGGTTCGATCCGTGTGAATTTCAGCCGTCCCGTTACGGGCTTGCCGGTGTCGTTCAGGAGGTAAAGATCAAATTTGGCAACCTCGCCGCGCGCCACCACCGTCTGCCGTTGCTTGGCGACCGGCCGCACCGGCTTGAGGCTGCCGGCGATCAGTTTGGGGTCGGATTTGAAGTTGCGGAAATTGTCGACAATGCCGGAATGATTGTCGATGGCCGTGGTTTCCCAGCCGGAGATCGCGGCGTAGTCGACGGCGTCGGCGATGCGCGCATTCTCCATATAATTCTGCCAGCTGACATAGCTTTTGCGGCCGATGGAGAGGAACAGCGCTTCGGCGCTCGGGAACGCGGCGGTGAAATTCCAGCGCTTCAGGAACGTCTGATACGCCGCCAGGATCTCTTCGTGGTCTTTGCGGTCGTAGGCCTTGCCGCCGCGCGCGATGATCTCGGCCACCATCATGGTGTGGTTGTCGGGAACCGCGCAGCCTTCCATCTCGCCGTATTGGACGATGCCGGCCGCCAGCGTGTTGCGATACGTGAAGTGTTCCGGGTCCTGATAGAAGCGGTCGTACCACTGGTCGCCGGCGCCCTGATGATCGCCCCACCACTGGCCCCACGGTTCCTTGTCGGAGCGGTGCAGCACTGGATTGTAAGGTTCGTACCACGCCTGGGCGGCGCGATATTCGGGTGAGGACATGCCGTCGTTCATCAGGATGATGCGGCTTTCGTCCAGGGCCCGCAGTTCTTCCATCACCTGGAGCACGGTCGGATCGTTAAAGTCGGCGTTGTTTTCGTTCTGCAGGGTCCAGTGGACGAGGCTCGGATGGCTGCGGAACGTGCGCATCATCAGCTTCATCTTGGCAATGGCGTAACGCTGGCAGAACTTGTCGGCTTCGGTGTCGGGCTTCTGCATCACGACGCTATGCTGGTCTAGCGGCGTGCCGGCAGGCCATTTGCCGAACATGAATTTGCCGCCGCCCGGCTCCATGCCGCGGAGCAGGCCGAGGCGGTCCTGGGCGTCGAGGACGTCGTGCTTGCCGGGGTTGCGGTGGAAGGCGAGGCAGTTGAGGCCGAGCGCTTTGGCCGCGCGCACTTCTTTTTCGGCGAGGTCGGGCGTCGGCCACAGTCCGTTGAGCCCCCAGTAGCCCCAGGAGATCGCCGAGTAGAGCTTGATGCGCCGGCCGTTGAGCTTGAACATTGCATTCGAGCCAACGCCGTCGGACGTGAACCAGCGGAAGCCGAACGGCACGTCTTTGCGCGACAGGCCTTGTTTGGTTTTGAGGGAAACCTCGAGACGGTAGAGCGCCGGTGTATCGAGATCCCAGATGGCAGGCTTTCGGGCGCGCAGTTCGAACCGGAATGTGCTGCCTTCGGTGCCTACATATATGACTTGTGCCGGCAGCTTCTTGCCGGTCTTCGTGTCGACGATCCTGAGCGCGATCTGCCGTTCTGTGTTTTTGGTGCCGGCGACGGTCACAAATGCGTGAACCGTTCCCGCTTTCGGTGTGTTGAGCACCCAGGCATCGGCAATGCGCGCGTCCATCGGGTGGACGGAAATCGTCAGTCCACGGTCCAATCCGCCGAACCCGTGGCTCTTCTGGATGCGGACCTTGCCCCACTCGATCGTGTCGCCGTCGACCCAGTCGAGCCGTCCGCCCGGATTGGTGATGCGGATCGCCAGCGTGTTTTTACCGCCCGGTGCCGCCGCGTCGGTCAGGTCGCACTCGAACGGCAATTGGTCGATGATCGAGTACCCGACCAGCTTGCGGTTGAGATAGACCTCGGCCCGCTGCCGTGCGCCGCGCACCGTGAGGATCAGGCGCTTGCCCGCCATCGCCGCGGGAATGTCGATGTCGCGCCACCACCATGAAACGCCTTCGTAAATGCCGTTTTTGGGCTCCGTGTCGGTGGCGGCATAGGTGAACTCGCGTTCCGTATACGGACGGCTTCCGAATGCTCCCCAATAATGCTGTTCGACGGTCGCGGGCAGGCCGACCGCGATGCCGGCAAGCGCATCCCATCCCCCGGTCGGCGGGTTCAGCGGCAGCGTCTTGAGATCGAATTCGCCGGGCAGGAAGATTGCGTCGTCGCGCCAGGCAGCCTTGTCGTCGACCCACAACCGCCAGCCTTGGTCGGGAATGACGATCGTATCCAGGTTGAGGGGGGCAGCTTCGGCTGGAACGGCTGCAGCGGCGCCGGCCATGCCGACAAACTCGCGACGGTTGATGCGCATCACGCTAGTCTCCCTCTCGCCCGGCGCTCTGCGACGCCTTGTACAGTCCGCGTCTGGACCCGTTGTTGCGTTAGCACGAGTGATCTAAAGTGCGCAAGTTAGAACAGAAATGCGCCAAATTCGATCAACACCAAACATTATCGAAGGGTGCATTCGGGAGGAAAATCATGCCGTCCATCAGCGGCAAGCGTCTGTTTGTGCTTGCCTTGCTTACATCGGCGGCAGTGTTCCTTCCGGCCAGCGGCGGTAAAAAGCCGGTCCGGCCCTCCGACGCGTTGGCGAGTGGGTTTATAGCGCCTCCCCAGGCGGCTCGTCCCCGCGTCTTCTGGCCGTGGATGAACGGCAATGTCACCCGCGAAGGGATCGATAAGGACCTTGCCTGGATGCATCGCATTGGGATCGTCGGGTTTCCGGCGGTCGATGCCGCAATCGATACCCCGACGGTTGTCGATCATCGCGTTCCGTATCTCTCCGACGAATGGAAAAGTATCTACCGCTATGCCGTCCGTGCGGCCGACAAATACGGCATGGAGGTCGCCATCGAGGGGGCGCCCGGCTGGAGCACGACCGGCGGTCCGTGGGTAACTCCCGATCAGGCGATGAAGAAACTGGTGTGGAGCGCCACAGCGGTCGAAGGCGGCAAGCCGTTTCACGGTGTCCTGCCACAGCCGCCGGATACCATCGGCCCGATCCAGAATGCGCCTCTGGCGGGAGACGATGTGCCGACGCCGAAGACGGCCGCGCTGCGCTTCTATCGCGACAGCCTCGTGCTCGCCTATCCGGTACCGGTCGAAAGTCCGGCGGTGATCGATGTGGAATGGAACGGCGGCAGACTCGATCCCAAACAGTTGGCCGATGGCGATCTCGCAAACGCGGTGAAATTGACGGCCGCAACGCCCGATGCCGATATCTGGATTGCCGGAAAATTCCAGCGACCTGCCACTATCCAGGGCGTGACGCTCGGCATGAATGTAGCCAAGTCGCTGGGATATCGCGTAACCGTGGAAGCATCGGATGACGGCGAAACGTGGCGGCATGTCGCCGATTTTCCGCCTGCGGCCCAGCTTCAGCGCATGCAGATGGGCGAGCAGACGATTTCGTTCGCGCCCGTGACTGCGCGCCGGTTCCGCGTCGTGCTGAAGCCGGCGGCGCCTTTGCTGCGCAGTTATCGTCCCACGACCGATGCCGCACCGGGCTATCTGCCGCCGGGAAGCGTCAGCCAGACGAGTGCCAATCCGACGATTGGTGGTGATGCTCCTGTCGAGCGCATCTATCAAATCACCGAATTCGTTTTTCACACGGCCGCTACCGTGCACGAGTTCGAGAAGAAGGCGATGTTCGCCGCGCCGCCGCGCGATTTCTATGCTTTGGCATCGGCGTCCGCGTTTGTGCCCGGCTCGGCCATCGATCCGGCTGGCGTCGTCAACCTCACCGACAAGATGAAACCGGACGGCACGCTGGATTGGACGCCGCCGCCGGGAAAGTGGACCGTGCTGCGCCTCGGCTATTCGCTGGTCGGCAAGGAAAACCATCCGGCGCCGCGCGAAGCCACCGGACTCGAAGTCGACAAGCTCAATGCCGAACATGTGCGGGACTATCTGCGCCAGTATTTCAGCCTTTACAGCAATGCGGCGGGCCCCGATCTGTTCGGCAAGCGCGGCATCCGGTCGATCCTGATCGATTCCTCCGAAGTCGGACAGCAGAATTGGACCGAAAACCTGATCGCCGATTTCAAGCGTCTGCGCGGCTACGGTCCGACGCCGTTTCTGCCGGTCCTCACCGGCGCGGCCGTCGAAAGTCCTGCCGCCTCCGACAAATTCCTGTGGGATTTCCGCCGCACGGTAGAAGAGCTGCTGGCGGCCAATCATTACGGCGAAATCGTACGCTTCGCGCACGAACAAGGGCTGCAGGCGGAAGGCGAGGCGCTGGAAATCTATCGCCCGACATTCGGCGACGACATGGAAATGCGCCGGCATTTCGATATGCCGATGGGCGCGATGTGGACCTACGATACCGATGAGTTCCCGGCTCAACTGACCTACGAAGCCGATCTTCTGGGTGCGGCCTCGGTGGCGCATATCTATGGCCAGAATCTCGTCGGCGCGGAATCGCTGACCAGCGACCGCCAGCCCTGGGCCTGGGCCCCGTCCGGTCTCAAGCGCTATGTCGACATGGCGTTCGCGCGCGGCGTCAATCGCATGTTCATCCATACCTCGGTGCATCAGCCGGTCGACAAGGCGCCGGGCCTTACCTTGTCGGGCTACGGCCAGATGTTCGATCGGCTCGAAAGCTGGGCCGGTATGGCGCGGCCGTGGACCGACTACATTGCGCGTGCATCCTATCTGCTACAGCAGGGCCGTTTCGCTGCCGACGTGGCGTATTTCTACGGTCAGGAAGCGCCGCTGACGTCGCTGTTCGGCGAGAAGCGCGTGATCGAGGTTCCGTCGGGATACGCGTTCGATTTCTTCAATAGCGAAGCGTTGAACGAACTGACGGTCGATCACGGTGCGCTCGTCACCAAATCCGGCATGCGGTACCGCGTGCTTTATCTCGGCGGCATGTCGCAACATTTGACGGTCTCGGTGTTGAAAAAGCTGCGTGCGCTGGCCGATGCCGGAGCGGTGATCGTCGGAACACGCCCGATCTCGTCCCCAAGTCATGCCGATATGCCGGAAGCGTTTGCGGCGGCTTGTGATGCGCTGTTCGCCAGCCGACAGGTGTTTACCACCCTGCCGGAGGCATTCGCCGCGATGGATCTAAAGCCCGATTTTGCGGTCCGTGGCACCGACGCGATGGTGCTGCATGTTCATCGCAAGCTTGCGGACGGCGATCTCTATTTCGTAGCCACCCGGTCGAAGACGCCGGAGAACTTTACTGCCACTTTCCGCGTGTCGGGCAGAGTGCCGGAATTGTGGGATGCGGTCACGGGAAAGGTCAGCCCCGTGTCCTGGACTGCAAAGGATGGCCGTACCGACGTGACCTTGTCGCTTCCGTCCGACGGTTCCGCATTCGTGGTGTTCCGCAAGCCGACAAAAATGCACGGGCAGGCGTTGCGCGTTCCGACCGAAACGGCGGTTGCCAAGATTGATGGCGCTTGGACCGTCGCTTTTCAGCCCGGCCGTGGAGCGCCTGCGTCCGTCACGCTCGATCGTCTTGCACCGTGGAACGAAAGCGCCGATCCGGGTGTGAAGTATTTCTCGGGCGAAGGCACCTACACCAAGACTTTCACCATGCCGGGCAAGCGGAAAGGCGTGCGCTATGTGCTCGATCTCGGCGACGTCAAGGAATTGGCCGAAGTGCGCCTCAACGGCAAGTCCGTGGGGACGGCTTGGGCGGCTCCTTTCAAGATCGACGTCACCAAGGCGATCAGGCCCGGCCGCAATGTGTTGAACGTGAAAGTCGCCAATCTCTGGGTCAATCGTTTGATCGGCGATGCCCAGCCGGATGCAAAGCAGAAGTACACCTTCACCATCATCCCGACCTATCGCGCCGATGCGCCGCTCAGACCGTCGGGATTGATAGGACCGGTCCGCATCGACCGCGTTCAGTAATAGAAGAGAGCACATCATGAAATTCGGGAAGTGTTTCGTGTCGCTGCTGCTGGCTTCCGCCGCGGTGGTGTTGCCGGCGTCTGCCGGTTCCGATGCATTGTTGAACGGCTTCCGCGCGCCGCCTTCGTCGGCGCGTCCGGGCGTCGGCTGGCCGTGGATGAACGGCAACGTCACCAAGGACGGGATCGACAAGGATCTTCAATGGATGCATCGCGTCGGCATCTCCTCGGTCGGCCTCGGCAGCGCCGCCATCGACACGCCGACGGTGGTCGAGAAGCGTCTCGAATATCTGACGCCCGAATGGAAGGATGCGTTCCGCTACGCGATAGGCGAAGCAGCCAAGCTCGGCATCAGCGTCGGCACCGGTGCCGCGCCGGGATGGAGCATGACGGGCGGGCCGTGGGTCACGCCGGAGCAGTCGATGAAAAAGCTGGTGTGGAGCGCCACGCCGGTCGAAGGCGGTAAGGTGTTTCACGGCGTATTGCCCCAGCCGCCGGACGTGATCGGTCCGATCCAGAATGCGCCGTGGTTCGGCGATCATCCGCCGACGCCGAAGACCGCCAACCTGCATTTCTATCGTGACGCGGTCGTGCTGGCTTATCGGGCCACCGCCGAGGAGCCGAAGATCGCCGCAGCCGAAACCTCGTCCGGTAAGATCGAGTCCGCGCAGTTAATTGACGGCGATCTGTCGAAAGGCTTTGTACTGACGCCAACAACCGATGATGCCGATGTGTACGTATCGGTGAAATACAAGAAGCCCGCTACCATTCAGGGCGTCACTCTCGGCATGATCGTGCCGCAGGCGTTGGGCTATAAGCTCGTGGTGGAAGCCTCCGATGATGGCGAGGCTTGGCGGCACGTCGCCGATTTTCCGCAGGTGGCGCAGCTTCAGCGCATGCAGATGGGCGAGCAGACCATCGGTTTCCCGCCTGTTACCGCGCGTTATTTCCGTCTGGTGCTGAAAGCCAATCCGCCGATCCCGGTCAGTTTCCGGCCCAAGGAAGATGCCGCGCCCGGCCTTATCACCAACAATTCGAAGCCGGCGCCGAAGCGCGCCTATGACATTCGCGAAGTGGCGTTCCGCGCCGCCGCTACGGTGCACGAGTTCGAAAAGAAGGCGATGTTCGCCGCGCCGCCGCGCGATTTTTATGCCATCGCCGGCACACGGGAAATTGCACCCGGCACCGCCGTCGATCCCGCGAGCGTGGTCGATCTTACCGGCAAGATGAAATCCGACGGCACGCTTGATTGGACTCCGCCCGCCGGCAAATGGGTGGTGTTGCGCCTCGGCTATTCGCCGGTCGGCAAGGAGAACCATCCGGCGCCGCCCGAAGCGACCGGGCTCGAGGCCGACAAGCTCAATCCGGCCCATATGCGCGCCTATGCCGAGAACTACATCGACTTCTATCGCACCGTGACCGGTCCGGATTTGATGGGAAAGAAGGGGCTCACCTCCATCGGCCTCGGCTCGACCGAAATCAGCGAGCAGAACTGGACCGAAAGCATCGTCGCCGAATTCAAGGTCGTGCGGGGCTACGACCCGACACCGTATCTGCCGGCGCTCACCGGTGTGATGGTGAATTCCCCCGATGCCAGCGACAAGTTTCTCTACGATTGGCGTCGCACGGTGGATGGGTTGCTGGCCAAGGCGGAATACGAGGAATTCTGCAAGGTCGTGCACGAGAAGGGTCTGAAGTGCGGCGGTCAGGCGTTGGAAAATCATCGTCCGACCTTCGGCGACGACATGGATATGCGCCACTGGTACGACTCCGTCGGTGCCGCGATGTGGACTTACAACAGCGACAAGTTCCCGGCGATGCTGGCGTATGAGGCCGATATCGAAGGGGCGGCATCGGCAGCGCACATCTATGGCGCCAATATCGTCAATATGGAGTCGCTGACCAGCGATCTGCAGCCGTGGTACTGGGCGCCACGCGACACCAAGAAATGGATCGATCTGATCTTCGCGCTCGGCGGCAACAAGCTCGGCATTCACACGTCGGTGCACCAGCCGATCGACAAGGCGCCGGGTTTGTCGCTCGGGCCATTCGGTCAGTTCTTCAACCGGCATGAGACCTGGGCCGAGATGGCCAAGCCGTGGCTCGATTATCTCGCCCGCGCTTCGTATCTCCTGCAGCAGGGCAAGTATGTCGGCGATATCGTCTATTTCTACGGCCAGGAGGCGCCGATCGTGTCCCTTTGGGGCAATAAGCGCGTCGAAGGTGTTCCCGCCGGGTACGCGTTCGACTTCGCCAACGAGGATGTCCTGCTCAACCGCTTGTCGGTCGACGGCGGCCAACTCGCGACCGAAACCGGCATGCGCTATCGCGTTCTTTACCTCGGCGGCTCGTCGGACAAGATGACCTTGACCGCGCTAAGGAAGGTCCGCGCGCTGGCCGAAGCTGGGGCCGTAGTGGTGGGCAAGCGTCCCAGCGAAAGTCCGAGCCTCGCCGACGATCCGGCCGCGTTCCAGGCCGAATGCGATGCGGTGTTCGGGAAGGACGGCGCTGCGCACGCGCTCGGCAAGGGTAGGGTATTCCCATCCGGCTCGCTGGAAGAGGCGTTCGGCGCGATCGGTGTGGCGCCGGATTTCGCCTGGGACCGGAAGGACGTCAAACTTCTCTACATCCATCGCAAGCTCGCGGATGGCGAGGTCTATTTCGTCTCCAATCGCGAAGATAAGCCGGTCGATGTCACCGCTACGTTCCGCGTCGACGGCAAGCGACCGGAGATTTGGGATGCGACGACGGGCAAGACGTCGCCCGCCTCATACAAGATCGGCAATGGCCGTACGGCGGTGCCATTGAGTTTGCCGGCCAACGGTTCGGCCTTCGTGGTGTTCCGCGGGACCGCGAAAGCGCCATCGCACACGGTAAAAGCGCCGGTCGAAACGCCGGTAACCACCATCACCGGCGCCTGGACCATCGCATTCCAGTCGAACCGAGGTGCACCGGCATCCGTCACGCTGCCGAACCTCGCGCCGTGGAACGAGAACAGCGATGCCGGTGTGAAATACTTCTCGGGCATCGCCACCTATACCAAGACATTCGCTATGCCGGCGAAGGGGGCTGGTGCGTATGTGCTCGATCTCGGCGCCGTGAAGGAACTTGCGGAGGTGCGGCTCAACGGCAAGCCGCTCGGCACGGTGTGGACGACGCCCTACAAGCTCGACATCACCAAAGCGCTGAAGCCGGGCAAGAACGTGCTGGAAGTGAAGGTAGCCAATCTTTGGGTCAACCGCCTGATCGGCGACGCCCAGCCGGATGCAAAACAGAAGTACACTTTCACCATCATCCCGACCTATCGCGCCGATGCACCGTTGAAGCCGTCGGGCCTGCTGGGGCCGGTGCGGGTATTAAAGCTGACCCGGAAATGATCTTCCCTTGCTGGCTCCGGCATACTATGGCTGGAGCCAGCGAGGAGCTAGACCCATGCGATTGCTGGTGGTTGGAGCCGGAGCGACCGGCGGGTATTTCGGCGGACGCTTGGCGGCGGCCGGCCGCGACGTGACGTTTCTGGTGCGCTCGGCGCGCGCCAAGCAATTGGCGGCAGATGGTCTCCGGATCATCAGTCCGCATGGCGACGCAACCCTCACGCCAAAACTGGTGACCGCCGGGACTATCGCGGCGCCGTTCGACGCCGTGGTGATAACCGTCAAGGCCTATTCGCTGGCGGCGGCGATCGAGGACTTTGCCCCGGCGGTCGGCCCCGACACGGTGATCGTTCCGGCGCTCAACGGTATGCGCCACATGGACGTCCTCGCTGCCCGCTTCGGTGCCGGAGCTCTGGTTGGGGGATTGTGCAAGATCGCGGCAGCCCTCGATCCCTCGGGAGCCATCAAACAACTGTCCGGCTTTCACGATTTTGTCTACGGCGAACGTGACGGCAACGACACGGCGCGGATACGCGCGCTGGACGCGGAGATGGTCGGCGTCGGCTTCGATGCGCGGCTGTCGTCGCGGATCGAGTCCGAAATGTGGGAAAAATGGGTGATGATGGCCACTCTCGGCGGCGTCACCTGCCTGATGCGCGGCGCCGTCGGCGAAATCGAGGCTGCGATTGGGGGACGGGAGTTCGTACAGGCATTTCTCGACGAAGTGGTTGCTGCCGTTTCCGCGCTTGGCCACGTTCCCGGTCATGACTTCGTTGCCGCACTCAAAACGATTCTGCTGGCCAAGAATTCGGCGCTGGCGGCTTCGATGTATCGCGATCTCGTGCAGGGCAATCCCATCGAAGCCGACCAGATCATCGGCGATCTGCTGGCCCGTGCCGCGAAGGCCGGCGTAAAGACGCCGCTGTTGGCAACTGCCTATGCGGCGCTTTGCGTTTATCAGAACCGGCTCGCCGCTACAGCGTGACCGGCGCCATCGGGGCTCCCGGTGCGGCGGATGCAAACACGCCATGCGCACGAAGGCCTTGAACGTCGTCGGTGACCACGGCCGGACGCGCATCCGGCGTCAGACACCGCATATCGATGTCGGTCATGGTCACGCCGCGGACATGGCGCAGATAGAAGCCCCACGCCGGCATCGGGCCGAACATGTCGGGATCGGGATAGGCGCCTTCGTTCTCGGGCGGCTTGATGGCTGCGTCGGCAGCGCTGCCGCCACCGGGATGGATCTGGCGGATGCCGGCGAAGGATACGTCCTCGATCAGCCCGCCCGGAACGCCGGAGACGATCGAGCAGTAGCGCTTGTCGAGATAGTGGCAATCGACGTCGCTGACGGAAACGCGCCGCAGCACGGCCATCGGAGCGCCTTTGGGCGCGCGCCGGCGGTCGCCGAGGCGGAGGAAAATCGGTGCCGCGGTGCAGTCGCGCATCACCAGATTGTTGCACACCACGTCTTCCAGCACGGCGCCGTCGACGCTTTCGATGGCGAGGCCGTTGCAGCAGTCGAACACGCAGTTGGAGACGGCAACGTTGCGGTAGCCGCCGGTCGATTCCGTGCCGAGTTTAATGCGGCCGCTCGTAAGGTGCGGAAGGATGTTCTTGAGCTGCTCGCGTTTGTAGGTCGCGTCCAGCATCGAACCGACTGCATACCCCGAGACGAAGCAGTTGGTGATAGTGACGTTTTCGGTCGGTCGCACTTCGCCCAAGGCATATGAGCTTTTCAGCACGATCGCGTCGTCGGTCGGCGAGTTGACCGAGCAGTTTGAGATCCGGCAGTTGCGCACCACATCGATGTCGATGCCGTCGCGGTTGGTGTCGATCTTGAGATTGTCGATGGTAAGGTTGTCGACGCCGGTCGCCAGGATGCCGAAATGGCCGCCGCGATAGATGGTGATGTCGCGCAGCGTGATGTTGCGGCAGTTCTTGAGCGCGATCGCCTTGTTGCCCAGGCCCGCCATCTTCTTCACGGATTCAGCGTGGTCGGCGATACGCGCCTTCAGCATGTCGGTCTGGGGCAGGTCGTCGCGGCCGATGCCGACGCTCCACGGCGCATTCGGGCTGACATTGGTAAGGCCTTCGCCGTCGATCCAGCCGGGGCCGAGGATCGCCACATCCTCGATGTTCTCGCCCCAGATCAGGCTATTGTGGAAATAGGAGTGGCCGTAGTCCTGATAGTTCTCGAACTTGTTCGGTTCGGCGGGATCGTATTTGCCGGGATGCTTCTTGGGATCGGCCGCCACCAGCACCGCGCCGGACCCGAAATAGAGCGTCACGTGGCTCTTGAGGTGGAGCGAGAACGACAGGAAGCGCCCTTTCGGGAAGAAAACCGTGCCGCCACCCGCTTTGGCCGCCGTATCGATCGCTTTCTGGATTGCAGACGTATCGAGGGTGTTGCCGTCGCCCTTGGCGCCGAATTTGCGGATATCGAATGCATCGGGTGCATTGGCGCTGGCCGCCGAGAAGGGCAGGACCGCCAAGCTCGCGCCGTAGAGGAGCTGCCGTCTTCCTACCAAGCCCCAATCAGGGCGTGTATTTTCGACAACGACAAGGCCCATGGCACTCTCCCTCGAAATGACGCGTTTTACGCGCTCTCACGGAAAGAAGAGTGCCGTCACAAACAATCAAATGCAATCGTTATCGCGCGAAAACTCAGGGCGAAACCGTAATCAGCGATACGCCGTGTTCTTCGATCATCTTGGCCGAGGCCGTATCGATGCCGTCGTCGGTGATGAGCGTGTGGACACGCGAGAGATCGCACAGCTGATGCGCGGCGCTGGCGGCAAACTTCGAGGAGTCCACCAGAGCGATCAGCTCGTCGGCGAGATTGAGCAGCTTGCGTTCGGCCTGCACCAGGATGATGTCGCTCTGCATCAGGCCGTAGCGGGTGACGGCGGCCGAGCCGAGAAACATGCGGCTGGCGTGGAAGGTGCGGGTGGTAGCGTCCACGAACGGATCGAGCACGATGTTCTGTTCGCGGAAGACAACGCCGCCCGGAATCGACACGCCGGTGTTGGGCTGCTGCAGGAGCGCGCTGACGATATGCAGCGAATTGGTCAGCACCTGGAGCCGGAGCGGTTCGAGATGCGGACACATTTGCAGTGTGGTCGAACCGCCGTCGATGATGACCGCTTCGCCCGGCTTGCACAGGGCGGCGGCGGCTTTGCCGATCGCCTCCTTGGCGGCGCGATTGCGTCCGACGTTTTCGTGGAACGGCACGCCTTGCAGATGGAAGCCGGCAAGCTCGGCGTCCTCACCGACCTGGGCTCCACCGCGTACGCGCTTGAGTTTGCCCGCATCCTGCAAGCGTTCGAGATCGCGCCGAAGCGTTGCTGCAGAGGCGGAGAGCTTCTGGGATAGTTCGCGAAATGAAACGAACCTCTGCTCTTCGAGGAGGTTCAGAATGATCCTGTCGCGCTCGGCTGAATGCATATCCGACTCATAAACCGGTCAAATTCACCCACAATATACATGATCACGGGCCGGACGGGACCACGTCAAATTGATCTCAGCGGAGGATACCCGCAGTACGACGCAAAGACGACTGTTGGCCGGTCCCCTGAAGCTCTGCCACCGATGGACAGGGAAATCTCCGGTATGACGGTGACATGCATGGGCCCAGCCGTAATGATCCCATGCGATATAATCGCACAGCGTTTTCGGCCCTGGAGCAGCCGATCAACGACCTGCCGTGCCGAACAGCGCCGCTTCCTTACGCGGCTTTTCCGCCGGATGGGGCGCCAGCCGCCAGCCATTCAGGGCAAGAGCCGACGGCAGCGGTTTGACGCCGAAGTGACGGGCCAGATCGATCAGGTTTTGCGTCGAGATGGTCTGGCGCGGACCGCCCATCGAGATGGTTTTGACCAGCAATTCGGACGCTTTCTCCACCGTATCGATCAAGCCGAAGGCCTCGTTGAGCGTCGTCCCCGACGCGAACACGCCGTGGAAAGGCCACAGCGCGAGCGGGTGCTGGGCGAGCAGGGCGGCGGTGGCGTCGCCGATGCTGTCGGTGCCGGGCACCATCCATTCGAGGGTGCCGATGCCGTCGGGGAAAACGACCAGGCATTCGGTCGAGCCTTCCCACAGCGCGCGGGTGAGGTTCGACGTCGTCAGTTCGAGCACATAGGAAAGCGACACCAGGTTGGTGGCGTGGCAGTGCATGATGACGCGCTTGGGCGCCCCTTCGCGGGACTGGCTGGCGTAGTGCGACTTGAGATGCGCCGGCAGTTCTGAGGTGGGGCCGCCGTCGGTGCCGAAGCCCCACAGGATTTCGATCGCTTCGCCGCCGGCGAGCACGCGGATGACACCGAGATTCTGCTCGGGTTCGCGCTCGACATTGCGGAAATAGGCGCCGGTGCCGGTGACCAGGAAGCATTCGCCGTCGAGGCCTTGGACCGGCTCCGTCAGCTTGCGAACGCGCGGCTGGTTCCAGACCGGAAGATAGGACGCGATATCGTCCTTGGTGAGCCGCAGCGAAACGTTTCCGCCGTTACGCTCATCCCATCCCTTTCGCCACATATCCGTTGTGACGCGAATCATCTCCGCGACGAACCACGAATGCTCGGTACGCAAACTATCCATAAGATCAGAACCTTGTCGGTTGGTTCGGGCGTGTGTTGCCACGGCTGGCTTATTCTCCTCGCCTTCCGGTAGTGATTGCTCGCGATCCGAGCGCGCGCCGCCAGAGACGATTTCGATCATAATCGCACAAAACCGGTCAAAAAGGAATAGAGGGCTCGGCCATGCGACAAAGTCGGGCGATCGCGCTTGGGTAGACCGGAAACCTCGGGCGCAAGCCTGATTGGAGGCAGGTGGCTGCCGGTTCCGGTGACTGCCTCCCGAGGGTATCGATGTCTGGTTGCATCAGGATCAATCAATTATCCCGCACCAGCGGCCTCATTTTCCGGTTTGGAAGCGCCCATGGCGCTGGCGCTGAACGGGATCGCCGTTGGTGGTGGAAATCGTTGTCGTCTCGGCCCGTATGGCCGCGTTGCGCACGATCAGGCCGGTCTTGGCCTCGATCCGCACGTTGCGCATCGTCATCGCGCGGATCTCTTTCTCCGGAAGGCCGATCACGATGCCCGCCCGTTCGGCACCTGTCGCGGTGAGGCCGTCGATGGTGATGTCGTGGATGTCGGGCGTCTGGTTTTCGACATAGGGCTGCGCGGGTTCGTTTTCCGGCGGATAGAACAGGTCGACGATCAGCATGCCGCCCTTGGAGGTCTTGGCGGCGCTGAGATCGAGCGGCGCATACTGGAAATATGCGGAAATGGTCAGGACGTTCTCGACGTCCTTCATCGTGTTGTTGCGGAAGACGATATCCGACACTTCCCCACCGTAACCGCGCCGCGTCTTGATGCGCAGTCCGTGGAAGGAGCCTTCAAACGTGTTGTTCTCGATCAGCACGTGCTTGACGCCGCCGGAGGTGCCGCTGCCGATCGAGATGCCGTGACCGCCGAAAATCTTGTTGTTGCGGATCACGATATTAGACACGGCGGCATCGGGATGGCCGGGTTCCACGCCCGAGCCCTTGATCGCGACGATGTCGTCGCCGCAGCTGATGGTGTTGCCTTCGATCAGGACATTCCGGCTGTTGCCGGGATCGATCGCATCGGTATTGGGCGAGGAGGCCGGTGCCAGGATGGAGGTATTGCGCACCGTGATGTCCTCCGAGTGGTTCAACACCACGTGGAACGACGGCGCATTGGCGAAGGTGACGCCCTCGAGAAGAAGGTTCTTCACGTTGTTGGCAAGCAGAAGCCGCGGCCGGGTCACTTTCTGACGCTGATTGGCTTCGCCGGACTTCGCGGCCTCCGAGTCGCGCCAGTATTCGCGCATCCACTCCCACCAGACGTAGCCTTGTCCATCGAGAGTGCCTTCGCCGGTGATTGCCACATTGGTGGCATCGGCGATGTTGATGAGGGCGCGGTCGGCGTTCTTGCCTTCCGGCGACACCGGGTGCCGGGTGGTGCCATAGAGCGCCGGATCGGTGGCGAACTGCACGACGGCATATTTGGCGACATCGAGCCGGATATTGCTTTTCAGCGTCAGAGGCCCGACGTACCACCAGCCGCGCGGAATCTCGACCGTGCCGCCGCCTTTCGCGGCGCAGTCGTCGATGGCTTTCTGGAATGCCGCGGTCTCGGGGATAAGACGCGCGCCGGTGGCGCCATAGTCGCGCACATTGCAGACGCGATCCGCAAATGTCACCGTCGCTTGCGCGGCGGCCGGGGCCGCCGTCAATCCGCCGAGCAGCAGCGACAAGACCGCTGCGCTACACAATTCATTCCGTCCAAGCATAGTATTCCTCGTGAGCGGCGGTGTCGCCGTTTGCGGTTTTTAAGGGTGCAGCAGGACTTCTTGCGTTGTTTCCAGACGGACCGGGCCGATCAGTCCCGACTCCGGCAGGGCGTCGTCCTTGCCGTAAAACTTCCAAACGATGAACCCGATGCGCGAACTGGGCCGCGCGGTATTGTCGAGCAGCCATCGCGGCCATTCCTTGATGCGGGCGCCGCGGTCCGGCACGGACACCCAGGCACAATCGTCCGGCAGTTGTTCGTCGCCGATCAGCCGGTTGCCCCACATATTGGTAACTTCCAGCACGATCCGGTTTTTGCCCGGCCGCAGAGCGGCCTTGACGGCGCAACGGAACGGCGGCTTCCACAATATGCCGAGATCCACGCCATTGATCCGCACACGAACGAGATTTTTCACCGCGCCAAGGTCGAGATAGATCTCATGCGAGACGCGCAGCATAGCGGCCGGAACGTCGATCGTTTTGGTGTAGGTGGCTGTGCCGGAGAAATAGCGCACGCCCGCTTCGGGATGGTGCGACAGCGACGCCAATCGGTCGAGAACCAGCTCCTTCGGTGCGCCGGTGCCGGTCGGAAACGCGACTCTCCAGCCATTACTGATGTCGAGCGGCGGAGGAGGCGCGGCCACGGCGGCCTGCAGTGTCCGGCCTTTTGCGGTGGTGATCGCATAGCGGCCCGGCTGCGAGGCCTCCAGAACGAATTGCTTTGCGGTCCACATGAGGTGACCGGACGCAAAATCGCCGCTGATCGCGAGGGCATGATCGTCACGGCCGTTGCGGCGGAAGATCACAAACAACGAACCGGAGGGATCGAGCGTCAGCGGCAGCTCGGTCCCGTGTTCGGTTTGCCGGTACAAGGCGGCAGGTTCCGAATGCCCCGTCTCGGGGTTCCAGATTTCTGGCGCTTTGCGATGAACGCGGAACCGGCAGGTGGCGGATATGCTTTGCTGGCTCTGATTGGAGACGAAGTAGATTTCCGCATCCGGTAGGCTGCGATGCTTGAATAGAACCTCGGCAGTGCCTTCCGCTGCAAAATCCGGAACGACGCCGGTCGCCGACAGCACGCCACTCAGCGCAAGACCCCAGTACACCGTGCCTTTGCCATAGCGGTTTTGCGTCACCGTCTTGCCGTCGCAGGCGCCCCAAATGTCGGCAACGATCCGGGCGATCTCTTCGTCGGCTCCGGCGTCATCGGAATAACTCGGCGAACGCAGCGGCGGCGGTCCGGAAACAGTTGCTCCGGCTTTGACGAGTTCGGCGATTTTTTGTGCCACCGCGCGGGTGACGTACCGCGCGTCTGGCAATGCCAGCACGCGATAGTGCACACCGTTGGCAAGGATGATCTCGCCATTCTCGACCTTGGCGGTCATCAGGTGTGTCGTGTTGACGAAATCGAAATCGTAGCCGGAAGGAAGGGCCGGAAGATTGCCGTCGCCCCACCGCGACAAGGCCTGGCAGTCCTCACCATCGAAACAAAGCACATCGGCGACCGGCTTACCGGCCTGCAGCAGATATTGGCTGCGCGTCAGGTAGTCGATCCAGGCGCGGCCCGGTTCCCACCATGTTTGCGTACGGTCGAAGTGCAGGCCGTAAGGCCCCATCGTCATGCCGGGGGCTTTATCGAGCCATGGCTGGTGGGCGAAACGATGGACGATAAAGCGGGTGATGCCTTCGCAGAACTGGGCATCGCCATCGGCCTTCAAGGCGGCCGGGTCGAGCGAGAAGCGGTCGATGTCGTACCGGCTGGTGAAAGCCTCGGCGCCGACGACGGGTTGGCTGTTCAGGTGAGCACTTGATATGACCCGGCGGCCGACGGATTTGTTCTCCGGAAACAGCTTGCCGGTCCAGAATTCCGCAATCGGAAGATCGCAAGTCTGGCCGCCATCGATCGGGCTGAACGGTCCGATATAGGGTTCGGCCGCAAACGTCAGACCGTTTTCGTGGCAGCGGGCGCGGAAGCGGCCGTAATAATGCTCGGTAAACAGATCCGCGATGACGCGGCGCAGATCCCACAGGACACGCTCGGTCGTCTCGGGCGTATCGATGATACGGCCCGTCAGTACGGGCAGGAACGGAATGATGTCGTAGCCGCGGCGCTGCCGGAACTCGGATCGAAATCCGCCGGTCCAGTTCTGAGCACCGACCTCGTAGCTGTCGACCATGATCGAACACAGGCTCTGGCCAGTTAGCGGTCCGAGTTCTTTCAGGACGGCGTCAAGCAAGCCATCGAAATGCGCATCGAGGGCCTTGGGATTCATCTTGTCCACTTCCAGCCCGGTGCCTCCGGCGTCGGCGTGGACATTGATGGCGCCGGTAGGGGCGTAGCCGAACCGCAAGATCGTCCATTCGCCGGCGGGAACGTCCCAGCGAAGCGTGCCGTCCGCGTCCATGTGGGCGGAGAGGTCGACGATATCCTGCCGTCTGTAGCGAAGTTCGGGCGGACAGGGCGCGTTCCATTCCGGCGTAAAGCGATCGGCGAGAGCAAAGCCCGCCTTGGCGGCCCAACCGGGCAGGCGATAGCCGTTGAGAAGGTCGAGACCGCTGACCTCGAACGGAATGCTGTCGAGAACCTCGCCGGTGAACGCAAGCCGGAAATAGCGGGCCGTGACCTCGGGGAAATTGATGTTCGGCATTCCCCGGCGCGGCAGAACGAGACGGGCCGCCGGACGATAGTCGCGGCCGTTGTCCGAAACTTCGACGGTGCAGGTGACGGCGCCGTGTCCGGCAACGGATGCAAGGCTCAGAGCTTGGGCCGTGTACGGACGATCAAAGCGCAAGGTGATATATTGTGGGGTGCCGCTCGGCGTCGGGAAGGCGATCTTCAGTGCCGTTGCCCGGCCGCCGAACGGTCGTGGCGCGTCGCCCGGCAGGCTGGTGAAGATCTGGACCTTCACATCTTCCAGCGCCACGCGCTCCGCTCTCGGTGTGGGCACGGCGATGACGGCAATATCGCGATAGTAGGCGGCGTATTTGCCGGCCGCTGGCTGCAACAGCGCCTGCTCCAGCCGCTTCGCGCCGCTTACGCGCGTTTCGTTCCAGACCACGGTTTGCATGGCAAGGTCTGGCGTAATCCAGGGGCCGCCGGTGGACGACCAGCCGGAGCAATTGTGCAGGCCGAGTTCGAGGCCCAGCCGTTGGGCTTCTGCTGCCGCGTGGCGGATCATGCCGCGCCACTCCGGGCTGGCGTAACGCACCGGGCCGGCCGGAAGATCATAGCCGATACTGAAGATCATCGCGCCGCCCAGGCCGATGCACTGCATCGCCTCGAGATCGGCGGTGATGCCCGCTTTGCTGACGTTGCCGTCCATCCAGTGCCACAGGGTATGCGGTTTGGCCGCTGCGGGTGGCCGGGCGAAACCTTCTGCAAGCCCGTCGCGAGGTGCAATTGCGGCCTCGGCGCGTTCTCCTTGCGCGATAGCCAGCCCCGACGCGCCGTAGAGCCCTGCTTTGATGAAATCCCGCCGGGGTATCGTGGTGTCGGTGGCCATTTCTTCGCTCCCGGACATTTTCTTGAGCATGGAGTGGCGATGGACGCCCGCTCGTTTCAGGGCGTGACGCGAGCGCCGTTGATAATCACGTTGTCCATCGTCAGACGGCGGACGTTTCGTACGATATTGCCTGCGGTCACGTTTTTGAGATCGCAGTCTTTCAGGACGATGTCGGAAACCTCGGCCCCAGGCAGTCCTTGCAGGTCGATACCGTTCGGGCTGGCGCCGCTCGTCACGCGCTCGAGCGTGACATCGCGCACCACCGGCCGGAATGGACCGTTGGCACCTTCCTCATAATTCAAATCGATGGTGAGAACGGCATGCGAGACACGGGCGATCGCAACGTCGCGCACATGAATGTGTTCCAGTGTGCCGCCACGCACGGCGTTGCTCTTGATCCGGATTGCGGACCCGAGATCGGCCGCTTCCATCCGGCAGTTTTCCACGTAAACGTGCTTCACCCCGCCCGAGATTTCGCTTCCGATCGTAATGCCGCCGTGCCCGTTCTTCAGCAGGCAGTTGCGGATCACGATGTTCTGGCTCGGTACGCCGATGCGGCGGCCGTCGGCATTGCGGCCCGATTTGATCGCGATGCAGTCGTCGCCGGTATCGAACGTGCAGTTCTCGATCAGCACGTGATCGCAGGATTCTGGATCGCAGCCGTCGTTGTTGGGGCCGTAACTGCTCATCGTCACGCCACGCACGATGACGTTCGCGCATAGCACCGGATGGATCTGCCAGAACGGCGCCCGCCGGATGGTAACGCCCTCGATCAGGACATTCCGGCAGCGGTAGAACTGGATGAAGGGCGGGCGCAGCGTGCTGGCGGCGCCGAACCCGCGTTGGACGACGGGGATATTCGCTTCGCCCATGGCGAAAAGTTTGGCGCGATCGGCAATCTGATTGGGCCGGCCCTCGGTCCAGCCGAACTTCGGCGCGCTGCACCACGGCCACCAATGGGTGTTGTCGGCGTTGCCGTCGAGAACGCCTTCGCCGGTAATGGCGACATTCGTCTGCCCGAAAGCGTAGATCAGGGGCGCGTAGTTCATCAGTTCGACGCCTTCCCAGCGCGTCAGAACGGGCGGCAGGTACTTGGCCGGATCGGTGCTGAAGCTGATCGTGGCGCCCTTCGCCAGATGCAGATCGATGTTGCTCTTCAATATAAGCGCACCGCAGAGCCAGTGGCCGGGCGGAACCGTCACGCGGCCGCCTCCGGCGTTGTGACTGGCATCGATGGCGCGCTGGAAGGCTGCAGTGCAGTCGGTTTGGCCGTCGCCGACCGCACCGAAGTCCGTGACGCCAGTGTCGCGGCTGGGGATCTGGGGCGGATGGATCGCGGCGACGATTTCGGCACACCGCCGCCAGCCGGTCGCCGGAGGAGAGGCCAAGCACCGCACCGGGAGGGCACTGCCGGCGACGGCGGTGGTGAGCACGAGGCGGCGGGACAGCAGCGGGGCGCAATTCATCATCGGCGTAACAGTGAAGGTGACCAAATTTCCGCCAAGGAGCGTACTGCAATAGCCGCAGTGTGTTGGCAGCGTGAAATGATCATGCTCAAAGGTGTCACAATTTATTATTGTATCGGCAATTATAGAGCAAATTCGATCAATAACAATCGCAATTTCGCTCACACCTGCAGAGAGCCCATCTAGTTGTCGGCGCCCCCTGTGCGGAATCCGGGGAGAAATTTCTGTATCCGCGGCCCATTCGCCAGAGAGTCGTTAGGAGGCTCTTGGCCCGGTATTTCCTGGCGGAATTACCTCTTGGGGAGCGCTGCGAGGCAGCGAGTAATCCGCATTTGCATTTCGGCCTCAAATGTATTCGGTATGCCGCTAAATATCTGACGGTTTTAGAATGGTTCTGGCTGGAAAGTGTGGCGGCATGCGCACACCTGCCTCAAAAAAGTTCTCCTCCTGTCAGGTAACGCTATCAATTACGATCAAAACGCCGCTATCATCGCTCAAAGACGATCACATCGTCGCACGCCGTGATCGTGAATGGCGCTGCTTGGTCAAAGAATAATCGTCCGGCCGGGCAAACAACGCGTCCCGTGATGCAAACGTGCTGAGGGAGGATAAAAGTAATGTCCAGTACTTCTTTGAGAAGCCGCCGTGCGCACCTGTTGTGCAGCTCGGGATTGGCGATTGCGGGCTTGATGCTCACTGCGACCGCGGCAACGGCGCAGGAAATGATGGAAACGGTGGTCATCACCGGTTCGCGTATTGCCGTTCAGACGGCCTATGACGCGCCAACCCCGGTGACGGTGGTCGGAGCGCAGGATATTCAGCTTTCCGGCACGGTGAACGTCGAAAACTTGCTGCAGCAGTCGCCGCAGTTCCTGCCGTCGACCAACGGCGGTTCGACCGGTAATACGGTCCAGGCGAACGGCGACAGCGGTGCGGCGTGGTTGAACCTGCGCGGTCTCGGCGAAGTTCGTAACCTGGTGCTGGTCAACGGTCGCCGTTTTGCCATTCAAGGCACGCGCCTGACCACCGACATCAACACGATCCCGGCTACGCTGATCCAGCGCACGGAAGTGGTCACCGGCGGTAACTCGGCGGTGTACGGCTCGGACGCGATCTCGGGCGTCGTCAACTTCGTCATGAAGCAAGACTTCGAAGGCGTGCAGGCTGGCGCGCAGTATATGTTCGACCAGTTCACGGTTTCGCCGACCTACAACTTCGACGTCACGATGGGCGGCAACTTCGACCATGACAAGGGCAACTTGGTCATGGCGTTGAACTATATGAGCCGCAAAGGCTTCACCCAGCCCGACCACGGCGGCTGGACCAATGTTCAGTACACCGACTCTTGCGTAACTTCGGGAACCTACAGCACCAACGCGCCGGGCACTCGTCAGTTCTATACGGACCCGCAAACTGGCGCGACGACGTCGAACGTCGGCGCAAATTGCGTCGCTGCCGGCGGCCTCAACGGTTTCACGACCGGTGGTTCAGGCGATACGCCGAACGGCTACATCAAGAGCATGACCACCTATGCCAATGCGTCTCCGGCATTGCAGGCGCTTTATGCGACTGCCGGCCTGACCAAAATGACGGGTGACGGCTTCATCTTTACGAATACGGGCGCGGCTACGCCGGGCACCTATCGCCTGCGCGATGCCAATACCGACGTCTACAATCTGATCGCCACCAACTATATGCAGGTGCCGAACCAGCGTTGGATGTTGAACACTTTCGGCCATTACGACTTCAACAAGTACGTCAAGGCGTATGCCGAGTTCCATTTCTCCAGCAACACGGTCACCGCGCAGCTCACGCCGTCGAGCATGGGCAGCCAGATGCTGTTCAACACGCACAACCCGGCCTTCAGCCCGGCGTTGCAGGCTGTGATGGATTATCTCGACCAGCATGAGACCGGCACCTCCACCATAACGGCCGGCACGGCGACCTACACCAACGCTCCGAACGATGGTCGCGTCGCGCTGACGGCGGGCAAGCGCTATGTCGAGAACGGCATGCGCCGCCAGGTCGCCAACCGCGTGGCGTGGCGCTTCGCCGGCGGCTTCAAGGGTGAGATCGGATCGGTCAGCGACAGCTTCCTGAAGGATCTCTCCTACGACTTCTATTACACCTATTCGCGTACCCAGGAGACCGACAACCAGAGCGGCAGCCTTTCGAAGAGCAAGATTCAGGCGAATGTTCTGGCTTCCACGAACGGTGGGACGCCGCTCTGCGATCTGTTCGGCCTCGGTGCGCTGTCCCAGGCCTGCGTAAACGCGATCACGGTGAACTCCACCGTCGGCACGATCGCCGAAATGCAGGATGCCAACCTGAGCTTCACCGGCACGGCATTCGACCTCCCGGCCGGCCCGGTGCAGTTCGCACTCGGCGGCGAGTGGCGCTACACGATGGCGCGGTATACGCCGGACATGTACACCGCGTCCGGTGACGTTGCCGGTCTGAATGCGGCGCTGCCCACCTCCGGCGCGATGGTTTCGCACGAAATCTACGGCGAAGTGCGCGTTCCGGTGCTGAAGGATCTGCCGCTGATCGATAGCTTCTCCGTCAACAGTGCGTTCCGTTATTCCGATTATAATCTGAACGCGGCGAAGGGCATCTGGACGTGGTCGTTCGGTGCCGACTGGCGCATCATCCCCGACGTGACCGTCCGCGGTCAGTATCAGCGCGCTACCCGCGCGCCGAACGTCGGCGAACTGTGGGGCGGTTCGGCGTCGAACACCTCACCGACACTGAACGATCCCTGCGGTGCGAAGTCTGCGACCCAGACGGCCGCAGTTCGCGCTCTGTGCGTTGCGCAGGGCGTTGCCGACGCCAATGTCTTCACCAGTGCGGTTCAGGGCAATTCCGATCTGGTCCGCTATGCATCGGGCGGCAATCCCAACCTGAAGCCGGAAACGGCCGATACCATCACCTTGGGCGTAGTGTTCCAGCCGGAAGCGCTGCCGGGTCTGGCGACCAGCATCGACTTCTACAGCATCCAGGTCAAAGACATGATCGGTGCTCTGGCTGGCGGTGCTGGCGGCGTTCTGGATCGGTGTTTCTCGCAGACCGATCCCAACAATCTGTATTGCCAGCAGATTCATCGCGTCAACGGTGCGCTGGTCGGCGGTACAGGTTATGTCAATGCGGCGAACGCCAATATCGCCGGTTCGAAAACTCAGGGTTTCGACCTCAATGCGCAGTACAGCTTTGATGTCGATTACGGCCTGTTCGGCAGCAAGAGCAAAGTTGATGTCGGTACGGCTTGGAACTGGACGCTCGAACTGGTGTCTCTGCCGGATATCACCCAGCCGAACGTGAAGAGCAACTGCGCCGGCGCCTATGGCAACACCTATTGCTATTACGAACCGACCCCGCGCATGAAGAGCACCACGCACGTCACCTGGAATGACGGCCCGCTGACCTTGAACCTCAAGATGCGGTTCATCGACTCGGTGATGCTCGACAAGTACTTGGTCCCGCTGCGTCGCGGCGCGACCGGTCTGTCGCCGGTCAACTACGTCCGTCCGAAGCTGCCGGCGATGTACTACTTCGACCTCGCGGCCTCGTATGACGTCAACGACAACATCCAGGTCTACGGCGGCATCAACAACCTGTTCTCGAAGGATCCGCCGATCCTGGGCAGCGCCGCTTCGTACGCCAACTCGTTCCCGGCGACGTATGATGCCCTGGGTCGCGTGACCTTCATCGGCATCAAAGCCAAGACGAACTAATGCAAAAGTGAGGGAGCTATCCAGGCTCCCTCCCTCTCCCGCAGAACGGCCGGTGCGTGACGTGCACCGGCCGTTTTTGCGTAAAAGAGGCGCGTCATTCGGCGCGAGGATGCTGCCTTCTGTTTCCGCTCAAGATCGTTTAAACTCGCGCAAATTCGATCAACAGGGATGACCCTCGCCAAGTCAGTTATGGGCGCCAAGCAGGTTCCGTTTTGCATCCTTGATGCGGAAGCGGCATGAGCACAGTGCGGCGGCCATGAGACTGCTCCGGCAATCCGGTGCGAGGCGATCTCGACCCTGCGAGGAGGGCGGAGTGGCGAAAGGCTCAGTGGTAGTTCTCGATGTCGGCAAGACGCTGGCAAAGGCCACACTGTGGTCGCCCGAACGCCGGCTGCTTCTGAAGCGCTCCCGCCCCAATGCTCGGATCACCGAAAGCGGTTTGCCGGTTCTGGATTACAAGGGCATCGAGGAATGGCTGGCCGGCGTGCTCAAGGAGTTTGCGGCGACGGCCGACATCGAGGCCATCGTCCCGGTCGGTCACGGTGCCTCGGGCTGCCTCGTTGAAGGCGATAGGCTGATCGTTCCGCCGCTCGATTATGAAGCGACTCCGCCGGACGACATCTGCCAAGAGTATCGCGCAGTCCGCGACGCGTTTGCGCTCACCGGTTCGCCATGCCTACCGATGGGGCTCAATTTCGGCACCCAGCTGTTCTGGCTGCAGTCGGTGTTTCCCAAGGAATTCGCACGCGGCACTATCCTGATGTGGCCGCAATACTGGGCGTGGCGCCTCTGCGGCGAGAAGGCGATCGAGGTGACAAGCCTTGGCTGCCACACCGATCTCTGGCAGCCCACCACAGGCAAGCCGTCGCCGATGGCGGTGGCGCAAGGGTGGGCCAAGCGCTTTGCGCCTTTGCGCAAGGCATCGGACGTGCTCGGTCACGTGTCGCACGAATGGCGCGAGCGCACGGGCCTGTCCCGTCACTGCAAGGTGCTGTGCGGCTTGCACGACTCCAATGCCGCGCTGCTGGCCTCGCGTCTGCATCCGGAAATCGGCAATCGCGAATGCACCGTGCTTTCCACCGGCACATGGTTCATCGCCATGCGGTCGCTGCCGAGCGCGGCGGATAGTCCGATCCTCACGGAGGATCGCGATTGCCTGTTCAATGTCGACGTCTGGGGCAATCCGGTACCGTCGTCCCGCTTCATGGGCGGACGCGAGGCCGAACTCTTGGAAGACAGCGCCGGCGATTTCGTCGATGTCGCGGGTAACGCCGACGAGCTGATGCGGCTTGCGCGCAAAGCGGTCGAAGACGGCGTGTGCGCGCTGCCTGCATTCGAGGCCGGTGTCGGTCCATTCCCCCGGAATATCGGCCGCTGGATCAAGCGTCCCGCGGACAAGCTTGGGCGTCGTGCCGTTGCCGCGCTTTATCTTGCTTTGATGGCCAATGCCTCGCTCGACCTCATCGGTGCACGCGGGCGGATCATCATCGAAGGCCGCTTCGGCGCCGATCCGGTGTTCACGCGGGCGTTGGCTGCACTGCGGCCCGCCGATGCCATTTATCTTTCGAATGCCGCGGACAATCTGGCGTTTGGCGCGCTGGGCTTGTTCGACGACGCGATCCCCTCTGGGTCCGACATGAAAAAGGTCGATCCGCTCGACGTCGATATCGCGCGCTATGCCGAAGCGTGGCGCGCCATGGTGACGGATGGGGGCACAGTTCAAACCGATAACAACAAGGGAGCAACGACTATGCACGCTGGGATTACATCCGCCTACGAAGCCGCCAAGCAGCGTTATGCGGCGCTGGGCGTGAACACCGACGAAGCCCTCAAAAAGCTCGACGCGATCTCGATCTCGATCCAGTGCTGGCAGGGTGACGATGTCGGCGGCTTCGAGACCGTCGGCGCAGCGCTGTCCGGCGGCATTCAGGCGACCGGCAATTATCCCGGCAAGGCCCGCTCGCTGGCCGAGTTGCGCGCCGACGCGGAGAAGGCGGTCAGCCTGATTCCCGGCAAGCATCGCTTCAACCTGCATGCCTCCTATCTCGACAACGGCGGCAAGAAGGTCGACCGCGACGAGATCGAGCCCAAGCATTTCCAGAGCTGGATCGATTGGGCCAAGAAGGTCGGCATGGGGCTCGATTTCAATCCGACCTATTTCTCGCATCCCAAGGCCGCCGACGGCTTTACCCTCAGCCATGCCGACAAGGGCATTCGCGATTTCTGGATTCAGCACGGCATCCAGTCGCGCAAGATCGGCGCCGAGATCGGCAAGCAGCTCGGTTCTACGTGTGCCACCAATTTCTGGATGCCCGACGGCTTCAAGGACATTCCGGCCGACCGCCAGTCCCCGCGTGAGCGGATGGCGGATTCGCTCGACAAGATTTTTGCCGCAAAGATCGATCCCAAGCTGAACGTGGATTCGGTGGAAGCCAAGCTGTTCGGTATCGGCGTCGAAAGCTACACCGTCGGCAGCCACGAGTTCTACATGGGCTATGCGGTGTCGCGCGGCACGCATTTGACGCTCGACTCCGGCCATTTCCATCCCACCGAAGTGATCTCCGACAAGATCAGTTCGATCCTGATGTTCTGCCCCGGCCTGGTGCTGCACGTATCGCGCCCGGTGCGCTGGGACTCCGATCATGTCGTCGTTCTCGATGACGAGCTGCAATCGATCGGCCGCGAACTGGTGCGCTCCGGCAAGCTCGACAAGGTGCATATCGGCCTCGATTACTTCGATGCCTCGATCAACCGCGTTGCGGCCTGGGTGATCGGCACGCGCAATATCCTGAAGTCGCTGATGATGGGCTTCCTCGAACCCTCCGCCACGCTGCGCAAGGCCGAGTTGGAAGGCGACTTCACCAGCCGTCTGGCGCTGAACGAGGAACTCAAGTCGCTGCCGTGGGCCGCGGTGTGGGATTACTGGTGCGAGACCAAGGGCGTGCCGGTCGGCACCGCCTGGCTCGACGAGGTCAAGACCTACGAGCGCGAAGTTCTCTCGAAGCGCGCATAACAATAACGGCCGCGGGGTTCGCTTCGCGGCCGTTCTCTCACATACGGAAGGGGGACCTCCATGAATGCCGCTGCGAATGCGCCGCTGGGTATCCTGATCTTTACGATCGGCGGCCTGGCTGGGGCCGTTTTCTACCTGCCGTTCAAGAAAGTCCGCAATTGGGCGTGGGAGAGCTATTGGCTGATCTATGCGTTGGCGGGACTGGTGGTAATTCCCTGGGCGCTGGCGTTGACGACCTCGCCCAATATGCTCGCCGTGCTGGGAGCCGCGCCGAAGAACGAAATCCTCTACTGCTTCCTCTGCGGTGCGGCCTGGGGCCTTGGCGGTCTCACCTGGGGTCTGATGATCCGCTATCTCGGCGTCGGCCTCGGCCTTGCTATGGGGGCCGGGCTGACCTCCGCCGCCGGCACGCTGATCCCCCCGCTGCTTAAGGGCGGCGATGCCGTAAGTGCGATGGTGTCGACGGCATCCGGACAGGTTGCGCTTGCGTCGGCGCTGATCTCGATCCTCGGCATCGTCTTTGTCGGTCTCGCCGGCATGTCGAAAGAGGGTGAGCTTTCCGAGGAAGAGAAGAAAAAATCCGTTGCCGAATTCAATTTCAAGAAAGGCCTGATGGTGGCTCTGTTCTCGGGATTGATGAGTTCGGCGATGAGCTTCGGCTTACAGGGTGGGCCGGATATCCAGGCGCTGGCGCTGGCGACCGCGCCGGCCACCTCCGCCACGTGGGCCGGCATGCCGGTGCTCGTGGTGGTGCTGGGCGGCGGCTTCGTCGTGAACGCGCTGTGGTGCCTGTATCTGAATGTCAAGAACAAGACCGCCGGCGATTACGTCAAGAAGGGCGCGCCGGTCGGCTCCAACCTGATCTTTGCCGGAATTGCGGGCCTGATCTGGTGTTCGCAGTTCATCTGCTTCAAGACTGGCGAGCCGCAGATGGGCGCCACCTCCTACATCGGCTGGGCCGTGCTGATGGGCGCGTCGATCTTCTTCAGCCAGATTCTCGGCATCCTGCTCGGCGAATGGAAAGGCACTAGCAAAAAGACGGTCGTGCGCCTCGGCGCGGGGCTCGCATTGCTGGCGGTTTCCGCCGTCCTCGCAGGTGTCGGTCCCGCACTGGGCTGACCGCGCAGCAAAAAGAAAACGCCGCCGGACTCGCGTTCGGCGGCGTTTTTATTTGGGTAAGCCAGCCGCTAAAGATTGGTCATCCCTTCCAGCATTTCCGGATACCGCGGACCTTCCACCGCAGCGCCTGCGGCTCCGATTTCGTCGATTTCGGCGGGTGCGAGCGCCAACGACGCCGCGCCGACGTTTTCATCGATCCGCGCCGACTTGGTGGTTCCCGGAATCGGCACGATCCACGGCCGCTGGGCCAATACCCAAGCCAGAGCAACTTGCGCCGGCGAAGCGCCATGCCGCTTACCGATCGCGGCAATCAAGTCGATCACGGCTTGGTTGGCCTTCATCGCCTCGGGCGTGAAACGGGGCAGGGCGCCCCGGAAATCGCCGGCCGCGAAGCTGGTCGATGAATCGATGGTCCCGGTGAGGAACCCGCGGCCGAGCGGGCTGTAGGGGACGAGCGCGATTCCGAGTTCCTCGAGCGTCGGCAGGACGTCGTTCTCGATTCTTCTCCACCACAGCGAATATTCGCTTTGCAGCGCCGTCACCTTCTGCACCGCATGGGCGCGGCGGATGGTGTTGGCCCCGGCTTCCGACAAGCCGAAATACTTCACCTTGCCTTCGCCGATCAGTTCTTTGACCGCGCCCGCAACGTCTTCGATCGGTACCGCGGGGTCGACGCGGTGCTGATAAAGCAGGTCGATGGCTTCGACCTTGAGACGTTTGAGCGAACCTTCCACCGCCTCGCGGATGTGCTGCGGCCGGCTGTCGAGGCCCGGCGAGGTGCGCGGATCGCGGCCGGGCGACAGATCGAAACCGAACTTGGTCGCGATGGTCACCTGGCCGCGGAACGGCGCCAGCGCGTCGCCGACGAGTTCTTCATTGATGAAAGGCCCGTAGACCTCGGCCGTATCGAAGAAGGTGATACCGGCCTCGACGGCGTGGCGCAGTACGGCCGTCATCTCCTGCTTGTCCTTCGGCGGGCCGTAGGAAAAGCTCATGCCCATGCAGCCGAGGCCGATGGCCGACACGCTGGGTCCGTTGGTTCCGAGAGTTCTTTTTTGCATATATCTTCCTTTCGCCTCAGCCCTTGAGCGAGGCCATATCGATGACGAAACGGTATTTGACGTCGCTCTTCAGCATCCGTTCGTAGGCCGCGTTGATCTCGTCCATGCGGATCATCTCGACGTCGGCGGTGAGGCCGTGTTCGGCGCAGAAATCGAGCATCTCCTGCGTTTCGGGCAAGCCGCCGATCAGCGAGCCCGCAACCGCCTTGCGGCGGAACACCAGCGGCGCGGTATTGAGCGCGTCATCCAGCGGCCCGAGATAACCGACCAGCACCAGCGTGCCGTTGACGGCGAGCGTCGGGATGTAGGGGTTGAGATCGTGCACATACGGCACCGTGTCGACGATCAGGTCGAACTTTCCGGCCACCGACTTCATGGCCGCGGGATCGTTCGACAGGACGATATGATCGGCGCCAAGCCGCCGCGCGTCCGCTTCTTTTCCGGGCGAACGGGTGAACAGCGTGACTTCGGCGCCCATGGCCTTGGCGATTTTCAATCCCATGTGTCCGAGACCGCCGAGGCCCGTGACCGCGACTTTCGAGCCCTTTTTCACGCCCCAATGGCGCAGCGGCGAATAGGTGGTGATGCCGGCGCAGAGCAGCGGCGCGGCGCCCTTGAGGTCCAGTCCCTCGGGAATACGCAGCACGAAGCGCTCGGTCACCACGACGCGCTGTGAATAGCCGCCCTGAGTAACGCGCCCGTCCTTGGGATCGACGGCGGAATAGGTGAAGACGGCGCCGTCGCAGTATTGTTCGTGGCCGTGCTCGCAGGGATCGCATTCGCGACAGGAATCGACAAGACAGCCGACGCCGACCGCATCGCCGACCTTGAATTTCGTTACCGCCGGGCCCACCGCCGTCACCCGGCCGATGATCTCGTGTCCTGGGACGACAGGATAGATCGTGCCGCCCCAGTCGTTGCGCGCGGTGTGCAGGTCGGAATGGCAGACGCCGCAGTAAAGAATTTCGATGGTGACGTCGTCGGGCCGCGGATCGCGGCGCTCGAACGAATAGGGCACCAGGGCGTCGGTCGGCGAATGGGCGGCGTAGCCGAGCACTTTGATAGTCATGTGGTTCTCCGGGGCAATGACCACCGCATCCGCGGGATGGGCGGCGAGGATCTGTGACACCAATTTAGGAGCCCGGATGGCGTCCGGAAAGGGTGCTGGCAGGTTTAGGCAAGACTTCGAGGGAAACGAGCAAATGGCTGCGCCGCCAAAACAAAACGGGCCCGCATCGCTGCGAGCCCGTTCCGTCACTCCAATTTCAGGCGCTTACCACCACGTCGCGTAAAGCGCGATAAGGATGGCGATGATGGCGCCCGCGGCGATCTTGAACGACATGGTCGTCGAATAGTCGACGTTGGTGACGTCGACCGTCACGTTTTGCGGCTTCGGCTTCTGCAACAGCGACGCGATGATCGCGAGCACAAGGCAGGCCAGGAAGGTGTAGCCCATGCGGTTCATGAACGGCACTTTGCTGGCATAGGTGAGAGCCGCGGCTACGCCGGGATGCGCCTGGATGGCGGCAATGTTTGCGATCGCCGCACCCAGATAACACACGCCCGAGATCGCCACCGAACCGACGGCAGCCACCAGTGCGCCCGCTTCCGTCGCGCGCTTCCAGAACATACCGAGCAGGAAGATCACGCAGATACCCGGCGTGAAGAAGCCTGAGAAGTCCTGAATGAACTGGAACGCCTGATCGAAGCCGCCGATCAGCGGCTTGGCCACCAGCACGGCGATGATCAACGCGGTGATGGCGGTGATGCGGCCGGTGATGACGAGGCCCTTTTCGCTGGTCTTCTTGTTGAAGGTCTTGAACACGTCCATCGTGAAGATGGTCGCGATCGAGTTCACCTTCGAACCCAGCGAGGCGATGATCGCCGCGGTCAGCGCCGCGAACACGATGCCGAGAAGGCCCGGCGGCAGGAGCGTCATCAGGGTCGGATAGGCCTGGTCGTTCTTGATGCCCGGTGCGATCAGAACCGCCGCGATACCCGGAACCACGACCAACAGCGGAATCAGTAACTTGAGGAAGGCGGCCAGCACGATGCCCTTCTGGGCTTCATGGATCGACTTTGCCGCCAGACCGCGCTGGATGATGTACTGGTTGAAGCCCCAGTACGACAGGTTGGCCACCCACATGCCGCCGAGGATGACGGAAAGGCCCGGCAGGTCCTTATAGAAGGGATTGTCGGGATGCAGGATCATGTGGAAGTGGTTGTCGGGAACCTTGTGCAGCAGCATCTGGAAGCCGTGGAAGGCGCCGAGCACGCTGACGTCGCCGGACAGATGCGTCAGGGCGATGAACAGGATCACGATGCCGCCCAGCACCAGCATGGTGACTTGCACCACGTCGGTCAGCGCAATCGCCTTGAGGCCGCCGTACAATGCGTAGGCGCCGCAGAAGACTGCCAGGATGATGAGGCTGGTTTCCTGCGAAATGCCGGTGACGGTCGAGAACGCGGTCGAACCGAGCCACAGGATCGAGGTCAGGTTGACGAACACGTACATCAGCAGCCACAGGATTGCCATGACGAACTGGATGTTCGGTCCGTACCGGCGCGCCAGGAACTCCGGCATGGTGTAGATTTCGTTCTTCAAGAACACCGGCAGGAAGAACACACCGACGATCAGAAGCGTCAACGCCGCCATCCATTCGTAGGAGGCGATGGCGAGGCCGATGGCGTAGCCCGAGCCCGACATACCGATCAGCTGTTCCGCGGAGATATTGGCCGCGATCAGCGACGTGCCGATGGCCCACCAGGGCAGGGCGCGCGAAGCGAGGAAGTAGTCCGACGCGTTTTTCTGATGGCCTTTCTTCTCGCGGCTGACGAGCTGCGCCAGCACGAATATGAATAGGAAATAGCAACAGACGACCGCGATATCGATCGTCGATAGGTGCATGTTGGCGAGGTGCATACTGTACTTCCCCCTTTTCGGTCAGTCGCGCTGACTCGGTGTGGTTGTTGTCGTCCCCTAGGAAGCGCTTCGCCGAAATAGTGGGTACCGGTTTTCGGTGAAGAAGCGCGACATCTTCAATGCGATTCACGGACCACGGTCGAGCCGCTGGAACCGACCAGGAAGTCTAAGTCGCATCCTTTGTCGGCTTGCAGGACGTGTTCCACGTAGAGCTGATAATAACCGCGTTTGTAGCGCTGCACAGGTCTTACCCTGCGCCATTCCGCCAGCCTCGCCGCAATGTCCGCATCGGACAACAGCAAAGTCAAACGGCGTTCTTGTCCGTCGAGGACAATTTCGTCGCCGGTCCTGACAATGGCCAGCGGCCCCCCGGCCTCGGATTCGGGCGTGACGTGCAAGATAACGGTACCAAACGCGGTTCCGCTCATGCGGGCATCGGAAATCCGCACCATGTCCTTGACGCCCTGGGCCAGGACCTTCTTGGGCAACGGCAGGTTTCCGACTTCCGGCATGCCGGGATAGCCTTTGGGACCGCAGCCTTTGAGGACCAGGATCGAATCCTTGTCGACATCGAGGTCGGGATCGTCCATCCGGGCTTTGTAGTCTTCGATGGTCTCGAACACGACCGCCCGGCCGCGGTGACGGTAGAGCGCTTCTCCCGCCGCGCTTGGCTTCATGATGGCGCCGCCGGGGCAGAGATTGCCGTAGAGCACCCAGATGCCGGATTGGGTTCGCGCCGGGTTGTCGAGCGAACGGATCACGGTATCGTTGTAGCATTCCGCCTGCGCAACGATCTCGCCCAGCGTCTGGCCTGATACGGTCGGCGCATCGAGATGCAGCTTGTCCGCGATCTGTTTCAACGCAGCCGGCAGGCCGCCGGCATAGTGGAAGTCTTCCATCAGATGCCGGCCCGAGGGTTGCAGATCGACCAGCAGCGGAATGGCGCTCGACAGGCGATCGAAATCGGTGAGTTCGAGCGGCAGGCCCAGCCGTCCGGCGATGGCGAGCAGATGCAGCACGACATTGGTGGAGCCGCCGATCACCGCGATGGTGCGGATGGCGTTCTCGATGGCATCGCGGGTGAGGATCTTCGACAGGCGAAGATCGTCCTTCACCGCGGTCACGATGGCGCGGCCCGACAGATGCGCCAGCACGCGCCGGCGCGCATCCACGGCGGGAATGGTGCCGTTGTAGGGCAGGGAGAGGCCCATCGCTTCGACCAGGCAGGCGAAGGTCGAGGCGGTGCCCATGGTCATGCAGGTGCCGGGACTGCGCGACAGGCCGCTTTCGGCTTCCATGAAGTCCTTGAGCTGCATTTCGCCGGCGCGCACGGCTTCGCTGAATTTCCATACCGACGTGCCCGAACCGATATCGCAGCCGCGGTATTTGCCGTTCAGCATCGGGCCCGACGAAACCACGATGGTCGGAAGGTCGACGCTCGCCGCGCCCATCAACTGGCCCGGCGTGGTCTTGTCGCAGCCGCCGAGCAGAACGACGCCGTCGATCGGATTGGCGCGAAGCGATTCCTCGACCTCCATGGCGAGCAGGTTGCGGAACAGCATGGCGGTCGGACGCATCTGCGTTTCGCCGAGCGACATTACGGGGAATTCGAGCGGCAGTCCGCCCGCTTCCCAGACGCCGCGCTTCACGTGATCGGCAAGCTCGCGCAGATGCGCGTTGCAGGGTGTCAGCTCCGACCAGGTATTGCAGATGCCAATGACCGGCCGCCCGTCGAACACATCGTCCGGCAGGCCTTCGCTCTTCATCCAACTGCGGTGGATGAAGCCATCGCGGTCCGCCCGTCCATAGGCATCCCGGCTGCGAAATTTCGGCTTATCAGCCGCCATGACACCCTATCGGAACGGCCGCTCCCTGTTGGCCTGTTTTATTTATATGATAAATATAGCCTTCAATCCGGCGTGCCGCAAGTTCTGCTCGTCACTAAAAAGGGTTGGCAGTCCGCCAGTCCCTACGACGGCCGGCGGTCCCAGCGGTGGGCGCGCAGGGCGGCGATCAGCTCGGCCGGAAGCGGGCCTTTGTCCGGCAGCGCCAGATTGGCGTCCACATGGGCAAACGCGCGCATGCCGACGATAACCGTGGACACCGTCGGTTCGCTGAGGATGAAGCGCAGCGCCATTTCGGGAAGATCCATTCCCGCGGGCAAAAGGGCTTTCAGCGCCGCAATACGGGGCAGGGTTTTGGCCAGATTGTCGGCATTGAAGTAGCGGGCGCGCCAGTCGCCGGCGGGAAACTTCGTTTCCGCGGTCATTTTGCCGCCGAGGCTGCCTTCGTCCAGCGGCACGCGGGCGATGACGCCCACCCGATGCTGGCGGCAGGCCGGAAACAGGAGGTCTTCCGGCGCCTGATCGAAGATGTTGTAGATGACCTGCACGCTGTCGATCAGGCCGGTCTCGATCGCGGCGAGGCCGTTTTCCGGCTGCCAGCGGTTGAGGCTGAGACCGAAGGCCTTGATGCGGCCGGATTGTTTCAGCTCGGCAACCGTATCCTGCCATTCCGCCTCACGCGCCCAGGCGTCTTCCCAGACATGGAACTGCAGAAGGTCGATCGGGCGCCCGAACGATTCGGCGATCCGTCCGGCATATTCCAGGACGTGGGCGCGCGGAAAAATTTGATGCAATTTGTTGGTCGGTTTGCTCGGCCACGTGAAATCCGCCGGCGGGATCTTGGAGGCGAGCACGAGCGGCTTTTGCGGATACTCGTTTGCGACCCCGCCGATCAACGCGTCGCTCTTGCCGTCGCCATAAACGAAGGCACTGTCATAAAACGTGCAACCGCCTTCGATGGAGCGGCGCAGCGCAGCTTTGCTTGCCTCGTCGTCGGAGCCGGTCCAGCTTCCCATGCCCCAGAGGCCATGGCCGATTTCACTGACATTCAGGCCGCTGCGGCCGAGGGAACGATAACGCATGGAAGTACTCCTGGAGGCTGGAACCGACGTGTTTATCATCGGCTGTGGCCGATGGGCGCGTCTTGTGCGCTTGACTTGCCGATCCTATTTATATGATAAATTATCCCCACAAGATACGCGCCGTGGGGACGACTCGAAACCGTCTTAAACGTCGCGCGGAACTCGCTCCGCGAGTGATGATAGACACATACACGCCTTCGCGGGCGGGGGCGGAACAACGGGCCGGAGTGATGGCAGAAGAAAACAAAACCAATAACGTCACCCCCACGACCTTCCGTATGCCGGATGGTCGCTCGCTTTATATGTACGGCGGGTTCACTGGCGAGCCGGCATGGCCCTGGCTGGAGCCGAACCAGGTTCACTCCTATTCGCATCGCCGCTGGCACCCGATGCGCCGGGAATGGGTAGTCTATTCGGCGCATCGCCAGTCGCGCACCTATAAGCCGCCGGCAAATGATTGTCCGTTCTGTCCGGGAGCCGAAGACGGCGAGCTGCCGTTCCAGGATTTCTCCATTGCGGTTTTCGACAATCGCTTCTCCTCGTTGCAGAAGGATGCACCCAAGCCGGAGCCTGTTCCGGGGCTCGATCTCCCCGTCGATGCGGCGACCGGCAATTGCGAGGTGATCGTCTATTCGTCGGACCACAAGGCGTCGATGGCGTCGCTGCCGCTGGAGCGGCGCGAACTGCTGGTCAAGGTCTGGGGCGACCGCATCCGGTCGCTGCTCGAAGTTCCTGCCATGCAGGTCGTGATGCCGTTCGAGAACCGCGGCGAGGAAGCCGGCGTGACGCTGCATCATCCCCACGGCCAGATTTACGGCTTCGGCTATCTGCCGCCGATCATCGGTGCGATGGCGCAGTCGTTCCGCGAAGGGTACGACCTGTCCAAGCTGACGAAGCTTGAGCAGTACGTCGTTGCCGACACCCCCAACGCATCGCTGCTGGTGCCGCCGTTCACGCGGTTTCCGTACGAATTGTGGATCGTGCCCAAGCAGTTCCGTCCCAGCCCCGCAGCACTGTCGACCGCCGAAACGACCGATGTCGCCAATCTTCTGGCGCGGGCTGCCAATACCTACGACACGTTCTTCGGCCGCGTCTGCCCGTATGTGATGCTGGTCTATTCGGCGCCGAAGGGCTTCGAGGACGTGTTCCCGTTCCACATCCAGTTCCAGCCGCTGCTGCGCGCGCCGAACAAGATGAAGTTCATCGCCGGTTGCGAACTCGGAGCGGGCTCCTTCCTGGTCGACATCCTGCCGGAAACAGCGGCACAAAATTTGAGAAATGTTGAGGTCCGTTCATGACGACGTTCACCGCCAAAGCTCCGGCCCGCGCCAACATCATCGGCGAACACACCGATTACGCTCCCAACGGCGGGCATGTGCTGCCGACGCCGCTGCCGTTCTTCACCACGGTGACGATGGAAGAAACCGGTTCCGCGGGCCGCTTCAGCGCCGTCAGCGGGCGTTATCCCGACGAGGTGGTCGAGCGTTCGCTCGATGAGCCCGCTCGCGGCGGCCACTGGACCGATTACATCCTCGGCTGCCTCAAGGTTGCCGCGACCAAGATCAAAGTGCCGGGTGTCCGGATTTCGGTGAAGAGCGAAGTCCCGATCGGATGCGGCATTTCCAGTTCGGCGGCGCTGTGCGTGGCGACCGTGCGCGCGTTGAAGGGCTTGACCGGCGCGACGTGGACCGACGAGGAGATCGCGCTGATCGCCTACGAGGCCGAACACGATTACGTCGGCGTTCCGTGCGGCAAGATGGATCAGTTCGCGTCGTCGATCGGCCGTCCCGGCCAGGCGCTGCTGCTCAACACCCGCACGCTCGAATACCGCAGCGTGCCGCTGCCGACAGACCGGGTCATCATGCTCGTCGCGTGCGGCAAGCAGCACGACCTCGCCAAGGGCGACAGCTACAACAAGCGTATCGACCGCATGAACGAGTGCATCGAAGCGCGCGATCAGCTCGGCGTGACGGTGCTGGCGGAGTTGGGCTACGCCGACTTGCCGCGTCTCAATGCGCTGCGTCCGGTCGTCGCCAAGCGCGCCCGCCATGTCATCACCGAAAATCTGCGCGTGCTCGAAATGGTGCAGGCGCTCGAAAAAGGCGATGTCGCACGCGAGTCCGAACTCATTGCGCAAAGCCATGTCTCGCAGCGCGACGATTTCGAGTGCTCGATCCCCGAGATCGATGCGCTGGTCGAATCCTCCATCCGTTTCGGCATCCGCGCGGCGCGGTTGTGCGGCGGCGGCTTCGGCGGCGCGATCATCGCGCTGGTCCCCAAGGCTCAGGCCGTTGCGTGGTGGAAATTCGTTGCCAAGGAAAATCCCCACGCTAGTCTGATTTCGACATATGCGCTGAGCGAGGCCGATACCGAACATGCAGCCTGACAAGGGCCATATCCTCGTTTCCGGCGGTGCCGGTTATATCGGAAGTCACGTTGCGCTGACGCTGAAGAAGGCCGGTTTCACGCCGGTGGTGGTGGACAGCCTCGTCAAGGGCAATCGCTGGGCGGGCGAGAAGTCGGGCCCCTTCCGGCAGGGCGATATCGGCGATGCCGCGTTCGTTGCGGCGGTGTGCGACGAGTTCAAGCCCGTGGCGGCGTTGCATTTCGCGGCCTTCATCGAAGTCGGGGAGTCTGTCGCAAAGCCGGATATGTATTTCGCCAACAACCGTGACAAGGCGAAGATCTTCTTCGAAACCATTGCCGCGAAGGGCGTGAAGAACATCGTGTTTTCTTCCACCGCAGCGGTCTATGGCGAGCCGGAAGAAGTGCCGATCAAGGAAACGACGGCGCAGAAGCCGATCAATCCCTACGGCCAGTCGAAGCTCGAGGCCGAGCAAGCCATGCGCGCGATCGCCGGCGTCAAGTCGGTGGCGCTGCGCTACTTCAATGTCGCGGGTGGTGCGCCCGAGGCGGGGCTCGGTGAGACCCACTATCCCGAAACCCATGTCATTCCACGCATCGTGCTGCCCTTGATCGATGCACCCGCCGCTCTGCTCGATACGCTCGGGCTCAAGGCCGGGTTCAAGCTGTTCGGTACCGATTATCCGACCCGCGACGGCACGGCGGTGCGCGACTACATCCACGTGCTCGATCTTGCCGACGCGCACGTTTTGGCGCTGCGTTATCTGCTCGGCGGCGGCGACACCAACATCTTCAATCTCGGCAGCGGCGACGGCTTCTCGGTCAGCGAGATCGTTGCGGCGACGCGCAAGGTCCTGAACCGGCCGGACTTCGCGCCGGGTGTCGCGCCGCGCCGCGCCGGCGATCCCGCAACCCTGGTGGCCGACAGTTCCAAGGCGCGTTCGGTGCTGGGGTGGACGCCGCATCGCGGCATCGAGGAAATGATCGCCTCGGCCGCCGAATGGCACCGTACGCAGCTTTACGTCGACACGGTCATAGCGAAGGCGCGCGCCTCCTGACGCAGCGCCGTCCGGGGAGGTTTCCATGGCACTTTCACGACGCGACGCAATGAAGGCGGGCGCGGTTCTTGCGGCTGCGGCGACGGCTCCTGCGGCTGCCGCTCCGGTGCATCACGCCGCAGTCAAATCGTCCGTGCCGGTGGCCAAGCCGGAAGCGTCCGTGCGCGAAAGACTGCTGCTCGATTTCGGCTGGAAATTCCATCTCGGCCATGCCGCCGATCCGGCTTGGGATTTTGGTTTCGGCGCCAATCAAAGGACCTTTGCGAAGGCTGGGTACGGCATTGCGACCTCAGCCGATGCCGATTTCAAGGACGACGATTGGACGGCAATCAACCTGCCGCACGATTGGGTGGTCGATTTGCCGTTCGTGCCGAGCACGAAATCGTACAAGCCCGACGAAGAAGATCCGCGCGCTGCGCACGGCTTCAAGCCGGTCGGCCGCGAATATCCGCAGACCTCGATCGGCTGGTACCGCAAGGTATTTGATATCCCGGCTTCCGATCTGGGCCGCCGCATCGCACTCGAATTCGATGGCGTGTTCCGCGCCGCGACCGTGATCTTCAATGGCTATATCGTCGCCACGTCCGGCAGCGGCTATCGCTCGTTCCGCGTCGATGTTTCCGATTTCGCCAATTACGGCGGCAAGAACGTGCTGGTCGTACGCGTGGATGCGAGCCTCGGCGAAGGATGGTTCTATGAAGGCGCCGGCATCTATCGCCATGTCTGGCTGACCAAGCAGGACCCGCTGCACATCGCGCAATGGGGAACCTGGGTGAAATCGTCCGTGACGGGAAGGACGGCGACGCTCTCCATCGCGACCGATCTCGTCAACGAGGGCGCAGTGCGCACGGCCCACATCGTGTCGACGGTCTTCGATCCGGATGGCCGCGTGGTCGCCACGCTCAAATCGCCCGAATTGAACCTTGGTGCCGGCGAGAAGCGCACGGTGGCGCAAACGTCGACATTATCGTCGCCGCGGCTTTGGTCGCTCGAGGTGCCTGCGCTCTATCACGTTCTCACGCAGATCGTTGCCAAGGGCGCGGTGATCGACGATGCCGTGACGTCGTTCGGTTTGCGCACAACCAAATTCGATCCGGCCAAGGGCTTTCTTCTCAACGGCAAGCCGGTGAAGCTGAAGGGTACGTGCAATCACCAGGATCATGCCGGGATCGGTGCGGCACTGCCCGATGCGTTGCAGGACTGGCGCATCGCCAAGCTGAAGGAATTCGGCTGCAACGCCTATCGCACGTCGCACAATCCGCCGACGCCCGAACTGCTCGATGCCTGCGACCGGCTCGGCATGCTGGTGATCGACGAAACCCGCCGCATGTCCTCCGACGAGGAAAGCCTGTCCGATCTCGAAGCGATGATCCGGCGCGACCGCAACCATCCTTCGATCATCCTGTGGTCGATCGGCAACGAGGAGCCGCAGCAACCGACCGAACGCGGCGCCCGCATCGCGCGGGTGATGAAGCGGCGCTGCAACGAGCTCGATCCGACCCGTCCTGTCAATGCCGCGATCGACAATCCCGACGCTTGGGGCAAGGGCATCGGGCCGGTGCTCGATGTGATCGGCGCCAATTACCGCACGCCGAAAATTCCGGGTTTTCTCGCCACGTCGCCGAAGTCCATCGTGATCGGCACCGAGACCGGCTCCACCGTCTCCACGCGCGGCGTTTATGTCCGCGACAAGGCGAGCGGCTATTGTGTCGCTTACGACACCGAAGCGCCGTGGTGGGCCTCCACCGCCGAAGCCTGGATGAAAGTCGCGATGCCGGATTCGCGCATCGCCGGCGGCTTCGTCTGGACCGGTTTCGATTATCGCGGCGAGCCGACCCCGTTCAACGTCTGGCCGAACGTGTCCTCGCAATTCGGCATTCTCGACACCTGCGGCTTCTGGAAAGACAACGCCTGGTACTACAAGGCGTGGTGGGGCAACGAACCGGTGCTGCATCTCTTTCCGCATTGGAACTGGACGGTGGGTGAGAAGATCAATGTCTGGGTCCACTCCAACCTCGACACGATCGAACTGTTCCTCAACGGCCAGTCGCTCGGCAGCCGCAAGATGGAGCCATACGGCCATGTCGAATGGGATGTGACGTACGCGCCCGGCACGCTCGAGGCGCGCGGTTATAAGGACGGCAAGCTGGTGCTGACCGACAAGCGCGAGACCGTCGGTGCTGCGGCGCAAATTCTACTCAAGACGGATCGTGGGTCTCTAGCGGCCGACGGCGAGGATGCCGCCGTGGTGGCGGTCGAAATTGTCGATGCTGAAGGCCGCGTGGTTCCGACGGCAAGCAACCTCGTGTCCTTCAAGGTGACGGGCGGCGCGCTCCTCGGCGTCGGCAACGGCGATCCGCGTTCGCACGAACCCGACAAGGCGTCACAGCGGGCGGCGTTCAACGGTCTCTGCGCCGCGATCGTGCAGGCGTCGAAGTCCGCGGGCGATTTGCGCGTTGAAGCGATGGCGCCGGGCTTGAAGGCAGCGGCGCTGGTGATCCCGATGAAGCCCGCGAAGCCCCGCGCCGCCGTTTAGTCACTGCGGCTTGGCGAGTTCGTATTCGAGTGTCGCTCCGTTTGCCGGGATGGTCTCGGCCGCGAAGCCGTCCACGAGCTTGTCGCCCGTGAGCAGCTTGGTGTGCAGCGACAGGCTGTCGAACACCTGGAAGCGGATCCTGGTGCCCGGCATCATCGTGGTGGCGAAGGTGCCGTCCGCCGGAAGCCGCACGGCAAAAGTCTTCGCGCCGAGGAAATCGCCCCACAGATAGAACGCCTGGCCGGCCGGCGGCGTGACACCGCGGAATTTGAAGGTCACGTTCACCGGCTGCTTGTAAGCCTCACGCGTATAGTCGAGAGCGGGCAGGGCATTGCCGTCGAAGTCGAACAGAGTGGCGTTTTCCCAGTTGGAGCCCTGGCCCCAGCGCGTCCGGCATTTGGTCGATACCCAGTCGGGCGCCCAATAAACAACGCCGCTGCCGCCGTTTGACAGAACGGTTTGGGTCAGATCGACGAGAAACTGTTTCTGGCCGTCTTTGGAGACGCGATAGCCTTTGAGCGCGGAATCCTCGCCGAGCAGATTGCCGGAGTTGTCGTTCCATGCGGTGGTCCAGGCATAAGCGGTTTCCACCACCCAGATGCCGGCAGTGGAATAGCGATAGCGCAGCCGGTTAATCACCGCTCCGAGGCCGGTGAGGTTCAACTTCGACCATTTCGAGTAATAGGAAATTCCGATCAGGTCGAAATCGATGACGCCCGCTTGCGTCGCCGCTTCGAACCAGGGCTCGACGTTTTCCGGCTGGGCGATATGCAGCATCACCTTGATCTTGGGGTCGGCGTCGCGCGCGGCCTTGATCCCGGCATTGAGAAGCTTGGCATTACGCACCCAATTGATCGGCGCCTTGGTTGCGGCCGGCATCATCACTTCGCCGTTGGTCTCGTTGCCGACCTGCACATATTCGGGTGACAGGCCCGCCGCCTGGAGGGCGGCAAGCGTGTCGTGCGTGAAGCCATAAACCGCCTTGGCCAACGCGTTGTCGTCGAGCTTGGCCCACGCGGCCGGTACGATCTGCTTGTCGCCGTCGGCCCAGTCGTCGGAGTAGTGGAAGTCGAGCAGCACCTTCATGCCGTTCGCCTTGGCGCGGGCGATGGATTTCTTCACGTCGGCAAGATTGCCGTACTTGGTCCAGGTCGGATCGTTCCACAGGCGCAGGCGCACGACGTTGGTACCGTGCGCTTTCATGATCGCATAGACGTCGCCTGCCTTGCCGCCGTCCTTGTAGACCGCCCCGCAGTCGTCCATCTCGTTGGCGAAGGACAGATCGGCGCCATAGACGAAATCGGCGGCGGGCGCGGAAAGGGTGAGGCCGAACGACACGAGAGCGGCTGCCAGAACGAAGCGAGCGGTCATGGTTCTCTCCATAAAGAGACGGCGCCGGTTTTAAGGGCGCCGCAGATGCCAGAAGGCTACTGGAAAGAAGGGGGCGGTTTGGGCCCGCCCCCTCGTCAGTCACATCTTGTACGAGACTTCGAACATGAAGGTCCGGCCGAACACGCTATAGGCGGCGAGGTCGTTCGGATCGTTGGAACCGCGCAGCACGGCGTCGCCCTGACGAGCGCCCGACATGCGGGTTGCCTGATTGGTCAGGTTCATCGCCTGGAAACGCAGGCCGATATTGTCGTCCCACTGATACGACGTGATGAAGTCGATCGTGGTTTCGGGATCGAGCGTATCGAGCTGCTGCGAATCCCAGCCGGGAACCATCGTGAACGAGGAGTGATACTTCATGGCGACGCGGGCTTCGAAACCGCCCTTGGAGTACCACAGGTCGATTTCATCCGAGTTATGCGCCATGCCGGCCATCGAGTACGGATTGGTGATCGGGTGGAACTCCTTGATATTGGAATCCACGAACGACGCGTTGGCATAGATGCCGAAGTCCTGCAGGAAGCCCGGCAGGAAGTAGAAGCGCGACTGGAACACCATTTCCAAGCCGTAGAGGTCGCCGCCCTTGCCGTTGACCGGCGCCGACACCGGATAGGTGTTGCCGTTGAAAGTCATCGGCGTAATGCCGCTGCCGATGTAGTTCATGATGTGCTTGTAGTAGCCGGCAACCGACACCATCGACTCTTCGTGGAAGAACCATTCGTAGTCGAGGTCGAGGTTGGTGGCGCGGAACGGCTTCAGCATCGGGTTGCCGCTGGTGCCCGACGGTGGCTGGCCGCCCTGCTGGACGGTCGAGAGGTTGTAGCCGGTATTCAACGTATCCAGCGGCGGACGCGACACCGCCATCGAAGCCCCGAAGCGGACGAGCTGGTCGTCAGCGATATGGGCGTTCAAATACAGGCTTGGCAGCGCATCGGTGTAGTGATTGCCAACGCGAACCGGCGAGAAGGTATCGTCCGCGTTGCGCTGCCAGCCGGTCGACACCGTCTTGAGATCCTCGATGCGCACGCCAACGCCGCCCTGAACCGGGATGCCGGCGATTTCGTGATCGAACTCGGCCTTGAGGTAACCGCCGATGCTGGTTTCCTGAACCTTCCAGTCGAGGATCAGGTTCTTGAAGCCGTTGGCGGCGCGGGCGCCTTGCTGGTCGGCATCCCAGCTCGCAGTACCGAGATAGGTGTTGCCCTTGGTTCCGCCCAGAGCTTCGGGAAGCGTATTTGCCATATCGCCGAACACCTTGGGAGCGACCGTGCTCCAGTTGGCATACAGCATCGGCGGAACGGTGAAGTCCTTGATGGTGAAGGACTCAAGATCGCCCGCCGCAAGCGTCGCACTGGGCGTCCAGATCGTATAGTTCCACTTGTGATGGGTTTTGGCGCGCGCCGACCAGCGCATGCCGGCACTGATCTTGGAGATGAACGAGCCTTCGAAATCGCGGGCGACATCGCCGGCAATCGCGGAGACGTGGTCGCGGGTTTGTTCCGGGCCGGCATCCAGGCAGTTGTTGCACCAGCCTGCACCGCCGGAAGCCCTCGAGCCCGCGGAATAAGTGGTGGTGTTATTGGCCGGAACCGAGGGATCCCAGCTCGAGGTCACGTACGGCGCGGTGCCCCGTTCCATGTTGTAGCCGGTCGTCGCCGCGAACTGGCGCGTGGTCTGGAAATCGAGCCACTGGTTGTTGCGCCATGCCTGCGAGTGCGACAGATCCAGTTTGGCCTGCCACAGGCCTTCCGTGTAGGCGAAGTTGAGTCCCGATACGATCAGCGTTTGGCGCTGGGTATAGCGAGCGATGTTGTTCTGGAGGTCTACGGTGTTCCAGGTGTCGACGCCGTCAGTGCCTCCTGCATTCAGCTTCGCGGTGACGACATGGCCCATGCCGTCGACTTTGTAGCTCGACGTCGGAAGCGTGTACCAATAGGACGAGCTGCCGCCCGCGGTCACGCCAGGAATGCCGTCGTTGCCGTAACGGGTCTTCGATGTCGTGCAGGCCGCCAGCATGTCGCTGGTGATGATGCCGGCCGTAACGCTCGAAGCATCGCAGGCATACCACTGTCCGGCATTCGGCCAGGCGCGGCCGGAATAGTCGTAATACTGCTCGAACTGGTTTTCCGAAATGACATAGGACGAGATCAACCCGTCGGCTTTGATGACGAGATTGTTGTTGACCTTCCACTCGGCGGCGCCGGCCAGACCGTAGCGGTCCTGCTGCAGGTTCTTCACTTCCGTCGAGCCGCCCCACGGAGCCGGATTGCCGCCGGTGAGTGCTTTGCTGCCGTCGGGCAGCGTGATCAGTTTGGTCGGATCTTTGCCGGTCAGGTTGGCCGGGTTGCCCCAGCCGGTGTCGGGCTGATTGGTGTTTTCGGTCCAGAATTTCAGCGTCGGATAGCCGTTCTTCTGGCGCTGCATCGAGCCGGCCAGCGAGAAGGCGAAGTTGTCGGTGACGTGATAGTTGAAGCCGACCGAGCCGCGGAAACCGAGCGGATCGTAATGCGGCAGATTATCGGCTTCGGTGTTGTACGACGGGCCCAGGCGGACCTGAAGCATCGGGCCATTGTATTCGAGCGGTGTTGCGGTGCGAATATCAATGGTGGCCGCGATGCCGCCGCCGATCAGAGACGCATCCTGGGTCTTGTAGACCTGAGCGCCGGTCAGGACTTCCGACGGATAGGATTCATAGCGAACGTTTTGCGTCGGCTCGGAGGAGGCGACTTCACGTCCATTGACCAGGCCGAAGACGAAGCGAGGGCCAAGGCCGCGGATCGCGATTTGGCTTGCATTGCCGCGGTCGCGCTGCGTGTTGACGCCCGGCAGACGGTTCAGTTCTTCGCCGATCGTCACGTCCGGAAGCTGGCCGATGTCTTTGGTCGAGATATTTTCAGTGATCAGCGCCGACTTCTGCTTCATTTCCAGCGAGTCGCGCAGGCTGGTGCGGTAACCGGTGACAGTCACCGTTTCCAGCGAGTCTTGCGCCATAGCCGGAAGAATGAATGCGGCCATGCTGACGCCGCACAAGAACGTACGTTGTAAGGATTTCACGAGTAGCCTCCCCGAAAAGTTTGGAGTCGTCACAACGACACCTGATTTTATAATCCTATTTATATTACAAATTCCGCGAGAGCCAATCGCTATTGTATCTGGTAGCGTTATCAATCTCTGGGTGTGTTAGCCGTGCAACGCGCTGCGAATGCGCTCTTAAGAGCTGTAACAGCTGCAGAAACGGCTTCGTTGTTGAGCGTTTCTCCCTGACAGCGCTGTCTCTCGCGTCCCGGCGAGCAGATGGCCGCTGCGCGCCCGCGCCGGACGACATCGATGGAGGCTCATGCGATAATCGCGGTGTAGCACCATCTCCGTTTGTGTTCTCGACGCTTGGGCACCTTGATGAAACCGCACGAACGGATCGAAGTCGCCGATGAACTCGGCGAGTGCGTGCTGTGGGACGATATCGCAGGCGCGGTGTGGTGGACCGATATCGAAGGGCGCACGCTCCATCGGCTCGATTGGGAAACCCGAGCCCTGATGCATTATCCGACACCGGCGCGGTTGGCTTCGTTCGGTTTTATCGACGGCCGGCGGGAATTGATCGCCGCATTCGATAATGGATTCGCGCTCTACGATCCGCTGCACGGTACGGTCGATACGCTCGGCCGTCCCGAAGGACTTGGCAAGGGCCAGCGCATGAACGACGGCCGGGTCGATCGCCAGGGACGGTTCTGGGCCGGCGGCATGATGGAGGCAGAGGAAAGCCGGTCCGAGGCTTGTCTCTATTGTGTTGCGGACGCACGGATCGAAACCCGCGTGCGCGGCATCGGGATTGCCAACGGGCTGTGCTGGAGCCCCGATGGCACCGTCTGCTACTTCGCCGACTCCCGGCAAGGAACGATCTGGCGTTTTGCGTTCGATCCGGACACCGGCGCGCTGTCCGGGCGCACCGAGTTTGCCCGTTCTGCCGCGGGGATGTGCCCCGATGGTGCTGCGGTCGATAGCGAGGGCTATGTCTGGAGTGCCCAATGGGGTGGCGGCTGCGTCATTCGCTACGCGCCCGATGGGCGGGTCGATAGCGTTCTCGATATACCGGTATCGCAGCCGACCTGCGTGACCTTCGGCGGTCCCGGCCGGGATCATCTGCTGGTGACCACGGCGCGGTGCGGGCGGGCCGCCGGCGAAACTGGCGCAGGCGATCTCTTCGTGTACAATGTCGCCGTTCAGGGACTTAAGGAAAGCCGTTTCGACATCGGCACTTGGCCCCAAGCCGCAGAACTTGAGGGGTAACGCCGCGTGGCGCGCAGCGACGGTCAAAATCTGACGTACCGCATCGTCCAGGCGCTCGGTGTGGCAATCGTGTCGGGAGGCTATTCCGCCAAGAACCCGTTCCCGATCGAAGCCGATTTGTGCAAGCAGTATGGCGCCAGCCGCAGCGTTCTGCGCGAAGCGGTGAAGATGCTGACGGCAAAGGGGCTGCTCTCCGCGCGTCCGCGCCAGGGCACCTGGGTTCAGCCGGAAGAGAATTGGAATCTGCTCGATCCCGACGTGCTGCGCTGGCTGTTGGAGCGCAAGCCGTCCTACGCGCTTCTGCGCGAATTCGCCCAGGTGCGTCTGGCGGTGGAGCCCAAGGCGGCGGCGCTGGCGGCGATGATCGCTCCGCCCGAAGCCAAGGCGGCCATTCGCACCGCGATCGACCAGATGGCCCAGGCCGACCGTGACGAAGACGATCCGCTCCCGTCCGACATCGCCTTTCATCTGGCGGTTCTGCGCGCCAGCGGCAATCGCTTCTATTCACAGTTGTCCGGCGTGACGGAGTCGGCCTTGCGCATTTCGATCCGCATGCAGAACCGCTACAAGGGCGTGCGGCGTGCCAGCGTGCCCGACCACAAGAAGATTTCCGATGCCATCCTGGCGGGCGATGCCGAAGGCGCCGAGTTGGCGACGCGTGCCCTCATTCAGGAAGCATTGGATTTGATCAACAAGGCGGATTCGGACGGTGTGCCCGAACCGCGCAAGATACGCCGCAGTTAGTCACGACCGAGTGTAACGGAGTCCGTTTTGCAGCCTATTCGGGTCGGCATCGTTGGTCTGGGCAAAATCGCGCTGGAGGAGCACGTTCCGGCGTTGAAGGCCAATGCCGCCTTCGAACTGGCGGCGTGCGCCAGCGCCAAGGTGCAGCTTCCCGATGTGGCATCGTTCGCCAGCATGGAAGCGATGCTCGACGGCTGTCCGGAGCTCGATGCGGTGGCCATCTGCACGCCGCCGCAGGCGCATTTCGAAGCGGCGCGTCTAGCGCTCACCCGCGGCAAGCATGTACTGCTCGAAAAGCCGCCGTGCCCGACGGTGGCCCAATTCGATGCCCTGACGGCGCTGGCGGCAGAACGCGGCCGCACCCTGTTCCAAACTTGGCATGCACGCGAAAGCGACGCCGTCGAACGCGCGGTGCGTTGGATGGACCGGCGGACGGTGCGCGGCGGCCATGTGGTGTGGAAGGAAGACGTGCGCCAGTGGCATCCGGGCCAGACCTGGATTTGGCAGGACGGCGGCTTCGGCGTTCTCGATGCCGGCATCAATGCGATTTCCATTCTGACCCGCATTCTGTCGGAGCCGGTCGAGGTCGATTTCGCGCATCTTCTGGTGCCGGAAAACTGCGTCAGTCCGATCGCGGCTGCGGTGGCCTTCCGCACGCCGAGCGGAGCGACGATCGACTCCGAATTCGATTTCCGCCATCGCGGCGATCAGGCGCGCGCGATGGAGATCGAGACCGACGACGGCATGCTGACGCTCGCCTGGCAAGGCTTCGCGACCAGCGGCCGTGGCATGATGGTCCAGCTCGGCACCCAGCGGGAAGAGTACACCTCGCTCTATGACCGTTTCGCCGATCTGATCGCGCGCGGCGTTTCCGAAACCGACAAGCGCCCGCTCGAACTGGTGACGGAAATCCTCGCCACAGCCGGACGTTCGACGGTGGCGCCGTTTAAAGAATGATTTTCCGCCGCGTTACGCCTTGAACAGGTCCGGCGCGCTCCGCGGGGCCGAGCGTAGATATTGCGGTGCCGCCTTCACTCTGGCGCCGAGTGCCGCTGCCGCATGCCAGGGCCAGCGTGGATCGTAAAGTACCGCCCTCGCTACGGCGACGAGATCGGCATCGCCGGTGCCGACGATCGCTTCGGCCTGTTGGGCCTCGGTGATGAGCCCGACGGTGACGACCGGAATCTTCACCGCCTGTTTCACGGCGCGCGCCAGCGGCACCTGATAATTCGGCCCCAATGGGATTTTCTGCAGCAGCGACAGTCCGCCGCTCGAAATGTGGATCGCCGTGCAGCCGCGCGCTTCCAGCGCCTTGGCGTAGGCGACGGTCTGGTCGATGTCCCAACCACCGTCGACCCAGTCGGTGCCGGACATGCGAGCGGTGAGCGGTATCTTGTCGGGAACCGCTTCGCGCATCGCGTCGAACACTTCGAGCGGGAAGCGCAGGCGGTTTTCGAGGCCGCCGCCGTATTCATCGTCGCGTGTGTTGGCGAGCGGCGACAGGAACTGATGCAGCAGATAGCCGTGCGCGCTGTGCACCTGGATGGCATCGAAGCCTAGCCGCACCGCGCGTTTGGCGGCTTCGGCAAAGGCTTCGCGGATGCGCTTCAGCCCGTCGCGATCCAAGGATACCGGCGCGTTTTCGCCGGCTTCGAACGGCTGTGCCGAGGACGACACCGTTTGCCAGCCGTGTTCGCTGCCCGGTGGCAATTGGGCGCCGCCGTTCCACGGCAGGTCGGTGGAGGCCTTGCGACCGGCGTGGGCGATCTGGATGGCAACCGGCATGTCGGACCATCGCCGCACGCTGGCGAGCACTTTGCCGAGCGCCGCTTCGCAGTCGTCGTTCCACAGGCCGATGTCGCCATAGGTGATCCGGCCTTCGGGCGCCACCGCTGTCGCTTCGATGGTCAGCAGACCCGCCCCCGACAGCGCCAGCCCGCCGTAATGGATCACATGCCAGTCGTTGGCGCAGCCCTCGCTTGCCGAATAGGTGCACATCGGCGCGATGACGATGCGGTTCGAAAGCGTCAGTTGGCCGAGATTGAACGGCGTGAATAGTTTGGCGGGCATGGCGGCACTCCGCTCAGGCTTTCGGAGACCAGTAGGGCTCCGGCATTTCCAGGAACTTGACCGGCACTTCGGGGACGAAGCCTTTCATCCATTCGGCGCAGTATTCCATGCCGTACTGCTCCGAACTGATGTGGCCGACCATGATCAGCGCGGCGCTGCGTCCGGACGTAACCAGATCGGCGACGTATTCCTGCAGTTCCCATTCCCAGCATTCGCCGATGATGAACGCGTCGATGCCTTCCTTGCTGTTGAAGATCTGCTGGCCGGCCTGTTTCTGGGCATAGCCCCAGCCGCCGACAACACGCTTCACCGGCATGTCGGGATTGCCGATGGTGCGGATGGTGGCGGCGTTGAGCTTGGTCTGCAGATGGCGGGTCAGAGCGCCGACCGTCGTTTGGGGCAGATTGTAGACGCTAGGATATTTGGCATCGGAATAAGCGGTCCAGCCGAGCCGCCGCATCACGCCTTCGTTGATGCCGTCGCGCGGCTTGAGGGCGTGCCAGTGGTCGTGGAAGTGGAAGCTGACGAGCTTATGCTCGGTGATGAAGGCGAGTTTCTCGTGATAGATCGGATCGTCTTTCACTTCCGAAATGTTTTCCTGGTGGGACCAGAACGTGGGCTCGTGACTGACGACGAAGTTCAGGCCTTCGGCCGCCGCGCGCTTCAAGACGGCATAGGTCGCCATCATGGTGGTAGCGATGCCGGTGACCGGGGTAGCAGCATCGCCCGCGATGATGCCGTCAACGGTCTTTGCCGCCCATGGCACCCCGATATGGGCCTTGATCCGGTCGATCACCGCCGCCGCGGTCAGCGGCGTTGCGGCCCTGGCGTTCATGGTAACGGCAGCACCGGTGGCCGCCAGCATCGTCCGGCGTGTGAATTCCGTCATCGCGACATCCTCCAAAGTACGGCTTTGGTATCGGTAGCAGGATTGGCGCGTCAGCGTTAGCGAAAGCGTGTTCAGGTTTGCGTGAAAAACGCCGCGCGAGGACCTAGCCTGCAGTTCGCTTTGCCCGCGCCCGCGGCAGGGGCGTATCCTGCAAGGCAAGGTGGACGAGGGTGCTCATCTCGCGATGCGCCCGTTCCGGGTCGCCGGCGGCCACCGCTTCGAACACGGCCATGTGATCGGGCACCGGATCGCGCGGCAGCGGCCGTTCGCGCTGCTTGAACATGGTCGTGGTGTTGACCGCGGCCTGAACGCCGGTGGTCAGCGAGATGATGTAGGGATTGCCGGTCGCTTCCAGCAGCCAGCGATGGAAGTCTTGGTCGCCCTGGCGGCCGGCTTCGGTCGCGAGCGTGAAACGGGTCATGCGTTCGATGGCATCGCGCATCGCTTCCAGGTGTTCGGGCGTGCGGCGCGTGGCGGCAACTGCGGCCGCAGCCGATTCCACGACATCGCGCAGTTCGAACAGACTCTGGAGCAGGTCGAGGTCAGGCTCGCCAGCGAAGGTCCAGGCGAGAACGTCGGGATCGAGCAGATTCCATTTGCTGCGCGGACTGATCTTGGTGCCGACCTTGGGCTTGGACTCGACCAACCCTTTGGCCGCCAGGATGCGGACGGCCTCGCGATAAGCGGTGCGGGAGACGGCGAGCTTTTCCGAACTGGCGACTTCGCCGGTCAAGAGGTCGCCCGGCTGATAACGGCCGGACATGATCGCAGTGCCGAGGTCACGCGCTATAGAGCCGTGCAGCCGTAAGACCTTGTTGATTGGGCGTCCCCGCCCAAACGATGCACGCTTCGTCATTTGCGCTCAATCCGCTCCTGCACGTCACTATAACCTGAGATTCGTATCGCGGAACATGGGGCGATTTCGCCCGATGGCCGCAGTTTAGAAGCCATCGCGGTGGCCTCGAAATATGCCTAAATTATGGCGATCAGAATATTTGTCTGAGGAATTTCCCTGTATTATGAAGGGGTCAGGGGTAGGCCGGCCGCACCGGCCCGAAACAGGGAGAACACCGTGAAGACATTTCTGGCCGCAGCAGCGGCGCTTTTTATGGCGTCGTCGGCGTTTGCCGCGCCTGCCAGCCTGACGGTCCATGCCGACCGGCCGGGTCCGACCATCAACAAATACGTCTACGGACAGTTTTCCGAGATGCTCGGCACCGGAATCTACGGCGGCATATATGTCGGCGAAAAGTCGCCTATTCCCAACACCCGCGGCTTCCGCAATGACGTCATCGCGGCGCTCAAGGAATTGAAGGTGCCGCTGGTGCGTTGGCCGGGCGGCTGCTACGCCGACGAATACCATTGGCGCGACGGCATCGGTCCCAAGGACAAGCGCGTCACGCGCCTCAACACCAACTGGGGCGGCGTCGAAGATCCCAACACGTTCGGCACCCACGAGTTCTTCGATTTTGCCGAACTGATCGGCGCCGACGCCTATATCAACGCGAACATGGGCACCGGCACGGCGGCCGAAGCGGCGCAGTGGCTCGAATACATGACCGGCAACCAGGACACCACGCTGGTCAAGGAGCGCAAGGCCAACGGCCGCGACAAGCCGTTCAAGGTTGCTATTTACGCTCTCGGCAACGAGACCTGGGGCTGCGGCGGCAACATGCGGGCGGAGTATTACGCCGATCAGTACAATCAGTGGGCCACGTTCATGAAAACGGCGCAGCAGCCGGGCCCGATCATGCTGGCCAGCGGCGACCGCAGCGGCGACTGGACCGACTTCACCAAAGTGCTGATGGACAACCGCCGCGCCCCGATGGACGGGATTTCGCTGCACTACTACACGGTCCTGGGCGACAAGTGGGAGATCAAGGACAACGCCACCGGCTTCAATGAAGAAGGCTGGGCCAGGGTTCTCGCCAACACGCTCAAGATGGACGGCTACATCAAGACGCACGACGACATGATGTCGGCGGCGGAGAAGAAGTCCGATCGTCCGACCAAGAAGGTAGGCCTCTACATTGACGAGTGGGGCACTTGGTTCAAGCCGGCGCCGGGGTCCAATCCGGGCTTCCTGCAGCAGCAGAACACCATCCGCGATGCGGTCGTGGCGGCGGCGAACCTGAACATCTTCCACAAATACGCCGATCGCGTGCAGATGACTTCGATCGCGCAGACCGTCAACGTGCTTCAGGCGATGATACTGACCGACGGCGCCAAGATGGTACTGACGCCGACCTATCACGTCTTCCACATGTACAAGCCGTTCCAGGACGCGACGTCGCTGCCGATCGACCTCAAGACCGGCAACTACACGTTCGGCGGGATCACGATGCCCCAGGTCAGCGCTTCGGCGGCCAAGACCAAGTCGGGTGCCATCGTGGTGGGGCTTGCCAATCTCGATCCGCACAATGCGGCGGTGGTTTCGGCCACGCTGGCGGGCGTCAAGGCGGGCAAGGTGAAGGGTGAAATCCTCACCGGCGCGACGATGGACGCACACAACACCTTCGACAAGCCGGATACGGTTCATCCGGTGGCCTTCAACGGTGCCAAGCTTGCGAACGGCAAGCTGTCGCTCAGCCTGCCGCCGAAGTCGGTGGTGGTCCTGACGCTCCAGTAACGTCGTTCCGAAAATACAGAACCCGCGAGTCCGGAGGGATGGACTCGCGGGTTCTCTTTTGTCCGGAGGGGGCTTAGTTCTCCGGAGCGGGGGGCGGGGTTCCCGGTCCGTGGTCGCCAGGTCCGCGCATCGGACCGGGGCGGTCCTGGCCCGGATGACGGGGCGGTGCGAACGCCTTTTTCTGTTCGGGACTGAGGCTGGCGAAAAGCGCTTCGAGCGCAGGCTGTTCCGCCTTCAGTTCGTCGAGGCGCGCGCGCAGCATCTTCTCTTCGTGTTTGACGCGGTCGACGATCGTCGGTTCGCCATCGGGCGGCGGCAGGCAATCGGACGATTTCGCGGCGCCGAGTTTCACTTTCTTCCAGCGCTCGAACAGCGGCTTCTGCTGATCGGAAAGCTGCAGCCGGGTTTCCAGCATGGCGAGTTCGCCGGCCGTATGGGCCTGCCGATCCCGGCACATGTCGGTGAAATGCTGCTGCATATCGGCTTTGCCGGAATGATCCGGCGGGGGCGGCGTCTGCGCCAGCGCGCTGCCGGAAGCGAACAGCAGAGCCGCAGCTGCGGTGATTAATCGGCGTGTCATTTGAATGATCCTCATCAGAACGAGGACACTATAGTTCGCCCGCCGCCGCGCGGTTTCGCCCATTGTTTTCGATATTGTCGCAAACCGTCCGCAGGACTGACTGGGACGAGAATTCTTGCAGGAAAAAGGGAGGCGGTGTGGGGCCCGTCTCCCTTTCTGTCGATCAGGCGCTGACCGATACCTTGCTGCCGCTCGATGTACTCGTGCTGCTGGACGACAGCATGTTGAGGATCGAGGCGTAGGGATTGGTCGCGAAGCTGGACGTCAGCTTCTCGACCGCCTCGTTGAAATCCGAAGCGGTGATGGAGCTGCTGTCATCGGAACTGAGCGAGGAGAACAGCGTATCGGCCTCTGTCTCGGAGCCGCCGTTGGCGGTGAGATAGGTCGAAAGCTCGTCCTTGCTGATGGCTCCGTCGCTGTCGGTGTCGAGCGCACTGACCAGTTCGTCGCCGACGCTCGAGGAATTGCTCGAGCCGTTTGCGCCGTCTGCCGGCGGGGGACCGCCCGGTCCGTGGCCGCCCGGCGGCGGAGGCGGCGGTGCCGCTTTGGCGAGATCGCTTTCCGTGATGCCGCTGTCGGAATCCGATGCGATTTGCGAATAAAGTTCGTCCGCTTCGTCGGTGGTTCCGCCCGCGCTCGTGATGTAGGACTCGAGTTCCGACTGCGTTACCGAGCCGTCGGAATCGGAATCCATGGCCGAGAACAGCTTGGACATGGGATTGGTTCCCGTCGATCCGGTGGCCGACGTCGCCGACGTGGTGTCATCGCTGTCGGTGGTGGCGGACGTGGACGAGGTGGACGACTGCTGCTGCATCTGCATCAGCACGCCCAGGATCATGCTCGAAAGGCTGGGCGTGGTGCTTCCGGTCAGGCCGCCGTCGGTTGCGGCGGTGGCGGTCGTCTTGGTCGTGCTGGTGGTGTCCGACGTTGAGTTTGTCGTCTTCGACGTCGTATCCAGCTTTGTAAGCAGGCTCGACAGGATTTGGGACAGATTGCCCGATCCCTGCGAGCCGATGCCGGCTATGGACATGGTGATTGCCTCCTTTGACTCCGTCTCCCGACGCACGGGAGCGGTAGGGCATCAAAAGCATTCCATGTGCCAGTGACTGCGCGGGAAAATGGCGGAATCCGGCGTCACCCGTCTGTCGCGTATACAGTCGTGTGACAAAGCAGGATTTTCCTGCCCCGCTAGGCAAGATGTTCCCGGACTATATCTTGCCGACGATGCTCAGCGTTCCCACTTCCTGGATCATGCCGTTCGAGCCGCGCAGAAAATCGAAGTGGAAACCGAGCGACCAAGCCTCCGTCGTCGCCGCGATCGAGCTGCCCAGCACCAGCGTGCCTTTGGCCGGATCGGGGCCGGTGATGGTGAAGGTTTCGCCGGGCTTGGCGTAGGCGCCGCTGATGTCGGCATGGGCGAAGGCGATCTTCAGCTTCTGCGGATCGGTGAAGAAATCGTAGCGATAGCCGGCGCGCACTTCCGGCTGCAGATAGAAGTCGCCGAGATTGAAGTCGTAGCGCGCATCCAGGCCCATGAAGGCGCGCAGCGAACGGGCGTAGTAAGGCTGAACCTTGAGATTGAAGGCGTCGCCGTCGCTGGCCGTGCCGGGGTTGGATTCGGTGTAGCCGTTCTCGCGCATCATCAACCCATCGACGCTGAAGGTCGGACTGAGCGTGGCCGCGCCGTAATTGAGATAGGCGCCCGTTGAGAAGCCGCCCGACAGCAGTGCACCGTCGCGCTTGTTCGAGGCCGTGCGGGTGTAGGTCGTGATCGAACTCGAGCTCGACGACGTGACGAGCGTAATGGAACGCGTGCCGTCGAACTTGCCGTAGCCGGCGTCGACCTTGGCATTGAAGAACAGCCCTTTGCCGCGCCACACCGAATAGCCGGACAGGACCAGCCATTGCTCGTGGGTCTTGGAGACCCGCTTCAACTCGCCGACATCGCCGGCATAGAAGGTGAGGGCGCCGCCGAACCAGCCGTATTTTCCCGACCCGGTATCGACGCCGGCCGAGATGCCGAAGCCGGAATCCTTGAAGCCCGAAAGTTCGCGTGTGCCTTCGAGCGATTCCGCACCCCGGCCGGGGTCTTTGATCATCTGTACGAACTCGTTGGCCCAGACCGAAGTTCCGGATTCGCCGTGGGCATACATCAGAAGGCTGCGCTGGCGGGCCGCAACCGGCCCGGTAGCGGAATCCGTAATCGAGACGGCCACGGCGCGGTCGCCGCCGGTAACGTTTGGCGCAAAGGCGGAATAGGCCGACTGTGCCTCGGCGGCATTATGGATGCCGTAGATCATCGCGGTGCCGAGTTCGTTGTCGACGGAAAGCGCGCTGTTCACGTATGGAAAGAGCTGCTTGGCGTAGCCGACTAAGCCAAGCTCGTCGGAACTCTTGGGCGTCACGTGCAACACCAGTGCGTCGCCGGTGGAGGCCGAGGAGACGACGTCGAGGTTGGCCGATTTGAAGAGATACGGCAGATAGCCTTTGTCGCTGACGTTCTTGGTCAGATAGGTGTTGGTGACGGCAATCGTCGATGTGTCGATCTGCAGATAGCCGTACGGGGCGGTGATCAGCGTGAACGTGTTCGAGCCCTGTGGCACGAAGCTGTTGTACGACAGGTAGAGCTTGGAGCCCTTGTCGAGGATCACGGTGCCTTTGGAGGCGATGGCGCCGGTGTCGGTCAACGATTGCGAAACGCCGATGGAGAGAATGCCGCTGTCGGCCACGTGCACCGTCTGGGCGTTGAGCGAAGTGGTGTCGTTGAGCAGGTACAGGGCGCCGTTCGAGGCGACATTGACGCTGACGCCGGGACCGCTGCCGGCCGTAACCTTGCCTTTGACGATGCCGTAGGCACCGATGTTCAACTCGTCCCCGATCGCGCTCGTGCCGGTCGCACCGTAGGCGATGTTACCGACGATTGACGCGGTATAGGTCGTGGACGTGCCCTGGATGTCGATGACCTGCTTGTCGCCGGTGCCAAAAAAGATATCGCCGACGATGGCCGCCGAACTGGTGGCCGTGGCGCGTTCGGTGATCGTCACGCCGGAGCCGGAAGGTGTTGCGGTATTTCCCGAGGACAGGTCGATGGCGACGGCGAGCTGCTTTTGGCTGTCGAGTTCGGTGACCGACGAGGTGGAGGTGCCGACGCCGGCATAGGCCGAAATCGTACCGGTATTGTAGATCGAGGTCAGTGTGCCCGAGGAATCGATGATCGCGGCGGCATATTCGCTATACGGGTTGGACGACGAAATGGTGGCGGTCAGGTCCTGGTCGGATGTCAGCGCACTTGCGGTAATCGTCCCCGAATTGATCAGCGAAGGCACAGATGCATATTGCGCGATGTAAAGCGCCACGGCCGCGCCGGCCTTGTAGCCGGATGTCGATGCGGAAATGACGCCGCTGCCGGTAACGTTCGAATTGACGAAGGCCGCTTGATCGCTGGTCTCCTTGCCGGCCAGCGCGGCATCGCCCCAGGTTGCGGTGGCGTAATCGAAGGTCGCATTGTCGAGATAGGTGTAGGCACCGAGCGAAATGGCGGTCGCCGTGACGGCCGTCGTATCTGACTTGTTGGTGGTGGCCGACGCACTGACTTTGCCGGAATTGTAGAAGCCGCCGGTCAGGACGGTGTGATAGGCCTCCGACCCTGCCATGACGATCGTCTGGGCACTATTGCCGGGTGTCAGCGGCGCTGCGGAAATAGTGCCGCGATTGTAGACGCTGAAGCCGGGATCGTAGGTGTCGAGATCGCCGTTGTACTTGTAGACGCCGATCGTAAGCGCCGAGGACTGGCTGACGGTCGCGTTGTACGCGGGTGAAATCGCCAGCGCGATGCCCGTGCCTTGGACGGCGATCGTACCCGACGAGGTCGATGCGCTCGAATAAGCCGGGCCCGAGATCATCAAGCCGCCGTTGATGCTGGCGCCGATCGAAAGCGCGTTGCCCGCTTCGGGATAGGTCGTGAGCGAGGATGTGTAATAGCTGCTGGCCTTGGAATCGTAGGTCGAAGAATAGCCGATCGTCTGAATGGTCCCGGCGACTGTGACGGCCCCGGTGACGCCGTAACCCTCTACCGTCATGCCTTGTGCGCCGGCGCCGATCACCGAGATCGTGCTGCCCGAGGCCACCGTCAGGTTGCCTGTGATGGTGCCCTGCAAAAGGACCGCTTCGAGGCTGGAACTGGTCGTCGACCGCACGTCGTTCTGATACATCACGATGGAGCCGCCGAGCGAAATGTCGCCGGTGAACTTGCTGCTGCCGGCCATGACGATGGCGGTGTTGGAATCGTCTTCAAGCGTGATGGTCGAACTCGATCCCAGCGTCAGGTTGCCGACGAACGTCGTGCCGCTGGCGAGATAGATGGCGCTCGAGGAGCCCCCGGTCATCGTGATCGACGAGCTCGAATCCATCGTGAGGTTGCCGGTGAAGGTGGTATCGGACGAAAGATAGATCCCGTAGCTCGACGCACCTTCGATGGTCATGGCGCCGCCGTACATCGTGACGTTGCCGGTGTAGGTGCCGGTGCCGCTGACGGCGTCGAAGTAAAGGCCGTATTTGCCGGTTCCGTCGCCGGTCAATTGCAGGGCCGAACTGGAATCGAGATAGATGCCGGCGCCGGTGATGGTCGACGACGCGGCGTTGGTGAAGCTGGCGCCGGTCAGGTTGGGTGCCGACGAGGTGTCGATCTCGATGCCGTACGCGCCGGATTCGCCCGAGTTTTTGATCGTACCGTTGGAATAGAGGTAGTTCGATGTGTCGATGGTGATGGCGCCGATCGAGGCCTTCGAAATCTTGATCGAGCCGTCGCTATCGACGGTGATATTGCCGGCGTTGGCCGTCCCCGAGTCGGTCGTCAGCAGCGCGCCCGTCGTCAGGGCCGTCGTGGTATCGGAGTCGATTGTGGTATCGGCGTAACCGGGATGCGCGAGCAGGGCCGCGACGGCGGCGGACGTTAACAGACGGCGCTTTCTCACCAATACCTCCGTGATCGGGATGGGCGCGGTCTAGGGGAGGTCGGTCGCGAAAGTATCCATGGCTTGCACCAGCCCTGTGCCAACCGTCGCAAAAGTCTGGCGTGTGCGGGAACCGGCGCCGCCGCCGTTAAACTTGAGAAGCCGTTGTTTTCGCGGGGCTGCCCCCGGCCGGCAGGCCGGAAAGCGGCGAATACGCCTGGGACGGGTTGATACAAATGGTTATCTGAACAACAAATTGTTCATGTTTTCCAACGGCCAACCGGGTTATGAAATCGGTCGCGGGGTGGTCTACGAAACGCAATGTGCCGCGGGAGAGCCACGGATGAGTGATTTGGGATTGCAAATTACGGCGTCGTTCGCGCGGCGGAGGAACTCATGATGACCCAGCCGGCCGACGTCCAAGAAACCGCCATAAAGCCGGACGAGGGCTATCACATCCTGTTGGTGGAAGACGAGCGCAGCGTTCGCGATCCGCTTGGGCATTATCTGCAGCGCAACGGCTTTCGCGTCACCATGGCGAGCCATGCGCTCGAAGCCCGTCACCTTCTCAGTCGCTACAAATTCGATCTCGTCATTCTCGACATCATGATGCCGGGCGAGGATGGTCTCAGCCTGTGCCGCTCGATCCGCGAGAAGCTCGACATCCCGACCATTCTGTTGTCGGCAAAGTCGGAAGAGACCGACCGCATCATCGGTCTCGAAATGGGCGCCGACGATTATGTGGTCAAGCCGTTCGCCCCGCGCGAACTGCTGGCTCGCACCAAGGCGGTGATCCGCCGGGCGCAATCGGTGCCGCGCTCGCGCCGCCTGCCGGTGCAGAAGACGATGCAGTTCGGCACCTGGAAGCTGAAGACCGGCGCCCGTCAGTTGCTCGGCGACGACGGCGTCGTGGTGCCGCTGTCGACCGGCGAGTTCAATCTTCTGCTCGCCTTCCTGGAGCGGCCCCACATCGTGCTGTCGCGCGACCAGTTGCTCGATCTCACCCAGGGCCGCGAGGCCTCGGCGTTCGACCGGTCGATCGACAATCTCATCAGCCGGGTGCGCAAGAAGATTGAACCTGATTCCAAGAACCCGACCTACATCAAGACGGTCTGGGGCGGCGGCTACAGCTTCGTGGCCGAGGTCAGGGTCGTGTGATCGCCCGCGCGCGCCTCACCGTCGGCTCGTGGAGCACGTTCGGTCAGACCGCGCTGCTCATCATCGCGGCGCTGGTCCTGGCGCAGGTGTTCGCGTTTCTCCTGACGCGCAGCGTCATCGACCAGTGGCAGACCGCCAATGTGGTCGAGCCGGCGTTGAGCCGTTTTGCCGATGTGGCCGGAACGATCGCGCAAACCGCGCCGGAGCGCCGCGACGTGGTGTTGGAAGCGGCCCAGGGATCCGATGGGCGGTTCTGGCTTGCGCCGACCCTGCGGACTCCGCCGAGCGAACGCGAACGGGCCTTCGAGAACTCTTTATCCGCGGAACTGAAGAAGCGCGCGGTGACGGTTTCGTCGGTGCTGATTTTCCGCCACGATTTCGGCGAGCGGCGCTGGCTTCCTTTCGCCCGCCCGCCCAAGCCGGTGGGGTTCGGCGCCCGGCCGTTCGAGGAGCCTCCGCCCGGCCGTTTCGAAGGCCCGCCGCCCGATCATCGCGGGGGCGACATCCGCATTGCGGCCCGCATGGCCGACGGGCAGTGGCTGATCGCCGTCTTCCGGGGCGCGCGGCCGTTCCCGATGATGCTGAACCCGCTGTTCCTGTCGCAGATCGCGCTGTTCGTGATCCTTCTCGGCGCGACGCTGTTCTGGGCATCGCGGATTTCGCGGCCGTTGCGCATCCTGGCCGAAGCCGCGCAGGTATTGCAGCCGCAGGATGGCTTCGAACCGCTTCCGGTGAAAGGGCCGCGCGAGGTGCGCGTTGCGATCGGTTCGTTCAACGCCATGGCGCAGCGCGTCCGCGATCTTCTGGCCGAAAAGGATCGTATGCTGACGGCCATCGGTCATGACCTTCGCACGCCGCTGGCGTCGCTGCGCATCCGCGCCGAAAGCGTGGAGCCGGACTCCGAGCGCGAGAAGTTCGTCGAGACCATCGACGAAATGACGGCCATGGTGGAGGAGATCCTGGACCTCTCCCGCCTCGGACATTCCACCGAGCCGAAGCAGCTTGTCGATCTTTCGGCGCTCGCCGATTCGGTGGTCGAGGAGTTCCGCGGCCTTGGCAAGGATGTGACCTTCGTCGAGGCGCCCCGCACCACGCTGGTGCTGCAAGTCAATCTGGTCCGCCGCCTGTTGCGCAACCTGATCGATAATGCGGTGAAATACGGAAGACGGGCCGAAGTCTCGCTGCAGAGCGGCGGCGGTGCAATTGTGCTTGTTGTGGAAGATTGCGGCCCCGGCATTCCCGAAGCCCAGCTCGGCGATGTGCTGCAACCCTTTGCGCGTCTCGACAGTTCGCGCAGCCGTCTCACCGGCGGCACCGGCCTCGGTCTTTCCATTGCCGACGCCATTGCCAAGAACCAGGGCGCCAGCCTGAGCCTTTCCAACCGCAAGGCCGGCGGTCTCCGGGCCGCGGTGACATGGCCGGCTGCAACTTAGTCTATTCCGACGCGCGGAAGTCCGGCAGTTCGGCGAGGCGCTTCAGCAGCGGCACGATGCCGGGCTCCTGGATGCGGGCGATGGCGTCCTTGATGGACAGCCAGCAGATTTCGCGCTTGCCTTTTTCCGGCCATTTCTTGCGCTGCCGGTCGACCCGCATCAGGAATACCTCGACGCTCACGGGGTAGGCCGACTGGTCCTGGCGCCTCTTGAAATACGTGTAGAAGCCGATCGGGATTTCGCTGTCGATGGTCCCGCGCAGACCGGCTTCCTCGAAGGCCTCGAGTTTGGCCGCTTTGCGCGCCGTCTTGCCGCGGCCGATGTTGCCTTTGGGAATGATCCAGCGGTGGGTGTCGCGCGAGGTGATCAGCAAGACTTCCCGCCGGCCGTTCTCGCCGCGATAGGCGATCACGCCTGCTTGATGGGTGGTGGCCAATGCGTCGCGTCCAAGAATCTTTGCAACGCATTATGCAAGCGGTGGCGTCCTGCTCAAGCCAGGGAAGTCCATAACTCCGGCGCTGAAGCGCAACTAAAGTTGTGATCGGTATCTCGCCGGGAGGCGATCGCCGGTTCCCCCGCTCCTCATTCATATGATAAAAGGACTGGGGGTGATGGGGGTGGATTCGCCGCAAGGACGGATAGCGCTGTTCCCGGATGCTCCGCGGCTCGGTTCATGGCGATTTGAGCCGGTCATTCTCATAGGCAGCCCAGATACAGGTGCACAATGTTCAACGACGCGGCACGAAAAATCCTGTCCATTCTATTTGCGGGCGTTCTCGTCAGCGTCGCCGCAGCGGCGCGCGACCACGCCGATCCGCTGCTGGGTACGCCCAACGGGCTCGCCTTGACGCCGCCGATGGGCTGGAACAGCTGGAACAAGTTCGCCTGCAACGTGAACGAGAAGCTGATCCGCAGTGCCGCCGATGCAATGGTGTCATCGGGCATGAAGGACGCGGGCTACACCTACGTCGTCATCGACGATTGCTGGCAGGGTGCGCGCGATGCGTCGGGCAATATCCAGCCGGATGCCAGTAAGTTTCCGTCAGGCATGAAGGCGCTGGGCGACTACATCCATTCGAAGGGCCTCAAGTTCGGCATCTATTCCGATGCCGGGACCAAGACCTGCGGCGGTTTTCCGGCCAGCCGCGGTCACGAATTCCAGGATGCCAAGCAGTACGCCGCGTGGGGCGTCGATTATCTGAAATACGACTGGTGCAATACCGACACCCAGGACGCCCAGTCGTCCTATCTCACCATGAGCCAGGCCTTGCAGGCGAGCGGCCGGCCGATCGTGTTTTCGCTATGCGAATGGGGTAATTCCAAGCCGTGGCTGTGGGCACGGAACATCGGCAATCTGTGGCGCACGACCGGCGATATCTTTGACGGTTGGGATGGGATGCATCCCAACGGCTATTCGATGGGGCTGCTCAAAATCGTCGACATGCAGGCCGAGCTTGCGCCCTATGCCGGTCCGGGCCACTGGAACGATCCCGACATGCTGGAAGTCGGCAACGGCGGCATGACCGACAGCGAATATCGCGCGCATTTCAGCCTGTGGGCGATGTTCGCCGCGCCGCTGATCGCGGGCAACGACCTGGCCGCTATGAACGCCGCGACCAAGGCGATCCTCATGAACAAGGAAGTCATCGCGGTCGATCAGGACCCGCTCGGGATTGCGGCGTCGCGCGTCTGGAAGGACGGCGATGCGGAAGTGTGGACCCGTCCGCTGAAAGGCGGTGGCCGCGCCGTGCTGCTGTTCAACCGCGGTAATGATGCGCGCAAGATCGCGGTGACGTGGGAGCAGCTCCAGTATCCCGCCGGACTGTCGGCGGCGGTGCGCGATCTCTGGCAGCACAAGACGCTCGCCCCCGCCAAGGGGCAGGTCAGCGCCGAGGTGGGCCGTCACGCAGTAGTGATGCTGACGATCAAGCCCTGAACGGGAAGCCGTAATCTGTAAGCTAACAGGGCGCCCGCGGGTCTCATCGGCTCGCGGGCGCTTTGGCCTGCGCGCATTTGCCTGCTCCTGGCCGCAGGGATTTCGCAGGAGAAATTGTCCTACAAAACGGATATAAGTCCGCCCAGGACGCTGCATCGTCCTGGTGGCATGGGAGGTGGGTGTGTTGAAGCGCTTGGCGGTAATACTAATCGCATTGTCGAGTCTCGCCGGGGCCCTCGCCGCGCCGACCTGGACGGCCGACAACGGCAACGGGACATTCACCAATCCGCTGTTCTACGAAGAATTCTCCGATCCCGATCTGATCCGGGTGGGGACCGACTACTATCTCACCGGCACCACGATGCATGCCATGCCCGGATTGCCGGTCCTGCACTCCAAGGACCTCGTCAACTGGGAACTCGTTGGTTATGCCCTCGACAAGCTCGATCTCGGTCCCGCCTATCGCCTCGAGAACGGCCAGAACATCTACGGCCAGGGGATTTGGGCGCCGTGCCTGCGCTATCACAACGGCGCCTTCTACATTTTCTCGAACGTGAACCACGCCACCACGCAGGTGTTCCGCGCCACCGATCCCAAAGGACCGTGGAAGCACACGGCAATGAAGCAGATGTTCCACGATCTGTCGGTGCTGTTCGACGACGACGGCAAGGCCTACATCGTCTGGGGCTATCGCGATCTGCACATCGCCCAGCTCAACGACGACTTCACCGATATCGTTCCGGGTACGGAGCACAAACCGTTTAGTCCCGACAGCCTGATCGGCGAGGGCTCGCATTTCTACAAGGTGAACGGCAAATACGTCATCACCAGCGCCTGGTACGACAAGCGTATGCGGATGGCGGCGGCGCGCGCCGATACTCCATTCGGGCCTTACGAGGTGCTGCCGGCCATCACCATCGACGAAGATATGGGGCTTGCGGAGGGTTATCGCCTTGCTTCCAAGGATCCGCCGCAGAAGACGCCGCCGTTCGACATCACGCCGCCGAAGCCAAGCGAGACCGGTCATATGTCCTCGCACCAGGGCGGCATCGTGCAATTGCCGTCGGGCGAATGGTGGGGCTTTTCGATGTCGGAGCACAATTCGCTCGGCCGGGTGACTCTCTTGTCGCCGGTGACGTGGAAGGACGGCTGGCCCTATTTCGGACTGCCCGGCAATCTCACCCGCACGCCGCGCGTCTGGGTCAAGCCCAATACCGGCGTTTCCGAAGCGCCGCATGCGCCCTACGAGCGCGACGACGACTTCTCGGGTCCGCTGAAAAACGTCTGGCAATGGAACCATGTGCCGGTCGACACGGCGTGGTCGTTGTCCGAACGTGCCGGCTATTTGCGCCTGCACACCTTGCCGGCGGCGGATTTCTGGAACGCGAAAAACAGCCTGACCCAGCGCGCCATCGGGCCGGTGTCGACGGTAACGACGGTGCTGGAAACCGGCGGCCTCAAGCCGGGCGACGTTGCGGGCCTGGCTCTGCTGAACCTGCCGTATGCCTGGATCGGTGTCGAACGCGGCGAAAACGGTTTCACGCTGGTCCAATTCGACCAGCAGTCCGGAAAGTCCGCGCGCACGCCGGTCACGGCAAGCCGCATCTGGCTTCGTGCCGAAAGCGACTATCTCAAGGACAAGTCGGTCTTCTCCTATTCGCTCGACGGCAAGACGTTCGTCCGCTTGGGTATCGAACTAGTCCAGCCCTATCAGCTCACCACGTTCCAAGGTGTGCGCAACACCCTGTTTGCCTATAACACCAAGGGCGCGGGTGGTTTCGCCGATTTCGACAGCTTTACCGTCGACGAGAAATATCCGCATGGCCTGCGCCGCCCCATTCCGTTCGGGCAAACCGTCACGCTGACATCGTTTGGTCTGAAAACGGGCCTGTATCTTGGTACCGGAGTGGAGCGGGGTGTGCCGACCGCCTATCGCGTCGTCGATATGGGACTTGGCCGGGTGGCGCTCGTCGCGGGCGAGAAGGCGTTGACGGTCGCTGCCGACGGACGTGTTTCGACCACCACGGCAAAGCCGGGCAAAGCCGAAAGCTTCCAATGGACGGAAACGCCGTCCGGTGAGTTGATTCTGATGTCGCTGGCAACCGACCGCTATCTCCGGATCGCCGATGACGGCGCCGTTATCGCCGATAGCGCCGGGCCCAAGCCCGACGGCAAGGATGGCGTGCGTTTCGTTTGGAACGTCAGCCGCTGAGTCTCTTTCGCGAGAGCGGCATTCGTTTCGTGCCAGATTGCCGCAATCTGATGGTGCCGGGATGGGGCTTTTGCTCCATTCCGGCCTTTCAGTATACTCAGACATATGTAGTATCTCCGGACAGAGCCGCATCAAGCGGACGTTCGGGGAGGACTTCACATGCGTATTTGGCAGATCGCGTTGGCGGGAAGTGTTTTTGCGGCATTGGCTTCGACGGCCGGTGCGCAACAGGGGCAACCGGCTCAGCCCGCGCGTCCGCCGCTGATGGTTCCAGCCCCGGTGCCCGGTGCCGCGCCCGTGATCGTCGAAAAGATCAAGGTCCATGGCGTTTCGCTCGAGGGCAATCTCGAAGGCGATTCGCCGGATCGTGACGTGATCGTCTACCTGCCGCCGAACTACAACAAGGACAAGGCACGCCGCTATCCGGTGCTCTATGCGCTGCACGGCTATTCGATCAGCAACGAGAAGTGGACGACCGAAATCCACACGCCGCAGACCATCGAAGGCGCCTTCGCCACCGGTTCGCGCGAAATGATCGTAGTGCTGGCCAACGCGCAGACGCTGCACAACGGCTCGATGTATTCGAATTCGCCGACCACCGGCAATTGGGAGGATTTCATCTCCCGCGATCTCGTCGCCTATATCGACGGCCACTATCGCACCATCGCCAACCGCCTCAGCCGCGGCATCGCGGGCCATTCGATGGGCGGCTACGGCACGACGCGCATCGCTATGCGCCATCCCGACGTGTTCTCGGTGTTCTACGCCATGAGCCCGTGCTGCATGTCGGCGCGCGGCGCACCGCCGGCGGAAATGGCCAAGAAGATGGAAGCGGCCAAGGCGGCCGGCAGTTCCGCCGATCTCGATTTCTTCACCCGCGCCACGTTTGCGAGCGCTGCGGCCTGGTCGCCCAATCCGAAGGCGCCGCCGCTTTATATCGATCTGCCGACCAAGGACGGCGTGCCGCAGCCGGACATCATGGCCAAATGGGCTGCCAACGCACCGCTCGCGATGGTGGACCAGTACATCGCCAACCTGCGCCAGTACAAAGCCATCGCGCTCGATGTCGGCGATCAGGACGGCCTCAAGACCGATACCGCCGAGCTCCATCGCATTCTCGACAGCTATGGCATCGTCAACAGCTTCGAACTCTACAGCGGCGATCATGTCAGCGCCGTTGCGGATCGCTGGCAAAATCATGTGATGCCGTTCTTCAGCAAGAACCTGGCAGGCGAATAACCGCCGGAGGTTGATCATCATGACGAAAGCATGCGGGCGGACCTCGATCCGGCGCCGGACATTCCTGGCGGGCACGGGCGCATCTCTTCTCGCCGGGTCGGCAACGGCATCATCCGTCCGGCCCGCGGCGAAATCGAAGAACGCCGGTCTCGCGCTTTGGTACGACCGGCCTGCGGAGCGCTGGGTCGAGGCGCTGCCGGTCGGCAACGGCCGCGTCGCCGCGATGGTGTTCGGCCGTGTTGCTCAGGAGCGGCTGACGCTGAACGAAGGGACTTTGTGGGCGGGATCGCCGTATGATCCCGTCAATCCCGATGCGCTCGCCGCCTTGCCGGAGGTCCGCCGCCTCATCGCCGAAGAGCGTTTCAAGGACGCGATGGATCTCGCCTCCAAGACGATGATGGCCAAGCCGCTCAGCCAGATGCCGTACGGCACCGCCGGCGATGTGTTGCTCGATTTCGTCGGTCATTCTTTTGCAGGCGGCTACCGCCGTTCGCTTGATCTGTCTGAGGCCGTGGCGCAAACGGCGTTCCGGGCAAATGGCGGCACCATCACGCGCGAGGTTTTCGCCAGTGAACCCGATCAGGTCATCGTCGTTCGTCTGACCGCCACCGGCGGTGCCAAGCTTGCGTTCGATGTCGGCTATCGCCATCCCAAGAAAGCGGAGTACGACTGGCGGCCGAAGGACGGCATCGTCACGCGCGAAAAGACCGATCCGGTGGATTGGAATTTCCGCGAAGATCTCGATCGCGCCGGCCGTCCCTCCGATTTGCATGTAGCGCCGGACGGAGCGAAGTCGCTGCTGATTACCGGCCGCAACATCGAATCCGCCGGTATTCCGGCTGGTCTGCAATACGCCGTGCGCATTGCGGCCCAAGGCGATGGCCGGATCGAGGCGATAGGCGATGTGCTGTCCGTGCGCGGTGCCCGCGCGGTGACGCTTGTGATCGCCGCCGCGACCAGCTTTGTGTCTCCGGCCCGTGTCGATGCCGATCCGGTTGCCCCGGTGCGCCAGCGCACCAATGCGGCTTTGACCAAGCGCTACGCTGCATTGCGCCGGGACCACATTGCCGCCCATCGCCGTCTGTTCGACCGCTTTTCGATCACGCTCGGCAAGCCTTCGACTGAAGCGGTTCCCACCGACCAGCGCATCGTTCGGGATGGCGAAAGCCTTGCCGCGCTCTATGTCCAGTATGCCCGCTATTTGATGATCTCGTCGTCGCGCGGCACCGGGCAGCCGGCCAATCTGCAAGGCATTTGGAACGACGGCCTCAATCCGCCGTGGGGCTCCAAATACACGATCAACGCCAACACTCAGATGAACTATTGGCCCGTCGATCCGGCCAATCTCGCCGAGTGTTACGAACCGCTGATCCGGATGGTCGAAGAACTGGCCGTCTCCGGCGCACACACCGCCAAGGTGATGTACGGCGCGCGCGGCTGGGTCGCCCATCACAACACCGATTTGTGGCGCGCCTCGGCGCCGATCGATGGCCCGTACTGGGGCATGTGGCCGATGGGGGCGGCATGGCTGTGCACCGCGCTGTGGGATCATTACGATTACACGCGCGATCCGGCGCTGCTGAAGCGTCTTTATCCGTTGATGAAGGGCGCCAGCCTGTTCTTTGTCGATGCGCTGGTGGAAGACCCGAAGGGCCGCGGCCTCGTCACATCGCCGTCGATATCGCCGGAAAACGCCCACCATCCGGATGTCACGATCTGCGCCGGTCCGGCGATGGACCGCCAGATTCTGCGCGATCTTTTCGCCGCCACGCTCGAAGCCCACGCCTTGTCGAAAGACCCCGATACCGGCTTCGCAACGGTATTGGCCGATAAGGGCGCGCGTCTGCCCAAGGATCGCATCGGCGCCCAGGGCCAGTTGCAGGAGTGGCTGGACGATTGGGACGTGCTGGCGCCCGAACAGCAGCACCGTCACGTCTCGCATCTCTACGGCGTTTTTCCCAGCACTCAGATCAACGTGCGCGATACGCCGGACCTGATCGCGGCGGCCAAGGTGACGCTCAACAAGCGCGGCGATCTTTCCACCGGCTGGGCGACGGCGTGGCGCATCTGCCTTTGGGCCCGCATGGGCGAGGGCGAACGCGCCTACAGCGTGCTCAAAGGTCTCTTAAGTCCGCTGCGCTCCTATCCCAATCTGTTCGACGCCCATCCGCCGTTCCAGATCGACGGCAATTTCGGCGGCAGCACCGGTATTATCGAGATGATCGTGCAGTCGTGGGGCGGCGAGGTGCGCATTCTGCCGGCATTGCCGAAGGTTTGGGCCGACGGCCGCATCGAAGGCCTGCGCGTTCGCGGCGGCGCCGAACTGTCGCTGGCGTGGCAGAACGGCGAGCTTTCGTCACTGACCGTCAAAGGTCCGCCGTCGAGTGAAATCAAGATCCGCTATCGCGACACGCTCGAGACGCTTCGCCTCGACAGTGCCGGCAAGGCCGTGTGGAGCTAGCGTCTGTCGCCAGTCCGTTTTCCAGTTACCAAGTGAGGAAACCATGCGCCGCCTTTTGCTCAGTCTGTCCGTCGCCGCCGTCGCGTTGATACCAGCCGCAACGGCCGGGGACGCCGTTCGTCCCGTGCAACTCACGGTCGACGCCAACAAATCCGGCCCGGTCATCGACCGCAACATCTTCGGCCAGTTCGCCGAGCATCTGGGGCATGGCATCTACGAAGGCATCTGGGTCGGTAAGGATTCCAAGATTCCCAATACACGCGGCATCCGCAACGACGTGGTGGCGGCGCTCAAGGCGTTGCACGTTCCGAACGTGCGCTGGCCGGGCGGCTGCTTCGCCGACTATTATCACTGGCGTCGCGCCATCGGTCCGGTACGCCAGCCGATGATGAACGCGGATTGGGGTGGCGTGGTCGATCCGCTGACGTTCGGCACCGAAGAGTTTTTCGATTTTGCCGGCCAGATCGGCACCGAAGCCTACGTTTCGGTGAACATCGGCTCGGGCTCTCCGGCTGAAGCCGCCGAGTGGCTGGAATACATGACGGCGGGCAAGGAAGACGCCATCGGTGCCGAGCGCGCCAAGAACGGCCATCCTGAGCCGTATAAAGTCGCGTTCGTGGGCCTCGGCAACGAGAGCTGGGATTGCGGCGGCGGCATGAGCCCGGACTATTACGTCAGCCAGATGAAGCGCTATTCGCGGTTCGTGCGGAACTACAATCCGGCTCAGACCGAAAAGGGCGATCCGATGAAGCGCATCGCGGTCGGCCCCAACGCCGGCGACACCTCCTACACCGAAGCGGTGATGAAGGCCTACAAAGGCCATAGCTGGGCCTGGAACATCGAAGGCCTGTCGCTGCACAGCTACACCACCGGCGGCGGCTGGCCGCTGGCGCAGCCCGACACCGGCTTCGGCGAACGCGAATATGCCTGGATGCTGAGCGAGACGGTCGGGATGGACGACCTGATCAAGAAGCACGGCGCCATCATGGATAAATACGATCCGGAGAAGAAGGTTTCGCTCACGGTCGACGAATGGGGCGCCTGGTACAAGGCGGCGCCGGGTACCAATCCGGGCTTCCTGATCCAGCAGAACACCCAGCGCGATGCGGTGCTGGCCGCGCTCAACATCAACATCTTCGCCCGCCATGCCGATCGCGTGCGGATGGCCAACATCGCCCAAATGGTCAACGTCCTGCAGGCGATGATCCTGACCGACAAGGAGAAGATGCTGCTGACGCCGACTTATCACGTCTTCAAGATGTACGTGCCGTTCCAGGACGCGACGTCCATTCCGCTCAGCTATGATGCCGGCAAATATTCGTTCGAGAAGTATTCGCTGCAGCGCGTCGATGCCATCGCCGCGCGCGACAAGAGCGGCAAGATCTGGTTCGCCATCACCAATGTCGATCCCAACCGGCCGGCCGAATTCGAAATCTCGGTGCCGGGTGTGGCAGCGACCAAGGCGGTGGGCGAGACCCTGTCGGCGGCGAAGATCGACAGCTTCAATACCTTCGAGGCGCCCAATACGGTGGCCCCGAAGCCGGTGTCGTTCGCGGCAACCGGCGGCAAGCTGACGCTCACGCTGGCGCCCGCGTCGGTCACAGTGGTCGCTCTCGAACCCTGACGTCGTTTTGAAATCGCAAGGGGCGGCGGCCGGATGGTTGCCGCCTCGCATGCAACTGGAGATGTAATCCCATGCGCCGGTCGAAATTCGCAGCTCTTCTGTTGGCTACTTGTGCTTTGACCGTCGGCGCTGCCGGCGCCGGACCGGTTGCGAGGGAGGGCGTCCGCGCTGAGGCCGAGGCACGCGCCGGTGCGGTCGTCGCCAAGATGACCGTGGACGAAAAGGTCGGGCAGTTGGTCAACACCGCGCCGGCCATTCCGCGTCTTGGCATCCCCGCTTACAACTGGTGGACGGAATCCTTGCATGGCGCCATCGGCACCGTTCCGGCGACGAACTTTCCCGAGCCGATCGGTTTGGCCGCGACCTTCGATGCGTCGTTCGTCAAATCCGTCGCTGCGGTGGTCAGCGAGGAAAACCGTGCTCTCCACGCGCTGGCGCGCCGGACCGGCCATCTCGGCAAGATCGGTACCGGTCTGGACACCTGGTCGCCCAACATCAACTTATTCCGCGATCCCCGCTGGGGCCGCGGGCAGGAAACTTATGGCGAAGATCCGTATCTGACGGCGCGTATGGGTGTCGCTTATGTCCAAGGCATGCAGGGCCCCGATGCCGATCTGCCGGACGTAATCGCGACGCCGAAGCATTTCGCGGTCCACAGCGGGCCGGAATCGACGCGCCATCAGGCCAACGTTTTCGTCTCGCAACACGATATCGAGGATACCTATCTCCCGGCATTCCGGGCCGCCGTCGTCGAAGGCGGTGCGCAGTCGATCATGTGCGCCTACAACCGCGTCGATGGCCAGCCGGCTTGCGCCAGCGATCTGTTGATGAAGGACAGACTGCGCGGCGCCTGGGGCTTCAAGGGATACGTCGTGTCCGATTGCGATGCCGTGAAGGATATCGCCGACACCCACAAATATGCGCCCGATCAGGCCGCCGCGGTGGCTGCCGCGCTCAAGGCGGGCGTCGATAACGAATGCAACAACGGCACGCTGGTCGGCGTTCCGGGACTTCCGGAGCGGTACAAGGAGGCGCTGGCGCGCGGCTATATCTCGATCGCCGACATCGACCGTGCCCTGGTGCGCTTGTTTGCGGCGCGCTATCGCACCGGCGATCTTGCCGGACTGGATCGCGGTCCGGCGCGGTCCGAGCCGGGCATCCTGACGCCGGCCCATGCCGCCATGGCGCTTACGGCCGCCGAAAAAAGTTTGGTGCTGCTCAAGAACGACAAAGCCCTGCCGCTGGCACCGAATGCGCGGATCGCGGTGATCGGCCCGCTGGCGGACTCTACGCGTGTCCTGCGCGGCAATTATTCGGCCCAGCAGACCGGCACGCCGGTGTCGGTGCTCGATGGCCTGAAGCGCGCGATGCCGCAAGCGGCGATCACCCATGTGCCGTTCGGCCGCTCGCTGACCGATGGCGATTCCGTGCCGCAAAGTGCGTTGCAGACACCCGACGGCAAGCCGGGCCTCAAGGCCGAATACTTCAACGCCAAGCATCCGCCGGTCGTGAAGGCGACCGAATGGAACGGCATTCTCGACGACTTCCGCACCACGCCGTATGCCGCCAAGCCGGTGGTGACGCGGATCGAGCCGAACGTCGCGGCGCGCGGATACGACACCAAAGCGATCGCCGAGCATCATCGGGTGGTGTGGACGGGATATCTGGTGCCGCCGGAATCCGGTCTCTATCGCATCGGCCTCAACGGCATGCTGACGAACGCGACGCTGGACGGCAAAGAGATCGGCAGGATCGACCGCTCGGGTTACGGCAAGCTGCCTAAGTACGTGGAGATGAAGCTCGAAAAGGGCAAGCGCTACGCGTTGCGCATCACCGCCGAAGCACATGGCATGTCGAACGCCGACCTATTGTGGAAGCGCATTTCGGATCAGCCCGACGCCGAGCTTCAGACGGCTGCCGCCAATGCGGACGTGATCGTCGCCGTGGTCGGCCTGACATCGGACCTCGAAGGCGAAGAGATGGATGTCCATGTCGAGGGCTTTTCGGGCGGCGACAAGACCTCGCTCGAATTGCCTGCCGATCAGCGCGCGATGCTGGAGCGGGCCAAGGCCACCGGCAAGCCGCTGGTCGTTGTGGCGATGAACGGCAGCCCGATTGCGCTGCAATGGGCGAAAGCGAACGCCGCGGCCATCGTCGAGGCTTGGTATTCCGGCGAAGCGGGCGGGCAGGCGATTGCCAATGTCTTGTCCGGCAAAACCAATCCGGCCGGCCGGCTGCCGTTGACCTTCTATGCGACCGTCAACGATCTGCCGTCGTTCGACGACTATTCCATGAAGGGGCGGACCTATCGCTACTTCCAGGGCACGCCGGTTTATCCGTTTGGGTACGGTCTCAGTTACACGACTTTCAGCTATGGGCCGGTGACCGTGACGCCGGTGAATGGAGCGCCGGAAGAGGGCCTGAAGGTTACTGCCGAAGTTGCCAATACGGGTGGGCGCGACGGCGAGGAAGTGGCTGAGCTCTATCTGACGCCGCCGGCGTTCGAGGGTGCTCCCAAACTGGCCTTGCGAGGCTTCGAGCGCATCGGCCTGAAGGCGGGCGAGCGCAAGACGGTCAGCTTCGTGCTGTCGCCGCGCGACCTCAGTTTCGTCGCGGCCGACGGCACGCGACAGGTCGTGGCGGGCCGCTACACGGTGGATGTCGGATCGGGGCAGCCGGCTGCTGACGTGCCGCATCAGTCGGCCAGTTTTGCGACCACGAAGGCTGTTAAGTTGCCCGAATAGCACACCGAAGCAAATTTGCCGGATTGGTCCGGGGGGCGGCTCTACGCCGCCTCTCGGGCCCATTTTTTTGCTACCGGAAGTGTCGGGACATCAATCTGGTTGTCGGAAGACGCCGCACAGCTGGAACGTGCGTTGGAGCGGCCGTGTGTTACCGGTAAAATGCTGCAGAGAAAGACGTTTTTCCCAGGTTGTTGGTGCTGCTTACCGCGGCCGGCAGGACGCTTAAGCGAAACCTATGCAACACTACAAAGATTAGACGTTTGAGTAGGTATGTTCCACACATGACCCGTGAAGATTCTTTTGTCCGGCGTCCAATCCTCCCATGCTACAGTTTGCGACAGAGAACCCCATGACTCGAAAAAAATCAGCAAAAGGGGTTCCGCGGGGAAGGCTTGATGGCAAGGGCAACGCAGGACCGGGCGTATTGGGCCGGTCTATTGGGACTCGTAAAGCGCTATACACATGGAAATCCGGAGGCGGAGGATCTCCTCCAGTCTGCATATGTGCGTTTAGAGGACTATCGATCGCAACAACCGGTTGAGAATCCGCGCGCTTTTCTTGTCCAGACGGCGGTGAACATATCGATCGATCTGCACCGCCGGGACAAAGTAAGAGGACTGACCGGCAGTGAGGACTGGGATCAGGCGCCCGACGAGGCGCCGTTGCCAGACGAGGTATTGGAGGCCCGCGAACGTCTGTGCAGGGTCAACGAAGGCCTCGACAAGCTGCCGAGCCGGACACGGGAAATTCTTTTGATGCACCGGCTTGACGGTATGACGTATCGCCAGATCGCGGCCCACTATCGTATCAGTCCGAGCGCAGTCGAAAAACATATCTCTAGGGCGATGCTGTTCCTCGCCCAATGGACTCGGGACTGGTGAAATGTCTGCCGCTGTGAAGTCGCCTGAAGAAGCTCAAGCCGAAGCCGCCGTGTGGCTCGCCCGCCTGCGGGCGGACACCAAGACGGCCGCCGACGAAAAAGCGTTCCGCGATTGGCTTGCCGAAAATCCGGCGAATGTCGCCGCGTTCGAGATGCTGACGGATGTATGGGAGACGTTGGGCCGCGCACGCCGCCGTCCGGTCGAAGCCCCCCCGGTGCCCAAGCTTGTTTCGAGACGGCAATGGATGATGGCGGGCGGTGCCGCCATGGCCGCAGCGAGCGTCGGATTGATGATCCGGGGCAGTGCGGAAGCGGCTGTCTACGAAACCGGGATCGGCGAACAGCATCACGTCGTCCTTGCCGACGGCACGCAGGCGTTTCTCGATACCTCTACCCGTTTGCGCATGGCCTATGACGGGGGCACGCGACTTGTCGAACTCGAGTGCGGCCGCTGCAATTTCGATGTCGTAGCCAACGACAAGCGGCCGTTCGTGGTCGATGCCGCCGGTGCGAAGATCGTTGCCGGGCGCACGACGCTCGATGTGGCGCGCGACGGCGAAGACGTGACCGTGGTTCTCATCCGAGGATCGGCGTCCGTCACTGGCGGGCATCTTCCGGCCGAAAAACCGTGTGTCCTGAAGCCCGGTGAGCGGCTGGTGATGCACCGGTCGGGCATGCATCTCGATCGGCCCGATCTGACGCGCACACTGGCTTGGCAGACCGGCCAGATCGTGTTCGAAAACGTCACGCTCGCCGAAGCGGCGAAAGAACTCAATCGCTATTCCGTCGTCAAGATCGATACGGACCCTGCGGCCGCGCCTTTGCGGATCAGCGGCGTCTTCCAGGTCGGCGACAACGTCGCATTTGCCCAGATGGTCACGAAGCTTTTGCCGGTTTCCGTGAACGTCGAGTCCAACCGGGTCCAATTCACGAAAGTTCCTTCGCGCGAACGAAAGGGATGAGAGCGAACGGCTTGGATAAGCGACCCGGAAAATAACAATCGCAGGGGGCTGGTCGCGTGAGAGGGGCGGCAAAGTCGATAGCAGGAACACGGCGGTTTTGGCTGGCAGCGGTCCTTTTCGGGATCGTCGCTTTTCGCGCCGGACTGGCTGATCCGCTTGCCTTTCACATCCCCGAGCAGCCGCTTTCGCGCTCCCTCAACGAGGTTGCCCGCGTCACGAAAACAAACATCCTGTTTTCGCCCGGCGATATTCCCAACGTCCGCGCACCGGCGCTCGACGGCGTATTGACGGCGCAAGAGGCCGTCCGGCGCCTGATCGCGGGCACGGACCTCGAGGCGGTGTGGGACAAGACCGGATTGATCGTCAGGGCCAAACCCGCGGTCGCGCAAGCGGCGCCCAAGCCCGCCGAGAAGATCGCTCCGGAATGGTTCGAAGGGGAAATCATCACGATTACGGGCATCCGGGAATCGTGGCAGCGGGACCTCGACGTCAAACGCGACGCCCTCGGGCTGGTCGATGTCATCACCAACGAGACGATCGGCAAATTTCCCGAGTCGAACCTGGCCGCCGCGATCATGCGGATTCCGGGCGTCAACGTGAACCGCCGCATCATCGGCATGGTCGGCATCGATACCTCGATGGGCGATCCCACCGAGGTCACCGTGCGCGGCTTCGGGCCGACCTTCAACGTGGTTCTGATCGACGGTCGGAACATCGGCTCCAGCATCGGAACGCGTTCGTTCGACTTCAGTCTCCTGGCCGGCGATATGGTCCAGGAAGTCGATGTTCACAAATCGCCGGATGCTTCGCTGACCGCAGGCGCCATCGGCGCGATCATCAATATCAAGAACCCCATGCCGTTCGATCGGACGGGGCTGCGCACGGCCGCGTCGGTATCGACGACCTACTCGCCGGAGGCGGGAAGGTTCACGCCCAACGGCATGGTGTTGTTCAGCGATACGTTCGCGCACGACCGGCTGGGCGTTCTGGTCGCTGCGACCTACAACGAGATCTCGAACCGCACCAATGAAGTGGCCGTCTGGGGATGGGAGGGCGTGTACCTAGATGCCTGCCAGTTCGCCGGCGGAGGCACGTGCGGAGCCCGCTTGACACCCGACACCACTCGCCCCGTGTGGTTCATCCAAGATTACGGTGTGTATAAGATCGACAACTGGGCGGTGCGCGAAAACGGGCGCGTTGCGGTGCAATGGACGCCGTCGAATTCGGTTCTGCTGACCATGAACGCCGATTTCGCCCGCAACGATCTCAAGCAATGGCAATACGCCGTGGCGATTTGGAACAACGCCGCCGAATTGCGCAACGTGAAGACGAGCCAGAACGGCACGATCGTCGACTTCACGCGCACCAATACGCCGACGGATTTCAATTCGCAGGTCAACGAGACCGTGCAGCAGAGCTACGACTTCGGCATCAACGCACGGTGGGAGATCAATTCGCATTGGACCCTCGAGGCGGACGGCGATCTGGCGTTATCGGCGCAGAACCCCGGCGAGCGGCAGGGTGCGTATTCCGCGGATGTGGGATATGGGCCGTCCTGCGCCCAGGATTGCGCGGTGTCGCCGATCAACGGGACCGTCATGGGTATCGCCGTTTCGGCGACCGGCGGTCATGTTCTTCCGTACTATACCTCCTACGGTCCCAACGACGATCCCAGCCGGTTCATCGATCCCGCGATCATGGGGTCCCACGTGATGGTGGTGAACAAGCCGAGAAATCGCAATTCCGTGGGGCAGTTCCGGTTCGAAGCGAAGTGGGAAGGCGAGGGCGTCGCTGTTTCGACCGGCATTCATTACCTCGCCAACCATATGCGCTTGGAAAACTACGACGACTTCGGCAACAACGTCTGGCAGGCGTACGCCGGTTATGGGCCGGATTCGCACAATTACTATGTGTCCGGTCCCAATGCGGGCCTGCCGGCGGGCGTCCATCTGCCGGGCGAATTGTTCGGCTCGAACTTCAGCACGGCGAATTTCCTGCCCGGCTGGTCTGGCAACAATCGTCTGCCGCCGCGGATTCTGAAATTCGATCCGCGTGCCGTCTTCGATTATCTCGAAAGGCTTGGTGATCCGGTCACGCCCACCACCATTCCGGGGTTCAATTGGGGCTGCTGCGACCCTCCGTTCCACGGCAAGTTCGAAGCCGTCAGCAACCCGGCAAGTTATCAGCGCATTTTCGAAGACACGCTGTCCGGCTACGTCACGGTTACCGGCGATGCGGCGGTCGGCGGCGTTCCGTTCACCTATCACGCGGGTCTGCGCTTGGAGCGGACGGAGCTGTATTCCGAGGGGCGCGAGCGGCTGCCGACCTCATTATCGGTGATGCCGGCCGACCATACGGCTTTCCTGACCACCTATGGTCCGGTGATACCGGTCGGTGCCAAGCGCGAATACGTCTACCTTCTTCCCAACATCGATCTGACGATGCGTCCGACGGCCGAAGTGCAAATCCGGCTGAATGCCTCGCGCACGCTGACGCGGCCGCCGCTGAGCAGCATCAGCCCCGCCACCACGCTGTCTTCCTCGGAGCGGGTCGGCTCGCTGGTGGCGACCGGTCAGAATCCCAATCTGAAGCCCTACGTATCGAACAATTTCGACGTTACGGGGGAATGGTACAACGCACCGAATTCCTACGTTTCGGTCGACGCATTCTTCAAGAACGTCTCCAACTTCGTGATTGCGACCACCGTCGAGCGCGCGATCAACGGCGTCGACGACCCGACGACCGGGCGTCTCGCCCAATTTCGCGTTTCGTCCTACATCAACGGGCCGTCCGCCAACGTCTATGGGGTCGAATTCGCGGTCCAGCAGGTGCTGGACGACAGCGGCTTCGGGTTCCAGTTGAACGCTACGCTGGTCGGGACCGACCGGCCGTACAATCCCAAGGACATTTCGACCAGCAACTTCGCGGTCACGGGCTTGGCCGATTCCGCGAACATGGTGGCCTTCTACGACAAGGACGGCTTTCAGATCCGCCTTTCCGCCAACTGGCACGACAGCTTCCTTGAGCATTTCGGCCAGATGCAGCCGAACTCGGCGTTCGGGGCCGAGCCCGTCATCGTCGATACGGCCTGGGACATGACGCTGAACATGGGCTTGGCGCTTTCGCGCGATCTCACGGTCTACGCGGAGGGCATGAACCTGCTCAACGCGACCTACAGCACGCGGGGGCGATTCTCCGAGCAGGTGCTCAACGTCGCCGCTTACGGCCGCCGTTTCACGGTTGGTCTTCACTACAAACTCTAAACAAGGCCTGCGGGCCGCGTATCTGCTCCCCCGAACCGGGGGGCGGCAGACGCATGTCAGCATTGCGGCAGAAAAATGCCGAATTGTGTCTTTTGCATGTGGGCAAGTGGGCGCCTGAAACGTCTATATAATTGCCTGAGTATTGGGAATCTATATTGTTGCATAACCGCAACACAGACAATTTTCTCTAGAATTCATGTGTGTAGCTTTGATGGTAATGTCTGATTTAAAAAGTGATGTGCAAGCAAAGACAGGCATTTGACCAATAGACTTCGAAAAGCCTCCTACATATCGTTCTGGAAGGTAGCGTTACCTATTGAGCGGTAGGGCTGCTTTCGGGGGCTTGATTTGCCGAAACATTCGAAAACACGCCGGCAGGTTTATCCCCGATGTCTGGCCGTTTCGCCGCCGGATCGTTTCTGGCGACGGACACTTCGGGGGTTGGCCACATGTCCGATGGCCCGATGACCGTGCGTTCCAGGCGCGAAATCCAGCGTCGACGGCGCCCTGACGGCGCTGCACTCGAGCGGCCCGACAATCACAAACCACTAAGGGAGGGATTTGGTATGAATTCTAAACTCAGTTCCGGCTTGCGTGCGGCATTGCTGGGCGGCGTTGGCTTGGCCGCGTTCGCAGTGCCGTCGCTTGCGCAAGACACGCAATCGATGGAAACGGTGGTCGTCACCGGTATCCGCGGTTCGTTGCAGCGCAGCTTGGACATCAAGCGCGATTCACAGGGCCTGGTCGACGCCATTTCGATGGAAGACATCGGCAAGTTCCCGGATGCGAACCTCGCCGCCGCTCTGCAGCGTATTCCTGGCGTGACCATCACGCGCGCCTCGATGATGGCAGCCACGACGACCGGTGAAGCGACACAGATCACCGTCCGCGGCATGGGCCCGTCGTTCAACGAAACCCTGTTCAACGGCCGCAAGATTCCGTCGGGCGTTGGCGGCCGCGCCTTCGACTTCAGCGGTCTGTCGGCCGATATGGTCCAGGCCCTCGAAGTCTACAAGTCGCCGGATGCGACGCTGTCGGCGGGCGCCATCGGCGCCACGATCAACGTCAAGTATCCGAATCCGTTCGACAAGCCCGGCCTGACCCTGACGGCGGCGATCTCCGCCAAGTACCGTCCGAATGACGGCCGCATGACGCCGAACGGCAACTTCCTGTTCAGCGACACCTTCTTCGGCGGCAAGGTCGGCATTCTCGTCGCCGGCGCCTATACGAAGATCGCCACCACGCAGTTCCAGGTCGGTAACTGGGGCTGGATCGGCCAGCACATCAATCCCTGCCAGCGCGCTGGCGGACCGGCGTGCCCGCATAACGTGCCTGTGTATGCGGCGCGGGACTATATCGATCCCGTGACACATACCACGGTCATCAATCCCGCCACCGGTAAGCCTTACTCTGCTCATGATCCGCAAACCGGTGCGGTCATCATGGATCTGGTCGCCACGCCTACAGCGAAGCAGCAGTCGGATGCCGATAACGCTGCGTTCCAGGCCGGCAAGGATCTTTCCACGCCGATCTGGTTCACCCAGGACTTGGCCTACAACTACAACCAGATCCAGGAAGAGCGGAAGAACGCCCGCATCGCCCTGCAGTTCCAGCCGACCGAAAAGCTGCTGATCACTGTCGACGGCAACTATTCGCGCGATTCCATCAACGAGAACCAGTTTGCATTTGCGATCTGGAACAACGGCGATGAAATGCGCAACGTCAAGACGTCGAAGAACGGCACGGTCGTCGACTTCACGCGCGCTGCGCCGACCGACTTCGACGACAACGTCAACCTCGGTATCCAGCAGACCTACGACCTCGGCATCAACGTCAAGTATGAAGTCAGCGACAAGCTGTCCCTCATGCTGGACTATGACTTGGCCCAGTCGTCGCTCAACCCGGACAACCACTGGAGCGGCCTGAGCGAGAACATCGGTTATGGCCCGTCGTCGGCTGGCGGTACCAATGGCACGACGTTCGAAGTCATTCAGCCGGGTGGACACTCGCTGCCGTACTACAAGGGTCTCGGCCCGAACGGCGACATTTCCCGTTTTGACGACGTCACTCTGATGGGCACGCACGTCGACACCACGTCGGCCTCGCGTAACCGCAATGCCGTCAACCAGGTCCGCGCCGAACTGCAATGGAAAGAAGACGGCTTCAGCGCGAAATTCGGCGGCAACTACATCACGGACCATTATCACACCAACTATTGGGGTCCGTGGGAAAGCAACCGTTGGCAGATGTGGTCGGGCTATGGTCCGGATTCGAACAATCCGACCGGCGTTGCGCTGCCGACCAACCTGTTCCACGGCAAGGTCAATCTGCCGGCCATGCCGGGCTGGGATTCGTCCAACAAGATCCCGAACCTCATCCGGTTCTATCAGTCTGAAGTGTGGGATTACCTCAACAGCCTCGGCAAGCCGTTCGATAGCGCCGGTAACTCGACGCATCTTCCCGGCTTCAACTACGGCTGCTGCAACTTCACGAAGTTCCCGTATACCGGCATGAGCCCTGAGGGCATCAACTCCTTCAGCGCCGGTTCGTTCCAGCAGATCAACGAAGATACGTTCTCGTTCTACGCGACGTTGCAGACCGAGACGAAGTTCGCTGGTATGCCTCTGAAGATCGGTGCGGGCGTTCGTTACGAATACACCAACGTCAATACGATGGGTCTCGACCAGCCTCTGACTGGCCTGCACATCGTCCCTGGCGACGAAACGGCGTATTCGTATGACTTCGCTCCGTCGCAACAGACCTCGCAGAAGAACACCTATCAATATCTGCTGCCGAACCTCGACTTGAACCTCCAGGTCACCGACGATCTGCATGTGCGCGCCGACCTTTCGCGCACCCTCACTCGTCCGAACCTGGGCGACCTCAAGCCGAACCGCTCGAACTGGGGTGGTCGTAAGGGCGCGCTGGGCGTCTCCGGCGGCAACCCGCAGGAACTGCCGTTCCTGGCCGACAACGCCGACTTGGCGGTTGAATGGTACTACGCGCCGAACTCCTATTTGGCGGGTAACGTCTTCTTCAAGAGCATCAGCAACTTCGTGGTCGGCGGCGCTTCCACGCTGGTTCTCGACGGGACGAACGGCAACCAGCTTGTCATCGATCCGCAGACCCAGACCTATGCCAAGTTCACGCTCAGCCAGAACATCAACGGGCCGACGGCCAACGTTTATGGTATGGAATTGGCGTGGCAGCACATGTTTGGCGACTCGGGCTTCGGCTACCAGTTGAACGGCACGATCGTGCAGTCCGACAAGCCGTATAACCCGAACAACCTGACGACCAATGCGTTTGCCATCACCGGTCTGGCCGACTCGGCGAACTTCGTTGCCTTCTATGACAAGGACGGCTTCCAGGTTCGCTTTGCCGCCAACTGGCGTGACACGTACCTCAACAACTTCGGCCAGGGCCAGAGCTCCGGCACGCAGTATGGTGCGGAACCTGTGTTCGTGAATGGTGGTTGGACACTCGACGCCAGCACCAGCTACGACATCACGGACAACATCAATGTGTACTTCGAGGCCAGCAACCTCATGAACTTCGGCTACAGCACGCGTGGCCGGTTCAGCGATCAGGTCCTCGACGTGGTCGACATTGGCCGTAGCTTCACGGCCGGTGTGCATTTCAAGCTGTAATCCTCTCCCTTCATGCTCTCTGGACCGGTGGTATCCCCACCGGTCCTTTTTTTTGTTCACTGAAATTTGCGGGCGATGCCCGCACAAATGACTCCCAATAGCTCGGACTATTGGGTCTGATGTCCGCCGATCCGCTGTGGTCACAAACAACCCGAACGGCGGAAACAAACGGATTGCCAGGGTAAGGAAACCAAAAATGTCGGAAAAACAGAACAATCAGATTTCGCGCCGACGCGCGATCCAGGGCTCGGTGGCGCTGGGTTTGGCAAGCGCCATGCCGCTACATGCAGCGGCCGCAAAAGTCATCGCCGCAACCGTGGATGCCGGAAAGATCGCTCCGGCAATTCCGGATTTCATCTACGGCGGCTTCATCGAGCACATCGGCAATCTCATCAACTACAGCTTCTGGAGCGAGGTGCTGGACGACCGCAAGTTCTATTATCCGATCGACTCCAAGCCGCAGCCCAAGCCGGAAGGCGGCATGCGCCGCATGATGCCCCAACCCAACAAGTGGGTTCCGCTCGGCCCCGATGCCGACGTCACCATGGACACAGCTGCACCGTATGTCGGCGCGCAGAGCCCGGTCGTGCATCTGGCGGGCAAGAGCGCGCGCGGCATCGCCCAGTCCGGTCTGGCACTGGCGAAGAAAGGCTATGTCGGACGCGTCGTGATCGCTGCGGATGCGGGCGCGGAAATCTCCGCCACCCTGATCTGGGGCAAGGGCGCCGGCGACCGGCAGACCGTCAAGGTTGCGGCCGGCACGGAATGGGCGAAGGTTCCGCTCAAGTTCGACTGCAAGGCCGATACGAAGGAAGGCCGTCTCGAAATCACCGGCAAGGGTACCGGCACGTTCAAGATCGGCGCCGTTTCGCTGATGCCGGCGGACAACATCAAGGGCTTCCGGGCCGACACGATGGCCCTGATGAAAGAGATGGATTGCAAGATTCTGCGTATGCCGGGCGGCAATTTCATTTCCGGCTACGACTGGAAAGACACGATCGGCGATCCCGACAAGCGTCCGCCGGTCATCGATCCGCAGTGGAATTTCCCGCAGCCCAACGACGTCGGCGTCGATGAGCTGATCCAGATGTGCCAGGACATTCTCGGCGTCGAGCCGTATTGGTGCATCAATACCGGTTTCGGCGAGCCGCGTTCGGGCGCCGAACTGGTCGAATACGTCAACGGTGCGGCCACCACCGAATGGGGCGCCAAGCGCGCGGCCAACGGCCATCCCAATCCGTACAAGGTCCATTACTGGAACGTCGGCAACGAGATGTACGGCCACTGGCAGCTCGGCCACATGTCGCTGCAGCAGTATTCGATCAAGCACAACCTGTTTGCCGATGCGATCCGCAAGGTCGATCCGACCGTGTACATCGTGGTGCCGGGCGGCTTCGTCGACGAGATGACGACCGGGCAGGGCATGATGATCGATTCCGGCAGCCGCCTCGTTGCTTACGGTTCGGAGCGCGATTGGGGCGGCGGCATGCTGAAGAATTCGTGGGGCAAGTTCGACGCCCTGGCGACGCACGCCTATCCGCCGGAAAACAAGCACTTCAACATCGACACCGGCAAGAACGAGGACATCAAGCAAAGCCTCGTCGAATGGGCGCAGGCGCCGGCCAATCGCGTCGCCACCATGGCCGACTGCTGGGAAGAGTATAAAAAGCGCTTCCCGAAGCTCAACGAAGGCAAGGTCAAGGTCTTCTTCGACGAGTGGGCCTATCATTTCGGGCAGGATTACAAAGGCTGTCTCGCCATCGCGCGGACCTTCCACGAGTTCTTCCGCCGCACCGACTTCATCGACATGGCCGCCTACACCATGGGTATGTCGTGGCTCGATTACGACCGCACCAAGTCCGTAATCAGCGGGTCGGGCCGGGTGTTCCAGCTCTACATCAAGCACTTCGGAAAGATCCCGGTGGCGGTCGGCGGCAATTCTCCGGTGCCGACGCCGAAATATCCGGTCGGCGGCGATCAGCCCAAGGTCAACACCGGCAGCGCGACGTGGCCGGTCGACGTTTCGGCCGCGCTTACTGCGGATCGCAAGGCGCTGGTCGTGGCGGTGGTCAACGCGAGCGAACAGGCCAGCACGCTGAACCTCGATCTCACCGGCTTCCGCGCTGCGCCGAAGGGCCGGACCTGGACGCTCAAGGCGTCCGGTCTCGACGCCAAGAACGTCGTCGGCAAGGCGCCGCAAGTCGTGATCGTGGAAGGATCGTTCGCGACCGGCGCGAAGTCGATCGCGGTCGCGCCGGCCAGCCTCGTGCTCTACGAGTTCGCTGCAGCCTGACGTTGTAAGGCATAGGGGGGCGAAGCGCGCGGCTGTGTCGGTCGCCGCTTCGCCCCTTCGTTTTTCCTCCGCGCCTTTTCCGGCGACCGCAGGTGCGCTATATCGAATTAAAATCAGACAATTCGGCGGAGGGAAAATGACCCGGTATTCCAAGCGAGCGCTCCTCACAGGCATATCGCTGCTGCCGTTGCTGGCTGCCGCCGGCTGGGCAGCCCCCTGTTCGCCGGCGGTTACCGCCGTGACGCCGTCCGCCGCCAGCCTGACGCTGCAGAGCGCGTGCGGCGCGACCCTGGTCGAGCCGTGGGGCGAGAACATCCTGCGCATCCGCCGCTTGCCCGCAGGTGCCGCCGAGCCGCGGCCGAGTCTGATCGTCAACGGCAAGAAGGCGCCAGCGAGCTTCGCCGTATCGCAGACCGGCGATGAGATCGTCGCCACCACCGCCTCGCTGCGGATCACCGTGACCCGCAAAGACGGCCGCATCGCCTTCTACAAGTCCGGCGAGGCCAAGCCCTTCGTGTCGGAAGGTGGCAATGCCGCCGTGTCCGCCGCTGCCGGTCTCTATCGCATCACGCAGTCGTTCGGCGTGCCGTTCGGCGCAGGCTTGCATTATTACGGCCTCGGTCAGCACCCGGCCGGTGGTCTCGACTGGCAGAAGCAGGGCGTGCATCTGCAGCAGGCCAATGGCGACACCGGACTGCCGATGCTGCTGACCAGCGGCGGTTGGGGCATCCTGTGGGACAACGCCTCGGTGACCGACGTCTCGCTGCAGCGGCCGGCTGAAGGCGGCAATCTCCAATTCGCATCCGAAGCCGCGCAAGCGACCGACTATTATCTCATCACCGGCACCAACGCCGACACCATCGTTGCGGGTTATCGCAAGCTGACCGGCGAGGCTCCGATGCTGCCGCGCTGGGCCTGGGGCTTCTGGCAATCCTACGAGCACTACGCCACCCAGGATGAAATCGTCGGCGTCGCCAAGCGCTATCGCGACAGCGGCATTCCCATCGACGGCATCATCCAGGATTGGCAGTACTGGAAGGACGGGCAGTGGGGCGCCCATCAGTTCGATCCCAAGCGCTTCCCCGATCCGACCAAGATGGTCGCCGACATTCACGCCCTCGACATTCACACCATCGTCTCGGTGTGGTCGCGCTTCGACAAGGACACCGACAATTACAAAGCGCTCGATGCCGCGGGTGAGCTCTATCCCGAAACCTACACCAACGTGTATCCGCCCGGCTTCGGCCGCTGGTACGATCCCTTCGGCAAGGGCCGCGATCTCTACTGGAACCAGATTTCCAAGCGTCTCGGACAGAACGGGTTCGACGGCTGGTGGCTTGATGCCTCCGAAGCCGAACTCGGCGGCGCCTGGGGACAGATGCGCGATGTCGAGACTGCTAAAGGACCCGGTGCGCTGGTCTACAACGCCTATCCGCTCTATCACACCATGGGCGTCTTCGAAGGCCATCGCCGCGACTTCCCCGATCGCCGTCCGGTCATCCTGACGCGTTCGGCCTGGGCCGGGCAGCAGCGCAACGGCGCCATCAGTTGGTCGGGCGACATTCACGGCGACTGGGAAACCTTCCGCCGCCAGATTCCGGCGGGATTGAATTTCATCGCTGCCGGTCTGCCGTACTGGAACACCGATATCGGCGGCTTCTTCGCCGGCGATCCCAAGGATCCGGCCTACGGCGAGCTGTTCACCCGCTGGTTCGAGTTCGGTGCCTTCACGCCGATGTTCCGTACTCACGGCACCGGCAAGTCTAAGGAGATGTGGCAGTTCAATGCCGACGTTCAGCCGATCCTGCTGAAATACGACCGGCTGCGTTATCGCCTGTTGCCCTATATCTATTCGCTCGCGTGGCAGGTCACCAGCCAGAGCGGCAGCATGATGCGTCCGCTGGTGTTCGACTTCGGCGCCGATCCCGACGCGCTCGATATCGCCGATCAGTACATGTTCGGCCCCGCCGTGATGGTGGCGCCGGTGGTGCGCAAAGGCGCGACGGATCGCACCGTTTATCTGCCCGGTGCGGGCGACTGGTACGATTTCTGGACGGGCCAACGGATCAAGGGCAAAGCCACCGTCGTTTCCCATGCGCCGCTGGATGTCCTGCCGCTCTACGTCCGTGCCGGCTCGATCCTGCCGATGGGGCCTGTGGTGGGGCACGCCGAAGCGCAGAAGGGCAAGCCCATCGAGTTGCGCGTTTATCGCGGCGCCGATGGCCGTTTCACGCTCTATGACGACAGCGGCAACGGCTGGGGCTACGAGAAGGGCGAACGCGCCACCATCGATATTTCATGGAACGAGGCGTCGCACACGCTCACCTTCGGCGCCCGTCAGGGCAAATTCCCCGGCATGGTTCAGAACCGCGAATTCCGCGTCGTCTGGGTCGGTAACGGCGTCGGTGCTGGTGACGGCGAAGCGGCGCATTTCCAGAGCGTTCTCTACAAGGGCAGCAAGACCACGATCAAAATGCCGGCCGGCTGAACGCGTCCGGGTGTGCTGCGAGGATCGCTGCGGGAAGGGATGAGCCATGCGTGAAATCACAAGCCGCCGTTCGAACCGGCATTCGCCGGCTCTGTTGCTGTCGGTTGCGTCCGCCGTACTGGCGACGGCGTCGGCTTGTGCGCCCGAAAAAGTGCAACCGATCGCGCCGCCAACCGCGGCTCAGCGCTGCGAGGCATTGGCAGGTGCCGGTCAGGCATTACCAGGCATGCGCATTCTGAGCGCCAAGGCTCAGGCAGCGGGGGCGACGGTCGATCTCGGTTTCGGCGGCATGAAAAGCGGGCCGCTGCCGGCGCATTGCGAGATTACCGGCATCACCGGCGAGCGGGTCGGGATCGACGGCGACCACTATGCCATCCGTTTCCATCTGCGTTTGCCCGAGGATTGGAACGGCCGCTTCTTCTTCGAAGGCGGCGGCGGGACCGACGGCAATCTCGGATCCGCGCTCGGCTCGGTCGGCTTCGGCCGCCCGCCCGCGCTGGCGCAGGGCTATGCGGTGGTCAGCGGCGATTCCGGCCACAGCAACGAACTCAACGCCGATCCCGCCAACGGCGGTCCGTCCGCGTTCGGCCGCGATCCCGAAGCGCGCGCCAACTACGGTCATGCCGCACTGAAGGTGACTTACGATGCCGCGCGGGCGCTCATCGGCCGGTTCTATTCGCGGCAGCCGGTCCGTTCCTATTTTGCCGGCTGCTCGAAAGGCGGCCAGGAGGGTCTGGCGTTCGCCGAGCGCTATCCCGATGCGTTCGACGGTATTCTGGTCGGTGCACCCGGCATGTCGCTGCCCAAGGCAGCGCTTGGCCATCCCTGGACGGTGCAGGCATTCGCGGCCGCGGCGGGCGGCAAGAGCAAGTCCGTCACCCCGGAACAGCTCGCCGCCACCTTTACGGACGACGATCTCAAACTGGCGCGCCAAGCGGTGCTGGCGGCTTGCGATACCGACGATGGACTAAAGGACGGCATTATCGGCACGGTCGGTCAGTGCAGTGCCAAGCGGGTCGATGCCGAATTGCACAAGCTGCAATGCAAAGGCGCCAAGTCGGCCTCTTGCCTCGGCAAGCCGCAGATCGCCGCTCTCGACAAGTTCTTCGCCGGTCCCTCGAACCGCAAGGGCGAGGCGCTTTATGCGAGCTTCCCATGGGACGGCGGTCTCGCCGATGGGGGCTGGCGGATGTGGACGATCGGCGCACCGGCCGGCAGCTCCGGCCCTGGCATGACCTCGATCGCGGTGTCGATGGGCGCGGGCACGCTGTCGGAGATCTTTTCAACGCCGCCGCGGGTGCTGCCGCCCGGACCGCAAGCGGCCATGGATTATTTGATGGCCTATGATTTCGATCGCGATGCGCCGGCGATCTTCGCCACCAGCGCTGCATTTCCGCGTTCGGCCTGGGAAGATATTAACGCGCGTTCGCCCAACCTCGACGCCTTCGCCGGTCATGGCGGCAAGCTGATCGTCTATCACGGCGGCTCCGATCCGGTGTTCTCGCTCAACGACACGCTGGCGTGGTGGCGCGAAGCCGATGCCCGGATGAACGGAAACGCCGCGAGCACCGTGCGCGTCTTCCCGGTTCCCGGCATGGGCCATTGCGCAGGCGGTCCGGCGACGGATCGGTTCGACGGATTTTCCGCCCTGGTCCACTGGGTCGAGCAAGGGGCGGCGTCCGATCGCATCGAAGCGAGTGCCGGCCCCGCAACGCCGTGGCCGGGGCGCAAGCGTCCGCTTTGCCCGTATCCCGCCGTGCCGCGTTACGACGGCAAAGGCGATATCGAAAAGGCCGAGAGCTTCGTCTGCACCGCGCCCGCGAAGTGATCGCGGGCCTCAGCGCGGGGTCTGATCCAGGTTCCGCACGGCGCCGTTGGCGGCACTGGTGGTGAACAGGGCATAGGCCCTGAGCGCCGCGGAAACGACACGCTTGCGCGAGACCGGCTTCCACGCCTTGTCGCCTTTGGCCTCCATCGCGGCGCGCCGCTTGGCCAGCGTTTCCGCGGGCACGTCGAGGCGAATGCTGCGATCGGGAATGTCGACCGTGATCGTATCGCCTTCTTCGACCAGGGCGATGGCGCCGCCGTCCGCCGCTTCCGGCGAAACATGGCCGATGGAAAGTCCTGATGTGCCGCCCGAGAAGCGGCCGTCGGTGATCAGCGCGCAGGCTTTGCCGAGGCCCTTCGATTTCAGATAGCTCGTCGGATACAGCATTTCTTGCATGCCGGGGCCGCCTTTCGGCCCTTCGTAGCGGATCACGACGAAATCGCCCGCCTTGATCTTGCCGGTCAGGATCGCCGACACCGTATCGTCCTGGCTCTCGAACACCCGCGCAGGGCCGGAGAACCGCAACGACGAGGGATCGACGCCCGCCGTCTTCACGATGCAGCCGTCTTCGGCGAGATTGCCGTACAGCACGGCGAGACCGCCGTCCTTGCTGTAGGCGTGTTCGTAATCGCGGATGGCGCCACCCGCCCGGTCGATGTCGAGTTCGCTGTGGCGTTCCGATTGGCTGAAGGCCTGCGTGGTGCGCTTGCCGCCGGGGCCGGCGCGGAAGAACTTCGCCACCTCGGGATTGTTGGCGCGGGTGACGTCCCATGCGTCGATGGCGGCGCCCAGCGTTGGCGCATGCACCGTCGGCAAGTCGCGATGGATGAGGCCGATGCGATCGAGTTCGCCGAGAATGGCCATCACGCCGCCGGCGCGATGCACGTCTTCGACGTGAATGGTGGAGATCGATGGCGCCACTTTGCACAGATGCGGGACTTTGCGCGACAGCCGGTCGATATCCTTCATCATGAAGGGAACGCCCGCTTCGCGCGCCGCCGCCAGGAGGTGCAGCACCGTGTTAGTCGAGCCGCCCATCGCGATGTCGAGCGCCATGGCGTTCTCGAACGCGGCGAAGCTGGCGACCGAGCGCGGCAGCACGCTTTCGTCGTTCTGTTCGTAATAGCGCTTGGTGATTTCGACGATCTTGCGTCCCGCCTGCAGGAACAACTCCTTGCGGTCCGCATGCGTGGCGACCAGCGTGCCGTTGCCGGGCAGCGACAGGCCGAGCGCTTCGGTCAGGCAGTTCATCGAATTGGCCGTGAACATGCCCGAGCACGAGCCGCAGGTCGGGCAGGCGTTCTGCTCGACGGTCTCGACGTCCTTGTCGTCGACCGCGTCGTCGGCGGACATCACCATGGCGTCGATCAGATCGAGCGACTTTTTCTCGCCCTTGATCACCGCCTTGCCGGCTTCCATCGGACCGCCGGAGACGAAAATCGCCGGAATGTTGAGACGCAGCGCCGCCATCAGCATGCCGGGGGTGATCTTGTCGCAATTGGAGATGCACACCAGCGCGTCGGCGCAATGGGCGTTGGCCATGTATTCGACGCTGTCGGCGATCAGTTCGCGCGAGGGCAGGGAATAGAGCATCCCGTCATGGCCCATGGCGATGCCGTCGTCGATGGCGATGGTGTTGAACTCCTTGGCGACGCCGCCCGCCGCTTCGATCTCGCGCGCCACCATCTGGCCGAGGTCCTTGAGGTGGACATGGCCCGGCACGAACTGCGTGAACGAATTGACGACGGCAATGATCGGCTTGGAGAAATCGGCATCGGTCATGCCGGTGGCACGCCAAAGCCCGCGCGCGCCCGCCATGTTGCGTCCATGGGTCGTGGTCCGGGAGCGATAGGCTGGCATTGGGAATACTCGCGTTTGCTGCTGAATCTTACTTAAGACGGCAGGTCTTCCCGCGCAACAGCGGAGCGCTGGTGGTCGCGGAGATCAAGAAATTGATTTTACTGGGATACTTCCGTCTGATGGCGGTATTGCCAGGGAAAACAGCGCGCTAGCCGGTTTCGACACATCATTTCCCTTTTCTTCCAAAGGGTTCTCAGTTCTACGCGGGCGCTGTGTGGTTGATCTTGTTTGGTGCTGCACCGGGGCGGATCGCAGGGGCGGCAGGGTCCGAAAACCGCCGCCACTGCAATGCTTCCGGCGCGCAATCGGGTCCGCTCAGGCGGCGCTGAGCATCTTTTCCGCCGCCGTAACCGCCTTGGCGATGTTGTCGTCGTTCGGCGGCGAGGCCTGCTTGGCCAGGCCGATATGGTTCAGCACCAGATGCTCGAACTTGGTGACCCCGGCCTTCTTCAGGCAATTGGCGGCGCAGTGATTGATGCAGCCGTCGATGGCCAGAACCTTGTCCGCCCCTTTGGCGGCTTCGACATAGCTTTCCAGTCCGGCGCCGATGGCGTTGGCGCATTGCAGTTTGCCGCCGCCAGCGCGCGCGACGGTGCGGGCGGCGCGATCGGCGATTTCTCCGACATCGGCGGCGCCGGAGCAGGCATAGATCAGTTTGACGGGACCTTGTTCGGAGGCGTTACCGCATCCGCAGGATTTCGACTTGCTCATCGGAATATCTTTCGCAGGTTGGTATGGAATGCGCGTTTATTTCAGCCAGCTTTGGATGTCGGCCGGCTTCGGCAGTCCGCCGGCATGGACCAGCTTGCCGTCGATCATCACGCCGGGCGTCGAGGCGACGCCGGCTTTGGCGATCTCGGCATAGTCGGTGACTTTTTCGACCTCGACCTCGACGCCGATTTTGGCGGCTTCGGCTTTCACCATGTCGGCGGTTTGCTGGCAGCGGGCGCAGCCCGGACCGAAAACTTTCACGTGTTTCATTGCATCCCTCCTAAAGAAACAGAACGTTGAACAGGTACCCGACCGCGAGCACGCCCGCGGCGACGGTGCCGGCGAAGACGGCGATCAGGCGCAGGCTCAGCACTTTGCGCAGAATGATCATCTCCGGCAGCGAAAGAGCGGTGACGCTCATCATGAAGGCCAGCACGGTGCCGAGCGCCGCGCCCTTTTCCAGTAGCGCTTCGACCACTGGAATGATGCCCGCGGCGTTGGAATACATCGGAACGCCGATCACCACGGCAGCGGGAACGGACCACCACGCTTCGCGTCCCATGATCGCCGCGAGCACGCCGTTCGGCACGTAGCCGTGAATGAAGGCGCCGACGGCAATACCGGCAACGACCCACAGCCAGACCTTGCCGACGATGTCTTTGACGGCTTCGAGGCCCGCGTCGACGCGCTCGCTCGCGGTGATTTTCCGATCCGGCAATTCGACCGGCGCCGCTCTCAGGGTCTGAACCCACGGCTCGAGCCAGCTTTCCAGATGCATCCGTCCGATGATCCATCCGGCGACGATGGCAACGGAAAGACCGAAAATAAGATAGGTCGCCGCCACCTTCCAGCCCACCAGGGCAAAGAGAAGGCCGAGCGCCACTTCGTTGATCATCGGCGACGCGATCAGGAACGAGAAGGTGACGCCCAAGGGAACCCCGGCCGACACGAAGCCGAGAAACATCGGCACGGCCGAGCAGGAACAGAACGGTGTGACGATGCCAAGCGAGGCGGCGCCGACATTGCCGGCGAATTCGTTCTTGCCCGCCAGAAAGGCGCGGGTGCGCTCGACCGAGAAAAAGGTGCGGATCACGCCGATCCCGAACACGACGATGGTCAGCAGCAGAAGCACCTTCGGCACTTCGTAGATGAAGAACGCCGCGGCGGCGTAGAGCGCGCCGTCGTGCGCCAGCGGCAGGAAGGAAACGAGCCACCGGGAAACGGGTTCGAGTGCCGCATACGCGCCAATCCAGACGGCAAGCCCGAGCGCGGTGCGCAGGCCCCACGGAAACGCCGGCCGCGGCGCAGGGGAGGAGGAAATCTCGCTCATGCGACTTTGCCCACGATGTCTTCCGACGCGGCGGCCGCAGCGACCACCGCTTTGATGATCGCTTTGGTGCTCGGTGCGAGCGCGGGATTGAGGCGGTAGCGCACCCATTGGGCATCACGCCGGTCCACCACCAGACCCGCCTGCTTCAGCACGCCCATGTGGCGCGACATCCGCGATTGGGTGGCGTTGAGGTGCTCCATAAGCTTGCAGACGCAGCGTTCTTTGCCGTCCGCGAGCAGCAGCAGGGCGCCGAGCCGGGTGGGGTCGGACAAGGCCGACATTAGAGTGATTACAGTATTCATGCGTTTTACCGCCTATGCGTTTAAGCGCATATAGGCATAGGTCGGATGAGAGTCAAGACTTCGAGCGCGCCGGGGTGCCTTTCTCGTCAAAAAAAGGGGGCCGCGAATAGCGGTCCCCTTTTCCACATGGAAGAGCAATGACCTGCGAACGGCAGGCTCTGTCTCGCTCAGTAGCGGTACTTTGCCCGCACGCCGAAAGTCGCCGGTTCGCCCGAGGTGGCGATGTTGACCTGACCCGCGCTCAACGCCACGAAGTAGTTGTGGGAGAGGTCGTAGCGCGAATTGAAGATGTTGCGTCCATAGAGAGACAATTCCCACGGGCCCGTCTTCGGCGACAACGTCAGATTGGCGTTGGCGAGCCAATAGGAATCGATGTGCGCCACGGTGAGCAGCGAACCTTCGCGGTCGCGATAGGCGTAGTTGAACTCCGGCTCGAGATCGAAATCGCCGAGATCGATGCGGTAGGATACCGAACCGCCGTAGCTGATTTTCGGGATCGGCTCCTTGGTGCCGGAAATGTCGGTATAGACCTGATGACCGGCAGCCTTGGAGGCGGCGCTCGACACGTAATTGTCGAAAGTATCGAACTCGCCTTCCTTGAAGCCGAAATACTGCGACAGGGTGAGGGCGGAGGTCGGATGCCAAAGGCCTTCCAGTTCGACGCCGTAGATGTGGGACTTCTTGGCGTTCACCAGCGAGCCGATGGCGCCGTAGGTCGGTACCCAGATGATCGATTGCACCTGCTGGTTATGGTAGTCGTAATAGAAGGCGGCGCCGTTGAGCTGGAGCGTATCGTTCAACCAGGAAGTCTTGAAGCCGCCTTCGTAGGCCCAGATGTTTTCCGGCTTGGCGGGGTCCAGAACCTGCGTGTTCGGCACGTTGTAGGCGGTGAACCCTCCCGACTTCACGCCGTAGCTGACGCTGGCATAGATAAGGGCGTTGTCGATCGGCTTGTAGTCCAGTTCGGCTTTGCCGGTCAGCGGATCGGCGACGAGGCGCTTGTTGGACGGCGTGCCATAGTCTTGCAGCGGCAGACCGACGCCATTCAGCGCGCGGGTGATATAATTCTCCTGTTTGCGTACTTCGCTTTCGGCGCGCAGGCCTCCGGTCAGTTTCCACTGATCGTTGAAGGCATATTCGACCTGCGCGTAGGCGGCGACGGAATTGACATATTGCTGGTAGGTCGTCTGCGCCGCGAACGCCCAGATGTCCCAGAAATCGGAATAGAAGTGTTCGTCGATCTTCTCATTCGAATAGTAGATGCCCGCCAGCCACGACAGCGCTCCGGAATCCTTCGAAGCCAGGCGTAGCTCCTGCGAGAACACGCCGGCTCTGGTGTCGAAATAGGTGCCGGCGTAGGCGTAGGACGAGGCATCCCAATCGTTGAATTCCCGCCGGCGCAGGAAATTCCACGACGTGATTGCGGTCAACGTGGCAAAGCCGAGATCGGCGTTGGTGTGCAGGCTGATGCCTTGGTTCTGCGAATTGTGGAACGGCTTTTCGGTGGTCGTGATGCCGGTCAGGCTCTGGAAAACGGTCGAGCCGCCCCAGTCGGTCGCCTTGACGAAGGTGTCGGCCGGTTGGGCTCCGACGGCGGTGAAACGGTGCGGTCCCACGGGCTCCGAGTGATCGTAGCTCCAATTGGCAGCCAGCAGGAAATTCAGCCAGCCGTTCGCATCCCATTCGAGCTGACCGCGAAAGGCCGCCTGATCCTTGGACCCGAGGCTTTGACCGGTGGTGCGGTTTTTCTGCCACGCGCCGCCTTCATCGGTCACGGCGGAGAGGCGGAATTTCAATCCGTCGGCGATCGGTCCGGAAACATAACCTTCGCCTTTGAATTCGTGATGCGAGCCGTAGTCGAGTTCGACGCCCGCCGTATAGGTATCGGTCGGCTTGTTGGTAACGAAATTGATGGCGCCGCCGGTCGTGTTGCGGCCATAGAGCGTACCCTGCGGTCCGCGCAGCACTTCCACCCGCGATACGTCGTAGAGCAGGCCCTGCGTCGATGCCGAAACCGGATAGGCGACTTCATCGACATAGACGGCGACGGTGGACGAATTGTTGGAGCTATAGGTGTTGAAGCCCACGCCGCGCAGACGGAACCACACTTGACCGCTGCCGAAGGCGGGAATGGATTCGAAATTCGGCACCGAATACTGAAGCTGGTTGACCGTCTTGATGTTCTTGGCGTCAAGGTCCTCCGGCGTCAGCACGCTCAGTGCGATGCCGACATCCTGCGCCTTCTGCACCCGTTTCTGCGCCGTGACGGTCACGGACTCGATTCTGCTGCCTTTGCCGTCGGAGGCATCGGCTACCTTGACGTAATCCTGGGCAACCGCCGGCACGCCCAACCCGAAGACCAGAACCACGGCGGTGGTTCCAAGAAGTGCACGCTTCATTCGTCTATACCCCTCACATTTAACATACATGATTCTGTAGTTCGTGGTTAGTATATTAAATCGATAGACAAATAGAAATAATGACGCCCATGTACACAAAATTTCTGTATTTTCTCCGTTGCGCATTTGCGACAGCTGTACAATGGACGCAAAGAGAAAGCCGCAACGATCATCCGACCGTGCGGCTCATCTTGTTCAACGTAAATGTGCACTAATCAGGCTTTGGCCAGCGCCTGTTCGAGATCGGCGACAAGATCGTCGGTATCCTCGATGCCGACCGAGAGGCGCACCAGCGAATCCGAAATTCCGAGCTTCTGACGTTGCTCCGCTGGGATGGTGGCGTGGGTCATGATCGCGGGATGTTCGATCAGGCTTTCGACCCCGCCGAGGCTTTCTGCCAGAGTAAAGAGCTGGCAGCGTTCGAGGAACCGACGCGTAGTGGCAAGGTCGCGATCAAGCTCGACCGTCACCATGCCGCCGAAGCCGCGCATTTGCCGCTTGGCGAGCGCATGTTGCGGATGATGCGGCAGACCGGGATAAATCACCTTTCTCACCGCACGATGGCTGTCGAGGAAGCGCGCGATTTCAAGCGCGCTGTAGCAGTGTCGCTCCATGCGCAGCGCAAGTGTCTTGGCGCCGCGATGGGCAAGAAAACTGTCGAACGGGCTGGCGATGCTGCCGACCGCGTTGTGGAGGAAAGCGAGCCGCTGGGCGAGGTCGAGATTTTCACCCACCACGGCCACGCCGCCGACGATGTCGGAATGGCCGTTGATGTATTTGGTGGTCGAGTGCACGACGATGTCGAAACCGTGTTCCAGCGGCCGCTGGACATAAGGACTGGCAAAGGTGTTGTCGGCCACCGTGATGATGCCGTGCCGTTTGGCCAGCGCCGCGATGGCATTGAGATCGACGATTTTGAGCAGCGGGTTGGTCGGGGTCTCGACCCAGATCAGTTTGGTGTTGGGTTTGACCGCGGCTTCCACCGCATCGATATCGGACAGATCGACAAAACTGAAGTCGAGCCCGGCCGACCGACGTCGCACCTTGTCGAACAAGCGGAACGAGCCGCCATAGATGTCGTCGCTAGCGATGACGTGATCGCCGGCATTGAGCAGTTCCAGCACGGTTCCTTCGGCGGCCAAGCCGGACGAGAAGGCATAGCCTTGAATGCCGCTTTCAAGATCGGCGATGCAGCGTTCGAACGCCATGCGGGTCGGATTGGCGGTACGCGAGTAGTCGTACCCTTTGTTCACGCCCGGACTTTCCTGGGCATAGGTCGAGGTCGCGTAGATCGGCACGATCACGGCGCCGGTCGAGGGATCGTGGTGCTGCCCGGCGTGGATGGCGCGGGTGGCGAAGGCGAGGCGATTGGACGTGGTCATGCGTGCAGCCTGAGATAATTGATGAGGTCCATGCGGGTGATGAGGCCGACGAAGCGATCCTTGTCGCAGACGAGGGCGACGCGATCGCGGGCGAAAATCGGCAGCAGGGAATCCAGTGGATCGCCGATTTGCACGATCTGCAGGCCTCTCGACATGGCCGAACTGACCGGTTTGGCGAAGCGGTCGGCGCGGCCGTATTCGTAGCCTTCCACCGCGGCGAGGATGTCGCTCTCGTCGAGAATGCCGACCAGCCGGCCGCCGTCCATCACCGGAAGCTGGGAAACGTCCGCGCCGCGCATGCGGTTGTAGGCGATCAACAGCGTTTCATCCGGTCCGACGGTTACCGCGCCACCGCTCTCGAACCGGGTGGAGATGACATCGCGCAAATCGCCTTTAAGGGTGCGTTTGTGAATGCCTTGTTCGAACGCCCAGTAGTCATTGTAGACCTTGGAGAGATATTTGTTGCCGTTATCGCAAACGAGCGTGACGACGCGTTTTTCCTCGGTTTGTTCGCGGCAGTAGCGCAATGCGGCGGCAAACAGAGTCCCCGACGACGAACCCGCCAGAATGCCTTCGCGCGACAGCAAAAGACGTGCCGCATCGATGCTGTCCTTGTCGGAAATCGAATAGGCTTCCGCGACCAGGGATAGATCGGCGTTGGGTGGAATGAAGTCTTCGCCGATGCCTTCCACCGCCCAGGAGCCGGCCTCGATCATCTCGCCGGTTTTGATGAACGGCGCCAGCACGGAGCCTTCGGGGTCGGCCAGCACCATCTTGGTCTTGGGCGAAACGCGCTTCATATAACGTCCGATGCCGGAGAGGGTCCCGCCGGATCCGACGCCGACCACCACCGCGTCGATGTCGTGCTCCATTTGCTCCCAGATCTCGGGTGCGGTGGTGCGCTCATGCGCAGCCGGATTGGCGGGATTGGCGAACTGGTTGATGTAGTAGCTGTGCGGCAGGCCAGCGGCCAGCTTCTTGGCCTTGTCCTGATAATAATCGGGATGGCCCTTGCCGACGTCGGAACGGGTCACGACCACTTCGGCACCGAGGGCGCGCAAATGCTCGATCTTCTCGCGCGCCATTTTGTCGGGCACCACCAGAAGAAGCCGATAGCCCTTCAAGACGCCGACCTGCGCCAAGCCGATGCCGGTGTTGCCGGCCGTGGCTTCGACGATGGTTCCGCCCGGCTTCAGCTTGTGGCTTTGTTCGGCCGCTTCGATCATCGAAAGGGCGATGCGATCCTTGATCGATCCGCCGGGATTTTGGCTTTCCAGCTTTACGAACAGACGGCATCGGCCCGTATCGACGTGATTGATCTCAACCAGCGGGGTGTTGCCGATGAGATCGAGAGTCGAATGGACGGGCTGGCGCAGAGGCTGGCTCATGGGTTCCTCATTCAGGAGATACGCGGCCAAGCTCGCGCCGCAGGCGGGAGCCTGCGGCACGCTCAAGGCCATGCTGACGCAAATTCTGCAATACAATACCTAATCGATAGAGTATATCTAGAAATGTCACCAAGGAGAGTCAATTTTGCTTGACGGAGCGAAGCGCTGTGCCAAAGTCGAAGCGACCACTCGTGGATGCCGCCGTGCCGAATTCGGACTTATCCTGGAAAGATGTGACGGGATTTCCCGGCTTCGCGCTGTACTTAACTGCCGTTTCCGGATCGGCCGATCCCTGTATCGGGGCGGTGGCTTAAGGCCATCGCCGGATTTTGCCGCTGCCGCCCGTACGCACAGCCAACGCTGGCGCGCGCTCCGACCCGATACCTTCGAGGACACCCATGCCATATCCCAATAACGCCGAACCGGCGACGGAGTTCGATCGCCTTGTCGCGATCGATCACCAGCATATTTTGCATCCGCAGCACCATCCGTCCGAGCACGAAAAGCCGCTCCTCTGGACGAAAGGTGAAGGAATCTATCTCATCAATGACGCTGGGGAGCGCTTCATCGATGGCCTCTCCGGCATGTGGAATGTCAGTCTCGGTCATGGCCGGCGGGAGTTGATCGAGGCCGCAACGCGCCAGCTTGAGACGCTCGATTTTGCCACCGCCTATGCCGGTTCCAGCCATCGCCCGGTGATCGAACTCTCGGAACTTCTGTCGGGCGTTGTTTATCCCTCGATCAAAGCCTTCTATTTCACCAGCGGCGGCGGCGAGGCGACCGACACGTCCATCCGCACGGCGCGCTATTTCTGGCGCGCTCAGGGCCGGTTGGAAAAATCGAAGATCATTGCCCGCAAGCTCTCCTATCACGGCTCGACGGTGGGTTCGGCCAGCGCGACCGGTGTTGACGAGTTTTCCGACGGCTTCGGCCCGCGCTTGCCGGGTTTCTTGCACATCGAAAGCCCGTACCCGTATCGCTTCGTCAATCCCAATCCGCTCAAGACGCAAGGCCAGGCTGCCGCCGATCTTTTGGAAGAAGCGATTTTGCGCGAAGGACCGGAAACGGTTGCCGCCTTCATTGCGGAGCCGGTTCAGGGTGGCGGTGGCGGCATTCTGGTGCCGCAGGATGACTATTTCCCGCGTATTCGCGCGATTTGCGACCGCTATGACGTTTTGCTGATTGCCGACGACGTCATTACCGGTTTCGGCCGTACCGGCCGCTGGTTCGGCCTGGAGCATTGGGGCGTCAACCCGGATATCGTGCAGTTCGCCAAAGGTATCACCTCCGGCTATGTGCCGCTCGGCGGTATCGGCGTATCCGCCCGTATCAAGGGCGTGCTCGATCACGCCGAGCCCGCCAAGCGCTGGTGGCACGGCTATACGTATTCCGGCCATCCGGTCGGTTGTGCGGTCGCCATCGCCACCATCGGCGTTCTGAAGAAAGAGGGCCTGATCGAGCGTACCGAAAAAGTCGGCACGGCATTTCTGCGTCGCTTGCAGGCCGAACTGGCCGATAACCCCAACATCGGCGATGTGCGCGGGCAGGGGCTGCTTGCCGGCATCGAGTTTGTCGAAGACCGCGCCACCAAGCGGACATTTCCCGGCGCCGCCAATGTCGGCCCGCGGATCAAGGCCGAGCTGCTTCGGCGCGGTCTCTGCACGCGCGTATTGAGCGATGTGGTGTGTCTTGCGCCGCCGCTGACGGCGACCGAGGACGAGCTCGACCGCATCGCCTCCATTGTCATCGACACCCTGTCGCAACCGTTTGATCGTTTTAAAGCTTGAGTTCGGGAGAACCCATCATGACCCGCATTCCTCCAGTCACCCGTGAAAATGCCACGCCGGAACAGCTTGCCGCCTATGACGAAGTGGCCAAACATCACGCCATCAGCAACATGAAGGCGGCGGCGTTGCAGTCGCCCGCGGCGATTGACGCCATCTTGCAATGGTACGAGCTGTTTGCGGCGGTAAAGCCATGGCTCGGTGAACGTCTGGCAATCCTGTTTTGCGACGCGATTTCCCGCGAGAACCGCTGTGAATTGTGTGCCTCGTTCATGAAGAAGGAGATCGTGTTGTGGGGCGAAGACCCCGACAACCTCAAGCTGGACGACCGCGATGCCACCGTGATCGCATTCGGCCGCCAACTCGCCCGCGACGCGAACCGCGTTAATGACGATCTTTATGCCAAGCTGGAAAAATACTTCACGCCACCGCAAATCGTGGAGTTGACGGTCTTCGGCACATTGATGATCATGAACAATCTGTTCAACAGCGCATTGCGTATTCCGTTGGACGACGCCCTCGACGGCTATCACGTCGACCCTGAAACCTACTTCGCGTGAGACCATGACGACCCGCAAATTCGGATTTGATACCCAGCAGCTTCATGCCGGTCACGTTTTGGACGGCGCGGTGCGGGCCCGCGCCGTGCCGATTTATCAATCGACCTCATTCGTGTTCAAGGACTTCGCCACCGCCAAGGCGATCAACGCGATCGACGAATTCGGCTGGGAATATTCGCGCACGGGCAATCCCACCACGGACGTATTGGAGCAGCGTATCGCGGCGCTCGAAGGCGGCACGGCGGCGTTGGCGCTCGCCTCCGGCATGGCGGCGATCACTTATTCGGTGCTCAATATTGCCGGTGCCGGAGACGAACTGGTGGCGAGCCGTGCCTTATACGGCGGCACGTTCAGTCTTCTCGCCCACACGTTACCGAAGCACGGCATCAACACCGTGTTCGCCGATCCCGACCAGCCGGAAACGTTTGCGGCCGCAATCACCGGCAAGACCAAAGCGATCCTGATCGAGACGATCGGTAATCCCGGCGCCAATCTGATCGACGTCGAAGCAATCGCCCGTATTGCCGGGAAGGCGGGGGTGCCGCTGATCGTCGACAACACATTTGCGACGCCGTATCTGTTCCGGCCGTTCGACTATGGCACCAATGTCGTGGTGCATTCGGCGACGAAATACATCGGCGGCCATGGCAACTCGATCGGCGGGCTGATCGTCGATGGCGGCAATTTCAATTGGGCGAACGGCAAATTCCCCAGCTTCACGACGCCCGATCCGGCCCTTGAGGGCATGGTGCATTGGGATCGCTGGAGCGCCTATCCCGGCATCGGCAATTTCGCCTTTGTGATGAAGGCGCGGCTGCAGTACCTGCGCGATATGGGCGCGTGTCTGTCGCCGTTCAATGCTTTCTTGTTGCTGATGGGACTGGAGACGCTGTCGTTCCGCGTCGAGCGACAGGTGCGCTCGGCCGAACGGATTGCGGAATTTCTGGAAAGCCATCCCGACGTTGCGTGGGTGAGTTATCCCGGCCTGAAATCGAGCCCGTATCGCGATCTCGCAAAACGCCTGTTGCCGAAAGGCGCGGGCGCAATCTTTTCATTCGGTGTCAAGGGCGGTGAGGCGCGGGCGGCAAAACTCGTCGAAGCCGTGAAGGTGTTTTCATTCCTCGCCAATGTCGGCGATTCCAAATCGCTGATTGTCCATCCGGCGACCATCACCCACGCCCAGCTCGATACGGATCAGCAGCGCGATGCCGGGATTACGCCGGAAACCCTCCGTTTGTCGATCGGTACGGAAGACGTGGATGACTTGATCTGGGATTTGGAGCAAGCCTTCGAAGCGAGCCGGATCTAGAGCACACCAAACGTGCTGCGGTAGCTTTGAAGCGTCCCGAGCGTCCCGGCCTTATAGACGCCGCGGGTGATGGCGCGGGCCACCGTATCGGCCGCGATATGCCCGAGAAGCAGCGTTTGATTGGGATCGCTGTGCTCCGGCGGCTCGGTCGCGGTGGAGACGGCGAACACCAGATCGCCATCGAAGGGCGTGTGCGAGGGACGCACCGCGCGCGCAAAACCGTCGGTCGCCTGAATGGCGATCTGCTGCAGGCCGACGCGCGAGACCGGCGCATTGGTGGCGACGATCACCAGCGTCGTGTTGGTGCCGGCGCGCGGGCCCTCTTTCATGTCGGCCGGAAGATCGAGGCTTATCGTGCCGATGCGGTTCGGCCAACGTCCGCCGAACTCGCGTTCCTGTTCGAGAGGATGCGCCCAAAAGGCATCCGTCCCCGGTATGACCGGCGAGCCGACGGAATTCACGGCGGCCAATGCGCCGACCACAATGCCGTCGTCCAACACCGTCGAGGCGCTGCCGAGCCCGCCCTTGTATTGGCCTGCGCGTGCGCCATATCCGGCGCCGGCATTGCCCAGAGAGAATTCGCGCGTGGCCCGTTCCACCGCTGTACGACCCAGCGAAGGGTAGGGTGAAGCGTCGCCCCACTCCTTGTCGCCGCCATTGGTAAGGTCGAACAGGATCGCGCCCGGTACGATCGGCAGCGGCGCAATGCCGGTTTCATACGCATGTCCGCGGCCGATGCTGCGAAAATGCGCGAGCACGCCCGATACCGCATCGAGGCCATAGAGTGAGCCGCCCGCCAGTACGATCGCATCCACCGGAAAGCCGACGCTGGTGAGGTTCAAGGCATTGGTGTCGCGCGTGCCCGGCGATGCGCCGCGAATATCGACAATCGCCGTGAACGGCGCTTCGGCGGTGAAAACTGTGACGCCGGAGCGAATGCGCTCGTCATGGGCGTTGCCGACCAGAAGACCGGGAACATCGGTGATGCGGTTCAAGCGTCCAGGTCTTAGCATGACGGATTCTACGGGTGAGGTTTCGGAAATGGTGCGTTCTACAATGCGACATTGCGGTTCCGCCGCACGCTTGTCAAATGTATATTGAAAAGATAGAGTAACTGAAGTCACACATCGGTGTGATGTGGAATATGAACTCTGATCGGCGGAGAGTCGGGCCATGCGGTGGGCTGGAATCGTGGTCCTTGTCTTCCTCCTTCTGCTGATCGGGGCTGGGGTCGGGAGCTGGCTATTGCTGCGTGCTCCCGATCTCTCCTATTCCGAGCTGGAATCGCACTACGCCGACAAACGCTCGCATTTCGTCGCTCTCAGCGGCGGCGTACGCCTGCACTATAAAGACGAAGGGCGCGGCCCCGTCATCGTGCTGGTGCATGGCTTCGGCGATAATTGGGGTAGTTGGGACGGCTGGGTGGCGGCGCTGAAAGACCGCTATCGTGTCATCCGCATCGATCTTCCCGGCCACGGATTGACCCGTGCGCCCGCGACGACACGCATCGATCCGGAAGCCTTCGCCGATCTTGTTGATGCGTTTGCCAACAAGATCGGCCTTCCGAAGTTCGCAGTGGCCGGCAATTCGCTCGGTGGCGCCGTAGCGTGGGAACTGACGGTGCGCCATCCCGAGCGGCTCAATGCCCTCATTCTCGTCGATGCGGCTGGTTTTCCGTCGACGACGTTGGCCAAGAATCCGCCGCTCGCCTTCCGCATCCTGCAGTATCAATGGGGGCGGGCGATCCTGAAAACCATCGACAACAAACCATTGATCCGGGATGCGCTGAAAAGCGAAGTCGGCAACCCCGTGGTGATCACGGATGCCTTGATCGACCGCTGGGCCGAGGTTCAGCGTGCGCCCGGTCATCGCGACATTCTCCTGTCCGGGCCGCTGGCGGGCAAGGGGGCGGCTTCCGAGGCGGTACTCGGAAAAATCGCTCTCCCGACGCTGGTGCTGTGGGGCGAGAAAGATCCGCTGATCTCGCTGGATGTTGGGCAAAAATTTGCCGCGGCCATCCCCGGCGCGCAATTAAAGGTCTATCCGGGCGTCGGCCATCTGCCGCAGATCGAGGTTCCTGCCGTCTCCGCGCATGATGTCGCCGCATTTCTTGCTACCATAGCTCCCTGACTTCTTCGACATTCGCGATGGCACTTTGGTGTAAACACGTGTTGCTGCTGCTGGCATTGGTGCTGCTGTGCGCCGCGCCGGCCATGGCGAAGGACACCATCACGGTTGGGCTGCAACTGGAGCCGCCGATCCTCGATCCCAGCCGAAGTGCGGATTCGGCCATCGGTGAGGTTGTCTACGCCAATGTATTCGAAGCGCTGACGCGGGCGGGTCGCGACGGTTCGGTGCGGCCGTGGCTGGCCGCGTCGTGGGATGTCTCGCGCGACGGCCTTGTTTACGTTTTCCGCTTGCGTCCGCATGTACGGTTTCACAACGGCCACACGCTCAGCGCCGCGGACGTAAAATTCACTCTCGACCGTGCTTTGGCACCGAATTCGATCAACCCGCAAAAGCCGTGGCTTCAGGCCGTCGCGGGTGTCGACGTGATTGATCCGCTGGCCGTCCGCATTCGTCTCAAAGCGCCCGATAGCGGACTGTTGTTTGCCTTGTCGCTCCCGGCGTTCGTGATTTTCGAGCCGTCGTCGGCGGCGGCCGCCAGGCAGCATCCCGTCGGCACCGGCCCCTACCGGCTCGATGTGTGGAAGCGCGGCGAAGCGATCCATCTCGTTCGCACTCGGGATTATTGGGGTCGCGAGGCCCGGCTGCCGCATGCGGTGTTCCGCTTCATCCCGGATTCAACGGCGGCTTATGCGGCGGTGAAGTCGGGCGACGTCGATGTGTTTCCCGATTTTCCGGCGCCCGAAAGCATCGCCCAAATCCGCCTGGATCCGCGGCTCAAGGTCACCATCGGCACCACCGAAGGCCAGGTGATCCTTGCCATCAACAACAAGAAGCCGCCGTTCGATAACATTCTGGTTCGCCGCGCCATCGCGCATGCCATCGATCGTAATGCCGTCATCAATGGCGCGTTCTACGGGCTAGGCACGCCCATCGGCAGTCATTACGCGCCGCAGGACGAAGGCTATGTCGATCTGACCGGGCTCTATCCCCATGACATCGCCAAAGCCAAAGCGTTGCTGGCGCAAGCGGGTTACGCCAACGGCTTCACGGCGACGCTGAAACTGCCGCCGCCGATGTATGCACGGCGTTCGGGCGAGATCGTGGCCGCGCAATTGGCGGCCATCGGCATCAAGCTCGAGATTCAGAACGTCGAATGGGCGCAGTGGCTGTCGCAGGTGTTCCAGAACCACGCCTACGACCTCACGGTGATCAATCACATCGAACCGATGGATTTCGACATCTATGGTCGTGACGGCTACTATTTCGGTTACGACAGTCCGCGCTTCAAGGCGCTCTTGGCCGACTGGCGCAGTGCTACCGATCCTGACCGGCGGGTCGCGGCGCTGCAAGCGATCCAGCGGAAGATCGCCGAGGACTCCGTCAACGGTTTTCTGTTCGAGCTTCCGCGTCTGGTCGTGAGCAATGCCCGCATCGGCGGGTTTCAGGCCAATGCGGCAGTCCCATCCAACGAGGTGTCGGGAACGTTCTTCCTCGATGCAACGGCAGGCGGAGCCAGTCCGGCCGTCGTTGGTTCGCATTCGGCACCGAACGCGTGGCGATATCTGCCACTGGCCGCGCTTGCGGTTTTTCTGGCGTTTGCGGTGCGCACCGTCGGCATTGGCTATCTCGCCGGGCGCAGCGCAAGCCTGATTGCCACCTTGCTCATTGCCGGCAGTGCGGTGTTCTTCATCATCTCGCTTCTGCCCGGCGATCCTGCAAGCTTCATGGCCGGCCTCAATGCCGCGCCCGAAACGCTCGCCGCCTTGCACCGTCAATTGGGTCTCGATCAGCCGCTGCTCGCTCGCTACGGACATTGGCTGACGCGTGTGTTGCGCGGCGATTTCGGCGTTTCCTACACCTATCAAGTTCCCGTTGCGCAATTGATCGCGGACCGCATTGTGGTGTCGTTGCCGCTGGCCCTCTATGCCGTAATCCTCGCCGCGGTGCTCGCGATCCCGCTCGGCCTTTTCACCGCAGCGTGGCGCGGACGCAAGCGGGGCGCCGTATTGTCGGCGCTGACGCAGGTCGGTATCGCCATTCCCGACTTCTGGCTCGCGATCCTGTTTGTGCTGTTATTCTCGATGGTGCTGCGCTGGTTTTCGGCCGGCGGGTTCGCCGGGTGGGACGGTGGCTTTTGGCCCGCAGTGCATAGCCTGACGCTTCCGGCTCTTGCGCTCGCCATTCCGCAAGCCGCCATTCTCGGTCGCGTGCTGTCGCGCTCGCTGGCCGACGTGATCGGTGCCGATTTCATCCGCACGGCACGCGCCAAAGGCCTCAGTCCCGCGGCGACGCTGTGGAGGCATGCCTTTCCCAATGCCATCATTCCGGTGATTACGGTTCTCGGCTTGCAGTTTTCGTTTCTGCTCACCGGCGCCATCATCATCGAAAACGTCTTCGCGCTGCCGGGGCTGGGGCGGCTTCTCAGTCAGGCGGTGGAACAACGCGACCTCATCGTCGTGCAGGGCGTGGTCGTGCTGCTGGTTGCGGTGGTCGTGTTCGTGTCTTTCGTGGTCGATGTCGCCTATGCCATCGCCGATCCGCGGCTGAGAGGGAGGCGGCAATGAGCGCTCGTGCCAATCCCGCTCTCGTTGCCGGCGCCGGTCTGGTCGGCCTCCTGGTGAGCATCGCGCTGCTTTCGACGGTCTGGACGCCTTACGACACGGCAAGCCTCGACGTCGCCGCCAAGCTGCAAGGCCCAAGCTGGGCCCATCCTTTCGGCACCGATCAGCTCGGCCGTGATGTGGTGTCGGTGGTTATGCTGGGTGCGCGGGCATCGCTCGGGGTGGCGCTGTCGGCCGTGATCCTGGGGCTTGGACTCGGCGTGCCGTTGGGATTGCTGGCGGCCGCACGGGGCGGCGTTATCGATCAGATCGTGATGCGGCTTTCCGATGTCGTGTTCGCCTTTCCGGCGGTGATGACGGCCATCCTCATCATGGCGGTGTCGGGGCCCGGCGCGGGCAATGTCATTCTCGCGGTTGGTATCTTCAACATTCCGGTGTTCGCCAAAGTCACCCGCGGTGCGGCGCTGGTGCAATGGCGGCTTGCCTATATCGCCGCGGCACGGGTCGCCGGCAAGAACACGCTGGCGATTTCGTTCGAGCACATTCTGCCCAATGCCGCGGGCACGATCATCGCCCAGGCCGCGGTGCAGTTCTCCATGGGCATCATCGCCGAGGCGGGGCTTTCCTATATCGGTCTCGGCGTGCAGCCGCCGGATCAAAGCTGGGGGCGCCTGCTCAACGAAGCGCAAACCCTGATCGCCGCAGCGCCGCATCTGGTGGTTTTTCCGGGCCTCGCCATTCTGGTCGCGGTGCTCGGTTTCAATCTGGTGGGCGAAGGTCTGCATGCCGCCTTCGATCCGAGGAGGCGGCCATGAGCCTTCTTCGGGTGGAGGACCTTTCGGTCTCGATCGGCGGGCGAACCATTCTCGATGGCGTGTCGTTCGCGCTCGATGCTGGTGAGATATTGGCGCTGGCGGGCCAATCGGGCTCGGGCAAATCCACCACGGCGCTTGCCATTGCGCATCTGCTGCCGGCCGGAGCCAAAACGAGCGGGTCCATTCGGCTCGATGGCGAGGAACTCGGCCTTAGATCCGAGCGCGAACTGGCGGCGGTGCGCGGGCGAGATATCGGGCTCGTGTTCCAGGAGCCGATGACCGCGCTCAATCCGGTGATGAACATCGGCGAGCAGATCGGCGAAGTGTTGCGGGTGCATCGGCTGGTGCCGAAAGCGGAAATCCCTGCCGCGGTATCGGCGCTTCTCGGCAAGGTCGAACTCGACGGCGTGTCGGCGTCCCGGTTCCCGCACGAACTGTCGGGCGGCCAGCGCCAGCGTGTCGCCATTGCCATCGCGCTCGCCGGTTCGCCCAAGCTCATCATCGCCGACGAACCGACCACGGCGCTCGATGTCACCACCCAGGCGCAGATCCTCGCACTGTTCCGTCGTTTGGTGCGCGAGGAGAAGATCGGACTCATCCTTATCACCCACGATATTGCCGTGGTGGCCGAGGTTGCCGATCGTATTGCCACGCTCGACGGCGGTACGATCGTGGAAGAGGGCCCGGTGCTGGAGGTTCTGCGGTTTCCTCAGCGCGCCATCACCAAAGGGCTGGTGCAGGCCTTTGCCGAGCTTCCCGCAAGAACGGCCTCGGTGAAATCGTCCGAACCGCTCCTCGCCGTGACCAATCTCTCGCGCCGTTATGGTGGCGGCCTATTTGGCGGGACGCCGCATACGGCCCTGACGGATGTCAGCTTCGCGTTGGCGCCGGGCGAGAGCCTCGGCGTGGTCGGCGAATCCGGTGCCGGTAAATCCACTCTGTTGCGGGCGGTGCTGGGACTGGAGCGGCCGGACACAGGCCATGTTGCGATCGCCGGAACCGATTTTCTCACCGCGCGCCACGGCACGCGTTTGGCTTTGCGCCGGAAGATTCAGGCGGTGTTTCAGGATCCCATCGCCAGCTTCGATCCGCGCCACACGGTCGGGCGGATCGTGGTGGAGCCGCTGCATTTGACCGATGCCGTCTTCGACCGTGCTCAGCGCCGCGCCAAGGTCACGTCCGTGCTGGAGCGGGTCGGGCTTTCTGCGGACGCCATTGACCGCTATCCGCACGAATTTTCCGGCGGCCAGCGCCAGCGCATCGCGATTGCCCGCGCCCTCATCATTGAACCGGACATCATCGCGTTTGACGAAGCCTTGTCGGCGCTCGACATTGCCGCGCGCGTACAAATCCTGGACTTGCTGAACGGCTTGTCGCGCGATGCCGGGATTTCGTATCTCTTCGTCACCCACGACATCTCGCTGGTGCGTGCGATCACGGATCGGTTGATCGTCATGAAAAGCGGACGCATTGTCGAAGCCGGGAAAACCGAGGATGTGTTGTCGGCTCCGCGTGACCCTTACACGGCGGCACTGGTTGCTGCGACGCCCGATCTCGATCGGGCCCTGTCGCGTCACCCCGAGATGCACGAGGCCAGTGGCATATGAAGCTCTGAGTTTTCGGAAAACTGCGGACCGGCAGCCGGGGCCGCCTGTCCGCCAAGTTCAGGGAGGAAACGTCCTGAGCACCGCCCAGACATCCGCAGATTATACACTACTAAATTGATAGTCAATGTAGTATAACGAGGCGTGGCCCTGGCGGAACCGCTGTATGTTGAACCCAAGCCTTGATCCCGTTTGGTTGTCCTTGCGCGAGGAGGCGGCCGTGCTGGCACGGCGCGAGCCGGTTCTGGCCGGCTTTGTGCGGACCACCGTTCTCAATCATGACCGCTTTGAGGATGCCTTGGCATTTCTTCTCGCCAAGAAGATCGGCGGTGCATTTCTGCCGTCGTTGCAAATGCACGATCTCGTGAAAGAGGCGATTGCGAATGATCCGGCTATCGCCAGCGCAGCACGCGCCGATCTCGTCGCTATGCGTGCGCGCAATCCGGCGTGTCGGTCCCATCTTGAAGCCTTCCTGTTCTACAAGGGCTTCCTGGCGCTTGAGATCCATCGGGCGGCGCATTGGTTCTGGAACCGGAAGCGCTACGCCTTGGCCTTGCTGCTGCAGAGTCGGATGTCACGGCTGTTTCAGGTCGATATCCATCCCGCCGCGCGGATCGGCCGGGGCGTTATGATCGATCACGCGTCCGGCGTGGTGATCGGAGCGACGGCCGTGGTCGGCGACGACGTTTCGATCCTGCATGCCGTCACGCTGGGCGGCACCGGCAAGGAAGCAGGCGATCGCCATCCCAAGGTGGGTGACGGCGTACTGCTGTCGGTGGGCGCAACGGTGCTGGGCAATGTTGCGGTTGGCGAGCGCTCGCGCATCGGCGCCGGTTCGGTGGTCCTCTCCGCCGTGCCGCCGGATACGAGCGCGGTCGGCGTACCGGCGCATCTTCTGCTGCGGACGGATCGGAGTATTCCGGCCCAAACGATGGATCACGTCGACTAGCGGCAATTGAACTCGTGCAATCTCATATTGACGAGTGTAGCATGTTATATGTCACAAATAACGAAAGTGGCATGTAAAATGAACGCCGCCGCCCTGATTGCAAGCCGAACCCGCGCTGCTCATGCCGAAGAAGCCGCTGCCGTATTGCGGACCTTGGCCCATTCGGCCCGTCTGACGGTTCTGTGTGAGTTGGGCGAGGGCGAGCGGTCGGTGGGTGAATTGGTCAAGGCCTCGGGCCTCAGCCAGTCGGCGCTATCGCAGCATCTGGCACGGCTTCGCGCCGATGGTCTGGTCAAGACACGCCGGGACGGACAATCGATCCGCTACTACATCGCCGATCCCAAGGCGCTGCACTTGGTCAATCTTTTGTTCGAGCTGTACTGCAAGTCCTACCGCTGATCGTCAGGCCGACGCACGCCGGGCCTTGGCTTTCTTGGGCGGCTTGGCCAGATCGGCCAGTGTCCGGTTGTCCAGCACGCCCGCCGCGGCATCGCGCACTTCCCGCATGATTTTGCGCACCGTGCAGGATTTGGTATCGCCGCAGTCCGTGCAGGGTCGATAGGCCGTGACGCTGGCGCATGGTATCGGCGCCAGAGGTCCATCGATGACGCGCACGATGTCGCCGACCTTGATGGTGTCGGCTGGCCGCATCAGCAGATAGCCGCCTCTTTTTCCCCGGCGGCTGTCGACCAGCCGGTGCCGGCGCAGTTCCAACAGGATCAGGTCGAGGAACTTCTTGGGAATGTTGTGGGCTTCGGCCATTTCGCCGGCCTGCAGAAGTTCGCCGTTTTCGGCCTCGGCCAGAGCAATCAGCGCTTTGAGCGCGTATTTGGCTTTTTGGGAAAGCATTAGAATCCCCTGAACTTTCCTCTGTTTTGCACCCTCGGGAACCGAAGACAAGTCCTGGTGGCTTCGCAGGGCAGGAACCGGATCGCCCCTAACTCCATTAATCCTATCAGGCTTGTTAATGGAGGCTGAGGATGGCTGCCATTTGCCGTTTTTGCGGAGCTGCCGAGGCGATCGCCGTCGCGGCATGGCCGGAATGGGCGACACGTTTAATCACCGATGAGGCGGATACGCACTTTGGGCCGCGCGCCGTGGAGAGCGTCCGAACCCAGATCCTGAAGGCGCTGCCGCGGGAGATGCGGGAGGACTTCATTGCCGCGCGCAAAATCCGGGTCGCCTGCAAGCGCTGCCATCATGGCTGGATGCGTCGGATCGATGCGCAAGTTCGCCCGCTTTTCATTCCGCTCGTCACCGGCAGCGAACTTCTCCTTACCCTAGCCGTACAGCGCGCCTTGGCGGCCTGGGTGGCCAAGACGGTTATGATTGCGGAGTTCGCCTCGAGCGAGGGCGTCATCACATCCGATCGCGAGCGGGAAACGCTGCGCCGGACGGGCGAGCCTCCGGCCTCTTGGAACATTTGGATCGCGAAGAGTTCCGGCCATCATTGGGCGGCACGCTATGTTCGCCATACCGCAGGACTAGGGCCGGTGGGCCGGAAAGGCGTCACCAAGGACACGCAGTCGGTGACCCTCGGTATGGGCCGTATTCTTGTGCACGCCATGTCGAGCACCGTGCCGGGTATGAAGTTCGAACTGCCGGGCAAGGCCGAGACGTTCCATTTTCTATGGCCGGTCGGCAAAGCGACGGTTTGGCCGCCGCGCAGTACGCTCGATCACTATGAGGTCGAAGATTTCAACCAAGGCTTCAACCGCGATTTCGGCACGCCCGAAGTAGAGCACATCGGCATCGCTTAGCGCTCCCAGCCAAAGCTGGCAGAGGTGCCGAGGGAGGTAGTCGCGCGCGCGGTTGCATAAGTATATAAAATTCATAGAGTAAATAGCGAACAAAGTGCGGGATCCGAATGGCCGTTTTCGCCCGTCCCACGCCGCCAGATTTGGGCACATGATTCTTCGGCTGAGGGCGCAATGACCTAGCCCGCGCTTCCCGATAATGGAGAGGCGCAAGCCTTAAGTCCGACGATAGAGGCGTTGGTCCCACCACACCGGTTCTGCCAGTGCATGCGAGATGGCCTTCGCTTCCGGGTGCTGTGGGTTGATCAGGAAATTCCGCTCGATCCGTGCCGCGAGTGACGGCACGATCAGCAGTGCCGAACGCTTTTCATCAAACCAGTCTTGGCCGTATGTCTTGCAGATGGTCTCGTCGCGCGAATCCCAGCCGGGATGGGCGGCGGTCGGAAAGACCTCGTAGCTGATGCCGTTCGGAATCGTGATCGTAATGAAGTGCTGGTTCGCGGGCAGAACCAGGTTGCTGTGCACCAGCTTTTCCAGCATCGCGGTCGAGTAATGCTCGGACGTGTAGATGATCGGGCTCGATGGCGTGTTCCAGCGGCCGGGATAAAGACGCGCTCCTTCGGCATCGTAGATCGGGAATGCCCCGGCCGGGTCGCCGATGCGGTAGCAGGTCAGAACCCGGTCGGTCCGCGGAGCCATCAGACGCCGCCGCTGTACGCCGCGCGGCCCAACAGGTTCATCACGACATCGGCGCCGGGGCCGGTCGCCAGGGCGACATCGAGCGGCGCTTTACTGTCGAGCATCATGTGCGGCCGGGTGAGAAACTCGCGGGCCTTTTCCTTTTCCTGGAAAATCTCGACGGCGAAGGCAAAGACCTTGGCGATGCGCGCCAGCCGGTCGCTTTCGTCGGCGGTCAGCGGCTTCTTGTCCCGGCGCCGGCGTTCCAGGGTGGGTTTCGGCACCACGCGATAGGTGAAGCGGCGCACATCGTCCGGGCAAAGTTCGCCCGCAAACTTGTCGAGCGCCGAAACCGGAAACCCCGCTTCCACCGAGTAGGCGAGGGCGAGCGGCGATTCCCCGAACCGCGCCCGTTTCATCCCGAGCAGGTTCTCGATCATCTGGGCTTTGTAGGCCATCGCTGCCTCCGTATCATCTGAGGTCTATATTGGCATCAAGTGATGCGAAATCAACCGGCATCGCAGATATGGTCGCAACATGCAGCGAACGAAGAGAGTCGTCACCTCTATTTGCCGGCGAGAATCGGAGCGGGAAGAACGTCCGTTCTTCCGCCCGTGCCTAGCGTGCCGACTGCACGGATTCTCCACGGCCCCGTTCGGGTCGTTCAACGCCTTTCGCGGCCGTTCGCATTGGCGGGCAGCGCTATCTAAGTCTTTTATTTTATTTGGAAAACTGGTGCCGGAGGTGAGAATCGAACTCACGACCTACCCCTTACCAAGGGGTTGCGCTACCACTACGCTACTCCGGCATCCGGGGGCGTGACCGCCCGAAGAGCGGCGTCTATATCCTATTGTGTGGCTTAAGGGAAAGGGTTGTTGCGTGGCGAATTCGCCGAAATCTGCGGAAGCTGTGGAGCGGCTTGCCGCAGCCCTCCGGGAAAACCTCAAGCGGCGGAAGGCGCAGGCCTGCGCCCAGGGGGAGCGGCCCGCCGCGGCGGCGCCATCCGAGGCCTCCGAAACCGGCTCTCCGCCGGCGGTGCGGCAAGACAAATAGGCCGCTGTCACAGAACCGTTTGCCGCGCTAGAACGGCGGCTCGTTTTCTTTCGCCACCCGAGGGGCAATGGACAAGATCAGTATCAAAGGCGGTCTGCGCCTGAACGGCCGGATTCCGATTAGCGGCGCCAAGAATGCCGCGCTTCCCCTCATGGTCGCGAGTCTGCTCACCGACGAGCCGCTGATTCTGACCAACGTCCCGCAGTTGGCCGACATCGTCTTCATGGCCGATCTCTTGCGCAGTTTCGGCGTGTCGGTCGACTGGAAGCCCGGCACCAAGCTGGGCGAGGGCGGTACCTATCGCCTCCAGGCCGACCGGGTGCGGGGCTCGACCGCCGAATACGACACCGTCCGCAAGATGCGGGCGAGTTTCTTCGTGCTCGGTCCGCTGGTGACCCGCCTCGGCCTTGCCAAGGTGTCGCTGCCGGGCGGCTGCGCCATTGGGGCCCGGCCGGTGGACCTGCATCTGCGCGGTTTGCAGGCAATGGGCGCGACCATCGATCTGGCCCAGGGTTACGTCATTGCCGATGCTCCGGCCGGGCTTACCGGCGGCGAGGTGGTGTTCCCGACCGTGACCGTCGGCGCCACCGAGAACGTCCTGATGGCCGCATGCCTCGCCAAAGGCACAACGGTGATCGTCAACGCCGCGCGCGAGCCGGAAATCGTCGATCTCGGCAACTGCCTGACCGCCATGGGCGCCAAGATCACCGGCCTCGGCACCTCGCGGATCGTGGTCGACGGCGTCGACCGTCTGCATGGGGCCACCCATTCGGTGCTGCCCGACCGGATCGAGACCGGCACCTACGCCATCGCCACGGCGATTGCCGGCGGCGAGGTCGAGCTGACCAACACCTCGCCCGACCTGGTGGCGTCGCTTTTGGACGTCCTGGTGCTGGTCGGGGCCGAAGTTTCGTCCACCGGGACCGGATTCAAGGTTGCACGCGACGGATTTCACCCTAGATCGGTATCCGTAAACACGGCTCCCTTTCCGGGCTTCCCGACCGACCTTCAGGCGCAGTTCATGGCGCTGATGACGATCGCCGAGGGTTCGTCCCGCATCCGGGAGACGATTTTCGAGAACCGCTTCATGCACGTACCCGAACTCATCCGTATGGGCGCCGACATCAAGGTCGAGGGCGACAGTGCCATCGTCACCGGCGTGCCCAAGCTGATGGGAGCGCCCGTGATGGCCACCGATCTCAGGGCCTCGTCCAGTCTGGTGCTGGCGGGTCTGGCGGCCGAGGGCGAAACCATCGTCAATCGCGTCTATCATCTGGATCGCGGCTTCGAGCGCCTGGAGGAAAAACTCCGCGGCGTCGGAGCGAACATCGAACGGCTTAGCGCATGACCACTGCACCCATTCTTGCTGCCCAGGACGCCGAAGACCTCGAAGTCCTTTCGGCCCGCCTTCAGGATGCCGTCGCCAAGGTCGGCGACCTCAAATATCTGCCCAAGAAGCGCCGCTTCGTGGCGGTGGTGAACCGCTTCCAGTGGGAGAACGGCGCCAGGACCAATCTGCGCGTCCGTTCCGGCCTGCATTTCGACGGCGTGCTGTCGGTCAAGTCCAAGAACATCAAGATGGGCGCCCCCGGCGCGGTGCTGTCGTTGCTCGCGATCCGCTTTACGCCCGTGGGCGATGGGTCCGAAAATCCCGGCGGCAAGGTCGAGCTGACCTTCTCCGGCGGCGGTGCGATGCAACTCGAAGTCGAATGCCTCGATGCGGCGCTGGCCGATCTGGCCGGTCCGTGGGCGGCGCGCGGCCGTCCCAACCACGCCGACAACGAATTTGAAGACGAATGAGATGAGACGCTGGCTGGACGCGAAGTCCCCCAATTTCGCCGCCGAATTCGACGCGCTCCTGACCATGAAGCGCGAGACCGACGACGACGTGTCCACGTCGGTGCGGGCGATCATCGCCGACGTGCGGGGGCGCGGTGACGAAGCCCTGGTCGAGCTTTCCAACAAATTCGACCGCGCCAGTCTCTCGGTCGAGACCTTGCGCCTGACGCCCGGCGAGATCGCCGCCGCCGCGTCCGCCTGCAAGCCGGAAACGCTGAAGGCGCTCGACGTCGCCGCCAAGCGCATCGAGGATTATCACCGCCGCCAGCTTCCCGCCGATGCCTCGTATACCGATGCCACCGGCGCGCGCCTCGGCTGGCGTTTCACCCCGCTCGACAGCGTCGGCCTCTACGTTCCCGGCGGTACCGCCAGCTATCCGAGTTCGGTCTTGATGAACGCGATCCCGGCCGCGGTGGCGGGGGTCAAGCGCCTCGTCATGGTCACGCCCGCGTCGGGCGGCGCCATCAATCCGCTCTCCATCGAAGCGGCCCGCCGCGCCGGCGTCACCGAGATTTATCGCATCGGCGGCGCCCAGGCCGTGGCGGCGCTGGCCTACGGCACCAAGACCATCGCGCCCGTCGACAAGATCGTCGGCCCCGGCAATGCCTATGTCGCCGCTGCCAAGCGCGAAGTGTTCGGACATGTCGGCATCGATTCCGTCGCCGGCCCGTCGGAAATCCTCGTCATCGCCGATGCGGACAACGATCCCGAATGGATCGCCGCCGATCTGCTGTCGCAGGCCGAGCACGACCGCGTCGCCCAGGCGATCCTCATCACCGACAACGCCGATTTCGCGCACCATGTCGACGCCGCCGTGACCCGCAAGCTGGCGCTGTTGCCGCGCAAGGACATCGCCACCGCGTCGTGGAACGATTACGGCGCCATCGTGGTGGTGGACGCGCTCGCCGATGCCGCACCGCTGGCCAATCGCATCGCCGCCGAGCATCTCGAACTCGCCGTCGCCGATCCCGACGCCTATCTGCCGTTCATCCGGCATGCCGGCGCGATCTTCCTCGGCCGTCACACGCCCGAGGCGATGGGCGACTACATTGCGGGCCCCAATCACGTTCTGCCGACTGCCCGCACGGCGCGTTTCTCGTCGGGATTGTCGGTGCTGGATTTCGTCAAGCGTTCGACGCTTCTGTCGCTCAGCCCCGCATCGATTGCGGCGCTCGGGCCGGATGCCATCGCCCTTGCCGAAGCCGAAGGACTGGACGCGCACGCCCGCTCGGTTGCGGCACGGCTGAACCAGAAGACTTAAATGGCCGTAGATCCGCAGTTCCGGCTTGTCGGCGTGAGCCTGGAAGAGAAATCCTCCGAAGGCCACGGCCGCGAGGTGGAACACGAGCGCCAGATCGCGCTCTACGATCTGCTGGAATCGAATTTCTTCCGTCCCATCGGCTCGCCCGGCGGGCCGTACAACCTGCTCATCAGCCTCGACGCCAACCGGCTGACCTTCACCATTTATCTCCTCAACGAGGAGCGCCACGGCACGCTGATGCTGTCGCTGACGCCGTTTCGCAAGGTCATCAAGGACTATTTCGAAGTCTGCGACAGCTATTTCAAGGCGATCCCTAACCAGCCGCAGAACTGCATCGAGGCTCTCGACATGGGCCGCCGCGGCCTCCACGACGAAGGCGCCCACATCCTGATGGAGCGCTTCAGCGGCAAGATCGACATCGACTTCGACACCGCCCGCCGCCTCTTCACCCTCATCTGCGTGCTGCATTTGAAGGGGTAGTTCCCTCTACCCCTAGGGGGAGAGGGCGCAAAATCTTGCACTTAGCCGAGTGCGCACTGCGGTGAAGCCGTCGCGATCCGAGGCTAAGCGCTAGATTTTGCGGGTGAGGGGGGCACTTCGGCGCTCGATTTTTGTCACGCGGAGCCGCGGAGGGATGGTGCGCGATTTACCCCATCTGTCATCCCCGGCTGAGCAAGCGTAAGCGCAGCGAAGGGAAGGGGACCCAGGTCGAGACAATGGCACGCTGGCGAAGATAAGCCATCGCTCATTCTTCATCACTGGAGTGGTTCAGGCTCCTGGGTTCCCTTCCCCTCGCATGGCGCTACGCGCCCTGGCTCGGCCGGGAATGACAGTTGAGATTTCGCCGCGCCTCCGCGTGGAAATCGCCGTCGGCGCCGTCCCGCCGCTTCACCAACCCTGTCATCCCCGGCTGAGCAAGCGTAAGCGCAGCGAAGGGAAGGGGACCCAGGTATAAAAATCTACTCCAGCCTAGCAGAAAACGCTCTGCCACCGATCCGCCATCACAGATGTGTCCCGACCTGGGTCCCCTTTCCCTCCTCACCTCGCGCTGCGCGCTTCGGCGCGTCGGCCGGGGATGACAGCTATCTGGGCCGCTTTGGTGCGATTACCCCCTCCCACCCCCATTTTTTAGCGATTCCAACCGCTTTTCCGCCCCTTGGGCGGTGGATGAGACCCCGCCGCGACTTGCTTTTGCCGGTTTTCGGTGCATTCTCCCGCCGGATTTTTCCACCAAACCCTAGAGACCGGATGCCCAAAGAAGAACTGCTCGAATTTGAAGGCGTGGTCAGCGAGCTTCTGCCCAACGCGACCTTTCGCGTGAAGCTGCAGAACGGCCACGAGATCATCGCCCACACCGCCGGCAAGATGCGCAAGAACCGCATCCGCGTGCTGACGGGCGATAAGGTCATGGTTGAAATGACGCCGTACGACCTCACCAAAGGCCGTATTACCTACCGCTTCAAATAAGCCAATGGCTCTGATCCTGGCGAGCGAGAGCCCGCGCCGGAAGGCGCTGCTTGCCCAGGCCGGGATCACTCCCGATCTCATCCGCGCCGCCAGCCTCGACGAGACGCCCGTGAAGGACGAGCTGCCGCGCGTTTACGCGCTGCGGCTGGCCGCCGAGAAGGCCGAATCCGTCGCCGCCAAATACCGCGAATCTCATCCCGACGGCGCCTTCGTGCTTGGCGCCGATACCGTGGTGGCCGCCGGACGGCGCATCCTGCCCAAGCCGGAGGAGAATGATGGCGTCCGCGCCTGCCTCAAGCTCCTCGCCGGCCGTCAGCATCAGGTGATGACCGCCGTGGCGCTGATGACGCCGGACGGGACGTTGCGCACGCGTCTCGTGGTGACCCGCGTTGCCTTCCGCCGTCTGACCGCGGCCGAGATCGAGAAATACGTCGATTGCCGCGAAGGCCTCGGCAAAGCCGGCGGCTACGCCATCCAGGGCCGCGCCGAAGTGTTCGTCAGCCGCCTCAACGGTTCCTATTCCAACGTCGTCGGCCTGCCGCTCTGCGAAACCGTGCAACTCCTGCGCGGCAACGGATACGCCGGCTAGTTTTCTGCCCCCGCACCGCTATTTCCTTTTCTCCACTCCGCGCATCCCTTTTCTGCCCCCCGCGGGCACTCCCCCATCTGTCATCCCCGGCCGAACAAGCGTAGCGCAGTGAGGGGCAGGTAGAGACAACGGTAGGCTGCCGAAGATAAGCCCTCGCTCATTCTTCATCACCGGAATTATTCAGGCTCCTGGGTTCCCTTTCCCTCGCATAGCGCTACGCGCCTTGGCTCGGCCGGGAATGACAGATGAGAAAACTCCGCGTCTTGCTCCGCGGCGGCGACTGCGCGATCAGGGCACCCCTACCGCACCTCGATCAGATCCTCGCCTGCTTCGATTGCCGCAATGATCTGCGGCAGCACACCAACGACCGCTTTGATCAGCGCATCGTTCGTCACGTTGCCCAAGCGCAGCCACACCACCGCGGGGCCGCGCTTCGCACGTGTTTTCGCGTTTCCGGACGGAAGGCCGGTGCCCGCTTTTCCTGCAAGCGCCGCGAAATCGGCGTCCTTGGTGATAACGACGGCGCCTTGTTTGGCGGCGTATTTCCAGATGTCGCCATCCTTGGCCGTCAGCAGCCCGCACTCATAGACGTGCAACGCCACGTGTCCGCCGCGGGTCAGCGCCCGCGTCAGTTTCGGCGGCAGTTGCGCATCAATGAGGAATTTCACGTTCTCACGACACGGTGCCCCGTGGCGCCGGCCGCATAGGCCAGCGCCGCGTCGATGTCCGCCCCCTCCAGATACGGATAATCCTTCAGCACCGCCGCTTTGGACATGCCGCTCGCCAGCAGCCCCAGCACGTCGGCGACGCGGATGCGCATGCCGCGAATGCACGGACGCCCGCCGCACACCGCGGGATCGGTGGTGATGCGCTGGGTCTGCCCGGCGTCATAGGGCGCCGGTTCTTCGGCGAAACCGTATTCCTGCGGCCGCGACGAAATCGCCGTCAGCTTGGCGACGGGTTCGTTATCGCGCGCGATAACGATTTCCTCGCCCGCTTCCGCGCGCGCCACGAGCTTCGACAAATTGGTTTTCGCCTCGTGGATTTTGACAACGACCATGCGCGCCTCCTTAGCTAACATATTAGCTAACAAGGACCCGGCTTTCAAGCCGCTGCGACGTGTCTCCGCGTGCGATGCCTCTTTTTTCTGCCCTCCGCGGGCACAAGGTTTTTCACACCGGCACTAAGACCGTGGGGGGAAGTGTCCGGCGGCGCGTAAGCGGCGCTGGACGAGGGGGGCTGATTTTGCGCAAGAACAATCCCCCCTTCGCTTCGCTACGCTCAGCACTTCCCCCCGCGTTCTGAGTGCCAACGCAAAAACCGTCGCGCCCGCGTGGGGCAGAAAAATATGCGTGGTGCAGAAATGAACGACGCTCTCTCTCCGCGTCGTTCACCTGTTCATCATTGTGATGCGTTTCATTCGTCCATCTTGCGGAAATTATTGCGTCTGCGTCGCGCAACTAGGTGCAGAAAAATAGTTTTGTCGAAGGCTTGAACTGTTGGCACCGCATACCCACATCGAAATGCGGTGTTTGACAATGGAGGATGGCCTTCGGCTTCGGCCTATAAAGATCTGCGCAAATACAGGAGTATCGCGCCCGCACGCGCTGCAACATCCATGACCTCGCGAGGACACGTAAGCCCGCGTAAGACCGCTATGGCGGCAGCGGCCGCGTCACAAGGCGAACGGCTCTCGGTGAGCACTCCGTAGAAAGAGACCAATGCGCCTGTCGATCGCCGCCTGAAAACGGCCTCCGGAGGCGGCGGCGGGCTTGAGGCTGAAGGCGGAATTTCTCGATTCCGCCTTTGGTATATGGAGCGCTTCGCCGAAAAGTGGCTTCCCGGTTTTCGGATCACGAAGCGCGACCATAAGCAAACGCTTCGCCGAAGGGCCCCGGCTTTCGTTAGGCGGCAGGGGCAAACCTCCGCTTTTTGCCGTTTATAGAGGTGCCTGCTACAAGTCGGCTCTCCAGATTCGCCCCGGCCGGTTCCATGAATTCCCTCGTCAACGCCTTCGTCCTGACCTACGCCGCGCTGTTTCCGATCATCAATCCGGTCGGCAATGCGCCGATCATCCTGTCGATGACCCGCACGCGCACCGAGCACGAGCGCGCCGTCTTGGCCCGCAACGTGGCGATCGCCAGTTTCTTCCTGCTGGTCACGTCGCTCCTGGTCGGTTCGCATGTGCTGGTGTTCTTCGGCATTTCGCTACCGGTGGTGCGCATCGGCGGCGGCCTGGTGGTGACGGCGTTCGGCTGGCGGATGCTCAATTCAGGCGTCAGCGCCGACGGCCATACCCCCGCCCCCAATCGCGCCGACGAGCCGCTCGATTCCTTCTATCCCTACACCATGCCGCTGACGGTCGGGCCCGGTTCGATGTCGGTGGCGATCACCCTGGGCAGCCAGCGGCCGGCCTATGACAAGCTGTCCGATCTGATGCAGACCGCGGGCGGCGCGTTCGCGGGCATCCTGGCGATCTGCGTTACAATCTTTCTCTGCTATCGTTTTGCCGAGCGCACCGTGCACCGGCTGGGGCCGTCCGGCACCAACGTCCTGGTGCGCCTGATGGCCTTTATCCTGCTCTGCATCGGCATCCAGATCATCTGGCACGGGTGGCAGGGATTGATGGCGCTGCCGCACTGATTGCGGCGGTTCCCGCGCCCTTTTCCCTTGCACTTCCCGGCCAAAGCCCCATAACCCTCGCATGGCTCCGGGCAAGCAGCAGGATATTCTCATCAATGTGAGTGTCGGCGAAGTTCGCGTCGCGGCTGTGGAAAACCGCCGGCTTCAGGCGTTGAGCTGCACGCGGCTGTTGGGCGCCGACGAGCCGGGCGGCGTCGGTTTGATCGGGGACATCGTGCTCGGCCGGGTGGCCCGCGTGGTTCCGGCGGTGCAGGCGGCCTTCGTCGAGATCGGCCACGAGCGCGCCGGTTTTCTCGGCGCCCGCGAATTGCGCTGTCTGTCCGAGAATCCGTCCGAAGACCCGCCGATCGGCGTGGTCCTGCGCGAAGGCGACAAGGTGCTGGTGCAGATCGTCAAGGAGCCGATCGGCGACAAGGGCGCCCGCCTGACCGCCAATGTCACCATTCCGGGACGGCTCTCCGTCTTCACGCCGCTGCAACCGGGCGTCGGTATTTCCCGCCGCATCGAGGACGAGGCCGAGCGCGCCCGTCTGGCCGCCATCGGCGAGAAGCTGTTCGCCTCGGGCGAGCTGAAGGGCGGCTGCATCCTGCGCACCGCAGCGGTCGGCGCCGACGAAGACGAACTGTTCGAAGACCTCATCCGTCTCGAAGAGGAGTGGGGCGAGATTTGTGCCGGCCGCAAGAGCGCCAAGGTCCCCTCGACGCTGCATCGCGATCTCGGTCCGGTCGAGCGGGCGCTGCGCGATATCGTGCACGAAGGCACCCGCTCGATCCTGATCGACGATGCCAGGACTGCCGCCCGCGCCCGCGCCTATTGCCGCGAAGCGATGCCGGATATGGAAGAGCGCATCGCCGTATTTGACGGCCCCGGCCCGCTGTTCGCCGATCTCGAAGCCGACATCGACAGCTTGATGCATCCGCGCGTACCGCTGCCCTGCGGCGGCTGGATCACCGTCGAGGGCACCGAGGCGCTGACCGCCGTCGATGTCAATTCCGGCAGCTTCACCCATGCCGCGGCCGTGGAAGACACCGGCGCGATCGTCAATGTCGAGGCGGCGCGCGAGATTGGGCGTCAGATCCGTTTGCGCGGTATCGGCGGGCTGATCGTCATCGACTTCATTCACATGAAGGAAGCCGAGCACGTTGATACGGTATTGGCCGTCCTCGCCGAAAGTCTGGCGGGCGATGGCGTACCGGTGAATATCGGGCCGGTGACCGCTTTCGGTCTGGTGGAAGTCACCCGCAAGCGTGTGCGCGGTCCGCTCGCTTCGCAAGGCAGCGAGGAGTGCGTCACCTGCGCCGGACGCGGCCGCTTGCGTCGTCCCGAAGCCGTCGCGATGGATGTTCTGCGTCGTATTGAAGAGACTGCGAAGGTCGTACCCGGTGCTGTGATTGAAGTACGCGCGGCGCCCGAAGTCGTGGCATGGTTGGAAGCGCAAGATGCTTTGAATGCGCTCGCCGGCAACGGAATCAGCCGTGTGTCGTTTCAGTCGGAAGAAGGCTTCGTCCGCGAGCGATTTGAGGTTGGAACCCGTGCCCAAGCATAATTCCACAACAAATAAATGTCCGATTTGCAAAAAAGCCACAGTGGCTGAGTACCGGCCGTTTTGCTCCAAGCATTGTGCTGATGTCGATTTAGGCAATTGGCTCAAGGGCGATTACGCCATTCCGTCGGAAGCTCCCGTAACGGAAGAAGAATTTGGCATTCTCGACGAATTGCCGCACCGGGGTAGGGCCAACTGAAGACTCCGAGCTAATATCCCAGCGGGGAAACGTAGCTTATGAGGGAATGCCATGCGCCGCACGGCAGCAGTTGTCTTTGCGTGTTTGTTGCTATCCACGTCCGCGTACGCCAGTGGCTTCGGCCTGCGTGACGCCAGTGCGTCCACTTTAGGCCTTTCGTACGCCGGTAATGCCGCCAACGGCTCGGTACCGACCACGATGGTCTTCAATCCGGCGACGGTGAACGATGTCGAGACATTCGACTTCGCCGTTTCCAATACCGGCCTTCTGCCGCAAACCTCGGGTGACTTCACCGCAACTACAGCGGCTGGCACGCCGGTTTCGGGCAACACTCATCCGGTCGATATCGTCAATACGGCTCTGATCCCGTCGCTCGCGGTACGTTACCGCTTGACGGACAAGATCGCGATGGGCCTTCAGTTCTCGACCCCGTGGGGCATGATCACCGACTACGACAAGTCGGTGACTCGCTATTACGCCACTATGAGCGACGTGAAGTCGGCCAACATGATGGCGATCATAGGTTACCAGCTGACGCCGGAATTCTCGATTGCCGGCGGTCTGCAGGTTCAATACCTCAAGGGCCGTCTGGCCAAAGCGATCGATATTGGCACGATCACCTACGGTTTGTACCATTCCACTCCGCCTCGGTTCCCGAACCTCGGCCAAACCCCTGGCGGCAACGACGGCTTTGTCGAATTGCGCGCGCAGGATTGGGCGACGGGTTGGATCATCGGTGCCGAATGGAAGCCGACTCCGAACCTGACGTTCGGCGCCTCCTATCGCTCGGCGATCTACAATCGGCTGAAGGGCAACGAGTACTTCACGCTCGACGCCGTCGGCCAGGCATTTTCTGCCGGCAGCGGCATGTTCAAGAACGGCGCGGCCTCGGGCAAGCTTCATAACCCGCCAGTCGTGACGCTCGGTGCCAAGTGGGACATCGATTCGCAATGGTCGCTGATGGTCGGCGCCGACTGGACCGGCTGGAGCATCGTGAAGAATCTCACGATCCATTCGGGTAATCCGGCGCAGGGTGACGATGTCACGCTGTTCAATTATCACGACAGCTGGTTCGGTTCGGTGGGCCTGCAATACAAGCCGACCGAGGATTGGCGGCTCAGCATCGGCACGGGCTTCGACGATACTCCGACCGATACGGAGTATCGCACCCCCGGCATTCCGGACGGCGGCCGTTACTGGCTGAGTGCCGGTGTTGGCTATCGGGTGACGCAGAACATAGATCTCGACCTGTCGGTTGCGCGCCTGATCGCCGAGAAGGGCAATATCAAGTTGAGCATGTCTGAGCCGACCAATGCCGCAAGCTACCGCGGCAATCTTACTGGTACCGTCAACATGCGCGTGACGCTGGTTGGTCTCGAGCTGAACTACCACCTCTAGACGCTTGATCCCGCCAGCGGGGTTATCTAAGTAGGAGTACAACCAGTTTGGTCCGACCGGCCTTCGGGCCGGAAGGGTCACTCCGCCGCGGACCCCGCCCCCCGGGAGCCGCGGCGGAAGTGCTTTGGGGGATTCGCTTATTGCATTATTGATCCGCCGATTTGGTCCGCCCCGGCTGTCCGGCCTGCCGGAGGGGGGCGCGGCGAAGTGCTTAGGCAAATTGGCTTCTTCGACTGGACAGGACGGCGCTCCTTGCCTAAAAGACGCCTCCCCACTGTGCCCAGGTAGCTCAGATGGTAGAGCAGCGGATTGAAAATCCGCGTGTCGGTGGTTCGATTCCGCCCCTGGGCACCATTAGTTCTTCCCGCCATCATTCGCAGAAGCTTGCCCAAGGTCATTAAGACCTTGAAGGACATTCATTTTTATGTCCGTTGGCGCTCGTAATGGTTCGCGGTATGTTCTTCCAGGCCGTCGTGTTTGTTGCTCCATTTGCTGGAAGCGGGGCCGGTATCCGCGCGGGTGAAGGCGAAGCCTACCATCACCGCACCGCGGATTATATCCAGGTGCGCCGCAAACCACATTCTTCGATCCTATCAACTATCACCGCACGATGTTTTGCGAGCTTGGCCACCGGATGGGCCATAGTTCGTGTCTTGCCCGCTATTTTGCCAATCGCCGCGGAAGCGAAGGCTATGCCTGCGAAGAATTGACGGCGGAAATAGCAGGTGCCTTTCTCTGTGCCAGCCAACCCATCAAATCCACCGTGCGCTACGCCGACTATATCGGCACCTGGCTAGCCGTACTGCGCAACGTGCCTCTTCCAGGCGTAGCCGCGATTGGCGTCGTTTGTTAAGTGCAGAAACGATATCGACATGCAGCCGTGCGCAGCAATTGGCTGTTGGTATGGATAGGCTCAAGCCGTCGGATTTTGTTTGGGGCGAAAACGGCAAGTCAAAACTTCTGCATGTATCGGCTGCCTGAGTAGATTCCGAATCTTGCACCGACCGGCGTTGAGTAGCCTCTAGTACACTGTCAAGTTTTGTAGCGGAGATCTTGACCACGCCGGCGACGGCCGCCGCAGCGTGCCGCGTCGATTGGGGCCAATGGGAACAATCGCATGATCGCAACCTGTCTACTCAAGGTCGGCGTAGGCGTTGGTGTTCTGAATTTTCTCGCAATTCTGCTTCATACCGAAATGTGGGGCGAGGCGACGGTGAATACGCACTGGTATGGGATTAGCCTCATCGCGACGTTTCCCGTTGGTTTGTTTTGTGCGTGGGAATTGTGCAATCGCCTGGCTATCGCGAAATGGATGCGGGAATAATTCACCGCCTTTCGCCCCGCGTGGATCAGCGAGGCTTGCTATAAGGTGAGCCGGCGGCGGTTTTTCGGGTTGGTTTCCAAGAGGTCATAACGCGTTGATCATCTTCGGGTTGGCCGAAGGTGTGATTGTCTTAGCTCTGAAATGACCGATTAATATGATCCGGTTATCACGGCGAGCGGTTGCTTCGGAGGCGCCCATCACGGGAGGCTGGCGGGCGTCACTGGCGTGGGATTCGACGGCGCTCCTGTCGTAGTAACCTTGGCCGTCTTGCCATTTGCGTCGCGCCGCTTTGGTGGCGCGCGGACCGCGCTGTCTGGAGTGTCTTGCCAGCCCATGTATTGTTGCACGGTCGCGTAACCCCGTTGGGCAAGCCCCGGATCCGATCCATGAGGGGCGAGCATCCAAACGGCGGCGAATGCGAGCGCTACGCGGAATATCAATTTGAACATTGGCGATCTACTCTTTCTGGAACGTACGGACAGGAGGACGCTCCGCGTCGGCTTACTTCGAGTAACCATCGATCTCTGTCTTTCGGCGATATCGACTCCATACTTCCGATCAGAATGTTTCTGACAACATCCAGGCCCGACAGGACCGTCCACCACGCGCCGGCTGGAACGCCGTGACTGTTGCGATAGATAAGGCCCGGAAAATTCGCCGTTACAACGATATCCGTCTCTTTGGGCCGGGGCCGCTCTCCGATCTGCTCCGTCTCACGGTCCTGCCAGCGCTGAAATTCTTCCAGGATGAGCTTGAGCGCGGTTGGAGGTCCCTCCGCCAGCATTGGAAAGGCGATGAAAATGCGATCGGTCGACCAGAGGTATTCCAGAACTTCGGCTGCTTCGTTGCGCAACCACGATTGGTGACCGTTCGCAGCGCCTGGAGCCGGCAGCGCGGCGATATCGATATGCTGCGTCTTGTGGCCACCCGATTGCGCACCTTGGGTATATGCCGCGCAAAGGTCGGCACAGTAGCGCTCCCTCATTGGATCGGTGTGGCCGTTTATGACGAGTATGCGTTTCGCCGGTAGAAGAGGCGTGCGCCAAGTCGAACGGAGATATGACCGGTCGCCGAACATCACGCAGCCCCCGCGATTCTGTCGTAGGGGCGGATCTCGCTTTGGCGCGAAGCCCGGATCGGTCGCACGTTGGCGGCGTTTTCCCCAGCGGCAGCGCGGGGCTCGCCGCCCAAGCGCGTGGCGACAGGAAGCCGGATAACGTCCGGCTCTTCGTGGTCGATGGTTTCCTTAGCGTCGTAGCGTTCCTGACCGCGAAGAAACAGGGCCGCGCCGTGGCCGATGCGACAACCGCGAATGAAGATCTGCTGCTTTCTTGATATCCGAACCGAAAGGGAAAAGCCTGATGCGCTTTTCAAAAGATCGTTTATAGCAACGGCCAACGGGATGGCGTCGGGTCCATTGAGACATTGTCGAAGGAGGGCGCTCCCGCCGCCATAGCTGAGCGCTTGTTGCGACCTGGACCGAAGCACGACGACGGATTCGGGAAGCGATTCCAGGATCGAATCCCGGAAATGACGTGCTGTCTGCGATCGGCGTAGCACAGCCTGTACGCGCTCCCGATAATTGCCACGGCGCGCCCGTTCGATGATCGCCCAGACACTGCACCCGACGGCAAGCACGAGCGACGTTACCACGGCTGCGGCAATGCCGAACATGCCGAAAGGATGGCCGGTAAGTTGCTCGAATTGTGAGTTCAGCATCGCGCATAGACTTTTGAGTGCGATGACGATGGTGGTAATGAGGACAAACAGAGTATGCATGGCGAGACCTTCTCGCCCCCTACAACAATACATCTATGCTTGTGTATGGCCGGCGGGCAGGTCCGGATTATACTTATTGCTGCGAGAGCGGCGCGGAAACATCTTCATCTCTCAAGCTGCGAACGGCGGTAATGACTGGGTAGATTCCGAAGCTTCACGTCCGATGTAAAAAGGAACAATTTCTGAAGACGCCGACGTTGTGGCACGAGTGCATACGCGAAGCCCCGGTGCGGTCTTGTCGGCTGCACAGGCTTTGTCCTTGCCGGGACAGGTGACGCGGAAAAGTTTTCGCCGACCCTCGTACGGGAACGTGCATTCCCACTATGTCGACCTGAGTCAATTCACCATCAACGATTGGAAATCCGCAATGACCGACCACGCACGAGAGAATGGGACCATGGATGGGCGCTTGGGGGCGCTGCGTTCGGAGCTCGAAACATTGGAGACCGACATGAAGGTGCTTGTCGGTGACGTTGAAGGTATCGTAGATAGTCGAGTGCACCACGCGATCCGCAAGGCCGAAGATGTTGCGCATGGTGCTTATCGTCTCGCGGAGGAATCCGTAGCCCATGTTGCCAACGACGTGAAGGATTGGACCGACGGCAATCTCGCTACAGTACGAAGGTCGGTACGGGCCAGACCGCTTTCGCTGCTCGCCCTGTCGCTCGGCACCGGAGCACTGGTTGGCGCGATTTTTAGTATCGCCCGACGGCGGTCGCCACGTACTCCATTGTGAGGCCGTCCATTGAGACAAACAGCAAAGCTGATTTCCCTTGCGACCGCGGTTCCGGAGCACGTCCTTCGTCAGGACGATGTTGCGGATGCCGCACGGGAAATGTTCGGTAAGCGATATGAGGCTTTCGACCGTATGGCTCCGGTATTTCTCACAGCCGGAATTCGCAAGCGCCATGCCGCACGCCCGATCGATTGGTATTCCAAACCGCATGGTTGGAAGGAAAGAACCGCGACCTATCTCGAAGTTGCGCGCGGTCTTTTTGTCGATGCCGCGAACAAGGCGCTTGATGCGGCACAGCTTACGGCGGCCGAGGTCGATGTCGTGGTCACGGTGTCCTCCACCGGTATCGCTACTCCGAGCCTTGAAGCGCGTGCCGCCCAGGAGATGGGATTTCGCGACGACATCCAGCGTGTCCCGATATTCGGTCTGGGATGTGCGGGCGGCGTTTCCGGCTTCGCCATAGCGGCGCGTCTTGCCAAGGCGCAGCCGGGGGCCAATGTCCTCTTGGTCGTGGTGGAGCTTTGCACGCTCGCATTTCGCCTGGACCAGCTCAGCAAGGCGGGCATCGTTGCGTGCGCCCTGTTTGGGGACGGAGCGGCGGCCTGTGTCTTGCGGGCCGGAGAAGGTGGCCTCGCGGAAGTGGAAGCCGCCGGCGAGCACACCTGGCCCAACACGCTTGATATCATGGGCTGGGATCTGGACGGGCAGGGCTTCGAAGTCATTTTTGCCCAGGCGATCCCGTCGTTTGCCGAAGCCAATATGGGGCCGGCGGTTGCAGGAATTCTCCAACGCGCCGGGTTACGGATGGACGAGGTGGACCGCTTTATTTGCCACCCCGGCGGCACGAAAGTCATCGTTGCACTGGAAAGGGCATTGGATATCCCCCAGGGTGGGCTTGACCACGAACGCGAGGTGCTTCGCGAGTACGGAAATATGTCGGCGCCGACGGCGCTGTTTGTGCTCGATCGCACCTTGCGTGCGGGCCTGCCGTCGCGCTCCGTAATGACGGCCATGGGACCGGGGTTCAGTGCGAGCTGCGTCGCGCTGAAGAGAGCGGCTTGATCGCGGCAATCGTCCTGCTTGGCTTCGTCACCGTGGAACGGCTGGCGGAGCTGTTGCTCGCGAAACGTAATACGACCCAGTTGCTCGGTCGCGGCGCCATCGAATTCGCGGCGGCGCATTATCCCCTCATCGTCGTGTTTCATGCGGTGTGGCTCGCCGGGTTATGGCTGCTCGCCTGGGATCGCCCGCTGCAATGGGCATGGCTGGTGTTTTTCGCTGTGCTCCAGGTTCTGCGCATCTGGGTGCTGGCCACTCTGGGCGAACGCTGGACCACCCGCATCATCGTCCTGCCGGGCGTCTCGCTAGTGAACAGAGGTCCCTACCGCTTCCTGAAGCACCCCAACTATGTCGTCGTCATCGGCGAGATCGCAGTTTTGCCGCTTGTTTTCGATCTGCCGTTGTATGCCTTGGCGTTTTCGATCTTGAACGGCATAGTCCTCTTTATCCGTGTCACCGCGGAAAGCGCCGCCCTCAAAGGAGCGTCCAATACTCCACAGCGACGAGGATAAGGTTCCGCTCGCCACCTGGGCCGGCTTTGCCATGATGTGCGTCGGCATGTTCATGGCGATCCTCGATGTGCAGGTGGTAGCCACCTCGCTGCCGACCATCCAGGGCGCCCTCGGCATTGCACGCGACAAGATCAGCTGGATACAGACTGCCTATCTTATAGCCGAAGTCATCGCGATTCCGCTCACGGGCTTCCTGACGCGCCTCTTGACGATGCGATGGCTGTTCGTCGTCACGATCTCGGTTTTCACCGCGGCGTCCATCGGATGTGCCGCCAGTACCAGCTTTTCCATGCTGATGGTGTGGCGTGTGGTGCAAGGCTTCTCGGGAGGAACACTGATCCCGGCAGTGTTTACGGCCGTGTTTCTGCTGTTTCCGCCGCGCCTGCAAGGGATCGCCACGACGATCGGCGGCGTTCTGGCGGTGCTGGCGCCCACCGTCGGGCCGATCGTCGGCGGTTGGATAACCGAAACCTACACGTGGCATTGGTTGTTCCTCATCAACGTCGTGCCGGGGATTGGAGCGGCGTTGGGGGCCGTGTGGTTGTTGCCGGTGGAAAAGCCGATGCTGGGCGAAGCACGCTCGCTCGACGTCGTGTCGATCGCCGGCATGGCCGTCGCATTGGCGGCGTTGGAAATCGCTCTGAAAGAGGCACCCGACCGTGGCTGGCTGTCTCCCACGGTTATCGGCCTGCTGATCGTCTCGGTCGTCGCCGGCGTCGCATTTGCTCGCCGCACGCTCGGCCGCCGCAGACCGGTCGTCGAGCTTCGCACATTGACCGATCCGATGTTCGCGGTAGGCAGCTTGCTCAGCTTCGTGCTGGGTATCGGCTTGTTCGGTTCCGTGTATATGATGCCGGTGTTCCTCGGCTTTGCGCGGGGTCACGAGGCACTCGAAATCGGCGAGATCATGCTGGTAACGGGTATCGCGCAACTCGCGACGGCGCCGCTCGCTGTCGCTCTCGAACGGCGTATGGGGGCTCGCTTGCTGACGACGGCAGGCTTTGCGCTCTTCGCGATCGGATTAGGCCTGAGCGCATTCCAGACGCCCGAGACGGACTTCGCAGGCATGTTCTGGCCCCAGGTCATCCGCGGCGTAGCGATCATGTTCTGTCTGCTGCCGCCGACGCGACTGGCGCTTGGCCACCTCGACGCCGCTGCCGTTCCGGATGCCAGCGGTCTCTTCAACCTCATGCGCAATCTCGGCGGCGCTATCGGCATTGCGCTGATCGATAGCATCATTTACGGCCGCGCGCCGGGACATGCACAGGCCATTGTCCATCGCCTGATGGCTGGCGATGTCGCGACAGCGAAGTTTGTCGGTATTCCGCTGAGGTTGTTTGCCGAGCGGGCGCCTGGCCCGATCGATGCCGTCACCCAGAGCATCCTCGAACCCATGGTCAACCGCGCCGCGTTCGTTGCTGCAATGAATGACGCCTGGGCCGTGGTTGCTATTTTGACCCTTGCTGCGCTTCTCAGTATCCCGTTCGCGCGGCAAAGGAAGAGGTCGTCACGACCTTAAAGGGGAGAAAAGATAGGATGCACGGCCGCTGTACTGCCGTGCCCATATCGCGAACTCCAGAAGGGAGCGCCACCGTTCCAGGCAACCAACGACAGTTGTGGTTCCGCGGCGCTGTTCTCGTCGGTACGACTATTCGCGTTCGGGTGTCATCTGGCTCAGAAGCTCGACCTTCCTTTTTGACAGCCGGGCGCCCAGCTTCTTCAGGTCGAGGTCAGTCTTTCGAATCTCGGGGAAGAGTTCTCCTTCTTCTTCCTTCACGTGATGCTTGATTTGTTCGCCCAGAACCTTGACCTTGGCGTCGTAGAGCGGCTCGTCAGGCTCCATGGCCTCGATTTCTGCGATCAGGATCTTTGCACTTGCGTGTTCGACGGTGGCTTCGTCCAGCAGATCCGTATCTTTTGTGGCTTTACGTGCAGCGGGATAGAAAATTTCTTCTTCGATCTGAGCGTGGATCTTGAGAGCCATGCAGATTTTGTCTGCGAGCGCCTGCTTTTCGCTCTTTGATTCGAGCTCCTCGTACTCGTCGAACTGGGTCTTGACCTCGGCATGGTCATTTTCGAGAAGAACGATGGCGTCGATGCTCTCCGGCTTATCTGTCGAGGTATCGGTCTTTGTGGTGGATTTTGTTGTCATGGGTTCTCCTGCGAGTATCAACGAGTGCGCATTTTGCGCGGGAATATCGATGTGGTTTGACCAGTGCAGCACACACTAACGCTGGCAAGTGTGAGCTCCTGCATTCCTAGTCTATGGCTTTGCCAAGTTTCCTCGGAGCGTCGGAATATACTCAGGAGTTCGGTTCCTCCTTGCGGCGCAACGATTGCGGGCCGTTACGTCCGTCGTACCATGCGGGCTATAAGGAAGCCGATAATCAGTCCTGCCGCTGCGCCGATAAGTGCGATGTGCAGCACAAATCCGATCAGCTTGAAGACGACGAAAGCCACCAGCGCGACGATCAACGCCGCGACAATTTCTAGAATGCGCATTGGATGACTTCCGTCCTTGCAGGAGTTGCTACGGGTGCCGGCTGACTACAACGTCTTCAGTGCAAGCATGTTTCCCGTTCCGGCCGAGATCCGTGCAAAAAGTGCACGGATCTCGTACATATTCCGCTGCGTCGGACGCGGGCTGGGTTTAGCGGCCCAGATCGATGACAGCACGCCGGTTCTGCGGTTCCCGCACGCCCGGACCAGTCGGAACGAGCGGGTCCTGGAAGCCTCGGCCGCTTAGGCCGATCGCGGTTCCGTCAAGGCCTTCACGCACCATTTCATCCTTCACCGACTGGGCGCGCTGCAAAGACAGCGACATATTGTACTTGTCCGAACCGACCGTATCGGTGTGGCCGACGATTTGTACTTTGACAAAGCCGTTCGTCTTGGCTGCCCTGACGGCATCGGAAACGATGTTCCTGGCGGCTTCCGTGAGGTCCGCCTTATTGAAGTCGAAGAAGACAATGTAGGTCGTGACCGGCGGTGGTGCGACCGGCATCGGCGGAGGTGGGGGCGGCGGAGGCGGTGGAGGTGGTGGCGGAGGAGGAGCGGACGTCGGCTGATCGATGTACCAGCGCAAGCTCAGCATCGCGTTGTGGGACGCCACGTTCACCCGGTGTCCGGGATCAAAGTTTTCCAACCCACTGGTTGTGATATAGCGATAGTCCATCTGCAGGTCGACCGCGCTGCTCAGCTTGTAGGTAACGCCGCCGATGCCTTGCCACGTGAGCCCCCCGGATTTGATCCCGGCGCCGCCAAGGTCCAGCTTGGTCCAGTTCCAACCGCCGCCGCCGCCCACGGTGAGGTACCAGCGGTCCGAGATCGGCATGTCGTATAGCAGATTTCCCATGGCCGTGAATTGCCGGACGTTGACGTCGGACAAAGGTAACTTCACGCCGGCGAGCTTCAGCGATCCGAGATCGGGATCGGTGTAGCCGCCTTCGACTTCGAACCGGAAGTGATTGCTCCAAGCATAACCGATTGTGCCGATGCCGCGCCATGTGTTCTTCGGCTGTGCTCGATCGGCAAGAATGGGCTGGCCGTTGACCGTGACGAAAGCCGTGGTGGGGAATTTAATGGCCTGCGGCATGCTGTAAGCACCGCCAATTCCGATATACCAGCCGGTATCGGCGGCTGAAGCCGAATTTGCGAGCCCGAGCAGTGCTGCGCCCGCTAATGCCAAAGTGCGGATTCTCATGTTGGTCTTTCTATCTTTCTGGAACCGATCGGAAGCTGTGTTCTTGCCGATGGTAAGCCAGCGCTGTCCGGCGGGGTGTTTGCGGTACTTACGAGGTGCGAGAGGTAGGCTCATGCGGGCAAGCACGACAGGCTCGGAATGTACTCAGGCGCGATGTCGCCGAACTGCAGCTTGGGCGTATCTGGTTCCATGCAGCGAAGACGTGTCAGCAGCGAAACTATTGGCGCAGGGCGCCTCATAGGAGGCCGAGTTCACGTCCGCCTAGCTGAAGCATGGGGGTGTTCCCTAGTCGGCATGAGGATCGCATTACTCTGTCGGGGGCATTCGAAGTACAGGATTCCCGGCATTTGCTTGTAACCGGCACATACGATGGTTATATCTCGCCGGTGACGGCATATTTGTCGGATGAAGCCTGCCGTTGTGTTGTAGACTCCAACTTGCCGAAAACGTTGAATTGCGGCGGAGTGCAACTTCGCCGCATCGTTCGTCAACGTGTCACTGGAGGAATTGCGACTATGGATCAGGAATCACACGTGACTAGCCTTTCGGCGTATCGCCTTAGCCGCGTTTACGCGGAAGGCTGGAACAAGGCGCGTGATCTGTCCGCAAACGAACGGGCCCAAGTCGATCTCTCCGGCCCGGATACGCTCAATCCTTACGCCGTCGAGCCTCAGCGGGCGCGGTGGATGGAAGGATTCACCAAGGCGTGTTCCTCACTACCAAACCTCTGAGTCATTCGGATTCTGTATGCCGGCACCTACCGTTCCCATGTGGCGCGATCTTGAGCGGCTCACTGGGAAAATGACGTTCGCACTGCACGCGCGTTATTGGAAGGTCTAGGCCTTGGAATTTTGTGAAGTGCCACGAGCGATCAGCGACTACTCGGTTTCGACGTGTCATCACCGCTCCGGAAAAAGCAGCGCTGACCGATGCTATCCCGGCTTTGCGTCGGAACGAATTGTGCGATGGGCGGCGATACCTCGACGATGCTGTATCCCAGGTTTTCAAGGCGGCGTATGTAGGCCAGCGGATCTTCCTGTTGCGGAATAGTCATCTTGGTGGTTGTGCGAACTTGGCCGGGACGGCGAAAGCTGATGATGTGGGGCACAGTATACCCGTCGTTTGAGGATTGCGCGTTCAGTCGTGACCGTCGGACTGCTGGAGGTGCTGTTGGCCCGTTCCATTGTGCCCGCTACTGCCGGCATGATCGTCTGTGCGCGCCAGCATATGCGCGGCCGGGACATCGCCCAGCTTGACCACCAGGCTATGGACGGCTTTGCCGAATAGTCTGACGGACCGGCACGACAGCGAAACGGATTTCGCTCCAGTCGAAGTACGCAAGCTCCATTGCCGTTCTCGTTGGGCCGCGCTGGTGAGTTCGTCGACGACGGATTTCTGTGGTGCGTTGCCGGACAGAATCTCGTCTATTGCGATTCCCGACAGCCGTTCACGCGGTACACCCACAAGGTCGGCAAAGGCGCTGTTGCAGAATACTATGCTGCCGTTGTGCATGACAGTGAGGGCTGGTTCGCTGATCTGCTCTACCAGCAGCCGGTAAGGTCCCGCCGCGCTTCTCACGCTGCACTGGCCGAAGTCCCCTGCGGCTTTGTCGCGTTCTACGTCTTCCCAGGAATGCCCGGTCGCGCGCAGAAGTTCTTCTGCCACGACGAGCATGTCTTCCGTTTCCCGCAACTTGGCGCGGAGTCGTTCGACGACTTGGAGGGGTGTTTCGGGTGGTGCCGGCATTGAGTTCTCGCTTCCGTGTATTGATCTGTATGGCCTATTCCGCATGACGGTGAGGTCAGTTTTGCCGCGATGCAGGGGCGGTTGAGGAGGCTCGCACCGAGAACCGCCGACGAAGCATCCGTCCGTTGTTGCTGCGAATGCTCTGCAGTCTAGCGGGGGAATGTGGTGGCGACGACCTTCGGAAACTACTCAAAGTCGAAGCGGACGGCGGTGGGTATTGATGACGCCGGGAAGTGCCGCTGTTCCCCACGCTATATCGTGCCGGTTCGGATCGTGTAAAAGCGCACTGGCGGCTCCGACGAGGTCGCGGTTGCAGTCGCAGAGACGCGCCTGGGCATCGGTCGACGAAATCGCCCTGCTCGTGACCTATTCAGGGGCTCGCAGATGAGGCTGCCCGGCTGGTTGGACAGGATACGTCCAGCGAGGCGGCCACTCAGCAAGGGGAACGTCACTGTCCTGGTGGCCGACGCCTGCGGGGCGGCGCCCCGCCAGAGGGAGCTGGAATTGCGCAGTTCTGCTCCAGACACCGCCGTTGGCGAAAAGCGCCGCACCTAACGCGGCAAACCCGCCGCCAATTACCGCACACTCGACCGCGCCGACCAACAGCGTGCCCAGGACTCCGAAGGCGAGAACGTCTGTCGAGAAGGGGATTGCAACGAATATCGCGCCAAGAGCGATGCCAAAAGTACCGCCAAAGAAGATGCCGCGGCGGCCCCAACGTTTGACGCTATTCGTCACGTCACGAGTGGGCGTGCTGCGCGGTTGGGCATATCGTCTGGGCAGAGAGATCACGCTCACGGTGTACCTCCTCAATAACTTCCGGTGCGGCGGGCGCCTGATGGCGTCGCGCGAGAATGAAGCATCGGATGATATTTGTAGGACAGGCTTACGAGGCACGGCAGGCCCGGAATCTACTCACGTCGACGTAATACGAAGCAGGCGCCGAGCCGGTTTTGCCGTTGCAACAGGAATGCGCAGATGTACACGCGAGCGGTTATGACAGGTCTTTCGTTCAATAAGATTCGCGGGTCATGACATACAAATCCCGGCGGTTGAGGTTGGTCATAACCACCTTCTTGTCCGCGTCAAAACGCAAATCGGCAGCTTCGACCCATACATCGCCTTTGTCATTATCGAGTGTGACGCGCAACGCATCGACGCGACCGGACAGCAACGCGATTTCCGCCACGTGGCCTACCGTGCGGCCGTTTGATGTGTGGACGCGCGCGCCCAACAGGTCGTTGGTGTCGACGATGAGGCGTTGTTCGTAGCGGGCAGGCCACGCGAGACGGTGATACCCTGCGTGGCCGGCAATATAGCGATCGCGCGCCGCCAGGTAGGTCGCGGCACGCTCCTGATAGTTTTTCTGGCCCGCCTTATAAACCGCGAGTTGCTCTTGATAGCGAGCCTGCTGCTCCTGATACACGGCGTTGTTCTCGGCGTTCTGCTTGTCGACGGCCGTATTGGCATCGGTGATGTTCTGATTGAGCTGCTGCGTCTGTGCCTGCTCGGCGGGGGAGGAATCCCGCTCCGAGGCCACGGCGGGCCCCGCGGTCAGCAGGAAAAACGCGAAACTGACTGGAAAGGCGCTTGAAAGCGCAAGAGTCCTGACGGAGATCATGGCTGAGTTTCCTTTTCTCTAGGTGCGGAATGACAGCGGAGTTGCTTCCGCTTAGGAGCGTATGTGTATTGCCGCGGGCCGTTCTGATCCGGCCTGCGATCAAACGGGCGCAAGAGTGTCACCGTCGCCGATCGTTAGGCAGTTTCGGAAACTACTCAGCGTCGTTCCGAGCCGAAGTGCTTGGTTCAGAGACTGCGATCAATTCGGGCTTGCGGGAAGGTTGCGGCGGGCCGTAGGCCTCGAGTGGCGGCGACACCGCAACGATTGTGTACCCGAGACTTTCCAGGTGGCGGATTTGCGCCGGCACATCCCCTTCGGGCGGAACCGTCATCGTGGCTAGCACGTGGCGCAGTTCTGGGCGACGGAAGCTGATGACGTGTTTCATGGAGACCTCCACAAGGCGAGGCGCGCCTGACGAATGCCGACGATTGAGCCGATGTCCATGGCGAGCGGAATCCCAACCCGTTAACCGGCCGGTCGGTCGGGGCCGGCCGCGATAGAGCTGTGGGCGATCTGCGCCTTGTCGCGCGTTGCCTGTGCAACGGCGTCTTTCAAATTTGTGTAGTGAAACTGCCGATAGTAGAAGTTGTCGACGGGAACGCAGATGATGCCGAATCGCGTCATTTCTTCGATCCGTGCATCGCTGCCTGCTTGCTCGCTGGTTTCCTGTCTCATGTCATCTCTCCTTCGAATGATGTGCGGTTCGGGGTGTGCCTTGCCAACGATCTATCGCGTCCAGACCGCTACAGAGGGCTTTGGGGTGATCCGGTCCGGGGTCCGATCAGGACTTGGATCTGGCCGGGGCGTCTGTGCTCGGGGTCGCCAAACGGTCCCATTTGGATCTTGTAGGATGCTATGCCGGCGCCGGTATTCATCAGAGCCCGGCGCACGGATGCGGCGCGGCGGGTACTGAGGTCGCGTTCGGCTTGGCTAATCCCGTCGCGACCCAAAGTGCCGTCGATTCCGATATCGAGAGTGGAATTGCTTGCCACGTAAGCGACGATTTCGCGGAGCTTTGGAGTGTCCAAAAGCGAGACTTCACTCGACGAAGAGTCGAAATTGAACTCCCGATAGATGGCCCAAGGCGCGTTCTCGGGAACGGCTTGTGTGTTGTGAGAGACCTGAACAAAGGCAGAAGCGGCAGGTTTCGCCGTGCCGCTGGAGCCAAACACGGTCGGGCTTTGTTGTGAGCCTGCGCACGCCGCGACAAACACCGCGGAGGCGGCAAGAAGGATGATGCGTTTCATGTCTCTACCTCGCCATCAGATATACGGGTCTCGCAGCCATGGCGGCAGGATCGGAATGTACTCACAGCCAAGTGAGCGAGTGTGCGTATACACGTGAAGGCTTGCGTCTTCTGCGCAGCCCAAAGCGGCATCATGTGACCGGCGGCTTTTCCGCTTCTGCGTTCAGAGAACCGGCAAGAGCAGCCGGGAGACGACGACATGTCCGTGTCGCTGGGCGCGGTGTGCTTCGGTGAAGGTTAACCGCGATTGCCGTTAAGGCCTGCCGCCTTCGACGCGATTTCTTCCGCGACCGTTTCCAAATGCAATTCGTGCGCGTGTTGGATGGTGCGGTGTTCAAGCCCGATGAACTTGTTGTTGGCTGGCTCGAGTGCGCGGATCAGTTCGTCGAGCTTGGCTTGCACGGCGGCGCTGTTTCGGTTCTGTGTGCTCTGAACCAGGAACACCATCAGGAACGTGCCCATGGTCGTCGCCGTGCCGATCATTGTCTGCCATGTATCGTCCAGGCGAAAGATAAACGACGAAATCGCCCAGATCGCCACAACGATGCACGCGAGAATGAAGGTGAGGGGATGTTCCGTCACGCCCACGACATGCCAGGCAACCCTGGCGAATTGGCGCCGCATCACATTCGGAGCGGGATGTATGGTGTCGCTCAAGGGCTTCGTGCGCATCGTCAGGCCTCTATGACGACCTTTAGCGCATGGTTGTCCGCGGCATGCGCGAACGTCTCGTAGGCGTCGAGAATGTGACCAAGCTTGAAACGATGGGTGATCAGGAGTTTTGGGTCTATTTTGTGAGACCCGACGGTTTTGAGCAGCATCGGCGTGCTGATCGTGTCCACCAGCCGTGTCGTGATGGTGATGTTGCGGTCCCACAGTGTCTCCAGATGGAGGCCCACTTTCTTGCCATGAACGCCGACATTGGCGATTGTGCCACCGGGCGCGATGATCTCCTGGCACAACTGGAAGGTGGCGGGAATGCCGACTGCTTCGATCGCAGTGTCGACTCCAAGCCCGCCGGTCATCTCCTTGATGGTTTCGGAGGCTTTTCCATTGGAGCTGTTGACGGTTCCGGTGGCGCCCAGCCGCTTGGCGACTTCCAGCCGATTGTCGTCAAGGTCGATCATGATGATCTGGGCCGGCGAAAAGAACTGCGCCGTGAGCAGCGCAGCAAGCCCGATCGGCCCCGCGCCGACGATGGCGACCGTGTTTCCCGGCTGGACCATGCCGTTGAGCACGCCGCATTCGAAGCCGGTCGGAAGGATGTCGCTCAGCATGACCAACGCCTCTTCGTCCGCGCCGGCGGGAATATGATAGAGGCTCGTATCGGCGTGCGGAATGCGGACGAATTCGGCCTGCGTTCCGTCGATGGTGTTGCCGAGGATCCAGCCGCCGGTCGTGCAGTGCGAATACATCTGCTTTCGGCAATAGACACACCGCCCGCAAGCGCTGATGCAGGAGATCAGGACATGATCGCCCGGTTTGAACGCGGTGACGCCCGGCCCCGTCTTGTCGACGATGCCGACACCTTCGTGCCCAAGGATGCGTCCCGGCAAGCAGCTGGCGACGTCACCTTTCAGGATGTGAAGATCGGTGCCGCATATGGTCGTCTTCGTGATTTTCACGACGGCGTCGGTAGACGCCATCACATCGGGCTTCGGCCGCTCATCGAGAGACTTCCTTCCCGGCCCGAGATAGACGAGTGCTTTCATGGTCGGTTGTCCTTTTGAAGTGGCCCGATACACGAGACGGCTTGGTCGGCGCCGCGTCAGCATTGGCGCGCCGTGGTGTGAACCTGAGCCGCCGGGCCCGGTAGCTTCGGAAACTACTCAGAAATGCGCTCCGCTTGTGGTCCCGGCCCGATCGTCAGTGGTTCAACGGCACATTCGGTCTCGCGGCCGCTTCGGATACCGTGGACTGGGTGTTGCTGGGCGATGGCTTGTCCGCAATGAGCCACCGGGTGCCGAGTACCAGAACGATCAACCCCATCACGATGTATATCGCGGCCTTTGCCGACAACATTTTGGTGACGCCAAGCAGGTACGGCGGGAGACTGGCGCAGCTCCTTTGCTGGGGAGCAGGAACGGGATGGCCGGGTTGGGGCAGGAGTTTGACCAAGCGCTCGGCAGTCGATTCCCGCTCGTCGGGAGTTGACGATCTGCCAGGCAATGCGGCGATCAGGGTGGTGAGCCTCTTGACGGCCGCCCTGCCGGGCAGCCCGGCCAAAGTCGCGGCCTCTCGCCAGGGGTCGAGGTTCATCCGTGCCATGGCAGACAGCACACTGAGTACGGTTCCATTCGCCTCGGCTCCGATGCCTGCGTACAGAAAGGTGTTAAATTCCGTTCCTTTGTCGGGGACCTTGGCAGCAAACGTCGTTTCAGTCATGGAACACCTTCGCCCGTATCTGCACGGTTCGGGAAGCAAGGAACACCGCGCGTCCACATCGCCTTCGGCGGGCCGCGTTCATCCGTTCATGGCAGGCAACCGGGCGGCGCCACCCTGTGAGGACGGCGCCGCAGGATTTCAATTTCCGGCAGTCTTCTGTTTGATCCGGGAGATCTTCGTGCCTTCGAGGCTGACGCCGGCCATCAGGCCCTGCTGGCCGAAGATGAAGGCATAGGCATCGTCCTTCAGCGTCGACGAGGAAAGGTTCTTGGCCACGCCTTCGTCGACGATGACCACGGTCGGTCCGACGCCGATTTCCCAGCCATGCGACTTGTGGATGTAGCGCAGCGCCTTGTTGCTCGTCAAAAACACGACGTACGAGTACGACTGCGCGCCCGCCTGGAGACCCCAGGATCCGGTGACGGTGTTGTAGTAGCTGTCGACCTTCGATCCCTGCAGCAGTTCGCCTTCGCCATACGCGCCGCCGAAGATCAGGCCGGCCTTGACGACATTCGGGAAGACCAGGATGGCCTTGGCTTTGTGCGAAAGCGTTTCCGCAAACGGATGCAGTTTGTAGAGCGTCGCCAGCGCCTGATCGGAGTCCTTGTTGAGATCGGTTTCCGACGCTGCGGAGGCGGGGGCTGTCATGCCCACGGTCATCAGCGACGCCGTGGCGAGCGATGTGGCAAGAAGAACGGTTCGGAGGTTCATCATTTTTCTGATCCTGTTTTGAAGGAAATGGGGCCGCGAGCGGCTTGGCCACCTGCAAATGACGAATGTAGTCCTGCACGGGTCGGCCGCTCAGGGTCGGAATCTACTCAGGGCGTGAGGCGCAACTCACCTCGGTTCGGCGTGGGACTCGACGAGCCAAAGCTGGTGGTCGATGTCGCAACGTCCGGGACCCGTGCTAGTCCGTTGTATCGGTCTTAGCGATTTCGATGTGATGGGCGCCGTTGTGCGGGTTGTTCGCGGGCGTGGCATCGTCCGTGTTGGCGGCGCGCGGTTGTACCTCATCGCTCTGTATCCAGAGTAACGACGATCTTGCCTCGTTTTCGGGGCTTAGCTCTCCGCGAACCAGGTACTGTGCGTCGGCATGCGCGTAGGCGTCTGCAAGTGCTGCCGCCCGGTCCAGCCCGCTCTCGCAGAAGGCCTCATAGAGGGTTTGTGCAAAGCGGTGCTTCCAGGCACGTTCGGCGGCAAGTTGGAATGGGGCTCCAATCAATGGTGTTCTCCTCTGATGCAGCGAACGTGCCGTAACGGTGGGTTGGTTAGTATGCACCGACAAGCTGCACGGCGTGGTAAGGCGCGGGAAGGTTCGGAAACTACTCAGGCGGGTTGGATTGGAGTAATCCGCCTCTACGCCGTATCCGCTTCGAACGGCGCTTCGCCGGCCGCCATGTTGTCTCTCGAATGTCTGGCCGCGTCTCTTGAGCGCTGCAAAGTTAGTGACCCTAATCAAGCGTTTGCCGACTGCACCCTGGAGATGCGAGTGCGACGGGATGGCGCCAAAATCGGCTCGGATGGCCGGTTTCAGAGGGCCCGCCAGTATCGCCGCGGCAGAAAGGCATGCTATTGTGGAACATTGCTTCGCGCTTCGAAGCAGGGTTTTGAGAAATCACCAAATGCCCAAGCGCCGTCCGCAAAAGGCCAAAGTGGCCCGTGCGCGGTCGAAATCACGACCGACGCGGCGTGTTCGCCCTACCTCCGGCGATTTTCCGGTGGTGGCGATTGGCGCCTCTGCGGGTGGCCTTGACGCGTTCCGGAAGTTCCTCGGTGCGCTGCCGGCCGGCTCAGGCATGGCCTTTATCCTCGTCCAGCACCTCGATCCGAACCACGAAAGCATGATGGTGGATCTGCTGACCGCCAGCACTCCCATGTTCGTGCAGCAGGCGGTGACTGGAATGCGGATCGAGCGCGATCACGTCTATGTCATTCCGCCAGGCGTGTATCTCTCGGTCGCCAACGGCACTTTGCTCCTCACGCCACCCAGGGCACGGCACGGGGCGCGGCTGCCGTTCGATTACTTGCTGCATTCGTTGGCTCGGGATTGCGGCAAGCGCGCGGTGTGCGTGGTTCTGTCGGGAACGGGAGCCGACGGCAGCCTTGGGCTGAAGTCCGTCAAGGAAAAAGGCGGATTCGTCATCGCCCAAGACCCGAGTGATGCGGGTTACGACGGAATGCCGAGCAGCGCCATTGCCACCGGCGCCGTGGACGTCGTACTGGCGGTGGAGCAAATTCCCGGTGCGCTGATCAAAAACGCCAAGCAGATCGGGCCCGGACCGCATGGGGAGGCGAGCGCGCAGGAAGGCACCGCCGACAGGTTGCCCGAGATCATCGACCTTCTGCGGACCAAAACCGCACACGACTTCTCATTGTACAAGACCGGTACATTGCAGCGCCGGATCGAACGCCGCATGGCGATGACGGGCGGCGGAACAGGCGGCATCGGCAACTATCTCAAGCTGCTGCACAAGGATGCCAAAGAACTCGACCTTCTCGCCAAGGATCTGCTCATCAACGTCACGAGTTTTTTCCGTGATCCCAAGGTCTTCGATCTCCTGGCCGAGAAAGTCATCCCCGGCCTGATCCGAAACCACCCCGAAGATCGGCCTTTGCGCATCTGGATCGCGGGATGCAGTTCGGGCGAAGAAGCCTATTCGCTCGCCATCCTGTTTCGCGAGCAGATCGCCGCGGCCAAGCGGGAGATCAGGCTTCAGGTCTTCGCGTCCGACATCGATCCCGACGCAATCGCTACGGCACGGGACGCGCTCTATCCTGGAACGATTGCCGCCGAAATCTCGCCGGAGCGGCTTGCCCGCTTTTTTGTGAAGGAGGGTCGCAGCTACAGAGTGTCGCCCGATTTGCGCGCGGCCGTCGTTTTCACCGTACAGGACGTCCTCGCCGATCCGCCGTTTTCGCGTCTGGACATGGTTTCGTGCCGCAATCTTTTGATCTATCTGGGACCGGATGCCCAGAAGCGAGCCTTGGCGCGCTTCCATTTCGCATTGCGCGACGGCGGCATTCTCCTGCTCGGTAATTCGGAATCCGTCGCGGGTGACAGCAGCCATTTTGCGATCGTCTCGAAGACGGAGCGCGTTTATCGACACGTCGGTCTGAGCCAGCCGGACGATCCCGTTTTGGCGCAGACTTTCAGTCCTCACACGATTCTTCCCTCAGCCCCGAGACAGAAACCGGTGATGTCGCGTCAAACCGCGATCGCGGAATTGTGCCGCCGGCTGGTGATGGAGGCCTACGCCCCGGCAGCGGTGTTGATTAACGAGAAGTTCGAGTGCCTCTACTCGCTGGGGCCTGTCGACAAGTACCTGCACCTGGCGCCCGGTTTCCCCACGCTCGATCTTCTCACCATGACACGCGCCGACCTGCGCACCAAGCTGCGGTCTGCCATCAAGCTGGCCGCCCAGGAAAACAGCCGGATTGTGGTTCCCGGCGGTTCGCTGCGCGCCGGCGTGACACCTTTCAACATCGTCGTGCAGTCGGTCACGTATGAGACCGAGAAGCTGCTGCTCATCTGTTTCGTCGACGAACCCAAAGACAAACGCAAACCGGGCGCGCGGGTTCCGACCAGAGAGGTTTCACGCGTTGCCGAACTGGAGCACGAACTGCAGGCGGTGCGAAAGGAACTCGACGGCGCCGCTCGCAACCTGGAGCTCTCGGTTCAGGAACAGAACGCCATCAATGAAGAAGCCTTGTCGGTCAACGAGGAATTCCAATCGACCAACGAGGAGTTGCTGGCGTCCAAGGAGGAGCTGCAGTCGCTCAACGAGGAACTGACGGCGCTCAATACCCAGCTTCAGGAAACACTGGAACTGCAGCGCCGGACATCGGACGACCTGCAGAACGTTCTCTACAGCACGAATGTGGCGACGCTTTTCCTCGATACCAAACTCGCCATTCGGTTTTTCACGCCAGCCACCAAGCTCCTGTTTCGCGTTCTTCCCGGCGACGTCGGGCGGCCGTTGGCCGACTTGAGTTCGTTGGCCGCCGATAGTGCGCTGCTGAGCGATGCGCAAACCGTCCTGAAGACGTTCGAACCGATCGAGCGGGAGATCGAAGCGCAGAGCGGCGCCTGGTACGTTCGCCGCGTATTGCCTTACCGCACCAAGGACAATGTGGTCGAAGGCGTCATCATCACGTTTGTCGACTCGACCGAGCGCCGGCGGGTAGCGGAGGCGCTCCAGGCCGCCAAGGCACAAGCGGAACAGGCCAGCATCGCCAAGTCTCGCTTCCTGGCCGTCGCGAGCCACGATTTGCGCCAACCGCTTCAGACGCTGGCATTGCTTCAGGGACAATTGGCGAAAACGGCGGAAGGGCCTGTGGCGCAGAAGCTGGTTGCCAGGTTCGACCAGGTCCTGACGGCCGTGTCGAGCATGCTGAACACGCTGCTGGACATCAACCAGATCGACGCCGGAACGGTTCGCGCCGAGCCCACCACGTTTCCGGTCAATGATCTGTTCGAGCGGTTGAGGGACGAATTCTCCTACCTCGCACAGGCCAAGGGTGTGTCGCTGCGCGTCGTTCCATGTGATCTGTCGATTTACACCGATCCGCGCCTGCTCGAGCAGATGATCCGTAACCTGCTGTCCAACGCGATGAAATTCACCCCCCGCGGCAAGGTGCTGCTCGGCTGCCGCCGGTGTGGAGGCAAGCTCTGCATCGAGATTTGGGATACCGGCATCGGCATTCCCGATGACGAACTGCAGGCGATCTTCGCGGAGTATCATCAGCTCGACAACGACGCCCGCGAGCGCAGCCGCGGCCTCGGCCTCGGTCTTTCCATCGTGCAGCGGCTGGGAAACCTGCTGGGGCATCCGGTGCGCGTCCAGTCGTGGCCGGGCAAGGGCTCCATGTTTTCCATCGAAATCACGCTTCCGCTGGGCAAGAAGATCGCGCCGCCCGATCTCTCACAGCCGGCGATACAGAGTTTGGCGGCCGAGGGCGCACGCCGCTCCGGCTCGATCTTGGTGATCGAGGACGATCCCGAGGTGCGCGAGCTGCTTGAGCTGACGCTCAAGGACGAGGGCTTCGTCACGACGGCGGCTCCCGACGGAGTCGCGGCGCTCGATCTTGTCGCATGCGGGGCGGCCAAGCCTGACCTCGTCCTGGCCGACTTCAATCTTCCCAATGGCATGAACGGTCTCCAGGTGGCGGCGAAACTGCAGGAAAATCTTCAGCGCGAGATTGCCGTCATTATTCTTACCGGCGACATTTCGACGAGCACATTGCGGGACATCGCAAAGCGGAAATACCTGCAGCTCAACAAGCCGGTGAAACTCATGGAGCTGACGGCGGCCATCCGGCGCAGGCTGCCGGCGGCGGAAATGCCAGCGCATATCGCGCATCAGGTGGCAGCGCCGAGTGCTCCTGGAAAACCTGTCGTCTACATTGTCGACGACGACGCCAACATTCGCGACGGGGTCCGCACCGCCTTCGAGGGGGAGGGCATGACCGTCGAGGATTATGCCGATGCGGAGGAATTTCTCCGGGCCTATCGTCCTGCCCGCGAAGGTTGCCTTCTGATAGACGCCTACCTGCCCGGACTTAGCGGGCTTGAATTGCTGGACCGGCTCCACGGCGCGGGCCATAGCCTTCCGGCCATCATGATCACCGGCAACAGCGACGTACCGATCGCGGTGAAGGCCATGAAGGCGGGTGCGCTGGACTTCCTCGAAAAGCCGATCAGCGCCGGCGACCTGATCGCCAGCGTTAAGCGCGCATTGGAGCACTCCAAGGATACGTCGAAGCTGTCCGCCTGGCGAGAGGAAGCCGCGCATCACCTGGAGGGTCTCACACCGCGTCAGATCCAGATCATGGAGATGGTTCTTGCAGGCCATCCCAGCAAGAACATTGCCGCGGATCTCGGCGTCAGCCAGCGCACAGTCGAGAACCATCGCGCCGCGATCATGAAGAAGACCGGCGCGAAATCGCTCCCGGCGCTGGCACGGCTGGCGGTAGCCGCGGCCTCGCAGTCTGCCGACAATGAGCCTTCGGGCGGAAGCCGGCAGGGACGCAAAGAGATCTAGGTAAATTCCGAACCTCGTCGGTCGGGCCCGTATGCCGTTATGTTCGCGCGTGGCCTTCGGGCCACCCGATCGGTCCGCTGCAGCAAGCACTCCCTTTGATCGGTGATCGCGCGGCAGACCGACGAACAAATGGCGGAGGATTCGATGCAACAATATCCGGTGGAACGGTTGGGCGGCACGCGCATCAAGATTCTCTACCCCGACAAGACGTCATCATTTCGTCTTTCGGGCTCGGTAACCCTCGGAGATATCGCTTCGACCTTGAATGCGATCGCGCAGCGCAATCCCGGCCGGCCTGTCGCCATATACGTTACGCTGACCTCCCCAAACTGATTTTCGTCGCGGCAAACGGGGGCGGCGCATTCTCGCGTGCGGGAACGCGATTGAGTAGTTTCCGGCGCTGCTGCCGCCCGCCTCTTCGGGGTATTGTCTTCGCGAGTGAGCGCTTCGGGCGCTTTCCCTATCCGGCGCTATTTCCCTTCGGAACCTTGCGCAGGCATTTCTCGAGGATAATTCGATGTTGAACAGGATGAGCATGTTGCTCGCCACGGCGGCGATCGTGTTTGGTACCGGCGCGGCAAACGCAGACCCTTACGACCACGACCAGCAGAATAGTGGTCGGAATAATTCCGGCTGGAATGACCGCGACAACGGCCGCCAGAACGACCGCGCCGATCCCAACCAGCCCTACTACGGCAACGGCTACAACTACGGTTACGACGACGGCTATGCCCGCCGCGACCGCAACGACCGCTACAGGTCCGACCCCTATCGGCACGAAACCCGCTATGAGCGCGGGACCTACTATTACGGCAAGGACTGTTCCGGCAATACTGCCGCCGGCACGATCATGGGTGCCGTTGCCGGCGGATTGATCGGCAGCGGAGTGAGCCACGGCGACGGCGGCGCTGTCGTCGGCGGCGTCATCCTCGGCGGTCTCGCGGGTAACGCGATCTCAAGCAACATGAACTGCGACGACCGCCGCATGGCCATGAACTCCTATAGCGTGGGATTTGAAGGCCGCGTTGGCGAACGCCACAACTGGCGCAACCGGAGCGGCGGCTACGGCTATTTCACGCCAACACGCGAGTTCAGGCGCGATGGCAACACTTGCCGCGATTTCAGAGAGTCGGGATACAGCAACAGGCGTTCCTACAATCGCACTGGAACGGCCTGCCGCCACAACGACGGCAACTGGTACACGGATTAGGCAACGATCGGCCATGCTCCAACCGGGCATGACTACGAGATTGCCGGGACTGCCGCACGGATCGTCGCGGTCCGTGCGGACATCCCCGTTCGATAATCGCGATCGTCGGCGCTGCTGACGGTCATATGCAAGGCGGATCTCGGCCCCAGTACGAGATCGGCTATTGCAATTTTCATTTCCATCACCATCTCAAGTCATTCCGCCAACGACCGGACTTGAAATCCTCGCATTATGTGCGGGGCTGGAGAGCCTCGGTCCTGCAAACTGCCGTGTGTCCTTTCGTAAGCTGCGGCTACACCAGAGGTTTTTTTGTGAGAGCATTTTTGAAGAGCTTTACGACTATTCTGTCGCTTGTCGGCGTGACGCTGGCTTCTGCTATGGCGGTCGGCGCGCAAGGTTCCGGCCGTCATGGTTACGCCGTATCGAGTGACATCAGATCCGGATATCGCGACGGATACTGGGACACCGCCGGCCAATGGCGCCGCTGGGACAACGAACGCGACATCCGTAACTACCACGACAACCATGCCGGCACATTCCGGGACTGGGATCACGCCACCGTGACGGTAGTCGATGGCTGGCCGGCCGGCAGACGTGTGTCCAGCGTCGGCGGCGTCGCCTATGCCTATCGCGATGGATACTGGGATCGCATGCGTCGCTGGCATCGTTGGAACGATGATCGCGAACACCGCAATTACCGAGCCTTGAAAGCCGCTAAGTATCGCGACTGGAACCATGACCGCGACGGTGGCGACGGCTGGCGACAGGATTAGTCCGGCTGCGGAGTTTGAGTAGATTCCGAGGCTGCCGGGACCACTACGCCATCAATAGACTGACGGTGATCCGGCATTCTTTGCCGTGCATCACTCGAAAAGGATACCGTTATGAAATACTCGATGCCATTGGTTGTGATGATTTCCGCGCTCGCGTTGGCGGCCTGCACCGGCCCGATGGGGCCCTCCGGTCCGCAAGGGAACACCGGCAACACGGGATATACCGGCGCGCAGGGCGCGACGGGTAATCAAGGCAACACTGGATACACTGGTGCGCAAGGCACAACCGGCGACACAGGTGCCACCGGCGGCGCGGGTGCGACCGGCGACACCGGTGCAACGGGCGTGCAGGGCGCCACCGGCGATACCGGTGCCAAAGGAGACAAAGGCACCAAGGGCACCAAAGGCGCCAAAGGCAATACCGGATCGGGCGATGGCACTACCGTCGTTGTAGTACCGCCGACGAAGTAATTCGGAACACGGCTGAGGCAGAGGCAGGGCACTGCCTCTGACCTCGGTCGAAGGTGCGATCGGAGATGGTTGTTTCCGGCGTGCCCTATAGGGAGTTGAGGCCATGACCTTGGGCACAATTCTTGTGATACTTCTGGTGCTGTTCTTGGTCGGCGCCTTGCCGACTTGGCGGCATAGTTCGAGTTGGGGCTACGGCCCAAGCGGTGGGTTGGGCCTCGTCCTCGTCATCGTTCTCGTCCTGGTGCTTATGGGAAGGATCTAGTGCCTTGGTAATGGCGCCTCGTCCGGACCACGAAGGAACAGGTCGTGAGATAGAAGTTGGTGGTCCCGTCGGAATCCGACGGAAGAGTATTCCGGCGCGGGCCCTCACGCGCCATGGCGCCAACCGCGCCACGTGTGTGTGACTTGGGCAAATGAAGCGCCGGAGTGGAGAGCGGTGGCGGAGCGGCGAATTTCGCCTGCTTCGCCGCCCATCCCATCCTGTTATCAGGCCTAACGGACGGAGGAATACATGCTATCGCGCACCAGCAGTAAGCAGGTCACCTTTTTCCGGTCATTCCGATTGAGCGGATTTGACCATGTGCAACCGCCAGGCGTCTATCGTATCGACACTCTGGAGGAGTTGATCGAGGCTGTGTCGTTCTCGGCCTGGAAGCGTGTTTCGACCACGATGCCGCTCACCTACAACGGCTTGACGGAGTACATGCCGGTCGACCCCGGCGAACTGGACCGCGCTTTAGCGAATGACGCGGCGCCGAGGACAGACCCGCCGTCTCCATGATCGAAACGCCACTGGCGCGCTCGTAACCAACGCTGACCGACCGCCCCATCGCACGGTGGCCAATTTCTGACGGAAGGCGAGGGGAGCCAGCTCCGCAGTGATCGTTGGGTTGGCGATCTCAGGCGGAGCGCACACGGAAAGCGCAATGGGACATACCTATTTGGCCGGCAACTCAGATGCGGGGGATATCTCGTTTCTGCCAGTCGGCCTGCGGTGTCCTGTAGGCGGTCGAATGCGTGCAATCGATTCGCGCGGCTCTGCCGCGAAGAACGCCCTTGCCATAAAGTGCGGCGGCACAGGCGCTCAGCGCCCCGGCGATGACGGCGCCCTCTATCGTGGTGATGATCAATGTGCCGATGATACGGGATGCGAGAATGCCGGGCGCGAAAGACGTGGCCAGAAAAATCAACCCGGCGGCAAAGCCGAGGATACAGCCCACAAGCATTCCGCGGCGGCCCCAGGATTTGACGCGATAGCTCACGTCGTAGAGCGCGATAGTCCGCCGTTTGATCGTTCTCTGTGGCGACGATTGTTTCATCTAGATCCCCACGGCGGACAATAGCTGTCCGCCTGAGGCATAGATTTATGCGCCATGTCAGTCGCAACAGCGAGTGACGGAATCTACTCAGAAAGTATGTGAGACCGCCCTGATGCCTTCGACGTTGCTCGGCCGCGAAGTGCGCCGTGAGGTTGATGCTTGGCGTTGGGCGCGCCTGATCGAGGCCGAGCCACGGAATCTCATTCGGCAGAGCCGAATGCAGTAGGGGGATCGACGCGACGGAAACACTAGAACCGGAATGAAAGCGCCATCGCGCCGAATTTACTCATGGCGGGCTGCGTTTTGAACTCGCGGCTGCGGATGACGTAGGTATAGGAAAGCCGGACGGCATGGAAGGTGACCGCAGCGCCGAGATCGTAGTCGTAAACGAGATTCATCTTGCTCACGCTGCGGCTGTGTTCAAACGTGTTGCCGTCGAGGAAAATGTTGCGCCCGATCGCGCGGCCGTCGACGCCGGCAAAGATGTAGGCGCTGATTCCTCCCGTGGGTTCGAAGAAGTTCGACCCCGGCAGGCTCGGATCGATCCGCATTGGGCCGTAGTCGCCCGGCAGGTTGAAGCCCAGACGCGCCATCGCGCCGATATTAGCGAAGTCGTAGACGTTGCCGACCGCTGCGCCGTAGTGCGGTTCAAAATCGAAGATCAGACCCAGAATCGATTTTGGCGGGATGAGCTTGATGGAGCGCTCATACTGAAGGATGAGGCCGGGTTCGTTGCGCAGTTGATAGTGCCAGCCCTTCGATTTCGCATCGCCGATGGCGCCGTGCAGCCAACTTTGCGTATCGCCGGCGATCGACATCGGTCCGACCACGCCGATCGTGATCTGAAATTGGTCCAGATGGGTGCCGCTGTCGCCGGCAAGGCCGAAGGTGCCGAACAGGAAACCGGCATAAGGGCGATCCGTCAGGGACGGGTTGGCCAGGGTTGTGTCGAGCGGCGTGAACATCGTCTGGCCCAGCGCATAACGCGTGCGTACGTCGCTTGTCGCGGTGAAGAATGGCAGCCAGTGTGCCGTGTCGACGAGCCACTCAGGCGTGTCTTGTGGCGCCGTTGTGTAGGTGATCTCGATGCCGTTGGTATAGTTGTGGTCGGCATTGTTGAACCAGTCGTTCTCGAAAAGGATGCCCAGAGTGCCTTTTTCGGGCCTGGGTTCGTCCGCCGCCTGTGCGCCGGAGGTACCGAGCGCAGCGAGCAGTGCAAGATAGGCGAACGTGGTCGTTTTCATGATTTCTCCCCCTCTTCGGAAGTATCGATCGTGGCCAGGCCGGGCGAGGCTGCTCGATCCCGATTTGCCACGCTGTTCTCTGCGGCAAAATCAATGCACCGCAGCGAGGTTGAACCCGTGCGTTCCGTCAGCCGAATTTTCAGTCAGCCTAGAGGAGTACGGCCGGAATGGGAGATTCGGAATCTACTCAGACGGCCTCGGAAATCGGTCATCGTGAGGTGCGTTGCGCGCGCCTTTGCGTAGTTTCCGATGCTACCGGAGTTTGCGCGATCGAATACTATCGCGGGGAGTGAGCACGTTGGGCGCTCCCCCTATCCCGCGCCATTCCCCGTTGGAACCTCACGCGGGCATCTGTTGAGGACAAAACGATGTCGAAAAGGATGGGCTTGCTGCTCGCCACGGTGGCAATCGTAGTGTGCGCCGGCACGGCAACGGCGCAAGATGGTCGCGGGGATCGAAATCAACCCAGTTATGGTAACGGCTACAACTACGGTTACGACGACGGTTATGCCCGCCGCGACCGCAATGATCGTTATCGGCCCGATCCCTATCGTCGCGACGTCGGCTATAAGCAAGGGGCATACTATTACGGTCGGGATTGCAGCAACAATGCCGCCGCGGGTGCCTTATTAGGCGCCGTTGTCGGTGGTTTGATCGGCAATTCTGCCGGGCGCGGCAACGGCGGTGCCGTTGTCGGAGGCGTTATTCTCGGCGGTCTTGTTGGCAACACGATTGCGAGCAATATGAATTGCGACGATCGGCGCGTCGCCATGGCCTCCTACGGTCAGGGCTTCAACGGTCGAGTCGGTCAGCGTCATCGCTGGCGCGCCCCCGATGGACAGAGCTACGGCAGCTTCACGCCGACCCGTGAGTATTCGCGCAACGGCAATGTCTGTCGTGATTTCAGGGAAGCGGGATATAGCAACGGACAATCCTATAATCGCACCGGCACGGCCTGCCGCCACAACGATGGCAACTGGTACACCGATTAGGCTGTTCGGACGACAGGGCGATGGCTGATGGCCACGCGTGGGCTCGCTGCCTGCTGGGTCCGGCCTACCGGGCGCAATCGTTGTTGTTGCGCCGCCCGCGAAGTAATCCGACCGGGACAGGGGCAGGGGACGTCCTGCCTCTGATCTCGGTGCGTGCCGGTCGATGGTGCTGCGGCCCATCAAGGGAAACATCGCCATGACGTTGGACACCATGTGACGGGCCTAGTTTCTCTGCCAACCGTGGCCGCGGTAGCGATCGTGGTTCCCGTTGCGGTAATGGTTGCCCTGATGGTTGCGATAATTGTCGTGGTCGTTACGGTTGCGCCAGTTGTGCCAGCGATGGCTATTGTCCCAATATCCATCCCGATACCCGTAAGCGACGTCACCAAAATCGAAGGAAACGCTCGTGACGGAACGATCGTCGCCCATCCAGCCTTGACCGCTGTAGCGATCGTGATACCCGCTTCGATAGCTGTCACGATGGTGATCGCGATAGTCACGGTGCTCGCGGCTGTTGCGCCAGTTGTGCCAGCGATGGCTATTGTCCCAATACCCGTCCCGATACCCGTAAGCGACATTACCAAAATCGACCGAAACGCTGGTATTGCGATGATCGCGGCCGTGGTCGGATGTGGTGATAGCAAAGCCCTCGGCATTTGATGTGCCGGTGGTTGCAAACGTCGCGCCGGCCAGAACGAGCGCAATTGCCGCGCCTTTCAAGAGTCTACGCATGTTGGAATCCTCAGCTAGCTGCCACCTGCGCCAAGCAAGCGCGATACGACAGCGGTTTGAAGACACTGCCATCGCTGGATTCAGTCGGAAAGGACCGGAATCTACTCAGCCGTTCGGGCCGCGCCTCGATGACCATGCGTTCGTTCTCTTGATCGGAAATAGTGGCTCCGGGCAAGTTGTTAGCTGAGCAGCTCGACCCACTTGTCGATTTCGAGTTCGGCCTCATTCTTGGCGCGGCCGTATCGAGACTGAATGAGACCGAGCAGTTCGGTTCGCTTGCCTTTGATGGATTCGATGTCGTCGTCGGTCAGCTTGCCCCACTTCGACATGATCTTGCCCTTTTGCATTTTCCAGCTGCCTTCGACTTGATCCCAATTCATCGTATGTTCCTTTGTGGTTGCGGTGCTCGCCGAAGCGGGCGTCGGTTCTGGCGCCGCCGCGTAAACATGAGGCACTGAACGATATCTATAGCCTCGCTGTTTGCAGCACGGCAGGACCGGAATGTACTCATGCCGGCGGCGGCTTTGCGCCAATCGCGAATTGGGGCAGCGCACGACTGGGAGAGACGCTCGACACGGCCACGCTGTCGATCGGGCTGGGGCTTGGCGGTAACGCCGCTGACTGCCGGGCACGTTCACTTGAGTATATTCCGAGCCTGCCCGGTGAAGTGGCCGTTGGGCTAGAGTGCAATACTGGCCATCAGCCAATTATCTGGTGATCCCTGCGCGGAACTCCCTCAATGCGCTCGTTGATCGGGCCACGTAGGCCGCCGGCCTTCATACCCCCCGGTCGGCGGCCTTTTTCCGCAACGGCGCAGCACCGGGTGTGGACGCCGCTGGCGTGCGAATGCTGAGTAGATTCCGACCCTACCTTAGCTGTTTCGCGGCTTGCTACGATGTTGCCGCAACACGGAGTCCGAACCGATTTTGCTGTCTGGATTGACGGTATCGGCGATGAGCAGTCCACGTCGTGGCGGCTTCATGGCGATACATTCATCAAGACTTTGCGATGCGCAGCGGCGTTTGCGTCCATGCAGTCACGGTTCCGATATCGCTGGAGATATGTTGCATCCGCTCGCATTGAACACGCGAGCTTTTGGGAGACAAAGATATGCGCCGAATCCTGCGGGCCAGGCTACTGGCAAGCGTTCTCACGGTTGGCGTTTTTCCATTTGCTGCCGCTGTTCCTGCCCAAGCGCAGGAGCGCTGGGATGTCAGCTTCGACAGCTTTCACCATCAGTTGGCGCGATATGGCGACTGGGTTTATAGCGACCGCTGGGGGCTGGTTTGGCAGCCTGCAGATGTGAGCGACGATTTTCGCCCCTACTATAGCGGCGGCCGTTGGGTCTATACCGGCGCTTATGGCTGGACATGGGCTTCGGACTACGATTGGGGTGACATAGCGTTCCACTATGGTCGCTGGGTCGACGATCCCTACGACGGCTGGATGTGGATCCCCGGCTATTCCTGGAGCCCCGGTTGGGTGGTGTGGCGTTCGAACCGGCAGTCGGTGGGCTGGATGCCGATGCCTCCTGACGATGGATTCCTTGGTGGACGAGGCGAAGCCTTCGTCGGCATTTCGTTTGGTGGAATATCCGCCAGTTGGAACAACACGTCGGACTACTACGGTTATTCGCGCTGGTATGGTCGGGATTATGATCAGCGGCGTTTTGCAGCGAACTGGACCTTTGTCGATACCGGTCATATGGCCGATCGCGACTATCGGCATGTCGCCTATACTCGGGACCGCGCCGTCACCAGCATTCGGCAGACCACGAACATCACGAACTATACCGTGGTCAACAACTACATGGTGAACCGCAGCGTCGATGTTCACGCGGTCGAACGGGCGAGGGGGCAAGCCATCGTTCCGGTTGCGGCTGCGGCGGTATTCAAGCGTTCCAATTCGGTGGCGACGGTCGATGACGGACAGAAATACCGCGTGCGGGAATTCAACCGCGCACCGCACGGAACCGGCGTAGCGAACTCGGCACCGCCACCTCCGCCGGCCGTGATCGACAAGCTTTCCGATCATGCGCCCGCACGCCATGCGGGCGGCACGCCCGGTTTGGCCGACAAGCCGGGTGCAGGTGCCGGCAGGCTTACGCCGCATGTCTTCACAAAGGCAACGATCGCGACTCCCGCGGCAACCACGCAATTTCACGGGCAATTGCGTGCGGGTCCAGCCGGTGCAACACCGGGCGGAACGGCCGTTACACCAACGAGCGGACCAAAAGGATTGCCGCCAAAGCCGGCAAGCGCTGCTCCCGTCACAACCCCAACGGGGTCCGGTACAATGATGGGGCCGAATGCTGGTCACCCGGTAGTTGGCGGTCACGCACCCGAGGCCGGTAGCCAGATTGGTGGGCACGCCGGCAAGACTCAACCTGTCACGGGTCCGGCCGCCACCGCGAGTCCGGCCACAATGCCGAGCCCGGTCAAAACGACGGGACCAGGCAAGGGTCCCACGCCATCGACCATGGACGGAGGCAGGGCATCCGAGACCGGCAACATGCATGACAGACGTATGCCGGACCATATGACGGGCGCGACCGGCGCGCCCACTGACATCACGGGAAAGGCACGCGCTCATGCGGTTGGTGACGGTATTGCACCGCCGGCGCATCCGGTAACCCAGCCCGTGGTAAGGCCGGCAGTCGAACCAGTGCAGAAGCCGCTGCTGGAGCATAAGGCACCTCCGCCGGTTACCGCGCCGGTTAGCGCGCCGGCAGCAGCGCCGGTGGTACATCCAACGGAACACAAAATGGAACGCCCGGTGCCGGTCACCCACACACGGCCTGCGGCGACCGAAAGCGGTTCCCCGCCAGCAGGCACTGACGAGGCCAAAAAGACCAAGCACGAGACCAAGGGCGAGCAGAACCCGCCGAACTAGCCTCGGCTGGGTGGCGCTAAGCGGAAAATGTGGCTTAGCGTCCAGGTCCTCCGCCGATCGGAATTCGCCACCGATCGGCGCGGACCCGTTGAGGTAAATGACGGCGCCCGCGCCGAGTATTTTCTTGTCTCAGTGTGCGACAGCTAGCGGCCGAAGAGGCCTTCTACAATTTCGCGCTCTGAAGGGAGCAACACCATGCTTTTATCAAGTGCGTTCTTGATCCCGGCAGTCGTGGTCATCGTGATCATATTGGCCACGACGAGCATAAAGATCCTGCGTGAATATGAGCGCGCGGTGGTCTTCACGCTTGGGCGTTTTGAAAAGGTCAAGGGCCCCGGTCTGGTAATCCTCATTCCTTTCATCCAGGAAATGGTACGCGTGGACCTGCGGGTGCAGGTGATCGAGATACCGAGCCAGGATGTGATCTCGCGCGATAACGTGTCGATGAAGGTCGACGCAGTGCTCTACTTCCGCGTCGTCGATCCGGAACGAGCGATCATCCAAGTCCAACACTTTCTTCCCGCGACGGATATGCTCGCGCAAACCACGCTGCGCGCCGTGCTCGGGCAGCACGAGCTCGATGAAATGCTTTCGGAGCGCAAGAAGCTCAGCGTCGATGTCCAAGGCATCCTGGATGCGCAGACCGAAACCTGGGGCATCAAGGTGAGCAATGTCGAGATCCGGACCGTCGAACTCACCGAGAACATGGTGCGCGCCATCGCCAAACAGGCCGAGGCCGAACGTGACCGGCGCGCCAAGGTCATTCACGCCGAAGCTGAGTTCCAGGCATCGCAGACTCTTGTCAACGCCGCCAAGATTCTTGGAAGCATTCCGGCCGCGATGCAGCTGCGCTACCTTCAGACCCTGGCGGAGATCGGTGCCGAACAGAATTCGACGGTGATTTTTCCGATGCCGATCGACCTCGTCAAGCCGTTCCTCGATCTTCTCGACACCGCGGGCAAGGGCACCGGCGTCAATGGAGACACGCGCTTGCCAGTCGCCGGGAACGTCTCACATCTCGCATAAATACGTCCAGTCGCCAATCATCGCGCGCTCCCGATGGGCCGAGCGCATCTCACACTTCTGCCATTTAGCGTTGGAATGCTATTGGTACCTGTCGCGAGATAGTTGCAGTGATGTTCTTAAACGCGGAGGCAGGTTCCGCGCCTTTGTCGCCGATGCGAGCACAGCAAGAGCCGGGCTCCTTATCGCATTAAAAAGGAAATCCCGAAGAACGCCTCCGCTCTATCGCAAGGAGGGCTTTCAGGTTTGCACCCGGGACCTCACCCACCCAGGCCGCGATAGGTGAAGTCGCGCGTGCGCACCTCGCCTTTTCCGGCACTGAACAGTGCTATGCGCAAGCTCATGAAGCCGTTGAAGACGTTGTGGTGATAGCCAGAGACTTCCATCTGCCACGGATGCTGGATCCAGGTCTTTCCGTCAATGGAGTAGTGGAAGGTGACGATGTTTTCCCGGTTGGTCACCTTGATGCGGACCGGATTGGCCGCGAGCGGCTGCCGCATCCAGGCTTGCTCTTGCCCATTGTTGTACGTGAACATCTTGCCGTCACCGAACCCGATGCCGACAAAGCCGCGATGGTCGTAGAACAATGCCAGCCCGCCTTGCGCTCCCTCGGTCATTTCGAGCGTAACGGTGGCTTCGTAGCTGTGATCGCCGACAACGCATGTGAGCGGCGAGCAATCGGCCGGAGATGATCCTTTCGCCCGGACAATCAAGCTGCCGTTCTCATAGCGGGCTCGCTCCGTTTCATCCGCCGCCGGCGCATAGAATCCCCACTGCATGCCGAGTTTGTTGGTCGAAAAGTCGTCCGACAGTGCAAATCCGGCGGTGCTGGTGCGGCCGCCCTTCGGCTTGGCGAGGGGTGTCGCCAGAATACCTCCTTTGGCGCGCGGCCAGCCGTCTTTGGTCCACTCGATGGGCTCGAGCAAAGGCTGCCGTCCCAGCGTGCGATAGCCGTTCTCGTATCCGTGATAGATCATCCACCAGTCGCCGCCGGGGCCTTCGACGATCGTGGCGTGGCCGCGGGACCACCACGGCTCGTCGGTCGATTGGGTGTGTACGATGGGGTTGTGCGGGCAGTTCTCCCAAGGACCATGGATAGATTTCGACCGCGCGACAGTGACCATATGGCTGGTCGGCGGGCCGCTGGTGCCGCCCACTGCGGCGATCATGTAGAACCATTCGCCGCGGCGGAGAATTTTCGGTCCCTCGGGGGCGAACATCTCCACCACCCAGTCCTTAGGATATTCCCACGGCTTATAGACCTGTTCGAGTGGTCCGTCGGTGGTGAGGCCGTCGTCGGTGAGACGGATGCGGCGCACGCCGTTGAGAAACAGGTAGCGCTTCCCGTCCTCACCCACCGCGTGTCCGGGATCGATGCAGTCCGAAATCTTGAGGTCGATAGGATCGCTCCAGGGACCGCGGATGTTGTCCGCGTGGATCACGTAGATGGCATTACCCGCATCGGTGACGGCTGGAATGTAGATATAATAACGGCCGTTGTGCTTGGCGATGTCGGTAGCCCACACCGCACCGATCGGCTTCTTCAAGGCCGGCCCGATCGGTGTCCAATTCACCAGATCTTTCGAGTGCCAGATGACCACGCCGGGGTAGGCCTGGAACGACGAAAACGTCATGTAGTAATCGTCGCCGTCTTTCAGGACAGTAGGGTCGGGATGATCGCCGGGCACGATCGGGTTGCGATAAGAGCCGTTGCCGAGATCGGCCTTGCGCTGGCCTTCCACTCCGCTCGCCCATTGGGGGTTCGTTATCGGCGCGGCTTTCCCTTTGGGTGCCGCGTCTGCGGTAGGAAGGACGGTTGCGGCGGCGCCGACCAATGTGGCTTTCAAGGCGTTTCGCCGTGTCGTCGGTTCCATATCGTCTTATCCCCGCAGAATCTGAAGCGAGACCGTACGTGTAGGAGCAGACGGGAGGAAGCATACGCATTGTCGCTTTAGTGGCGGCAACACGGGTGAACTGCAAAATTGCGTTTGCCTAATGATTTGTGGTTCCGACGGTTGACGGTGAGAAGGTGCCGCCGCCTGCTTCAAGCGCAACCCACGCGCGCGGATTGGCGCCGTCTTGCCGCTCGATCCAAAGATAGGCGGTTTGGCGTCGTTCCCGTATTTCATCGGTGAGATTGTCGAGAACGAACTCGCCCCTGTCGCTGACGAGGGTGAGCACCGCGTGCCGGCCGCTTTGGGCGGAAATCACGATGGCAATGCGCAGAGCCCGCAAGGGGAAGCCGGCTTCCAGCAGGGCGCGACGCTTGGTGAGCGCATAATCTTCACAATCGCCAAAGCCGTCGGACGGAATCGTCCAGTATTCGGGGCGGCCATAGTGCGCTTCATCGTCCTCCGGCCGGATCGCCCAGTTCACATCCGTATTGATGTGGTCAAGCACCTGCCAGCGCTCATCGGTCAGGATGACTTCGGTTGCTCCATCCGTGGCGCACTGGTCTGGAAACCGGACGCAGAAGCTGACGAATCCCGCGGGCGGTGGCACGTAGCGGGTCTCATCGGGTGCCGAACTGCCTTCCGCCCGATGTGGGCAGAGAAGCACGAGCGTGAGCAGCAAAGGCAAAACCGATTTTGATGCCCGTCGAGAAGGCCGGTTCCGATCTGGCGCGGTTATGGATTTCCCCTGGAAGCACGCCCACCGGGGAAATGAAACTAAAAATGATAATTAGTAGCAATAAAGATAAGGCGAGCAGCCAGAAATCGGGCCAATCGCCAATTCGGCGCTGCGTCAAGAAGGCAATCGCCGGATACCGAACAAGACCGTACCGGCGAGCTAGTTGTACATGCGTCGCTGTAGCGGAGCGGGGTGCCGTCTGAGCTTGTTCTGTGGTGCACTCGGCGTCATGGCTAGAATTAGAAATGCGTCTTAGACGTGCATGATAATATTCAGGCGAAAGCCGAGGATTCCGCCGAATTGTGAACTCAATGCCTCAAACACGCGACACAAAAAAGCACATGCGTTGCAGTAGCATACGATACAGAGACTCGTCGCTTAGAGGCCGTTTTTGGCGCTTGAAACGGCGGGGATCTGCTGTCCGGTGCTCGCTTGAGGTGTTCCTTGGGTAGCATTGGCGGCGGTTCGGAGATCGGCGGTCATGACCGGCTGAAGCGATGTCCACCGCATTGGATCCGATGCGGCTTGCCGCTCGATCCAAGTGAAGCCAGTAGCATTCCAGGGCAGGATATCGTCCCGCAGGTTGTCGAGGACAAGGTCGCCCTTGTCCGTTTTGACGGTCAGAACCGCGTGCCGTCCCGATTGGGGAGAATACACCACGGCCAGGCGCAGGGCCGGCATGGGGAAGCCGGCGTCGATCAGATCCTTGCGCTTGGTGAGGGCGTAGTCGTCGCAATCGCCCAGGCCATCGGTCGGGATGGTCCAGTATTCGTTGCGCCCATAATGTTTTTCATCTTCTTCCGGCCAGATGTCGGAATTCACTTTGCGATTTATTCGCGAGAGGCTTTGCCAGCTCTGGTCCGTCAGTTGGACGACGGTGGCGTTGCCCGGCGTGGAGATGCACTGCGAGGCAAAGCGAAGGCAGAAGCCAGCAAATCCCGCAGGCGTCTGCGCGTATGCCGTACTCTCCGGCATATCGCAGGCGACCGGGATAAGCTCCGGTCTTTGGGAGGCGCATCCTCCTAGAAGGCCCGCCGCCATTATAGCGGCGCCCACAATTACTCTGTTCATGACCCGACCCACGCAACTCCTTGCGAGGAGCGTACGGCCGAGGCATTTTCGAGCGAGTTAGGTTATGCCTCTGAGATTTAAGAGAAATCTCGGTTTCTTTGTTTAAAATGCGAGAGATCGTTTCAACTATGATGGCCGCAAACGGACAGATTTCCCCGGATATCGAAGACAGGTTTGGTTTCTGTTTCGGAGTTGCGTTATGTCTCGGGTGGGGTTTGACCATTGGCTGCAGTGGAAATAATGTCGCGCTTGCTGAGGCGATTGATTGGGACGCGGCGTAATCCGCCGCGCGTTCCCGACGGATGTTGTGTCTACGCCATTGGCGATATTCACGGCCGCAGCGATTTACTCGAAAAGCTTCTCGATCGGATCTGGGGCGATGCGCCTCAGTCAGCAAATACACTTATTTTCTTGGGCGATTACGTCGATCGCGGCCCGTCTGCCAAGAGCGTAATGGAATGTCTGGTTCAGCTCGAGCGGCCGGGCTGGGACATCGTAAGGTTGCGGGGAAATCACGAAGAGATTTTGCTCGAATACCTCAAAAATCCCGATGTTTATCAGGCTTGGCGAAGTTTCGGCGGTGCCGAAACGCTGCTGAGTTATGGGGTTCGGCCACCGATGTTTTCGGACGCCGAGGAGCTTCGCCGCGTCCATGCCGAATTTATGGAGGCCCTGCCACGCGCGCATCTGGCTCTTCTGAATGGACTATCGTTCAGTCACAGCATTGGCGATTACTTCTTCGTCCACGCCGGCGTGCGGCCGGGCGTGGCACTCGATCGCCAGATGCCGGAAGACACTCTCTGGATCCGAGACGAATTTCTCAGCTGCGATGCCTCGTTTGGCAAAGTCGTCGTGCATGGGCATTCGCCCAGCGAAAAGCCAATATTGAGACCCAATCGCATTGGCATTGATACGGGGGCCTATGCGACAGGCACGCTCACCGCAGTCAAATTTGTCTCTGATCGTTGCACCTTCCTGTCTACTGATGACAAATAGGTGTCGCCAATAAGTGGCAAGGTATTTGCGATGTGCGAGTGGGTTGTTCAATTCAGGTACGGTAGAGCTATGCGCCGGTTCTTGGCTGTTCGGTTGGCACTGATTTTGTTGGCCTTGGTGTGGGGCGTTTCACAGTCCGCTATTGCGCAAGATCTGCCTGGACCGAGTAAGCCGGTATCTCAGCCAACGGCCACAAGTCCTGCACCTGCGAACTACATGCCTGCGGGGACGGCGGGCATTACGGACGAGCATTATCGCCTGGGTACCGGCGACAAGCTCAAGATCACCGTTTACGGCGAAGAGGATCTGAGCGGCGAGTTTCTGGTCGACGGTTCCGGCCAGGTGCAGCTGCCGCTGGTGGGACAGGTCAAGGCTGCCACTCTGACCATTCACGAGTTCGTCGCCGAGGTCACCAAGTCCTTGCAGGACGGCTACCTCAAGGACCCGAAGGTCAGCGTGGAAGTGCTGAATTATCGTCCATTCTACATCATCGGTGAAGTGAACAAGCCGGGCGAGTATCCCTTCGAGAGCGGATTGAACGTGCTCGGTGCCATTGCCCTGGCGGGCGGATATACCTACCGGGCCAACGATAATGATGTTTATGTGAGGCGAGCCGGACACGACAAAGAAGAAGAGTTGCCCGCCAGCGCCAACACAAAGGTCTATCCCGGCGACATCATCCGCATTGCCGAACGGCTGTTCTAGAGACCTCCCTAGGCGGGAAAGCCGGTGAAGCCGAGAATGTGGTCTACCGCGTCTCCGTCACCGCTCAGCGGCAGCACGAGGGATTCCGCAACCGAATAGGTGATTTCGTCCAGATCGTCTTCGGCCGTGTAGCGCCAGCCTTGCGGATTGCGCGTATCGACGACCTCGCGATACTGCCCGCGAAGCGGTTCGGTCATGATCGGCATCGTACGCGACAGATCGCTCAAGCGATGGCCATGCACCGGTGCCCGGAATGCGCGCGTGATTGCATCTCCGGCAAATCGGAGTTCGAAATCGTCTTTTTCAGGGATGACCTTCACCAGAGTTGTGTTGGCCAGGAGGTGGCCGAGTGCGCGCGGAGTGATCTCACTTCTGGCGAGAAACGCCCGGCCACCTTGAAGGCGCGTCCAGCAGTCCCAGCCGGCCCGAACGACGGGATGTTCGAGCTGGGACGGCGGCATGCGTTCCAGAAGACCGTGCGAGGTCGCGTTTGGCATTCTCCGGTTCCTCTGGAAGGGGTGTCAGTGACCGGTTGCGCCTAATGGAGCGACGAAACCAGTTGTCCGATATCGAGCATTGTCACCATCTTTCCGTCGATGACGGCGACACCATTGATGTACGCATTTTCATTGCGGTGCAGGACATCGGGCACCTCCTGAATCTGGTCCTCGCTGATTGTGAGAATATCGAGCACGGCATCCGCGACGAGGCCGATGGTGCGCGCCGGCGTATCCACGACGACAATGACGGTCGACGTTTTCACGTCCGTCAGGCCGCCGCCCATCCGCGCTCTGAGATCAATGACCGGCAGGACCTGTCCGCGCAGATTGACGACGCCGCGGACGTAGTCGACCGTATCGGGCATTGCAGTGGTGTTGCTCCAGCCGCGGATTTCCCGAACCATCATAATATCCGTGGCGAAGTCCTGATCGTAGGCACGGAGCATGATGTACTGTCCGACACCTTTGGTTGTTGTTTGCATTGGTGCGCTCATGGCTCGCTCCATTGTGTTGTGCGTCCGAGACGAAGAAGGGGCAGCGCACCCGGCTGAGTAGGGGGGGGAACCGGATGCGCTGCATTGGGCTATCAGAACTCAGCCCAATCTTCGTCGGCGGTCTGCACGGCAGCCATCGCGGTTGCGCGGGGCGCCGGACGAGGGGAGGAGGTCCTCTGTGGTAAAGGATTGCGAGCGTTCGCTTTCGTCACAAAGCGTTCGACGGGGTGTACGGATTTGTTGGAATGGTCGGCTTGCCGCACTTCAAAGAAGGAGACAATTTCATTCAGCTTATGGGTTTCTCCCGCAAGACTGCGCGAGGCTGCAGTACTTTCCTCGACCATGGCCGCGTTCTGCTGCGTAACTTGGTCCATCTGCCCCACCGCGCTATTGACCTGCTCCAGACCTGCGGATTGCTGTTCGCTCGCGTTTGTCATTTCGGTGACGAGTGCGTTGATGTGCAGCACTTGGTCGATGATGTGCCGCAATGCCCGGCCGGATTCGCCCACCAGCTTCACGCCGGTTCCGACGTGCTCGCCGGAGGTTCCTATCAGCATCTTGATTTGCTTTGCCGCTTCGCTTGATCGCTGCGCCAGTGCACGCACTTCGCTGGCAACGACGGCAAACCCTCGGCCTGCTTCACCGGCGCGCGCCGCTTCTACGCCGGCATTGAGCGCCAGGAGATTGGTCTGGAAGGCGATTTCGTCGATGACGCTGATGATGTCCGTGATCTGCTTGGAGGAGTCGGCTATCGCATCCATCGCCTTCACCGCCGTATCGACGACGCGGCCGCCTTCCTCCGCGGCCTTTTTCGCTTCGGCTACGGTAGCGCTGGCGTCGCGCGCGTTCTGCGCCGTTTTTTTCACGGTCGCAGTGATCTCCTCAAGGGCTGCGGCGGTCTCTTCCAGACTCGCTGCCTGCTTCTCGGTGCGATGCGCCAGATCGTCCGCGGCCTGCGAAACCTCGCCGGCGCCCGTTGCAATCTGCGACGTGCTCGACAACACGTTCTGCATCGTATGTTCGAGGTGCTCCATCGCGTTATTGAAGTCTTCCTTTAGCTTCGCGAAGGGGCCGGTGAGATCGGTCGAGATGCGGTGGGTCAAGTCGCCTTGGGCGAGCTGGTCAAGTCCTTTGCCGATGCTCGAGACGATAACCTTGGTCTGTTCGGCCTTGGACCGTTCGGCGGCTGCCAGCTGGTTTTTGAACGCGGTCATTGCGCCGGCAAGTTGACCGATTTCGTCGTGCTGGTCGGCATGCGGGACATGGGCATCGAGATTGCCGTTCGCCAATTCGCCCATAGCATCGGTCATATTGGATAGCGGCTTGGAAACCGACCGGATCAGAGCAAAACCGCAACCGAGACCAAGCGCCAGGGCGATTGCAAGAGCGCCGTAGATCAGAACCTGCGCTTGCTTGAAGGTCTTTTGCGCGTCGGCGGCTGCCGTAGCGCCATGCTCGGCGTTGAATTTTATGTCGGTTGCAATGGCATTGCGGACTACGTCGAAGAGATCCTTGGATGTCGTCTTGTAGTCTTCGAACGCTGCGGCCGATCCCTTGCTCTGCTGGTCTCCGAACAAGGATGTTTCCCGTGCGAGATAGCTTTGCCAGGCGGCATTGATCGCTTTTGCGATCTCGCGCTCCTCATCGGTGTCGATCGTGGCTTCGTATTTCTTGTAGGCTTCGTCGAACTCGGTTCTAAGGGCAGCCATATTGGAGCGTTCCTTCTCCCGCTCCGTGTCGGAAGTGAGCATCAAGTAGACCGCCTGGCGCTGACGATATCGCATGGTGATGTATTTTATTTCTCCGAGTTCGCGCGTGGCCGGAAGCCAGTTGTCGCGAATATCGGCCGCTTTTTGGTTGACCAGGCTCAGTCGCCCGACCGAGAAGAATCCAAGCCCGATCGTTGCGATGAGAACGAGCGCAAATGCGCCGATTACTTTCTTACTGACGGACAGGTCTTTGATTCCGACAAACACGCGATTGCTCCTCCGACCGCTCCGTCCGCCGTCCGATATACAGGACCATTCGGCGTCAGCGATCACCATCTGTTGCGTGCTGGCAGGGTGCGGTAGGCGCCTCAAGCTTGAGTAAAGGAACCCGCGGATATAGCCGTGCTGTCGTATGGCGCCTCTGTTCAGTCGTATATCGCGCTACATACTTTCGTATGTTCGGCGTCGGGCGAGATGGAGTTCTAGGCCCAGTTGTGTGCCAACCTGTCGGGGGCAGCGGTCGACCTTTGGCAGAAGGTCTCGACCGTTTGCAGCGAGGCGGTGCGTTGCTGGCTTTCCGCGGGAGCTTCGGCTTCCGAGGCGGTACACGCACCGGTGGCGCGGAGGGCGGATCATGGCACTATTAGGCGACGGACGGGATATGAGTCGCGCGCCAGGAGGCTGGTCCATGATCGCAAGCCGGCAAGGAAGCGCCACACGAGTGCGTGCGATGGACATCGCGGTCGGCGCATTTCTGGCCGCCGGCTTCATTGCCATGTTTGTGTGCGATACGTCCCTGCCGCGCGGGTACATGGACGGACTCGGCTACGGCGCCGTGATCGCTCTGTCTTCGCGATTTGGCACGCGTGCTGTCATTGCCAGCGCGGCGCTGGCCAGCATCCTAGTCTTGTCCGGCGCGATAGTTGGGATTGATGCAGGGATCACCGTCCTTGGAACGTGGATAAACCGGGCATTTGCGATCCTAGAGATCGCCGTCGTCACGGGTGTCTTGCTGCATCGCCTGGAACTGACGCAGTACATCGAAGCCCGCAATCGCGACGCGCGGAAGTTCCAAAACGCGCTGACCGACGCCGTGCGCGAAGGGCTGCAATCCGAAAAGCCGATCGTGGAGCGGATCCACCGGGTGACGGAATTGGGGGCCGAGGCACTCCAAGCTGATATGTGCGCCGTTATCAAGGCGTCAGCAGTTAACGGATTGGCTACCGTCAAGGTGATCGATGTCTGGGATATCCGCAAGGGTGTGCATTTCTCGGTGCCCGACATCCAGATGGATACATCGCCCGGTTACAAAGAACTGCTGGAACGGCAGCAGTATGTCTGCAGCGAGGATGTCGCCAAGTCGCCGCTCCATGTGGCGCGGCAGGAATTGCATCGTCGCCTCGGTATCTGTGCCGCGCTGACGGCCGCGCCGATGGGATATGACCGCGGACTTCCCATGCTCGTCTTTGCGTACGGCGGGGTTCACCACTGGACGGAGGACGAGATCGCTTTTGGGCGTAGTCTGGCCAATGTTGTGGCTATCCAGTCCACCGCGATACGGGCCGACCAGATGCTTAGGACCCTCGATCTGATTGGGATCGGCGTCTACGTTTCCAGTCCAATTGGCGAGATCCGCTATTCCAACCGTGCCGCCGTCGATCTGGCGCGCGAATTTGGCAGCAATGACGGCGCGGAATTCCCGGCGCCCGACGAGCCCCTTCTCGCCGACCAAGACGTCCACACCCTCGCGCGGGCTGGCCGTGAACTCGAAATCAGCCGGCTTCGTGTTCCGGGCGGAGAAATCCTGACCAGCATGAGCGACGTTACCGAGCGCAATTCCGCCTTGGCCGAACGCCGGCGCCTTGAAGCCCGGTTGCAGCAAGCCAGCAAGATGGAAGCCATCGGCCAACTCGCCGGGGGCGTGGCGCACGATTTCAATAACATCCTCGGCTCGATCCTGGGATTTGCAGGATTTTTAGCGGAAGACCTGCCTGCGGGGTCGCCAAGCCAAAACCATGCTTTGCGCATTCTGCGGGCAGCCCGGCGCGGTAGCCAGCTTGTCGAGCAGACGCTGGCCTTCGCCAATACGCAGGCTGTCGATTTTACAAATATAAATCTCAACGATTTGTTGGAGCAGGGGCAAGAGGCTCTTGGCGATCTGGCGAGCACAGACGTGCAATTCGTCATGCACAAGCCGCCGTGTCCTCTGATAGTGAAGGGCAATGCCGTGCAGATCGGGCAGCTCATCACCAATCTGGGCAAGAACGCCCGTGACGCCCTTGAGGGGATGGGCGGGCACGTGGTCATCTCTGCTGCACTCGCCGATAGCGCCGAAATTGAGCGCTTGCACAAAGGTCCGCCGGGGCCGGACGAGCGGTTGGTCGGCGATTTTGAGCATGATCGCCAATATTGCCTGTTGCGCGTCGCTGATGATGGTCCGGGCATCGAGGCCGGCCTTCTCGACCGCATCTTCGAGCCCTTCTTTACGACCAAAGGCCGTCATCGCGGCACGGGGCTCGGGCTGGCGGTGGTGCATGGCGTCGTGAAATCGCACCGGGCCGTGATGCATGTCCGGGCACCGGTTGGAAAGGGTGCTGTCTTCACGATCTATTTTCCGCTGGCGCTGGGCTTGCAGGCGGCCGCTCCGGCGTCTGTCACGGACGACCAGAACCTCAAGGGGAGCGAGCGCGTGCTGGTGGTCGATGATGAACCCGATGTCGCGGACGCCCTCACGATCGGGTTGGAGCGGCTCGGCTATCGGGCGGTGAGCGTCAATGATCCGGTCGAGGCCCTGGCGGCGATCACCGAGGATCCGGAGGCGTTCGATGTATTGATTACCGACGAGCTGATGCCGGGGATGCGCGGCATGGAACTCATCCCCGCGACAAAGCGCATCAAGCCGGATCTCAAGACGGTGCTCTGCACAGGCCATAGCGCTAATACCAACAAATACACGGCCCAATTGGCCGGTGCCGACCTGTTTTTTTACAAGCCCGTCAGTGCGGCAGAAATCAGTGCACGGTTGAGGCAGGTTTTGGCCCGGACCAAGTGATTGCGAGGGGGCTCGCCTGATCTGTTCAAATCAGGTACGGTACAGGCTAGGGTTAATGCAATCACATGAAAATTCTCGTCGCGGACGATCACCCCTTATATCGTGAGGCGGTGGCTATTCAGATCTCCCGCATTTTTGCGGACGCGCAGATCGTTGAAGTAGCCTCGGTCGATGAATTGTACGCCGCCTTGCGCGAGTCTGCGGCCCCCTTTGACCTCTTCCTGATCGACTACAAGATGCCCGGCATGTCGGTCGCTGCAGTTTCCGAACTTGTCAGCAAGGTGCCCGGCACGCCCATCGCGATCATTTCCGGGTCGGCCCAACCTGTCGAAATCAAGGCGGCGATCGAGGCCGGCGCGCGTGGTTATGTTCCCAAGACCGCGACCGGCGAACGGTTGGCGCATGCTCTGAAGCTGATCCTAGCCGGCGGCACCAGCGTCCCGGCCGAACTGCTGTTCGAAGGCAGCCCGGCCGATGAGAATTCAGGTTGGTTTGCGCTTTTGAGCCAACGCGAGCTGGAAGTGCTGCGCGGAGTGGGGCGGGGGCTTTCGAACAAGGAGATCGGACGGGAGCTCAACCTTGCCGAGGTCACGATCAAGCTTCACTTACGCAGCTTGTTCCGGAAAATGAGTGCACGCAGCCGTGCGGATGCCGCGGTAATGGCGTCGAAAGCGGGCCTTGTTTGATTTGGCGACGGGTTCGCGCTGGTTTCCCGTTTCGTGCGTGACGGATTGCATGGCAATCATGGCGGTGTAAAGAATCTCAACGAGGTGTTTGGCCTCGAATTTGGTTTTGATCCGTTCCCGGTAATGTTCCGCGGTTCGGCCGGAGATCTTCAGTTCGTCGCCCACGGCCTGATTGGTCCGGCCGCTGATCATCAGGTCAAGGACCTGCTTTTCGCGCTCAGTCAGCAACTCCAGTTTGGCTTTTGCCGCCGCAATATGCGCCGCTTTCCTGCGGTTGGCTTGCCCGATAGCGCTCATGCGGCGGACGCACTCTATCAGCGCCGTCTCGTTGAGAGGCTTGGGGAGACAGTCGGAGGCGCCGGCTTTCATGTATTGCACCGCGGCGCCGACACTGGTCGGTCCAATGACGATCACGGGCGTCGTGCGGCCGTTACGTTTCTCCAGCACGCGCAGAATGTCCGCCATGGCCGCTCCTAGCCCGGCGAGGTCGACGAGCAGGCAATCCGGCTGGGTTTCACTTCGAGCCCGGAATTCGGCAACCGTCTCGTACGATTGCACCGAGATCCTCTCTTTCTCGAGCAGGATCATGATGAGGTTCCGTGTCCGGTCATCACAGCCGATCACGCATACCGCTGGTGTCGCGGCAGACTCGGCGATGCCGCGTGTGCTCTCACCAAGTTTGATGATGTCGTGGAAAGTTCCGGAGTTATCGCCGAGGTGCCGATACATGCCGCCAGTCCTGAAAAACCCGGCACCTATTTACTCGCCTGGGCGAGGCTGGTGGTTGTTCCAAAAGGATGGTGCAACCGTCCTGCAGTATTAGCGGCGCGTGAGTACTTTCCCTTACTCGTGAGGATCGTTTGCGATCTGACAAAAATCGGCTATCCGCGCGAAAGGGACTTTGAAAGGTGCCCGATCTGGGCGCGGGTGATTGCCAAGATCATGCGCGGGTTGCGGCGCAGGACGGCAATGGCATTCATGACGAACCCGCTGCCGTACGGAACGTAGACCCGCACGCGGACGCCGTTGGCCTTTGCCCAATCGAGCAGGCGGCGCGGCGCCAAGCCGAGCAGAACCTCGATTTCGCAAGACGTACCGGCGGCCCGCAGCTTCTCAATTGCCTCACGACTGAGGGCCGGATTGTGTGTGGCGACGGCGACATGACGCGCGCGCCCGGCCAAGCGGTCGATCACATCCAGGAACGCGGGATTGAGATCGCAATTGGGATTGGCCGGATCGGGCCACTCGCCTTTGACCACGCGCACGTTGAGACCGCGCGCAATCGCCCATTCGGCATCGTCGCGCGTACGCGCCAGCCGTCCGGGTAGCGTGGTACCGAGGTATTCCGGCTCCAGCACCTCCAACATCGCGTCCAGCATGGCGTTATGCCGGTCGGCCACAGCGGCGCCATGAGAGTCGAAGTGCAGGCGTACTCGATGTGCCGCTGCCACCGATGCCAGTCTGCGAGCGGCGTCCTTGGAGAACCGCAACGCCGGCGGCTTGAGAGACAAATAGCTGGCGGGAGCTTTATCGGCCAACGCGGCGATTGCTACCTGCCCGAGATCTTCGATCTGGGCGAGGGTTTCGCAGCCGCCATCCCAATAGCTGAACGCGGTCGCTGCACCTTCGGCATTCAGTCGCGTGGCCGCGCACAATGCATCTTCAACGGTTTCCCCGCCAAGAAATGGGCGTGCGGCCGTGCGGATGATCGGCATCAGAGCGGATGATGCGATTTCGCCGATGCGCCGCTTCAGGGTCCGTGAGGCGACATTCGGTGGTTCCGTCGAGTAGGATGCGGTGGTGTCGGTCACGATTGCCTCATCGCGATGGCTAAGGACAGACGTCGTTTTGCGGCTTGCAGCGCCCATTTCCCGCGCAACGCCGCGGCGAACAAGTCTGGCCTACGTTGCAGCAGCGCATCCCGCGCGAACATCATGGTGGCGCGAACGGCCGAGGGGTTACCGATTTTGGCAAGCACCCGCCCATGCGATGCGTACAGAAGTTTGTAGTCTTGAGCGCCGATGGAAAAATCGAATTCGCGATGTCCAAGCTGGTAACTGGCATCGAGCATGCGGACCAGGAGTTGGTGCCCCGGAGAGTATTTCTTCAGAGCCGGGTCGTAGGTGAAGATCCAGCCGGACCAAGCACCCTGGTGGATGAAGCCGATCCATGCCGATACCAGGCGTCCGCCCGCCCGCAGGGTCGAGGTCGTCAGGAGCCCGCGCTGCTGCAGGTGATCGAAAAACGCCAAGGTCCGCGGGTCGGTGAAGAAGTCGGGTAGGCCGATTGAACGAAGCTGGCCGCCTTTCCACTGCCGAACCAGCGGCAGTACGTCTTCCGACCGGTCGTCCAGCGTAAAGGTGAGATTGCCAAAACGGGACACAAGCGCCCGTCCGCGGCGCTCGCGATCGCGCATCAGCCCATGATGGCGCTGCAGCAGCCGGTCGTAATAGTGATCGAAGCCGTTGAACCGGCTCCAATCGACGAACGGCGCCAACTCCTGATCGCTCCTGTCGTCGACGTCGATGACGCCGCGGCTGACGCGGTCGGCAAACAGGCCTGACCGCACCGGTCCGGCGATTTCACCGGCCGCCAATGGTTCGTGATAATCGAGGAATAACAGGCGGGTAATGATCTTCTTGCCGTCGACGACCAAGAGCCGGAGCACGTCGTCGCCGATGCGCACGTTCTCGATGGTCGCCGGTCGGTCCTTGAAATAGACCGCTGCTGTCGCATCGAGAAATCCGGATGACGCAAAGAAGTTCATGACCTCGGGAGCCGCCCTGTCCACGATTGATACGTATTCCCGGTAGTGCAATTGGCCGGCCAGAGCGGGGGAAGTCGTTAACGGTCCTTCACCAATCGGTGTCTCACGGGATTTCATCAACCTTTTCGCGTAATTAACCCAATAGTGAGGCGGGCCGGACAGAATGCGACGGCCGTATTCCCGAAGAGGCGGGGAGCGGACTGTGCCAAGTCGGAAACATGAACGCCCGCGCGCCCGCTTACAGTTCTCAGCCTAACGCCCGCTCGCGGCCCAGCCGCGAATTCCGGCTGCGTGAGATTTGGGACATTGCGCGGCGCCGCGCGCACCTCATCACCGTAACCACACTGATCGTCGCTCTCCTGGCGGTGCTTTACGTCTTGCAGGTGCGGCCGCAATTCGCCGCCACCTCGGAGGTGATGCTCGACCCGCGCAAGTCGACCGTCGAGAATGCGACAGGGGTTTTGTCCAACCTGCCGGCAGATCAGCCCTCGATCCTGAATCAGATCGAGATCCTCACCTCGCACCGTTTTGCCGGGAAGGTGGTGGATCGCTTCCACCTCGAGAGAGATCCGGAATTTGCCAATCCCGGATTGGCCGGCCGGTTGTTCGGCACCGACGGCGACCCGCGCGAAGTCGCGATCGACCGGCTGCGGAAGCGCTTGAAAGTGGCGCAAGCCGGATTTTCAAGCTCTATCCGCATTACCTTGACGTCGGCGGATCGGCGAAAGGCAACGGCGATTTCGGCCGGAATTGCGGAATTGTACGTCGTCGATCAGCTCAGTACGAAGTCCGCGGCCTCCGATCAGGCGAGGCGATGGCTTACCCAGCGCGTCACGGATTTGGCCCGGCAGGTCAAGGAAGCCGAAGCGGCTGTCCAGAAATACAAGGCCGAGCACAACATCACCATCGCCGCCGACGGAACTTCGGCGCTCGAAAAGCAGATCGCGGATCTGAACAGTCAGCTCGCTCTGGCGCGCGCGGAGTATGGCGACAAGTCTTCGAAGGCCAAGCGCACGGAAGATCTGATTGCCGGCCGTCAGCTTGCGACGGCGCCGCAAGTCGTGGCCTCGCCGCTGATCTCCAGCCTGCGGACCCGCCAGTCCGAGATCAACCACGAAATGGCGGATTTGGCGACCCGGTATGGTCCCAACCATCCCAAAATGAAGGAACTCACGGCCCAGCGCGCCGACATCGATACCAAGATTTCGGAAGAAGCGTCGCGGATCGCCGAGTCCGTTCGCAATGAGGCGGAAACCTCGCGCGCCCATGTCGCCTCGCTCGAAAGCACGATCCGCCAGATCGAAGATCAGAACGCCAGGAAGAACCAGGAGGCTGTGGAGTTGACCGCGCTGCAATCGGCAGCGGCATCGGCCCGGTCGCTGTATCAGGCGTTCCTGATGCAATACAGCCAGACCGAAAACCAGCAGGGCATCCTGAGACCGGATGCTTTTGTCATTTCCGCCTCGGAAGTGAACGAGACGTTCGGGCCACAGACCAAGCTGCTTGCGGTTCTCAGCGCCATTCCCGCGGGGCTTCTGCTTGGCTTGGCCCTGGCGCTTATGGCCGAACGCGGCGCCCAGACGTCCGAGACCGGTACACAGCGCTATCCATCCGGTGCTGGTGATTTCGCGCCTCAAGCGGCCGCCGTGCTGCCGGAGATGGGGGCGAGGCTCCGGGCTGCCGATCTGGTGATGACCAATCCCCAGTCGCCCTTCGCGGCGGCCACATCACGGCTACTTTCCGGCATCCTCGCACGCGTTTCCCCTCCAGCCACGATTGTCGTCACCGCAGCGGCCCCCGGCTCCGGCAGGACCACCCTTGCACTGGCCCTGGCGCGTACGGCGGCGCGTTCCGGCATTAAGGTCATCGTGATCGACGCCAACCGGCCCCACAGCCATCTGGCGGGCGCGGTCGGCGTTGCAGGCTGGTCCGGTGCTTCGGCAGGGCATGGCGCCATCGAAGAGTTCATCAATCCGGATTCCCTGTCGACGGCGCTGGTCATGGCATCACCGATGCCCGGCTACACCACCGCACTGTCTCCGGACGTCCTGAACCGTCTCGTGGCTAACCTCAAAACGAGCATGGAGCTGGTTGTGATCGCCGCGCCGCCGCTGTCCGATCTCTCGGCTCGCGCCGTTCTCGCCATGGGAGATGTCGTGCTTGTCGCAGTCGATGCACGCCGGCCGGCGCTGGCGCCGCAGCTTCCTGGGGCGGCCTTAACCGTCCTCACCCACGCTCCATGACCATTCGGTCATCCCGGCAAACCTAGCAGACTATTTGCACCGTACCCGCGTAAGGCGTCCGGAACGTTCCATTTTGGAATGAATCCGGCCGTTTAAGCGGCACCAACGGTCATTCTTCCTCGATCGCTGTTCCGCATTGGTGCAGGCGTCGAGGCATATATGGTTGATCAGTTCGTCTTACCCAGATCCGTTGTCCCAGAGGGGAACGCTGTCTTCGGCATTCTTTTTTCGCCAATGACCGGCGAGCAGATCGTCCAGCGCATGATGTTCGAGCGCATTCCGGCGGGCGAGGGGGCGCGGCTCCTGGTGACCGCAAACGTCGACCACATCTCGAACTTGGTCCGTAACGCCCGCTTCCGGGCTGCATACGAACATGCCTGGGTGGCCACGGCGGATGGAATGCCTGTTTACCTCTATACCCGGCTGCGCGATGGCTGTGTGCCGGAGCGCGTCACCGGCGCCGATCTGACGGTTGCTCTGCTGGGGCGCTTGCCGCCCTGGTGCCGCCCATTCTTCGTGGTCGGCAGTCTCGAAACGGCGGAACGGTTGCGCGACAAGCTGACGAGCAACGGATTCCGCGGCGACGCGATCGGCGCGGCATGTCCGGCGTTCGGATTCGAAAGTGATCCCGCGGCCTCCGCAGCGCTCGCCAAAGCGATCCGCGATCATCGTGCGACCCACGTGCTATTCGGGTTGGGCGCCCCCAAATCCGAAACCTGGATTCACGAACATCGCAATTGCATGGGCGATGTCTATGCGCTGGCGATCGGCGCCAGCCTCGATTTCTACGTCGGTCTGCGCCGGCGTGCGCCGGTGTGGATGCAGCGCTGCGGCCTGGAATGGGCTTGGCGCGTGGCTTCGGAACCGGTGCGCCTGTTCCGCCGGTATTTCGTCGAATCCTGGTATGCGATCTGGGCGGTCATGCTCGATCTGTTTGTCGTCAGACTTCCCACCGAACCCTTGGAAACCAACGAAGATCGATTGTCTGCCTAGCATGTCGACCGCTCCCGTTTCCGTTCAAAACCATCGGATCCTCATCGCGGGGGGCCATTCCCGCGCCTGCGGCGGCCTCGAGGCCTTCATTTCGCGGGCCCGCGACTGCCTGCACATCGACTCTCACGTCTTTACCGATACGCCAGGCTATGAGGGCGTCGGAGTACGGGACTGGCTCCGGGCGATGGGGCGGTTCGTGCGGCAGGCGCGATCGCACGATGTGATCTGGATCCATTACGGCAGTGCGTTCGATCTCGCCTATCTCGTCTTGGCGAAAGTGCTGGGCAAGACCGCGGTCGTAACCCCTCACCTGGGGACGACTTGGCGGGCAATGCGTTCGACGGTGTTGCGGACGCTGACCAATCGCATCCTGTGCTTGGCCGATGCGATTTTCACGCTGCACGAGACCCAGCCGCAGGTGCTGCAGTTTCCCGCGTCTGTGACCCGGCGCTGTACTGCGATGGGGACTTTTCTGCCGAAATCCCTTCTGGAACACGAAAGCGCTGCACACGCGCCAGGAATGCCGTTGAAGCTCGTCCATGTCGCCCGCCTTTCGGTCGAAAAGGGCAGCTTCGCGTTCCTTGAGGTTTGCGAGACGCTGCGCCGTCGCGGCATTGCCATCGAAGGCACCATCATCGGGCAGGCGAGCACAGAGGTTCGCGCTCAACTCACCGCGATCGTCGAGCAGCGGAAGTTGCCCGTCGTATTGATAGATGCATTGCCGCAAGACGCCTTTCTCGATCTGTTCCGGCGGCAGGATGTGCTCGTGAACCTCTCTTTGCAGGACGCCTATCCTTTGACGGTGATCGAAGCGCTTTTGTGCGGTGTGGCGCCTGTATGTTCGGCTTTGCCGGGGACGCGCGAACTCGCGGCCGATGCGCCGGTGATTTCGTTGGTCGAAGGTCAGGATGCCGAAGCGGCTGCCGACAGGATCGCCTCGATCGACTGGTCCGCACTTCCGCGCGGTGGCGCCGTCATGCGGCAGAAATTTCACTGGGCGGGTCTGGAGCGCCGCTATCGTGAGCGCTTCGCCGCCCTGTCAGCCCACGGGTCTTCCGTGTCCACTCATCCGTCCGTCCAGGCCAGCGTATCATGACCATCTATCAGATCATCATTCCGCTTCAGGTTCTGTTCCGCGGCAGCCGGATGCGCCGTTTCGCCAAAATGTTCGGCGTGGGCAATGAGATGCGGATCATCGATGTCGGTGGGCGCAAGTGCAACTGGACTTTGATCGACAAGCGGCCCGACGTCACCATTACCAACATCGAATTCGACAGCTACGAGGATGGCCGCTTCCACTATGTGCGGACTAACGGCGAGCGGCTGCCGTATGACGACAACAGTTTTGCGGTGTGTTATTCGAACTCGGTGATCGAGCATGTCGGCGACGCGAACGCCCGCAAGAAGTTTGCCGCCGAAATCCGCCGCGTTGCGCCGCGCTATTACGTCCAGACCCCGTACAAGTGGTTCTTCTTCGATCCCCACACGGTTGGAGCCTTCGTGCATTGGCTGCCCAAGCGTTGGCAGCGGCGCCTGATCCGCTGGTGTACGCCGTGGGGTCTGATCGACCGTCCGAGCCAGGACAAAGTGGACGCACTGATTGCGGAAATCGATCTTCTGACCGAAGCGGAGATGCGGGCGCTGTTCCCCGATGCCCAAATCATTAAGGAACGGTTTTTCGGCTTCACCAAGTCCCTCATAGCCGTCCGGGTTTAGCCTCTTGGTAAACGGGCGTTAAGGCGCGCCGTGCGACCGTCCCGCGGGTTCCTATAGGCATTTGCGGTGACCGGCTGGCAGGACGAGACGATGGCGGACAACCGCGCCCCTCAGGGCGACGGTGCGATCCATGCCGTGATCGTTGCTGCGATCCTGGAAAACCCCGTTCTGGCGCTGGCGAACAACTTCCTGTTCACGCTCAATGCCCAGGTGGTGGCGGCCGTCCAGCTCGTGATCACGCTCGCGGCCATAGCAATCATTGCCGTCCGTCGTCCGTCTCTTTCGCGCACGTTCGTAGTGGCAGGCTGTCTGTTCCTCTGTTGTACGCTCTTGAAGTTCGTTGTGACGGGCAGTTTCAACGCGCGTTTTCTCTATGATTCCGCCATGCTGCCGCTGTTCTTGGTGTTGGGGGCATCTGCCAGACGCTTTTCGCCCCACTTCGTGGCCATTCTCGTTATCGCCTTGCTGATAACGGCCGTGGTCGAGTTGGTATTCCCCGATCTCTATGCGGACGTCCTCAATCCGCGGAAGTACTTCTACTTCACCCGCGATTGGGTGGCGGCGGTCACCGCACCCGATGCGTCGATTGCGGCGTCGACCGACATCTATCTTGGTGCCACGCGCTATACCGGCAGCTTTTTTGGCGTGGCGCATCGCGCCGGATCGTTGTTCCTGGAGCCGCTGTCGCTCGGCTATTTCGGCATCATCTGTGCGATCCTGTTTCTGCACGCACCGCGGATCGCTACCCGCCATCGGGTCATCATGATCCTGTGCTGTCTGGGCTTGGCACTGTTGTCCGACACCCGTGTCGCCGTATTCCTGATCCTTGCCGCCGTCGCTCTGCGCAACATTGCAGGGCGGGCACGATTGCGCTGGCTGATCGCCGTGCCCTACGGCCTGCTGATGGCCGTGATGGTGCTCTATTTCGTGGTCCAGGCGATGCCTGGCGATCTCGGCTTGCGTTTAGGTGTGACGGCCGAGCCGCTGATGAATGCACTTCCGCTTAATGTGCTGCTCGGCGGTGTCGACGACACCAAGGTCGCCGACAGCGGTATCGTCTATTTGATAGCCAATGCTGGCTTGATCGGATTTTGTTTGTACCCGCTCCTGGCCGCAGGTCTGTTCTCGGGGGAGGGTGACCAGTCGCCGGTCGCCGTCTCGATCTTCTTGTATCTCATGGTAGCATTGGTCTTCGGCTATGCGCCGATGTCGATCAAGACCGCGTGCGTTCTGGGATATGGCGTTGCAACGCTGGCCCGCGTACGCGGGGAGGCTGAGGCATATGCCCCAGGTGCCGTGATGCCGGCCGGTAGCGCTCCATGAGCAAGGCGATCGAAAGACATGCAGCCATCCGAACGCCATTTTCGGTGATCTTGAAAGGTGCTGCGGGTTCGGCCGTTCTCAAGGGCGTTGCGCTTCTGTTTGGGGTATTGGCTACCGCCTTTCTCGGCCGGGTGCTGATGCCGACACAATACGGCTATTACGCCTTTGCTTCGACGGTCGTCACGCTCCTGGCTCTGCCGGTGCAGTGCGGCTTACCTCAGCTGATGACGCGCGAGATCGCCAAATACCAATTGGAAGAGAGGTGGGGGCACATTCGGGGACTGCTTCTGCGGGCCAATCAGTTGGTGGTCGTGCTTGGTTTCATTATGGTCACCGGTCTTGCGCTCGCATTGCCGGTTCTCAAAGAGCACGTGCTTGCCGTGGACCGGCCGACATTCATTTGGGCCATCGTTCTGTTGCCGCTGATTGCGCTCAACCGCGTGCGTGGCGGTGCGTTGATCGGATTGCGCAAGGTCGTGCTTGGCATGCTTCCCGACAACGGCATTCGGGCCGTGCTGTTCATGGCCTTCATCGCTCTGTGGTATTGGCTGTGGCCGTTCAATTCGGCCGTCGCCATGGCATTGCAGGTTGCGGCGACTGCGATTGCCTTCCTGTCCGGTGCGGTCCTGTTGATGCGCCACTTGCCGCGTCCGGTGCATACCAGCGCTGCGGCTTTCGAGACCCGCAGCTGGGTTACGGCCATCGTTCCGCTGACGCTCACGGACGCACTCCTCATCGTCAACCTGCAAGCCGACCTTCTTGTCCTGGGTTTGTTTCGCGATGCAGCCGACGTCGGCATTTACCGCGCGGCGGTGTTGGTGGCCTCCCAGGTCACCATCGGCCTGACGGTTGCCAACGAAGTACTGGCACCGCACATCGCCCGCCTGCATCAGGCCGGTGACCGCGCGGGGCTGCAATCCTTGGTGCGCCAAGCGCAGGGCTGGCTGGCCCTCAGCGGTCTGGTGCTGGCCGGAATCTGCATTCTGGCCGACCGAGAGATTCTCACCTTCGTGTTTGGATCGGCCTACGCCGGCGGTGCCGCAGCCTTGGCGATTTTGGCGGCAGGACAGTTCATCACCGTGATGGCGGGAACCAACTCAGTACTCCTGAACATGTCCGGCAACGAACGCGATGTGTTACGGGTATTCGCAGTATCGGCGATCGCCAATCTGGCGGCGAACTTCGCTTTGGTGCCGACCTTCGGTCTTTTGGGCGCGGCAGCGGCCACCACGGCCTGCCAGTTGATCACCAACGGTCTGCTGCTCCACTACGTGCATCGCAGGCTGGGATTGAAAATTCTTCGTCTGCTTTGAGCATCCTTTCGCTCAAGACGCTGTTTCTGCGTCGATAACTGGCGTTATCTCATCGGGATGGCGGTGAAGTTTCAGATAATGTGCAATTTTGCGCATGATATACATAGCGCGATCGCGAGATGCACAGCCAAACCTGATCGGGTCGCAGCCGTGAATGCGAAGCACTATGCCGTATTCCGGCTTGTCCTCAATGCGCTCGTGTTTGGTTACTTGCACGTCGGTAATTGCTGAGAGCGACGGCACGGTTCGACTGATCGGTGCAGGGATTTCGAGACTTAATAACAACGCGCGATCCCGCCTTTGATCGAGATAAAGGAATGTCAGGCTTGGTTGACTATCGTAAGCCAGGACGCGTAACGCGCGTGGTTCAGCCTTCATGTCATGCTCGGTTGAGGAGCTTCCGGTCTTCAATAGCATGCTTTGCTAACCATTGGCAGGCCGCAGGTATACGCGAAGTCACGCGATCCATTAGGCGTAGCAAGCCTCACGTCTGTAGAACGGCTCGACCGTCAGCAAGTGTTTGTGCAGAGGGTGGTTCGCAATATTCGTGTCGAGACTGGCGACGTCTACCGGAAAGTCCGGCTCGGTCACGGCCGCGGCAGTGAAGATTTCTTCGACCAAACGCGGAATATCGCCATCCGCTTCTATGCCGATAACGATGCGGGCTCCGTCTTCTTTGCCTGGAGGAGCCACGTAAGTGAGCCTGGCAGACTGTAATTGCGAACGGTTCATAAAGAGAACGCATAGCGCTTTGACGAGCCGGGCCGGGTAGATTTCCGGTTTCAGGACGGAAAAGGCGGCCGGTCTGAAGTTCTCAAGGCACCAGGCGATTTCATCCGGGTTCAGGATTTTGGCCGGCGACGAGCGCGGGTTGACGATGAAGCGGGCACCTCCCGTAGCCTCGAACAAGGCCCGTCCCTTTATGGAAAATGTCGACAAGACCTCGGACGAAAAGGTCGTTAGCCGCGCTGGCGATGTGAAGATCGTATGGAAAAATCCCGCCCCGCTTTTTACCACGTCAATGGCGAGCCGCTCGCCTCGGGTTCCCAAGACGATGAGTTCGCTCTCCAAAAGACACCGATAGAAGTCCCGCGCAGCTGATGAGTCCGACGCCGCACACAACATCGTTCGTTCAAGCTCGTTCTCAGACGCGAACACGTATCAAGCTCCGATAGGGCGGCCCATATATACGAGATTCGGTCCATCGGGGGTGCACGTCCTCCCAAGTCTTGTGTTGAGGACTTACATGCGCGGCGACTCGCCATTGGGACGAATGGTGCTTGTAGTGTTCTGATCAACGGGCGCTCAGATAAATTTCCCCAGAACATTTCTCGCTCGTGTGTCGTGCAGCCAATAGTCGCTAGATCAAGACTTAGGCGTCCAACTCATGCTTATTAACATGAGATTAAGTAGCAGTTGATGGAAGAATCCAATGGATTCAATTGGCGGTCTCCTATCCCTGTATTCGCCAATGCAGTGATGGATGAAGCGCAACATCCTTTCGGGGCAAACTGCATAATAATTCAACAATAAAGATGCGCGGGTCTTCTATTGTCAGTGGCAATAGCGCAGAGATAGAATTATGCGCGGTTGTGATCGTCGAGCATCTCACCGCCAGACGTAACTGGTAGGGGGTACTATGCAAAAGCCGTTTAGTTTCGCCAGGAGCATCGCAGCTGGAGCCTTTGCCATTGGGCTTGGCTTCGGTGGCGCGACCGTAGGGGTTTTGGTGACGGCTACGCCGGCCTATGCCCAAGCTACCTTGTCTGCCACCCAGATCGCCGCCATTCAATCGTCGCTGCAGGCCGCGTTGCGGGCCGCCACGACTGACGCGGCGAAGGAAGCCGCTATCGCTCAGGCCATCCAAAGCGCACTCGGCCTTTACGGCGGCGACACAGCGGCGACCGTGACTTCGGTGGTCATGCAGACCGCCGAGCTCGCAGGCGTTCCGACGGGCGTCATCGGGACCGGTATCGCGCAGGCTTCGGCCAGGGTTGCAACGACCAATGTGGCGGCTGCTAACTCGATTGCCACAACGATCGCCAACGAAGGCGATGCCGCGATGCGGTCGTCTTACCAGACCGCTTCCATCAGTCTCGGATTCGCCAACCTTGCTTCCATTGCGGCGCAAGGTCCGACGGCGACGGGTGGCGTCGGTGTTGGTGGCATCGGTGCGGGTGGTATCGGTGGCGGCGCGATCGGTGGCGGAGCCGCGGGTGGCGGCGGTGGTGGTTGCCTGAATCCGTCCTGCACCAAGCTGTGATGCAGTACCGTTGGATTTGGTAGGTTGAGGGGAGCCGATGAAATACGCGACGCTCGCAGTCAGAACGGCTGCGGTTCCTTTGGTTGTGGCACTGATCGCACCTGGGGCGGCGAAGGCAGAAGGCACGACGCCGTCCTATGTCGGTATGACCGAGCAGGATGTTGGCGTGATGGATCGCGCCCGTCCGGCGTATGACGCCAAGGGTATTCCGCTCGGAGGCTTCCGTCTGTTCCCCGCGCTCAATACCAGCGCGAGCTTCGACGATAATGTTTTCAAGACGGCGGATGCACTTTCCGATTGGTTTTTCACGATCTCCCCGGCCGCGCGCTTGAAATCGCAATGGGGCCGGCATTTTCTTGAGCTCTATTCCGGTCTCAACTACTACAACTACCAGACCTATACGAAAGAAAACCTGACTGATTGGAACATTGGCACCGACGGAAAGCTCGACATTTCGCGCTCGGCCAACATGTCCGCCAACGTCTTCTATGGACAGATGCATGAGTTGTGGTCGGCACCGAACAATGTTGCCGGATATCAGGCTGCACCAAACCGCTATTTTCAGACGCATGTCGACGTTTCGTCGGTCTACCAGCCCAACCGGCTGGGCTTCGGGCTGGGCGGCGTGTTCGACAACTACAATTGGACCACTACGCCGGTCTCGGGCGGCGGCGTCTTTTACAACGACGACCGCGATAACAACGAATTCCAGGCTTATGCAAAGGCCTATTACGATTTTTCGCCGGGCTATTCCGGCTATCTGAAGGTCAGTTACGACGAACGCGACTTCAATTTGTACACCGACAGGTCTGGTCTCCACCGCTCATCGCATGGCTATCGTGTTGATGCCGGCGTGAACCTCCAGATTTCGCATCTGATCAGTGGCGAGGTCTATGTTGGCTATATGCAGCAGAATTTTGCTGCGTCGCTTGCGGATGTTTCCGGAATCGACTTCGGCGCCCAGCTCGATTGGTATGTGTCGCCGGTACTCACCGCCCACCTCAGCGGCAGCCGTAGTCTCGATAACGTGGTTTTGTCGGGCGTTTCCGTCGCCGACAACAAGAATGTCACTTTTAGCGCCGACTATGAATTCCGGCCAAATGTCATTGTTCAAGGTCGGGTAGCCTACACCAATACCCGTTATGTCGGATCCGGCCGGACAGACGATTACCCAAGTGTGGGTATCGGCGTGATGTACCTCGTCAATCGGTATGTCAGCTTGAACGTCAACTACAATTACAGTGAACGTTCGACGGATACGCCAGCGCTCGCGTATACCGATAATACGGTGAGCATAGGCCTCGCACTGCACATCTGACGAGAGTTTGGCAGGCAAGAGTACTACGTGGAGCCACAGAAACTGTCGTCTGGTGGTAATGGATAATGACAATTGAAAAGAGCATCCCGATTGCGGAGAGCTTTGCCCAGGACCCTCAGACTGAGACGCAATTCGGTGAGGAGCGTGGCTTTAGCCTTCTAGACTTGCTGCGCATCATCCGGGTGCGGCGCAAGATCATCGTTGGCACGGCCGCCATCGTGGTAGCGCTGGTTACTGTCATTGTTCTGGAGATGACGCCGCTCTATTCTGCCACCGCCGTGGTGATGCTGGACCAGCGCAAGCACAATCTGGAAGATACTGCGGCGGTATTGTCGGGTCTACCATCGGATCAGGCGACGATCCAGAACCAAGTGCAGATATTGACATCGCTGGAACTTGCCGGCCGGGTCGTTGACAAGGAAAAGCTCCGCGAGGATCCCGAATTCAATCCCAAGCTCAGCGGGCTGTCGGCATTGCTCGGGGCGATCAACCCGGTGAATTGGTTCGGAACCCGCAAAACCGAAGCCGATGCCCAAGAAGTCGATCTCGAGCGCAGCGCCGTTATTCATCGTTTTCTCGATCGAATCTCGGTAAGCCCGATTGGCCTGTCGACGGCGATGAAGGTTTCCTTCCAGTCGGAAAGTCCGCAAAAGGCGGCTCGGCTGGCCGGGGCGGTTGCCAATGCGTATGTCGAGGACCAGCTCGAGGCCAAGTTCTCTGCTACGCAAAAAGCAACGCAGTGGCTTTCGGGACGCATCAGCGAATTATCGCAAAAGGCCCAACTGGCCGACGCTGCCGTGCAGCAATACAAAGCCGAGCATAACATCACCACCACGACCACGGGCGGGTCGGTGGTTGAGCAGCAGATAGCTCAGATAAGTGCCCAGCTTACGGCGGCAAAAACGGATCTCGCAGAAAAGCAGGCCAACTACGGCCGGCTGGCGGCGTTGGCAAGGACAGGGCACGCGGCCGCATCTTCCCAGGTGCTCGCGTCTCCGGTTGTAGCAGCGCTCCGCGCGCAGGAAAGCCAGCTGACGAGCCAGATTGCGAACCTGGAATCGAAATACGGGGCCCGTCATCCCAAGATGCTGGATCTGATGGCCCAGAAACAAATGCTGCAGGGCAAGATCGACGAAGAAATTCAGCGCTTCGTCGATTCCGCCAGGAACGATGTCGATGTCGCTGCGTCCCATGTAGCTTCGCTGCAGGGGAGCTTGAGAGACGCGGAGAATCAGGGTGCCGGCCAGAACCAAGCCAACGTCCAGCTTACGGCGTTGCAGTCAGCCGCGACGTCGGCCCGTGCCATGTACGAGGCATTCCTGGGGCGTTTGAACCAGACCCAGGGCCAGGAAGGCATCCAGACGCCGGATGCCCGCATCATTTCCAATCCCGAGATACCGACATCGGCCAGCTATCCGAAGAAGACGCTGGCCATAGGTATTTCAATACCAGCCGGCCTCATTCTCGGGCTGATGCTGGCCTTCATGGCGGAACGGCTGGATTCGGGCTTCCGCACGACGGCAGAAGTTGAGCGCGCACTTGGCTTGCCCGTTTTGGCGACTGTGCCGGAAGTGGCGCAGCCCAAAGAGGGCAGCCCCATCAACGCCGCCGAACTTGTCATCAAGAAGCCGATGTCGTCGTTTGCCGAGTCTTTGCGAGGCTTGCAGCTCGGCTTGCAGCTATCCAACGTCGATAAGCAGCCGAAAGTCGTTGTGATAACTTCGTCCGTGCCGAGCGAAGGCAAAACAACGGTTGCGCTGAGTCTGGCGCGCATTGCGGCGCGCGGCGGGATGAATGCCGTCATCGTCGATGGTGATATGCGCCGTCCCAATGTGGCAAACACGGCCGAGCTCGGCGCGCGCGACAAAGGGCTAATCGAATACTTGACCGACAAGGCTGGGCTGGAGGAGGTCCTTCATAAGGATCCGATTTCCGACGCCAAGATCTTGCCGTGTCTGAGTACGCCAGCCAGTCCGACGGACGTGCTTGCGTCCAATGCGATGCGCAAGCTGGTGGCCGATCTGCGGGAACGCTTCGATTTGGTGATTATCGATTCCGCGCCGCTTCTCCCGGTCAACGACACGAAGATCCTGAGCCTTTTGGCGGACGCCGTGCTGATGGTCATTCGTTGGGAGAAAACACCGCGCGATGCGGCTGCCAATGCCGCCCGTATCCTGATGGACGTTCGGGCTCCGGTAGCCGGCGTTTCGCTGACCCGTGCCGATAACGAACGCTTCCGCTATTACAGCTATGGCTACCAAAGCTATCACCACTACAGCAAATATTACGCCGACTAGAGCGCTCCGCACGGCGGCTCTTCTGCTGCCAGCGGTCGTCCTGGCAGCATTTTCCTATTCGCATTTTCGCGATGGTGTTGCACAGGATGGAGCCGTCCCGGTTCCCGTCTATATGGTCGCGCAACGGCCGCTTCCGACGGTGGCATATGTCCACGCCGCTGAAAGCCTGGCAAAGGCGAGTGCGCGCAATGGCGAACCGACTTTGCAGCGAACGGAAGCTCGGATGCATGCGGGGGAAAATCCCGCAAACCTCGTTCCCGTCCTGGAAGAGGGGCTCTCCCGGATTCCTGCCTCAGCCCGCGGTTGGTGGTTGTTGAGCGAAGCGACCACTTCATCCAACAAGGCGCTCTCCACAAGGGCGTTGTCGCAATCGATCGCGCTGGCACCGCGCGAGTATTGGCTGATAACGCCTCGTTTGAACGCCGCCGCAAAACAGTGGGCAATTCTCGACCCCGACACACAGGCTGCCAGCATCGCCCAGGTCAGGTTGTTGTGGGAAACGCCAATTTTGCAGGATCAGCTGGTTGTCTTGTGCCAGTCGGCCGAAGGTGCCGCTCTCGTGACCCGCGCTTTTGCGCCGGATGAAATCCGTCAGATTAATCGCTGGCTTGCGCGCGAACGGCAGAAGGCGGCACCTCGATGAGCGATGGACGTCCGGAGTTCGATGTCGCCAGATTGCTGCGCGGAGCCGCTATAACGGTCTATATCGCCACACTTCTTTGGGCGCCATTTCCGCTTGGGGGCGCGATCCGCTGGGCTCCTGGCGTACAGCACATTCTGATCGCAGTTAGTTGGGTGCTGTGGGTTCTCGGTACGATCCATGGGGCGGTACTCGAGCGGCGTTACCGTCGCGTGCTCATCGTACCTTTCGTGCTGTTTGGGCTGACGCTCGGATGGGCTGTTGTGCAGACCCTTCCGGGCGTCCCATCCGCTTGGGTGCATCCGGTTTGGGGGTTGGCAGCCGACGCTCTCGGAAAAAGCCTCCAAGGTGCGATTTCCCTCAATCCGTGGCGGACCGAAAGCGAGGTCGTCAATCTCGCTGGCTATATCATGGCCGGGTGGTTGGCTTTCCACATGGCAAGGAGGGTGGAGACTGCCAAACTGCTGCTTAATGCGGTGATTGCGATCACAGCGCTTTATGCCCTTTACGCTTTCGTCCTTCTGTTTATCGACGTCCAGCAGGTCAACGTGTTTTACACGGTGCCGTATTCGAACCGGCTGATGTCCGGGTCGTTCATGCTGCATAACTCTTTCGCTACCTATTGCGGGCTGGGTGCGCTGGCTGCCGTCGCCAAGCTCTGCAGCGACGGTACGCATTCCATTTTGGCCGGGCGGGGACTGCGCCGGTTGGCCGAGACGACCTTGCAATATTGTTTCGGCCGGGGTGCCTTTGTTTTGATCGCTTTGATCCTCTGCTTTGCAGGCGTCGTGGCATCGGCTTCGCGCGCCGGCTTTGTCGCGACCATGGCCGGGATGATCACGCTGGCGCTCATCGCCATCGTGCTATCGCGCGGCCGAGCGGGCCGGATGTGGGCCGGGCTTGGAGCGCTTGCCACCGTGATGCCGATTATAATCATCCTAATATTCAATGGCGACACGCTTGCGAACCGGCTCGACCATTTGTTGCCCAGCGATACAGTCGATGTGGTCCGCTTTGCGTTGTGGGATAGCGCACGCCGAATGATCGCCGACGCTCCGCTGTTGGGACTCGGGCTGGGGACCTTCGAAGACGCCTATCCGCTTTATGCCGTTCAGGTTTTTCCACATGTCATGGACAAGGCACACTGCGATTACCTCGAATTCGCAGCTGGAGTCGGACTTCCTGCTGCCGTTGCTTGGTGGGGGGCTCTGTTATGGCTGTCGGGCTGGAATGCCCGCGCGCTGTTCGTTCGTCACCGGCATCGCGTGTTCTCGTCTGCTGCAATCGGCGCAACTGTACTAGTAGCTGTACATTCCTGTGTTGATTTCAGTTTGCAATTGCCTTCGGTGTCACTGTCTTTCGCAACATTGCTTGCTATCGGTGCTGCACAGTCTCTGTCTGAGGTGAAACGTTAGTTTTACGAACTAAAGCGGAAACGCATCATCGAAAGGAAAGTGCGCTGAAAAAACAGGCACTCCTGCCTGCTAACTATGTGTCATTATTTCCCTCTACGATAGATATTCTTTCCGGTACTGTCGCTTCGATGCTGAACAAGAAGTAAAAGAGTAATCGTGAAGTTGAGACTTCGTCTTTGAGGTCGATACCGCTGGGGGGTGTCGAGGGTGACGGAAACACATCTTTTTAAGCCAACAAAAAGTGCAGTGCCATTTGTACTCGGTGGCGCTTCTAGGCGGCGCACGACGTGGAAGGATGCGTCTTCAATCGCACCGACGAATGTACAGGGCCTCAGGAGTGCGTCTCCTTCGCACCGTTCTGGCTTTCTGATCTCTGCTCGAGATGTGAATTGCTTGTGTCAGCACTTGGCCGACATCGCTTTCATTGTCTCGCTGAGTGTTCTTACCGACATCGCCTATCAAATGATCGCCTATTCCGGAAAGAGCGTTCCATTCCAAATGCCGGTTAATATCGGCTTGGTGATCGCTCTCGCGTTCACACTTCTGATCCGGTCCGTCACAGCAGAGCGGAGCGCCGCTATCACGAACAGCTATGACCGCCTTCGCGATGCTGCACTGGCATGGACATTGGCCTTCGGAATCCTGACCTTTGGATTGTTCATTGCGAAAGCCGGTGGGGAGGCGTCGCGGGGCGCCATTATCACACTTTATCTAGTCGGATTGCCTGGCATCGCCCTTTGGCGCGTCTTTGCGCCCGTCTGGGTCGCGCCGTTGGCGAAACGGGCAGGTTCAGCTGTCCGCGAATGCATGGTGATTGGCGACGAGGCCGATCCGTTAGTCGACAAATTCGCAGTCGAGTTGCGGGCCAAGGGACATCCCTCGCCCAAGGTCTTCAAGTTTAAAGCTCTGTGTTCGTCGAGTCTTTGGGCGCACGAACTAAGCGCGCTCGCCGATCGTGTCACGCAAGTTGCTCATCACGCCGGACCGGGTGAAATCTATGTCTGTGCGGGCAGTCTTCCCGGCGAACGATTGGCCGCGTTGGGGCGCAGGCTGACGATGCTACCGCGCGCAATCTACATTGTTCCGGATGCTCAGATCGCCTCGCTTGTGCGGTGCCGGCCAGCCAGTATGGGCAAGTTTGTCGTACTCGAGGCGCGGCGCGAGCCGTTGGGGTCTACGCAGCGCCTAGTCAAGCGCATGATGGATATCCTCGTCTCCGGTGCGGCTCTACTTTTTCTCTTTCCCTTGCTGATGATCGTTGCAGCTCTGATCAAGCTCGACTCCGAAGGTCCTGTGTTGTTCCGGCAGACGCGAAACGGCTACCGGGGGCGGCCGTTCGATATTTTGAAGTTCCGCTCGATGCGCGTGCAGGAAAACGGGCCGGTTATCGAACAAGCTAAGGAGGGGGATGCGCGCGTGACCCGCGTCGGACGCATTCTGCGCAAATACAGCATCGACGAGCTGCCGCAGCTTGTGAACATTCTCGTTGGCGACATGTCGCTCGTCGGTCCGCGGCCGCATGCCCAGGCTCATGACGAACTCTATTCGCGGTCGATCGAGAACTATGAAATCCGTCAGCATGTGAAGCCGGGCTTGACCGGATGGGCACAAGTCAATGGCTTGCGGGGCGAGACGGCGACGCTTGATGCCATGTACCAGCGCATTGAGTATGACCTTTGGTACGCGGTCAACGCATCCATTCTTCTAGATATCGAAATTCTAGTCCGGACGGCCATCGAAGTCGCCCGACACCGCAACGCGTATTGAGAACTGGCAGGGAGATCGAGAACAGATGTCCTACGCGCCGGCTGATTTGGCTAGTAGAACGTTTCCGCGCCCCAATTCGATGAGGGCCGGCTGTACGTCGTCATTCATCGGCACCGGCAGGGCTCCGTTTGGTGAACGCTGGTACGTTGTGCATACGCATCCTCATTGCGAGACACGCGTGATCGGGGAGTTGGAAAGGCAGGACTACACGGCTTTTTGTCCGTGTACGCTGAAAACCGTTCGGCACGCGCGCCGGAGCGCTACGAAGCTTGCGCCGGTCTTTCCGAATTATGTTTTCGTTCGCTTCAACGTTGACGAGCAGCCGTGGCGCTGCATCAACGGCACCAGAGGTGCGGTTCGCCTGATCACAAACCGCGAAACGCCAGCCCCCGTGCCTTTCGGTGTGGTCGAGCGCTTGCAAAGCATGGTCGGCGAGACCGGCGCGATGAACTGGGTGCCGAAACTGAAACCGGGCGACCAGGTCCGTATCGAAGATGGCCCGTTTGCCGCCTTGATCGGCACACTGGAGCGTCTCGATCCATCCGGCCGCGTGCGTGTCCTTCTCGATCTTCTCGGGCGTGAAGTCTCGGTGACCTTGTCCGGAGAAGCAATTTCACCGGTTGCGTAGCTTCGCGACCGGTCCTGTGAAGTAATCTGCGGATGAGACTATGTCTCATCCGAGCGGGTTGTTATGTCGACAAACTAGTCTTTCGGACAGCCAACTGCATTTGAAGGTGGCTGATCGGCTGGCTGTGTGGTGTTCAAGATTAGCCGATCTGAAAGTGTGACTTGTTATCAAATCGCACTCGCACCGACATTCGATGCTCACACTTGATGCTGGCCGCGTAGCGAGCGGGAGGACACTGGGTCGCGGTAGTTCCGGTTTGCGTTTGCAACTACTGACGTATGATCGCGCAGGAATTGTGGGGCTTGATCTATTCGCTTAGGAGAATTCGTCGATTGACGAACGGTTCTCCTGAATGGATCGACGAGGGGGCCGCAAATGAAGACTGCAGCCATACTTTCATGCGTCGGCGCATTAGGCATGTTTGCTCTCGGCGCTCATGCTGGCGTCTTCACGCTGGCCGATGCGCTTGCCACCACGTACGAGACAAACCCGCAGCTCGCAGCCGCACGTGCCGGCCTGCGCGCTTCGGATGAAGACGTGGCGCGGGCACGTGCAGGATTGCGACCGAAAATCACCGTCGAAGGCTATTACGGCCTTTCGGAGACCGAGAAAACCTCCGCTACCACTACGACCCATCCGCTAAGCGGCACCGTTGCGCTGACGCAGGACATCTTCCGCGGCGGCCAGACTTTCGCTGAGATCGAGCGGGCCAAATCGCTGGATCGCGCCGAGCGCGGCCGGCTGATCGGAACGGAACAGTCCGTCCTGCTCGACGCCGTAACCGCCTACATGGATGTCGTTCGCGACACCGGACGGATGAAGATCAGCCGCACGAATGTCGACGTGTTGCGCCAGACTTACGAGAACGTCAAAAAGATGTTCGCCGTCGGCATGGTGACGAAGACGGACCTGCAGCAAGCCGAAGCACGTTTTGCGCAGGCGAAGTTGGGACTCTATTCGGCACAGGCTGCGCTTGACTCAAGTCTCGCCGCTTTCGAGCGCCTGATCGGTCGGCCGGCGGAAACGCTCGAAACATCGCCTAGTGTGCCCAAGATCCCCGCCAGTTTGGACGCGGCTCTGCGGGAAGCCGACGCGCGTCATCCGGAAGTCCTGATTGCGAAAAATGAGGAGCGCGCCGCCGATCAGGCCGTCAACGATGCGATTGGCGCGATGCTGCCGCACTTCTCCGTGTCGGGCCAATATCGCTACACGCGCGATTACCAGTCCATAGGCTCCTATCAGTTCTCCCAGCCGCAAAATCAGTTCATCGTGCTGGGTCAGGTGACCATGCCGATATACCAGGGCGGGGGCGAGCAAGCGGCGGTACGCCAGGCGAAAAACCTGCTGGCAAAAGCCAAGTACTCCACGACGGATACCCGCAAACGTGTCCAGCAAGGCGTGCGTTCCAGCTGGTCAGCCTATCAGGCCGCAATTGACTCCATCGAGGCGAGCCAGGCCCAGGCCCATGCCAACGAGCAGGCCGTGGAAGGTGTGCGTCTCGAGCAGAAGGGCGGCGAGCGCTCGGTGCTCGACGTCCTTAATGCCCAGCAGGAGCTGCTCTCGGCTCAAACGGCAGCGTTGAACGCGGAACACGACCGGATCATTGCGGCGTACCGCGTCTTGGCCGCGACGGGAGGACTCACGGCCAGCACGCTGAAATTGGCCGTCAAGCCTTACGATCCGATGCGGTATTACAACGATAACGCGTCGAAATGGATTGGGCTCGGCGAGTGAGTAGTGATGGCAATGGCGTTGTGGCGTAGTGCGGGTCGCGCCGTCGAAGCGGTGCCTTACAGGATCCTCTCGGAATGAAGGAAAGAAACGATCCCGTCCAAGAGGTGATTGGCAGTTATCGGCAACTGCTGCTGATCGCGTTTGCCTTCAGCGGCGGCATGAGCATCCTGGCGCTCACGACGTGCATCTACATGCTCGAAGTGTATGACCGAGTGCTGGCCAGCCGCAGCAACGCCACGCTCGTAATGCTCACTATCATCGCCGTCGGTGCCATCGTGGTGTTCGGTATCCTGGATTCGTTGCGCCGCCGCCTGCTCGTTCGCACCGGCCTGCGGATCGGCGATGCCATGGCGGCACGGGTACAGCGGGCGATGATTGCCACCAATTCGCAGGCCGGAACCGTCGCGATCCGCAGTGCCATTCGCGATGTCGACACCATTCGGAATTTTTTCGGCAGTCCGGCGCTCGGCGCCCTGATGGATGCGCCGTTTCTGCTGTTTTATATGGTGATCCTCTTCCTGCTCCATCCGCTCTATGTCCTCGTCGTGGCGATGGGTAGCGCGGCTTTGATCGCGACCGCGTACCTCAGCCACAAGCTGACGACGCCGCCGCTGACCCAGTCGATCAATCAACAGATAAGGGTGCAGGCCTTTGGTGACGGCGGACTGAACAATGCGGACGTGCTCGAAGGCATGGGTATGTCGTCGAACTTCGTGGGGCGCTGGTACAGTCAGTGGCTTATTGGGGTGCGTTACGGCGCGACGGCCGCCGAGCGCGACGCCAGGTTGAGCGCGGTTTCGAAAGCCATCCGTCAGCTTCTGCAGATCGCCCTCATGGCGGCCGGTGCGTATCTGGTTCTGGATGCGCAGGCGTCCGGCGGCGTCATGATCGGCGCCACAATCATCGGGTCACGCGCGCTGATGCCGATCGAGATGATTATCTCGAGCTGGAAGAGTGTCATCGCCATCCGCCTCGCCTGGATCAGGCTTTCGGATCTGTTGAACGACGCGCCGCAACGGGACGAGGGTATGGATTTGCCCGCTCCGGCGGGCGTTCTTCGCTGTACGAACATCTATTATGTGGCGGCCCGCACGCGCAAAACGATCATCGCCAATGTCAGCTTCGAACTGCGTGCAGGTGAAGCGCTGGGGATCATCGGCCCGTCCGCATCCGGCAAGTCGACGCTGGCAAGGCTGATCGTCGGCGCCTGGCCCGCGACTTCGGGTGTCGTCAGGCTCGACGGCGCCAATATCTACTCCTGGCCGCGCGAGAGCCTTGGCCAATACATCGGATACCTGCCGCAGGACGTCGAACTCTTCGCCGGCACCGTGCGTGAGAATATCGCCCGCATGAGCGAAGGATCGCCCGAAGCGGTGGTCGCCGCTGCGAAGCTCGCCTTCGCGCACGAAATGATCTTGATGCTGCCCAAAGGCTACGAGACCGAGATCGGCGACGCTGGCCACTGGCTGTCCGGCGGGCAGCAGCAGCGCATCGGAATTGCCCGCGCGCTCTATGGCGATCCCCGCCTTGTCGTGCTCGACGAGCCCAATTCGAACCTAGATGCCGCGGGCGAGAAGGCGCTCACCGATACGCTGGCCGCGCTGAAAAAGCGGAGCACTACGACCATCGTCATCGCCCATCGCCCAAGCATCCTTCTGGGTATGGACAAGATCCTGGTGCTCAATCCCAACGGCGGAGTTGCGAGCTTCGGCCCGACGGCCGACATCATGCGCGAATACACGAGGGGCGCGAACGCCGAAAGCGGCAATGTCGTTCCCCTTCAAACGGCGGCCACGCAGGCCACCCCGACGAGCCGGGGGCGGGAATGAACGACGATCGCGAAAAGGAGACGGCAGAGCTGCCGCCGGAGCAGGCCGATACGGAAGCCGTTGCGGGACCGGAAGAAACGGCCGCGGATGCGACGATCGACGCCGAATTCGAACCTGTAGATCAGACCGATGCGGCAGCTCCGGATGAGACCGAAGCCGATGCGAGCGAAGCGGTCATTGCAGATCTCGGCACCGGAAAGGGGAAGATCCGCCTGCCGGCACTGCGGGATGCAGCGACGAACCTGCTTCGCAAGCTGGTGCCCACCGAGGAAGAGAACGTCACTCTGCCGGCCTGGGTGGAATGGAGCAGGGACCGCTTCTTCCCCGAAGATGTGATCGACGCGGAGGACGAGCGGTCTTTCATGAACACCTCCGGCCTGATCCGGAAGGGAAACATCGTCCTGGGTGTCTTCGTGATCGGAGCGCTGCTGTGGGCCGCGGTGGTGCCACTCGACAGCGCCATCATCGCGCACGGCGAAGTGGTGGTGAAAACGCACCGCAAGACCATCCAGCATCTCGAGGGCGGTATCGTCCGCGATATCAAGGTCGCCGACGGCCAGGAGGTGAAGGCTGGGCAGGTCCTGGTCGTTCTCGATGACGCCCAGGCTAGGGCCAATCTCGGAATCCTCCGGGGTGAAGTCGATTCATTGACCGCCCAGGAAGCCCGGCTGACGGCTGAGCGCGATGGCAAGGATCACGTCGAGTTTCCGCCCGAACTCAAGGCGCGGGCATCCGATCAGACGGCGGCCGAGGCGATGCGCGGTGAGCAGGAGGCTTTTGTTTCCCGCAAGGCTGCTCTTGAGCAACAGGTGGGTGTGCTTGGTCAACGGACGGGCGAGAACTGGCGAATGATCGCCGGATTGCGCAATCAGCTCGAGGCCGTGCAGCACCAGAAGCAACTGGTCGAACAGGAAGTCGCGAGCGTCGATGCCCTTTACAAGCAAGGACTGGCGACGCTGCCGCGCTTGTTGGCGCTGCAACGCCAGGCTGCCGATCTCAATGGCCAGGAAGGCCAGATCTCGGAGAAGATTGCCCAGGTGAAGTTGTCGTCCGGCGAGAACACCATTCAGATCTCGCGCGTGCGTCAGGAGCAGTTGAGCCAGATCGTCCAGGACCTGCGCGAGGTTCAGACCAAGCGCTACCAAGCGCTTGACCGGCTGCACGCCGCCGAGGACATGCTGAAGCATACCAAGATGACGTCCCCGGTCGCCGGAACCGTGGTGAGCCTCAGCGTCCATACGGTGGGCGCCGTTATAAAGCCCGGCGAAACGGTGATGGAAGTCGTTCCCCGGAACGACAGTATGGAGATCCAGGCGCAAATTCGGCCGGAAGACGTCGACGATCTTTATCCGGGCATTCCGGCGCGCATCAATTTCAGCGCCTATAAGCAACGCAGCCTGCCGATGATCATGGGCAAGCTGGAGACGCTTTCTGCGGACCGGCTGACCGATCCGCGGACCGGGCAGGGCTATTTCAGCATCATGGTGTCTGTGAACGGCGAGCAGTTGAAGGATTATCCGGACGTCCGGCTCATGCCCGGCCTTCCGGTGGAAGTCGAGATCGCCACCGGAGCAAGGACCGCATTGCAATATCTATTCTCGCCGATCACGCGCGCCATGCGCCATGGCATGAGAGAAAGGTAGGGGGGAATGATTTTGAGACGACGGGGACGCGACGCGGACAAGAAGCGGGGTCCCAAAAAGCCTGAAAAAACGGAAATCACTGTAGAGGAGGCCCAGATGGCACCGAAGACGACGACGACAGCTGAACCGGCACCGCAGCGCGCGGCCAAACCGCCGGTCGAAGACGACCTTTCCGCCAAAGAAGTGTTTGCCGATGATTTTGTGGGTCTCTACAGCATCGGGCCGAACTTCCACTTCACGTTCGCCACGCGCCGCCCGAACAAGAATGGCGGCATGTCGCGGCTGGTAACGGGCCGGGTCGTGCTGCCGCTCGATGCCGTTCTCGAGATGTATAACAACATGCAGGCTGCCGTCAGCCGCCTGGAGACCAGTGGCGTCGTCAAGCGCCGCGGACAGGCGAAGGGCTGAGCGCCAAGCGTTCTCGCACGATGCTGGAGAGCCTCTGTCGCAGGCTCTCCGGCGGTGTGAAGCCGACTTCCTCCCGCAACCGCGTGACGTCCGCCACCATGAACGGCGGCTCGTCGCGATCCGGCAACGCCCCGAACCGCAGGTTTTCGCCCGACTTTCCGGCGAGATCGGCGATGATGGCGCACAGTTCCCTCAAGGAATGGCCTTCGCCCGAAGCGACATTGACCGCGCCCTCCACGTGCCCGGCCGCCAGAAGAGCCGACAGTCCCGCCGCAATGTCCCGCGTGTCGCTGAAATCGCGCACCTGCCGGCCGGTACTCATATCCAGCGGCACTCCGCTCGCCAGGGCGCTAATCACCGACGGCACCAGCCGCTGCGGATTTTCGCCCTCGCCGAACATCAGGAACAGCCGGGCCCAGGCGAATGAAATCCCGCTGCGGTCTGCTTCGGCGGCCACATCCCGATGCAGCGCATGTTTGGCGATGCCATAGGGCAGCACCGGCCGGCAGGGATCGGTTTCCCGCCACGGCGCTTCGTCGGATCGCTTCCAGTCATATTCGGCGCAGCTTCCGACCAGGACGGCGCGTTGTCCTCCAGATTGCGCGAAGGCACGTACGAGATCGAGGCTGACGCTTCGCCAGATCTCATTCTCCGGCGCGGTCCAGAACTTGCCGTGCTCGACATACCAGGCCAGGTGCAGCAGATGGCTTGGGGCGATCCGGTCCATCAACGGACAATGCCCGGACGTTTCGAGCAGATCGCAAAGGTGCCAAGTGACCCCAGCCTGATGCGGGCGCGCCACGCAATCGACCGCATGCACGTCGAAGCCGCGCTTGACCAGTTCGCCCAGCAGAGGCCGACCGACGAAGCCGCCGCCGCCGGTCACCAGGACGCGGCCGCTCACGGCGCAAAATCCGGGTAGCTGCGGTCGCGATCGCCGATCAACACCGGCTCGAACGGCCAGACAATGCCAAATGCGGGGTCGTTCCAGCGCGCGCCGCGCCCCTGTCCGGGCGCAAAATCGGCATCCATGGCGTATTCGACCGTGACGTCGTCGGACTGTGTGAGGAAGCCGTGCGCGCAGCCACGCGGTATGAAAAGGCCGTTGTGGCGCACCGCCGAAAGCTCGGCGCCGAACCAGCGGCGAAAGCTTGACGACGTCGGGCGGATGTCGACGATGACATCGTAGATGGTGCCGGAGCTTGCCCGCACCAGCTTGTTTTCGCCGAACGGTTCGACCTGCCAGTGCATTCCACGTAACGTGCCGCGGCGCGGATTGACCGAAATGCTGGTCTGGCGCACAGGCCCGGTGTTCACGCCGGCCTTGCGCAGCGTTTCCAGGCAGAATGTCCGCGCGAAGAAGCCTCGCTCGTCTCCGAGAGGTTCGACCTCGATCAGAAACGCGCCGGCGATATCGGTGGGCTTGAGGATCAAGGCTCGAACACCTGCAGTTCCGGAATTGCGGTGACGAACTTACCACCCCAGCCGCCGATATGCTTCATCTGTGCCGCGATCTCGCTTTTGATATTCCAGGGCAGGATGAACACGTAGTCGGGCTTGGTCTCGGCAATGCGCTCCGGGGAAAACACCGGAAGGTGGCTGCCGGGCAGCCATTTGTTCTGTTTGTGGGGACTGCGATCCACCGCATAAGCGATTTCGGCTGTGGTAGCGCCGCAGGCATTGAGCAGCGTATTACCCTTGGCGGCCGCGCCATAGGCGACGACCTGTTTGGACGTGGCCTTTGCCTCGGCCAGGAAGCCGCGTACGGCGGCGATGACGCCTTGGGCTCGCCGGTTGAAACGCTCGTAGTAGGCGGGCGTCGTGACGCCAAGGGCTGCTTCGCGCGCTCGCAATGCGGCCAGCCGGTCCGATGGTGCCGCGGTGCCGTGGCGAACATAAAGCCGCAGCGATCCGCCATGGGTCGGCAGTTCTTCGACATCGAACAGCGACAGTCCGTGTCTGGCGAAAATCGTCTCCACGGCGGTCAGCGACAGATAGGAGAAGTGCTCGTGATAAATGGTGTCGAACTGGCAAAGTTCGATCAGGTTTGCGACATGCGGAAATTCGACTGTAAGGACGCCGCTATCGGCCAACAGGATCGCGAGCCCGGCGACGAAGTCGTTGATGTCGGGCACGTGCGCCAAGACATTGTTGGCCGCCATCAGGTCGGCGCGGCCATGGCGCGAGGCGATGTCGCGCGCCGTTTGCACGCCCAGGAACACCGATTCCGTCGGTACGTCGGCCTTGCGCGCTACCGCCGCAACATTCTCCGCGGGCTCGATGCCAAGGCAACGCACGCCGTCCGCCACGAAGTTGCGAAGCAGGTAGCCGTCATTGCTGGCGACTTCGATCACAAAGCTCTCCCGGCCGATGCCAAAGCGGGCCGTCATCGCCGCGCAGTAGTCGCGGGCATGGCGCATCCAGAGATCGGAGTAGGAGGAGAAATAGACGTAGTCGCTGAAGATCACGCGCGGATCGGGCGTGGCGTCCGTCTGCATCAGCCAGCAGGCATTGCAGACGCGCACGCACAGGCGGAATACCTCCTCCGACCGGTCGAGATCGGCCTTGGACAGAAAGCTGTTGGCCAGAGGCTGCTCGCCGAGGTCGAGGACGACCTGGGACATCGGTGTGCCGCAGAAGCGGCAATGGGGATGTGTGTTCATGGTTGTCCGCGAAGCAGGCGTTCGTAATCGGCGATCTGGGCAAGCGAGAACTGGCGCATGTCTTCGCCGCGCAAATGGGCGCGATGCCAATCGGCGACCAGCGCCAGCGCGCGATCGACCGGCAGCCGTGTCCGCCAGTCCAGCGCGTGTTCCGCCAAGGCCGGATCGAGGTTGAGATGGGCTTTTTCCGGCAGCGGATTTTGATCGAGCGTCTGCCAGCCCGTGTGCCAGCCGAAATTCTTCTGCAGGATGTCGACCAGCAGCTTGGTGGCAATGCCTTGCGCGGCAGGTCCGAAATTGACGGCAGTCGGCATATCTGCGGGATCGACGGCCAGCTTCTCGGCATACGACAAGTACCCGTGCAGCACATCGAACACATGCTGCCAGGGCCGGGTCGAATTGGGATAGCGCAGCACCACTGGTTTGCCGGCGATGCCGGCGCGGATCACGTCGGGGACCAGCCGGTCCTCGCCCCAGTCGCCGCCGCCGATCACATTGCCGGCACGGGCGGTCGCCAGCGCGGGCGCACCGGCTTCGTGGAAGAAGCTGTGACGCCAGCTGCGGACGACGATTTCCGCCGCCGCTTTGGAGGCACTGTAGGGGTCGTCTCCGGCCAGCGCATCGTCCTCGCGGAAGGCGCGGCCTTGGTCGCGGTTGTCGTAGACCTTGTCGCTCGTGATCACCAGGATGGCCTTGAGCGACCGGCATGCGCCGGCTGCCGCCAACAGATTGGCCGTTCCCATGATGTTGGTGGCGAAGGTATCGATCGGAGTGCGATAGGAGCGTCGCACCAGCGCCTGCGCCGCCATGTGGATGACGATCTCGGGATCGCTGCTCGCGACGGCCGCGTGAACGGCATCACGGTCGTTGAGATCGCCAATGATCGAGTTGATCCTGTTCCACGGCTGCAGGCAGGAGAACAGGCTCTCGTCCTCCGGCGGCAGGGCAAATCCGGTCACCTTGGCGCCGGCTCGTTCGAGCCAAAGCGCTGCCCAGGCTCCCTTGAAACCGGTGTGGCCGGTGAGGAGGACGCGGCGGTTCTGCCAGAAGCCGCTCACGACCAAGTCTTCCAGGGAGCCTTGCCGGTGCGCCAGGCGGCTTCGAGCTGATCCTTCTCGCGCAGCGTATCCATCGGCTGCCAGAAGCCCTCATGGCGGAAGGCCACGAGTTCTCCGTCGCGCGACAGGCTTTCGAGCGGGTCGCGCTCCCAGACGGTGTCGTCGGACGGGATCAAGTCCAGCACCCGCGGATTGAGGACGAAGAACCCGCCGTTGATGTAGCCGAATTCGGAATCGGGTTTTTCGCGGAAGGTAGCGGCGCTGTCGCCGACCAGGTCGACGATGCCGAACCGGCCCGGCGGATGGACCACGGTCATGGTCGCCAGTTTGCCGTGAGCCCGATGCGCCGCGATCAGCTTGGTGATGTCGATATTGCCGACCCCGTCGCCATAGGTCAGGCAGAACGCCTCTTCCTTCTCGAGATATTGGCGCAGGCGCCGCACGCGTCCGCCGGTCTCGGTCGAAAGTCCGGTATCGACCAGCGTTACCGTCCAATCCTCGGTCGTGCTTTCGGAATAGCGCGCGGTGCCGGTCTTGAGATCGAAGCTGACGTCCGAACTATGCAGATGGAAGTTGGCGAAATACTCCTTGATGACATAACCCTGATAGCCAAGGCAGACGATGAAATCCTTCACGCCGTGCGCGGCGTAGATCTTCATGATGTGCCAGAGGATCGGGCGTCCGCCGATCTCGACCATCGGCTTCGGCTTCAGGCTGGTCTCTTCGGAGATGCGCGAACCGCGGCCGCCGGCCAGGATGACTGCTTTCATGACGGTCCCCCGGAGTCATTAACGGTGCGAACGATCGTGGCCTCGAAATTCCGCACCCAGCGGGCGGCATCGCCGAGCGGGGCGGTACGCAGGCGCGTACGCAGATTCTGCCGCAGATCGAGACGGCGCGCTTTGTCCTTGCCGAGCTTCTCGGCGATCGCGACATACTCGTCCGGCGTGAAGGCGCAGAGATCGCCCAGACCGGCATTGTTGAGATTGCTGTAGCTGAGGCGCTCGAAAAAGGCCTTTCCAACCAGCGTAATTGTCGGCACCCCCATCCACAGCGTCTCGCAGGTCGTGGTGCCGCCGACATGCGGAGCGGTGTCGAGGGCGATATCGATCCGGTTGTAGTGGGGCAGGTGGCGGCCGCGGATGGATTCAAACAGGATCCGGTCGGCTTCGACGCCGTGCTTGGCGAATTCCTTGCAGATGTTGGCCCGGAAGCTCGCCGCACCTGCTTCCGGCCGCACGAACAGGAAGCGCGACTTCGGGAAACGCTGCATGCAGCGCGCCCATAAGCCGAAGACCTCCGGCGTGTACTTGTAAGGATTGTTCATGGTGCCGAAGGTCAGGGCGCCGGCGCGGTCTTCCGGCAGTCCCGGCTCGATCGGTATGTCGCGGAAACCCAGCCGCCCCAGCACCACCCAGCTTTCGGGCACCTGGAACGGCTTTTCGATCAGAAGCTTCGGGTCGTCGGGCTTCAGATAGGGATCGACCAGGATATAGTCGATTTCTTCGATACCGGCGGAATGGGGATAACCGAGCCAGCTCACCTGAATCGGAGCGGCGTGATAGGCCATCACCTCGAGGCGATTGTAGCGGGTCGATCCGCCCAGTTCGATCAGGATATCGAGATCGTCGTCGTGGATGCGCTGGGCGATTTCCTGGTCGGTCGCCTGCAGCATGGTACGGAACGCCGCGACGTTCTGGGTGATGAAGGATTGCACCCGGTCCGGCGGGGCCGGATAGAAGGAATAGCAGTAGATCTCGAACTTGTTGCGGTCGTAGAGCTCGAACATCGGCATCACGAAATAGGCCACCGGATGGTCGCGGAGGTCCGATGACATGAAGCCGATGCGGATCTTGTCGCGCTTGGGCGGTCGCGGATGACGCTTGATCGGGAGTTTGGCTGCCTGGGCGGCGATGCTCTTGCCCCACTGGCGGTGGAAGCGAACGAGTTCGAGACGGTCCTCGTCGCTTACTACGCGGCCAAGCTGATTGTGCAGGGAGCCCACATTCATGCGGTCGACCCAGAACGACATCAGCTTGGTGCGGTCGCCCAGGTTGGCGAGGCTTTCGAAATCCGCGAGCCGCAGGAAGATGCCGCTGAGATTGGCGGCGTGGGGCAGCATGTCGGTGCCGGTCGCCAGAAGCCGCTTGGCGATCTGACCGGCTTCCTCGACGTGGTCGGATTCGACTCCGTAGCGGCTGTCGAGCAGGCTCTTGCAGAGGCCCGACAGGCAGCGCGGATCCTCGGGGCGAAGCTCGAGGGCGTGACGCAGGAAGCCGTTGGCTTCCTCATAGCGGCGCAGCGAGTAGCCCAGCATGTGGCCGAGCCGTAGCAGTGTCTCGATGTCGTCGGGATCGCGCTTGAGAATGTCGCGGTGGACCGCCTCGGCCTCGGCGAAACGGCTGCGGCGCTGCAAAAACAGCGCCTTGTTGCGCTGGTGATCGAGGTTGTCCGGCTCCTGGCCGATCACCTTGTTGAATTCGGCGATGATCTGGGCATCGTCGGCGCCGGCCCGCTGCAGCAGCGCAGCGCGGCTGGTGTGCACGCGTAAGTTCTTGGGATCGAGCCGCTCGGCGTGATCGAAGGCAATCCGGGCGCGCGCGATCTGGTCGACGCTGGCGAAGACCTGGCCGAGCACCCGAGCGGTTTCGGAATCCGTTGGGCGGATCTCGAACGCGCGGCGCAGCGGTTCGATTGCCTCTTCTACGCGTCCCAGTCCGAACAGCGTGTTGCCAAGGTTGTACCAGAAGGAATGATTGGTCTCGTCGAACTCGGTGCCTTCGCGGAAGGTGGCGATTGCATCGTCGAAACGGCCGCGCCGCTTCTGGATCACGCCCAGGAGGTTCTTGAGCCCTGGGTCTTGCGGCGTTGCAACCAGCGCGATCTGTGTCTCTTCCTCTGCGGCGACGAGATCTTCCGATTGCAGAAGCACGGCGGCGAGATTGCCTTTCACGATCCGTCGCTGCGGATCGAACGCGGCGATCTTCCGCCAATAGGCAGTGGCCGTCTTGAGATCGCCGACGGCCATTGCGCAGCGCGCAACGCCAGTCAAAGCGGCGGGATCGCTCGGCCTTGTCTTCAATGCCGCCGCGTACGACTCCAACGCTTCGCGTGGACGTCGCGCCCGCTCCTGACGGATCGCACGCCGCATCAGCTCATCGCGGCTGACCGCTGCAGTCTTGTTTGGTAAACGCTTCTGCGACATCTCGGGGCCCCCACGGCGAAATCAGTGACTCCACTCGCTTCGCGCGAAAAGGGACGGCATGACGCAGTTGAGAGGCCTTCTCTATGCGCGTCAGAGTCATTCGCAAATTGTGTGATGTCGAAACCAAGGACTGGCCGGCTTCCGTCTGGTTTTAGGCCGGGGTCGCGATCGCGTATTGCGAGTGCAACTCCCTGTAGCAACTGCCTCTCTCGGATTAATCCACAACCCGATCCAATTCCGCGAGTAATGCTCAAGAATTGATCAAGTAATCCGGAATGCCAGGAGGGATTCTCACCTTCTGAACAAGTAATAGGCAGAAAAATAAGAAAAATCCCAGTGCTACTACCTTAGAATGATACAGGATTTCGTTGAAACAACTTCGCAAACGTACAGTTTCTCGCATTCCCGCATCACTGGTACTTTTACCTACAATTAAGGGTGGTGAACTGGGGCTTACCGCAGCGTTTGCGGTTCTTGTGATTCAGTACATTGCGTCGGTAGCGGCTTCGCGTTCGCGAGGTCGTTGACCCCATTTCTCATCCAGATGGCGAGGGAGCGCGCTCCGCCACGAGCGGGCGCGCGTATGGCTGGAGTGTGAGATGGCTGACATCATCGGTTCTCCCAGTGGCGATAGCTCGACGGGCGGCTCTGACTCTCTCGGTGGATCCGAGACGATCATCGGCACGGACGCCAACGACACTCTCGTCGGAAGTCCGAACGACGACAGCCTGTTTGGCGGCAACGGCGACGATGTGCTCGCCGGCGCCGCGGGCAACGACACTATCGATGGTGGTGGCGGAGCAAGCGACAGCGCCGATTACAGTCATGATCCCGCGGCCATTACGGTCGATCTCTCCACCGGCAATGCCACAGACGGCAGCGGCGGGCACGATGTCCTCACCAACATCGAAATCATCGGTGGCAGCGCCTTCAATGACTCGATGCTCGGCGGCAGCACCAACGATTCCTTTATGGGCATGGCCGGAAACGACACCATCGACGGTGGTGCCGGCGATCAGGATGTTGCCTCTTATTGGTTCTCGCCGTCCGGCGTGTACGTCGATCTGGTCAATGGCATTGCGCAAGACGGCTGGGGCGGAACCGACTCCCTCGTCAATATCGAAGGAGTGGTGGGGTACGAGTCCGCCGACACCGTGATCGGCAACGATCAAGGTAATTTCTTCTGGGGCCAAGCGGGCAACGATTCCGTCCTCGGCGGCGGCGGCAATGACAGTCTGTCGAGCGGCGCTGGCGCTTTTACGCTTGAAGGCGAAGCGGGCGACGACAGCCTCGCGGCTTGGGGCGGAACGGCTTCGCTGTCGGGCGGAGAAGGCAACGATACGATCGTGGGTTTCCCCACCGGCGCGACAGTTGACGGTGGCGCTGGTGCGGATTCGATCGGCATGGCGTCTGCGGGCAATCTGATTTTCGGCGGCGCTGGTGACGACATAATCCAGGGATGGGGCGGTTCCGGTCAGAACACGCTGGTTGGCGGCGCTGGGAACGACTCGTTGTGGGGCAACCCCCAGGATTTCGCGTCGTATGCGGACGATCCGAACGCCGTGAATGTCAATCTGCTCACCGGATCGGCCGTCGACGGCTTCGGCAGGTCCGATGTGCTCGGCGTTCAAAACGTGATCGGCTCGAGCGGAAACGACACGCTCGGCGGCAGCTTCAACAGCAACGAGATCATCGCCGGCGCCGGGGATGATCAGATCGACATCAGCCAAGGCGGTAACGACACGGTAATCGCCGGAGCCGGTGACGACTATATCGTTGCCGGAAACGCCTTCACGGCATCCGACCGGATCGACGGCGGCGACGGATATGACGTTCTCGAACTTACCGGCGACTATTCGGCGGGCGTGGTTTTCTCGGCGACGACCGTTGTCAACGTCGAAGAGATCGACATTCTGGGCTCCAATGCGGGCGGCGGCAGTTACCGGCTGATCCTCAACGACAGCACGGTCGCAGCCGGCCAGCAGCTGAGCTTCTTTACCGGCGGTTTCGCCACCAAAGACACGATCTATATCAACGGTTCTGCCGAAACCGACGGCACCCTTGCTCTGCGCGGCGCTTCCGGCAACGACACCCTGATCGGCGGCAGTGGAGATGACTACCTCCGCGCATCGGGCGGCAATGACTCTATCGACGGCGGCGGCGGCTGGGATCGAATTTCGATGTATTCCTCGGCCACAGGCGTGGTGGTGGATCTCGCCATCCAAGGTGCCAGCCAATACACCAACTTCGATACACTCACCCTGAACAATATCGAAGACGTCAGCGGCTCGGCCTACGCCGACACTTTGATCGGCAACGCGGCCGACAATTGGCTGTGGGGCAACGGCGGAGATGACTCCCTTGCCGGCAATGGTGGTGACGATCTTCTTGAGGTCGGCCCGAACGGCTCTTTGATCATCGACGGCGGCAGCGGCACGAACACGCTTTCCTTCTATAACGCCGATGTTTCGGCTGCGAATGTTGATCTCGGCGTTTCCGGTCCGCAAAACGCGGGCTTCGTGACCATCACCCAGACGAACATTCAAAATGTGGTGGGAACCGGATTCGACGATTCCATCACCGGCAATGATTCCGACAACGTGCTCTTTGGCAATGGCGGGGCCGACACACTGGTCGGTGGCGCCGGGTCGGACACGATTTACGGCGATGCCTGGTATGGACCCTACGGCAATAGCAACGGTGGGGCTCGCCAAATCGTTACCGTCTCTGGTGCCGATGGCGCAGGCAATGACTGCCTGGTCGGCGGTACGGGCGACGATTACCTGATTGGAGGCTACGGAGACGACACGCTTGTAGCGGATGGCGGCACGGGTGTTTCCCGCCTCTCGGGCGGAACTGGCAACGACAGTCTCGTCGGCAACGGTGGCTTCGTCGTGGCGGATTATTCAGACGACACGACCGGTGTCACAGTCGATCTGGCCGCCGGATCGGCGACCCAGAGCAGCGGCGTCGACACTCTGGTCGGTATCAATGGCGCGATCGGATCGAGCGCCGCGGACCATCTCACCGGCAGCAGCGCCGATGACGGCTTCATGGGCATGGGCGGCGCCGACACCATTGATGGCGCCGGCGGCAACAACACGGTCTATTACAACAACGATCCGAGTGCCGTTTTGGTGGATCTCTCGCTCGGTACGGCTATCGACGGGACAGGTGCGACCGACGAGTTGCACAACATTCAAAATGCCAACGGTTCGAAGTTCGATGACACGCTCATCGGTACGGACGGGGCAAACAGTCTGGCGGGCCACGAGGGCAACGATGTTCTCTCCGGTGGAGCGGGTGACGACACGCTGGATGGCGGCGACGGATCTGACAACGCCGATTACCGGACGGCGGCTGCAGCTATCACGGTCGACCTTACGACCGGCAATGCCACCGACGGCAGTGGCGGCCACGATGTGCTGATCAATATCGAAGGCGCTTTCGGAAGTGCGTTCAACGACTCGCTGCTCGGCAACGACCAAAACAATACCTTCATCGGCATGGCCGGAGACGACACCATCGACGGCGGCGGCGGCCAATCCGACATGGCCGATTATCGTTTTGATACGGCCGGCGTGACGGTCGATCTTGCTACCGGCAATGCCACCGACGGCAGCGGCGGCCATGACGTCCTCAGCAACATCGAGATGGTCGGCGGCAGCTCCTTCAACGACTCGATGCTCGGCGGCAGCGCCAATGAATCCTTCGACGGCATGGCAGGAAACGACACGATCGACGGCGGCGCCGGCGATTCCGATACCGTCTCCTACTGGTGGTCGCCGACCGGCGTGTATGTCGATCTCGTTACCGGCACCGCGCAAGACGGCTGGGGCGGAACCGACTCTCTGGTCAACATCGAAAACGTCGTAGGTTACGAGTCTGCCGACACGGTGATTGGCAACGACCAAAACAACAACTACTGGGGCCAGGCCGGTAACGATTCCGTCCTCGGAGGCGGCGGCAACGACACGCTGGCGAGCGGCGCCGGCGCTTACACGCTGGACGGTGGATCTGGTGACGACTGCTTGGCCGGTTGGGGCGGAACGCCGCTGTTGCTCGGCGGCGACGGCAACGACCAGATTTACGGTACTCCGACCTCCGCCACGATCGACGGCGGCGCTGGTGCGGACTCGATGGGCATATGGGCCGGCGACAACCTCCTCATGGGTGGTGCCGGTGACGACAATATCCAGGCCTGGGACGGCGCTGGACGCAGCACGCTGATCGGTGGTTCGGGCAATGACACCCTGCTGGCGGACGGCAACGATTTCGTTTCCTATGCGAATGATACGGCCGGTGTGAACGTCAATCTCGCGTCCGGTTCTGCGACTGACAGTTCCGGTGGTATCGACAGTATCAATCTCCAGAACGCGATTGGCTCGACATTCAACGACACGATCGTAGGCAATGACGGTTCCAACACCATCATCGGCAATGGCGGCCGGGATACGATTTACGGCCAGGGCGGTGATGATCTGCTGCAAGCCTCTGGCGGCAACGTCAATGGCGGTGAGGGCAACGATACGCTGATGGCCGTCGGCAACATGATGGCCTCGCTGAATGGCGGCAACGGAAATGACTCGCTCGACGGCAGCACGGCTACGGTCGGCAGTTACTTGGCTGGCGGCGCCGGTAATGACACGGCGATCGGCGGGGCGTTCAACGACACGCTGTCCGACAATGCCGGATCCAACAGCGAGAGCGGCGGTGCTGGTGACGACGTCTTCCAGAACGTCTCCAACAGCAGTGGCAACACGCTGAGCGGCGGTACGGGCAGCGATATCTTCTTCGTAAATCCGAACGGCGTGGCCGACATTATCACCGACTTTACGGCCGGTGCCGGTGGCGACCGGATCGACATCACCTATCTGGCCTATGCGTTCACCAACTATGTCTCGGGTCAGAATCCGTTTGCCTCTGGGCATCTCCAATTCGTGCAGCAGGGTACCGATACCGTCCTGCAATTCGACCCCGATGGCGCAGGCATGGCGTCGCCGCGCACGGTTCTCATCCTGCAAAACACCAATGCCGCGTCGTTGACGTTCGAAAACATCCTGCAGCACTGGGATCCGCATGGCGCGACCGGTTCGCCCGAAAATTACACGATGGGCGACAGCGGCGGAGTGCATTACGGCACGCCGTATGCCGATACGATCCAAGGCGGAGCCGGCAACGACTCGATCTTCGGAAATCCCGGCAACGATTCTATTGATGCGTCCGCCGGCAACGACTCCCTCTCGGGCGGCGATGGCGCCGACACGATGGTCGGCGGAGCGGGTAACGATTCCTTCAATGACACGTCAGGCTTAGGCAATGTTGAAATTGGCGGCGCTGGTGACGACCGTTTCTTCAACGTTTCATCCATTGGCAACGCCACACTCACCGGCGGCGAAGGGCGCGACAGCTTCGTGCTCAATGTCGGCGCGACCGATACGATCACGGATTTCCAAGCCGGAAGCGGCGGCGACGTGCTTGATCTCTCCAACGCCACGTCGCAAATGCCGGGTCTCGGCATTCAGGATCCGTTTGCCACCGGGTATCTGCGGTTCGTGCAGGTCGGAGCGGATGCAATCCTCCAGATCGATCGCGACGGACCGGCCAGCACCGCCTACAGTTGGCGTGACCTGCTGGTTCTGCAGAATACCGATGCGAGCCAGCTCACGACGCAGAATATTGCGCAGGGATTCCAGCCTGCCGTTGTCGTCGCGGTCGGCGAGAACATCACTCTGCCGGATGGCGACAGCTATCACGTCGGTACATCGTGGGCAGACACCATCATCGGTGGTCCGGGCAACGATACGATCATCGGAAACGATGGCAACGACACAATTGACGGCGCGGGCGGCAACGACAGCCTCGAGGGCAACAGTGGCAATGATACGCTGGCAGGCGGCGACGGTGCCGACACGCTGGCAGGCGGTGCCGGCAGCGACAGCATTGATGGCGGCGCCTCCGGCGGCAATCTGGTCAGCTATCAGAACGACACCAGCGCGGTAACGGTCGATCTCGGTGCCGGTCAGGCCACCGACAGTTCGGGCGGTCACGACACCTTGGTCAACATCGAGGCGGTCAGTGGTTCGACGTGGAACGACTCCATTGTCGGCGATGCACAGGGCAATCTGCTTCTCGGCAGTTACGGCGGCGATACGCTGGTTGGAGCCGGCGGCAACGACACGATCGACGGCGGACAGGGCAACAACTCCGAAGTGGGCGGATCGGGCGACGATCTGTTCCTCAATGTCGCTTCCGGCATGAGCAACGTGCTGTCCGGCGGCGACGGCCGCGACGCGTATCAGCTGAGCGGCGGCAGCTATGGTCCGATCGACAGGATCACCGACTTCCAGGCCGGTTCTGGCGGCGATGTGATCGACCTTACTGCCAAGTTGACGGGCCTTGTCGGCTATACCGCAGGCAGCAATCCGTTTGAGACGGGACACGTGCGTCTTGTTCAGGCGGGGGAACCCCTGACGATCAAGATCTCCGGCGACGCTTATATGGGCAATCCGCTCATGCACCTCGTCGTCGACGGACGAGACTTTGGCTACTTTGACGTCAGCGCGCAGCACAATGTGAGCTGGCAGACCTACTCGATCTGGGGCGACTTCAGCGCCGCTCACTCGGTGAACATCAGCTTCACCAATGACCGCAATGAAGGGACCGGGCAGGACCGCAATCTGTACGTCCAGTCCATTTCTCTCAACGGCACGACGCTGGATGCCACCACATCCGCAACCGGTGACGGCGAGAACGGAAACGGCCGTGGTCTGTTCGTCAACGGGACGATGACGTTCGACATCACCGGCCTTGGTGCGGCGCCTGTGACCTATTTGCAGATCGATCAGGATGGGATTGGAACATCCAGCGGCTGGATGACTGTCCTCAACCTCGACAATACGCGGGTCGGCGACTTCACAAGCGACAACTTCTCACCGGCCTTCAATCCGCAGTCAGGGGTGAACGTCGTACTGCCGGACGGCATGACGCAGTACGGCGGCACCGATCACGCAGACACGATCGTCGGCAATAATGCGGGCGATATGATCGACGGCTTTGGCGGCGATGACTCGATCGTCGGCGGGCTCGGCAACGATTCCCTCTATGGCGGTGACGGCAACGATACCGTGGTCGGCGGCGATGGGAACGACAGCTTCTATGTCGGCACCGGAAATGACTCGATCCAGGCGGGTGCAGGCGACGACCGCATCGACCAGAACAGCTATAACTCGGGCAACGCGACGATCGACGGCGGCGACGGCAACGACTCCATCAACGGCTGGGGCAATGGCTTCTTCACCGACTCGATCTTCGGTGGTGCCGGAGCGGACACTATCAGCGTCAACGGCGCCGGCACGCTGGATGGCGGCGAGGGCAACGATTCCCTTTGGGCAGGAAACAACAATTATGCGACTTCGCTGCAGGGCGGCGAAGGCAACGATACGCTAGCGACCAACGGCAACGCGACGCTGGAGGGCGGCGCGGGCGACGATTCACTCTGGGCCGGTAACAGCGGCATTGGCGCCTCGCTGCAAGGCGGGGATGGAAACGACACTCTGATGACGGGGTCGTACGCGACGGTCGACGGCGGTGCCGGCGCAGACACGCTGTCCGACTTCGACCATTCCAGCCATTTGATGGGTGGGGCCGGAAACGACGTCATCAGCGTCGGCGGATCGGATAACACGGTCAGTGGCGGCGACGGCGACGATTCCATTTCCGGCAACGGCCGCAACGTCATCATGGGCAGTGCCGGCAACGATACCATTCAGCATAGCTGGGATGGCAGGCTGGACTACAGCGACCTCAACGCATCGGTGTCCGTAAATCGCGATATGGGCGTGGTCGACAAGGGCGTCAACGGAACGGATTCGATCTCCGGCTTCCAGACCATCGTCGGAACCGGCTATGACGATCAGCTTACCGGCTCGAATATGAATTTCGATGGCGGCGCCGGGGACGATTCCATCTCTGGAACCGGCATCCGCGTGATCGGCGGCGAAGGCAACGACACCATCGTCGGAACCGAGTACAGCTACAACGTCATCCAATACGACGACAGCCCGACGGGCGTGAACGTCGATCTGACGACCGGAATTGCGAAGGATGGGTGGGGAACGACGGATCAGTTCTCCCACATCAATGAGATCGGTGGCTCGGCATTTGACGACACCTTGGTCGGGACCAACGGCACGCAGTTGACCGGCGGCGCCGGCAATGACTCGCTCGTCGCCACTGGCGGTATTGCGCTCTACGACCGCGACCCGTCCGGCATATCCGTCGATCTCGGCGCTGGAGAAGTTACCGATGGCTTCGGCGGCCACGACACGCTCGTCGGCATCAGCATGGTTGTCGGCTCGAACAACGATGACTCGCTCCTCGGCGGCGCGGGCGACGACAGCTTCGAAGGCAGCGGCGGCAACGACACGATCGATGGCGCTGGCGGAAACAACACGGTCCGCTACGACTTCCGCGGAACCGATACGGGCGTGGTGGTCGACCTTGCGGCCGGCACGGCCTCGGACGGGCACGGCGGAACGGACACTCTGCTCAATATCCGGAATGTGACGGGCAGCAGGAGCAACGATTCCATCACCGGCGACGCGCAGGACAATTCGCTCGACGGCGGCTGGGGCGGTGGCAACGACACGCTCGTTGGCGGCGCTGGCGATGACACGCTCGCAGCCAATTCGGGCAATGGCTCGCTCGATGGCGGTGCAGGAACGGACGAGGTCACCTTCGATCGCTTCAACAGCGGCGTGATCATCGATCTGTCGACCGGACAAGCCACGGACGGGATGGGAAATCACCAGACGCTTTCCGGGTTTGAAAAGGTCGTCGGCACCCGCTGGAACGACTCGATCACCGGGGATGACGGAGACAACACGCTCATCGGCAACGGCAACGCGGATACGTTGGTCGGCGGCGCCGGTAACGATTCTCTGTCTGCGGACGGCTATTTCTGGAACTCGTCCCTCGCGGGCGGCGATGGCTCCGACACGCTTCAAGCGCTTCATACCAGTCACGTGAACATCGATGCGGGTGCAGGCGACGATTCCATCGCGTTTGACGGCACGAATTGGGCAACCGTCACAGGTGGCGCTGGTAACGACACGATTGATATGCGTGTTAGTGACAGCTCGATCGATGCGGGCGCGGGCGATGATTTGTTCCAGAACGTCGCGTACCATTCCGGCGGCTTCAACAACACGCTGACCGGCGGCGAAGGCGTCGACACCTATCAGCTGAACCCGCTCCAAGCGCCCACCATGTGGGGCGGATGGTCCACCATCACCGACTTCCAGACTGGAAGCGGCGGCGACCGCATTGATCTTTCGCCGATGCTGGGCGAACTCGAAGAAACGGGAATGGCGGCGGGCGTCGATCCCTTCGTCGCGGGCTATTTGCGGTTTGTGCAAGTCGGCAGCGATGCCGTGCTGCAAATGCTGCATCCTGGTACGGGTGGTCCCGAATTCTACAGCGATGTTCTGCATCTGCTGAACGTCGATCAGTCCGCGATCACGAGCGCCAATTTCGTGCAGGCGGTTGATCCGCATGCCGAACCGCTGGGCGTGGACACGACCCTTGCGGACGGCGGTGTGAACTATTCCGGCACAACCCGCAGCGACACGATCGCGGGCGGCAATGGCGCTGACACCGTGTGGGGCAATGACGGGAACGATTGCATCAGCGGTAGCGACGGAAACGATTCCATTTCTGGCGACAACGGCAACGACACGCTGGAAGGCGGCGCGGGAAGCGACACGATCTTCGGCGGCTGGGGTAACGACAGTATCGAAGGCGCCAGTGGCGCGGGAGCCGACAGTCTGGTCGGCGACGAAGGCGACGACACATTGATCACCGGCGACAGCGCCGACAACGATACGCTCTGGGGACAGAACGGTAACGATCTTATCGATGCGTCCCACAGCACCGGAAACAATTCGCTGGACGGCGGCTGGGGTGACAACACGATCATCGGTGGTTCCGGCGGCGACATTATCCAGTCGGGCGGCGGCGCGAATTCCATCTTCGGTGGCGACGGCAACGACACGATCACCATGACGGGCGGCGGCGTACATGCGGCCATCGACGGCGGTGCGGGCAACGACCAGATCAATTCCTGGGGCAATGCGAGCGCCGATACGATTTCGGGCGGTGAAGGCAACGACACCTTCGTTGGACCGATCGACCACTCCAGCTTGGAGATGGGTTCGGGCGACGATTCCGTCAGTGCAGGCGGCTACCTTTCTGGCGACAACACGATCAACCTTGGCGATGGCAACGACACGCTTCAGATCGGCACGAACGGCAATCTGATCGATGCCGGAGCGGGCGACGATTCCATCTCCAACTGGAGCATGAGCAGCGACGAAAGCATTTCCGCGGGCGACGGCAACGACAGCGTCGGCGGCAATTACGGTCAGAGTACCATTGATGGCGGCGTAGGCGCCGACTTGATCAACGTCTGGGGAACCGGAACGGAGGTACTTATGGGTGGCGATGGCAACGATACGATCTATGCCAACACGAACAATTCCACCATTGACGGCGGTGCGGGCGACGATTCCATCACCGCATCCGCGCTGGTGACTGGCAACTCCGTCTTGGGCGGCGATGGCAACGACACCATCGACGGATCGTTCTCGGAAAGCACACTCGACGGCGGCTCAGGCGACGATTCTATCGTGGCGTATCAGAATCACTCGCTGCTTTTGGGCGGCGAGGGCAACGATACCGTATACGGCGGCGGTGGCGAAAATAGTGTGGTTGGCGGAGAAGGCAGCGACGAGCTGGGCGGCGGCATTATCGATTACAGCGGTGAGGCTGCCGCTGTTCAAGTCGATGCATATGCCGGCAACGCGACCGACGGATCGGGGGCGACCGACACGCTGGCGGGTGTGTACGGCATTATTGGGTCGGCGTTCGACGATACGCTGACGGGCAACTGGGATACCTCGCTCATCGACGGCGGCGCGGGTAACGATTCCATCGTGGCCAACCGTAACGGCACAGTGCTTCATGGCGGCTTGGGCGACGACACGCTGGTTGGCCCCGGCGGCGGTGGCGATGCTGATGTCGGTATGTTCGCGATGGGTGACGGCTCCGTCTCGGGCAACGCGACGTTTGCGGACTACCACGATGCTTCCGGCGCTGTGACGGTGGATCTGTCCACCGGCGTCGCCTCCGACGGCGACGGCGGAACGGACAGCTTGGTCGGCATCAACGGCGTGATCGGAAGTGCGTTCGACGATTCCATCACGGGCAGCGATGGTTCGGACTATCTGCGTAGCGGCGGCGGCAACGACACGTTCGACGGCGGCAGCGGCGAGGATACGGTCAGCTTCGAAGACGTTACCGGACCGGTTTACGCAGATCTCACCTCCGGCGCGGCGACATTGAACGGCACGGGGCATGCCGAGTTTACGAGCGCCGAAGGCGTGGTTGGCGGTCGGGGCAACGACACGCTGATCGGCAACGGCGGATATCTCGGCGGCAGTGCGGGCGACGACATTCTGTCGGGCGGCAGCACCATGGATGGCGGGGCCGGAAACGACACGGTCGACTACAGCGGCTCCGATTACGCCATCTATTTCGATGTTAACTCCGGCAATGGTTCGGCCAGCTTTGACGACAGTTGGAACCAGATTTCGAACGTCGAAGGCGTCATCGGCTCGGCGCACGACGACACTCTGCAGGCGTACTATGCCTACGGCGATAAGCCGTTTGTCATGTCCGCCGGCGACGGGAACGACTCGCTGTACGGCAGTTACGGCAACTACATCGTCGACGGCGGCGCCGGCAACGATACCGTCGTGATCACCGGAAACCACAATCAGTTCATCGGCAGCACCGGTAATGACCAGCTGACGGACAACTATGGCAACGGCGAACTCGATTACAGCGCGCTTTCGACGGCGCTGACCATCAATCTCGAGACCGGAACCGTCGACAAGGGCGCGGATGGCGCCGATACGATCTCCGGCATGGCCACCGTCACCGGTGGATCCGGCAACGACACGATCACCGGCACCGAATACGATAATCTTTTGTCGGGGAATGCCGGCGACGATTTGATCGTCGGAAATGGCGGATACGACACGCTCATCGGCGGCGCAGGCAACGACACGCTTGATGGTACGGATGGCGACGCTACGGCCGATTATCGCTTTGATGCCAGTGCGGTTTACGTGGACCTCGGTGCCGGGTCGGCCACCGATGGCTCGGGCGGCACGGATTCGCTCATCGCCATTTCGTCGGTTCGTGGCACGGGATTTGACGACACGTTGGTCGGCGGCGATGGCTTCAGCAAGCTCGAAGGCGGTGCCGGCAACGACTCGTTCATCGGCGGCAGTGGAACGACCGTCGTATTGTACAACAACGATCCGAATGCGGTCATGGTGGATCTGGCCGGCGGTTCGGCGACCGATGGTTTCGGCAATACCGATGCGCTCGCAGGCATCGACGGCGTCAGCGGCTCCAGCTGGAACGATACGCTTCTGGGCGGCAGCGGCGACGAGTCCTTCATGGGCAACGCAGGGAACGACTCGATCGACGGCGGCGCTGGCGTCGACACGGTGCGTTACGACAACGACCCGAACGGCGTAAATGTTGATCTCGTCATGGGTACCGCGGCCGACGGCTACGGCGTGTGGGATACGCTGCGGAACATCGAAAACGTGGTCGGCAGCAATTACAACGACACGATCCGGGGCGACGCCGCGGACAATTCGCTGGTTGGCGGCATTGGCGGCGACCGCTTCGTCGCCAGCACCGGCAATGACACGATTGACGGCACCGACGACTGGCAAAACCTCGTCGACGCCAGTAGTGCGCCTGGCGCGCTTATCGTCGATCTCGCGGCGGGAACGGCGGACGACGGAGTGGGCGACGTGCAGCAGTGGCTGCATATCCAGGGTGTCATCGGCAGCGCATATGACGACTCGATTTCCGGAAGCGACGCGAGCAATATGCTCGTTGGCGGCGCGGGTAACGATACTCTCCTTGGTGGTGCCGGCGATGACGCGTTGACCGGCGGAGCCGGCAACGATCTGCTCGATGGTGGCAGCGGGGCCGATGAACGCAATGCGGCGAATTACAATGACGATCCGAACGGCGTCACGGTCGATCTGGGCGCGGGCTCTGCGACGGACGGTTGGGGCGGAACGGACACGCTCGTCAACATCAACCAGGTCTACGGATCGCAACACGACGACCTGATCGCCGGCAGCTCTGGCGACGACTACCTCTATGGCAACGGCGGCAACGACACTATTACCGGCGGCGATGGCAATGACGACATCTCGGGCTCGGGTAGCAGTTCGCTGTCGGGCGGCGCGGGCAACGACAGCCTGTATGGCGACGACGCCAGCACACTGGATGGCGGCGACGGCGACGACACGCTCGGTGGCTCGGGCAATGGCTCGGTGCAAGGCGGTGAAGGCAACGACAGCCTGAGCGCTAACGGCATGTACAGCGAAACGCTCGACGGCGGAGCAGGAAACGATTCGCTGTACAACGGTACCTACGGCCACAGCATTCTCAGCGGTGGCGCCGACAACGATACCATCTACAACTACATGTACAGCGTCGACAGCACCGCCACGCTCAGCGGCGATGCTGGAAACGATTCGATCTACAGCCAAAATTCGTCAGGCCATGTGAGCATCGACGGCGGCGATGGCGATGATGTCGTCCAAACCGATAACTACGGCAACAACACAATTCATGGCGGCGCCGGCGCGGATACGCTGCAGACGAATTACAGCGCAAGCACGCTGTTCGGAGACGCGGGTAACGATTCCATCAATCTCAGCAACGGCACCAACTACGCTGATGGTGGAGACGACAACGACTCTATCTATTCTTACAGCGCGACGTCGACTCTGGTCGGCGGAGCGGGCGACGACACCCTGAATCTGTCTTACGGAAGCGGCGCCGTTTACGGTGGTGAAGGCAATGACTCGCTGATGGCGAGTTACAACAACGCTACCCTCGATGGCGGCGCCGGAAACGATACGATCACCACGAGCGGCAACGGCTACCTCGTGGCGATTGCCGGTGGCGACGGTGACGATTCCATCTCGCACGTCGACTATTGGTCCAATGCCACGATCGACGGCGGTGCCGGCAACGACACCATCACGCAGACCTCCTACAACACCAGCAGCCTCATTGGTGGTGACGGCAACGACGTACTGTCGACCAACTACGGCTCCAATACGCTCGATGGCGGCGCGGGCGACGACAGCCTCCAGGCCACGAGTTCGAACAATGTGTTCTTGGGTGGCGAAGGCAACGACACGGTCGCGCTGAACACCTCGAACAACACGGTCGATGCCGGAGCGGGCAACGACCTGTTCCAGAACGTCTCCTACAGCGGCACCAACACGCTGACGGGCGGTACGGATGTCGATACCTACCAGCTGAATGCCAACCCCGGCTCGGTCGATACGATTACCGATTTTGCCGCTGGAACCGGCGGGGACATCATTGGCCTGGACGCGCTGGTGAGCACGCTGGTCGGCAGCTATGGAATGGCTTCCGGCGCCAACCCGTTCGAACTCGGCTATCTGCAATTCGTGCAGAGCGGCACGGATGTTCTGCTGCAACTCGATCGCGACGGCGGCGGCAGCTCCTACAACATGCAGACGGTCCTGCGGCTGCAGAATGTGACCGTCGATGCGGTGACGTCCGATAATCTGTCGCCGGCCTTTGCCCTCACCTTTGCGGGTGAGAGCACTACGCTCGGCGATGGCGGCGAGAACCACACCGGTACGGCTGGCGCCGACACCATTGTGGGCGGCCTCGGCAACGACACCATCGCCGGAATCGGCGGTGACGACACCATCGTCGGTGGCGCGGGCGATGACTCGCTTCAGGGCGGCGTCGGCAACGACACGGTGCTCGGCCAGGACGGCAATGACACGATCTCGGGCGGCGCAGGCAGCGACTCGCTCGATGGCGGCAATGGCACCAATGTGCTGACCTTCGCGAGCGACACGGGCGGAGCGACGGTCGACCTCGCTTCGGGCTCGGCGACGGATGCCTCGGGCGGACACGACAGTCTTGTCAACTTCGCGAGCGTGATCGGTTCGAGCTATGCCGACGCGATCTCCGGCAGCGACAGTGCCGACACGCTTTTGGGCAATGGCGGCAGCGACACGCTGATCGGCGCTGGCGGCAACGACAGCCTTACCACGTCCGGCGGGACGGATTCCATCTCCGGCGGCGACGGTGATGACTCCGTCTATGTCTACAACGGCAGCGGAACGGTGAGCGGCGATGCCGGCAACGACTCCATCTATGGCTACTACAGCCATACGTCGATATCTGGCGGCGACGGCGCCGATACCATTCAGTCCAACTATGGCCAGGACACAATCGACGGCGGATTGGGCAACGACTCGATCTATTCGTATGGCTATTACAATAGCGACTCGATCGCTGGCGGTGACGGCAACGACACCATCTACCATTCCAACTGGTACAGCTCTGGCGCGGTTCTCGACGGTGGCGCGGGCGACGATTCCATCAACCAATCCGGCTATTACAGCAATACCCTGTCGGGCGGTGAAGGTAACGATACGATTTACGCGAGCTACGGGTCCGTACTCGTTCACGGCGGCGCCGGGGCGGATTCCTTAAGCACCTACAACGGTGCCAACACCCTGTATGGCGACGAAGGCAGCGATACCCTGTTTGCGCAGTATGGTAGCAACGCGCTGTTTGGCGGCGCCGGCGACGATCAATTCAACGACGTTTCCTACAATTCGAGCGGGCACAACACGCTTACGGGCGGCGAGGGCGTCGACACATATCGTCTGAACGCGGCTGTCAGTTCCGGCGCGTTTGACACGGTCACCGATTTTGCCGCTGGAGCCGGCGGCGACATCATCGACCTTTCGGGTGTGGCAGGCGTACTGACGAGCAGCTACGGCATGCCGAGCGGCTCTGATCCGTTCATGACGGGATATCTGCAACTCACGCAGAGCGGCACTGACGTTCTACTTCAGATTGACCGCGATGGAGCCGGGACGGGATACGACTGGCAGACAATCCTGATTCTGCAAAACACCACGTCCGAAGCGGTCACGTCGGACAACATGCCGGGATTCAATCCGCATCCGGTTGCGGAGAACATCACCCTCGGCGACGGCGGCGTGTATCACACCGGTACGCCGCTCGACGATACCATCGTTGGCGGCTCTGGCGCCGACACGATCTTCGGCGGCGCCGGCAACGATACCATCAGTGGCATCGGCGGCAGCGATTCCATCTCGGGAGATGCCGGCAACGACACACTCTCGGGTGGTGACGGGAACGACACGATCCTTGGCGGCGCTGGCAATGATGCGATCAACGGCGATGCCGGCAGTGACTTGCTGGCCGGTGGCGCTGGCGATGACACCATCGAAGGCAGCGATGGCTCCGACACGCTGGACGGCGGAGCCGGCAACGACAGCTTGGAAGGCGCCAGCGGCGCCGGATCCGACAGTCTGAGCGGCGGCGACGGAAGCGACACCCTCGTTGCGGGTGTCGGCGCGGCGGATGACACCCTGTCGGGCGGCCTGGGCGACGATTCCATCGATAGTAGCGATGCATCGGGCAACAGCTCGATCGATGGTGGTATCGGCAATGATACGCTGATCGGCGGCGCGGGCGACGACACGCTTGCAGGCGGATCCGGCACGAACGTCATCTCTGGTGGCGACGGCAACGATCTGTTCTCGTTCGTCGGCGGCGGTGCGGGCAACACCCAAGTCGGGTATTACGAGATTTCCAACGGCACTGCCGCATCGTATCTGGTGTCTGCTATCACAAGTGCCGGTTTCACGGCCGTTCCGATCGACGATCCGAACACGACCGAGCTTTCGACCATCGGCATTCTGTTTGCGACCAACTCGAATAATGGGTCGTTTGGGTCCGAGTTCACCAACGACATGTCGCAGATCGATGCCTTCATCGCGAGCGGCGGCGTTCTCGTCATCCATGATCGCGGGGTCGGATACAGCGGCACCAGCCTGCTTCCTGGACAAAGCGCGACGTATGTCCGGTCGGGTGGAGACAACATTGAATTCGTCAATGACAGCGGTCCAGTGGCTGTGGGCATCGGCGGCACATTCACCGATAGCAGCCTTGATGGCGGTAGCAGCTCCTATCACGGTTATGTCGAGGCCGGTTCGCTGCCTGCTGGCGCAGAGATCATTCTGACCACCGGCAACGCTGCGCAAGTCGTCACGTTCGCGTACCACTATGGTGCGGGTACCGTGATCTATTCGTCGATTCCGCTCGACTATTATCTGTCACAAAACGGCAGCCTCGGTTCCGTGTCCGGCAACATGAAGGGCTATGCGGAGAATCTGCTGGCCTGGGTCGCGACAACCCTGACCGCCGATGGCGGCAACGTGTACACCGGCGGAGCCGGCGCGGACACCTATCAGATCGGTGCCGGCGCTCCCACTCTGCCTGACATCATTACCGACTTCACGACCGGATCGGGCGGCGACAAGATCGACTTGGTCAAATTGCTTCCGGCCCTGCAAGGGCTGGCGTCCGGCGCCAATCCGTTCTCGGACGGCTACCTGCAATTTGTGCAGGACGGCAGCGATGTGCTGCTGCAGGTCGACCGTGACGGCGCTGCCGGCAGCGAATATGGCTGGCAATCCGTCCTGCGGATCGAAGGCACTACGGCAACCGCGTTCACGCACGACAACATCACGCAGAACTACTCGCCAGCAGGTGGCGGGATCGACACGGTCCTGGGCGACGGCGGCGAAAGCTTCGTGGGCGGCTCGTCGGCCGACACGATCGTCGGCGGCGCCGGCAACGACTCCATTGGCGGCAGCGGCGGCGACGACTCGTTGGAAGGCAACGCCGGTAACGACACGCTTTCGGGCGGCGCCGGCAACGACAGTTTGGAAGGCGATTCCGGATCGGGCAACGACTCCTTGTCTGGTGATGCCGGCAACGACACGCTCGTGGGCGGTGCGGGCGACGACACGCTGGACGGCGGCACGGGCGCAGATGTGCTCGACGCCGGCGACGGCAATGACTCGCTGATCGGCGGCGCCGATGCCGACACCCTTACGGGCGGCGACGGCAGCGACACGCTGGACGGCGGCACGGGTGCGAACTCCGTGGACGGCGGCGCAGGCGCCGACCGCTTCATCAACGTGTCCTCCGACGTGGGCAGCACGCTCACCGGCGGGGCCGACGCGGACACCTATGTCCTCAATTGGTCGGTCGGGCAGACGGCGGACGCCGTCACCGATTTCGCGACGTCCGAGGACATGATCGACGTCTCGGCGATCCTCAGCAGCCGCGTTTCCGGCTATGTCTCGGGAACCAATCCGTTCATCCAAGGCTATCTGCGAGTGGTCGACGACGGCAGCGGCAATGCTCTGTTGCAAGTCGATATGGCCGGTGCGGGCAGCACTTGGCAGACCATCCTGGTGCTGGACGGCGTCAGCGCCGCCAGCCTGACGGCCGCCAACTTCACGCCGGCATTCCCGCCTAGCGGTGAGGGCTCGCTGATCACAGGCGACGCCGGGAACAACGTTCTGAACGGCACCGTCAACAACGACACGATCCAGGGTCTTGACGGCAACGATACCATCTATGGCGGATACGGCCATGACTCGATCGATGGTGGAGCCGGTAACAATCAGCTCCATGGCGAGCAAGGTAACGACACGATCATCGGCGGCGACGATCGCGAGACCATCTGGGGCGATACGGGCAACGATTCCATCGTCACCGGAAACGGCGATTACAACGAACTGTATGGCGGGGCTGGAAACGATACCCTCACGGCCGGCACAGGGCGCAGTTACTTTGAAGGCGGTGACGGCAACGACAGCCTGAGTACGGCAAACACCCTGGGTGATTGGGCCCATCTCTATGGCGGCAACGGCGACGATACGCTCGATGCCAGCGCCTCGACGACTTACGCGTACTTGGTCGGCCAGTCGGGCAATGACAGCCTGATCGGTGGCTTGGGCAATACCCAGCTGGTTGGTGAGGATGGCAACGACACGCTGGTCGTCACGGGCGGCAACAACTCGCTCTACGGCGGCAACGGCGACGATCTGATGGACGGCAGCGTCGGCACAGTCGGCGCGTACTTCAACGGCCAGTACGGCAGTGATACCGCGATCGGCGGATCGGGCAACGACACCTTCTACGACGATGGCTGGACCGGCAATGACTCGATGTCCGGCGGCGCCGGCAACGACTACTTCGATCACCTCGCGTATTTCACCGGTTCCGACACGCTGAGCGGCGGCGCGGGCCAGGACACCTACCGGTTGATGTGGGTGCCGGGCAACAACGGTACGGCCGAGATCACCGATTTCGCGACCGGCACTGGCGGCGATGTCGTCGACCTGACGTGGACCTACAACAACTATCTCTCGGGCCATGTTACGGGCGAGAACCCGTTCACGCATGGCTACATGCAGCTGGTCGATGACGGTAGCGGCAACACAACGCTGCAGATCGATGCGGACGGTGCGGGCTCCGGCTCCGGCTGGGTGACCGTGATCAAATTTGACGGCCATTCTGCGGCGGATTTCGCCGCGGGCGAACTGGTCGTGCAGGATGCCGCGAATGGCAACTATTGGTACACTTTCTCGCCGCTCGGAACCGGCCAGCTCATCGACGGAACCGCGGGCAATGACTCGCTCGTGGGCACCGGCGATAGCGATACCATCAATGGCTTCGACGGCAATGACACGCTGATTGGCGGCTATGGCGACGACAGCCTCTCCGTCGGCGAGGGCGACAACTACGCCTGGGGCAGCTACGGCAACGACACGCTGATCGGATCGGCTGGTTCCGACACGCTGTACGGCGGTGCGGGCAACGACAGCATTGCGACAGGTGACGGAGCCAACAATTACGCGCATGGCGAAGACGGCAACGACACCCTGATCGGCGGAACGGGGAACGACACCCTGTACGGCGGCAGTGGCGACGACAGCCTTGGTGCGGGTACTGGTACCAATTACGTCCACGGCGAGTCCGGCAACGACACGCTGGTTGTCACCGGCGGCAACAATTCGCTCTACGGCGGCGACGGCAACGATCTGCTCGACGGCAGTGCTGCGACAGGAAATCAGTACTTCAACGGCCAATACGGCAACGACACCATTCTGGGCGGTAGCGGCAACGACACGCTGTATGACGATGGCTGGAGTGGCACAGACTCGATGTCCGGTGGCGCCGGCAACGACTATTTCGATTATCTCGCGTATTACACCGGCACCGATACGCTGAGTGGCGGCGCGGGACAGGACGACTACCGGCTGATGTGGGTGCCGGGCCAAAACGGCACGGCCGAGATCACAGACTTCACGGTCGGTTCCGGCGGTGACATCGTCGATCTGACCTGGACATACAACAACTACCTCTCCGGCCACGTTACCGGCGAGAATCCGTTCACGCACGGCTACATGCAGCTGGTCGACGACGGCAGCGGCAACACGCTGCTGCAGATCGATGCGGACGGCGCAGGATCCGGCTCCGGCTGGGTGACCGCGATCAAGTTTGACGGCATTGCGTCTGCCGACCTGGCGCGCGACAACTTCCTCCTGCAGGACTACGCGAACGGCAATTACTACTACACGGTTTCGCCCACCGGCACGGGCACCAGCATTACCGGGACCTCCGGCAACGACAGCCTCATTGGCACGGCGGATGGCGACACCATCACGGGCAGCGGTGGCGACGACACCATCATCGCCGGTTATGGCGATGACAGCGTCTCCGGCGACGACGGCAACAACTATGCCTGGGGCAGCTACGGCAACGACACGCTGGTTGGATCGACGGGGGCCGACACGCTGTATGGCGGCGTCGGCAACGACAGCATCGCGACGGGTGAAGGATCCAACAATTACGCCTATGGCGAAGACGGCAACGACACCCTGATCGGCGGGACAGGGAATGACACCCTGTATGGCGGTAGTGGCGACGACAGCCTCAGCGCCGATGCCGGCACGAACTATCTGCATGGTGAATCGGGCAACGACACCCTTGTCACCACGGGCGGCAACAACTCGCTCTATGGCGGCGACGGCAACGATCTGCTCGACGGCAGTGCGGCCACTGGAAATCAGTCCTTCAACGGCCAATCCGGCGACGACACCCTTCTGGGCGGTTCCGGAAACGATACGCTCTATGACGACGGCTGGAGCGGCGTTGACTCGATGTCCGGCGGAGCCGGCAACGACTACTTCCAGCATGTCGATTACTTCACGGGCGGAAACGACACCCTGTCCGGCGGCGCCGGTCAGGATACCTATCAGTTGCTGTGGCAGGTCGGCCGGTCCGCGGCCACCATCACCGACTTCCAGACGGGAACCGGCGGCGATGTCGTCGACCTCTCCTGGACGCTCGGCAATGGTCTGTCCGGATACGCGAGCGGTACCAATCCGTTCCTGACCGGATATATGCAGCTTGTGGACGATGGCTCCGGCAATACGCTGCTTCAGATCGACGCCGATGGTGCCGGAACATCCTATGGCTGGACCACGGTACTCACCTTCTCGGGTGTGACGCCGGGCGACTTCCAGGGAAGCAATTTCAGTCCGACCTATTCGCCGGTCGGCACGGGCGACAGCATCTCCGGCGACGCCGGCGACAACACGCTCAACGGCACGGCCAACAGCGACACGATCGACGGCCAAGACGGCAACGATCAGATCAACGCCGGGTTCGGCCATGACCTCGTGTACGGCGGCAGCGGCGCCGACGTCATCCATGGCGATGACGGCAATGACACGCTCGACGGCGGCGACGACAACGACACCATCTACGGTGGCAGCGGCAACGACTCCATCGAGGGCGACAGCGGCGCGGGCAACGACTATCTCTCTGGCGAGGCCGGCAACGATACGATCGACGGCGGTGCGGGCAATGACACGCTCTATGGCGGCGACGGCGGCGACAGCCTCATCGGCGGCGACGGCAACGATTACATCGAAGGCCAGGACGGCAACGACACGGTCGAAGGCGGCCTGGGCGCCGACACGTTCTACGACGGCGGTGCGGGCAGCGACTCGATCAGCGGCGGCGATGGCAACGACGAGTTCCGGTATGTCGACTACTTCAGCGGCAGCGACACGCTGAGCGGCGGCGCGGGAACTGACACCTATCAGCTCCTGTGGCGTGCGGATAATCCCAACACGTCCGAAATCACCGATTTCTCGACCGGCGCGGGCGGCGACGTCATCGATCTGAGCTGGACGATCAACAGCCAGCTCGTCGGATATGCCGGCGGAACCAATCCGTTTGTCGAAGGCTTCCTGCGTCTTGATCAGCAGGGCGCCAACACGGTTCTGCAGATCGACCGCGACGGTGCGGGTTCGGCCTATAGCTGGCAGACGATGATCGTCTTCGATGCCGCCACGGCAACGAACTTCACGCTGGACAATTTTGCGCCGAGCTTCTCGCCGGACGGCACCGGTCTTGTCATTACGGGCGACGGCGGCGACAACAATCTCACCGGTAGCGCAAGCAACGACACGATCGACGGGCAGGGCGGCAACGACACCGTCTATGGCGGCTACGGGGACGACTCTATCCTCGGTGGTAGCGAAAACGACTATCTGCGCGGCGATTCCGGCAGAGACACGCTGCTTGGCGGCGACGGCAACGACAACATCGCTGGCGGATCGGGCGACGATTCCATCGCCGGCGGCGACGGCAACGACCAGCTCTATGGCGAAGACGGCAACGACACGATCGTCACGGGCACGGGTAGCAGCACGATCTGGGGCGGCAACGGCAACGATCTGCTCGACGGATCCGCGTCCGCGGGCGTCTACTTCATGGGCGAGTCCGGAGACGACACGGATATCGGCGGTGCCGGTAACGACTCGTTCGCCGAATCCGGTACGGGTTCCGACTCCATGGCCGGTGGCGCGGGCCGAGACGTCTTCTGGCAAGTCGACCATTACGACGGCAACGACACCTATTCCGGTGGCGCCGACTCCGATTACTACGATCTCTACTGGAGACCGGCATCGAGCGGCACGGCCACGATCACCGACTTTGCGGCCGGCAGCGGCGGCGATGTCGTCAATCTGACCTGGACCTACGAGAACGCCCTGACCTCGCACGGATACGTCAATCCGTTCACGGCGGGCTACATGCAGCTCGTGGACGACGGCAGCGGCAACACGCTGTTGCAGGTCAATCCGGATGCGACGGGCAGCGATTGGCTGACCATGATGACGTTCGAAGGCGTTTTGCCTTCGAGCCTCGACGCCTCCAACTTCCTGATCGAAGATTCCACATGGCGTGGGCACTTCTACGCCGTCTCTCCGACCGGAACCGGCTCGGTCATCACTGGCACGGCCGGTGACGACTCTCTGGTCGGCACGGTCGACGCCGACACCATCTCCGGCGCTGGCGGCAACGACACGATCTTCTCCGGCTACGGCAATGATCAGCTGTCGGGCAACGACGGCAATGACACGATGTGGGGCAGCGCCGGCGACGACACGCTGGAAGGCAACGACGGCAATGACTCGCTCTATGGCGGCATCGGCAACGACAGCCTGGCAACGGGCGACGGCAGTTACGACTTTGCCCAGGGCGACGATGGCAACGACACGATCGTCGGTGGGGATACCGGCTACAACGAACTGCACGGCGGCTCCGGCGATGACAGCATCAACGCGGGTGCGGGCGACAACTCCGTTGTTGGTGACGATGGCAACGACAGCCTGATCGCCGGCGGCGGCAACAACACGTTCTATGGCGGCAACGGCGACGATCTCATCGACGGCAGTGGCGCAACGGGTGGCCAGTATCTCAACGGCCAGGCCGGCAACGACACCATGCTGGGCGGCTCGGGTGCCGACACGCTCTACGACGACGGCGGCAACGATTCCTTCAGCGGCGGCGCCGGCAATGACTGGTTCCGCTATGTCGACTACTTCGGCGGAGCCGATACCTACATGGGCGGCGACGGCCGCGATACCTACGAACTGCTTTGGCACAACGGCACGTCGACGACTCCGGCCGAAATCTACGACTTCATGCCGGGTCCGAGCGGCGACGTCGTCGATCTCAGCTACGTGATCGGCAACGAGCTCAGCGGCTACACCGCGGGCACCAATCCGTTCACCGAAGGGTTCCTCCGCCTTGAACAGGTCGAAGGCAACACCGAGTTGCAGATCGACATCGACGGCAGCGGCACTGCCTATTCCTGGCAGACCATGCTGGTGTTCGATTGGACGACGGCGATCGAATTCACCCTCTACAACTTCAACCCGACCTACGGGCCGGGCGGCGAAGGTCTGACGGTTGACGATCCGGCCGGCGCCCACAATATTTTCGGTTCGGCGAGCAATGACTCGATCTGGGCCAATGACGGCAACGATACCGTCCATGCGGATGCCGGCAACGATCTGGTGTTCGGCGGCGACGGCAACGACTACCTGCTCGGCGAAGCGGGCAACGACACGCTGTACGGCGAAGACGGCAATGACTCGCTCGAAGGCGGCGCAGGTAACGATTCCCTCGGCGGCGATGCCGGCGACGACACGTTCTACGATATCACCGGCAACAACACGGTCGACGGCGGCGACGGCAATGATCTGTTCCGCTTCGTCTCGAACGGCTCCGGCGCCGATGTGCTCACCGGCGGCGACGGCGTCGATGTGTATCAGTTCTGGTACAACACCGGCACAACCGACGAGATCACCGACTTCACGGCGGGGCCGGGCGGCGATGTGCTCGATCTCGGCTATCTGATCGCCAATCTGTCCGGCCATGGCTATGCGGACAATCCGTTCACCGACGGCCATATGCAGTTCATCGCCGACGGTGCCGGCGGTTCGTACCTTCAGGTCGACTTCAACGGCGGCGCCAACAGTTGGCAGACTGTTCTGCATATCGACGGCGTTGCGCCGGAGGCCTTCACTGTCGATAACTTCACGCCCAGCTTCTCGCCGACCGATGTCGGTTACGACACGGTGCTCGGTACGGGCAGCGACGCCTACACCGGCAGCTACAGCCGCGACACCATCGACGGCAGCGACGGTAACGACACGATCAATGCCGGCTACGGCAACGACTCCGTCCAGGGCGGCACGGGCAACGACTACCTGGCGGGCCAGGAAGGCAACGACACTCTGGCGGGTGGTGACGACAACGACACCATTTCCGGCGGTTCGGGGCAGGATTCCATCAGCGGCGATGCGGGTAACGATTACCTCTACGCGGACGACGGCAACGACACGATCATCGGCGGAGCCGGAAACAACACGCTTTATGGCGGCTACGGCAACGACAGTCTGGACAACAGCGCGGGCACGGGTCCGGCCTACATCTCCGGTCAGGCCGGCAACGACACCATGGTCGGCGGTTCGGGCGACGACACTTTCGACGATACGCAGGGCGACAACACGTTCAGCGGCGGCGACGGCAACGACGTCTTCCAGAACGTGGCTTATGCGGGTTCGAACGCCTTCACCGGCGGCGCCGGCAGCGACAGCTATGTCTTGAATTGGCATGCGGGCAGCAGCGCCTATGCCGAAGTCACCGATTTCGACACCGGCGCCGGCGGCGATGTGATCAACATCAGTGAGGTGCTCAGCCAGCTCACCGGTTACAATCCTTCCGACAATCCGTTCGTGACCGGCCACATGCAGCTCGTGGCGGACGGCACCGCGGTGAACCTCCAGGTCAGTCTCGACGGTCTTGGCACGACCTGGACCACGATCCTTGTGCTCGATGACACGTCCGTCGACGACTTCACGCTCGACAATTTCACCCCGACGTTCTCGCCCACGGGTACGGGCCGCACGATCTCCGATCCGGCCGGTCTCTCGAGCAACATCTACGGCTCGAGTAGCGACGACCTCATCGCCGGTAACGACGGCAATGACACGATCCATGCAGGTTCCGGTCAGGATACGGTCAGCGGGGATGACGGCAACGACGTGATCTACGGTGGTGAAGGCAACGACACCATGACCGCGGGCGCTGGCAGCGACGTCGTCTACGGCGAACAGGGCAACGACACGATCCTCGGCGGCGACGGCAACGATTACCTCGACGGCGGCGACGGCAACGACCTGATTGACGGCGAGGGCGACAGCGACACCTTGGTCGGCGGCAGCGGCAACGACACGCTGGAAGGCGATTCCGGCGCGGGCAACGACTGCATGGTTGGTGGATCGGGAGACGACTGTCTCGACGGTCAGGCCGGCAACGACACTTTCTACGACTACGAAGGCGCCAATACGCAGCTCGGCGGCGCCGGCAATGACATCTTCTATGCGGTCGGCTATGGCACCGGTGCGGACAGCATCACCGGCGGCACGGGTCACGACACCTATAGTCTCGACTGGACGCCGGGATCGGCCACCGACGTCATCACCGACTTCGACACCAGCGCCGGTGGCGACGCCTGGAGTCTCGATGCGCTCATCGGGCGGATGGTCGGCTACAACACGGCCTACGGCACCAATCCGTTCGTGGCCCAGGAAGGCGGCGGCACGCATGGTGCGTACTTGCAGCTCGTGGCGGACGGCACGGATACGCTCCTGCAGTTCAGCCAGAACGGCGATTCCACGTGGGTCGATCTCGTTCGCATCGTCGGCGTCGCGCCCGGTGCGTTGACGAACTTCGGCGGCTATTCGCCGAGCGGCGGCGGCATCGTGCTGACGGGGTCTTCGGACGGCGACTATATCCACGCCACCGTCAACGACGACACCATCCATGGTGGAGCCGGTTACGACACGATCTATGCCGGCAACGGCGATGATTGCGCCTTTGGCGATGCCGGCAACGACCAGATTTATGGCGAGAACGGTGCCGACAGCTTGTACGGCGGTACGGGCGACGACTATCTGAGCGACAGCAACGGTGCCACCAACTCGTTGGAAGGCAACGAAGGCAACGACACGCTCTATGGCAACGGCACGCTGGTTGGCGGCGCAGGACACGACGTCATCAACGGCAACGGCGTGATCTACGGTGACGAGACCGATCCTTCGGCTCCGTCCTCCGACACGCTCGTCAGCACGACCGACGACGACACTCTCTCGGGCAACGGCACGCTCTATGGTGGCGCAGGCAACGACAGCGTCTCCGGCACGGGCCAGCTCCATGGCAATGCGGGCAACGACACCGTCATCGGTCATGGCGTTCTCTACGGCGAAGAAGGCAACGACAGCCTTGCCGATCCGGACGGCGCCACGCTGTACGGCGGCGCCGGCGACGACACCTTCGACGGCAACCCCGGTGCGGGCATCCACGAACAGGTCGATGGCGGCAGCGGCTACGACGTCATCAATTTCAGCGGCAATTCGAGCGATTACAGCTACACGCTCGCCAACGATCCGGCGGGTACCTACACCGTAACGAATACGCTGAACGGCAGCTCGGTCACCCTGACCGGCGTCGAAATGCTGGTGTTCGCCGACAAGGAAGAGACGATCCTGCTGCCCACGACGGGCGTCGATTGGACCGATACCGAGGGTATCGACAACCGCATTTCGTTCCCGGATAGCCCGTACGATTCCCCGACCCATTCCGACCTCGTGTCGTCCGATCCGACCTATGGCTACGATCTGATCGGTAACGACACGCTGCACGGCATGGCGGGTAATGACATCTTGAACGGCGGCCCCGGCAACGATGTCATCATGGGCAACGGCGGCAACGATCCGTTGTACGGCAGTTACGGCAACGACACGCTCAATGGCGGCGACGGCAACGACAGCTTGCAGGGCGATTCCGGCGACGACCGGCTGCTCGGCAGCGCCGATGCGGACTCGCTGGCGGGCGGTCTCGGCAATGACACGCTGGTTGGCGACAATGGCTGGTCCGACGGCCATGGCGAGCTGGCATATGTCGTCGGCGAATTCGGCGGCAGCACGGCGCCCGGCGCCGACACTCTGATCGACTGGAACGGCCACAACGAGATCTACGGCGATGCCGGCAATGACTCGCTGGCAGGCACCGGCACGCTGCATGGCGGCACCGGTCTCGACACCATCTACGGCGACGGCGAACTCTACGGCGATGCCGGCGACGACTCCGTCAATTCCGATACGCACGCCGCATCGCTGGTGGTCGGCGGGCTTGGTGCCGATACGATCTACGGCAACGGTACCATTTACGGTGACTCCACCGATCCGAACGACATGGCGGGCGGCAACGACGTCATCAACACGGTCAACGACTCTGCCTTCGGCGGCGCCGGCGACGACACGCTGTATGGCCGCATGTGGTGGAACTACGGCACGCCGTGGGCGACGCCGTATTCCGGCAATGAGTATCTGGAAGGCGATCTCGGCAACGACTCGATCTGGGGCTGGTACGGCAACGATACGTTGGTCGGCGGCTACGGCGACGACACCATGCAGGGTGGGGAGGACAACGACTCCCTCGATGGCGGCCAGGGTGCCGACACCATGCAAGGCGGCTCGGGCAACGATACGATCGACGGCGGCACCGGCGACAACGTCGCCGAGTACCTCGATTCACCCAATAGCATCCGCAGCCACTTCTCGGTGATCCAGGATGGCGTCGGCGGCTACATCGTCAGCGACAACCGCGGCAACGAGGGTGTCGACAGCGTCACCAACGTCCAGATCATCCGCTTCCAGGATCAGGACCTCGAACCCATGATGACCCCGCCGGGCGAAAACACCGGCAAGATCTTCGCGGGCGACGCAGGCGCCAACAACCTCGAAGGCACGGCTTTCGACGACAGCCTGGCCGGCTATGACGGCAACGATACGCTGTCCGGCCTGTCCGGCAACGATCTCATCAACGGCGGCGCGGGCGACGATTCCATCGACGCCGGCGACGGCAACAACGTGGTGTGGGGCGAAGCAGGCAACGACACGATCGTCGCATCGACCAATGTCGGCGCGGGCGATTATGACGACATCCTGCACGGCGGTGCGGGCGACAACTCCATCTCCGGCGGCAGCGGCAATGACACGATCGATGCCGGCGACGGCAACAACACGATCAGCGGCGGCACCAGCCATGATGCCATCACCGTTGGCGCAGGCGACAACACGATCAGCGGCGATGCCGGCAACGACACCATCGTGGCGGGCAACGGCGACAATACGATCGACGGCGCCGACGGCAACGACACCATTCATTCCGGTTCGGGCCACAACCTGATCACCGGCGGGGCTGGCGACGACACCATCTCTGCCGACGGTTCGATCTCGGGCGATGACGGTAACGACGTCCTGTCGGGTACGGGCACCATCTCTGGCGGCGCCGGTAACGACATCGTCGGCGGCTCCGGCTTGCTCGCGGGCAATGAAGGCAACGACGCGTTGACGGGTTCCGGCACGCTGGACGGCGGCGCCGGGAACGACAACATCTCGATTTCGTCCGGCCTTGCGCTGGGTGATGTCGGCGATGATACGCTGACGGCCACGACGGCTACGGCCGCGTTCCTCTCCGGTGGCGACGGCAATGACTCGCTGACCGGCAACTCCGGTTCCGACACGCTGATGGGCAGCGCGGGCGACGACGATCTGCGCGGCAGCGCGGGCGGCGACCTGATCTATGGCGGTTCCGGCTACGACGTGGCGCACTTCTCCGGCCGGCAGACCGGCTCCATCCATGATTACGTCATCACCGATGACGGGCATGGCAACGCGACCGTCACGGGTGCCGATGGCAGCGACACGCTGATCGGTGTCGAACATCTGGTGTTCGATAACGGCGGCTCGGTCGATCTCATCGTACCGGGCGGCGTATTCGGCGCGATCCTCACGGGCACGACGCTGGACGACATCCTGACCGGCGATTTCGGTCCCGACACCATCTACGGCGGACCGGACAGCAACGTCGGTGCCAATGGCGATGTCGGCAACGACATCTTGTCGGGCGACAACGGCGCCGATCTCATCTACGGCGACTTCGGCAACGACGTCATCTATGGCGATGCCGGCAACGACACGTTGTACGGCTATGCCGGTCTCGATCATATGTATGGCGGCGATGGCGAAGACTCGATCTTCGGCGAAGCCGACAACGACACCATCGACGGCGGCGAAGGCAACGATACGATCCACGGCGGCGAAGGCGCCGACGTCATCACCGATACGGCCGACTACAACGAAATCTACGGCGAAGCAGGCTCCGACAGCATCGGCGGTACCGGTACGATTTATGGCGACGCCGGGAACGACACGCTGTTCGGCACCGGGCTGCACGATCAGTTGATCGGCGGCGACGATAACGACCTGATTACCGGCTCCAACTCGCTGGAAGGCGATGCCGGCAACGATACCTTGTCGCGTCCGTGGTATCTGTCGACCTCGGCCACCGACGGTCCGGCGACCCTCGACGGCGGCGTTGGCGACGACTCCCTCAACAGCGCATACGATCCTTACGCCGTCCTTTACGGCGCGGCCGGCAATGACTCCCTGTACGGCAACGGCACGCTGTGGGGCGGTGAAGGTAACGACTCCATCCAGACGACCGACGACATCGCGTTTGGCGGAACTGGCGACGATACGCTCAACGGCATCATGTGGACGCTGTACGGCTGGCCGTACTCCGGTGCGGAATCCTTCGAAGGTAACGAAGGCGCCGACTCGCTGTGGGGCTGGTACGGCAACGACACGCTGATCGGCGGCGTCGGCGACGATACGTTGTACGGCGGCGGAAACGATCTCCGCGGCAATTCCGACAACGATTCGATCGACGGCGGCGACGGCACCGATCTCGCGCTCTACAATTCGCGGCGCACCTTCTCGTCCATCATCCAGGATGGCACGGGCGCCTATGTCGTGGTCGACAACTCGCTGTTCAATTCGGACAACCAGGGCCTCGATCACGTGCGCGGGGTCGAAACGCTGCATTTCAACGACCTCGGCGGTTACGACTTCGCCGTGGACCTCACCAACACCGGCACCATCATCCTTGGCACGGTGGACGGCGATACGATCACCGGCGGCAGTTACGACGACAGCATCGTCGGCGATGCGGGCGATGATTGCCTGATGGGCGGCCCGAGCGTCGACAGCGTCGGTGCGACCCTGGTCGGCAACGACATCATCTCCGGTGGTGCGGGCAACGACACCATCTTCGGCGGCGACGGCAACGACGTGCTGCGCGGTGGCGACGGCACGGACGCCATTTCCGGCGGTACTGGCGACGATGAAATCTACGGCGATGCCGGCGACAATCTGCTCGCGGGTAACGAAGGCAACGACACCATCTTTGCCGACGACGGTGCCAATACCGTCCTGGGCAACGACGGCTCCGATCTCGTCTATCTCGGCAACGGCAACAACGTCGTTTACGGGCATGCAGGGGACGACTCTGTCTATGCCGGCACGGGCGAAAATTCGATCAGTGGCGGTGACGGCAACGACGTCCTCTCGGCTGGCGGTGCCAGCACGGGCGGCCATAACTACATTATTGGCGAACTCGGCAACGATACATTGTCGGGTGGCGGCACGCTGATCGGCGGCGACGGCAACGACAGCCTCAACAGCGGCTATTTGTTCGAATCCATCCTGGTCGGCGACGGCAGCGGCACGGCGGGCAACGATACGTTGCACGGTAACGGCACGTTGTACGGCGACTCCACCGATCCGAATGATGCGGTCGGCGGCAACGATCTGATCTACACCACCAACGATACGGCCTATGGCGGCGCCGGCGACGACACCCTCAATGGCATCATGTATGGTCCGTGGTGGCCGTATTCCGGCAACGAGTCCCTGGTCGGCAACGCCGGCAATGACTCGCTGTACGGCTGGTACGGCCGGGATTCGCTGGAAGGCGATGCCGGCAACGACACGCTCGACGGCGATCAGGACAGCGATCTGCTGCTCGGCGGCGCGGGTAACGACTCCTTCATCGGCGGCAGCGGCAACGACACTATCGTCGGCGGCGGCCATGATGCGCTGGGCAACGACACCGCGCGTTACAGCGGTACGCGCGACCAGTACACGGTCACGCAGGTCGATGCCGAAGGCAATACGATCACCATTACGGCCGGCGTTGCGCTCCTGCCGAGCGCTCCGGTCATCGTGACCGACAATCGTCCGGGTTCGCCGGATGGCACCGATGTTCTGATGGGCATCAATAACCTCGTGTTCGCCGACGGCAACTACGTCGCCGCGGCCAACCCTGGCCACCTCATCGACGACAGCGCCAGCATCTCCGACGACTACATCGGCGATCCGGCTGCCACGCATTGGCCGGGTTATGTGCCGGGTCTGCAGTCGACCTATCCGGGATCGGGCGACGACACGGTTCTCGGCGGCTCCGGCAATGACACGCTGGACGGCCGTTCGGGTGGCGACTCGGTTGCCGGCAATGGCGGCAACGACTCCATCATCGGCGGCACCGAGAACGATGTCCTGTACGGCAACGCCGGAAACGACACGATCGATGCCGGCAGCTTCAACGACGAAGCCTATGGCGGCGCGGGCAACGACTGCGTGCTCGGCGGCGACGGCGTCGACTTCCTGTACGGTGACGACTCCACCGATCCGAACGATCCGGCGGGCGGCAACGACACCATCGTTGGCGGCAACGGCAACGACTTCATCTGGACGGGCTCGGGCTTCAATATCGCCTATGGCGACGGCACGGATCCGAGTTCCAGCACGGGCGGCGACGATTACATCGTCGGCGGCAACTCCGGCAACGAGCTCTATGGCGGCGCCGGAGCCGATAGCGTCTACGGCGGAAACGATAGCGACACCATCTCCGGTAATGCGGGCGCTGACAGCCTGTCGGGCGGCCAGGGCTCGGATAGCCTCAGCGGCGACAGCGGCGACGACACTCTGTCCGGCGGTGCGGGGCAGGATATGCTCGACGCGGGCACCGGCAACGACGTCATGGAAGGCGATGCCGGCGATGACGCCATGTTCGCGGGCAGCGGCAACGACACCATCTACGGTGCCACCAGCTCGACCGACGCGGCTCCGGGCGAAAACAACTACGTCTTGTTCGAACACGCACGCGACAGCTATTCCGTGGCGCTCGATGAGAACGGCAATATCGTCACCATCGACCACACGGGCATTGGAATCCTTGCGGAAGGCGCAAACCACGTTGTCCTCGGCGGCGACGGCAAAGACGAACTGCATGATGTCCAGACATTGGCCTTCATGCAGGACATGTCGGAGATCACTACGGCCGATCCGAGCATCGGCGTGGTGATCGACGACAGCCTCACGACGGTTTCCGTCAACGAGACCGGCACGGCGGGCGACGACATCATCCTCGGCGGCGACGGCAACACCAATCCGGTGGACACCGCGTTCGGCGACGGCGATACGCTGGCCGGCGGCGACGGCAACAACTACATCGATGGCGGCAGCGGCGATGACTCCATCACCGCGGACGGTACCGGTCACAACGTGCTGCTCGGCGGCGCGGGTCACGACACGGTGGCGGGCGGCCATGGCCACGACATCATCGACGGCTATGACGGTCCCGATCTGCTGTACGGCGACTCCACGGACGCAGCTGACGCCACGGGTGGCGACGACACCATCACGGGTGCGTACGGCGACGATACGGTCTACGGCAATGGCGGCAACGACTCGATCGACGGCGGCAAGGATCGCAATGTCCTCGATGGCGGTGCTGGTAACGACACCATCGTCGCGACCGACGGTGCGAACACGCTGACCGGCGATGCCGGAAACGACAACCTCAACAGCGGCACCGGCCGGTACGGCTCGAGCTCGTTGGTTGGCGGCGAAGGCAACGACACGTTGCACGGCATTGGCGTGCTCTATGGCGACTCCACCGATCCGGCAGACCTGGTTGCGGCGGGCAATGACTCGCTCAGCGGCACCGGCACGCTGCATGGCGGCGGTGGTGACGACGTGATCACCGGCACCGGTGCGTTGTTTGGCGATGCCGGCAACGACACGATTACCGGCACATCAGTCGATCCGCTGACGGCGGGTTACCTCCAGCTCGTCAGCGACGGCAGCGGCAATACCTTGCTGCAAGTCGACGCGGATGGCCCCGACGGTTCGGGCGGCTGGGAGACGGTGCTCAAGCTTATCGGCGTCAACCCTGGCGCGGTTGCGACGGGAAATTACGACTACGGCTTCTTCAGCCAGTATTCCGTCGACCATTCCATTCCGGGGCTGACCTTCGCAGGTCATGTCGGTGACGACAGCTTCGTGGGCACGAGCGGATGCGACACGTTTGTCGACGATCAGGGCAACAACGCGTTCACAGGCCTTGAAGGCGCCGACGTGTTCATGAACGTTTCGCAGGGCAGCGGTTCCGACGTGTACAACGGCGGCGCTGGTCCGGACCTGTATGTGGTCACCTGGCAGCCGGGATCGGCTGCGGACGTCATCAATGATTTCGAAGCAGGCTTCACTGTCACGCTCGAGGGCGCGTGGCTCTATGGCGATCGCCTCGATCTCAGGAACCTGATGATCAACCCGAGCGGCCTGAACGGCGGCGACGGCAATGACTCCATCAGCGGCTCCGGCCATCTGATGGGCGATGCCGGGTTCGACACGCTGCGCGGCGACGGCACGCTGGACGGCGGCGCCGACAACGACAGCATCATCGGCCTGGAAGCGGATGACACGCTGCTTGGCGGCACCGGCGACGACAGCCTGTTCGGCGGCGCCGGTTCCGACTCGCTGTACGGCGGTGGCGGTACCGACGTGGCCTACTACGACGGTCCGCGCAGCCATTACACCATTGCGCTGCTCAGCGATCAGGGCGACCTGGATCCGACCAATGACGTCTATATCGTGGTCGACAACTTTGCCGACCAGGGCACTGCCTTGGGCGACACCGACCTGCTGGTTGGCGTCCATGACGTCTACTTCCGCGGCGACGACGTGGATGTGTTGCTGACACCCGCCACGGTGGGTGGAACCTACGACGCCAGCACGGCTTCCGACACGTTGATCGGCGGCGCCGGCAACGACGGACCGGGCGAAACCATCATCGGTAACCCCGGCACGTTCGAAGGCTTCGGCGGTGACGATTGCATGGTCGGCAACGGCGGCAACGATGAACTGCGCGGCGATGCCGGCAACGACACGCTGTATGGCGACGCCGTCGATCCGGCTTCGACCATCAGCGGCAACGATACGTTGAACGGCGGTGACGGTATCGACTCCATGATCGGCGGACTTGGCGACGACGTGTATTACGTCGGCAACGCTGGCGATGTGGTCTCGGAGGCGGCGGATAGCGGCCATGATACCGTGCTGACCGATCTCGCGATCTACACGCTTGCCGACAACGTCGAAGACCTCACCTTCAACGGTATTGCTCCGTCCGCAACCTCCGGCTTCACCGGCAACGGCAACGATCTCGATAACGTCATCACCGGCGGCGAGGTTGTCACCGTCGATGGCCTGCCGTATGGCGGCAACGATACGTTGGAAGGCTTCGGCGGCAACGATACGCTGATCGGCCTTGGCGGCGATGACTCGCTGATCGGCGACTCCGGCGATGGCAACGACAGCCTCGACGGCGGTCTCGGCAACGATACGCTGCGCGGCGGCGCCGGTGCTGACACCCTGTCGGGCGGCGACGGCAACGACACGTACTATGTCGAAGGGGCCGACCAGATCGTCGACACCGGCGGCATCGACACGATCGTCTTCACGTCAGGCACCGGGACTTTGGCGGCCAATATCGAAAACCTGGCCTGGGAAGGCGTCGGCGGCGGCCATCTGGTCGGCGATGCCGGCAACAACCTGGTCACCGGCGGTGACGGCGACGACACCCTGACGGGTGGCGCAGGTGCCGACACGATCGATGGTCGCGGCGGCAACGACACCGCCGACTACAGCACGGCAACGGCCGGCGTGAACGTCAATCTGGCAACTGGTGCAGTAACCGGCGGCGCCGGCAACGACAGCCTGATCGGCATCGAAGCCGTGGCCGGCTCGACCTTCGCCGACACGCTCACCGGCGGCACAGGCGCACTGACCCTCGCTGGCGATGGCGGCAACGATCTGTACGTCATCCACGATGCAGCCAATGTCGTGGTCGAAGCCGTCGGCGGCGGCAATGATACGGTGAATACGGATGCGTCTGCGTTCTCGCTGTATGCCAATGTCGAGAACCTCACGTTCACCGGCACCGGCGCGTTTGCCGGCACCGGTAATGCGTCGGCCAATATCATCACGTCTGGTGGCGGCGCCGACACCCTTGACGGTGGCGCTGGAGCCGACACACTCGTTGGCGATGGCGGCAATGACACCTACATTGTCGACAGCTCATCCGATGTGGTGACCGAAGGCGCAAACCGTGGCATCGATACAGTGCTCTCGACAGCGGCCAGCTATACCCTGGGCGCCAACGTCGAAATCCTGATCGAAACGTCCGCGGTGGACTTCACCGGAACCGGCAACAATCTCAACAACATCATCACCGGCAATGTCGGGAATGACAGCCTGTCCGGTCTGGATGGCAACGACACGCTAGACGGTGACGGCGGCAACGACACGATGGCCGGCGGCGCGGGCAATGAGGTCTACTTCGTGAACAGCGTCGGCGACTCCGTTGTGGAGGACGTGGGCGCCGGCACGGACACGATCAAGACGACCCTGAATGAGTACACCAACCTGGCAAACGTCGAAGCTCTGACATTCGTCGGCACCGGCGACTTCCACGGCATCGGAACCGCAGCGGCTGAAACGATCACCGGCGGGGCGGGGAACGATACATTTGAAGGAAACGGTGGTGCGGATCGGCTAGTGGGCGACGGAGGAAACGACCTCTATATCGTCACTGATCCGAACGTTCTCGTAGTGGAATTGGCTGCGGGAGGAGTCGACACAGTCCTCGCCTTGACATCCAGTTACGCGTTGTGGAGTGGGATCGAAATATTGACTGCTTCCAATCCCGGCGATTTCACGGGCTATGGGAATAGCTCTGATAATACCATCACGGGAAATTCCGGAAACGACACCTTGTATGGCCAATCGGGCAATGATTCACTGATCGGCGATATAGGAAATGACGCGCTGACCGGAGGCATTGGTAATGACACGCTGATTGGCGGTGCCGGCAATGACAAGTTGAATGGCGATCTAGGCGCGGATTACATGTCGGGAGGTGCTGGCGATGACATTTACTATATCGACGATATGGCCGATCAGGTTCTAGAGTATGCGGACAGCGGCACTGATTGGGCGTTTAGCTCAATTGCGGCCTATACAATAGGCGACAACATCGAGAATTTCGGCTTGCTCGCAGGAGCAGTGTCAGGCACGGGCAATGCTCAGAGTAACGTGATTGCGGTCGCTACGATGTCGAGCGTCTACGTGTCAGGTCTCGGTGGAGACGACTGTATCACCGGCAATGTCGGAAATGACACGCTTGACGGTGGCATCGGAAATGACTCGATCAACGGCGGCTCCGGGCTGGACGTTATGATCGGTGGTGATGGAAGCGACTACTATTACGTCGACACGGCTGGTGATTGCATTCTTGAGAATCCCGGCGAAGGTACGGACCAAGTCTATAGTTCTGCGGACGCGTACATACTGCCAGAGAACGTCGAAAATCTTGTGCTCACGTCAACGGCGACCATTGGCACTGGTAACGATCTCGCCAACTACATAACTGGTGGCTATGGCGCGGATACGATTAGCGGAGCTGGAGGAAACGACACCATCAATGGTGGATCTGGTGTAGACTCGATGAACGGTGGGACTGGAGACGATGTGTACTATGTTGATGAAACTGGCGATGTAATCCTGGAAGCCGCAACGCAAGGCACAGATAAGGTTTTCTGTAGCGCAGCCAATTACACGCTATCTGCAAATGTCGAAAATCTTAACTTGACCTCCACATCTGCAGCCTGTGGTGCTGGCAATGACATTGCCAACGCAATTAGCGGCACTCTGGGAAATGATACCCTCTACGGATTTGGTGGAAATGACTCGTTGAATGGCGGCGTAGGGGCTGACTCAATGGTGGGCGGTGCTGGCGACGATGTGTATTACGTCGACAACATTGCTGACGTGGTTTCAGAAAACTCAAGTCAGGGAACGGACTGGGTCTTTAGCTCGATTGCGAGCTACACGCTCGCCGAAAACGTCGAAAACCTTGGTGTTCTAGCTGGGAGCTCCGCTACAGGAAATGGCCTCAGCAATATGATCGTCGTACTGGGTGCCGCCTCTACTATCGTCTCCGGTGCCGGAGGAAGCGACAGCATAGTTGGCGGTTCGGGCAACGACGTTCTGTATGGGGGCGAGGGTAACGACACGTTATCAGGTGGATTGGGCGCCGATGCTGTCACGGGTGGCTCCGGGGCCGACAGGTTCGCGTTCAACTTCTCCGATCTCGCCACTGGTGCGACGCACGACACGATTCTCGACTTCAGCCATGCGGAAGGTGATCGGATCGTGCTCTCGTCGATCGACGCCGACACCGGCACGCTCGGGTCGCAGCACTTCAGCTTCGTCGGTGGGGCAGCGTTCTCGCACCACGCGGGCGAACTGCACTATGTGGTGAACCCCAGCGGCGGCGTGATCGTCCAGGGCGATGTGAATGGCGACGGTGTGGCCGACTTCAACCTTGATGTGGCGGGTGTGGCGTCCCTGACGTCCAGCGACTTCGTACTGTAAGCGCGGCGGTGTTCGGCTCACGGCCAGCAGTCCATTTTTCCGGGCTGCTGGCCGGGGCGCCGATCAAGACAAGATCGCAGCCCGGTCAACTCTGGCGTGGTCTTCATGGGATCTGGCGCCGAAGGGCCTGAGCATTCACCGAAATTGAACTCCCAAATAAAGCCAGGCGCGCTCCCCCATCTCCCCGCGTGAGAGCCCGTGGCGCAGCGTTGTCCGCTTAGAAGAACTTGCAACCGTGAGGCGGTCGCAAAAATGCAGATTGGTTAACGACACAGTGAAGATTACAACTCCTTCGCTAGTCCCCAGCCGTTAGCCATTATGATAATGCGGATGATTATCGTTAGTTGCAGTATGCATATGCATTTACTGAGAAATATCGTGTCGATATCAGGTTGCATAAAGTATTTGCAGAAGTGATTCTGGTTGTTGAAGTATTCACGAAGTGATAAGCATTTCTGCAAAATAGGGGGTAAGTCGACGTGGGGGTTCTCGCCTGGTGGGCGCGCGGTCTTTCCGCCATCTGCACACATTCTGAAAGGACGTGGCCGGACTCGATCGGTCCGATCTGTCCGTGGGCGAACCATTCGTCGAATGCGTCTTATCAATTCCACGGGCCCGAGTTGGCGCCGTCCCAATCAATCCAAACCAGGAGTGTCCCATGACCATCACCGGCACCAGCGGCAATGACAACCTGATCGGCACCAGCGGCGCGGATTCCATCGTTGGATTGAGCGGGAACGACACGTTGAGTGGTTTGGCCGGTAACGACACGCTCAACAGCGGCATCGGGGATGACAGCCTCAATGGTGGCGCCGGCAACGACAGTCTGCTCGGAGACAGCGGCAACGATACGCTGGATGGCGGGGCGGGTTTTGATCGTATGCTCGGTGGGTTGGGGGACGACACCTATTATGTCGACAGTTCAGCCGATCTGGTGATCGAAAATCCCGGCAGCGGCACCGACACGGTCATGACGACCCTGAACGGCTATGCCGCGCCTGAAGACGTCGAGAACATCACATTCACCGGTACCGGTGATTTCTATGGCGTCGGCAACAACATCGGAAACCACATCATCGGCGGAGCCGGCAACGATGTGTTGATCGGTCGCGCCGGCAACGACACGCTCGATGGCGGTGCAGGCACCAATACGGCCGATTACAGCACGGATCCTGCCGGCGTGAATGTGAACCTGGCGACGGGCGTGGCCACGGATGGCTTCGGCAACACCGATGAGCTCCACAACATTCAGCTGGTGATGGGCACTTCGTACAACGACACGCTCGCGGACAGCGCGGGCAACGTCACGCTCACCGGCGGCGACGGCAATGACACTTATTATATCGACTCCGCCAAGACGGATGTCGTTGAACAGGCAGGCGAGGGCACGGACACCGTCGTCACAAGCTTGGCGCGTTTTGCGCTCGTTCCGAACTCTTATACGTTTGCTACGGCGGCCGATCTGGAAAATCTCGCCTATTCGGGCACCGGCAATTTCGCCGGCACTGGCAATGCCGCGGACAACGTGATCACGGGTGGCGCGGGCAACGACACGCTCGACGGCAGCGGTGGTTCGGATACGTTGACCGGCGGCGCCGGCAGCGACACGTTTGTTTTGTCGCCGGCAGATGTTGCGCCGGGTGTGGATGTCAGCACGATCACCGATTTCACGGCCGGTCCCCATGGGGACGCGCTCGATCTGCTGTTCTACGAAGCGCCGCTGGTTGCGGACGACCAATACACATGGACGCAGACCGGCGTCACCGATCTCTCCATGCAGGCGGACGGATTGCATCACTACGCGTTCACCTTCACGGTCACCAACGAGGGTTCGACCGAACTCACCAACCTCTACGATCTCTTCACGCTTACCAGTTTCGGCTACACGTTCGGCTCGTGGGATGCGTCGCAGCAGGCGTGGACGGCCCAGACCAGCGCCGGGCCGGTCGAGGCCAAGATCGTCGCCGCTACCGATGGCTTGGACTCCGATACGCCGGCCGCGCTCGTCGCGACGAGCTTGGCGGCGGGGGCGTCGACCACCTTTACGCTCGAACTGGCCGTCACGGATGCTGTCGGGTACTTCAACTGGGATGGCTACCTGGCATCGCTTCCCACGACAGACTCGAATCCGTTCCAGACCGGCTACATGCAAATTGTGCAAAGCGGCGCCGATGCGCTGCTGCAATATGATGCTGACGGCACCGGGACCGCGTCGGGCTGGGAGACCGTGCTCGTTCTGGAAGACACCTACATCCACCATTTGACGACCGCCAATTTCGTCCAGGGTTATGACCCGATGACCGGCATCGACACGGTTCTCGGCGATGGTGGCGAGACGTTCGTCGGTTCGCTGGCTGGCGACACCATCGTTGGCGGCGGCGGAGACGACAGCATCGACGGCCGTGATGCCAACGACATCCTCAGCGGCAGCGGCGGCAACGACACTCTGGTTGGTGGCGTCGGAGACGATGCGCTGAATGGCGGCGCTGGCAACGACAGCCTGGACGGCGGCGACGGTTCGGACTCGCTGGCCGGTGGCGATGGCGACGACACTTATCTTGTCGCCGCGGGCGATACAGTTACCGAAGCCGCGAACGAGGGCACCGATACCATCCTAACGGCGTTGGCGACCTATACGTTGGATTCCGGCGTCGAAAACCTCACTTATACCGGGGCTGCGGCGTTCACCGGCACCGGCAACGAACTCGACAACCAGATCGTCGGCGGCGGTCTCAACGACACGCTCGTGGGACTTGACGGCAACGACACGCTGATCGGTGGCGCCGGTGCGGACAGCATGACCGGCGGCCTGGGCGACGATACCTATTACGTCGACGCGGCCCTCGATAAGGTCGTGGAAGCTGCAAGCGAAGGCCGCGATACGGTTATCACGACGCTTTCGGCCTATACGCTCGGCTCGAACGTTGAAAACCTGACCTATGCCGGCAGCGCTACCTTCAACGGCACCGGCAATACGCTCGACAACTATCTGATCGGCGGCAGCCTCAACGACACACTGAGCGGCGGAACGGGCAACGACACGCTCGATGGCGGCGCGGGCAATGACTCCCTGGTCGGCGGCGCGGGCGATGACACCTATTTGGTCGATTCAGCCAGCGACATCGTCAGCGATACGTCGGGTACGACCGGCGGTATAGACACCGTCAGGGCGACCTCGAGCTCTTATACGTTGTCGACCTATGTCGAGAACCTGGTTGCTGACGGAACCGGAGATTTCACGGGGACCGGCAACACGCTCAACAACGTGATCACCGGCAATGCCGGCAACGACACGTTGAGCGGAAGCACCGGCAACGACACGCTGCTTGGCAATGACGGAAACGACAGCCTCAATGGCGGCGCCGGCAACGACAGCATGGCAGGTGGTACCGGCAACGATACCTATGTGGTCGACAGCGCGTCCGACGTCATTCTCGAGAATGCGGGTGAAGGCACCGATACGATCGCGACGGCTCTGACCAGCGTTTCGCTCGCCAGCTATGCCAATATCGAGAACCTCACCTACACCGGAACCAGTGCATTCTCCGGCACCGGCGACGCCCAAGACAATATCATCACCGGCGGCGCGTCGAACGACACGCTTCGGGGCGATCTCGGCAACGACACCTTGATCGGCAACGCCGGCAACGACTCTCTTGTTGGCGGTGCTGGCGACGACAGCATGGCTGGCGGCGCCGGTAACGACACCTATGTGGTGGACTCGGTGGGCGACATTGTCGACGAGACGAGCGCGGGAAGCGCCGGTACGGATCTCGTCCACACGACGCTCGCGGCTTACGCGCTGGCGGAAGGGGTGGAGAACCTCACCTACGACGGCACCGACCCGGCGGTTGGATTTGCCGGAACCGGCAACGCTCTCAACAACGCGATCGTCGGCGGAGTCGGAAATGACACGCTGGATGGCGGCGCCGGCAAAGACACGATGACGGGCGGAACAGGCAACGACGTCTACCTCGTCGATGCCACCGCCGACAGCATCGTTGAAACCGCGACGGGCGGTACCGACACGGTCTACACGACGGCACAGGCCTTTACGCTTGCATCCTATGTCGAGAACCTGGTTTCTTCGGGATCCGGCGCTTTCACGCTCACGGGCAACACCCTCGCGAACGAGATCACCGGTGGTGACGGCAATGACATTTTGGACGGCGGGACCGGCGCGGACATTTTGACCGGCGGTGCGGGCGACGACACCTACAAAGTCGACAATGCGGGCGACCTGGTCACCGACAGCAGCGGCACCGACACGATCATCACCACGCTGACGACGTATTCTCTCGCCAGCCAGGCGGACATTGAAAATCTGCAGTCGTCCGGTACCGGCGCGTTCAATCTGACCGGAAATGCGCTTGCCAATCAGATCACCGGCGGTGCGGGCAACGACACGCTGGACGGCGGCACAGGCGCTGACGTTCTGGTCGGCGGCCTCGGCAACGATACCTACAAGGTGGATGACGCCGGCGATACGGTGACCGACGCGGGCGGCACGGATACCATCGTCACGACCCTCAACGCCTACAGCTTGGCTTCGCACACGGATATCGAAAACTTGGCGTTCAACGGTGCCGGCAACTTCGCCGGAACCGGTAATGACGCCAACAACGCGATCACGGGCTCGACCGGCGACGACACGATCGATGGCGGCGTGGGCAACGACACGATGACCGGCGGAGCCGGCAACGACGTCTACCTCGTCGATGCCACCACCGACAGCATCGTCGAAACCTCGACGGGTGGTACCGATACAGTCCGGACGACGGTGCATTCCATTACGCTCGCGTCCTATGTCGAGAACTTGGTCGCATCGGGGTCGGGTGATTTCACGCTCACGGGCAACACCCTCGCGAACGAGATCACCGGCGGCGACGGCAACGACAGTCTGGACGGCGGCGCTGGTGCGGATAGCCTCACGGGCGGTGCGGGCGACGACACTTACAAGGTCGACAGTACGGGCGACCAGATCACCGACAGCAGCGGCACCGATACGATCGTTACCACGCTGACGACGTATTCTCTCGCCAGCCAGACGGACATTGAAAATCTGCAGTCGTCCGGTACCGGCCCGTTCAATCTGACCGGAAACGCGGCTGCCAACCAGATCACCGGTGGCGCGGGCAACGACACGTTGGACGGCGGCGCGGGCGCCGACGTTCTGATCGGCGGCCTCGGCAACGACACCTACAAGGTGGATGATGCCGGCGATACGGTCACCGACGCCGGCGGTACGGACACCATCGTCACGACTCTCAACGCCTACAGCCTGGCTTCGCACACGGATATCGAAAACCTGACGTTCAACGGCGCCGGCAACTTCGCCGGAACCGGTAATGATGCCAATAACGTGATCACAGGCTCGACCGGCGACGACACCATCGATGGCGGCGTGGGCAACGACACCATGGTCGGTGGCCTCGGCAACGACACGTACCATGTCGATCAGACCGGCGATATCATCACCGAAGGCTCTACGGGCGGCACCGACACCGTGATTTCGACGGCCTCCAGCTACACGCTGGGAGGCTATGTCGAGAACCTGACGTTTGCTGGCACCGGTTCCTCGACCGATATCGGCAATACCTCCAACAACTACATCATCGGCGGTGCCGACAACGACTCGCTCTCGGGTTTGACGGGCAACGATACGCTCGACGGCCGTGGCGGCGACGACACCATGGCTGGCGGTGCTGGCAATGACGTCTATTACGTGGATTCCGGCAGCGATGTCGTTGACGAAACCACCACCGGCAGCAGCGGCACGGATCTCGTAAATACGGCCATCGCGTCTTACACGCTGGGCACTAATGTCGAGAACCTGTCGGCCTTCGGTTCCGGCGACTTCTCGTTGACCGGCAATGCGCTGGCCAACGTGATCACAGGCGGGGTGGGCAATGACGTACTCACCGGCCTGGACGGCAACGACACGCTGAATGGCGGCGCTGGCGATGACGTGATGGTCGGCGGCCTTGGCAACGACACCTATTACGTCGACTCCGCGCTTGATGTGGCCGACGAGACTTCGGCTGGAAGCGGCGGCACGGATACCGTCATCACGACATTGGCGTCCTACGCATTGGGCACGGGTTCGGGTCTCGAAAACCTCACTTACAACGGCTCCGCCGCAATTGAGGGGACCGGCAATGAACTCGCCAACGTCATCACGGGCGGCTCGGGCAATGACACGCTGCTGGGCCTTGCCGGCAACGACACCTTGAACGGCCTTGGCGGCGACGACAGCATGGCGGGTGGCGTGGGCAACGACACCTATTATGTGGGTTCGGCGGGCGACACGGTCACGGAAGCTACGGGCGAAGGAACCGACGCGGTCATCACGACGCTGGCGTCGTACACGCTGGCTGCGAACGTCGAGAATCTGTCGTCGAGCGGCACCGGATCGTTCGAGCTGATCGGCAATACATCCAACAACGCCATCACCGGCGGCGCCAGTGCGGATACGCTCGTCGGCCTCGACGGCAACGACACGCTGAACGGCGGCGTCGGCGCCGACAATATGACGGGCGGGCAGGGCAACGACACCTACTATGTCGACAACGCCGGCGACGTGGTGATCGAAGACTCGATTGCCGGTTCCGGCATCGACACGGTGATTACGGGCCTGACGACCTTCACGCTGGGTTACGACAACGTCGAAAACCTGTCGTCCAGCGGAACCAACAGCTTCAACTTCACCGGCAATGCGCTCAACAACGTGATCACGACCGGATCCGGCAACGACGTGTTGTCGGGCGCGGACGGTAACGACACGCTGAATGGCGGCGCCGGCAACGACACGCTCGACGGCGGCACCGGCAACGACAGCATGGTCGGCAGCACCGGCAACGATACCTACATCGTTGACTCGCTGACCGATATCGTGAGCGAGACCGCGACCGGCGGCACTGATACCATTCTCACCACGATCACGAATTATACGCTTGCAACCGCGAATGTGGAGAACGTCGGCTCCTACGGCGCCGGAAACTTCATGATCACCGGCAATGCGTTGGATAACGTGGTCAGCGGCGGCGACGGCAACGACACTCTGTTCGGTCTGGCCGGCGTGGACACGCTCAACGGTGGCGCCGGCAACGACGTCCTCAACGGCGGCGAAGGTGCCGACAGCATGGCCGGCGGCGACGGCAATGACGTCTACTATGTCGACGATCTCAGTGATGTGGTGGCGGAGACTGCTGGCGGCGGCAATGATACCGTCTACAGCTCCGTGGCCGGCTATGTGCTGCCGGACTACATCGAGTCGCTGATCTACACGGGCTCGTCGGGCGCGGTCATAACCGGCAATTCCGGCGACAACAGCCTGACCGGCGGTTCTGGTGATGACACTCTGTTAGGCTATGCCGGCAACGATACGCTCAATGGTCGCGCCGGTGCCGACAGTATGGATGGCGGTGCCGATAACGATACCTACGTTGTCGACAATGCGCTTGACCAGATTACAGACGCGAGCGGCATCGATACAATCATCACGTACCTCGGCGATACGACGCTGCAGTCCGATATCGAAAACCTCTTCTACTTCGGCAGCGCGAGCGTCCATCTCACCGGTAACACTGCCGACAACGCGATTACCAGCGGCTCGGGCAACGACAGCCTGGTAGGTCTCGACGGCAACGACACGCTGAACGGCGGTGCTGGCGCAGACAACATGGCTGGCGGCACCGGCAACGACACCTATGTGGTCGACAACGTCGGAGACGTGGTGGTCGAGGCGGCAGGTGCAGGCACCGATACGGTGCTGACGACGCTGGCGAGTTATACGTTGGGGGGAAATGCCGAGAATCTAACGTATACAGGATCCGGCAACGCAGTCGAAGTTGGAAACAACCTCAATAACATCGTAATGGGCGGAACCGGAAATGATAATCTTTCTGGACTGTCAGGCAATGATACCCTGATTGGGGGATTAGGGTCCGACACACTCAAGGGCGACGGTGGCATCGACTCGATGTTGGGAGGTGCAGGAAACGATGTGTACTTCGTCGACAATCCTCTGGATGCAGTCACTGAGGAGTTAAACGAAGGTACCGATCAAGTATTCAGCTCTGCCGTCACGTATACCTTGGGAGCAAATATTGAAAACCTATCGTTGGTGCTCGCGATCGGAGGAGCATCTGGAACTGGTAACGATCTTGCCAACCAAATATCTGGCAGCACCGGAAACGATACGCTCATAGGAGCGGCTGGTGACGATACTCTCAATGGTGCATCAGGAGCAGATTCGCTAGTCGGTGGTATCGGCAATGATGTGTACTACGTTGATAACTCTGGTGACGTGATTCAGGAGCACGCGAGCGAAGGTACGGATAGTGTTATCAGTTCGGCAGCCTCCTACGTTCTGTCCGCCGATGTTGAGCGACTTATATTGATGACGGGAGCCGTGTCCGGAACGGGCAATTCATCCAACAACGTTATCAATATTTTGAGTACTGCAGGGGCCAGCGTAGCGGGATTGGATGGCGACGACTCGATGACCGGAGGGTCCGGGACCGACACGCTGTCTGGTGGAAATGGGAATGATACGCTAACTGGTGGCCTTGGTGCCGATGTCATGAGTGGCGGGGAAGGGAACGACACATACTACGTTGACAACGCAGGGGATGTTGTATCGGAGGCCGCGGGGCAGGGCGTCGATGTGGTCAACACTAGCCTAAGTTTGTATGTTTTGGCGGAAAACGTAGAGAAATTGATGCTCACTGCTGCTGGAGCACACGGAATAGGCAACGATTTGGGTAATTGGATCACTGGTGGCGCAGGGGCGGACACGATCGAGGGCGACGGCGGTAACGATACGTTGAACGGCGGTGCGGGGACGGACTCGATGGTAGGTGGTGCCGGCGATGACGTATTTTACGTGAACACTGCCGACGACCAAGTCAATGAGAGCTTCAACGAAGGCACGGATTTGATCTACAGCACTGCCGCATCCTATACGATGGCCGACAATGTGGAATTTCTCATTCTTCTTTCTGGGGCTGTAGCTGGTACCGGCAACGACCAGAACGACATAATTGCGATGTTTGGAACTGGAGTTGGTGTAACCATCCACGGCATGGGTGGCGACGACTCGATGGCAGGCCGGGACGGCAACGATACGATCTACGGCGAGACGGGTAATGATACTCTGTACGGGCAGGTCGGAGCCGACTCCATGATCGGTGGGGTTGGCGATGACACCTACTACGTTGATAACGCAGGTGACCAGATCGTCGAAGCCTCTGACGAGGGCATCGATACGGTCATGACAAAGCTGAGCAGCTATACACTAGACGCGCCGCTGGAGAATCTTACGTCGTGGGGCGAAGGAGACTTCATTGGGGGCGGAAATAGCGGCAACAACTTTGTGACGGGAAATATTGGAAACGATCAGCTTTCAGGACTGGTAGGGAATGACTCGCTCTCGGGTGTTGAAGGTAATGACACCCTGGCTGGCGGTGACGGGAACGACGCGCTGTCTGGCGGTGCGGGGACTGACCTTCTCACAGGCGGCGATGGAGCAGATGTGTTCTTGTTCGAAAATGTCGCCGATACAGGGTTTGGAGCGTTGGCGGACGTTATTGAGGACTTTAGCTCGATCGAGGGTGATAAGATCGATCTTTCGTCACTAGACGCAAACAGTATTGAAGTTGGAATGCAGCACTTCGTGTTCGTTGGTAGCGCTCCGTTCTTGGGCAATGCTGGTGAGCTCCACTATGTAGTCAATCCAGGTGGTGGAATTACAGTTGAAGGCGATGTGAACGGCGACGCGACTTCCGACTTCAGCATCCATCTGGCTGGAATAGACGTGCTGGATGCTGGTGATTTCATCCTCGGATAGGAAGCGAATTCTAGCGCTTTCTCAGTTAGGACAACTCCCTCATCGACGGCATCGAACCGCTGTCGGTGAGGGGGCAGACCGCCTAGGTCTACCATATAGGCCATGCTGAAGACTTGGTGAGCCGCAGGTTCAGTATTTGTTCGCCGGCATATTATGAAGTTGCGGGCTGACCGCGACGCTTGAGCCAATGTACCATTAGTAGAATTGAACCTATTTTAGCGACCAAATGCGTTGCTCCCCGCAGAGACGCAAAAGTGCGTCCATACTGCCGGGTCTGTTTTAAAAACTCCGGCGCTTTTCGGGCGGGCTCGGCGCTTCCCTGGAAGCCTGGATGCGTGGACTCGCCGTGACAAACGGGTCCTGCGGAGGGCTGAACATTCGGGAGCGGCAGTACGCGGCTGCACCCGAACTGCGGTAGCTTGCTTAATAGCAGAGCTATCTATCACGTTTAGCAATCACTGCGCGCTTCGACAACACCTACAACTAGCTTCAGTACCTGAAGAGTGTGACAGTTTACGAGCGATGAGGTGAACGAACTCAAAATTCTCCTAGTCGTATACAAGATCCAACGCGGGCTGGGATCTGAAGATGGTTGTGGCTACACCATAGCCAAGGCTATGAAGCGGCTCGGTCACAAGATCACGCTCATTACGCGCAAGAACAACGCCGCTCTCCTTCGGGACGACCCCGAGTTTGTGGATGTTCGAATAATAGGTGTCGACGTTCCGAGGTGGCTGAGTTTCTACAAACGCCGCGGTCGCGGGATAATTCTATACTACTACATATGGCAGATCTTAGTGGGCCGTATTGTTCGGCATCTGAACCGCTCTGAGCAGTTTGATGTGATACATCAGCTGAATTTCCACTGCGACTGGGCACCTCACTTCTTAACAAATCCCAATGGCAAGCTCGTCTGGGGACCTATTGCACACCACGAACGCGTTCCGTTCGATTTTCTGCAGTGCAAACGGTATTCGTCGTTCTTACGCGAGTGGATACGTGAAATGGCAAAACGGGCCTTTTGGCGATTGGACCCGTTTCTCCACTGGGCGGCAGCGAGGACCGATGTCATCTTTTACGGAAACGCCAATCTGGCTCCGCCATTTCGAAGTTGCAAAGCCAAAGTAGTTCTCAGGCCACAAGCTAGCAGCGTTCCAGAACTTCTTGCCGATCCGGTCAGACCACTAACATTTAAAATTCTGAGTGTTGGCCGCTTCATCCCACTGAAGAATTTTGATGCAACACTAGATGGGTTTGCGGCATTCCTTCTCAGAAACAGGGAATGCGGAGCCCAACTGACCCTGATTGGATCGGGAACACTAGAACCGCACCTGCGAGAGCGGGCCTGTGAACTCGGTATCGATTGTAATGTCGCTTTTGTCCGTTGGGGGAAGCAGTCCGATCTTGCTGAGCACTACAGAACTTCTGCAGTCTTTGTGTTTCCTAGTTTTGAATCACAGGGACTAGTCGTCGCAGAAGCGATGGGGGCGGGCGCGCCGGTAATCTGTATGGAGAATTCTGGACCAAGCTTCCTGGCGGGTTCGACAGGCGCGGTGGTTACACGTCGTGACTATCAATCAACCGTAAGTGAAATTGCGGATCGCCTGGAACAACTCTACCAGGAATGGGCCGACGATACCAAGTCGTTTCGGTTTACTTCGCGAATGCAACGAGTGCGCCGTGAATACGATAGACGTTTGGACACAGACGCACTCGTTGACGCAATCGATGCCGCCTACCATGGTTGAGTGTGTCCCGCCACGCTGGGTTTATGGTGGGGCGCTTCGTGCAACATATGTGGCATTCGGTAACCCCGAGTATCTCGCGCAAAATATCGTGTTTCTCTCGGGCCTACGCGGATTTATCGAGCGTGCGGCAATTGATTTGACTCAAAAACTTGATCTTGGTCGGTCTGTGAAGGAGTCGCCAGTCCTATACGGTTGGTCGCAATTAGTTCGCCAATTCCAACCCCGTGACGCATTCTTGCTCTATACTGGGTATTATAAAGATACCATTCTGGTGGGCGGAGTTACATGTGCAAACGGCGCATCCCTGTTTGTGAAGGTTTACGACGACCCTGCTAAGGCGGCGGCGGAACTTGTTCGAGCGAACTGCGCGGAACGTTTCTTGCGACCTTGGTTCAAGCCCGCATGTTTGCAGGCAGCGGATGGCTGCGTGGTTGGTTATGAGCTGCTAATCCACGCGAAACGGACGCCCTTGAGCACTGATGTGGAAACTGCGATTTTGTCGTTATGCCGCTCGGCGTACAATTCACCTCGCGGTTCTCGTCCCACAGCTGACTTTGTCGACCCCCTGCTTTCAACGCGCCTTTCATCGATAAATGTATCGGAATTGGGGGCAACTTTAGAGCGGCTTCTGTCGGAACAGACGCCTACTCCAGAGGTTCGGTGCCACGGAGATTTGACCAGCTGGAATCTATTTCTGGACAACGCCGGCGCATTATGTCTGGTCGACTACGAACATGTTGGGGTTTGCTCTCCGTATGCGGATTTTTTTCACTACTATGTTCAACCAGCAGCTCTACATTGCAAAACGGTCGATCTGGAAGGATTAGTGACTCTGTCTGCTCGCTCGGCTGGCGTACACAAGGAAGAGGCAAGGCGATGGCTTGCGCTCTACCTGGCGCAACAATTGAATAGAGACGCCTTTGAATGGGTTGATAGAAACCGCAGACACAGACAGCTCGCGCGACTGATTGAGAATAAGGCTGCATTCCTGATGCGTGTGAGCGCCGAGGTTTGATAATGCAGAGCCCCGCGTCAATCCTTCTCGTGCATCAGGGCGCGGAGCTTTATGGCTCCGATCGAACGTTCGTGCAGACTGTCCGAGCGCTATCAGAGCGATGGCCCAATACGCGGATTACCGTCGTGATTCCGTATGGTGGCGAACTCGAAAATGTATTGGCGCCTCTAGTTGATGAAATTCAAAAGAAAAACCTTGCAATTCTCAGACGCTCAAACATTCGGCACATGCGCCTAAGCACGGCTGTGTCGCTTCTGAAGAAGGTGGTGGCGGCGTGTCGGACGGTCAGGGGGCACGACCTTGTGTACGTAAATACCGCAGTGATTGTGGACTTTCTGCTTGCGCTAATGCTGACAAGGCGGAACGGCATCATTCATGTGCACGAACTGCCCGGTGCGCTGCTTGCCTTTGTTTTGTCCACGATCTTTGCCTTCACGAGGTGCTCGCTGATATTTAACTCTAGCGCAACGCAGAACGCATTCTATGTCGCGCCCTGGCTGAGTGCGAACGTTATATGGAATGGAACTGCGCCAATAACCAAGCCATTGGAACGAGCGCATCACGGAACTCTCAATCTGCTGTTGCTCGGGCGCTTCAATAGTTGGAAAGGGCAGCTTTTACTGCTTGAAGCGGTCTCCCTTCTCCAGCCGGACAAGTTGCGTAGCGTTCGCATCCGACTTGTAGGCAACACGTTCGGTAACCAGACCCACTTTGAGGAGTGCGTCCGGCTGGCCATTCGCGATCGCAAGCTCTCCGAGATTGCTGAGATGTGCCCGTTTTCATCGGATCCAGACGAACATTACGCCTGGGCGGATGTGGTCGTAGTTCCTTCCACCAAACCTGAGCCATTTGGGCTTACTGCGATAGAAGCGATGGCTAGGGAGCGGGCAGTTATTGCCGCTGGTCACGGCGGATTGACCGACATCGTGTCTGACGGAGTAACGGGGATTCTTTTCGAGCCACGGTCTGCGACACGGTTGGCAAGCGCGATATCGAATTACATCTCATGTCCAGAACTCGCGTTGACCCATGGATTCGCTGGAAAAAAGCGCGCAGATGAGTTGTTTAACGAGCATAACTACATGGGTGGCGTCGGAGATATCTGTGAAGCCGTATTGAGATCAAGCTAGTGGGGACACACCTCTTGCTCAACGTGTTGTTGCGGAAGCTCGGAAAGACATACGCTCCGGATCGCGACCTTCCTATAAGCTTGATTTTGAGGGTTCTCGTTCAACGAGCATTTGCGTTGTCAGTTGGCATTTGCCGTATTCGCCGTCCCGTGTTCGTGGCGTTATCGGCTCGTTTCCGCGGTAAACGGAGCATTCGAATCGGACGGTTCGCTACAATCGAACCTCATGTAAAAATGGATGGCTATTCGCGGCAGGGTGTAACTATCGGTGCCCGGACGAAGATTGGCGCAGGCAGCATAATCTCGTGTACCAGTCACTTTTCACATCTCGGTCAGGGTTTCAGGATAGGTGACGACTGCGGAGTCTCCGAGTACTGCTATTTCGGGGCGACAGGTGGAGTCGATATCGGGAATGACGTGATTATGGGGCAGTTCGTTTCGTTCCATTCCCAAAATCATCAGTTCGAAGATGCCAGTACAAAGATCAGAGATCAGGGTGTGACGTCGCGGGGGATACGCGTGGGCAACAATGTATGGATCGGGGCCAAGGTAACGATACTTGATGGAACAGTGATCCGCGACCACTCGGTCATTGCAGCCGGTGCTGTTGTAAGCGGAGAATTTCCAGATCACAGCGTTATAGGTGGAGTGCCAGCGCGAGTACTCAGGTCTATGACTCTGAGATCTTAGCCGAATCCCTTCGAGGGTACAGGCTAACAAACGGTATATTGACGCGGTAATCCATAACCACCATGAATTCAGATCGAAGCCAAAAGAGCATAGCGATCCTCGGAACTCGCGGGATACCTGCGGCACACGGAGGGTTTGAGCGGCTAGCTGAGGAGCTAGCTATCTATTTGGCGAAGCGAGATTGGGACGTCACCGTATATTGCCAAATCGGCGGCCGCGGGGAAATCAAAGAAGATATATGGAATGGTGTGCATAGGGTAATTATATCAATGGCCAACACCGGTCCTGTTGGAACAATTCTTTTTGACTGGTGTTCCATTCTTCATGCAGTTCGGAGCAAGCCTTCGCGCCTCCTAACGCTAGGCTATAACACTGCGGTTCTCGGCCTTCTCCCGTATTTGATGAGAATACCTAACTTCATCAATATGGATGGTCTGGAATGGAAGAGGCCAAAATGGAATTGCGTTCAAAGAGCGTGGCTGTGGCTAAACGAGCGTGCAGCGATATTTCTCGGAGACCATCTGATTGCGGACCATCCCGAGATCGAGCGGCGCTTATTGCGGTGGGCTGCTCAATCTCGCATTACCATGATTCCATACGGGGCATGGCGGAACGGCGCTCAGAATATGCATTGCCTCTCACAATATGGGGTCGCGCCACACAAGTTTTCCGCTGTTATTGCACGCCCTGAGCCGGAGAATTCATTACTCGAGATTGTTAGGGCCTTTTCGAGGCGAAAGCGAGGTACGAAGCTGCTCGTATTGGGCCGCTTCGACCTCGCAACAAATGCCTATCATCGAAGTGTCGTAAATTGCGCGAGTGACGAAGTGATATTTCCAGGCGCGATCTACGACAGTGCGCTAGTTCGTGGCATACGTGCGGAATGTTTGCTCTACATTCACGGTCATCAAGTCGGAGGCACTAACCCGTCGTTGGTTGAATCGCTGGGAGTCGGCGCGGCGGTTTTAGCTCACGACAATCTTTTCAATCGCTGGGTAGCTGGCGAAGGCGCGTCCTATTTTGGCTCAGAAGATGAGTTGGCGAGCAGGCTGGACGATCTGCTAGATGACACGAATGAACTCGCGCGGATGCGCGCGACGAGCCTCAAGCGGTTTCAGGAGAGGTTTCGTTGGGAGCGCGTTTTGGCAGAGTATGAATCCCTGCTTTTGCCCCTAGATATTAGTAGCGGCAAGAAGGAATGCTCGGAGCCGTCCGACGCTTTCTCTGCTGTATAGAGGTAGAACTTGGCCGATATCCAAAACCCGGCCGTGCTCGAATGGCGAAATCAGAAACCCATGAATTTGGCTGAATTTTTGGCGCTCCTACTAGGGGAGTTGCAATCACGACAGATACGCTACGCGATCCCACGAAATTACGAAAAGTTGCCGTACTCGAACACTGGCGGAGACGTGGACATTATTGTCCATCCGAAATCGGTGCGGACCATTGTGGCATTGGTGAAGTCCATTCCCAGGATAAGGTTGGTGGGAGTATCAGAGCGTTCTTATATCACCAACTTGTTTTTGGAGGGGGTGTTTGCCGCTGATAAGCGCGTGCTTCAGGTCGATCTAATCCATCGACTTTGTTGGAGAGGTTTCGACTATGCAGATGTTTCGGATATCCTGAATCGTTCTGTGACAGCGCCGCAAAATTGCGACCTCATAGTTATTCCAGATCCTCAGGACGAAGCGTTGATTTCGCTTTCCACAATGATTATCAGCGCGGGCGCGCGGTACACAAAATATGAGCCGAGAATTCAAGCGGCATTTGCGGTAGCACCAGAGATAGTAGACCGGCGGCTTCTGCCTTACTTGAGTAGTGGGCTGCGTAAAACAACGATAACAGCAGTTTGCGACGGAGACTTTTCTCGAGTGCGAGCAACTGCTCGCGAGTTTTGCAGAGTTCTAGCTGTCAGCGCACTTATGAAGACGCCAGTTGCTGCGTTTAGAAGTTTTGTAGCATTCATCGCGCGTGAGCTGCTCGTTCGGCATCGCAATGCCTTTAGCTACAGCTTGTGCATTTTGGGTCCTGATGGTGTTGGGAAGTCTACGGTTCTCGATGCTGTTGAACGGGTGCTCGGACAGGCGTGCAAGAATGTGCGAATCCGGCATTTGAAACCAGTTCTTTTCGCGCACTCGCGCGTCGCCAACCGAGGGATAGTAACTGATCCACACGGGCTGAAACCACGTTGGATGGGTGCTTCTGCGGCAAAATTTGTCCTCTGGCTGTTGGAGTCCTGGATTGATCGAATAGTTGCATCTGAGAAAAACCTGTCTATCCAGATCTTTGACCGGTACTTTTATGACGTGTTGGTAGATCCTGTGCGCTATCGGTTCGGTGGGCCGCGTATATTGGCCCAGCTTTTCAGTGTTCTTATGCCTCGTCCGCAATTCGTATTGGTTCTCGATGCTCCCGCCGAAGTTATACAATCGCGGAAGTGCGAAGTGACCTTCGCGGAAACTCAGAGGCAACGCTTGGCTTACATTGAACTTGCCGGTCAGCTTCGGAATGTCCGAGTTGTGGACACGAACCGCCCACTGGCGGAAGTGGTCGACGATGTAGTCGAGATGCTTTTCCGTGATATGGAACGGCGACACGCGGGGTTTCGGCCGTCCCTTTAGTACCTATTTCGCGAGAAGATGTGTCTTCTGAAGACGGAGGGCAAAGGATTTTCATGCCTGACGTAAGTATCATCGTGCCAGTGTACAACGGCATGCCATTTCTGCGCGACACGATCGATGCATTGCTGCACCAAACTCACCAGCAATTTGAGTTGCTCGTGCTCGACGATGGAAGCACGGATGATTCGGCCACCTATATTGGAGGCCTGAACGATCCCCGCATTCGTATTCTCCGGCAGTCGAATAGAGGTTTATGTGCTGCACTGAACCGTCTGATTGCGGAAGCTCACGGCGAATTCATAATGCGAAACGATCAGGATGACTTGTCTCATCCCTCGCGGCTGGAGCGCCAATTGTTTGCGATCCGAAATAGCAGTTATGATTTCCTGTTTTGCCAAATCGAAAAAATGGGGAGCAAGCGCCGCTGGTCCAACCGCGATCAGGAGACTACGGTCGTCGGTCAAACAAGAAACCTGATTAGTCTTGAAGATGGCGCAAAGCTGCATTCAACTTTGCTTGCAAAGACTTCCGCCTATTTGAGGCTTGGCTACCGTCCAGAGTTTTATCCGGCGGACGATTGGGACCTTCAGTTGAGAGCGGAGGAGCAGTTCCGAATTGGTATTCTCAGGGAGACGCTGGTTAGCTACCGATATCACGCAAACTGTGCGACGAAGCCGTACTTTTTTCGCATGCAGGATCGGAGCCGGTGGGCAGAGGCCTGTGCCATAGCTCGGCGCCACGGCGCTGTTGAGCCGACCTTCGACCAATTTGCTAAATCTCTCCGCGGTCAGTCCTTGCTGAGACGCGTAAATCGAGCGCGAAAAGACCTCTATCGCTGGCTACAACGTTCAGGAGGGGAGGCCTGGTTAAATGGCAGCGATGGGAAGGCCGTGATGCTTCTTGGGAGTGCCCTGGCTGTCGCGCCAGAACGGCTCCTGCGTCGGCTCTATTCCGCAATTACAGGCTGGGGCAGAGATCGACGGCCGCGGGAGCCGCGAGTACCGGAAGACGCGGATGTTTTGGGCGCGTCGAGAAAGAAGTAGCCATATTGCGCTGTCTGGGGAATTCGGATGAACACTAGTCTGCATCAGGTCCCATCTATTGGGTCAATTGTTGAAGAAATCTGCTCCCATCGATCTTCGTCGTGGGCGTGGACTGAATTTCCCGCCTATGTTCAAAGGTTTATCGGAGAAGGGCATTTCCACTCGGTTCTCGAAATCGGGGGGGGGCGATCTCCAATGCTGCCGAAGCAGGAGATCGAACGTCTGGGGTTGGAGTATACAGCCAACGACATATCATCGGACGAGTTATCGCTGGCACCAAACTGGGTCAAGACTGCAGCATTTGATATTGCGACATCGGACCAAGCTGCGGTGAAGCCGTTTGAAGGCGCATTTGATCTTATCTATTCAAAAATGGTGATGGAGCATGTGTCTGACTACAGGCTAGCCTACCGCAACATCCACCGGTTGCTTCGTTCGGGAGGTGTGGCAGTAGCGTTTCATCCCGTACTCTTTAGCGTGCCATTCCTGGCGAACTATTTGCTACCGGAGGATTTGGGTTGGAAGGTGCTGACGAAGGTTGTGCCGACACGGGCCAGTGCTCCTCCTCCCAAATTTAAGGCCTACTACAGTGGCTGCTTGATCAATCGAAGAATTCGCCAGCGTATCAAGGATATTGGCTTCAAGAATGTATGGCAGGTGCCGTTCTATGGACACGGCTACTATGCAAAAGTGCCGGTAGTTCGGGAATTTCACTCGGTTGTCGATAGCTTGATTAGGAAGTCCAATTTCAAACCGCTAGCGGCCTTTTGCTACACCATAGTGGAAAAATGAGCGTCGATGCGGGTACACGGAATTCGACTCTATCGCTCAACGGCGAACCGAGGGAGCTGAAGTATCGACCTGAGATCGACGGTCTGCGCGCGATCGCCATTATTCCCGTAGTATTGTACCACCTCGTACCCTCTATGGTGCCAGGAGGTTTTATTGGCGTCGACGTGTTCTTCGTTATATCGGGATTTCTAATCACGGGTATTCTTTTCAATGATATCAGAGAGGGGCGATACAGCGTAATTAGGTTCTACAGACGGCGAGTGCTTCGGATAATCCCCGCGCTGACCGTGATGCTTGCCTTTACAGTACTAGTAGGTTCGTGCGTTTTGCTGCCCATTGATCTTCGCAATTTAGGACGGAGTGGGCTCGCGACCTCTCTATTTAGCAGCAATATTCTGCTTTTCCACGAAGTGGGATACTTTGATGCTCAAGCCGATACAAAGCCTCTGCTGCATACTTGGTCTCTTGCGGTAGAGGAGCAGTTCTACGTTCTATTTCCGCTCTTCATGGCCTTGGCGTATAGGGCTGTTCGAAGACATATCATTTTTGTCATCGCCGCGATACTAACGTTGTCGTTCGCCGCGGGCACTTACGTAATCGGCAGGGACCCGAATGCGGCATTCTATCTACCGCAATTCAGAGCATGGGAGTTACTCGTTGGTGCCATGTTTGCGTTAGTGAACTGCGCGTCGCTACGGCCGTGTACACGGAGATTTCTGGCGGCCGGGGGATTGGTCGCCATATTAGTGAGTGTCTTCTGTTTCACCTCTGAAATGCCATTCCCCGGACCAAATGCTTTGGTACCCGTGATCGGAGCAGCTGCCATTATCGCAGCTGGCACCAATGGGAAGATGCCCTTCGAGAGTGTTTTCTGCAATGCTCCGATGGTATTCGTCGGCAAGATATCGTATTCGCTCTATCTTTGGCATTGGCCGCTGATTGCGTATGCCCAATACTATCTAGTTAGGGATTTAACGCCCACAGAGTCCGTAATTGCAGGCCTGTTAGCCTGCCTTGCTGCGACCCTGTCGTATCATGTAGTGGAGCGTCCATTCCGAATACGCAAATTCAGCCTCCGCACAACATTCGGCGGCGCCGCTGCGGCAACCGTTTGCTTTGTTGGATTTGGACTTCTGACAGAAGCGACGAGCGGCATGCCGGAGAGGTTCCCCACGCTGCGCACTCGCATTCAAGATCCGGGTGTAATGTACAGTGCACGCACCTGTTTTCTGGAAGGCCAACCGTTTACGGATTGGAATGTTGAAAAGTGCACCTTTCGCTACAAAGCGGGCGTCGATTCTCCGAAGGTGGTTTTGTGGGGAGATTCGTATGCTGCCCATCTTTCCTGGGGATTTCGCCAGCTTCAGCAAGCCGGCAGATTTGACTTGGTGCAGATAACAATGGCTGCCTGTCCGCCATTTGTACAGGCCGGCGAAACCACTGCATGTGGCCGCTTTCAAAAGGGGGCCTGGGCGGAGGTTGTTTCATTGAACCCTGATCTCCTCGTCGTGACGATGGCTCCGTGGAACAGAAGGGCGCCGGAGGAGGTGCGGCGAAGCATGGCGCGTACTCTCTCCGCCGCAAAAAAAAGAGGGATCCATGTACTTCTTGTGGGGGAACTTCCCACCTATGCAGGTCCCGTGCCGCAAATAATCCGCTTGTTGCAGTCGAGGGGGCTGCCATCCGATCGATATTCCCCAGCTAATTCCTTTAGAACTGAAAATGCGCTTCGTACGGCCGCCCTGGAGACATCTACAGACTTCGTGTCGCTTCGTGCCCTTCTGTGCTCCGGCAATCAATGCCAGATCTCTATAAACGGAAACCCCATAGCCTGGGATATTGGTCACCTTACAATGGAGGGGAGCAATTATATTGTAAGTAGGATCGCGCCCATCGTCTTGCGCTCCCTTCGCACCGAAATAAGTTGCTCGTCAAACTCGGTTCAAGTACCGCCTAACAAACCGATGCTTTGCAAGCGAGCAGCATGGAATAATTGATGTACTATACCGCCATGCCACAGCGAAAAGCGTTGCCGCGAAGTAACCGCCAACAAAGCAGCTTGCTCTGTATGCAGTTGGTTGCGGTGCTAAGTTTAATGACTGTTACAATGCCGACTGTCCCAGACTCTGCAATGCACGTCGGCTGGCTTCAGATTGTTAAGTTAATTGGGTTCGCGTTACTTCTAGTTCTTGGGGCGGTGAACCTACTCCCCAAAACACGTGGGTATGCAAGCCTTCGGTTTGTGCTTTGGCAACAGAGGTACGTCGTTGGCTTCCTTGCTGTTTGCGCACTCCTACTCCCATCGAGCTACTACCTAGACGTTTCGCTTAGCAAGTTACTTACGACGGTACTGATGCTCGTCAGCCTTCAAGTAGTACTCGCTCAATATGTTCGCCTCGGAAAAGTGATTGGAAGTGCTCTGCTCGCGCGGCATCTGCTGATATTTTTTGCGGTTGCCTGCGTGATGGGGTCTGTTTCACTGTTCAGCGGCGGAAGTCTCACGTCGCGGATTTCGCCGACTTCGAGTCTAACCCATCCAAACTTAATGGCTTCGATCCTCGGACTGGGGCTTCTTCATGCCAGTCAAGTTGATCGCAATCACATTTTTGCCAGAGGTGATATGATCGCGGTTTGGTCGAAGTGGTCAATTCTAACGATGGGCGTTCTACTATTTGCCATCTTGTACGCCAGAGGGGCGGCTATCGCTCTCTTCTTTGCACTTAGCGCATTCGTGATCAGGTCGACGTTACGCGGAAGCGGCTTGGCGATCGTTGCGCTATTCTCAATAGTCGTTGGTGGAACCGCATTGTGGTATTCCGGAGAGGCAGTGGAGATAGTTCTTCGAGGAAATGATGTTGGCACTTTGATGACATTCACTGGGCGGACCGTCATCTGGCAAGCTGCACTGGAAGCTTTACATGGCGTTCGTCTTGTACTCGGATTCGGGTACGCCATAAGTTTTCCGACGTATTCGCTCGCGTGGAGTTACGGGAGTGTCTTTGGTCTGCACAATTCCTATCTGCAGACGTTCGCGAGTGGAGGGGTACTTGGAGCGATACTGTTCATTCTATTTCTTGGGAGCGAATTCGCATCCGCGTTTCGCGCTCTGACCCGCTCGCGCGAAATGGTTGGAGTGCAGTATATGAGTGCGGTGATGTTCCTGGCGGTCAACTGCTTCTCGGAGTCTCTTTTTGGGGCAAACCTGTCAACACCTTTCGCGGTGTTTTTGTGTTTTCAGACTTGGTTCGCGCTTCGAAAGCAGTGGGGGCGCACCATCCACATAACAAACCGACGTGGCAGACGACCAGAGGTATCTAGCGTGGTCGAGGTACCAGGTGCGACGGAGAAAGGAAGTGTCACCGTGCGATGACCGCTGCTCCATCCAGATTTTTCCGCTAATGCGCAGAGACTTGTTCAGAAGCCATCTTCTGACTTCCTTCTACCGCAATCAGGCTTCTTCGATTGGGCGGCGAGCGCTTCCTTTCGCTGATCAGGGCCTTGTGAGCGGTTCGAATTTTTTGCTCGGCCTCCTTCTCGTTCGATTTGTTGGCCTCAGCCAATACGGCGTGTTTGTAGTTATTTGGTCTCTGGTCACTTTCTTCAGCAGTCTCCAGCAGGCGGCCGTGTTTTCTCCGTTGATGACCAACGGTGCAGCTCTGCGGGACAGTGGGCAATGGTCGTTCCACTCGACCTATTTCTATTTGCAGTGCCTGTTTGGGTTGGTATGCGCCAGTCTCCTATTCATTTTGATCGTTTGCGGGGAAGCGGCGGGGTGGCGTGAGCTGCCGCAAGGTCTCGCTTTTCCGTCAGCGATTTGCATTTTCTTCTTCGAACTGCAGGACTTTTTCAGGAGAGTCTATCTTACGAATGGACTCTACCGGCACCTTATATGTGCCGATCTGGTTTCATATGGGGGGCAAATCGCCGGGGCATTTGCGCTCACGCTCGTGGGTGCGCTTTCCATTTCCAACCTCTTATATGTGATGGCATTTGCATACCTAATTGGATGCTCGTTCGGAAGCTCATGGATGTTCCGGCGGGTGACACTCGACGCCCTGATCGCACATGCCGGGGAGAACTGGGCAATGAGCAAGTGGTTGGTTCCTTCGGCACTCCTGCAATGGGTCAATTCAAATGTCTTGATATTTTTTTCCTCCTTTGTGCTTGGTACATGGGCTGCTGGTGCCTACCGGGCGACTTTGAACATGGTGGGGATTCTCAACGTTCTCTACGCGACGCTCGAGAATACAGTTCCGGTGAAAGCTGCAGTGGTCTTCAGAATGAATGGATTGCTTGCGCTAGTTCGGCATACGGGCAAAATCACGGTTGCAGGTGCTGGTATAACCGTCCTTTCCTTGAGCCCGATTTTGCTTTTTGCGCCCGTAGTGCTTCGTTTGTTCTATGGAGAGCAACTGGTGGCGTATAGCGCTTTGCTCAGGCTGCAGTGCGTGATCTACGTGCTAACGTTTATCAGCATTCCAGCACGGGCCTTCATGCGTTCGATTGGTGAATCCAGGGTGATTTTTCAGGCGTACGTTGCTTCGACGATCACAACCGTCGCAATGGGCTACTTTGTGATCGTGTATATGCATGTGATCGGCATCGCGGTTGCTTTGGGCGTTTCGCAAATCGTTATGCTCGTTGTGTTCGGGCGGAAGATCTTCACCGAACTTCGGAGACGCGGGCCGGCCCTGCAGTCGTCCTTTGGGTGAGCCGGCCGTGTGCAAGGCTTCGATCCAACGGTAGCGGGGTAGTAGATCGCGCACTCGGATACATGAAACCTTTTCGAACCAGCGTCAGGCGCTCGTGGTGACGCGGGTTGGAGACCTTGGCTGCAGGAGCTTGATTACAGGGGGCGGAGATGCGTAGGGGGATAATTCTTGCGGGTGGGAGTGGGACGCGATTGTACCCCGTTACTCGCGTAGTTAGTAAGCAGTTGATGCCTATCTACGACAAACCGATGATCTACTATCCGCTGTCGGTTCTGATGCTAGCGGGCATCCGAGAGATCCTAATCATCACAACGCCGCGTGATCACGACGCATTCGAAGAGTTGCTTGGAGATGGCTCAGATTTGGGGCTCGATTTGCGTTATGCCGTGCAGCCTCATCCCGGAGGGCTGGCGCAGGCGTTCCTCGTTGATGAGAGTTTCGTGAGAAACCGACACTCTGCGCTCATCCTTGGAGACAACATCTTCTACGGTCAGGGGCTTGGCCCCATGTTGGCGCGAGCTGGTGGCCGCAATGAAGGTGCAACCGTGTTCGGATACTATGTAGCGAATCCGCAAGCCTATGGCGTGGTGTCGTTCGATGCAGCAGGCCACGCTGAGACGATCGAAGAGAAACCCGCTCAGCCCAGGTCCAACTATGCAGTGACGGGGTTGTACTTTTACGATGAGAATGTTGTCGAGTACGCGAAGGAATTGAAGCCGTCAGCACGCGGAGAACTCGAGATTACGGATCTTAATCGCCTGTATCTTCAAGCGGGAAATCTCAACGTTGAGATCATGAGCCGAGGCTTTGCTTGGCTAGATACAGGCACTCATGCATCTCTGGTGGATGCTTCGCTGTATGTAAAAGTCTTGGAAGAAAGGCAGGGCTTTAAGATTTGCTGTCCGGAAGAAATCGCGTGGCGGATGGGTTTCATCACCGATCAACAGCTGCAGCGACTAGCTGAGCCACTCTCTAAGAGTGGCTATGGTTCCTACTTACTCCGTCTTCTTACAAGGAATTCGATGTGAAAGTTCTTGAAACGACGCTACCGGGAGCAAAGATAATTGAACCGACAGTATTCGGGGACGACCGAGGCTTCTTTTTCGAAAGTTGGAACGCGCGGGAATTCACGAACGCAGGTCTGGAGGCGGAATTCGTTCAAGATAATCATAGCAGATCGGCCAGAGGGGTACTTCGTGGGCTTCACTACCAAATTGAATGCACCCAGGCCAAGCTAATCCGAGTTGTTTCGGGTGCAGTGTTCGATGTTGCGGTAGATCTCAGGAGTTCATCTCCTCACTTTGGCCATTGGATCGGGGTCGAACTGAGTGAGGAAAACAAGCGTCAATTGTGGATTCCCGCGGGATTTGCGCATGGGTTCCTTTGCCTAAAGGACGGAACTGAATTTCTCTACAAATGCACGGATTATTACGCTCCGGAGCATGAGCGAACTGTGTTGTGGGATGATCCATCTCTCAACATTGCATGGCCCCTAGACGGGATTACACCGAAGCTGTCGTTGAAAGACCGTTTGGGAAAACCACTCGGTGAGGCAGAGATCTTTCGGTGAAATGCTGATGACACGCCTTTTGACCAAGTTCGAGCAGGCGAACGCCCCACGTTTGAATACCTAATGTGGCGAACTGGTATACCCGCTGAGCATTTCCTCGCGGAGAGACTCATTCTGAAGGGACTATAAGTCTAGCTCAGAGGCGCAGCAGATCAGAGAAAAGCTTGCGTAGGAATCTATAGTCGCACCTTTCCAATGCTATCAGCAAGAATGCATCACTTCACAAATGCCGCCATGGCGAGACGGTACGGCTTCGCGGCTCTGATAGCGGACAAGGTTCTGGATTGTGGATTTCAGCCTTGAACCGTTGCGATACTCCTGATGGTGATTTGTGAGCACCCTGCTGGAGCCAGATGATCTTGCTCCAGCGTTTTGGGTCGTTCGACTGCGAAATGCTGCCCGATAGTCCGGGACATTTTTTAAGTGTGATGCGCTTAGCGAGATGCTTGGGAAGGTCAAAGAGAATGGCTAAACTTTTGGTGACGGGAGGTGCTGGATTCGTTGGTGTCAATTTTGTCCGCTATTGGCGAAAATATCATCCTGCAGACGCGGTGATCGTGCTTGATGCGCTAACTTATGCAGGGAATGCGGCAAGTCTGGTTGACGTCAAGGACGTCTCGTTGGTTCATGGGGATATTCGGGATTTTGGGCTTCTCACTAAGCTTCTACTGGAGCGCCAGATCGATGTTGTAGTTCACTTTGCCGCAGAATCGCACGTTGATCGCTCAATCCACGGGCCCGATGAGTTCGTAGATACGAACATTATTGGCACTCACGTGTTACTTAAGGCAGCCAAGGCAGTTTGGCTGGATACTGGCTCTGGCACGCCGCATCGCTTTCATCACGTCTCGACCGATGAGGTTTTTGGATCCCTTACCCCGCAGGAAACAGGATTTAGTGAGATTACACCATACAGACCTAACTCCCCATATTCCGCCTCGAAAGCTGCGTCCGACCATCTTGTTCGCGCTTATCACAAAACATTTGGGTTGCAGGTGACAACGAGCAATTGTTCAAACAATTATGGCCCATATCAGTTTCCGGAAAAGCTGATCCCACTTTTTACAATTAACGCGTTGCTTGGGAGGCCGCTGCCCATCTATGGCGACGGCGGTAACGTACGTGACTGGCTTCATGTCGGCGATCACTGCTGTGGAATTGAGAGGATACTGGAGGCCGGCAAGCCGGGGGAAACCTACAATATTGGTGGAGGTGAGGAGTTGCCGAACTTGGCTGTGATTGATCACATTTGCCGCTGTGTTGACGATGCATTCATTACCAAGCCCGAGTTGAGGAGACGTTTTCCCAACGCACCCGCTGCAAACGGCAAATCGAGCGCGATTCTCAAGAAGCATGTTTCTGACCGTAAAGGTCATGATCGACGATATGCAATTGATGAAACCAAAATCCGTTGTGAGTTGGGCTATACACCTAAGCATTCATTCGGCAGTGGCCTTGAGGATACTATACAATGGTATATCAATAACGAGGAATGGTGGCGCTCTGTGATGGACGGAAGCTACAGGGACTGGATGAAGTTGAATTACGTTTCCGAGTTTGCATAGGAGACTAAACAGGCTGCGCCCACAAAGGACAGGCAATCGAGTTCGGCGGAGCTACTCTTTTGTAAAAGGGCATACGCAACGCCTATGAACGCGGTTCCTTGAAGTAGACTTGCAGGATCTCTATTGCTCAAGATCCAGGCCAAAGCGGTGTTTTCATTGCCGGCATCGGATGGCTGGCATTAATCACCTGTAGAGGTGAGTGGAGGGTGACGCCCCTCCGCCCCATACATCCTCGCCATCCCGCTCTTCCGCACATCCATATGCTCGATGTAACGCATCACCATTTCGGGTGAGCGCCAGCCGCCGGCGTGCATGATGGCGACGAGTTCGATGCCTGCCGCGGCCATGTCCTGGGCAGCGCCGACACGGAGGGAGTGGCCGGAGAGGCGTTTCACGGTCGTCGCGTCCAAGCCGGTTTCCTTGGCACGGCGTTTCAAGATGTCGGAGACGGTGTTGGGTATGATGGTGCCGTTCATGAGGACGCCGTCGTCGATACGTCGGAAGATCGGGCCGGCAGTGACGTCTGCCGCGTTGAGCCAGCGTTCGAGCGTGGCCACCGTGTCGGTCGACAGATACGCCAAGCGGCCGCGGCCGTATTGGTCGGCTTTGGCTTTGCGGACCAGAATGGTGCCGGAGCCGTCGGGCTCGGGGGCGAAGTCTTCCACGCGCAGTGCCACCAGTTCCGAGCGGCGGCATAGGGTGTCGTAGCCCATCGCAATGAGCGCGCGGTCGCGCAGGCCTCGCAGGTCATCGGCACAGACGGCGAGGACCTTGGCTTTCAGCGGCGCGGTCAGCCCGAGCGCCTGCTTCTGCCGCCGGCCTTTCTGGCGGAACACCTTGCGGGTCGCGAGGTTCACTTCCTCGTCGCGGACCGGGCTTTCCAGCTTCATCAATTTATGGATTTTGGCGATCGCAGCGCGGCGCCGGCTCACAGTGGCTGGCGTCGCGCTTTTGCTTTGGGCTTCCACAAAGGCGGCGACGGTCGCCGGCGTGGCGGGCAGGGCGTCGCGCTGCTCGCGACGGCACCACGCCTCGAAGATTTTGAAATCGGACTCGTAGGCGCGGATCGTGTTGACGGCATAGGCGCCTTCGAGGCGGGTGAGGGCGGATTGCCAGCCCTTGGGTTCATCGCCCGTAAGGGCAGGCTTCTCCGTTCGACCGCGTGGCGGCCGTTTGGTTGATGCAGCAGTCATGTGTGTTAATCTCGTTCAGAATCGAATTCAGCGAAGGTGATAATGATCGATATTCGATCATTATCAAGTGGAAAACGTGATAACCAGTGGGCAAATTCGGGCGGCCCGAGCCTTGTTGCGTTGGTCTGCACAGCAACTGGCCGACAAGTCCGGCACGGGCGTCGCGACGGTCTTGCGCCTGGAGCAGCAAGAGGGCGTCCCCACGGGGCGTTCACACACTTTGCTCGATCTGCAAAAGACACTCGAATCCGCCGGCGTGGAATTCATCGGCACGCCGGATGACAAGCCGGGGGTTCGGCTGGTGAAGCCGGGCAAGCGTGCTAAAGCGCGGACGCCTTAGTTCCCTGCCTGTACCCGCCACCACGCGATCGTCGATGTCTTCTGATCGGCTGGCCAGACGTCGCGCAGGATGGGGCGGACGCGCTGCAGCGAGGGGGATGCGGCCAGCGACAGGGCGGCGGCGTGCTCGCCGGTCGGCACCGGAGTATAGAGGCGCGTGACGGGATCCTGGCCGTTCTCGAAATCGACCTCTTCATGCATCTCGTAAAAATAGAGCTGGCCGCATTCGGGGCATTTGAGAAGGGCGCGCCGGAAATGCTCGTCCTCTTCGAACACGGTCACGGTTTCCATGCGAAGGTCGCGCAGCCGTTCCGGTTCGCGCCACAGAACGCAAGACGTGGGTTCGGGCAGGCGGTGCAGGGCGGCCATGGTTCGTACCTTCGATATCCGTTCCAGCTAAGGCGAACGGCACGCGGCTGACAAGAGCCGCCGCGTCACGACCGCCACAGCGCAATCTCTACCGCGCAGAGAATTCCGCGAAGACGTTGTCGAATTCGGCTTCCAGCCAGGCATTCGTGCCGCGGCAGCCGGCGACCACGCGCGCAGCCCAATCGAAATATGCCGCCACGCGTTCGGCCGGCCAACCGGTGGGCGGGCTGTTCAGCAGCGAGCGCAGGTTGGCAGTCTTGTCGGCCAGTTTGATCAGCTTGGCGGCGGGTGAGGTGTGGGCGGCGTGCTCAATCTGCAGCCGCTTGCGCTCGAGCTTCGGCAGCGTTTTGTCGTCGGTGACTTCCGCCACCAGATCGGCCACGCGCTGGCTGAAGGCCGCCGCCAATTCGTCGAATGTCGTCTGGGTATCTTCAACCGTGTCGTGCAGCGCCGCGGCGGCGATCAGTTCGATGTCGCTCCCGCCGCAGGCCTCGGCCACCAGGGCCGTCACTTCGGTCAGGTGGTTGATGTAAGGCTCGGACGCAGCCCCCTTGCGGCGCTGATCGATGTGCTTGACGGCGGCGAAGTGATAGGCGCGGGCGAGGTCGGTGACTGTCAGCATGAATATTCCTTGGTCAAACCGGATCGGCCCGCCGCGAATGGCAGGTGTCGATCGGTTTCGGTGCTTGGAAGAGGTGCGGCCGCAGGCGTTGCGGGCACCAAGTCACGCGTTCGTATCACTCCGTTCGTTACTCGTCCACAGCCGACCGGTAAACGGACGGAAACAACCTCGCAGTTGTCTTCTCCTCGAAACACGTCGGAAATTTCGGGTGCGTTACGTCGTAAAATTCCGACGGCGGACTTTACTGACACGTTCCCGAGTTGCTGTCAGTTGTCAGTGCCCGAAACGCAGCTTGTCAGTAAGGCGAAATGCATCCCGGCGTATCGCGAATAGTGACGTCAGTAAGCCCGAAAATCCCCGGAAAATCTGCTTTATCCCGCCATCTCGCGCATTCTTATAACCTACGATTATCAACGCCGACGAAAGTTGTGTTCGAAGCCCGCAGCCGGCTTCGCTTGCTGTCGCGGTTGGCGGACCCTGCGGACCCGATTGACGCGCTCGGAGCGATTGTGGACAGTGCGAACGAATCCGGTCTGGAGAGCCGCATGAAATCGCGCGCCGCTGTCGCTTTTGCCGCGGGCAAGCCGCTGGAGATCGTCGAGATTGACGTCGCGGAGCCGCGCGCCGGTGAAGTGCTGGTGAAGATCAGTCACACTGGTGTCTGCCACACGGATGCCTTCACCTTAAGCGGCGCCGATCCCGAAGGCGTGTTTCCCGCCGTGCTCGGGCATGAAGGCGGCGGCGTGGTGGTGGCGGTAGGCGAGGGCGTCACCAGCGTCGTGCCGGGCGATCACGTCATTCCGCTTTACACGCCGGAATGCGGCGAATGCGAATTCTGCCGGTCGGGCAAGACCAATCTCTGCCAGAAGATCCGCGCCACCCAGGGCAAAGGGTTGATGCCCGACGGCACCACGCGGTTCTCGTATCGGGGTGAGCCGGTCTATCACTACATGGGCACATCGACCTTCAGCGAATACACCGTGGTGGCCGAAATCTCGCTCGCCAAGATCAACCCGCAAGCGCCATTGGAAAAAGTGTGTCTGCTCGGTTGCGGCGTGACGACGGGCATCGGCGCCGTGCACAACACGGCCAAGGTTCAGCCGGGCAATACGGTGGCGGTGTTCGGGCTCGGCGGTATCGGTCTCGCCGTGATCCAGGGTGCGCGCCAGGCCAAAGCGGGCCGTATCATCGGCATCGATCTCAATTCGGCAAAGTTCGATCTGGCGCGGCAGATGGGCGCCACCGATTGCGTCAATCCCGCGGACCACGACAAGCCGATCCAGGATGTCATTGTTGAACTGACCAATGGCGGCGTCGATTTCAGTTTCGAGTGCATCGGCAACGTGAAGGTGATGCGGGCGGCGCTGGAATGCTGTCATAAGGGCTGGGGCGAAAGCGTCATCATCGGCGTCGCCGGCGCGGGCCAGGAAATCTCCACCCGGCCGTTCCAGCTTGTCACGGGGCGCGTCTGGCGCGGCAGTGCGTTCGGCGGCGTCAAAGGGCGTTCGCAACTTCCGGGCATGGTGGAAGAGGCCATGCGGGGCGAGATCGCGCTCGATCCCTTCATCACCCATACGCTGCCGCTCGAGCGCATTAACGAGGCCTTCGATCTGATGCACGAAGGCAAGTCGATCCGTACCGTCATTCACTTCTGAGCGATGTGCGCATCGATGATCGCATCGGCCGCGGCCACGACGTGATGCGCCGGACCGCCGGGGCCGAACAACTGGCCGCTGGCATAGGTGCCTTCGATCACCAGCAGCAGCATGTCGCCGAGCAGTTCGGGGTCCTTAGCGTGAAGGTCCCGTGCGAGCTGGTGCAGGCGGGCGCGGAAGCGCCGCTTGTTCTCCGTCGCAACCTTGCGCGCGGGATTTTCGGGGTGGGGATATTCCACCACCGCATTGGAATTGCCGCAGCCGCGATAGTCCGGCTTGGTCGCGCGTTCCGATAAACTCACAAGCCATTTACGGAAATTTTCGCGTGGATCGGGGCCGCTCGCCAGCGCGTCTTCGAACGCCTTGAGCCGTTCGCCGCCGTGATGGCGCAGATAATCGGCCGCCAGTTCGTCCTTGGACGAAAAGCTGCGATAGAGGCTCGGCTTGGTGACGCCGGCGCGGCTGACGATCTCGTCGACGCCGACCGCCCGGATACCTTCTTGATAGAAGAGTAACCGCGCCGTTTCGCGGATCCGCTCCGCTGCGGGCTTGGCGCCTTCGGATTTGCTCACACGTTTCTCCCGTTCACTTCTTTTGTTAGCGGAACAAGCGAATTGTCACTTGTCGAATAAGAAGTATTCCGTATATCACATTCTCGGACGTACCGGTCAGTTACATCATGCACCAGACACTTTTTTCTGCTGACGTTGGGTCATTTGGATCCGTTCCTTGCGGCAATGGGAGGGGGCAGCCATGAACGCGCTCGTCCGCGTGGCGCTGGAGCGCCCGTACACCTTTATTGTTATGGCGCTGCTGATCCTGATCGTCGGGCCGCTGGCGGCGATCCGCACGCCGACCGACATCTTCCCCAACATCGGCGTGCCGGTGATCGGCGTCGCGTTCCAGTACACCGGTCTGTCGCCCGACGAGATGAGCGGCCGCATCATCACGCCGTACGAGCGCGTACTCACCACCACCGTCAACGACATCGAGCACATCGAAAGCACGTCGCTGCCGGGCATGGGGATCGTCAAGATCTACTTCCAGCCCAACGTCGACATCCGCACCGCGACGGCGCAGGTGACTTCGATCTCGCAGACCATTTTGAAATTCCTGCCGCCCGGCGCGACGCCACCGCTGATCCTCAACTACAACGCCTCGACCGTGCCGATCCTGCAGCTTGCGAGTTCGGGCTTGCCCGAGCAGCAGGTGCTGGACCTGACGCAGAACTTCGCGCGGCCGGTTCTTTCCACCGTTCCCGGCGCCGCGATTCCGTTTTCCTACGGCGGCCGCGTGCGGCAGGTGCAGGTCGATCTCGATCCCCAGGCGCTGCAGGCCAAGGGGTTGTCGGCGCAGGACGTCGGCAACGCCATTGCGGCGCAGAACCAGATCACGCCGTCGGGCACCGTCAAGATCGGCGCGCTGCAATACACGGTGAAGCTCAACAACGCCGCCCAGACCATCCAGGATCTCAACAATCTGCCGGTCAAGACGGTGAACGGCGCCGTCGTGTACTTGCGCGATGTCGGTCACGTGCGCGACGGCGCGCCGCCGCAGCAGAGTCTGGTGCATGTCAACGGCGAGCGCGCGGTGCTGACGACCATCCTCAAAACCGGTGCGGCGTCGACCCTCGATGTGGTGCAGGGCGTCAAGGATGTGCTGCCGAAAATCCTCGATACCATGCCGCCGTCGTTCAAGCTCACGCCGCTGAACGATCAGTCGCTGTTCGTGACCGCCGCGGTTTCGGGCGTGGTGCGCGAAGGCATTATCGCGGCGGCGCTGACCAGCCTGATGATCCTGTTGTTCCTCGGCAGCTGGCGTTCCACCGTGATCATCGCGACTTCGATCCCGCTGGCGATCCTGGCGGCGCTGGCGGCGCTGTCGGCGATGGGGCAGACGCTCAACATTATGACCCTCGGCGGCTTGGCGCTCGCCATCGGCATTCTGGTCGACGACGCCACAGTCACCATCGAGAACGTCAACTGGCATCTCGAGCAGGGCAAGCCGGTGCTGCAGGCGATCCTCGACGGCGCCCAGCAGATCGTGACGCCGGCCTTCGTCTCGCTGCTCTGCATCTGCATCGTGTTCGTGCCGATGTTCGCGCTTACCGGCGTCGCCGGCTATCTGTTCGTGCCGATGGCCGAGGCGGTGATCTTCGCGATGATCGCATCTTTCATCCTGTCGCGCACGCTGGTGCCGACCATGGCGATGTATCTGTTGCGGCCGCACGCCGCCGAGGCGCACATCGCGCGGTCGAAAGCGCCCGGTCCGCTTGTCCGTTTCCAGCAGGGTTTCACCCGCCGGTTCGAACAGACGCGCGAGGGCTATCGCAATCTGCTCGCCATGGCGATGGCCCATCGTGCGGTATTCGTCGCCGGATTCATGGTTGTGGTGGTGCTGTCATTTGCGCTGGTGCCGTTCCTCGGCTCGAACTTCTTCCCCTCCGTCGATTCCGGCCAGATCACCATTCATGCGCGCCCCCCCGTCGGCACGCGGCTGGAGCAGTCGGCGGCGATCTTCGGCAACATTGAGAAGGTGATCCGCGCCACCATCCCGCCGAAGGAGGTGTCGTCCATTGTCGACAATCTCGGCCTGCCGACCAGCTCGATCAACACCATCTACAACAATTCCGGTTTGATCGGCTATCAGGACGGCGACATCTACATCAGCCTCAACGAGAACCATCATGCCACCGCCGATTACGTGCGCCGTTTGCGCGAGCGTTTGCCGGCGGCGTTTCCCGGCGTGACGTTCTCGTTCCTGCCGGCCGATATCGTCAGCCAGATCCTGAATTTCGGTTCGCCGGCGCCGATCGACGTGCAGATCGCCGGTCCCAAGCTGGAGGCCAATCAGAAATACGCGGCGATGTTCCTGCGCAAGCTGCGGGCGGTGCGCGGCGTCGCCGATGCCCGCATCCAGCAGTCCGAGGATAATCCGCAGCTGCGCGTCGATGTCGACCGCTCGCGTATCGCCGGTCTCGGCCTCACCGAACGCGACGTCACCAACAGCCTGACCACCTCGCTTGCCGGGTCTTCGCAGGTCGCACCGACCTTCTGGCTCGATCCCAAGAGCGGCGTGTCGTATCCCATCGTGGCCCAGATGCCGGAATACGAAGTGGCGTCCTTGTCGGCGCTGTCGAATGTGCCGATCACCGGCGCCAACGGCGGATTGCAGGTGCTCGGCGGTCTGGCGCGCATCAGCCGCGAAACTTCGAGCGCCGTGGTCTCGCATTACAATGTGCGGCCGGTGGTCGATCTTTATGCCGCCGCCCAGGATCGCGACCTTGGCGGCATCGCGGCCGACGTGAGGAAACTGATCGCCGAAACCAAAGCCGATGTGCCCAAGGGTGCCACCGTCACGCTGCGCGGGCAGGCGGCCACCATGGATACGGCCTTCACCAATCTCTACTTCGGCATTCTGGCCGCGCTGGTGCTGATCTATCTCTTGATCGTGGTGAACTTCCAGTCGTGGCTCGATCCCTTCGTCATCATCACCGCATTGCCGGCCGCGTTGGCAGGCATCGTGTGGATGCTGTTCGTCACCGGCACCACCTTGTCGGTTCCAGCGCTCACCGGCGCGATCATGTGCATGGGCGTCGGCACGGCGAACTCGATCCTGGTCGTCAGCTTTGCGCGCGAGCGGCTGGCGGTCACCGGCAATGCGGCGCTTGCGGCGATGGAAGCGGGGCTCACGCGCTTCCGTCCCGTGCTGATGACGGCGCTCGCCATGATCATCGGCATGGCGCCGATGGCGCTCGGATTGGGCGAGGGCGGCGAACAGAATGCACCGCTCGGGCGGGCGGTGATCGGCGGATTGATCTTCGCGACTTCGGCCACCCTGATTTTCGTGCCGGTGGTGTTCAGCATCGTTCATGGCCGCCGTTCGCCGGCAGCTCGTGCGGTGCCACGGTCTTCGACGGGAGAAGCGTATGCCTGACAGACAGGATTTTTCGTTCGACGGCGCGACCGAGATGGAATTGCCGCCGCCCCAGCACGCCGTGGCGCCGCCGGCTGATCCGGATGTGCTGCAGTACAAGCCGCCGCGCCGGTTGAAGGCCGTCGGCATCGGCGCCGCAGCGGTGGCGCTGGTGGTGGTCGCGATCGGCGTCGCCGGCCGCATCATGGCCGCCAACGAAGTCGAGGATTGGACGCGCGATCAGGCGGTGCCGGTGGTCCGCATCGTGTCGCCCGCCGCGATGCATGGCGCGCGCACGCTGGTGCTGCCCGGTGGCGTGCAGGCCTACAACAATGCGCCGATCTATGCCCAGGTCTCCGGTGCGGTGCAGAAATGGTTTGTCGACATCGGCACGCCGGTGAAAGCGGGCACGCTGCTGGCGCAGATCGATCCGCGACCGTATCAGGCCGCGCTCGATCAGGCCCGCGGCGCCCTGGCGCGCGATACCGCCAATCTGACCAACGCGCGGCAGGATCTCGCGCGCTATCAGTCGCTGGCGCGGCAGAACGCGATCTCCAGTCAGCAGTTGCAGACACAACAGGCCGCCGCCGAGGCCGATGCCGGTCTGGTCGAATCCGACCGCGCGGCGGTGCAGGCGGCCTCGATCAACCTCGGCTACACCAGGATCGTGGCGCCGTTCGATGGCGTGGTGACCAGCCGTTCGGTCGACATCGGCAGTTTCGTCGCCGCAGGGAATGCGTCGTCGACGCCGCTGTTCACGGTGTCGGATCAGAACCAGCTCCGCATCTATGTCCGCGTGCCGCAGAACGTCTCCGCCGAAATCGCGCCGGGCGTCACCGCAAGCTTCAGCGTGCCGGAATATCCCGGCCGCACATTCTCTGCCACGGTGCAGGCAAGTTCCGGCGCGGTCGATCCGGCGAGCGGCAGCGTGCTGGTTCAGCTTCTCGCCGACAACAAGGAGCGCCTGTTGAAGCCCGGCGCTTATGCCGAGGTGTCGTTCGCAATGCGGGCCGGCGGTGGGGTGCAGATACCCTCCAGTGCGCTCGTCTTCCGCGATGGCGGCATGGCGGTGGCGGTGGTGGGGCCGGACAACAAGGTGGCGATCCGTCCGGTCCGGATCGCGCGCGACAACGGCACCACGGTCGATCTGGCTTCCGGGATCGGTCCGCACGACCGCATCATCGATAGTCCGCCGGATTCGCTCGATCGCGGCGACGTGGTCCGGATTGCCGCGACCTCTCCGCGCCAGCGGCCCCGGCGAAGCTGAAGCGGCAATTATGGTAGGCTTTCCCGATGAGAATCGTGGAAAGCCTGCTGGCGGCAGCGCTCTGTTGTGCGGCCGTCGCCCTTCAAGCCGTCGCGGCGCCGCCGGTTTCGCAATTGCGCAGCGTGCACGGCGCGACGCAGCTGTTCGTCGACGGCAAGCCGTTCCTGGTACGCGGCGGCGAACTCGATAATTCGAGCGCGTCGAGCCCCGCCTTCATGGCGCCGGTCTGGCCCAGGCTGAAGGCGATGAACCTCAACGCCGTGCTCGTCCCCGCCTATTGGGAACGGATCGAGCCGACAGAAGGGCGGTTCGATTTTTCCAGCGTCGATACCGTTCTTGCCAACGCGCGCAAGCACGACATGCGTGTCGTGCTTCTGTGGTTCGGAAGCTGGAAGAACTCGATGTCGAGCTACGCTCCGGCGTGGGTCAAGCGCGATCAGTCCCGCTTCCCGCGCGCTCAGACGTCGGACGGCAAAGGGCTCGAAATTCTGTCGGCGCACGCGGGCGAAAACCTCAAGGCGGATATCCGCGCCTATGTCGCGTTGATGAAGCATATCCGCGACACCGACACCCTCCGCACCGTCATCATGGTGCAGCCCGAGAACGAAGTCGGCATGATCCCGGAAGCGCGCGATCATTCCGCGGCCGCCGACGCCGCGTTCAAGGCGCCGGTCCCGGCCGCGCTCACCGATTATCTCGCCGCGCACAAAGACACGCTGGTGCCGGCGTTGCGCGAGGCCTGGGCCGCTGGCGGCTTCAAGACCGGCGCAAGCTGGGAGGCGACCTTCGGCGCCGGTCCCGCCACCGACGAGATTTTCAATGCCTGGTTCGAGGGGCTCTACACCGGCAAAGTCGCGGCGGCGGGCAAGGCGGTCTATCCCTTGCCGGCGTTCGTCAATGCGGCCCTGATCCGTCCCGGCCGGCAGCCCGGCCAGTACCCCAGCGGCGGGCCGCTGCCGCAGGTTTTCGATGTCTGGCGTGCCGCCGCGCCGGCGATCGACATGCTGGTGCCGGATCTCTATTTCCCGAATTTCGTCGAATGGGCGCTGAAGTACGAGACGCCCGGCCGCGGCTATTTCATTCCCGAGACCGGCCGGGTCGGCGCGGCGGAGATGGCCGCCAACGCGTTCTGGGCCTATGCCCGGCTGAACGCGATCGGGGTCTCGCCCTATGCCCCCGAGTACCTGTCGCCCGAGGAGCAGAAGGTTCTGGGGGATGCCAACGACGTCGTCGCCCAGCTAGCCCCGCAGATTCTCGCCGCCCAGGGCAGCGGCAAGCTGGTCGGCATCCGCCCGCCCACCGCCTTCGACGGCAAGACCGACCTGTCGCCGCAGAAGCTCGTGCTGGGCCGCTACACGCTCGATGTGCACTTCAAGGCGCCGCCGCCGATCTCCATCGGCCAGAAGGAGGAGACCGAGTTGCCGGGCTCCCATGGCGGCTTCGTGCTGCAGACCGGCCCGGATGAATTCCTGGTCGCGGGTACGGGCATGTACGTCTATTTCGGCACCACGGACGGCGCCCAGGCGGGTATCGAGTCCGTGTGGGAGGGGCGCTACACCAAGGGCGTCTGGGTGCCGGGGCGCTGTCTGAATGGCGACGAGACCAACCAGGGGCGGCATCTGTTCGTGCCCACCGCGAAGTTTACGGTCCACCGCGTCCGCCTCTACACCTACCGCTGATCGCAGGGAGGCGGGGGATTACTCGTCCCGCCGCGTGAACGTGCCTTCTATGACCCCGTCGTCCCGCCGTGGGCGGGGGCCTTTGGCCGACCGGCGCCAGTGCCCGATCAGTGCGCCGAGCGCCCCCATGGCCGCCGGAAGCCGGCGGTGGGCGAAAACCACCACGACAACGGCCGCGACCACCAGAATATGCCAAAAGCTGAGCGTGCCCATGATCCTCACCGGTGGAGGCCGGTCACCCGATTCTGGCGATTTCCGGCGCCCGTGCGCGAGCCGTCTGCAGAGGAGGTCCCTATACCTTTGCGCCGGTACGTGACACACCCTTAATGCGCATCGTGCGACCGTTCTGCCGCATAGTCCTGCCGGGTGATTTCCTTGTTATGACAATGTGCTAATGGTATTTCTGCGACACATTATCAATTCTGTCCCGACTGGTCGCGACAAAACGACCGAGTTACACATCTATACATATCTGCGAGCGAGCCGTCCCTATAGGCACTATGAATGCCGGGCCGCGTTCGCCGGAAAATTTGCGGCTTGCTCAATGACTTTCCATGGAGGGCTTCGTGGGTCTGGGGTTCAATACGGGTGCGGCTTCGCGCGAGCGTTCGTGGCTTAACGGTTTGCGCGGATCGGCCTCCCACGCTGCGCTGGCGCTGGCGGCGGCGACGCTGTTGTCGGCCTCGGCGTGGGCCGACGTCGATACCGGCCAGACGGTGAAGATCTCGACCATTTCCGGCAACACGACGCTGGCGGGCGGTACGCTCCAGCTCGACGGGACCGCGGCGACGTATTCGCGCGATTTCACGTTCAAGGATTCGACCAGCAGCACGATCGACGCCTACGGCAATACCTCGACGTTGAGCGGCAAGCTCACCGGCAAAGGCAACATCACCTTCACCAACTCCACCGGCACCGGCGGCACGATCACGCTGACGAATTCCGGCAACGATTTCACCGGCACCACCACGATCGGTTCGGGCGTCACGCTGGCGCTGCTGGATTCCGACACGAGTTCGGATACCAACGGCACGTCCGGCACGATCGCGACGTCGCAGCGGCTCACCATCAACACCGGCGGCACCTTCGACGTTCACGGCGCGGTGAACTCGATCACGCTCGTCTCCCTCGCGGGCGGCGGCAATATCGTGCTGGGGTCGAACAGCCTGTCGCTCAACGACTACAATTCCAACGACACGACGACTCCGTACGCCACCAACACGACCTATGGCGGCGTCATTTCGGGGACGGGCGGTCTGGCCCTCACCAGCGGCGAGATCACGCTCACCGGCGTCAACACCTTGACCGGTGCGGTGACGGTTTCGAGCGACACGATGCATTTGAAGGGTGACGGTTCGATCGCCCAAGCCAGCGCCGTCGTGATTTACGGCACGCTGGACGCTACCGGCGTCACCACGGCCGGCGGCGTCAGCCTGAAGTCGCTGTCGGGCAGCGGCACCGTCGCGCTTGGTGCCAACAATCTGACTCTTACCGCCGCATCGGGTGCGTTCACCGGCATCATCACGACCACCCAAAAACTCATTCTCACCAGCGGCACCCAGTACCTCGGCGGCGGCAGCAATGTTTTCGGCCAGGGTATCACCGTTACCGGCGGCACGCTGCAGTTGGGCGGCTACTCGTCGGACATTACGCTCGGCTACAACGTCGACAACGCGGGCACGCTGGAATACTACAGCAACTATGCCGTGACGATGAACGGCGTGGTGTCCGGCGCTGGCGTCGTGAACAAGAACGGTTCGGGTATCGCCACCATCACGACGGCGCAGACCTATACCGGCGCGACCACGATCACCGCCGGCACGCTCAAGCTGACGGGCGCGGGCGGCATTGCCCAGTCGAGCGGCGTCGAAGTGGATTCGATCTTCGACCTCACCGAGTCCACCGATGCGGCCATCCAGTCGCTGTCGGGATCCGGTACGGTCCGTCTCGGCGAGAAGTCTCTGGCGATCACCGCGGGTGCCGGCGAATTCTCCGGCACGATCACCGGCTCCGGTACGCTGACGATTTCGGGCGGCGCCCAGACGCTCTCTGGCACCAACACCTATACCGGCGCCACGACGGTCACCGGGGGCAAACTGGTGCTGATCGCCGGTTCCAGCCTCAAATCGGCGGTGGCGCTGAACGGCGGCAATCTCGATCTGTCGGCTGGCGTGACGTCGACCGGCAATGCCACGATCAAGTCGCTGGCCGGGTCCGGCACGGTTTCGCTCGGCGCCAACACGCTGGTGCTGTCGGCCGCGAGCGACACGTATGCGGGCGTAATGACGGGTACCGGCGGATTGTGGATCACCAGCGGAAGCGAAACGCTGTCCGGGGCTTCGACCTACACCGGCACCACCACGGTTACGAGCGGCACGCTGGTTCTGACCGGAAGCCTGGCCGCGACCAGCAAGCTCAATATCAACGGCACGTTCGACGCCACCAATGCTTCGGGTACGACGCTCACCTTCACCTCGTTGGCGGGGACCGGATCGGTCGCGGTGGGCGCCCATGGGTTGGTGCTGAACACTGCGTCGGGTACTTCGACGGTGTTTGCCGGCGTGATCTCGGACAAAATCGCGGGCAACGTCTCGGGCGGCGCCAGCTTGACGGTGAGCGGGTCGGGCATCCAGGTTCTCTCCGGCGACAATACCTACACCGGCGGCACGACGATCAGTTCGGGCGCCACGCTGCAGATCGGCAACGGCAATACGAAGGGTTCGGTCATCGGCAACGTCGTCGATAACGGAACGCTGCGCTTCTACCGCCTCGACAGCAGCACGTTCGCCAACACCATTTCCGGCAGCGGCAGTGTCGTGCAGGCGGGCATCGGCACCACGATCCTGACCGGGACCAATACCTACTCCGGAACGACTACCATTTCGGCCGGTACGCTGCAGATCGGCGACGGCACCACCACCGGCTCGATCGCCGGCACGACGGGCATTGTCGACAACGGCACGCTGGCTTTCTCGCCGGCCGCCGGCACCACGACGACGATCAACACCGCGATTTCCGGATCGGGCAACGTATCGATCCTGACGGGCACCGTGATCCTGACGTCGGCCAACACCTATGAAGGCGTCACCAGGATCGCGAAGAATGCCACGCTGGTGCTCACCGACACGGCAAACCTGACCCACTCCGACAGCGTCGCCATCAACGGCACGCTCGATCTGACGGGGCTCACGGCGGGAACGACCCTTACGTCGTTGTCCGGCGAGAACACGGGCGCGGTGAACCTCGGAACCCAGAACCTGATCTTGTCGTCCGCCAGCACCACGTTTGCCGGCGTCATTACCGGCTCCGGCGGCATTACGCTCCAGAGCGGTACGCAGATCCTGACGGGCGCCAGCACGGGCTACACAGGTCCGACCGTCCTGAACGGCGGCACGCTGACGGTCTCCGGCGCGGGCTCCATCGAGAATTCGGCGGTGGCGGTCAATTCGGGCGCTACCCTGACCGGTACCGGAAAGGTCGGCGCGATCACGGTTGCTTCGGGTGGCGCGGTGCAGGCCGGGGCCGCAGGCGCCGGAACGCTGACGTCGACCGGCAATATCACGTTCGCAAGCGGCAGCTCCTATGTCGTCGACATGACGAGCGCCGGGGCCTCCAAGCTGGTCACCAGCGGCACGGCTACTCTCGCCGTCGATGGCAGCAACAAGGGCTTGAGCGCGATCAAGATCAACAGCGCCGATGGCACCTATGCGCTCGGCACGCCGTTGACGGTTTTGACGGCGAGCGGCGGCATCACGGGCACCTTCTCCACTTCGACCATCGATTTGTTCACGGCCGCCAACGGCACGAAGTTCACATCGAAGCTCGGCACTGTCAGCACGGGCAGCACGATCACGGGCATCACTCTCCAAGTCGATCTCGCCAATCTGTCGAATGCGCTCGGCACGACCGCCACGCGCAATCAGTTGGCGGTGGCCGGCGGCGTCGACAAGGCGATCGCGGCGAATTCAACGGTGCCGCCTGCGTTCGCGGCGCTCGGCAATCTCTCCTCCGGAACTCTGGCGTCCGCCACCGAGCAGCTTTCGGGCGAGATCGGCGCCGATACGACCCTGGCGGCCAAGTCGGCGTTCACGCCGTTCCTCGACATCATGTCCCAACGCACGGCGATGGTGCGGCCGCTTGGCAAAGGCCAGACGCTGCCGCTCGAGACCTGGGTTAGCGGCTATGCCAGCACCGACGTGGTTGCCAGTAATGCCGACACCGGCGCGCACAAGTTCCGCTCCAACGTCTATGGCGTTGCCGCGGGCGCGCAGTGGATGCCGTGGGCCAATACGCTGATCGGCGCTGCGCTTTCCGCCGGGACCTCCGATTTCCGTGTCGAGGGCGGCTTGGGCAAGGGGAGCGCCACCAGCTTCCAGGCGGGCATTTACGGCTACATGCAGACGAGCCGCCATTTCTACACCAGCTTCGAAGCGGCGGCCGGCGGCAGCCAGATCAAGACCACGCGCGTGGTCGGCCTCTCCGGCAGCACCGACACCCTGACCGGCAAGCTCACCGCCTATACCTTCGGCGGGCGGTTCGAGACCGGCGCGCAGATGAAGTATTTCACGCCGTACATCGCCGTGCAGGATCATGTCAGCATGCTGCCGGGCTACAACGAAAGTGCGGCCAGCGGGGCCAACACCTTCGCGCTCGATTACGCGTCGCGTACCTACAATTCGGGCCGCGCGGAAATCGGCATCCGGCACTTCATCGACGTCGACGTGACGCCGCGCTGGATCCTGACGCCGGACTTCACCGTCCATATCAATGATCGCGTCGCGTATGCCTACGATCTCAGCGACGGGGCGCGGACCGGGGCAACGTTCGTGAATCTGCCGTCGTCGGCGTTCGACGTCTACGGCGCCAAGGCGAAGCGCCACGGCTTGCTGGCGACCGTCGGGGCCGACGTGCTGTTCAACAATGGCGTCCGCATCACCACCCACCTCGATACCGCGTTCACGGAGAAGAGCCAGAACTTCACCGGCTTCGCCGGCATCGGCTACACGTGGTAAGGGTGCAGATCTAAAAGAAAGCGGCCGCCAAACCGGCGGCCGCTCCCGACTGCGGGGCAGGCAGGGACGTCAATCGTCCTTGTTCTGCCGGATGGCATCCTTGGCGCCGCCGACGGCATTCTGGATTTTGCCTTTCATCTTGTCGGCCTTGCCTTCGGCTTGAAGCTTGGCGTCGCCGGTCAGCTTGCCGGCGGTGTCCTTCATTTGGCCCTTGGCCTGGTTGGCGGCGCCTTTGATCCGATCGTGATCCATGGTCCGTTCCTTTGTTTTTGCCTCGTGATAACCGCCGAGGCTGGGGGGAGTTCCGGGTTCCCGGTCGGGGTCGGGGAGACATCGCGCAGGGCTGCTCAAATTCGTGCCACAAAACGGCCGGAATTGGTCATTCGATTGCCGTCCGCAGTTTACCGCGACAATTTAATTCCAAAGTGCGTCACTTCTGCGCCATTTCCCAATTGCACAGGGACCCTTAAGTATGCAGAAGCAGAGTGCGTTTCCAGCGCTTGTGGACTGGGTTTCCGTCGGAAGCGCGATCAACCACGAGTCTGGGATTTTCCGGCTCAACTCCGAATGGACAGGGCTCATGTCGCTGCCGCCGCAACAAGGCCTCTACGACCCGCAAAACGAGCATGACGCTTGCGGCGTGGGTTTCATCGCCAACATCAAAGGCGCGAAGTCGCACGACATCGTCAAACAGGGTTTGCAGATCCTGCTTGCGCTCGACCATCGCGGAGCGGTGGGCGCGGACCCGCTGGTCGGTGATGGCGCCGGCATCATGTTGCAGATTCCCGATGCGCTGTTGCGCGACTGGGCGGCCAACGCGGGCGTGACGCTTCCGGCGCCGGGCCACTATGCCGTGGCGATGTGCTTCCTGCCGAAAGACGAAGCGGCGCGCGAGACCATCGTCGGCGTGTTCGAGACCTTCCTGAAGAAGGAAGGGCAGGTGCTGCTCGGCTGGCGCGACGTGCCGGTCGATCCTTCGATGCTGGGCGAGACCGTTCTGGACTCGATGCCTGTCATCAAGCAGGCGGTGATCGGCTGGGGGCCCAATATCCGCGACGAAGCCGCGTTCATGCGCAAGCTTCTGGCCGTGCGCAAGCAGACCCAGAATCCGCTGGAACAGCTTGCCAAGAAGTACAAGAACCCGGCAATCACGCACTACTATATGCCGAGCTTCTCGACCCGTACCGTCGTGTACAAGGGTCTGCTGCTCGCCGGCGATGTCGAGAAGTTCTATCTCGACCTGCAGAACCCGCTGACCACGTCCGCTCTGGCGATGGTGCATCAGCGTTTCTCGACCAACACCTTCCCGTCGTGGAAGCTGGCGCATCCGTTCCGCTTCATCGCCCACAACGGCGAGATCAACACGCTGCGCGGCAACGTCAACTGGATGAACGCGCGCCGCCGCACCATGGAGAGCGATCTTCTCGGCGCCGACCTCGACAAGATGTGGCCGCTGATCCCGCACGGCCAGTCCGATACCGCCAGCCTCGACAACGCGCTCGAACTGCTGCTCGCCGCCGGCTATCCGCTGGCGCAGGCCGTCATGATGCTGATCCCGGAAGCCTGGGCCGGCAACAAGCTGATGGATCAGGAACGCCGCGCCTTCTACGAATACCACGCTGCGCTGCTCGAACCGTGGGACGGCCCCGCCGCCATCGCCTTCACCGACGGCGTCCAGATCGGCGCCACGCTCGACCGTAACGGCTTGCGTCCGGCGCGCTATATCGAGACCAGCGACGATCTCGTCATTTTGGCGTCGGAAGCCGGCGTGCTGCCGATCCCGGAAGAGAAGATCAAGCGCAAGTGGCGTTTGCAGCCCGGCAAGATGCTGCTGATCGACCTCGAACAAGGCCGCATCATCAAGGACAGCGAGATCAAGCATCAGCTTGCTTCGCAGAAGCCCTACGACGAATGGCTGAAGGCGGCGCAGTATCATCTCGAAGAGTTGCCCGACGTGCCGGATTCGGGCGTGCGCAATTTCACGCCGTCCGAGCTTTTGGACCGCCAGCAGGCGTTCGGTTATTCGCAGGAAGACCTCAAATTCTTCCTCGAACCGATGGCCGCGAACGGCGAAGACCCGATCGGCTCGATGGGCTGCGATACGCCGCTTGCCGTGCTGTCGAAGAAGCCGCGTCTGCTCTACGATTATTTCAAGCAGAACTTCGCGCAGGTCACCAACCCGCCGATCGATCCGATCCGCGAACAACTCGTCATGAGCCTGGTGTCGATGATCGGTCCGCGCCCGAACCTGCTCGGCCACGCCGCCGGTTCGCACAAGCGCTTGGAAGTGCATCAGCCGGTGCTGTCGAACGGCGATCTCGAAAAGATCCGCGCCATCGAGGAACTGGCCGACGCCGCGTTCCGCACCACCACCATCGACTGCACCTGGGCCGCGTCGGAAGGCGCCAAGGGCCTTGAGACCGCCCTCATGCGCATCTGCATGGAAGCGACCGATGCGGTGCTGGCCGACTACAACATTCTGATCCTGTCGGATCGCGCGGTTGCCGCCGATCGCATTCCGATCCCGGCGGCGCTCGCCACCGCGGCGGTGCATCATCATCTGATCCGTCAGGGCCTGCGCATGCAGACCGGCCTCGTGGTCGAAACCGGCGAAGCGCGCGAAGTGCATCACTTCTGCGTTCTGGCGGGTTACGGCGCCGAGGCGATCAATCCCTATATGGCGTTCGAGACTCTCGAACAGATCCGCGTCGATGCCGGGCTCAAGCTCGATGCCGATGAAGTGCGCAAGCATTACGTCAAGGCGATCGGCAAGGGCATCCTGAAGGTGATGTCCAAGATGGGCATCTCGACCTATCAGTCCTATTGCGGCGCCCAGATTTTCGACGCCATCGGCCTTAATTCGGCATTCGTCGAGAAGTATTTCACCGGCACCGCCAGCCGCGTCGAAGGTGTCGGCCTGCTCGATATCGCCGAGGAATGCGTCGAGCGCCACAGCGGCGCCTATGGCGACAATCCGATCTACCGCGAACAGCTCGACGTCGGCGGCAAGTACGCCTTCCGCCTGCGCGGCGAGGATCACGCCTGGACGCCGCAAACGATTTCCAAGCTGCAGCACGCCGTGCGCGGCAACAATTGGGACGATTATCAGTCGTTCGCCGCCGCCATCAACGAACAGTCGGAACGGCTGCTGGCGCTGCGCGGCCTGATGAAGTTCAAGCCGGGCGAGCATCCGCTGCCGATCGCCGACGTCGAACCGGCGTCCGAGATCGTCAAGCGCTTCGCCACCGGCGCGATGAGCTTCGGTTCGATCAGCCGCGAAGCCCATACCACGCTCGCCAAGGCGATGAACCGCATCGGCGCGCGTTCCAACACCGGCGAGGGCGGTGAAGAGGCCGAGCGCTTCAAGCCGCTTCCGGACGGCGACAGCACGCGCTCGCGCATCAAGCAGGTCGCGTCGGGCCGTTTCGGCGTCACCACCGAATACCTCGTCAACGCCGACGACATCCAGATCAAGATGGCCCAGGGCGCCAAGCCGGGCGAGGGCGGCCAGTTGCCGGGCAAGAAGGTCGACAAGGCCATCGCCAAGGTGCGCCATTCGACTCCGGGCGTCGGCCTGATTTCGCCGCCGCCGCATCACGACATCTATTCGATCGAAGACCTCGCCCAGCTCATTCGCGACCTGAAGTCGGTGAACCAGCAGGCGCGCATCTCCGTGAAGCTGGTGTCGGAAGTGGGCGTCGGTACCGTCGCGGCCGGCGTTGCCAAGTGTCGCGCCGATCACGTCACCATTTCCGGTTACGACGGCGGCACCGGCGCTTCGCCGCTGACGTCGACCACGCACGCCGGTTCGCCCTGGGAAATCGGCCTTGCCGAAACCCAGCAGACCCTCGTGCTCAATGGTCTTCGCGGCCGCATCGCGGTGCAGGTCGACGGTGGTCTGCGGACCGGCCGTGACGTCGCCATCGCCGCGCTGCTTGGTGCCGACGAATTCGGGTTCGCCACTGCGCCGCTGATCGCTGCGGGTTGCTTGATGATGCGCAAGTGCCATCTCAACACCTGTCCGGTCGGCATCGCGACCCAGAACCCGGTCCTGCGCGCCCGCTTCGCCGGCACGCCGGAGCACATCATCAACTACTTCTTCTTCGTCGCCGAGGAATTGCGCTCCATCATGGCGCAGCTCGGCTTCAAGACCGTCGAAGAGATGATCGGCCGTGCCGACCGCCTCGATATGTCCGACGCCGTGCGCCACTGGAAGACGCAGGGCATCGACCTTTCGAAGATCCTCTATCAGCCCAAGCCGAAGCCGGGCGTCGCGGTCTTCAATTGCGAACAGCAGAACCACAAGCTGGAAACCGCGCTCGACCACGAACTGATCGTCGCCTGCAAGGATGCGATCGCCAAGAAGAAGCCGGTCAAGCTCGTCCGCACCATCCGCAACGTCGATCGTACCGTCGGCGCCATGCTGTCGGGCGAGATCGCCAAGGTCTACGGCCACGAGGGCTTGCCGGACGAAACCATCCAGATCGCCTACACCGGCACCGCCGGCCTGTCGTTCGGTGCGTTCCTGTCGCGCGGCGTCACCCTCGAACTCGTCGGCGATGCCAACGACTATGTCGGCAAGGGCCTGTCGGGCGGCCGCATCGTCGTGCGCCAGCCCAAGGGGACCGGCCGCGATCCGACCGAGAACATCATCGTCGGCAACACCGTGCTCTACGGCGCCATCGCGGGCGAGGCCTATATCGAAGGCGTCGCGGGCGAGCGCTTCGCGGTGCGCAATTCCGGCGCGGTGGCGGTGGTGGAAGGTACCGGCGATCACGGCTGCGAATACATGACCGGCGGCGTCGTCGCCGTGCTCGGCAAGACGGGGCGCAATTTCGCCGCCGGCATGTCGGGCGGCATCGCCTACGTCTACGATGCGGACGGCACGTTCGAGAAACTCGCCAACCGCGATATGGTCGATATCGAGAAGATCGGTCCGGTCGCGGCGGGTTCGGCCGACGAGGCCATGCCGCGCCAGAAATCGGTCAGCGTCGCCGATGCCGGGATGGGCGATCCGCTTCGCTTCGATGCCGAGCGGCTGCGCATCCTGGTGCAGCGCCACCTTCTCTATACCCAGTCGGAGCGCGCCAAATGGCTGCTCGATCACTGGGATGATGCCGTCAAGCGTTTCGTCAAGATCATGCCGCGCGAATACCGCCGGGCTCTCACCGAGCTTCAGGCGCAAAGCCAGGCGGCGGAGTGAACCATGGGCAAGGTCACCGGATTCCTCGAAGTCGACCGCAAGGACCGCTCCTACGAAAAGCCGGAGGAGCGGCTCAAGCACTGGCATGAGTTCGTCAAGCCGTTCAAGCCGGCGGAGACGTCGACGCAGGCCTCGCGCTGCATGGATTGCGGCATTCCGTTCTGCCACAACGGCTGTCCGGTCAATAACCTGATCCCGGACTGGAACAATCTCGTTTATCACGACGATTGGCGCAACGCGTTGACGGTCCTGCATTCGACCAACAACTTCCCCGAATTCACCGGCCGCGTTTGTCCGGCGCCGTGCGAAGCGGCGTGCACGCTCAACATCCAGGATACGCCGGTCACCATCAAGACCATCGAATGCGAGACGGTCGAGCGCGGCTGGGAAGAAGGCTGGATCGTGCCGGTGGTTCCGGTCGAGAAAACCGGCAAGCGTGTCGCCGTGGTCGGTTCCGGCCCGGCGGGTCTGGCGGCGGCGCAGCAGCTCGCGCGTGCCGGCCATGCCGTGACGGTGTTCGAGAAGAACGACCGCATCGGCGGATTGCTGCGCTACGGCATTCCCGACTTCAAGCTCGGCAAGCAGCGCATCGACCGCCGCCTGAAGCAGATGCAGGCCGAAGGCGTCGAGTTCCGCACCAATGTCGAAGTCGGCATCACCTTGCCGGTCTCGGCGCTCTTGGAGAATTTCCACGCCGTGGTGATGGCGGGCGGTGCCGAAGCGCCGCGCGATCTGCCGATCGAGGGGCGGGAACTGGCGGGCGTGCATTTCGCCATGGAATTCCTGATGCAGCAGAACAAGCGCAACGCGGGCGACGACGAATCCCGCGCCGCGCCGCAAGGCACCATCGGCGCCAAGGGCAAGCACGTCATCGTCATCGGCGGCGGCGACACCGGTTCGGACTGCGTCGGCACCTCCAACCGCCAGGGCGCCGCTTCGGTGACCCAGATCGAAATCCTGCCGCAACCGCCGGTGAAGGAAAACAAGGGCACGACGTGGCCCGATTGGCCGATCAAGCTGCGCGTGTCGTCGTCGCAGGAAGAAGGCTGCACCACCGAGTGGGCGTCGATGGCCCGCCGTCTGGTCGGCGAGAACGGCAAGGTCAAAGGCATCGAGTGCGTGCGCGTCGAATGGCAGACCGACGGCCAGGGCCGCCGCTCGCCGAAGACGGTGCCGGGCAGCGAGTTCACGCTTCCCGCCGATCTTGTGCTTCTGGCGATGGGCTTCACCGGCCCGCGTCAGGCCGGCATGCTGGAGCAGGCGGGCGTCGAACTCGATGCCCGCGGCAACGTCAAGGCCACCGAAAAAGATTACAAGACCTCGCTCCCCCGCATCTTTGCGTGCGGCGACATGCGCCGCGGCCAGTCGCTGGTGGTGTGGGCGATCCGCGAAGGCCGGCAGGCCGCGCGGGCCGTGGACGAGTTCTTGATGGGATCGTCGACGCTGCCACGATAGCAGCCGACGGTGTTCGCAGCGACTTATGGCCGGGGTTCGCCCCGGCCATTTTGTTTACGGCTGCGTCGCCGGCTTCAGCGTCACCGTTTTCAGATCGATCAGGGTGATCGAGGCCGAGCGCGCGTTGGCGACGATCAGGGTGCCGCCGTCCGCCGTGATGCTCAGTTCGCGCGGGAAGGCACCGACGTCGACACTGCCGAGCAATGCCGCCGCGCCGGTTTCCGCCTTGGCCGCATCGACGAAGGTCACCGACTTGTGCGCGCCGTCGTCGGCGAAGCGGTCGGAATTGCTCACCACGACGGTCTTGCCGTCGGGCGTCACCGCCACGCCGACCGGCGACTTGCCGACCGGCACCGATGCGATCAGGGCGGTTTTGGACTGCGTCACCAGCTTGGCGGTGTCGAATATCAGAAGCGCATTGCTGCCGCGCGCCGTCACATAAGCGCGGTCGGCTTTGGGCGACAGCGCGACCCGCACCGGATTGCAGCCGGCATAGGCGAACGCCACCACTGCGTGGGTGGGATCGCTTTTGGCCCGCTGCGTATCGATCACCAGCAGTGCGCCTTCGTGGTGTTCGCCGCCGCGGCCTTGTTCGTCGGAACAGGTTCGGGGCAGGTCCGGCTGGGTGACGATCTGGACGGTTGCGAACAATGCTTTGCCATCGGGCGACACCGCCAAGCCGACCGGCGCCAGCCATACCGGAATGGTGCTTGCGGCGGCATCGCGGGAAAATCCACCGCTGCGCGCTTTGGCGAGGTCGATAACGCCGATCCCGCGCGAGTGCTCGTCGCTGACGAACAGCTGCGTCTCGTCGGGCGTCACTGCCGTGTAGATGGTGTCTTTGCCGCCGTCGGCGATGGCGCCTTGCACCGTTGCGGCGCGCGTGTCGACGAAGGTCGCGCCTTTTCCGTCCGCCGCGATCAGCAGCGCACCGTCGCGTGTCAGGGTGAGGCCCCACAGCGGCGCCGGAGTTGAAACCGTGCCGGTGAGAACGGGCTTGTCGCCCGTCCGGCTGACGATGGCGATTGCGCCTCGGCCGTCCTCGGTCCGCAGCGAGACGTAAATGGTGCAGCCGTCGGCCGATGGGACGCTGGCGAACGGCGCGCCCGGAACGGCGACGTCCTGCACGGCCGGACCTTGGTTGCTGCACGCCGCCGATGCGGCCGATGCCAGCGCCACGGCGGCCACAAATCCGAACACCACACCGCGCATCGCATCCCCCGGTGAAAACTCGGCGCGAGCCTACGGCGCCGGCGGGGGGCGTGTGAAGCGGATTATCGTCCGGCGGGCTTGACGGCGAGGGCGTACAGATTTCCATCCGTCGCGCCGACATAGACGATCCCGTCCGCCACCGCGGGCGAGGCGAGGATCGCGCCATAGCTCAGCAGCTTCAGATAGCCGCCGATGCTGTCGTCGTAAAATCCGCTGTCGAAGATCTTCTCCCAATCCGCCGAGCCGTCGGGCTTGGCGACCGCGGCGGCGGCTTTCGAGGCTTCCGTCACGAAGGCCCAGGCCTGCGTATGGGTCTTGAGGTCGACCGCGTGCAGCACGCCTTTCATCGAACCGGCATAGAGCATGCCGCCGGACAGCGCCGGCGAGGAGAACAGCGGCCAGCCTTTCAAATCCACCGTCGCGTTCAGCTTGCCGGTCTTGGCGTCGAAATCGAACAGCAGCCCGGTGTCGGAGGTGCCGACATAGACATGACCGCCGCGCACCGCCGGCGAGGCGATCACCCACGAGCCTTTGGTCGAGAAGTCCCACGCCTTGGCGCCGGTCTTGGCGTTCAAGGCATAGAGATGCGCATCGCGCGCGCCGAAGAACACCATGTCGCCGGCCACCGCCGCCGAGGACTGGATGCCGGTCTGGTTATGGATCTTCTCGTCGTCGCCGGTCTTGAAGCGCCATTTCTCCGCGCCGGTGGCTGCATCGAGCGCATAGAAGAACGTGTCCCAGCTTCCGATATAGACGGTCCCGTTCGCGACCGCGGGCGAGGCGTGCACCACGTTGCCGGTCTTGAACGCCCACACTTTGGCCCCGCTTGCCGCATCGAGCGCGTAGATATTGCCGTCGCCGCTGCCGAAAATCACTTTTCCGTTCGAGACGGTCGGCGAGGAGAGATAGCAATCCCACGGGTCCGGCATCGTCTCCGCCGCGGGTTCGGCGCCGTGCAGGTGTTTGGCGGCAAAGCGGCGTTCGCCTGCGGTGGCGAATTTCCATTTCAGCGCGCCGCTCGCTGTGTCCACGGCGTAGAAATTGCCGTCATAGGAGCCGAAATAAACCATCCCGCCTGCGACCGCCGGCGACGACACCACGCGGCCTTTGGTTTCGAATTTCCATTTCAGCGCGCCGCTGTCGCGGTTCACGGCATAAAGGAAATTGTCCGTATTCCCGGCGAACACGGTATCTCCAACCACGGCGGGCGAGGAGACGAACGCGCCTTTGGCGTGGAAGCTCCATTTCACGCCGCCGAAGACGGTCGTGCCTTGTCCGGCATAGGCACCGGTATGCTGGGCATCGCCGCGGAACATCGGCGCATCGGCAGCGCCCGCCGCCAGAGAAAATCCAACGCACGTCGCAAGCGCAAGAACCAGCCGCATGACCCATCCCCGTGAAATTAGGCCGTCAATAAAGGCCCGCATTGACGAAGGGTCAAATAACGGTGTGGTGAGGCGCGCACTGCCGGGCCGGTTGCGCCGGAAACCCCTTCCGGCCACACTGCGAGGCATGACGGATGCGAACGAATTCATCGAAGGCGGATGTCGCTGCGGGCGCGTGCGCTACCGGGTCCGTGTCGAGGGCCTGCCGAACGCCTATGCCTGCCATTGCCGCGACTGCCAGACCTGGTCGGGGAGCGCCTTCAGCCTGCAGGTGCTGGTTCCCGAAACGGCGCTCGAGGTTTCCGGCGAGCCCGCGCTGTTCGAACTCACCGCGCCGAGCGGGCGCCTGTCGCGCCAGCGCGCTTGTCCGGTGTGTTTTACCCGCATCTACAACACCAACAGCGCCCGCCCCGGCATCGCCGTTCTGCGCGCGGGCACGCTGGACCGCAGTGACGAACTGAAAATCGTTGCCCATATCTGGACGTCGCGAAAGCTCGATGGCGTCGCGATCCCGGACGGCATCGCCCGCTGGGAGCAATCCGCCCCGCCCGAGGACCTGGCCGCGCTTCTTGCGCCGCGGCGCATCACCGGCTGAAGTGCTAGGGGCTGATTTACGCCAGAAGCGGTCGGTCCATATCCCTTTGGTGAGTGAGCAAAAATGGGCAAACTGTAGTACAGTCTGGCTGTTACTGAGCGGGGGGCTGAAATGAAATGGCTATGTGCGGTTATGTTCTGCGCTCTATTAGCCACCAATGTTGCATCGGCAACGCCGACCCAACCTGTGCCGCCTGAACTTCAGAAGGCAGCAGACTGCATGTACAATATTCTGAAGAAGGAGCCGGGTTTCGAAAATGCCAAACTCGGCGTTTACGAAAGCGATGGGTTTTCCCTGCCGTACCTCCAGTATCTTTCGCCGCCGGACAGTCGCGGACGCCGGATAACTGTTAGCTTCAGAGCGGAAGTAGACTGCGCAGTAGTCAAGCGCAATTATAACTGTTGCCTCGAGAAAAGCCGTTTTTGTTTTGTGGCGATCTTGAATGGCATTTTCGCTCCTCCCGATCCCGGTCCGCCTGGCGGTGATGTCGAGGTTATTGCCAAAAAATGGAACGCCCAATGCAACGTGATTGCGTTCGGCGTTTTTGTTTAACATTACGATCTGCGGTCAGGAATGCTGGAGGTCAGAGCTAAAACTGATACCGGGCTAGAGACGTCCGCCTTCAATCCCGCCCTCATCGCGACCAGTTTTTACACTGGCCCTATACTTCCTGAGAGCCCGAAATGCGCCAAAAGGCGACACGCAACGACCGATGAGCCGATGCGCCTATGAAAATCCACTCTGACCCCATTTCCACTGACGTTTCCGGACCAGATAATTCCCCGCGACCTTGAAGCCAGCAGACCCCGCCCAATATAGGAGCGTCGCAGACCCGACCAAGACAAGTGGAACAAGAACCACACCTACGCCCGGATTGCCTGGAGGATGTTCAAGTCGAAGGGACGAAATTACGAGAAGCGCGCCAATTGGGAAGCTAAGCAGTATCGAAATCATTTTGAGCAGTGGTGCATAGCGCTTCTTGCGGAATGCAAATAGTGACACGCTGTACGCTACCGCGGGGATGAAGGTGCCGAGGAAATACTGAAACGGCTCAGGTGGTGATGAACTGTGCCAAAAAGCCATAGCAAGCTTAAGCGCCACAAGCAGCACAAAACACCACGCACCCCAGAGACCGAAAACAACAAGAAACACCGCTGCCACGGCCATCCATTTTTTGATCATGCAGATATCCCCCGCACGACCCAGTATAGCGTTGGTTCCGAGCGGTATGGAACGCCCGGAATTGGCGCATTCCGGACTCTGCCCCCCGAAGTCGGGTGTGAGGTGATGGTCTGAGGGCGCCTCTCCGCCACCTGCATCTGTCTCGCCGTCCGAACAGCGGCCAAAGTTAGGGGGCAGAGTAAAAGCGGATATCAGGTTGAAGACGTCCGCCTTGAGCCCCGCCCTCATCGAGACCAGTTTTTGCTCTGACTCCCGACTTCACAGCAACGGGTGATAACAGTTCGCATCATATGCTGCGCCGCAATAGGCTGATTTGCGCCAGAACCAGTCGTTCGAGAGGTGAGCGCGCCTTCAGGTTACCTTGTGCAGCACTGCGATGGGGTTCTTCCGGTCAACTATGCAACCGGGCGATTGCTCGTCTGAGCAATTTGCGTTGTACAGGTACAGCATGTTGCCGCGCCAAACGAAGCCGAAAATTGCTGGTTCGTTTGGCTTTGAGGCGTCCCGATCCCAAATCTCATCGCACTGCTCGAAAACCATGTCGGTGTAAATTTCATAACGGAACGTGCGGTCCGGCCAGTGTGCCTTGCCGTCCGAGCCGAAAACATAACGCCGCCCGCGCGTATCCTTGTAGGTTCCGATGAGCAGTTTTTCCGTAATGTATTTCGACTCGCTGCCCACATATTGATAGGTCAGCAATACCTTGCCGTCTTGGAAACGGAAATGAGTGGTGTCGGTTGGGATGAACGTCCGGCCGGACCCGATCATGGCCGTCGGGTTCTTTGGATCAAACACGACGCCATCACCTTCGTGCCAGTTCCAATTCAGCGAAAGTACAAGGCCGCGTTTGTCTCGCGACACGCCGATGGATTGCGGTGAGCCGGTTCCCCACGCCTTCTTATGCGATTTGGTCTTATCCAGGGCCGCGATGTATGCCGTGCTGAGATAATCTCCGTCGCGCGGCAACACAAAGGTGTCGATGGAAAGCCACTCCGCGGCCGCGGTGGCAGTTTCGACGATCTCGTCGACACAGACAACCAACTCGTCTTCGTGACAGCCGCTTTTCACCGCCCCGAGGACACGGTTTCCTATTGTTGAGAACGTCGCTTCATATTCCACACTGAGGCGATTACGGTCCGGCTTCGCCACCACATTGTGCGGAAAGGTGATGAGCAGCGTTCCAGGAAGCTTTCCACGGCTTAGCGAAAATCTGCCACTCGCGGCGAGTGCGCGTTCTACGGCTTCGCTCAGCTTGATGGTGAGACCATCATCCCCGCCCCGCCAGACTTCGACCGGCACAGATTTCGAGTTCGAGCCCGCGATTGCTGGCAAAGCGAACAAGGCCGCAGTCACGCTCAAAATGGTCACAGATGTCGCCCGCATGGCGCCCCCCAGATGATCCCCAAGATAGCATTTTTTCTCTCACCCAGTATCTGCGGGCGAATGACTGAAATTGGCGGATTGTGTTGAAAAACTCGTTCGCGGACGGCTGTAACGCAATTCCAGAATCGGCGCTGCATCATGGTTGAATCTATGATGCGTGTTAACTGCATGCGCTGAATCGAAGTTGCGCAAAAACGAGCCCAAAACAGTTTTTCAACACAATCGGCGCATTCCTGCTGTTGCTGGATAACCCTCCACCACCTGCACATGCCTCTCTTTCCGAAGTGTGTATCGTTTGTCGCACCCTCTTGAAATCGTGCGGGTGCATTCCCACGTCTCGGCAACAACCCACAAGGAGCGCCTGAAGATGGAAGCGGCTTTCGCCGCGGACAGTGCAGAGTCGTGGTCGGCTGAGGCCGCGTGGAAACGTCATACAGGATAGGGTGTATCCCACGCACCCGTGAGTGGACGGCCTGGATTATAGCCCCAAGGGGCTGGTTCGCCGTGGTGCCGTCCGCTGCGAACTCCGAGAGGACGAAAAGGTGCCGTCGTTGCGCTTGTTGGCTCAAGCGTGCCGTGCTGCCGGAGGTCTGGAAGAGGCGGGGTTTCCCGCCTTTTTGCTAGGATATAAAGACCGCCGCCGGAAAATCCGCAAACAGCGGGCGATTGTCCGGGGGCGGAACATCGGCGCCGGTCAGTCCGTCGCGCCAGGTGCGCGCCCGTAAATCCTCCGGCAATGCAAAGGCTTCGCCGAGCCGGTCGTCCGGCAGCGGTATCCCACGCGCGATCGCGGCCTCAGCCGAAAGCAGCGGCACGGCGACGAACAAAGTTTTGTGGCCCGCCGTCCGCGCGAACGCGAACAGATGCGCATCGCCGGTTTCGAGCGGACGATAGGCGCCGGCGAAAATCTCCCGTTCCTCGGCGCGCAACTTCAGTAGCCGCGCCAGCAGCGCGAGCTTCACCTGGCCGTCGCGCCAGTCCTTCACATGCGTGGCCGGATCGCCCGCCGCCGCCAGCATTTCCTCGCGGATATGAAAATCCACCGGCCGCCGGTTGTCCGGATCGACCAGAGAGAGGTCCCATAACTCCGTACCCTGATAGATGTCCGGAACGCCGGGCAGGGTGCATTTCAGCACCGTCGCGACCAGTCCGTTCAGCGCGCCCGCCGGGGCCAGCGTGCCGGAAAAACGTTCGAGCCGCGCCAGGAACGGATGCTGGGGATCGAGGATCGCCCGCACGAATTCGGCATGGTCGTTCTCGAATGCCGCATCGGGCCGCGCCCACGAGGTTTCGAGCTTGGCTTCCTTCAGCGATTTCTCGCGCCACGCCAGGATCCGCCGCGCGAAGGCCGACAAGGCCTCGTCGGAAAGACCGAACGGCCGGCAGGCGACGAGGGTCTGGTAAAGCTGATATTCGTCGCCGGCTCCGACCCGCGGCGGGCGCAGCGGCGTGTTGAGTTCGAACCACGCGCGCACTTCGGTCTCCCACAGTTCCGGCAGTTCGCTCAGAACGGCGAGGCGCGCCCGCGTGTCCTCGCCGCGTTTGTGGTCGTGCGTGGCGGTGGCGAGGAGGGCGGCGGGAAAGTTCGCCTGCCGCTTGAGGCTGCTGTCGTGGAATTGCTCCGGCGAAATCGCAAAGCGCCCCGCCGTGAAGCCGACATCATTGCGCGACAACAGCCGCCCGTAGCGATAGAACGCGGTATCCTCGACCGCCTTGGCTGCTACCGGCGCCGCGAGCTGGTTGAAGCGCCGCACCGCTTCGGCGGCGACGGCACCATCGGCCGCTTCCTCGCCGCGCATCGCCGCTGCGATGATGTTCAGTGCCCGCACTTCGTCTTCGCTGGCGCCATTCTCGGCCTCGTGCAGCGCCGCTTCGAAGAGTGGTCCGGGCGGCGGTTCCGGCTTGTCGCCGAGGGCATAGGTGCGATAGGCGCGGAAGTGTTCGAGAATGCGTTCCAGCGCCGCTTCGAAGGCAGTGGGCGCCAGCAGGCCTTCGTCGTCGAGCTGCTGGAACGACAGCGCCGCCCCTCGCAAAGCCGATGCGAAGGCGTTCTCGAGCATCTCCCGTCGCGCCTGCCGCTCTTCGATTTCGAAGTCCGAAGGCCGCCCGCTGAGGTCCGTCCACAGGCGATTGAAAGCGCCCTCGTTGGCGTGCGCGTGCTGCAGGCCCGACACCGCATTCATGAAGTCATAGCCGGTCGTGCCGTCCACCAGCCACGCCGTGGGAAGGTCTTCGCCCTCCGCCAATATCTTTTCGACCAGGATCAGCGCCGGTTCGCGCGGCAGCGCTTCGGGCCTCAGCGGCGTCATCGCTTCCAGGCGCGCGCGCAAGCGGCGGCAATAGCTTTCGGGATCGGAAAGGCCGTCGACGTGATCGATGCGCACGCCGTCGATCAGGCCTTCGCTGTAAAGCCGGAACACGGTGGCATGGATCTGCTCGAAGATCGCATCGTCCTCCACCCGCAGCGCGGCGAGGCTGGTGATGTCGAAGAAGCGCCGCCAGTTGATGCGTTCGCCCGCCGACCGCCAATAGGCAAGGCGGAAGTTCTGCTGCTCCAACAGGCCGCGCAAAACCTCCGGCTCGGAGAAGCGGGTCAGATCGGCTTCGGCCGGCGAGGGCGCACCGACGATGACCATCTCATAGTCCTCGCGTCGCAGCGGAAAGCGGTGTTCGGCATAGACGAACGCGAATTTCCCCAGGCGCTCGTCCCATTGCAGCGAAATCTCGCCGGCATTGATGCTGTCCAGTATCGGTTGTCCGAGCAGCGGCACCAGAAGTTTGTCGCGCAGATTGGCTTGTGCTGGCTCCCAGTCGATGTCGAACATGTTGGCGAAGATGCTGTCGCGTCCCTTCTCCAGAACGTCGAGCCAGTAGGGATTGTCGGCTCCCCCCACCGCCATATGGTTCGGCACGATATCGAGGATGACGCCGATGCCGTTCTTGCGCAGCTCGGCCGCCAACGCACGGAAGCCGTCTTCGCCGCCGAGTTCGGGGTTGACTCGGCCGTGATCGACCACGTCGTAGCCGTGCATCGAACCGGCGCGCGCCATCAGGATCGGCGAGGCGTAGAGGTGGCTGATGCCGAGACGGGCAAGATAGCCGGCCTGCTTCAGCGCGTCGGAGAAGGTGAAGCTCTTGTGGAACTGGATGCGATAGGTCGCCAGCGGCTTCATGCGGCTTCGATCCATACGGTCGTGGTGCACGGTGGAACCATGTCGCCCTCGGCTGATCCATAGACCGGCGCGGAGCGCAGCAGCGGCACCTGCACGGGATCATGGGAAAGGTTGGCCGCAATCGTCAGCGTCGCGCCGTCGCCCAGGCGCCATTGCGCCAGGACCGCTGCCTCGGACAGCACTTCGGAGGAGACGGCCGTCGTACCTTCGAGGCGCGGCACCAGCAGCGAAAAGCGAAGTTGCAGCAGTTCGCGATAAAACGCCCGCCACTCCGGATCGCCGGCACCGAGGTGGCAACGCTCATAGGTTTCTTCCGCATTGGGATCCGGTACGGTCGCCGTCCCCGATGCGAAGGCGGGAAACTTGGCGAATTCCGCCGCTCGGCCCCTTCGCACGGCGTCAGCCAGTTCGGGATTGTAATCGGTGAAGAACAGGAACGGCTCGCGCGCCCCGCGCTCTTCGCCCATGAACAGGAGCGGGATCTGCGGCGACAGGAGCTGGAGCGCAACGGCCGCCTTCAAAGCCCGCTCGTCGCTGAGTTCGATCAGGCGCTCGCCAAGCGCGCGGTTTCCGGTCTGGTCGTGGTTCTGCAGAAACGAGACGAACGCGGTCGGCGGCAGATGTCCGCTCGGCATGCCGCGGCGGCGATCGATGTGCTCCATACGCTCGCCCTGGAAAGCGAATCCTTCTTTCAACAGGCGGGCGAGCTTTGCTGCGGAGCGTTCGGAGAAATCGGCGTAATAGCCTTCGCGCTCGCCCGTCAGCATCGCATGCAGCGTGTTGTGGAAGTCGTCGTTCCATTGGGCACGGTAGGTCTCGAGCAGGCGCGCGTCGTTATCCTCGTTTTCGAGTACCAGATGGCGGTCAGGAAACCGCTCCCCGACTTCCCGTGCCATCGCTTCGAGAAAGCCGTTGTCCCGAATGGCGTGCACGGCATCGAAGCGCAATCCGTCGAAGCGGAACTCCTTCAGCCAATAGAGCGCATTGTCGATGAAGAACCGCCGCACCGGCTCCTGGCGAAAATCGATGGCATCGCCCCACGGCGTCTTCAAGTCGCTGCGGAAAAACTGCGGCGCATAGACGGGCAGGTAGTTTCCGTCAGGCCCGAAATGGTTGTAGACGACGTCCAGAAACACCATCAGCCCGCGCGCGTGCGCCTCGTCGATAAGGGCGCGCAGGTCGTCCGGGGTGCCGTACGCTTCGTCCGGCGCATAGGGCAGCACGCCGTCGTAGCCCCAGTTGCGCCGTCCGGGGAAATCGCCAATGGGCATCAGTTCGATGGCGGTGATCCCCAGATCGCGCAGATCGTCGAGCTGCTCGATCACGCCGTGGAAGCCGCCGGAAAGGCCGGCATGTAACTCGTAGAACACCGTCTCTTCCCACCGGCGCGGCCGCCAGCTTTGAGAGCGCCATTCATAAGTGGAGCGCTCGACGACGCTCCAGCCATGCACGTCGCCCGATTGCCGCCGCGAGGCCGGATCGGGCACCGATACGCCATCGACGTGGAAGCGGTAGCGCGTACCGGACCCGGCCGCGCAACGGACCGTCCACCATCCGCCATCGCTACGCGTCATCGAAAGCGGCTTCGCGTCGGCCAACTCCAGCAGTACGGCATCCGCCGCCGGTGCCCATAAGCGGAACACGGTTCCGCCGTCCCGCACCTCCGGTCCCCAACGGCTCATTTCGGCGGCTCCACCAAGGCCGTGAATAAAGCCGCGCTGCGGTCTTCGACCATGTAGGTTGCGCCTTCGTAGGGCCCCGCCTCGCGCTCGGGATAGGCTGTATCGACCAGGAGCTGCCACGGCCAGTTCGAGTGCAGCGAGAACTCGATCGCCTTTTCCGAGCCGTTGAGCAGCAGCGACAGGACTTCGATCTTGCCGTCGCCGTCCCATAACGCCCGCCGCATGATCAGGGCGCGTCCTTCGCCGTTGGCCCAGTCGTCTTCGCTCAGGGTGTTGCCGCGTTCGTCCAGCCAGTCGAGATTGCGGAAGCCGGGGCTGGTCTCCTCGCCGAACAGGAATTTTGCGCTCCGCAGCCCGGCATAGCGTTTGCGCAGGGAAATCATCCGGGCCGTGAAGTCCATTTGAGCGGCGCCTTCCGGCGATTTCAGCTTCTCCCAGTCGAGCCACGAGATCTCGTTGTCCTGGCAATAGGCGTTATTGTTGCCGCCCTGCGAGTTTCCGAATTCGTCGCCAGCCAGCAGCATAGGGGTGCCGAGCGAGGCGAACAGGCTGAGCAGCATCGAGCGTTTGACCCGCTCCCGCAGCGCCACAATCGGCTCCTGATCGGTAGGTCCTTCTACGCCCCAATGGCAAGAAAGGTTGTCGGACGCGCCGTCGCGATTATCTTCGCCGTTGGCCTCGTTATGCTTGCCTTCGTACATCACGAGATCGCCCAGCGGAGAGCCGTCGTGGCTGGCGAGGTAGTTGATCGAGGCTGTCGGCCGGCGCGATGCGAAGATGTCGGCCGATCCCGATAGGCGGCGTGCCAGTTCCGGGCGCTGTCCGCTGTCGCCGCGCCAATAGCGCCGCAGCGTATCGCGATAGCGATCGTTCCATTCTCCGAACGGCGGTGGATGATTGCCGAGCTGGTAGCCGCCGGGCCCGATATCCCAAGGCTCCGAGATCAGCTTGACCTTATTGAGCACCGGATCCTGCCGGACGGCGTCGAAAAATCCGCTGTTCGGATCGAAGCCCGTGTGCTCGCGGCCGAGCGTGGCGCCGAGGTCGAAGCGGAACCCGTCCACATGATAGGATTCGACAAAGTAGCGCAGCGAATCCAGCACCATCTGCAATGCTCGCGGGCTTGCCATGTCGAGCACGTTGCCGGTGCCGGTGTCGTTGATGGTATGGCGGACGTTTCCGTCGACAAGCCGGTAATAATTGGCATTGTCGATGCCCCGCCACGACAGTGTCGGACCCAGTTCGCTGCCTTCGCAGGTATGGTTGTAGACCACGTCGAGCAACACCTCGATCCCGGCCCGGTGGAGGCGGCGGATAGTTGCCCGAAGCTCGTTCGTACTGCCGCTGCTCATATACCCCGGCTCCGGTGTGAAGAAGCCGAGCGTGTTGTAACCCCAGTAGTTTCGCAGGCCCTTGTCGATCAAATGCCTGTCCTGCAGGAAGGCATGGATCGGCATCAACTCGATGGTGGTAATTCCGAGACGCCTCAAATGCGCAATCACTGCCGGATGACCGAGCGCGGCATAGGTTCCGCGAAATCTCTCGGGCACCTCATCGAATTGCCTGGTAAGGCCTTTGACGTGCGCTTCGTAGATGATGGTATCGCTCCAAGGAACGGCTGGCGGCTTGTCGTCGCCCCAGACGTAGTTCTCGGTGGTGACGACCGCTTTGACCATGCCGGGACCGCTGTCCCGCCGATCGAAACTGAGGTCGCCCCGTGGCGAATGAAGGCGATAGCCGAACAGCGTGTCGCTCCAGCGGAGCAAGCCGAAAAACTCCTTCGCATAGGGATCGAGCAGCAGCTTGTTGGGATTGAAGCGGTGACCTTCCTCCGGCTTATAGGGACCGTGGATGCGATACCCGTAGATCGTGCCCGGTCCGGCGCCGGGCAGATAGCCGTGCCAGACCTGATCGGTGCGTTCGGGTAGATCGAGGCGAGCTATTTCACGGTTGGCGCCGTTGTACAGGCAGAGTTCTACGGCCGTCGCATTGGCCGAGAAGATCGCAAAGTTGACACCCAAACCGTCCCATGTTGCTCCCAGCGGAGCGGGGGATCCCGGCTCCAGTATTCCGGGCGTAAGTGGCATGTGCGGCGACCCTCCGTTGACCCTTACGAACGGGTGTAACGTTTCGGCGGTTCCATGGGTTGCCATGCCGCGCTGACGGCGTGTTCCCTCACGGCTGGGAAATGGTCTGGGCCAAATTGAGGAAGCCGGCCAGAGGAACGCCAAGCTGGTCCGGCCGGTTGGCAAATTCGTAGCCCACCTCGTAAGCGGCGCGTTCGAGCGAGAAAACCCGCAGCAATCGCTCTTCGTGGGGCTCCAGAACGCTCCCGCGACCCCGCACATATCCTTCCATGAAGGCGGCCGCGGAACGCGTTTCGAAGCTGGTCAACAGCGCATCGACGTCGATCTGAGCGGTTGTCGGAGCGGTGCGAAGGGCGGTCCATACCACGTAACTGAACGAGCGTAGCATGCCGGCGACATCCCGCATTGCGCTGTTCTTGGCGCGGCGTTCCGATATCGGCTTCAGCGGCTCGCCCTCGAAGTCGACCAGCACTGCATCCCCGGCAGCCACGAGAACTTGTCCAAGGTGCAGATCTCCGTGGATGCGGATAAGTTGACTCCCGAGCCCTGCTTCGAGGGCTACATCGATGCCGTCCATCAGCGCCTCGCGCTGGGCCGACAGCGTGCGCACCGCTTCCGTATCTGCGCCCAAGTCGCGGCCGTCGAGCAGATCGAGCGCTGCTGCGACCTGTTTGTGGGCGAATATGCGCCAGCCGGCAATGGTGCCTTGGGATGCCACTTCCGGCGCAAAATCGGGGTTGTCGCTCGGCAGGCTCAATTCGCGATGCATCTCACCCAGCCGTTGTCCCGCCACGCAAACGAAATTCGCTACGGTCTCGAAGCCGTCATGGCCTTCCTCCAGCGAGGTGCGATCGTCGAGGAGTCGCTTGGCCTGTTCGACCGACCAGTGAAAGCCGTCGCCTTGGTTTTCGATAAAGCGCTGTGCAACCATGACGGTTGCCGAGCGGCCGTCAGATCGCTGGTGCGAAACTTCGCCGAGCAACGGTGCGATTCCGGGGAAGCCGCGGCGGGTCAGTTCCTTCACCATCTCCTCTTCGGGATGAATTCCGTCGACGAGACGGCGAAAGACCTTCAGCATGACGCTGCGTCCGACCACCACCGCGGAATTGGAGGAATCGGCACCGAGCCATTGGATCTCCGCTGTTTCGTCGGGTGCGGAGAATCCGGGTTGCGGCAAGAAGACCAGTGTATCGTCGCCCTGTTGCAGCGAGCGGCCCTCAGCAATAGCGGCTAGGACGGCGCGAACGAATTTCGGTGATGCGCACCCATCAGTGAGAAGTCCGACACGCGCGCGTTGCCGGGCGCGAGCGAAAGCAAGCCGGGATTCTTGAGGGCTGGACTGTTCGTCCTCCCAGGCGACGGCCAGCGGCATGGCATAGCGGCTTTCGCTGTCGCCTACCGTTGCCGAGACTTCGGCGAACACGATATCGGGACGGTCGATCGGGATGGCGGTGCATACGCGGACGTGCGGAACTTCCTTCGACTTCTGCTGAAACCATCGGCGCTGCGCCAGGTATCCCGGCAGGATGTCCTTCTCCAACACGTCGCGCGAACGTCCTTCGAGAATGCCGGAAAGTCCCGACCGCAGCACGAACGTATAGTGTTCGGCGAGATTCTCGTCGGTCGATGTACTCCATGACGGCTGAGCCGCGTCGGGGCTGAGCACGAACCAATAGAAACCGAACGGCGGCAAGGTCAGAAGGTAGGTGAGTTGGCCGATTTTGGGGAAAGCGACATTGCCCGACAACTCCACTGGTGTTCGCCCCGTGAATTCGGACAGATCGAGTTCAACGGCCTGGGCGGTGCGCGCAACGTTGGCGACGCACAGGATGGTTTCGCCTTCGTACTCGCGCAAGTAGACGAGAACCTTGCGATTGGCCGGTCGCAAGAAGCGTAATCCGCCGCGCCCGAATGCCTTGTGCTGTCCGCGGATCACGAGCCCGCGTCTGAGGCGGTTGAGAAGCGAATGTGGATCGCGCCACTGTGCTTCTACGTTCACAGCCTGATAGCCGTAGAGCGGGTTTGAAATTACCGGTACGGCCAGCGATTCCGCGTCGGCTCGCGAGAAGCCACCGTTGCGGTCGGGGCTCCATTGCATTGCGGTGCGGACGCCGTCGCGGTCGCCGAGATGGATATTGTCGCCCATGCCGATCTCGTCGCCATAGTAGAGAACCGGCGTTCCCATAATGGTGAGAAGAAGTCCGTTCATCAGTTCGATGCGTCGGAAATCGCGTTCCATCAATGGGGCGAGGCGGCGGCGGATGCCAAGGTTCAATCGGGCGCGCCGGTCGGAAGCGTACGTATTCCACAGATAGTCGCGCTCGCGGTCGGTGACCATTTCAAGCGTCAATTCATCGTGGTTGCGCAGGAACGTCGTCCATTGACAGTTGGGCGGTGCGTCCGGTGTCTGGCGCAGAATGTCGGTGACGGGGAAGCGGTCCTCCTGTGCTAACGCCATGTACATGCGCGGCATCAGGGGGAAATGGAACAGCATGTGGCATTCGTCGTCATTGCCGAAATACTGCTGGATATCCTCGGGCCACTGGTTCGCTTCGGCTAGCAGCACCCGGCCGGGATAGTACGTGTCGACTTCGGCGCGGATGCGCTTCAGGATATCGTGCGTCTCCGGAAGGTTCTCGTTGTTGGTGCCTTCGCGCTCGACGAGATAGGGGACCGCGTCCAGCCGGAGCCCGTCGACACCCATATCCATCCAGAACCGCAGAACTTTCAGGCATTCCTCGAATACCAGCGGATTGTCGAAGTTGAGGTCCGGCTGATGGAAATAGAAGCGATGCCAATAATGCGCCTTGGCTTCGTCGTCCCAGGTCCAATTCGATTTTTCGCTGTCGAGAAAGATGATGCGGGTTCCGGCATATTTCTTGTCGCTGTCGGACCAGACGTAGAAATCGCGTTCGGGCGATCCAAGCGGCGCTTTGCGGGCGCGTTGGAACCACGGATGTTGGTCCGAGGTATGATTGATGACGAGTTCGGTAATCACCCGGATGCCCCGGATGTGGGCTTCCGCGATGAAGCGCTGCACGTCTTCGATGGTGCCGTATTCCGGGTGAACGTCGGTGTAGTCGGCGATATCGTAGCCGTCATCCCGGCGCGGCGAGGGGTAGAACGGCAAAAGCCAAAGCACGTTCACACCCAGACCGGCGAGATAGTCGAGTTTCGATATCAGTCCGGGGAAATCGCCGATACCGTCGTTGTTGCCGTCGAAGAAGGATTTGACGTGCAGCTGGTAGATGACGGCATCCTTGTACCACAGCGGATCTTCCGTGAGCGGCGCTGCGGCCGAGGTGCGAAGCAGGTTGGGATCGAGCCGTATGTTCATGCGCGAGGCTCCGGAGCAATGCGCCAGATACGATAGGGGACGTCGGGTGTCAGAAGTGCGTTCTGCAGCTTGCCGTGCCAGACGAACTTCGAGCCGGTGAGAAGATCTTCGACGGCTACAACGTCGGTATCGCCCAGGCCCCATTCCCACAAGGGAAGTTCGAAGGAAACCGACTGGCTGTTGTGAGGATCGAGACAGACCAACACGAGGACGCGATGCTCGTGACCGAGTGGATGCTTGCCGTAATAGATGACGTTGTCGTTGAAGGCGTTGTAGAAGGTTGTACCCATATGCGACTGCAGCGCCGGTTCGGACTTGCGCAACCGGTTGAGCTGGGCGATCTCGCGGATGATGTTGCCGGGAGCGTTCCAATCGCGCGGCCGCACGGCGTATTTATCGGAGTCGAGATACTCCTCCCGCCCCGGAAGCGCCGCCGCTTCGCAAAGCTCGAAGCCCGAGAACATACCCCACAGCCCCGATAACGTCGCCGCCAGCGCGGCGCGGATGAGAAAGCCTGCGCGCCCGGACGTTTGGAGGAAAAGTGGGTTGATGTCCGGCGTATTGACGAAGAAATGCGGACGGAAGAACGCATCGACCGGCGGCGTAGCGATCTCTTCGATATACTCCGTCAGTTCGGCCTTGGTGTTGCGCCAAGTGAAATAGGTGTAGGACTGCGAAAAGCCGATCTTGCCGAGATGATACATGATCGCCGGCCGGGTAAATGCCTCCGCCAGGAAGATCGCGTCGGGATGGATGGCGCGGATATCGGCAATCAACCATTCCCAGAATGCGAAGGGCTTGGTGTGCGGATTGTCGACGCGGAAAATACGCACGCCTTCGCCGATCCAATGCAAGATGACGTCGCGCAGTGCGAGCCAAAGCTCCGGGACGGCGTTTTTGGCATAAAAATCGACATTGACGATGTCTTCGTAGATCTTCGGCGGATTCTCGGCATACCTGATCGAGCCATCGGGCCGCCACTCGAACCAGCCGGGGTGCTCTTTCAGCCAGGGATGGTCGGGCGAGCACTGCACGGCGAAATCCATCGCAATCTCGAGGCCGGCTGCTTTCGCTTCGGCGACCAACGCCCGGAAGTCTTCCGCCGTGCCAAGTTCGGTGTGAATGGCGTCGTGCCCGCCTTCCGGTGAGCCGATGGCGTATGCCGAGCCGACATCGTCGGGCATTGCGACCAGGGTATTGTTGCGGCCTTTGCGGTTGGTGCGGCCGATGGGGTGGATCGGCGGCATATAGAGCACGTCGAACCCCATCGCCGTGATGTGCGGCAATATCGCGATCACATCGCGCAGTGTGCCGTGCCGGTCGCCGTCTGCGGAGCGCGGAAATATCTCGTACCAAGCCGCGAAGCCGGCAGCCTTGCGATCGGCATCGATCGGGTAGGGGCCTGACTCGGTGCGAAACGCGCGCGGAGCGGCAAGTCGCATCGCTTCGATCGTTTCGGGAGCGGTCAAAAGGGCGTGCTGCTCTACGAGCGTCGAGCGGTTCGCATGTGCGGCGATGGTTTCGAGGGCGCCACGCAAGCCTGCGGGCGCATGGTGCCGTGCCGCTTCGATCAGGGCGCATCCTTCCTTGAGATCGAGGCGGATATCCTTGCCGGCATCATGCTTCTTTGTGAGGTCGCGAACGAAGGTACCGTAGGCGTCGATCCAGGCCTCTACCGCGAAGACATGCCGTCCCGGCCGCAACAGCGGCAGATCGACGACCCAGCGGTCGTTGCCGATCAATGTCATAGGCCGCACCTGCGCCTCGCGCTCGTCTTCGGCGCGTGAGGAGATTTCGGCGGCCAATACCGGGTGCCCGTCGCTGTAGATCGTCGCCTCGATCCGTACGGTCTCGCCAACCAGGCGCTTCGCGGGATAGCGGCCGCCCTCCACCGAAGGCAAGACATTTTCGATGATTACTCGCGGCTCTCGGGCCGCCTTCTGTGCCGTCAATGCGCGGATGCGGCGCACGGGCTTGGCTCTGCGGGCGCGATAAAGGCGCGTCATACCGGGACGGCGTGCCGGATCGTCGCTCTGCCGCATGACGACGGGTTCCAGCATCGACCATTCGTCCAGATCCGCGATGACGGTACGGTCCAGGCGATCGGCCGGCGTACCGTTCAAGCCGACGACAGCGACCAGCGCTTCCTCCTCGCCATTGCGAAGCACCACTGTCCGCGAGGCGGAGGGAAATATCTTCAGGGAGCCCGGCGCGGCGACCACCGGATCGGAGGCGGCCAAGACATTCATAGCCTGGACCGTATCCGGAAACTCGGCGGCATTCTCGGCGCCGGTCAGTACGCCGGAGCCCGATACCGCTGCGAGCAGCAATCGCGCCCGTCGTACGTCTGCGCTTTCGTACGCAGGCTGGCCGGGCAAGTCTGCCATGGCTAGCACCGGCGCGACCGATCGCAATGCCGCATATTCTTCCGCCAGCCAGGGCGCACGCAGATCCCACCACGGCAGCGATGACACGCAATAGTCGAAGCCGCAGCCTTTGAGAAATGCGAGGTCGCTCCACGCGACGCCGGGCGTATTGAGAATGAAAAGTGCATCGGGAACGCGTTCGCGCGTCTCGCTGACCACGCGTCGCATAACGCCATTGCTCTGGAGCGGGTGAAGAAAGCGGAAGCCGGCAACGCCGCTCGCAAGCCTCTCGCATAGAGCCTCTTTCCACCAACTCACCTGCGTTTCGGCATTTTCCACGTTTGCGAGAGGATGATCGCCGGGAAGATTTGCCATATCGATGTCGAGCAGCAGCTTCAGCCCATCGGCCGCTTCGGGATTGCCGCGCCCGTCACGATACCCGTCGGCCAGCACGCAATCGAAGTCGAGGGCCGTAAGCGGCGCCGGGTCGTTCGGCACGGTGGTTCCGGTATGGCAGATACGGGGAGGAGACACGGCAAGCCCTCGGCGTCGCGGCAGACTAACGGCCGGCGGCCGGGCGAAGTTCCTCTTCATTCGCCCTTGTTTACGACGCAAACCGTCTCGCGATTCAGGAATGCCGCCTTAGTAAAGGTTGCGGCAGCGGTGATCCACCCATGGCGTGCATAACGCGCGAGTGGGCGGAACAGCGGCGTGCTCGCGACGTTGTGGCTGCGAGCGTTGCCGGAGCAAACGTCATGCCGACACGGTCGGGGCACACCGCCGCCATTCTTGCATCCAAGGTCGTCGGCACGCCGGTGTTTGCGGCCGGTGGCGAAAAGCTCGGCCATGTTCAGGATGTGATGCTCGACAAGCTTTCGGATCGCCTGGTTTTCGCGGTGATTGCCGTCGGCTTCTCGCCCGGTATGGGCCAGCAATGCAGCCCGGTGCCGTGGCGCCTGTTGGACTACGATCCAGGCCTGCAAGGCTATGTCATCGCGCTCACGGCGGCGCAATTCCGCAACGCGCCGGTTTTCGGACTCGACGAGCTCACGCACGACGACGGGGCGCGCGCCCGCGAACTCACCGGGATGTTCTACGACACGGTCTGAAGAAAGGACGCAAGAATGGCACGAACTACACGACGCCAGCGCAAGACGACCGGCCGCGTGATGCACGAATACAAGCATGGGGAGCTCGATCGCGGCCGGGGCGGCGGCAAGGTGAAGAGCCGCAAGCAGGCGATTGCGATCGCTCTCAGCGAGGCGGGGGTATCGAACCGCCAATCGCCGAAGCAGAAGCGGAAGGCGCGGGCCCGGACGACCAAGAAGGAAGCGCGTGGCGCCACGGGCCAGCAGGAGCGCGAAGGCCGCAAGGCCGTCGGCGCGCGGCCGCGGCGGAAAACGGCAAAATCGGCCAGCCGCAAGACTACACGCAAGGCTACGCGTAAAACCTCGCGCAAAAAGGCCTCCCGTAAGACGACGCGGAAGACGACGCGAAAATCCGCGAAACGGGCTCCGCGGCGCAAGTCTCGGACGAGCTAAGGGAACCCCGCGCCGCGCCGCCGGTTATCAATGTTTGATAGAAGGAGAAGGGACCAATGGATAGTCAAGGATCGCATAGAAGCGATTACGAAGCCGTCGTACAGGACGTGAAGGATCTCAAGAATGACAGCGCGACGCTGGCCGGCAACATCGCCGATGATGCGAAGGGCAGGGTCTCCAGAATGAAGGACAAGGCCTCCGACACGGTAAACGGTACCCTCGGCCGGATTGAGGGCACGGTGTCGGATATCTGGAACGCCATATCGAAGACGTCGACCCAATCGTACGAAGCGGTCGAGCGTAACGTGGAGCAGCGCCCCGTAACGGCGGTACTGGCAGCGTTCGTGGCCGGTGCGGCTATCGGCTGGGTGCTGGATCGTCGCCGGTGAGTGCGTTCGTGAATGATATCGAAGGTGTGCGAAAGCGCGCTCGCGAGCACATTTCGGAAGGCGCGGTCACCGATGGTTATAAGGCTGACCGCGCCCGTGTTCTCGACGTATTGAACGAGGTTCTTGCAACTGAGCTCGTCTGCACGCTGCGGTACCGCCGCCATTACCATACGGCCGAAGGTATTACGTCGGAATCGGTGAAGCAGGAATTCCTGGAGCACGCCCGCGAGGAGCAGGAGCACGCCGATCGGGTTGCCGAACGGATCGTCCAGCTCGGCGGCGAGCCCGACTTCAATCCCAAGACACTGGCCGACCGCAGTCATGCCGAATACGTCGAAGGCAATGACCTCCGGTCCATGATCGAGGAGGATCTGGTCGCCGAGCGGATCGCGATCGAGACCTATATGGAGATCGCACGCTGGCTTGGCGACGGCGATCCCACAAGCCGCAGGCTGATCGAACAGATCCTCGAGAAGGAGGAGGAGCACGCGGAAGATCTGGTGTCGTTGCTGGGGCGTCTGCCTGACGGGAACCCGAAGTCCGCGTGAAGCGCAGGCGTTCCGGAGCCAGCGAATCCAACGAGCCGCCATCCGGGGCCGATCCTTTTGGTCGTCGGTGGCTAGGCGTTTATCCGCAACGATAAGGCGAATGCATGACGCAGTTCCTCTTCATCCGTCACGGCAAACATGGCGGCCCGGAAGGCGTTCTCCTCGGCCGATCCGATGCAGCAGGGTTGTCGGAAGAGGGTAGAGAGCAGATCCGCCGCCTCGGCTTCTTTGTCGCGCGTCCGCAGGTTGATCTCATTTACACCAGTCCCCGTCGACGCTGCCTCGAAACTGCGACGGAGTTGGCGATCGCGCTGGACGCGCCGGTGGAAGCCGACGTCGCCCTCGATGAGGTGGATTACGGGACCTGGACCGGTCGTTCTTTCGACGATCTGGCGCATGATAGTGCCTGGACGGCGTGGAACGACCAGCGCGATGTCGTACGGATTCCAGACGGCGAACGGATGCGCGACGTGCAGATACGGGTGCTTCGATATCTTCAATGCGCCTCAGCCGTGCACCCGGATGCTCGGATCGCGGTTGTGACGCACGCCGAAGTAATACGCGCAGCGATGTTGGCGGAACGCGGGCTCAGCCTGAGACAATGGGCCGATATCGATGTCGAGCCCGGATCGGTGTGGTTGATGGAGCGGACCGCGCCGACGGTAGAGGCCGTGGCGTCATGAAGTTGGCCATTGTCGGCTGACAGTCTCGTCCGCTATGCGCCGATTTTGTGGAAAAACTCGACACTGAGCGCGTCTTTTCCGGCCTGACGATCTTGTGAAGTTGCAGTTCGAGCGCCGTTTACCTTCACGCCGCCAT
>NZ_JAASQS010000002.1 GCF_011762045.1 Rhizomicrobium electricum | reverse complement strand
ACCTGCCGCCCCATCATCGCATCGCCCCCCGATTCGATAACGTCAGTGAATCAGGGCTTTATGCGCGTCTCAATGCGGCGTTTTTCAACAAAATCGGCGCTTGTCAGACTAGGGTGGCTTGACGGGCGTGACTTTTATGCCGAACGCCTTGCGCGTTCGGGTTGGCCGATACCTTCGGCCTGAAGCCAGGCCGCTAGCCGCCGCAGGCCATCTTCCACCGCTACCGTTGGGGTCCATCCCGTCGCCGCTTCCAGAGCGCGGGTATCGGAGACATACCAAATCTGATCGCCCGGTCGCCATGCATCGAACGTGTAGTCTACCCGGCGGCCGGTCATGGTTTCGATGTGGGCAATGAGGTCGAGCAGGCTGATCGCGTTACCCGGCCCGCCCCCGAGGTTGAACGCATGTCCCGAAAAGTCGAATGGCCGGTCGAGTGCCATCAGCCACGCCCGCACGGCATCGTCGACGTAAAGGACGTCGCGCATCTGGCAACCGTCGCCGTAGATGGTGAGCGGCTTGCCGTTGAGAGCGGAAATCAGGAAGTGGGCCACCCAGCCCTGGTCCTCATGGCCAAACTGATGCGGTCCATAGAGGCCACTCATGCGGAAGACGGCTGCCTTCAAGCCGTAGACACGTGAATAGTCCAGAACGTATTGGTCCGCCGCGCCTTTGGAACAGCCGTACGGGCTGCAGAACGAGAGCGGCGTGCGTTCGTCGAATCCGAAGCGTGTCTTGCGGTCGGCAGGAACATGGCGCGCGCCGTCGAGCACCAGCTCGTGGAAATCCAGCAGCTTGCCGTAGACTTTGTTGGTCGAGGCGAACAGAACCATCGCGTCGGGAGCGAGCGTACGCACCGCTTCGAGCACATTGAGCGTGCCGCGCGCATTGACCTCGAAATCCTCGGCCGGGCGTAGGACGCTCGTGGTTACGGCGACCTGGGCCGCCAGATGAACCACCGCAGAAGTACCCGCCACGGCGTCGGCGATTGCATTCGCGTCGCGCACGTCGGCGACGATCACGCGTATGCGTTCGCCGAAGTTGTGCTTCAGCCACGCCAGATTCTGCTCGACATGCTCGCGCGCCAGATTGTCGAAGATCACCACATCGTTGCCGCGGCGCGCAAGGGCGGCGGCGATATTGGTGCCGAGAAAGCCCGCGCCGCCGGTGATGAGAACGGGGCCGTTCATCCCGGTCTCCATCACGCCACCAGGCCGCGGCGCTGAAGCTCTGCTGTCGCGCGCTCCACGCTGTCGACGGCGACTTGTCCGGACAGCCATTCGACCAACTCTGTCAGCCCTTCGTTGAATTCGACCTGGGGTGCGAAGCCGAACGTCTTGCGCGCCAGAGAGATGTCGGCAAAGCAGTGGCGGATATCGCCGGCCCGCGATTTTCCGGTGATGTGCGGCGTGATGTCGTTCCGGCCCATCGCCTCGGCCAGTGCGATGCCCACATCGGCAATGGTGCGGCTCTGTCCCGAGCCGATATTGAAGGCCTTGCCGGCGGTGTTCGGAGATTCGAGCGCCATGCGGCAAGCCCTCGCGACATCGCGCACATGGACGAAATCGCGGCGCTGCCATCCATCCTCGAATACCAGCGGCGGACGTCCGTTGAGCAGGCGCGATCCAAAAATGGCCAGCACACCGGTGTAGGGATTGGAAAGCGCCTGGTTGGGTCCGTAGACGTTGAAGAAGCGCAGAGCCGTGGCGTGCCGCCCGTAGGCCGCGCCGAAGATCAGGCCCATCCGCTCCTGGACGTACTTATTGAGTGCATAAACGGAATTGAGACATGGCGTCTTGGTTTCCGGCGTCGGGACCGGCTCCAGTTCATCGCCGTCGAGTTCGAGCTCCCAGCGACCGGTCTTGAGTTGTGCGGCGGAGCGGATCGGCGGCTCGACCAGCGTCTCGCCGTGGCGCGCCAGACCTTCCCCGTAGATGCTCATGGACGAGGCGATCAATAGCCGGCCGATATCGCGAGTGATCATCGCTTCCAGCAGTGCGGCCGTACCGAGTTCATTGACGGCCGTATAATGCGTGATCTCGTACATGCTTTGACCGACCCCGACCGCCGCTGCGAGGTGGCAGACCGCATCGATGCCGTTGAGTGACCGCGCGACGGTATCGGCGTCGCATACGTCGCCCCGCACGAATTCGACGTCGCGGTTCAGATAGAGCGGCCTTACGCCGCCCGGATGCACCTGATCTTCCAGAGAGTCGATGACACGGACGTGGTATCCGTGGGTCAAAAGTTCGTTCGCGAGATGCGAGCCGATAAAGCCCGCGCCGCCTGTAATCAATACGTTTTTCACGCGCGGTTCTCCTCCGGGAAGACAACGCCTTCATTATGGATTCTGTTCCAAATTTGAGAGCTCGCGCGGAGCTTCCGGAGCGAATACTTCGAGAATAAAGACCAAACAGGGAGGAACAAACACGCGTGCACCGGCTTATCCGCTGGCAACACTGACGAAATGTCGGGCGATGAAAGCTGACTTGGACCGGTATGCACCTGCCGCATTTGGCGGCATTCTTACCTTCGGCGGCATCAACCTTTCGCGCGCGGAGTCTGCTCTGCTGGCGCGTCAACTCGGCGCCATCCAGACGCACCGCCCCAATGTCCGCTTGCTGTCGGAAGGCGATATGCTCGACCGCCCGCGCCTGATCCGGTCGGGGTGGGCTTGCCGTGTCCGCTTTCTCAGCGACGGCCGGCGCCAGATCCTGAACTACTATTTGCCCGGCGATATCTTGGGTCTGTCGCTCGATCCCGATCCCGTCGCTCTGGCAGGCTACGCATCCCTAACGCGCCTGATGACAATGGAGGTCGGAACCTTGCGCACGCTGGCCTTGGACCGGCCCGACGAATATCCCGAGCTTGCTGCCGCCTGCCGACGAATGAAGGTGCATGAGGAGTTCTATCTGCTGGCCCAGATCACGCGTATCGGCCGGCAGAAAGCGTATGAGCGCGTCGCCCATCTTCTGCTCGAATTCTACTCCCGTCTCAGCCGTACCGGTCTTGCGGAGGGAGCGTCCTTCCAACTGCCGTTGACCCAGGAGGCTCTAGCCGATGGGCTCGGTCTCAGTGCCGTGCACGTCAACCGCACCTTCAAACTGCTCAAGCGCAAGAACTATGTCCGTGTCGAACGGGGAACCGTGACCTTGCTGGAGCGTGAGGCTCTTGCCGAAATGTGCGGCTTCCGCGAACCGGAAGACCTGTTCCAAGTGGATACGGTGCCGCACAAAACGGCGGTATCGTTCTGAAGGGCGTCCCTCCCCGGAGCGATGGACCGCGGGGAGGGGCATTGTTCATTGCATCCGCTGCGGCATGCTCATGCTGTTCTTGCCTTGAAGCGATTGGGCGATGGCGAGGTGCTTTTTCAGCGTCGGAAGCTGTTTGGCCGCCAGGCTGCTGACCTTACCGTCCTTGGCGCCTGCTTCCTTGGTGAAGGCGGCGATATCCTTCTGATGATCTTCGATCATGTGGCTGACGAACATACGGTCGAATTCGGCACCGCTGGTCTGGGCCAGCTTGTCGTAAGCCTGTTGGGCATCCGGTTTGACATCCGACGGCATGCTGACTGACATCGAGGTCGCGAGCGTAGCGACTTCGTTTTTCGCCTTGGTATGATCGGTGACGAGCGTCTGACCGAATTTCTTGACGCCGGCGCTCTGCGCCTTCTGTTGGGCCAGCTTGCCCATCATGATTTCTGCGTTGTCGCCTTTGGCGGCGGTCATGAGGAAATCGCTGGCGCTGTCGGCGCGGGCGGCGGTAGCGAGGGCGAGAGCGGCCAAGGCGGCCATGGCGACGATTTTCATAGGAAGGCCCGGTTGATGTTTCGCGCAAACAACGAGTCGCGCGGGCCGTTCGTTCCCCGCGACGGAAGCGGGAACCATTGGTTCCATCCGGCGTTAAACCCCAACGGGCGGGACGCTGCATGTCGTCGCGTCAGGATCTACGACATGCTGGACAAACGTTACATGGATATCATCGGTCTGGAGCGCCGTTACGGCACAGTGCGCGCGCTTACGGAGGCGCTCGCTTTGCCGTTGACGGCCGAGGATCAGTCGCTTCAGTCCATGCCGGACGCCAGTCCGACCAAGTGGCATTTGGCGCACACCACTTGGTTCTTCGAGCGCATGATCCTGGCCGGCTGCTCGGGATACCGCGTGTTCGACGAACGCTATGATGCGCTCTTCAACTCCTATTACCTCGGGATAGGGACGCCCTATACGCGGGCCGAACGGGGGCTTCTGTCGCGTCCGTCATTGCGCGAGGTTCTGGATTACCGGGCTCATGTCGACGCGGCGATGGCGAAGGTGGTGGTCGATCCACGCGTGGCCGCACTGATCGAGCTCGGCCTTCATCACGAGCAGCAACATCAGGAGTTAATCCTTACGGACATCAAACATGCCTTCAGCAAGAACCCGCTGCTGCCGCCGTATTGTCCCGCCAGTCCGGCGATCGCGGTGTCGGCCCCGCCCTTGTCTTGGTGGCAGTTCGAGGGCGGGACGATCGATATCGGTCATGATAGCGAGGATTTCGCCTTCGATAACGAAAGGCCGCGCCATGCCGTGACGGTGGCACCTTTTCGTCTGGCTTCGCGGCTTGCGACCTGCGGCGAGTACCAGATGTTCATCGACGAAGGCGGTTACCGGCGTCCGGAGCTGTGGCTCTCCGACGGCTGGGCGCTGGTGCAGGCCGAACGTTGGCGCGCGCCGTTGTACTGGCGTTCCGATGGATCGATTTTCACCCTCCACGGCGTGCGGGCGCGCAATCCGTCCGAGCCGGTGGTTCACGTCAGCTTCTACGAAGCCGCTGCCTTCGCGGCATGGGCCGGCAAGCGGCTGCCGACCGAGTTTGAATGGGAAGTCGCTGCACGCGATCTGCCGGTTACGGGGCATTTTCTCGCCATTGATGCGTTGCTGCCGCGAGCGGCGCGGGCAGGGCCGCGTCAGCAGATGTTTGGTGACGCATGGGAATGGACCCGGTCGTCTTATGATCCTTATCCCGGCTTTCGCACGTTCGAAGGTACGGCTTCGGAATACAACGGCAAATTCATGGTCGGGCAACTCGTGCTGCGCGGCGGCTCTTGCATTACCCCGCCTGGGCACATACGTGCGACGTATCGCAATTTTTTCCCGCCGGCGGCGCGCTGGCAATTCAGCGGCATTCGTCTGGCGGAGGATGCATGACCTATCCCTTACGCAAGTCCGACAGCGGTTTTGCTGCCGATATCCTCGACGGCCTCATGGGGGTGCCGAAAACATTACCGGCGAAGTATTTCTACGACGCGCGTGGCTCGCTGCTGTTTGAGGAAATTTGTGATCTGCCGGAATACTATCCGACGCGAGTAGAGACCGCCTTATTGAAGCGGCATGCGCGGGAGATCGCCGCGCGGGCTGGCGAGGGTGTGACCCTGGTCGAATTCGGTGCCGGCGCTCTGAAAAAGGTCGAATTGCTGCTGGCGGCGCTTCCCGTCCCAGCCGCCTACATGCCGATCGATATTTCCGGCGAGTTTCTCGAAAGCCAGGCAGCGGCCTTGCGCGCGCGCCGTCCGGGACTGGTCGTGCGGCCGGTGGTTGCCGATTTTGCCGTTGCCGATTTGCCGCCGCTGCGCGCGGGCGAGCGCCGCATCGGCTTTTTTCCCGGCTCCACGATCGGCAATTTCGATCCGGACGAGGCCTGTGCATTCCTGCGCCGGGCACGCAATACGCTCAGCGCTATGCTGGTGGGCGTCGATCTCGTAAAGGCTCCCCACATCGTGCACGCAGCCTACAACGATGCTGCAGGCATTACGGCGGCGTTCAACAAGAACGTCCTGCTGCGGATCAATCGTGAACTCGGCGCCGATTTCGACCCTGCAAGCTTCGACCATTACGCGTTTTACGATCCGCGCCTGCGGCGGATCGAGATGCATCTCGTCAGCAAGACGGACCAGCGCGTCGAAGTTCTCAGCCGCGGCATCGACTTCATGGAGGGCGAGCCGATTCACACTGAGAGTTCTTACAAGTATACGGTTGGGGATTTTCAGGATTTGGCGCTGGCAGCCGGATATCTTCCCGCTGCGGCCTTTGTCGATGGAGACCGGCAGTTCAGCCTGCACTGGCTTGAGCCGGCAGGCTGAACGTCCGTCAACGGGTCACCAGTAGGGAGTGACGCCGTAGTAGGAATAAAGCGCCGTTTCGCGGTCGCGGTCGTAACGGTCCCAGTCCTCGCCTTGTCCGAACCGGGGTGCGCCGCGAAGCTGCGCATCGGAGATGTTGACCTCATAACCGCCGAGGTCGGTGCTGTACGTCAGTAGCGACCACGGCACCGGATAGTGATCGTCGCCGATGCCAAGGAAGCCGCCGAAGCTCATTACGGCATACGCGACTTTTCCGCTTAGCTTGTCGATCATCAGACGGTCGATGGTGCCGATGCGGTCGCCGTTCGACCTGTAGACGGCGGTCCCTTCCACTTTGTCGCTTCCGATAAGCCCGGCGGTCTCGCGAGCCGACAGGTTTTCGCTCTTCTGCAAAGCCATTGCATGCACCTCTTTCTAGGGAGTGACGTCCTGAACAACGCGCCGCGCGAGATGGCAGTTCCTTTCCGGAAGTCCCGTAGCGTCTCCCTGTTGGGAACTTTGCGCGCCCTCTGCCCGTTGCAGCGTCGTGGGAATGTGTCGCGGAGAGAGCCATGCGTGTGAACGCCCCCAATCATTATCGTGATCTCGCCGTCCGCCGAGCCGGAACCCCTCGCGCGGCTTATATCCTGGCGGTCAGCGGTGTTCTTGGTGTCGTCACCTTCACGCTGGTGTATCTCACCACGCTGTCGCTGGTAGCGGGCTAGGGCGCGCCGCCCTCAGGCTTTCTTCCGTTTGCGTGGCGCTGGCTTGGCTGGCTTGGACTTGGACGCAGGTTGTTTCAAACTGCGACGCAGGGCTTCCATGAGATCGATCACGTTGGACGGTTCGGGACGGGGCGCTTCGACGGTCGCGGCGCCATCTTCCTTGCGCCTGACCAGATCGCGAAGGGCTTCTTCGTAGCGGTCCCGGAACATTGCGGTGTCGAACGGGCCTTCGCTCTGCTCGATGATGCGTTCGGCAATGTCCACCATCCTTGCATCCGGTTTCTCCGCGGGAATGCGGTCGAATGCCGTGGCGGCATCCATTACTTCGTCGCGCATTCGCAAGGTATAGGCGATCAAGCCCTTGCCGGATGGCTCCACTGCCATCAGCCGCTCGCGGGTGTGCATGACGACCCGCCCGAGGGCGATCCGTTTGGTCTTCGCCAGCGCCTCCCGGATCACGCTATAGGCCTCCACGGCCTGATCGCCTTCGGGCAGGAGGTAATAGGGTTCGTTCCAAAACAGCCGGTCGATAGCCGCGGCCTGCACGAACAACTCGATGTCGAGATTGTCGGTCGTATCCAGCTTGACCGCGTTGAGCTCATCGTTGGTGACGATGGCGTAGCGGTCTTTCTCGAATTCGTACCCTCTGACGAGATCCGAGCGGTTCACGGGTCCCGAATCCGGATCTGTCGGGACCATCCGTATGCGGTTGTTGGTGGCCGGATTGATGAGATGGAAAGCGATGTCACGCCGCCGGCTGACGGCGCCGAACAACGCCACGGGACAGCTCACAAGCGATAAGCGCAGATTTCCCGACCAAATGGGGCGGTTGGCAAGCGTGGCACCGCCTTTTGCTGCCCGATGCGCCACCGGTTTGGATTTAGCCGCCTTGCGTGCCATGGGATTCTATCGGGGGAGGAACGAGCGGGCTCCCGAACGGTCTTGGGAAGGGGGCTGGGCGGCCGTATCGAATTCCCGCTCGCGGTTCTACAACGTCCCGCCTCGGGGGCGGTTCCGGACGATTATAACGGTGGAGTTCCCCCGCGGGTGCGGCCGGTAACCAGGCTGATAACCAGGAGAACGACGAATGCGAGGAGGAGCAACTTGGCGATTTCCGCGGCCAAGCCTGCCATCGCAAAGAAGCCGAGAAATGCCGCTACCAACGCCAGAATAAAGAACGCCAATGCCCATCTGAACATGTGCAAGGTCCTTTGCTCGAATAGTCTCGAACAAAATCCCCGAACAGTGTGTGCGGTTCCTCCTGTCGCTGCGGACACTGTCAGAATGCGTCCGAAAAAGGTCACAGCACCCGCACAATGCCACAGGAGACAGCGTTCGCTGAGCGCGGCTAGAGTTGATTAGTTCCGCTATGCGACTCCTGTCCTGTGCGGAAGCCGCCAGTCCTGCGTGATCGGTGGTAGTGCGTAGAATATTGCGGATTGAGGAACGACGTTGGACGTCAGCGAAATGGGATTGCAGCACTCGGACCCTTGCGAGGAGTGGCTGCTGACGGCGGCAGATCGCCTTGGCTTGCTGGCAGATGTGTTCGATGCGCTGCCGATGGCGATCTACACGACGGACGCCGTGGGCAAAATCGTCTGTTTCAATGCGGTCGCGGCGACGCTGTTTGGCGCGGAGCCGACCGACGGGGCTTGGACGGGTGCGCGCCAGCTCTACTGGCCCGATGGCACACCGATGCACGAAAGCCCGATGTCGATCGCGATCAAGGAGCGCCGACCCATCCGCGGAGCGGAAGGTCTCATCGATGGGCCCGACGGAACGCTGCTGCGGATCCTGATCTACACGACGCCCATGTTTCAGGGAGAAACGGTGATTGGCGGTGTGAATGTGCTTTTGGAGTTAGGGGAACAGAGCCGCGTAGCGTATCTCGAACAGCGGCTGGCCGCGATCGTGGAGTGTTCCGAGGACGCCATCATCTCGAAGGATCTGAGCGGCACCGTCATCACATGGAACCGGGCTGCGGAACGGCTGTTCGGCTACAGCGCCGCCGAGGCGATCGGTCGCCCGATTATGATCCTGATCCCGGACGATCGGCGGCAGGAAGAAGAAGCCATTCTTGCCTCGATCCGCAACGGCACGCCGGTCGCGCGCTACGAAACATGGCGCAAGCGCAAGGACGGGACGCTGGTTCCGATTGCGCTGACCGTATCGCCGTTGCGCGACCGCTCGGGGCGGATCATCGGCGCATCCAAGATCGCGCGCGATATCTCCGATCAGATCCGCATTCGCGAGCATCAGACGCTGGTGCTCAATGAGATGAGCCATCGCGTTAAGAACGTTCTGGCCGTGGCGGGCGGACTGATCGGCCTGTCGGCGCGCTCGGCCCAGAACCCGAAGGCCATGGCCCGTGCCGTGCAGGAGCGGCTCGGCGCCTATTCGCGCGCCCACGACCTTACGCGCAAGACGGCGGCCGATGTTGCCGGCGGCGGCGCCGAAAGCACCACGCTGCATACGCTCGTTCACGCCATTGTCGCGCCTTATGTGATCGAGAGCGGCGAAGACGCCAATGTCGTTGTTGCGGGCGACGACGTTTCGATCGATGCCAATACCACGGCCAGTCTGGCGCTGGTGCTCCACGAGTTCACCACCAACGCGGCAAAATACGGTGCGTTTTCGACACCGTCCGGAAAGCTCTCCGTGTCGACGCGCGAGACCGGCGATTTCGTCGAACTCGTCTGGACCGAACGCGGCGGACCTCGCATAGCCGGACGTCCGACCCGGCAAGGCTTCGGCAGCGTGCTATCCGTGCGCACGGTGGAAGGGCAGCTCAACGGTACATTGCAGATCGAGTGGCAGCCCGAAGGCGCCGTGATAGTCCTGCGTATCCCCAGGGAGCGGGCGGAGCGCTAGCTCTGCCGCTGGCGGGCCAGGGCGTAGACGTTGGTGTCCTCTTCGTCCCGTATCGGCTGACTGTTGTCGTGCGGGATGCGCAGTGTGAGGATGTCGCCCCCGGCGGGATCGACCTCGATCGCGTAGCGTCCGCGCAACTGGTCGGCAAGGCTTCTGAGAATGCGGGACGACAGCGAACCCGGCGTGGGCAGGGCGCCAGCGGTGGCGTCCTCGATGCGCAGGACATATTCGGTTGGACTGTCGAAGAACGCCAGCTGCACCTTGCGCGTGCGGGTATCCGGCCACGGCAGAAAAATGTCGAAGCTGAGAGCTTCGATTGCGAACAGCACGATCGGGGTGGCGATATCGGGCGGCAGCCATCGCGGCTCGATTTCGAGGGTCAGCCGGAATACCTGATTGTTTTCCGCGGCGAGGGTGCGGATCTGATCGGCAAGATGTTCGAATAGCAACGGCATGTTGAGGGTGGGGTCGCTCTCGTTCTTCTCGATCTGGCGCTGAATGAGGGTCAGCGCGTCTACGCGGGCGATGATCTGGCGGAAGGCACTTTTGGCCACCGGATTGGCGATGTTCTGGGCGTAGATGGCGATCAGGCTGGAGACGATCTGCAGGTTGTTCTTCACCCGGTGATGAATCTCGCGGGTCATCGCCGATTGCTGCTCCAGCGCCTGGCTCAGGTTGCGGTCGCGATCCTGGATCGCCATCGCCATGCGCTTCATCTCGCGGCCGAGCAGCCGGAATTCTTCCGGAGCGCTTCTCATATCGTCGAGCGATAGGGTGAAATGGTTGCGGCCGTAAGCCACCGCAACGCGCTTCAGGTAGATCGTCCAGCGCACCACCAGCCACTCGGTGCCGAGCCAGATTGCGGCACAGGTCGCCGCCACGATTGCCAGTGTCAGAAGGACATCCGCCAGCAGATAGAAGCGGAACGTGCCGAGCAGCCGGGGTTCGGGAATGCCGAACGCGACGTATTTGTCGGAAATCCCGATGGGCTCGGCCACCCAGCGCCAGCGCTTGCCGGCGTCGCTGTTCACGGTAAAGACGCGCTCTTGTGTCTCTTTACGCTTGGCGAGTACGGCACCCGGCAGATCCGGGGGAATGGCACGGTTGGCTGCGAGAACCTTGCCGCCGCCGTCGACGATCATCGACAGCGCGCCTTCGGGCAGCTTGGTGACTTGCGGCGCGCTTTCCAGCCAGTCGAGATCGACGGATGCGCTGATGGCGCCGGCGAAACGTCCTTCCGCGTCATGGATCGGCAGGGCGATAGGCAGCACCGTCCGCTTGAGGATCTTGCTGGAGAACTGGTTGCCCACGACAATGCGGTCGCTCTTGCGCAAGACATCCCACCACGCAAGATGTGTAAAGATCTGTGTATCCGGCGATACCGCGCCCATGCAGATAATGTGTCCGTCAGTATCGACGCGTGTGAGATTGATGATCGGCATGGCGCCGACCAGCGCATCCGACAGCTCGCGATAGCAGTCCGGGGTAGTCTTGGTCTGGTCGGGTTTGCGCGCCAGCGAATGCAGCAGCTGCTCGGCGCGGGTGAAGATATTCTGCTCGCTGTAGGCGGCATAAAGCGCGGTTTGGACCAGGATGTGGTCGGTCTCGCGCTGGTAGGCCCGGAAATTCAGGATCGCCTGAATCATGCTGGCGAGTGCGATCGGCGCCAGCGCCAAGCCGACGAACAGCAACAGCCGCGGGCGGATGGAAGTAGGCACTCGTCCCCCTGAAGGTCAGCGCGGCAATTTCTCCGCGTTCGCCTCCCGCACCTTACGGAAGAGGGCGTCAGCGAGATCGTCGGCGGTAGCGGCGGCGCTGTCGTGGCGACCGGGAAGCTGTCCCGATGTCCCTTCCACCAGGGTTTGGAGCTGCTTGCGGGCCCGCGATACCCGGCTCTTGATCGTCCCGACGGCGCAGCCGCAGATCTGTGCGGCCTCGTCATAGGAGAATTCCGAGGCGGTCAGGATCAGCGCCTCTTTCTGCTCCGACGGAAGCTGGCTGAACGCCCGCATAAGGTCGGTGAGATCGAGGCGGGCGTGTTGCTCCGCTTCGGCGCCCTCGCTGGCATGCGAGTAGGCCGCGTTATAGTCGGCGGCCGTCTTGGCGCGGCGGTGGTTGGAGTAGAATTCGTTGCGGAGAATGACGAACAGCCAAGCTTTCAGGTTGGTGCCGAGCTGGAATTTGTCGCGGGCCTGCCATGCCTTCGCCAGCGTTTCCTGCGCCAAGTCGTCGGCCTGATCGCGCTGGCCGCAGAGCGAGCGGGCAAAAGCGCGCAATATAGGTATCATCTCGACCAGGCCGTCGCGGAAGGAATGCGGGTCGGCCGGCATGGGTGTGCGGGGTTTTTCGAGGGGGCGGCTCATTCTTCCGATTTGCCCTCATCCATTTTGCGCAACAGCGTCATGAATTCGTCGGGCACGGGTTCGGCGGCCACGCTGTTGAAAAAATTGCGCAACCCCCGCGTAATGGCTTTCTGGTGCGCCTTGTATTGGCGAGCGCTGTCTTTGCCGTCGGCCTCGTTGGCTTCCAGCGGAGGACGCTCTAGCGTCGAAGAAGTACGTTGCTGCTGCTTGTTGTCCATCAAGGCCCTCTGACCGCAAATATCGAAAACAACGGCGCCGCCGGTCGGTTGCCAGCCAAGATAACAACCAAGCCGCTTTTTTGTTCCTGGTTCGGAACAGAGTTTTTCGACACGACTTTAGGAACTATCTGGGAGCCGTGGGCTCCTGCCACTGGGGAAGGGTAATTGTATGACCATGACTGAAACGCTGGGACCTCACCTTCCGTTTCTCCGCCGTTACGCCAGGGCACTGACCGGTTCGCAGCCGACGGGTGACACTTACGTGCGGGTCCTCCTGGAATCGCTGCTCGACGGCAACATGCGCCTGCCGGAAGGCGTGCCGCCGCGGCTTGGCCTGTATCGTCTGTTCCACGAACTATGGACGTCCAGTATCCATCTTCCCGGTGAGGAAGAGGCAAGTGTTGATTCCTCCGTCGAACAGCGTCTGCAGGCACTGCAGCCGGACAATCGCGAGGCATTGCTGCTCACCTCGATCGAGGACTTCACGGTGGCGGAAGCCGCCTACATCCTCGAGACCTCCGAGCACGAGGTGCAGGAGGAGATCGATGCCGCGTTGCTCTCCCTCGACCAGAACCTGCAATCGCGCGTGTTGATCATCGAGGACGAGGCGATCATCGCGCTCGATCTCGAGAATCTCGTGAACGAGTTGGGTCATCACGTCGTCGGGATCGCGGCGACGCGCGACGACGCGGTGCGCCTGGCGCGCCAGCGCCGGCCCGAACTCATCCTCACCGACATCAAGCTCGCCGACGGCTCGTCCGGCGTCGATGCGGCGATGGCCATCGTCGCGGACCTCGACGTGCCGGTGGTGTTCATCACCGCCTACCCGGAATTCCTGCTCACCGGACAGCGTCCCGAGCCGACCTATCTGGTTACCAAACCGTTTTCGCGCGACACGGTGCGGGCGACCATCGGCCAGGCATTATTCTTCCATCGTCCCCGGATGGCGGCTTGATTTCGAAAACGTAAGGTAGGGCGGTCGCAAGACGGTGAGGACGGCGTTTGGGCCTTCACAAAAGGCGGATTTTGCGCCTAAGTGGAAATATGCGCCGTTTCTCCTCCGCCCTTGCCGGTATTCTTTTGGCTGCCTCCGCCTGGGCGGCCGACCCGCAGGGCTACACGCTCGTCAATCCCGAGACCGGGGACGATGCGGTTGATGCCGCGCTGCGGGATTCCTCGCTGCTCATCAGCTTGCGCGACAAGACCCCGGCACCGCCTTTCGCTTTGATCGACCGCGCCCGTGGCGACTACGGCCGCTTCGTGACTGTGATGGAGAGCTTCGGCTACTACAAGTCCTACATTCATATCACGGTCGCCGACCACGACATTGCCGACAAGACGCTGCCCGACCTCCTGGAAAAGGTGCCGCAGGGCCAGACGGTCGAGGTCAAGACGGTCATCGACCGTGGCCCGCAATATACGCTTCGGCGCATTTCGGTCGAAGGCACGCTTCCCGACGGGCTCGACGCCGAGCGGATCCTGGGCATCAAATCGGGCGATCCGGCGATTGCTTCGCGGGTGCTGGCGGGGCAGGGCGCGCTGCTGACGACGCTGCAGGAGCACGGCTACGCTTTTGCCAAGGTCGATACGCCCTCTGCCTTCGCCGACGATGCGGCCAATACGCTCGATATCTCCTATGCCGTCGACCCCGGACGCAAGATGCGCATCGGGACGATCTCGTTCGTCGGTCTCAAAGACGTCAACGAGAGCTATGCGCGCGACAGCCTCACCATCCACCCCGGCGACCTCTACCAGCCGAGTGAGATCGAAGCGGCCCGATTGCAGTTGGTGGGTCTGGGCGTGTTTTCGGGAGTCTCGGTCGAGGCCGTGAAAGACGCGGCAACGGACGATACCGTTCCGCTCACGTTCGACGTGAAGGAGCGTCGCAAGCACGCCGTGGCGCTGTCGGGCAGCTACTCCACCGATCTGGGCGTCAGCCTGTCGGCCAAGTGGTCCCATCGCAATCTGCTCGGCAATGGCGAGCAGCTCAATCTGGCCGCCTCCGGTATCGGGCTCGGGGGCACGGCCACGGCGGGAATTGGCTACGACCTCAGCGGCCAGTTCATCAAACCGCGCTTTCTGCGTGACGATCAGGAATTGGAAGTCAACGTCGCCGCGATCAAGCAGCATCTCGATGCCTATTCCCAGACCGCGGAAACCTTCGGCATTTTCGCGCGCAAGAAATTCTCGACGTTGTGGAGCGGCTCCGCCGGTCTCAGCTACACCCACGATCAGGTCTCGCAGCAGAACCTCGACTATTCCTACGACTTGCTGGCGCTGCCGGTGACGGCTGCCTATGACAGCACCAAGCTCAAGGATCCGCTTGCCGATCCGGTCCAGGGCGGGCGTGCCGCGATTTCGGTGGCCCCGACGGTGGCGTTCGGCAACAAGACGCTTCTCTTTGCCGTGTTGCAGGCGTCCGGGTCGATGTATTTCGACATCAGCGGTGACGGCCGGTCGGTGATCGCCGCAAGGGCGCTGCTCGGCTCGATCCAAGGCGGCAAAAATCTCGACCTGCCGCCGGACCAGCGCCTGTATGCCGGCGGCTCGGGTACGGTGCGCGGCTTCCGCTATCAGTCGATCGGACCGCATTTCGCGAACGGCGATCCCATGGGAGCGGCCTCCGTCGATGCCGTGTCCTTGGAATATCGCCAGCGGTTATGGAGCGATTACGGTTTCGCCGCGTTCGTTGATGCAGGACAAGCGAGCGCCGACAGCCTCCCGTTCAACGGCAGCGTTGAGGTGGGGGCAGGTGTTGGTGCGCGTTACTATACTTCGATCGGGGCGATTCGGGCCGATATCGCAGTGCCCGTGACGAAAGTCCCGAACGGAGACGCGTTCGAAATTTACATCAGCATCGGCCAGGCGTTTTGATGCTTTCGCAACTGCCGACGTGGGTGAAGCGCCTCTGGACAAGGCGCACTCTGGTAATTGCCGGATCGTCCGTCGGCGGACTGATCCTGTTCGTCCTGTTCTGCCTCTACACCCCGCCGGGCCATGCCATTCTGGCGTGGGCGATCGAGCCCTTGTCGGGCGGCGAAGTGGCGATCCGGGGCTTGTCGGGCACGCCCAACCATCTGAAGGCGCGCAAGGTCGAGGTGCGCGATTCCGGCGGCACCTGGCTCGTCGTCGAGGGCGCCGCGCTCGATTGGCATCTGCTGTCGGCACTCGGCAGTCATCTCCGGATCGAACGGATTGCGGCCGACAAGGTCGTCGTGGTCCGCCGGGAGATTCCGTCCCAGACCACCAGCACTTCCACCACCATCATCGATATCGGAGCCATCGATCTACCGCGTGTGGAGGTCGCTTCCTCCGTCCTCGGTCGCCGCGCCGCGCTGTCGGCTTCCGGCAAGCTCTATTACGCCTCGCGCCACAACGTGAAGGCCGATCTGTCCATCCGCCGTCTCGATGGACCCGGCCGGTATGAAATTCACGCCGGTATCGTCGACGACATTGCGCGCGGCACTATCGAGATCAAGGAGAGTGGCGACGGTCTGGTCGGCGGACTGTTTGGGCTTCCCGATCTCGGTCCGGTGACGATTGGCGCACGGGCCGGCGCTCGGGGAAGCGCCAACGACGTGCATTTCGATCTTGGCGCCGGATTGCTCGACGTGTCCGGCGGCGGCGTGCTCGATCTCAAAGCCTCGTCGGCCGATATCGACTTCTCGGTCGTGGCGCCCGCGATGACGCCCAGCAAAACGCTGTCCTGGGGGATGATCTCGGCGCGCGGCCATATGCATGGCCCGTTTGCCAAGCCCGATATCGACGCCAGGATGAAGATCGCCGATCTGAAGGCGAGCGGTACGCGCCTGGCCGCGCTCGAAGCCATACTCACGGGTACCGGCGGGAAGGCAAATCTGCAGGGCACCGTGGTCGGACTGATACTTCCGGGAGAGAAGAGCGGCGCCTTCGCCTCGGAGCCGGTTGTCGTCAACGCGGAGGCCGATCTGGCCGCTCCGGATCGCCCCGTGCGGCTCACGCTTGCGCATCCGCTGTTGAAGGCGTCGGCGCGCGCTACCACGCGGACGCCGATGACCGGCTGGCTCCGGCTCGAAGCGCCGTCGCTGAAGGGGCTCGCCGGGCTCACCGGTCTTGCAATCGAAGGCCGAGCGACGCTCGCCGCCGATTTCCGCCGTACCGCAACCGACACCGAGATCAAGGCCGACGGCACCGTTGCGGCGCGCGGCGACAGCGTTCCGGCCCGCCTTCTCGGCAACGCGAAGTTCTCGGCCGATGCGACGATGAACGCGAACGTTTTGGCGCTGAAGGCGACCCTCGCGGCCGCCGCCATCAAGGCCGATGTGCATGGTACGTCGGGCACGCAGCAGTCGTTTGTCGCCGACATCGCTTTCTCCGATCTGTCGCGTTTGGCGCCGACGCTGATCGGAACGCTGAACCTGCGCGCCAGCCTTTCCGGACCGGCGGGTAACGGGACGCTATCGATGGAAGGCAGCGCGCGCGCCGCCACCAAGGGTATGGCAAAGCAGGCCGTCACCTTTAGCGCGCACGCCGAGGGTCTGCCCGATCTGAAATCCGCCCGGATCCGCGCATCCGGCCGTTTTGATGGTTCGCCGGTGTCGGTGCGGACCGATATCGCGCAAACCAAAGCCAAGCAGTGGAAGGTCGACATCGCCGATGCCAGCTGGCGCAGTGCCCATGCGCGCGGCTCTCTGGTGATCGCCGGCACGACTCCGCAAGGCGCCGTCGCGTTGCGCGTGCAGCGGCTTGCCGATTTCGCGCCGCTGGTCGGCACGGCCCTGACCGGCAGCCTCGATGCGCGCACCGAATTCCGCGGCAATACGGCGGCAGTCCGTGCCAGCGTCGCCGGGCTCTCCGCGGGTGGCGCGACGTTCGAGCGCGTCGATCTCGGCGGCAACGTCGCCAATCCATTTGGATCGCCGGTTTTATCGCTCACTTTGACCGCGCCGCGCTTTTCGACGGACGCCGCAAGCGGCTCGGCCTCGGTCCGCGTCAGCGGTCCCATGGACGCACTGGCGATTGCCGCCAATACCGACGTGACCACCACCGACGGCCAGTCCTTTACCGTTGCTGTCAATGCGTCCGCCAATACCAAGGCGCAGCATGTCACCGTGAGCCGTTTCGAAGGCGTTTGGCGGGATCAGACCGTTACGCTCGCTGCGCCCGCCACGATCGATTACGCCGATGGGCTCAAATTCGCCGCCACCTTCGTCGAAGGCAAGGCGATGCAGCTCACCGTGGGCGGAACCATTCCGTCCAAGGGCTCGATGAACGTGCGGGCCAACGGCACGGCCGATCTTGGGGTCATTCTGTCCGGTCTTGCATCGGTCGGGCAGAATGTGCGCGGCAAGATCGTTCTCAATGTTGCGGTCACGGGAACGTCGTCAAAGCCCAATGTGGTCGGTCAGGCGACGCTCACCGGCGGCAAAATCCAGGATTACACCCGCGGCCTCAATCTGACCGATATCGAAGCTGTCGCCGATGCCCAAGGCTCCGCCATCCGGCTGACCAAATTCACCGCCAAAGCCGGCCCCGGAACCGTCAACGGCAGCGGAACGGTCGATCTTGCGGCCAAGGGTATGCCGGTCGACATCGCGTTCAAGGCGTCGAATGCGCGTCCGATTACCAGCGATCTTTTCACCGCCAATCTCGACTCCGACCTCAAGCTGCAGGGGCATTTGAGCGACGGCATGACGCTGTCGGGCACGCTGCGCATTCTGAACGGCAACATCAACATCCCGGAGAAATTCCCGCAGGAAGTCGCCACGCTCAACGTGCGCCGCAGCCGCTCCAGTGGACCGCCGGCGCCGCCGCCCAAGACCACCCGCATTACACTCGACCTGACCCTCCGCTCGCCGGGGCAGATTTTCGTGCGCGGCCGCGGCCTTGAAGCCGAATTTCAGGGCGCCCTCAAGATCGGCGGGACGACCGGTGCGCCGCAAGTGCTGGGCGCGTTGGAAATGCGCCGCGGCACATTTTCTCTGGCGGGTGCCAATCTGACCTTCACGTCCGGCACCATCAGTTTCAACGGTCAGGCGCTGCGCAGCCGGATCGATCCCGGCCTCGATCTCGTGGCGCAGCAGGAATCGGGCGGCATCACCGCCACGCTGAAAATCACCGGCACCGCCAGCCAGCCCAAGATCGCGCTGTCGAGCACCCCCTCGATGCCGCAGGACGAGATTCTCGCCCAGCTCTTGTTCCAGCAGAGTTCCAAGTCGCTGTCGGCGATGCAGCTTGCCAGCGTGGCGCAGGCGGCGGCGACGCTGTCGGGCGGAGGCGGCGGCATCGATCCGGTCGGCACCATCCGCAAGAGCCTCGGTCTCGACCGTCTGGCTGTGGGTTCCAATAGTCAGAGCGGAGCGAGCGGCCTCGGCGCGACCAGCATTGAGGCCGGCAAGTACGTGCTGCGCAACGTTTATATCGGCGCCCAGCAGGATCTGTCGGGCGGCACCAAGGCGACAGTGCAGGTCGATCTCACCCGGCATCTGAAGGTCCAGGCCCAGGTCAACACCGGCCCGCGTGCCGCCAACACGACCTCGACACCCTTACGTGACCAGGGCGACAGCATCGGGCTGAGCTACCAGTTCGAGTATTGAGCGGATTTTCCCTTCCGGCGGTTCTCGCCTTGAAGAATTTCTCTTCGCTCCCTATTTCCAAGTCGTGACATAGCGAGGATGCGATGCCCGATCGGATCGTACTGGAACAATTCATCGCTCTGGTTGAAAGCAACAAGCATGACGAAGCGATCGAGCGCTTCTACGCCGATGAAGCGACGATGCAGGAGAATTTGTTGCCGCTGCGGCGCGGAAAATCCGCTCTTGTAGAACGGGAGCGCGCCGTCATGGCACGGTTGGCTCGGATGCATTCGCGTTGCGTCCGTCCGGTATTCGTGTCGGACGATCGCGTCGTGATCCGCTGGATATTCGAGTTCGTCGGCAAGGACGGCACGTCTTTCTATCGGGACGAACTGGCCTATCAGCGCTGGGACGGCGACAAGATTGTCGAAGAGCGTTTCTATTACGATCCGGGGCAGGCCAAACCAGCCGGAGACGAGCCGCTGTCATAGATGGATGTACGCGTACTCGTAATGTTCGCGCATCTCGATCCGGGAAATGCAGTTTTGCGTATCCGCGGGTGATCGATTATGGACGGTGAGGTAACTAGCTGCAGAAATCCATGCCGAAACCATCCGTCCTGTTCGTGTGTCTGGGGAATATCTGCCGTTCGCCGCTGGCCGAGGCGGCGTTTCGCGCGGAGGCCAAGCGCATCGGTCTCGATATCGAGATCGACTCCGCCGGTACCGGCGGCTGGCATGCCGGCGAGCCGCCCGACCGCCGCGCCATCGCCACGGCCAAGCGCCATGGTGTCGATATTTCCGGCTATAAGGCGCGCAAGGTCACGGCAGCCGATTTCCGCCGTTTCACGCACATCATTGCGCTCGATTTCGAGAATCTTGCCGATCTTCAGCGCCTCGCGCCGCGTGATGGCACTGCCGAACTGAGCTTGTTGCTCGATCATGTGCCGGGCCGCGAAGGCGAGGCCGTGTCCGATCCCTGGTATGGCGCCTTGCCGGACTTCGAAGTCACCTGGGCCGATGTCACGGCCGCGGCAAAGGCGCTCGCGGCCAAGCTAAAGGCGGAGGCATGAACGATCTCGGCCGGCGCGGTGCGGCGTTGCTCGGCGGCACGATCGCCGATGTGACCGGCATGGGCGGTGGTTCGCTGTCGCAGATTGTCCGCTTGCGCCTCACCGACGGTCGCGAGGCGATCGTCAAGACCGGTCCGGCCCCGCGCACGGAGGCCGCCATGGTACGCGCGATCAAGGCTGCCGGAGCGCCGGCCCCCGATGTTCTCGCTGCGGACGACACGGTGCTGGTGCTCTCCGTGGTCGACGATGGCGGTGCGCTTTCCTCCGCTTGGTCCGATCTCGGCCGTGTGCTTGCGACGCTTCACGCCGCCGTTGGCCCGCGCTACGGCTGGGATTGCGATTACGCGTTCGGCCCGGTCGCCATCGTCAATACCTGGGCCGAGGATTGGCCGTCGTTCTGGGGCGAGCATCGCCTCGTCAACAACGCCCGTTTTGTCGGCAATGGTGTGGCGAAACGTCTGGAAGCGTTGGCGGCCGATCTTCCCAATCGACTGCCGAAGCATCCGCCGCCGTCGCTGTTGCACGGCGATTTGTGGGGCGGCAACGTTCTGGCGGCGCACGGCAGGGTCAGCGGCCTGATCGATCCCGCCTGCTATTATGGCGACGGGTTGGTCGATGTCGCCATGCTGCAGATGTTCGATGCTCCGCCGCCGGCGTTTTTCTCGGCGTACGGAAAAACGGAAGCCGGCCACAGGGAGCGGCTGTTGATCTACCGCCTGTGGCCGGCTTTGGTTCACTTGCGCCTGTTCGGCAGCAGCTACCGCCCGTTGGTCGAGCGGTTGCTGTCGGAATTGGGCGCCTAGAGCGCTTTCAGGAAAAGTGGCATCCGGTTTTCCGTCCGAAAGCGCGACAACTAAATCGACAACTGGAAGCGCATTCCCAGCGTGTTCAACTTCTGACCGCCCTTCAGTGCGGGCAGCGTCGGCGTTCCCGTAGTCGTCACCGCCGCAGGCGTCTGGAGCCGCGACACGTCGATATATTGGTACTGCAGCGCCATCCTGATCGCCGGATTGAGATACCAGTTGAGGGCGACCGTAACGATCTTCTGTTCGCCGCCGCGTACCGTGTTGTAGTAGGTGTAGGTCTTGCTGGTGCCGGTCCAGGCGCTCACGACGTTGTCGGTATTGCCGGTGTGGCTGTTGAGGTCCAAGTCGCTGAAGCGTGCCGCCAGTTCGAAGGCGCCCCAGGTGCCGTCCTTGAGCGAGAAGTTCTTGGCCGGCTTGGGCGCGCCGAAGGATGCGCTTGCGGCGTTATAGACGTGGCTTTCGCCGGTAAGGACCCAGCTTCCCTGCACGTACCAGCCGCTGAACGTATTGTCGGAGGGCTGTACCGTCTGGGCGGCAAAGGTGCTGGCCGCGCTATAGACGTTGTAGGCTATCGGCGAGCGCTTGACGGCATAGCTGTAGTAGCCGGCCTGGCCGTAGAAGTTCTGGTAGTTGCCCGCCGTCTCCAGGCCCCAGCTCGTGACATGGCCGGCCGCCATCGCGCCGGTGCTGACGAGTTGGGTGCCGTTGGAATCGACAGAAAACTCCGGCAGATCAGCTAGACTATAGGTGCTGCGCGCGGTTAAGCCCGGCGTGTTCGAGAGATTGTTTGCGCCGGTCGGAACCAGATCGGGCAACTTGAAGACATGCAGCCCGTTGACGCCGATGATCCAGTGCGCATCGGCCGTCGATATCGGCATATAGGCGATGCGTCCGGCCACGGCCGCCTGTTCGTCATAGTTCGGCGTCGCCGTCGCGCCGGCCGCCGCCAGCGCCTTGGAGCCGTCCTGGACCTTGTTGCCGGTCAGCGACACGGCGCCGAACAGGCGCTCGCCCGCATAGATCACAGAGATGGCGTCGCGCCCTTCCGCGCCTGCGATATTCCGTTGCAGGTTGGAGGGCGAATTGCGTTCGAAGAACAAGAGATCGGCGGACGCCGTCGAGTCTTCGATGTTGATCGGCGGCGCATAGGCGCCGACCTTGATCGCCCACGGCGCGAAACCGTCGAATTGCAGATAGGCGTACAGGATGTGGCCTTGCTGCTCGACGGAGGGACCGCCGAAGTCGTAGAGGAAGTAGTACGACCAGTCGCCGAACACCTTGCCTTGCAGGCCGAGGAAAACGCGGCGCAGGTTGACGCCGCTGGAAAGATCGGGGCCGTAGGCCGTCGGCAGCGACTTGGCGCCGCCGCCCTGCATGTAATAGCCGAAATCGGTCTGCAACAGCGACCGGATGGAAGCGCTGAAGTCGCCGTCGGACGAGGCGATGCTGAGGCGGCCGTTGGCGATGCCTGGCTTGGCAACGCTCTTTGCCGTTGCAGCGGCCTTCTTGGCATCCGCTTCGCGCGCCTTGGCTTCGTCCTGCTGCGCCTTGAGCGCTGCATCCTGTTTCTGCGCGTCCGCCTTGATGTCGTCGATCTGCTTGCTGAGCGCCGTGATTTGATCCTGAAGCGCTTGCAGTCGCGCATCGGGAGACGCCGCCAATGCCGAAGCCGATGTACCGGCCAAGAACGCCGCGACCAAAGTTTTGGTGATGGTCTTCATTGATGGTCCTCGCTGCGATTGCCGCCGATGCGGCGCTGCAACGAGGCTACGGGCCCATGGTTAATTGGGTGCTATCGCCGCGGAACTTGTCGCCTTTCGCCACATCAGTACTTTCCCCGGTAAGCAATACTACGTGGACGGACGAATTGGCGGCGTTTCGAATGCCCGTTAACGCTCCCGCGGCTCGAGAGTAGCAATGACCGTGATACTGGCACCGTCGCACGCGCGTTATGGTTGCCGGGGTGGGACAAAATTGTTTCAAAAAATCTCAGTCATCGTCTCTTCTTTACACGGATTGTAAATCCCACGGGCGCAATTTCCTCAACGAAGGGCAGTTAGTGCCCGAGGATTTTCAGCATCGGCTCCGGGCGTTCGTATCCGGTCCGCGGCATAGGGATAGTGGGGCTATGTATTCGTCGTCCGTATCGCCGGCGTTCGATCTTGGGAGCCGGTTGCTCGACCTACATGTCGCTGGCGCCGCGCGCGATGGCGATCTTGCCGAATGGATGATGCTTTGAGGACCGAAACCGCAAGCGATATCCACAATCCCATGGGCACCACAGACATCGCCATTAAGAACTTGGCAATAATTGCGGCCGGTCGAGTTAACAGCTTGGTATCTCCCGATGGTGCACGCTGCGGAATGGCGGGGGCTCCGGGGTCAATCGGAATGTTTACCGTCACCGGATTAAACCTATGCAGGGCGCCGGGTCCGGCGACCGGCGTTGGACGAATTCTTGACGATTGGTGGGGACACTGAGCGATGCAAGAGACAGGGGAAAACGTGAGCGAGAGCGTGATTTTACCCGCGGTCGCCGATCTGACAGAAGCGGGACCATTGAAACAACGTCTTGAACAGGCACTGGGGTCCGGGATCGGACTGACCGTCGATGCGTCGGCGGTGCAGCGAATTTCGTCGCCGTGCCTGCAGGTGCTTGTCGCCGGCATGACGGCCTTCGCCAAAGCGGGGGGCGCGGCGCTCTCGATAAGCAATCCCTCGGAAGCCTTCCGGGAAACCGCAACGGTTCTCGGTTTGATGAACGCACTAGAGCTGAGCAAGTAACATGGGCAAAACGATCCTAACGGTCGACGATTCGCGTACAATGCGCGACATGCTGCGACTGGCGCTGAGTGGCGCCGGACACACCGTGATTCAAGCGGACGACGGCGTTCATGGGGTGGAAGTCCTCGAAAAAGCCGGCGTGGTGGACGTGATCATCACGGACATCAACATGCCGCGTATGGACGGCTACGGCTTTATCGAGCACGTACGCCGCGGTTCGGCAAACAAGATGACGCCGATCCTTGTTCTCACCACGGAGAGCGAACCGGCCAAGAAGATGCGCGCTCGCGATGCAGGCGCCACCGGCTGGATCGTGAAACCGTTCGATCCCGAAAAACTTCTCGCTGCCATTCGCAGGGTCTCTCCATAGGACGTTTCGCCATGGATCCCATGGAAGCCATCAAACAAACCTACTTTCAGGAGTGCGACGAGCTGCTCCTGGCGATGGAGGAAGGCCTCATCGCCATGGAGACCGGCGAAGCCGACTCCGAAACGATCAATGCCGTGTTCCGCGCGGTGCATTCGATCAAGGGCGGCGGGGGCGCCTTCGGGTTTGAAATTTTGGTGGGTTTCTCCCACGTTTTCGAAACCGCGATGGACCTCGTCCGTTCGGGCAAATTGGACCCGACACCGGATGTCGTGAAGGTCCTGCTGCGCGCCGGCGATAAGCTCTCCGACCACGTGGCGGCCGCTCGTAACGGAACCGGCGCTGCGGTCGATGATGCCGAGGTCAAGGCCGAGCTTGCCAAGCTCACGGGCGAGGAGCCCGAGGATGCCGGCGCACCGGCTCCCGCCGAGTTCGAAGGTCTCGCCTTCGCGCCCGTCATGATCGATATCGGTGACGAAGAGCCTGTTGCGCCGCCGTGCCCGGTTTGGCACGTCCGGTTTGGGCCGCACGCCGCGCTCTATGCCAAGGCCAACGAGCCATACCTTTTGATCCGCGAGCTCGGCATGCTGGGCCCGATCGAGGTCACGGCCGATCTGTCGAAGCTGCCGGAATTGTCGGCGCTGGAGCCCGAACAGGCCTATTTCTCCTGGGACGTGGTGGTGCGGGATTGCCCCGATCGCACCAAGGTCGAGGAAGTCTTCGAATTCGTCTCGGGCGATTGCGATCTCGAGATCACCGAAGAGACGCCGGAGCCTGCAGCGGCGCCTGCCATGATTTCCGCGCCCGGCCTGCCGTCGCTCGACGACGACGAGCCGGCTGCGATGCCTGCTGCGGAAGCACAGCCCGAAGAAAAGAAAGTCGCGACGCCGACCGAGACCAAGGCGACGACGGTCGATGTCATCAAGCAGACCATTCGCGTCGATCTCGACAAGGTGGATCGTCTCGTCAATCTGGTCGGCGAATTGGTGATTACCCAGGCGATGCTGAGCCAGCGCATTCTTGACTCGGTTCAGCAGGGTCAGACCGTCAGTGCCGGTCTCGGAGAACTCGAGCATCTGCTGCGCGAATTGCAGGAAGCCGTGATGGCGATCCGCACGCAGCCGGTGAAGAGCGTCTTCCAGCGGATGCCGCGCCTGGTACGCGAAACCGCCGCCCAGACCGGCAAGGAAGTGCGCCTCGAAATCGAAGGCGAGGCGACCGAAGTCGACAAGACGGTCATCGAGCGCCTCGGCGAGCCGCTGACGCATATGATCCGCAACGCCGTCGACCACGGTCTCGAAACGCCGGAGGAACGTGTTGCCGCGGGCAAGCCTGCGGAAGGCACGGTCAAGCTGTCGGCCGAGCATCGCGGCGGCCGCATCGTGATCGAAGTGGCCGACGACGGCCGCGGCATCAACCGCACCAAGGTGCGTCAGAAAGCGATCGAGCGCGGCTTGATTACGCCGAATTCCAACCTGTCGGACGAGGAGATCGACAATCTGATCTTCCTGCCCGGCTTCTCGACTGCGACCACGGTTTCGAACATTTCCGGACGCGGCGTCGGCCTGGACGTGGTCCGCCGCAATATCATGGACCTCGGTGGCCGCATTACCATCGGCTCCAATACCGGCAAGGGCTCGAAATTCTCGCTGACTCTGCCGCTCACGCTGGCCGTCCTCGACGGCATGATCGTGGCGGTCGGCGAACAGACCTTTGTGCTTCCGCTGTCGCACATCATCGAAAGCCTGCTGCCGAAGTCCTCGGACGTGAAGGCGTTCGGTTCCAACGGCATGTTGCTCAACGTTCGCGGCGTCTACGTGCCGCTGGTCAGCGTCGGGCGTCTCCTGCGCGTTCCGGGTGCTTCGTACGACCTTCAGAACAGTGTCGTGATCCTGGTCGAGAGCGAAGGCGTCGGTCGCATGGCGCTGGCGGTGGATGCCATCGTCGGTCAGCGTCAGGTGGTGATCAAGAGCTTCGAATCGAACATCGGTCATATCGACGGCATCGCCGCGGCCACCATTCTCGGCGACGGCCGGGTCGCGCTGATCCTCGATATCGACGGGTTGGTGGCCGGCTGCCGCGAAGGCACGGGTGGACGGCCGACGGAATATCAGCAGGCACTGGGAGCGTAAGAATGAGCAGCAACGACAACGATACGGCACAGGAACGCCGCCAGTACATCACGTTCCTTGCCACCGGCCAGGAGTTTGCGGCCGACATCATGACCATCCGCGAGATCCGCGGCTGGACCGACACCACGGCGCTTCCGCACGTGCCGGATTACGTGCGCGGCGTCATCAACCTGCGCGGCATGGTGCTGCCGGTGATCGACCTCAAGGCCCGTCTCGGCCTCGGTCTCACCGAAGCGACCGCCAAGCACGTGATCATCGTCGTCAATTCGGGTGAACGGACCATCGGCCTTCTGGTCGATGCGGTGTCGGACATCCTGACGGTGTCGCGCAACGAGATCCAGTCGGTGCCGGACGTGATGCGCGAGTCGCAGAACGACTACGTTGAAGGCATCGCGGTTCTCGACGGCCGCATGGTGACGTTGCTTGGCATGACCAAGCTGACGTCGTCGTTCAGCGGCGCCGGTGACATGTTCGTGGAAAACGCTGCCTGATACGGAGCTGATCTTGGCAACGGGTACCAACTCGCGCGACTTGGCCGTCCCGGACGGCGAGTTTCCGTTCACCTGGGCGGATTTCCGCCAGATAGCGGAACTCGTGCACTCGGAAGCCGGCATCGTGCTGACCGAAACCAAGGTCAATCTGGTCTATTCGCGCCTGGCAAAAAGGCTGCGCGCGATCGGTCTCAGGACGTTCCGCGAATACTGCGCCCTGATCCAGGGCGAAAGCGGCATCGACGAACGTCAGGCGATGATCGCGGCGATGACGACCAACGTCACGCGCTTCTTCCGCGAGTCGCACCACTTCGATTATCTGCGGTCCCGAGTGCTGCCGGGATTGCTCGAAGGGGCGCGCAAGGGCGGCAAGGTGCGCATTTGGTCGGCGGGCTGTTCGTCGGGCGAGGAGGCGTACTCCATAGCGCTGACGATCCTGGAGCTCGAGCCCGGTGCCGCGGACCTGGATGTGCGCATCCTGGCGTCGGACATCGATCCCGAGATGCTGCGTCGCGGTTCGACCGGCATCTACGCCGTACGCCAGATGGGCGACATTCCGCAGGAACTGCGGCGCAAGTGGTTCACGATCGTGCCGGGTTCCGGCGGTGCCGAGCTTGAGGTCAGCGAGGACATGCACGAACTGGTGCGTTTCCGCGAGCTGAACCTGCTGCGCGAGTGGCCGATGCGAGGCAAATTCGACATCATCTTCTGTCGCAATGTGATGATCTATTTCGACGACGAAACCCAGAACACCGTGTGGGGCCGCTTTGCCGGTATCCTGCATCCCGGTGGAACACTGTGCATCGGTCATTCCGAGCGTATCTCGGTTGGCGGACATCCGTACGACCTGGTCGGGCAGACGATCTATCGCCGGCAAGGGGCATAACAATGAAGCGCATTCGTGTACTCATAGTCGATGACTCAGCGACGATCCGGCGCCTTCTGGCGACCGTGCTGTCGCGCGATGAGGACATCGAAGTTGTCGGCGGTGCTCCCGATGCGGCGACCGCGCGGCAGATGATCAAGGATCTCACGCCCGACGTCATTACGCTCGACGTCGAGATGCCGAACATGAACGGCATCGATTTCCTTGAGAAAATCATGCGGCTGAGGCCGATGCCGGTCGTGATGGTGTCGACGCTGACCCAGCGGGGCGCCGAGGTCACGCTGTCGGCGCTCGAAATCGGCGCGGTGGACTATTTCGCCAAGCCGACCGAGAACGTCGCCGCCCATCTCGAGGATTGCGCCCGCGATCTGTGCGAGAAGGTCCGCACGGCCGCCGGCGCCCGCGTTCGCGCCTATGTGCGCCGCGAGCCGCCCGTGATTTCGACCAAGCCGGATTTCGATCCCGGCAACACGGTGGTTGCCATCGGCTCGTCGACCGGCGGCGTCGAGGCGCTGATCGAGGTGCTGTCGCACTTCCCGAAGAATTGTCCGGCGACGGTCATCACGCAGCATATGCCGCCGCACTTCACCACCAGTTTTGCCGACCGGTTGAATCGTTTGTGCCAGCCGACGGTGACCGAGGCGCGCGACGGAGCGGTGCTGGCGCCGGGCCAGATCTATCTCGCTCCGGGCGGAGACGCCCATCTCGAAGTTCATGGCGTCGGCGCGTTGCGCTGCCGCCTGGTTCAGGAACCGGCCGTCAACGGGCACCGCCCGTCGGTGGACGTGTTGTTCAATTCGGTCGCCGCCACGGTTCGTCATAATGCCGTCGGCGTCATCCTCACCGGAATGGGCCGTGACGGGGCATCGGGTCTTCTTGCCATGCGCAAGAACGGCGCCTCGACCATCGGCCAGGACGAAGCGTCGTCCGTCGTCTACGGAATGCCGCGAGTCGCCTACGAAATCGGAGCAGTCGAACGTCAATTCGCGTTGCAGCAGATTGGGCAAGAGGTGCTCAACGTGTGCGAATTGAGGAGTAAGAAAGCAGGTCGCCATGCCGCAAGCATCTAAGATCAAGGCCGTTGTGGTCGATGACCAGCTCACCATGAGGACGCTGGTGCGATCCTGCCTGCAGCAGATAGGGCTCACGGATATCCGCGAGTTTCCGAAAGCTCCGGAGGCGCTATCGGCTCTCAAGGCGCAGCCGGCGCACATCGTATTTTCGGATTTCAACATGCCGGAAATGGATGGGCTCGAGTTTTTGCGCTCGATCCGATCCGATCCGCAGTTGAAGGGAATCGGCTTCATTCTGCTGACGGGGCGCGCCGATGCCGATCTGGTCAAGCGCGCAGCGCAGTTCGGTGCCAACAACTACCTGGTCAAGCCGTTCACCGTCGCAGTGATGAAACAGAAACTCGAACAGATCTTCGGTGCCCTCTCGTGAATGTAACGTCCAGAAAGCCGAGGGATGACGAACAGCGCACGTTGCGGAAATTCCGCAATCCGCGCGACGGCTTTCTGCACGTTCAATTGACGCTGGGCGACACCTATGTGACGCAGAACCCCGAGGAGGTGCTGACCACCATTCTCGGTTCCTGCATTGCCGCCTGCATTCGCGACCCGGTTTCGGGCGTGGGCGGAATGAATCATTTTCTCCTGCCGGACGGAACGGCGGGCGATCGCGAGGCGCGCTGCTACGGCGTCAACGCGATGGAACTTCTGATCAACGACATCCTCAAGCACGGCGGCGACCGCCGCAGGCTCGAGGCCAAGTTGTTCGGCGGCGGCAACGTGGTCTCGGCGTTGACCGACGTCGGCTCGCGCAATTACGCGTTCGCCCGCCAGTTTCTCAACGACGAAGGAATTCCGATCGTCGGTGGTGACGTCGGCGGCGACTCGGCGCGGCGCATTCAATACATGCCGTTTTCCGGCCGTGCCCGCCAGGCTCTGGTCAAGGGTGCCGAGCCGAAGCTGGTGGAAGAAGAACTCACCGCACTGCACAAGAAGACAAAACCCGCAGCCGCGGCGGACGACGTGGAGTTCTTCTGATGCCGGATACGCCGGACACCATTTCCGCCGCGACGCGTCTGCTCAAGGCGGTTGCCGGCGAGCTGCGCGATCTGGCGACCGATACGGCGAAGTTCGGCGAAAGCCTGTCGGGTCACGAAGAGGTTTCGGCGACGCATGGCTCCATCATGCTGCTGCAGCAGTTCGACCTGTTCGCGCAGAGTCTTGATGCCCATGCCGGGCTGATCGACAAACTGTCCGAGCGTTTGGACAAGGGCCACATAGACGATAGCGAGTTGGACGAACTTCTGGGTCACGTCCCGTTCTTCGGCGTTCGCAAGCGGCTGACGGCGGTTGTCAACGGCAGCGATGGAGAACCGCATCTCGATGAGTCGGCTGATGACTATCTGTTCTAGCGGGGGCGAACAGAGATGCCTGAGAGGTTAAATTTTTCGCAGATCGAATGTCTGGTCGTCGATGCCGACCAGTATTCGACGTCGATCCTTGGCCAGATTTTGCGCGGCTTCGGACTTTCCAAACATACCGTGATCGACACCGGCGAGGAGGCTAGGCGCCGCCTTACCAACGGTCATTTCGATCTTCTGATTTGCGACGCGGTATTGCCGGACGTTCACGCCGCCGATCTCATCAAGTGGGTCCGCCGCCAGCCGGGCCTCAATCTCAAGTACATGCCCATCGTGGTGCTGACCGGCTACACTCAGTATTCGAACGTAGTGGTCATGCGCGATGCCGGCGCTAATATTGTGGTGCGCAAGCCGGTGTCGCCGAACGTCCTGTTCGACCACGTTGCGTGGTCGGCCCGAACGGATCGGCCGTTCATCGAGACGGACAACTACATCGGTCCGGATCGGCGCTTCAAGAATACTGGTCCGCCCGATGGTAATGGCCGCCGCAAGACCGATCTCACGATGGAGATCGGCCTCGCTACGGAACCGAACATGTCACAGGACGAGATCGACTCCCTGCTCAAACCGACGAAGGTAGAAATCTGATGGCCGGGTGTAAGATTATCCGCGTCAAGAACATTCTGGGCGAACTGCTTCATACGCCGGGCGGAGTCACGCGCGATGAGGCGGTGCACGAGGCGCAGCAGCTTATCGAGGAGTTGCGCGAGGAGTGCGAACGGGCTGTTCCGGTCGAGATCACGCGGCTTGAGGATATGGTCGGAAAGGCTGGTCCCAAGATCACCCGCTTCCAGCTGCTCGACATACTGTCTCAGGTGGATCCGTTGCTGACGCTGGCGGGCACCTTCGGTTCGGAAACGTTGGATGCGGTGGTGAAGAGGTTTTGCGATCTGGTCGCCGGCATGATCGAGAAGGACCTCACCGACACCGCGCCGCTGATCGTTCACCTGCGGGCGATGCGGCTGGTCTACAAGACCGAATTCGACGAGGCCGATAACGCCGCCATCCTGGAAGAGCTGTCGCGCATCCATACGCATTATGGCATCGTCAGCCATGTCGACGATGCGCCGCCGCCGGACGCCGTTCCCGGCTAATCCATGAACAGCAGGGCCGGATGTTCGAGCAGCGTTTTCAAGCGCTGCACGAACGCGGCGGCGTCGGCTCCGTCGATCACGCGGTGATCGTAACAGGACGACAAATTCATCATCTTGCGCACGACCACGGTGCCGTCGCGCACCACCGGACGCGGCATGATCGCGTTCGGCGCGATGATCGCGACTTCCGGCATGTTGATGATCGGCGTCGTGGCAAGTCCGCCCATCGGCCCCAGGCTGGTGATGGTGATGGTCGAGCCCGTCAGTTCGTCCTTGGCGGCCCGGCCGCTGCGTGCCCGTTCGGCGAGGCGGGCGATTTCCGCGGCCGCGTCCCACAGGTCGCGACGCTCGGCGTTCCGTACCACCGGCACCATCAAACCGGCGTCGGTCTGGGTGGCGACGCCGGCATGGATCGCCGTGTAGCGCCGGACGACGCCCGCTTCGTCGTCGAAATGCGCGTTGATCTGCGGAAACTGCGGCAGTACCCGCACCAGCGCCCGCAACAGGAGCGGCAGCACGGTCAGTTTGGGCCGCTCGGCGCTTCGCGTCGCATTGAGATGCGCGCGCAGATCTTCCAGCTCGGTCATGTCGATTTCCTCGACATAGGCGAAATGCGGAATGCGCCGCTTGGCTTCCTGCATGCGTTCGGCGATGCGCCGCCGCAAGCCCACGAGCTTGATTTCTTCGACCGCCTCGCGTGTCGCCGCTGCAGGCTGCTGCACGGGCGGCGGCGTTTGGGGGCGCGAACCGGTGGCGGAAAGATAGTCGTCGATATCGCCATGGGTGACGCGGCCGCCGGGGCCGGTGCCGTGCACTTTGTCGAGCATGATTCCGAGATCGGCCGCCCGCAACCGCACGGCAGGCGAGGCCAGCGTTTTCTTGGGCTGCTCGGCATCGAGGCGGTCCGCATCGGCGTCGGAGGGCAGCGGCGTTTCGGGCGGCAGCGCCTGCGCTGTGGCTTCGGTTTCGAATTCCACCAGCGGCGCGCCGACCGTCGCCATGTCGCCGGGCTTGCCCTTCAGCGCGATTACGGTGCCCGCCACCGGCGAGGTCATCTCCACCGTGGCCTTGTCGGTCATCACGTCGACCAGATGCTGGTCTTCGGCAACGCGGTCGCCGATGGCGACATGCCAGGCGACGATTTCGGCTTCGGCGGTGCCTTCGCCCACATCCGGCAGCTTGAAGGTGTAGCGCATGTCAGTTCTCCAGGGCGCGCTTGAGGCCGTCGGCGAGCCGCTTCGGGCCGGGGAAGTAGTCCCATTCGAAGGCGTGCGGGTAGGGCGTGTCCCAGCCGGCGACGCGCTGTATCGGCGCTTCGAGATGCCAAAAACAGTGTTCCTGCACGAGGGCGCAGAGTTCGGCGCCGAAGCCGCTGGTCAGCGTCGCCTCGTGGGCAACGACGCAGCGTCCCGTTTTCTGCACCGAGCGCACGATGGCATCGATATCGACCGGCATCAGGGTTCTGAGATCGACCACTTCCGCGTCGATGCCGGTTTCCTCCGCCGCCGCGATGGCGACATGCACCATGGTGCCGTAGGTGAGGACCGTCACCGCCGAGCCCGCCCGCGCTGTCGCCGCCTTGCCGAGCGGCACCGCGTAATGGCCTTCCGGCACCTCGCTCGCTTTGTGCTTGGCCCACGGCGTCACGGCTTTGTCGTGATGACCGTCGAAGGGGCCGTTATAGAGGCGCTTCGGCTCCAGAAAGATGACCGGATCGTCGTCCTCGATGGCGCTGATCAGCAGGCCTTTGGCGTCGTAGGGATTGGACGGGATCACCGTTTTCAGGCCGGTCACGTGCGTGAACAACGCTTCCGGACTCTGGCTGTGGGTCTGGCCGCCATAGATGCCGCCGCCGTAGGGCGTACGGATGGTGAGCGGAACGTGGAATTCGCCCGCCGAGCGATAGCGGATGCGCGCCGCTTCCGACACGATCTGGTCGTAGGCGGGATAGATGTAATCGGCGAACTGGATCTCCACCACGGGCCTGAGACCGTAGGCGCCCATGCCGATCGCGGCGGCGACGAGACCGGCTTCGCCGATGGGGGAGTCGAAGCAGCGCGTCTGGCCGTGCTTCTTCTGCAATCCTTCGGTGACGCGAAAGACGCCGCCGAAATAGCCGATGTCCTCGCCGAACACCAATACGTCGGGGTCCTTCGCCAGCATTACGTCGAGCGCGGAATTGAGCGCCTGGATCATGGTCATTGCCGGCATGTCAGGCTCCCGCCATTTTCTTCTGCTGGGCGATGTGCCACGGCATTTCGGCAAGCACGTCTTCGAACATCGTCGGCATCGGCGCCCGCGAGCCATCGGCCAGCGTGCCGATGCTTTCGGTTTCGCGCTGCGTTTCGCGCACCAGCGTCACCGCTTCCTCGATCAGGGCTTGATGCTGCTTTTCGCTCCAGGCGCCGATGGCGATGAGATGGTTCTTCAGCCGCTCGATAGGGTCGCCCAGCGGCCAGGCGCGCCATTCGTCGGAGGGGCGGTAGCGGCTGGGATCGTCGCTGGTGGAGTGGCCTTCGGCGCGATAGGTGAACAGCTCGATCACGGTGGCGCCATGATTGGAGCGCGCCCGTTCCGCCGCCCATTGCGCCGCCGCATACACCGCCAGGAAATCGTTGCCGTCGACGCGCAACCCCGGCAGGCCGTAGCCGATGGCGCGCGAGGCGAAGGTGGTTTCGTCGCCGCCGGCCATGCCGCTGAACGACGAGATGGCCCATTGGTTGTTGACGACGTTGAGGATTACGGGTGCGCGGTAGACCGCGGCGAAATTGAGGGCGTGATGGAAATCGCCTTCGGCCGTGGTGCCTTCGCCGATGAACGAGACGGCGATGCGGTCGTCGCTTTTGTAGGCCGATGCCATCGCCCAGCCGACTGCCTGCGGAGCTTGGGTGCCGAGATTGCCGGAGATGGTGAAGTAGCCGAACTCGCGGAACGAATACAGCACCGGAAGCTGACGGCCTTTCATCGGGTCGCGGGCGTTGGAGAAGCACTGGCACATCATCTGGATCAGCGGACAGCCGCGCGCGATCAAAAAGCCTTGCTGGCGGTAGGAGGGGAAGCACATGTCGTCTTTTTCGAGCGCATGCGCGAAGGCGACGGCCGTGGCTTCTTCGCCGGTCGATTTGACGTAGAACGAGATCTTGCCCTGGCGCTGGACCCGCACCATGCGGTCGTCGAAGGCGCGGGTGAGGACCATGTCGCGCAATCCCTTGATGAGGGCCGCCGGATCGAGCCGCGGGTTCCAGGCGCCGACCGCCTTGTGGTCATCATTCAGTACGCGGATCATGCTGTAGGCGTAGGGGATGAGGTCGCGATGGCTGGCGTCGGTCGCTGGGCGCTCGAGGGCGCCGGCAGGCGGGATCGCGATGGCGCTGAAATCGGGCTTGTCGCCCGGACGCTGTTTGGGCTGGGGGATGCGCAGGCTGAGCGTCGACCGGTTCCGCAAGGACATCTCCTGGAAAAATGATGCGCGACGAATACCACATCGCGGCGCGGGTGCGACGGGGGCTCGTGATTTTGAGCGGCTCTGTCCGCGCGCAACCGGGGCCGGGAAATTTTCTTCTCGTCCGTACGCGCGCCCGACAACAAGTTCCGGCCTTGCGGAACGTGTCCTTGAGGCAGTTTGTGCAGACCTACAGCGGCAGCGTGAATCGAAAGACCGTCCGGCCGTCGTGCGAGGTCGCGGAGATTTCGCCTCGGTGGGCTTCGACGATGGAGCGGCTGATGGCGAGGCCGATGCCCATGCCCGTCTTCTTGGTGGTGACGAAGGGCTGGAAAAGCGTCGCCATGAGTTCGTCGGGAATGCCGCTGCCGGTATCGGTGACGCTGACCTCAATGGCCTGCGCGGTGCGGCGGGTTGCCAGCGTCAAGCGCCGGGTGGCGCATCCGGCCATGGCGTCCATCGCGTTGTGCATCAGGTTGACCAGCACCTGCGTGATCTGGACCCGATCGGCGGTCACCGGCGGCAAATCCGGCTCCAGATCGAGCTCGGTTTCGATGCCGTCCGCCTTGGAACCGATGAGGCCGAGTTCGACAGCCTCCCTGACGATCACATTGATGTCGTCGGGCTCGCGCTTGGTTTCGCGTTTTTCGACGAAATCGCGCATGCGCCGGATGATTTCGGCCGCCCGCGTCGCCTGCGCTCCGGCCTGCGTGATGGCCCTTGCCGCCGCCTCGAATGCGGCGCTGTCGTTCCTGGCGATCAGCCGCTTGGCCGTGGCCGAGTAGTTGAGCATCGCGGCGAGCGGTTGATTGAGTTCGTGAGCGATGCTTGCCGACACCTGCGACAGCTCGCTGACGCGGCCGACGTGGATGAGCTGGTCCTTCAGCGCCTGCATCCGCGCCTCGGATTTCCGCAGCTTGCTTTCCGCCGTCTTCTGTTCGGTGATGTCGTAGTTGACGCCGTACATCGTGCGGGGCGATCCGTCCGGATCGCGCACCAGCCGTCCGACGCCGACGACCCAGCGCACCGAACCGTCGGGCCGGTAGACGCGAAACTCGTCGCGCCAGTCCCGGCCGTTGTTTTTGAGCGCGTCCAGGCCCGCCAAAACGCGCTTGAGATCGTCGGGATCCACCATGCGCCAGAAGGTGTCGGCGTCGTCGGCGCCGGTCAGCGGGTCGATGCCCAGGAGTTGGTAGATTTTCGCGCTGCGGATCACCTTGTCGGTCTTGAGATCCCACTCCCAGGTGCCCATCTCGGCGCTTTCGGTGGCGAGGGCGAGCCGGGTTTCCGAGCGGCGCAGGGCTTCCGCGGCCTCGCGTGCGTCGGTGATGTCGCGCGCGATCACCACTGCTCCGGTGACGACGCCGTTCTGGTCGCGGATCGGACCGAAACTATAGCTGCCGATCCAGCTCTCTCCGGTATCCTTGCGCACCAGGCGGTATTCGGCACCGACGGCGGTTTCCCCACGCAGCGCGCACGGCACCGGGCGGTCCTGCGGCAGGGCGGGGCGGCCGTCCGGGAAGAAGGCATCGAATTGCTTTGCGAAGTCGTCGAAGCTCGCGGCGCATTCGTCCGGGCTGTTATAGCGGTGGAAGCTGGAGAACGTCGTATTCGCCTGCAGGAACCGGCCATTCGCGTCGGTGATGTAGACCGCGTCGGTCATGCTTTCGAGCGCTGCCGCCAGCGTCGCCCGGCTCGCCGCCACTTCGAGTTCGGCGCATTTGCGCTCGGTGATGTCGCGGTTGATGCTGACGAGAGCGACCGGCTGTCCGCCGCCGTCGCGCACCAGCTTGCGGCTGACGGAGAACCAGCGGTATTCGCCGCTTTTGACCTTCCAGCGGTATTCGACGGTGTTCTCGAAGTCGCTGCTTTCGCTCGCTGCAGGGTGGCGCACGCGGGCGGCGTCTTCGGGATGGAGCCGGGCGAGGAAATCGGCCGGTGTGAAGTCCTTTAACTCGTCGGCGGTAAATCCGGTCAGCTGCACATGCGAGGGACTGATGAAAACGTACCGGCCGCACGTCAGGTCGAGCATGCTGACGGCGTCGCGCGCATTCTCCAGCACGGTGCGGAGTTGTTCGTCGCCGATCTGCAATGAGGTCTCGGTGGCCACGCAATAGAGACCCGCGACCTTGCCTTTGTCGTCGCGCAGCGGCGTCCAGGTGTAGCTGTTCCAGCTCGGTGGATCGCTGCGGCCGACGCGCTGGCCGACGATATGCTGCGCTTCGCCTTCGAACGCCGCCTCGAGCACCGGCTTGAGATCGTCCCAGGCCTCGGGAAACACCTCCGGATAGGGGCGCCCGAGGGTATTGGGATGGCGGTTCCCCAGAGTGGCGACGGCAGCGTCGTTGTAGAGGGTGGTAAGCGCCCGTCCCCAGCAGACATAAGCCGGCTGGCGGCTTTGCAGCATGATTTCGACGGTGGTCTTCAAAGCCTGCGGCCAGCTTTCGATGGCCCCGAGCGGGCTGTGGCGCCATTGTCCGGCTCGGATCAGGGCGGCCATGGCGCCCCGGCAATCGGGCCATTGCGCCCGGTGCGCTTCGCGCTTTGTTCGCGTAACCATGCCCCCGCCACTTTGAAATTGGTCTGAGTGTAGCGCACAGTTACAGGCGCTCCACTACTGCTTGATGTGAAATTCCCCTTGAAAATTTGTGCAACGAAGTCGCAGTCTCAGACTTACCACCTCCGGTCGCGTTTGACGCGAAAGACCGCAACCAAGGCTTAAGCAATCCAGCCGATCATCCGTAGTGGGGAGGACCGGCGGCTTGGAAGAGAGACTCAACTTTTCCCAGATATCGGCGCTTGTCGTCGATGGCGATCGTTTTTCGACCGGCATCATCGGCCAGATTCTGCGCGGCTTCGGGATGGAGCGGCATACTGCTGTTGGAACGGTCGAAGAGGCCAAGAAATTGCTGGCGTCGGGCAGCTATCACCTGCTGATTACCGAGACCAATCTGGCCGACGGTACGCTGGGCGATTTCATCGCGTGGGTCCGGCGCAGCCCGAAGGAGCAGCTTCGTTTCATCCCGATTGTAGTCCTGACGGGATATGCCTGCTTCTCGCGGGTGACGACGGCGCGCGATTCCGGCGTCAACAGTGTGGTGCGCAAGCCGGTTTCGCCGGCGACCCTGTTCGATCACATCGTGTGGTCGGCGCAGACCGACCGGCCGTTCATCGATGCGGACGCCTATACCGGGCCATGCCGGCGGTTCCGTTTCGGCGATCCGGCGCCGGGGCATAGCCGCCGGGTATCCGATCACGCGCCGGATTTCTCCAGCACGACCGACCGGGCGGGGCGCTGATGGAGCCCAATGTCCGGATCGTCCCCGTGAAGAACCGTCTGCGGGCGTTGCTCTACGCGCCGGGAGGGGTGTCGCGCGACGAAGCGCTCGGCGCTGCCCGCCAGAATGTCGAGATGTTGCGCAGAGACTTCGTGAAAGCCATTCCGGCCGAGGTCGCCGCGCTCGAAAGCATGATCGATCCCGCCAAGAACACCATCACCAGCGGCGAGCTCGACGCGATGCTGCTTCGGGCCGGTCAAATTCTGACCCTCTCCGGCACCTTCGGCTTTCCCCTGCTGGATCAGGTGGTGAAGCGGTTCTGCGATCTCGCCCTCGGCATGTTGGAAAAGAATCTCGACATGGTCGCTCCGGTGGCCGTGCACTTGCGCGCCATGCGGCTGGTATGTCCCGGCGGCGTTGCGCTCAACGCCATGGAAGCGGATCGTATGCTGAAGAGCCTCGAAGACGTCCAGGCGCACCTCGGCATCGGGAAGAAGGGCCCGCAGCAGGCGTCCTAAATCCCCGCTTGCACTTCGATGAAATCCGCCACGAACGGCGTCTTGGGGGCGCGGCGGACGTCTTGCGGCGTGCCGTATTGCTCGATCTTGCCGGCATTCATCACCGCCACCAGATCGGCGAGGGCGAAGGCTTCTTCCTGATCGTGCGTGACGAACACCGTGGTAATGCCCATGCGTTCGTGGATGGCGCGCAGCCAGCCGCGCAGTTCCTTGCGCACCTTGGCGTCGAGCGCACCGAACGGCTCGTCGAGCAACAGCATGCGCGGTTCGATGGCGAGGGCGCGGGCGAGCGCCACACGCTGCTTCTGGCCGCCGGAAAGCTGGCTGGGATAGCGCTTGTTGTAACCTTCGAGTTGCACCAGGGCGAGAAGCTCCTCCACGCGGCGGGCGATCTCTTCCTTCGGCGGGCGCAGTTTCTTCGCACGCACCGTCAGGCCGAAGGCGATGTTCTTCTCGACCGTCATGTGTTTGAACAGCGCATACTGCTGGAACACGAAGCCGGCGCGGCGGTCGCGTGCCGGCACGTCGAGCCAGTTGAGATCGGCGAAGTGCACGCTGCCGGAATCGGGAAATTCGAGCCCGCCCAGGATGCGAAGCAGCGTGGTCTTGCCCGAACCCGACGGACCGACCAGCGCCAGGAACGCCCCTTGCGGAGCCGTCAGGCTGACGCCGTTCAGCGCCGGGAAGCGCTCGAACTTCTTGACGATGGAGTCGACGACCAGAGACATGGGTTTGCTTTCAGTGCCGGTGCGTCGCGGCGATGTCGTCCGCGAAGCGCCATTCGAGAAGGGATTTGAGGACCAGCGTCACGAGCGCCAGCAAGGCGAGCAGGGATGCCACCGCGAAGGCGCCGACGAACTGGTAATCGTTGTAGAGCACTTCGACATGCAGCGGCATGGTGTTGGTGAGGCCGCGGATATGTCCGGACACCACCGACACGGCGCCGAACTCGCCCATCGCCCGCGCATTGCACAACAGCACGCCGTAGAGCAGGCCCCAGCGGATGTTGGGCAGCGTCACGCGCATAAAGGTATCCCAGCCCGAGGCGCCGAGCGAGGTGGCGGCTTCTTCCTCGTCGCGGCCCTGATCTTCCATCAGCGGGATCAGTTCGCGCGCCACGAACGGGAAGGTGATGAAGATCGTCGCCAGCACGATGCCGGGAACGGCGAAGATGATCTTGACGTTGGCCTCGCGCAGGGATTCGCCGAACCAGCCCTGCAAGCCGAAAATCAGCACATAGATGAGGCCGGAAACCACCGGCGAGATCGAGAACGGCAGATCGATCAGCGTGGTCAGGAACTGCTTGCCCTTGAAGTCGAACTTGGCGATGGCCCACGACGCGGCAACGCCGAAAACAGCATTGAGCGGCACCGCGATGGCGGCGGTGATGAGCGTCAGGCGCACGGCGGCGCGGGCGTCGGGATCGTCGAGCGCTTCCCAGGCCACACCGAGACCTTTGCGCAAGGCTTCGGTGAACACGGTGGCAAGCGGCAAGACCAGGAACAGCGTCACGACCCCGATCGCGATCAGCGACAGCGCAATGCGCGACAGCGGATGGTCCTGGGTGGGATAGCGGCGAAATTTCATCGTCTCTTCCCGATCCAGTTTTGCAAGAGGTTGAGCGCCAGGATCACCGCGAACGAGGCGGCCAGCATCACCACGCCGATCGCGGCCGCGCCGGCATAGTCGTATTGCTCCAGCTTGATGACGATCAAGAGCGGCGCGATCTCCGAAACCGTCGGCAGGTTGCCGGCGATGAAGATCACTGATCCGTATTCGCCAACGGCGCGGGCGAAGGCGAGGGTGGCGCCGGTGAGAAGGGCCGGCATCAGGCTCGGCAGCACGACGCGTGTGATGGTCTGCCAGCGATTGGCGCCGAGCGTGGCGGCGGCTTCTTCGGGATCGCGCGAAAGATCGTTCAGCACCGGCTGCAAGGTGCGCACCACGAACGGCAGGCCGATGAAGGTCAGCGCGATGATGACCCCGATGGGCGTGTAGGCGATGCGGATACCGAGATGACTCAAGGGTTCGCCGACCCAGCCGTTGGCGGAATAGAGCTGCGACAGGGCGATGCCCGCGACGGCGGTCGGCAGCGCGAACGGCAGGTCGATCAGCGCGTCGAGCAGGCGCTTGCCGGGAAAGTTGTAGCGCACCAGCACCCAGGCGACGATCGGGCCGGTCACCGCGTTGATGACGGCCGCGATGGCCGCGCCGCCGAACGATAGCCGCAGCGCCGCCAGCACGCGCGGATCGCTGATGACGTTCCAGAACCCGGAAAAGCCGATTTCCCACGGCCGCACGATCAGGGCCGCGATCGGAATCAGCACGATGACGCTGAGATAGAAGACCGTGAACCCGAGGCTCAGTCCGAAGCCGGGCAGCGCACTCGGGTTGCGGAAGCGGAAACCTGCTGCGCTCATCGGCCCGGCTTGTAAATCTGGTCGAACACGCCGCCGTCGGCGAAGTGCGTCGCTTGCGCCTTCTGCCAGCCGCCGAACACTTCGTCGACCGTGACCATCGGAAGGGACGGGAACTGCTTGGCGAACGCCTTCAACACGGCGGGATCGCGCGGACGGTAGAAGTTCTTCGCTTCAATCTCCTGTCCCTCTTTGGTGTAGAGGAAACGCAGATAGGCATCGGCCGCTTTGCGCATACCGTGGCGGTCGACGTTCTTGTCGAGCAGCGCCACCGGCGGCTCCGCCAGAATCGACAGTTTGGGATAGACGATCTCGAACTTGTCGGCGCCGTATTCCTTGAGCGCCAGATAGGCTTCGTTCTCCCACGTCAGTTGCACGTCGCCGATGCCGCGCTGAACGAAGGTGGTGGTCGCACCGCGCGCGCCGGTATCGAGCACCGGCACGTGCTTATAGAGTGCCTGAACGAACGCCTTCGCCTTGTCGGGATTGCCGCCCGGCTGCTTCAAGGCATACGCCCACGCCGCCAGATAGGCCCAGCGGGCGCCGCCGCTGGTCTTGGGGTTCGGCGTGATGACCTGGATGCCCGGCTTCACGAGGTCGGACCAGTCGTGGATCTTCCAGGGATTGCCTTTGCGCACCAGGAACACATAGGTCGAGGTATACGGCGTCGAATTCTCCGGTAGCCGCTTCTGCCAGTCCGCCGGCAACAGTTTCGCCTTCTGCGAAATCGCATCGATGTCGTAGGCGAGCGCCAGCGTCACCACGTCGGCATCGAGGCCGTCGATCACCGCGCGCGCCTGGGCGCCGGACCCGGCGTGGCTCTGCTTGATGGTGACGGTGTCGCCGGTCTTGGCTTTCCAGTCCTTGGCGAAGGCGGCGTTGATGTCCTTGTAGAGTTCGCGCGTCGGATCGTAGCTCACGTTGAGCAGCGTCACGCTGCCGGCGTTGGCGGCGGTGAGCGTCGCAAGGGCGGCCAGCGCGAGGGCGAATTTGTTCATGGCGTGATGCTCCCGGTCAGAGCGCGAATTGTGCGCGGAAGGCGAGGGTTTGCAGATTCTGTCCGCCCCAGACGGCGGGCAGTGCCGGCGTTCCGGAGGTGACGGTCACGGCGGATGGCGCCTGCAGGCGTTTCACATCGATCCATTGGTAATCCAGCGCGAAACGGATGGCTGTCGAAACGTACCAATTAAGCCCGACTGTCGCGATCCTCTGATCGCCGCCGCGAACCGTGTTGGGGAAAGTATATGTCTGCGTGCCGGGTGCGGTCCAGGCGGTGACCAGCGATGTTGTATCAAGTGTATGACTGTTGAGATTCAAGTCGCTGTAGCGCGCCGCCAGTTCCAAGGCGCCCCAGCCGCCGTGTCCGACCGAGACTTTCGGCTTGGGCTGGGAAAAGGCGCCGTTGGCGGCATTATAGCTGCGCGGCTCGCCCGTGATCGTCCAGGCCGCCTGCACGTACCAGCCGCTGAAGGTGTTGTTGGAAGGTTGGAAAATCGTCGTGGCACTGGTTGTTGCACTGGTAAAGGTTTTGTAAGCGACGGCGGCGCGATCGATCCCGAAGCTGTAATAGCCGGTCTGGGCATAGAACGGGCCGTAGTTTCCCGCCGCTTCCAGGCCCCATTGGGTGAGGTGGTTGGCGGGCAGCGCGCCGGTATTGGCGAGTTTGATGCCGTTCGAATCGACCGTCAGTTCCGGCGGATCGGCAAGCGTGAGGCTGTTCAGTGCGGTGGCGCCCGGCGTATTGCCGAGCGTCGGCGAACCGTTCGCAACAGCGTCGGGCAGCTTGAAGATGTGCGTGCCGTTGACGCCGACCAGGAAATGATACTCGGGAGCAGAAACCACCAGATAGCTCAACCGCCCCAGCGCCGCCTGCTGCTCGTCGAACACGGCCGAATCCTGGACCTTGGCGCCGGTATAGGAGAGGGCGCCGAACACCCGTTCGCCGGTGTAGAGAAGCGAGATCGCGTCGCGTCCGTCGCCGCCGGCAAGGCCGCGTTGCAGATTGGAGGGCGAGTTGCGTTCGAGGAAGATCGTTTCGCCCGAGCCGGTGCCGTCTTCGAGATTGGCGGGTGGCGGAAAGGCGCCGACCCGGATCGCCCACGGCGCCAGCCCGTCGTATTCGAGATAGACCGACTGGATGCGGCCGGGGTTCTCGGTGCCGCCCGAACCGCCGAAATCGAAATTGAGGTTGTACGACCAGTCGCCGAACAGCTTGCCTTGCAGGCCGAGATAGACACGGCGGAAATTGGCGCCGCTGGAAAGATCGGGGCCGTAGGCGGCCGGCAGCGTCTTGGCGCCTGCGCCTTGCGAATAATAAGCCCAGTCGAATTGCACCAGGGTGCGGATGGCGGCGCTGAACGCGCCGTCGGCGGAGGTGATGGTCGGCCGCCCGTTGGCGATCGTGACCTTCACCTGTTCGTCTTGCTGGGCGCGAATGTCCGTGTACTGATCGCCGGTCGAACGCTTCAGATCGACGACCTGATCGCTCAAGGTCTGAATCTGCTCTTCGAGCGCCTTGATGCGTTCGTCGGTGGCGGTGTTGGCTGGTGCTGCCGAGGTGGCATCGCTCGCTTTTTTGGCGGCGGAAGCGCTGCCGGAGAGGGCGATGATGGCGGCGCCGGCCATAAGGGCGGCGGTGATGGTCTTCGTCGTCTGCATGGTGAACCCCTAGGAAACCCCTGCCGGCGGGCCGGAACACATCTACAATATCTGTAATGTCTACCTAGTCAATATAGTTTAAGATTGTGGGAGATGGCAGCATTCCCCGACGCACCGCTGTGGTTTGCGTGCGATTTCGTTGAATCTGTTCGATTTTGCGCTGACGCTTGGTCCGCTATCGTTTGTGTTGCTGCCGACACAACGCGCAAAAAGATCAGTCGGCCCGCTTGCGCCGCCGTCCCGATTTGCGGTCGGCGAGGGCATGGGCGAGCGTGTGATGCTCGAGAATTTCGGCGCTGGCGTCACGCACGTTCAAGAGCACGCGGCGGATGGCGCAGGTCGTTTCGTCGTCGCAGTCGTCGCATTTGCGATAGGCGGTGCGGCTGGCGCAGGGGCTGAGCGCCAGCGGTCCGTCGATCACGCGCAAGACTTCCGCAAAGGAAATTTCTTCGGGCTTGCGGCCGAGCACGTAGCCGCCGAACTTTCCGCGCACGCTGTGGACGATGCCGCGCCGCTTCATCTCCAGGAGGATTTGTTCGAGGAACTTGCGCGGCACGTTTGCCTTCTCGGCGATTTCCGCGATCATGACGGGAACGGTCCCCTGATGTTCGCCGAGGACGAAAAGAGCCTTGAGAGCGTACTTGGCTTTTTGCGAGAGCATGCGCGTGAACCCGGATCAATTCTACAAAGTATATCATGATAATGGCAGAACATATCAACCGCCGGTTCGCGTCATGGTCGCCGCGGTATGGCTGCTGACGACCCCGGCGGCGGCGGTGGAGACGGTGGTGGTAAGCGCCGCGCCGCCCGATCCGGTCGGGACCGCGGCGTTTTCGACCGTTCGTCTCGGTACGGACGAGCTTCGCGTCTCGCCGCAACTCGACGAGGCGCTGAGCCAGGTGCCGGGCCTGTCGCTTTACCGGCGCAATTCCTCGCTGTCGGCCAATCCGACCACGCAGGGCGTGTCGCTGAGGTCGATTGCGCCCTCGGCCGCCGGCCGTGCGCTGGTCACCCTCGATGGCGTGCCGCAGAACGATCCCTTCGGCGGTTGGGTGATCTGGAGCGCGCTGCCGCCCGAGGATATCGCCGAAGCCGAAATCGTGCGCGGGGCCGGAGCGGGGCCGTACGGTGCCGGCGCCTTGACCGGCACGATCGCGCTCAAGGAGAACACCGGCGGCATCCGGGCGAGCCTCTCCGGCGGCGAACTGGGGCTGCGCCGGGCGGCGGCCGCGGGCGGTGCCGATCTCGGCGGCGTGTCTCTTTATGCCAGTGCCGCCCGCAGTGCGTCCGACGGCTGGATTCCCGTCAACACCACCCAGCGCGGCGCCGCCGACGACAATCTCACGCTCGATGGCGCCAGTGCCGCCGTACGCCTGCAAGCCGAGCCGGTCGCCGGTACGCTGATATCGGCGCGCGTCAGCGGCTATCGCGAGAACCGCCACTCCGGCATCGTCGGCACGGGCTCCGAGACCAGCGGCATGATTGCGAGCTTCACCGCTGCGCATCCCGTGCACGACGATCTCGGCTGGCGTTTGCAGGCGTGGATTCACACCAGCGACTTCGCGCAGACCTCCGCCGCGATTTCCACCGACCGCGCCACCGCGACGCCGTCGAACCATCAAACCGCGACACCTGCGACGGGGTGGGGCGCCAATGCGGCGGTGCGCGGCGAGGGGCTTGTCGCGTGGGAAGTCGGCGCCGATGTCCGCACTGCCCACGGCAACGCGCACGAATTGGCCTCGTATCAAAGCGGCGCCTTCACGCTCGGTCGCGTTTCCGGCGGCGACAGCGTTGTGGGCGGCCTGTATGCCGAAGGTGCCTATCGCGAGGGCCCATGGCTCGCCACGCTGGGCGTGCGCGCCGATGCCTGGTCGAGTTCGAACGGACACACGGCGCAGACGACGCTCGCCACCGGCGCCATCACCACGCAAGATTGGCCGTCACGGTCCGGCGTGCTGCCGACCGCGCGCGCGGGTTTGCGCTATGGCGATGACGCGCTCTACGTCCGCACGGCGGCCTACAAAGGCTTTCGCGCGCCGTCGCTCAATGAACTCTACCGGCCGTTTCGTCTCGGCAACAACGTGACGATGGCCAATCCGGCGTTAAAACCGGAAACGCTGGCGGGTGTGGAGATCGGCGCCGGCGGCGCGTTCGGAAAATTCGCTTGGGATCTGACCGCGTTCGCCAACCGCCTTCACGCCGCAGTGACGAACGTCACGGTCGGTGCCGGTCCCGGTACGTTTCCCGGTGCCGGTTTCGTACCCGCAGGCGGCCTGCTGATCCAGCGCCGGAACGCCGGTGCCATCAACGCGCCCGGCATCGAAGGCAATGTAACGTACACGGACGGTCCCTGGCGCCTCTCCGCTGCCTTCGATGTTCTCGATCAACGCGTCCACGGCGGCACGGAGGCGCCGCAACTCACCGGCAAGCGCCCCGCTCAGGCCCCGCGCACCACGCTGACCGCCGCCGCAGATTGGAAGCTCACGCCCGCGCTCACCGCCTCCGCTACTGTGCGCTACGAGAGCAATCGCTTCAGCGATGACGCCAACACGCTGCGTCTCGGTGCGTCGGCTGTCGTGGGCGCGCGCCTGGAATACGCATTCGGCGACGGCCCTGCCGCCTACGTCGCCGCCGACAACCTGTTCGACGCCCGCGTCGCCACCTCATCCTCCGCCGACGGCATCCTCAGCCTCGATGCGCCGCGCATCGTGTCGGTGGGACTGACGTTCGCGCGCTAGGTCCCGCTCTTGCGGCGCCGGCGCAATCTCCAGCCCGCCAGACCCGCTGCGAACAGGGTGAGGGTCATCGGCTCGGGCACTTCCGATCCGGAGACCTCCAGCATGTATGGACCTCCGAGATTGGGATAGGCGTGGTCGAAGCCATTGGGGGCGTAATATTCGCCGGCAACACCCAGGGCGGTCTGATCGTCCGACCAAGCCCATTCCATGGAGACGGGGGTGTCGGACGTATTGACGGCCCCGATCCAGTAGCGCGTGTGCGGCGCGAGAACATAGGGCGCGAAAGGCAAGTCGTATTCGTCAAGCGACGTTTTCAGCGCCGAATCGGGAATCGTAAAAATGGTGGTGAGAACCTTGCCGGGCAATTTCCCTTTGTCGCTGAGCAGTTCGAGTTTGAACACGCCGCCGTCGCCGGGGTTGGTCGCCCTCAGCCTTAGGGCGACATACGATACTTCGAAGTGCGAGTTCCCGGTCGAAAAGGAATCCGCCAACCCGGCCTGGAGCTGGTCGGCGCCGTTGACGACCGAAAATAGATTGTCATAGAGCTCTGAGGCGTTCGCCGCACCGCTGGTCAACGCCAGCATTGCCGCGACAACAACAAATGATCGCGAATAGCTCATGGAACTCCTCCGCTATGTTGTACGAATGGCAGCAAGCGCCGTGCCAAGCCGCTAACGTGTTGGCGGGGATACATGTAGACGCAGGATATGTTTTTCCGCGATGCCGATTTGTAAAATGCAACGACAATCGCTGGTAATTGGAACCGGAATCATCGCCGTAGAAATTGTGATCGGCTATTCAATTTCTCGAACGAACCGCAGTACCGACTGGGCAAATCCGTCGGCTTCCTCGACATGGACGAAGTGGCTGCTCCGGTCGAAGACTTCGAGCGTCCGGTGCGGTCTCTTCAGGAATACCTCGACTTGATCCGGCGTGGTGACGTGATCGTAACGGCCGCGGATCATCAACGACGGGGCGGTGATCGCCGCCAGCTTGGGGCGCAGGTCTTCGTACAAGGCATCGTCCTTGACCAGGGCCTCGTACTGCGAATTGCCTTGCCCCCATTTGGCGCCGAGATTGGAGGCTGCCACCAGCTTGCTGAAAAAGTCGAGCAGCGGCGCCTGATGGACATAGAGGCGTTCGCGGTCGGCGCCGAGCTTCTGGCTGTATCGAACGTAGCCCAGGAGGCGCTCGCGCGAGGAAACGTTGGCGTCGGCCAGCGCAAGGAGAGCATCGGCGTCGGGCTTGTTGCCTTTTTCGGCTATCAGGTCCGCGCACGCCCGCATCATGCTTTTCAGCGAACCGTCGGGGTCGAGCGTCGCGTTCTCGAACACCAGCCCGGATACCGCATGGGGATACCGCAGCGCGTAGTCGGCCGCGTACAAGCCGCCGAAAGAATGGCCCCACAGCACCCAGCGGCGGAGGCCCAGCGTTTGGCGCAGCGCCTCCAGGTCTTCGACGATGTCGTTGACCGTAACGCTCGCCGCCGGATCGGAGCGCAGCACGCCGCGCTGGTCGAGGCAGATCAGTTGCGCCGCCGCACCGAGGCGCGGCCCTTGATAGACGCCCGCGTCATAGCTTCCCGACCCCGGCCCGCCGTGGACGTAGAGGATCGGCATCGCCGCCGGATCGCCGTAACGCTCGACGAACAGCCGCGTTCCGCGCACGCTGACCAGTGTGCCTTTGCTCTCTTCCGCCCGTGCCGAGGGCAGGGCAACAAATGCAGCGGCAGTTCCCAACACAGTGCGACGGTTCAGCATGATGCAGTCTCTTTTGGTCGCAACGGGGTATAGGCACGCCGAACCGCAACGGCAATTGTGTGCGGCCATGCTCCGCCTGCACCCGCGCCCGATCTTTTGCACAAGGCTTGATACTAGTGCCGGGGCGAGGCAGGCTTCACATGGAAGACTGTCCGGTGATGCTCATGTCGATCGACGACCCGTTTGTATCGACGCGATTCCTTGGAATTGACGCGGAAGGCGTCAGGCGCTTCGTCTTGTGCATTGGGAGTTGGATCACTTCCGGCAGGAAGGCGGCAAGCTGGAACTCGCCGCAGGGGATCCTGTTCCGCTTGAAAGCTATTTCTCGTACCGACCGCTGGAGTAGAGCTTCTCGCGCCTTGCTTCACCTGCCCCTAATCTTTCCTCCCTCGCGGAGCCGCAGCCATCAAGCCGCTCGATGCGCGAATAGCGGGGATCGCGCCGCGAGACATTGCGGGCGCTGCGATTATCCCGCAATCGATAGAGCCCGAGATGCGCCAGAACCGGGCGTCGCCTGCCTTGATCCGGTCTCCCCGACGGAACCGGGAAGTCGGAATAGCCGGACCTATTTGTGGGTTGGCTTCTCCGGCATACCCAGTTCTTTGGCGCGCAGAGGCCTACGGTTTAGCGCCCTGGTAGCCGGCCAGGAGTCGCATCCCTTTTTGCTCCCTCCGCATACAATCCCGCTACCATCCGGGTACAGGCATCCGTACGAATGACCTCCCTTTGGCGGAAAATATACCCCATTCTTGTCGTTGCACTTACCTTCCACAGCATCGGGTTTCTGGGCTTTATCAGCATGTGCCGCCGGCGAGACCTCGAGCACAGCCAATACTACTGCCGAAAAAATTATTAGAACCTTCCAAGCCATTTGCTTCATCCTAATATTTTTCGCTTAGCCCCTGAGCGAAATATAACGAGTGAATAACCGCTCGTCCATGAATGCATCTTCGGCACCAACTGATGATCGTGGCCCCGAGCGTGGTGTAGGAGCGCGTGGCGTTCGTGCTCTCCGGCGGGATTGGCCGGATGTCAGGCAGTCACGGCTGGCAGCCTGACGATGGTGTCATCGCTCAATGCGGGCGAAGTATATGTCTATTTTGCGCTCGGCAATCCCGCTCTTTACCGTCTGATGTTTGGCGAGGGTCTTTCAAGATCATCCAAAAAGGCCTGCGCCGTACGCAGTCTTCAGCGCACTGCACTCGAGAAAACCAAGAGCCATTTGGGCTCACGCATGAACGAGCCCGCACCAACACATACATCGTTCTTCTTGTGGTCGCAGGCGCACGGGCTATCGTTGTTACTAATTGGTAGGCATGCGAACGAGTGATTGCCTCAAGAAACCGTTCACAACGTGCTGATGATCGCGGCGACGTGGTTCAAGCCAACCCGGAATAGTGGGCGGTAGCTCTACTGACTAACTGTGCACAAAGACGTGGGCGTTCGCCGGCGGCGCGAATGTCCGCTTTTGGGGCGTGGTCTAGGACATTCCTAGGTCGCAAGTTGGTGCAACCCGGCCTCTGAATACCGGCCACATCCCTCTGAGACTGCTCCTAACCGCCAAGCGATTGCCGCGTCCGGTTTGAGGTTACTTCCACGTCTCCAGCCCAACTTTCCTCCCTCGCGGAGCCGCAGCCATCGAGCCGCACGACGTGCGAATAGCGGGGGAGGCGCGGCGAGACGGAGGGGGTCAATCTTCCTCTCCAGTCAGTTCCTTCCAGCGTCCGATGTCGACATCAACGTAATCTGGGGGATAGTTAACACCCATTTCGGTGAAAGACGGATCGCCTTCCGTATGCACCTGAAGGACTGCCGCTGGCTCCAATGGTTGCTTAGTATATAAATCGAACGCCTGTTTCGAAGGAATGGAGCCGCGTGATCGCGCGAAGGTCGCGGTGATTGCCTTTCCGGCCTGATAGCTTTGATTTGTGACACGCAGTGGTGCGGCTACTTCAATGATGCGAGGTTTACCGAGCGTCTCAAGTTTGGCACAAACCGCCTTATCACGGATCCACATTGATGCGACCTCACCGCCCCAGCGCTTCAATAAAGGTTCGACGCCGCTGTCCGTGACGACCACCGGGTGGGAGGTCATCCAGAATTTTCCGAGTCGCGCCTCAAGCTGATCGCTCTGGAATGGGCTTCTTGCATAGAGAAGTTCTGCCGTTGCCCCAGATAAGCCGCCAGCCGCAACGACCTCGCTGATACGACGCAGAAGGCTCAAGGGCGTCGAGAGGTGAATACCTTCCTGCCTGAGAACCATGGCTTCGTTCTCGGTAAGACGAGTATAATGGAACGCGCGTATCGTGCGTTGGCTCATCATTCGCCCGACTGCTTCTTCTAAATCATAAAAATCTGAAGCGAAGCGATTTTCGGGCCGGAGAATTGAACGGGTGCCATCTTCGTTAATGTCGTGACGAAGAAAAATCCGATGGTCTGTATCAAGATAATTACGGATTAAGCCAGTCTGAGCTGCCAGAAAGTCTAGCAGTTCTGAATCAAATGTGCGGACGTCCCATACATCAATTATGTTTTTCGCCAACGAGAGCCTCTTCTGTAACCTGCAGTGCAGCGTTTACATGAGGTAGACTAACTTATGACTGCCTGCTGGCGTCAGGCAAATCGGAGATCGATGTCTCCCCCCTGTCATTTGCGACTGCTTCTTGCACTCCGAGCCAACCGATTGCCGCCCCGGCTTGAGGCTACTTCCACGTCTCCTGCCGCCACAGTCCGGCGCCGCCTTTGATGCCGGAGATGTTGGGCACGATCTTGGTGTTCTTCGGCAGCTTGAACGTCAGGTGTTTGGCATTGCCGCCGCTGATGTAGAGCCGGTCGTAATGCACCAGGGTGTAGAGGAACGGCAGCACCTTCTCGACGCGCTTGTTCCAGCCCTTGTTGCCCTGCTTCTTGCGTTCCTTCTCGCCGATGAACTGGTCGAAGGTCTTGTCCTTGTTCGCCAGCATGTGCGCGATTTCGAGATGCGGCATCAGTTCGCCGTCGCGGAACAGCGAGGTGCCGAAGCCGGTGCCGAGCGTCGCCACCATTTCGAGGCCTTCGCCTTTGACCACGGCAAAACCCTGCACGTCGGCGTCGTTGGCGATGCGCACCGGCTTGCCCAGCGCTTTCGCCATTTTCGCCGCCAGCGCGAAGCCGGCATAGAGATCGGTGCCGAGATTGGGCGCGGTGATGATGCGCCCGTCGCGCACCACGCCGGGAAAGCCCATCGCCACGCAGTCGTAGGTCTTGAACGGCGCCACCAAGAGCTTGACGGTTTTCACCAAGAGGTCGGGCGGGCAGGGCTTCGGCGTCAGGACGCGCAGATGGTCGCTGACGAGTTCGCCGTCGCGGTTGAGAACGGCCGCCTTGAGGCCGGTCCCGCCGACATCGATGGAAAGGATACGCGCCGGCATGACAGCCCCCTGGTTCTGATTCTGATCGTTGCCCTAGAGTAGCGATGCCGCCGCGCGGTCCAAGAGCCAGACCGTCTCGCCCTGTGGACGGAGCCGTCCGCCGGGCAGGTTTTGATCGCCTTGCCGCACCCGTTTGACCGCTTCGGCTTTGTCCCGGCCGGTAACCAGGAACACGGTGAGGCGGCTCGATTCCACTGCGGGGTAGGTGAGGGTCAGCCGGACTTCCGGCCGTCCTTGTGTCACCGGCGCCACCCAACGCGTGCGCTCCTCCAGCACCGGCGATCCCGGCAGCAGCGAGCAGATGTGTCCGTCGCTGCCGAGCCCGATCAGCGTGAGATCGAACAGCGGCCGTGCGGCATCCAGGTCCGTCGCGCCGTAGGCGCTTTTGAGGTCGTCCTCGTAGGCGCGCGCGGCGGTCTCGGGATCGCTCAGCGTCGGCATGGCGTGGACCTGGTCCGGCTGTATCGGGATATGCGCCAGCAGCGTTTCGCGCGCCATGCGCAGATTGCTGTCGGGATGATCGGGCGGCACGAAGCGCTCGTCGATCCAATAGAAGCGCACCTTCGACCAGTCGATCCGGCGCAGCGAAAGTTCGCCGTACAGAAGGCGCGGGGAGTTGCCGCCCGACAGCGCCATGCGGAACGGAGCGTCCGCGGCGGCGATGACGCCCGCCATCCAGTCGGCGGCACGCAAGGCGAGGTCCTGCGGATCGGCGAATTTTTCGGTGCGCGGCGCCGTCACGGCTTCAGCTTGCCTTCGACGTGGCCGCCGAACTTGGCGCGCATCGCGGACAAGAGCCGGTCGGCGAAACGCTGCGGCAGGCGCGAAGCGAAGCGGTCGTAGAGCGCGGCGGAGAGCACGTTGGCCGGCACCGCTTCTTCGATCGCCGCTTCGATGGTCCAGCGGCCTTCGCCGGAGTCGTCGACGAAGCCGGCGAAGTTGTCGAGCTTGCCGTTTTCGGCCAGCGCCAATGCCGTCAGATCGAGCAGCCACGACGATACCACGCTGCCCCGCCGCCACACTTCGGCGACGTCGGCGAGATCGAGATCGAAGCGCTCGGCTTCGGGCAGCTTGTCGTCTTTCTTGCGTTCGAGGATTTCGAAGCCTTCGGCATAGGCCTGCATCAGGCCGTATTCGATGCCGTTATGGACCATTTTGACGAAATGGCCCGAGCCTGCCGGCCCGCAATGCATGTAGCCGTTTTCGACGCGCGGATCGCGGCCGTCGCGGCCGGTGGTTTTCTCGATGCTGCCGACGCCCGGCGCCAGCGTGGCGAAGATCGGATCGAGGCGTTCGACGACATCCTTGTCGCCGCCGATCATCATGCAGTAGCCGCGTTCGAGGCCCCAGATGCCGCCCGAGGTGCCGACATCGACATAGCCGAGCGACTTCGGCCGCAGCGCCGCCGCCCGCCGGATATCGTCCTTGTAGTAGGTGTTGCCGCCATCGATCACGGTATCGCCTGCGGCCATCAGGACGGCGAGGCTGTCGATCGTGTCTTCGGTGATCTTGCCGGCGGGAAGCATCACCCATACCGCGCGCGGCGGGGTGAGAAGATCGACCAGTTCCTTGAGAGAGCGGGCCGGCTTGGCGCCTTCTTTGGCCAAGCCGGCGACCGCTTCGGAGTTGACGTCGAAGGCAACTACGGAATGTCCGCCGCGCATAAGCCGCCGGGCTATGTTGGCACCCATGCGGCCGAGGCCGACGATTCCGAGTTGCATCACATCTCCTATTTCACTGCGGCTTCGATTGCTCCCCGCAGCGTAGCCAGTCCCTGGTCCACATTGTCAAGGTGGACGCGCACGGCGCGGCGTCCGCGTTCCACCAGCACGCCGAGATCGCCGGCGGCTTGCGCCGCAACGACCGCGCCGAAGCTGTAACCGCGGCCCGGTACCGCTACGTCATGCACCGGAGCGGCCGTCACCTGCAGGAACACGCCGGTGGCGGGTCCGCCCTTGTAGGCCTGACCGGTCGAATGCAGGAAGCGCGGGCCGAAGCCGAGGCACACCGCAGCGCCCGTCGCATCGCGCAGCGCCGCGCGCATGGCGTCGAGTTCGGCGGCGTGTTCCGCATTGCGTTCGATGAAGGCGACGAGGGCGACGTAGTCGTTGCGGCCGACGCGCTTGAAGTGGGCCTTCAAGACGTCTTCCAGCGACTTGGCACCCGCCAGCGTCTTGGCATTGGCCGCATCGGCATAGACCGACACGCCGCCGCCCTGGAACACCGGCTTGTCGGTGTCCTTGGCGCCGCCCGCTTCCATCAGCGCCCGCGCCTTGACCTTGGCGGCTTCGACGTCGGGCTGATCGAACGGATTGATCTGCAGCGCCGCGCCCGCGACCGCGGTGGCGATCTCGAACACGTAGTAGAGACGCGCGAGCTGCATCGGCTCGTCGACTTCGATCTCGATCACCGGATGGCCGAGCGGCTTCAGCGCCGTGACCAGCGCATCGCGCGCTTCTTCGCCCTTGAGCTTGAGGACGACGAAGGTGCGATCCTGGCCGTAGCTGGCGGCCGAACCGGCCGGCTCGCCGTCGACCGGGATGATGCCCTTGCCGTGCTTGCCGGTGGACTCGGCGATCAGCTGCTCCGCCCAGGCGCCGAAGCTTTCGAGGCTCTTCGAGGCGAAGATGGTCAGCTTGTTCTTGCCGGCGCGCGCCAGCGTGCCGAGCGCGATGCCGAGCTGGGCGCCGGGATTGGTCGGAGGCGGCGACAGCGGTCCGCAAGCCGCTTCCGCGGCCAGCGCGTTATGGACGAACGCCTTGAGGTCGATGCCCATCGCGGCGGCCGGAACCAGGCCGAAGTTCGACAGCACCGAATAGCGCCCGCCGATGTTCTTCTTGCCTTCGAAGATTGCGGCGAAGCCTTCCGCCTTGGCGTCCTTCTCGAGCGAGGAGCCCGGATCGGTGATCGCCACGAAATGGCTGCCGGCCTTGTCCTTGCCGACCGTCGACACGACGCGATCGTAGAAGAAATCCTTGAACAGGTTCGGTTCCAGCGTCGAGCCCGACTTCGAGGCGACGATGAACAGCGTCTTGGCCGGATCGAGCTTCGCATTCAGCGTGCCGACTTCGTCGGGGCTGGTGGAGTCGAGGATGTGGAACTTCGGCGTGCCGTTCTTGGCCAGGACTTCGCGCAGCACTTCGGCGCCGAGGCTCGAACCGCCCATGCCGAGCAGCACGACATCGGTCCAGCCTTCGGCCTTCACCTTGGCGCTGAACGCTTCGAGCTGAGCGAGATTGGCCTTCGCGGTGGTCGGGGCATCGAGCCAGCCGAGCCACTTGTCTTCGTCGCTGTTGGTCCAGATCGTCTTGTCCTGGGCCCACAGGCTGCGGATGTAACCTTTCTTGGTCCAGGTCTTGACCCAGCCGTCGACGGCTTCCTTGTCGACGCCGAGCGACCACGTCATGCGCAGCTTCTTGCCGGTCAGTTCATCGCACTTGCCGGCGATGGCGCCGTAGAGCTGGTCCGCGGCGACCGCGAACAGATCGACGCCTTCCACCAAGAGCGTATCGGTGATTTCGTCGAGGTTGATGCCGGCCGCTGCGAGATCGCGCAGGATCTTTTCGGCGCCCTTGAGGTCTTCCTTGATCGCATTGGCGGTCGGCTTGCCGTGATCGCGTTCGGCCGCGACGGTGGCCGGCGGCATCGTGTTGACGGTGTTGTCGCCGACCAGGGTGTCGACATACAGCGTATCCGGATAGGCCTTGTTCTTGGTGCCGGTCGAGGCCCAGAGCAGGCGCTGCGGACGGGCGCCGCGCTTGGCCAGCTTTTCCCAGCGCGGGCCGGAGAAGATCTTCTCGTAATCGCGATAGGCGAGCTTGGCGTTGGCGATGGCGACTTTGCCCTTGAGGGCTTCGAGCTTGGCCTTGTCGCCGCCATTGGCGATCAGCTTGTCGAGGGCGCCGTCGATCTTGGAGTCGATGCGGCTGATGAAGAAGCTGGCGACGCTCGAAACCGTCGACAGGTCGTAATCCTTCGGCAGGCCTTCGAGGCCGGCGATATAGGCTTCGGCGACCTTGCGGTAATACTCGGTGGCGAACAGCAGCGTCACGTTGACGTTGATGCCTTCCGACAGCAGCGTGCGGATCGCCGGGATGCCGGCATCGGTCGCCGGCACTTTGATCATCACGTTCTTGCGGTCGATCGTCTTCCACAGATGGCGGGCTTCGGTCAGCGTCGCCTCGGTGTCGTTCGCCAGATACGGATTGCATTCCATGCTGACGAAGCCGTCACCGCCCTTGGTCTCGTCGTAGACCGTCTTCAGGACGTCGCAGGCGGAACGGATGTCGGTGAAGGCGAGATTGTTGAACACTTCGCCGATCTCGACCACGCCGGCATCGAGCAGCGAGCGGATTTCCTCGTTGTACTCGTCGCTATGGCCCATCGACTTTTCGAAAATCGCGGGATTTGATGTGACCCCCTTGATGCCTTCTTCGTTCACCAGCTTGGCGAGTTCGCCGCTGCGCACCAGCCCGCGGCCGAGATTGTCCAGCCAGGGTGCCTGTCCGTATTTTCCGAGTTCCTTGAGGGGGTTCATCATCTGCTCCGAAAGGGCAAGGAACGGAACGGGAATGAGGCCCGCCGTTTGTCCTGCCATGCGTTTAGTCGTCTAGCCCTGTCTTATATGGACAGCAAGACATTGGATTGAAAGGTCGCGGGCGATGAAATTGATCACTTTTGCCGCTGCCGGGCAGGCCCGTCTGGGGAGGGTCGAAGGCAATGAAATTATCCCGTTGCCGCCGTCACTTGGCAGCATGATTGATGTGATAATTGGCGGCCCCAAGCTGCGGGCCCAGGCGGCCGCAACCGTTGGGCGGCCGCTCCTCCTTAGCAACGTGCACTTGCTGCCGCCGTTGCCGCGTCCGGGCAAAATTCTGGCGATCGGGATGAATTACGCGGATCACGTGCGCGAGACCGGCGCGCCCATGCCCACCCGGCAGATCTGGTTCTGCAAGCAGCCGACCGCCGCCAACGGCCCGTTCGACCCGATTCTGCTGCCCAAGGCCTCGACTCAGGTCGATTACGAAGCCGAGCTGGTGGTGGTGATCGGCAGGGGCGGGCGGCATATCTCCCGCGCCGAGGCGCCCGGCGCCGTGTTCGGCTATTGCGTCGGCAACGATGTCAGCGCCCGCGACTGGCAGATGGCGACCTCGCAGTGGATGCTGGGCAAGAGCTTCGACACCCACGCGCCGTTCGGCCCCTGGATCACCACCGCCGACGAGGTCCCCAATCCGCACACCCTCGCCATCCGCGCGTTCGTCAACGGCGACAAGCGTCAGGAGTCGAACACCGCCAATCTCGTCTTCGACATCTGGGACCAGATCGCCCACGTCTCCGAAGTGATGACGCTGGAACCCGGCGACCTCATCTTCACCGGCACGCCGGGCGGCGTCGGCCTCGGCATGAACCCGCAGGTCTATCTGAAGGACGGCGATGTGGTGCGCGTGGAAATCGACAAACTCGGCGCGATCGAGGCGGTGTGTAGAGGAGAGTGAGACCGCTTTGTAATGCTGCTGGCGGCGTACCTTCATCATCTCCTTGTAGCAGGGCAAGCGCAGATGCCGTCACACACTCGGTGTCATCGCCCGCGAATGCGGGCGACCCAGTTCGTGTTGCCTCGTCACTGATGATCCCCGGTCATTGCTTGAGGCGACGCGACAGGCGTCACCTGGGTGGCCCGCAGCGGCGGGCCATGACAAGTTTTCATGCGCGATAGTTCTTGCGGAGAGGAATCGGCAATCGACCCGAAATTTTTTCACCCGCGCACGCCATCGCTTTTCTGCCGCCCCCTCCGCATTTTGCTTCGTAAATGGCCGGCATATGTAGGATTTATATCTCAATTATCACCTTGACATAGCAGACTAGTTTTGCTATCCCTTTGAAATATGAGGATTTTCTCAACGGAAGGTTGAGGACTAAAGTCTTGTTTCTTATAACAAATCGTCTCTTGACTACTTGCGAATTGCCGCAGCGCGTCCGCACACGCATTACGCTAGTGTGCGCCTGTGACACGCGCGCAAACGATCATTACTGCGAACAAGGTCGTTTCGAACTGGGGGAATTGGCAGACCGGCAATATGCCCCCGGCTGCATTTCCACTTTCGAAGAGGCGCGGTCGCTGTCTCAAGTTCGGCACTGCTATCCGCTGGCGGCTCGTCCAGTTCGAAGCGTGCGGACTGAAATGCCGACTAGTTATCGGCTTCAATCTTCCCAAGGAAACTTACGTCGCCACACTGGCGGTGGAGCAGGACCGCGATATGAGCGTCCTGTTGTCATACGAGTTCCATGGCACGCATCCCGGTTGGCACATTCACGGGGCTTGTGGGGACGTCAACGGAATTCCGGAAGGCTCGTTGCGGGGACAATGGCAACGGCGCTTTCCAAAGCCGCGTGGTCGGCACCGCCGCGGAGTGTTCGGTGTTTCCGATGATGGAACGGCGTTTCAGGTTGCAGACGAGTTTTTCCAGCTTCACAACGAAGACGGGACGCTTCCGCTATGAAGCGTGAACTCTGCAAGGCATTTTGCGAGCAGCTAAACGTCCGCGCCGTTAAGGCGGGGCTGGCGATCAGCACTGGCTTTACGCTGTCTGACCTGGAGCCCCTCGGATTTTACGTTACCGGCCCTGACAACATGGGACGTTTCCGCATTGAGGACGATGGAACAACCATGCCGATGATTGAGGCGGCAGGCATCGACCTTGAGAGCAAGACGCGGAAGGAAGCCCTAGATCAACTGCTTGGTGAATATGGGGCTTCCTACGATGCGGACAGCGGAGAATTGAAAAGCCTTTCCATGCCGGAAGATGAAATTCCAGCGGCGGCGCTAAAATTCGTCTCATTGCTGTTGCGATTGCAGGACCTAATTCTGCTAACGCCAGAGCGCGCCTCCAGTTCATTCCGCGAGGATGCTATCAAAGCGATACGGACGGTCCTTGGTGATAGAGCGGTAATATTGGAAGACACGGCAATTTCGCCGGAGGTTGAGTTTCCTGCGGACCTAATTATTCAGGCCGCTGGGCGCGAAAAAGTTGCCGTGTTTTTGGCAATGTCGGAACAGCGCGTGTTAGAGGCCGTGGTGGCACAAATGGCTGTGACGTATGAGACTGAAACGCCGTGTTCCGTTGTCGCGTTACTAGATCGGGACTCAACTGTCTCACGCAAATTGCGCCAGAAGGCATCTAACCGACTAACTGCAATGCCCATATTCGAAGGCGATGAAAAGGCTGCTGTGCAACGCATAGAGCGTGAGGTTCTTGGACGTCAGAGGGCTGCATAAGGGGGCGCGTTGAAAAGAAACAGCCTACTCCGTCACCGGAAATTGAAGATCCCGCCAAGTGCTGGAATCGCTTTGAGGATGCAGTGGACATTGCCATGCATACACCGGCAAAGTGCAAGCTGGGTGAGCAAAAGCGCTTAAAGGCCAAGGGGGAACGCCATGAGCACGAGGGAGATTGTTGAATTAATCGCGGCACTCACAATGCCATGCGGCATAATTGGGCTAGTGATCAATCGTTGGGTAAATGCGGCAAAACTAAAAAGCCGCGGCGGCATAGGCGCTAGGTCTATCCAATTCGCATCCGTATGTATGCTGTTTCCCACCATCGTTATTTTGGCATTAGAACGAGCAATTGAAGGGCAAACTTCTGCAGCCCTTCTAGGTGGCGCCGTTGGCTACCTGCTATCCGGGATTTCAAATTACGATCTTAGCCGCCTTGTGGAAAAGATGAAGCCAACCGATACAAATGACGACGGTGATTAGCTACTCATCCTTCCTGCGATCACGCCACCGGGAAAATCGCGCCGCATTCCCCTTAAACGATGGCATTAAGAGTGGCCCGGTAGGTTAGGCCGCTTGCCGACGATGCCGCGGAATGACGCTTCGGCGCGTTCCCAATCGGTGAAGCCCAAGCCTTCGCGGTGATTATAGCGAAAATCAAATTCGGCAAGGTAGCGATGCAGATGCTTTTCATCGCAATGCTGATACACGCCGATCATGCCGCGCTTGAAGATTGAGAAGAAATCTTCGACCGTGTTCGTGTTCACTTCACCGCGCGCAGACTCTTTCTTCGAATGGCAGACAGTTTCGTGTTCTGCGAAGCTTGCGCCGCCCTTTGTGTCGAGCTTGCTTTCGTCGGTAAATAAACGGGCTTCAAGCCATTGGCGGGCTTTGTCTGCGTCGAGGAAAATCGGGTTTGAAAGATTGTTATTCATGACTTTATTCCTTATTAAGTCTATGTAATCCTATTTTGTACTATGTCAAGGCGATAATTGAGATTTATGTCTCACTTTTCCCCTTGAAACCGGCGCGGGAAATCCCACTTCAATTTCTATGTCAGGTGAGGTCACCCTTGCCGCAAACACGCGCGGCACTGCGCCTGCGCAGCACTCGCAGGAAGAGGCGCATCGCTTATGCGATGCGTCGCTGTCCGCGCGCGCACGCCGTCCGGCTGCCGGCTTTGGCGACGTGCTGAAGACCCTAAATCGCCGGCCGAGACGCAAGGCGAATTTTCATCGCCTGCAATGGCTTGAGGCCAAAATCGCCGAATTGAATTCACGTTCTTCCGTTTTCGAAAAGGAGGGCCGATGAGAAAGCGTGTCCTCATCCCGCCCGCTTTGCGCCGACGTCGCCCAGCCGCTCGCCGCGGCGCACCGCTCGGCAATCGCAACGCCTACAAGCACGGCAAATTCACCCGCGAGCGCCGCGCTCTGTATGCCGATATCCGGGCTTACATCGCGAAATCCCGCGCGCTGACCGTGGGACTGAAATTGCTTTCGCTGGAGGCGCAGCGGCAAGAAGCACTGTCTGCCATGGCTGCCGTGCCCCGCCGGCCAAGCGCGCAGCACGGTACGAAGGGCGGGGGTACCCCCAGAAATCCGCGGAACAATTATGTTGCTGAAGGTGTGTCGGTAGCAGCCCCCTCATGGTTCCCGCCAAGGAGAATATCTCGTCCACCCAACGGCTTAGAGCCATCTGACGGACGCTTTTCCAGGTTCGGCGGCAAATCCCGGTCCTCCGCTCCGGAAAGGACGAAATTCTTAACCGGGAGCACGCAATATTCCGTGAGGTGTAGCGTCCCGGTACATCCGCAAATCGCAGTTCGCCCCTATATTGGGAACCAGAGCGGCCGGATGGGTCGTTTCGTTCGAAGGATACACTTCCATGGTCGCATTTCTGCGTTGGGCCGGCTCGATCGTCACCGGAGCGGTGAACGGCATTCTCAAATTCATCCTGGCGGTCATTCTGATTGTGATCGTCGTGGTACTGATCGCGATGGCCCGCAGCGACGGACTGCCTCGCGCCATGGTGCTGACCCTCGACCTCCGCAAGGAGATCGTTGATTCCGATCCCGCCAAGTTCAGCCTCGGCAACAAGCCGCTCAGCATGATGGACATCGTGCTGGGCCTCGATACCGCCGAGCGCGACAGCCGCGTGAAGGGCATCTATGTGCGGGTGGGGTCCGGCAATCTGCCGATCGCACGCGCGGAAGAGATCAAGTCGGCGCTCAAGAAGTTCCGCGCGTCCGGCAAGTTCGTGATCGTGCATGCGCAGGATTTCGAGGGTTCGGGGCTTGGCGATTATCTCGCGGCCACGGCAGGCGACCAGATTTGGATGCAGCCGAAATCGGCCTTCTATCCGGCCGGCGCGGGCGGCGGCGAGATTTTCCTCAAGGGCGTGTTCGACAAGATCAAGGCCCAGCCGCAGATCGCCAAGCGCAAGGAGTACAAAAGCGCCGCCGACATGTACATGGAAGCGGGCATGACCAAGGAAGATCGCGAGCAGCTCGTGGCGCTCTTGACCTCCTGGTACGACGTGGCGGTCGCCGACAGCGCCAAGGATCGCAAGATCGCGGTCGATGCGATGAAGGCGGCGTTCGAGGCCAGCCCGCAGTTCACCGAAGACGCCAAGGAGCGCAAGCTGATCGACAAGATCGGTTACGACGACGACGCGCTCGGCGCTGCGCTGGCCAAGGCGGGCGACGGCGCCGATCAGGTGACGCTGGCGCAGTTCCTCTCCACCAAGCCGGACAACTCGTTTGGTAGCGGCCCGCAGATCGCTTTGATCGAAGCGGCGGGCGAGATCGTCAACGGCAGCGCCAAGCAGGGCCCGTTCGGCGGCGATGCCGTGATCGCGGGCGACGACATGGCGAAGGCCATTCGCGAGGCCACCAAAGACAACGACATTAAAGCCATCATTCTGCGCGTCGACTCGCCTGGCGGATCGGTGTCCGCTTCGGACCAGATTCTCGATGCGGTGAAGAAGGCACAGGCGTCCGGCAAGCCGGTGGTGGTGAGCATGGGCTATCTGGCGGCGTCGGGCGGCTATTACATCTCGCTCAGCGCCAACAAGATCGTGGCCGAGCCGGGTACCATCACGGGCTCGATCGGCGTGCTGACCGGCAAGGTGGCGTTCGGCAACACGCTCGGACTGATCGGAGCCAAGGGCGAGAATGTCGGCGTCGGCAAGAACGCGCTGATCAATTCGAGCCTCGACCCCTACACGCCGGAACAGTGGGAGTCCGTGAACCACCAGGCCGACGTGATCTACGACGACTTCACCCGCAAGGTGGCGGCGGGCCGCAAGCTGCCGCTCGAAAAGGTGCAAGACGTCGCGCGCGGCCGGATCTGGTCCGGTACCGATGCCAAGGAGCGGGGTCTGGTCGACAAGCTCGGCGGCTTCTGGGATGCGGCCGATATCGCCAAGCAGCTTTCGGGCATTCCGAAGGGCGATCGGGTGACCTTCAAGGTTTATCCGCGCCAGAAGAGCTTCTTCCAGTCGATCGAAGATTTCTTCGGTCTCGGCGAAGAGGCGGAGGCGGTTTCGAACTTTAACGCTCTGATGCACGCACCGATCGCGAAAGAGGCTGTGCGCGCTGTCCGGGCGGCGCCGCGCGGTGCCATCGAGCTTCGGGCCACCAACATTCCCGAGTAGGTGGCCGTCCGGGCAAAGAAAAACCCGCCAGTGCGAAGGCACTGGCGGGCTCCTTTTTTGAAGGTAGTGCTTACAATTTTGCGGTGACCGCCACGAACACCTGACGGCCGAGGAGGTCGTAGTTGTTGTAGACGTTCGGTGTGCCGGTGCCGGTGATTTTGTTCGATATGATGAACGGATCGGAGTCGAACACGTTGTTCATGCCGGCGCGCAGCTGCAGCTGGTCGGTGACGTTCCAGGTCGCAGCGATGTCGATGTAGTTCATGCCGGGAATGCGGTTGTTGAACGCATCGAAGCTGCCGGAGTACAGCGCCGGTTGCGAGGCCTGATTGGCATCGTATTCCGACGGGCCCATGTAACGCCAAGTGACGGCGAGGTTCACGTTCCAGGGTGTGTCCCAGTTGACGCGGAAGTGATGACGCCAGTTCGGCAGCGGCGAGCCGCAAGTGTTGCCGAACAGTCCGGCGCAGTCGAAGGTTGGTTCCGTCGACAGCGTCTGCGTCTTGGCCGTCATCGTGTAGGTGCCGGTCAGGTGGAAGCCGAGATCGCCGAGGCCTTCCAGCCCGAACGTGTCGAGGCCCAGCTGGTAATCGGCCTGGAAGTCGAGACCCGAGTTGTTGAAGTAGCCCGAGTTGACGAACGTACCTTCGATGTAGCCGCCGCCGGCCACCGTCGTGCCGTACAGCGTGCCGCCCGACGTGCGATGGATCAGGCCGCAGAACTTCGGATCGCCGGTGTTAAGGCAGTTATTGAGCGAGATGTTGATCGGAATGCCCTGGATGATGCCGTTGTAGACGTCGATCTTGTAGTAGTCGATGCTCGCGGTGAGGCCGGGAACCATCGTCGGTGTAACCGTCATGCCGACCGAGAACGTCTTGGACTTTTCCGGCGACAGTTCGGGATTGCCGCCGAGCAGGATCGCGCACTGACCCGACGGGCACTGGCCGATGGAGTTGGTGGTGGTGCCGTTGCCGTATTGTGCTGCTGTTACGCCCGTCCGCATGCACTGCTCTAGGGTGGCGGTTGCCGGCGAGGCGCAGGGGTCGACCGAAACGATGGAGGTGTTGGTGACCGATTGGGGCGTGTACGTTTCCAGGATCGACGGTGCCCGGATCGCGACATCGTAAGAGGTGCGGAAGCGGATGTCGTCGATCGGCGCCCACTGCAAACCGACCTTCCACGTCGTCGGGCTGTGACCGCTGGTATAGCGCGCGAAGCGGATGCCGGCATCGATCGACAGGTCGCGTGCCATGATCTGGTTCTGCGCCAGCGGTACGCGGATTTCGCCGTAGCCTTCGGTCACGTTGATGTAGTTGTCGATCGGCACCACGGCGCCGCCGAAACCGATGAGGTCGTTGGAGTTCTCGGCTACGTCGCCGGCGTACGTCATCTTGTCTTTGCGGTTCGAGGCACCGAGCGCGATCTGTACGCCGTCGCTGGCAAACGGAGACTTGATGCCATAAGTACCGAGGTCGCCGGTGATGTCGAGTTCGATGATTTCCTCCGACAGCGTCCCGCGCGACGTGCCGTAGGTCTTGAGATAATTGATCTGGTCGGGCGTAACCCCGCCTTCGGTGAAGATGTTATAGGGCACGCACGCAGGATCCTGTCCGGTGAGCACCGATTTACAAGTCGGCACACCGCCAACCGATACGACCTGCAGGGCGTTATTGACCTTCTGATTGGAGATGTAGTTGCCGTTGTTCTGGTCGACGGTCACGTAGTAGTACGAGCCGAAGGCGTCGTAATGCCAAGCCTCGTTGATGTCGCCTTTGAGGCCGACCACGCCACGGAAATTGAGGTGCTCGTAGTCGCTGGTCCGGCCGCCGCCTTCAACGTTGCGTCGTCCGATTTCGAGGGGAGCAGTGTCGGTGGCACCGAGGCCTTGGCTGGTGCAGAACGCAGTGACTTCGCTCGCACTGAGCAACGGGTTGTCGCAGTTGACGAACCAGTTGCCGGAGCCGTCCGGCGAGAAGGCATTGGCGCCGCGGAACAGAGCGGTAGGTGCCACCTGCTGGAACGAACGGTCGTCCATGAACTCGAATTCGGCGTAGGGCTTGGCCCAATCGGTAACGTCGTAATGCGCAAATACGGCGCCATTGAAGCGAGTATCCTGACGCGACAAGGTTTCGTAGGCGTTCGAGTTGAAGAACGCGGGAGGATTTGAACCCGCGACAGGACTCGGCACAGCCTGGCTTCCGACGATCGAATAGACCGTCTGGGCTGGCAGCGTTTTGGGCTGGAAATAGTTTGAGTTGGGCGAACCTGCGCAATAGGCGGCGTCAGACCGGTTCGCCAGCGCGGAACTGTAATCGATATTGATCTGGCACGCGGAATAGTCGCGGTTCTTCATCCACGCCGGATCGGCATTGCGATAGCCGACGAAGGCCGTGACGTTGCCTTTGCCGTCGGCGGTGTTGGCGCCGATCGTGAGAGACGCCTGGATGGTGCGCCCGTCCCACACATCTTCAGGTGCTTCCGATTGGGGGCCTTGGGTCTTCTTCGCGATCGTGTCGGCAATGGTCGAACGGGCCAACTTGTTGGAGTTGTGGTGCCAGTTGGCGCCGTACTGGGCGTCGACCTGCACACCCTGGAAATCCTGTTTCATGATGAAGTTCACAACGCCGGCCACGGCGTCGGAACCGTAGGTCGACGAAGCGCCGCCGGTCAGGACTTCCACCCGTTCGATCAGCGGCACGGGAATCTGGTCGAGGTCGGGCGCTGCGCTGGGATTACCGCTGTTGGGGTCGCCCAAACCGAGGCGGCGGCCGTTGACCAGCACCAGTGTGCGAGTCGGTCCAAGGCCGCGCAGGTTCACGGTCGTGACGCCGCCGGGACCCGAAAGCGGGTTGTTGGTGTTGGAGAAGTCGCTCGTATTGCTGACGAACGTCTGCGGCAGATCGTTGATCATATCCGCGACGTCGGTCGCGCCTTTGACCTGGAATTGCTCGTTCGTGACGGTTTGTATCGGACTGACCGACGTCAAATTGGACGTCATCGGAATGCGCGATCCCGTCACGACGACGGTTTCGGGCGTAGATTGCGCTTCAGCCGGCGAGAGCGCCGTCGTCAAGGTTGCCGTGATTGCGGCTCCTAGAAAGAGCGAGGAGCGAAGGCTGAACGTCATTTTCGTCAAGGGAACCCCCATTTTGCGGTTTTTGGCGATGGCGGGCCGCCACAAGGCTTTCCGCGCCTTTGGGTGCTTCCGGCACCCGCACGCTGTAGGAGGCTAAGTTCAGAACAGTTCTATAGTCATCAGAAGATGCAATTTTGCAAAGATTTAGCTATCGCACTGTGGCGAGAGTGCTTCACAAAAGGGTAATTTGGTTTCGAAATATCTCGAATGAATTCTTCGGGGTAATAATATTGTTGGTACGGTGCGGGATGCTTGAGAAATGCTGTTCTGCTGCCGGGGCGTGATATTTTATTATTTAATTTCAGTCACTTACAAGTTTCTTCCTCAACGGAATCTCCGCGGGGTTTGGCTTCCGTTGGGGCGCGAAGTGGAGTCGCTCGCATTCGAACCCAGTTGCAATTTTGCTGTTCGCTAAGGTCGCCTAACCCCTTATGCCGCGTCTGTGTTGTTTGGGTGCGCGAGGGCGACTAGTAGTGTGTTCGAGACACACCATCACGAGGGCAAGCATGTCGGGCAAAGCGGATGCAACAAATGTGAGCACGCTTACATTTGAGGCGGCCCTGAAAGAGCTCGAGGGAATCGTTGCGCGGCTGGAGCAGGGACAAGTCGATCTCGAAGATTCCATCGCCCTCTACGAACGCGGCCAAGCGCTCAAGGCGCATTGTGAAAGCAAGTTGAAGTCGGCCGAAAGCAGGCTCGAGAAACTCGTTCAGAGCGGCAGTGCGCTCACCAGTGAGCCGGCGGAGCTTGGGTGAGGGGGACCCTCTGTAGGCGGATTGTGACGGAGGCGTGCGGTGCTCCCGGAAGCGGTTTGCCCCGGAGAACCGGAAGTATGTTCCCGCCCTAATTTTGTTGCGGGCAAAAATAACCCTTCTGGTCGCAGGCCATTGAAAGCAAGCGCGAATTGCTTTCTTTGTGTATAAGCGTGGTATCGAACGGGCGGCCGCGAGGGTGGGGACAACTGCGCCGGCGCGCAGTGAGCGGAGCGAATAAAAATGACGGAATCGAGCAAGACGCCGCTCTTGGATGGCATCGCGTCGCCACGGGATTTGCGGGCTCTGCCGAAAGAGGTTCTGCCACAGCTTTGCGGCGAGTTGCGGCGCGAGCTGATCGACATCGTATCCGTCACCGGCGGCCATCTCGGTTCGAGTCTCGGTGTAGTCGAACTTTCGGTCGCTCTTCATTACGTCTTCAATACGCCGGATGACCGTTTGATCTGGGATGTCGGGCACCAAGCTTACATCCATAAGCTGCTTACCGGACGGCGCGACCGCATGCGCACGCTGCGCCAGGGCGGTGGACTGTCTGGCTTCACCAAGCGCTCCGAGAGCGAATACGACCCGTTCGGCGCGGCCCATTCCTCGACCTCCATTTCCGCCGGCTGCGGCTTTGCGGTCGCGCGCGATCTGAAGGGCGACAAGAACAAAGTCGTTGCGGTGATCGGCGACGGCTCGATGAGCGCCGGCATGGCCTACGAGGCGATGAACAATGCCGGGGCCGCCGATACGCCGCTGATCGTGATCCTCAACGACAACGATATGTCGATCGCTCCGCCGGTCGGCGCGTTGAGCGCGCATCTTTCGCGGCTGGTGTCATCGCGATCCTATCGCGATGTACGACGTCTGGCCAAGCGCTTGGCGCTCAAGTTGCCGAGGCCGCTCGCCGTCGCAGCGCGCCGCTTCGAGGAATATGCCCGCGGGTTGTTCACCGGCGGTACGTTGTTCGAGGAATTGGGTTTCTACTACGTCGGACCGATCGACGGACATAACCTCGAGCACCTCATCCCGGTGCTGGAAAACGTCCGCGACATGCAGACCGGCCCGATCCTGGTCCATGTGGTGACCCAGAAGGGCAAGGGCTACGCTCCCGCCGAGGCCAGCGCCGACAAGTACCACGGCGTCACCAAATTCAACGTCCTCACCGGCGAGATGAAGAAGCCGAAGACCAATCTTCCGTCCTATACCAGCGTGTTTGCGGATGCGTTGATTGCGGAAGCCAAGGCTGATCCTCGCATCGTGGCAGTGACGGCGGCAATGCCGGCCGGTACGGGGCTTGATCGTTTTGCCAATGAATTCCCCGCCCGCTGTTTCGACGTGGGTATTGCCGAGCAGCACGCAGTGACATTCGCGGCCGGCATGGCGGCCGAAGGGCTCAAGCCGTTCTGTGCGATCTATTCGAGCTTCCTGCAACGCGCCTACGACCAGGTTATGCACGACGTAGCGCTGCAGAACCTTCCCGTCCGCTTCGCAATCGACCGTGCCGGGCTGGTAGGTGCCGATGGCGCGACGCACGCCGGTTCGTTCGACGTCACCTATCTTTCGACCCTGCCCAACATGGTGGTGATGGCGGCGGCCGACGAAGTCGAACTGATGCATATGGTGTCGACCCAGGCCCATTACGACGAGAACCCGACCGCTGTGCGGTATCCGCGCGGCGAGGGCGTCGGTCTGGACCGGCCGTTCATCGGCACTCCGCTTGAGATCGGAAAAGGGCGGATCGTGTGCGAAGGCACCTCGATCGCGATCCTCAGTCTCGGTACGCGTCTGGCTCCGGCTCTCGATGCTGCGGAGAAGCTGTCCGCTTACGGATTGTCTACCACGGTTGCCGATGCTCGCTTCGCCAAGCCGCTCGACCACGATCTGATCCGTCGCCTCGCCAAGGAACACGAGCTTCTCATCACGGTGGAGGAGAACGCAGTCGGCGGCTTCGCCGCGCACGTGCTGCAGTTCCTGGCACAGGAGGGTCTGCTGGACGGCGGGCTCAAGGTGCGGCCGATGACATTGCCCGACAAGTTCCAGAACCACGACACGCCGGAGCGGCAGTATATCGAAGCCGGTCTCGACTCCAGCGGTATCGTGCATACGGCCCTGGCTGCGCTGGGACGTTCCAAAGATGCGGCGGCAGTCACGCGGTTTGGGTAAATCGTCATTGCGGGCTTGACCCGGCCATCCGGCAGACGGGAGAGTAGGTCTCGGCAGAGGCCTTGTGAGAGTTCATGTCCACGCGCGCGGATCTTTATCTGGTTGAACACGGCTTTGCCGCCTCCCGGTCCGAGGCGCAGGCCGCTATTCGGGCGGGAACCGTTACCGCCAACGGCAAGCGCGTCCTGAAACCCGCAGAAGCGATCGAAGAGGATGCCGAGATCGCATATGTGAAGGCCCATCCCTACGTCTCGCGTGGCGCGCTGAAGCTGCTTGCGGCGCTCGATCATTTTGAGCTCTCCCCAGAGGGATTGAACTGCCTCGATATCGGCGCATCGACCGGCGGCTTCACCGAGGTGTTGCTGGAGCGTGGTGCCCATCGCGTCTACGCGGTCGATGTCGGGCATGGCCAGCTGCGCCAGAAGCTGGCGGAGGACACCCGCGTCGTCTCTCTGGAGGGCACCGATGCCCGCAATCTCACCACGGCTCACATTGCGGAGCCGCCCGGCGCTATTGTGGCCGACGTCAGCTTCATCAGCTTGAAGCTGGCGCTGCCCGCGGCGCTCGCGCTGGCGAAGAATGCGTGGCTGGTCGCCCTGGTCAAACCGCAGTTCGAGGCGGGCCGGGCCGCGATCGGCAAAGGCGGCATCGTCAAGGATGCGGCGGCGCAGAGTGAATCCGTTGCGGCGGTGATTGCGCTGCTCAAGAAGCACAAATGGACCGTGCTCGGGACCATCGATAGTCCAATCGAGGGCGGCGACGGCAATCGCGAATTCCTGGTCGCGGCGAGGCAGTCGTGACGGCGCCGTGCCGGCATTTCGGACGCTGCGGCGGCTGCGTTCATCAAGACGTGTCCGACGATATGTATCGCGCGCTGAAGCGCGAGATCGTGCGCAAGGCGCTCGACCACCACGGTATTGCGGCCGATGTCGAGGATATCGTCGAAGTGCCGCCGGGCACGCGGCGGCGCGCCACCATGAAGGCCAAGCTCGAGGGCGGGCGCGTGCATCTCGGTTTTCATGCGGCGCGTACCCACGACATCGTCGATCTGGAAGAGTGTCCGGTATTGACGCCGTCGCTGACCGCGCTGCTGCCGGGATTGCGCGACATGCTTGCCGATATGCTGGCGCCGGCGGGCGATGCCGAATTGCGGCTTACGGCAACGGATGCGGGTCTCGATCTCGGTCTGCGCTGGCGCCGTCCCAACGACACCGCAACGCTGGGTGCCTTGGCGAAGTGGGCGGCCAAGTTCAAGATCGCGCGCATCTCGGCGCATGGCGAGACGGTGGTGTCGCTGGCAACGCCTTCGGTGCGCCTGGGCAAGGCACGGGTCGATCTGCCGCCGGAAACGTTCCTTCAGCCGACGCGCGAAGGCGAGGCGGTGCTGCAGGGCTTCGTTATCGAAACGCTGGCCAAGGCCAAGAAAGTCGCCGACCTCTTCTGCGGCTGCGGCACGTTCAGTTTTCCCTTGGCCGAGAAGGCGAGGGTGCATGCGGTGGAATTGGAAAAGCCGATGCTGGAGGCCCTGGCTGCCGCTGCGAAGGCGACGCCGGGCCTGAAGCCCGTCACCACCGAGAAGCGCAATCTGTTCAAGCGGCCGCTGACCGAGTTCGAACTCAATGCCTATGACGGGGTCTGTCTCGATCCGCCGCGCGCCGGTGCGTTCGAACAGGCGAAGGTACTGGCGCGATCGAAGCTGAAGCGCATCGCGTACGTTTCCTGCGATGCGGACAGCTTCGCGCGCGATGCCCGTGTCCTGATCGAGGGCGGCTACACGCTGACGCGGCTGATGCCGGTCGATCAGTTCCTGTGGTCGTCGCATATCGAACTGGCGGCGGGGTTCGTGCGCCCATGAGGAGGCTCGCTCTCCTCACGCTTCTGTTTCTGACTCCGCCGGCGATGGCGAACGGATTTTCCGATTGGGCGGCCGTCGTGGTGGCGGGCGACTCCTATTCGGGCGATCAGAAGGATACGGCGGTGTTCGACAACGGCCGCCAGACCATCGTCAAAGAGCTGAAGGGCATCGGCTTTCAGCCGCACAACATCCGCACCTTCACCGACTGGCCGCAGCGGTTTCACGATGCCGACCGTTCGACGCCAAAGCGCATCGGCAAAGGACTGAATGAGGTTGCGCGGACCGCGAAGGCGGGGTGCCTGATCTATCTCACCTCACACGGCAGCGAAGACGGGATCGGCATCGGCGACTATGTCGTGAGCCCGAAGCGCCTCGGCCGCATGATCGATACCGCCTGCAGCAAACGCCCTTCTGTGGTGATCGTTTCCGCCTGCTATTCCGGCGTATTTGTGGATCGATTGAAGGCGCCGGATCGGATCGTGCTTACGGCGGCGGCCAAGGACCGCTCCTCGTTCGGCTGCGGTGCCACCGACCAATACACCTACTTCGACACGTGTGCGGTCGAGAACCTGCCCAAGGCCGGCGACTTCGTCACGTTCGGCAAGCGGACCATCGCTTGTGTCGCTGCGCGCGAGAAGAAAGAGAAAGTGGACCTTCCATCCAACCCGCAACTGGCCGTGGGTGAAAAAGCGGCCGCGGCCATTCCGCGATGGGGACATTGAGTTTTTGGGGCCCTTTAAATGTGCCGAAGGCGGGCCGCTATTCGCTGGTCCGCCTATTTTCGGGGAGTGCCCTCCGGATGCAGGGCGCCAGCAAGGACCGCACTCAAGCGGCCGGTGACAGGCACATTCTGCAAACCCTGATACCCGCACGGATGAGGCGTTCATGCTGGTCGCCGGCCACCATCCGTCTGGCGCCCACGCGAGCTGGGCACCCTGGGTCAGTTCTATCTCGCGTTGCTCTACGGGTCCGGACGTCGCGAGGGTCCTTTGCCGCTGAATTTTGCCAGGCCTTCTCCAAGTTACTGTTCGTACGGGAAATAAGAACGAAAGGCGAACTTTCAAGAGGGTGCGACAACCTGTGCGTAGTTCGGAGGCTCTCGCAACTGACGATTGGGGGGCGGCGCCACCGCTGGTTTCACGGATGGTTAACGACGATGCCGGATAGTTCGTTTTAGCGGAATGACAGCGCTATCCATTCCCGGAGGATCGTCTCGCCATGCCTCAGACGGCCAATCGACAGTCCCGCACGACGATCGTTCCCTACATCTCCATTGCGATCCTGTTCGTGATTGCCGGGGTCGGGTTCTGGAACGACATCCTGCTGTTCCCCAAGTTCGCACAGTTCTTCAACATCGACCTTTCCCACGTCCTCTGGATCCAGGCGCTGTATTCGCTGGGCTACATCCTCGCCGCATTGCCGTCGGCGATGTTCCACCGCAAGTTCGGCTACAAGATCGGGATGATCTTCGCACTCGGCCTGGTGTCGATCGGGCCGTTCCTGATCTATCCCGCCATCGCGCAACACGGGGTCACATTTTTCCTGCTGGCGGTGGTTCTGCTCGGCATCGGCTGGTCGACGTTGGAAACCAGCCTCAATCCCTTGACCGTCGAGATGGGGCGTCCGGAAACTGCCGTACGGCGGCTCAACTTGCTGCAAGCCTTCTTTCCGGTCGGACTGGTGATCGGATACATCGGAGGGCGCTGGTTCTATCCCTCAGACATGCATCTTTCCTTCAGCGTTCTGGCCGAGACCGCGGCGCGTCCCTATGTGATGGTCGGCTTGGCCGTCCTGTTTATCGCGTTCCTGGTCGAGCGCGTCGAGTTTCCCGCCCGCTCGGGCATTCGTTCCGGCGGCATCGCAGATGTCGGCAACGAACTGCGCAGCTTGTGGGCCAAACCGATCATCAAGTTGGGTATGGCGGCGACGTTCGGCTGCATCGCGCTCCAGTCGACACTTCAAGGCGCGACCTACCAATACGTTCAGACGCAGTATGCGGGCTACACCGACCAGATCGCGCAGAATATCGTGTTCGCCGGACTGGCCGTGTTCGGCATCGGCCGGTTCGCCGGCGCGGCCCTGATGGGACGTATCGAGCCCAACCGGCTGTTTCAATGGGCGATCGGTATTTGCGTGGTGCTCACGCTGGGCGCGCTGGCGTTCGGCGGTGTTGCCGGCCTTGCCTGCCTCGTTGCGACAAACCTGTGTCTCGGCATCGGCTATCCCACCGTGCTGGGAACGACACTCAAGGATCTGCGGTCCACTTCCAACGTCGCCGCGGGTCTTCTGGTGACCGCATCGGGATTGGCCGGTCTCGCGATCCCGTTGGCAATGAATTTCGTGATTGCCGCGGCGAGCGTCAAGATCGCGATCCTGATGGGTGTGCCGTTCTTCGCGCTGCTGTACCTTTATACGCGATACATCCAGCGGACGGATGCGCAAGATAAAGCAGCGAAGACTCGCTGACGCGGGATAAGCAATCGCTTGTCGGTGACGGCAGCGATCCAATTTTTCCCGCACATGCCTCAGCGTAAGATATGCAAACAATAACCTGGTTGCAGACCGGTGACGCTCGCTATGTGGGCGATGGCTTGCTAGGTTGTCGCCATGAACTTGGCGCCGTTGAGGGCAGTGCCCTCCGATATCTACATCACCGAACAACTCGACCGGCGCGGCGAAACGCGAACGGATTATCTGCGTGAGAAAGATGCCTTGCACGATCTCGCCGGGCGTATGCTCGGCACGCCGGAAGAGGTACTGCCCCGGTTCGTCGAACTCGCCATGCAGATTACCGGCGGTATCTCGGCGGGCTTGAGCCTTTACGAGGAGACACCGTCGCCCGGCGTATTCCGCTGGTGCTATCTCAGAGGCCTGTTGTCGTCGTTCGAGGGCGCGCTGGCGCCGCGCAACGACAGCCCTTGCGGCGTGACGTTGGACGAGGGGCGTCCGGTGCTGGCGTCCCATCCGGAGCGCTACTACGGCTGGATCGCCGATGCCGGAATCGCTGTGCCCGAAGCTCTGCTGGTGCCACTGCATTTTTCCGGTTCCGAACCGATCGGAACGCTTTGGATCATCGCGGCGGAGGAGGGGCACTTCAACGCCGGACACGCGCGCGCGGCGGCGGAACTTGCGCATTTTGCGGGCATCGCCGTCCGTATGCTCGAGAGCCAACGCCAATTGAAATCCGCTCTGGAGCAGCAGGAAATGCTGGCCAGGGAAATGGGGCATCGGGTCAACAACCTGTTCACCGTAGCCCAAAGTCTCGTGCAACTGACGGCGCGAACCAGCGCGAACAAAGACGAAATGGCCGAGACGCTGATCGGCCGGTTTTCCGCGCTGGCGCGCGCGCATGCGCTGGTACGGCGGACTTTCGGCATTCAGGCCGAGCATTGTCATGAACTTCGCGATTTGTTGCGGACCATCGTGGAGCCGCACGAGAACCACGTGTTCCCGACCGGCCGCTTCGCACTGAACGGTCCGTCTCTGGTGCTCGGTGAGCGCTCGTTGAACGGCATGGCGCTCGTCTTCCACGAACTGACGACCAATGCCGTCAAATACGGCGGGCTGGCGTCGGACGCCGGCCGCGTCGAAATCGAATGGCGCGAAAGTGAAGAAGGCTTGCTCGAAATCGTCTGGACCGAAATCGGCGGACGGGAAATCGCCGAGACGCCGGAGTTGAACGGGTTCGGCAGCAAACTCCTGCGCGATACGATCACGCGCCAGTTCGGCGGTACGCTCGAAAAATCCTGGGCGCGCAGCGGGCTGACCGCGCGCATCACGCTGCCGAGGAAGAATTTGATCCACTAGATGTAGAGCGCCCTTTTGCCCGAGCTTCTCTAAATTGTTGCGGTTTCGAGCGCTAAACCGGATACCACTTTTCCGAAAAGCGCTTGGACACGTCTGCTACTGAGGGTGGAATCGTTGTAACCTCCTTGTCTCAGAGACGAGGAGGTCAGCATGACGAATGTCGTAAGACCTTACGATTTGCACCAACAGGTGTTCCTGCTTTCGATCCTCTCCAATGCGGTCAATTCGATCAACGACGTCGGCACTGAAGCGGAGTTGTCGGCGAAGCTGTGGACGACCATGTCGCTGTTGATCGGCCTCAACAAGGACACCATCGGCGACTGGAAGATCGTCTGGGGGCCGTCGGTGCGCGAGGTGCTGAAGTTCGGCATCGTCAATAACGTGATGGCGGTGCTGCGCAAACAGGACGAGCGCGACGGCATCGTCTATGTGGTCGTGGTCGGGGCTACCAATCCCGATTCGCCCTACGACTGGTTCGTCGAGGATTTCGCGGTGTTCAAGCAGGTGGATTTTCCCGGCAGCCGCAACGGCGAGAAGATCTCCCAGGCGACCAGCATCGGGCTTGAAATGCTGCTCAGCCTTTCCAGTCCGCCGGACGGCGCGGTTTGCGAACCGCCGCAGCCGCAGGTGTCGCTGCATGCTTTTCTCGGCTCGGTGCGCGATGCGCGCAATGCCAAGCTGATCTTCACCGGACACAGCCTCGGCGGTGCACTGTCGCCGGCTCTGGCGCTGTATTTCATGCAGGAGAATTCACCGGCCGGACCGTTCGGGGCGTGGGGACAGGTGCTGACTTATCCGACCGCGGGCGCCACGCCGGGTAATGCGGCGTTTGCCGATCTCTACGCCGAGTATTTTCCCGCGGAGCCGGCGGGGCAGGCGCCGTACCGGCACTGGAATACGCTGCTGTGGAACGATCTCGATGTCGTGCCGCATGCCTGGATCCCGGCGGATATCCTGGCGACTCCGACGCTCTACAATCCCAATCCGCCGCCGAACCTCGAAGTCGCGGCGCTGGTGCTGGCGGGTGTGCTGAAGCTCAGGGGCTATGAGTACACGCGGCTCGAAAACGAGCGGCTCAAAGGCACCACCGAACCGATCAAGGGCGGCGACTGGGCGTCCTATCTGACCGAAATGGGCGAGCAGCACGTCGCGGCGTATTTCAAGCTGTTCGGCGTGCCGGAATGGGCGCCGCCGCCGCCGCCGTTCCATGCCAAGCCGCTGATCTCGTGGCAGGCCAAGCAGCAGCACGTCAATGCCGCGCGCGAGAAGCGATGCCTGCCGATCATCACGCCGGCCGACGTCGATCCGCTGGCGCACCTCGCCCAACGTTATCCCGCCGAACTGTCGGCCGGCCGCGAAGTGCAGGCGGAGGTGAGGGGCGGCTAAGCGAAAGACTGGAGCGGAACTCTTCCGCTCCAGCCGTGCGCACTATTTTTTCTCAACCGCTTCGGCGCCGGTCATGATGGCGGTGCGCAGTTGCTCGGAGATATCGCTCATGCCGTTCGGCGCGTGCGGCAGCAGGATCACTTTCGAGCCCGACGACACGCCGATTTCCTTCAGGGTATCGAAATACTGCGTCATCAGCACCAGATTCAGAACCTCGTGCTCGTTGACGCCGCCGACCTGCTCCTTGAAGGCGGCGATGCTTTCGCGCAAGCCCGCGACGATGGCCTGACGCTGCTTGGCGATGCCTTCGCCCTGCAGGCGCTTGGATTCCGCTTCGGCCTCGGCGTTCTTGACCACCAGAATCTTGTTGGCTTCGCCCTTGGCGGCGGCGGCGACCTGCAGCCGCTGCTGGGTGTTGATCTCGTTCATCGCCGCTTTGACGTTGTCGGCCGGGTTGACGTCGGTGACGAGGGCGTTCGGAATCTCGAAGCCGTAGATCTTCATCGACACGTCGAGTTCGCTCTTCACCGCGGAGCCGATGTCGTCCTTCTTCTCGAACACCTCGTCGAGATTCATGCGCGGAACCTTGGCGCGCACCACGTCGAGCACGTAGGACTGAATCTGCTCCTCGTGATTGTTGAGCTTGTAGTTGGCGTCGGCTTCCGAGCCTTCCAGCACGCGGTACTGCACCGCGACCATGATCTTGACGAAGACGTTGTCGGCCGTCTTGGTCTCGACGTCGACGGGAAGCTGCTGCACCCGCAAGGACACGCGTTGGACGACCTGCTCGATCAGCGGGATTTTGAAGCGCAGGCCGGGACGGGCGGTGCGCACGTAACGGCCGAAACGTTCGACGATGGCGCAGCTTTGCTGGCGCACCGTGAACCAGGAATTGAGCAGCAGGAACAGCGCGATAACGGCGACGATTATCAGCAGGATAGTGGAAAATTCCATGATTCAAGCCCCTCTTGCGGCCCGCGGGAGGCGGGACACGACAATCCTACTCCGAAATATGGGTACGAGGTTTCCCCTCGCCAAGAGGGAAACGACGTGCGTCAGCCGTTCTGGCCGCGGTGCCGCAGGGCGTGGTCGGCGAGGGTGAGCGCCATCATCGCTTCGCCGATCGGGACGGCGCGGATGCCGACGCAGGGATCGTGGCGGCCTTTGGTGAAGACTTCGGTTTCGGCGCCGGTGACGTCGATGGTTTGCTTCGGCGTCAGGATGGAGGAGGTCGGCTTCACGGCAAAACGCGCCACCACCGGCTGGCCGGAGGAAATGCCGCCGAGAATGCCGCCGGCGTGATTGGCGAGGAACGCGGGACCGGCCCGCATCTCATCGGCGTTTTCTTCGCCGGTCATGGCGGCGGTGAGAAATCCGTCGCCGATCTCGACGCCTTTGACGGCGTTGATGCTCATCAGGGCGGAGGCGAGGTCGGCATCGAGCTTGCCGTAGATCGGCGCGCCGAGGCCGGCGGGAACGCCTTCGGCCACCACTTCGACAATGGCGCCGACCGACGAGCCGGCTTTGCGGATGCTTTCGAGATATTCCGTCCACGGAGCGACCGCGGAAGCATCGGGGCAGAAGAAGGGATTGTTGGCGGTCTCGGCCCAGTCCCAGCGGGCGCGGTCGATTTTCTGCGTGCCGACCTGGATCAGCGCGGCGCGAATTTTCACCTCGCCATAAAGCGAATTCAGAACCTTGCGCGCCACCGCACCGGCAGCCACACGGGCCGCGGTTTCGCGCGCACTGGCGCGGCCGGAGCCCTTGTAATCGCGCACGCCGTATTTGGCCCAATAGGTGTAGTCGGCATGGCCGGGACGGAACTTGTCGCGGATGTCGGCATAGTCCTTCGAGCGTTGGTCGACGTTCTCGATCAGGAGCGCGATCGGCGTGCCGGTCGTGACCTGCTCGGGCATGCGTTCGTCTTGGAACACGCCCGAGAGAATGCGAACGGCGTCCGGTTCTTTTCTCTGGGTGACGAACTTCGAACTGCCGGGTTTGCGACGGTCGAGATCGGCCTGGATGTCGGCTTCGGTCAGCGCGATGCCGGGCGGGCAGCCGTCCACCACACAACCCAGTGCCGGGCCGTGGCTTTCGCCGAACGTCGTGACCCGGAACAAATGGCCGAAGGTGTTGTGGGACATTGTCCGCTCGGAAAAGCTAGAGTCCTATTCGCCGTTTTTGCCGGGGCTCATATCCGGTGCTTCCGGGTTCTTCATGCCGATGGCGTGATAGCCGGCATCGACGTGAATGTTCTCGCCGGTGATCGCCTTGCCGAGATCGGAGCAGAGGAAGAGGGCGGTGTCGCCGACTTCCTTGGGCGTAACCGTCCGGCGCAGCGGGGAATTGTATTCGTTCCACTTGAGAATGTAGCGGAAATCGCCGACGCCCGAGGCCGCCAGTGTCTTGATCGGACCGGCCGACACCGCATTGACGCGGATGCCGTTCTTGCCGAGATCTTCGGCGAGATAGCGCACCGACGCTTCCAGCGCGGCCTTGGCGACGCCCATCACATTGTAGTGCGGCATCACCTTTTCGGCGCCGTAATAGGTGAGGGTGACCAGGCTGCCGCCGTTCTTCATCATCTTCTCGGCGCGCTGGGCGACCGCGGTGAACGAGTAGCAGGAGATGTTCATGGTCAGCGCGAAGTTGTCGGCGGTCGTGTCGACGTAGCGCCCCTTGAGCTGGTCCTTGTCGGAAAAGGCGATGGCGTGGACCACGAAATCGAGGCTGTCCCACACCTTGCCGAGTTCGGCGAAGGCGGCGTCGAGCGATTCCGGATTGGTCACGTCGCAATCGATCACGGCGGCGGGATTCAGCGGCTCGACCAGCGGCACCACGCGCTTCTTGAACACGTCGCCCTGATAGGTGAAGGCGAGTTCGGCGCCGGCCTCGTGCAAGGCCTGGGTGATGCCCCAAGCGATCGAATGCTGGTTCGCGACGCCCATAATCAGGCCCCGCTTGCCCTTCATCAGACCGCCTTCCGCCATTCTGTCCCTCCGACTCTAAACCGTTGATCTCACTTGCCCCGAAACGGCAGCGGAAAGCAAGATGAACTGCAGGTGCGCCGCACTCCAGCCTGGGAGTGGTCAAGAAAGCGCATTGTTTTCAACGGCTAAGGGAAGATTAAGGCTTCCGGCGCAATATTATGCCGTCTTAGCGGGGATGCCATCGTGGTTAGCGTGACGGCAGCACAGGCGCATGCGGCGGCAAAGCGCGGGCATTTGCGCGACCTCGGATTGCCCACGATGTTCGGCGCCGTCGTGCTCCTGGTCTCGGCGACGCTTCTGCTGGGTGCCAACATTTCGGCGTTGCGCGGCAACCTCGCTCAGGTGGCACACGCGCAGCAGGTCGTGAACAAGATCGCCGAACTCGAGACCGGGCTGCTCGGCGAGGAAATGATCGTCCGCGGCTATGCCCTGACCGGCGATGCCAGCTTTCTCAGGATGCAGCGGAGCGGCGCGCAAAAGCGCGAAGCCGCGCAAAACGAACTGGCCCGGCTGATGGCGGCGGAGCCGCAGCGTGCGGATCAGGTCCGCCGCGTGATGGACGACATCGCCCGCCATGTGGAGATTTTCGGCAATCTCGCCGGCAACGGCCCCGACAAGGCCGGTATCGTCGCCCGCGCGATCGTCGATCCTTCGGTTCGCGACAACATGCGCCGGGTTCGGACCGGCCTGAGGCAGTTGCGGGCGAACGAACTCGACGACCTTGGCGTCCGCCAGCGCGAGATCACGGAACAACTCGGTCGCGCCTTTTTCCTGGCGATCGGCATCATCATTACGGCATTCGTGCTCGGCGGGATCGGGATATGGGCGGCCCAGCTTCACCATCCGCAGAAACACTGATGCGACGCACCGTACCGGCTAATCATGCCTTAATCGGCGCCGTTCCAGGATACACTTCGCCCGCTGCACGGGTGACGACGGCTTGGATGGGAATGCGGCGATGACCTACGCCGGGAAATCACGGATTTGGGAAGTCCTCGATCAGGGATTGTTCCGCGATCTCGGCCTGCCGGCGCTGGTGGCCTCGCTGGTGCTGTTCGTGTCGGCGATGGCGCTTCTCGGCGCCAATGTCTCCGAACTGCGCAACGGCTACGGCCGCGTGCAACAGACCAACGAGGCGCTGCTCCAGATCGCGATGATCAATGCCGACATCCTGCGGATCGAGATGACGGTGCGCGGGTACGCCCTCAGCGGCGATCCGCATTACCTCGCCTGGCAGAAGATGTCGGAAGACGGACTGGACAAGCGGGCGGCCACGCTCGCCAAGATGGTTGCCGACGATCCCGAGGAGCGCCGCGATGTGGCGGCGCTGAAAGCGCTGTTGATCGAACACCGCGCCTATTTTCAAGCCATGGCAAAGCTGGCGACGACCGATCGCAACCGGGTGATTGCCGAGATGGTCGACTACTCGAAGAAAGTGAAGCGCCGCCCCATCGAAACGCTGCTCGCCGACATGCGCGACGACGAAACTCGCCGCCTTGCCCGGCAGGAGCAAGAGGCCGAACGGCGCGTGGTTGTCGGCTATCACTACGCCGTGGGCATTTCGGCGATTGCGCTGATGCTCGGCGCCCTCGGATTTGCGCTGATCCTCCACGACCGCAACACGCGGCGGCGGCAGGTTGGGTGAAGCGAGTAAGAAGTATTCGCAGAAGCCTGATGAAATGCCTGTTTCTGGAGAAACTGAAATCGCCATTCGACGCTCAACGCGGCTCCAGCAGAGTATTTGTCATGCGCCCTGCTGCGCACGTGCTGGCAATGCTATAAAATCATAGACGAAGACAAGTGCTGCGGGGGCAAGTGCCAAGTTACACTGTCCGATGCGATATCTGTCGAGGCGAGCGCATTGTGTTTCGACGTGTAAGAAACCCAGGGCGATGGCCGAAGTGCTGCGGGAAAGTCATGTCTCCGAGGTATGCGGAGGAAATGAAACCAAAGATGCAGCACACAGAAGTTGGTTGCCAAACCGGAGTTGCACACTCCAAAAGAAAGAAGTCGATTGAGCTAGCGACTGTCTGCCAGTTTTTTAAACACGGCAGAACCAAGGCCGTTGTCGTTGAGCGCCGCAGCATTCCGGAAAAAGCAAAACAAAAGAAGGAGCCAAAGGCAAAAACGAAAAAGCAGCTCGTAACCCGCAAAATGCAGGGGCGGATCGGAAAGAGAGAGAAAAGGAGACGCAACGCCAATCCCAGTTCCACGCCCAAGAGGCGCTATATAGCGCCAGAGGGTCGACCACTTGAAAAAATGGGGTCAATTTCGATTTCAAATTATGAGAGGCTTGGTCCCGCTTCTAGCCGTTATCTGCAATCTGCCGGAATGCCGGGCAACGAAGAAGCCGACATTTAGCCAGCAATACCCAGATACCTAAGCGCACAGGAACGATAACTGCGGTGCGTCCTTAAACTCTATGGATTGAAAGATAGTCGCGGTTGTGGCCGCGTACGGTTGCAAGGCGTGTGATCGCATTAGGCGTTCGTGACGTTTTCTGCCCGCGAAGGCCCCCCTTCGGCGCTTCGCACCACTTCCCCCCATGAACTATGGGGGGCAGAAAAGAGGGGCAGAAAACGGCGGCGTGTTTTGCGATCTTACTTCCTTGGATCGTAGTCGGCGTGCCAGTGCTCGGCGAAGCGCTTGAGGTCGGCGTCGTCGTGGTCGGGCAGGGTTACGATCAGGCGGACATAGAGGTCGCCGGTGCGCTCGTGGCCGGCGCCGGGAATGCCTTTGCCTTTGAGGCGCAGCACCTTGCCGGAATTGGCGTTGGGCGGCACCGACAGCGACACCGTTCCGGTCAGCGTGCGGACCGGCACTTTGCCGCCGAGCACCGCTTCCTTCAGCGTCACCGGCAGGTCGATTTTGAGGTCGCGGCCGTCGCGGGTGAAATAGGGGTGCGGCGCCACCGAAACATGGATCAGCACGTCGCCGGGCGGACCGCCGGCCCGTCCCGCGCCGCCGCGGCCGCGCAGCCGGATCATCTGGCCGTCTTTGAGACCGGTCGGGATATGGACGTCGATCTGCTCGCCGTTGGGCAGCACCACCCGCCGCGTGCCGCCGTTGGCGGCCTCTTCGAAGCTGACCGTGGTCTCGACCTCGAAATCCTGGCCGCGCTGGGGCTGGGCCCGGCGGCTGCGTCCGCCGCCCATGCTGCCGAACAGATCGGAAAACAGGTCTTCCGGCCGGAAGCCTTCGGCACCGGCACCCGGCTTGTCGCCGCGCCCGGTCCAGGTGAAGTGGAAATCGCTGCCAGGGCCGCCTTGCTGACCGCCTTGTCCGAACGGAAAACCCTGCTCGAAACCGTGGAACCCGCCGCCTGCGCGCGGGTCGAAGCCGCGCGGATTGCCCTGGGCATCGATCTGGCCGGCGTCGTACTTGGCGCGCTTGTCCTTGTCGCCGACGACATCGTAGGCGGCGCTGACCTCCTGGAACTTCTTCTTGTCGCCGCTCTTGGTATCGGGGTGATACTTCTTGGCGAGCGACCGGAAGGCCTTCTTGATTTCAGCTTCGCTGGCCGTCTTGGCAACGCCCAGCACCTCATAAGGATCGCGCATTCTTTCTCCAGAACCCCTTTCGGCGGACGTACCGTTTCCGTAACGCCCGACTCGGGAACCAACCCACTATATATGGGTTCGATTTCAAGTCCTGTTAATGGCTTGTCGGGCCGGTCGCCGCCTGCGCCGCAGCCGGCGGCGCTTCGCATTTCTCGCCCAGGTCTTTCAGCCGCCGTTCCGCATCGGCTATGCCCGCACCGGCGCCGATCCGGTAGAGCCGGCAGGCCTCTTTCAGGTCTCGCGGCACGGCTTCGCCCTCTTCGTAGATCTGGGCCAGCTCGAACGCGGCGATCGGGTGACCGGCGGCTGCGGCACGGCCCAGCCAGGGTACGGCGGCGGCTTTGTCGGGCGGTCCGGCTTCGCCGTTGGCGATCATCTCGCCGGCGTCCGCCTGTGCCGTGATCAGACCCAGATCGGCCGCCTGCAGCATCTTCCGCAACGCGGTCTTGGGATCCTTCTCGACGCCCTGTCCTTTGCGCAGCATCAGCGCGACGTTGCGCATGGCTGCGAGATCGTATTCGTCGATTTCGCCCCACGTCTTGTAGGCAGTTTTGTAGTCGCCCGCGTCGTAAGCCTTCAGCCCGGCATCGAAGCCGGCCTGGATCTCCTCGTGCGTGGGGGCCGCACAGGCTCCCAGCAGAAGGGCATACACGCACAGACCGATGATGGTGGAAGATGACACCCGCATACCGCGAGGGTAGTGCGCGGCGGGCGATCTGTGAAGCAGTTTTCCGTCAGATTCCGTGATCCCGGCGGGGTCCCGCCGCGCTTTGCCTTGGGGGACGAAGGTGCTATGCGGGACCCCATGAGCGAAATCGGTGGACCTTTGGATGACGGCGGGATTGCGGTTGCACGCGATCCCTTCGAGATGTTCGTTGCCTGGATGAAGGACGCGGAAAAGACCGAGCCCAACGAGGCCAATGCCATGGCCGTGGCGTCGGTGGACCCCGAGGGGCATCCCGACGTCCGCATGGTGCTCCTGAAGGCGGTCGATACCCGCGGCTTCGTGTTCTACACCAACTTCGAAAGCGCCAAGGGCAAGCAGATCCTCGCCAACCCGCATGTCGCGCTGAACTTCCACTGGAAGACGGTGCGCAAGCAGGTGCGCGTGCGCGGGCCGGTCAGCGTGGTGAGCAACGACGAGGCCGACGCCTATTTCGCCTCCCGCGCCAAGGACAGCCAGATCGGCGCCTGGGCCTCGGCGCAAAGCCGTCCGATGGAAGGGCGCTGGGTGTTCGAGAAAGAGATCGCGAAGTACGCGCTGAAGTACGGTCTCACCAAGGTGCCGCGTCCGCCGTACTGGTCGGGCTTCCGGGTATCGCCGGTGCAGATCGAGTTCTGGCGCGACCGTCCGTTCCGGCTGCACGACCGGCTGGTCTACCGGCGCGACACGCCGGATGCGCCGTGGCGCACGGAACGGCTCTATCCCTAAATTCCCGCCGTATTTTTCAAACGCGCATTCAGGATAACGCAGCGATCCCGCGGTCTGCGGATGCACGCAGCGCGACATCCGTACGAACACTTATGCGCGGAATGTCCGTCGCCGCGAAATTCGCGATTCTTCAGGATGTTACGTATACGGACGAGTGTCGTGCGCAGAATGGCGCGGTTCCCGGTATACGCTTAGTCAATGTTATTGGCGTCAATTGACCACGCAGATTTTGCGGGGATTTGGCGGTGTTCGACTACTGCGGTAATTTTTCGGTACGAACCAAAGTTGCTCTGGTGATGGCAGGCGTTCTCGCCGCCGCTGCTTTGCTGGGGCTGTTCGCCGTGCGCGAACTCTGGCTCGTCAATGCGAACGCCGCCGAAATCCGGGACGACTGGCTGCCGTCGACGCGAGTCCTCGGAGATCTCAACTATGCCGTGACTCGGGTGCGCTCCGCCCAAAGCACGTCGCTGATGCAGGATCCCAGCCCCAAGCAGGAGAAGCAGGTCGCCCGCGCCCAAAAGCTCGAGCAGAACGTGCAGGCCGCGCTCGACAAATACGTCCCGATGATTTCGTCGGCAGAAGAGCGGGCCATGGCGAATCGTATTCAGGCAGCTTGGAACGCCTATCAGCCGATGTACGCGACCGCGCAGGAGAAGTTGAAAACGGAAGGCCGTCAGGCCGCCGCCGACTTTTTCACCGGTCCGTCGCGCGACGCCTTCGATGAGCTGAACAAGGCGATCACCGAAGACATCGCGATGAACAACGCCGGCGGTATCGCCGCCGCCGACAGCAGCGCGAAGACGTTCAGACAGGCGCAAACCTGGATTTTCATTGCCATCGGCGTGACGCTGCTCCTGTGCGCCGCCGCGACCTGGGCACTGACGCGCTGCGTCTCCCGGCCGCTGGTCGAAATCACCGGCGCAATGGGCGAACTGGCCGCCGGTCACCTCACGGCTGAGGTTCCGCACGCCGACCGCCGCGACGAAATCGGTCAACTCGCCGAGGCGATGACCACCTTCAAGAACCAGCTCGCCAGTGCCGAACGCGCCAAGGCCGTGCAGACCGAACTCATCGTGTCGAGCGTCGGCACCGGCCTCGACCGGCTCTCCAAGGGCGATCTCGGCCATCGCATCAGCGCCGACCTGACCGGTCCGTTCCGCAAGCTGAAGGACGATTTCAACGCCACCGTCTCGCACCTCTCCGAGATGGTGCAGAAGATCCTGTCGACTTCGAGCCAGATCACCACCGGCGCCGGCGAAATTTCGCAGGCTGCCGACGACCTGTCGCGCCGCACCGAACAGCAGGCCGCCAGTCTCGAGGAAACCGCGGCGGCGCTCGAAGAAATCGCCGCGACGATGAAGAAGACCGCCAGCAACACGCGCGAAGTCGACGGCGCCATCACGACGGCGACGGCCGCGGCCAAGGAAGGCGGGCATGTGGTGGAGAGCGCCACCAAAGCGATGGACGCCATCGCACAGTCCTCGCGCGAAATCACCGACATCATCGGCGTGATCGACGAGATCGCGTTCCAGACCAATCTGCTTGCCCTCAACGCGGGTGTCGAAGCGGCGCGCGCCGGCGAGGCCGGCAAGGGCTTCGCCGTGGTCGCCTCGGAAGTGCGCGCCCTGGCCGGCCGTTCGGGCGAGGCCGCGAAGAAGATCAAGGCGCTGATCCATACGGCGGGCGAGAACGTCGCCGGCGGCGTCAAGCTGGTCGGCGAGTCCGGGCAGGCGTTGAAGCGGATCGTCGATCAGGTGCAGCAGATCAGCGCCCTGGTCAGCGAGATGGCGGGCGCGGCCGAGCAGCAGTCCAGCGGCATCCAGCAGGTCAATGCGGCCGTGGGCCAGATGGACCAAGTGACGCAACAGAATGCCGCCATGGTCGAGCAGTCGACGGCGGCCTCCCGCAACCTCGCGCACGAAACGCAGGTGTTGCAGGAATTGGTTTCCTTCTTCCAGGTCGAAACGAGTTCGGCGGCGGCGGTCCACTTGGGTCCCGCACAGCCCCAGGCCAAGGCGCTTAGCACCCAGCTGCACCCCCCCGCAGCCATGCGCCGGTCCGCCGCCGCCGTCCCTGCCAGGAAGATGGAAGCCGCACCGGCCGACGATTGGACGGAGTTCTGAAGTCCGTAGCTGGTACGTACAATTCCGGAGCGGCAGACTAGGCTCTGCGGCCGGCCAATCCACGCGTTGTCAACCAATGCACCTCTAGCTTGCACCCGTGCGGTTTCATTCCACGGGTGCTGCTGTGTCGGGATTTCTGAAAAACTGGTCGGTCCGGGCCAAGGTGATCGGCGCATTCGCCTGCGTCCTGGTGGCGACGCTCGGTCTGGGGCTGTTTGCGATGCAACGGCTGGCGGTGGTGCAAGCCAACGCCGTCGAATTCCGCGACGACTGGACGCCGGGCATTCGCACGGTCGGCGAAATGAAGTTCATCTCGATGCGGTATCGGCAGCGCCAAGCGGTCTATCTGATGTGGTCGACCGAGGCGCAGTGGCAGAAGGAAGCGGCGAACCTTGCCAAGCTGCGCGGTCAGTTCGAAGCGGTGTACGGGAAATTTGCTCCCACTGCCGAGAACGACAGCGAACGCGAGCGCATCCGCACGCTGCGCGCTGACTGGGATGCCTATCTCGCCGCCGAACCGGCAATGTTCAAGCTGCTGCACGACCAGGGGCAGGCCGCGGCCAACACTTATTACGCAGCCGGACCGGCGAAGCACGCCTACGACAAATTGCAGACCCTGTTGGAGGACTATACTGTCTATCACGACGCGGGCGCGGCAACATCGGGAAAGCGGGGGCAGCAGGCCTACGAGTCCGCCCATCTCTGGATCATTGTCGCAATGGTGTTGGCGGCGCTGCTTGCGGTGGCGGCAGGCTTCGTCCTGATCCGTTCGGTCTCCTCGCCGCTGGGTGCCATGACCGACGCTATGGACGAGCTGGCGCGCGGCAATCTCGACGTCCACGTGCCGCATGCGGACCAGGGCGACGAAATCGGCCGGCTTGCCGGGTCCATGACGACCTTCAAAGGACAACTCGCGGCGGCCGAGCGCTCCAAGGCCGAGCAGACAAAGGTCATTGTCGACAGCATCGGCGCCGGGCTGGCGCGCCTGGCCGAAGGCGACCTTACCCATCGCGTCACCTCGGAACTCAGCGGCGCATTTGCCAAGCTGAAGCATGACTTCAATGCCGCCGCCGAACGTCTCCAGGACACCCTGAAAGGCGTGCTCGGCGCGACGCACCAGATTGCCAGCGGCGCCGGGGAAGTCTCGACCGCCGCCGACGATCTGTCCCGCCGTACCGAACAGCAGGCCGCCAGCCTGGAACAGACGTCGGCCGCGCTCGAGGAAATCACCATCACCGTCAAGCAAACGGCCGCCAATACCAAGGAGGTCAATGCCTTCATGGCCTCGGCCAAGGATGCGGCGGAAGAGGGCGGTCGCGTGGTCGAGACGGCCACCCAGGCGATGGACGCCATCGCCCAGTCGTCGCGGAAGATCACCGACATCATCGGCGTCATCGACGAGATCGCGTTCCAGACCAATCTGCTTGCCTTAAATGCGGGTGTCGAAGCGGCGCGCGCCGGCGACGCGGGCAGGGGGTTCGCTGTGGTCGCCTCGGAAGTGCGCGCTCTGGCGCAACGCTCCAGCGGGGCGGCGAAGGAGATCAAGGCACTGATCGGCGCGTCCGGCGATCAGGTGGCGGACGGCGTCAAGCACGTCGCGGCGACCGGTCAGGCGCTGACCCATATCGTGCAGCAGGTCAGGCAGATCAATACCGTCGTCCAGGAAATGGCTCTGGCGGCGCAGCAGGAAGCTTCCGGCATCGAGGAAGTCAACACCGCCGTCGGTGCCATGGATCAGATGACCCAGCAGAATGCCGCGATGGTCGAGCAGTCGACCGCCGCCTCGCGCAGTCTGGCCGGCGAGACACAGCATTTGCAGCAGCTCGTCAGCTTCTTCGATGTTGGCGGCGATGCGCGCGAGATGCGGGCTGAACCGCAGACGAGAGCCGCGTCGAAGCCGGCACGCTCCGCGCTCCGGCCGCCGCCTCGCAAGGTCGTGAGATCGGCGAAGGCGACCGGTACCGACGACTGGACCGAGTTCTGATTTCAGTAGTTCAAAGATAAACGGGCGGAGGGAAACTTCCGCCCGTTTTCATTTCGGGCGTGTGATGCGCCGGCATTTGTGCGCGAAATCGTATGTGTAATTGCGGTCAACTACGATCTTCATAAATATCTCATAAACCTGCATTCAAGACTCTTCTTTTCTAAATAAGAAGGATTTGCAACTCCTGTTTCCGCCCCAGGAGAACCAAGATGCGGATTGCGGATGTTTCGGTGCGCGGCAAGATCGCCGGCGCCCTTGTTTGCGTCATGATCGCCACCATCGCCCTCGGCGCCTTCTCGGTGGTGCGCCTGTCCCAGTTGAATGCGCGCGCCGCGGATATTCGCGACAACTGGTTGCTGGGGATCGGTTATCTCGGCAAGTACCAATACGCTCAGACGCGCCTGCGCACCTTTCATATCAGCGGCATTTTCGCGGCCACCGAAACGGAACGCGCGATGATTTCGGCCAGCGTCCCCAAGCTCCAGGCAATGTCGGCCGAAAGCTGGAACAAGTACCTGCCGACGATCACCTCGCCCCGCGAGCGCGAACTTGCGGACCAGATAAAGACCGCTCAAACCCGCTACGAGGACACCGTGGAGATCCTCAACCGGACGCTGAAGGAAAAGGGACCGGCGGCAGCCGGGGAATATTCGCTCGGCCCCATGCGTCTTGCCTTCAACGATCTGGCGAAGGCGATCGAGACCAACGTCGACTACAACATTGCCGCCGGCAATGCCTCGGCCAAGGAAGGCGAAGTAACCTTCGTCAGCGCGCGCCTATGGATCTTCATCGCCCTCGGTATGAGCGTACTGTTGTGCTTCGCCGTGGGCTACGTGCTCATCACCGGCGTGTCGACGCCGCTCGGCCGCATGACCGACGCCATGGGCGAACTCGCCAGAGGCCATCTGGACGCCCATGTTCCCCATGCCGACCAGAAGGATGAAATCGGCAAGCTCGCCGAAGCGATGACCGCGTTCAAGAACGAACTGGCGGCGGCGGAGCGTTCCAAAGCCGAGCAGACCGAGGCGATCGTTTCGAGCATCGGCACCGGGCTCGATCATCTCGCCAAGGGCAATCTCACCCATCGGGTGACGGCCGAACTCACCGGCCCGTTCGTCAAGCTGAAGAGCGACTTCAACGGCGCCATGGAGCGGATGCAGGACACGCTGGCGAGTGTTTTGTCGGCCACCGATGGCATCGCTAACGGTGCCGGCGAAATCTCGACGGCCGCCGACGACCTGTCGCACCGCACCGAACAGCAGGCCGCGTCGCTGGAAGAAACGGCGGCGGCGCTCGAGGAAATCACGACGACGGTGAAGAAGACGGCCAGCAACGCCAAGGACGCGCGTACCTCCGTGCAATCGGCGCAGACCGTGGCGGAACAGGGCGGGCGCGTCGTGGGCTCCGCGATCCAGGCGATGGATGCCATTGCCCAATCGTCGCGCCAGATCACCGACATCATCAGCGTGATCGACGAGATCGCGTTCCAGACCAATCTTCTGGCGCTGAATGCCGGTGTCGAAGCGGCGCGTGCCGGCGAAGCGGGCAAAGGCTTTGCCGTGGTGGCCTCGGAAGTGCGGGCGCTGGCGCAGCGCTCCAGCGGAGCGGCCAAGGAGATCAAGACGCTGATCTCCACGTCCGGCGAGCATGTCGGCGCCGGGGTCAAGCTGGTGGGCGAGTCCGGCGCGGCACTGCGCCAGATCGTCGAGCAGGTGCAGCAGATCAATCAGCTGGTGAACGAAATGGCTCTGGCGGCGGAGCAGCAATCGACCGGCATCGAGGAGGTCAATGCCGCCGTCACCCAGATGGACCAGATGACCCAGCAGAACGCGGCCATGGTCGAACAGTCGACCGCCGCCTCGCGCAGCCTGGCCGGCGAGACGCATACGCTGCAGGAGATGGTGAGCTTCTTCAATGTCGGCAAGGTCGCTGCCGCGGCGAAGCCGGTGCCGCAACCGCATGTGGGCGCCAAACCGGGGCGTCCGGCCCTCAAGGCCGTGGCCGGTTCCCGCCGTGCCGCCGCCGCAGCGCCCGCCGGCGACTGGGAGGAGTTCTGAATCGAGGGGAAAACCGGGCCCGCCGCCGCGTCACGGCGGGCCCATGACAAAGGCGGGCCGGAATGGCTATGATGGGACCGGTATCATAAGCCCTGAGGAAACCCGCCCATGAAAATGTCCTTCCGCTGGTATGGCGACAGCGACCCCGTCAGCCTCGACTACATCCGCCAGATTCCGGGGATGCACGGCATCGTCTCGGCCGTTTACGACATTCCGGTCGGCGAGGTGTGGCCGGTCGAGAACATCCTGGCGCTCAAGAAGAAGATCGAGGCGCATGGGCTGGCGTTCGACGTAATCGAAAGCGTGCCGGTGCATGAGGACATCAAGCTCGGCCGCCCGACGGCGAAACGCCTGATCGAGAATTACGCCCAGAGCCTGCGCAATCTCGGCAAATGCGGGCTCAAGGTGGTCTGCTACAACTTCATGCCGGTGTTCGACTGGACCCGCACCACGCTCGACATGAAGATGCCGGACGGCTCGTCGGCGCTGGCGTTCGATGTCGAGGTCGTCAACAAGATCGACGTGTCGAAGGGCATCAACCTGCCGGGCTGGGACGCGTCCTACAAGCCGGAGGAGCTGAAGGCGCTGCTCGACGAATACAAGTCGGTCGACGAAGAGACGCTGTGGGCCAACCTGACGGCGTTCCTCAAAGGCGTGATCCCGGCGGCGGAAGAGGCCGGCATCAAGATGGCGATCCATCCCGACGATCCGCCGCGCCCGATCTTCGGTCTGCCGCGCATCGTCAAGGACGTGCACGACCTGCGCCGGCTCTTGAAGATCGTCGATGTGCCCGCCAACGGCCTGACGCTGTGCTCGGGTTCGCTTGGCGCCGATCTCAAGAACAACATCGTCGAACTGGTGAAGGAATTCTCCGGGGCCGGGCGTATCCACTTCGCCCACATCCGCAATGTGAAAGTCGACGAGAAGGGCAATTTCAACGAAACCGCCCACAAGTCCGATTGCGGTTCGCTCGACATCGGCGCCATCGTCAAGGCGTATTACGACACCGGCTTCACCGGTTACGTCCGCCCCGACCACGGCCGCATGATCTGGGGCGAAACCGGCAAGCCCGGCTACGGCCTGTATGATCGCGCGCTGGGCGCGGTCTATCTTAACGGCCTGTGGGAAGGCATCGCCAAAGGCGAGGGCAAACCGGTCTGACGGCTTTACGCGATAGCAATGCAAAGGGGCGCTTCCGGGCGCCCCTTTTTTATTCGTACGTCTTGAGAAAATCGCTTTTGTCGAACCGCAACAGATCGGCAATGTGGTCGATGCTGAGGTCGGCGGCGGGATATTCGGTCAGGATGTGCATGTCGGTGGCGTAGTGGCCCTGGCGCGGGAATACCGTGGTGACGCGGTCGCCCCAGTACTGCTTGATGGCGGCGAGCAGGCGGAGCTTGTCGTCGATCATCACATAATGGCGCGCCGGGAAGATGCGCTCGACATACGCCAACTCCTCTTCCTTGTGGATGTAGATCAGCACCCGCCGCTCGAATAATTCCGACAGGCCGGCGCAAAGCACCTTGCGCGGCTGGAACACGGCGTCGCCGTCGGAAACGATGGCCGTCACGCCCCATTGCGCAACATGGCGGACCGCTTCGATCGCACCGGGAAACAGCCGGTCGCGGAACGGATAGTCGATCAGCCAGTTCGCCATCCGCAGGATGCGCGGATCGTGCATGTATTTCACGCGATAGCGCTCCAGGGCGCCGAGATAGTCGGCATAGCCGAGTTCGCGCCGGAGTTCCTCGAACAGGAGCCAATAACAGTCGTGCGCATAGGCGCCGTGCTCGCGCGTCAGGTACTCGGAAAGGTCGCGGGTGATGCTGTCGTTGTCGACCAGCGTGTTGTCGACGTCGAACAGGAACGCGATATCGGCGGTTTCGGCCATGACGCCCTCGAAAGATCCGGCGGCATGCTAACAAAGCCGTGCGTCGCGCCAAGTGTCTCGTGAGGGAAGGAAACCCCCGCACCGGAACGTGGACCGGCGCGGGGGGAGGCGGAGCTTGCGGGGGAAGCTACTCCGCTTTTCGAACCTTGCCGAAGAAGCCGAGACCGACGAGGAAGGTGGCGAACAGCGCCAGCGACATCGGCTCGGGCACGTCGGTCGGGGTGCCGAAGCTTGCCGGCATGGCGGCGAAGGCGGCTGCGGCGGTGCCGGCGCTCAGCACGGCCACCTTGGTCGATTGCGTCGACACCGTGCCGGGGCCGTTCAGCGTCTTGGTGGCATAACCCGTCAGCACATTGCCCGCGACCTGCAGCGACGAGCTTCCGGTCTTGTTCCACACGAACGACTGCGTCTTCGACAGATCGTTCTGGAAGGTGTTGTTGGCGATCAGCATCGCGCCGGCGGGATTGGTCGCGCCTTCTTCGCCCAGCGCGATCGCGGTCGTCGAATTGGTCGACTTCGGACCCTTTTCCAGGTTGTTGCCGGTGATCGTCACGGCGCCGCCGTTGGGCACGTCGATCAGATAGGACGCCGTGCCGGTGGACGTGTCCCGGATGGTGTTGTTCATCACCGTGGTGGCATTGGCGCGCGACTTGATGGAATGACCGGCCTGGGTGTTGTTGAAAGTGGAGTTCTCGACGTCCAGCGCGGCGATGTGACCGGCGTAGATGGCATGGGCGCAGCCGCTCGACGACACGCAGGTGCCGTTCTTGTCGAAGGTCGAATTCTTCACCGTGAGCGTGCTCTTGGTATTGGCGTCGGTGAGAATGCCGTCCTGGTTGCCGGTGAATTTCGAGTTCAGCACCGTGAGGTTGGTGCCCTGCATGCGGATGCCGGCACCGTTGCCGGAGGTCGAAGTCGCATTCTGGAAGGTGATGTTCTTGATCGTGGTGTTGGTGCCGGAAATGACGAACAGGCCCTTGTCGCCGTAGGACTTGCCGGTGATGACCGGCGCCGTCGTGCCGATGCCCTGGATCAGAAGGTTCGACTTGGTGATGTTCGCCGCGCCGTAGGTGCCCGGCTGGATGTTGATCGTGTCGCCGGAGTTGGCCTTGTCCACCGCGGCCTGGATGGTTTTGTAGTACTGGGTCGGGCCGACGGTGAACGTGGTCGCGGCGTGCGATGCGGCCGGCAATACCGCGAAAGCGAAGGTGACGGTGGCGGCGATGCGGAAGAATCCGTATTTGTGCATGGCGTTTCCCAATCCTGTTGTACGGGCCCGCCCCCAGGCCGATGGATTGGGATATTGGTAAGGAACGTTAACTATCGCTATTCCGGGAAACCCCGATGCGGCAAGTTGCCTGATGATCCGTATGCGGACTGTTAATGCGTCGCGCCGCCGCACTGTTGATCGAAATCAGAAACGTTTGTCTCGCACGGCGGCGATGCGCTAAAAAAGGCGAGCGTGAATCGAGGAAATGCCCATGGCCGATTATCCGCTCGAAGGCGGCTGTTTCTGCGGCTTTATCCGCTACCGGCTCGAAACGCCGCCGATGTTCGTGCATTGCTGCCACTGCACCGACTGCCAGAAGCAGGCCGGATCGGCCTTCGCCATCAATGCGCTGATCGAACGCGACCGCGTCACGCTGCTGTCGGGCGAGTCCGAAGCGATCGAGATGAAGACCGACAGCGGCCGTCCGCACGACATCTATCGCTGCCCGAAGTGCAAGAGCGCGGTGTGGAGCGACTACGGCCGCCGCCGCATTCTTGCGTTCGTGCGCGTGGCGACGCTGGACATGCCATCGGTGCTGCCGCCCGACGTCCACATCTACACCCGCTCGAAACTCGGTTGGGTGGTGCTGCCCGAAGGCGCCCGCGCGTTCGAGGAATACTACGACATGGAAAAGGAATGGCCGGCGGAGAGCTTGGCGCGCCGGGATGCGCTATTGGGGTAGGTAGCTGTCCTGATGTTCGTCTGCTGTGACGTCTCCCTTGGTTTCACCAAGATATGGGCCAAATCTGAGTACAGGATAATCCGTAGCAGCTTTTGCGCACGCGTCAATTTCAGCTTCAATGGATGAAGAGTGCATCTGGTGCGAGCCTGGGAGGATTCTTACACGACAATATTGTGTTTCTCGCAGTTCGAAAGATGCGGATCCGTCATCTGCGCTCGACAATTCCGCTCGCCGCCGCACTATCAAGTAGATAACGAAATTTGGTATTTCGACGAACATGTAGAAGAGCACGTTCGCTCGCCCAGAATACGCCTCTTGCGCCCATGCAATTTGGCATTTGCCTGTAACTGATGTGCCGGTTGCCAACTCTGTGCAATAGGCCAGAAGTTTTACCTGACCTAATAGTGAAGCGAGAGAACACCGAAATTCTGAGGGAATTTCGGCCGCGCGCAAGGGTCGAAGATAGTTGATGAAATTGTCGAGGACTGTAAGCGAGGGGATATTTTGCGGTGCGCCAATCTTTACGTTTGCTGATGTTGCTGGTTTATCATCAATGTCTATCTCTAGTCTGAATTCTCCAGCGCAAACTATCTGTAGAAGATCTGATGCTGCGATGAGATTGTCGAACGTGTGAAGTTCGTTCTGATCTGTCCGAAGACGATAATACGCTTTGCCGTCGTGCAAACCGAGAACGATGTCAGAGAAGCTGTTTTTAACACGGATTTTTTGCAGATCTTCCGGCAAGTTTGGGATGTTTGGTACATAGAGTTCGCTCGGTATGTAGACCTGTTTTTGAGCTAGTTCTGACGAGATGCGTACCGTACAGGCCTTTGGGTGGCTGCGCATGGAAATCGATCCGGTACCGTCGGGCGTAATCGATGTGCCGGATGGGATTCCGAAACGCGTGGAGTATGCAGTTATTCGCGCGCCTTCGATCCTATCGATGACGCCAATCTGGTTATCAACGAGCATCTCTAATGTCGTTCCGGGCGGATATTCTATGATGCCGGAAAGTGCCGAGTCTTCAAAGCCGAGGCACTTGTAAAGATGATGTTTTTTGCTCGAATAGTCAGGCCCAACGGAACGAATGTCGGCGGAAGTTTGTGGTATTAGGTCGACATTCTTGATCGCTTTCATCGCGTGAATTGCGAACGCGATGCGATGTCTCTGTAGTTCGGTAACACCCTTGGCATCGAGCTCGCGGACAGCTAGCAAAATGCGAGAAATTTCAGTCTGCCAAAGATGCAGATATCTCGTTTCGACGAGCGTGCCAGAGGTATTGTAGCAGAAAACTACTATAAATGCCGGAATCTCTGAACCAGCAAGTTCAAGGGCGGTAGAGAGTTTAAGGGTAATGTTTCTGGATTTCCCCTTGTGCGACTTTACCTGTGCAAAGCATTTAGTTCCCGGGGGTTGGAGGTCGAGAGGTATTCCGGGAGTGCGGCTTGGGGGAGACTGAATAAAGAAGTCCCAGCCTCGCTCGTCTTCATGCGATTGGTTGCATGTGACCGCGCTGTCCGCGCAAAGGGTTGCGAATGTCAGTTCTGCGTGTCGTGTTACCTTACGTTTGGTCATCGGTGTCGCTTATTCAGTCTGTCTAGTTTTCAGTGCCGCCACGATCTCTTCCGGCGTCTTCTCCCAATAGCGTCCGAACGAGACGAATTTCCGCGGGCCGGTTTTCTTTTCGCAGGCGGGCGAGCGCAAGGCGGCTGTCGGCGGGATCACCATGAAGCCGGCGATGTCGGCGAGCGCGATATCTTCCGTGCGGCGCCATGTCTTGAAGACGAGGCGGCCGTCGTCGAGCGTCAGGGTGGCGGGCGTGGCAAAGCTCATCGCGGTCATGAATGCCGCAATGGCGAATGCCGCAGCCAGCGGGACGAGGGCGCTGAGGCCGACATAGGGCCACAAGCCCGTGAGATAGGCGCTGACGAACGCCATGAAGGCGAATGCGACGGCCCAGGCGGCGAACAGCACCGTGGCGGCGATCAGTTTCAGGCGGCTCTGGCGAAAGCAAATCATGTCGCGAGTATTACAGATATTTCGCGATGTGCCGCCGCGGCGTTTGTTCTCGGGACGTTCCCTTGTGGTGTCCGTTTACCGCTTCGCGTTCTCGAACAACTGGGCGATGGCGTCCTGGCCTTCGTCGGAGTGGATCCAGCCTTCGGCGGCCTGCTTGGTAGGGAACTGGCCCGCCAGTTTGTGCGGCTTGATGCGGTCCGGCACCGGCACCAGCACTTCGAACGTACCGGCAAAGCGCTGATCTTTGGTTTCCGCGGCATAGGCCTGGGGCTTCTGGTACTTCTTCATGTCAGGCCTCGTTTCTTGTTCTTTGCGGCCTGCTCATACCACTTCGCCGCCGGGGCGCAAGGCTGTAGCCATGCGTCCGCAAATCGCCGCGGTCGTGTCACAAAGTTGTCGTTTTCAGTCTTCTCTCGGGCGCTTCTTGCGGCCGATGCCAAGTTGCTCGCGCCACTGTTTGGCGGGGATTTCCTCGACGGCGCCTTCTTCGAGTTGGCCGAGATGGAACGGCCCGAACTGCACGCGGATGAGGCGCGCGACCTTGAGCCCGAGGCTTTCCATCAACCGCTTCACTTCGCGGTTCTTGCCTTCCTTCAGCGTCACGGTCGCCCAGGAATAAACGCCTTTGGTGCGTTCGAGATCGGCGACCACGGGCCCGTATTTCACGGTTCCGATGGTTACGCCTTCGGCGAGTTTGTCGAGATCGGCTTGCGTCACCTTGCCGAACAAGCGGGCGCGATAGACACGCGTCCAGCCGCCCGAAGGCATTTCGAGACGCCGCGCGATTTCACCGTCGTTGGTGAGCAAAAGCAGGCCTTCGGAATTGCAGTCCAGTCGCCCGATCGACACCACTCGCGGCAGCGTCTTCGGCAGATTGGCGAACACCGTAGGACGGCCTTCGGGATCGCGATGGGTGGTCACGAGGCCCGCAGGCTTGTGATAGCGCCACAGCCGCGCCGGGGCGGGATCGCCGACCTGTGTGCCGTCGACGGTCACGACCTGTCCGGGATTGACCTTGGTGGCCGGCGTGGTGACGATCTTGCCGTCCAGAGTCACGCGGTTTTCCGCGATCTTCTTCTCCGCATCGCGACGCGAACAGACGCCGGCGCGCGCGATTACCTTGGCAATGCGCTCGCCCTCGGATTTGTCGGCCGTGTCGTCGTCGGCCTTATCGGCTTTGCGGACGCGCGGCTTTTCCCAGCCGTCGTCGATGTCGATCGAGCCGGTATGCGGGCTCCAGCCCGTTTTGGGTGGGGATTTGCGTTTGCCGCTGGTCTTGGGTTTAGGATCGGCCACGAAGGGAATCTGCCATGGATGACGAACAAGCCATAGCACTGGCGCTAGCGGAAGCCCAGGAGGCAGCCGCGCGCGGGGAAGTGCCGGTCGGGGCGGTGCTGGTGTCGGCGGACGGCGAGGTGCTCGCGCGGAGCGGGAACCGGATCGTCGAAAAGAAGGATCCCACGGCCCACGCCGAGATGGAGGTCATCCGCGCCGCCGCGGCGAAACTCGGCAACGAGCGGCTGACCGGCACGACGCTCTATGTCTCGCTCGAGCCGTGCGCCATGTGCGTCGGCGCCATCGCCATGGCCCGCGTCGCCCGCGTGGTGTTCGCAGCGGAAGACCCGAAAGGCGGCGCGGTCATTCACGGTCCGCGCTTCTTCGAACTGCCGACCTGCCACCACCACCCCGAAATCGCCCGCGCCGGCGATGCCGAGGCCGCCGGGCAGGTGCTCAAGGATTTTTTCCGCGCCCGCCGCACTTGATCGGCCGCCTGCGCGTTCCCATGTATCCAGCCGACATCACCGCAAGGACGATCATGATCGATCTCTATACCGCAGCGACACCCAACGGCTTCAAAGCTTCCGTGATGCTCGAAGAGGTGGGCTTGCCGTACGAGGTTCGCCGCCTCGATCTCGCCGCCAAGGAACAAAAGCAGGACTGGTTCCTGGCCATCAATCCCAACGGCCGCATCCCGGCCATCGTCGACCGCGACAACGATAATTTCGCGGTGTTCGAATCCGGCGCCATCCTGATCTATCTTGCCGAGAAGACCGGCAAGCTGATGCCCTCCGACCCCAAGGGCCGCTCCGAGGTCATCCAGTGGCTGATGTTCCAGATGGGCGGGCTGGGGCCGATGATGGGGCAGGCGAATGCCTTCTTCCGCTATTGGCATGAGGTCTATCAGCCCGGCATCGACCGCTATCAGAACGAATCCCGCCGCCTGCTGACGGTGCTCGACACAAGGCTCAATGATCACGAATACCTGGCGGGCGATTATTCGATCGCCGATATCGCCAACTGGTGCTGGGCGCGCTCGCACGCCTGGGGCGGCATCAACGTTGACGGTCTCGACAATCTGAAGCGCTGGATCGACCAGATCGCGGCCCGTCCGGCGGCGCAGCGCGGCATCAACGTTCCGCCCCGCGTCCACGACGACAAGCAAAGCGTCGAAGCGGCCAAGGCGATTTTGCAGAAGTGACTAGAACCATCCGCGCGCGAGGCTGGGGAACCAGTTGACCAGCACCTCGCGCGACGCGATCAAGCCGATGCCGGCGCCGACGAAAACGTCGCTCAGGAAATGGGCGGTGAGGAGCGCACGGGTCAGGCTCAGCCACAGCGCAATCGCAAACCACACCGGCGCGCCGAGCGGCCAGACGCAGGCTGCGATCACCGCGACGCAGAAGATGGTCAGCGAGTGGCCGGACGGAAACGAATTGCGCTTCAAGTCGAAGCCGAACGGAATGAAGCCATAGAGATTCATCTCCAGCTCGTCGCGCGGCCGCCGCCGGCTGAGCAGTAGCTTGATGGTGTGGATCACCGCGCTGCCGGCGCCGAGGGCCAGGATGAAAGCCAGCGCGCACTGGAAGATTAGCTTCACCATTGGCCCGGTCGAACCGGTCGCGAGCAAGCCCCAGCTCACCAGATAAGCGACGACCGCGAGCGCCAGCCAGTGCGCGGCCTTGGCCAGATGCGTGGTGGCATTGAGGAATTTGTGAAGGCCGAGCGGCACGCGATCATAGAAAACATGCACCGCGCGGCGGTCGATCGCCACGCATGCCACGCCCAGAACGAGGAAGAACAGCCCAGACCACAACAGAACCATGGGCTCCTGCTTGCCGCGCCGGAGCGCCGCTGTCAAATGGGCCTGGGGGCGCAGCCAGAAATGCGTGCAGCGGTTTTCCGTCCGGGTGCGCGACTAAGCCAAAGAATCAGGAGCGCAGTCGCGCGATCGAGCGAAAATCAGGCCGCAGCCCGCGAGCCGGCATGCGCCGGGAATGCGACCCGGACTTCGGTGCCGACGCCTTCTTCGCTCTGGATCGTCAGGACGCCGCCGTGCTTTTCGGTCAGCGCCCGCACCAGCGCGAGCCCGAGGCCGGCGCCGTTCTTGGCGATCATCGGGTCGCTGTCGACGTGTTCGAACGGCATGCCGAGGCGGTCGAGGTATTCGGCGGGAATGCCGATGCCGGTGTCGCTGACGGTGATGGTGGCAGAGCCGTCGCGCTGTGTCAGGCTGACGCCGACGCTGCCGCCCGCCGGCGTGAACTTGATGGCGTTCGACAGCAGGTTGAGCATGATCTGCTTGATGGCGCGCCGGTCGGCGGTGACGAACAGCGGTTCCTGCGGGATCGACACGCTGAGCTCGAGCCCGGCCTGTTCGGCGCGGTCGCGCAGCATGCGCACGCTGTCTTCGACGGTGCCAGTGAAATCGACGGTCTCGAGATTCAATTCCAGCTTTCCGGCTTCGATCTTGGCCATGTCGAGCATGTCCGAGATGAGGTCGAGCAGAAGCTGACCGGAATCGTAGATCAGCGTCGCGTATTCCTCGTATTTCTCATTGCCGAGGGGACCGAAAGTGCGCTGGCGCATCATGTCGGTGAATCCGATCACGGCGTTGAGCGGCGTCCGCAACTCGTGGCTCATATTGGCGAGAAACCGCGATTTGGCTTTGCTGGCGGCTTCGGCGCGTTCACGCGCGGCCTTGATTTCGAGTTCGTGTTCGATGCGTTCGGTGACGTCGCGCGAAATGCTGAGAATCTTGAGCAGCTGTCCGGTCCTGGACTCGTAGACGCCGCGGATCGTCGACTCCAGCCAGACGTAGTGGCCGTCGATGTGGCGGACGCGGAACGTCTGCGTCAAGGTCTTGCCCGGCAGAGGTACGGCATAGATCGCGTATGCTCTGTCGATATCTTCGGGATGGACGAGATCGAGGAAGTGGGTGAAGGCGACATCGTTGGTCGTCCGCCCCAGGATTTTTTCCAGTGCAGCGGAGGCGAAGTAGACGGGGCCGCCCGGCTCGCGCACGACAACGATGTCCGACGACTCTTCCGCCAACAAGCGATAAGCGTAGAGCGCGTTATCGCGGCTTTCGTCTCCGGCTGCGGACGTCATCGTAATCCTCGCAAGAGCAATTGTTTCTGCCCCTCGATAACGTTACAGAACGCATGTTAATCAAGGATTTCTGTCCGGCATTACGGCGTGCTTAATATGGCCTTAACCGGTCATAACGAGAGGTGGATACGCCGCTGCCGGTGTGTATAAACGCGACGGTTAAGGGAAAGGGTTTTCGATGCGCCTGACGACACTCGTGATGGCTGCTGCAATGGTTTTGGTGGTTGGAGCATGCGGTAACAAGTCCAAGGCGGCGACGGCCGATCCGTTGTCCGAAGCAGCCAATGCGGCCTATCTCAAGGATAACGCCAAGAAATCCGGTGTGGTTTCGGTGCCGGGCATCCAGTACGAGGTGCTGAAGAAGGGCGACGGCCCGCAGCCCGAGCGGCGCGATTGTGTGGTCGTTAACTACAAAGGCAGCCTGATCAGCGGCAAAGTCTTCGATCAGACCGAGCCCGGCCAGCCCGCGACATTTCCGGCAGGGCGTCTGATCCCCGGATGGGTGGAAGCGCTGCAGATGATGCACGCCGGCGACAAGTGGCGTCTCGTCATTCCGTCGGGTCTCGCCTACGGCAAGGACGGCGCCGGCGACGGCGTGATCCCAGCGAACCAGACGCTGGTGTTCGAACTCGAACTCCTGAAGGTCATCCCGAAGTGCGAAGGGCTGGGAGGGTGAGCTTTTTGATTGGTCGCGCTTTCGGACGGAAAACCGGTTTCCACTTTTCCTGAAAGCGCTCCAGTCAGCCCTCCCGCGCCAGCGCCCGCCAGGCGATATCGCGACGGCAGAAGCCTTCGGGCCAATCGATCAGATCGACGGCGGCGTAAGCGCGCTCGCGCGCTTCCCGCACCGTCTTGCCGGTCGCGGTGATGTTGAGCACGCGGCCACCGCTGGCGACGAGCTTGCCGTCTTTCAGGGCCGTGCCGGCATGGAAGACGGTGATGCCCGGCAGTTTCGCCGCTGCGTCGAGGCCGCGGATTTCGGAGCCCTTGGGGTAATCGCCGGGATAGCCCTTGGTCGCCATCACCACGGTCAGCGCCACATCGTCGTGCCAATCGAGGCCGATCCGATCGAGCGTACCGTCGCACGCCGCCAGAAGGACGGTCAGCAGGTCCGACTTCAGTCGCGGCAGGATCACCTGGGTTTCGGGATCGCCGAAGCGGCAGTTGAATTCGATCAGCTTGGGTTCGCCGTTCTTGACCATCAGCCCGGCAAAGAGAACGCCGACATAGCTCCGGCCGCGTTGCTTCATGGCGCGCACGGTCGGCTTCAGGATGCGTTCGATGGTCTTCTCGACCACGTCCGTCGTCAGCACCGGCGCAGGCGAGTAGGCGCCCATGCCGCCGGTGTTCAGGCCCTTGTCGCCGTCGAAGGCGCGTTTGTGGTCCTGCGCGCCGATCAGCGGCAGCACATGTTCGCCATCGGTGAGGGCGAAGAAACTGGCCTCCTCGCCGTCGAGATATTCTTCGACCACGAGTTCGCTGCCCGCGGCACCGAAAGCACCGCCGAGGATCTCGTCGATGGCGGTGTCGGCAGCTTCGCGCGTCTCGGCGATGATGACGCCTTTACCGGCGGCCACGCCGTCCGCCTTGATGACGACCGGCAAACCCAACGTGCCTGCAAAGGCCTTGGCGGCGGAGGCGTCCGTGAAGCGCTGATAGGCGGCGGTCGGGATATCGAAATCGCGGCAGAGATCCTTCACAAACCCCTTGGAGCCTTCGAGGATCGCGCCCTTGGCGCTGGGGCCGAGTGCCTTGATGCCGGCGGCCTGGAAGCGGTCGGCGAGGCCGTCGATCAGCGGCACCTCCGGCCCGATCATCACGAATCCGATGCCCTTTTCCTTGGCGAAGGCCACCAGTTCATCCTGCTTGCTTGGCGTCAGCGGCACGCACTCGGCGAGCGTCCCGATGCCCGGATTGCCGGGGGCGCAGTAGAGCTTGTCGCACAAGGGGCTCTTCGCCAGAGACCAGCAAAGCGCGTGTTCGCGCCCGCCCGAACCGATGACCAGGACGTTCATGGGAAGCTCCCTCAATCTCGGGGGACCGTTCCCCAAGAAACCCCTGGATTCAAGCGCGCATCCTGTATCATCTGTGGATCATGTCCGACCGAACGAATCTGCCCGAATTCAGCGTTTCCGAGATTTCCGCCGCCCTTAAACGAACCGTCGAGGACGCGTTCCCCTTCGTGCGGGTGCGGGGCGAAATCAGCGGCTTGAAATTTCATTCCTCGGGCCACGTCTATTTCGACCTCAAGGACGAGAAATGCGTCATCAACGCCGTGATCTGGAAGGGCGCGGTCCGGGCTCTGAAGGTCAAACCGCAGGCCGGGCTGGAGGTCGTCTGCACCGGTCGGGTGTCCACCTACGGCGGGTCGTCGCGCTACCAGTTGATCGTCGAGCAGGTGGAACTGGCCGGTCTCGGCGCCCTCATGGCCATGCTGGAGGAGCGCAAGAAGCGCCTCGCGGCCGAGGGTCTGTTTGACCCCACCCGCAAGAAGAAGCTGCCGTTCCTGCCCGAGGTGATCGGCGTGGTGACGTCGCCGACCGGGGCGGTGATCCGGGACATCATGCACCGCCTTTCCGACCGCTTCCCGCGGCGGGTTCTGTTGTGGCCGGTGGCGGTGCAGGGCGACCGGGCGGCGGGCGAGATTGCGGCTGCCATCCGTGGTTTTTCGGCCTTTCCGCGGGACGGTCTGCCGCGCCCCGATGTGCTGATCGTGGCGCGCGGCGGCGGCTCGATCGAAGACCTGATGGCCTTCAACGAAGAGGATGTGGTCCGCGCTGTGGCCGAATGCCCGATCCCGCTGATTTCGGCGGTGGGGCACGAGACCGACACGACCCTGATCGACTTTGTCTCCGATGTCCGCGCCCCGACCCCGACGGCGGCGGCCGAGATGGCGGTGCCGGTGCGGTCCGAGCTTCTGTCCCAGACCATGGACCTGGAGCGGCGGCTGGTGCGCTGTTCCTCGGTGCAGATGGACCGGCGGCGGGAGACCTTGCGGCACCTCGCCAGGGTGCTGCCGCGGGCCGACCAGCTTTTCGCGGCCCCCCGCCAGCGCTTCGATTCGGCTGCCGAGCGGCTGACCAATGCGCTTCGCCGCAACCTGGAGGTGCATACCCGCGCCTTTGTCGAGGCCTCGGCGCTGCTGCGTCCGGCGGGCTTGCGCAACCGGATCGCCCAGGGGGCGGAGCGGGCGAAGGCTTTGGAAATGCGTCTCGATCGCTGCCATCGGACCCGCCTCAGTGAGGCCGGACGCCGCCTGCAAGGTCTTGTCCGGGTGCTCGACAGCGTCAGCTACCGGGCGGTGCTGGCCCGCGGATTCGCTCTGGTGCGCGGCGACGACGGCCGGGTGAAGCGGGCGGCGGCGGCAATCGCGACCGGCGAAAGCATGACCCTGACCTTCGCCGACGGCGCCGTGCCGGTGGTGGCCGGGGAGAATGCCGCTCCGCCCAAGCCTGCCAAGCCGCGGCCCGCGCCCAAAAAGGCCCAAGGCAACCAAGGTGATTTGTTTTGATGGCGTATGGCCAAAGCCTCGCCTAAATAGATTCCCGAAAGGGTGACGTGCATGAACAAGATGGAACGGGACCTCAATCCCGAAGGCCAAGCCGAACTCGAATACCTTGATGGCGAATACCGGGTGATCCGGCCGGGAACGTTCGTCGTCTGTGCGGTGAGCGGCGTGCACATCCCGCTCGAGGCGCTGCGCTATTGGAACGTCGATCTGCAGGAAGCCTATGCCACGGCCGATATCGCGCTGAAGCGGTTCCAGGAGACCGGAAAGACGCCGAAATGATAGCGCGCCGCGCTCTGCTGGCGACCGGGGCGGCGTTCGTGCTGCTGCCGAAAGCGTCGGCGGATGTTTTGCGCAAGGATGAGGACCCGCGGATTTCGCTGCGCGGTTCGTACGAGCAAGGCGGCCTTCTCATCGGCAAGGTCGCGCCGGGCATCCCGGTCGAAATCGACGGCCAGCCGGTGCACGTCACCTCGCAAGGCTTGTTCGTATTCGGACTTCCATGGGATGGCGAAAAGCCGATCCGCGTGCATGCCGCATTCGCCGATGCGCCGGACTACGAAGACGTCGTTCAGCCGTTGAAGCGGCAGTACGACATTCAGTCGATCACCGGCCTGCCGCAGGAATACGTCGAGCCGCCGCCGGAAGTTCTCGAACGCATGAAGCGCGAGCGCGAGGCGATCTGGACGGCGCGTCAGGCCGACACCGAAGGCGTCGGATTTTTCGAACCGCTGGAATGGCCCTGTGCCGGACGGCTGAGCGGGGTCTACGGCAGCCAGCGTATCCTGAACGGCAAGCCGATGGCGCCGCATCTGGCCGTCGACGTCGCCGCGCCCGAAGGCACGCCGATCCATGCCGCCGCGGACGGGATCGTTATGATCGCCGACGATTATCATCTCGAAGGCGGCTTTACCCTGATCGATCACGGCCACGGCGTGAACACCTGCTACCTGCATCAAAGTGCGCGGTTTGTGAAAGCGGGCGATGCGGTCCAGCAGGGTGACGTGATCGGCCATATCGGCATGACCGGCCGCGCGACGGGGCCGCACTGTCATTGGGGCCTCAACTGGTTCCAGATGAAACTCGATCCCTCGCGCGCGACGAAGATGCCGGAGCCGCCGACCGCTTAGGCCAGCCCCATTTTCTTCATCTTTTCGATATCGCGCGGCGTGGTCCAGCGGCGATGGGTCCACAGCCATTGCGTGGGATCTTCGCGCACCATCGCTTCGACGCGTGCGGTGATCTCGGCCGTGAGTGCTTCGACATCGGCATCGCCGTCGCTCTGCTGGGCGATTTCGAGGGCGGGGTAGATCGTCACTTTGAAATGCGCGCCTTCGGTGCGGCGGCACGCGACCGGCACGAGCGCCGATCCCAATTTCAATGCCAGCGAAGCCGGTGCCGGCGTAGTCAGCGCCTCGCGTCCGAAATAGGGCACACCCACGCCTTCGTAGGTCTTCTGGTCGACCAGCATGTAGATGCATTTGCCGCGCCGGAGCAGCGTGAAGATGCGCCGCGTGCCTTTTGCGCCTTTGGTGATCTGTTCGGTGGGGCCGAGCTTGCCGCGCTGACGGCTGATCCAGTTCGCGACGTACGGATTGTTCGGCGGGCGATAGACGAAGCCGCCTTCGTAACCCAGCTTGTTGCCGGTCAGCACCAGCACTTCCCAGTTGGCGAAATGGCCGGAGATGAGCATCACGCCTTTGTTGCGCGCAACGGCATCGTAGCCGTGCTCGGCGCCCTCGACTTCGATGCGCCCGCCGGGGCCGACGCTCAATTTGTCGAGGTGCGGATACTCGCCGACCACGCGGCCGAGATTCTCGCAGACCTTGAGCACGATCGCGTCGATCTCTTCCGGCGATTTATCGGGATAGGCCTGTTTCAGATTCTGCCGCGCGACATGGCCGGCGGGCAGACGCGAATAGATATGCCGCCCGAGAAACCCGCCCACCGCGGAGGCGACATCGATGCCGAGCGCCCGAAACAGCGCCATGAAGACGAAAAACGGCGCGGCCTCGCCGAGAAACCGGATCTTCTTGCCGAGGGAAAGGGCTTCGGGTGCCTTCATGACCGTCGCGGCTACCGCGGTCCGTTGAGGCTGTCAAGCAACCGATCTAACCCGTCATGCGGATCGATGGAGGCGGTCACGGGCAGGAAGGCGATGCCGTCGCGGTCCGCCGGCGCGATGCGGACATAGTCTTTCTCGGTCGTTACGAGGCGGACATCCTTGGCGCGTGCCTTTAACTCCGACAATTCCCGCGACGTATAGGGATGGTGATCGGCGAAGGTGACGGTCTCGACCAGCTCGACGCCAAGCTCGCGGAGGCTGCGGAACAGCTTTTCGGGACGGCCGATACCGGCAAACGCCACCACTTTCATACCCTTCCATTCCGCCGTTGCGGCCGGCGCCACATGCGCACGCAGCACCGGTTTGTCGAACGCGGGCAGGGCCGGATTTCCGTCGCCGGTGACGATTACCGCATCGGCGCGAGCGAGGCCTTGCAAAGCGGGCTCGCGCAACGGCCCGGCCGGCAGCACATGGCCGTTGCCGAAGCCGTGTTCGCCATCAACCACGACCAACGACAGATCCTTGTGCAGCGCGAAGTTCTGATGCCCGTCGTCCATCACGATGACGTCGGCGCCGCGCTCGATTGCCAGAATTGCGCCTTCGCGGCGATCACGCGCGACCACCGTCGGCGCCTTGCGCGCGAGCAGCAGTGGTTCGTCGCCGACGTCTTCGGCCGTATGCGTTTTGCTCACGACGACCGGACCGGCGAGTCTGCCGCCATAGCCGCGGGTGAGGAAAAACGGATTCTTGCCGTGTACGATGATCGCATCCGCGATGGCGATCGCGATCGGTGTTTTGCCGGTGCCGCCGGCGGAAATGTTGCCGACGCACACGACCGGCACGCGAGCACGATAGGGTTTGGCGTGCGCCGCCTTCCAGCGCACCGTCGCGCCGTAGAGGGTTCCGAGCGGCGCCAGCACGGCCGTCGCAAGACGCGCGGCGAAGTCGTCGCGGTGCCAGAAGTCAGGAGCGCGCATCGAGCATCTTCACAACGACATCGACGGTCTTGGCGACCGCCCCGCCGAGATTGACCGCGCCTCTCTTTGCCGCATCGCCGAGCCGCTCCGCCTCGTTGGGATCGCCGAGCAATTTGCTCGCAAGACTGACGATGTCGCTGCAGGAATTGACGGACCCGGCCCCTTGCGCAGCCAGCAGCGTCTCGAAGGCTTTGGTGAAATTGTAGGTGTAGGGCCCGGTTAGCACCGCGCAGCCGAGTTTGGCCGGTTCGAGCGGATTCTGGCCGCCGTGACGGATCAAGCTGCCGCCGACGAAGCAGAACCGCGTCAGGCGATAGAACAGACCCAGTTCGCCCATGGTATCGGCGATATAGACCGCGGTGTCCGCATCGGGCAGTTCGCCATCCGAGCGTTTCTTGGTGACGCGTGTGCCGCATAACATCACGATATCGCCGGCGCGCTGGGTGTGGCGCGGCACAATGATGGTCAACAGATCGGGAAACTTGCGGCGCAACGCATCGTGCGCGGGCAGGATGGTTTCTTCCTCGCCCTGATGGGTTTGCGCCGCCAGCAGCACCGGGCGTCCGCCGATCGCGGCGCGCAGGGCTTCGAGTTTGTCCGGATCGGCCGGCAGCATCGGCGCATCGGCCTTGAGGCTGCCGATCACCTCGACATTGGGCGTTCCGAGAGCGCGGAAGCGGGCGGCGATCTCCTCATCCTGCGCCAGGCACGCCCGATACGAGGACATGATTTCCGCCGCGGTCTTTTTCGCCCAGCGCCAGTTCCGGAACGAACGCTCGGTCATGCGGGCATTGATGAGGGCGAGTTTCACGCCGCGGTCGCGCGCATTGACGATCAGGTTCGGCCAGATATCGGAATCGACGAACAAGCCGACCTGCGGCTTCCAGTGATGGAGGAAGCGCATGGTCGCTGCCGGCGTGTCGACCGGCACGAACTGATGGATGGCCCCTTCGGGCAGACGCTCGGCCATCAGCTTCGCCGAGGTCACCGTGCCGCTCGTCACCAGCACCTTGCAGGGCACGGCTTTGAGCAGCGCATCGATCAGCGGCAACGCCGCGATGCATTCGCCGACGCTGGCGCCGTGCACCCAGATCAGCGTGCCTTCGGGGCGCGGCAGCGAGGCATGCCCGAGGCGTTCGGCATTGCGCTCTTCGTGTTCCTTGCCGCGCAGAATGCGGCGCCTGAGCAGCGCCGGCACCACCGGAGAGAGCACCGTAGAAACTGCGCGATAGGCTGTAAGGCCGAGCGGTTTCATGCCTTCACCTCGGCAGCCGCGGCTTCGTTATGATGGTAGAGCCGCATGTAGAGCCCGCCCAGCGCCATCAACTCGGCATGGCTGCCGGATTCGACCACGCGGCCGCGGTCGAGCACATAGAGCGTGTCGGCGTCGGCAACGGTGGAGAGGCGATGGGCGATCACGATGGTGGTGCGGTTTTTCATTAGCCGCGTCAGCGCTTCCTGCACCTGGCGTTCGCTTTCGGTGTCGAGGGCGGAAGTGGCCTCGTCGAGCAGCAGGATCGGCGCGTTGCGCAGCATGGCGCGGGCGATGGCGATGCGCTGGCGCTGACCGCCGGAGAGTTTCAAGCCGCCTTCCCCGACGCGGGTCTCATAGCCTTGGGGCAGGGCGGCGATGAAATCGTGCGCGGCGGCATCGTGCGCGGCCTGTTCGATCTCGGCGCGGGAGGCGCCGGGGCGCCCGAGCGCGATATTGGCGGCGACGCTTTCGTCGAACAGGATCGGCTCCTGCGTGACAAGCGCCATGGCGCGGCGAAGCGAGGCCAGCGTTATGGTGCGGATGTCGTGGCCGTCGATGGCAATGGCGCCGCCGTCGACGTCATAGAAGCGCAGAAGCAGATTGAACAGCGTCGTCTTGCCGGAACCTGACGGGCCGACCAGCGCGACCTTGCTGCCCGGCTTGACCACGATATCGACGCCGCGCACGGCCGGAACGGCGGCATCCGCGGCGTAGGCAAACGAGACGTTCTTGAAGGTGACGCCGCCGCCCGCAGGCGCATGCGGCACCACCAGTTCCGCGGCGTTGCCGGCGTCGACGATGTCCGGCTTGGCATCGATCACTGCGAACACGCGATCCGCTGCGGTCATGCCGCTCGATGCGATGGTATAGACTTGGCTCAGATTGCGCACCGGCTGTTGGGCGAGCAGCATCGCGCCCATGAACGTGATGAACTGATCGGCGGCGATCATGCCGTGCGCGGTCTGGTAGAGCGCATAGAACACGACTGCGGCGCTGACGACCCCGGAAAAGACGTCGGTCACCGGCACGGCGGACGCGCGGCGCTTGGCGAGCTTCACGAGCTGCTTCAGCCGCTCGGTGAGGCGCGCTTCGGCGAGCCGGGTGACGTGATCTTCGAGGCCGTAGGCTTTGATGACGCGACGGCCGTCGAGCGCTTCGGTGATGGTGGTCGAGAGGCCGCCGGTCTGCTCCATGTTGCGCTGGGTGGTGCGCTTGATCGAGCCGCCGATCTTGCCCATCGCCCAGGCGACGCCCGGAATGGCGACGATGCCGATCAGCATCAACTGCCAGTCGGCGTAGAGCATCACCGCGACGAGCGCGACGAGCTGCACCAGTTCGAGGGCTACCGCCGCAACGCCGCGCGAAATCGCGTCGCGCATCAGCGTCGCGTCGTAGAGGAAGTTGGAGACGAACGTCCCGGAATGCACCGCATTGAGCGACGCCAGATCGCGCCGCACCAGGGCGTGGAACATGTCGCGCTGCGCCGCCGTCACCACACGTTCGCCGACGCTGTCCATCCGCGACTGCTGAACGTAGTAGGCGAGGGCGCGCGTCCACAGGATCACGACGACCGCCACCGGCAAGGTCCAGATCGCCTTGCCGCCGCCGAACAGCGCCGTCGCCAGCCCGGAATCGGGCGTCGCGGCGGAAATGGCGCCGGCGCCGAACAGCACCTTGGTGGCGGGGCCGAGCAGCCAGGCGAGGGCGGCGGTGCACAGCGCGTAAACCGCCATGAAGAAGATCGCGAGCGCGAGCGTGCCGCGCTGATTGCGCAGGTAATGACCCGCCACGCGGGACACTATCGCCCAGGTCGGGACCCGCGTCGGGGACGGTGTTTCGTTCATGCGTCGGGGTTTAGCACGCAGCTTGCCGCCGGGCGAGGGTTGGACGCGAAACCGGTTATCGGGCCGGCTTATTCGGGCGTCATCAGCTTGTGGATATGGACGACAAAATACCGCATCGCGGCGTTGTCGACGCTGGCTTGGGCCTTCGACTTCCAGGCGTCGTAGGCTTGTTTATAACTGGGATAGATTCCGACGATGTCGAGTCTGGACAGGTCCTTGAAATCGACGCTTTCGGGCGAGGTCAGTTCGCCGCCGAACACCAGATGCAACAACTGACCGGGAATGACGTCACTCATGGCCGGCTCCTGGGAGCGTTATCAAGGCGCGACAGCAGCACCGCGTGCAACTTGGGCCCCGCCGCCATCGCCGACGGCTGGATCGCATTCTCGCGGTTGTAGAGCGGCAGCTCGCCTTCGATGGAGGTGAGGATGCCGCCCGCCTCGCGCACCACCAGATCGGCCGCGGCCAGATCCCAGTCGTGGAGCGCGGCGAGGGTGAGACCGGCGTCGAACTTGCCCGCCGCCACCAGCGCCACGCGATAGGCGATCGAGTTGGGATTGTCGACGTGCATCTCGGGCCACGGCGCATTCCAGCGCGGATCGCTCAGCGTCTTCCTGCTGGCGAGGATGTTGCAGCCGTCGAGCGTATCCTTGGCGGTGACGTGGATGCGGTCGCCGTTGAGGAACGCGCCTTCGCCCGCCGCGGCGGTGAAGCATTCGTCCGTGATCGGATTATAGACGCAGGCCGTCACCGGCTGGCCGTCTTCGACGATGGCGACCGACACGGTGAAATGCGGGCGGCGCTTGACGAAGGCGAGCGTGCCGTCGATCGGGTCGACCACGAAGATGCGCTTGGCCGAAAAGCGCGAACGGTCGTCTTCGCTTTCCTCCGACAGCCAGGCGTAATCGGGACGGGCGCCGCGCAGATGCTCGGTCAGGTATTTGTTGACCGCGAGATCGGCTTCGGTGACCGGGCTGCCGTCGGATTTCGCCCAGGTCTTGCAGTGTCCGGCATAGATTTCGCGCGCAATGGCGCCGGCTTCGCGGACGGCCTTGGCGACGAGTTCGAGATCACGCTCCGGCAACGGTCATTCCTTCGATACGGACGGTGGGGGCGTTGGTGCCAAAACGGAAAACGAGATCGCTCGCCGGCGTCAGCCTGAGGAACATGTCCTTCAGGTTTCCGGCGATGGTCACTTCCGAAACCGGATAGGCGATCTTGCCGTTCTCGATCCAGAACCCGGCGGCGCCGCGGCTGTAATCGCCGGTAACCGAATTGATCCCCATGCCCATCAGCTCGGTGACGTAGAAGCCTTCCTTGATGTCAGCGATCAGTTCTTCCGGGCTGACGCTGCCCGCTTCCATATAGAAATTGGTCGAAGACGGGCTCGGCGGGCCGCCGGTGCCGCGCGCGGCGTGGCCGGTGGTCTGAAGACTGAGCTGCTTGGCGCTGGCGCAATCCAAGAGCCACGTCTTCAACACGCCGTTCTCGACCACCGCCATCTTGCGATTGGCGACGCCTTCGCCGTCGAACGGCTTCGACCTGAGGCCGCGCAGACGGTGCGGATCGTCGACGATGGTGACGTTCGGCGCGAAAATCGCTTCGCCCAAGCGGTCTTTCAGGAACGACACGCCGCGGGCAATCGAAGCGCCCGAAATCGCACCGGCGAGATGGCCGATCAGTCCGGCGGATTCGCGCGGATCGAACACCACCGGCACCGCCTGGCTTTTCGCTTTCTTCGGATTGAGGCGGGCGACGGTGCGCTCGCCGGCGCGGCGGCCGACCAGTTCGGCGCTTTCGAGATCGGCGGCGCGGCGGGCGCTCGAGTAATCGTAATCGCGCTCCATCTCGGTGCCTTCGCCCGCCAGCACCGCGACGCTGATCGAGTGGCTGGTGCCGGCATAGCGGCCGAAGAAGCCCTCCGAGGTGGCGAGCGCGATGGCGGTGCGGCCGAACCCGGCGCCGCCGCCTTCGGAATTGGTGATGCCCTTCACCGCCATGGCGGCGGCTTCGACGGCTCGGGCCTGTTCGACCAGGGTGTCGGCCGAGGGCTCCTCGGCGTCGGCGAGATCGAGATCGAGGATGGACGTGGCCAGCCGGTCCTTGGGGGCGAGGCAGGCGAACCGATCCTCCGGCGCCAGCTTGGCCATCGCGACGGCGCGGCCGGGCAGGGCGGCGAGGGCCTCCCGCGCCAGATCGGTCGAGGACACGAACGCCACCTTCTGGCCGATGAAGACCCGAAGGCCCACGTCCGAGGCCTCGGAGCGTTCGACGTCCTCCAGCTTTCCCAAACGGTAGGAAACGCTGGCCGAGACGTTCTCGACATACAGCGCATCGGCGGCATCGGCGCCGGCCTTCTTGGCGGCGGCGATCAGGTCCTGCAGCAGGGCCTCGGGCTTTTCGGTCATGCCTCCGTTTTGGCCCGGCGGAGGCGGGAAGGCAAGGTAAAGCGGGCGGCAAAGGGCGATTTCCGGCCCCGCCATGAGCGAAACTGGAAAACCTGAATTCAAATCGGCTTTTTCGGCGCTAAGGCCCGGCGGCGAAACGACAAATGCCTTCGGACTTGGTGGTCGCGAAACACCCTGGACGGACACGGGAGGGAAGCCGGGCGCGCGGCCGACCAGAATCGAATTCGAATCCCTCTAAACTGCGTACGCGTTGCAGGGGGCGTCCCGCGGACGCCTCTCAGTTGCGGTATCCGGCGCGGTCAAAGAGCAGGGAAGATGTGGGGAGCGGGGAGAGGGATTTCAAGGGGGCAACGGCGACGTCCGCACCGCTCTTGCGAACCCTTCGCGATTGCCCCGCGGCGGATGGCTGTTGCTACTGATTTTGTAGTATACTACATTTTCTGTAGTAACTCATCGCGTGAAAGGATTTTCGCCGTGCCCGTCATTACCGTTGCCATTCACCCCATCAGCCAGGACGAGAAGACGGAGCTTATCCGCCAACTGACCGATGTCGCCGTCGCGATCACCAAGGTTCCGGCGGACAAGTATGTCGTTTTCATCGACGAATACGACAGCGGCTCGATCGGGCTTGCGGGCAAGACGCGGGCCGAGATCGTTGCCAAGGCGTCGATCTGAGATGGCACCTGCGAAGCCCGGCGCCAAGGTCAGAGGCTCGATCTCCGGGTCGCCGATCAACGCGTTGTTCGACATTCTCGGACGGCGCTGGGCGCTGGGCATTCTCTGGTATCTGGGCGACGGCCCCAGCGCCTTCTGCCGGTTGCAGGAACAGTGCGGAGGGATGTCGCCGACCATCCTGAATACCCGTCTCAAAGAGTTGCAGGATGCCGATATCGTCGAACGCACCGTCGATGGCTACGCGCTGACCGCAAGAGGGAACGAGTTGCGCTCCTATATCGTCCCGGTCGCCAACTGGTCGGCGACATGGGCAAAGGACGTCTATGGCTACGAGCGCCCCGGCATGAAGGAGCGGCTTGCGCGCGAAGCGTCGGGCAAGCAGAAAAGGAAATAGGGGCAGGGGGCTTTGAAACCCTCTCCCCCAGTGGGAGAGTACGCAAAATCTTGCGCTTAGCGGCGCGCAGAATTGCTCGCGTCGCACCCTTCGCCGCTAAGTGCATAGATTTTGCTGGTGAGGGGGCGAGGCAGAATGCGGTCGTGCCACCGTTCCCCCTCACCTGAAAAATCATCGGCGTTAGCAGCGCGCGTTTGCGATGCTTGACCATGATGCCCCGGACGCGCCGCTAACGCCGTGATTTTTCTTCGTCGAAAACGCTGGCGTTATTGGCCCTGCAGAGGGGAGTCGAGCGTGCCCCCCACCTGCATTCCTGGCAGAGCAAAGGCGGCCGACAACTACGGCTAACAGGCTATGGCTTGAATGTGCCCTTGCTCCGCGTAGTCGAGGAGAATTCGATCTCTTGTGACAAGCTGTAATCGCAGTGCTCGTGCAGTCGCAGCAATGATGCGGTCGGCGGGGTCGCGGGGTGGATCGCCAGGTAGGAAAGATGAGGCGATCAGGATTTTGGGGGGCAGTTCGGCGAGCGCCATGCCCGGCACCTGCATCAAAGACGCGAACCAGTCCTCCGGCGACATCGCCATGGCAAGCCGTCCGCGTGCATTGAGCAGCCCGATTTCCCAGGCCGTCATCGGCGAAACGTAAATGGGATCGCCGTCGCGCGCGGCTTTGTCGATGGCCTCTAGCGCTTCCGCCGCAATGGGCTCGTTCTGGCTGATCCAGATCGTGGCGCAGGTGTCGAGCAGTAGCGCTGTCATTCCGTGCCCCAATCCGGATCGGCCGGAGCCGTGAGGTCGAAATCGACCGCGACGCGGATCGTGCCTTTCAGAGCGCCAAGAACCGGGTGGTGCGCGGCATGAGGTGCCGAGAACGGGCGGGCGACATCCGACATTCCTGCTGCGCGAAAAGTTGCTTCAATAGGAGGGTTGGGTGGCAAAATTTTGCGAAAGAACACTGAGTGTTCTTCAATGTTCACATTCATGGTTTCGAACCCTGCCGCAAGCCAAGCCTTGGTCATGACATTATTATCGGGGTTATTTGACCACCAGGCGCGGTGCTGGTAGGCCGAGGGCGGCAATTTGAACCCTAGAGCGTCCTCTATTTCACTGAAAGAGCAGGAGAAAATTACGGAGCCTTGAGCCTTTAGGAATTCGGCGAGTGGGGCATATTTGGACATGGGGCGCGCTCCTTCCATTGACCTCGGAAAGAACATAAACACACAGTGTTTAATAGTGCAAGTTAAATCTACCAGATCGCTTTTCCGTCGCCGGGCAGGCCGAGGCGGGACCACATCTCATCCACCCGCTTCACGACCTCTTCATCCATCGCGATCTTGGTGCCCCATTCGCGCTTGGTCTCCGGCGGCCATTTGTTCGTCGCGTCGAGGCCGATCTTGGAGCCGAGGCCGCTGTCGGGGCTGGCGAAGTCGAGGTAGTCGATCGGGGTGTGTTCGATCAGCGTGATATCCCGCGCGGGGTCCATGCGGGTGGCGATCGCCCACATCACGTCTTTCCAATTACGCGCGTCGATGTCGTCGTCCACCACGATCACCCACTTGGTGTACATGAACTGGCGCAGATACGACCACACGCCCATCATCACGCGCTTGGCGTGGCCGGGATACGCCTTCTTCATCCGCACCACGGCGATGCGATAGGAGCAGCCTTCGGGCGGCAGCCAGAAATCGAGGATCTCGGGGAACTGCTGCCGCAGCAGCGGAATGAACACCTCGTTCAGCGCTTCGCCGAGCACCGACGGCTCATCGGGCGGGCGGCCGGTGAAGGTGGAGAGGTAAATCGGGTCCTTCCGCATCGTGATCGCGGTGACGGTGAAGACCGGGAACTGCTCGACTGAATTGTAGTAGCCGGTGTGGTCGCCATACGGGCCTTCGTCGCGATAGTCCTGCAGCGACACGGTGCCTTCCAACACGATCTCGGCTTCGGCGGGCACTTTCAGCGGTTGGGTCACGCAATCGGCGAGTTCGACGCGCGCGCCGCGCATCAGGCCGGCGAAGGCGTATTCCGACAGCGTGTCGGGCACCGGCGTCACCGCGGCGAGAATGGTCCCAGGATCGGCGCCAAGCACGATGGCGCAGGGCAGGGGCTCTTTATGCTCCTCGGCCCAGCGGGCGTGATGCTGCGCCCCGCCGCGATGCTTCAGCCAGCGCATGATGGTCTGGCGCTTGTTCAGCACCTGATTGCGATAGATGCCGAGATTGAAATCGTCTTCTCTGGCTTCGCCCGGTCCTTTGGTGACGACGAGAGGCCAGGTGATCAGCGGCGCCGGTTCGCCCGGCCAGCAGGTCTGGATCGGCAGCGCATTGAGGTCGATGTCGTCGCCTTGCAGCACAACCTCTTGGCAGGCAGGACGCGACACCGATTTCGGCCGCATCGCCAGCGCCGCTTTGGCCAGCGGCAGCATGTCCATGGCATCGCCGAAGGTCTTCGGCGGCATCGGCTGGCGCATCTCGGCCAACAGTTCGCCGACTTCACGCAACTCGCCTGCGGTGGTGCGCTCCTTGCCGTCGAGCGTCACGCCCATGGCGACGCGCTTCACGGTGCCGAACAGATTGACCAGCACCGGCATGTCGGATGGCTGATTGTCGGCTTTGATCGGGCGCTCGAACAGCACCGCGGGGCCGCCTTGGGCCAAGAGCCGCGTCTGGATTTCGGTCATTTCAAGAACGGTCGAGACGGGCGCGCGCACGCGCACCAGTTCTCCCGCGGCTTCAAGTTTGGCGATGAAGTCGCGAAGGGAGCGGTAGGACAAAGCAATTCCCCTTGGGGTCAATCCTCGTTGGTGACCTTCCACTTGGAAGGCGCGGCGTGCCAGACGCCGTAGACCAAATATATCGCAACGCCGATGGCGGTCCAAATCACCAGCCGCCAGCCGGTATCGGGCGAGGAGAAGAACAGGCTGACCATCATCCCGGCGCAGACGATCACGCCCGCGGGCGCGATCAGCCAGACCGCCGGAATGCGGAAGCGGCGCGTGGCGCGCGGCGCGGTGATGCGCAGGATCAGAACACCGACGCAGACCGCGATGAAGGCGAGGAGGGTGCCGACCGAGACCAGCTCCGCCAGGATGTCGAGCGGGAAGACCGCGGCGAGCAGGGCGGCGAAGGCGCTGGTGATGATGGTGCCGATATAGGGCGTGCGCGAGCGCGGATGCACCTTGGCGAAGGCGGGCGGCAAAAAGCCGTCGCGGGCCATCGAATAGAAAATGCGCGATTGGCCGTAGAGCGAAACGAAGGTCACCGAGGCGAGGCCGACGATGGCGCCGATGTCGATCGGCAGGGTCAGCCAGCCGAGGCCGGGGATCTTGCTCATCGCGAACGACACCGGATTGGCGACGTCGAGAGTGCGCCAGTCGGTGACGCCGGTCAGCACCAGCGCCATCAGCATATAGAGACCGGTGCAGATCGCGAGCGAGCCGAGAATGCCGATCGGCAGATCGCGACGCGGATTTCTCGCTTCCTGGGCGGCGACCGAGACGGATTCGAAGCCGACGAAGGAGAAGAAGATGATGCCCGAGGCGGCGAGCACGCCGGACACGCCGAAGTGGCCCCAATGGCCGGTGTTGGCGGGGATGAAGGGTGTCAGGTGTTCGAGCCGGACGTAGCCGAGGCCGAAGCCGATCACCAAGAGCACCACGCCGCATTTGATGAGAACCATCACGTCGTTGAACTTGGCGGTCTCGCGCACGCCGGCGAGGAGGAAGAAGGTCAGGATGAAGATCAACACCACGGCGGGCAGATTGAGCAGCGCGCCCGTGAGGTGCAGCGACTCCAATCCGGTGCCCGCCAGCGGCGCATTGGTCAGCGCCGGCGCGATGACGACGCCGAAATGCTGCAGGAAGCTGACGAAATAGCCCGACCAGCCGACCGCGACCGTCGATCCGGCGGCGAGGTATTCCAGCACCATGTTCCAGCCGATGAACCACGCCATGAAGCGGCCCATGGTGGCGTAGGCGTAAGTGTAGCTCGATCCCGATTCCGGGATCATCGACGCGAATTCGGCGTAGCAGAGGCCTGCGAACAAGCAGCCGAGCGCGGCGATCACGAACGACAACAGCACGGCCGGTCCGGCGTGAGTGGCGGCGGCGGTGCCGGCGACAACGAATATCCCGGCGCCCAGGACCGATCCGATGCCGATCATGATGAGGCTCACCGGACCCAGCGCCCGCTTCAGTTGATGTTCGCTCGCGACGACGGGTTCGGGCTGTGTCAGGTCGGAGTCGTCGATGTCTGCCATGGGGTTCACTCAGCCGCTTCGCGGATGTGCCAGCGCACCGGTACGGCATGCCGGATGCTGTAACCGAAATAGATGACGACGCCGATCGCCGTCCAGATGCCCAGCCGCGCCCAGGTGTCGGGCGGCAGCCAATACATCATCGCACCGCACACCACCATGCCTGCGGGCGCCACCAGCCACACGAACGGCGTGCGGAACGGGCGGATCGCGTTCGGCTTGGTGACGCGCAGGATCAGAACGCCGAGGCAGACGATGACGAATGCCAGCAGGGTGCCGATGGACACCAGTTCGCCGAGGACATCGAGCGGCAGCAGGCCGCTCATGATGCACGACACCACGCCGGTGACGATCGAGCCCTTCCACGGCGTCTTGAACTTGGGATGGATGGCGCTGAACAGCGGCGGGATCATGCCGTCTTTCGCCATGGCGTAGAAAATGCGCGACTGGCCGAGCAAGAGCACCAGCACCACCGACGACAGGCCGACGATCGCGGCGACGTTGATGTAGGGCGCCAGCCAGGCGGTGGCGGGCAAGGCCTCGGCGGCCATCGACACCGGATGCGGCACGTTGAGGGTTTTGTAGTTGGCCAATCCGGTCAGCACGTAGCTCATCAGCATATAGAGCGCGGTGCAGACGGCGAGCGAGCCGAGGATGCCGATCGGGACGTCGCGCTTGGGATTCTTGGCTTCCTGCGCCGCCACCGACACCGCATCGAAACCGAGATAGGCAAAGAAGATCACGCCCGAGGCCCTGAGAACGCCCCACCAGCCGAAGTTCCAGCCGCCGGTGTTGGCGGGGATGAAGGGCTCGTGATTGGCCGGCACCACATGCGGCAGGCCGAGGACGATGACCAAAAGAACGATGGTCAGCTTGATCACCACCATGGCGTTGTTGAACTTGGCCGAGGCGTGGATGCCGCCGACCAGAATGGCGGTGATGGCGATCACCAAGGCGATGGCCGGAAGATTCACCCACGCGCCGGTGGTGCCGATATGGGCCATGGCATCGAGCGCGGACGCGGAGGCGCTGTAGGTCGAGCAATGCGGATCGGTTGCCACGCACAGCGGGGCGCTGGTGAACGCGTGCGGCAAGGCAATGCCGAGGGAGCGCACGAAGTCGGTGAAGTAGCCCGACCAGCCCGATGCGACCGTGGCCGACGACGCGAGATATTCGAGCACCAGATTCCAGCCGATGAACCAGCCCATGAAGCGGCCCATGGTCGCGCGCGTGTAGGTATAGGCGCTGCCGGCAACCGGAATCATCGAGGCGAATTCGGCGTAGCACAGCCCGGCGAACAGGCAGCCGAGGCCGGCAATTGCAAACGAAATGACCACCGCCGGTCCGGCATAGGATGCAGCGGCGTGACCGGTGATGACGAAAATGCCGGCGCCGATGATGCCGCCGATACCGAGTGCGATGAGATGAAGACGGCCCAGCGTGGGCTTCAAATCGACTTCGTGTTGTTCATCGAGCGGTTGTTCGAGTGCGGCGGCCATGTCCGTTCCAGGCGTGCGACAGGAAATTTCAATGCAAAGGGAACGCCACGGCGACGCCCGGCGCACCGTAACGGCCCGCCGGACGGAGAGTCCAGACAATGTGACGCTTCCGCGACGCTATAGAGCAAAGAACGTTCCTCCCCCGCGGTTACTCAAGCCGTGCATACGCACGAACGTCGAGTGGCGGGGAAGGTGACGCCGAAGACGACGGATGGCTTACTCCGCGTCCTTGATGTGCCAGCGTTGCGCCCCGGCAACTTGGCGGATGCCGTACGCGAAGTAGATCACCACGCCGATGGCGGTCCAGACGATCAGCCGCTCCCAGGTCTCTTTCGGCAGGAACACCATCATCAGGGCGCACATGAAAATGCCGATGGGCGCGACGATCCAGAGATAGGGCGTGCGGAACGGGCGGATTGCTTTCGGCCGCTTGACGCGCAGGATCATGGTGCCGATGCAGACCACCACGAACGCGAGCAGCGTGCCGATGGAGACCAGCGGATTGAGGATGTCGATCGGCAACAGACCGGCGAGAAGAATCGCAAAGGCGCCGGTGATGAGCTGTCCCTTCCACGGCGTCTTGAAGCGCGGATGGACCTCGCCGAACACCTTGAAGAACAGGCCGTCTTTCGCCATGGCGTAGAAAATGCGCGACTGGCCGAGCAGGAACACCAGCACCACCGAGGCGAGACCGACGATGGCGCCGACGCTGACGAACGGCGCCAGCCACTTGAGCGAAGCGGATTGTTCCAGTGCCATCGACACCGGATGCGGCACGTTGAGATTGCGGTAGTCGGCGATGCCGGTCAGCACGTACGCCATCAGGATGTAGAGCACGGTGCAGATGGCGAGCGAGCCGAGGATGCCGAGCGGCACGTCGCGGCGGGGATTCTTGGCTTCCTGCGAGGCGACCGACACCGCGTCGAAGCCGATATAGGCGAAGAAGATGAGGCCGGTGGCGCGCAACACGCCCGACCAGCCGAACTGGCCGAAAACGCCGGTGGTGTTGGCCGGGATGAGCGGCACCACGGAATCGTGCTGGGCCGGAATGTGCAGCGCCGACACCACATGCGGCAGGCCGACGGCGATCACGATGATGACGATGGTGGTCTTGATCAGCACCATCGCGTTGTTGAAGTTCGCCGACATGTTGACGCCGACGATGAGAACGGCGGTGACGAGGCAGATCAGCGCCACGGCGGGAAGATTGAAATAGGCGCCGGTGACCACCAGATGCTGCTGCACGCCTTCGAGCGCGATCGGCGCCTGGGCGAACGCGGCGGGGATGTGAACCCCGATATAGGTCATGAAGTCGTTGAAATAGCCCGACCAGCCGACCGCGACGGTGGAGGAGGCGGCGAGGTATTCGAGCACCAAATTCCAGCCGATGAACCAGGCCATGAAACGGCCCATGGTGGCGTAGGTGTAGGTATAGGCGCTGCCCGCGACCGGGATCATCGAGGCGAATTCGGCGTAGCACAGACCGGTGAAGGCGCACCCGAAACCGGCAATGGCGAACGAGATGATGACGCCCGGACCGGCGTAGATCGCCGCCGCATGTCCGGTGATGACGAAGATGCCGGCGCCGATAATGCCGCCGATGCCAAGCGCAATAAGATGAAACGGCCCCAGCGTCGGCTTGAGATCGACCGGTTGTTGTTCGGTTACGCCCGCCATTACGTGCCCCCTTATTAATCTCGCACAAGAAGGGGGCACCCTAGCGGCACGTTATCGCTTGGTCCAGACGGCGAGCTCGTTTCCATTCGGATCGCGGAAGGTGAATCGTCGCCCTCCGGGGAACTTTTCGTGCGCGACGATCTCGCCGCCGGCCTCTTTGACCTTGGCTTCGGTGGCTTCGAGGTTGTTGGAGTAGAGCACCAGGAGTGGTCCGCCGTTCTGCACAACCTTGCGTTTGGCATTGAAGCCGCCATCGCGCCCCTGGGCTTCGAAGGCGACGTAGTCGGGGCCGTAATCCTTGAACGCACCCCAATCGAAAACTTTTTTGTAGAAGACCTGCAGCGACGCCAGGTCGGAGGCTGGCAGCTCGATATAGTCGATGGTTCCGTCGGTCGGCATGGCAATGTTCCTCTTTTGTTCTTTTCTACCGCCGCCGCCCGAGACGAGTCAAGCGGTGAGTCGGAACACGCCGGTTTCGCGCATATCGCGGTCTTCGAGGTCTCGCGACGTAGGCACGTTATAACTCGCAAGTTTCTCGACGCCGGTTTTGGGAAAATAGGTGCGGCCCGGATCGCCGACCAGCACGGTGGCTCCGGCGCGGGCGTGGTCGCGCAGCCACTGTGTCAGGCGTTCGGCGAGCGGGCGCTCGTAGCACATGTCGCCGACCAGGATGAGCGTCCAGGGATCGGTGCGCCCGATCACGTCGTCGGTGGTGACGTCGAGCACGACATCGTTGTCGATCGCGTTCTGGCGGATGGCGGCGGCGGAAAACGGATCGATGTCGGCCGCCAGCACCGAGGCTGCGCCTGCTTTCGCGGCGGCAATCGCGACCAAACCCGAGCCCGATCCGAAATCGAGCACGGTCTCGCCAAGAACGCCCCGATCGAGAACGTAGCGCGCCAGCGCCTGTCCGCCCGCCCAGGCGAACGCCCAGTACGGCGGCGGCACGCCTTCGCGGCCGAGTTCTTCTTCCGTCTTGGACCACAGCGGCAGCACTTCGCTGGCGAGATGCAAACGCACCTCGGGCACGAGCGGCGGGCTTTGCAGCACCGAATTGGCGCGGACGAAGGCGAGAGGATCGGTCATCTTGGGTGTGCCGTGTACGCCAAGATGCCTTAGGACGCCAGTTTCCGGCTCGGCAGGGCGGCGATTAACGGTTTGCCGCGCTTTGGTGTAAGCTCCACGCCGGGCAAGGGGTTGGGGGACTATCATGCCGAGGCGCTTTACCGGCATCAGGCTGCTGCTCGTTTTCGTGGGCATCAACCTTCTGATGTTCTTGATGCTTGTCACTTCGATGACCGGCGCTCATCCCTGGATCGCCCATATCCTGCCCGGCCATTTCGAGAGCGGCACGGATTCCTCCGGCTACTGGGTGTTCTTCGCGCTGGTGCTCTTGGTCGACGCGGTGACGGTGTTCATTGCGGGATTGGCAGTGATGCTGCCCGCGATGATCGACGGCGCGCCGCTGGCCGAACGCCGCCTGACGCGCCTGTTTGTCGACCGCGCCGGCATGAGCGAAGAGGCCAAGGAAGCGATCTTCGTCGGCTTGCGCGAAGACGCGGTGAACGCGCACGTGCAACTGATCGTCGGCCGTTCGATCTTGCTGGCGGGCGCGATTTTCCTGGCGGCGGCGTTTTTCGCGGTGGTCTTCACCTTCACGCGCGCGGCGCCATCGGGAGAATTATTCGCCCAGCCGGGCCTCATCGCCTCCCACGAGGAACGCTCCCTCGGCCTCGGTCTGATCCCGGTCGAGAACAAGTCCGTCCGTACCCGCCAGATCGTCGAATACACTGCCGATCAGGTGCTGGCGGCAGCGGCTCTGAATGCGCCGGCCATCTATGGCGTGCAGTTCGCGCCGGTGGTGCACAATCCGCGCGTGCCACTTTTCACCCACTTTGTTTTCGCATTTCGGACTATTCTCGGGTTCACGCTGGTGTTGCTGGTCATCAGTTTCCTGCGCCGCCCGCAACGTCCGGTGCGGCAGAAGAAAACCATCGCCAGCGTCGAAGCCAAGCTGGAAGACGCGAAGAAATAGCTACTCCGCCGCCTCCGGCAGGGCGCCGAAACGGCGTTCGCGGGTGTGGAAGGTGCGGACGGCTTCGGCGAGATCGTCGGGGCCGAAATCGGGCCACAGCTTTTCGCTGAACAGGAATTCGGCGTAGGCGCATTCCCACAACAGGAAATCCGACAGCCTTTGTTCGCCGCTGGTGCGGATGAGAAGATCGACGTCGGGGCCGGGCACCGTATTGGCCTTCACCGCTTCGACGATCGCCGCACGGGCGGAGTAATCGAGCCCGACGCGCAAGTTGAGGGCATCGCCCCATTCGGTGGCGGCTTCGGCGCGCTCCATTTCCGCAACCAGATCGGGCGGCAGGCGGTCGCGGCGGCCGATGAAATTGAGCTTCACCCCGTCGATCACCAGCGTCTCGGTCTCGCTGTCGAGATATTGCCGGAACAGCATCAACAGGTCCGCCACTTCCTCGGCCGGGCGCTTCCAGTTGTCGGCGGAGAAGGCGTGCACCGTCAGCGTGCCGATGCCGAGATCCGGCGCGGCTTTGACGATGTTGCGCAGAGACTCGATGCCGGCGCGGTGGCCTTCACGGCGGGGAAGTCCGCGTGCCTGCGCCCAGCGGCCGTTGCCGTCCATGATGGCGCCAACATGAATCTTGTCTTTGCGTAAGCAATTACTTGGCATTGCAAAGAATCCTCTTAAAAAAGGGCCGTTCAGGTCGGCAGGATTTTCAACCGGGCATTACCGAAATCCTCGCCGGCGGTCTTGGCGGCGTCGCGCACCACCTGTTCGAGCAAAGCGAGATATTCGAGGAACCGCTTGCGGCCGTTGCGGGTCAGCTTGACGGTGGTCTGCGGCCGGTTGTTCTCGAAGCTCTTGGTGATTTCGATGAGGCCGGCTTCCTGCAAGGTCTGCAGGTGGCGCGAGAGATTGCCGTCGGTCAGGCCGCACAGCGTCTTCAGGTCGCCGAACGCGAGACCCTTGGGGTGGGCGATCAGCGACGACAGCACGCCGAGGCGCGCTTTTTCGTGCATCACGCGGTCGAGGCCGTCGAACGCGAAGGGGGCTTCAGTCTTCGCCATCACACTCTCCGGCGGCGAAATAGAGAATGACGGCCATCAGCGTCTGGCCGATCAGGAACGGAACGCCCATCAGCCACGGCGACAAGACGTGCGTCTGGCTGGCGTAGAGCAGGGTGGCGAATCCGGACACGAGATAGAACGCGCCGGCATAGAACATGCTGCGCGGCAGGTTATGCAGCGAGGCGTAAATGCCGAGGCTGACGAACAACTGCCACAGGCCGGGCATCATCCAGGCGCCCTCGGGCGCGAATTGCAGCAGCAACAGCGGCATGAAGGCGCTGGCGGCGGTGGCCGGCAGGAACTGCTCGATCGCCTGATGGATCATGACGTCGGCGAGGCCGGAATGGAGCCGCTTGGAACGGCCCTGCATCTCGATCCGCACCACGGCGCCGCACACCGCGGCGGTCACCATCCACTCGGAGATGTAGAGCAGCGGCGTGCCGGCGACCGGCAGCAGGCTCTGCGCCGCCGCGGTCATCAGAGCGAGCAGGCCGGTGATGGAAATCGCCAGCGGGCCGTAGCCGCGGAACGCCGTATGCGAGGCGATCTGGCTGCGGATCTCGCCGATCTCCGCCAAGGCCCTGTCGATGTCGCGCACCTTACCCCGCACCTGAGTAACTTTGCACCGCAAAGTATAAAGCGCCGATAGGGAAATGCAAGGGGCGGGGAACGTGATAATGTTGTGCCATTGGGGGGAGGGACATGCGCAAAACCTTAATGGTGATCGCGGCCGTTGTGACGGTTGCTCCAGCTTCGGCCGACGACGGGGCGGCGGCGTTGGCTGCAGGCGGGATCGTCTTCACCCACGGAACGCCGGTGCAGATGCGGTCCGAGGAGCTTTACGTCAGTCCGCAGAAGGTGCGGGTGCGGTTTGAATTCTTCAATCCCACCAAGCACGACATCACGACTTTGGTGGCGTTTCCGCTGCCGGATCTCGAATGGGACCCGGCCGTCGGCTATGGTCCGATGACCAGGGATCCCGTGAACTTTGTCGGTTTTACTGTCACGGTCGATGGCAGGTGGATAAAGTTTCAAGCTGAACAGCGTGCAATACTGAAGGGCCGCGACGTCACTAAGCTGGTGAATGATGGCGGGCTGCCGGTGAACGCCGTCAGTGCCGGCAGGCGCGCTTTGTCCGAGAAGAGCAAGCCGATTGCGCGGAACAAGAAGGCAGAAATGGTCAAGCTCGGCATTCTGGAAGATGATACCGAGTATCCCAACTGGACCACGAGGACGCGGTTCTACTGGACGCAAGTCTTTGCGGCCGGAAAGACGACGGTGATCGAACACGAATACCAGCCGGTCTCGGGAAACTGGAACACGAGCCGCAATCTGTTCGATGATCCTAAGCTCGCCAGGCAGTACTGCGCCAAACCCGAAATCGCGCGCGCGGCAGCGCTTACGGGTCCGGCATACCAGACTCAATACGTCCTCAGCACCGCCAAGACCTGGAGCGGTCCGATCCGGCAGTTTCACTTGACACTCGATAAGCTGAAACCCGGAAACGTGCTGTCGCTGTGCTGGGACGGCGTTCTGAAAAGGACCGGCCCGACGACTTTTACTTTCGATGCGAATGATTATGTGCCGACGCGAGACATCGACATGGTCGTGCTGGAATAGCGTCTACCGGCTCGCGACGGCGTGGGCGGCGGCGAGGATGGTGTCGATGCGGTGTTCCCAGCGGTCCTGGTGCAGCGCCTTTTGCTGGCCGGCCTTGGCCATCGCGAACAGGGCGTCGCCGTCGGCGAGCAGGTCCTTGACCTTGGCGAGGTCTTCTTCGAGGTGCTGCCAGCGGAACAGGGCGATCTCGCGGCCGGGTTCGTAATGCTCGACATAATACTTGCTGGTGTCGGTCGCTACCGCCGCGCCCGCCAGCATGCCCGACGGCACGCGGTCGTGCAGGCCTTCGCCGAAATTGGAATTGTGATTGATGACCAGGCGCGCCTGGCGCATCCGCTCCGGCGTACCCGCGGTGTCGCCGAGACCCTGGTAGCTGATGTTCTTGTAGCGCTCCAGCACGTCGGCATAGCCGTCGCCGTAGCAGGTCAGCGGCAGTCCGACCTTGGCGGCGGCCTCGAAGAACTTCGCCCGGCGCGTGCCGCGCACCCATTCGTTGATGACGACCGACTGCGCCCGGACGACATCGAGTTCCTTCTTGACGGACGGATGGTTGAAATCGATGCCGCGCACGATGAACCAGCGGTCCAGCGCATCCTGCGCCGACATCCATTCCTGGCTCAGCGCCAGCTCGGCGGCTTCGGCGAACACGCTTTTGGACGGTTCGGGGAAATCGTGCCACGGCGGCAGGCCGGGCGCGAAATAGCTCATGGCGCACAGGACATCGACCGGACGCGAAGCGAGATAGGCCTCGGCGGTCTCCGGCAACGCTACCGGTTCGCCCATCGCCGCCACCGGGCAGAAGCCGACATAGGCATAGCGATTGGGACCGAAATAGCTGTTGATGATCCGCACGTGACTGGCGTCGATGGTCAGGATGGCGGCCTTGGGCGACAGATGTTCGAGCCGCGCCGTGTGGCAGAACGGGAAATCGACGAATAGAACGACGTGCGGCGCGCCGACGATGTCGCCGATCCAGCGGCCGCGCTCGTCGGCATATTCGCCGAGAATGGAGAACGAGAACACCAGGTCGGCGGGGCGTTCGCTTTCGAGGATGCGGGGAAAGTTCTGCATCACCTCCGGCAGCTTCATGTCGATGATCGACACCGTGTCGCCGCGGCTTTCGAACGTCCTGGCGAGTTCGTCGACGTAGCAGCGCAGCGCGTCGTATTTCGACTGGCCCTTCAGCAATATGACTTTCATCGGATCCTCGCGGCGGCCGCGCGCAATCGCCGGCCAGCAGGCCACGGTAGGAAGAACAGGGTAAAGGGATGGTTAATTATAATCCCTCTCCTACAAGGGGAGAGGGATATCTTAGTAATAAAGGTCCCGTTTGCCGGCTTCGATTTCCTTGAGGCGGTCCTCGGTCACCTTGCGCAGCTTGTCGTTGTGAATCTGGGCGAGGTGTTCGGCGATGACCTTTTCGCCCAGCTCTTTGGTTTGCGGCGAGGCGAAGTCGGTCAGGTATTCCTTCAAGGTGAGCAGCGCGTTGGGCTGGCAGAGGTCCTGGATCTTGCCGCTCTTGGCGTATTCCATGAAGCGGTCGCCGGTACGGCCGTTGCGGTAGCAGGCGGTGCAGAACGAGGGCAGGTGGCCGGCTTCGGCGATGTCGTACATCACCTGATCGAGCGGCCGCTCGTCGTTGACCTTGAACTGGGTCGGCTGGCGCACGCCTTTGGCGTTCTCTTCGCAATAGCCGCCGACGCCGGTGCACGAACCGCCGGAAAGCTGCGAGATGCCGAGTTCGAGGCATTCGTTGCGCAGATGGGCGTCTTCGCGGGTCGAGATGATCATGCCGGTGTAGGGCACGGCCATGCGGATGATGGCGATCAGTTTCTTGAACTCGTCATCGGAGACGATGTGCGGGAAGCTTTCGAGATTGATGCCGCCCGCCGGACGGATGCGCGGCACCGAAATGGTGTGCGGGCCGCAGTTGAACTCGGCTTCCAGATGCTCGGCATGCTGCATCAGCGCCAGCACTTCGAACTTGTGGTCGTAGAGCCCGAACAGGACGCCGGCGCCGTTGTCGTCGATCTCGGCGGCATTGGAGCGGTCGAAGGCGGTGGTGTGCCAGTCGTAATCGCTCTTGGGACCGCGCGGGTGCATCTTGGCGTAGGTTTCGCGGTGATAGGTTTCCTGGAACAGGATGTAGGTGCCGATCTCGGCCGCCTTCAGCTTCTTGAAGTTCTCGACCGTGGTCGCCGCGATGTTCACGTTGATGCGGCGGATGTTGGCGTTCTTGGTCTCGACCGAATAGACCGCCTCGATGGCGTCGAGTACATAATCGATCGGGCAGTTCTCGGGGTCTTCGCCCGCTTCCATGGCGAGGCGCTTGTGGCCCATGTTGAGCAGCACCAGCGTCTCGTTCTTGATTTCCTGCATCGTCAGCTTGCGGCGGGGGAACTTGTGGCCCTGGCCGTAGCCGCAATAGACGCAGTTGTTGATGCAGTAGTCGGACACGTAGAGCGGCGCGAACAGCACCAGGCGGCGGCCGTAGATGCGCTGCTTGATGCCACGGGCGCACTTGTAGATTTCTTCGACCAGTTCCGGATCGTGCACGTTGAGCAGGATCGCCACTTCCGGAAGCGTCAGGCCGTGCGCTGCGCTCGCCTTCTTGATGATCGTTTCGACGGCATCGCGGCTGACCGCACGCTTGCCTTCTTCGAGCGCGGCATAGATGGCGGCTTCATCGATGAATGTGGCTTTGTCGAACACTGCGAACTCCCTCGCCGGCCGGTCCGGTCCTGCTTCTTCCTTGGTCGCGGCGAAAATTACGGCGCGACCGACGTGAAGTAACCCGTTTAGTGTAGTTCAACGCAGCAAAATGGTCGCATGCGGAAAATCGCGTATTCCCGTACGGAAATTGCGTCTATTCCTCATAGATCATCTTGACCGTCATGCCGCCGTCGATGGTGATGTTCTGGCCGGTCATAAAGTCAGCGTTTTCCGCAAGAAACTGAACCGCCTTGGCGATGTCCACCGGTGTACCGACGCGCCCGACAGGATGTTGCTCGCGATCGATCCGCGAATGATGCGGCTTCACGGATTGCGACGCTTTCTTCCAATCGCCGACTTCGATCCAGCCGGGGCTGATCGCGTTCACGCGGATGCGATAGCGCGCCAGACTGATCGCCAGCGCATGGGTGAGGGCGACGATGCCGCCCTTGGATGCGGAATAACCCTCGGTGTCGGGCTCCGACATGAAGGCGCGGGTCGAGGCGATATTGACGATCGCGCCGCCCTTGCCGCGTTTGGCCATCGCCTTCGCCGCCGCTTGCGAGGCGAGGAAGGCGCCGCCGAGATTGGTCGCGATCACCTTGTCGAACTCGGCCGGCTTCAGCTTGAGGACGTCCTTGCGGATCATGATGCCGGCGTTGTTGACCAGCACGTCCGGCACGCCGAGTTCTTTGACGGTCTTCGTCATCCAACCGGCCACGTCGGCGGGTTTGGCGACATCGCCTTTGACGAACAGTCCCATCGCCTTGCGCGCGCCGATGGCCTCGAGCGCTTCACGCCCGGCCGCTGCATCCGTATCGGTGATCGACACGGCGTAACCGAGGTCGGCGAAGTGATACGCGATCGCGCGCCCAATCCCCTGCGCGCCGCCGGTGATGGCAATGACGGTCATGGCGAATCCAAATTCAAAACACGTAGCTAGAATGTCATCCCGGACGGGCGGTGCAAATGATCCCGCACTGCGTCAGCTAAACAAATCTGTCATCCCCGGCCGAGGGAAGCGAACGGCAGTGAGCAGAACGAGGGGAAGGGGACCCAGGTGCAAACAGAATGACGATGCCGACGAAAAAACAAAGTCGCTGAGCGCTGCTTCCGCCGGTGATCATAGGCCGAGACCTGGGTCCCCTTCCCCTCACTGCGCTATGCTGGCTCGGCCGGGGATGACATGAGGTGCAAGCTTACCCCGTCTTCTCCTCGAACGCCTTCATCAACGCCGCCCCGTCGGGGCTGCCGAGGCCGGTGCAGGCGTCCCAACCGGGGCCGGCGCTGTAGCCGTAGCCGTTCTCCACATTGTCGCCGTCCGTCACGTCGCGGAACGCGGCGGGATGGGCATAAAGGGTGGCATGCGGGGCGCCGATCGGCTTCGACCGGGTTTCGTTGAGTAGCGCAAACAGCCCCGCCCAAAGCGGTGCGGCGGCGCTGGTGCCGCCGATGGTTTCGACCGAACCTGCGACCACGATGCGATAGCCGGTGTTGGGATCGGCGTCGGCGGCAACGTCGGGTACGCCGCGTCCGGACGCGGGCAGAGAGACGCCGCTTTGATAGTCGGGAGCGGAGAACCGCGTGCTGACGCCGCCGCCGGTACCGGCGCCGTTGCTGTTCCACACCAGCTCGTCCGCGATCCTGCCGGCGCCCGCCGACAGACGCGTGCCGCCGCAGCCGACCACGCCGGGGCTCGAGGCGGGAAAATCGACGTGCGGCTTGCCGTCGTTGACGCCGTCGCTCGCCAGCCGGTCGCCCGACGCCGCAAACACGCTGACGCCGAACCCGGCGGCATCGGCAAAGGCTCCGTTCATCGCCGCGATGGCCTGATCGGTCCAATCGCTTTCCGGCGCGCCCCAACTGATCGAGATCACCGACGGCTTGTTCTTGGTGTCGTGCACGGCCTTGGTGATGGCATCGACAAAGCCCTGGTCGGTGTTGGGTGCGAAATAGACCGCGATCTTGGCGTGCGGTGCGGCGGCACCTGAAACCTGGATGTCGAGCGCAACTTCGCCGTCGGCGCCCTGATCTTCGCCGGGCGTGTTGGTGCCGCCCGATACGCCTACCGCAACGACATGCGGCGGCGGTAGGTTCATGACATGAAAGGCCGTGTTGGTGTCCGCTTTCTTGAAACCGCCGCCGAGTTCGATCAGCGCGATGCATTGGCCTTTGCCCAAGCCCGGCGTGGCGGGAAAGCCGTAGAGCTTGGCAACCGCGTTGGGAAAGTACCCCGCCGCCGCCGCATTGCGCGAAAACACGACTTTCGGAGTCGCAGCGGGGCGGTTGTCGAGACCGAGCACGGCTTCGATCTTATCGGCGAGCGTGGCGGGCAAAGAGAGATGCCCGGTGCGGCCGCGGAATTGGCGGCCCTGATGCTCATAACATTTGAGTTCGGTGCCGAACGCCTTTTGCAGATCGGCGACGGTGCCCGACAGTTTCACCAGCCGCCGGCCGGGGTCTTGTTCCTTGATCGTCAGATTGTGCGCTTTGGCGAAATCGGCGAGTTCTTGCATCGCCGGTTGCAGGCGCTGCGCCCGTGCGTCGCGGCAAGCGGCACGGTCGGCACCCGCTTCGGCGGGTGAATCCTTAAGATAAATGCTGACGTCAATCTGCTCATTCGGGTCGGCGGGACCGATGGTCCGGCCGGCGGGAGAGCGTCGTTCGCTGCCCGAAAGATTATGTCGCGCGCTCGGCATGGGAGGTCTCCAGATGGCGCAACTTCCCGAATTGCGCGGTTTTTCTAGGATTTCCGCCGAGCCCGCCGCGATCCTAGCCGCGGCAGCGAAGGCCGGTCCAGAGCGGATCGCTTGTGCCAGATCGGGACGCCGTAAGCGGCGCTAACTTTCCGCTAGCCATTTTGCCTGCATTTCGGAAGTTAACGGCGAGGAGCGAGCATTTTTTTAAAGCCTCGCCCTTAGTCTCCGGCTTCCTGATACGGGCGCGCAGCGGGGGTGCGGCGCGGCTGCGGATCAACCGCGTCAGGGGAGCGGTAGTGACGGATTCTGGTCAGAATACGGGCGGCAAGCGCATCGATCTTGAAAGCGGCCATCGTCGCGGCGGGATCGAGAACATGTGCGCCATCGTTCGCGACGTGATCGGGGGCGACGTCGTTTCCGTCAATCTGATCGAAAGCGGCGATCTGCTGACGATTTGTGCCGGTCACGACGGCGTGGTGCGGACGCAGTTGAAAGGCACGCTGACCGAAGCTGCGCTGACGGCCGGTGCGCTGGTGGAATATTCCGATCTCGACGACGGTCCGTTGCTGCCGGAGGCGGGCGGGTTCATGTCGGCGGCCGGCGTCCCGCTCAAGGCGCGCGATGGCTCGGGTCTCGGCGCGCTCTGCATTTATGGACGGCTGCCGCGCACGCTCGACGACACCGCCCGGCGGCGGCTGGCGAATTTCGCACGAGCCATCGAGGACCACGTCGCCGCTTTTGCTTCGGCCGACAAATTGCGCGAACGCGAGACGGCGCTGCGGCTTGCCCGCGACCAAGCCGATGCGGCCAATCAGGCCAAGTCGATGTTCCTGGCGTCGATGAGCCACGAAATCCGTACGCCGATGAACGGCATCATCGGCATGAATGCGCTTTTGCTGCGCACCAAGCTGGCGCCGGAACAACGCCAGTATGCCGAGGCCATGCGCCTGTCGGCCGATTGCCTGTTGTCGATCATCAACGACATTCTCGACATCTCCAAGCTCGAAGCCGGCAAGGTGGAGCTCGAAGAGGCCGAGTTCGTGCCGCACAGCGTGGTCGAAGACGTTATCGAACTACTTTCGGCGCGCGCCGCGGAGAAGAACATCGAACTGGTCGGCTATGCCGATGCCGGTGCCCATGCCCTGGTGATGGGCGACGCCGCGCGTCTGAGGCAGGTCTTCCTCAATCTTTTGACCAACGCCATCAAGTTCACCGAGAAGGGCCACGTCGCGCTTCTGCTGCATACCGAAACCGGAGCGACGGGACGGACCAAGCTCAAGGTCCGGGTCGAAGACACCGGCATCGGAATTTCCGACGATGCCAAGGGCCGCCTGTTCCACAATTTCCAGCAGGCCGACGCCTCGATATCGCGCCGTTACGGCGGCACCGGGCTCGGGTTGTCGATCTGTCACCAGCTTGTTCAGCTCATGCACGGCGAGATCGGCGTGACCGATCGCGAGGGCGGCGGCAGTGTGTTCTGGTTCGAGGTCGAGCTGTCCAACGCCGGCGCCGCCGCGCCTGCGGACAATTGCCTCGATGGACGGCGTATCCTGGTGGTCGACGATCTCGCCATCAACCGTAAGATTTTCCGCAATCTGCTCGAGGCGCGCGGCGCGTTCGTTGCCGAGGCGTCCGACGGACCTTCGGCGCTCGGCGCGCTGGTGATGGCGGAAGCCGGCGGCACGCCGTACACCGCCGTGCTGCTCGATCAATCCATGCCGGGGTTGTCGGGCGAGACGGTCGCAGCCAAGATTCGCGGGAATGCCTCGCTAATCCGTACGCGGATCGTGTTGGCGTCTTCGATCGGTACGGTGCTGCAGTCCGAGGTCAAGGCGGGCATCGACGCGGTGCTGACCAAGCCGATACGCGAGACGACCCTGATACAGCATCTCGAGCCGGTCGTCCGCGACGACACGGTCGTTCCGTCCGTGCCTGCGCCGGAGCCGGCTGCGGTCGAGCCGGTACCGGCTGCGGCCAGCGATGATGCGTCGGCTTCGGGCGCCGTTCGCGGCCGCGTGCTCCTGGCCGAGGACAACGAGATCAACGTGATGGTGGCGCGTACGCTGCTCGAATCCGCAGGCTATGCGGTCGAGTGCGTCGGCGACGGCGTTGCCGCGGTGGAAGCGGCCAAGACCGGCCGGTTCGACATCATCCTGATGGACATGCAGATGCCGCGCATGGGCGGTATCGAAGCGGCCAAGATCATCAAGGCGTTGCCGCCGCCGGTCGGTCACACGCCGATCGTGGCGATGACCGCCAACGCCATGCGCGAAGACAAGGAAGCCTGCACCGAAGCCGGCATGGTCGAGTTCGTCACCAAGCCGATCAATCCGGACACCTTCCTCGCCGTGATCGCACGGTTCTCCTCGGCCGAACTTTGGTTGGAGGACGACGGCGGCGAAGCCGAGCCCGCGCCCGAGCAGATCGCCGAACTCGACGAGGAAAAGCTCGACGCGCTCGCCAAGGTGCTGCCGCCGGACCGCTATAACGCCATGCTGCTGGCGTTCCTGTCGAACACGCGCGGCACCTTGCAGCGCATCGAAGCGGCGGCCGAGAAGCTCGATTTCACGACCATCCGTCGCGAAGTGCACGATCTCAAGTCGAATTCCGGCACCTTCGGCGCCATGCGGGTGTTCACGCTGTCGGAACAGCTCGAACGCGCCTGCCAGGCCAGCGACGACGCCGAAGTCCCGCGTCTGGTCGAGGGCCTGCACAAGGCCTCGCAATCGGCCTGGCTGGCGATCGGCCAGCGCGTGCACAAGACGGCGGCGGCGTAACTCTCTGCCCCCGCGCTTTCTGCCCCCACGCGCATGAGGATTCTCCCACCGGCACTAGGAGCGTGGGGGAAGCGGCGCGAAGCGCCGAAGGGGGCTTACGTGCGAAAATGCTGGAGCCCCCTTTCCGCTAACGCGGACTTCCCCCACGGTCTTGATTGCACGCTGAGAGAGCTGTGCGCCCGCGGGGGCAGAAAGCGACACCTAGTTCTTCGGGATATTCCCGTCGTCGTCGGCCTGGGGTGACGGCATGGCGCCGAGGTTCACGCTCAACGTATGGACGCCGCGGATTTTGCCGTCGATGAAGCGGAAGGTGTGGGAATCCGGCATGCCGCTCTTGCTGTCGCCGAAGCGGCAATAGACGTTGATCACGCCCGTCTCGCTGTCGATCAGGACATCGCGGTTGACGATGTAGATGATGCCCGGCGGCAAGCCGACCTCGCACGACGCGTGCGGATCGTTCTTGATGTTGGTATAGGCGCCGCCCTCGAGCCGGGCGCACGGCGTGCCCCACGGGATATCGCCGAACTTGTCGGAGAAGGCGTCGAGATAGGCATTGGCGCCGCGGATCATCTCGGCCGCGGGCGTCTTCTGGTACTTGTAGAGTTCCGACCAGTCTTCGCGCTGATTGTATTTGAGATAGGCGTTGGCATTGAACAGCCAGTCGCCCTTGTCGGTGATCAGGCTGTCGACGCGAATGATCTTGCCGGCGTGCAGATAGAGCCGCGTGCCGATCACGTAGGGATGGCCGCCTTGGGTGACGACGAGTTCGGTGAAGGTCTTGCAGCGCTTGTCGTCATGAAAGCTCATGGCGTGGGCGACGGGCAGGGCGGTGTGCCAAAGCCCCGCTTTGGGATCGACCGTTGCCATGTTCTCGAGATAATGGAACTTGGCGTCGAGCGGCAAAGCCGAGATGTCGCCGCGGGTCTGCGCCTTCACATAAGCGTCGGTGGCCGCCTTGAGTTCGGCGCGGGTGCAGCTTGGCGCGTCGGGCAGCGGCGCATAGGGGCTCGGTGCCCCGTTCATCTGCGCCAGCGCAGGCGTGGCGGCAAACAGCAGGGCAATCCCTGCGAACTTCAGGTTCATGGCATGTCCCCCTTGGTTCTCGCCGGAGCGGCGGTCAGCCGATCCAGGTCGAGATGATCATCGCTGCCGCGATCAGCGCGCCGGTTTCGCGGTTGGCGCGGAACAGCTTCAGGCATTTGGCGGAGTTGTCGATCTCGAGTTCGCGCACCTGCCACATCATATGGCCGCCTGCCACGAGCAGCAGGAACACGAACGGCCAGCCGGTGTGTTCGGTGAACCCGGCGGCGAGAATGAGCGTGAACGCCACGGCATAGAAGCCGAGAATCCATTGCCGCGTCTTGTCGCCGAGGAGGCGCGCGGTGGATTTAACGCCGATCAGCGCGTCGTCGTCCTTGTCCTGATGGGCGTAGATGGTGTCGTAGCCGAGGGTCCAGAAGAACAGTCCGGCATAGAGATAGAGATCGCCGATATCGACCGTTCCGGTCACCGCGGCGAAGCCGAGTACCGCGCCCCAGTTGAAGGTCAGTCCCAGCCATGCCTGCGGCCACCAGGTGATCCGCTTCATGAAGGGGTAGGCCGCCACCAGCGCCAGTGAGGCAACGCCAAGCAGGATCGCCATCCGGTTCAGGCAGAGCAGCACGCCCAATCCGACGAGGCACTGGCCGATGGTGAACAGCCACGCATCGCGCACGCTGACCCGGCCTGACGGGATCGGCCGGCCTTTGGTCCGCGCCACGGCGCCGTCGAAATCGCGGTCGACAATGTCGTTATAGGTGCAGCCTGCGCCGCGCATCACGATGGCTCCGATGCCGAGCAGGACGACGTAGAAGATGTCGCGCCAGGTCCCGAACGGGCGGCTTTCGGCGGCGGCGCCCAGCACCAGCCCGAACACGCACGGCCAGTACAAAAGCCACGTGCCGATCGGCCGGTCGAGCCGCATCAACTGCACATAGGGCATGAGTTTTGGCGGCACGCGGTCCAACAGGGCCGCGGCAATGGCATCGGCAGGCTTGACGCGTGGGGCGGCGTTATCTGTCATACTGGCCTTCGGAAGACGCGGGAGTCGTTATGCCACAAATCCGGCAGGCAATGCGATTAAGTTTGGTGCTAGTGCTGGCCGCGGCCGGTTGCGGCCGCAGTGCGCACCAGGAGATCGAACTTGCCGCCGCTCCGGTGCGGACGGTCGCCGCCAGCCTCGCCAAGAACCCGGAGTGGAAGCCCGGCAAATGCCTGTGCGTCGGCCATTACCGCGAGGACTCGGTGGAGGATTTTCCGGCCGGGCTGCTCGACGCCGAATTCGCCAAGCACCGGTTCCTGCGCAAATGGTCGGCGTGCGAGCCCTATTACGGCCGCGCGGCGAAGTTCAAAGGCTGCGAAGGCGGCATGACCGATTTTATCTGCTCGGTCTCCGAGCTTACCGATCTGCCGAAGGGCACTGCGCGCGTGCTGTGCCACGTCAACGGCCAGAGCGAAGCCTTGCAGAAGGCGGGCTATCTGCAGGACGAATACGACGTGAAGGAAGAGGACGGCCGCCTTGCGGTGCACCCCGTCAGCCTGAAAGGAACCGGGAAAATTCATGAGTGACGATCTCACCTATCCCGGCGGGAAATTGCGCTTGTTCGTCGAGGCGCCGCTGGGCGCGAACGGACGCGTCGTGATCGAGGAAGGGCAGGCGCATTACCTTTTGCATGTGATGCGCGCCAAGCCGGGCGACCGCATCAGCCTGTTCAACGGCCGCGATGGCGAATGGCTGGCCGAGGTTAAGGAAACCGCCAAGCGCACCTGCACGGTCGAATGCACCGTCCGGATCGAACCGCAGTCCGAAGTGCCGGATCTGTGGCTGGTGTTCGCGCCGGTCAAGAAAACCCCGGCCGATTACCTGACTCAGAAGGCGACCGAACTCGGCGTGCGCGTGCTGCAGCCGGTCCTCACCCGCCGTACCATCGTGACCCGCGTCAATACCGAGCGGATGTGCGCCAACGCGGTGGAAGCCGCCGAGCAGTCGGGCCGGGTCACTGTCCCCGAAATCCGCGAGCCGCTGAGTTTCGACAAACTGCTGGCGGCGTGGCCGGCGGAGCGGCGCATCCTGTTCTGCGACGAGGGTGGCGACTGCCTCCCGATCGCCGAGGCTTTGCGGCAGGCGCCGGCGGCGCCCTGGGCCGTCTTCACCGGTCCCGAGGGCGGCTTCGATCCGGCCGAGCGCGCCGCCTTGCGGGCGCTGCCGCATGTCACGCCGGTGTCGCTGGGCGGGCGCATTCTCCGGGCCGATACCGCCGCCTTGGCGGCGCTCGCGGTCTGGCAATCGGTTTGTGGGGACTGGCACTGACGGGGTACAGTGAGGCGGTTGGGCGCAGCGCCTTGCCGGTTCGCGGTCCCGTTCCTACATAAGCCACGCGTATCCGCGCCAATTCCACACCCGCAACGCGGGCTTAGCCTGAAAGAGGTTCTCGATGTCCATTCCGCAATCGGCTGGCGGTCCCATCGAATCGCGCGACGATCTCGTGCGGTACATCGCCGACGGCTGCAAGCCGCGCGAAGACTGGCGCATCGGCACCGAGCACGAAAAATTCGTCTATTGCCTGAAGACGCATAACCCGCTGCGTTACGAAGGCGTGCCCGGCATCAAGGTGCTGCTCGAAGGCATGCAGAAATTCGGCTGGCAGCCGGTGATGGAGGGCGAGAACATCATCGGCCTCACCCAGAACGGCGCCTCCATCAGCCTGGAGCCGGGCGGGCAGTTCGAGCTTTCCGGCGCGCCGCTGTGCTGCGTGCACGAGACCTGTGCCGAGGTGAATCTGCACCAGCAGCAGGTCCGCCAGGTCGCCGCCGAAATCGGCGCCGGCGCCATCGGCCTCGGCTATGCCCCGACGTGGCCGATCCGCGAAGTCTATCCGATGCCGAAGGGCCGCTACGAGATCATGAAGCGGTACATGCCCAAGGTCGGCGGCTACGGCGAAGAGATGATGTTCCGGACCTGCACCGTGCAGGTGAATCTGGATTTCGCGTCCGAAGCCGACATGGTCAAGAAGTTCCGCGTCGCGCTTGCGCTGCAGCCGGTGGCGACGGCGCTGTTCGCCAATTCGCCGTTCCGCGAGGGCAAGTACAACGGCTTCCTCAGCTATCGCGCCCATGTCTGGACCGACGTCGACAACGACCGCGCCGGCATGCTGCCGTGGGTGTTCGAGAAGGGCATGGGTTTCGAGCGCTATGTCGATTACGTGCTCGATGTGCCGATGTACTTCGTCTATCGCGACGGCAAATACATCGACGTCGCCGGCAAGAGCTTCCGCGATTTCCTCGACCACAAGATTCCCGAAGTCGCGCATATCGATCCGCAGATGTCGGACTGGGCCGATCACCTCACCACTATTTTCCCGGAAGTGCGGCTCAAGAAGTTCCTCGAAATGCGCGGCGCCGACGGCGGCACGTGGCGGCGCATCTGCGGCCTGCCGGCGCTCTGGGTCGGCATTCTCTACGACGATGTGGCGCTCGACGCCGCCTGGGACCTGGTCAAGGACTGGACCGCGGAAGAACGCCAGGCGATGCGCGATGGCGTGCCGCGGCTTGCGTTCAAGACCCCGTTCCGTTCGACCACGGTGTGGGAACTGGCGCAGCGTATGCTCGACATTTCCGCCGAGGGCCTCAAGCGTCGTGCCGCGCTGGATTCCGTCGGCATGACGGAAGAGGGCTTCCTGGTGCCGCTGCGCGAGCTGGTCAACCGCGGCTACACCCGCGCCGAAGAGTTGCTGCAAGCCTATCGCACCGACTGGGGCCGCGATCTCAAGCGGATTTTCACGGAATACAACTTCTTGTGATATTCGCCGTGTTGTGATCTTCGCCCCGCGGCAGGCGCCTTACAGTGCGGCGTCTGTCCGGGGGCGTGGCGATGGTTTTGCGGGTATCGGTATTGCTGTTCGGGGCGCTGTTGTCGCTCGCCGCAGCGTTTGCAGACGACGCGCCGTCCGCCACCGCCCGCACCACCACGCTTCTCATCTGGGGTGGGATCGGGCCGGGCTCGGAAGACGCCCCGAAGACCGAGAACTTCCAGGTCTACAGCAAGAACGGCGACCGCCGGTTCTGGAATATCTCGCGCCCGATCCTGACCGCCTATTATGCGGCCAAGCCGAACGGAACGGCGGTTCTGATCCTGCCCGGCGGCGGCTATCGCGTCGTCTATTCCGATTCCGGAGCGCCGGTGGCGCGCTGGCTCAACAGTCTCGGCATCGATGCCTTTGTCCTGACTTACCGGTTGCCGGATGAAGGCCACAAGGCGGGCGACAGCGTGGCGCTCCAGGATGCGCAGCGCAGCCTGCGGCTGATCCGGTCCGGCCTATTCTCGAACGGCCATACGATCGATCCGGGCCGCGTCGGTGTGATCGGATTTTCGGCGGGCGGCAATCTCGCGGCGGTGCTCGGCATCCATCACAACGCCAAGGTCTACGATCCCAAGGACCGGGTCGATCAACTGAGCGCGCGCCCCGATTTCATGATTATGGCGTATCCCTACCTGCCGACACCGGGCGAGGTTTCCGACGATCCGCGGCAGCCCAATCTGATCCGCCTTTATCGCCGCTTTCCGGTCGGCGATTGCGACGGCGCTCCGCCCGCGTTCCTGGTGCACGGTGCCGACGACAGGGACGTGCCCGTCCGACATTCCGAACGCTTCGCACGCGCCTTGCAGCGCTGCGACGTGCCGGTCGAGCTGCACGTCTTTGCCGGGGTGGGGCATTCCTTCAAGATGGACGCGCCCGGCGAAGCGCGCGTCTGGCCGGATCTCTTGGCCAAATGGCTGAAGGCGCGCGGATTGGTTCCCTAGCTATTGCAGCGCGTCGATGCGGGCCTTGCAGTAAGGCAGGGCGTTCGCAGGCGTCGCCGGCTTGGAGCCCTTGTCGCGGCCGTACATGATCGAGATCATCTTGGTGTTCTTGTCGGCGCAGATGAGGGCGATGTCGGTGGTGGCGCGCGGCGCCTTCGGATCGGGCACGGCGCACACCATGTTGCCGTCGTAGTAGGACTGCACCAGCTTCTGGGTCTGATAGGAGCGGTCGCCGTTGCCGACGTGGAAAAAGCCCGGACCGTTGACGGTCTGGGTGTATTGCGCGTCCTCGCCAAAGCAGATCGAAATCCAGGTCGCTTCCGTCTTCGCGGGAGCCGCAGGCTTCTGCGGCGGCTTCGCCAGACCCGTGCCGGTCATTGCCGCCAGCGCCGCCACCAAAACCAAAGCCCGCATGTTCGTCTCCGTCGAATAGGACCGGATCATTGGCCTAACCTCGCGCGCGAGGCAACCCTCGGCCTAGTTAACGCTCACCACCGCCTGGCAGAGCACCGTCGCCTTGTCCGGCTTCACGCCTTTCTTGAGGTCGGCGCCGCGCAGGATGCGGATGGTCTGGTGCTGCTGATCGGCGCAGACCGTCGCGGTTTCGTCGTCGCCGACTTTGGCCGGAACGGTGCCGCAGATCATCTGCGGACTGATGAAGCTCTGCTTCAGCTTCACGGTCGTGAAAGTCCCGTCGCCGCGGTCGGCATGGAGGTAGCCTTCGCCGCCGGTGATCTGCTGATACTGGATTTGCCGGTCCTGGCAGGCCGAGGTCCACAGCCCGGCTTGGGCCGGGGCCGCCGCCAGTAAAACCGCCACAAGCAATCCGCGCATGATCGCCTCCGATTTTGGGGAAAAATCCTACCCTTTGTTTGTGTTCGGATTGCGCCGCGGGTCGTTCTGGCGCTCGACCATCCAGGCGGGATATTCGGGCTTGAGGGCCGACAGCGCGTCCAGCCGCGCGATTTCCGCGTCCGACAGTTTCAGGTCCGCCGCCGCGAGATTGTCGTCGAGCTGCTCCAGGGTTTTGACCCCGGTAATGACGCTGGTGACGAACGGGCGCGACAGCACCCAGGCCAGCGCCACGCGGGCCGGGCTGGCACCATGAGCGGCGCCGATCTCGCGCATCGCATCGACGAGCTTGAACGCCAATTCCTTGTCGACCGGCGGGAAGTCCACTTGCGCGCGGCGGGTGCCGGCGGGGCCTTCGCCGTCGCGGCCGAACTTGCCGGACAGAACGCCGCCCGCCAGCGGGCTCCACACCATCAGGCCCATCTTCTGATCGGCCAGCATCGGCACGACGTCGCGTTCGATGTCGCGCCCGGCGATGGAGTAGTAGGCCTGCAAGGTCTCGAACCGCGCGAGCCCGCGCTTGTCGGCGATGCCTTGCGCCTTCATGATCCGCCACGCCTGCCAGTTCGACACGCCGGCGTAGCGCACCAGCCCTTGCCGCACGAGGTCGTTCAGCGCTTCCATCACCGTCTCGACCGGGGTGTCGCGATCCTGCGCATGGACCTGATAGAGATCGACATGGTCCAGTTGCAGCCGTTCGAGGCTGGCCGCGATCGAATCCATGATGTGCCCGCGCGACAGGCCGGCGTCGTTGGGCGAGGCGCTCATGCGGCCATAGACTTTGGTGGCGATCACCACGTCGGAGCGCTTGACGCCGATATCTTTCAGCGCGTTGCCGAGCAAGGTTTCCGACAGGCCTTCGGAATAGACGTCGGCGGTGTCGATGAAATTCACTCCGGATTCGAGCGCGCGAGCCACCAGGCGGGTCGCAGTCTTCTGATCGACCTTGCCGACTGCCTCGTAATAGTTGCCCTTGCCGCCGAACGTCATGGTGCCGAGGCAGATTTCCGAAACGTAGAAGCCGGTGTTGCCGAGCATCCGGTAGCGCATGGCTATTTCCCCATTTCCGGCGGCAGCACGAAGACGCCATCGGCGCCCCGGATCAGCGGCTTGACCCAGACGACATTGGCCATCGGCAGCGGTCCATAAAGATGCGGAAACAGACCGTGATCGCCGGAGCGCTCCCAGATCAGCGCGGCGCCGAGCTTGGAATCGTCCACCGCCGCCAGAACCAGATTGTCGGCATCGGCGTAGAACCGCGCCAGCGTTCCGGGCACCTGCGCCGCGTTCGAGAAGTGGATGAAGCCGTCCTTGGCGTCATTGGCCGAGCCGGGATAGATGCCGGTCATGGCCGCCGCTTCCCATTCGTCCTTGTCGCAAATCTTATAGATCATCCGCAAAGCTCCCGTAGCCGCACGGCGAGCGAAAGCACAATGCGGGCGGGCGCGCAACCTCGAGCGACGTGTCGCGGCTGTTCCCGGCGGCCGAGGTGGTTATACTGGCGCTATCAAATCCGGAGTCCCGATGCGAAACCTGCTGCAAAAACTGCCGTTCCCGGTGGAATTCGCAGTGGTCGTGGCGGGTGCCTACGGCTACTCCATCATCACCTCCGTGCTGGCGTTGGCGCATATCCATGTCGGGATGGCGGGGCCGAGCGAGTTCGGCGTGTGGCGGGTGGTGGCGTTCCAGGCGATCACGACTGCCGTGCTGGGCCTCTTCCTGTGGGCCCGCGGCTGGAAGGCGGAGCGTTTCGGCCTCGACACCCACTGGCGCGACGGCCCTTGGGGTTTGGTGCTGGCAGCGGGGGCCTACCTGGGGATATTGGCCGTTTCGATCCTGGTGAGCGCTTTTTTGCCCAGCGTCGTGCCGCAACAGAGCGGGGCCGTGGTCCCGACCTTGTCGCCCTATGCCGTCGCGGCGCTGGTGCTGGTCAACGGCTTCTACGAAGAATTCTTTGCCGCCGGTTATCTCATCACCGCGTTGAAGGAGAAGGGACACCCGGATCTCGGGATCAATATCGGCGTCGCGCTGCGTGTCGGCCTTCACATTTCTCAGGGCGTGTCGAGTGTCGTCTTGATCCCGATCGGGCTCATTTTCGGCACCTGGTACGCGCGCAGCGGCCGGCTATGGCCGCTGATCCTGGCGCACGTTCTGCTCAATGCCTGGAGCTATTCGCATTACATCAAGTGGTGAACGTCACCCGCCGGTTTTCGCGACCCGATAGAGTTGCGCGAAACCGGTGTCGTTCACGAGGTGCAATCCGGGCGGCGGGGTGAACGGGCCGTCGCGGTCGGGAATGTCGGCGTTCAGCACCAGCACGTAATCGAAATTCTGCCGCCAGTTGCGGATGAACTGCGTGCGCGGGTCGAGCATCTCGAAATGGTCGAGCGCATGCACCGAGTAGAGCACGCCACCGGTCGGATTGGCGATCGCGACGTAAGCCGGCCGGAGCAGGATCGGCTTTTCGCGGTATTGCGCGAACATCATCGGCGTAAAGGCGTGCCGCCACGGGATCATCATTGCCGGATAGTGCCGGAAGGTCTCGTCGAAATTCGGCGTCGTGCGTCCCAAAAGATGGAACAGCCCGAAGCGGCTGGTGTTGTCGTGCTGCATCGGCAGGACGCGGGCGCCAGCCGGGACATCGGCAAGGGCGGTGCGCATCGACTCCACCAGCGGCGTAAAGGCGGCCCAGTTGAGACTGATCCACGCCGTTCGCAGCGCGACCAGAACCACCGCGCCGGCCAGCACCCAGTTCTGGCGCTTGAGGTCGACGGTGAGCCGCGTGGCGGAAAGGGCGGTCAACAGCGCCAACAGCGGGAAGCGTTTGTCGATCCAGCCGGTGCGGCCGAAAGTGTGCGGCATGAGCAGCGCTACGGCGGCGAGCCCGGCGGCGGCGAGGATGAGGCCCTTGTGCGCCTGGAATTTATGGTTCGCCAAAGCCCAGATCGCCAGTCCCGCCAGCGGCAGCACGCAGAGGAAATCGATGACGATGTCATAGCTCGTGAACGGCGACGCCATCGCGCGGACGGTGCCCATCCAGTCGTTGAAGAGTGCGGTCGCGCCGGCGCGGTCTTCGCTGCCCGGAATGCCTTGCACATAGAAAAGATAGATCGCCGGCGGCATCAGCGCGACTGTTGCGGTCGCTCCCGCCCAGCTGAGGCGGCTGGGAACGTCGCGCCACGCGGGCCAGTCGCCGCCGAACGTGATCGCGGCCTGCAGGATGGCGAAGAAGAACAGCGCGAACGGATGGATGATGAAAAGCACTGCCCCCGATGCGATCCGCCAGCCGTAAAGCGCCCACGGTCCGGCGCGCGCCGCCTTGGGATCGGCAGCGACCGCGAGCAACGCAAGTCCGAGTCCGATCTGGAAATTGAGGAAGCCCCCTACCAGCGTCTGGGTGCACCAGAAGGCGAGGAAGTAGGGCTGCCACGCATGGACACCGCCGAACATCCGCGCGTTCAGCGAGATCGCGCCCAGCGGCGGCGCCAGGATCGCCAGGATCAGCAGCACCAGACCGATGCCGGACGGCGGCAGGATGGGGCTCAGCAGCTTCGCCATCGCATCGATGCCGATGCCGGCGCCGACGCCGCGCCAGTCCTCGAAATAGATGCCGTCCAGCGGCGGTACGTGCACGCCGCCGGCGATCAGCCAGATCCGCGCCAGATGGTTGGGGTAATCGATCAGCGGCGGCAGGGGAAACAAAAGCGCGGGGACCAGAACCATCGCGGCAAGCACCGCAATGCACAACACGACAGGCCTATCCGTCACGCACACCACCCTCTAGCTGAAGTCAGATGGTGTCCGGATGATGAAAATACGTCAATGTAATAATTGTATTTGGAACATACGGATGACGTGGCGGCGCTTATTCGCTTCCGTCGCGCCAACGCCAACCGCCTTCGGTGCGCGCCTTCGCGATCAGTATGAACGCGATCGTCAGTACGGCCACATACGCGAACCACACCGCCATGGCGGCCCAATGGGGCAGATATCGAAGTGCCGGCACGACGCCCAGCGGAACCGCAATCAGGTAGACCGCCAACACCAGCCAGCCTTCCCAGCTGCAGGGCAATCCGCTGCCGTATCCGTAACGCTTCGGTGAAAACCAGGCTTTGGCCATTCGAGCCCCCTATACCCCGACGAACACCATGTCGACTGCCGCCAGGATGCGATAGCGCTCGGATTCAAGATTGGCGACGCGCTTCTTCAGTACGCGTTCGGGAACGGCGCCGATGTTGGTGGGATCGATGACGAAATGATCGCCGTTCACGTCCAGGCCGGGCGTCAGACGTTCAAAGAACGGAATGGATTTTGGCGAGACCAACGGCGCCACCACGCGCGTGTTCAATCTGCTCAGTTGATCGGATTGAAGCACGATCAGATAGGGATGTGTTTTGACCGAAGCGGGATCGGGATTGGCGAAAACGTCGAATTGCTTGGTGCTCATGACGTTCACCACTGGCGATATTTTTCGCTCCAGATGCCGTTCTCTTCAATGAACCGGTTATGCGCTTCGATCGCTTCGCGAGATTCCTCCTTGAAGCGGCGGACTTTCTCGTCGTGCACCTTGCGGCGCAGTTCGTCTTCCAGCGTCTGGGACAGATTGAGCCCGAGCGCTTTGGCTTCCGCCAGCAGCGCCGCATCGACCGACACGTTCACGGCCTTCTTGGGCCCGCGCTTTTGCGCTTGCCGCCAGGGTCGTTGGTCTTCGGAGAAACCGGATGTCATGCGCATATTTTATGCGCATGATCCATGTGCATCAAGCGCGGTTTACGCCGCCGTACCGCCGACCGCCCGCGGCCGTCAGGCCGCCGTTCCTCCGACGGTCAGTCCGTCCAGGCGCAGCGTCGGCTGGCCGACGCCGACCGGCACGCTCTGGCCGTTCTTGCCGCAAGTGCCGACGCCGGGGTCGAGCTTCAGATCGTTGCCGATCATCGTCACGCGGGTCAGGCAGTCGGGGCCGTTGCCGATCAGGGTAGCGCCTTTGATCGGGGCGCCGAGTTTGCCGTTCTCGATCAGATAGGCCTCGGTGCAGGAGAACACGAACTTGCCGTTGGTGATGTCGACCTGACCGCCGCCGAAATTCACCGCGTAGATGCCTTTGTTGACGCTCGCCAGAATTTCTTCCGGGCTCTTGTCGCCCGCCAGCATGTAGGTGTTGGTCATGCGCGGCATGACCGGCGAGGAATAGCTTTCGCGGCGGCCGTTGCCGGTCGGCTTCATGCCCATCAGACGCGCGTTCTGGCGGTCCTGCATGTAGCCTTTGAGGATGCCGTCTTCGATCAGCACGGTGCGGGAGGAGGGCGTGCCTTCGTCGTCGATGGTGAGCGAGCCGCGCCGTCCGCCGATGGTGCCGTCGTCGACCACGGTGACGCCGGGCGCCGCCACGCGCTGGCCGAGCAGGCCGGAAAACGCGCTGGTCTGCTTGCGATTGAAGTCGCCTTCGAGGCCGTGGCCGATGGCTTCGTGGAGCAGGATACCGGGCCAGCCGGGTCCGAGCACGACGGTCATTTCGCCGGCTGGAGCGGGAATGGATTCGAGATTCACCAGCGCTTGGCGCAGCGCTTCGTCGATCGCCGCCTGCCAGTATTCCGGCTTGAGATAGGTTTCGTAACCGCCGCGGCCGCCGCCGCCGTGACTGCCGGATTCCTGGCGGCCGTTCTCTTCCACCACCACGCCGACATACAGCCGGACCAGCGGGCGCACGTCGCGATAGGTTTCGCCGCCGGCGCGGATGATCTCGACGGTCTGCCATTCGCCGGCCAGCGAGCACGACACCTGCCGCACCCGCGAATCCTTGGCGCGGGCATAGGCGTTCATCTCTTCCAGCAGCTTCACCTTGGCTTCGAAGGCCGCGGTCTCGAGCGGATCGACATCGGCGTAGAGTTTGACATTGGTGCGGGCAGGGGCTGCCGCAGCGACACCCGAATGCCCCTTGGCGACTGCCTGGACCGTCTTAGCGGCGCGGGCGATGGCGGCCTCGGACAGCTCGTTGGCATGGGCAAAGCCGGTGGCCTCGCCGCAGACGCTGCGCAGGCCGAAGCCCTGGGTGGTGTCGAAATTGGCCGCCTTGAGTCGGTTGTCGTCGAAGGCGAACGACTCGCTCTGGCAGAATTCGAGGTACAACTCGCCGTCGTCGGCGCCCTTGAGGGCCTCGTCGACCTGGGCCTGGACGCGGGCGCGGTTCATTCCCGTGCGTTCGAAAAACAGGTCCTTAGCCATGGAAAATCCTCGTTAATGGGGGAGCCGGTATGCCAACATAGGGAGGTGGGGTATGATCCACCTTGGCGAAATTTGCGGCATCCTGTCGCACCTGTGTGCCGTCGAAATCGCCGATAGAGTTTTGAATTGGAATTATTAAAGTAATCTCCCTCCGACGGAATTCAACGCCAAGTCTTCCGCACATCCACGAGGCGCAGACATGTCGCTCAGACTCGTCCTTTCGGCCCTGGGCCTGTCCCTGATGTCAGGTCCGGCGCAGGCCGCCCGCGATTGGCAGGTCCGCGACTGGCAAGTCGGATTGCAGGCACCGGTCACACCGGTGATGGAGCGGCTGTCCCATTTCCATACCGAGCTGGTGTGGATTGTGACGGCGATCTGCGTGCTGGTGGCGGGGCTTCTGGTTACGGTGATGGTGCGTTTCAACAGCCGCACCCATCAGGTTCCGTCCAAGACCCATCACAATACGGCGCTGGAGATGATGTGGACGCTGGCGCCGGTCATCATCCTCGTCATCATCGCGATCCCGTCGTTCAAGCTGCTCTATTACGAAGCGGATATTCCCAAGCCGGACGTCACCATCCAGGCGGTGGGGCACCAATGGTACTGGACCTACGTCTATCCCAAGGACGGCGGGTTCCAATTCGACTCCAACATGCTGCCGGAGACCGCCGCCAAACAGGCCGGCAAGCCGCGGCTGCTGGGGACCGACAATCCGGTGGTGGTGCCGGTGAACAAGAACGTCGAAGTCATCACCACCGGCGCCGACGTCATCCATTCCTGGGCGGTCCCGGCCTTCGGCGTGAAGATGGACGCCATTCCCGGCCGCCTCAACCACACCTGGTTCCGCGCCACCCGCGAGGGAACCTATTACGGCCAGTGCTCGGAACTGTGTGGGGCCAATCACGCGTTCATGCCTATCGAGGTGAAGGTGGTGTCCGAGCCCGCCTACCGGGCATGGCTTGCCATGGCCAAGAAAAAGTACGCGGCAGACGATACCGCGCGCGTAGCTTCCAACTGACGGGAAACGAGAATGGCTGAATTGGCTTACACGCAGCTGGACCAGCATCCCGCCCACGAGGATCATCCGCACGGCTGGCGGCGCTACGTCTATTCCACCAACCACAAAGACATCGGCATGATGTATTTGTGGTTCGCGGTGGTCGCCGGCATCGTCGGCGGGCTGCTGTCGATGATGATGCGGCTCGAGTTGATGGAACCGGGGCTGCAGTATTTCCACAACGCCCACGCCTTCAACGTGTTCGTCACCGGCCACGGCCTCATCATGATCTTCTTCATGATCATGCCGGCGATGATCGGCGGTTTCGGCAACTGGCTGGTGCCGCTGATGATCGGCGCGCCCGACATGGCGTTCCCGCGGCTCAACAACATCTCGTTCTGGCTGCTGCCGTTCTCGTTCGCGCTTTTGATCCTGTCGATGTTCGTCGAAGGCGACAGCGGCGGGGCAGGGGCGGGCTCGGGCTGGACGGCCTATGCGCCGCTGACCACCACCGGCTCGCCCGGTCCGGCGATGGACCTCGTGATCTTCGCGCTGCACATCGCGGGCGCCTCATCGATCCTCGGCGCCATCAATTTCATCACCACCATCCTCAATATGCGCGCGCCCGGCATGACGCTGCACAAGATGCCGCTGTTCGTGTGGAGCGTCTTGGTGACCGCCTTCCTGCTGCTGCTGTCGCTGCCGGTTCTGGCGGGCGCCATCACCATGCTCCTGGCCGACCGCCATTTCGGCACCAGCTTCTTCAATCCCGCCGGCGGCGGCGATCCGATCCTCTACCAGCATCTGTTCTGGTTCTTCGGCCATCCCGAGGTCTACATCCTGATCCTGCCGGGCTTCGGCATGATCAGCCATATCGTGGCGACGTTCTCGAAGAAGCCGGTGTTCGGCTATCTCGGCATGGCCTACGCCATGGTGTCGATCGGCTTCATCGGCTTTTTGGTGTGGGCGCACCATATGTACACGGTGGGCCTCAGCGTCGACACCAAGGCCTATTTCGTGTTCGCGACCATGGTCATCGCGGTGCCGACCGGCATCAAGGTGTTCTCCTGGATCGCCACCATGTGGGGCGGCTCGATCGAGTTCAAGGTGCCGATGCTGTTCGCCATCGCCTTCATCTTCCTCTTCACCGTGGGCGGGGTGACGGGCGTGGTGCTGGCCAATGCGGGCGTCGACGTGGTGCTGCAGGATACCTATTACGTCGTGGCGCACTTCCACTACGTCCTGAGCCTGGGCGCCGTGTTCGCGATTTTCGCCGGCTGGTACTTCTGGTTTCCCAAGTTCTTCGGCATCATGTACAATGAGACATTGGCGAAGATTCATTTTTGGATAACCTTCGTCGGTGTTAATTTTGCGTTCTTCCCCATGCATTTTCTGGGGCTCTCCGGCATGCCGCGCCGCATCGCCGACTACAACGAAGCTTTTGCCGGATGGAATTTCGTCTCGTCGCTCGGCGCCTTTACGGCGGGGCTCGGCGTTGTGGTTTTCCTAATCGTGCTCGTGGAAGCCTTTGCCAAGAAGCGCAAAGCAGGAGACAATCCCTGGGGCGTCGGGGCGACGACTCTGGAATGGACCCTGTCATCGCCGCCGCCGTTCCATACGTATAACGAGCTACCCAAAATCACGTGAGAACCATGAAAATCTCCACAGAAAAGAAATCAGGTTCGAAGACCCGCAAACAGCTTCCCGGCAAAGTCGGATCGCGGTCCGGCAAACCGGCATTCAAGGCCCGTTCGTCCCGCGCCGTCCGCCACCTGTCCAAGCAGGCACTCGGCGGTGTCGCGACCGAGGACGAGCGCGCCGAGGCCAAATTGGCCGATCAGATCTATAAGGTCGGTCATCCCGAACCGCTGGTCGAAGCCATGGTGCTCGGCAGCGGCAAGCCGGGGAAGAAAAAGCCGTCCGCCGCGGTGGCGAAGAAACGTGCCGCCGAAGCCTTGCTCAAGGAACTCGACGAAGCCGCCCGCCACAAATCGCAACGCCGCGCCAAACGCCGCGCGACGGCCAAGGCGCTGAAAAAGGCGCGCACAAGCTGAACGAGAAAGGATGAACTGAGCGTGAGCCTCCCTCTTTCCTCCCCCGCGGAGTCGAATTCTCCGCCTCCACACTCTCGCGAAATAGCGGGGGAGGTGGCTTGCCGTACAACGGCAAGACGGAGGGGGGCTTGCTCGATCAAAGCAGAGATCACGACAGTCCCCCCTCCGCCTCGCAAGGGCTCGGCACCTCCCCCGCTATCCAAACGCCGTGCGGCTCTCCGGTTTGAGAACCGCAGGGGAGGAAAGAGACCGTCATGACCGTCGCCGAGCTTTCCCGTCCGATTGCGACGGTCGAGGATTACTTTTCGCTGCTGAAGCCGCGGGTGATGTCGCTCGTGATCTTCACCGGGCTCGCCGGGCTGGTGGTGGCGCCGGGACCCATCCATCCGCTGACGGCATTTTCGGCGCTGCTGTGTATCGCGGTCGGGGCGGGTGCCTCGGGCGCGCTCAACATGGCCTATGAAGCCGACATCGACCGGTTGATGAAGCGCACCGCGTCGCGTCCCATTCCGTCGGGCGTGATCAGCCGCGGCGAGGCGCTCGGTTTCGGCTGGAGCCTGTCGGTCGCGTCGGTGGCGTTGATGCTGCTGTTCGTGAACGCGCTTGCCGCCGCGCTTCTGGCGTTCACGATCTTCTGGTACGTCGGCGTCTACACCCTGGCGCTCAAGCGGCGCACGCCGCAGAACATCGTCATCGGCGGGTTGTCGGGTGCGATGCCGCCCGCCATCGGCTGGGCCGCCGTGACCGGAACGCTGGCGTGGCAGCCGCTGCTGCTGGTCGCCATCATTTTCATGTGGACACCGCCGCACTTCTGGTCGCTGGCGCTGTTCTCGAATGCCGATTACGCCCGCGCCGGCGTACCGATGCTGCCGGTCGTGTCCGGCAAGCGGTCGACCCGTCTGCACATCGTCGCCTATTCGCTGCTGCTGGTACCGCTCGGGCTGCTGCCTTACGTGCTCGGCATGGCGGGGCCGCTTTATCTTGCCGCTTCGGCAGTTCTCGGCGGCCTGCTGCTGTGGCGCGCGGTGCAGGTCACGGTCGAGCGCGACGAAACCAAAGAACCCGCAGCACGGCGCCTGTTCGCGGTGACGCTCCTTTATCTCTTCGCGCTGTTCGCCGCCCTGATCGTGGAACGCGTGGTCCATGCCGCAGTATGACGGACTCGATGTTGACCCGAAGAAAACCGCCCGCGAACGGAAGCGGCGGAATGTGGCGATTGCGCTGGTACTGGCCGGACTGGTCGTGCTTTTCTATGTAATGACGATGGTTCGGATACATCCGTAGGACCCCGCAATGGCGCACGGCAACGTCAAACACGATTACCATCTGGTCGAGCCGAGCCCGTGGCCGGTGGTCGGATCGCTCGGCGCCTTCATCATGATGGTCGGCGCCGTGTTCTGGATGAACAAGAGCTACGCCGGTTTCGGCGTGATGGCCGGCGTGCCGTGGATCTTCGCGATCGGGCTCGCGCTGGTGCTCTACACCATGGCGGGCTGGTGGCGCGATGTCGTGACCGAGTCCGTGGTCGAGGGCCAGCACACGCCGGTGGTCAAGCTCGGCCTTCGCTATGGCATGCTGCTGTTCATCGCTTCGGAAGTGATGTTCTTCGTGGCGTGGTTCTGGGCCTATTTCAATTTCAGCCTGTTCCCGCACGACGCGTCGCTGTCGGGCTGGCCGCCGCAAGGCATCGTCACCCTCGATCCGTGGCATTTCCCGCTGCTCAACACCGTGATCCTGCTCACGTCGGGCACGACGGTCACCTGGGCCCATCACGCCATTCAGACCGGCGACAAAAAGGGTGCGGTTCAGGGTCTGGTGCTGACGGTGATCCTCGGCATCAGCTTCACCTGCATCCAGGCCTACGAATACGCCCACGCGCCTTTCACCTTCGGCCTCAACGGCGCGGCGCTCGCGCCCTTCACCGATCCGGCGCACGCGACGTTGGTGGCGGGGCAGGGCAATCTCGGCGCGATCTACGGTTCGACCTTCTTCATGGCGACCGGCTTCCACGGCTTCCACGTCATCGTCGGCACCGTGTTCCTCACCGTCTGCCTGGCACGCGCCATCCTCGGCCACTTCACCCCGACCCGCCATTTCGGCTTCGAAGCCGCGGCGTGGTACTGGCATTTCGTCGACGTGATCTGGCTGTTCCTGTTCACCAGCATCTACGTCTTCGGCCAAGGCCTGACGACCGGCGGGTAATCAAACCCGCTTCGGCTGGAACCATTCCTTGGCGTTGCCGGTGAAGGCGAAGAACAGGGCCGCGGCCTTCATCAGAGTGGTGATCACGGCGGTTCCGATCTGGAACGAGCTCATCGTCATCAGCTTCGGGAACGACATCGCCAGCGAGGCCAGCTCGACCAGGAAGAAGATGAGAATGACCCAGCGGGCCCAGTTCTGACGGCCCCAGCCGGCGGCGGCGATGAGGGCGAACGATATCGCGAACACGACGACGTCGGCGATCATGATGACCGTGGCCGCGTTGGGCATCGGCACCATGGCGACGGCTTCGTCGAAACCGATCACGGCCGCGACGATGCTGATCGCCAGCGCCAGAAGGGCGAGACCGAGAAAACTGCGTACGTTCGACGGCATGTTGTCCCCCAATCGATTATGCCAACGGATGCAACAATAGCAGGCGGTCATTTTGGCAACAATCGCCTGATCGTTACGAGACGCCGGCCGGCTCCGGATGGGCTATAGTTCGGCCGCGATCCCGGATACCCGCCATGCGCTTTTTCTTCCGCCCCCTGCCGGCTTTCACCGTCGCCACGCTCGTTTTGCTGGCGGCGCTGATCGCGTTGGGGACGTGGCAGGTGCAGCGGCTGCACTGGAAGCTGGGACTGATCGCGGCCGTGAACCGCAATCTCACGCTGCCGCCGGTGTCGCTCGATACCGCACTCGCGCTCGGCAAGAATGCCGAATACCGCCGCGTCGCGCTCACCGGCCGCTTCGATCACGGCAAGGAGGCCTACGTCTACGGCGTGGTGGAAGGCGGGCCGGCCTATCACGTCGTGACGCCACTGACGCTCGAAGACGGCCGCACGCTGTTGGTCGATCGCGGCATCGTGCCGGAGAAACTGCTCGATCCGTCGCGCCGCCGCGCCGGTCAGGTGCAAGGCACGGTGCACGTCGTCGGCGTCTGGCGCAGCGGATCGGTGCCGGGACTGTTCACGCCAATTCCGCAACCGGCCCGCCGACTGTGGTTCGTCCGCGATGTTGCCGCCATCGCCGCCGCCGATCAAATCCGGATCGCGGCGCCGGTGTTGGTCGAAGCCGACGCCACGCCTAATCCCGGCGGCTGGCCGCAAGGCGGGCATACGGTCGTCAGCTTCCGCAACGAACATCTGCAATACGCCGTCACGTGGTATCTGCTCGCGGTCGCGCTGATCGGCGTTTACGTGGCATTCCACGTTCAGAAGGGGCGATTGGGCACGCGGAGCCGCGGAGACGCGGTGAAACCGCTGTGACTGGCGATCGCGTTACCTGGGTTGGCACGAAATCTCCGCGCCTCCGCGTGGAAAATTTCTCGTGATTTGACCCGCGCCTGCGCGATCACTATTTCCCTCCTCGAAATGGAGGACGTGTCGTGAGAATTTGTGTTTATGCCGGTTCCAGCATGGGGGCGCGGCCCGAGTATCGCGCCGCTGCGGCGGAGCTTGGCGCGCTGTTGGCGGAAGAGGGCATCGGCCTGGTCTATGGCGGCGGCAATATCGGTTTGATGGGCGTGGCGGCGGATGCGGCGCTGGCCAAGGGCGGCGAGGTGATCGGCGTCATTACCGAACAACTGCACGGTCATAAGCTGTCGCACACGGGGCTGACGCGGCTCGAAGTCGTCCCCACCATGCACGACCGCAAGGCGATGATGGCCGAGCTGTCGGACGGGTTCGTCGCGCTGCCGGGCGGCATTGGCACCTTCGAGGAATTGTTCGAGGCCTGGACCTGGGCGCAGCTCGGCATCCATCCCAAGCCGGTGGCGCTGCTGAACGCGGCCGGGTTCTACGACAAGCTGGCGGAGTTTCTCGATCAGGTCGTCGCCGAGCGCTTCCTGAAGTCCATCCATCGCAGCACGCTGGTGATCGACGCCAATCCGCGGGCGCTGCTCAAGGCCCTGCGCGACAACCCGGTGCCGTATGCGCCGAAGTGGCTGGACAAGGTCGCCGACGAAGCGGCCGTGGAAGCGGCGGTCGAGGTGCCGGGGAAATAGAGCGGGCCATGAACGCCTTCGTCTACGTTCTCGGCAGCGAAGTGCGGGGGCTGAAGCGGACCTATGTCGGCTGGACGACCGATCTCGACCAGCGCGTGGCCCGTCACAACGCCGGGACCGGCGCCAAATCCACGCGCGGGCGGGTGTGGTTCCTGCTCTACGCCGAACGCTATCAAACCCGCCACGAAGCCATGAGCCGGGAATGGCACCTGAAGCGCGACCGCGCCTTTCGCAAGGCGCTGGTGGGCCGGGAATGACACCGAAGCCAAAACGTGCTTTTAGTGCGCCCGTCTTGATCACTCGAACAACATTGTTGCCGATCCCATGCGCTATCTCTCGACCCGCGGGCAATCGCCCCTGATTTCGTTTGCCGACATGCTGCTGGCGGGCCTCGCGCCCGATGGCGGGCTGTATCTGCCGGAGGCTTGGCCGCGCTTCACGCCGGACGAGGTCGCCGCCTTCAAGGGCAAGCCGTATCAGGACGTCGCCGAGGCGGTGATGGGACGGCTGATCGGCGACAGCTTCTCAGCCGACGAACTCAAGGCCGACATCGCCTCGGCCTACGCCAGCTTCACCGACCCGCGCATTGCACCGCTCGTCGCCATCGGCCCCGACCTTTATCTGATGGAGCTGTTCCACGGCCCGACGCTGGCGTTCAAGGACGTCGCGCTCCAGATCCTCGGCCGATTGTTTGCCCGCGCCCTCAAGCGGCAGGGCGGGCGGGCCACGGTGCTGGCGGCGACCTCGGGCGATACCGGCTCGGCGGCCATCGCCGCGCTGGGCGGGCTCGAGAACATCGAGGTCTTCGTCCTCCACCCCAAGGGGCGGGTCAGCGAGGTCCAGCGCCGCCAGATGACCACGGCGCCTTACGCCAACGTCCACAACATCGCCATCGAGGGGACCTTCGACGACGCCCAGGGAATCGTGAAGGCGCTGTTCGCCGAGACCGACTTCGCCAAGGCCGTCAGCCTGACGGCGGTCAACTCGATCAACTTCGCCCGCATCGCCGCCCAGGCGGTCTACTACTTCACCGCCGCCGCCGAGCTGGGGACGGCCCCCCTGTTCGTCGTGCCGACCGGCAATTTCGGCGACGTCTTCGCCGGCGAGGCCGCGTGGCGGATGGGTGCCCCTGTGGATAAATTGTGGGTAGCCACCAATTCGAACGACATCATGGCCCGCGCTCTCAACGAGGGCGTCTACGAAGCGGGGCGGGCGCAGCCGACCCTGAGCCCGTCGATGGACATCCAGGTCGCTTCCAATTTCGAGCGCGCGCTGTTCGAAGCGAGCGGCAGAGACGCCGCCTGGACGCGCGAGCAGATGGCGACCTTCGCCGCCGACAAGTCGCTGACGCTGTCGCCGCCGATCCTCGCCGACTTGCGCTCGCGCTACGCCGCGATGCGGGCCGACGATGCCGAAACCCTGGCCGCCATCGCTCAGGTGGAGCGCGAAACCGGACGCCTGATCGACCCCCACACCGGTGTCGCCGTGGCCGCCGCCTTCAATCTGAAGTTGTCGAAAAAGGTACCGGTTGTTGTCCTATCGACAGCCCATCCGGCCAAGTTCCCGGACGCCGTTAACCAGGCAACGAGTCGGATTCCGGAGGTGCCTCCGAGGCTTAAGGCAGCTCTCGAAGGTGAAGAAAACTGTCATGTCACTGCGGCCGAAAAGGGCTTGGTGAGGGGGCTGATCGAGGCTATTGTCCTCCGGCCATGAACGCCAAAATCTCTCGACTTTCCAACGGGTTGGTAGTCGTTACTGATCCGATGATGCAACTTGAATCCGCCGCCGTTGGTGTGTGGGTCAATGCCGGTGCGCGCAACGAGTCTCGCAATGTGATGGGCATCTCGCACATGCTCGAACACATGGCCTTCAAAGGCACGACGACTCGCACCGCACGCGACATCGCCGAGCAAATGGAATCGGTCGGCGGATTCCTCAACGCCTATACGAGTCGCGAGCAGACCGCGTTCCACGCGCGCGTGCTCAAGGCCGACATCCCGCTGGCGATCGATATTCTCGCCGACATCCTCACGGCACCCACGTTTGAATCCAATGAGTTGGAGCGCGAACGTCAAGTAGTGCTGCAAGAGATCGGGCAGGCCAAGGACACGCCTGACGACATCATCTTCGATTACCTGCAAGAGGTCTCATATCCGGATCAGCCGATGGGTTGGCCGATTCTCGGTGACGAATCGACGGTGTCGGGATTCGGCCGCGAAGATCTCAATGCCTACATGCGCGAGAACTATCGCGCTGGTAGCATGATCCTGATCGCGTCGGGGGCCGTGCGCCACGACCACATGGTGCGGCTGGCCGAGGAGAAGTTCGGCGGTCTTGCGCTGGGTGCTCCACAGGCTCCCGAGCCCGCCCGCTACATCGGCGGCGAGATGCACATCGGCGGCGACCTCGAACAGGCCCATGTCGCCTATGCTTTCCCCGCCGTGTCGAACCTCGACCCCGACTGGCACGTGGCGCAGGTCTACGTCACCGCGCTAGGCGGCGGCATGTCCTCCCGCCTGTTCCAGGAGGCGCGCGAGAAGCGGGGCCTCTGCTACTCGATCTATGCCTTCGCCCAGTCCTCCAAGGACGACGGCGTGGTGGGGGTCTACACCGGCACCGGCGAATCGGAAGTGGCCGAGATCGGTGCGCTGGTGGCAGGCGAGATGGCCTCGCTGGCCGAGACTGCGACCGAGGAAGAGGTGGCCCGCGCCAAGGCCCAGCTCAAGTCGTCCTTCCTCATGGGACTGGAGCGGCCGAGCGCTCGGGCGGAGATGATCGCCGGCCATATTCTCAATTTCGACCGGGTCTTGTCGGTTCAGGAGATGACCGAGAAGCTGGAAGCGGTGGACGCCGCGGCGGTACGCCGGTTCGGCGAAAAGGTGATGCAGACTGCCGCTCCTTCGGTCGCGACTGTCGGTCCCGCTGGCAAGCTGGAGCGCTATGGCATATTTGCTGGGCGGTTCGGATTGGCAACGGCGCGCGCGGCGGAATGAAACCAGGGGCAATGGCGTTTATGCGAGGGCTTACGTTCCCCGGCGGTCAGCAGCCGGTGATACGGGGGCTCGAGGTTTATCTGCGCTATCCGCGCATGCCGGACTTTAAGCCCTGGGCCAAGCTCCGGGCCGAAAGCCGCGAATTCCTGACACCGTGGGAACCGGTCTGGGCGCGCGACGAGCTGACCAAAGGCGCCTTCCGCCGCCGCATCCGGCGCTATCAGAAAGAGACTCGGCAGGACACGGCCTACGCCTTCTTCGTGTATCGCAAGGAAGACGATCAGCTCCTTGGCGGCTGCACGCTGTCGAATGTGCGGCGGGGTGTCACGCAAGCCTGTTCGCTGGGGTATTGGATCGGCCAGCGTTTCGCCCGCCAGGGCTTTATGTACGACGCCGTGCGGGCGTTGATACCGTTCGTTTTTTCGACTCTCGGCCTGCACCGGATCGAAGCCGCCTGTCTGCCCTCCAACGAGGCCTCTCAAAATCTCTTGACCAAGGCAGGGTTCCGTCAGGAGGGTCTTGCGCGTAAGTATTTGCAGATCAATGGCGAATGGCGGGATCATGTCCTGTTCGCGCTGCTCGAAGACGAGGCGCCGACAGGCTGACCTGCACGTAACAAGAATATCTACGGGGACCTGAACGCCTGTGATGAAACGGCTTGCCTTTGCGTTTGCGTGTGTCGTCCTGATGTGGACGTGCGCCCTGGCGGCCCAAACGGCCCCCAAAGACCTCGACCTCGGCAGCACCGCCGGATTGATCGAGCTGAAGGCGTATCTGAAGCCGTTCGCCGCACCGGCCGGCAATAAGGATCCGGGCACCTGGTTCTCGTTCGCCGCCGCCAATTACGGCACCCGGCCCGCGATCCGCGTGCTGCAGGCGGGCGAGGCGCCGTCGAGCGGGCTGACCATTATCCCGCGGGCCCAGCGTCCGACCATCTTGCAGGTCGCGACCACGACACCCGGCGTGCTGATCGAGAAATCCAACGCCTATGGCCGCAAGGGCTTCCGGCTGACGATCCCGGCGTCGGGCAAGGCCGAGATCGCCGTCCGCATGGTGGGCGTCGACGGCAGTCCTTCGCTGCTCGCCTGGACCGAGCCGGAGCTGGCCGCGCACAACAAGAATATCGCCATCTTCGTCGCCGCCGTGGCCGGTCTGATCGCGGCCGCTGCCGCGATTGCAGGCGGCGTCGGCGTGATGACCCATCATTGGGCGCCGCGCTGGGCGGCCCTGGCGCTGATCGCGCTGCTGCTCGCCCGTCTCGCCGCATTGCGTGTGTTCGATGGCTCGATCGTCACCAGTGTCGGCGGACCGTACGGCCTGACCGCGCTGTTCGGCGGTCTCGCGCTGGCGGCCGGGGTTCGCTTCGTCGACCTGATCGAGCCGATGTCCGAGATGTGGCCGGCCGTGGCGCGCTGGCTCAACAAAGTGATCCTGGGCTTCCTCATCGTTTCGGGGCTCGCCTATATCGGCTTCCCCGGCATGACGCTGTTGACCGATCTCGCGATCCTGATCGTGCCGCCGGCCCTGTTCGCCTATCTGGTCCTGCGCCAGCGCACCGGCTCGCGCACCTCGCAGGTGCTGCAACCGGCCGTCGGCCTGTTCGCCATGGCCTCGCTCACGTCGGCGTTTGCGGCGCTCGGCGGCTTCGGTTCGGCGTCGATCGTGCCCGATCTCGCCGGCGGGTTTGCTGCGGCGGGCGCCATCATGCTGGCGCTGGCCGTGACCGCAGGCGAGGGCATCACCGTGATCCCGTGGCGCCACCATGCGCCCCCGGCCCCGCGCCCGGCCGCTCCGGCGCCGGTGAAGGTAGTGGTCAAGGAAGTCGTCAAAGAGGTGGTGAAGGAGCCCGAAGTTCCCCACGCCGCACTCGAAGCCATCGACGCTTCGCGGCAGGGCGTATTCGAACTCGATCTCGTCAACGACTTCGCGGTCCTGTCGGCCGAGGCCGGCGCGCTGATCGGCGTAGGCGAAGGGCGGCTGTCGCATTACCGCTGGATCGAGCGCATCCATCCCGACGACCGCGCCGTCTACGAGCAGGCGGTGGGCGAATTCCGCAAGCAGTCGGGTCTCGCCTTCCGGATCGAGTTCCGGGTGCTGGACGAGGAGGGCCGTTATCCCTGGCTCGAACTGCGCGCCACCATGAAGGGCCCCGACGGCGAAGCGGCGGAACGTTGCGTCGGCCTGTTGGCCGATGTGACCACCCGCAAGGAAGCCGAAGTCGAGATGATGGACCGCTCGCTGCGCGATCCGCTCACCGGCCTCGGCAATCGCGTGTCGCTGATCGAAGAACTGGAAGGCCTCGGCGAGCGCCTGCGCGACGTGGTGTTCGCGGTGCTCGATGTCGACCGCTTCAAGGCCATTCACGCCAGTCTCGGCGATGCCGGCGGCGACGAAGTGCTGCTCAAGATCGCCCAGCGCCTCGACCAGCGCTATTCCGGCTTCGGCCAGATTTTCCGCACCGGCGGCGACGGCTTTGCCGTGCTGCTGCCCAATCCGACCGACAAGCCCGAAGCGATCGGCGCCGGTCTGGTGCAGCTTTGCTCGGCGGCGCACGGCTTCGAGGGCCGCAACGTGTTTGCGCCGGTCAGTGTCGGCGTGGCGCTCGGCCGCGAGGCGCGCAATTCCATCGACCTGATGAAGAACGCCGAACTGGCGCTCAATCAGGCCAAACGCGACGGCGGCGACTGTTCGCGCATCTTCACCCTCGACATGGAGGCGAACGCCCCGGCCGATCCGGTGGTGCTCGAAGCCGATCTGCATCAGGCAATCGACCGCGGCGAGATCGAGGTTTTCTATCAGCCGATCATCCGGCTGGCCGACCGCACCGTGGCGGGTTTCGAAGCCTTGCTGCGCTGGCGCCATCCCCAGAAGGGGCTGGTGGAGCCGGCCGATTTCATCGCCCATTCGGAAGAGACCGGCATCATCGTCGCCCTCGGGCGTCTCGCGCTCGACCGTGCGGCCAGCGATCTCGCCGAATGGCAGCGTTATTTCCCGCTGCCCGAGCCGCTGTTCGTCAGCGTCAACCTCTCGCGCCGGCAGCTTCGCGACGCCGATCTGTTGCAGCGGCTCGCCGATGTGCTGCGGAACGGCGGATTGGCGCCGGGCTCGTTCAAGCTCGAAATGACCGAGAGCACCATCGCCACCGACGCCGATGCGCGGGCGCTGGCCGGTCAGATCCGTCAGCTCGGGGCCGGGCTCGCGATCGACGATTTCGGCACCGGCATGTCGAGCCTCTCGCAATTCGCCGATCTGCCGTTCGACACCGTGAAGATCGACAAGAGCTTCCTCAACGGCACGCCGCAGTCGAATGGCGGCGTGGTGCTGGCGTCGATCGTGTCGCTGGCGCACGAACTCAATCGTGCGGTGATCGTCGAAGGCGTCGAGAGCGAAGAGGATGCCGCGCGCGTAGCCGAACTCGGCTGCGAATTCGCCCAGGGCTTCCTGTTCTCCGAAGCCGTCGGCGCCCGCGAGGCCATGACCTTCATCGCCAAGAGCTTCCGGGAATAGCGGAAAACTAAGCCCGTCCGGCGTCCGCCGACAGTCCTGCGATCTGGGCGCCTAGCTTGCCGATGGCGGTTTCCCATTTGGCGTCGTAGTCGGTGTCGAAGATCAGCTTCGGATCGGGGTCGCAGTGGATCCAGCCGTTGGCGAGGATCTCGCTTTCGATCTGGCCGTCGCCCCAGCCGGCATAACCGAGCGCCAGGATCGACTTGGCCGGTCCGCGACCTTTGCTGATCGCCTCCAGGATGTCGGTGGTGGCGGTGAGCGAGATCTCCGACGTGATCGTCAGGGTGGCGTCGGGGGTGCCGTAATCGGAGGAGTGCAGGACGAAGCCGCGTCCCATGTTGACCGGCCCGCCGAACAGGATCGGGGGCTCGGGGACAAGGCCGGTCACTTCGATGTTGAACTTGCTCATCAGGTCGTTGAACGACAGGCCTTCGATCGGCTTGTTGATGATGAGCCCCATCGCTCCGCTGGCCGAGTGGGCGCACATGAAGATGACGCTCTTCTCGAACCGCGGATCGGGCATCCCAGGCATCGCGATCAGCAGTTTTCCTTCCAGGAAATTGTCGCGTGGCTCGGGATCGAGAGAAATATGCTTGGACATGGCTGAAACGATACCACAGCGGCTTCCCGGACGCATGTCATTAGGTTAAAACCATTCCAAACTTACACCGTTAAGGAGAAGCCCATGGCGATCAAAATCGGCGACCGGATTCCGTCGACAACACTCACTGAGATGCGTGACGGCGCCCCCCGCGCGGTCAAAACCGACGAGTTGTTCGCCGGCAAGCGCGCAGTGCTTTTCGCGGTTCCGGGCGCGTTCACGCCGACCTGCAGCGCCAAGCACCTGCCGGGCTTCATCCAGTATGCCGGGGAATTCGCCGCCAAAGGGATCGATCTCATCGCCTGCGTGTCGGTCAACGATGCCTTCGTGATGGGCGCCTGGGGCCATGCGCAGGGCGCCGGCGACAAGGTCATCATGCTGGCCGACGGCAATGCCGAGTTCACCAAGGCCTTGGGCCTTGAGATGGACGCCACCAAATTCGGCATGGGCACCCGCAGCCAGCGCTACGCCATGCTGATCGAGGACGGCGCGGTCAAGCAGCTCTGGGTCGAAGAACCCGGCGCCTATTCGGTATCGAGCGCCGAGCACATGCTGAAGGAAGTGTGAGATTTCTTTCTGCCCTCGCACTCGCGGGGGCAGAAGTTCTCTACGGTATCGCTCCGCGCGCCAGCGCATCGACGCGTTCGTTCTCGATGTGGCCGGCGTGGCCTTTGACCCAGCGCCAGGTCACTTTGTGCGGCGTCACGGCGGCTTCGAGGGCGCGCCAGAGTTCTTCGTTCTTGACCGGCTTCTTGTCGGCGGTGCGCCAGCCGTTGCGCTTCCAGTTCGCCATCCACTTGGTGACGCCGTCCATCACATAGCGGGAATCCGTGTAGATCGTGACTTCGCTCGGCGATTTCAGCGCCTCGAAGGCCTTGATCGCGGCGGTCAGTTCCATGCGGTTGTTGGTGGTGGCGCGCTCGCCGCCGAACAGCTCTTTCTCGTGCGCCCCGGCACGCAGGATCGCCGCCCAACCGCCAGGGCCGGGATTGCCTGTGCAGGCCCCGTCGGTGAAAATCTCAATCGAACTCACAAACCGTACTCCCCGACGCCGCGCACTTTGCGATGGAAGCGGAGCCGGCGCGAGTAATCGCGCGGGTCCTTGGGGCGGACGAGGGCGTGCGGGTCGTGATTCAGCCAGTCGTACAGCCGGGTAAGCAGGAAGCGCAGCGCCGAGCCGCGCGCCAGGGTCGGGATCGCCTCGCGCTCCGCCGCCGTCAGCGGACGCTGCTTGGCATATGCTGCGATCAGGCTTTTCGACTTGGTGACATTGAAGGCGACGTCGGGCTCGAAGCACCAGGCGTTCAGCATCACCGCGAGGTCGTAGGCGAAGGCGTCGTTGCAGGCGAAATAGAAATCGATCAGCCCCGACACTTCGGCGCCCATGAACAGCACATTGTCGGGGAAGAGGTCGGCATGGATCACGCCGGACGGCAGTCCGCTCGGCCAGTTGGCGGTGATCTCGCGATGGGCGGTGGCGATCAGGTCCGCGAGGCCCGGCTCGACCTCGTCGGCGCGCGGCAGGCAGGCTTGTACCAATTCGTCCCAGCCGTCGTGGCCGAGCGCATTCTTGCGGGTGAGGGCAAAGCCCTTGCCGGCGGCGTGCATCTTGGCGAGCGCGGCGCCCGCGGCGGCGCAATGTCCCGCTTCCGGCCGGCGCAGCGACACGCCATTGAGGAAGGTGAACAGCGCCGCGGTCCGGCCGCCCAGAATGACCGACTGGGCCCCGGCGAGATTGCGCACCGGCAGCGGGCAATGGATGCCGCGGGCCGCCAGATGCTCCAAAAGGCCGAGGAAAAACGGCAGATCCTCCGTCCGTACCCGCTTTTCGTAGAGGGTCAGGATGAAGGCGCCCTTGGTAGTCTGCAGATAATAATTCGAGTTCTCGACGCCCTCGGCAATGCCCTTGAACGTCAGCGGCGCGCCGATGTTGTAGCCGGCGAGGAAGCTCTCGAGTTCTTCGAAGGAAACGTCGGTGTAGACAGCCATCGACTCAAGATTGCCAGTGCGGGGCGCCGGTTGAAAGAGGGTTCTTCGCCGCCCGGAATATTACGCCCCCGTTATCCGGCGCCGGTATGCGGCTTTTGGGGCGCCGGAGTGCGCTTCCCATGGCGGGGCCGCTTGGCTACAGTCCGGCCACTTCCAGCCGTCAACTGCAGGCTGCAACAAGTCCGTTGTGACGCGCGGGGCTGCCGTGTGGTATGCCCGGTTCCGGATCCCGTATTTCCCGGAAGGCAGGCGCCTTCCGCCCCATTGAAGGCTCGTCATCAGACCATGAGACGCACAAAGCTCGCCCTGAATTTGGCTGCATTGATGGTGGCCGCGATTTCGTTGTCCGGCTGCGATACGTGGCGGTCGGCGATCAATTACGTCCGCTCCGACAACGCCAACGTCTGTCCGGATGCGAACATCCTGGCGAACACCTCGGTTCTTCCGGCGTTCGATCCGGCGCAGGGCGCCGACCCGTCGAACGTGGTCTACACCGCGAAGTTCACGGATCTGAAGACGCGCTGCGACTACAGCAAGCGCATCAACGCGATCGACGCCAATGTCACCATGACCATCAAGGCGACGCGCGCACCCGGCGGTGAAGCGGCCCATTACAAGCTGCCGTATTACGTCGCCGTGACCGCCGGCGGACAGATCGTCGACAAGCAGACCCGCTGGCTGGAATTCGATTTCCCCAAGGCTTCGGCCGAGGTGCAGAAGGAAGAACTGGTCGACGGCATCGAGATCGCGGTAGCGCGGGACAAGAAGTCCTACGAATACCACCTCTTGGTCGGCTTCCAGCTCACCCAGGCGCAGATCGACTACAACAAGAAGATGGGGCAGTACCTGCCATGACGGCGCTGACCCGCGAACTGACCGCGATCGTCTCCGACGCTTTCGCGGCCGAGGGACTGTCTGCCGAATTCGGCACGGTGAAGCGGTCCGACCGGCCCGATCTCGCCCAGTTCCAGTGCAACGGCGCGCTTCCCGCGGCCAAGCAGGCGAAAACCAATCCGCGTGCGCTGGCGACCAAGGTTGCCGACCGGCTGAAGCAGAATCCGATCTTCGCCAAGGTCGAGATCGCGGGGCCCGGCTTCATCAATCTCGATCTCACCGACGAGGCGCTGGCGGCGCGGGTCGCGGCGGTCTCCAAGGACGACCGTCTCGGCGCTCCCGAAACCGGCACCGGCAAAACGATGGTGATCGACTACGGCGGGCCGAATGTCGCCAAGCCGATGCATGTCGGTCATCTGCGCTCGGCGATCATTGGCGACAGCCTGAAGCGGCTGTTCCGCGCCAACGGCTGGAAGGTGATCGGCGACGTTCATCTCGGCGACTGGGGTTTGCAGATGGGCCAGCTCATTTCCGAAGTGGAATTGCGCGGGATGGCGCCGATTTATTTCGACGCGAATTTCACTGGTCCGTACCCGGATGAATCGCCGGTGACGATGGACGACCTCGAGGTGCTCTATCCGGCGGCGTCGGCCGCCTGCAAGGCCGATCCGGCGCGGCTCGAACTGGCGCGCAAGGCGACCGCCGAACTGCAGGCCGGACGTCCCGGTTATATGGCGTTGTGGAAACACTTCTTCGCGGTGTCGGAGAAAGGCCTGAAGCGCGAATACGGCAGTCTCGGTATCGAATTCGATCTGTGGAACGGCGAAGCTTCGGTCGATCCCTTGATCCCGCCGATGATCGACGACCTCAAGGCCCGCGGCATCGCCGAGGAAAGCGAAGGTGCGCTGGTCATTCAGATTTCGGAGCCCGACGACAAGAAGGAAATGCCGCCGCTGATTCTTCTGAAGTCCGATGGCGCGGCGCTCTACGGCACCACCGATCTCGCCACCATCGTCGATCGCGTGAAATCGTTCGATCCCGATTTCATCCTTTACGTCGTTGACCAGCGCCAGCACGGCCATTTCGAGCAGGTGTTCCGCGGCGCCAGGAAATCCGGGCTCGCGGGCAAGGCGGAGCTGGAGCACGCCGGCTTCGGTACCATGAACGGGCCCGACGGCAAGCCGTTCAAGACCCGCGCCGGCGGCGTGATGAAACTGTTCGATCTCATCGCCATGACGACCGACGCCGCCAAGGCGCGCATCGCCGAAGCCGGTCTCGGTGCCGATTATCCGGTCGAAGAACAGGAAGACATCGCGCAGAAGGTCGGCATCGCGGCATTGAAATTCGCCGATCTGTCCAACTGGCGCCTGACCGACTACATCTTCGATCTCGACCGCTTCACCAAATTCGAAGGCAAAACCGGCCCTTATCTGCAGTACGCGGCCGTACGCATCCGCTCCATCCTGCGCAAAGCGGAAGAGCAGGGCTTCGTCACCGCGCCGCCGGTCGTGCGTTCGGCGGTGGAACGCGCGCTGGTGTTGAAAATTCTGGCGCTACCCGAAGCGATGGAATCGGCCGAGGAAAAGCGCGCTCCGAATTTCCTGTGCGAGTACGTCTTTGAATTGGCGCAGGAATTTTCGCGGTTTTACGCCGAGCATCATATTCTGTCGGAGCCCGATGCCGATTTGCGTGCGGCTCGTCTCGGCCTTTGCGCCCTGACCCTGGCCGTTCTGACCAAGGCGTTGGATTTGCTGGGTATCGAAGTGCCGACACGGATGTAGCATCCGCAATAGTACGTACTCGAAACGCTTTCGAAACGCTGACTGCGATTTTCGCTTCGGCTTGCGTGCGCAGTATGAGATAAAGCATGTCCGAGCTGGGTCGTAATTCGGAGTTGTGTCCCGAGAGGTGACGCAGATGCGATTCGACGCCCTACATCCCGAGACTATGCCGCTCGATTTTCTCGAGTTCGCCAATCATTGCGAGCTTTTGAGTGAGGGGCGCGTCTTGCCGCGCCAGCAGGATTTCAGTCTGGCAGACGTATCCTGGCTGATTGGCCGCCTGTACGAACTCGACGTTCATCACGCCGTGCCCGATTTTTACTTCCGTACGTTCGGGATTTTCTGGCAGGCCCTCTACGGCGAGGACTTCACCGGTCGCTGGTTGAGCGAGTACGAGCTGCGCACCGACAAACTCGATGCGTTGCGGGCGCAATATGATCGCGTCGTTACCACGCGGGCGCCAGTGATGTGCCGCTCGCGGCTGATTTGGCCGGGTGATGTCGAAATTTCGTTCGATCGTCTCCTGATACCGTTCTCGCTCGACGGCGAGACGGTGTCGCAGATCGTGGTGGCGGCCCATTACGATGCCGATGTCGAGGATCTGGTGTATTTCCGAGGCGAAGGCCTGCCGCGCGTCACCATCGATGACGACCAGGAACCGATGAGGTTGCCGCTGGCGTCGTAAAAGCGGGAAGGAATCACAACGTCCTGCCATCGCCGCTGCGGTGCGGCGGATGCGCCATGGCTTGGGCCGAAAATCCCCGGAAAGCGGGGATAAGTCGGGTGCGGCGGGATACGGTTCCGGGGTCGCGTTGACTCTCAAACTCCTGCACCTAGAATGGCTTTTGACGTCCGGGCCCGCCGTGAGGCGCGTCCGTGCGGACAGCACACGATCCCCCGCGGGAGACGTGAGTTTTTGGCGAAGGCCGACGTGTCGGGCCGTAGTCGAAGACGAAGGCCGAAGGAGCAACCGCCCCGGAAACTCTCAGGCAAAAGGACCGCGACGGGTGATGAACTTCTGGAAAGAGGGTTCGCGAAAGCGGCCCCCACCGAAGGGGTAACCTCTCCACCGCCGTTGTGCAGGAGGGGGAAATCTCTCAGGTCCGATGACAGAGGGGGCGCGGGTCTCGCGGAAGCGGGCGCGCCATCTCGAAGGATTCGGACTATGGAAACGACCGCCGAAAAACTCCAGCGCACGCCGCTCTACGACCTGCATGTCGAGCTGGGCGCCAAAATCGTACCGTTCGCCGGCTACGAAATGCCGGTGCAATATCCCACCGGGATCATCAAAGAACATCTGCATACCCGCGAGAAAGCCGGCTTGTTCGACGTCTCGCACATGGGACAAGCCTTCCTGCGCGGTCCCGATCCGGCGCGTGCGATGGAAAAAGTCTGCCCGTCCGATTTCGTCGGCCTGAAGGAGGGCATGCAGCGCTACGGCCTGCTGCTCAACGACCAGGGCGGCGTCAAAGACGATTTCATGCTGACCAAGCTGGCGGATGAGGCCGATCTCTATCTCGTCGTCAACGCATCGATGAAAGAGAGCGACTTCGCCTACATCGCCAAGAAGCTGGACGGCGAGTTGACGCTGATCCCGCGTCCCGATCGTGCGCTGTTGGCGCTGCAAGGTCCGCTCGCGGGCAAGGTGCTCGACAAGCTGTCGCCCGGCATCGATTTCCTCAACTTCATGCGCGTGACCCGCGCCACCGTGGCGGGCGTCGAGGCCATTGTCGGCCGCACCGGCTACACCGGCGAAGACGGGTTCGAGATTTCGGTTTCTGCGGCCGACGCCGAGAAACTGGCGCGCGCGATCCTCGCCGATCCCGACGTGCTGCCGATCGGGCTTGGCGCCCGCGACAGTCTGCGGCTCGAAGCCGGGCTTTGCCTCTATGGCCATGACATCGACGAGACCACCGATCCGGCGGAAGCCGATCTGGTCTGGGCCATCGGCAAGCGGCGCAAGACCGAGCTCGGCTTCCCGGCGGCGGAAAAGATCATGGCGCGCGTGCTCAATGGCACCGAAAAGAAGCGCGTCGGCGTTCGTCCCGACGGCCGCGCCCCCGCGCGCGACGGCACCGAGATTGCTGCCAAGGACGGCCGCGTCATCGGCAAGATCACCAGCGGCGGCTTCGGCCCGTCGCTCAATGCGCCCATCGCCATGGGCTATGTCGAAACCCCATTCGCCGCCGACGGTACCGAGGTCGACCTTCTGGTCCGCGGCAAGGCGCTTCCGGCGCGCATCGCCCCGATGCCGTTCGTCCCCCACCGCTACAAACGAGGAGCAGGCAAATGACGACCTATTACACGGACCAGCACGAATGGATCCGCGTCGAGGGTGACGAAGGCACCGTCGGCATCACCGGCCACGCCACCGAGCAGCTCGGCGACGTCGTGTTCGTCGAGACCCCGTCGGCCGGCAAGGTCCTGAAGAAGGGCGACGAAGCGGCGGTGGTCGAAAGCGTCAAGGCGGCGAGCGAAGTCTACGCCCCGGTCGGCGGCACCGTCACGGCGGCCAACGAAGACCTGTCCGGCGATCCGGCCAAGGTGAACGCGGCGCCGGAAGGCGACGGCTGGTTCTTCAAGATCAAGATCGCCGACAAGGCCGAGCTTTCGCAGCTCATGACCGAAGACAAGTACAAGGAATTCGTGGCGGGTCTCTAAGACCGGTCCGCCACGTCCATACGGCCTGAATGGCCCGCGCCGGCGGGCCATGACAATTGGGTGAAACGATGCGCTACCTACCTCTGACCGCGGACGATCGTGCCGCCATGCTCGCCAAGATCGGCGTCAAGGACGTCGATGCCTTGTTCCGCGATGTGCCGAAATCGGCGCAGGCGCCGCGCGAGGCGTTCGATCTTCCCGACGCCAAGGGCGAAATCGAGGTCGAGCGCATCCTTTCCCGCTTCGCCGCCCGCAACGTCGCCGCCTCCGACGTCCCGTTCTTCTGCGGTGCGGGAGCCTACAAGCACCACGTTCCGGCGACGGTGGATCATCTGATCCAGCGTTCCGAATTCCTCACCTCCTACACGCCGTACCAGCCGGAAATTTCCCAAGGCACGCTGCAGGCGCTGTTCGAATTCCAGACCCAGGTCGCGGCGCTGACCGGCATGGAAGTCGCCAACGCGTCGCTTTACGACGGCTCGACCGCCACCGCCGAGGCGGTGCTGATGGCGATGCGCGTCACCAAGCGGCCGAAGGCGATCCTGTCCGGCGGCCTGCACAAGCAGTACATCGAGACCGTCGAGACCGTCGCCAACCTGCACGGCGTCATCAAGCGCGCGATGGCCTCGCCGGGACGCGCCGAAGACCTGCTGCCGCTGATCGACGATCAGACCGCCTGCGTCGTGGTGCAGAGCCCCGACGTGTTCGGCCTCATCCGCGATCTGAAGCCGCTCGCCGATGCCGCGCACGCCAAGGGCGCGCTGCTGGTCGTCGTGGTGACGGAAGTGGTTTCGCTCGGCCTCATCACGCCGCCGGGCGAGCAGGGCGCCGACATCGTCGTCGCCGAAGGCCAGTCGCTCGGCAACGGGCTCAATTTCGGCGGGCCGTATGTCGGCCTGTTTGCGGTGCGCGAGAAGTTCATCCGCCAGATGCCCGGCCGTCTCGCCGGACAGACGGTCGATGCCGACGGCCGCCGCGGCTTCGTGCTGACGCTTTCCACCCGCGAGCAGCACATCCGCCGCGACAAGGCGACCAGCAACATCTGCACCAATTCCGGCCTCTGCGCGCTGGCGTTCTCGATCCATCTGTCGCTGCTCGGCGAAGAGGGCTTCACCAAACTCGCCGCGATCAACCATTCGCGCGCGGTGGAACTGGCCGACAAGCTGAACGCCATTCCCGGCGTTTCGGTCATCACGCCGGCCTTCTTCAACGAATTCACCATCAAGCTGCCGCGCTCGGCGGCCGAGGTGGTCGAAGAGTTGGCGATGAAGGGCGTTCTGGCGGGCGTTCCCGCCTCGCGGCTCGGCTACGCCGATGATCTCCTGATCGTCGCCGCCACCGAAACCAACACCGACGAAGACATTGCCGCGTTCGTGAAAGCGCTGGAGGAGGTTCTCTAATGGCTCTCAATTCTCAGGGACGTCCCTCGCAGCCCGGTACCGCGGAAGCCTCTGCGCTGCCGACCATTTCCGGCGACCGCGGTCTCGATCACGAAGAACCGCTGATCTTCGAACTCGGCCGCGACGGCAAATGCGGCGTCGATTTTCCCGACGTGAAAGTCGGCGACACCCATCTCGGCGGACTTCGCCGCAAGGGCAAGATCGGTTTGCCGGGCCTTTCCGAGCCGGAAGTGGTGCGCCATTACGTGCGCCTGTCGCGCAACAACTATTCGATCGACGCCGGGCTTTATCCGCTCGGCTCGTGCACCATGAAGCATAATCCGCGTCTCAACGAGAAGCTGGCGCGGCTTCCCGGCTTTGCCGATCTGCATCCCTTGGCGCCGCAATCGGCCGCGCAGGGTGCGCTGGCGCTGATGAGCGAACTGGCGCGCTGGCTGACGACCATGACCGGCATGCCGGCTGTGACCATGTCGCCGAAAGCGGGCGCACACGGCGAGTTGTGCGGCATCCTCACGATCCGTGCCGCCATCGAAGCCAAGGGCGAGAAGCGCACGCGCGTGCTGATCCCGGAATCGGCGCACGGCACCAATCCCGCCACCGCCGCGTTCGCCGGCTTCACGGTCGACGAAGTGAAAGCCACGCCCGAGGGGCGGGTCGACATGGACTCGCTGCGGTCGAAGATCGGCCCCGACGTCGCCGCGTTCATGCTGACCAATCCGAACACCTGCGGTCTGTTCGAACGCGATATCGTCGAGATCGCCAAGCTGATCCACGAGGCCGGCGCGTACTTCTATGCCGACGGCGCCAATTTCAACGCCATCGCCGGACGCGTGAAGCCGGGTGACCTCGGCGTCGATGCCATGCACATCAACCTGCACAAGACCTTCTCCACGCCGCACGGCGGCGGCGGTCCGGGTGCGGGTCCGGTGGTGCTGTCGGAGCGTTTGCGCCCATTCGCGCCGCTGCCGCTGTTGGTGCTCGAGAAGGGCGGCATCCGTCTGATCGAGGATCGCGATTCGGCGCCGGAAGGCTACAAGCCGTTCGGCCGTATGGCGGCGTTCCACGGCCAGATGGGCATGTTCGTGCGGGCGCTCAGCTACATGCTGAGCCATGGCGGCAACGGCATCCGGCAGGCGTCGGAAGATGCGGTGCTGGCGGCGAACTACGTGCTCGCTTCGCTCAAGGACGTGATGAGTGCGCCGTTCGAAGGCCCGTGCATGCACGAAGCCTTGTTCGACGACACCTGGCTGCACGACACCGGCGTCACCACGCTCGACTTCGCCAAGGCGATGATCGACGAGGGCTACCATCCCATGACCATGTATTTCCCGCTGGTCGTGCACGGCGCCATGCTGATCGAGCCGACGGAATCCGAGAGCAAGGAAAGCCTCGACCGCTTCATCGCGGTGCTGCGCGGCATGGCCGAAGAGGTGAAGGCGGGCAAGACGGAGCGCTTCGAAGGCGCCCCGCGCTTGGCCCCGCGCCGTCGCCTCGACGAAACCGCTGCCTCGCGCAAGCCGGTGCTGAAGTATCAAGCGGCGGAATAGACAGTCAACTTTCCTCCCCCGCGGATCCGGTTCGCTGAACTGCACGCCGGTGGTATAGCGGGGGAGGTGTCGCTGAAAGCGACGGAGGGGGGAATCGCTCCTCCGCTGCAACAGTCCCCCCTCCGCCTCACTTCCGTTCGGCACCTCCCCCGCTATTTCGTCCGTGTGCGGTTTATTGTTCTCAGCTCCGCGGGGGAGGAAAGAGGCGCACTTTTTCCGCGTCTCCGTGTGCAAAAAGATTGCTGTTCCGCAGGTCAAAAAAATAGCCCCGACAGTGTCCGGCTCTCGGGGCTACGCCTAGTTGGAGGCACTATTACAGTGGAGCGTCAATTCCACTGGAATTCATTGGCACATCTTCACGCTCAGTCCGGCCGGCAGGCGCGTCTTGGCGTCGCCGCAGGCGGTGTCGAGCTGGGCTTGGGTCAAGCCCTTCGCGCGGGAGAGATCGGCGTCCTTCAATGAGGTGGAGCTGAGCACCGCGCCGCTGAAATCGGCGGCGTCGAGCGTGGCTTCGAACAGGTTGGCGCCCGACAGGTCGGCGCGGCGCAACGAGGCGCTCTTCAGATTGGCGTGACTGAGACAGGCCAGCACGAGCTTGGCGTCGTCGAAGTTCGCGCCCTGGAAATTGGCGGATTGCAGGCACTGGTTGGAGAAGTCCTTGCCCGTCAGCGTGCAGTTGGGGCAATCGCCGGGTGCCGCTGCGGCAGGAGCGGCGAACATCAGGGCGGCGAGGGCGAGGGCTTTCATCTCTGTTCCGGCGTGACACATGCGTCGGTGTTGTTGCAGTTCCCATGCCGCGTCCGAAGATTGTCACAGTGGTTTACAATGTTACCATTCCAGTAATGGAAAATGACGCCATATCAGTAACTTAGGCCTTGGCATCAGGCTTGCTAACCGTGACTCCCGAGAAGTCTTTTTTTGGAGCGCGATATGGGCTGGAGCAAAGTTTTATGGGCGGGCGTCGTGGCCGCCGGAATGGCATCGGGAGCTTTCGCTTCGCCGACGTGTTCCACGACGACGAATTTGGGGTCGAGCGGGATGGTGACGAAGGCGTCGGTGACGGCCGGCGCCTGTTTCCAAGTCGACAACGTGGTCTACGGGAATTTCGCCATCTCGACGCTTCCCGCCACGACGGTGCTGTTCTTCAACACCAACATGGTGGGCGGTATCGACCACATCCAGTTGAGCTTCGGGTCGACCTGGCACAACGGCACGACCTACCACTGGAGCTACGAGCTCGCCATTGCGACCGGCGCGCCGCTCGGCACCATCATCACCGGGCTTGACGCCGACTTCGACCAGACGGTCGGCGGCGCTTCGGTCCTCGACAAGGCCACGAACCCCGCAAGCGACACGCCGATCCATATGGTCAAAAACGGCGCCACGCTGCAGGCGGGCAGCATCACCGGCACCACGTTCGGCGCTGGGATCACCGATCTTACCATTGCCGAAAAACTGAAGGATCGCGGTACGATCGCCAACGTGACCAACACGGTGTCGGTCTACAACCCGCCGCAGAATCCTCCAATTCCCGAACCGGCGACGCTGATGCTGTTCGGTGCCGGTCTGGCCGGGCTGGGCTCGCTGCGGCGGCGTTGGAAGAAGGCCTGATACGCGTTTCCCCGCACATTAGGCATTCCCTGCAAAGGAAAAAGGGCCGGAGCGATCCGGCCCTTTTTTATTACTCTGCGGCGGATGCCTCGTCCGCCAGAGCTTCGATGCAGTACCGGCGGTTGCTGTTCGGCTTCGCTTGGCGGATCGGGTTCGCGGCTGCGGAAGAAGTCCCTGCAAACGAAAAGGGCCGGATCGCTCCGGCCCTTCCTATTTCTCCGCGGAGGACGTCTCGTCCTCCAGAACTTCGGTGCAGTACCGGCAGTAGCCGGTGGCGAAATAAACCTCGTGGTCACTCACTTCGATGATCGCTTCGCAGAGGATGCAGCGTTCGTCTTGTTCGTGTCGTTTGCGTTCATCCCCCTCATGCTCGGAGGTATGTCTCATCGACTATCTCCAATTCGTCATTGCCGCCCTTGAGGCGGTAATCCAGGCGGTGGCAAAATCTGGACTAGCGTCGGTGTGAGGTAGGCACTGGATGGCCGTGTCAAGCCCGGCCATGTCGGGGAAAAAGGATCTGCTCCCGCACGTATTCCAGAATTTCGTGCCAGTCACAGTCATGGAAAACATGCTCTTCCCCATCCATGATGACCTCCCATGACCCGTCGGTATCCTTACATAACCTTGCAGCAGTTACGGGCCTCGACGATGGTTCATTGAGGACTTTTTTTGTGACGCGCTTCTCTTCAAGAACGAGACGGTATTGCGCGTTACCCATGACAAAATCCAGAAACCGAGTTGGGGCTGTTTCTCTTCGCATGCACACTCCTCAAGTATGTGTCTAGCGATCTCGTTTTGTTCCCTTATATACTGACGGCGCACCGATGATGGTGCGCCGCCAAAACACTATTCTATTTCTCAGCTACAGCCGCTGGTCGAGCCGCAGGTGTTGCACTTCATGCAGGTGCCGTTGCGCACCAGGGTGAAGTTCCCGCAGGTGCCGCACGCGTCACCTTCGTAGCCCTTCATCTTGGCTTCGAGACGGCGGTTGGCCACGTCGTTGTGTTGCAGTTTCGACTGCAGCTCCGCCACGGTGTAGCCGACCGGGTTGCCCGTTTCGTTGGCCGCTTCCGCGATCGAGGCTTCGATCGATGTCGCGATCTCGGTCAGATCGACGGAGCCGGCTTCGGCTTCGGGAAAGTCCTCGTGTTCGTGCTCGTGAACATGGACGTGTTCTTCGATCAGCATCTTCGGCGCCGCATTGCCGCGCACCACCGCCATGCGATGGACGTTGCCGCGGATGTAGCCGATCGAGGTCGTGCGGTTGACTGTCGTCTTCTGGTTTTCCGCGGCGCCGCCGCCGAGATCCTCGTCGTGATGCGGCGGGACGTGGGCGAGGTCGTTGCGGCCGAGATACGACACGGCCAGTTCGCGGAAGATGTAGTCGAGAACGCTGGTCGCGTTCTTGATTGAGTCGTTGCCGATGACGATGCCGGCCGGCTCGAACCGCGTGAAGGTGAAGGCGTCGACGAATTCTTCCAGCGGCACGCCGTACTGCAGCGCGATCGAGATCGCGATGGCGAAGTTGTTCATCAGCGAGCGGAAGGCGGCGCCTTCCTTGTGCATGTCGATGAAGATTTCGCCCGGCCGGCCGTCTTCGTATTCGCCGGTTCTGAGGTAGACCTTGTGACCGCCGACCACTGCCTTCTGGGTATAGCCCTTGCGGCGGGCGGGCAGGGTCTCGCGTTCACGGTCGCGGATCACCTTCTCGACGATCTTCTCGACCACGCGCTCGGCCACCACCGCGGTGCGCTGGGCAACCGGCGCGGCGGTGAGTTCTTCGACTTCGTCCTCGTCGTCGTCGAAATCGAACACCGTGGTCGCCAGCGGCTGGCTCAGCTTGGAGCCGTCGCGATAGAGCGCGTTGGCCTTGAGGCCGAGCTTCCAGCTCGTGATGTAGGCGTCGCCGCATTCGCGTACCGACGCGGTGTTGTGCATGTTGATGGTCTTGGAGATGGCGCCCGAAATGAAGGGCTGCACCGCCGCCATCATCTTGATGTGCGCTTCGACCGACAGCGAACGCTTGCCGATGCGGCCGCACGGATTGGCGCAATCGAAAACCGGAAGATGCTCGGCCTTGAGGTGCGGGGCGCCTTCGAGGGTCATCGCGCCGCAGACGAACAGGTTGGCGGCATCGACGTCGGCCTTGGAGAAGCCGAGATGTTTCATGATGTCGAACTCGGGCGACATCAGGTCCGCGGCCGCGATCTTCAGCGTGCCGGTGCAGAACTCTTCGCCCAGCGTCCACTTGTTGAAGACGAAGCGGATGTCGAACGCCGATTCCAGCGCCGCATCGATCTTGCCGAGTTCTTCGTCGCCGAAGCCCTTGGCCTTGAGGGCGTCGATGTTGAGGGCGCCGGTGTAGCCTTCCAGCGTGCCGTGGCCGACCGCATACGCGACGATGTCGTCGATCTGCTTTTCGCCATAGCCGAGGGTCTTGAGGGCTTCCGGAACGCAGCGGTTGATGATCTTGAAATAGCCGCCGCCCGCGAGCTTCTTGAACTTCACCAGCGCGAAGTCGGGTTCGACGCCGGTGGTGTCGCAATCCATGACGAGGCCGATGGTGCCGGTCGGCGCCAGAACGGTCGCCTGGGCGTTGCGGAAACCGAACTCCTCGCCGACCACGAGGGCATCGTCCCACGCCTGCTTGGCGGCGCGGGCGAGGTCGTGCTGCTGGATCGCCGGCAGGTCGAGCGGAACCGGGTGGATCGACAGGGCTTCATAGCCGTTGGTCTCGCCATACGCGGCGCGGCGGTGATTGCGGATGACGCGCAGCATCGCATCGGCGTTGACGCGGTATTCCGGGAACGGTCCCAGTTCGCTCGCCATCTGGGCGCTGGTCAGATACGACACGCCGGTCATCAGCGCGGCGATCGAACCGGAAATCGCGCGTCCTTCGCGGCTGTCGTAGGGAATGCCGGCGCTCATCAGGTAGCCGCCGATGTTGGCGAAGCCGAGCCCGAGGGTGCGGTAGTCGTAGGAGCGCTGGGCGATTTCCTTCGACGGGAACTGCGCCATCATCACCGAGATTTCGAGCACGATGGTCCACAGCTTGACCGCGTGCTGGAATGCCGGAACGTCGAACACCTTCTTGCCGTCGACGGTCTTCTGGAACGTCATCAGGTTCATCGACGCCAGATTGCAGGCCGTGTCGTCGAGGAACATGTACTCGGAGCACGGGTTCGAGGCGCGGATTTCACCGCCGGCGGGGCAGGTGTGCCAGTCGTTGATGGTGGTGTGGAACTGGATGCCCGGATCGGCGCAGGCCCACGCGGCGTAGGAGATCTTGTCCCACAGTTCGCGCGCCTTGACCGTCTTCACGACATGGCCGTCGCGGCGGGCGGTGAGGTACCAGTCTTCGTCGTTCAAGACGGCGTGCAGGAACTCGTCGGTGACGCGCACCGAGTTGTTGGAGTTCTGGCCCGAGACCGACAGATAGGCTTCCGAATCCCAGTCGGTGTCGTAGGTCTTGAAGTCGATGTCCTTGAAGCCCTGCTTGGCGAACGCGATGACGCGCTCGATCAGGTTGTCGGGGATCATCGACTTGCGGGCGGCCTTGACCTCGCGGCGCAGCGCCGGGTTCTTCTTGGGATCGAAGCAGTCGTCGCCCGAGCCGTGGCACATCACGCAGGCCTTCATGACCAGCTTGAGGTGCTTTTCGGCCAGCTTGGAGCCGGCCACCATGGCGGCGACCTTCTGCTCTTCCACCACCTTCCAATCGATGAAGGCTTCGATGTCGGGGTGATCGACATCGACGATGACCATCTTGGCGGCGCGGCGGGTGGTGCCACCAGACTTTATCGCACCGGCAGCGCGGTCGCCGATCTTGAGGAAGCTCATCAAGCCGCTGGACTTGCCGCCGCCCGACAGCTTTTCGTTCTCGCTCCTGAGGGCGGAGAAGTTCGTGCCGGTGCCCGAGCCGTATTTGAACAGGCGGGCTTCGCGGGTCCACAGGTCCATGATCCCGCCGTCGTTGACGAGATCGTCCTGCACCGACTGGATAAAGCAGGCGTGCGGTTGCGGATGCTCATAAGCCGTGCGCGAGCGCTCGACCCGGCCGGTATGCGGGTTGACGAAGAAGTGGCCCTGGCTCGGGCCGTCGATGCCGTAGGCCCAGTGCAGGCCGGTGTTGAACCATTGCGGGCTGTTCGGCGCCGCGACCTGATGGGCCAGCATGGCGCAGAGTTCGTCGTGGAACGCGTGGGCGTCTTCTTCGCTGTCGAAATAGTTGCCCTTCCAGCCCCAGTAGGTCCAGGTGCCGGCCATGCGGTCGAAGACTTCCTTGCACGAATTCTCGCCGCGGGTTTCGGCAGAATCGGCGGTCTTCTTCCACAGCCATTCCGGCACGCCTTCTTCCGGCACCGGCTTGGTGGCCAGCGGCACGCCGGCCTTGCGGAAGTACTTCTGTGCCAGCACGTCGCACGCGACCTGGCTCCAGCTCTCGGGCACTTCGATGTCGGTCTGACGGAAGACGATCGAGCCGTCCGGATTGCGGATTTCGGACGTTCCGCGGCGGAAATTGATGCCGTCGTAGGGGGATTTCCCCTCTTCCGTGTAATGACGCCGAATACGCATATCCCTAAGCCCCAACAGTCAGAAGTCTGATCCAAAACGTCACTGCTCGGGAACCGTTCAGGGGACACTTTTCCTTCCGCGGGGCTGCAGCTTGTACGGCTCATGCCCCGGCGGCGATTAGTGGTTCGTTCCGCCAGATTTGGTGTCGCGAGCGGCGACAGGGGCGAAGTATTGGACATGTCCCCGCGGACAGGCAAGGACGAAGTGGTAAACGAGAGCGCGACTACCACATCTTGTAGGATAGGCCGCTTCGAAAAAGCCGCGAGTCAAGCGGGGTTCAGGAAATCGTCAGAAAATTTTTTCTTCACCGTAACGCACAGGCCGGCCCCGGACTGTGGGTGGGCTGTGGATAGTCGCGCGTCCGTCGCGGGACCGTCGTAAAACTATTGCGGCGATTTTTCCCGGATTCTTTGGACCGGACCGGAATCTGCCCATATATTCCGCGCGAATCTTACGGCTAAAGGTCCCCCATGGCGTCGGTCTGGACTTACATGAAGATGGTGTTCGGCTGGTGGAACCACGCCACCTACGGAACGCTGCTTTATACGGCCCGCAAGGGCGTGCCGGTGGGGACGGATTCGTTCGGCAACCGCTATTATCAGACCGCCGACGGCAAACGCCGCTGGGTGCTCTACAACGGCACCGTCGAGGGCTCGCGGGTCCCCGCCGAATGGCATCTTTGGATGCACCATACCGTCGACACCCCTCCGGCCGCCGACATGACGAAGAAATCATGGGAGCAGGACTTTTTGCCCAATCTGAGCGGCACGGAAGGCGCGTATCATCCCAAAGGCAGCTTGGTGCGGGGTGGGGTTCGTGCACCGGCTACCGGCGATTATGAATCCTGGAGTCCCAATGCATAACGACACCGTCGAAACCCTGATCGGGGCCGCCGTCATCCTTATTGCAGTCGTTTTTGTCGTCTTCACCTATCGCACGACGGGTTCGGCGAACATGGGCGGCTACGAGCTGACGGCCAAGATGCCCCGCGTGGATGGAATCGCCGTCGGCACCGACGTCAAACTGGCGGGCGTGAAGGTCGGCACCGTCAAGGCGCTGACCCTCGATCCCAAGGACTACCGCGTCGCGGTCCACATGGACCTGCAGCCCAGCGTCAAGATCCCCGACGATTCGTCGGTGATGGTCACCTCGGCGGGCCTGCTCGGCAGTTCCTATGTCTCGATCCAGCCCGGCGGCTCGGATGCCATGCTGCCGCCCAATGGCGAGATCAAGAATGCGCAAGGCGCTATCGACATGATGGGGCTGCTCAACAAGTTCGTGAACAGCTCGGACAGCAAATCGGCGCCGGCACCTGCAACGCCGTGAGGCGAGGGATATGAAGAAGCTAGCGTTTCTGGCGGTAGGCGTAGCGGCGGTCGCGGTGACCGCGGCGCTCGCCCAGACCGATACGGCGCCCGCCGCACAGCCCGCCGCTCCGGCGGCTACGGCGCCGGCTGCACCGGCAACGCCTGCACCCGATGCCGCCGCGCCCGCGGATGCGATGGCCGCGCCGGTGTCCGCACCGATTGCGCCGCCCAAGGACGCCGTGCTTCAGATCAAGGCGCTCGACAAGATCACCGGCAAGGCGATCGTGCTGGCGGCGCGGCTGAACAAGCCGGTGAAGTTCGCCACTCTGACCATCACGGCGCGCACCTGCTATTCGACGCCGCCGAGCGAAACGCCGGAAACCAGCGCCTTCCTCCAGATCGACGACGACCGTCCCGACCAGAGCCATACGCGCGCCTTCTCGGGCTGGATGTATGCCTCGTCGCCGGGTCTCAATTCGCTGCAGCACCCGCTCTACGACGTTTGGGTGATCAGTTGCGCATCCGGGCAGGTTCCGACCGCCGTGGCGCAGGCGCCGGTCAAAGTGGTGTCGCCCAACGCCGGCGCCAACGAGGCCATGCCGACTCTGCCGGAAGACGCCGGCCAGTAGACTCAGCCGAGCACTTGCGTTTTGCGCAGCAGCAGCCGTCCGCCGACGCGGGTGAGGGCGCGTCCGGCGAGGAACGATCCGACGCCCAGTACGATGGCGACCGGGATGATCGCGTAACCGAGCAACTCCTGACCACCGGTCGGCGCTTTCTCGAGGATCGCGAAGGCGAAGATGTGCGGGCCCCACCAGAGGCCGACCAGTTGCGGGATGATCGGCTTCAGCACCGCCATGGCGGCGAACGCGACCATGCAGAGATAGAAGAAGAGGGCGAAGAAGCCGAGCAAGGCCGCCACGAGGCTGCGTCCGGCCTGTTCCAGAATCGCGATCAGCAGGGTTCCGTGCGCCGAGCGGACCACGGCGTCCTCGAGCTTGCGCTGATCGAGATAGGCGCTGGCGAGTTCGAGCGGATCGCCGAGACTGTCGAGTACGTCCTCGATGGGTTTGCCGCTGGCCGCCATGCTGTCTTCGATATGGCTGCGGATCTCGGCGATGATCGAGGCGCGCTCCTCGGCCGGCAGGCTGCGCAAGGCGCGTTCGAGCGTGGCGAGATAGGCGGCGAGGGGATTTGTCATGAAGTCTTCTCCACCACATCGCGCATGGCGATGCGAAACGAGACCCAGGCGGATTTCATGGCGCCGAGCGTTTCGGTGCCTTCGGCGGTCAACTGGTAATACTTGCGCGGATGGGCGGCGTCGTCGGTCACCCAGCGCGACGCCAGCTTGCCGTCCTTTTCCAGGCGGTTGAGCAAGGGATAGAGCGCGCCGTCGGAGACGATGTCGCCCGCCGCATTGGCCTGCTCGAGAATTTGCAGGCCGTAGCATTCCTTGCGGCCGACGATGGCGAGAACCACCAGTTCGGCCGCGCCTTTGCGCAATTGAGCTTGCCAGGGTGCGATGTCCATGCGCGGAGATATAATGCACTATGACGTGCTATGCAAGGTATAGTGCTATGAATTTCTGCCGCGGGGGCTGGCGGCCTCAGACTCCGCCTATGCCTGCTGGATGATCTGCATCACGAAGGTGCCGGGCCAGGCGCCAAGCGGTTCGCCGGCCGGGGAGTTTGTCGGCCAGAAGGCCTTGGTCGTGATCGCCTGATTGAGCTTGGCGAGATAGCGCGCCCGCGGAATTTCGATCGCTCCGAGGCTGGCGAGGTGCGCCGTCAGGAACTGGGCATCGAGCAGGCGGAAGCCGCCCGCCTTCAGCCGCGCCACCAGATGGACGAGGGCAACCTTGGAGGCGTCGGTCACGCGCGAAAACATGCTCTCGCCGAAGAAGGCGCCGCCCAACGTCACGCCGTAGAGCCCGCCGACCAGTTCGCCGTTCAGCCGCGTTTCGACGGAGTGCGCATGGCCGCTGGCGTGCAGCGCCGTATAGAGGCGCAGGATTTCGTCGTTGATCCAGGTGTCTTCGCGCCCATCGGCGGGCGCCGCGCACGCCAGCATCACATCGCGGAATTCGGTATCGACCGTAACGGTGAACCGGTCCGAGCGCACGGTGCGGGCGAGCCGTTTCGCGACATGGAAAGTCTCAAGCGGAAAGACGCCCCGCTGGTCGGGCGAGACCCAGAACAGGTCGGGATCGTCGCGCCGCTCGGCCATAGGAAACAGTCCTTCGGCGTAAGCGCGAAGCACGATCTCCGGAGTAATCTTGGGCGCGTGCATGGCAGAAGCTTAGGGCCCCCGACAGAAAATTTCACCTCTCAAGCGCGTTATCGTTGCCACAACATTTCCTCAATCGGAGCGTGTGATCGCCTTAGGGAGGGAGAGGACGATGGTCTTTCCGGCTGGTCACCGCCGCGTTTCGGCGCACGATCCCACGGATCGCTACATTGGCGAGGATTATCAGCCACCCAATTACCATGCCCACCGGCGCTGGTTCATGACCGTCGTCGTGGTGTTCGCGCTGGCGATTTTGGCGGCGCTCATCTGCGGTGCGCTTCGGAGCGTCTCCGACATCACCCCCGTTCTCGCCGATCCGTCGTTGCTGACCGAGCCTGTCGCCAGAGCCAAGTTCTTTGCCGCACTCCTGCGCGTCGCGGCGCCGGTGCTTGTTTTCGGTATCGTGGTGATACTGCTCAGGCGTCGTCGTCGCCGGAAAGCGTCTCGTCCGCGGGACTAAGCGGCTTGTCGCGGTTGACGTACGCGAACGCGGCGATTGCCGCGAAGCAGATCGCGGGCAGCAGCATGGCGAGTTGCGCTGTCGGGAACGGCAAGGCGACGCGGATGAACTGATGCAGCATGCCGCCTGCGGCGCCCGCCATGCAGATCAGCGCGGTTGCCGGTTTCATGCTGGTGCCGGCGTTGCGGATCGCCAGCCCCAGGATCGTCGGCCACGTGATGGAGATGAAGAAACTCGCCGCCAGCACGGCGATGGCAGCCATCGGGCCGCTCGAAACGGCAGCAATCAGGGCGCAAAGAATACCGCCGAGCGAGAAGCCCGCCATCACGGTGGATGGTGCGATGGTGCGCATCAGGGCCGTGCCGGCGAACCGTCCGACACCGAGCGCGACCAGCATCCAGGCCAGACTGCTGCCGAGCAGGCCCGCCGGGCGGCCGGGCAAGACGTCGACCAGGGCGCGCACTTCGGGCGACCAGATGCTCACCAAGGCGATCACGCTCAAAGCCTGGGCGGCGAGCGCGAAAAGGAATTTAGGGGCCCGCAACAGTTTGCCGACGGCGATGAGGCTCCCGCCTTTGACGCGGTCGTCGGCCATATGCGGAAAGCGCACTTCTTCGAACAGATAGGCCAGCAGCAGCACGCCCACACCCAGCACGATATAGGGATGGGCAATCGCAGCGGCATGTGCCTGGTCCGGCAAAGCCTCGTGGCGGGTGACCAGCCAGGCGGCGATCGCCATGCCGGCCAAGGCTCCGATCGGATAGAACGACTGCGCCAGGTTCAGCCGCCAAACGAACGTTTCGGGCGGTCCGAGTTTCGCCGCCAGCGGATTGGCCACGATTTCGAGCGCTACCCAGCCACAGGCCATGATGGTCACGGCAGCGAGGAAATACATGTAATTCAGGGTGTGGGCGGCGGGATAAAACAGGAATGAGCCGATGCCGATGGCGCCCAGTCCCACCAGGATGGCGATCTTGCCGCCGATCCGCCGCGCAAACAGCGCCGCCGGAATCGCCCCGACGAAATAGACGATGCTGTAGATGCTCTGCGTCGCGGCGAGGGCGTTGCTACTCAACCGGAAGTTCCGGGCGAATTCCGGCATCAGGGCTTCGAAGCACCAGTGCCCGAGGCCCCAAAGCGCGAACAGGCTTACCGTCAGCGCAAAGGGGAGGGCAAACCCGCCTGCCGCCTTGGAACGCCGCTCACCCGCCATCGAAATCTCGCCGAAAAGCTGTAAGGGAGAATACGTGGGCGGTCTTAATGAAGCGCTGTCAGGTATCGGAGTCGGCAGTGAAAGCTGCGGACATAAGTAGTTGTACCTACGCCATCACCAGGGCGAGGCCGCGGAAATCCTCGAATTTTCGCGCTTGACTGTTCGTTGTTTGTTTGCAACTATAGTGTTGCAATTATGCAATGGAGAGTCACGACAGAGCAGCGGTGAGGGACTTCGCGATCCCCGTACCCGCCGAACAACGCGAGATAGAACTGACCCAGGACGCCCAGCTCGCGTGGGCGCCAGACGGTTGATGGCCGGCGATCAGCACCAACGCCTCAGCCGTGCGGGTATCAGGGTTTGCAGACTGTGCCTGTCACCGGCCGCTTGAGTGCGGTCCTTGCTGGCGCCCTGCATCCGGAGGGCACTCCCCGAATATAGGCGGACCAGCGAAAAGCGGCCCGCCTTCGGCACATTTAAAGGGCCTTACACGCCCTTCTTCGCCAGGAAGTGCTCCAGCCAATGGATGTTGTAGTTCCCGTCGATGATGTCGGGTTCGCGCACCAGCATCTGGAACAGCGGGATGGTCGTTTCGATGCCTTCCACCACCAGTTCGTCGAGTGCCCGGCGCAAGCGCATCAAGGCTTCGTTGCGCGTCTTGCCGTGGACGATCAGTTTGCCGGCGAGGCTGTCGTAATAGGGCGGGATGCGATAGCCGGAATAGACGTGGGAATCGAAGCGCACGCCCAGGCCGCCCGGCACGTGGAACAGTTTGATGAGCCCCGGCGAAGGCTGGAAGGTGAAGGCGTTCTCGGCGTTGATGCGGCACTCGATGGCGTGACCCGAGAAGACGATGTCCTTCTGCTCGAACGACAGCGGCAGTCCCGCCGCGATGCGGATCTGTTCGCGCACCACGTCGACGCCGGTGATCGCTTCGCTGATCGGATGTTCGACCTGCAGGCGGGTGTTCATTTCGATGAAATAGAAATGCCCGTCCTCGTAAAGGAATTCGATGGTACCGGCGCCGAGATAGCCGAGCTTTTCGAGCGCGCGGGTGACGATGCCGCCGATCTCGTCGCGCTGGGCGTCGTTGAGCGCCGGGCTGCCCGCTTCTTCCCAGACCTTCTGGTGACGGCGCTGCAGCGAGCAATCGCGGACGCCGAGATGCACCACATGACGCTGGCTGTCGGCCAGGACCTGGACCTCGATATGGCGCGGCGTCTGGAGATACTTCTCCATGTAGACCGCGTCGTTGCCGAATGCGGACTTGGCTTCCGCCTTGGCCGTCGACAGGGCGAAGGAAAGTTCTTCCGGCTTGGTCGCCACCTTCATGCCGCGGCCGCCGCCGCCCGCCGTCGCCTTGATGAGCACGGGATAGCCCATGTCGGCGGCGATCTTCAGCGCTTGTTCTTCGCTCTCGATGGCACCCTCGGAACCCGGAACGGTCGGAATACCGGCTTCCTTGACGGTCTGCTTGGCGACGATCTTGTCGCCCATGACGCGGATGTGTTCCGGCGTCGGGCCGATGAAGGTGAGCTTGTGTTCTTCGACGATCTCGGCAAAGCGGGCGTTTTCCGACAGGAAGCCGTAGCCGGGATGGATCGCCTGCGCGCCGGTGATTTCGGCTGCCGCGATGATCGCCGGAATGTTCAAGTAGCTTTGGGCCGACGGCGGCGGACCGATGCAGACGCTCTCGTCGGCGAGGCGGACATGCATGGCTTCGGCATCGGCGGTGGAATGCACCGCCACCGTGGCGATGCCCATCTCCTTGCAGGCGCGGATGACGCGGAGCGCGATCTCGCCGCGATTGGCGATGAGGATCTTGTCGAACATCAGGCGATGACGAGCAGGGTTTGGCCGAACTCGACCGGCTCGGCATCGTTGACGCAGATTTCCGTGACCGTGCCGGCTCTGGGAGAGACGATCGGATTCATGGTCTTCATCGCTTCCACGATCAGCAGCGTGTCGCCTTCCGAGACTTTGTCGCCGACCTTGACGAACGGCGGCTTGCCCGGCTCGGGCGCCACATAGACAGTACCGACCATCGGCGAAGGCACGGCGCCTGCGGGCGGGCCTTTCGGCTTGGCCGGGGCAGGGGTCTCTCCAGTCGACGCCGCGCCCGGCGTCGCAGCAGCGCGCATCGGCCCTTCGCTGACATAGGAGTTTATCACCTGGCGCACGACGCGCAGGCGGGCGCCGCCTTGCTCGACCTCGATTTCGGTCAGACCGGTTTCTGTAAGCAGCTCGGCCAATTCCCGGATTACTGAAGAATCGATACTCGGCATTTTATTTCCCTTCCCGAGGGGGATGCGTGCTCCAATGGATTTGACGTCCTTCATGTTCATTCCGCAGCCTCTTCGATCAGGGACGCGAGCGCGTCCACAGCAAGCACATAACTGTTCGCGCCGAAGCCGACGATCAGGCCCTTGGCCACAGGGCTGATAAGCGAGCGATGACGGAACTCTTCCCGGCTGAAGGTATTGGACAGATGCACCTCGACGACCGGGATCGCGAGGGCCCGCAACGCGTCATGAATGGCCACCGAGGTATGGGTATAGGCCCCGGCGTTGATGATAACGCCCGATGCCGCTTCCCGCGCCTCCTGGATCCACTCCACCAGTTCGCCTTCGTGATTGGACTGGCGGAAAACCACGTCAAATCCGTGCGCCTTGGCTTCCGCGACGGTCATGTCGCCGATGTCCGCCAGCGTGGTGCGGCCATAAATGTTTGGCTCCCTCGTCCCGAGAAGGTTGAGATTGGGGCCGTTGAGGACATATATCGCCTTGGACAAGAAAGGCTCCGTGACGGGTTCGGATTCGCCTTATAATGGGCAATCCTCCTTCCGCAAACACCAATCGGGGACAGGCTTTATGGCTTTGACAGTGACTATCAACGGGGAAGCGCGCCAACTGAACGGTTCGGTCAATTTAACCGAGCTGGTCACCCAAATGGGCCTGGACCCGGCCAAGATAGCGGTCGAACGCAACCTGGAGGTCGTACCCCGGTCGCAATACAAGGATATTACCGTGGCTGACGGCGATCGCCTGGAAATCGTGCATTTCATCGGCGGCGGCAATGCGCCCGAACCGGAGCCGCGGCCGGTCGACAAACCACTGGTGATTGCCGGTCGGACGTTCAAGTCGCGACTCATCATCGGCACCGGGAAGTACAAGTCCTACGCGCAGAATGCCGCCGCGGCCGAGGCTGCCGGAGCGGAGATGGTGACGGTCGCCGTTCGCCGGGTGAATCTCACCGACAACTCGTCCGAAAAGCTGGTCGATTTCGTCGATCCCAAGAAATACACCTACCTGCCCAATACGGCGGGCTGCTTTACCGCCGAAGACGCCATCCGCACCCTGCGGCTTGCGCGCGAAGCCGGCGGCTGGACGCTGGTCAAGCTGGAAGTCCTGGGCGACAAGAAAACGCTCTATCCCAACATGATCGAGACCATCCGGGCGACGGAGCTCCTCATCAAGGAAGGCTTCCAGGTGATGGTCTATTGCAGCGACGATCCTCTGATCGCCAAGCGGCTGGAGGAGATGGGCGCCTGCGCAATCATGCCGCTGGCGGCGCCGATCGGTTCCGGCCTCGGCGTGCAGAATCCGGTCGGCATCCGCATGATCATCGAAGAGGCCAAGGTGCCGGTGATCGTCGATGCCGGCGTCGGCACGGCGTCGGATGCTGCGGTGGCGATGGAACTGGGATGCGATGCGGTGCTGATGAATACCGCCATCGCCGAAGCGAAGGATCCGGTGATGATGGCCGCTGCCATGCGCCATGCGGTGGAAGCGGGGCGCTTGGCTTATCTCGCTGGCCGTATGCCTAAGAAGCGCTATGCCGACCCTTCGAGCCCGTTGGCGGGGTTGATTTAGGCGATTGGCGAACAGCAGTAGGGAATAGGGGCTTGACGGTTCGTCAGGCCCCTTTTTCTTTCGCTCTACTTCACCAGCTTCTTCAGATCGGCCTCGGTGATCTCGCCTTCGTGGACCTGGCCATTGACGATGAACATCGGCGTACCGCTGAAATTCAGTTCGCGGGCCAGACGGTAGCCTGCGAGCAGCGTCTTGTCGGTATCCGGCGCGTTGAGGTCGGCGGCGAGTTTCATCACGTCGATTCCCTCTTTCTGCGCCACTTGCAGCAGTAGGGCCTGATCGACAGCGCCGCTTTCGGCCATCAGACCGAAGTGCAGGGCGAGGAACTTGTCGCCCTGTTTGTGCGCAGCGATCGAGGCGCGAGCGGCCGTGGTGGAGGCATCGCCGAAGATCGGGAATTCGATGAAGGCGAAGCGGGTGTCGGCCTTGTGCTTCTCCATGAACGCCTTCACCGCCGCCGATGTATTGCGGCAGTGGCCGCAATTGTAGTCGTAGAACTCGATGACGGTGTTCTTGGCGTTTGCAGGCCCGGTAACGAAGGCGACCTTGGGATCGAGGAACTTCTTGATGCCGAGCTTCTGGATCTTGGCGATCTGCTGCTGGCGCGATTCCGCCGCCTGCTGCTCCTCGGCCAGCGCCTGCATCTGCAGCACCAGCTTAGGGTGGGTGAGGAGATAGGACTGCAGCCGTGCGTCCGTTGCGGTGGGCACGATATGGAGCGCGACGGCACCGGCCACCACCGCCACGGCAATGGCGGCCCCGATGAGGCCGCCCAGAATGGCGGTCTTCATACTTCCCTGCATGTCTCTCAGCCCCTTAGTTGCCGCGCTGCTGTTTCATCTGGGAGACTGCAACCGCGATGATGTCGTTGGCCCGTTCCCAATCGGGCGATCCTTTGGCCAGCTTCTGGCGCGAACGCATGGCGAAGACGGCGGATTTGCGCAAGTCTCCGACCGAGTAATAGCGCTCGGCGGTGGCCAGATCGGCCATGGCTGGGTTGCCGAGATCGCTGTAGGCCTGGGCCATCTGATACCAGCCGAACGGGCTTTCACTGTCCTGCTGCATTGCGATCTTGAGATTGTCGATCGCTTTCTGCTCGTACGTCTTCTGGCCGGTAGCGATCTGCGCGGCGGCGAGGGCGACGCGCAGCTCGGGAGCGTCGGGCATCAGGTTGACGCTCTTTTGATACGGCTCGATGCCCTTCAGCGGCTGACTCATCGAGACGTAGATCTGGCCCAGCACTTCGTAGAAGAACGGGTTCTTGGGCTCTTCCTTGATCAGGCTGTTGATCTCTTCCAGCGCCATCTTCAGGTTCGGTTGGCGCATATAGACCATGGCGCGGGCGTAGCGGGCCGGCGCGCTCTTGTTGGTCACCGGATAGCGGTAGAGCACGTCCTGCACCGGCAACTGGAAGCCGATGATCTTGGCCTTGACCATTTCGTAGGCGTGAATGGCTTGCGGGCTGTCGGGCACGTCGCGATAGGGCGAAGCCTCCGCGATCTGGCGCATGTTCTCGACGCGGTCGCGGCTGGCCGGGTGGGAGGTCGCGAACTGCTCGGGGTTCTTGACGATCATGGCTTCTTCATTGGCCATGCGTTCGAACACGTTGACCATGCCCATGCCGGACTGGTGGATGGCGCGCAGGTATTTCTGGCCCATCTGGTCGGCGGTGGCTTCCTGGACGCGGCTGAACTGGAAGAACTGGGCCGCTGCGGCGCTTTGGCCCACCCCCATCAGCACCATGGCTGCTTCGCCGGCACCGGCAATCGCCGCGCCGATACCGAGCGCCATCGACAGCAGCATCGGGATCTCGGCCTTGGCGATGGCATCGGTGCCGCGGGTAAGGTGGCCGCCCGCCATATGGCCGGTCTCGTGCGCCAGCACGCCGATCAGCTCGTTGGGGTTCTTGAGCTGAATGAACAGGCCGGTGTTGACGAAGATATTCTGGCCCTCGGCGACGAAGGCGTTCAGCGACGTATCGCCGACGATGTACATCTTCACCGCGTTGGGATCGATGCCGGCCACGCCCAGGATCGGCTCCTCGTAGGAGCGGATCAGCCGTTCGGTCTCGGTGTCCTGCAACAGGGAAATGCCCTGGGCGGATGCGGGTCCGATCTGCAGCCAGAAAGCGCCGAAGAAACCGAGCGCGAACGCCGCCGTGCGGCGGACACGATCCGATACGAATTTGCGTCCTTGGAGCCGGCGCAGAGGGTTGCAAATTGCCAAAGCTTGAACTCTCCTCTTCTGCCCACGACGGTAGGTTCGCGACGTGCTTGCGTCAACGGAGGGCGGGCCTCAAGTGAATTCGACAACAGCCAAGGATTACGGCCATTTCATGTTGTATTCTCGCGCTTTAGCCGGGTTTACCGGCATGCTCCTGCTGACCGGTTGTTCGCTTGATATCGGCAGCACTGTAGGGTTGAACAGCACCGAAGGAACCGCCGGTGCCTTGGTCGTGGGCGACGAGCCGTTCGCGGTCAAAACGGGTGCCGCGATCCTGGGGCAGGGCGGCAACGCGGTCGATGCCGCGACGGCGATGTATTTCGCGCTTTCGGTCACTTATCCGGTGGCGGCGGGCCTCGGCGGCGGCGGCATCTGCATCGTGCACGATCCGGCCAAGAACACGACCCAGGAATTCGATTTCGAAGCCCGCGATGCGGCGCAGCCCGGAGCCTATGCGGTGCCGGGCAATGTTCGCGGCTTTGCCGTGATGCAGGCGTCTTACGGCGCGCTGCCGTGGCAGAAGGTGGTGTCGCCGGCCGAAGTCCAGGCGCGCACCGGCGTGCCGATCTCGAAAGCTCTGGCAACCCGCCTCGCTGAGGCGGGCGATGTGATCCGCTTGGACGCGGGCCTTGCCGCGCTCTACCTCGACGAATCCGGCAAGCCGAAGGCTGCCGGTACGGTGGTCTTCAATCCCGAACTCGCCGACACGCTGGCGGCGATCCGCATCAACGGGTCGGACGTGTTCTATAGCGGTGCCGTGGCCGACAAGATCGCGGCCTACGGCGGCAGCGAAGGCGGCACTATCGCCAAAGCGGATCTCGCCGCCACCAAAGCGGAGATATCGACGCCGCGCGTGACCCGGATCGGCTCCGATTACGTCTTCCTGCCGTCCAACAAGGTCGGCTCGGGCGCGTTCGCGGGCGTCTTGTTCGACAATCTCGCCAAAGCCCAGTCGACCTCGGTCGGCGCCAAGGACATCCAGGCGGCGGTGGTGTGGGCGATGCAGCAGTCGCTCAAGGATTATCACGTCGCCGAACTGCCGAAGGATCTCGGTGCCACCGGCTTTGTCGCGATGGATGCGCGCGGACAGGCGGTGGCATGCGCCGTGACCATGAACGGGCCGTTCGGCTCGGGCCATACGGTGCGCGGCACCGGCGTGACGCTGGCCAAGGCTCCGTCGGCGAGCGCGGCGGGACTGGCCTCGGCTTTCCTGTCGCCGATCATCGCGGCCCGCCAAGCCGACGATCCGGCCGAACTCGCGGGCGCCGGCGCCGGCGGTCCCAATGGCGCGGCGGCGATCGCTTATGCCCTGGCGCGGATCGCGGGCGGCGACGAAATCCTCACCCGCAAAGACCTGCGCACCACCGGCGTGGCGCCTTACGACACCGTCAATGCCATCGTGTGTTCGGGACGAACCTGCTCCGCGCTGCCCGATCCGGCGGCGAACGGACTGGGTGCGCTGGTGCCTGTGAAGGAGAAGTAGCCTCTTCAAAATGTGCCGAAGGCGGGCCGCTTTTCGCTGGTCCGCCTATATTCGGGGAGTGCCCTCCGGATGCAGGGCGCCAGCAAGGACCGCACTCAAGCGGCCGGTGACAGGCACAGTCTGCAAACCCTGATACCCGCACGGCTGAGGCGTTGGTGCTGATCGCCGGCCATCAACCGTCTGGCGCCCACGCGAGCTGGGCGTCCTGGGTCAGTTCTATCTCGCGTTGTTCGGCGGGTACGGGGATCGCGAAGTCCCTCACCGCTGCTCTGTCGTGGCTCTCCATTCCAAAATGCGCCGATGAGTATGAAGAACATATAGAGAACACGCAAGTGAAATTTACAGTGTTATCATTTGTCCATCTTCGCCCTTCATGTCGCCTTCCGCCGGCTGGAAATCCTTGGTTAAACGGCTTCCAGAGGTGCTGCCGTGATCGAATTTCCCACCCAATCCTATCCGAGCCTTCCGCCGCTGAAGGACGTGCCGATCTTCACCGGTTTCGCGCGCGCGGTGCTGGAGGGCGTGAGCGGCGGACGCGTGTGGCGTGACGGCGGTGCCGCCCATGCGCTGCACGATTACGGCATGAGCCTGGTGTGGGGCGAGGGCGTGGATCACGCTTTTCCGGCGTTGATCGACCATCTCAACGCGGGCGCTTATCGCGTGCGGGACGAGTGGCTGCAGGTCGATCCGCGCTGGGCGCATCTCGATTGGGACGGAAAGCTCCGGGCCGAGCGCTTCCACCGCGTGAATTTCCGCTTCAACCGCGCCGTTTTCGAAAGCCGTTACGCCGCCCACGCGGTGCCGCCGGGCTGGACGGTGCGGCCGCTGATTGAGGCCGCATACGATCTGTCCGATGTCCACGTCACGCCGTGCGCGTTTTGGAAGGATTTCGCCGCATTCCAGGATCACGGCGGCGGCATGATGGCGGAAAAAGACGGTGACGTGGGCGCCATGGCCTTCGCCGCGACGCGCTTCGACGATTGGCTGGAAATCGGCATCGAGACGCGCGAGGCGTTTCGGGGGCAGGGCCTCGCACGCGCCGTCGCCGTGGCAATGATCCGCAAATGCCTTGGGAGCGGCCTCACGCCGGTCTGGGCCTGCCGGCAAGAAAACACCGGTTCGCTGCATCTGGCGCAAAGCCTGGGTTTCGAGATCGAGAAAGTGGTGCCGTTCTGGCGGTTGGAGCGATAGGCAGGCTCGCGTGCCTATTCTCAACGGCTTGTTATGACCTCTGTCGGGGGGCAGATGCGAAGAAGCTTGGCCATCATCGCGCTGATTGCGGGGCTGCTCGGTAGCGTTTCCGGCACCGTCGTCCTGTGGATTGCTTTTCAGAACAACAATCAAGGCGAATACTTCGACCCCCTAACAGGGCAGGTCGATATCGTCTATTCCGCGGAGTTATTCGCGGCGGTATCGTTGCCAGTCGCCGTCGCAGTTTTTGCGGTCCTCGCACTCGGGCTATGGTTATGGCGGCAGATCAAGACGCGGGCTGGAATGTGAAAAGAACCATTATTGCCGCCATGGTGCTGTTTGTTGCGGTGGCGTGCGCCGGTACACGTCGGGCGAGCATTGGTGTCGGGACGATGGATGCCCAAGGCGTCATCACACTGCAGTTGATGGCTCGGGGCGATGGAGCCGTCGGGGACGCGATTTTAGTATATCGGCCGGGAGATCCACACTATGCCGAGATCAAGGCGCACCTCGATCCCATCAAACCGGGCGATTCCAAGCCGGTGCCGCCCTGGCCGAAGTAGGCGGGGTGAGCTTTCAGACTGGGGGTGTTCTGGCGGTTGATCGCCTCTGCCGAGTAGGAACGCGGCCATCGCTCTGGGGATGTGCTTAACGAGGTGGGATCATTTCTGTCGCCTCCTATCCCAAAAGGGCGGCGGCACGACATCGCGTAGCATAGCCCGCAAGACGCGCTGTGCTACAGTCCGTCGATGGATGAAGCCGCTCCCCGCACCAGAAAACGCAAGGCCGTCACGATCTACGACGTGGCCAAGCGGGCGCACGTGTCGATCAAGACCGTGTCGATGGTGCTCAACAATCTGCCGGCAGTGAAGGCGGAGACGCGGGCGCGGGTGCAGGATGCGATCGACGCGCTGGCCTATCATCCCAACCAGCTCGCGCGCGGGCTGGCGAGCCATCGTTCCTTCATGCTCGGCCTGTTCTGCGACGGCAACGCCATCGGCTCGAACTACATCGCGCGCATCCAGATGGAGATCCTGAAGACCTGCCAGAAGGAAGGCTACCATCTGGTCATCGAATATGTGGAGCCGTCGAGCCCCAATCTGGCGCGTCAGGTGCAAAGCCTGATGGTGCAGTCCGATCTCGCCGGCGGCATTCTCACGCCGCCCTTGAGCGAACATGACGGCCTGATCGAAGCGCTGAAGCATACCGACACGCCGATCGCACGCTATTCGCCGGAGCGGTCGATGCCGGGCTTCATCGACGTCGACATGGACAACGTTCAAGCCGGGTACGACATGGCCGCGCTGTTGCTCAGCCTCGGACACCGCCGCATCGGTTTCGTGCACGGCGAGTACGATCACGCCGACGCGCGCGCCCGCTTCGCCGGTTTCCGGCGCGCCATGGCCGAGTGGAAGGTGCCGGTCGACGAAAGCCTCTGCCTGCCGGGCGAGTTCACCTATAAATCCGGCATGGATGCGGGCGATGTGCTGCTGTCGCTGCCCGAACGGCCAACCGCGATCCTCGCCGCCAACGACGACATGGCCGCGGGCGTGCTCGCCGCGTCGCTGCGCTTCAATCTGCGCGTTCCCGAAGACCTGTCGATTGCCGGGTTCGACGATTCCCTGTTCTCGCAGGCGATGTGGCCGCGCCTTACCATCTGCCGCCAACCGCTGACCGAGATGACCGAAGCCGTAGTCGCCGCGCTGATCCGCAACGAAGGCGTCGAGCCGGCCGCGATGGTATTCCCGCACAAAGTGATCGTGCGCCAGTCGACCGCGGCACCGGCGGAAGCAAGATTCTAGTCTTCCCCGAACTTCGCTTCGACCAGCGCCAGGATGGCGGTGAGGGCTTCGGCGGAGTCTTCGCCGGCGGCGGAGACTTCGATTTCGGTGCCGATGGGGGCGGCGAGCAGCATCAAACCCATGATCGAGCGGGCGTCGACGCACTGGCCGTCCTTCGACACCGTGATGTGCGCCTTGAAGCGCGAGGCGCATTCCACCAGCTTGGCGGACGCGCGCGCGTGCAATCCGCGCTTGTTGACGATCTTCGCCGTTGCCTTGCTGCAGGACATGGGCATCACAAGCGCGCCCCGAAAAGTGCAACGCGGTTTTCGGACCGGGCGCGCGACAATTCAAACCTGCGCGCCCCGAAAAGTGCAACGCGGTTTTCGGATGAGACGCGCGACATCACGAGTTTCCGCCGAACAGGTCGGCCGAGCCGGCGCGCATGTATTTGCGGCCCGCTTCGATGGCGTCGTTCACCGCCACTTCCAGCGGCTGCTTGGTACGCGCGTCGCACAGCTTGATGAGGCTCGGCAGGTTGACGCCCGCCAGCACTTCGATCTTGCCCTTCTCGAGCAGCGTCAGCGCAAGGTTGCACGGCGTGCCGCCGAACATGTCGGTCGCGATCACCACGCCGTCGCCGAGGTCCACGGATTTCACCGCCGCCGCGATCTCACGCTGGCGACGTTCGATATCGTCTTCGGGGCCGATGCAGACGGCACGCAGATGGCTTTGCGGTCCGACCATGTGCTCCATGGCCGAAATGAACTCATGGGCGAGCCGGCCATGGGTAACGAGAACAATACCGATCATGATCCTGTCCAGAGGGAGCCCGAAGGATAGAGAACTATTCTAGGCCCGATAAGCATTAAATTGGGTTGATGTCTTCGCGATGCAAGCCCTTGGCGTAGGCTGCCGCCGCGGCCGCTATCTTGGCCGGAGCTGAAGCCTCGAAAGCGCGAAGGCTTATAACCGGTGGCGCTGCCGCCGGGGGGAGGCGCAGGGCCGCAGGCGGGCGGAAAGTGAGGGTTTCGGGCAGGCGCGGGCCGGCTTTTCCGAGTTCTACGACCAATGTGACCTGCGTTTTCGTGTCGTAAGGAACTTTCAGGATGCCTACACCCCGGACTTCCAGCAATCCGGCAATCCGCTTAGGCGGTTTTGCGTAGAGACGCCCGCGCGAGACGTACAGATCGGTACGGTCGTCGGCCACCAGCCGGGCACCGGCCGCCATCAGCCGCAGCGCCAGATCGGACTTGCCGCTGCCGCTTTTGCCGATCAAGAGGACCCCGCACGACGCCGGAGCGCCGAACGCCGCGCCCGCCCTGCCAAGCCGCAGCGCCGTCGCGTGAATGTTAACGGTCAGTTCCACGGCGCTGCCAGTGGAAGTTGCACGACGAAGCGGGCACCACCTTCGGGACGGTTTTCCGCCCAGACGCGGCCGCCGGTGCCTTCGGTGATCTGGCGCACGATCGAGAGGCCGAGGCCGGAGTTCTTGCCGAAATCGTGATCCTGCGGCCGCTCGGTGTAGAAGCGCTTGAAGATGGTTTCGACGTTGTCGGGCGGAATGCCGGGACCGGTGTCGTCGACGGTAATGACCACCCAGCCCGGATCGGTGTGGGCCGAGATCGCCACCGTGCCGTCCTTGGGACTGAACGATACTGCGTTGTCGACCAGATTGCGGATCACCTGACCGAGGCGCTCGTCGCGGCCCATCACGGCGGCATCGGGCGGCAGCGAGAGCTTGAGCGCAATCTTCACGCCGCGCGGCAGCTCCATCATCTGATAGATCTCGACGATGGTCTCCAAAAGCTTGGCGATGTCGACCGGGGTCGCGGTTTCGCGGCTCAGCTCGGCGTCGAGCCGCGAAGCGTCGGAAATGTCGGTGATGAGGCGGTCGATGCGTTTGACGTCGGCGCGCACGATACCGAGCAGGCGCATGCGGCTTTCCTCGTCGGTGGCGCGGGCGAACATGTCGACGGCGCTTCTGAGCGAGGTGAGGGGGTTCTTCAACTCGTGCGCCACGTCGGCGGCGAAGCTCTCGATGGCGTCGATGCGGTCGTAGAGCGCGCGGGTCATGGCGCTCATGCTTTCGGCGAGTTCGCCGATCTCGTCGCCGCGCTTCGACATGTCGGGAACCTGTTCGCGGCCGGCCTTGCCGCGGCGCACCCGGTCGGCGGCTTCGGCGAGGCGGCGCATCGGCTCGGCGATGTTCCACGACAGCCACAGCGAGGCGATCAGCATCATCAGCGTGGCGATGGCGAACACTTCGATCAGCTTGGTGCGCTCCAGGCGCAGGATTTCGTCGATGTCGCCGCCTTCGGTCGAGACGAACAGGACGCCGTAGATCGCCTTGAACCGCTGCACCGGCGCGGCGGTCGACAGCACCAGCTTGTTGTGCTCGTCGATGCGCTTGGTCGAGGTTGTCTGACCTTCGAGGGCGGTGTTGACCTCGCGATAGATGCGCCCGTCCTGACCGCCTTCGAGATAGGGCTCGTAATGGGTATTGGGCCGCACACCCATCATCGATTCATAAAGGTCTTCGATCCACTGCTTGAAGCGGCTCCAGCGGTCCACCGGCGGCAGTTCGGCGACCTGCACCGCATTGCGCGAGAGGATGTAGCGGGTGTCGACGATGAGCTGGCCGTCGGTGTCGTAGAGGCGGGCGCGGAGGCGCGTCGGGCCGACGAGGTCACGCAACAGCTCGGAAGCGCTCTGCACGTTGATGCCGCGCCCTTCGCTCAGGGTCGCGTATTCGGCCAGGGTCGAGGCGACCACGCGCGCTTCTTCTTCCACGCCGGTCTGGCGTTCGTCGACCAGATTGGCACGGCTAGCCTGCACCCATGTCACGCCCGCGATCAGAACCGCGAACACGATGGTATTCAGGAGGATGATGCGCCAGCGCAGAACGGAGTGGCGGGGATCACCCTTGTGGCCGAGAAACTTCATCCGACGTAATCCGCCGGACCGCGAGAACTAGATTTCGCGATACCGGTAGCCGACTCCGTAAAGGGTCTCGATCGCCTCGAAACTGTCGTCGACCTGCTTGAATTTCTTGCGCAGACGCTTGATGTGGCTGTCGATCGTGCGGTCGTCGACATAGACCTGATCGTCGTAAGCGGCGTCCATCAGGCTGTCGCGGCTCTTCACGAAGCCGGGGCGCTGGGCAAGGCACTGCAGGATCAGGAACTCGGTGACGGTGAGGCGTACCGGCTTGCCGTCCCAAGTGCATTCGTGACGCTGCGGATCGAGCGCCAGCTTGCCGCGGATGAGGGCCTCTTTCTTGGCCTCCGGCGTGCCGGCGGGCGCGGCCTTGTGGGCTTCGGCGCGGCGCAGCACCGCCTTTACGCGCTCGAGCAGCAGGCGTTGCGAGAAGGGTTTGCGGATGTAGTCGTCGGCCCCCGCGTTGAGACCCATCAGTTCGTCGATCTCTTCATCCTTGGAGGTGAGGAAGATCACCGGGATGTTTTCCTGCACCTGACGCAGCCGCCGGAGCAGTTCGAGGCCGTCCATACGCGGCATCTTGATGTCCAGGACCGCCAAATCCGGTGGCGTCGCCGTCAGGGCCGTGAGCGCCGAGGCGCCGTCGGTGAAGGTTCGGACGTGATAACCCTCCTGCTCCAGCAGCATCTGGACGGAGGCCAGGATGTTCTTGTCGTCGTCGACGAGTGCGATGTTCGCCATGGCTTGGGCTCAAAGAATGCTGGGTGCAGTATAAAGGCCTTGCGCGCAAAGCCAAACGTTGGATCGGAGCATGCCACCTCCCAGTCATTTTCAACCCCGCCGGTTCCGCTCCACCGCAGCGGTCTATGCGCGGTTTCGCCTCGGCTATCCCGACCGCCTGATCCGGCGCGTCATCGCCCTGGCGGGGCTGGAGCGGGGTGATTCCGTCCTCGATCTGGGTGCCGGACCGGGGCTTCTGGCCCTGCCGTTTGCCCGCAAGGGCATGGCGGTCACCGCCGTCGATCCCGAGCCGGAGATGTGCGAAGCGCTGGAAAATGCAGCAAAACAGGCTCATTTGCCGGTCCGGGTGCTGGCCGGAAGCTCCTTCGAGCTGCCGCCGGGGATCGGACCTTTCCGGTTGGTGACCATCGGGCGGGCGTTCCACTGGATGGACCGGGCGGAAACCGTCAAGGCGCTCGACCGGATGGTTGCGCCCGGCGGCGCCCTGGCGCTGTTCGACGACGAGTTTCCGAATTCTGTGGAGAACCGCTGGCGGACCGCGCTGGACACCGTCGCGCACCGCTACGGCGCCGACTCATCACCCCACAGAATGGAGCGCGCCGATCCCGTTCACCGCTCGCATGAGTCCGTTTTGCTCGAATCACCGTTTCCGGTGCTTGAGACCGCCGGTGTGATCGTCCGGCGCGAATTGACGGTCGAGGATATCGTCGGGTACGCGCAGTCGCTGTCGGTGACCTCGGCCCAAACCCTCGGCGAGCGCGCGGCGGCGTTCGAAGCCGATCTGCGCCAAGCCCTAGCGGAACTGTCGCCGGACGGTCAGTTCGTCCAGATCGCCGAAATGAAGGCGCTGATCGCGCGGCGACAGAATGGTTAGGTTCGTGCCCGGCGCGCCAGCCAGCCGCCGAGTTCCAGGATCATCAGCGCGAACACCATCCAGCCGATGGCGGCGGCAGGGCCGAAGCCTTCGCGGATGATGCCGAGCGGCGCGGCCTTGCCGGTGGCGACGATCATGCCGGCATAGACCACGCCGAACACGCTTTCGCCGACGATCATGCCCGAGGCCATCAGGACGGCGAGACGCTTGGACTGTTCGGGCGTGCGGCCGCGGCGGCCGACCCGCGGCTTGGCGCTCCAGCGATCGTAGATGTGGCCGAGCACGGCGCCGATCACCACCGGCATGGTCACCGCCATCGGCAGATAGATGCCCATGCCGATCGCCAGCGGCTCCAGACGCATCCATTTGCGGTAACCGAGAAATTCGTCGAGCACCACCAGCACGACGCCGATACCGGCACCGATGCCGATCATCTGCCAATCGAGGTGCTGCTCGATCACGCCGCGGGCCAGCGTCGCGATGAGGTTGGCTTGGGGCGCCGACAAAGCCGCGCCGACGGCGCTGTCGGGCCGCGGTCCGCCGGCAAAGCCGTTGGCCTGGTTGAGCAGGTTCAGCACCGGCGGGATCACCAGTGCGCCGGCCACGACGCCGATGATGAGCGCGATCTGCTGCGCCCGCGGCGTGGCGCCGAGGATCTGACCGGTCTTGAGGTCCTGCAGGTTGTCGTTGGAGATCGTCGCCGTGGCGAAGACGATGGCGGTGGTGAAGAGGGCGAACGCCACCAGCGGCTGGGTGTTCGCCGCCGAGGCGTGGACGAGCGAAACCAGCAGGGTCGCGAAAATCAGGATGACGAGAATGCCGACGCCGGAAATCGGGCTGTTGGAAGCGCCGATCAGGCCCGCCATGTATCCCGTCACCGCCGCGACGGCGAACCCGCCGATCACGATGAAGGGGAGAATGTAGGCCGTCAGGCTCCAGGCATTGCCGGCGAACGGCGTGCGACCGAGAAAGGCGTTGAGCAGGAACGCGGCGACCGTCAGGCACACAACGGTCAAGGCGATAATCCATCGAGGCGACAGATCGCGGTCGCGATCGTCACCGGCGGTTTTGGAAACGCGCGAAGCCTTTACCGTAGCGACGACGCCCCGCACCACCGGCGCGATCAACTTCAGCAGGGTCCACAGCGCCGCTACGCCCATCGCGCCGGCACCGATGAAGCGCACATTATGATACCAGATGCCAGTGACGTAGCTCGTCAGAGGCGCGCCGTTCTGCGGAATGCTCAGCGACAGGATCGGCACCGCGCCGAGCCATGCGATGGCGACGCCCAGCAGCATCGCCAGACCCACCGATAATCCGACGAGATAGCCGGCGCCCAACAGCGCCAGCGAAAACGACATCGTGAAACTCGTCGCCGCCGGACCGACGCGGAAGAAGCTGCTCAATTCGGTCGACATCAAACGCGTGGCCTGCAGGATCGCCATGAGGATCGACGCCAGCGTGCCGAATATGACGGCGCGCAATCCGACACGCGTCTCGCCTTTGGCATCGGGACCGATCATGTGGCCGACTTCGAGAACCTCCGCCGCGGCGACACCTTCGGGATAGGGCAGGTCGGAATTGGTCACCATGGCGCGGCGAAGCGGGATCGTGAACAGGACGCCGAGCACGCCGCCGCTGGCGCATACCGCAAAGCAGGTCCAGAACGGAAAGCCGCTCCACCAGCCGACGATGACGAGGGCGGGCAGCACGAATACCATCGCCGACAGCGTGCCCGCCGCCGACGCCATCGTCTGCACGATGTTGTTCTCGAGGATCGAGGAATTCCGGAACACCGACAACACCGCCATCGAGATCACGGCTGCCGGAATCGATGTGGCGAACGTGAACGCGACCTTCAGGCCGATGTAGATGTTCGCCGCGGTGAAGACGAACGTGATGAGGGCGCCGAGGAGGATGCCTCGGACAGTGATCTCCTTCAGCCGGAAGCCCGGAATACTCAAACTTCGAATCCGACGTTTAGTGGCGCGCGGATTCTAGTCGCGGAGATTCTAAGAAAAGGTGGCTGCAGCCGCCGTTGTGCGTCGGTGTGACGCGAGAAAACCGCGGCTGTCTCTACGTTTTGCACACATTTCAGGCAGCTCAGCGATGCCTGCTTTGTCTAATTCAAGAAGATCTCTTTACGCGGCGTAATTCCCATCCATACAGCAGCGCAATGATCGCGCCGAACACGCCCCAGGCGACGGCGGTCGCGGGTGCGAAGTTGGCACCCACCAGCGCCAGCGGAGCACCCGCGTCGGCGACTTTGATGTACCCGACTTGGGCCGCGACGATCAGGCCGGCATACAGCACGCCGAACAGGCTTTCGCCGACGATCATGCCGGACGCCACCAGCACCGCGAGGCGCTTGGGATGTTCGGGGTCCTTCCGGCGATTGGCCCACATATCGTAGAAGTGGCCGATCACGGCGCCGATCACCACCGGCAGCGTCACCGCCATCGGCAGATAGATGCCCATGCCGACCGCGAGCGGAGGCAGGCGGATCCATTTCAGCTTGCCCATCACTTCGTCGAGGATCACCAGACCGACGCCGATCGCGCCGCCCTGGATGATGCGCATCCACGGGATGTTCTGCTCGATCACGCCCTGCGCCAACGCGGCGATGAGGTTCGCTTGCGGTGCGCCGAGCGGTGCGCCGACCTGGGTCGGCAGATGCGGAGCGCCGGCAAAGCCGCTCGCTTGGTTGAGCAGGTTCAGTACCGGCGGGATCACCAGCGCACCGGCGATCACGCCGATGATGAGGGCCCACTGTTGCGCCCGCGGCGTTGCGCCGACGAGTTGGCCGGTTTTCAGGTCTTGCAGGTTGTTGTTGGCGATGGTGCCGATCGAGAACACGATGGCGGTGGCGAACAGCGCGAACGCCACCAGCGCTTTGCGTTCGCCGGGTCCGGGTGCCACGACAGCCACGAACAACACGGCGCACAACAGGACGGCGAGAATGCCGACGCCCGACAGCGGACTGTTGGAAGCGCCGATCAGGCCTGCCATGTAGCCGGTGATGGCGGCGACCGCGAAGCCGACGATGAAGATGAAGGGCAGGGCGGTCCAGATCAGCTTGGCGGTCGAGGCGGCGAGTGGTGTGCCGGCCAGGAAGGTCTGCAGCAGAAAGCCGATCAAGGTGAGCGAAGCGACGGTGAGGACGACGATCCAGACCGGCGACAGGTCGACATCGCGCGTATCGCCGCCGGCGGTTTTGGAAGCCTTGTGCGCGCCCATGGTCGAGATGACGCCGCTCACCACCGGGCCGGCGAGCTTGGTCAAGGTCCAGATCGCGGCGACCGCAATGGCGCCGGCGCCGATGAAGCGTACCTCGCGGGAACGGATGCCTTCGACAAAAGCCGAGATATCGCCGCCGGCGAACGGTGTCTGGCTGGTGAGCATGGGCAGCGCCGCGCCGAACGCGATGAAGATGCCGAACAGCATGGCGACGCCGACCGACAGGCCGACGAGATAGCCGGCGCCGATCAGCGCCAGCGAGAACTGCATGCCGTAGCTCGAATAACCGGGCCCCGCTTTGAAGGCGCCGGCTGCTTCGCCGACCGCGAGACGGCTGGCCGTAATCAGCGACATCGCCGCGGCACCGACCGCGCCCCAGACCACCGCGAGCAGACCTTCGTTGGAATCGGCGCTCTTTTCTTCGCGGGCCTTGGCGCCGACTTGCAGCACTTCCGCTGCCGCCACGCCTTCGGGATAGGGCAGGTCGGAGGTCGTCACCATCGCGCGGCGCAAGGGGATCGTGAACAGAACGCCGAGCACGCCGCCCGCGGCGCAGATGCCGAACGAGGTCCAGAACGGAAAGCCCGTCCACCAGCCGATGATGACCAGACCCGGCAGGACGAAGATGATCGCCGACAGCGTGCCAGCGGCCGAAGCGACCGTCTGCACGATATTGTTCTCGAGGATCGAGGAATTCTTGAAGGCGGCGAGTACGGCCATCGAAATCACCGCCGCCGGGATCGAGGTCGCGAAGGTTAGGGCGACTTTCAGCCCGATGTAGACGTTCGCCGCCGTGAACACGACGGTGATGGCGATGCCGAGGAGAATTCCCCGGACCGTCATCTCGGTGACTTTCTTCGCGCCAGTACTCACGGCAGGGTCCCCACTCTTTTCTTCGATTCCGGTGCGGCGTCCCGATTTCAGACACGCCACTTTTTGCGCCGCGCACAGTGAACAGGTCCGCTCTGCAAGGAAAGAGTTTTTAACTTCAAAGCCTTGGCATGCGGCAGTCAGTCTGGGAGTTGGATGCTGATGAAGTACTTTACATTATGAAGTACTTTCGCTATGGTTTGCCCAAGATTGGAGAGGCCCAGAGCCCATGCGCACGATTGTGGCGGCCGGAACAGCCGAAGCGGAACAAACCCTGCCGGAAACGGCGGTGAAGTGGATTTTGAAAACCGAAGCGCTGTGGCTGGCGCTTTTGGTCGCCGCGATCCTCACAGCGATGGTTGCGCAGGCGACGTCCATCCGGCCGCAGCCAATGTTCGGACCGTTCCGCGGCGTCGTGTGGTCCGCCGTCGCGATCTACGTCGCGGCGCGGTTGCAGGGCGTCCTCGTCAGCCGCGCGGTGCCGTCGGCCGTGTTGTTCGCCGTGCTGATGGCCGAGCAGCTTCTTCAATCCGGCAGTGCCGAGCCGCGCGTCGCTGACGCCCCATTCCCGCTCAACCCCAGTTCGATGGTTTGGAGAACCCGATGACCGATCTCACTATGAACGCCGCTCCGCGCGCGTCCGCTTTCGCTGTTCCGCTCCTGGTCCTGAAGACTTTCGCTCTGTGGCTCGCCGCCATCTCCGGAACCATCGTGGGCGGGATCGCGATCCCGATCCATTTGCCGCCGGCCATTGCGGACGGGCCGCTGACGTCCGGGCAGGCGATGCTGGTGGTGAATGCGCTGTTCGCCGTGGTCCTGGCGGCGATCGCCGCGACCGCGCGCGTGCGAGGCTGGCGTCTGTTCGTGCTGCTGTTCGCCGCCAATTTCCTCATCTGCAGCGCGATGATGCAGATCGAGACGCTGTGGTTCAACGAAAGCCTGAAGCTGCCGCTCGTGGCGGTCGGCCAGATCACTGCGATGAGCGCCATTTCGGCGGCCGTCACGGCGTTCGTTGGCGCGCTGCTGTTCCGGCCCGAGCCCTCCGCAGCCCAGCCGGTGCCCACCACCCTGACGCGGCGCATCGCGATCATGGCTCCGATCTACGTCGTTCTCTATTACGGCGCCGGCTTTTTAATCGCCTGGCAGAGTGCGGCGGTGCGGGCCTATTACGAAAACGGCATCCACATCGCGTTCGTCCCCACGGTGCTGTTCCAGATTCTGCGCGGCACGCTGTGGGCGATCATCGCGCTGTTTATCGTCACCCGACTCAAGGGCTCGCTGGCGCGGAGGGCGCTGGTGATGGGTCTGCTGTTCTCGGTGATGACGGCCGCGCAGCTTCTCTATCCGACCTCGTTCTTCCCCTGGGCGGTGCGTTCGGCGCATCTCGTCGAGGTCGGCACCTCGGAGTTCATCTACGGCATCGTCGCGACGCTGGTGCTTCTGGCGGGGGCCGCCAAGCGGCCGCTCGCAGGCGGCATCTGGCGCGGCATTGCCGGTCAGGCTTAAAACAACCTCAGCAACGGAGACTCGACTATGGGCGACCAGACTTCCCTGCAAGAAGACATCTCGTTCCTGCGCCAGATGGCCGAAAGCGGCCGCAAGGGCCCGATCATGGGCGGCATTTTCCTCGCCGGTGCCGGCGTGGTGTTCGGGGCGGCGAGCTTCATGGATGGGGCGATGCAGAACGGGCTGGTGCCCTTCCGGATCGGCGCAGGGCCGTTGTGGATCGGCGCCAGCTTGATCTTCACGGCCTTCTGGCTGGCGATGTATTTCCGCCTGATGCGCGGCAACAAGCCGGTCGCAAGCGCCCAGAACGCAACCTTCGGCGTCGTCTGGTCGGCGTGCGGCGCCGGCGTGATGGTCTGCTTTCTGACGACAATCCTGATCGCGCGCGATCTGCATAGTCCGGTGGTTCAGGCCGCCTATGTGCCGGTGATCTACGCCTTCTACGGCACCGCCTGGTTCGCGTCCGGCGCGCTGGCACGACGGAGCTGGATGTTCTTTGCGGGACTGGCGTCGTATCTGTTCGCGTTCATCATCGCGCTTCTGATCGATACGCCGTACCTGACGCTGGTGATGGGTGCCGGTCTGCTGATGCTGCTCACCGTGCCCGGCATCAAGCTGGCGATGGACGAACACAAGTCATGAGCGACGATTTCGACATCAGCCGGATCGACGACGTGATCCATGGACGGTTGCGGCTGGGCGTCATGGCCTACCTGGCCGGGGCGGGGCACGCCGACTTCAACGAGCTCAAGGCCAAGCTGCAGGCCTCCGACGGCAACCTCTCGGTCCAATTGCGCAAGCTGGAGGAGGCGGGCTACGTCGAGATCGAGAAGACCTACGCCGGACGCAAACCCCTGACGCGCGTCACCATCACGGACCAGGGCCGCACCGCCTTCGTCGGCTATCTCGACGCCATCGAAAAGCTTCTGCCCAAATAGAAAAACGGCCCTCCGCGAGGAGGGCCGTAAGTTCTGGATTTGATTGGCAGCAGGGGAGCGAGCGATCGCTCCCCATTTTTCATGACTAGAATTCCACCCAGTCGTCGGTGGCAGCCGCTTCGGTGGCGGGCGCCGCTCCGGCATTGACCGCAACCTTCTCGCGCTTGGGTGCCGACTTGGCCGCAGGCTTGGAAGCCGGTTTGGCAGCCGCCTTCGGCGTTTCGACGGGCTTGCTCTTCGCAGCGTGGCTGGTGACGACCTGACCGTCGACTCCATTGACCTTGAAGCGGCCGAGCAGGGCGGCGAGGTTTTCGGTTTCCTGCGCCAGCGAATGGCTCGACGCGGTCGACTCTTCGACCATCGCCGCATTGCCCTGCGTGACGCCATCGAGTTCGGCCACCGCGGTGTTGACCTGGGCGAGGCTGCTCGATTCTTCCTGGGCCGAGGCGGAGATCGCATTGACGACGTCGTTGATCTCGGTGACCTGGGTGACGATACGATCGAGCGCCTTGCCGGCTTCGACCACCAGACCGACGCCCTGGTTGATCTTGGTCGTCGAGGTGCCGATCAGCGCCTTGATCTGCTTGGCGGCGTCGGCGGAACGATGCGACAGTGCACGCACTTCGCTCGCCACCACCGCAAAGCCCTTGCCCGCATCGCCCGCACGCGCCGCTTCGATACCGGCGTTGAGGGCGAGGAGGTTGGTCTGGAAGGCGATCTCGTCGATGACGCCGATGATGGCGGTAATTTGCGCCGCGCTCTTTTCGATCTCGTGCATCGCGGAAACCGCATCGGTGACGACGGCGCCGGTACGGGTCGCGTCTTCCTTGGCGGTCGATACCGCATCGCGGGCGTTGAGAGCGCCTTCGGCGGTCCGCTTCACGGTCGCGGTGATGTTGTCGATCGTGGCGGCGGTTTCTTCGAGCGTGGCCGCCTGATGTTCGGTGCGGCGCGACAGATCGTCGGACGCGCGCGAGATTTCGGCGGACCCGGCCTGGACGTTGTACATCACCTGCCAGATGACGCGCAGCGTGTCTTCCAGCTTGTGCATGGCGGCGTTGTAGTCGTCGCGCACCTTGGAATAGCCGGCCTTGAACTCGTCCTTGATGCGGTGGGTGAGATCGCCCGCCGCCAGGCTGGTGAGGGCGGAAGCCAGCGAGGAGACGACGGTGTCGACGGCCTTGCGGGTCTCTTCCTGTTCGCGGCGGGCCTCGACCAGACGCGCCTCGTTGTCACGGAACACCAAGAGCGATTTGACGATGGCGCCGAACTCGTCGCCGCGTTCCATGGCTTCCAGATCGACGTTGGTATTGCCGCCGGCCAGGGACTCGGTGGCGTCGGCGATTTTCTTCACGTCGCGGCGGATCATCACCACGAGCAATGCCGCCAGCAAGCCGACCAGAAGCAGCGTAATGATCGCGATCGTGCTGATCGATTGCTCGGTGGCTTCGGAATGCTCGGCGCTGGCCTTGGCCCGCGCATTGGTCGCGTCGGTGGTCGACTTCACGACCTGATCGAGTGTCGAGAGCATGCCCTGATAGCTTTTCTCGAACGGATCGATGAAGCTGACGGCGGCCGAGAAGTCGGCGCTCATCATCGAACCGACGAGGTCGACGGCGCTCTTGGTCTCGTCGACCTGTTTCTCGAGCTTGACCACCATCGGCTTCTGATCGGCACTCATCTTCGGTTCGAGTGCCTTCAGGCTTGCTTCGATGGAGGCGAAGCTGGCAACGACCTCTTTGGTCTGCGCATCAATCTTGCCGGTGTCGATCTTGCCGGCCTGATGCGTCAGCAACATATACACTTGTCCGTGAGCGTCCTGGATGCGCTGGGCGATGTTTTTCATCTCCAGGCTCTTCACCATTTCGACGTCGACCACGTTGCGCAGATCCTGCGCGGCGTTTTTCTGTGCGTTGATAGACACCCACGCCACGCCCGCCAGCGCGATAAGCGCTACGGTCGGCGCGAAGGCGATCTTCACGAGAAGCGGCATATCCGCCAGACGAAAGCCCATTACTGCCAATCCTTTTAATTCCCCCGTCCGGGTTCAGCCCGGACAACGCACTATGGCGTACAGATATTCACCATCGGCTTAACGCGGTCCTCCACACTTTCCTGACGGGCGGTTAAGCACGGGGAACAGTGCTAACTATGCGTTAATCATTACTGCCAAGCTTCGCTTCCGGATTGGGCTGCGCGACGGATTTTTAATCAGTGTCACTTATCGTTCGACCGATCCGGCGCTCAGACCGGTAGGCTTTAAACGGGTGGGTTGAAATGAGCACCATGAAATATGGTATGTTTGTTGCCGGCGCAGCCGCGGCGATGTTGATCGCGACTCCGGCAATGGCAGGTAGCTTGGCGGAGCAATTTGCGAGTTGCGCGAGCAAATTTGCCAGTTCGAAGCAGGCGGCCAGCGTGATGCTGGAGTGCACTGCGGCCGACGGCAAACTCAGTGATTGCAAAGTCCTAGAGGCGCCGGCTCCGGCGGCGGGATTCGACAAGGCTGCGTTGTGCGTCGCCGAAGCACTGCCGGTCGGCTCGCGCACCGGCTCGATCAAGGTTCCGATTAAGTTCGAACCGTCGAAATAGGGTTTCCAACCGCGCGGCGCTTGTTGGGACGGCGGTCCGCGATATGGTTAGCGTGAGGCGCACTTCCTGCCGGACAGGCGGGCGGTGCGCTTTGGCGTTTTAAGGCGCAATTTCCCGCTCGCTACTTGCGCAAGCAGCAAGTGCGCAGAGCTATGCTCCGCGGGGTAGGAAGGAAGAGGGCGCCGGATGCGCGATAGCGCAGGCTAAATCCACTCGACCTTGAGGATCTCGTAGCTCCGCGCACCACCGGGGGTGGCAACTTCGACGGTGTCGCCCTTGTTCTTGCCGATGATGGCGCGGGCGATCGGCGAGGAGATCGAGATGCGGCCGTTCTTCGCATCGGCTTCGAGATCGCCGACGATCTGGAATTTGCGCTCCTCGGAGGTGTCTTCGTCGACGATGGTCACGGTGGCGCCGAACTTCACGGTCGATCCCGACAGGCGTGACACGTCGATGACGTCGGCGCGGCCGATCTGGTCTTCGAGCTCGATGACGCGGCCTTCGATGAACGACTGACGTTCCTTAGCGGCGTGATACTCGGCGTTTTCGGAGAGATCGCCATGGGCCCGCGCTTCCGCGATCGCCTTGATGATTTCGTGGCGGTCGACGTTTCTCAGCTGATCCAGCTCCACTTCCAGGGCTTTGTAGCCCGAGGCGGTCATCGGAATGCGTTCCATGGTTTCCCTACTATCGACAAAACCTCTCCTTCCCGCTGACGCGAGGCCCGACGGCCGGACGCGGAAATGAAAGGGCTCCGCTAACGCCTTGAACTTACGGGAATTCCAAATTCCCGCTCGAAGCGGATACAGGCCAAACTCTAAAGCCGCTTGCCTGCGACTGCAAGGGTGGCCGGGTTGCGGGGTGCCTTGGGTAAGCCCTTGTCAATCCGAGAGGAAATCTTCTTGCGGGGGCCGGTATTGCAACGGACGCACGTCGAGCGTGCCCGCCCGCAGGGCCGCAATCGCCTCGGTCGCCGCCGCCGCCCCCGCCATAGTGGTGTAATAGGGCACCTTCATGGTCAGGGCCGTACGCCGGATCGACATCGAGTCGGACACCGCGCGGGCGCCTTGCGTCGTGTTGAAGACGAGCTGCACTTCGCCGTTCTTGATCGCGTCGACAATGTGCGGGCGGCCTTCGCGGACCTTGTTGATCGCCTTGACCGGCAGTCCGGCCGCTTCCAGTACCTTGGCGGTGCCGCGGGTGGCGACGATCTTGAATCCCATCGCGATCAGGTTGCGGGCCGGATCGATCACGTCCGCCTTGTCGGCTTCGCGCAGGGAGATGAACACCGTGCCCGATTGCGGCAGTTTGGCGCCGGCACCGATCTGGCTCTTGGCGAAGGCGCGGCCGAAATCGCTGTCGCGGCCCATCACTTCGCCGGTGGATTTCATTTCCGGGCCGAGCAGGGTGTCGACACCGGGGAAGCGCGCGAACGGCAGCACCGCTTCTTTGACGCAGATGCGGGTGGTGCGGGCCTTGGAATGCGGAATCTCGGAGAGCTTTTCGCCCGCCATGACGCGCGCGGCGATGGCCGCCACCGGCAGGTTGATCGCCTTGGCCACGAACGGCACCGTCCGCGAGGCGCGCGGGTTCACTTCCAGCACGTAGATATCGTCGCCGTTCTGCACCGCGTACTGCACGTTCATCAGGCCGCGAACCTTGAGGGCGCGGGCCATGGCGATGGTCTGGCGCTCGATTTCCTTGATGGTCTCGCGGCGCAGCGAATGCGGAGGAATGGCGCAGGCGCTGTCGCCCGAATGCACGCCGGCTTCCTCGATATGCTCCATGATGCCGGCGATGAAGACGTTACCGTCGGCATCGCAGATGGCGTCGACGTCGACTTCGGTGGCGCGGTTGAGGAAGCCGTCGATCAGGACGGGGTTCTTGCCGGAGATTGCGAACAGCTCGCCCGATTTCACCGCGGCTTTGGTCTGTTCCTCGCTGGTGACGACGACCATGCCGCGGCCGCCGAGCACGTAGGAGGGGCGCAGGATGACCGGGTAGCCGATCTCGCGTGCCGCCGCGATGGTCTCTTCCGCCGTCATGGCGGTGGCGTTGCGCGGCTGCTTGAGGTTGAGATCCTGCAACAGCTTCTGGAAGCGCTTGCGGTCTTCGGCGAGGTCGATGGCGTCGGCGGAGGTGCCGAGGATCGGAACGCCTTCTTCGACCAGGCGATTGGCGAGCTTCAGCGGCGTCTGGCCGCCGAACTGCACGATCACGCCCGCCAGCGTGCCGTTGGTCTGCTCCTTGTCGACGATTTCGAGCACGTCTTCGGCGGTCAGCGGCTCGAAATAGAGCCGGTCCGAGGTGTCGTAGTCGGTCGACACGGTTTCGGGATTGCAGTTGACCATGATGGTCTCATAGCCCTGCGCCGAGAGCGAGAAGGCGGCGTGGCAACAGCAATAGTCGAATTCGATGCCCTGGCCGATGCGGTTGGGGCCGCCGCCGAGAATGATGATCTTCTTGGCGTCGGTGGGCGCGCTTTCGCATTCGGGCGCCGGGCCGGTCTCGTAGCTCGAGTACATATACGGCGTCATCGCCTTGAATTCGGCGGCGCAGGTATCGATGCGCTTGTAGACGGGCCGTACGCCGACGTGGACGCGGGCATACCGCACTTCCTTCTCGGTCTTGCCGGTCAGCTTGGCGAGGCGCTTGTCGGAGAAGCCCATGCTCTTCAGGCGGCGCAGCGCGGCGGCGTCGGCGGGCAGGCCGGAGGCTTTGACGTCCGCTTCGACCTTCAGGATGGCTTCGATCTCGCCCAGGAACCACGGATCGTATTTGGTGATCTCGGCGATTTCGGAAACCGGGAAGCCCTGGCGCATGGCCTGCGCGATGCGGCGGATGCGGTCGGGATGGGTTTGTCCCAAAATCTCGGTGATGTCGGCAGGATCCTCCGGCATGTCGATTTCGTCGAGGCCGGTGAGCCCGGTTTCGAGCGAGCGCAGTGCTTTTTGCAGCGACTCCGCAAAGGTGCGCCCGATCGCCATCGCTTCGCCGACCGACTTCATCGCAGTGGTCAGAACCGGCTCGGCGCCGGGGAATTTCTCGAACGCGAAGCGCGGAATCTTGGTCACGACATAATCGATGGTCGGCTCGAACGAGGCCGGAGTGACCTTGGTGATGTCGTTCTGGATTTCGTCCAGCGTGTAGCCGACCGCGAGCTTGGCGGCGACCTTCGCGATCGGGAAGCCGGTGGCTTTGGAGGCCAGCGCCGAGGAGCGCGACACGCGCGGGTTCATCTCGATAATGACCATGCGGCCGTCTTTCGGATTGACCGCGAACTGCACGTTCGATCCGCCGGTCTCGACCCCGATCTCGCGCAGCACGGCGATGGAGGCCGTGCGCATGCGCTGGAATTCCTTGTCGGTCAGGGTGAGGGCGGGGGCGACGGTGATGGAGTCGCCGGTATGCACGCCCATCGGATCGATGTTCTCGATCGAGCAGACGATGATGGCGTTGTCGCGCTTGTCGCGCACGACTTCCATCTCGAATTCCTTCCAGCCGAGCACGGATTCTTCGATCAGCACCTCGTTGACCGGGCTGGCGTCGAGACCGGCTTCGACGATCTCGAAGAATTCGTCGCGGTTGTAGGCGATGCCGCCGCCGGTGCCGCCGAGCGTGAAGCTGGGCCGGATCACGGCGGGCAGGCCGACATGCTCGAGCGCTTCGAGCGCGTGGGTGAACGCCTCCGGCGACAGCTCCATCACCGGATTGTTCTGGTCGTCGTAGAGGAAGTTGCCGTGGCTGTCCTTCTTGTGGCGCAGATAGCCTTTGAGGGTCATGCCGCGCGGCACGTCGAGGCCGATCTTGATCATCGCCTGGCGGAACTGCTCGCGGTCCTCGGCCTTGTCGATGGCCTCCGCGGAGGCGCCGATCAGCTCGACATTGTACTTCTCGAGGATGCCGCGCTTACGAAGGGTCAATGCCGCGTTGAGCGCCGTCTGGCCGCCCATGGTCGGCAGCAGCGCGAAGGTGCGCCCGGCCGGGACGTTCTCGCGCTCGCGCTTGATGATCTTTTCCAGGAAGGTGGCGGTGATCGGCTCGATGTAAGTGGCGTCCGCGAGCTGCGGGTCCGTCATGATCGTGGCCGGGTTCGAGTTCACCAGCACCACGCGATAGCCTTCCTGCCGCAGCGCCTTACAAGCCTGGGCGCCGGAGTAGTCGAACTCGCACGCTTGGCCGATGACGATGGGGCCCGCACCGATGATCAGCACGGTATGGATGTCTTCACGTTTCGGCATTTTGTTCTCGCGCGCGTGGACGGGCGCACGAATGTCGCACCCGGTTCCGGCCAAATTGCAGGTTAAGGGGATGCTCTATCGCCAACGGGGGGGGCGCGCAACCCTGCTGTCACAATATGTTGTGCAACCCCAGCGGGCCGTTCCGCAGCCGCGAATCGACCTCCACTGGTGGTATCGTTTCGTGCCGATTCTGAGGTTCCGCACATGAGAATTCTCGCCTCGTTGCTGGCGTCCGCCGCCGTTTTTGCCGCCGCTGAGGCCGCACCCGCCGTTAATCCGGGGGCGCTGCCCAAACTCGGGACCGTCGATGCCCGGTTCCAGTCCTACAACGTCGAGATGATCGAGGTGACCGGCGGGGCGTTCTGGAAGCCTTATGGCGCCCCGGATGTCGCTCCCGATGGCCCGACCCCGGCCGGGATGGACCCGAAGATCTACGCCTATCGCACGCCCAAGGACCTTTATAACCCGCGGCTCAGAATGCTGGCGGCGGCGCTGGGGCCTTCCTATGTGCGGGTCAGCGGCACCTGGGCCAACGCGACTTATTTCGCCGATACCGATACGCCGCCCGCCAAGCCGCCGGCCGGATTCAACGGCCTGCTGACGCGGGCGCAGTGGAAGGGCGTGGTCGATTTCGCGCACGCGGTCGATGCCAAGATCGTGACCTCGTTCGCGCTGTCGACCGGAACGCGCGATGCGAACGGCGTCTGGACGCCCGAAACCGCCAAGCCCTGGCTCGCCTATACCAAAAGCATCGGCGGCGAGATCGCGGCGGCCGAATTTGCCAACGAGCCTTCGCTGGTCGCTTTGATGAGCGTGCCGAAGGGCTACGACGCCGCCCAATGGGGCCGCGATTTCAAACTCTGGCGCGCGTTCCTGAAAGAGACCTCGCCGGGCACGCTGGTGCTTGGTCCCGGAGCGGTTGGCGATAAGCCCGGCCCCGGCAACCCGGCGGAAGGCCGCAATGATTTCATGAGTGCTGCGGCAATGGAGACGGCGAGCGGGCCGGGCGTCGATGCGTTCTCCTATCATCACTACGGCGATGTGTCCGAACGCTGCCACGGCAAGCAGACGCTGGATAAGGCGCTGTCGGAGGAGTGGCTTGCCCGCACTTCCGGCGCGCGTGCGGTTTATGCGTCCTTGCGCGACCACTACGGGCCGGGCAAGCCGTTATGGCTGACCGAAGTCGGCGATGCAGCCTGCGGCGGCAATCCGTGGGCCAAGACCTTTGCCGACAGCTTCCGCTATCTCGACCAGCTCGGGCGGCTGGCGAAAGACGGCGTGCAGACGGTGATGCACAACACCCTGGCGATTTCCGATTACGGCATGATCGACGAGAAGACTCTCAAGCCGCGGCCGAACTATTGGGCGGCGCTGCTGTGGCGGCGGCTGATGGGGACGACTGTGCTCGACAGCACCGTTCCGCTCCAGCAAGGGCTGCATGTCTATGCCCACTGCGAAGCAGGCGTGAAGGGCGGGGTGACGCTGCTCGTCATCAACAACGATGCCAAGCCGTCGTCGCTGCAGCTTGCGTCTCGGGCCCAGCGCTACACGCTGTCGGAAGCGAAGATCGATGATGGTGGCGTTCGTCTGAACGGGCGGACGCTGGCGCTGACCAAGGACGGCAAACTGCCCGTGCTGAAAGGTGTTCCGGCCAAGGCGGGCACGGTGACGTTCGATCCGGAGACGATCACGTTCCTGGCGGTGCCCGAGGCGAAGAACAAGTCCTGCGGGATCTAGCTGATCGGCTCGAACTTCGCGGAGAAGTGGCGCATGCGTTCCGGCTCCCAGGTAATGCGCATGCCGGTCAGCTTGTCTTTGTTCTTGGCGATGGTCTCGAACACTTCGACGATGTAGTCGGCGTGGCTTTGCGTGTAGACGCGGCGGGGCAGGGCCATGCGGACCAGCTCCATCGGCGCGGGATGCTCCGAGCCGTCGGGATGACGGCCGAACATCACGGTGCCGATCTCGCAACTGCGGATGCCGCCCTCGATATACATCGCCACCGCCAGCGCCTGGCCGGGATATTCCAGCGGCGGGATATGCGGCAGGAATTTCTTGGCGTTGATGAAAATCGCATGCCCGCCCGAGGGCTTCACCGTCGGCACGCCGAGCTTTTCGAGCCGTTCGGCGATGTAGGAGGCGGTGCGGATGCGATAGGCGAGGTAATCCTCGTCGACAATTTCCTTGAGGCCTTGCGCGATGGCGTCGAGATCGCGTCCGGCGAGCCCGCCGTAGGTCGGAAAGCCTTCGGTCAGGATCAGCCGCTCGCGTACGCTTTGCGCCAGATGATCGTCGTTGAGCGCCAGCCAGCCGCCGATATTGGCGAAGGCGTCCTTCTTGGCGCTCATGGTCATGCCGTCGGCGACCGCGAACATGTCGCGCACGATGGCTTCGACGTGACGGCCTTCCTGGCCCGGCTCGCGCAGCTTGATGAAGTAGGCGTTCTCGGCGAAGCGGCAGCCGTCGATGATGAAGGGCTTGCCGTACTTGTGCGCCAGCGCCGCGGTTTCGCGGATATTGGCGAGGCTCACCGGCTGGCCGCCGCCGGCGTTGTTGGTGACGGTCATCATCACGCACGGCACCGCATCGCCGGCGTTGGCGAGGAACCGCTCCAGCTTGGCGGTATCCATGTTGCCCTTGAAGGGGTGCAGATTGTCGGGGTCGTGGCCTTCTTCGATGACCAGATCGACCGCTTCGGCGCCGGTCGCTTCGATGTTGGCGCGGGTGGTGTCGAAGTGGGTGTTCGACGGCACCTGCCGGTGCGAGCCGCCAAGCACCGAGAACAGGATCGCTTCCGCCGCACGGCCCTGATGGGTCGGCAGGATGTGCTTGAACGGGAACAGGCTCTTCACCGCCGCTTCGAAGCGGAAGAAGGACGGGCTGCCGGCGTAGGATTCGTCGCCGCCGATCAGGGCCGCCTGCTGCGCCGCGCTCATCGCCGAGGTGCCGGAGTCGGTGAGAAGATCGATCAGCACGTCGTCGGAATGCAGGCCGAAAAGGTTGTAGTCCGCCGAGGCGACGAAGCATTCGCGCTCGTCGCGCGTCGTCATGCGGATTGGCTCCACGACCTTGATGCGGAACGGCTCGATGATGGTTCTCATGGCATGGTCCTGCGGCAAACTGAGCCTGCAAGCTGACACGACGGACCGCAATTGAGCAGAGCCGGAGAGCGAACCGGAGCCATCCCCTCTGCGCATGGCAATCGATTTTGCGCGTTATTCTGCGATTTTTACGAACCGTCCCGCGCAGCGCATGGCAGATGCGCAATGGGGAAACTGCGCAGTTTTATTTCTTCGCCTTCAGCAGGCTTTCCAGCGGCGGGGCGAAGGCGGTGACTTTGTAGGCGGGCAGTTTGAAGGCCCAGCCGCCGGCGCGGGCATTGATCGCCAGGGCTTCCTTGGCAGTGGCATGATTGCCCGGCGAGGCTTCGGCGAAAACGCTGGCCCAGGTGGCGTTGTCCTGCGCGACCAGATTAACCGTGACCGAAAGCCCGTCGAAGGTGTGGATCGTGAGGCGGGCGCCATCGGCGAAGTCGAAATCGGTCGAGCGGCGGATGTCGTCGAAGCCGAAATCGCTGAGGGCATTGGCCGTGGCGTCGGCGGCGCCGGCATAGGCGAGTTCGCGGCCCCTGGGCAGTGGCGCAATGACGAAGCCGTCATCGGGTTTGGCGCGCGCGGCGGTATAAGCCGGACCGGTCGCCGGTTTCACCTCGGCGGAGGCGACGCGGCTTGCGGCAATGCCGATGACGGTCTTGTCCATCCATTCGGCGGGGTCGGCTTTGATCTCGGCGGGGCTCCTGGCGAGATAGCTCTGGTTCTCGCCGGCGCGGCGGACGAACACGCCGAGATCGTCGCCGAGCGGCTCGGTCTTGCCGACGATCATCGAGGCGATGACGTGGCCTTTTTCACCTGCCAGCGTGATGTTGATGCCGTTGCCCTGCGGCGGCGAGTCGAGATCGACGTAATGAAACCATTCGGGACGGTCGGTCTTGGGTTCGACCGTCTGCATTGCCGCGATGGCGAGGAGGGTCTGCTTCACCGTCTCGAACGAGGCCGGATAGTTGCCCTTGTCCGGCAGCACCCATCCCTTTTGCGGCACGAAGGCGACGGTGAAGGCGCCGTATTTCTTCGATACGATATAGACGCGGGTGACGTCGCCCTTGTTCAGCATGTGGGCGAGCCACGGGAACACCGGCATCGGCTTGTAGCGCGGCGCCAATACGGCTTCGCGGTAATAGACCGCGCCGAGTGCCAGGCCGATGCTGACGATGGCGAGAACGAGAAGCGCCATCAATCGGCGGTCGCGGCGGCTCAGGAATGCAGCGACGTTCATGATGGTCTCACAGATGGATGGCGCGGGCGCGACGGCGCCGGCGGATCCAGGCCAGCACGAGCGCGAACACGGCGACCAGCATCGGGACGAGTACGATGTTGATGAAGGCGAGCGTATCGCCGAGCGCATCGACGTCCTGGCGCAGATTGTGCTGCACCTGACGGAGCTGGGTGCGGATCTCGGTGAGCTGCCGCTTGAAAGCTTCGATTGCCTTCTGCTGCTGGGCGGTGATGCCGGTCTGCGCGCTGGGCCGGTTCTGGCCGTCTTGCCCCGACTGCAGCGCCTTGAGCTGCTGCTCGGTGTCGGTGAGCTTGGCCTTCAGCGCATCTTCCTGCTGCTTGAAATCGCGCTCGGCCTGGGCCTGGATTTCCCGCACCACGAGGAACGGCCGGTCGTTGGTGGCGCGTGTCCGGAGCGAAATGAGATCGGTCGAGCCGGTCAGGTTCTCGATGGCGCCGAGCACGAAGGAATCGTTGTTGGCGAACGGTGCGGCGATGGTCTTGCCGTAAAGCTGCTCGACGCGGACCCAGAACTCGTCCTTGAAGATGTCCGTATCGGCCATCACGATGACGTTGATGTTCTTCGCGCTCGTCACTTGCGGAGCCGTCGCGCCGGCGGGAGCGCCGCCGGGGAAGGCGGTCTTGGCCGGGCCGGTGACGCGCGCGGTGATGATGTATTCCTCGCCGGTCGGCGCGACGGACGAGGCGACCGCTTCCGGATTGGTCATCGCCAGCATGCGCGCCTCGGCCACGTCGATCAGTCCGGCGCGGTCGGACGAGCCGATCAGCGAGGTGAACTTGGTGGTGGCGTCCTTCAAGGGGCGGAGCGAGCCGGCGCTGCCGAGATTGAGCACCTTGAGGTTGGCGGTGACCGGATCGGAGTCGCTGAACTGATCGTTGGTCAGGTGCAGCCACACCGGATAGCTCATCGCCGGGCCCTCGCGGGAGAGCTGCACGTGCTGCGCCAGCTTCAGATCGGCGATTTCCTTCTTGGTATCGAAGTGGATACCCCAGGCCTGGAACAGCCGCGGCAGGGTCGAGTACGCCGCTTCCTGGCCGGGCTGCATGGCGCCGCCTTGCGCCAGCTCGGAATTGGGATCGACGAACACCAGCGCGCGGCCGCCCTTGAGGACGAACTGGTCGATGGCATAGGTCTGCGCGTCGCTGAGAGTACCGGGATGGACGATCATCAGCACGTCGGTGCCGGCCGGGATCGACGTGAAGTCGGCCGGCAGCATGTCGGTGGTGTAGGTCTGCGCCAGCTCCTGATAGAGCGCGTAGGGCCGCCCGCGGCCGGTCATCATCGCCTGCATGTCGCCGGCGAGCGGCAGGCCGGAGAGGATCGCGATCTTGTACTTCTTGGGCGCCGACAGCCGGTAGATCAGGCTGGTGATGTCGTATTCGAGCAGGCCTTCGCGCTCGGGGCTGAAATAAGGAATGACATCGTGGCCGTCGATGCGGTTGACGCCGACAAGGCCGAAATAGACCGTCTCGCCGGTGTCGGTCGGCACCGCCGTGATGCCGGCGGCGGAGGCCGCGTCTTCGGACGGCGTGAACGGCTCGGGATCGATCTCCTCGAGCACGATCTTGCCGTGGCTGATGGCGGCGTACTCGCGGAGCAGATCGCGCACGCGGCTGGCATAGGAACGGGTCTGGGCGTACTCGGCGGCGGCCTGCTTGGAGAAGAAGAAGCGCAGCGTCACCGGCTCGCTGAGCGACTTGACGATGTTCCGCGTGCCCTTGCTGAGAGTGAAGCGGTGCGTGTCGGTGAGGTCGATCTTGGCGGTGGTGATCGAGGCGTTGACCGCGATGTTGAGGCCGACGAATACCGCCGCGGCCAGCACGATCGCCGCAATCGCGTAGTTCCTGCGGGAGAGCTGCATAGCGTCAGCCTCCCTTCTTGAGATCGACCACCACGACATTGGCGGCCAGGAAGAGGGCGATCAGCGAGAAGAAGAAGACGAGATCGCGTAAGTCGAGCACGCCCTGGGTGATCGAGGTGAAATGGGTGACGAAGCTGAACGAGGCAACCGCTTCGACCAGAGCGTCCGGCGCCCAGGCGCGGAACACGTCGAGCACCAGCGGCGAGCCGGAGACGGTGAACAGGAAGCACACCACCACGCTGACGACGAAGGCGATCACCTGGTTGTTGGTGGTCGCCGACATGCAGGCGCCGATGGCGAGGTAGCCGCCGGCGACCAGGAAGGAGCCGATATAGCTCGCCAGGATGACGCCGTTGTCCGGCTGGCCGAGGAAATTGACCGTCAGCCAGATCGGGAAGGTGAGGAAAAGCGCGATGCCGGTGAAGGCCCAGGCGGCGAGATACTTGCCGACCACGGTCGCCCACAGCGGCACGGGCAGGGTGAGGAGCAGCTCCATCGTGCCGGTGCGCCGCTCGTCGGCCCAAAGGCGCATCGCGATGGCCGGCACCAGGAAGAGATAAAGCCAGGGGTGATAGGCGAAGAAGACCGAAAGGTCGGCGATGCCGTTCTCGTAGAAATGGCCGACATAGAACGTGAAGGCGCCCATCGTGAACAGGAAGATCACGATAAAGACGTAAGCGAGTGGCGTCGCGAAGTAGGCGGAAAACTCGCGCTTGAAGATGGGCGAGATGGTGTGAAGGAAGCGGGAGTGGACGTTCATGGACGTGCCGCCTTTGCCCGCGCCGCGTCGGAGGTCGTCACCGCGCGGAAAACTTCGTCGAGCCGGCCCGGTTCGGCGTAAAGCTCCTGCACGCGCCAGTTCTCGCGGCTCGCCAGCGCGCTGACGGCTTCGATCAGCAGAGCGCCGCCCTTGGGAAACGCGGTCAGGCGGACGCTGTCGCCGAGCGGCTTGCGATCGATCTGCGCCACGCCCGGAAGCGTCTTCAGTCGCGCGACCGCCGCTTCGGCTTCGTTCGCGGACAGGACGAGCGTTACCGCGTTGTGATAGCGCGAGCGCGCCAGAAGCTCGGCCGGCGTGCCGTCGGCGACCAGCGTGCCGCGGTCGATGATGACCGCGCGGGTGCAGATGGCATCCACTTCCTCGAGCAGGTGCGTGGAGATGATGATCGCCTTTTCCGCCGCCATGGCGCGCAGCAGGCCGCGCACCGCATGTTTCTGGTTGGGATCGAGACCGTCGGTCGGCTCGTCCATGATCAACACCGGCGGATCGTGCAGGATCGCCTGGGCGAGTCCGACGCGCCGCTTGAAGCCCTTCGACAGAGTCTCGATCGGCTGTTCCAGCACCGGGCCGAGCTCGGTCTTCTCGACCACCGCCGCCACGCGCGCCTTGGCTTCGGCACCGCGAAAACCGCGCACCTGCGCGACGAAGGTGAGGAACTGGCGGGGAGTCATATCGCCGTAGGCCGGGGCGCCTTCCGGCAGATAACCGATTTTCGCTTGGGCCGCGTTGGTCTCGGTTTCGATATCGTGGCCGCAGATGGTCACGCGTCCCGCGTCGGGCGCAAGGAAACCGGTAATCATGCGCATTGCGGTGGACTTGCCGGCGCCGTTCGGTCCCAAAAAACCCAGGACTTCCCCTTTGGCGACGTGCAGACTGAGGTGGGCCACGGCCGTGGTCGGCCCGAAGCGCTTGGTGAGTCCCTCAATCTCGATCATGGACGGCTGCGACGCTTTTTAATGGGCCAAGTCCATTAGAGAAAACGGGTTTCCCTCGCAACCCTGACGAGGTTACAGATTGGACATGGCAAACAAGCTGACCCTAGACGCCCGCCTTGTCCTTCGTGCCGCCCTGGCCGGGACGGTTCTGCAGCTCATCCTGGCGGCCGCGGGGCACCTCACCCCCTGGGTGGTTATCCATCTGTTTCTGTTCGGAAGAGCGATGCTGTCGGCGACGGCAGGTTATCTCTACGGACTGATTCACGGTCGCGGTTACGGCTCCGGCGCGCTCGGCGGGGCGATTGCGGGCGGATTGTGCGTCGTGCCGGGACTGGCGGTATCGGTGCTGCTGGGCGACTCGCCGGCCGCCGCAGTGTCGACCGGCACCGGCATTTCGATCCTGACCGGCGCCGTCGGCGGCGCATTCGGCCAGATGGGCGCGATCCTCAGAAGGATGGGGCTTTAGGGCGGCATCGACGAAAGTCGATCCGCACTGGCCAAGCAAAGGGGGCGCGCGGCGGAAAACGCCGCGCTGGCCAAGTTCAAGTTGTAGGGGAGAGATCGGCTGGCCTGAATAAGGCTACCCCGCAACTGGGGGGCTGGGGGGCTTGAAAGTCGCGAAAGCAACCACACTCGAGCCAGCCGAATGCGAGGGTTATCGATGCCCATGAAGGCGCGGCCATGGTGCAAAAATGACGATTTGAAGGCGAGCGGTATTTTGAAGTATTTGTAATCCACCATTTACGCGCGCAAACCATGAAACGCATTGTTTCATCGGGTTTTTCGTGCGGCCGATAAGTATTTTCCACCGCCGCTCAGCTCTGCTGCGACAAGTTGGCCGCGTGCTGCCTTCGTTGTTATTGCAAACGAAAAGGCCCCGGAGACGATCCGGGGCCTTGGGTGATTCAGCAACTTGAACGCGATCAGCGGCGATTGCCCATCAACGACAAGAGGAATTGGAACATGTTGATGAAGTCGAGGTAGAGCGCCAGCGCGCCCATGATCGCCATTTTGCCCGCGACCGCTTCATTGCCGCCGACTTGATAGTACATCTCCTTGATGCGCTGCGTGTCGTAGGCGGTCAGACCGGCGAAAATGCCGACGCCCGCGACCGAGATGATCCAACTCATCATGCCCGAGTGCAGGAAGATGTTGACGATCGAGGCGATCACCAAGCCCCACACGCCCATGATCAGGAAGGAGCCGATACCGGAGAGGCTGCGCTTGGTGGTGTAGCCGTAGAGGCTGAGGCCGCCGAACGCCGCCGCGGTGACGAAGAACACCTGGGTGATGCTCATCGCGGTGTAGATGAGGAAGATCGACGCCATCGACAGGCCGATCAGGCCGGAGAAGATCCAGAACGCCGCTTGCGCGCCGGCCACGCTCATCCGGTTGAGGCGCATGTTGATGAACAGCACCATGCCGAGCGGCGCAAAGATCACCACCCATTTCAGCGGCGACAGGAACAGCGTCTGGCCGAGGCCGGTGAGGCCCAGGCGTCCCGTTTCGGGATCGACGCCGACAGCCATGTTGAAGACGAAGTAGGAGGTCGCTCCAGTGACCACCAGCGCCAGGAACATGAGGTTGTAGACCCGCAGCATGTACTTGCGCAGGCCGGCGTCAAAGGCGCCCGCGTCTGTGCGGCTACTGAAAACGCCGCGGTTGGTCTCGAAGTCAGCCATAGGTTTTCCTTCCTTGCGGCCGTCAGAGGCCGTAGCATGACGATAATATCGGGTTTGGACGGCTCTGGTTCAAGGCTTGGCCGTCAATTTCGCGTTCCTGCCGTGCTCCGCCGGATCGACGGAATCAGTATGGCAGAGTAAGAAACATCCTCTCGACTCCGAGCCTTACCGGAAATTCATGTTCAAGCGACTTCTGTCCGTCGGCGGCTTCACGCTGCTGTCCCGCATCACGGGGTTCATCCGCGACGTCATAATGGCGAGCGTCCTCGGCAAGGGGATGCTGTCCGACGCGTTCCTGGTGGCATTCCGCTTCCCGAACTATTTCCGCGCCATCTTCGGCGACGGTACCCTCAATCCTGCGTTCCTGCCGCGTTATGCCGCGCTCCATGCCAAAGGCGAACACGATGCTGCGGCGCGCTTCGGCGACGACGTGCTGGCGTGGCAGCTTGTCGTGCAGGCGGTGTTGATGGTGCTGGCACTGACCTTCATGCCGGCATTGGTGCTGCTCATAGCACCGGGATTTGCGGGGCAGCCGGGGCAGGTGGAACTGGCCGCCACCTTCACGCGCATCACCTTCCCGACCTTGGTGCTCACGGTCGTGGTGGTGCAGCTCTCGGCGATGCTGAACGCGATCGAGAAGTTCTGGGCCGCCGCGGCGTGGCAGAACTTCCTCAATCTGGCGATGATCGCCTGCTTTCTGGCGGCGCCGTTCTTCCCCAATGCGGCGTTTGCCGGAGCTTGCGGCGTTCTTCTGGGCGGCGTGCTGGAAATCGTCTTCATGCTGTGGGCCTCGCGCCGCGACGGCATCGTGCTGCATATCCGGCGGCCGCGCGTCACGCCCGAGATCAAGGAATTCTTCAAGGCGGTCGCCGCCGTCACGTTCGGCACGGCCGCCGTCACCATTTCGCCGTTCGTCGACACCATCATCGCGAGCTTCCTCAAACCCGGCAGCCTGACGGCGCTGTATTACGGCGACCGCATCAATCAGTTGCCGCTCGGCGTGCTGGGTCTGGCGGTCGGCACGGTGCTGCTGCCCGAAATGTCGAACCGGCTCGCCAAGGGCGACGTTGCCGGTTCGGATGCCTCCCAAAACCGCGCCGCCGCGCTGGCGCTGTTGCTGGCGCTTCCGTTCGTGCTGGTGTTTGTTGCCATTCCCGACACCATCATGCGCGCGATCTTCGCCCACGGCGCCTTCAATCGCGAAGCTGCGGCCCAGGCGGCGACGGCGCTGATGGCGTACGGGATCGGCCTGCCGGCGATGGTGCTGGTACGGATTACCGCCTCGACCTTCTATGCCCGCCACGACACCGCCACGCCGGCGCGCTGCACCGTGAGTTCGATTGCCGCCAACATCGCGGTCAAGATCGTGCTGGTGCTCGGCTTCGGGCTCGGCATCGAGGGCATCGCGCTCGGCACCGCGCTGGGCGCCTGGGTCAATGTCGCCATGCTGGGGTGGTACGGCTGGCGCAAGGGGCTGTTGAAGTTCCAGCCGTCATTCCGCCGGGCGCTCGGACCGATCGTGCTGGCGGCGCTGGCGGCTGGGGCGGGTGCGTGGGGCGGGGCGAGTCTGATCGGCTGGGGCGTGCATCTTCACGCGCACAGCCTGAACGATCTACTCTCGCTGGCGGCGGCCGGCGTGCTGGCGGCCGTTGGATATGGTGCCGTCGTGCTGGCGTTCCGGCGGCGGCTGCCGATTACGAGATAACCTCTTATGCGCCTGTTCACGGCCCTGGCGTTGCCCGACGAGATTGCCCCTCCGCTGCTCCTGATGCAGGCCGGGGTTCCCGGTGCGCGCTGGCAGAAACGCGAACAACTCCATCTGACACTACGGTTCATCGGCGAGGTCGACGGGGCGCAAGCAACCGCCATCGACGATGCGCTGGCAACGATCGCAGTGCCGTCGTTCACGCTCGAATTGAAAGGGGTCGGCAGTTTCGGCGGCAAGATCCCGCGCGATTTGTGGGCGGGTGCGGCGCCGAGCGAGCCGCTGGTTCATCTCAATCGCAAGATCGAAAGCGCCCTACAGCGTATCGGCCTCGAGCCCGAGGCGCGAAAGTTCACACCGCATGTCACACTGGCGCGCCTGAAGAACTCGCCCCGCGGCGCCGTGATGGACTATCTCACCGATCACGCCCTCTACGCTTCGACGCCGTTCACGGTGACGGCGTTCTGCCTCTACTCCTCCAAGCTGACCAGCGACGGCAGCATCTATCGGGTGGAGAAGGAGTACGGGCTGACGTCTTAGCTTTCCTCGATGGCCATCATGTCGTCGTCGCTGAGCCCGAAATGGTGGCCGATTTCGTGAATCAGGACGTGGCGGACGATTTCGCCGAGGCTGATCTGGTGTTCGGCCCAGTAATCCAGGATCGGGCGGCGGTAGAGGAAGATCAGTGTCGGTTCCGGATGGCCGTTGGAACTTTCCCGCGCGGCGAGATCGGCGCCCTGGAACAGGCCGAGAATGTCGAACTCGGTTTCGAGGTCCAGCTCGGTAATGACGTCGTCATCGGGGAAATCCTGCACCACGAAGGGAACTTCGCCGCACAGCCCGCGGAACTCCGCCGGCAGCGACGCAAAGGCGCCGCGCGCTATGGTCTCGATGTCGTCGAGCGAGGGGGCTTCGGTGCGGGACCAGTCGATGGCCATTTTCGTGTTTCCCTCCGGCTGCGGCGGGGGGATGATCGCCGACCCAAAGAGGACGCCGACATGCCGAGTCTCGATTCCGCCGCACGTTCCGCCTTTCTAAGCGAATTTCCCCTCTGGCGCGAGGTCGAGGGGCGCGACGCCATCGCCCGCCGATTCGCCTTTGCCGACTTCTCCGCCGCCTTCGGGTTCATGACCCGCGTGGCGCTGCTGGCCGAGAAGATGGATCACCACCCGGAATGGTCGAACGTCTATGCGAAGGTGGATGTCACGCTCTCTACCCATGATGCGGGCGGGGTGACGGAGAAGGACGTGGCGATGGCGCGGGAAATGGAGCGATTGGCGGGAGGTTGACGCCGCGGAAGTTTTTCAGGCGAGGGCGACGATCGCGGCGATAATCAGCCAGACCATCACGCTGAAACCGATGGCCAGCCTCCAGGCATGACGGACGATCCAGTCGCCGAGATCGGCCCGCTTGGGCGCGGCGACGGTATGGCTTATCGGGTGCTCTACAAGTCCGCCCATCAACGACATCGCTTGCTCCGCTCCTGAAGGTGATCCGAACATAAGGGCGCGGCGCGACTTGCTGAATAAGGGATTTCCGCAACGAAAAACAACGGCCCGCCGAAGAATCGGCGAGCCGTTGCTTGGATATATAGCCGCACTGGAAGCGCGGCCGGCGGAACTACTGTGTCTTGAAGCCGACCGAGATGCCGACGAATCGCGGCTCACCCGCAATGAAGGTGGGAATGCCGAGATTGTCGCCCGAATTGCCGGCGTCCTTGATGAACTTCTTATCGAGGACGTTGGTCACGAACACGCTGGCCGACCACGGTGCGTTGTCGGGCTGATAGCTCAGTCGCAGGTTCAGGAGACCGTAAGCGTTCTGATATTCGTCCTGCTTGGTATCGGCGATCAGGTTGCCTGCGGCGGTGGTCTGCAAATCGGGACGGTCGTTGTTGTCGTCGAAGAATATTTTCGATTGCCAGGTATAGGTCGGCAGGAAATTGAACGTTCCGCCCAAGAACGACTGGCGCAGCGACGCGCCGAGCGAGAACTTTCCGTCCGGATTGAGACGGAACTGGTTGCCCTTGAATACCGAGTCGCCGACGAAGCGGGCGCGGGACACCGATACGGTGCCGAAAACGTCGGCCCAGTCGGCCAGCGCCCAATCGACGGTGCCTTCGAAGCCGTAGGCTTCCGCCTTGCCGGCGTTGAAGCTGACGTATTGCTGATTGACGATCTTGGTCGATTGGAAGTTGGTGTAATCGTAGAAATAGAGCGTGGCGTCCACGCGCAGCGTGTTGTCGAACGCCGCGGTCTTGGCACCGATTTCGTACGAATCGACCGTTTCGGCCGGCGCTTCCTGGAAGCGCGGATCGGCGAGCGGAGTGGAGGGGGATTTCGCGCTCAACACCTTCGGCCGGCGGCCGCGGGCGTAGGTCGCGTAAAGACTGGTGTTGTCGGCCAGCGCGTAGCGCAGCGAGAACCGCCACGACAGGCCGTCGTCGCCGAAGTTCCGGGCGATCTTGTCGCCGTTGTTAGCGGTCGGCTGCGTCAGCAGCCCGTAACCGGCGACACCGATTTTGCCGAGCAGCAACGAACCGAGATAGGAACTGTCGCCGAGCGTGGAGGCGTATGCCGTCTGCTTGTCGTCGTGAGTGTAGCGCACGCCCGCGTTCAGCTCGAGCGCGTCGAGGAGCTTGTAGGTGGCATCGGCATAGAAATCGACCGATTTGGTCTTGCCGTAGTTGGTCGCCTGTTCCCAGTGATTGCTCTTGAGGGCGGGAGCGACCTGCGTGCCGTAGGTCGTGGCTACCGAATAAAGCGTTGTGGCTACGTTGCTCTTGATGGTGGCAATGCCCGCGGTGCTGTTGATGTACGCCGCGGCCTGCGCCGCCGCGGCGGTCGGGCCGTAGGTGCCGACCAGACTGTTGTACACGTTGTTATAGACGACCTGGCTGACCTGCGTGTAGGCGGTCGAATAGCCTTGCGCATACACGGACGGATAGAGCAGGTCGGCGAGCATCCCCGGCGCGGCGGCTTGCATCGTACCGGCAAAGCTACTGTCCGGGCTCGATTGCAGATATCCGAAGGCAGTCGCGGCTTTCGGGGCACCCTGGCCCCAGGTGATCAGCGCCAGCAGGGCATTTTCGTCGGCCTGCATCGGCACGCGCTGGCTGACGTTGCTGTAGAAATAGTTGACGCCCGCAAACGCGGAGAGCGGTCCGCCGGAGTCGTAATTCAGGCGCATCTCATGGCTGAACTGGTCGCCGCGCTCGTCTTCCGCGGCTTGCAGCAACGGCTTTTCGAAACCGTCGGGATCGAAAACCTCGAGCGAACTGAAGCGGCGGTAGGCGGTGACCGTCGACAGGGAGAAATCGGAAGAGAGTTTCGTGGAGGTCAGCGCCTTGACGTCCCACACCAGACGATCGAGGCCGATTTTCTTTCCACCCTCGAACCCGGCAACGCTGTCGGTGAGTGTAGCGCCGGTGTTGCGATCGAGATCGCCGATGACCGAACCTTGCGCGTTGGTCGGCAGGAACGTGCCCGACTTGAATGCGGTTCCAGTCGGACGGTCCTGTTCGGCGTTGGCGATCAGATCGAGCGAGAATATCTCGTTCGGCTTCCAGGTCAGCGACAGGCGGCCCGCCAGCGTATCGACCGAATTATAAGGGCGGTTCGCATTGTTGAGATCGTCGACGTAACCGTCGCGCGCCTTGTAGCGGGCCGCGACACGAACCGCGACCGTGTCGCTGAGCGGCACGTTCGCGAAGCCGTCGATCATGCGATAGGCATAGTCGCCGAATTCGATGCTGCCGCCCGCGGCGGTGCCGTCGAGCTTGGCCTTATTCTGGATGATATTGACGCCACCCATCAGCGCCGAGCGTCCGAACAGCGTGGTCTGCGGTCCGCGGGCCACTTCGATGCGTTCGATATCGAACAACTCGATGTAGGTGGCGCGGGTGGTGGAGATCGATACGTCGTCTTCGAACACGGAAACGCGCGGCTCCTGCGCCGCTTCGCCGGAGTCGAGATTGAGCCCGCGCATCACCAGCCCCGGATTATTGGGCGACTGGTTCTGCACCTCGAACCCCGGCACGAACAGCGACAGCTTATCGAGTTCCTGCAAGTTCACTTTTTTCAGGAATTCGCCTGAATACGCGGTCAGCGCCATCGGCACGTCGATTTGGCTCTGGACGCGTTTCTGCGCCGTGACCGTGACCGACTCCACGAACGTCGAAGCCGTGTCGGCTGCGGTTTCGGCGGCGACGGCCGGCACGGCGGCCAGCACGGCAAGCGACGCGCCGCAGATCAGACACGGCCGGATACGGATCGGCATGAAGACACCCCCTCAGATTGGTTGGCCATACCGCTAGGCGACGCGCGTGTCACTATCGTGAACATCCGGTGCCGCGATGCCGCAATCATCGGGGATTCGTTCAGCCGATGTGCTTGGCCCTTTCGATCAGGTCACCGACCACTGCGGGATCGGCCAGGGTGGACGTATCGCCCAGATTGCTGGTTTCGCCCTCGGCGATCTTGCGAAGAATGCGTCGCATGATCTTGCCTGACCGCGTTTTCGGCAGCGATGGCGTGAAAAGGATCACGTCCGGCTTGGCGATCGGCGACAGATGCTGGGCGACGAACGCCTTCAACTCGTCGGCAAGCGCCGGAGTCGCCGGCTGTCCCGCCTTCAAGGTGACGTAGGCGTAGACCGCCTGTCCTTTGATGTCGTGCGGATAGGCCACCACGGCCGCCTCGGCGACTTTGAGGTTCTCGACCAGCGCGGATTCGATTTCCGCGGTGCCGAGCCGGTGGCCGGAGACATTGATGACGTCGTCGACGCGGCCGGTGATCCAGTAATAGCCGTCCTCGTCGCGGCGGCAGCCGTCGCCGGTGAAATACTTGCCGCGATAGGTGCTGAAGTAGGTGTTGATGAAGCGCGCGTGATCGCCATAGACGGTTCGCATCTGGCCCGGCCAGGAATCGAGCAGCACCAGATTGCCCGAGGCCGCGCCTTCCAGCGTCTTGCCGTCGGCATCGACCAACTCGGGCCGGACGCCGAACAGTGGCTTGGTCGCCGAGCCTGGCTTCAAATCCGTGGCGCCGGGCAGGGGCGAAATCAGGATGCCGCCGGTCTCGGTCTGCCACCAGGTGTCGATCACCGGGCAGCGCTCGTCGCCGACGACGCGCCAGTACCACATCCACGCTTCCGGATTGATCGGCTCGCCGACCGACCCCAGCAGGCGCAAGCTGGCGCGCGAGGTTTTCTTCACCGGCTCCTCGCCGTCGCGCATCAGGGCACGGATCGCGGTCGGAGCGGTGTAGAAGATGTTGACCTTGTATTTGTCGATCACCTCCCAGAACCGCGACACACTGGGGTAATTCGGCACGCCTTCGAACATCAGCGTGGTGGCGGCGTTGGCGAGGGGGCCGTAGACGATATAGCTGTGTCCTGTCACCCAGCCGACGTCGGCTGTGCACCAATAGATGTCGCCGGGCCGGTAATCGAACACGATCTCGTGGGTGTAGGCGACGAAGGTGAGATAGCCGCCGGTGGTGTGCAGAACGCCTTTCGGCTTTCCGGTCGAGCCGGAGGTGTAGAGGATGAACAGCGGGTCTTCGGCGCCCACTTCGACCGGCTGGCACACCGGCGGCACCTTGGCGGCGGCTTCGAAATAATCGATGTCGCGGCCGTCCTGCATCGGCACCTTGGCGCCGGTGCGCTTGACCACCAGCACGCGCCGCACGTTCGGGCACTGGGTGAGGGCGAGGTCGGTGTTGAGTTTCAGCGGCACCGTCTTGCCGCCGCGCAAACCCTGGTCGGCGGTGATGACGATCTCGGAGCCGCAATCCTGGATGCGGTTGGCGAGGCTGTCGGGCGAGAAGCCGGCGAACACCACCGAATGCACCGCGCCGATGCGGGCGCAGGCGAGCATGGCGTAGGCCGCTTCCGGGATCATCGGCAGATAGATGGTGACGCGATCGCCTTTCTTGACGCCTTGCATCGTCAACACGTTGGCGAAGCGGCAGACCTCGTCGTGGAGTTCCTGATAGGTGATGGTGCGGGATTCGCGCGGGTCGTCGCCTTCCCAATAGATGGCGACGTGATGGCTGTGCCGCGCCAGATGCCGGTCGATGCAGTTGACCGAGACGTTGAGCGTGCCGTCCTCATACCAGCGGATGCGGAAATCGTCGGGGTCCCACGACACGTCCTTCACTTTGGTGAAGGGTTTGATCCAATCGATGCGCTTGGCCACATCGCGCCAGAACCCTTCCGGGTCGGCGATCGATTGAGCGTACATGTCGTCGTAAGCGGCGCGATCGATAAGGGCGCGCTCGGCCCAGTCCGGCGTCACCGGCAAAACCGTGTCCTGCATGGCGTGCGTTTCCCGAGTCGTTCTTTACTTTTGACTAATTCCATAGTGGCGCAGAGCCGCGTCGGCTTCAAGGTAAATGAGAAGGCGTCAGGCACGTCATGTAGGCCCTAATGCGTAATGTTCTGTTGGTTTCCAATGGCGTAAGAGGAACGGGTTCGCTTGGGACAGCATTGATGCAGCTTCATTTGTCGTCGTGGCCGGAAGTCGAGGCGTATCTGACCCGGTCGAAAGCCATTTTGATTCCCATCGGCTCGACCGAGCAGCATGGGCCTACCGGCCTTCTCGGCACCGACGCGTTGTGCGCCGAATTTCTCGCCAAGCGGGCGGGTGACGAGGCCGGGTTTCTGGTCGGCCCCACTTTCAATGTCGGCATGGCCCAACACCATATGGGTTTTCCGGGTACTCTGACCCTGCGGCCGTCGACCATGATCGCGTGCATGACCGACTGGGCCAACTCGCTGCGCCGCCACGGCTTCGAGCGCATCTATTGGCTGAACGGCCACGGCGGCAACACCGGCACGATCAGCGCCGCGATCACGGCGCTCTATCACGACACCACATTCGGCGACGCCGCCGCGTTGCGCTGCATGAGCCGCAACTGGTGGGAACTGGCCGGCATTTCCGACATGATCCGCGAGTTGTTTCCGGTCGGCGAGGGCAGTCACGCCACCCCGTCGGAGATTTCGATCACCCGCTACGCCTATCCCGAGGCGATCAAGCGCGCCGATCTCATGCCCCGCATCGCGCCGACCGGCCCGGTGTTCGACGCCAAGGATTTCAAGCGCCGCTTCCCCGATGGCCGCATCGGCTCCGATCCCACGCTGGCCAATTCCGGCGACGGCGAACGGCTGGTCAATGCCGTCGTGAGGGCCCTGATCGCGGAATTCGGGACGTTCGCGAAAGCCTAGATCGGCTTTGCCGGGCACAGCAGCACCGGCCCTTTGATGTCCAGCGTCGAATGGATGGGACGGCAGTCGCCGGCCGCGAGCCCGAACGACCGCAAGCTGGCGAGGTCCGGCACCTCGGTCTGGTGCACGAGAGCGAACTGCGGCCCGTGGTAGGCGGATATCTGCCGGGCGATTTGGTCGTGCGCCCCTGGCGCTCTCATCTTGTACACCCCCGCGTCGACGAAGCGCGCCGTCTCCGGAAAAAACGGAACCAGGAAGGCCTTGGGGCGCCAACCGATCATCACCACCTCGCTGTTGGCGGTGGTCATCTCTTTCGGCAGTTGTGCATCGACGAGGTGGGCTTTCCAGTTGGTCCAGGTGCCCCGGCCCATCGTGGCCGGCATGGTGGTGAGCACGACGGCAACGATCACGCCCGCGGCGACCTTCCTGCCGAGTTCCGGCCGCTCCAATCCGACCAGCAGGATCATCAGCGGCGCCAGCATCTCGAACACGAGACCGTAGCGGCGGATCGCAAACACGGCGAGCCATCCGGCATAGGACACCGTCAGACCGATCAGAAGAAACACAAAGACCGCGCGGTGCCGGCTGTCTTGCGGAGACCGGACGCGATTGCGGTTGGCGAAAAGAAGCAGTGCGCCCGCCGGAAGGGCCAGGAAGAACGCCAGAAAGCGAAAATCGCGCATCGCGACTTCGATGGTGCGCAAGGGATGGACGGTGAAGATGAACGGATAGAAGACGGTCTCCAGCCAGCCGTGCGGCAGGAAACGCACGTCTCGCGCATCGTTGAGCGGGCCATGCGAGGCATGGAAGATATTGTTGAAGTACGGGAAGATCGGATTGCCGAATGCGTGCCACAAATGCAGCATCCATAGGCCTCCGGTCGCCAGCAGCCCGGCAAATGCGCTGGCGGCGAACGCGGCCGTGCAGGCGAGGGCGCGCGCCGGCCTGTTCGGGCTGAGAAAAGGAATGGCAACCGCGAATCCGGCGGCGTAGACGCCGTTGGTGAGTTTGAAACCGGTCATCAGTCCCAGCAGCGCACCGGCGAGGATTACCCGCGTGATGCCGGTATCGCCGTCGAGCGTATGCCGGGCAAGCAGGAGCAGCGCCAGCAGCACACCGGCAGCGCCGAATGCATCGTAAAACGTCGTGCCGATCTCGGCGATGGATACGGCGGCCGTGATCCCTGCCAGGGCGATAGCGCCAGCTGCGGCAACGTCGGCGATTGTCCGGGCGCGAAACGCCAGGGTACGCGCCAGCAGATAGAGCAGGGCGAAACTCGCGCTATGGGCAAGTCCCAGCAGGAACGCGACAGCCCGTTCCGGCAAATGCATATTGGCCCAGGCGAACGCCGCATCGAGAAGGGGATTGTAATAGCTCGCATTTCCGCCGGGTGCGAAGCCGGGCCTCATATGTCCGGTCAGAAAAGCCCAGCCGTTGTACCAATGATAATTGGCGAGATCGAAATTGGCGTCGGGAGGAAGGACTGCCGCCGCAAGCGCGAGCGCGAGCGGTATGGCGTACAAAAAAAGGTAATGGAGCGGTCGCGCGGACAGAGTGCGCTGCAGATCGGCGATGGCCGGATACCGTTGTGACCATGAAGCCTGCATGCCCGCCCCAAGCGCTGTTGTATGCGCATACAACTGTAGGGACGGCGTAGGCGGGCGCTAGGTGTGGTGGTTGAAAAAGAATCCGGAGCCGATGGGGAAGCTTGTCGCCGACGGCGCTGCCGTCACCTATGCGGACTTCGCGATTCCGGCGGCGCGCGTCGCCAGTGTGGCGTAGACGCAAAGGAACACCGCCGGGATCGCCAGCCAGTGGCCGTAGCAATAGGTCTCGCGCAGAACTTCGAGGCCGATCAGCAGGGCGAGCCCGGCGCCGATCGTGTAGAACCAGTCGTGGCCCGGCATGTCCTTGCGCCAGATCCACAGCGACACCGGCAGCGGCGCCTTGCGCAGCACCAGGAAGGCCAGCGTTCCCAGGATCATCGCGCCGACCGCCGCAAAGCAGGCGATCATCACGATCATGGTGATCTGGCTCGAGAACCACGGCGGGAATTCGGAGCGGTTGACGCCCTGCAGCAGCGCCAGGATCGCGCTCACCCAATAAAGGAACCATCCGGCGATGCCGACGCCGTAGATCGAGATCGCGTGTCCCTGCGTTTTCAGTGCTGCGACATCGGCCATGGTGTTGATCTTGAGCATCAGCACGCCCGCGACCAAAGACGCCGCGAACATGATCAGCGCCATGCCGGCGTCGTGATAGGGCCACTTGTCGGTGCGCAGTTTCTTGATCGCCTTGACCCAATGCCGGTTGTAGGCGTCGGCCGCGGGGCCGGTTTCCTCTTCCGGCGGGTCCCACATCTGAACGGCCTGCGCTTTGGCCTCGTCGGTCCATTCCGGCATGGCCGCGCTCTGGGTCAGCAGCGAAGCACCGGCGGCAATCATGGCCAGGGCGGCGAGGAACAAGACGATGCGGAGCGACATGGCGCGCCTCTAAGGCGGTGACTCAAGGTATACGTGTGTCTTAGCGCTGTTTCCGGGACGGCAATAGAACGCAAAAGACACAGTTGACCCACTTGGCTAGGGTCGTTCCCAACAAATGATGTCGCCGTCTTCGGAATCGACCCGCGCGCCCGTTTGCACGAAGCCGTTCTTCTGCAAAACCCGTTGCGAAGCGAGGTTGGCGGTTGCCGTTTCCGCCGTCACCTTTCGAATCTGCGGATCGCGCGCAATTTCCTTGAGCGCCAAAGCCAAGGCGCCGGTTGCGTGGCCGCGGCCCCATCGGCTTGCGGCGATGCCGTAGCCGATCTCGACGGTGCCGCCCCTATCGGCCGGCGCTTTCAAGCTGATGAGCCCGACCGCTTCATTGCCGTCGAGGATCAGCCAGTCGCCGCCGCCATGCGCCGCGCGTATCGGCTTCATCGCCTCACGTAACATCGCCAGCACCGCTGCCGGTGCGATCCCGCCGGGCGGCAAAGTGAGGCGCGGAACCGGCGCCGGCCCGCCCAGCATCCAGGCATAGAGATCGTCGGTTCCGGGCAAAAGAACGGTCATGCAGCGCGCCTGTGACAGAGGATTCATGGAGTCGTTTCAGCCGATTCTCTCATGCTCAATGGGAACGAGAGAGCGGCGGCGCGAGTAATCGCGACGCAATAGAACCAAAGGAATGCTTCGGGCACGGCCCAATACGGTCCACCCGTAAACGCGCCCTGCAACAGCAGCGGGACCAGCGCGAGCGCGAACCATGCCAACGCAGTGAAGGCATAGCTACGGAATGGTGCATCAGTGCGCCAGACCCATAGATTAATCGGAAGTACAGACTTCCGCAGCGCCCCGAACCACCCTGCCAGGGCCAGTACCGGCCAGCCAACCAGAGCGTAAATGGTGAAAGACGCAAGGGGGATTGCGATGGTGTCGGCCCAGGTTGGGTATCGCCACCTGTTGAAGTCCTGAAACACGAGTTCCCACTGTGTCAGCCACAACCCGAACCACGCTAGGGTGCATAATAGCACGATGAACCAGCGACTTTTCGGCGTTTGGAGCGAGCCAAGGTCGCTTCCCCTGCGGATGCCAAGCAGAAGTGTGCCTAGGACCAAACTGACACCAGTAGCGATCAAACTGGTGCCGGCATCGTAGAGCGGCCACTTATTGGTCCGCGCGGCATCCATCGCCGCAGTCCACTTCCTATTGTAAGCGTCATATGTCGCGCCGCGGAGATCCTCCGGCGGGAGCCACGACTTCACCGCGTCGGCGCGCACTTCGTCGGTCCATTCCGGCATCGGCAGGCTGAGGGACACCAGATAGATTCCCACCGCGACGGCCGCCGCCGAGATCACAATTACCATGACGCGCAGCATCGTTCCGCTCCGCCAGTTCCCCACTATCAACCGCCACTATGACAGATTCCTATCCTGAGTTGTGGCGGCGGCTTGACACGGACGTGCGACGCAGATGAATTGGGACTCATCCCAGGGGCGTTCTCCGGAGCTTTGGCGACGGAGGGCTGAGATCGGCAATCCCGCCGTGTCCCTTTGAACCTGATCCGGTCCATACCGGCGTAGGGAGAGGCGAGAATGAACCAGCCCGTCCGCAATCCGCATCTTTCGGTCACCCGTGGTCCGTTGCCCGGCTCGCGCAAGATCGTCTGCAACGGCGTACCGTTTCGCGAAGTGCCGCTGTCTGGCGGCGAGCCGCCGGTGCGCCTGTACGATACGTCGGGGCCGTACACCGATCCGAACGCCGAGATCGATATCGAGAAGGGCGTGGCCAAGCTGCGCCGCGATTGGATTCTCGCCCGCGGCGATGTCGAGGCGTACGACGAACGCGCCCGCAAGCCGGAAGACGACGGCCTCAAGCCGGGCGAGCTTCTTTCGGTGCCGCAGTTCGACAGAGCCGCGCTGAAGCCCCTTCGGGCGAAAGCGGGCCGCAACGTCACCCAGCTTCATTATGCCCGCCAGGGCATCATCACCGAGGAAATGAAGTTCATCGCCGCGCGCGAGAACCTCGGCTATTCCGCCAAGGCCGACGGCCATGGTTTCGGCGCCGTGCTGCCGCGCGAGATCACGCCGGAATTCGTCCGCGACGAGATCGCTTTAGGCCGCGCCATCATTCCGTCGAACATCAATCACCCGGAATCCGAGCCGATGATCATCGGCCGCAACTTCCTCACCAAGATCAATGCCAATATCGGCAATTCCATCGTCACCTCGGGCGTCGAGGAAGAGGTGGAGAAGATGGTGTGGTCGATCCGCTGGGGCGCGGACACCATCATGGACCTGTCCACCGGCCGCCACATCCACACCATCCGCGAATGGATCATCCGCAACGCGCCGGTGCCGGTTGGCACGGTTCCGATCTATCAAGCGCTGGAGAAGTGCGGCGGCATCGCCGAGGAACTGACCTGGGAGCTTTATCGCGACACGCTGATCGAGCAGTGCGAGCAGGGCGTCGACTACTTCACCGTCCATGCCGGCGTGCGCCTGGCGCATATCCCGCTGACGGCGGATCGCGTCACGGGCATCGTCAGCCGCGGTGGTTCGATTTTGGCGAAGTGGTGCCTGGCGCATCACCGCGAGAATTTCCTCTACACGCATTTCGAAGAGATCTGCGAAATCCTGAAAGCCTACGACGTGGCGTTCTCGCTCGGCGACGGTCTGCGTCCGGGCTCGACGGCGGATGCCAACGACGCGGCGCAGTTCGCCGAACTCGATACGCTGGGCGAACTCAATCGCATCGCCCAGAAGCACGACGTCCAGGTGATGATCGAAGGCCCCGGCCATGTGCCGATGCACAAGATCAAGGAGAACATGGACCGCCAGCTCGCGAGTTGCGACGAGGCGCCGTTCTACACGCTTGGGCCACTGACGACCGACGTTGCGCCCGGCTACGACCACATCACCTCGGCCATCGGTGCCGCGATGATCGGCTGGTTCGGCACGGCGATGCTTTGCTACGTGACGCCGAAGGAGCATCTCGGCCTTCCGGATCGCGACGACGTCAAGGCGGGCGTGATCGCCTACAAGATCGCGGCGCATGCGGCTGACCTCGCGAAGGGCCATCCGGCGGCGCGCATCTGGGACGATGCGATGTCGAAGGCGCGGTTCGAATTTCGCTGGCGCGACCAGTTCGCGCTCGCCATGGACCCGGAAACGGCGGAAGCCTTCCACGACGAGACGCTTCCCGCCGAAGGCTCGAAGATCGCGCATTTCTGCTCGATGTGCGGGCCCAAGTTCTGCTCGATGAAAATCTCCAAGGAAGTCCAGGACGCCGCGCGCGCCACTAACGACACGCTGTCGACCCAGGAAATCCGCGCCGCGATGGAAAAGAAGTCGGAAGAATTCAAGGCCCACGGCAGCGAGATCTACTGGACCAAACCCGCGGCGGAATAGGATTACCCGAGGACTGCTTTTTGATCTATTTCAAAGCCTGCTTCCGCCAGTTCTCTTAGGAGGTGAGTTTTCCAGCCACCATGCTCATCGAATTCATGCCAACCGATACCGAGTATATCGGTTGGAAATTCGATTTCCCCCTTTTTGAAGACAATCATCCGTTCTCGTCCGAATTTTCCAGCAAAGAAAAACAACTCGCCGATAACGTTTTGTCGGGCTCTTGGCGCAAGGCTTCTCTCTCCTGATATGTTTTTTCCTCCAACATCGTCTGGCGTCAGAAGCACGACAACAAAACCAACATTTGAATGGCGTACGAGCTTCTCGATGATTGTTAAAGCTCCTCCCGGAGCTTCGTTAAGAATTATGGGGCGGACCCCCGCTTTTCCAAGAAATGCCACCATTTCGAAAAGCACCGCTTTGTCGTGACCATGTACAATAAAGGCCGTCTTCTCATATTCCACATTGGTGGTGTCGGCTGAATTTGGAGTGATTGCTTGGTCTTCGTCGAGAAGATCAATTCTGCTGACTATGGAGTTGATGCGAGATAATTGACTGGCCAATGACGATCGGAGACGTCGAACGAGTGTGCCCAACGTAGGGTCCATGTAGCGATCTTCAGCAAGGTGAATAGCGCCAATGCTGGCTTGATAGTCTTGGGCAAATTCTTCTGTTGTGAATAATCGGCGAAGCAGCAATTCGTTGTATGCACGCCACGCATCTGCCTTTCGGCAGTACTCCTCAAAATTTGAATTATTCGCTATAGACCCCGCTCCAATTTCGTCGTCAAGCCGTTTGCCCTCTTCGACTCTCGACTTAAGTTGTTCAAGTGCCCTCGCTTTTTGAATGCGAAGAGCCGGAAGTTGTGCTGGCATGGCTTTTAACTCACTCCTCTGCCGCATTTTCTCGTGTCCGAGATTTTTGCTTTTAGAGTTTCCCTCTCCAACGCCAAATACGCAATTGCGCCGGACCGGCTGAGCGATAGCTCCTTCGCCGTGCGATCCAGCGCTTCCAGGGCGGCGCCGGGCAGGGAGATGTTGACGCGCACCGGCTCGTCGGAGAGTTCGAGCGGGATCAGCACGCGCGCCTTTTCCTTCACGCCTTTTTCCGCCGGGATTTGATCGGGGCTGCGCGGTTCGGCGATGGCGTCACCGTATTCGCGCGCCAACGCGACATGCGCCTGCGCCGCGGAATAGGCGTTGGTGGCCGCGGCTTCCACCGTTTTGCCGAAACTGGTGCAGCCGGGCAGGTCGGGGAAGAACACGCCAAACCCGTCCTTCGCTTTCTCGATGATTGCCGTATAGAACCGCATACTCACCTCAACTTTATACCGCTTTGTTTCTCGATGCTTTTGATGGTCCCCGGCGGCATATCCTTTACCGGATGTGGAACGGTGACCGTGCCCGGCCGCTCCGCATGACGATAATGATGATGGCTGCCGGTCACGCGCACCTCTTTCCAGCCCGCCGCCTCAAGCGCGCGGATGATGTCCCGGCTGGAGATGCTTTTGACCATATCGGGTCTGGTCTATACACATAAAATGTGTATCTGTCAAGCAAGGGCGCGGGCTGTAGGTTTGCGGTCTGCTGCGATTTGTAAACTCTACTGACAATTGTGGGGGCGGCCGGAAACCGTCATCATCGTGGCGGTTTCGACAGGGATATGCCGATGGGCCGGGTTCTTTCCGTATTCGTGATCGCGATTTTGCTTGCCGGCAGTGCTGCCGCAACCGTAACGGCGTTTCCGCCCTCCCTTCCTGGGAAAATGATCAAGACCAACGGCACCGAGCTGTTCGTTCGCGTCGGCGGCAAAGGGCCGGCGGTGGTGCTGTTGCACGGCTTCGGCGACACCGGCGACATGTGGGCTCCGATTGCGGCGAAGCTCGTCGCCGATCACACCGTGATCGTTCCCGATTTGCGCGGCATGGGGCAGTCGGCCCATCCCGCCACGGGCTACACCAAGAAGAACGAGGCGGCCGATATCGCCGGCATCATGGATGCGCTGCATGTCAAAGACGCCGCACTCGTCACCCACGATATCGGCAACATGGTCGGATATGCTCTGGCGGCGGGCTATCCCGGACGCATCACGAAGTGGGTGGTGATCGATGCGCCGCTGCCGGGCGTCGGTACCTGGGCGGCGCAGCTTTCCAATCCGAAGACCTGGCACTTCAATTTCTACGGCCCAGACGAGGAACGTCTGGTGGCCGGGCGCGAGCGCATCTACCTCGATCGCTTCTGGAACGAGCTTTCCGCCGATCCCAAGAAGATCGACGAGGCGACGCGGGTTCATTACGCCGCGATCTATGCGCGCCCGCACGCGATGCACGATGCCTTCGAGCAGTTCAAAGCCTTCCCGCAGGACGGCATCGACAACCGCGCCTTCCTCGCCAAAGGCAAGCTGACCATGCCGGTGATGGCGCTCGGCGGCGAGAAATCCTACGGCCGCGGCATGGAGGCCGAACTGAAGTCCGTCGCTACCAACGTCAAAGGCGGCGTCATCCCGGCCTCGGGCCATTGGGTGATGGAAGAAAACCCCGCCGCCACTACGACGCTGGTAGTGGATTTCGTGAAATAGCCGCGCTTACCGCTTCAAATACCGGTCCAGGAAGTCCGTGATCGTGGCCCAGGTCGGGCGATAGAAGTCCGGGTTTTTCACCATGCAGCCGGCCGATGCGGTCGAGCGGATGGTGGCGCCTTCGCTGAGCTTTTCGTCGGTCAAAAAGTCGTGGGCGGGGCCGTGGTCGGCTTTCGGCAGGCTGATGAAAACCGCGTCGCGGCAGGCTTTGTTCAGCGCCTGATAGAGGTGCATGCCTTCGACATACGGCACATGCCGGTCGGCTTCGCCGTGGAAGATCATGATCGGCGGGTCTTTTTCGCTGATGTAACGGGCGGGATCGGCGAGGGCGACCTTGTCGGGACATTGCTGCAAGGCGCAGCCGACGAGCTGGCTTTCCGGCGACTCCGCATTGTCGTGGCAATCGGCACCGTTTCCGGCCGCGGCGGTCTTGCACGAGCCCAATGCCCAGGCGTCCATCATGAGAAAGTCCGAGGGCGGATAAAACGCGATGGCCGCCTGCACCGCGCTCGAAACCCCGGTGACGCCGACAGTCCCTTCGAGGTCCGGCACGTCGCCGGTGACGGCCGCCATGGCCGTCGTCCAGCCGCCGGAACTGTCGCCGATGATGGCGATGCGGCTGCCGTCGAGGCCGTACTTCGATGCGTTGGCGCGCAGAAACCGGATCGCCGCTTTGATGTCGTGAAGCTGGCCGGGGAAGATCACCTGGCTGGTCGAGCGGATCGACACGCCCGCCACCGCATAGCCGCGCTTGTTGAGTTCGGGCGCCAGCCAGCCGGCGGAGTCCTTGCCTTGATCGCCGCGCCACGCCGAACCGCCGGTCCAGATCACCACCGGCACGGGACCGCCGGCCGAAGCCGGCAGATATAGATCGAGCAGGTGGCCGCGGCTCGTGGCGGGCTCGGCCGGGGCGTAAGCGATGTTGGCCTGGGTCGGAGCCACGGGCGCCTCATGGGCGGCGGCCGCAGCCGTCATCAGTATCGCAGCCGCAATCGAGAAAACGCGCATGTGATCGTCTTTCCGTTGAGGGATTACCCCAAGAAGCCTTCCGCCAAGGCGCGGGCGAATTGTTCGCCTTCGGCTTTGCCCCATATGCTCTGGGCCTGGCCGTTGATGGCGCGGGTGATGGTTTCGGGGTCTTTGGTCTTTTGCGGTGCCGGGCCGTCGGCGGCATCGTCGGCGGTGATGCGGCCCATTTCCCGTCCCACCACGGTTCCGTCGGGCGCAATGAGGAGATTGCAGGGCAGGCTATAGCTCCGTCCGGAGCGGCCCATGGTACGCACCAGCTTGGAGCCGACATCCTTTTCCATTACCGGCGGCAGCGCTTCGGCGTGGAGAACGGTGAACACCCGGCCGATATCGAGCGGCGTGAATTTTTTCATCGAGCCGGACAGCACCGGCACGACCATGAATTTGGCGTTGCCGTATTTCTTCTGCAGGCGGGCGAAGTCGGGAATCTCGCTCATGCAGGGGGCGCACCACTCGGCCCATAGCGGCATCAGGATGGTGCGGCCCTTGAGGTCGGCAATGGTGAAATCGCCGTGAAGCCCGACCAGCGTCGCGTCCGGCAGCGTCGATTGCGGTGCTTTCTCGAACGCCTTGGCGATGGGATTGTCGGTCAGAACCCCATGCGCGAGGGGACCGTCTCCGGCGAAAGCCGGCGCGGCCGATGCGGCCAGTCCCGCCAGAACGGTCCGGCGATTGATGATGGTAATGCCCACGCATGCCCCCCATGCCCTGATACGCGGCCATTATGCGCTCGGGCAGGGGGCCGCGTGATGCTTCAGGATGCCGCTTGGATCAGCAGTTGTTGCTGGCGTCGAAGCCGAGCGGAACCGGGCGAAGCTGCAACGCTTTGGCCCAGGCGCTGAGCGGTTCGGCCTTGCCCTTGGAGATCACCCAGAACGCGGAGACGTTCTTCTGCGGCGGATTTGGCTTGGCGCCCGGACCCGGCTGCATCGGTGCCGGCGGCACGTCGAACACCAGCTTGAGTACGGTATCGCCCGGCTTGGCACCGTATTCCGGCCACGCCACGGTGCGCGTCTCGATCCAGGATGTTTCGGGGTGCACCGTCATCTTGCAGGTCGCCATGCGCTTCTTCAGCGAGACGCCGGCGGCGGTCTGGATGCCGTCGGCCACCTTCTGCACCTGTTTCCAGTCGGTGACCGGTGCGGCGGCACTGGGTCCGGCCATCGCCAGAAGGGCGGTTGCAAGGAGGGCGGCGCCGGCGGTTCTCAACATGGATCAAGCCTTTTTTGAACTTCGGGAGGCAGGATAACACGCGCGAATGAACTAGAAGGCAAGTCAGCCGTTCATGTGCCGTTCAGGCGTTCGTCGTAAGATGGAAAGAGAATCATGGAGGTGCCTATGACCCGAACGGACATTGCCCTTCTGATGACGATGGCGGCGATTGCGCTGATGGCGATGCTGGCCGGGAATGCTGCCGCCGGACCCCAGGCAAGTTGCATCGACACCAAGGTCAGCTATGTGGCGCGGCCGCTGAACGATCATGACGTCTGGGTCCAGAATTCCCTCGGTGCGAAGAAGGCGCCGATCCGGGTGACGACGAGTTGCCATCATTTGTCGTCGAGCAACGCCGTCAGCCTGTCGGCCCAGTTCACCTGCCTCGGTCTGGGCGATCCGGTCGTCGCCACTGCCGGCAGCGACCGCCAGACCTGCATCGTGACCAAGGTCCAGCCTTACGCGGCCGCGGACGGCGATTTGCCGGAGAAGAAGTAAGATCGCGCTCGCTCTTTCCTCCCTCGCGGAGCCGTGCTGTGCGCGTTGCACGCTGGCGAAATAGCGGGGGAGGTGATCGCAAAGCGATCGGAGGGGGGCCAAAGACTCTCGTCGCTGGTTTGCCTTCCCCCCTTCGTCGCCTGACGGCGCCACCTCCCCCGCTTTTTCATCGCAGTGCGGCCCACCGGTCTCGGCGCCGCGGGGGAGGAAAGTGGGGGGCGGCCGGGGATGACACCGAATTTCGTTACTTCACCTGCTTGCAGACCTGCGTCTTGCGGTTCACGGCAAGGCCGAGCCAGAACGCGCGCGGGGAGCAGAACATGGTGGCGCCGGCGCCGCGGCAGTCGTCGTTTGCCTGACTGGTGTCGCCGACGCGGGCGACCAGATAATCCCCCGCCGCGAACAGTCGAACGGTGCAGTGATGTTCGCCGCTCGGGCGGTCTTTGCGCGCCTTGAGCAAGATACCGGCACCGGTCGGCACCTGCTTCAGATCGGCAAGGTCGAGATGGCAGCCTTGCTGGTCGCCGCCGTCCGGCTTCTCCGTCAACGCCATGGTGAGCCCCTTCACCCGCCCGCCTTTCAGCGTGAGATCGAGGCTCTGGTGCGAGCGGTTGCCGTACTCGTCGTGGGTGCGCACGGCGCAGACGAGGCGTCCGTCGGCATCCTTCAGCGTGCCGCGCACTTCGGCGAAGGTGACGGCGTAGGACTTCTTCTTCGCCGCATCGGTCCAGGTGCCGGTCCAGCGGCCGTTCTTGATGTGGCCTTTGAACGAGCCGGTGCGGCTGTTGGTCGAGGCGGTGTATTCCTGGATGTCGAACAGGCCGTTGGGATCGAGCTTGCCGTCGAGCCGGATCTGCTTGCCGACCTTGAGATAGAAGTACCAGCCCGACACCGTGTCGCCGGTACGGTCGAGGTCGAGAAACACCGGCGCCTTGCCGATGGTGCCCGACAAGAGGATCGGCTGTGCCGTGGCGGCGGCGGCGAACAGGACGGCGGCGGCGAGGAGCGGGACGGCGCGCATCGGCTCTCTCTTATCTCAGACGGTTTTTCCCGGACGCGGCCTGAAACAGCAGGAGCACCACGATCGCACCGATCACGGCCACGAACAGAGACCACAAGAACCCGTGCGGTCCGGGGGCTCCGAGGAAGCGGAACATCGCCCCGCCGACCACCGCGCCGACGATGCCGAGCGCGATATTGACGAAGCAGCCCTGGCCGCGGGCGTGAACGACCTTGGAGGCGATGAAGCCGGCGATCGACCCGAAAATGGCCCAGCCCAGGATGTAGAACATGTCAGACCCCTTCCGAAGCGGCGATTATCTAGCCTTTCGTCCGGTTGGCCAAGTCCTCGATCATTTCGGTCTGCATGCGCTGGATTTCGAGCAGCCGCTGCCATTGGTGGTGCAGGAGCTGGTCCATTTTCTCGGACAGAACCCGGACCTCGATTTCGGCCTTGAGATTGACCTCGTAGTCGTTCTCCGCCCGGCGGCGGTCGCGCGCCTCCTGCCGGTTCTGGCTCATCATGATGATCGGCGCCTGGATGGCGGCGAGCATCGACAGCACCAGATTGAACAGGATGAAGGGGAAGGGATCGAACGGCCGCCACAGCAAGGGGATGGAATTGGTCGCGATCCACGCCCCCATAATGGCGAAAAAGATGATGATGAATTTCCACGAGCCGCCGAAGGCCGCCACCTTGTCGGCGATCCGCGCGCCCAGGGTCTGGTTGCCCTCGAACTCCTTATTGATATTGTCGGTGACGATCTGGTTCTGGCGGATGCTTTCCACTACGGCACGGTCCAGCGCCGACAGTTCGCGGTTGTCGCGATGGACCTGTTCCATGACGTAGTCGGTACGGAAGCGATTGTGGCAGGTGGTGCAGATGGTGTCGTTGAGGGTCCAGTTCGGCTGCTTGCGGCGGATCAGGGCGTCGATCGCCGGGCGGACGAGTATGCCGGCGATCGTCTCCTCCGCGGGCTTGGTCTCGCCGCAGACGGCACACTGGACGGGCGGGTGAGCCATGACGCGTCCTCCAACATGAAATTCGTGAAATGCACGACATCCGCAGCGCGCGGCGTCGGTTCATATGCCGTTCATCCGCGCTCTGCTTTCATACAACGCGGTTCTCAGGAGACCTGGCAGCCATGAAAACGAAACTTTTCCTTGCCGCGCTGGTGCTGGCCTGTCCGGCGTTTGCCGCCGACGACGCCGCCCCGCCGGCGAAGCCCGCCAATACCTCGGTGTGTCTGCGTCATTCCGACGTCGACGGCTGGGGCGCTCGCGACCGCAAGTCGATGATCGTCAACGACCGTTTCGGTAAGAAGTTTCTCGTCAGCCTCAGCGGGCTGTGCGACGACATCAATTATGCGTTCGGCGCCGGCTTCCGTCCGTTAGGCGGCGGCCCGGCCTGGGGCACGTGCGTCGAACGGGGCGATCGTCTGGTCATGCGCGGTGGTGGCGTCACGCCCGGCAACACGACGTGCTGGGTGACGAAGGTCCAGCCCTACACCAAGGACATGGAAGCCGCCGACAAGCTGGCGCGCGAGAACAAGCAACCCTTGGCGGCCTACTAGCCGATCCCCTGCAGCGCTTCCGCCGGGCGACGTTCGCCGACGGTGGCGCCGCGGGTGTTGACCACCGGCGCCGTGGCGTAACCGGCCGGGATCACGTTCAGCTTTTCGAGAACGAAAGCGATGGCGGTCTCGGCCGCGCGCATGGCGCCGTCGTCGATCTTGAGCGCGACGCCGAGACCGAGCTCCGGCAGCATCGCCGCATAGACCCCTTCCGCTCCGAGCTTCACCGCCACCTTGCCCTGGGCGGCGCGCATCAGTGCCGTGCAATGGCGGCCGGTGCCGGCGACCAGTTCGGGGTAGGTCGTCATGGATTTCAGGATGCGCGCGGCGCCCGGCGTCTGTCCGGTGGCGAGGCGGGCGAGGGCGCGCGCGAACGCCGTGAGGGGAAGCGCGAAGTTGGGCGCGGCGCAGCCGTCGATGCCCCACGCCGGATCGCGGTAATCGGAAAGCCGACTCACCGATTCCAGAATCGCTTTCTGCACCGGATGCGAGATGTTGACATAATCAGCCGTCGGCGCCCCCAAATGCTTCGCCACGGTCAGGAATCCGGCATGCTTGCCGGAGCAATTGTTGTGGAGTCTCGAGGGCTTCTCGTGAGTCTCTGCCATGGTTTGTAAAGTCGGCTCGTGACGCGGAGTCTGCGGCCCGCAGATCAAATCCGCCTCGCTGCAGCCGATCCGTTTGAGCCACGCCGCGACTCGCGTCGTGTGCATCGATTCGCCGGAATGCGAAGCGCAGGCGAGCGCCACCTCTTCATCGCTCACACCGAAGGCTTCCGCGGCACCGCTCTCGACCAGCGGCAGGGCTTGGAACGGCTTCAACGCCGAACGGGTGTAGATCGGCGCATCGATATCGCCGAGGCTGAAACGCACTGCTCCGGCCGCGTCCACAATTGCAACCGCGCCGCGATGAATGCTTTCCACAAGATCGCCGCGTGTGACTTCGACAAGAACAGGATTAGGCATGGAATATCGTCCGGAATGACCGGGGCACACTCGGACCGGCTCCGGGGGGAATCAACCCCGCGCCGCTTCGGGGGAGCTATGCCGCGATTGCGTGCTGACCCTGGGCGAACTAAGCAGAGGCCGTGAGCGCCAACACGGGGAAGCCATGCGCGGGTATTTCGGCGTCGGGGTAGACGGTCTGTCGAAGGCGATGAACCTCGGCAACCTGTCGCGCATCGCCAACGCGTTCGACGCCAGTTTCTTCTTTACGGTGAATTCCCACCACAAGCTGGCCGACGCCCAGTCCGACACCTCCCGGTCGCAGCAGTCGATGCCGTACTACCGGTTCAACAATATCGACGAGTTCCGCCTGCCGATCGGCTGCGCCCTGGTGGCGGTCGAAATCACCGAGGATGCCGTCGAGCTGCCGCGCTTCCGCCACCCCTTGCGGGCGGCCTATGTGTTCGGGGCGGAGCGCCTGTCGATCTCGCCGGACATGCTCAAGCGGGCCGACTTCGTGGTGAAGATCCCGATGAAGTTCTCGATCAATGTCGGCATGGCGGGGGCGATCATCCTCTACGACCGGCTCATCAGCTTGGGCAACTACCCGCCGCGGCCGGGAATGCCGGGCGGACCGACCGAACTGCCGCCGCCGCACCAATGGGGCGCCCCGCTGGTCCGCGACCGGCGCTGACCCTGCCTTGAAAATAGATGTAAATTCTCCGTCTCTTTTCGGAATGAATGGTTGATATCAACCTATATCTCCGCTTAGGCTCATGGCACCGAAAGAGGAGCTGCCATGATTACCATCAGTGCATTCGACTGGGTGCCCGATATGGCCAGAGGCCAGGTGCGCGATCTGCGCGTGCGCTGGGCGCTTGAAGAGGCCGGCCTGCCGTACCGGACCAAGCTCATCAACCATCAGGAAAAGCTGTCGGAGGGCTATCGCGAGTGGCAGCCGTTCTGTCAGGTCCCGGCGTATGACGACGGCGAAGTCAGGATGTTCGAGTCCGGCGCCATCGTCCTCCATATCGGCGAGAAGAGCGAGGCGCTGTTGCCGAAAGAGCCGGCGGCGCGGGCGCGGGCGATGACCTGGGTCATGGCGGCGCTGAATTCGCTTGATCCGTTCATTCTGTGGCTGATGATGACTGCCGTGTTCAACGCCGATAAGCCCTGGGCGGCGGAGGCGCGACCGGAGGCCGAGACGTACGTCAAGAAGCGTCTGGCCAGCTTGGCGCATTGCCTGAAGGGCCGCGAGTGGCTTGAAGGGCGGTTTACGGTCGGCGATCTCATGGTGGCGTGTACGCTGCGCTCGCTCGGCTTTTGCGATCTTGTCACCGGCGATCCGGTGCTCGGACCCTACCTCAAGCGCTGCGAGGCGCGGCCGGCGTTCCAGCGTGCGCTGGCGGCGCAACTGGCCGATTTCACCGGTCAGCCCCAGGCGGCCTGAATTCCGGGGTTACAGCCTCGGTGCGACGCGGCGATAATGGAAGGCGAAGACCGTTATCGCCGCGAAGCAAACGGCCGGGACCAGCATGACGAAGCGGGTCGTCGCCGGTGTGACGATCACGTTGAGCAGCGCCAGCACCGCCGCGCCGCTGCCGGCTGCGAACATCAGGATCGCGGCGCCGGTCTTGGTGTCGCCATCGAGATCGCGGATCGAACTGGCAAAGATGGTCGGGAACAGGATCGACCAGAAGAAACTCGCCGCGACCAGGCAGCCGACACCGGTGAGGCCGCCGTTCGTCGCAGCGATTATGGTCGCCACCGCGCCCCCGGCGGAGAAGATCGCAAGCAGGCGTGAGGAGTCGAACAGGTACATCAGCCCGGTCCCGGCGATACGGCCGAAGGTGAACGCAAAGAACGACCACAACAGCACGTCCTTGACGGCGGCATCGGTCATGCCGGTTTCGGTCGTGACATAGCGCGCCGTGAACCCCCACATCACCACTTGCGCCACCGCGCAGAGGAATTGGGCACCGGCGCCGACCATGAACAGGCGGTTGCGGAACAGCGGCCGGAAGCTCCTGATCGTGGAATCGTCCTTGGCGACGCGCTCGATGGCCATCGGCGGGAATTTGGTGTTGTCGGCCAGGAAGGCGACCAGCAGCACGGCGGCGCCGATAAAGAACAGCGGCGTCACCAGGGTGTGGGCGAGATCGCTTACGGCATTGGCGGCGCTGATCTTGAGCAGATGCTGGCCGAGGAAGAAGCCGCCGACCACGCCGATGGGATTGAGCGCCTGGGCGATGTTGAGGCGGCGCACGGCCGTCTTTTTCGATCCCATGCGCACGACCAGCGGATCGACCGATACTTCGAGAATGGCCAGACCCGAGCCGATCACCACCGCGGCCAACAGGAACCACGCGAAGGCGTGCTGCTCGGCGGCCGGATAGAACAGGAACATGCCGACGGAAAATGTTCCGAGGCCGAACACGACGCCGGACTTGTAGCCGAAATTGCGGCTGATCAGGGCCGCCGGCAGCGCCATGAAGTAATAGCCGAAGCTCAGCGCCCAGCCGGCGAGGCTTTGCTGGTAGGAGTTGAGCGAAAGCGCTGTCGCAAAATCCGGTAGCAGCGTGTCGTACAGCCGGTGCGCCATCCCCCAGATCGCGAAAAGGCTCAGCGTGAGCGCTATCGCAAATGGGTAAGTTTTTGAACTGGCGCGGTTTTCACCGGTCATAGCGAATCCGAAGGGATCCCGGTTTGCGCTACCAGGATAGGGGCCCGCCAGTTAAGGGAGACTTAGAACAAACCCGAGTAAAACTGAGTAAATCATGCCAACATCGAAGCTGTGTACGGACGTAAGGGGCTTATACCTCGACGTCTGACCTCTCCTCGGGCGTTGCCGTTCGGGTTCGTTTGAGCACAACCGCAGCGGCAGTGACGCCGGCAAAGCAGAGGGCCGGCAGCAGCATGATGCCGTGCAGGGCCGCAGGCGTGCAGACGACCGCCAGCAGGGCAAAGAGTCCGGTGCCTGTGAAGGCCACGAACATCAGGATGGCCGTTGCCGATTTCGCCATGTCGCCGAGATCGATGAGCGCGTCGGCGAAGATCGCAGGAAATATGATCGACATGAAGAAGCATGTGCCGAGAACTCCGGCGATCGCGGCGGGACCGCTGGTGACGACACTGAGGACGCAACAGATCGCGCTGGCGCCGGCGAACAGGACCGTCAGGCGCAGCGGTGCGATCCACCGCATCATCAGCGGACCGACAATGCGGCCGACGCCAAGCGCCGAATAGCACCCGACCAGCACCAGCTGCGCTGCGTCCGGGCCCAGGGACGGCATGGCGCTGCGGCTGAACTGGGGGGCAAAGCCGGCGATGATGATTTGCGCGAACAGGCAGAGGAACGTCGCCGCCACGGCATAGCGAAAACGCTTGATGCGCAGGGGTGGGCTGAAGCTTGCCAGCGTGGGCTCGCCCGGAGCCGTGCGGACTGTGGCGACGGCCGGAAACGGCACCATCTCCATGACGAACGCCAAGACGATGGCGGCGACGCCTACGGTCGAGAGCAGCAGCACCAGATTGTGCGGTGTGGCCGCCGTGCTGGCCAGAATTTTCGGCCCCATGTAGAGGGCGAGGACGGCGCCGAATGGCGACAGGGATTCGGCCAGGATCATCCGCTGGCAGGCTGTTTTCCTCGGCCCGAGGAACGTGACGAGCGGAAGCGCGGTCACCTCGAGGATGGCGAGGCCCGATCCGACCACGGTCGCGGAGACCAGGAAGAACGTAATGGAGTGCCGCTCGACGGCCGGATAGACCAGGAACATGCCGACCGCAAACGTCCCCAGGCCGAACAGCATGCCGGTCTTGTAGCCGAGATTGCGGCTGATGACGGCCGTCGGCAGGCACATCAAAAGATAGCCGAGCGCGATGGCCGAACGGGCCATATCCGATTGCGCCGGCGTCAGCGCGAACGCCGGGGCCAGGCCGGGCAGCAGGGTGGCATAGAGCCGGTGCGAAAATCCCCAAAGCGTGATGGCCGCGACGGTCAATCCGACCGCAACTATCAAGCCTTTCAGCGTTTTGGAGTTACCTCCGGCCATGACCCAAAATTTTCATTGTTTTTTCTGCACCCAACCTTACATGGCGTGGGGTTAATCCTTGCTTTCGAATGGGTGAGGGCGGGTTCCCACAAACAACTGGGTATGTTAGGGAGCCGCACATGACCCCCGCACTTTCCGTCTCCAATCTCCGCAAGGTCTACCGCGGCGGAACCGTCGCCGTGGATGATCTGTCGCTCGCCGTCGAAGAGGGCGATTTCTTCGGGTTTCTCGGCCCGAACGGCGCCGGCAAATCGACCACGATTCATTGCATCACCGGCATCGCAACGGTGACGAGCGGCACTATCAAGGTGTTCGGCATCGATGCGGTGAAGGACTATCGCAAGGCCCGGTCGCTGGTCGGCCTCAGCCCGCAGGAATTCAACGTCGACGTCTTCGCCACGCCGGTGCAGATCGTGGACTGGGTCGGCGGCTATTTCGGCATTCCCTCCGCCGAGCGCAAGAAGCGCATCGACGAACTGATGGAGCGCTTCGATCTCACCGAGCACGTCAAGAAGCCGTTCCGGGCCTTGTCGGGCGGTCTCAAGCGCCGCGTGATCCTGGCGCGCGCGCTGATCCACAAGCCGAAGCTTCTCATCCTCGATGAGCCGACCGCAGGCGTGGACGTCGAACTGCGGCTCGATCTGTGGCGCTATCTCGGCGAGCTCAATCGCGACGGCACCACGATCCTGCTCACCACCCATTATCTCGAAGAGGTGGAGCGGCTTTGCCGCAATATCGCCATCGTCGCCAAAGGAAAAATCGTACGGCAGGGTCCAAAGGAGGAATTCCTCGCCGGCGGCGGCATCGAAGGCGCCTATCTGGCGGCCACCGGCGCCACCCCCGACCACATCGCAGCAGGAGCCGCCTGATGGAAAACGTGATCGGACACGTCAACTGGATCGGGCTTTGGACCATCATCCGCCGCGAGATGCAGCGTCTCCTGCGGGTGCCGATCCAGGCCTTTGTCGCGCCGTGGCTGTCGGCGCTGATGTTTATCTTCATTTTCGGCTACGTGGTGGGGCCCCGCATCGCCACCATTGGCGGCCACAAATACCTGCAATTCGTGCTGCCCGGCATCCTGATGATGAACGTCGTCAATGCCGCCTTCCTGCAGGCGACCTCGCAAGTCTACTTCCAGCGCTTCATGAAATTCGTCGAGGAGGCGCTGGTCGCACCGCTCAGCTATGTCGAGATGATCGTCGGCACCCTGGCGGCGGTGGTGTTCCGTACCGCGGCGACCGCGGTCGGCATTCTCATCATCGCGGCGGTGTTCGGCGGCGTGCAGGTGGTCTCGGTCGTCGAATTCATGTTCTGGGTGGTGATCGTATCGGGCATTTTCGGCCTGCTCGGCATCGTGATCGGGCTGTGGGCCAAGAGTTTCGAGCAGCTGTCGGCGTTGAACATCTTCTTCATCACGCCGCTGTCGTTCGTGGGCGGGGTGTTCAACACCGTCGAAATGCTGCCGCCGTTCCTGCGCTGGCTCGCCTGGGGCAATCCTTTCTTTTACTTCATCAACGGCCTTCGCCATTCGATGATCGGCTTCAACGAGGCGCCGGAGCCGCTGGGAGCGCTTTTGTCGTTGGCAATGCTGGCAATTCTGTCGGTTTGGGTGTGGCGGCTGTTCTCGGTCGGCTACGGCCTGCGCGAATAGGGCGGGAGTGCGATCCGAAACGAGTGAAGCGGTTTTCGAGAAAATTGCGCGACAAATAAGGACTCCAGCATTTACCTGCGGGAACGAGGCAACTATTCTCCGCGCCGCTTATTCGTCGAGGGAAATCCATGCCGTCCGTTCGTGCTGCGCTGTGTCTGGCGATGCTTTTGGCTGCTCCGGCCGTAGCGGCCGATCCGACCGAACTCGGCACCTTCAAGGCCTGGACCGCCTTCACCGCGACCAGCGCGGACGGCAAGGTCTGCTATGCCCTGTCCAAGCCGACCTCGACCCTGCCGAAGAAGACCGCGCGCGACGCGATCTACGTCATCATTTCGGTGTGGCCGGGCCGGAACGTGAAGGACGAGCTGCAGGTCGTTCCGGGCTATGTCTATAAGGACGGCGAGCCGGTGTTCGCCCAGGTCGGCAATCTGAAGACCGAATTCTTCACCCGCAACGAAGGCAAATCCGGTTCGGCCTGGGTCAAGAACGTCGAGGACGAGAACGCGCTGGTCCGCGCCATGCGTTCCGGTTCAACTCTGACTGTGACCGGTGTCTCCAAGAGGGGCACCAAGACCACCGATACCTATTCCCTCTCCGGCGTCGCCGACGCCGTGGAACGCGCCCATCGCGCGTGCGGGAAATAACGCCACTCCGGCTGTCATCCCGGCCGAGCGCAGCGAAGCCTAGCGCCGAGCCGGGACCCACTCCGAAATCTGGGAAATGTCTGGGTAGGTCCCGGATCGCGCCCTCGTGCCAGACGGGAAAGTTCCCGCGGGCGCGTCCGGGATGACAGGTTGGGCTCATTTGTTCTAGTACTCCCCCATGACCACCCAATCCATTCTCGGCCTGTCGCCCGACGAGCTGAAATCCGCGCTTCTCGCTGCCGGCGTGCCGGAAAAAGCGGTGGCCATGCGCGTCCGCCAGTTGTGGAACTGGATCTACGTCCACGGCTGCCGCGATTTCGCCGCCATGAGCAATCTGGCCAAGGATTTTCGCGCCCAGATGGAGGGTGAGTTCGTCATCGACCGTCCCGAGGTGGTGACGGAACAGATTTCCTCGGACGGCACCCGCAAATGGCTGCTGCGCTCGGGCGGGCAGGAGTTCGAGACCGTTTTCATCCCCGAGCCCGGCCGCGGCACCTTGTGCGTCTCGAGCCAGGTCGGCTGCACCCTCAATTGCCGCTTCTGCCACACCGGCACCCAGAAGCTGGTGCGCAACCTCACGCCCGGCGAGATCGTCGGGCAGGTGATGGCGGCGCGCGACGCCCTCGGCGACTGGCCGTCGACCGGCGAGAACCGGCGCATCACCAATGTGGTGATGATGGGCATGGGCGAGCCGCTCTACAATTTCGACAACGTCAAGGCGGCGCTGGCGATCGTCTCCGACGGCGATGCGCTGGCCTTCTCCAAGCGCCGCGTCACCCTGTCGACCTCCGGTGTGGTGCCGATGATCGCCCGCGCCGGCAACGAGATCGGCTCGTCGCTGGCGATTTCGCTGCATGCCGTGCGCGACGAAGTCCGCGATGTGCTGGTGCCGCTCAACAAGAAGTACCCCATCGCCGAACTGCTCGAAGCCTGCCGCACCTATCCCGGCGCCTCGAACGCGCGCCGCATCACCTTCGAATACGTGATGCTGAAGGGCGTCAACGACAGCCTCGCGGACGCCCGCCAGCTGGTGAAGCTCCTGTCCGGCATCCCGGCCAAGGTGAACCTGTTGCCGTTCAATCCCTGGCCCGGCAGCCCCTACGAGTGCTCCGAGTGGGAGCAGATCGAGAAATTCGCCGAAGTTCTCAACCGCGCCGGCTACGCTTCGCCGGTCCGCACCCCTCGCGGCCGGGACATCATGGCCGCCTGCGGCCAGCTCAAGAGCGAAAGCCTGAAGAAGCGGGCGAGCGAACGCGAAGCGGAGAAGGTGGCAGAGCCGGTGAAATAGCGCCTCGCGCGCGTCATCACCCCGCCTTCAGCACCACATCCACCCGGATCACGTCGAACGGAAGCTCGACCAGGCCGTCCTCGGTCTTCTGCAGCACGCCGGCCGTGAGAAGCATGGTCACGTCGCCGTGGACGGCTTTGATGTCCCGCTCCATCCGGCGCGCGATCTCCCGGATCGAGAGGGGACCGGCACCCGTCAGCGCGCGCAGGATCTCCCGGCGCTTGGTGGAAAGCAGCTTGAACAACAGCTCCGAGCTCGCGAAGTTGATGAAAGTGTGTGGCGCGCGGCTCTTGAGCGCTTGTGCGGCCCGGCGCGAAGCCTCTCTGCGATCGGCGACGCCGAGGACTACCGTTCTGGCTTGCGCATTCATCCGTCGATCTCCGAGCAGAGACGTTCGATCGCCGCTTCCGACGCGAACGTATGAGGAACATAGCGGCTGCGAACCAGCTGTTGGAGAAAAATACAACACTCTTACGGTGTTGTCATTCGTTCCAACACTTTGCGAAATTGCTTCGTCTATGATTTTGTGTCGGTGCAAATCTAGGTGATTCGAAAATGGCCATTAAGAAAGCGAAGAAGACTGCGAAGAAGTCGGCGAAGAAGGTTGCTGCCAAGAAGCCGGCGAAGAAGGTCGCGAAGAAGGTTGCCGCCAAGAAGCCGGCTGCCAAGAAGACGGCGAAGAAGGCCGCCAAGAAGCGCGCCAAGAAGGCCGCCTAAAGTCGTTGTGCCATCGGGAATGTTGTGGCGGCTCCTGCCGAAACGACATTCCCGTTGGCGCCTCTACCCAGCTCCCTCGCTCTCCAGCGCACTTTCGTGCCGCGGAACGCCAAGCGGGGACGCTGTCGAAAATCCCCCTCTCTTTGCGAATTTGCGCCGTTTCTGGTCTTGTGCGCCGGAAGCTCTGGGGATTCGACGATGGCGATCAAGAAGGCAAAGAAGGCGACCAAGAAAGCGGCCAAGAAGGCCGTGAAAGCTCCCGCCAAGAAGGCTCCCGCCAAGAAGGCCGCGAAGAAGGCCGCGAAGAAGCCGGCCAAGAAGGTTGTGAGCAAGAAGCCGGTCGCCAAAAAGGCGGTCCGGAAACCCGCCACCAAGCGCGCCAAGAAGACTTCGACGCTGACCAAGCTCGAGCAGGCGTTGTTTGCGCGGATGGTGGAGCTCGACGAGCTGGCGGCCGATGCGGGCCTCGCCGGAGCCGTCGCCCCGGCGAAGACCAAGAAGTCCCGGAAGAAAAGTTAAGCTGCCTTCCGCCGCAGACGCCACACACCGAGCAGTCCGGCGCCGATCAGCGCAAGGGTGGCCGGTTCCGGAACGTTGCTGGAAGCGGGCGTCAGGAAGCCGCGGATTTCGCCCGTCGGATGGTCGGCGGTGTGGATATTGAGATAGGCGGTTCCGCTCGCCAGGCCAGCGGCGAGGGCCATTTCCGCCGCTGCGACGCTGCCTTGCGCCGTCACGAAGGCGGGATTGAAGCTCGCCGCAAGCGTGAGATCGAACATCTCGTCATAGGTGCCGGACGTCACGCCGAGCGGAAATCCGCTGAAGGTCGGCACTTCCGTCGCCACGCCGGCATTGCCGCTCATCGGGGCCGCCGTGCAGCAATGGATGTGGGAGGCAGTCGTCCCGCCGGTGAGGCCCGAGAACGACACCTTGACTTTCAGCATGTGCGTGGCGGCGTCGTAGCCGACCATCGCCGTTCCGGTTCCGGGCGAGGCATTGGGCGGATTCTCCGCCGCGCCGCTCAGGGTTGCCGAATACCACACCGGACTGGCGGCGGCCGGCGCCGCCAGGAGCGAGATCGTCAGCATTGCATATAAGAATTTCATGTCTGCGGCTCCGTGCGTTGGGGTGAGCCCAGCACCCGGCATCGGGAGCAGCAATTTCCATGCCCGTAACGGCGTCAAAGAACTTCGCCGCCGCTTCAACAGCTTGTTCGGCACGGGAAAAACCGCGCGGGCAACGCTGTCAAATGCGCGGACAGACGGTTCTGAAATGATGGTTTGCAGGAAAGGAAGGGCCCGCTCCGGCCGTTGGGGTCTGGGGGGCTGGGCCGGCCGGAGCAGGGCGTTTTATAGGACGGCTGGAGGGGGCTCACCGTCCTATGTCCACCCCTCTTCGGAGCGGACGCAGCTAGTACGCGCCGCCCGGCGGCTTCGTTCCATGAACTTTCTTTGATGCGCTGTGGCGAAAATGGGTTCGGCGGCGGAACTTCCGCGCGTCAGCACTTTGCCTTGAAACCGCTTTCGCCACGCTCGAACAGCACGATCGGCGGCGTTACCGTCACGCCTTCGTAGGTGACGGACGGAACCGAGACCTCGAACGCATCGTCGGTAAAGCCGTTCATGTCGAGCCGGATCTGGAAGGCGAAGGCGTTGGTGTCGGTGGCGCCGGGTCCGGCGAAGCGGTCGCCTCGTTTTTCGACGCCGCGGATCGGTTGCGACAGTTCCTCGGGCCCGCTTTCGGCAAACCAATTGGTGACGAAGTCGAAGGTGTGATTTTCTTTCCAGCGGATGCGCACGTTCTCGGCCGAGAACGCGAACGGGCGGGTGCGGTCGATCCACCACTGGTTCAGGGGATCGTTGGCGGCAAGCTTGACGGCAGGCGTCTCGTAATTTTTGTCCACGATGACAAAGACTGTGGGGTATACGCCCGGCAGCAGCTTGACCGCGGCGTAGACGAAGCGTTTGCCGTCGGGCAGGTAGGAGCGGTACTCGACTCCGTCGTGCACCGGAACGCAGCGGGTGTCGGCCAGCCCCGGCTGGCACAATGTTGCGGCCGAGACGGCCAGGAAAATGGCTGTCGCAAAAGTGCTTTTGCTGGTCATTTACGCCCCCAAACGCCTGATACCGTAACACAATTGCCCTCTGGTTGCAGGGGGGCGGGCTGCGCGCTTTCGATTCCGGTTAATGGCTGGCGTTTTCGGGTCGGGGCCGTATATTCCGGGCCTTTCCTGAAGGGTATCAATCGTGACGACAAGAAGCGTGAAGAAGGTCGTGCTCGCCTATTCCGGCGGGTTGGACACCTCGGTCATTCTCAAGTGGCTGCAGACCGCCTACGGGGCGGAAGTGGTCACCTTCACCGCCGATCTGGGCCAGGGCGAAGAGCTGGGTCCGGCGCGAAAAAAGGCGGAAATGCTGGGGATCAAGCCGGAGAACATCTTCATCGAGGACCTGCGCGAAGAGTTCGTCCGCGATTACGTCTACCCGATGTTCCGCGCCAACGCGCTGTACGAGGGTGTCTACCTGTTGGGCACCTCGATCGCCCGGCCGCTGATCGGCAAGCGCCAGATCGAGATCGCCGAGCAGGTGGGGGCCGATGCGGTCTGTCACGGCGCCACCGGCAAGGGCAACGATCAGGTCCGCTTCGAGTTGGCCTATTACGCCAACAATCCCGATATCAAGGTCATCGCCCCCTGGCGCGAATGGGACCTCAACAGCCGCACCAAGCTGATCGAATTCGCCGAGCAGTATCAAATTCCGATCGCCAAGGATAAGCGCGGCGAGGCGCCGTTCTCGGTCGACGCCAACCTGCTGCATTCCTCGTCCGAGGGCAAAATCCTCGAAGACCCTAACGTCGAGCCGCATGTCGACGTGTTCCAGCGCACCATTTCGCCGGAAGCGGCGCCCGACAAGCCGACCATCATCGAGATCGGGTTCGAGAAGGGCGATGCGGTCAGCCTCGACGGCAAGCCGCTCACCCCGGCCCAGATGCTGACCGCCCTCAACGCGCTCGGCCGCGACAACGGCATCGGCCGCGTCGATCTGGTCGAGAACCGCTTCGTCGGCATGAAGTCCCGCGGCATCTACGAGACGCCCGGCGGCACCATCCTCTATGCGGCGCACCGTGCCATCGAGTCGATCACCGTCGACCGCGGCGCCATGCACCTCAAAGACGAGCTGATGCCGAAATATGCCGAGCTGGTCTACTACGGCTTCTGGTTCTCGCCCGAGCGCGAGATGCTGCAGGTCGCCATCGACAAGAGCCAGGAATGCGTCACCGGCACGGTGCGGCTGAAGCTCTACAAGGGCAATGTCATCGTCATCGGTCGCGCTTCGCCGTATTCGCTCTATTCGCAGGACCTCGTGACCTTCGAAGACGATCACGGCGCCTACGACCAGAAAGACGCCGCCGGCTTCATCCGCCTCCAGGCCCTGCGCCTGCGCACCCTGGCGATGCGCAAGCGCAAGACGGGGAAGTAGATCGCTTCCTTGCGACTGGACATGCGAACGGCGGGCCTGTGGTCCGCCGTTTTGCTTTTCTGTCATCCCCGGCTGAGCAAGCGTAGCGCAGCGAGCGGAAGGGGACCCAGGTGATCACGCATCCGTCATCTTGAAGGAGTTGCGTCTTCCTGCGTATGCCTTCTAGAGAGTAGCTGTGGGACGACCTGGGTCCCCTTCCCCTCGCATCCGCGCGTGTGCGCGTCTGTTCGGCCGGGGATGACAATGAGGTGGACCATGTCCGGTAATGACCAGCAGCGCGAATTCTGGAGTGGTGCGATGGCAACCGCCTGGATCGAGCGGCTCGACACGCTCGAACGCGGCTTGGCGGGCATCAACGATGCGCTCATGGCGTTCGCGGACTTGAAGCCGGGCATGGCGGTGCTCGATATCGGCTGCGGACCGGGCACGACGACCGAACAGATCGCCGCGGTCACCGGCGGACGGACGGTCGGACTCGATATCTCGAAGCCGCTGATCGATGCCGCCAAGGCGCGTTCGCGCGGAGCCACCGAATTCATCGAGGCGGACGCCACGGATTATCCGTTCCGCCCCGAATTCGATCTCGTTTTCTCGCGGCTGGGGCTGATGTTTTTCGCCGATCCGGTGGCGAGCTTCGCCAATATCCGTCGTGCCGTGAAGCCGGGCGGGCGGCTGGCGTTTCTGGTCTGGGCGTCGATGGAAGAAATTCCCTATCTGATCGAGCCGCTCAACGCCGTACGCGATTTGCTGCCGCCGGTAGAATTGCCGCCGCCGGATGCGCCGGGCGGTTATGCGCTCGCCGACAATGCCCGTACGCGCCGCATTCTCGAACAGTCCGGCTGGCACGCGATCGAGTCCCGGCACGTCACACCGCCGTCGTTTCTCGGCGCGACCTTGCCGGAAGCGGTCGAGGCGGCCTGCAATCTCGGTCCGATTGCGCAGCGTTTTCGTGAAGCCGACGAGACTACCAAAACCGAAGTGCGCCGCCGCGTGTCCGCGATCCTGGCCCGCTTCGAAACCGGCGACGGCGTTGTGCCGCCGGCCGCGTGCTGGCTGATCGAGGCGCGAGCCTGAGCCAGGACGTTCCCCAAAGTCTGAACGCGCACGCATCTGCAAATGGGTGAGGGGAGCATTGCCTCCTCTGTAGTGTCGAAAGGGTTGCACGGCGCGGTGCATTGCTCCTAGAGAGGGGATGCGGGACCATGTGGGTCCTCTTCCCCTCTCATTCGCGTCTGCGTGCGGCCGGGAATGACATCTGTGTGAGAGTGCCTCTATGTCCGATAATTCCAAGCAGCACGAATACTGGAACGGCGAAGTTGCCACCAACTGGCTGTCGCGACTCGATCACTTCGAGCGCGGCCTTATGGGCATCAACGAGGCGTTGATGAAGTTCGCCGACCTCAAGCCGGGCATGGACGTGCTCGACATCGGCTGCGGCGCCGGCACCACCACGGAAGAGATCGCCGCCCGTGTCTATCCCGGCCGCGTGCTCGGGCTCGATATTTCGAAGCCGTTGATCGAAGCGGCCCGTGCGCGCTCCTCCGGCGCGGCGTCCTATATCGAGGCCGATGCCTCCGATTTCCCGTTCACGCCGGAATTCGATCTCGTTTTTTCGCGCCTGGGCGTGATGTTCTTCGCCAATCCGGTGGCGAGTTTCGCCAACATCCGGCGCGCGCTGAAGCCGGGCGGGGTGATGAAATTCCTCTGCTGGTGTCCGCAGAACGAGATTTCCTATCTGTCCGAGCCGTATCGCCACGTCCGCGATCTGTTGCCGCCGCTCGATCCGACCCCCGATAACGAGCCGGGGCCGTTCGGTCTGGCCGATAGCGCCCGCACGCTGCGCCTGCTGGAAGATGCCGGCTGGCACGGCGTCCGCATTCGCCGCACCACCCCGCCGTCGCTGATCGGTGCGACGCCGGAAGAGGCCGCCGAGCAGGTGATGAACATGGGGCCGCTGGCCCGTCTGCTGCGCGGGACCGACGATACCACCAAGGCCAAGGTGCACGCGCGCATCACGCCGCTGATGGACAAATGGCGGACCAAGAACGGCATCGAGCCGCCCGCCTGTTGCTGGCTGGTGGAAGCTAGGGCGTAACGGGCGGCGCCAGACCCGGCAGAACGGCTTTCAGTGCGGCTTTGGTGGCTTTGTCGCCGCCCATCTCCTCGCCGGCGTTGGCTGCGGTCAGCGCGCCGTTCTGTGTTTCCGGAAACAGAATGACCAGGGCGTACCAGTTGCCGTCCGAGCCCGAATGGGTCAGGGCCGGACCTTTGACGCCGGCAACCGACTCCAGCGTGCCCCAGGCGATCCCCGCGCGTTCGCCCGTCGCCACCGGAGTCTGCATTTTCCGGTAGGTCGCCGGCTTCAGCAGTTTTCCTTTGCCGTGCACGCCCGCCATCTGATCGAGGCAGAACGCAGCCCAGTCGCGCATGGTCATGTACATGTTGCCGGCCGGCGCGAACATCGCCGGATTGGCGTCCTTGTCGGTGGCGGGTTTGCCCTTGAGGTGGCCGCTGTTCTGGCCCGCACGGGTATTTCCGAACCCTGCGCTGGCCATGCCGAGCGGCTGGAAGACTTCGCGCCGCATCAATGTCTCGAAGTCCGTGCCGGTGACACGCTCGGCGATGACGGCCGCCAGCAGAAAGCCGGTGTTGCTGTAATTGAATTTGGTGTGCGGCGGCACTTCCGGCGCTTCGGTCAGGGCTCGCGCGACATAGGCGAGGCGCTGCTCGGAAAGTGGGCGTTTGTCGCCGTAGAAGGTGTTGAAGTAGGTCATGTCGGAAATATCGTGCGGCAGGCCGGCACGATGCGAGAGCAGGTCGACCAGCGTCACATCGCGGTATTCGGGGCGCATGGTTGCCGCGAGTTCGGGCAGCATCTGCTCAAGTTTCGCGTCCCAAGACAGCTTGCCCTGATCGACCAGTTTCGCAATCAGCGTCGCGGTGATCGGCTTGCCGTCCGAGCCGATGTGCCAGACGTCGGCGGGACCGAGCTTTTCCGTTCCGTCGCTACGCTTGAGTCCGCTGACGCCTTCGCCCGCGATTTTGCCGCCCTGCATGGTCAGTACGGCCAAGCCGGGCGCTCCGGTGCCGGTCAGCGCAGCAGCGGCCGTGGCGTTGAGATCGTTCGCCACTGCGGGAGCGGCAAAAAGCAATGCCGCGAATACGATAGCCGGACGCATGAGACCCTCTCGGATGACGGATGGGTATTTTGTACGCTTGTTGCGGTGGATCTCAAAAGTTGACGAATCTGCTTTCCCTTGGGGTATGATTGCGGACGCGAGGGGGTGTCCATGGATTTTCCGATACGGGCGATAGTGTTGGCAGTCGCGCTGGCAGCAGGCGGCTGTGCGCATCTCGAAAGCATCTATCGTCCGGCCGAGACGGTGGCGCTGAAAAGTCCGCCGCCGCCGCCGGAGGATACGCGGTGTGAGGCCACCCCCGCGGCGTCCTCCGTTCCCTACGATCTCGGCCATCTGAAGGACTGCACCGCGCCCGATACGTTCGTGCTGTTCGCCTTCTCGGGCGGCGGTATCCGCTCGGCGGCATTCGGCTATGGCGCACTGACCGCGGCCCACGGCACCAAACTGGGCGACGACAAGCATTCCTTCTCGCAGGACATCGACGTGGTGTCGGGCGTGTCCGGCGGCTCGTTCACGGCGGCGGCGTTCGCCAGCCATCGCGAGCGGCTGTTTCCGGCTGCGGGCGCCAAGGACTATTACCGCGACAATTTCCTGACCCACGATTTCTTCGCCGACCTTCTGTCGATCTATTTCGCGCCCTGGCACTGGCAATGGATGCTGCCGAACTATTCCTCGCAGGACGAACTGGCGAAGATTTATGCGGCGATGCCGTTCTCGGGGCCATCCGATCCGGTGTTCGCGAAGAGCTATGGCGATCTGGCCAAGGCCGGGCGGCCGATGCTGGTGGTGCAGGCGACCGATTTCGGCAACGAGCAGCCGTTTACGTTCACCCAGCCCGATTTCGATCTCATTTGCTCTGACCTGAATGAATATCCGCTCGGCAATGCGGTAGCGGCGTCGAGCGCGTTCCCGGTGCTGTTCACGCCGATCCGCCTGACCAATCACCATTTCGACGGCAACGGGTTCTGCACGTCCCATCGCCCCGAATGGGTCGACCGCATCCTCGACGCCCCCGAGCCCGAGGACCTGTCGCGTCTCTATTCCCGCGCCCGCGTCGCCAGTACCTACCTGCCGCCGAAGCCGGGTACGCCCAAGCCCAAAGGCGATCCGCCGCGTTCGGTGTTCCTGCAGGACGGCGGCGTCACCGACAACGTCGCGCTGCGCGGCTTCGGCAATACGGCGCTGCCGTATCTCGGCGAGAACGGAGCGGCATGGTCCGAAGAGGTCCGTGCCGGGCTCTGCCGCAGCGGCTGGGATCGCATCCGCCATATCGCGGTCGTCATTGTGGACGGGGAAGCGCAGCCCTCCAACCAGGTCGCTTCGCTACCGTATCTGAACGATCTGCTTCTGATCCTGAACGTCACGTCGAGTGCGATGATCGATGCCAACGGCTTCGAGACCATGCTGGCGACCGATGCGCTCACCAAGCAGATGGCGGTGCAGTTCAAGTCCCTCAATTGCGGCAACAGTCCGCCCGCCGATGTCAAGGCGTGGTTCGCGCGGGTGTCGTTCCAGGATTTGGCCGAGGACACCGCTCTGCCGCCGGAAGCCTGCGACCGCCATGCGCCCGAAGGCTGCACGCTCGGCGACGTCGCCCGCAGCGATACCTCACTCGATTTCAGCGAGGCCCAGGTCGATGCCCTTGTCGCGGCGGGCCGCAGCGCGTTCGCGTGCAATCTGAAACTCAAATCTTTGCTGACTACCCTGAACGCCACGCCGGCCACTGCGCCGCCGCTGCCGTGCCGGCCGCGGAAAAACTAAGGCTGCAGATATTCGGGGGGTGTCACGTCTCGCCAACGGATCCATGACATCAATCCGCAGTTCAGAATCTTCTTGTTCATCGCATTCCCACGATAGTGACCGATTTTTTCATGTCTCGCGAACATTCGCGCACTTGCCAGTGGGCAGCCGTTCGGGAATTGTCTCGACGCGGAGGGGATTATGCCCAAACTACTCATTATTCAGGCCGCCACGTACCGGTCCGAAACCGACCGTCGTCCGATGCGCATCAAGAAGCGCCGGCTGGTCGGTGTGATCATGCCGTATCTGGCGGCACTGGCGCCCCAGGGCTGGGACATCAAGCTGCACGACGACGCCATCTCGGAACCGCCGTACGACGAGCATTTCGACGTCGTGGCGATCACCTGCCGCACCGTGAGCGCCTATCGCGCCTATGAGATGGCCGAGAAGTTCCGCGCGCGCGGCGCGAAAGTCATTCTCGGCGGCCCGCACGCGACCTTCAACACCGCCGAAATGGCGGCGCATTGCGACGGATTGTGCGTCGGCGAGGGCGAAGAGATTTTCCCGCAGATGCTGGAAGACGCCGCCGCCGGACGGCTGAAGCAGATCTATCGCCGCGACACGCCGGCCAGCATGGTCGGTCTGCCGCGGCCGCGCTGGGATCTGGTCGATATGAACAACTACGTGTTCTACCGGCCCTTCGTGATCCAGCATTCGCGCGGTTGTCCGTATACGTGCGATTTCTGCGCCGAGCGCCGTCTGCTCGGCGATTACGGTTATCGCGACCGCCCCGCCGAGGAAGTGGTCGAGGACATCAAGGCCTGCGGCGGCAAGCACATCTTCTTCGCCGCCAGCCAGTTCGTCGGCCACAAAGGCCGCTGCATGGATCTTCTGGAAAAGATGATCCCGCTCAAGGTCAATTGGTCGGCGCTGTTCTCGCCGCGCTTCGGACTGGACGAAAATTTCCTCGACCTCGCCAAGCGCAGCGGCCTGTTGCACGTCAACATGGGCATCGAGAGCATCTCGCAAGGTACGCTCACGACCATGCACAAGAGCGTGAATCACGTCGACACCTATCGGGACATGATTCAAAACCTCAACAAGCGCAACATCTCCTATTCGTTCAATTTCGTCATCGGCGCCGACACCGATACGCCCGACGTGTTCGACGAGACCCTGAATTTCCTGATGGAGATGAAGGTCCCCGCCGCATACTTCAACGTCATGGTGCCGATGCGCGGCACGCCGCTCTACGACCGCGCCAAGCAGGACGGTCGCATCATCGACGAAGAGAACATGGACCGCTGGGCCGGCGTGAAGTGCTACATGAAGCCGAAACACATGACGGCCGAGGAGCTGGTCGCCGGCGTGAAGCGGATGCAGAAGCGCTTCTATTCGTTGCCCAACGTGCTGGGCCGTTTGCGTTTCCCGCCGCGTTCCTACGCCGATTTCGCCAACTGGGAAGTCTGCCTTTCCCAGCGCGCCGTCGCCGACAGCGATATCATGAACGAGTTTTCGGAGTTCTGAGACCCCTCTTGCGGTCGCGGCTGACCTATGCGACAGTTGTCGTATGAAAACGACAACCGCCGTACGGCTGCCATGAGCGGGCCGCGTCCGAACGATTCCGAACTGAAGCTGCTGCGCGAGCTGTGGCGCGTGCCGCGTCTCAGTGCACGCGAACTCCACGATGCCGTCGCGCCGGCCACGGAGTGGAGCTATTCGACCACCCGCAAGGTTCTCGACCGCATGGAGGAGAAAGGCCTCGTTGCGGTGAAGGTCGTGCACGGGCTCAAAACCTATGCCGCCGCGCAGCCCAAGCTCAAAACCCTGGCGCGTCTGATCCAGGACTTTTCGCGCAACGTGCTCGATGCGAGCGCGCCGCTGCCGGTCGCTGCATTCGCGCACAGCAAGCTGATTTCCGGTGACGAGATCGAGAAACTGGAGCGGCTCATCGGCGAACTGGACAAGGACGACGACGATGCCTGACGGTGTCACGCTCGCGGCGGCGGTGATCGCGCTCGGACTGGTTCCGTTGCTGTGGAGCGCGGCCATCGCGGCGGCTCACCGCGGCCGGGCGGAGCGTAGCGGACGCGAAACGGGCGTATTGGCCATCATGCTGGCGCCGGTCGTGGCAGCGCTGGTGTTTTTGGCAATGGGCGGATCGCCGTCCGCGGCGCGGACAACGGTTGCGGTCGCGGTCCATATCGAGCCGCTGTTGCTGCCCGCTGTGCCGTCTCCGGCTCCGGTCGACGGCCTTCGCATCGCCATGCTTGTTGTGCTCGCAGCGTACCTCGCCGGCGCAGGATTGCAGGCGCGTGCCCTCGTTGCCGCGCAACGGCGTTTCCGGCGCGTGGCGGCGGGCGCCGTTCCTCTGGCAGGCCGTCCTGGCGTGTGTATCGCCGCGACCAATCTTCCCGCGTTCGCCGATGGGCAAGGGCGGATCGTGATTTCGCAGCGGCTTCGGCAGGCCTTGGATTCGCGCGCCCTGGACATGATCGTGACCCACGAGCGGGCGCACATCGGACGCGGCGATCCCATCCGGTATGCCGCGCTGGCGTGGATCGATGCGGTATTCTGGTTCAATCCGTTCGTGCGGGCACAGACCCGCAAGTGCCGTCTGGCGGCAGAAGTGGCATGCGATGCTGCTGTCGTCGCGGCGTTCCCAGGCATGCGCAAAGCTTATGCGGCGACGATCGTCGTGGCTTTGCGACATGCCGCCGGAGATGCACTGGCATGCACTCCGGCGGCCATCTCACCCCGAAACCTTGGAGATCACGGTATGAGAATTGAGGAGATTATGAACCCGTCGCCGCGGCGCAGCAAGCGCGCGGTCTTTACCCTGGCTGCCGTTCTGGCCTTGCCGGTGGCAACGTTGCAGCTTGGCTATGCGCAGACTGCGACCGGGCACCAGCCGTTCATGGCGCTGCCGCTGCACGGTCCGATCACCGCCGCTTTCGGCAAGATGCACGATCCTTTCACCGGCAAGATCCGCTTCCACAACGGCGTCGACATCAAGGCGCCGGACGGCACCGATATCGTGGCGCCCGCGGCGGGGCAGGTGACGGCGGTACGGCGGAACGACGGGCCGTATGGAAATGTCATCGAGATCGATCACGGCAACGGGCTGGTGACGCGCTACAGCCATCTCAAGACGATCGAAATCGCCAATGGCGATCGCGTTGCGGCCGGCCAGCTCATCGCGCGGGTCGGCTCCACCGGGCGCAGCACCGGTCCCCATCTCGATCTCCAGGTTTTGCGCAACGGTACACCGGTCAATCCGGCGGAAGTGTTCGATCTGAAAACGAACTGATCCGGTGTACGCCCCCGGTGCAGCACTCCGTAGGTGTGCCGGGGGCGTTTTTATTCGTGCGCCTTCAGGAACGCCGCCACTTCGCGCACCGCTTCGGCATGGCGATTGACCAGGGCGTGGCCGCCGGTGGAATAGATCACGGCGGTGCCGTCCGGCACGGCGGCGGCGAGTTCGCGGGCGCCGGATGCGGTTTCGAAGCTGTCGTCTTCGGCACTGATCGCCAGCACCGGACAGCGCACGTCCTTGAGTTCGCAGCCGCAATCCGGCGACATGTTGTCGAGATCGGCCTTGATGCCCGGAAGGCGCGCCGTGGCGGGCAGGGCATCGAACAGGATGCTCCGTACACGGCGGTTTTCCTTGGCCGACGCGCGGGCCACCACGCGTCCCGGCGTGCCGACCATGAGGCCGCGCAAAGCCGGAATGACGGTGGCGAGCCGCACGCTGGCCCAGCCGAGGAAATCGGATGCGAACAGGGCGATCAGCACGCGCCCGAGAAAGCGCGTTCTGGTCGGCAGATCGGTGGCCGGAACCAGCAGCACCACGGCGCGGCAGCGGTCGGCATGGCGGATCGCGAAATGCAGCGCCGGCCAGGCACCCGCGGAAATGCCGAGCACTGCGGCGTGCTTGACGTCGAGCGTATCGAGCAGTTCCGCCGCCATGTCGGCCTGTGCCGCGGCGCTGGTGTCGTTCGGCAGCGCGGTGCGCAGATACCCGAAACGCGACGGCGCGATCAGACGGAAGCCGTGATCGGCGAGGGCTGCGGTCATGTCGAGCCCTTGATCGAAGCCGCCGCCCGTACCGTGCAGCACGAGGATCGGATCGCCGTGGCCCAGCTCGGCGAAATCGACCGGACCGAACGAGGTCCGCACCACGCGCCCGGTCTCGTCGAGCCGCGCCCGCGTGCGCTTCATGTCGTGGCGATAGAGCAGGGCAGTGGCAAGCCCGGCAGCGAAACTGGAGAGGACGAGAAATCGGCGCAAAGCGTAATCCTCCGGCGAGGCGAAACCACTCTACTGCCGGATGCGTTCGGACGTCGAGAACGCGATCGCTATACCTCTCCCCGAGCGAGCATGGCGCCAGTTTTTCTGCCCCACGAGATGGAATAATCCTAGATGTCATCCCCGGCTGAGCAAGCGTCAGCGCAGCGAAGGGAAGGGGACCCAGGATTTTCAGGCAAGGTGATGTTTGTCGACAAGCAAAAATCCGCGGCAACCGTTTGACGGGGTGCACGCGTGATCACCTGGGTCCCCTTCCCCTCACGCTTCTCGCTTTGCTCGCCGCGTTCGGCCGGGGATGACAGGTGTTGAGGCGAGACTATAACGAATGGCCAAAAATCATATTTCTGTAATTTGTTGAACACGTTTACTTATGGGCTGCGATTGCCTGATCTCTTCAACAGTCATCCTTGGCAAACCAGGAATTCGTTTCTCATCTATGTGGGCATTGAACCACTTAAGTGCGAGGCGGTCCGCTCGTTCTTCTTGCCCTTGATAGACTTCAGGTGAGACTTCCGATTTCGATTTATCATTGCTAATTGCGTGCGCTACTTCGTGCAACACGACATAAATGAAATACCTAACGTCACTCTCATCTTCACCCGAAAAAGAACTCGGGACGATGTGCTCGGAAATTACAATGATCTCTCTATTATTCCGAAACAAAGGCGTTAGGCGCTTTCCGTCACTATTGTTGGGACATACGAAAGCAATCCGGTTCTACCATTCTTCGCAGACATTCAGCGGCAAATAACCAAGCGCCCACTCCCACAATTGACGCGCGTTGTCGTCGCCGTCGAAGAACACGTCAGTCCCCTCTCACACGTCCAGCGTCGCGTACAGCGCATTGTCCTGGATGAACTCGCGGCGGGGTTCCACCACTTCGCCCATCAGCTTGGCGAACAGATCGTCGGCTTCGTCGGCGTGTTCCACCTTGACCTTCAGCAAGGTGCGGGCGTTCTCGTCGATGGTCGTTTCGTAAAGCTGCGACGCGTTCATCTCGCCGAGGCCTTTGTAGCGCTGCAGCGACAGGCCCTTGCGGCCCCAGCCGTAGATCGCGTCCAGCAGCTCGCTCGGCGCGCGCACGTCGACCTTTTCGTCCTTGCGCACCAGCGTGCCGGCCTTGAGATAGACGCTCTTCAGGTCCACCGACATGCGATCGAGCTTGCGGGCGTCGGTAGACGCGATCAGCGCGCCGTCGATCACCACCTTCTCGCGCACGCCGCGCACTTCGCGCCAGAAACTGAGGCCGCCGTCGGCGGTCGGTTCGCCGTGCCAGCCTTGCTCGTACTCGGCGGAAAGCTGGTCGAGCCGCTGCGCGATATCGGCGGCGGCTTCCTGTGCCCTGGCCGCATCGGCGAGCACGTCGGGATTCATCGCCGCCGCGATCGCCGTCTGTTCGAGCACGAATCGCGGATAATGCTGCGGGAAGTTGGCCAGCGCCGCGGACGTGGCGCGCGCCTTCTCGACGATGTTGGTGAGGTCGGCGCCGGTCACCACTTCGCCCGTGTGCAACGTCAACGAAGCGCCTGCGGTGCCTTCGCCGATGAGGAAGTCCTCGAGGGCGCGTTCGTCCTTCAGGTAGTTCTCCGACTTGCCGCGCGTCGCCTTATAGAGCGGCGGCTGGGCGATATAGATGTGGCCGCGCTCGATCAGTTCCGGCATCTGGCGATAGAAGAACGTGAGCAGCAGCGTGCGAATGTGGGCGCCGTCGACGTCGGCATCGGTCATGATGATGATCTTGTGATAGCGCAGCTTGTCGGGGTTGAACTCCTCGCGCCCGATGCCGGTGCCGAGCACCGTGATGAGCGTGGCGATTTCCTGGCTCGACAGCATCTTGTCGAACCGCACGCGTTCGACGTTGAGGATCTTGCCGCGCAGCGGCAGCACCGCCTGGTTGGCGCGGTTGCGGCCCTGTTTGGCCGAGCCGCCGGCGCTCTCGCCCTCGACCAGGAAGAGTTCGCACTTGGTGGGGTCGCGTTCCTGGCAGTCGGCCAGCTTGCCGGGGAGCGAGGCGCCGTCGAGCGCGCTCTTGCGCCGGGTCAGTTCGCGCGCCTTGCGGGCGGCTTCGCGGGCGGCGGCGGCTTCCACCACCTTGCCGACGATGCTTTTCGCTTCCGTCGGATGGGTTTCCATCCAGCCCATCAGCTTGTCGAGCAGCACGTTCTCGACCACCGGGCGCACTTCCGAGGAGACCAGCTTGTCCTTGGTCTGCGACGAGAATTTCGGGTCCGGCACCTTCACCGACAGGACGCAGGTCAAGCCTTCGCGGCAGTCGTCGCCGGCCAGCGCAACCTTGTCCTTCTTGGAAGCCATTCCTTCGGCGTATTTGGTCACCACGCGGGTCAGTGCGGCGCGGAAGCCCGCCAGATGCGTGCCGCCGTCGCGCTGCGGGATGTTGTTGGTGAAGCACAGCATCGTTTCGTGATAGCTGTCGTTCCACGTCAGCGCGACTTCCACCGTGATGCCGTCGCGTTCGCCGCTGATGCAGATCGGCGCCGGGATCAGCGAATTCTTGGTGCGGTCGAGGAAGCGCACGAACTGTTCCAGGCCGCCTTCGTAATGCAGCTTCACCTCTTTCGGCTCGACGCCGCGCTTGTCGGTGAAATGGATCACGATGCCGGAATTGAGGAACGCCAGTTCGCGCAGGCGGTGTTCCAGCGTGGCGAAATCGTATTCGGTCTTGGTGAAGGTATCGGTGGAGGCGAGAAACGTCACCTCGGTGCCGCGCTTGCCCGGTGCATCGCCGACGACCTTCAAGGGCGCCACGACATCGCCGTGGGCGAAGCGGACGTAATGTTCCTTGTCGTCGCGCCAGATGCGCAGGTCGAGCCATTCCGACAGGGCGTTCACCACCGACACGCCGACGCCGTGCAGGCCGCCGGAGACCTTGTAGGCGTTGTCGTCGAACTTACCGCCGGCGTGGAGCTGGGTCATGATGACTTCGGCCGCCGACACGCCTTCTTCCGGATGGATGTCGGTCGGGATGCCGCGGCCGTTGTCGCGCACCGTCACCGAGCCGTCCGGATTGAGGATCACGTCGATGCGGTCGGCATAGCCGCCGAGGGCTTCGTCGATCGAGTTGTCGACGACTTCGTAGACCATGTGGTGCAGGCCCGAGCCGTCGTCGGTGTCGCCGATATACATGCCGGGGCGCTTGCGCACCGCGTCGAGGCCTTTGAGGACCTTGATGCTCTCGGCGCCGTATTCGGACGTGCTGCTGCCGTTTCCGTTGCCGCCTTCGCTCGGGGCATTGTCGTTTTCGTCGCTCATCAACTCACCGCCATTAACTCAGTGCCACCGTGGCACCGGCGCCGGCCATTGCGAGGCCCGCACCTTTGTTGATCCGCCGCCGCGTTCCGGCGTTCGAAACGAACCGGCGCACACGCGCTGCCAGTCCGGCATAACCGATAAGCACCGCCGGCGTGACCGTGAAGCAGGCCGCCGCCAGTTGCAGATACCCCGTAAAGCCGAGGCCGCGGGAGTCGATCACCGTCGGCACCAGCGCCACCCAGAACGCGATGGTTTTGGGATTGCCGGCCGTCATCGCCATTTGCGCCAGGAAGCCGCCGCGCCCGCGCGCCGGAAGATCCGGCATGGTGTCTTCGACCGGTGCGGTCCACATCTTGATGCCGAGCCAGACGAGATAGGCCGCACCCGCCAGCTTGACGACCAGGAACAAAGGTCCCATCGCCTGCGCCAGCGCCGCCAGTCCCGCGACCGACAGCGTCAGCATCAGGAAATCGCCGACGCAGGCGCCCGCCACCATCGGCAGGGCGGCGCGGAAACCGCGGCCGAGGGCGCGCGCGGAAATCGCCATGACGACCGGTCCCGGCGCCATCGCCGCAACGGTGTAGGCGCCGAGAAAGATCAGATAGGAGTGCCACGACATCGTCGCCGCCATCAGCTTACCGCTACTCCTGCGCCGGCACCGGCCATGATGACCGCCGCCGTGCGATTGATGTTTTTGCGCGCCTTGCGGCTCGTCAGCAATGTCCGCACCTGGGCCGCGGCGGCGGCGTAGGCGAGCATGATCGTCGGGATCAGCACCGCCGTCGCCAGCACCAGCTGGCCGTAGCCCGCCGCATTCAAGTGCCGCAAATCGACCACCTGCGGAAACAGCGCCAGGAAGAAGCCCATCGCTTTGGGATTGCCGAGCGTCACCGACAGATGGCTGAAGAAACTCTGGCTCGCCGTGGCGGGAATGACTTCCGGCATCTCGCCGACTTCGGCCGTCCAGTACTTATAGCCCATATAGGCGAGGTAAAGCGCGCCCGCGTATTTGACGATCAGGAACCACGTTCCCATGGCAGCAGCAAGGCCGGCGAGGCCGAACGCCGACAGCGTCATCCACACCAGATCGCCGACCGCGACGCCGGCCGCGCCGGGCATGCAGGAGCGGAATCCCGAGCCCAGCGAGCGCGCCACGATCGCCACCACGCCGGGCCCCGGCACGGCGATGCAGATCGCGTACAGCGTGCAGTAGATGAGGTAGGAGTGCCACGAGATCATAGCTATTCCTGGACCGTAAACCGGCCGTTGTCCACTATGAAAACGTCCGCGCGGCCCTCTAAATTATTGAATAAATTCAAGTCCGTACCGGTCATCCACGCCTGGGCGCCGAGGCTCAGGATTTCCGCGAATAATGCGGCCCTTCTGCGGCCGTCGAGATGGGCTGCGACTTCGTCCAAAAGCAGCAGCGGCGCCTTGCCGTCGCGGCGGCGGGAAAGCTCCCAAGCGTCGGCCAGGATGATGGACACCAGCAGCGCTTTCTGCTCGCCGGTGGAGCATTCGCGGGCATCGGCGCGCTTGACGACATGGCGGACGGCGAGATCGGAGCGCTGCGGGCCTTTGGTGGTGTGGCCGCTCTCGGCATCGGCGATGCGGGCGCGGGCGAAGGCGTCGCGCAAGGCGTTTTCGGCGTCGGCGCCGGCTTCGGCCACCAGCGCATCGGTCTCGCCCTCCATCGCCAGTTGCGCCTGCGGGAAGGCGCCGGCTTCGCCGCGTTCGGCCAGCATGGCGTTGAGCCGCGCCACGGTCTCGCTGCGGGCCTGCGCCAGGGCCGCACCGGCTTCCGCCATTTCCCTTTCGAGGCCATCGAGCCACATCGGATCGCGCGGGCCGTATTTGAGCAGTTTTGCGCGCTCGCGCATCGCCGTTTCGTAGCGCACCGCGCGGCGGCCGTGGGCGGGATCGAAGCCGAGCACCAGCCGGTCGACGAAACGGCGGCGGCCCGAAGCGCCTTCCGAGAACAGCCGGTCCATGGCGGGCGTCAGCCAGGTCATTTGCACGACGTCGCCGAGATCGGCGCTGGAGGAGGCCGGCACGCCGTTGAGCCGCACCTGACGCCGCTCGCCGCCGCCGGGGCCGATCGACAGGCCGGTGCCGATTTCATAGGTCTCGCCGCCGCGCGTGACCGTCGCGGCCACCGCCCACAACGCTTCCGACGGCAGCTTTTCTATTGGTTGTGCGCCCGGACGGCGAACCGCTTCACACTTCGCCTGGGCGCACAACTGCGGTCCTCTGCGGATGTGTTCGGAGAGTTTGGCGCCGCGCAGGCCGCGTCCGGGCGCGAGCAGCGAGATGGCGTCGAGCACATTGGTTTTGCCGGCGCCGTTCGGTCCCGCCAGCACGACGGGACGGCCGCTGACCACCAGCTCGGCGCTGGCATAGGAGCGGAAATTGGTGAGCTGGATTCGCGTCACGGCGAGACGGACGTCGCGCTTCGGCTCCGCTCCCGTCTCAGGCTGACGCTCAGTTTCCATTCAAGATCTGTCCGCAATCACAAACTGTGTCATCCCCGGCCGATCCTGCATAGCCGAAGGCGGCGCAGGAGAGGGGAAGGGGACCCAGGTCCAAGCGCCAAGAAGGCTCCAAAAGAATGGGCCGGAACCTGTTCTTCAACACCGTGCTGCTCTGACACCTGGGTCCCCTTCCCCTCGCTGCGCTTCGCTTGCTCAGCCGGGGATGACATGCGGGGAAGCAGGTCCTCACACCCGCATGGGCATGAGGACGTAGAGCGTGCGCAGGTCGTCCGGGTCCTCGATCACGGTGGGCGAGCCCGCGTCCGACAGAAGGAACCGCACCGACTTGCCTTCGACCTGGCCGGTGATGTCGAGCACGTACTTGGCGTTGAAGCCGATCTCGATCGGGGTGGCCGAGTAGTTGGCCGCCAGTTCTTCCGTCGCCGTGCCGCTTTCCGGATTGACCACGGTCAGCGTGACCTTGTCCTTGGCGATGCCGAGCTTCACCGCGCGGGTCTTGTCGGCGGAGATGGTCGACACGCGATCGACCGCGAGGCCGAATTCCTTGGCTTCGAGGCTGAGGGCCTTGTCGTTGCCGGAGGGAATGACGCGCTGGTAATCGGGGAAGGTGCCGTCGATCAGCTTCGAGGTGAGATCGACGCCGTTGAAGGCGAACTGGATCTTGGTGTCGCTAAGCGCGATCTCGATGGCGCCGTCGGCGTCGTCCAAGAGGCGGCGCAGCTCGGCGACGGTCTTGCGCGGCACAATCACGCCCGGCATGTCGCTGGCGCCTTCCGGCAGTTCGAGTTCGAAGCGGGCGAGGCGATGGCCGTCGGTGGCGACGGCGCGCAGCGTGGCGGCCTTCTCCTCCTTGGCGGCGTGGACGTAGATGCCGTTGAGATAGAACCGCGTCTCTTCGGTGGAGATGGCGAAGCGCGTCTTGTCGATCAGGCGCTTCAAGTCGTCGGCGGCGAGGCGGAAGCGGTGCGGCAGCGCGCCGGCGGCCATCTGCGGGAAGTCTTCTTTGGGCAGGCAGGCGAGTTCGAACCGCACCGTGCCGGCCGAGACCTGCAGCCGCCCGCTGTCGCCGGCGAGCAGTTCGACCTGCACTTGCGCCCCGTCGGGCAGCTTGCGCACGATGTCGTAGAGCATGTGAGCGGGCGCGGTGGCGGCGCCGTTGCGCAGCACGTCGGCGGGCAGCGCCTCGACGATTTCGATGTCGAGATCGGTGGCGGTGAGCTTCACCTGGCCCTTGGCCGCTTCGACCATGACGTTCGAGAGAATTGGGATGGTGTTGCGCCGTTCGACGACGCTCTGGACGTGGCTCAGCGCCTTGAGGAAGGCTCCGCGTTCGACGTTGATCTTCATGACTGCCGCACCCTGATAGGGGACGCCCCGACCTGCGGGGCCTCCCGAAGTGACTCTCACCTGATGTGAAGCGCCTCGCCAGCGGCCCCCGCCGCGCCCGCGCCCGCACCGAAACTGTCATCGAACCATTCCGCCGCCAAAAGACGCCGGTAAGTCCTTGATTTCCTTGAGGTGGAATCCGCCAGACTCAAGTGCGAAACAATAGCAGGCGGAGGCCTAGAACGCTAGCGGGTGCAGGGGGTTAGGGCACCTGACCTCGCCCCCACTTCCGGGGGAGAGGTCGACGTCCGCAGCGCGAGCGAAGGACGGCGGGTGAGGGGGTGCCGCCATCTGGATCGCCGCCCATCATTTCGCACACCATCACCTCGCCCCCACTTCCGGGGGTGGAGTAGCGTCAGCGTACGACCGTCGACGTCCGCAGCGCGAGCGAAGGACGGCGGGTGAGGGGGTGTCGCCACAAAACACGGTGCTGAAATTCGCGACGACCCTTTCTGCCCTCGCACACGCTTAAGTACTCGAGTGATGGCGACAGAATTGCGCATCAGACTCCGTCTGCTGGTGTCACCCACAACAAATGCCTACGCTGTTGCGATTAGCAGGGGGGAGCAATGGATAATCTCGTCAACTCGCTCAAATCACGCGTGTTATGCTTGTTCGCCGACATGGTACTGCTGTGGTTGGCATTTGCATTAACGAGTGGTCGGTTCCTTCCGACAGGTGGTTTGGAGAGCGTCTGGCTCTTGAGTGCAATTGCGTATCTCTTCTTCAGGTTAGTTTCTTCTCCTTGGTTCGCGCCACCACGCGATGCATTGGCTAATGCGGTGGGCGCTTCCGCGATTCTCGTGACTCTCGATCTAGGCGGCGTTCGGAACGTTGGCCCTTACCTGGATTTACTGCGCTACATCTGCATTGCTTATACCGGCGTTGCATCCATCTGTGCGGTGGTTGCGCTAGTACTCCATGATGATCGGCCTGGCAGTCCAATCGCGCTCGCTGCATTCCGGACTTCGACGGTTCTGGGAAAAGGTGAAGTTCTCTACACGCCGCCAGCGATCATATCGATAATTGGTTCGTATCAAGATGCACCCGTCTCTATGGGAATACTGCTGACGCTTTGGGTCATCTTTTTGACTGCAAAGCCGGTGGAACGCTTTGCATCGATATTCGCTGCGTTAACAAAAGCACGAGAAGATAAGGTTAGTGCCCCAGACGTTGGAACCATTGAACGAATTGATTATCCAAACATCGTGAGAGTGAAGCTAGCTAAGGGGGCGGCATGGAATTCCGGAACACTCTATATAGCTGGAGTGTGCGATGGGGAGGTTCGCTACACGTTAGCTCTTTTTCGCCAGATACAAGGCGCAGAAGTTATTGGAACTGGGCTGTGTATTGCTACCGCCGATCCGACAAAGACTCTGCCCGTCGGTCGGGTTAGGGCGTCGCATGATGCAGAGCTAGCAGCTCAGTTCATTGAAAAGCTAAGCGGGTCTCCCGGAGCGGAACTTGTGGGGTTTACCGTAGAGAATTCAAATATAGGCATTATCCGATTTGAGATTGCCAGTGACTCTCCTTTGTCTGAGGGTGATGTCGTATTTGCATCTATTCGTCAGCAGGATATTTTTTATCAGATCATTGATGCTGAAACGGCAGAGGAGAGCTTTGATCAAAATCCACGAGGAACATGCATTATCCGAGCGGCTCAACTCGGCAGCTATTCGCCAGAAAAAGGGTTTGTGAAATTCCCATGGGTGCCCTCGATGAACTCGCCATTGTTTTGGGCCAAGAAATGCGAGTTTTTACGACCCCATTTGAATCCATCAGAGTTTCTGGTGGGGGATGTTCCGTCCACGAACATCAGTGTTGTTGCAGATCTGAACCATCTGGTCGAATACCATACGGCAGTTCTTGGTGTCACAGGCACAGGAAAGACAGAACTCGCGCTCGACATCGTTCGAGAGGCGGTGTCGAGGAATACAAAAGTTTTTTGCGTCGATTTTACGGGTGAGTACAAAGCACGGCTTGCTGATTTGCATCCGACCAGCCCAACCCCGACTGAAGATCAAGTCGCCGATTTGGAAAAGAAACTATTCGAAGCAGAGACAGGCGCGTACGGAGCTGGTCAAGAAAAGAGAATCCTGAAGGAAGCTATTAGTTCGATAAAAGGTGAGGTGGAGCAGCAGATCTCAGATTTTCTTGTGAAAGAAGATGATCGTCTCGCCATACTTGAATTGGGAGAAATTGCTAATACCAAAGCTACATTGCGCCTAACGGAGCTTTATCTATCGTCAATTATGATGTGGGCGCGCAGGCATAGAAAGGCGCGCCAAATTCTAATTGTTCTCGAAGAGGCGCATACAATTATTCCGGAAACGCATGGCGCAGGATTTGATTTCGACACTCAATGGGTTGTTAGCCGGATCGGTCAAATCGCCCTGCAAGGACGGAAAATATGGGGTTGGTCTTCTGATCGTCAGCCAGCGGACCGCGCTTGTGAGTAAGACTATTTTGTCTCAGTGCAATACGTTCTTCGCCCATAGTTTGGTTGATCAAACAAGTTTGACGTTCCTGGAAAGTGTGTTCAGCCCCGCGCATGTGAAGATGATTCCAAATCTCCGCTTCTTAGAGTGTTTGGCGTATGGAAAAGCATTGCGGAGCGAGCGGCCAATACTGATGCGCCGCGCTTACGATGATGAGAAGGCGAAAGCGAGCGAAGCGCTGAATTCCACTCCGAATTAGTTTCTATGGGTATTCGCAACAGAGCTGCTCATCTTGTGGCGAGAAGGCCCCCTCGTCTCGGCGCTGACGCGCCGATCCACTTCCCCCCGTGAACGACGGGGGGCAGAAAAGAAGGTCGCCGCGCCTCCGCGTCTCCGCGTGCTCTCTTGCAGCGCAGCGCGTGTTGCGTCCTGGAATACCTCCATCTCGCACATTAAATCGTGCGCGCCGTCGCGGGCGGGGCTTGAAGCGGCGGCGAGCGGTTCCCACCTCTCATCCTGAGTGCGGCCACGCATGGGTCCTGCACCCCACCAATCTATCAGAGGCAAAGGTGCCGACGTCGGCGTCCGCGTGACAACGGACCCGCCGGCCTGCCGTAGCTTCGGGCCCGCAGGGATGCGGGCCTTTACCTTAGGGGCCCGCGAAAACGCAAACCGGCGGCACGCTCACCAGTGATCGGTGCGCCAAGTCTTTGCGTTTTCGTCCCACCAGCCCTTGTAGCGGCGCCAGCACCACTCGTGGACCTCGGTGAGTTTTTCGCGCGCCTTCATGCCGTGGCCGCTGTCGGCGCCGTACTTGGCGATGACGCGGTCGACCTTCTCCTGCACGCGCTCGTAGCGCATGCGGCAGGTGGCGATGTCGCTGTTGGTGGCCGTGGTGTCGGCGGCAAAGGCAAGCGGGCTCAGCGCCAGCACGACAGCGCCGGCGCAGACGATCGATTTCAGCATTCGGAAAATCCCCCGGATTCAATCCCCGGCGGGCAGACTAATCCCCGCCGGCGGCAGGGCGCAAAAGAAAACCGCCCGCCTCTCGGTGTGAGAAGCGGGCGGTTTACCGCGGCATAGCCCCGAAGGGCGGCGCCGGGCGCCCGGAAATTCGTTTCCCCTCCCGGCTGCTACGCCGGCCTGAAATGAACTTCGGGTCCTATGCGGGCTAGACCGGACGCGTCAGCACGCTGCGGAGGAATTCGACTTCGGTCTTGAACTCCTTGTCCTCTTGGCACAGCGCTTCGACGCGGCGGCAGGCGTGCAGCACCGTGGTGTGATCGCGGCCGCCGAAGCGCCGTCCGATTTCCGGCAGCGAGCGCGTCGTCAGGATGCGGGCGAGGTACATCGCCACCTGGCGCGGGCGCGCGACGCGGCGGGCGCGTTGCGGCGAATGGAAATCGCGCACGTCGAGTTTGTAGTACTCGGCGGTCTTGCGCTGGATGTCCTCGATCGAGGTCTTCTTGGTGCCGGTCGAACGCAGGCCGACGGCTTCCTCGGCCATCTCCGCCGTGACCGGCTTCTTGGTGAGGTCGGCATAGGTCGCGAGCTTGGTGAAGATCGCGATCAGTTCGCGAGGGCTGGCGTCTTCGATGTCGGCGATGCGCTCGAGCACGTCTTCCGGAATGGCCACGCCGGGACGCAGGCGTCCGAACTCGGCGGCGCGGTGCTTGAGGATATCAAGCCGCGTGTCGCGGTCGGGCTTGGCGAGTTGCAGCACGAGGCCGCCGGAGATGCGGCTCTTGATGTCGGCGCCAAGGCCTTCGAGGGCGGCGGGCGCGCGGTCGGCGGCGATCACCACCTTGCGGCGCAGGTCGGCGAGGGCGTTGACCGTATAAAGGAACTCCGAGGCGGTCGCGGCCGAGCGGCAGATGTGCTGCAGGTCGTCGATGATGAGCACGTCGGCGGAGCGCAGCTCTTCCTTGAAGTTGAGCGTGTCCTTCCGATAGAGGGCGCCGAGGAAGTGGCGCATGAAGTCTTCGGCCCTGAGGAACAGCACCTTCTTGGCGCGCTTCCTGAACTCCAGGGCGGCGGCGTTGAGCAGGTGGGTCTTGCCGTAGCCGAAGCCGCCATGGATGTAGAGGATGGTGAGGTCGCCCGAACGGCCTTCGGCGAAGGCGCGCGCGGCGCTGTGGCCGAACTCGTTGTCCTGGCCGGGAATGAAGGAGTCGAAGGTCTGCTGCGGATGCAGCATGCGGCTCCATAGGCCCTGTCCCTGGCTGTTGGCACCTTCCGGGCCGACGTGCGGCATATAGGAGACGTTCGAGGGCGGAATGACCGGCTGGGGCGTGATGTGGACCGGTTCCTTCGACACCAGCGGCGCGATCTGCGACGGCGCCGAGGCGACGACGATGGCGATCGAGGCGGGTTCGGCGTTCTCGGCACGGAAGGCGCGTTCGATCCGGGCGATGTAGTGGTTGGCCACCCAATTGCGCACGAACGGCTTGGCGGCGCCGATCTTGAGGTCGTCCTTGTCCCAGTTCTCCAGGGTCAAAGGCGCGATCCACGCATCGAAGATCGGATCACCGAGTTCCTTGCGAAGACGTTCGCGCACCCGTACCCAAAGGGTCTGCCAATCCTTCGTGGCCGGCTTGTTTGTCGACTGTCCCATAATCCCACACCCGCTAATACCCGGCACGCTGTTCTGTTATTGCGTGCCAAATGTTTGTTGTTCGAACCCCCCGGACCCTTCCGCGGCCCGGTCTAGTTGCCTCCTGGGCGCCGACCCCGCGGCGCCATCACCTTTCGCATGGCATCCTCCCTTGATCTTTTATGACTGCACCCACGGAAGGCCTGCCGCCTTCCATCCATTGTTCTTGCCGCGGTGGTGTTCGGCGTCGAGATCGCCCTCGAACCCGCCCGCGATGTTGTAGCTGTTCGTGTAGCCTGCGGCCGTCGCTGCAATCGCGGCGGCACGCGACCGCGCGCCCGAACGGCACAGGAAGTAGATGGCGATGTCTTGCGCAGGTCCTAACGCGGCGGTGAGCGCAGCCAAGAAACCTGTGTTCGAATCCATCCGCGGAAACGACACCCATTCGATGCAATGCACCCGGCGTCCCACGGGGGAGAGGTCCGGCAGTCCGACGAAGGTCCACTCTGCCGTCGTGCGCACGTCCACCAGCTGGGCCCGCGCGTCCGCCTGGAGCGCTGACCATGCTTCCGTGACGCTGACGTCACCTGCATAGCTGGAGGGAAGGGAAGTGGCCATATTCGTACAGTCCGAAGAAACGTCCTCGCGCGATCGGAAGGATCCCGTCGCTTTAAGTATTCAGTTTTGGTTTTTACTTGGTTTTACTGCGAAGTCGTCACATCTGGACTTCGAGATGCACACAACGCCCTTCTCTGTATTTTCTTTTTTCTAGGCATTGTTGTTATCTCGTGCCTCCACCGTGGATAACCTTAAGCAAAAACCCTGGGGGCGGGCAAGGGGACATAGCGAGAACATAAAAGATTCTATGACGAATCGATGATGCTGGCCCTATTCCTAACTGTATGTTCTTTATACTGAAAATCTAATCGTCGTGGTTAATTTCGGCGAATCAGTAGCTTACCGAATCGAAACTGTCATGCTGCGGTGCACTGCGGCGTTTTGGAGTGTTCGTCAGCGCACGGACAAATAAAAACGGGCCCAAAACAATCTTGGACCCGTTTTCACAAATTCTGCAAGAGTCAAGCGATGGCGATCACTTCGCCAGCTTGGCGACCCGCTTGGAGAGGCGAGAAACCTTCCGGGAACCGGTATTCTTGTGGACAACGCCCTTGGAGACGCCGCGCATGATTTCCGGCTCAGCGGCCTTGAGGGCCTCCTGGGCAGCCTTGGCGTCGCCGGAAGCAATGGCTTCCTCGACCTTCCGCACATAACCGCGGATGCGGGTCTTGCGCGAGTGGTTGATGGCCTCACGTTTGGCGGTGGTCCGGGTGCGCTTCTTGGCTGACGCGATATTCGGCATTGGTCGGTTACTTCCCTAAAGAGGCGGGGCGTATAGCCCGTGGGCGGGCGCGGGTCAATGTTCGGCAGCCCCTGGGGCCGCGGCTTTTTTCCGCCGTTGGCCGCCCGTGTCCGGCTGGCCGCTATCCGGGAGGGGCTGGCGCCCGGATGGTTACTCGTCCCGGACCCGGCCGCGGTTCCGTTTCAGGTCGGAATGCTTCTTCTTGTGTTGCAGCCGTTCCTCCTTGGCGCCGCGGGAGGGTTTGGTCTTGTAGCGCTTCTTAGGCTCGACCGTAGCGGCCAGGATCAGTTCGACGAGGCGGGCGCGAACATCCTCCCGGTTGCGGTTCTGGTCGCGGAATTTGCGGCCCACCAGCACCAAAGCCCCGTCCTTGGTGAGGCGGCTTTTGAGGGTCGACATCAGGCGGAAGCGCACCGGCTCGGGCAGGGACAGGCTGAGGGCGACGTTGAAGCGAAGCTGCACCGCGCTCGAAACCTTGTTGACGTTCTGGCCGCCGGGGCCGGAGGCGAGCACGAAGCTTTCCTCCAACTCGCGTTCGTCGATGGCGATCTCGGGCGTGATGCGAATCTCAGGCATGGTTGATTTTAGCGCGGCGGCTTGACATGCAACCAAATGGTTGCCTATCGTCTCTCCCATGAGCATGGATGCGGTCTTCAAGGCATTGGCCGACCCGTCGCGGCGGCAGCTTCTGGACCGGCTCCAGGCCCGGAACGGGCAGACGCTGGCGAGCCTTTGCGACGGCATGGAGATGTCGCGCCAGGCAGTGGCCAAGCATCTGTCGCAGCTTGAGGCGGCAAATCTCGTCGTCGTGCAGTGGCACGGGCGTGAAAAACTGCACTTCCTCAATCCCGTTCCCATCAACGAGATCGCCGAGCGGTGGATCGGCAAATACGAGCGCCATCGGGTGCAGGCGCTTCACGATCTGAAAACCAAACTCGAAGGGAACAGCGATGACTGAGCAGTTCATCTACGTCACCTATATCCGCACCACGCCCGAAAAGTTGTGGCAGGCGCTGACCGATCCGACGTTCGTCCGCCAGTATTGGTTCGGCATGACCCAGGAATGCTCCTGGGAGAAAGGCGCGCCTTGGACCCTGAAGTTCCAAGACGGCAAGATCGCCGATGCCGGCGAGGTTCTGGAAGCCGATCCGCCGCGGCGGCTGGTTCTCAAATGGCGTCACGAACTCATTCCCGAGATGAAGCAGGAAGGGTTTTCACGTTGCGTCATGGAGATCGAGGCAAACGGCGAACTCACCAAGCTCACGGTGACCCATTCTATCGATAAGGAACGATCGAAGCTGTTAGGTTCCGTTTCCGGCGGCTGGCCGAAAATCCTGTCGAGCTTGAAGACGCTGCTCGAAACCGGCGCGCCGTTGCCGGTCCCGGCCAGCGAAGCGACTAAGATGGACGAAATGCGCGCCAAAGCGGCGGCGCATTAAAGTGCTGTCAGGGGCTTGAAAGAGCCGGGGCTGATGCCCACTTCTAAAATATCACCGTAGCTGTCGAGCAGGTCGCTTCTCGTTCCCGAGGGCGGCCTGTTCTTTTATGGAACCGTCACTTCTGGCATTTCGGGCAGTAGAAGGTACTGCGGCCGGCCTGGACGATGCGCTTGACCGTGCCTTGGCATGACGGGCAGGGCTCGCCTTCGCGGTCGTAGACCTGGAACCGGTGCTGGAAGTTGCCGAGATTGCCGTCGGCCTGCCGGTAATCGCGCAAGGACGAGCCGCCTGCCGCGATGGCTTCCGTCAGCACCGTCTTGATGGCATCGGCGAGAACCGGGATTTCTGCCGCGCGCACTTTTCCCGCCAGCCGCTTCGGCGAGATGCGGGCCCGGAACAGCGCTTCGCAGGCGTAGATATTGCCGATCCCGGCGATCACACGCTGGTCGAGCAGTGCGGACTTGATCGGAGTCTTCTTGCCCTCAAGGACGGCCGCCAGATAGTCGGCATGAAAATGGTTCGACAACGGTTCGACGCCGAGGCCTTCGAACAATTTGTCGTCGTCCAGGGTCTCGGTCGCAACCAGGGTCATCAGCCCGAAGCGTCGCGGATCGGTGAAGACGATACGCGCCGGTGCATCGGTCTCGAACACCACATGGTCGTGCTTGCCGGAACCGGCGCCCGCAGGTGCGGCATCGTAGACGTATTGGCCGAGCTTCTTGACCCCGCCTTCGGCATAGACCGCCATGCGGCCGCTCATACCGAGATGGATCACCAGCGTCTCGCCGTTGTCGAGTTCGGCCAAAAGGTATTTGGCCCGGCGCCGCAGCGTTTTCACGCGCTTTCCCGTTAACCGCTTGGCGAAATCGCGCGGGAAGGGCACGCGCAGGCCCCCGCGCCGGGTCTCGACCTTCGTTAACCGGCGACCTTCCAGAACGGGCGCAAGTCCCATACGGACGGTTTCGACTTCTGGGAGTTCGGGCATTAGACTAAGGCCATGTCTACAGAATCCTCTTCCCAGCATACCGCCTCTTTCGGTTTCCGCGACGTCCCAGCCAATGAAAAGGAAAAGCTGGTGCGCGGCGTGTTCTCGTCGGTCGCCCGCAATTACGACCTGATGAACGACCTGATGAGTGGCGGGGTCCACCGGCTGTGGAAGGACGCCATGGTCGACTGGCTGAACCCACAGCCGAGCTTCAAGTGCCTCGACGTGGCCGGCGGTACCGGCGACATCGCGTTCCGTATCGCCAAGTCGACGAAGCGCAAGGGCCGCGCCGCCGATATCACCGTTTGCGACATCAATCCGGACATGCTGGCGGAAGGCGTCAAGCGCGCCGAGGTGCTAGGCGAAAAATCGATCGGCTGGGTTGCAGGCGATGCCCAGGCGCTGCCGTTGCCCGACAACAGCTTCGACACCTACACCATCGCCTTCGGCATCCGGAATGTGACCCGCATCGACAAGGCGCTGGAAGAGGCGCGGCGGGTGCTGAAGCCGGGCGGGCGGTTCCTATGCCTCGAATTCTCGCAGGTCGTCGTGCCGGGGCTCGACGTGCTCTACGACAAGTTTTCGTTTCACATCTTGCCCAAGCTGGGCGAAGTGGTGGCGGGCGATCGCGAGGCTTATCAATATCTGATCGAAAGCATCCGCCGGTTCCCGCCGCAGGCCAAGTTCGGCCGCATGATCGAAGAGGCGGGGCTTTCGCACGTGACCATCCGCAATCTCTCCGGCGGGATTGCCGCCATGCATTCGGCCTGGAAGATCTGATGGCGGGGCGGCTGACCAATCTCTGGCGCGTCTGGAAGATGGCCCGCACGCTGGCCCGTCACGATGCGCTGTTCCCGGCCGAGTACATGACGCTGATGTCGCCACGCGTGCGCTTCCTGCGCCGGGTATTGGGCAGCGGCCGCGTCCAGGACGGCACGTCGCCCGGCGGACGGCTGGCGCGGGCCCTCGAAAGCCTGGGACCGGCGCACGTCAAGCTGGGGCAGGTGCTGGCAACCCGGCCCGATATCGTCGGCAGCGACGTGGCGCTGGAGCTGGAAGGCCTACAGGACAGGTTGCCGCCGTTTCCCTCCGCTGCTGCGCGCGCCGTGATCGCTGCCGAGTTCGGACGGCCGGTCGAAAGCATGTTTACGTCGCTCGGAGAGCCGGTGGCGGCCGCTTCGATCGCGCAGGTGCATTCGGCCGAAACCAGTGACACGCCGGCGCGACGCGTTGCCGTAAAGGTGCTGCGGCCCGGCATTGAGGAAGAATTCTCGCGCGACATGGATACGCTGGCCTATGCCGCGCATCTCGCCGAACGGTTCTCATCCGAGGCACGGCGCTTGCGGGCGACCGCTCTGGTGCGGACGCTGGCGGAAGCCACGGCGCTCGAACTCGATCTTCGTATGGAAGCGGCGGCGGCTTCGGAATTGTCGGAGCGTATGGCGGGCGACGAGCATTTCCGCATTCCCGCCGTCGACTGGAACCGCACCTCCGGCCGCGTACTCACGACCGAATGGATCGACGGCATACCGGTGCGCGATATCGAACGCCTCAAGGCCGCCGGTCACGATCCCAGAGAGATCGCGCTGATCCTGATGCGTACTTTCCTCACGCAGGCGCTGCGCGAGGGCTTTTTCCATGCCGACATGCATCCCGGCAATCTGTTCGTCGATGCTGAGGGGCGGCTGGTGGCTGTCGATTTCGGCATCATGGGACGGCTCGACGCCGGTATGCGCCGCTTCATGGCCGAGACCCTCGCCGGATTCCTGGCCCGCGATTACGTCCGGGTGGCGCAGGTACACTTCGAGGCCGGATTCGTGCCGCGGCATTTCCCGCTCGCTACCTTTGCCCAGGCGCTCCGGGCCGTCGGGGAACCGATCTTCGGCCGTCCCGCACGCGACATGAGCATGGCCAAGGTGCTGCAGCAGTTGTTCGACACCACGCGCCGCTTCGAGATGCAGGCCCAGCCGCAGTTGCTGCTGCTGCAGAAAACGATGGTGGTGGTGGAAGGCGTCGCGCGCCATCTCGATCCCGAATTCGACATGTGGGAAGCCGCCCGTCCGGTGGTGGAAGCCTGGATGCGCGATCAGCTTTCGCCGCAGAAGCAGTTGCGCGAGGCGGGCGAAGGGCTGAAGGCGTTGGGGGCGGCGCTCCGCGAACTGCCGGATTTCGTGCGCAATACGCAAGCCATCTCGTTGATGCTGGCGGAAGGCGGCCTCAGATTGCATCCGGAAACGGCGAAGGAAATCGCCGCGGCGCAGCTGCAGCACACGCGTTTTTCCCGTTTGTCGTTATGGCTGGTCGCTGCCGCGGCCGGTATCGGCGCGGTGATCTGGAGATTGTTTTAGGTCAGCCGGATCCGGCCGGCGTCGCAGAAGTGATTGCCGCCCGCACCGGAATAGATCACCTTGACCCACACCACGTGATCCCTGAGATCGGGAATGTCCGGCAGGCGGACATGCACGACACCGGGAGCGATCGTCCGTTCCGTTACCAGCACGCCGGCCACGCCCGACGAGGTATCGTCCCGCCCCGGATACATCACCACCCGGACCGCGTCGGCTTCGACCTGTTCGACTTTGGGGCAGGCGACATCGAGTGACGCGCCGCGCTTGAGTTCGGGAACCGAGGATCCGCCGCCGGCAGGATCGTCATGAATGGCGGCCGGAAATGCCAGCGCCGCGCCGGTGAAAACTGCCAAGCCAAGCAGTGCCCTAACGAGCATCATTTCCTCCGCTGGCGGGTCAGCGAGACGAACCGCCAACTCAATAAGAGTGCCGCTGTCATTAAGGCAAAAGCAAGGCCGGTCCACACCCCGAAGCCCTGCCAGCCCAGGCCGACGCCCAGTCCCAGGCAGAGCGGAAAGCCGATCAGCCAGTAGGCCGCGCCGGCGATCCACATCGGCATGCGGGCGTCCTTGAGACCCCTCAAGCTTAACGAGGCGACCACCTGGATACCGTCGAAAATCTGGAACGCTGCCGCGATCTGGAGGAATCGGGCACACAGCGCCATGACGTCCGCATTGTCGGCGCTCTCGGCGAAATAAAGGGCGGCGATCTGGTGCGGGAAGACTGCCAAAACCACAGCCATGGCCGACATGAATCCGGCCCCGATACCGAGTGCGGTGAAGCCGGCCCGGCGGGCGCCAACCATGTCCGCGGCACCGGCCGCCAGACCGACTCGAACCGTCGCCGCCAGCCCGATGCCGAGCGGCACCATGAAGGTGATCGAGGGAACGTTGATGGCAACCTGATGCGCCGCCACGGTGACGGTCCCGAAGGTCCCCATCACCAGCGTCGCGGCGTTGAACAGCGCGGCCTCGAACAGCATGGTCATGCCGATCGGCATACCGAGGCGGAACAGTTCGGCGAACTTCTGCCAGTCCGGCCGGAAGAAGCGGCGGAAGATGCGGTATTCGCTGAGATCGCGCGAGGCGAGTACCACCGCGACCATGGCGAGACAGCTAAACGTGTAGGAACACGCGCTGGCGATGCCCGAGCCGAGCAGCCCGAGCTTCGGGAAGCCGAAATGACCGAAGATCAGGGCGTAGTCCGCCAGGCCGTTGAAGATGATCGTGATCAGCATCACCCATAGCGACGCCTGCGGCCGCTCCAGCGCCGTCACGTAGCTGCGCAGGACCTGGAAGCCGAGCGAAAACACCAGTCCGACGCTCAATGGGCGCACAAACTGTGCCGCTGCCGCCGCCAGCGAGGGCTGCTGGTGCAGCAAGACGAGGATCGGTTCCGCGAACATCAAGAACGTCGTCAGCGGTATGCTGATGAGGATCGTGACCCAAAAGCCCATGCGGACGACCGCGCGCACATTGGCGCGATCGCGGCGGCGTGCGCCCAGAATGTGCGCGATCATCGGCGAGATCGCCGCCGTCGGGCCCATCCCGAACAGCCAGGCGAAATAGAAGATGGTGTTGCCCAGCGCGGCACCGGCCAGCGCTTCTTTCGACAGGCGGCCGAGCATGATGACGTCGGTGGTCAGGATAGCCATCTGGGCAAGCTGGGTAGCCACCAGTGGCATGGCGAGTTTCATCAGCTCGCGCGCTTCTATGACCCAGGGCGAGGTGAGGGGGCGGATATCGTTGGTTTCGGTGTATTCGGACATGACACTTCTCGGAAAACGACAGATAGAAACAACTCCCCCGAAGCCTGGGCTCGGGAGGGTCGGGCTAAACCGTTTTCGATTGGTCTATCCGAGACGCATCTCGCGAGCCGCGACGGCGATTACGCCGCGCTTCGGGGCATGAATGCGGAACGACGGGGTCATTCTTTGCCGACTCGCTGTGCCTGCACGAAGGCCAATCCTCCGTGCTTGGGACAGGGGCACCTACGACGGGCATCTTGGGAAGTCAACTCACCCCAGGCGACTTCCGGCGCGGCCGGTGCAAAGCGGCAACAAAGCGTGATGGCTCCGGCCCGCGAATCGACCGGCAACGCTTTGTCGATGCACTGGTTCCCTGTAAGATGAATCAATTGGTTGGGATGACGCCATGGCACCGTGGAACATCGCCCATCGTGGGGGGGCACAACTTCGGCCGGAGAACACTCTGTCCGCCTTTGCGGATTCGGTTTGGCGCGGTTGCGACGGGGCCGAACTCGACGTTCAGCTCTCGGCTGACGGCGAAGTCGTCGTTTATCACGACTGGCGCCTGAAACCCGAACATTGTCGCGACATCCACGGGTTCTGGATCAAGGAGCCCGGCCCGCGCATCAAGGACTTGACCCTCGACGAGTTGCGCCAATTCGATGTCGGCAGCGCCCGTCCCGGAAGCGAATACGCGCGCAAGCATCCCGGTGTGCATTGGCAGGACGAAGAATCCGTGCCGCTGCTGTCGGAAGTGGTCGCGGTTGCCAAGACGGCGCGCCGGGCTTTCCACCTGATCGTCGAACTGAAGACCTCGTTCGCCAATCGCGACGAGTCCGCCGATCCGCAGGAGTTGGCGGAAAAGACGATCGCGGTGCTCAAGGAGCAACACTATCTCGATCATACGATTTTCGTAGGATTCGACTGGGCGGCGCTGATCGCGGCCAAGAAACTGGCGCCGGAGATCGAATGCTGGTTCACGACCATGCCGCAAAGCTGGTTTGAGCCGGGTACGCCGTTGCCGGAAAGCGATCCGCCGTCGGAACCGGCGTTGCAGATGCTGCGCTATTGGGCGCAGGAAGGCATCTCGCCGTGGGCGGCGGGCTTCGATGCCATCACGTACGAAGGCTCCATCTTGAAGGCGATCAAGGCAGCGGGTGGCGACGGTTGGGATCCGATGTGGGTGGATATCACGCCGCAGAACGTGAATGCGGCGCGCGAACTCGGGCTGAAGCTTGCAACCTGGACGGTGAACGAGCCGGCCGAAATGGTGCGCCTTGCCGGTTGTGGTTTGGATGCAATCTACACCGACCGTCCAGACCTGCTGATGGCAACACTTACCTCGTAGCGGGAAAACGGCCTATTGTTGCGCGAGATGCCGCCATGCGGTCGCGCAGCGCGTGCAACCGGTTCGTACGTACTACACGCAATGCCTTGGTTTCACCACGCCTGTCAGAAAACGGCCCGTATTTGTTAACGGACGGGTGAGGCGCCCCCGGTAGCTTCGCGAGGCTATCAGGACCTGCAGCCCCTCATGGATACGCTTGCCCGCTGGATCGAGAACGAGAACACCGAGTCCGAATACCGGGCGATCGATACGCTGACGCATCCCGATGCAACGACCGCATTGCGTTTCTGGGCGCGGCGCCCACAGGACGGCATCAGGATCGGACGCGACGTGCCTTCGCGCGCGATCGCCCGTTTGCTCAGTCATGTGGTGGTTTATACGCCGCTGAAAGATGGCAGCGATGCCGTCGTGCATCTTGCCGGCACCGGGCTGCGGATGCGGTTTGGGCGCGATATTACCGGCTTGAAGCTTTCGCAGATATTCGTGCCCGAGGATTTCAATGTGCGCCTTGCGGCGCTCAAAGACGTGATCGGACGCGGCGAACCGCGATTGGCCGAGGTCGTCCATCGCACCGGTGACATCGAAGTGCTCCGTCTGGAGCTTCTGACGTTGCCGGTGGTGGCGCCCAACGGCCAAGACCGCTGGGCGCTCGCCTTCGCATTCTACTTCTGACTCACACTCCCTCGAACAGCGCCGTCGACAGATAGCGTTCGGCGAACGATGGAATGATGACGATGATGGTTTTTCCCGCCATATCGGGCCGTGCGCCCACTTCCAGCGCGGCCGCCAGCGCCGCACCGGAGGAAATGCCGACCGGAATGCCTTCGCTTCTCGCCAGCTTGCGCGAGGTTTCGAAAGCCGTTTCGTTGGAAATCGTCACGACCTCGTCGATGATGCTGCGGTCGAGGATGGCCGGAATGAAACCGGCGCCGAGCCCCTGAATTTTGTGCGGGCCGGGCTGACCGCCGGACAGCACCGGCGAGTCCTCCGGTTCGACGGCGACCATTTTGACGCCAGGCTTTTTCGCCTTAAGCACTTGGCCGATGCCGGTGATGGTGCCGCCGGTGCCGACGCCCGAGATTACCACGTCGACCTTGCCTTCGGTGTCGTTCCAGATTTCCTCGGCGGTGGTGCGCCGGTGGATGTCGGGATTGGCGGGATTTTCGAATTGTTGCGGCATCATCGCGTCGGGATTTGCCGCTACCAGTTCTTGCGCCTTGGCAATCGCGCCCTTCATCCCTTTGGATGCTTCCGTCAGCACGATCTCTGCGCCGAGGAACGCCAGCATCTTGCGCCGCTCGATCGACATCGACTCTGGCATCACCAGTTTGAGGTGATAGCCCTTGGCGGCGGCGACGAAGGCGAGGGCGATACCGGTGTTGCCGCTGGTCGGCTCGACGAGAACGGTCTTGCCGGGCGTGATCTTGCCCTGGCGTTCGAGGGTCTCGATCATCGAAACGCCGATGCGGTCCTTGACCGACGCCAGCGGATTGAAGAACTCGAGCTTAAGAAGGATGTCGGCTTTGACTCCGGCTTCGGCCGGCAGGCGCGCGAGACGCACCAGCGGCGTATCGCCGATGGTTTCGGTGATCGAATTGAATATCCGGCCGCGGCCGGGCTTACGATCCGTCATGGCAATGTCCCTTTTTTCGGAGCGCTTCCCGATAAGTGGGCACCGGTTATCGGAAAAGAAGCGCGACTACCCTAAATCGTGAAATCGGCAGTGGTGTGGTCGTCGGCACTGACACCGGCGGCTCGAGCCTTCTGACACAGGTCTTCAACGGTTATGGCTTCCAATCGTGCCATCAACTCGTCCTGCAGCGATTGGATGAATGGCGTCACGATCCGCGCGCCCAGTTCGGAACGTGGCTGAGCGTCCTCGACGGTCTCGTCCTCTGCGAGTTCCGCGGCCCGTACGATATCGCCGACCGAAATGCGCCGCCGCTCCTTGGCGAGGCGATAGCCGCCCCGCGGACCGCGAACGCCTTTCAGGATGCCGGCGCGCACGAGCTGCTGCATCACCTGTTCGAGATAGCGTTGCGGCACACCTTGGCGGGCGGTGATTTCCTTGGCCTGAACGGGCTCGGGTCTTGCGTTGAAGGCGATGTCGATCACCGCTTCGAGGGCAAGGAGGGTTTTACGGGAAAGTTTGAGCATGGTTGTTACCGACGATGTGTTCCGGTGGACCCGAAGCCGCCCGCGCCGCGTTCGCTCGCGGGAAGTTCGGAAACTTCTTCGAGCTCGGCGATCTCGTGGCGGGCAATAATCATCTGGGCGATCTTCATCCCGCGCGTAATGCGGAATGGCTCGTCGCCGTGATTGATCATCGGGCATTTGATTTCGCCGCGGTAGTCGCTGTCGATCGTGCCGGGCGAATTGATGAGCGTGATGCCGTGTTTGAGGGCAAGCCCCGAGCGCGGTCGCACTTGGGCCTCGTAGCCGAGCGGCAGGGCGATGGAGAGTCCGGTCGGCACCAGCTTGCGTTCGCGAGGCTGGAGTACGATCTCGGCATCGACGGCCGCCAGCAGATCGAGACCTGCGGAGCCTTCGGTGGCATAGGTCGGCAGCGGCAGATCGGCGGCGTGGGGCAGGCGGAGAATGGCGAGTTTCATGCGTGTTCCAGAGTTTTGACGATGCGCGCCACCAGCCGCGACGCGATTTCGTTTTTATCCATTTCGGGCCACTCCTCGTGGCCGGCGGCGTCGATGATATGAACCTGGTTGCGATCGGCGCCGAACACGCCGTCCGCCACCGCACCGCCGACCTCGTTGGCGACGATCCAGTCGCAATCTTTCTTCGCGCGCTTCTGGGTGGCCTGAGCCACCACATCGTTCGTCTCGGCGGCGAAGCCGATCACCAGGCGCGGGCGCCGTCCGGCGTGGGAGACCGTGGCGAGAATATCGGGATTGGTGGCCAGTCGGATGGCGGCCGGCGCACCCGAAGTTTTTTTGATTTTGCTGTCGGCGACGTCTTCCGGACGCCAATCCGCGACGGCGGCCGTAAACACCGCGATATCGGCGGGAAGCGCAGTTTCGGTCGCCGCCAGCATGTCGCGTGCGGTTTCGACTTTGACGAGATTTACGCCGGCCGGCGGATCGAGCGACACAGGTCCGGAAATCAACGTCGTTTCGGCTCCGGCCTTGGTGAGTGCAGCGGCAATGGCATAGCCCTGTTTGCCGGAAGAGCGGTTGCCGAGGAAACGCACGGGATCGAGCGGTTCGTGGGTGGGTCCGGCCGTTACCAGTGCCTTCATGCCTTTCAGCGGCTGCGGACCGGAAATCAGCGCTTCGATGGCTGCGAGAATTTCATGCGGCTCGGCCATGCGTCCGGGCCCGTATTCGTTGCACGCCATCGCGCCGTCGTTCGGGCCGACGAAATGCACGCCGTCTTCGCGCAGACGCGCGACGTTGCGCTGTGTGGCCACGTGCTGCCACATCCGCACGTTCATCGCAGGAGCCATCAGCACCGGCTTGTCGGTCGCGAGCAGGGCCGTGGAAGCAAAATCGCTCGCCAGCCCATTTGCCGCCTGAGCGATCAAGTTTGCCGTCGCCGGCGCGACCACCACCAGATCGACCACCCGCGTCAGCTGGATGTGCCCCATCTCGGATTCGCTGCCGAGATCGAACATGTCGGTATGGGCTTTGTGGCCCGATAGCGCCGAAACGGTCATCGGCGTCACGAATTCCGTGCCCGCCTTGGTGATGATCACGCGCGAGTCGATGCCGCGCTCCTTGGCGCGCCGGATGAGGTCGAGGCTTTTGTAGGCAGCGATCCCGCCGCCAATGATCAGAAGGATACTGGCCATAATAGATGTCCCAAAACCCGAAACTATGATCGGGTTATTTAAATATAACGACCCGTCTGTGTAGTTTCCAGTATTTTCCGGGCGGTTCCTTAACCACCTGCTTACCTGCCCGTGCTGGAATCGGCAACGTCCGCGAGAAGGGGCTCTCCATGGCCATTTCCGCTTCCGAGCTTTGCCATCTAGCCGGTGAACTAGCCGCCGAACACGGCTTTTTGGCGCGCGATTACGCGCAACGCGCTTACCGGACCCTCGACGTCGAAGGCTTTCACGACCGGGCCCAGTTCTGGTTTGCGCTTTCGATTCTCGTGGATGACGTGCTGTCGCACGGCTTGGATCCCGACGCCGATCCATCCATTCAATAGTTCCGGCCTTGCGCGACGTTGCGCAGCCTGTTCAGACTGACCCGGCAGTTAACCGACGACGCAACCATGCCTCTCGATCCTCTGGTGCGGGCGTTTCTCGACCAGCTTCCGCCCCGGCCCAAGGCCTGGGAGGTGACGCCGGAGGAGGCGCGCACCGGCTTCACGGCGATGGTGAAAGCTTACGGCGTCAAAGACGTTCCGATCGGCAAGGTCGAGACGGTGAGCATGCCCGGTCCGGGCGGTACCATGGCGCTCCGGATCTACACGCCGGTCGCGGCCGGCGGCGAGGCATTGCCCGCACTGGTCTATTACCACGGTGGCGCTTTCCGGCACGGCGACTTCGAAGCCTATGAAACCACCTGTCGCTTCCTGGCAGGCGAAGCGGGCTGCCGTGTGATTGCCGTCGACTACCGCCGCGCGCCGGAGAATCCGTTTCCAGCCGCGGTGGAGGATGCAGCCGCTGCTATCGCTTGGATCGAAACCAATGCCGTGACGCTGGGCGTCGATCCCAACCGCATTGCCGTCGGAGGAGATTCCGCGGGAGCCAATCTGGCGGCAGTGGCGTGCCAACTGGCGACGGCCGCGGGGCAGCCGCATGTTCTGTACCAGATGCTGCTATTCCCGGTGACGCAATTCGGCTCCACGTTCGCGTCGATGTCGGCGTGTGCGGAAGGCTACAATCTTGACCGGGACAGTCTCGAATACTGCTTCGGGCTGTACGCGCCGAAAGAACTCTGGAACGATCCGCGCGTATCGCCGCTGCAGGCGGAAAAGCTCGCCGGCCTGCCGCCTGCGTTCGTCCTTTTGGCCGAGTACGATCCGCTGCACGACGAAGGTCTCGCCTACGCCGAAAAGATGCGCGCCGCGGGTGTTGCGGTCACGCTGGTCGATTGGCCCGGCGCGATCCACGATTTCATCTTGTATCAGGCGATGTTGCCGCAAGCCCGCGAGGCGCTGGTGGAAGCGGCGCGCGCGGTGAAAGAGGCTTTCGACGAATTCTAGTCAGGCCGCCCAGATCGCGGCATTGCCGGCGCGGCGCCAGATGCGCAGGAAGGTGAGTGCAGCTTCGGCGGCGTCGGGCTTGCGTATCATGAGGGCACTGATTTCCCGCGTCCCCATATCGGCGGTGATGCAATCGCGCCGGACGAGCCATGCGCCTTCGATGGACGGCCCGCGGAAGCTCGAATACACGCGTCCAATGCCCAGCCGGCGCAATACGGCGAGCACACGGCGGTCGCAATGGCCGTAGGGGATTGCGACGGATCGCACCGGCGCTTTGATGATGCCCGCCAGACGTTCGATCGACCGGGTCACGTCGTTCGCGATTTCCGCATCACCGGCGTGGAGCCAGTTAAGATGGGCGCAGCCGTGCGAACCGATTTCCATTCCTGCTTGGTGAAGTTCGAGAATGTCATGTTCGGTGACGTAGCCCGGCGTGCCGATACGGTCGGAGGGGATGAAGAATGCGGCGGTAAGCCCGGCTTCGACAAGTTTGGGCAGCACGATGCGCGCGTCGGTGTCGTTGCCGTCATCGAATGTGAGGCAGGCTCCGTGTGCTTTCGTTTCGGCCAGCACGCAGGCGAAGGCGGCTTCGCTGATCCAGTAAGGCCGCTCGTCGAGTTCGACGCGCTCCGGTGCGGGACCGATCCCGTGCAGCATCAGGCAGACACTCATGCGGGTGCTCCCGCAGTTTTGCCGCCCGAGCGAAAATCGGCGCCGACATGCGCGATCAGTGTCAGGGCTAGGCGGCCCTTCAGCGTCAACGGCACCACGGCGTCATAGGTATCGGCGAAATAGCCGCCGAACGATTGCTTGAAATGGGCGATGTTGATCTGCTCGCGGTCTTCGGTGCCGCGATAGACGCCGCCGAAATCGTAGATTTTCACGCCGTCCGCCTTGAAGCGGAGCATGTCCTGCCAATGGTGCAGACGATGGGCGCGGCCGACCATGTTGTTCCATTTGGAGTCGCGCGTCGGGTCCATGTCGGAAATCGTGGTGTGCAGCCGCACCCGCTCCGGTGTGCGGACGTAGGCATGCCACGACAGGATATGGCCTTCGGCGCTGCGGCTGACCGTGAGTTCGAAGCGGTGCTGGGCAATGAGATCGCGGATCTGCCCGATACCGAGCGCGCCCGCATTCGCTTTGCGCCGCCACAGTTTCCAATAGGATTCGAGAAAGTGGTCCCAGATGGCTTGGTTGAGCGGCAGGACCGAAGCAACCGTGACGCCTTCCCGCACGGCTTGGCGCAGCACCTTGCGGGTATGCGCGTTGACGGCAGCAAGGAGCGCGTCCTCGGGCTGCGTCAGGTCGATCAGGATCGTCGGGCGGTATTCGTTGGCGACGTTGGGATAAGGGGCGGGCAGGTCGCACAGCTTCAGCACGTCCACGTGCGGCGGCGAGGCGGGCACAGCGAAGTATGCGACTTCGGTCCGCACCAGATGGCGCCATATACGCCACGCAAACGACGTGTGAGGTACGAAAGACATGTCGGCCAGGCTGGGTTTCCGGCCGCCACTTTACGCGTGCGGGTGGTAACGGCTGGTTAAGGACATGGCCGCGGGAGGCGCCTTCACCAGCGCACGTTCAAGGCGCGCGGCAGGATTTCGAAGGTAGCGGGCAGTCGCCCGACACACTGACCGTCGGTTTCGAGCAGGACGGGACGGCCATGCGTGTCGGCTACCGGCGCGGCGACGACTTTGCGGCCGCGCACCACGCGCACATTGGGGTTACCGATGTGCTCGCCGGTGTAGATCAGTTTCATGTCCTTGATCGTGCCGAACCCGGCGTCGATGACGACTACGTCAAACTGGCCGTCGTCCGGTTCGGCATCGGGCGCGACGTGCATGCCGTCGCCGAAAACGCGCCCGTTCGCGACCGCCACCGTCGAGACGTTCAAGATCTCGTCCATGGCGCCTTCGACGATCAGGCGCACCGCGCGGCTGCGATAGCGCAGCAATGCCAGTGCGCTGTGCGCTCCGAATGTGAAACTCGGGCCGAAGCGGCGCAGCACCCGCGAACGGTTCACGGAACCGACGATCAGTCCGGAGAGGCCAAACGAGGCGACGTTCGCGAAGTAGCGCATGCGCGGCACACCCTCCCGCGACAGGTAGCGCACGCGACCGACATCGATCGACCGGATGTGCGCCTTGCGCAGATGGGCGACGGCATCCTCGTCGCGCGCCACGGGTTTGCGGCCGAAGGTCTTGTCGAAATTGTCTCCCACCGGCGCCAGCACGGCATCGGGCGATACGGCGCCGTCGGCATCGAAGAAGCCGTTGATCGCTTCGTTGATTGTGCCGCCGCCGCCGACTGCGACGATTTCGGAATGACCTTCCTTAAGCGCAGCGGCAACAAGTTCGGTGATTTCTCCCCGCCGCCGCGCAAACGCCACCGACATGTAGGGATACATCGCCGCCAGCGCGGGTTCGAGCGTCCGCCAATTGCGGCGCACATTGCCGCCGGGAGATCGCGGATCGACGATGACGAAGGCGCTCATGCGAACGGAAGGCTCGTTTCGCTGCGACCTCTTGTCAAGCGTGGTGGCGGCATCGAAACTCGTCGTCCGGCGCTTTCGAAAAATGCGATGGCCGATTTCCGGCCAAAAAGCTCGGTAAATTCGCGGAGATTTGATGACGCGATTTCATGTCAATGGCGTGGAGATCGATGCCGACGTCTTCGGACCCAGTGACGGAATCCCCCTTCTGATGATCCACGGCTTCGGCCAGCAGTCGATTTCCTGGGGCGACGACTGGATCGCCGGTTTTACCCGCGCCGGATTCAAGGTGATTGCATACGATCATCGCGACACCGGGCTGTCGCAGAAATGGGATGGCGTGCTGCCGGATTATGCGGCGATCTCGCAGGCGATGCGGGAAGGACGAAAGCCGCCCGCGCCTTACACGTTGTCGGACCTTGCGGCCGACGCGGCGGGGCTGCTGGATGCGCTCGGAATTGAAAGCGCGCACGTCCTGGGCGCGTCGATGGGCGGGAAGATCGCGCAGCTTGTGGCCCTCGATCACCGTGCCAAGGTGCGTTCGCTGACCGCCATTTTTTCTACGACGGGCGAGCGGGACTTGCCGCCCTCGACGCGCGAAGCCCAGGTCGCGCTGCTGTCACAGCCGGAGGGCGAGGATCGCGCATCGGTGGTCGCCCATATCGTGGCGAGCCGGCGTGCTTATGCCTCGACGGGGTTTGCGAGCGATGACGCGAAGTCCGCCGAGCACATCGGACGCTGCTACGACCGCATGTATTATCCCGAAGGCGCGCTTCGACATTGGGCGGCGATCCTGGCGTCGCCCCCGCGCGGCGACCGCCTCAAGAGCCTCGATATTGCGGCGCTGATTCTACACGGCGCTGCCGATACGCTGATTCCGCCCGAGCATGGCCGCCGTTTGGCGGCGCGCATTCCCGGCGCGGTCTATCACGAGATTCCCGGCTGGGGGCACGACATGCCGCCGGCGCTCATCCCGCGTCTGCACGAGCTGATCGTGCCGTTTCTGCGAAAGGTGGAGGAGGGCCCAAAATGAAAACGGCCGCCGAGCGGCGACCGTTTCCTGGCGTTCGAGACGCCGAATTCTGCAGGACAGGCAGATTACTTAATCTTGCCTTCCTTAAATACGACGTGCTTGCGCAGCACCGGGTCGTACTTTTTGACCGTGAACTTCTCGGTCATGGTGCGGGTGTTCTTCTTCGTCACGTAGAAAAAGCCCGTGCCGCCCTCGCTGTTGAGCCGGATTTTTGCCGTTGTCGGCTTCGCCATAGGGATCTCCAAAAGAAAAACGCCCGAAGGGCGCGTAACCTACTGACAGGGCGCGGGAAGTCAAGGCGGCGAGACATAAAACAACGGGCTTTGCGGTCACAGGCAGGGAAATTGGCCATAGCAGCCAAAAACCTTGTTAAACCAATGCTGTAGAGCCAGTAGTCCGATCAAGGCCGCGACCATGGCGGTGCCCGCCAGGACCTGTTTGGCCACCGAAATGGGGCGGTGTGGCGCCCTGTACTCCTTGAAACAGCGCTCGCAACGGAGAATCCATCCCACCGGTGGCAGCACGCTGCTCGTCATCATCGATAGCGCTACGGCGAGAGCCGCCCGCGGAAATGGCCGCCGTTTCCGGTATTCGGTGCCGCCGCAATAAGGGCAGACGGGATCGTCAAGATCGCCCAGCTCCTGCCGCAGAATCTCCCGGTAGTCCCCCCGGCAGCAGGCGCGTTCGACTTCGCGTGCCAGTTCAATTTCATCCGCGGAAACCTGCACCTTCACGCCGCCGAGCGCGTTCGACAGCATCCATTTATTGGCGACATGCATCTCGTGCGACACGACAGCAAAGATGCCTTCCGCCTCCAGCCGTCCGCGGAAGAGATGCGCTTCATAAGGTTCGCGAAAAGCCGAAACCGTGACCAGCACGCCGGCGCCCCCCGCCACTAGATTGGTCGCGCTTTCGAACGGAAAACCGGACTCCACTTTTCCTGAAAGCGCTCCGTGCGGAGCAACTATAGCGCGATTTTGGGATGAGGCCTAATTGCAGCCCTCGGCGGCGGCGATGACCGGGGTGTCGCCGGCGCGGATGCTTTTGACCGTTTTGCCGTTGGTTTCGAAGATGATCCCGCGGCTGCGGTCCGGGCTCTGCACCACGATGGTATGCCATGTCGGATCGGCAGGATTGGGCTTGATGACGGCGTCCGGATAGGCTTTCAGGACGTCTTCTTCCTTGGCGCGGAGCCCGATTCCTTTATCGGTTTGCGCCGAGGTTTCGACGGCGCCGGCGTCGAAATCGACGTCGATGCGGACGAGCTTGCTCTTCTCCAACATGAAACGCAGGCCCATGGCTCTGAACTGGGGCAGCGTGAATTGCTCGCACGCGTCCGAGGCTGCGGGGTTGTAGGGCTTTTCGTCTTGCAGGAGGCGCAGCACCCGTTCGGCCGGCATGCCGAACTTAAGCGACCCGTAGCCGTCGAGCGAGAGCGTCGGGTCCGCAGCCCAAGCACCGGTGCAGAGAAAGATCGTCGCGCACGCGCAAGGCAAAACGTGTTTCACGAAATCATCCTCGTCATTTTTCGCGGCTAGTCGCAGCCGTTGGGGTAGGCGATAGCCGGATAAGCGCCCGCCCGCATACTTTTGACCGTCTTGCCGTTGGTTTCGAACACGATGCCTTTGGTGTGATCAGGCGCATCGGCGATGATGGTGTGCCACGTCGGATCGGACGGATTGGCTTTCACGCGGGCGCCGGGATAGGCCTTCATAACGTCCGCTTCGGTCGAGCCGAGACCGACGCCGGTGGTGGTCTTGATCGTCTCCGGGATGGCGCTCTTGCCGAAATAATCGACATTGATGCGGGTCAGAAATTTGGACTCGATCATCACGCTGAGGCCGGACGGCTCGAGTTTTTTGGTCGTGAGCGTCGAACATCCGCGGCTGATGAACTGGTTGTAGCCAAGCTTGTCGCGCAGCAGCAGTTCGACCTTGTCGACCGGCATGCCGATCTTGACGTCGCCGATCCCGTCCGGGCTGAGACCGTTCGGAAACTCGTCGGCCAGAGCCGGCACGGCCGCGGTCAGAACCATCGAGAGAACCAGCGCGCGCTTCATCGACCACTCCCAACAAACAGACCCATCCTATTTAGGCGAAGCTCTGGTGGAAGTCCTGTCCGCGTCAATGGTAATCGCACATTTTGCGACAATCTTACCGCCGCCGTTTGCTGCGCGGGCGGACAACGGGAGCCCGGCGGCGCGGCGGAGGGGCTTCGCTTTCTTCGGCAAGGTCGAATCTCAGTCCGCCCGTCAGTGGCGCCGCTTCGGCCAGCTTGACGCGGAGCTTGTCGCCGAGGGCGTAGCTGGTGCCGGTACGGTCGCCGATCAGGGCGTGTCGGCGCTCGTCGTGCCGGAAATACTCCTGGCCCAGGACACGAGCAGGCAGCAGCCCTTCGGCGCCGGTGTCGGCAAGCCTCACGAACAGACCGAAGCGGGTCACGCCGGTCACGCGGGCATCGAAGCTGGCGCCGACGCGGTCTTCCATGAAGGCGGCAACGTAGCGATCGGTGGAATCGCGCTCCGCCGCCATGGCACGGCGCTCGGTCATCGAGATGTGCTCGGCGGTCTCGGAAAGCCGCACGACTTCCTTGTCGGTCAGCCCGCCGTCGCCAAGCTTCAGTCCGCGGATAAGGGCGCGGTGAACCACCAGATCCGCATATCGGCGGATCGGCGAGGTGAAATGCGCGTATTTCGCGAGATTGAGGCCGAAGTGGCCGACATTGGTATCGTCGTAGATCGCCTGTGCCTGGGTGCGCAGCACGACGTCGTTCATGACGAGTTCGTGCGGGCCGCCTTTGGAATTGGCAAGGATGCGGTTGAACACCGCCGGCTTCATCACCTGTCCTTTGGCGAAGCTGACGCCGATGGTGCGCAGGTAATCCGAAAAGCCGAACAACTTCTCCTTCGAGGGTTGATCGTGCACGCGATAGATTAGCGGCGTGCGGGCTTTCTCAAGGGTCTCCGCCGCGGCGACATTGGCCAGCACCATGAACTCCTCAATGAGTTTCATGGATTCGAGGCGTTCCTTGAAGGCGATGGAGGCGATCTTGCCGTCCGCGCCGATTTTGATCTGGCGTTCGGGCAAATCGAGTTCGAGCGGATCGCGGCCGGCGCGCTCTTTGAGTAGGACGAGATACGCCCCCCACACGTCGTGAAGTGCCTTGCGCACGGTCTCGGACATATCAGCATCGGGCTTGCCGTCGAACGCGCGTTGCGCCTGGGCATAGGTGAGCCGGGCGGCCGACCGCATCATGCCGCGCAGGAATTCATGGCGCCTCTTGCGGCCGTTGGCGTCGAACACCATGCGCACCGCCATGCACGGCCGGTCGACGCCTTCCTTCAACGAGCAAAGATCGGCCGACAGCTTTTCCGGCAGCATCGGCACCACCCGGTCGGGGAAGTAGACCGAGTTGCCGCGCTTGTAGGCTTCACGGTCGAGCGCATTGCCGGGGGTGACATAATGGGCGACATCGGCGATCGCGACGATGGCAACAAAGCCGCCTTTGTTCGCCGGATCGGTATCGGGCGCGGCCCACACCGCGTCGTCGTGGTCGCGAGCATCGTCGGGATCGATGGTGAGGAGCGGCGTATTCCGCAAATCGGTGCGTCCGGCCGCAGTTGCGGGGCCGGCGGCATTGGCTTCGTCGAGTACCTCTTTGGGAAACTCGGTCGGAATGCCGTGGGCATGGATGGCAATGAGCGAAACCGCCTTGGGCGCATCCATCGAGCCGATGCGTTCGACCACGCGTGCCCGCGGGAAACCCGACGACCGGCCGGCGAGGGGCTCGCACACCACCAGTTCGTTGTTTTCGGCACCGAAGAGGTCGCGATTGTCGACGTTGAATTCGGATTTCGACTTGCGGTCGATGGGGGCGATACGGGCGAGACTGCCGCTGATCCGCACCACACCCAGCACCTTGTGCGCCGACGCGCCCAGCCGCTTGATAACTTTGGCTTCGAAGGTTTCGCCGACCGGCGTCAGCCGCGCCAGCACGCGCTCGCCCTGGCCGATGGCATCCTCGGTAACGACGATGATCTGCGGCGGTTCTTCGTTGGAATCCCACCGGCTCGGCCGCGCGAGAAGCTCGCCGTCGGGGTCTTGGCCGATAATCTCGAGTACCGCGATCTCGGGGATGGTGCCGGGTCGCACATAGCCGCGCTTGCGCGAGCCTTTCAGAAGCCCTTCGCCTTCGAGCTGCTTCAGGATCCGCTTCAGGATAATGCGGTCCGAGCCCTTGATGCCGAGCGTCTTCGCCAGATCGCGCTTGGTGGCGCCGGGATCTGCCGCCAAAGCATCAAGCACGCGCTGCCGGTCGAGAGGCGGCGCGTTCTTGGCGGGTCCGCGAGGCATCGCTATTCCGCCGCCGCTTTGACGGATTTCTTTTTCGGCGCAGCTTTTTTCTTCACGGTCTTCTTCTTGGCTGCCGGCTTTTTTGCTTCGGCTTTCGGCTTGGCGGTCTTCTTGGCTTCCGCTTCCGCCTTTTTCGCCGCGGCCTTGGCTGCCTTCTCCGCCTTTTTCTTCTGCTTGGGCGAGGGGCCCTTGGCAGCGCGTTCGGCAATCAGCGTGAGGGCCTGTTCCAGCGTCACGGCGTTCGGGTCGGAGCCATTCGGGATTGTGGCGTTGGTGGTGCCGTCGGTGACGTATGGCCCATAGCGGCCCTTCATCACCTTGATCGCGACGCCCTCGGCAGTATTGCCGAGTTCCTTGAGCGCTTCGGCGCCGCGCCGTCCGCCCCGAGCTTTCTTTTCGGCGAGGATGGTCACGGCGTGATTGAGGCCGATGGTGAACACATCGTCCGGCGTTTCCAGCGAGGCATAGGCGCCGTCATGCGCGACGTACGGCCCGAAACGGCCGAAGTTCGCGGTGATCGGCTTCTGTGTCTCCGGATGGATGCCGACTTCGCGCGGCAGCGACAGCAGCTTGACGGCGTAATCGAGCGTCACGCTGGTTGCATCGGTGCCTTTGGGCAGACCGGCGCGCTTGGGTTTGTCGGCTTCGCCGAGCTGAACATAGGGTCCGAACCGGCCCGAGCGCAGCGACACGTCTTCCTCGGTACCGGGAAATTTGCCGAGTACCTTGGGTTCTGCGGCACCTTCGCCGTTGGTCTGGCCGAGCTGGCGGGTGTAGCGGCATTCGGGATAGTTGGAACAGCCAACGAACGATCCGAAACGCCCCAATTTCAGGCTCAATTTGCCGGTGCCGCAGGTCGGGCAGACGCGCGGGTCGGTCCCGTCGGGCTGCGGCGGGAAAATGTGCGGTCCGATCACCTCGTTGAGGGCGTCGATCACCTGCGAGATTTTCAGATCTTTGGTGTCGCCGATGGCGGCAGAGAAATCGCGCCAGAAATCCTCGAGCAGCTTCTTCCAGTTGAGACTGCCTGCCGACACTTCGTCGAGTTTTTCTTCGAGATCGGCGGTGAAGTCGTATTCGACGTAATGGGTGAAGAAGTTGGTCAGGAACGCGGTGACGATGCGGCCCTTGTCTTCCGGAATGAAGCGGCCGCGCTCCAGGCGCACATAGGCGCGTTCGCGCAAGACCGACAGGATCGAGGCGTAGGTCGACGGGCGTCCGATGCCGAGCTCTTCCAGCTTGCGCACCAGCGAAGCTTCCGAATAGCGCGGCGGCGGTTCGGTGAAGTGCTGCTCGGGCAGGGTCTTCTCGATCGTGGCCGGATTACCGACGGCGACGCGCGGCAGGCGATTGCCGTCCTCGTCGGCCTCGTCGTCGTGGCCTTCCTGATAGAGAGTGAGGAAGCCGTCGAACAGCACGACGCTGCCGGTGGCGCGCAAGGTCACCTGACCGTCCTGCGAAACGACATCGACGGTGGTGCGCTCCATTTCGGCGCTTTCCATCTGGCTGGCGATGGCGCGCTTCCAGATCAGCTCGTACAGCTTGGCCTGTTCGGCATCGAGGTATTTGGCCACGCTTTCCGGGGTGCGGTGGAAGCTGGTCGGGCGGATCGCTTCGTGCGCTTCCTGGGCGTTCTTGGCTTTTGACGTGTATTGGCGCGGCGCATGCGGCACGTATTTCGCGCCGTAACGCTCGCCGGCCATGGCGCGCGCCTCCTGGATGGCGCTGCCGTCCATGGTGACGCCGTCGGTACGCATATAGGTGATGAGGCCGACCGTTTCGCCGCCGACGTCGACGCCTTCGTAAAGGTGCTGGGCAATTTGCATCGTCCGCTTGGCCGAGAATCCGAGCTTGCGGCTGGCTTCCTGCTGCAAGGTCGAGGTGATGAACGGCGGGGCGGGGTGGCGCTTGACCGGCTTGGATTCCACCGCGCCGATCGTGAACTTGCGCGACTTGATGGCGTCCACGGCCGCCTTGGCGTCCGCTTCGTTGCCGATGCCGAGTTTGTCGAGTTTCTTGCCGGCGAGGTGGGTCAGGCGGGCGGTGAACGGCGTCGGGGCCGCGTCTTCGCCATAGGCGAGCACGTTGGCATCGACCGTCCAGTACTCGTCGCTCTTGAACTTCTCGATTTCGAGTTCGCGGTCGACCACCAGGCGCAGGGCCACCGACTGGACGCGGCCGGCCGAGCGGGCGCCCGGCAGCTTGCGCCACAATACCGGCGACAGCGTGAACCCGACCAGATAGTCGAGGGCGCGGCGGGCGAGATAGGCGTCCACCAGTTCGCCGTTGATTTGGCGCGGATTGGCGATCGCTTCCAGCACGGCATTCTTGGTGATGGCGTTGAAGGTCACGCGCTCGACCGAGGCTTTGCCGAGTGCCTTCTTCTGCTTCAGCACCTCCAGCACGTGCCAGGAAATGGCTTCACCCTCACGATCCGGGTCGGTGGCGAGGATCAGTTTGTCGGCGGTCTTGACCGCATCGACGATGTCTTTGATCCGCTTCTGGGCCCGCTCGTCGACGTGCCAATCCATGGCAAAGTCCTCGTCGGGTCGCACCGAGCCGTCCTTAGCAGGAAGGTCGCGGATGTGGCCGAAGCTGGCGAGGACCTTATAGCCGGGGCCGAGATACTTATTGATGGTCTTGGCCTTGGCAGGGGATTCAACGACGAGAACGTTCATCAGATACGGAACTCAGAATGGAGCGGTGACAGGGGATATGTAGGGAGGGGGGACACTGGGGGAAGGGGCGGAACGGTGTCAACGCGCGATTTGGGGTCCAACCCCCTACTTTTGATTGCATTACGTGTGAATATTGGGCCAAATAGAACTTGTAGTTGCATTGCCGCCGCAGATTTCCTATCCTCACACTATAGTAAACCTTGCGAACCGCCCCATGGCTTCCTCTTTTCCGACTGGGTTTTCGCCCGCAGAGACCGCTCGCTATACCGAAGAAATGCTCGAAGGCTTGAGCCGGATCGCCCTGCGCCAAGGTCAATCGCTTTTGGCGCATTTGCTGGATTTGGCCGCCGTCGAAGCCAAAATTCAGGGCAGTTATGCGGACCAGGAGACCGAATTACCCGGATGACGGGTCAACTTTCCTGCCAGCTCCAGCTCCAACAGCACCGCGATCACCGCCGGCGGCGGCGCGTTGCACATGCGAATCAGCTCGTCGACCGTGACGGGTGATGGCCCCAGGGCTTCTTCCACCGCTGCGCGCACGCGGTCGACATCGGCTTCGGCGAGCGCCTCGGGGGTGGCGATCCCGTCCCGAACCGGTTCGTCGAACCCGGCGCCAAGGATTGGCCGCAGCACCGCCAGCACATCGTCGGCCGTCTCGGTCAAAACGGCGCCTTCACGCAACAGGCGATTGGCCCCGCGGGCGCGCGGGTCGAGCGGGGAACCCGGCACGGCAAAGACTTCGCGATTCTGTTCCAGGGCATAGCGCGCCGTAATCAGCGAGCCGGAGCCTTCCGCCGCTTCGACCACCACCACACCGCGGGTCAATCCGGAGATGATGCGGTTGCGGCGGGGAAAATGCCGGGCTTGCGGCTGCTCGCCGAGCGGCATTTCGGAAACGACAGCACCCTCGCGCCGCAGCCGTTCGTAAAGCGGACGGTTCTCGGGCGGATAGATAATGTCGACGCCTCCGGCCACCACCGCGACCGTACCGGACTTCAGCGCGCCTTCATGGGCCGCCGTATCGATGCCGCGCGCCATGCCGGACACCACCACCAGTCCGGCTTCACCAAGCGTCGCCGCCAGCATTTCCGCCAGCTTGCGGCCGAGGGCGGAGGCATTGCGCGCACCGACCATCGCGATCATCTCGCGCTGCAGAAGCGCGACGTGACCGAGAACCGAGATTGCCGGGGGCGGCGTGTCGAGCGCTGCGAGCCCGCGCGGGAATTCGCTTTCGCAAGAAGCAATCATACGGCCGCCATCGGCTGCCAACATCTCCAGCTCGTGCGCGATCAATTCGCGATCCGGCACTTTGGGCGGCTGGCCGCCGCCCCGCAGCGCCAGACGCGGAACCGCATCGAGCGCCGCCGCTGCCGATCCGAAGCGCGACAGCAATTGGGAGAAGGTCACTGGCCCGACATTCGGCGTCCGCGCCAGTTGCAGCCATTCGATACGCTGATGATGGGTCAGTGTGGTGCTCATTGGTAGAGTACCATGCTGAGAAGTTTGCCGCTTTTGGCGATCTTGATTTCGAGGCCGCCGCCTAGGTACGAGCCTTCGGGCGCGTCTTTATCCTCGGCCGGACACCAGATGTCCCAAACACCTTTAACCAGTTTGGCGTCGCAGCCTTTCTTCCAAGTATCTAGCGGAGCTGACGGTAGTATTTCGGGATGATGGGCTCTCATCACCGACCAGTACATCGCATGGGCGATGACAAGTGCAGCGTCAGGATCCTGAATCGCGCCGTTGGGATCGCGGAACTCGGCCGGATCGTTCGCACAGCCAACGAGGGCGGCACAAAGCGCCACAACACTCGCCACACTCGCTTTCGGCATTGGTTCCCCCCATTCGCCTAAAAGCCAGATGTCTGCCTGTGAGCCAGGTCTTAGTGTTTTTTCTCTCCGATGCGCGGTTCTTTGCCGTGCCAGAGACGGTAGATGTTCTCGTGATGGGTGATGAAGATCACGATGGTGAGGACGAGCGTAAAGACCGCCCAGGTGAGCTCGCCGAACGCCATCATGAAGGCCGGGGCGAGGGCGGCCGCGGTCAAAGCCGACAGCGACGAGTATTTCAACACGAATGCCATCGTCAGCCAAGTAACGATCACCAGCAATCCGACCGGCCAGTAGATGCCGAGCAGCACGCCGATATAGGTGGCGACGCCTTTGCCGCCTTTGAATTTGAGCCAGACCGGAAGGACGTGCCCGAACACCGCCGCGAGGCCCGCAACCATCGCACCCGAAGGTCCGAACAGTGCTCCAGCGATCAGCACCGCCGCCACGCCCTTGCCGCCGTCAAGCAGCAGGGTGAGGGCGGCCGCCCATTTCTTGCCGGTGCGCAGAACGTTGGTGGCGCCGATATTGCCGGAGCCGATCTTGCGCACGTCGCCGAGGCCGGCCGCCAGCGATATGAGAAGTCCGAACGGAATGGAGCCGAGGCCGTAGCCGATCAGCATCGCCAACCCCGCGCCGGTCCAGGTGAGGGCGGCCATGCCGTTCATCTGGGCGCTCCGCGATCGAAGACGCACTCGCCCCCGACGAAGGTTTTCATCGCCAAGCCCTGGAACAGGCGGCCCTTGAACGGCGTGTTCTTGGCGCGCGAGCGCAACAGGGCCGGTTCCACGACAAACGGCCGGTCGGTATCGATCAGCATGAGATCGGCGGGGGCGCCCTTCTTGAGGACGCCGCAATCGAGCCCCAGCAGCTTGGCCGGCGTGCAGGTCATCCGCTTCAGGATGTGCAGCAGGTCGGCGCTGCCGTCGTGATAAAGTCCGAGCGCGACCGGCAGCAGGGTTTCGAGACCCGCGGCGCCGAATGCCGCCTGGGCAAAAGGCTGGCGCTTGGTGTCGGCGGCTTGCGGATCGTGGCTCGATACGATCACGTCGATCACGCCCGAGGCTACGCCTTCGACCATCGCGAGACGGTCGGATTCCGAGCGCAGCGGCGGCTTTACCTTCATGAAGGTGTAGTAGGTGCCGACGTCGAGTTCGTTGAGCGCCAGATGATGGGCCGCGACGCCGCACGTGATCGGCAAGCCGTGTGCCTTGGCCTTGGCGATGGCTTCGAGCGAGGCGCGGCAGGAAATCTGGCCGAAATGGTAGCGTGCGCCCGTCATCTCGACGAGGCGGATGTCGCGCTCGACGATCATGGTCTCGGCGAGGGCCGGTGCGGCAGGCAGGCCCAGCCGCATGGCGTACTCGCACTCGTTGACGGCCGTGCCTTCGGTGAGATCGGGATCTTCGGCGTGGGCCACGACGAGGGCGTCGAACGAGGAGGCATAGGCCAGCGCCCGGCGCAGCACGCGGGTATTGGAAATCGTGCGGTCGCCGTCGGTGAAGGCCACGGCCCCGGCTTCCTTGAGGAGGCCGATTTCGGTCATCACCTCGCCGGCGAGGTGACGGGTCAGCGCCGCCATCGGCAGCACATGCACCTTGGCGGTGGCTTCGGCCCGGCGGCGGATGAAGTCGACAAGCGACGGCTCATCGATCACCGGATCGGTGTTGGGCATGACGATGATGGTCGTGATGCCGCCCGCCAAAGCCGCGCGCGAGGCGCTTTCGAGGGTTTCGCGGTGTTCGCTGCCGGGCTCGCCGGTGGACACGCGCATGTCGATCAGGCCGGGCGACAGCACCATACCGTGGCAGTCGATCACGTCGGGCGCGTTGCGGTCGATGTCGGCAAACAGACCGGCGCCGACGTCGGCAATCTTGCCGTTCTCGACCACAAGACCGCCCCTGGTATCGAGCTTGCTGGCAGGATCGATCAGGTGGGCATTGCAGAAGATGGTGCGCCCGTTGCTCATACGTTGCGCCCCCCAGCCGGAAGTCCGCGCGCCAGGGCGTCCAGCACCGCCATGCGGATGGCGACGCCCATTTCGACCTGTTCGTGGATCAGGCTGACTTCGATGTCGTCGGCCACGGCGGAGTCGATCTCGACGCCGCGGTTCATCGGGCCCGGATGCATTACCAGCGCGCCCGGATTGGCATAGGCGAGCTTTTCGCGGTCGAGGCCCCAATAGCGGAAGTATTCGCGGGTCGAGGGCACGAAGGCGCCGCTCATGCGCTCCAGCTGCAGGCGCAGCATCATCACGATGTCCGCGCCCTTCAGGCCTTCCTTCATATCGGTGAAGGTTTCGATCCCGAACCGCGTCACCTCGGCGGGCATCAGCGTCTTGGGGCCGACGAGGCGGACCCGCGCGCCCATTTTGCCGAGCAGGTGAATGTTCGAGCGTGCCACCCGGCTGTGCAGGACGTCGCCGCAGATCGCCACCGTCAGACCTTCGAACGATTTGCCGCGGCGCCGGATGGTAAGGGCGTCGAGCAGCGCCTGGGTGGGGTGCTCGTGGCTGCCGTCGCCGGCGTTGACCACACAGCAGTTCACCTTGCGCGCCAGCATCGAGACGGCGCCCGAATTCTGGTGGCGGACGATCAGGATGTCCGGCCGCATGGCGTTAAGCGTGGTGGCGGTGTCGATCAGAGTCTCGCCCTTGGTCACGGACGAGGTCTTGACCGACATATTCATCACGTCGGCGCCGAGCCGCTTGCCGGCCAGTTCGAAGGAACTCTGGGTCCGGGTGGAGGGCTCGAAGAAGAGGTTGATGACGGTGCGGCCCTTCAGGACGGCAACCTTCTTATCCTTGGCGCGGCCAAGAGCGACATATTCCTCGGCGAGATCGAGAAGCTTGGTGATTTCGCCGACAGAAAGCCCTTGGATGCCAAGTAAATGGCTGGACTGCAGAATTGGCGGATAGGCCGTGCTCATCGAGGGCCGGTTATAACAGGCGGACCGGTGCGGGCAAGATGGCTTCCGGTCCGGCTAACAACAATCTTCTAACCCGTCGAGCGCTTGCAGATCGACCCCGCATTGACAAATCGAAGCAGCCGAAAAGCCTTACCGGTCCAATGATAATACGCGATGCCATCCCGGCGGTCGTCTTCGCGTGGGGCCCCGACCACGATCAACAAGGCACTGTCTTTTCGGAACCTCAGCCCCCAATAGTCGGGAGTCTCGGTCTCCGGACCGATATTTGCGCCACCAATGCCCCGTAGCGATTCGTCCAATACGACCTTTCCCGTTGCGAGATCGATGATGCCCCAGTCTGTGCAGGACGCGCCGCAACCCCAGACGGCTATTTTATAGTGACCCGCGAAATCAGGTTCCTGTTGTGAGGCTTGCCGCAGCACAGTGCGGAATAAGCGCGCCTGGGGGTTGTGTCGGAGTGAAATCGACACGCGGTGCGTCGTCGTCATAGCCCTCACGGGCCAATCGGAGAATTTCGGTGCATCAGGCGGGGCATCCCGTAACGTGTAGAGGCACGGCGTTCCGTGGTTGCCATCCGGTGCTGCAGTAACTGGTGTAATCAGGGCAGCCCCCGGCAGGAAGGCGAAAACGGCGTATCGGACAATGCTTCGCATTGCTTAATGCGCCTTGCCGCTCAGTCGGTAGACGAGGACGCCGATGCCTTCGTGGACGGCCAAGTCGGTCCGTTGGAGGTTTTCAGGGAATTCTCTGAACGCGTATTGGGAACTGGTCGCCGTCATGTAGTCGGAGGGCCACGGGATCATCGGCCAGTTGGACTTGGTGGCAATTTTCATTGCGCGCGGCATGTGGAAAGCCGAGGTGACCAGCACCCATCGCTGGTCCTGCTTGGGTTTCACGATCGCCTTCGTGTTTTTGAAGTTCTCCCAAGTATTGCGCGAGGTCGCTTCTAGAACGATCTGCTCCGGGCGTGCCCCCAATTCTATGAGAATTTTTCGCGCTGCGACGGCTTCAGAGTCCCAATGGCCGATCGGAAATGGACCCCCAGAGAAAACCACGCGGGCCTCTGGGTGGAGACGGGCTATGCTGGCTGCTGCGGCCAACCTCGCCAAACCGTAACTGGCATTGGGTGCGCCGCGTGAGGTCAGGATTTCGGCATCGGTACCGCCGCCCAGGATCAGAATGCCGTCGAGGTGCGCTGGCAGTGTGGACCGGGAATAGAGATTTTCGACCGGGTGCATCAGCCACACGCTGAGTGGTGTAAATCCAGCGACGATCAGGATCGCGGCAGAGGCGATGGCGCAGCGGCGGGCGGCGCGCACCCGGTTCCGGTACAGCAACACTGCAGCAGCCAGCACCAACCAGACGGCAAAATGGCTGGGCGCGCAGAGAAACCAGAATGTCTGAGCCAGATAGTAGAACATGATCCACCTATGCGTGGTCCGGCTGCATCGCGATGTCTTCGAGTTCCCGTCCGGCGGGCTCCGGCAGCGAGAGCAGAGCGATGATGGCGATGGGCATGACCGAAATCAGCACCAGCGACGCCGGGCCGTGTCCGTGGAGGAGATCGTAGAGCGGCCCTTCCAGTGCCAGACTGACCGCGCCCGACAGGATTGCGACGAGGTAGCGAAGCCCGGAGACCGTCGCCCGATAGGCAGTCGGTACCAGTTCGGCCGACAATCCGGCGATCAGCGCATCGGCGATCAGGAAGCCGAGGAAGGCCGGAATCCAGCTCAGCCACATATTGGGAATATGCCAGCCGCCGTAGAATCCGATGAAGCCGATGGTCGACAGCACGCAGCCGGCCGAGGCCATGATGCGGCGGCCGATCCGGTCGCTCAGACGACCGGCGAAAATCGTCACCGCAACCGCCAAGAGACCGCCCGGAATGATCAGCATGGTGACTTCGTGCGGCGCCAGACCGTAATTGCTCTGCAGATATTTCGGCCACAGGAATTCGGCGGGCCAGATCGCGAACCCGAACGCGCCCGCCGCGATCAGTATGCCCGTCAAGCGGCGCGGATGTTCGTGCGCCAGCCGCCGGGTCTGTTCGAGTGCTTTGCCGACGCGCGTCGATAGCTTTTCGACGTTCTGTTCGACTTCGAAGCGCTTTGTTTCGGGCAACTGCCGGCGCATGTAGGCGACCAGGAACAGCGGGACCGAACCGATCACATACATACTGCGCCAGCCGTAAGGCATCAGCGTCACCGCCGCGAACACCGCCGAAGCGATGCCGCCGCCCATATAGTTGAGCGAGGCGAGCGTGCCGGTCGACCAGCCGCGTGCCGTCGCGCCCATCTCCTCGGCGATGACGACGTAGCACAGCATCTCTTCGGCATAGCCGAACACCCGCGTCAGGATCTGGCAGAGGATGAATTGCGGGGCGCTGGTGACGAAGCCGGTGGCGAGGGTGGCGATGGCCTGTCCGAAAATGGTGACGAGCAGCAGCCGGCGCCGTCCCACCATGTCGGCCGACCAGGCCAGGACCAGCGCGGCGATAGTAGCGAGGCGAATGAACGCCAGCGTCAGCGAAAGCTTGTCTTCGGGAATGCCGAGGCTTTCCTGGATCTGCGGTGCCGCCAGCCCGAACACGTTCATGTCGTAGCCGGCGAACAGCATCGCCACGCCGACCAGGAGGAATACGCGCTCCTGACGGACCGTCATTCCGCCCGGCGGTCGCAAAATCGGCGGCAGCCAGCGGATGTTGATGAGGCGATCGTCTCCGGCGGAGCCGCTCATATGTTCCCCCGCACTCCTTTATATATGTCGGAGTCTGTCGAGTGCGCCCTGCAGGATATAGGCAGCCGCCATTTTGTCCACGACCAACGCCCGGCGCTTGCGGGAGAGGTCGGCGTCGAGGAGGGTGAGGGTGACCGCGGCGGTGGAAAGCCGTTCGTCCACCATGGCGAGAGGCAGCGGCGAGCGGGCGGCGAAGTTGCGGGCAAAGGCGCGGGCGGATTGCGCCGAAGGGCCGTCGGTGCCGTCCATGTTGAGGGGCAGGCCGATCACCAATCCGCCGACACCTTGTGCCGCGATGATGGCGTCGAGTTTGGCCGCATCGACGGAGAACTTGCCGCGCTTCAGTGTTTCCATCGGCGTCGCCACGGTAAGAAGCGTATCCGACAACGCCAAGCCGATGGTCTTTTCGCCGAGATCGAGCCCCAACAGGCGGCTGCGTGGCGCCAGCGCGGATTTGAACTCCTCAAGAGCGGTTATAATCGGCATATCCGGCTGTCGTTGCCCAAGTACGGTGGCTGATCTATGGTCGCATTACATATCAGGGAGGGGGGCAATGGGCAAAAAGGGCTTCGCAGGGAAGGCTTTGCTTTTCGCGGCCGCGATGGTGTTCGCCGGCCTGGGGCAATCCGCATCGGCGCGGGACTGGCATACGACACCGTCGTCGTTGGCGACCGAGTACACCCAGATCGTCGATACCACGGATAAGCGCGTCGTATTCCTATGGTGGATCGCGGCGCCGGCCATGAACGAGCCGACGCTGGCACCGATCCTCGAGAAGTACTTCATCCTGGGGATCGCCAAAGCGGAGATCGACCCGGCCATCGACGTGAGATTCGTCGATCTCGAAGCACCGGGCGTGCTCGGCACCGACGGCAAGCCGCTCAAACTGGTCAAGGAAGAGGATCAGCCGCCGGGCGTGGTCACCATCCTGGCCGGCTTCAAGAGTGTCCTGGTCAGGGCCATAGGACCGATGGGCAAGGGCATGAAGTTGTTCGTGTATGAACCGGGCCCGATCGGCGCCTGCAAGCCGGGCAAGGTTTCGATCCCGCTGAACGGCGAGGTCTACACCTACGACACGCCCATTCCGGGCTGCCCCAAGCCCTGATCGGCGGCCGTTTCGCCGGTTTATGCCGTCCTATTGGGCAGACAGGCGTTTGTGCGCACAATTTGTCGCGGGGATCGCGCCGGAGGGTGCGCCGATCGCGCCAAAGCGGCTTGCCACGTCTGCCCCCTCGCGATAGCAAGTCATTGAAGGGGAAGGCCCCTTCTTCCGAGGGTTTGGCTTTCGAGGATTTGACGCCATGTCTGTAGACAAAGATACCGTCCGGCGGATCGCCCGGCTGGCCCGGCTGAAGATCGAAGAAGAACGCGTCGAGCCGATGATGGCCGAGCTGAACGGCATTCTCGACTGGATCGAGCAGCTCAAGGAAGTCGACGTCAGCGGCGTCGAGCCGATGACCAGCGCGGTCGCCCATAACCTCAAGATGCGTGAGGACGTGGTGACCGAGCCCAACAACGCCGACGCGCTGATGGTCAATGCGCCCGGCGGCGAGGATCACTTCTTCGTCGTGCCGAAGGTGGTGGAGTAGGACTTGCAGGTCTCAATCGCCCTCGAAGATGCGCTTTCAGAGGACGTGCGCGCGTTGATCGCGGCGCTCGATGCCTATCTGCGCTCGATCGAGGACGAGGGCTATTTCATGTCGGCCGAGGAGCTGGCCAAGACGGATGCGGCGGTGTTTGTCGCCCGTGTCGATGGCAAGGCGGTGGCGTGTGGCGCCATGCGTCGCCATCCCGGCGGCATCGGCGAGTTGAAGCGCATGTTCACCCTGCCGGAATACCAGGGCAAAGGCATCGCCGGCCGGATCGTCCGCGCGATCGAAGCGCTGGCGCGGCGCGAAGGGCTCACCCAGCTGGTGCTGGAAACCGGCAGTCATCATCCCTGGGCGTGGCGCCTGTACGAGCGCGAAGGATTTACCCGCTGCGGTCCGGTGCTGGATTACCCCGACGTGGCGTGGTCCGTTTTCTACGAAAAGAAGATCGAGCGGGTGCCGCTCGCGATTGCCGTCGAAAGCCCGCTGCAGGACGAGGTGCGGGCGCTGATCGCCGACCTCAACGACTATCTTCTGTCGCTGACCCCGCCGGAAGGCTGCCATCATCTGACCGTGGAGCAGATGGCGCGGCCCGACACGACGGTGTTCGTCGTCCGCGACGGCGGTAAGGCAATTGGCTGCGGAGCGTTGAAGCGGCATGCCGATGGCATCGGCGAGGTCAAGCGGATGTGGACCAACCCCGCCTATCAAGGCCGGGGCATCGGCGGGCAGGTGCTCGACCGGATCATTGCCCTGGCCAAGCAGGAAGGTTTGACCAAGCTGGTGCTGGAGACGGGCGACCGTCATCCCGCCGCCTGGAGAATTTACGAACGCGCCGGGTTCCGGCGTTGCGGTCCGGTGCTCGATTATCCCGATGTGCACTGGTCGGTTTTCTATGAAAAAGAACTTGAGAGGACGCCGGCATGAGCGATCTCACCGAACTCACATTGGCGGAGGCCCGCGATGCGATCGCGTCCAAGAAGGTTTCTTCGCGCGAGCTGACGCAAGGCTTCCTCAAGGCGATGGAAGAGGCGCGGGTGCTCAACGCCTATATCACCGAGACGCCCGAGATCGCGCTCGCCATGGCCGACGCCTCCGACAAGCGCATCGCGGCGGGCGAGGCCCGTCCGATGGAAGGCCTGCCGGTCGGCATCAAGGACCTTTATTGCACCAAGGGCGTCAAGACGACGGCGGCCTCGAAGATCATCGCCGATTACGTGCCGCAGTACGAATCCACCGTCTCCCAGAACCTGTGGGACAACGGCGCCGTGATGCTGGGCAAGCTCTCCTGCGATGAGTTCGCCATGGGCTCGTCGAACGAGACCAGCGCCTTTGGCCCGGTCATAAGCCCGTGGCGCGCCAAGGGTTCGACCGCCCAGCTCGTGCCCGGCGGTTCGTCGGGCGGCTCGTCGTGCGCCGTTGCCGCGCGGCTCGCTTTGGGTGCCACCGCATCGGATACCGGCGGATCGATCCGCACCCCGGCGGCGGTCACCGGCACGACCGGCATCAAGCCGACCTACGGCCGCTGCTCGCGTTACGGCATTGTGGCGTTTGCCTCGTCGCTGGATCAGGCCGGACCGATCAGCTCGACGGTGCGCGACTGCGCCATCATGCTGAAGGCGATGGCCTCGGTAGACCCCAAGGATTCCACCAGCGTTGATATCCCCGTGCCGGACTACGAAGCCGGGCTCGAAGGCGGCGTGAAGGGTCTGCGCATCGGCATTCCGAAGGAATACCGGCTGGAGGGCACGGCCCCCGAGATCACCGCGATCTGGGAAAAGGGCGTTGAATGGTTGAAGGCGCAGGGCGCCGAGATTGTCGACATCTCCCTGCCGCACACCAAGTACGCGCTCCCCACTTATTATATCATTGCTCCGGCGGAGTGCTCCTCCAACCTCGCGCGCTATGATGGCGTGCGCTACGGCCACCGCGCCGCCGACCCCAAGGATCTGATCGACCTTTACGAACGCTCCCGCGGCGAAGGCTTCGGCGCCGAAGTGCGCCGCCGCATCCTGATCGGCACCTATGTGCTGTCGGCCGGCTACTACGACGCCTATTACCTGCGCGCCCAGAAGGTCCGCGCCCTGATCGCCCGCGATTTCACCGAGGCTTACAAGAAGTGCGACGTGATCCTCACGCCCGCCACCCCGGCGCCTGCCTTCGCCATCGGCGAAAAAGTGGCCGACCCGATCACCATGTACCTCTATGACGTGTTCACCGTGACGGTGAACCTCGCCGGACTGCCGAGCCTGGTCGTCCCGGCGGGCGTCAACGATGCCGGACTGCCGCTCGGGCTGCAGCTCATCGGTAAGGCGTTCGACGAAGCCACCTTGTTCCGCGCCGGCCGTGCGCTCGAAATCGCGGCCGAATTCAAAGCCAAACCTGAAAAATGGTGGAGGGGCTGATGCGCAAACTCGTTTCCAGCGGTTCGAAGTTCGAAAAAGCATTGGGATTTTCGCGGGCGGTCCGGGTCGGATCGCACATCACCATTTCCGGAACAGCCGCCATCGGCGCCGACGGCAAGACCTACGGTGTCGGCGATCCCGCCAAGCAGGCCCGCCGCATCTTCGAGATCATCGGCGAGGCGCTGACCGAACTGGGCTCCTCGTTCGAGGACGTGGTGCGCACCCGCATCATGCTGCGGCACGCCGACGACTGGAAAGCGGTCGGCCAAGTCCACGGCGAAGTGTTCGGCGAGATCCGTCCTGCCACCTGTTTTGTCCAGGTCAGCCGCTTCATCGACCCCGATTGGCTGGTCGAGATCGAAGTGGATGCCTATGTCGAGAGCGATAAATCATGAGCACCGAACGCGCCGCGAAGCTGATCCAGGGGACCACCGGCGGCTGGGAAGTCGTTGTCGGTCTGGAAGTTCATTGCCAGGTCCTGTCCAACGCCAAACTGTTTTCCGGCGCGGCCACCGCGTTCGGCGCCGATCCGAACAGTCAGGTCAGCTTCGTCGATGCGGCGATGCCGGGGATGTTGCCGGTTATCAACAAGTTTTGTGTCGAGCAGGCGGTGCGTACCGGTCTCGGCCTCAAGGCGCAGATCAACCTGCGAAGCGTTTTCGACCGTAAAAATTATTTCTACGCCGATCTGCCCGCCGGCTATCAGATTTCGCAGTACAAGAACCCGATCGTCGGCGAAGGCGAGGTCTTGATCGACCTTCCCGGTGGTGAAGTCGCCCGCGTCGGCATCGAACGCCTGCATCTTGAGCAGGACGCCGGCAAATCGATCCACGATCAGCACCCCGATCACTCCTTCGTCGACCTCAACCGGGCCGGCATCGCCCTGATGGAGATCGTCACCAAGCCGGACATGCGGTCCGCGGAAGAGGCGTCGCTGTTTCTCCGGAAGCTCCGGGCCATCGTGCGCTATCTCGGCACCTGCGACGGCAACATGGAGGAGGGCTCCATGCGCGCCGACGTCAACGTGTCGGTTCGCAAGCCCGGCACGCCGTTCAATACCCGTTGTGAAATCAAGAACATGAACTCGATGCGCTTCATCGTGCAGGCGATCGAGTACGAGAGCCGCCGCCAGATCGACGTGCTGGAATCCGGCGGCACCATCGCGCAGCAGACGTTGCTGTTCGACACCAAGACGGGCGAGACCCGGCCGATGCGCTCCAAGGAAGAGGCGCACGACTATAGGTACTTCCCCGATCCCGATCTGTTGCCGCTCGAGTTCGAGCAGAGCTGGGTGGACGAGATCGCCGCGTCGCTACCGGAACTGCCGGACGCCAAGAAGGACCGCTTCATGGCAATGGGCCTCAACGCCTACGACGCCCTGGTGCTGGTCGCCGAAAAAGAAACGGCGGAATACTTCGAGGCCATGCTGGCCGCCGGCGTTGATGCAAAGTCGGCCGCTAACTGGTTGAACAATGAGTATTTTGGCCGCTTGAACAAGGCGGGACTGTCGGTCACGGAAGGTCCGGTGAGCGCGGCGGCGAACGCCGAGATCATCAAGATGGTCGGCGAGAACATCATCTCGGGGAAGATCGCCAAGGATGTTCTCGACATCGTGTGGGCCGAAGGCGGCGATCCGCGCGCGATCGTTGAGACGCGCGGCCTCAAGCAGGTGACGGATACCGGTGCGATCGAGAAAGCGGTCGATGCGGTGATCGCTGCGAACCCCGACAAGGTGGAAGCGGCGAAGCTGAAGCCTGCGATGGCCGGTTGGTTTGTCGGTCAGGTGATGAAGGCGACGGGTGGAAAAGCCAATCCGGGGACCGTCAACGCACTCATCAAAGCACGACTCGGACTGCCCGATTAGGGGTGATTCGTACAAGAACATCCCTCGAGGGGCGTCAAGCTGCAAAAGTGCGGGATTTCGTCCGTGCGCGGATGAAGTGCATTTAATATCGGTAAATTGCGGCTTTTTTGCATTTGGGCCTTGACGGACTTTTTTCCGCCAAGGGGAGGTATTGCATTCTTAACCTCAACCCACTCATATTGTTGGCGTTTTGGGGGGCGGCAGAGTCGCCCAACCCGGACGACACGTAAGAGGAGTCACTTCTCATGCCAAAAGTTGCCAAGAAGAAGGCCGCTAAGAAAGTCGCGAAGAAGAAGGTGAAGAAGACGACGAAGAAGAAGGCGAAGAAATAAGCCTTCGACGTCATTCACCGCGCGATAAACGCGGATAGTTCACGGTGGATCCCTCGGGAGAAACCGATGACTAAGGCAAAGGCCGCGGCAGCCATCTGACACTGAGGTGTCAAACGGGTGTCGCGGCCAGCCCGTTTTAGGGGGCTCGCCATGCGCATCACCCCATCACTCCTTTGTTTTTTCCTGATTTTTTCCGCTGCACCGGCCGCCGATCCGGCGCCTTCGTCGCCGGTCGACACTTATATATCCGCGCGCGACCACTACATCGCCGCGTTCAAGGACGCGGCCGAGGGCGACAAGAAGGCTGACGCGGCGCGCAACGACGTCGAACGGCTGCTGCGGGCCGCGGTCCCGGCATGGTCGGCCCCCGGATTTCCATCGACGGGCGAGGTCAACCTCAATTGCCTCGACGACAACGACCTCGGCTTTAGCGCCCTCGACGGTCTGGAGTATAGCGCCGGCGATACCTCGGTGATCGTCACCAGCCGGACGCTGCTGCTGCGCTGGCTCATCCGTCACAACGCGGAGTACGGCACCGACAAAATGCCGGTCTCGATCCCAAGGGTATTCCGGGCAGGGAACTTCTGGACCTATTCGTCGTGCCCCGACGCCGCGACGCAGCTTACCGGCATGGTCCTGGTGAAGGCGCCGCTCGGTGCGGATCTTGCCATCGCGCAGATTGCCGCCGTTGCACAGGTCCCCGCGAAGGATGAAGCACCTTCCGCGATGCTGGCCGCCGTTATGCGTGGCGACCGCGTGTTCATCGCCCGCCAGAAGCTGACCGTGACCTTCGACAAACCGGAGATGTGCAAGAAAGCCTTGGACCAGACCCTCGCCAAATCCGAGAAGGCGCTGAAGGAGTATCAGGCCGCGAAAGCGAAGGACCCGAAGGCCTTCGACACGCACCAGCAGTTGGAAGAGCAGGCCGATCGCGACTATCGCGCTTGTTTCGCCCAGCATCTGCCGGCACAGAAGACCTACACGGCGGTCCAACAACAGGCCCAGGCGCTGGTCGATCTGCTGCACTGATCCGTAAAATCCCTAACGGATATAAACCATTAAGGCGGATTCACGTTAACCGCGCCTTAGTTTCTCTGCCACACGATCTCCGTCCGCGGGAGGGGTTGTTCCAACTCAACCGGGGAAACATTTCGGGGATCTTACGGCGATGGCCTGTGTAGATGTGGATTCGCTGACGCAATACGAAACGGACGCCAAGCGGGGGCGGGCCGAAGCACTTTACAATCTCGGTCTGGCCTACTCGACTGGGAACGGGGTGGGCGTGGATTTCATCGCCGCCCATAAATGGTTCAACCTCGCGGCCATGCGGGGCGTGGATGCGGCGAAGAGCTGGCGCGCCCAGGTGGCGAGCGAGATGCTGCCGGCGCAGATCGCCGAAGCCCAGCGCCTCGCCCGCGAATGGCTGAGCATGTTCCACTGAACTCAGTTTGACGTCGTCCGCCGGTCTTTCGGCTTCTTCGTCGGCACCGGCGGAGGCGGTGGGGCGGGTGGTGTCAGCACCTTCTGCTGCGGCGGGTTGGCGTACAGGTCGTTCAGGATACGCAACGGCGTATCGCGGCCGCCCAGACGGGCCCGGTAGACCTCGAGGTTCTCGACGATCCGCTGCACGTAATTCCGGGTTTCGCCATAGGTGATGCTCTCGATCCAGTCGATCGGATCGGTGGCCGGGCTTCGGGGATCGCCGAAGGTCTGGATCCAGCGCTTGGCGTTGGTTTCGCCGGCATTGTAGGCCGCGGCCGCCACGATCACCGAATTTCCCCAGTTGGCGAGGTACGACGAGAACTCGGTCATGCCGAGTTGCATGTTGTAGGTCACGTCGGTGGTCAGTGCGTTGGGCCGGTAGGGCAGGCCGGCCCGCTTTGCGTTGGTGCGCGCCGCGGCGGGTGTGAGCTGCATGATCCCGCGGGCGTCGGCGCGGCTGACGCTTTGCGGATCGAACTCGGTTTCCTGGCGGATGATGGCGTGGACGAGGGCCTGTTCCGGCACCGGCGGCGGCCCCTTGTATTCGGGCACGGTAATCACCGGATAGGCGTAAACGGGAAAGTTCACGCCGTCATAGCCGAGCGCCTTGGCGACGCGCAGGGCCACGTCGCGAAATCCCATCTCGGTCAGCATGGCGGCCAGCTGCTTGCCTTGCGCCGGGCCGGGGTGAAGCTCGAGGTAGCGCATGGCGAAGGCGCGCAAGAGGTCCTGGGCGCCGAGATCGGCCAGCACGCGCATCGCCTTGACCAGATCGTCGTTGTTGAAGGCGGCGGCCGAAGACAACGCGTCCACTTTAGCGGTGGAGAGCCGCAGCGTCGGCGAGGGATCGATCCGGGTCAGCGCCAGCTGGCCGTAGAACGTCTCCGGCGCCTCGGACGCCAGTTTGTAAGCCTTGTAGGCATTCTCGTCGTCGCCGAGCACCTCGTAGGTCCGGCCGGTCCAGTAATAGCCGCGCGCCCGGCTGATCGGTCGCGACACGCCGTTGGTCAGCCGCTTGAAATGCGGCATGGCGCTGGCCGCGTCGTTGAGGCGTCGCAATGCGATCCAACCGGCGAGAAATTCGGAATCCGAGAACTCACTGCCGCTGGTGACGCCGGTGTCGGCCACCAGCTTGTAGGCCAGCGCCGTCTTGTTCTCCTTCAGCATTTCGCGCGCCACGATGTGGGTCTCCGCCCATACCGGCGACGGCCGCGACTTGAACAGGTCCCGCACGGCCGGGCGTGTCAGAAGCTCGGCGGCGACGTCGAAATCGCTGTTCTTGCGGGCGGCGCGGGCGCGGTCGAACAGAAGGGCGCCGTTGCCGGCGAGATCGACGGAAAGCTCCGACAGCGCTTTGCCGGCGCGGCGCGGATCGGTCTTTACCGCGATGCGGGCATTGGCAAGGCGCTGGGTATCGTCGTCGACGCGCGCCATCTCGCGGCGGGCCGCGGAGATCTGGTCGCTCCATAGCAGATTGTCGAGCCGGCGCTTGTCGACGTCGGGCGTGAGATAGGCGCCGTCCTTCTGGACGATGGCGAGTTCCTCCGGCAATTCGAACGTGCCTGCGGCCCAGCCGTCGCGGACGAGTTTCTTGCCCCATTCGGTTTTGCCGGTTGCGATCAGCGCGTCACCGAGCCGGATCATGCCGATGGCGCTGATCGGATTGCGGCCCGCGAACCACGTAATCACCGACGCCGGCGGCGTTGCAGGGTCCATCGCTTCTTCGGCACGGACCAGAATGATGTTACGCCGTGGCCAGTCGGGACTGGCCTTCACGAAGGCGTCGATTTCCGCAAAAGGCGCCTTGGCATTTTTGTCCTGGACATAGCGCCACTGCACCAGCGCCTTGGCGATCGGATTGCGTCCCTGTTGGGCCAGGGAGAGCGCCGTCGTCCAGTCGCCGCGGTTCGCCGCCTCGAAGGCGCGGGTAAACAGGTCGTGATCGGCGGCGGAAAGAACCTTGACGGTGCCGGCGCGCAATCCGGATTCCGCATCCGAGACCGTCATATCGTCGCCGATCGGCCGCATGGTGATGACGTTGCCCTGGCGTTCCACCCCAGCGGGCAGCGGTCCCGCCGCGGCGCCCCCCAAGAGGAGGATGGCCAAAACGGGCAGGGCACGGGCAGGCATTGTCATCAGTCCCAGAATTGCGCGAACGGGCGACCTTAATGTCGCGGGGGAGCACACTACAATCGTAATGTGTGGAGTGTCGCGTTTTCGCCGCGGCAAATGCCTTGCCCTTGCGGGGACAAGCGCTATTTTGCGCCCATATTTACGAGGTCGCCCCGATGCCGTTTACGCCCAAGAGCTTCAAAGGCTCCATCCCTGCGCTGATTACGCCGATGAAAGACGGCGCCGTCGACGAAGCCGCGTTCCGCAAGCTGGTCCGTTGGCAGATCGCGCAAGGCTCGAGCGGCCTGGTTCCCTGCGGCACGACCGGAGAGTCGCCGACCCTCAGCCACGAAGAACATATGCGGGTGATCGACATCTGCCTCGAAGAGACCGACGGCCGCGTGCCGGTGATCGCCGGTGCCGGTTCGAATTCGACGGCGGAAGCGATCTCGCTGACCAAACACGCCAAGGCGATGGGCGCCGATGCGGTGCTGTCGGTGACCGGCTACTACAACAAGCCGTCGCAGGAAGGCATTTACCGCCATTACGCGGCGATCGCCGAAGCGGTCGATATTCCGATCATCCTCTACAACATCCCGGCACGTGCGATCGTCGGGATCGACGTCGATACCATGGCGCGCCTGTCCAAGATTCCGAACATCATCGGCGTCAAGGATGCCACCGCCAATCTCGCCCGCGTGCTGCGCGAGCGCACCGCCTGCGGTCCCGATTGGGTCCAGCTTTCCGGCGAAGACGGCACCGCGCTTGCCTATATGGCGCAGGGGGCTCAGGGCGTCATTTCGGTGACCGCCAACGTCGCGCCGAAACTGTGCGCGGAGTTCCAGAAGGCCTGTGCCGAGAAGCGTTGGGACGACGCCCTCAAGCTGCAGACCAAGCTGATGCCGTTGCACGACGCCATGTTCTGCGAACCGAGCCCGGCGCCGGTGAAGTACGCCGCCTCCGTCCTCGGCCTGTGCTCCGACGAAGTGCGCCTGCCGATGATGGCCGCCACCGAAACCGCCCGCGCCAAGGTCCGCGCCGCGATGGAACTCGTGGGCGTTACGGCGGAGTAACACCGGGGTTTGTTCCGGCGCGCCGCCTCCCTATATAATGACGGTGTCATCAGGAGCCGCCCCGTGGCCAAGAAGAATCCAGACGACGACCGCAAGATCGTCGCCGATAACCGCAAGGCCCGCTTTGCCTTTGCCATCGAAGATACCTTTGAGGCAGGCATTGTGCTGACCGGATCGGAAGTGAAGTCGCTGCGTAACGGCCGCTCGACGATTGCGGAGTCCTATGCCCAGGCCAAGGACGGCGAGATCTTCCTGATCAACGCCAATATCCCGGAATACACCCAAGCCAACCGCTTCGGCCACGAGCCCAAGCGCATCCGCAAGCTGCTGGTCCACAAGACCCAGGTGCGGAAACTCTCCGCCGCCATCCAGCGTGAAGGCATGACCCTGATCCCGCTGAAGCTCTATTTCACGCCGCGCGGTATCGCTAAGCTGGAAATCGGCATCGCCAAGGGCAAGAAACTGCACGACAAGCGCGAGACCGAAAAGCAGCGCGACTGGGCTCGCGACAAGGCCCGGATCATGCGAGCAAAGGGGTAGGTTCCGCTCGCTATCTTATGTCTGCCCGCTTAGAATGTTTCTATGGCAGACCAAGATCCCGGCGATTTCCTGAAAGGAATCAAAGACAAGCTCGTCCGCTCCAAAGAGCAATGGGCGTCGGACAAGCGTCTGATCACCGGCCGGCCTGATCTTGGCCACGTCAATCGCCTGCCGCCGGGGCAGAAGGAAGTGAAGAACTGGCCGGTGCTCGATCTTGGCGTTCAGCCGGACGTGAAGCCGGAGAACTGGCGCCTGCAGATCGGCGGGCTCGTCGAAAATCCGATGCACTGGACGCTGCCGGAATTCATGGCGCTGCCGCAGGAGGAGTTCGTCTCCGACATCCACTGTGTCACCCAATGGAGCCGTTACGAAAATCATTGGCGCGGCGTATCGGCGAAGACGCTGCTTGATCTGGTAAAACCGAAGCCCGAAGCGCGCTACGTTCTGTTCACTGCGTACGACGGCTATACGACCAACGTGAAACTGCCGGCGTTCGCCGAAGACAATGTGCTGCTGGCCCATTCGTGGGAGGGCAAGCCGATCCCGCGCGAGCATGGCGGCCCGGTACGGGTGGTCATTCCCGACTGGTACTTCTGGAAAAGCCCAAAATGGGTGACGCGGATCGAGATTTCGGCCGAAGACCGCCCCGGTTTTTGGGAGGTCCGCGGCTACCATAACGAAGGCGATCCCTGGAAAGAGGAGCGGTATTCGTAACCGCTCCCGTGGTGCGACATCCCGGCGGGCTTGAAATATATTAGCTAGTTCTAATATACATCCCGAGCCCTGCTAGGAGATATCCCATGTATAAAGACTGGCCCAATATCGCGACCGAGATGGTCGGGCTGACCAAGCAGTTGCGCGCCGCCGACGGCACGCCGGATGTGATGAAGGCGTTTTCCGCCATGGCGCAAGCCGCCACCGCGCCCAAGGCCCTCGACACCAAGACCAAGGAACTCGTCGCGCTTGGCATCGCCGTCGCAGTCCGTTGCGATCCTTGCATCACGTTCCACGCCGAGTCGGCGCGCAAGCATGGCGCGACGCGCGAGGAGATCATGGAAGCCGTCGGGATGGCGATCTACATGGGCGCCGGTCCGAGCGTGATGTATGCCGCCCAGGCGGTGGAAGCGTACGACCAATACGTTGCGAAAAACGGCGCGAACCCGGCCGCAAAAGGCTGAGGTGCCGCCGTTCTGGTTGTTATGACCAATTGACCTAGCGGAATACGCGACATACCCTTCCCAATTGTACTTGCGTAAGGGGGTATCGTGAAAAAGCGGTTATTGTGTTGCTTAGGCATAGCAACGATGCTGGCGCTGGGTTTGTGCCCGACGCTGGCGGGGGAGACGCATCGCGCCATTGTTCCGGGAACGGTTAACGCGGCCGGTACGAACTATCAGGGAGAAAAGGGCGTCATCACGGTGGGGCAGTTCTCGAACCGCTCGACCTACATGCGTGGCGTATTCTCCGACGCGACCGATCGCCTTGGCGATCAGGCCAAAGGCATTCTGGTTACACATCTGCAGCAGACCGGGCGCTTCCGGGTGCTCGATCGCGCCAATATGGCCGAGATGGCGAACGAGGCGGCTTTGCTTGGGCAGCAGGTGAAGCTCAAGGGTGCCCGCTACATCATCACGGGCGAAGTGGCCGAGTTCGGCCGCAAGGAAACCGGCGATACCCAGATGTTCGGCATCTTGGGGCACGGCAAGAAGCAGACCGCGTATTCCGTGGTCGATCTGAAGGTCGTCGACGTGACGACGTCCGAGGTGGTGTTCTCGACGCGCGGCGCCGGCGAATACGTTCTCGGCGAACGCGAAGTGCTCGGGTTCGGGTCCACGATGGGCTACGACTCGACGCTGAACGGCAAAGTCCTCGATCTCGCAATCCGTGAAGCCGTCAACCGCCTCGTCGAAGGCGTTGACCAAGGCCGCTGGCAGCCCTGACCATGAAAAACTTGAACTTGAAAATGCTTGCGGCAGCATTGCCGCTTGCCGCGCTCGTCCTCGCCGGTTGCGGCACCCCGACCAAGTACTACTGGGGCAATTACGAGGAACTCGTCTACGCCAATTACGCCAAGCCCGGTGCGGTCGCGCTGGACAAGCAGATTCAGATTCTGCAGGGCGACGCGCAGAAGGCTCAGAAGGAGGGCAGGCCTTTGCCTCCCGGCTTCCATGCTCAGCTCGGCTATCTCTACGCCCAGCAGGGCAGTGCCGATCAGGCGAAAGTGCAGTTTGAAACCGAGAAGCAGCTGTTTCCGGAATCCACCGTGTTGATGGACCGGCTGATAGCCAACATGGCGAGGAAATGACCATGAAAAAGCATATTCTCGTGCTTGCGGTCTGCCTGGCCGCAGTGGGGCTTTCCGGCTGCGCCTCCAAGCGGAGCGTGGATTACACCGAGTTCCGGGCCCATCCGCCGCGGTCGATCCTGGTGCTGCCGCCGATCAACGAAAGCACCGAAGTCGGAGGAACCTATGGCTTCCTGTCGACCGCAACGATGCCGATCGCGGAAAAAGGCTACTACGTGTTCCCGGTGTCGGTCGTCGATCAGTACATGAAGGAAAACGGCCTGCCGACGGCGGGAGAAATGCATCAGGTTCCCCTCGAGAAGATCCGCGACATCATCGGCGCCGATGCCGTGCTGTATCTCGATCTGAAGGACTACGGCTCGAAGTATCAGGTCATCGCGAGCACCACGCGCGTCAACGTCACGGCCAAGCTTGTGGACGTGAAGAGCGGTCAGACGATCTGGACGGGGGCATCCCTTGTTGAGCAGAGCTCCAGTGGCGGGTCCGGCAACATCATCGCCGATCTCATCGCCACGGCACTCGATCAGGTCCTCAACTCGACGACCGACTATGCGCACACCGTTTCGCGCACGGCCAATTATCAGCTTGTCGCCGATCCGAATACGGGCCTTTTGGATGGACCGTATGCGCCTAAGAAATAGTCCGGCTTTCCGGGACTAGAAAAAGGGCCTCCGGTGTTGCCGGAGGCCCTGTTTTTTAGAGCACCTCGAACCGCGCCTGGAAGAAGCGCAGGTATTTCGGTTCGTAGATCATCTTGAGGCCGGTCGCCTTCTTCCGATTCTCGTAGACCTCGATCACGCTTTCGGCCGTCACGTCCATGTGCGCCTGGGTATAGACCCGGCGTGGGATGGTGAGGCGCACCAGCTCCAGTTTGGGATAGTGGTGCTTGCCGGTCTTGGGATCGCGGCCCGCCGAGACGATGCCGCGTTCCATCGCACGCACGCCGGAATCCTCGTACAGCGCCGCCGCCAGCGTCTGGGCGGGGAACTGGTCCTGCGTCAGTTGCGGATAGAAGGCGCGGGCGTCGAGATAGACCGCGTGTCCGCCGATCGGCCGGACGATCGGAACGTCGGCGTCGATCAGCTTGTTGCCGAGATATTCCACCTGTCCGACGCGGGCGCGCATGTGGTCGTCCTGCACCGACTCCACGATGCCGCGCGCCATCGCTTCCATGTCGCGCCCGGCCATGCCGCCATAGGTATGCAGGCCTTCGTAGACCACGACCAGATTGCGTGCTTCCTCGAAAATGGTCTCGTCGTTGATCGCCAGCCAGCCGCCGATATTGACCAGCGGGTCCTTCTTGCCGCTCATCGTGCAGCCGTCGGTGTAGGAGCAGAACTCCTTCAGGATTTCGCGCACGCTCTTGTTAGCGTAGCCCGCTTCGCGTTGCTGGATGAAATAGGCATTCTCGACCGCGCGCGTCGCATCCATCATGATCTTGATGCCGTGCTTGGCCGTGAGATCGCGCAGGGCGCGGGCGTTGGCCATCGACACCGGCTGACCGCCGGCCATGTTCACGGTCGCGGCGAGGCAGACATACGGAATCTTCTTGGCGCCGACCTTGGCAATCAGGTCTTCCATCTTGTTCAGGTCGACATTGCCCTTGAACAGGCTTTCGTCGGCGGGATTGTGCGCCTCATCGACGATGACATCGACAAACGTGGCGCCGGCCAGTTCCTGATGCAGGCGCGTGGTGGTGAAGTACATGTTGCCCGGCACGACGTCGCCCGGCTTGATCATGATCTGCGAAAGCAGGTGCTCGGCGCCGCGGCCCTGATGGGTCGGCACGATGTGGCGGAAGCCGTAGTATTCGCGGATCGTGCTTTCGAGATTGTAGAAGTTGCGGCTGCCGGCATAGGCCTCGTCGCCCATCATCATGCCGGCCCATTGCCAGTCGCTCATCGCGTTGGTGCCGCTGTCGGTGAGGAGGTCGATGTAGACGTCCTCGGAGCGCAGCAGGAATGTGTTGTAACCCGCTTCTTTCAGTGCGCGCCGGCGCTCCTCGATCGTCGTCATCTTGATCGGCTCGACGACCTTGACCTTCCACGGCTCTGCCCACGAACGCTTCGAATCCCGGCCCATTTTGGGTTTCCTCTGTTTGAACGGCGGGGACGATACACCGCCTTTCCGTTAGGAAAACTGGCCGAAACCTCAGCCCTGGGCTGCTGATTTTGCGAGCCCCCGGCCGAGCGCGGCGATGTGGCGCTCGTCGGTGCCGCAGCAGCCGCCGGTGACGGGCAGGGCGTAGCGCCTTTGCAGGGCACAAATCTGCGCCGCCAGTGTGTCCGGCGCTTCGGTCAGAAGATCGGTGGCGGCGGCGAGTTCTTCCGGCGAGAGCGGCGACGTGTTGGCTTGGAAGAAAACCACACGCTTGAGCAGATCCGGCGCATGTTTTTCCAAAACCGACAGCGCTTGCGCCAGAACCTTTGGATGTACGCAGTTGACCGCGTACCCGAGCGGCGGCGTCGCGGTGTTGTCGAGCGCCTTGATCGCGTCGGCCCACGGCGTGCCGTCGAGCAGAGTGCCCGCCGGACGCAATACGAAGCTCAACAGATAGGGCAACCCGGTCTCAGCCTGAGCGCGCGCGATGCCGCGGGCTTCGCGGAAAGCGGGCAGTGTAGCGGCGAACAGGAAGTCGGGTTTTGCTTCGGCCAGCGCCTGCATCTGCGGCCGATGGAAGGCATAGGCCGCATCGGCGTCGAGCGCTTCCTCGGGACGATAGGCATCGCCGCGGCATCCCGATTGCCCGCCGATGAAAATTTCATGGCCGCTGTCGTCGCGTAGCGCTTTGAGCAACGCGATGTTGTCCTGATTGACCGGCCGGTCGGCATAGGCCGATGCCGCGATGTTCTCCGCATTGGCGCGCCACGTATCGCTGAGCAGGATCAGCGGCAATCCGGTTGCGCGCGCTGCTGCGATGTAACTCGCATGGACTTCGGCTTCCGCCTTGCGTCCGGCCGGATCGTAGACCAGCACGCCGTGGCGCATCGACGGATGAAACGTGATGCCGGGATGGCGGCGCAGCCGTTCGTAGACCGAGCCTTCGGCCAGCATGACACGACGGGCTGCAATGGATTGGACGAAATCCATCAGCTCATGGCCGCCTTCTTGGCCTGTTTCACCACCGCATCGAACATCGCTTCGGTGAGTACGCCGGTATTGGTGTTGTAGCGCGAGCAGTGATAGCTCGAGACCAGCGTTACCGTATCGAGCTTGTAGGCAGCGCCGTGCTTGAACGGATACTGCGATTTGCGCACGCCCAACGTATCGCAGACGCTGTCGTGGGCCACTTTGCCGAGTGCCAGGATCGCCCGCAAATTCGGCATCGCCGAAATCTGCGCCGACAGGAAACGGCGGCAGGCCTTGATCTCGAACGGCAACGGCTTGTTCTCGGGCGGCACGCAGCGCACGGCATTGGTGATGGTACAGCCGCAAAGCTTCAGTCCGTCGTCGGGACGTTCGTCGTAATGGCCGTTCGCCAGCCCGTGCTTCAGCAGCATTTTGTACAAAAGATCGCCGGCCCAATCGCCGGTGAACGGCCGACCGGTCCGGTTGGCGCCCTTGAGGCCGGGGGCAAGTCCGACAACGAGAAGCCGCGCGTCGGCCGCGCCGAACGTGGGCACGGGCCCGTTGAAGAAATCGGGATACTCGTTCGCGTTCTCGTCGCGAAAGGCGGCAAGACGCGGACACAGGCGACAGTCGTGCGGCGGTTCCGGGATCATGGACGTCTTATACGCCAAATGTGGAGGCATGCGCTTCCACGATTTGGCGCAGTTCTGTTGCGGTTGATTCAAACCGGAATTGTTCGGCCGGAGCGGCTATGGCGACGTTTCGGTCGGGGAGTGCGGCGTGCGCTGGCCGCCTTCGCGCATGATCATCGGCTTGAGTTCTTCGAGTTCGATGAAGTTGTCGGCCTGCCGGCGCAGATCGTCCGACACCATCGGCGGCTGGGTGCGGATGGTCGATACCACGCTGACCCGGCGCCCCTTGCGCTGGGCCGCTTCCACAAGGCGCCGGAAATCGCCGTCGCCGGAGAAGATCACGATGTGATCGACCTGATCGCTCATTTCCATCACGTCGATGGCAAGCTCGATGTCCATGTTGCCCTTGACGCGGCGTCGGCCTTGGGCGTCGGTGAATTCTTTCAGCGGCTTGGTGACCACCGAAAAACCGTTGTAATCGAGCCAGTCGACCAGCGGCCGGAGCGGCGAGAACTCCTGGTCCTCAGCAACCGCGGTGTAATAGAAGGCGCGGACAAGCACGCCTTTGCGCGCGAAAAGTTCCAAAAGGCGCTTATAGTCGATATCGAATTGCAGTCCCTTGGCGGCGCCGTACAGATTGGCACCGTCAATAAACAACGCCAGCTTCTCTTGCGGGTAGAAGAGCATAATGACCTCCGATAAATATCCTAAGACCGGCCGGGCAAATCCCCCCGCGGCTGGCCATTGTTCTAGCGCAACGCCTGACCGGCGCAAGCGGTGACTGACATGATCTTGATTGCTCTGGGTGCCAATCTCAGCTCCGCCGCCGGGCCGCCGGCGATCACGATTGCTTCGTCGCTGGGTGCCATGGCGGCCCAACGCATACGCGTGCTGAAAGTTTCGCCGTTCTACAGTTCGCCCGCTTGGCCGGACCCATCCGAGCCGCCCTACGTGAACGGCATTGCGCTGGTACAAACGCCGCTCGGTCCTTCGGGATTGTTGGCGGCCCTGCATGCGATCGAAGCGGAGTTCGGCCGCGAACGGACCCACCCCAACGCACCCCGTACGCTCGACCTCGACCTGATCGATTATGATGGTCGGGTGGAAGAGGGCCCCCCCGTGCTGCCGCATCCGCGCGCCGCCACCCGCGCCTTCGTCCTGAAGCCCCTGGCCGACGTGGCGCCGGGATGGGTGCATCCGGTGTCGGGCAAGACCGTCGCCGCCTTGCTGACCGCCTTGCCGGAGGCCGATGTGGCGGCAGTCCTCAAGACAACCGCCTGAGACTAAACCCTGTTTCGATCCCGGTGCATTGCGATTTCGCGGTGCGGTCCGACGTGCTTTAATGGGCCTGGGGTAGGGTTGGGGGGAAGTGCGCATGTTTCAGGCGTTTTATCAGGCGTTTTTGGCGCCTGGCGACAACGGCTTGCCGCGCATTCTGATGATGCCGTCGTTCTGGATCGGCTTCGGCATTTTCTGTTTCATCATCGTTTCGGGATTCCGCATCGCGCAGCAATACGAGCGCGCGCTGGTGTTCCGCTTCGGTGCTTACAAGCGCACGTCGGGGCCGGGCCTGTTCTGGATCATCCCCTTCGGCATCGAATACGCTCGTAAAGTCGACATTCGCGTCCTCACCGACGGTGTCGAGAAGCAAGAAGCGATGACGCGCGACAGCGTCCCGATCCAGGTCAACGCGGTGATCTGGTACCGCATCGTCAAACCCAATCTGGCGGTGATCGAAGTGCAGGACGTGCGCGACGCCGTCATCCAGGTGGCGCTCACCACCTTGCGCAATGTGATCGGCGCCCATCCGCTCGACGATGTCTTGCGCGAACGCGAGAAGATGGCCGAATTGATCAAGACGCGCGTCGATCAGGTGACCGAGGCCTGGGGTGTCGAAGTGCAGAACGTCGAGATGAAAAACATCGAAATCCCGCAGTCGATGCAGCGCGCAATGGCCCAGGAAGCCGAAGCGCAACGCGAGAAACGGGCCCGCATCATCAAGGCCTCAGCCGAATTCGAGGCGGCCAAGCTATTGCAGGAAGCCGGTCACGAAATCATGCGTACGCCGGCCTCGCTGGAATTGCGCCGCATGCAGATGCTGACCGAAATCGGCGCCGAGCAGAACACCATGACCGTGGTGATGATGCCGAGCGAGTTTGTCGAAGCCGCCAAAGCGATCGGCACCATGGCGGCTCCCAAACCACTGCCGCCGAAGACGGAAGGGAACTAAGGTTCACCGCTCCCGTCCCGGCTGGCGGTAGTCCTGGGCGTGCGTGATCCTGAGGCCCGGAACGCCGTGGCGCTCGACCGTGCGCTGCCACGACAGGAATTCCTCGACCGAGAGGGCATAACGGGCACAGGCGTCGGGCAGGCTGATGACCCCGGCCTGGACCGCGGCGACCACGGCCGCCTTGCGGCGGCTGACCCAACGTACGGTATCCCGCGGGGGGAGATCGGCGAGGGTGATCGGGCCGGGTAGTACCATCTGATCACTGAGAAATCTGTCCATCCTGTCCTCCACACTACAGCGAAAATGAGAATCTGTCGCAGCAGGCATGTGACAAACTGGCGTAAGTGTTTTAACGAGCGGTAAATTTCGCTGGGACCTTTTTGGGACTTGGAAACCTTTAGGGTAAACGACGGGTAAACGGGCTAAGGGGCTGTAGGGGAATGAGGAATTTCGAGCGCTTGGGGTGGAGCGGGACGGTATTGTTCTTCGCTGCCTTCCTCGCCGGCTGCGCAGGCGTTAACGATCGGACTTGCCCGGCGGGGCTGAAACCGATGTCCTCCGCCGAGCTGTTCTTCGGCCGCTCCATTTCAGAGGGCAAAACCGTGAGCGACACGGATTGGCAGCGTTTTGTCGATGAAGAAGTGGCGCCGCGCTTTCCCGCTGGCTTCACCGAGTTGGACGCGACGGGCCACTGGCAAGGGGGCAGAGAAAGCCTGAAGGAGGGCTCCAAGCTGTTGCTGATTGTGTTGCCGGGTCTTGCCCGCGACCACTCCCGCCTAGACGAAATTCGGCGCGCCTACCAAATCCGGTTTCACCAGGAATCGGTTCTTTTGTTCGAGACACCCGGATGTGGCGGCTTCGGACCGGCATTGCCGGATGTCTTCCCCAAAATGTAAGGCGAGTTAGGACATCGGCGGCTGCGCCGGACACAGACGTGGGATTCCAATGGTCAAGCAATTCATGCCTTATCTGATGCCGGTTCTGGTGATGGGCCTGGTGTTCTGGCGGATGCGCAAGCAGAGCCAAGGCCGTCCGCTGAAGCCGAACCGGCTTTGGGTGCGGCCCGCAATGCTCGCCCTGTTCGCGCTGCTCGCCTTCATCCATCCGGCGCCGATCACACCGTTGTCGCTGGCGATCTTCGTGTTGTGCGCGGCCGCGGGCGTCGGTCTGGGCTATCTGTCGGCCCGCCATCAGCAGCTGACTCTCGATCCGGCGACTGGAGCCATCATTTCGAAGATGTCGCCGGTCGGCATCGCGCTGTTTTTGGCGATTTTCGCCTCTCGCTACATCGTCCGGCTGGTCGTGGAGGGTGGGCAGCCGCCGGGGCCCTTCGAGCATCCGTCTTCGAGCGTGCTCACTTATACCGATGCCGCGCTTTTGTTCGCCCTCGGCCTAGTGGCGGCCCAGGCTTGGGAGATCTGGCGGCGGGCGAAGGCGTTATTGGGAGGTGCCTCAAAATTGCCCGATTCTGTGGCCGGATAAGGCACTTGTCCCCGTCGCACGTTTCCTATAGGTTCCCCGACCTCCCTGAAAACCGCAGGATCGAGAAAGAATGGCCCGCGTCACCGTTGAAGACTGCGTAGATAAGATTCCCAACCGGTTCGACCTTGTGTTGTCGGCCGCGTTCCGGGCCCGCCAGCTTTCGGGCGGTGCAGAGACCCTGGTTGATCGCGACCGCGATAAGAACCCGGTCGTGGCGCTGCGTGAGATCGCGGCCCAGGAGCTGACGCCGGAGAATCTGCGCGAGGATCACATCAAGTCGCTGCAGAAGCACGCCGAGGTCGATGAGCCCGAGGAGGTTCGTCCCGACACCGACGACGCCCGCGAGGATCCCTCGTTCCGTCAGGTGACCGAGGAAGAGCTGCTTCGCGCGCTCACCAGCGAGGCCCAGCGCCGCGCCGAGCCGCAGCCCGAACCGGCCGAAGACTACGAAGAGTAGGTCGACTCTTCACAAAGAGATTCGCGAGAAGCCTGGGACCTGTCCCAGGCTTTTTCGTTTTGGTGCCGTGTGTCCCGTGTAAAACCCGCAGATATCGCGCAGAGGCGACACCTCGAGTGGAAAATCGAGATCGCGGGAACTTTTTTGTCGCCCGCGGCCGTTCCGGTTTTCCGATTCTAGATATCTGTGCCTATATAATATGGGAATGAACGCGTCCCCTCAGCCAGATAAAGACAACGTCGTACCTCTGATTCCGCCGCGCGCACGCAGCCGCCGCAAGCTGATGCGCCAGACGGAGCTGGTGGATCGCGTCAAGGCCTATGACCCCGAAGCCGACGAGGCTTTGCTGAACAGGGCCTATGTTTACGCGATGAAGGCCCACGGCAAGCAATTCCGGGCCTCGGGCGATCCCTATTTCGCGCACCCCCTCGAAGTCGCCGCCATCCTGACCGAGTTGAAGCTCGACGAGGCGACCATCGCCACGGCGCTGCTGCACGACACCATCGAGGACACGGTCGCCACCTACGACGACATCAAGGAGAATTTCGGCAAGGAAATCGCCGATCTGGTGGACGGCGTCACCAAGCTGACCGGCCTCGAGGTCTTTTCCGAGCGCACCAAGCAGGCCGAGAACTTCCGCAAGCTGATGCTGGCCATCACCGGCGACATCCGGGTGCTGCTGGTCAAGCTCGCCGACCGCCTGCACAACATGCGCACCCTCGGCTTCATCAAGACACCGGAAAAGCGTCGCCGCATCGCGCAGGAGACGTTCGACGTTTACGCCCCGCTGGCCGGGCGCATCGGCATGCAGCATGTCCGCGAGGAGCTGGAAGACCTGGCGTTCGCCGAACTCTATCCCGAAGCGCGCAAATCCATCGTCGCGCGCCTGGACCGGATGGATTCGAGCCGCGGCAAGCTGATCGACCGCGTTGCCGACCAGATCAAGCGCAAGCTGGCCGAGAACAATCTCGAATGCTGGGTTTACGGCCGTGCCAAGCGTCCGTTCTCGATCTGGCGCAAGCTGCAGGACAAGAAGATCAACTTCGAGCAGCTTTCCGACGTGTTCGCCTTCCGGGTCATCGTCCGCAACGAGCCGGACTGTTACCGGGCGCTCGGCATCCTGCATCTGTCGTGGCAGGCGGTGCCGGCGCGGTTCAAGGATTTCATCTCGACGCCCAAGCCCAACGGCTACAAGTCGCTGCATACCACCTTGATCGGGCCGGAGCGTCAGCGCGTCGAAGTCCAGATCCGCACCCAGGACATGCACGATGTCGCCGAACGGGGTATCGCGGCGCACTGGCGTTATCGCGACATCAAGTCCGACACCGGCGAAGGCGGCGAGAACCGCGCCTACGAATGGCTGCGCGAGATGGTCGACCTCTTGGAGCAGGGCAATACGGCCGAGGAATTCTTCGAGCAGTCGCGCCTCAATCTCTATCAGGACCAGGTGTTCTGCTTCACGCCCAAGGGCGACCTGATCCCGCTGCCGCGCGGCGCCACGCCGATCGACTTCGCCTATCAGGTCCATACCGATCTCGGCCATCGTACGCTGGGCGCCAAGGTCAACGGCACGCCGGTGCCGCTCTACACGCCGCTGCGCAATGGCGATCAGGTCGAGATCATTTCCGGCAAGGACGAAACCCCATCACCGCTGTGGGAACAGTTCGTCGTCACCGGCCGTGCCCGCGCCGAAATCCGCCGCTTCCTGCGCCAGCAGCAGCGTGGCGAGCACATCAAGCTCGGCCGCAAGATTCTGGAAAAGGTTTTCAGCGACGAGAGCTTCTCGCTGACCGACAAGGCGGTGGAAGGCGTCGCCAAGAAGCTCGGCCTCAGCAAGAGCGAAGACGTCTTTGCCCAGGTCGGCGGTGGTGCGCTGCGCGGCCGCGAAGTGTTGGAAGCGGTCTATCCCGAACTCAAGACCGATCCGGAACGGCGCAAGCGTGCGTTGGTGGAGCAGCCGGTCGAAGGCAAGCGCATTTCGATCAAGGGCCTTACCGGCGGTATCGGCTACCATCTTGGAACGTGTTGCCATCCGCTGCCGGGCGACCGCATCGTCGGCCTGATGATGCCGGGCGAGGGCGCCGTCATTCACACCATCGACTGTGCCGAACTCGAAAACGCGCAATCCAATCCCGATGTCGAATGGCTCGACGTCGCCTGGGGTACGCACGCGGCAGAGATGGGACCGAGCGTGGCGCGGCTTAAGGTGCGGGTGAAGAACGCAGCCGGTTCGCTCGGCGCGGCGATGACCGCGATCGGCAACGCCGGCGGCAATATCTTCAATATGAAGACGATCAACCGCAATCCGCTGTTCTTCGACTTCCAGGTCGATGTGGTGGTGCGCGATGTGGTGCATCTGCAGAACATTGTCGGTGCTTTGCGCGTGAATGAAGTGGTGGACTCCGTCGACCGCGTCCGCGAGCCCGAACAGGCCCAGGAGCCGAGCGCGTCGACGTAATCCGTCATGTTCTGCCCCGCGCACGAGCACAGAACGGGTTTTCTGTCCCCCCCGCGGGCGAGCAATTTTTCGCCGGCACTTGGACCGCGGGGGATGTGGCGCGAAGCGCCGAAGGGGGCTAATTTCGCTTCCCAGGAGATACCGACATGCAAAAACTTCGTCTTGGCGTGAACATCGATCATGTGGCGACCGTGCGGCAGGCGCGCGGCGGTTCGCATCCGAGCCCGCTTCGGGCGGCGATGATGGCCGCGGCGGCGGGGGCCGATGGCATCACCGCGCATCTGCGCGAAGACCGCCGCCACATCTCCGATCACGACATCGAATCCCTGCGCCTTGAGCTGCGCATCCCGCTCAATCTCGAGATGGCGGCGACGCCGGAGATGAAGGACATCGCCCTCAAGCATCTGCCGCATGCGTGCTGCATCGTTCCGGAAAACCGGCAGGAACGCACCACCGAAGGCGGCATCGATGCGGCCGGGCAGTTCGACCGCTTGAAGCCGATCGTGCGCGAACTGGTCGACGCCGGCATTCGTGTTTCGATGTTCATCGAGCCTGACAAGCGCCAGCTCGACGCCAGCCGCGCGCTGGGCGCTCCCGTGGTCGAGCTTCACACCGGCGCCTATTCGAATGCGACCGGCGCCTTGCAGGCCGAGCTTCTCAAGAAATGCGTCGATGCGGCGACGTATGGCGGATCGATCGGTCTCGAAATTCATGCCGGTCACGGGCTCACGTACGAAAACGTCCAGCCGATCGCCGCCATTCCGCAGATCAAGGAACTCAACATCGGCCATTACATCATCGGCGAAGCGATCTTCGTCGGTCTCGAAGCCTCCATCCGCCGCATGCGCCAGCTGATGGACGAGGCGAGGGCATGAAAACAACAGTTATCCCGGATGCACGTTGCCCCAAGCTGTCATCCCGGACGCGCCCTCAGTGATTTTGAAGTCTGACATTTGGGCGCGATCCGGGACCCACTGCGAAATCTGGATTGTGTCTGAGTAGGTCCCGGTTCTGCACACTCCTTAGCACTTGCGTGCTTCCGAGTGCTTGGCCGGGATGACAATTCAGCTATGATGTTGCAGACATTTCGAGGCACGGATTATGCGCGAATACCGCTATTTCGTGTATATGGTCGCTAGTCGGCCGCAAGGTACGCTTTACATCGGTGTGACCAACGATTTGATCCGGCGTATTACGGAGCACCGCGAAGGTGCCGTGCCCGGTTTCACGAAGAAGTATCACGTCCATCGCCTCGTTTGGTTTGAGGAATACAACGATATCAATGAAGCGATCGCGCGGGAGAAGCAGTTGAAGCGCTGGCGGCGGGACTGGAAGCGCAGTTTGATCGAACAGGAGAATCCGGGCTGGCTGGACTTATACCCCGCTCTCGCTGGCGTGGGTCCCGGCTCAGCGCGGCCCTCCGGTCCGCTTGGCCGGGATGACATTCAAGGGCAGGTTTCTCCATGATCCTCGGCATCGGTAACGATCTGATCGACATCCGCCGCGTCGAGCAATCGATCGAGCGGTTCGGTACGCGTTTCCTCGATCGGGTCTTCACCGATGTCGAGCGCGCCAAGTCGGACAAGCGGGCCGCCCGCGCGGCCTCGTATGCCAAGCGCTTCGCCGCCAAGGAGGCGTGCGCCAAGGCGCTGGGAACGGGGCTGAACCATGGAGTCTATTGGCGCGACATGGGGGTGGTGAACCTGCCGGGCGGCAAACCGACCATGAATCTCACCGGCGGCGCCTTGGCACGGCTTCAGGCCATCACGCCGGCGGGCATGACGGCCCAGATCGACCTCACGATTACCGACGATTTCCCGCTTGCCCAGGCGTTTGTCATCATTTCCGCCAATCCGGCCCCCTCCGCTTGACGTGACCGGCGCCATCCGGTTCCCTCACGCCATGACCGAAGCGATCGACGCGACCACGCCTGACGCCGCCAGCCCGGCCGTGACCCGGCTTGCCATGGTCGATGCGCCGTCGTCCGACGTGCCGCCGCCGGTCGCTGAAACGCCCCCCGCCGCCTCCGAAACCTCGGATTCCTGGTGGGATCTGGTGCGCATCCTGATTTATGCGCTGTTGATCGCTCTGTTCGAACGGACGCTGTTTTTCCAGCCCTACAACATCCCGTCGGGGTCGATGGAAGACACGCTGCTGGTCGGCGATTTCCTCTTTGTCGAGAAATTCTCCTACGGCTACAGCCGTTATTCGCTGCCGTGGGGCCGGTTCCTGCCGGGCTTCGGACGGGTCTGGGCCCATGCACCCCAGCGGGGCGACGTTGCGGTTTTCGCGCTGCCGACCGACCCCCAGCGCGACTTCATCAAGCGCATCGTCGGGCTGCCGGGCGACCGGGTCCAGATGCTGCACGGGGTGCTCTATCTCAACGACCGGCCGGTCCCGAAGGTGCGGGTGGCCGATTATGTCGAGGACGACCACGGCTACCACCACCGGGTGGCGCGCTATCGCGAGACCATGCCGAACGGCAAGTCCTATTACGTTCTCGACCGCGAGATCGACGGTCTCAACGACAATACGCCGGTGTACACGGTGCCCGTCGGGCACTACTTCATGATGGGCGACAACCGCGACGATTCGGACGACAGCCGCGGCGTGGTCGGCTATCTTCCGGCCGAAAACCTGGTCGGCCGCGCCGAATTCAAATTCCTTTCGATAGATGAGCGAAAAACGCATTTCTTCACGTTCTGGAAGTGGCCGTCGGCCATCCGCTGGGACCGCTTCTTCAGCCGGGTCGACTGAGCTGGAAGAACGCCTTGGCCACCTTTTTTCCGACAAGAAACTGCTGACACGGGCGCTTACCCACGCCAGCGCGAGCGGCCCCAACTCCAACGAACGGCTCGAATTCCTCGGCGACCGGGTGCTCGGTCTGATCTGCGCGGAGCGGTTGCACGAGCTTTATCCCAAGGACGACGAGGGCGATCTGGCCCTGAAATTCAACCATCTGGTGCGCGCGGAAGCCTGCGCCGCGGCGGCCGAGGCGGCCGGGATGGCGGAGCATCTGATCCTCGCCAAGTCCGAGGCGGGATCGGGCGGCCGGCGCAAGCTGCAAATCCTGGCAGGGGCGTGCGAGGCGGTGATCGCCGCGCTCTATTTGGATGGCGGGATCGATGCCGCCAAGGTCTTCATCCGCCGCTATTGGACGGACGCTTTTGCCGCCCTGAGCGCGGAAATGCGCGATCCCAAGACCCGGCTGCAGGAATGGGCGCAGGGGCGGGGTGCTAAATCGGCGCCGCCGGTCTACAAGGTGGTCGGCCGCTCCGGTCCCGACCATGCGCCGGTGTTTTCGGTGGAGGTCTCCGTCCCCGGCAAGACGCCGGAAGTCGGCACCGGCACCTCGAAGCGCGAAGCCGAACAGGATGCCGCCCGCAAAATGCTATCGAGCGTAGGAAAGCAAGTATGACCCGCTGCGGTTTTACCGCCATCATCGGCGCCCCCAATGCGGGCAAGTCGACCCTGGTCAACGCTCTGGTCGGCTCCAAGGTCGCCATCGTCAGTCCCAAGGTGCAGACCACCCGCACCAATGTGCGCGGCGTCGCCATGCGCGGCGAGACCCAGCTCGTGTTCGTCGATACGCCCGGCATCTTCCAGCCGCGCCGCCGTCTCGACCGGGCGATGGTCAATGCTGCGTGGAGCGGGGCAGGCGATGCCGATGCCGTGGTGCATCTGGTCGATGCCGCGGAGATCACCGAAAAGCCGAAAGGCCACGCTGCTGCCGACACCGAATCGATCATCGAATCGCTGAAAACCACGAATCGCAAAGTCGCGCTGGCGCTCAACAAGATCGACGCGATGGCCGTAGAGCAGCTTTTGCCGCTGACGGAAAAGTTCAACGCTGCAGGGGTTTACGAAGAAATCTTCATGATCTCTGCGAGGCGTGGTGACGGCCTCGATGTGCTCGGGAAGTGGTGCGAATCGAAGATGCCGGAAGGCCCGTTTCTCTATCCGCCCGATCAAGCCGCCGACATTCCTTCGCGCCTCTTGGCCGCCGAAATCACCCGCGAGAAGATCTATCTGCGTCTCCAAGACGAGTTGCCGTACGCGACCGCCGTCGAGACCGAGAAGTGGGAAGAGCGCAAAGATGGCTCCGTCAAGATCGATCAGGTTCTGTACGTCCAGCGCGACGGCCAGAAGGCGATCGTGCTCGGCAAAAAGGGCCAGATGATCAAAGACATCGGTGCCGCTTCTCGCAAGGAGCTGGAAGAAATCTTCGGCCGCCGCGTGCACCTGTTCCTGTTCGTCAAAGTCCGCGAGGACTGGGCCGACAAGCGCGAGCACTATCGTGAGATGGGTTTGGAGTTCCCGGAGGAATAGGGACTCCCATGGAATGGCATGACGACGCCATCGTCTTGTCGGTCCGCCAACATGGCGAGAGCGGGACCATTCTCGAAGCCCTGACCCGGACCCATGGCCGCCATATGGGGCTCGTGCGCGGCGGGCGGAAGATGAAGCCGGTCCTTCAGCCCGGCAATTCGATCCGTCTTCAGTGGCGTGCCCGCCTGCAGGAGCATCTTGGTAACTTCGCCTGCGAGCTCGATACGGCCCGCGCCGGTGCGCTGATGGAAAGTCGCGAAGCGCTTGCCGGGCTCAACGCCTTCACTTCGGTGGCCAGCGCGACGCTTCCCGAGCGTGGCCCGCTCTATGAGCCGGTGTTTGTCGCCTCGACGATCCTGCTCGACGCCATGCTGGAGGACGGGCTGGCCCATTGGGGTGCGATCTATGTCCGCTGGGAGGCGGGCCTCTTGGAGGCGCTCGGCTTCGGCCTTGATCTTTCCTCCTGCGCCGCGACCGGCGAGACCGAGGATCTTGTCTATGTCTCCCCCAAGTCGGGACGGGCGGTGTCGGCTGCGGCCGGGGCGCCTTATGCCGGCCGGCTGTTTCCATTGCCGCAGTTTCTGCTCGGCTCCCAGAACGAAGTAGGCGCTGATGACATCGCCGCCGGGCTCGCGCTAACCGGGCATTTTCTGTTCGAACGCGTTTTGCGCCCAACCGGAAAACCTATGCCGTCCGCGCGCTTGCGCCTCGACTCTCTGGCAGGGCATCAGGACGGCGAATCGAAGTAGGTTCGCCCCGACGCCGAACCCGAGTGTCATTGCCCGCCACTGCGGGCGATCCGGTCGGGCTAGGCAAAACCTCCGGCGCCAGTGTAAGCGTCACCTGGATGGTCCGCAGTCGCGGGCCATGACAGTTTGGATTTTCTGAATGCCCACCACGCCTGTTGAAGACGATATCCGCCCCGAGAACCTCGCATCGGCCTTGTCCGAGCGCTATCTCGCGTATGCCCTTTCGACCATCACCCAGCGCGCGCTGCCCGATGCCCGCGACGGACTGAAGCCCGTCCACCGCCGGTTGCTGTTTGCGATGCGCGCCCTCAACCTCGATCCCAAGTCGGGGTTCAAGAAGTGCGCCCGTATCGTCGGCGACGTCATCGGCAAATTCCACCCACATGGCGACACCGCCGTTTACGAGGCGATGGTGCGTCTGGCCCAGGACTTCGCCGTCCGCTACCCGCTGGTCGACGGCCAGGGCAACTTCGGCAATATCGACGGCGATAGCGCCGCGGCCATGCGATACACCGAATGCCGCATGACCGACGCCGCGCTGGCCCTGATGGACGGCCTCGACGAGGACGCGGTCGATTTCCGCCCGACCTACGACGGCTCCGAGGAAGAGCCGGTGGTCATGCCCGCCGCCTTCCCGAACCTTCTGGCCAACGGCTCGGCCGGCATCGCCGTGGGCATGGCGACCTCGATCCCGCCGCACAATCTCGGCGAGCTGTGTGCGGCCTCCATCGAGCTGATCAAGAATCCGGGCTGTCGCGACGCGACCCTGCTCAAATACGTCAAAGGTCCGGACTTCCCGACCGGCGGCATCGTCGTCGACGGTCCCGAGGTGATCGAGGAGGCCTACCGGACCGGCCGTGGCTCGTTCCGCGTCCGCGCCCGCTGGTTCAAGGAAGACGGCGCCCGCAATTCCTATCAGATCGTCATCGACCAGATCCCGTATCAGGTCCAGAAGGCCAAGCTGATCGAGCGCATCGCCGAACTGATCGAGCAGAAGAAAGTGCCTCTGCTCGACGACGTTCGCGACGAGTCCGCCGAAGACATCCGCATCGTTCTCATCCCCAAGACCCGGACGGTGGACGAGAACGTCCTGATGGAGCAGCTCTTCCGCCAGTCGGACCTCGAGACCCGTATCCCGCTCAACATGAACGTGCTGGACAACGGCCTCGTCCCGCGCGTCATGAGCCTCAAGGATGCGTTGCTGTCCTTCGTCAACCACCGCCGCAACGTGCTGGAACGGCGCACCAAGTTCCGCCTCGGCAAGATCGCGGCGCGGTTGGAGTTGTTGGAAGGCTATCTCATCGCCTACCTCAACCTCGACAAGGTCATCAAGATCATCCGCACCGAGGACGAGCCCAAGCCCGTCCTGATGAAGACTTTCAAGCTCACCGACAATCAGGCCGAAGCGATCCTCAATATGCGGCTGCGCGCGTTGCGCAAGCTGGAGGAAATGCAGATCCGCGGCGAGCACAAAGAGTTGTCGAAAGAGCAGAAGGACCTCAAGAAGCTGCTCGCCTCCGAAGACCTCATCAACGCCAAGCTGATCGAGCAGATGAAGGAGGTCGATGCCAAGTTCGGCCAGAAGACCGAGATCGGCAAGCGCCGTACCCGCATCGCCGACAAGAAGCTGGTCGAGAAGGTCGAAGCCATCGCCGAAGAGGTGGTCGCCATCGAGACCTATGTCGAGCGCGAGCCGGTCACCATCGTCTGCTCGCAGAAGGGCTGGCTGCGCTCGTTCAAGAACCACATCGAGCCGTCGGACAACGTGAAGTATCGCGAAGGCGACCGCGAGCGGTTCTGGATTCACGCCGAGACCACCGACAAGCTGATGATGTTCTCGACCGACGGCCGCTTCTACACCCTCGATTGCTCCAAGCTGCCGGGTGGGCGTGGCAACGGCGAGGCCATCCGCACCTTCATCGACTTGGCGCCGGAAGCCGATCTGGTCGCCATGTTCGTGCACGTGCCTGGCCGCAAGCTGTTCCTCGCGGCCACGACCGGCCACGGCTTTATCACCACCGAGGACGATGCCGTCGCCATGACCAAGGCGGGCAAGCGCGTGATGAACGTCAAGATGCCGGGCGAGGCGGCGGTCTGCCGCTTCGTGGCGGGCGATCACGTTGCCGTCGTCGGCGAGAACAAGCGCGGGCTCGATCTGCAGAAAAAGCTCTTGATCTTCCCGCTGAGCGAAGTGCCCGAACTCGCCAAGGGGCAGGGCGTCTATCTCCAGCGCTACAAGGACGGCGAACTGATCGACGCCACCACCTTCACCTGGAAAGAAGGCCTGCGTTCCGAGAACGGCAAGCACTACGCCCCGTCCGAAATCAAGGACTTCAAAGGCGAGCGCGCCCAGACCGGTCGCGTCCTGCCGAAGGGTTGGGCGAGAACGGGCAAGCTGGCGTCCTGAGGGTTCCCGCCGCAATTGTCTCCCGCCCGTAGCCGGCCTACGCTCCGGCCGGATCGCGGGAGGGGGACATGATCGCGCGTCTTGCAGCGGTTTTCGGCTTGGTACTGGCGGTGGGACTGCCGTGCCGGGCGGGCCTTCTGGATTCGAAACCGGCATTTCAGATTGCCGAGAGCACGGTGCAGGTTCCCGACGACGGTCTCGGGCCGAACGACGTGTTCTGGCTGGACGATCGCACGCTCGTATTCGCGGGAGCCGACAACGGAGAGGATCCTTCGTTCTGGCATCGTCCGAAGACCGACGAGGTGCTGTTTCCGAAGGACAAGGCGCGCCTTTACCTCTGGCGTCTTGGTGAGGCGCCGCAGGTTTATGCGCGCGCCGCTTGGCCGAAGCGCGGCACGAACCTCAGCAACAACTATCTCTGTGCTGGCAATGGCCGGATCACGTGGTCGACGGACGGATTTGCACCGCCCGAGCGAGGGAGCAAGGCGATCCCTCCGGCAGCGGTGATGACGGGTGCGCTCGGCCGGGAGACGCTTTCAAAATTCTCGTTCTACGACGATCCTGCCCATTATCCGCGCGAGTATCGCGCCTGGGACCTCGATATCGTTTCGCGTTCTTGCACGCAGGTGGCCGCGCCGCAGCTGTACGACAGGGTCTGGGTGCCATCCCGTTCGGCGCGCTTTGCCCTCGACTTCGGGCCGAGGATGGGGGACGGACAGGCGCCGTTGTCGGTGGTGGCCCTGGCCGACGGCAAGCGTGTTCCGGTGCGCGGCGTCGATGCGCGCGCGGTGTCGCCCGGCTGCACCCATCCCTTGCCGTGGGAAGACACTATCCTGACCTGGGGCTGTCCGGTGACGTGGAAAATGCATCCCGATGTCGTACCGGTCTGGAAGGTGCGGGCGGATGGCAGTTCCGAGCGCATCAATATGCACACCGCCAATCTCGTGCTCGATTATCTGGTGCCGTACAAGCACGGCTTTTTCCTGTGGAGCGACGGCAGCCGCACCGACCCAAACCATATCGCGATCGCAGATGCCGGTCTCTATCTGGTGAAAAAGGACGGGCTGACGCGGGTCTTGTCGGGTTCCGCATGGGTGCCGCGCGCGATCTCGCCTAACGGATGCCTGACGGCGTTCGCCCGCTCGACCGCGCTGGCCGGCATCATGTTCCGCCAGCACCTCGTCATTCTCGATTTGTGCAAAGCCGCGGAGGGCATGCAATGAAGACGTTTGCAGTTGCAGTAACGGCGTTTCTTCTGACTCCATCTTTCGCTGCCGATAAGGACCCTCTGCTCGATCACATGGCGGGCAAGTGGGTGCTGTCGGGTACCATCGAGAACCAGCAGACGACGCACGATGTCACGGCCGAGTGGATTCTGCAGAACACCTATCTGCGCCTCACGGAGATCGCTCGCGAAAAGGACGCCGCCGGCAAGCCGCTCTACGAAGCCGAAGTGCTGATCGCCTACGACGCCGCCAAGAAGCGCTATGTCTGCTTTTGGTACGATATTACGGGTGTTTCATCTCCGGACGCGGGCGGCGGGGTGGCTTCACGCGAAGGTGATAGCCTGCCGTTTCTGTTCAATATGGGTGGCGTTCCGTTCCACACCACGTTCGCCTATCAATCGGCCTCCGCAACCTGGATCTGGACGATGGACGGCGAGGATCACGGAAAGCTCGTTCCCTTCGCCCGGATGACAATGAAGAAGGCGCCATGAACCGTTTTCTTTTCGCGCTTGCCGCCGTTCTGTTTGCTCTTCCCGCCGCCGCCGCGCCGCATGTGTCGCTCGTACCGCTGAAGGCGAACCTTTATGTGGTTGAGGACACCTATTATGCCGCCGAAAATTCGATGGTGTATGTCGGCCGCGACCATGTCACGGTGATCGGCGCCACCTGGTCGCCCGAGACGGCCGCGCTGCTGGTTGCCGAAATCAAGAAGGTCACGCCCAAACCCGTCACCGAAGTGATCGACCAGAACCACGATCTCGATCGCAGCGGCGGCAACGCCTATTTCAAGCAGATCGGCGCGAAAATCATCGCCATTCAGGCCACCAGCGATCTCCTCGCCAAGGAAGGCCCGCAGCAGGCCGTCGACACCAAGAAATTCGCGCCCGATTATCCCGATGTGCCGATCGTCTTGCCCGACACCATCGTCGGCAATGACTTCACCTTGCAGGGCGGCGCGGTGCGCGTCCTCTGGCTTGGCGCTTCGCACAAGCCCGACGACATCTTCGTCTGGTTCCCCAACGAGAAGGTGTTGTACGGCGGCTGCGCGTTGAAGCCGTTCCTCGGCAATACGGTCGGCGCCGATCTGGTCGAATACCCCAAGACGCTGAACCGCCTCAAAGCGCTCAAGCTGCCTATCGAAACCATCGTGGCTGGGCATGGCGCGGCGGTGCAGGGGCCCGACCTGATCGATCGCTTTCTCGGATTTCTGGCAGCGCATAAGCCTTATGGCATTGCGCCGAAGTTGTTCGATTTCACCCGCCCCGGCGATCTCGGCCTCAAGCCGCCGCCGGGTGCCGAAGCCATCACCGTATTCCGGGCCGGACCCGATACCGATAAATTCGTCAACGGCGTCGTATTGCTCGGCTTCAAAGGCAAGCTGTACGCCCAATGGCAAAGCTCGGCGGAGCATGAGGACACGCCCGACACGCATGTCGTCTACAGCGTCAGCGCCGATGGCCGCAAATGGTCGGCGCCGGTCGACATGGTTCCGCGCGATGGCGTCATGCGGTCGAGCGGCGGTTGGTGGACTGATGGCAAAATTCTGATCGCCTATCTCAACGTTTGGCCGAAGGGCTTTAGCCGCGAAGCCGGCGGTTATGTCGAATACGTCACCAGTCGGGATGGCCGTCATTGGTCGAAAGCTCAGCGCATCACCGGCGCCGACGGCCGGCCGTTCATGGGCGTCATAGAGCAGGATCCGCACACTCTGCCGGACGGACGCATCGTCACCGCTTTCCACGTTCCGCCCGGACTGACCGCTGCGCCGTACTATACCGACGATCCCAAAGGGCTTGCCGGCTGGACGCGCGGCGCGATGACGAACCTTCCGCATGAAGGTCTGGAGAGCCGAGAGATGGAACCGGCCTGGTTCCGCCGCACCGATGGCTGTCTGGTGATGGTGTTTCGCGATCAGGCTCTGTCGTTCCGGCAACTGGCGGCGGAGAGTTGCGATCGCGGCCAAACCTGGACGACGCCGGTCGTCACCGACATGGTCGATAGCCGCGCCAAACAAAGCGCCGGCAATCTGCCCGATGGCACTGCGTTTCTGGTCAATGCGCCGGCCGAGCAGAAAATTCGCAGCCCGCTGGTTTTGACGCTTTCGAAGGACGGCAAGAGTTTCGATCGTGCTTATGTTCTGCGCGCGGGACCGCCGCCGCCGCCGTCGGCAGGCGGCCGTTTCAAGAAGGGCGGCTATCACTATCCGAAGTCGACGGTGTGGAACGGCGCGTTGTGGATCGGCTATGCCGACGCCAAGGAGTCTGTCGCCGTCGTGCGCGTTCCGCTGGAGGGTATACGATGACACCGGTGGACGAGTCCTCCGTACAAGGACAATCCGCAGCGGTTTGTTAGTAGTACATAAATCTTTCTGCGACAAACGCGCCCGGCGCGGTGGTCCAGGAGCCCAGCATTCCTGCGGCTTCTTCTTGTGGTTGCGCTAACTGACAGCGCTGAATACGCAAAACCACGTAGTTGTTTGACCGTGCGGAGTTGTACCTACTGAGGTCATAGGACTGGGAGAGACCTGATGGATACAACGAAGATTACGTCAGCCGCCTCACACGAAGAACGCGAAACCTGGCAGCAGAATCGCACCGAAATAGACAAGCAATGGGAAGCTGCGCTGCAGAGCGAAATCTCCGAGATCGTTCCGGCCAAGCTGCCGATCTCGATGCCGCCGATCCGTTACGCGGCCTGACTTACGCTTCGCCGATCGGCTCGGCATGGGCGACCGTACGCCATATGCCGGGCACGGCGGCGCGAAGACGCCGCTCGAGAGTGTCGACGATCCCATGAATTTCCGCCACCGTGCGCTCGGGCGCCGTGCGGCAATGGAAGATGACGATCAGTCCCTGCGCCGTGTGCCGCGCCCGAACGTTATGAATATCCGATAGAACCCCGTCTTCGGCCGCCGCTTTTTCCAGCGCAGCGGAGACTTCCCGCAAAACGCTCTCGTCGGCATCGGCGCCCGCGATGGTAGCGTCCTGCAGCGGCTCGATGTGGGTTTCGACTTCGGTGTCTTTGCCGAATTCCGCCTGCATGTCGGATTCCAGATCCGATGCGATGCGATGCGCGTCGTTCAGCGACAGGGCGCCGTCGACTTCGAGATCGAAGCTGACCGACAGTTTTTCCCCGACCCGGTGCGCGGTGATGTGATGGACATGGGCGCCGTGATTGGCGGCGATGATCAGCGCGCGCTGCTGGATCGTTTCTTCGTCGAGTTTCAGCGGGTGGGTGGTGACCGTGACTTCCGCCTCGGACATCTCGGCGCGAATGGCTTCGGCGACCGCCTGTTTCACACTCAGGACTTTGCTGAGCGGCCAGCCGCGTCCGACCGCGACGTCGACATCGACGAAGAAGACGCTGCCCGCCGGCCGGATGCGAATGCGGCCGACATCGGCCACGCCCGCCACGCCGCGCACGATGCCGCCGACCCGATCCGCCGCGCCTTCGGGAGCGGCATCGATCAGGGTGTCGAATGTCCGCCGCCCCAGCATCCATCCCGCGCGGCAGACGAAGATCGAAACGCCGATGGCCGCGATGGGGTCGCCGATCGGCCAGCCGAACGCCACGAAGCCGAGCCCGATCAGCACCACGGTGGACGACAGCACGTCGGAGGAGAAGTGCAGCGCGTCGGCTTCGAGCGCCATGCTCTTGGTCTTCTCGGCCGTGCGCTTCAGGGCGCGGGCGCGCGAGATATCGATCACGATCGAGGCGATGATGACGCCGAACGACCACCACGTCGCTTCGACTTCGATCTTCGGCGCCATCAGGCGATGGATGGCCTCGTAGATGATCCAGATCGAGGTGAGGAAAAGCAGGACGGTCTCGCCCAGGGCGGTGACGGCTTCGATCTTGCCGTGGCCGTAGTGATGCTCGGCATCGGCCGGTTTGTCCGAAACGCGCACGGCCATGTAGGTCATGATCGTGGCGCCGAAATCCAGGAGGCTGTGCAGCCCCTCGGAAATCAGGCCCAGGCTGCCCGTCATGAAGCCGACGATGAACTTGCCGATGGTCATGGCAAGGCTCGCCACCATCGAGGAGATGGCGACCGACTTCTTTTCGCGTGCGTTGGAATTATCGGCGCGACTGGCGGGCAGGGCCGTTCCGGTGGAATTCTGCGTATGCATCAATCCGCTTCGCTTCCTTCTGCCTTGCCGCCTTCGGCGGCTGCTTCGCCGTTGGCCGGAGTTTTACCCGCAGGCAGGCCAAGTTTTTCCCGTGCCGTTCGCTCGATCTCTTTCTTGGCCGTTTCCTTGGCCCAAGTGGTGATGTCTTTCGGGACCCCGGCGGCTTCGATCTGTTTGGTGACGGCCTCCCGGCCCTTTTGGGCAATATTTCCGGAGAGACCGTGCGAGAGCAACGGCCACACCAAATAGTACCCTGCCAGGCCGACGGCAACCGCAAATACAGCGGCGCCCGCAGCGGCGAGTTTGAATAGCCCGAGGCGGGGACGCGCCCGCCTACCGTCCGCCCCAAGTCTTCGGTCGGATCGGCCGTGTTGTGAGGACGACCGTTGCCGGAGAAGAGCGTTGAACGCCACTTCGTCCATCCACGCACCACCGCATTCCGGGCAGCGCTCGAATCCGACGCCGAAAGCCGCCGCTGCTTCCGTCGCGCGGGAGCAGTTGGCGCACGTCTTCAAGGACATGTGTGTCACCGAGGGTTCAGTCGAAGATGTCGAGAATGCTGCGGCGGCCGCGGTGTCCGTGGCGGTAGTCGTCGCGGCCATGGTGATCGTCGTGACCGTGGTGGTCGTCGTGATCGCCGTAGCGATGGCCGTTGTCCCGGCGATAGAAGTCGTCGGTGGGCGCTTCGCTGCGCAGGGGGGCCAGCAGCTTTTCGAGTTCACCGCGATCGAGCCACACGCCTCGGCACTGCGGGCATATGTCGATTTCGACACCCTGGCGGTTCGCCTGGGTCATCGCAACGTTGCAATTGGGGCATGTGAGAAGAGGCATCGGTCGGGCTCCGTGGGCCGGTGTGTCCGTCTCCATGTAAATCGCAGCAGCTTTGCCGCAAGGGCAGCGGAAGCCGAAATCGCTATCGTGTCGAAGATGTAACCGGCGGATTATTCCTATTCCAAATTCTGCAGGATGCGCTTCAGCGTGGCTTCGAACGCGTCGATCTCCGCGTCCGGAATATCGCGGTAAAATTGTTCGTTCATGGCGCGGGACACGTCTTCGTATACGTGTCTGGTCTCGGCGGTTTTGGGTGTCAGCTCCACCGTGATGCTGCGGCGGTCCTCGTCGGAGCGCACCCGGCGGACGTCGCCCGACGCTTCCAGCCGGTCGAGCGCATTGGTGAGGGTGGATTTGCCGAGCGAGACGCGCCTAGCCAGATCGTGGATCGGCATCGGGCCGTGCTGCCACAGGACGAACAGGATGCGGCCGTGGCCGGGATGGATATCGATGCCGCGTTCGCGCAGCATCCGCGCGAAGATCCGTCCCGCCGCCTGATTGATCTTGGCGATCAGAAAACCGGCTTGGCGGGTCGTACTCATGGCGCCTCGAGCACGAAAGGTTTCGAGCCCCACCAGCCACGGATTTCGTTCGGCCGGATACGGACCACGACATAATCGGGATTGTCGACGCCGTCGGGCCAATAGATGCGCCAGTCCTCACTCCACAACGCCTGCTTCAAGGCAGGGTCGTCGAGCACCTCCGCCGCGCCGCACAGCATCACGCCGCGGAACAGGAGAGGGCGGCTGTAATAGACCGACACGCGCGGATCGGCGGTGATCTCGGCAATTTTGTCGGAGGCGCGCGAAGTCGCCAGATAGACCGTGAAGTCGTCGGTCCGTGCGGTCCGGCTCGGCCCCCGATAGCGCCAGCGCAGCCTGAGATTCACCAGCGCCCGCACGCGCGGCCCGCCGGCCGACATGGTGGCCAGATAGACCGCGTGCGCGGTGTTCATCACTTTCAGCGCTTGGAGCTTGTCGACCATCAATCCAGTTTCTGCGGCAGCGGCTTGGTCAGTGACCAATGCGTGTTGACGATTCGCCAGTTGCCGTCAGTCTTGCGATAGACTTCGGTGCAATTCCATACGATTTCCTTCGGAGTGCCGGACCGCGATACGTAGTGGAACGACAAGACCGCTACGTTGCCCAGCACCTGGACGTTGGCGTTCGACATCACGCCGTGGCTCGGTTCGCCGGCCGGGAATTTGGCGTAGTAGGCGGTAAGCGCCGGCAAACCGATCAGCGGCGCATCGAGCGCAGGGTCTTGATAGACGACGTCGGGCGCCGAGATTTCCAGGAACCCTTGCACATCGCCTTTGTCGGAGCGGTCGAGGGCGGCGCGCTCCATGGCGATAATGGTGGCGGGAACGTCCTCCGCGGCCGCTGCCGCGGGCAGGACGGCGGCGGTCATGGCGATGGCGGTCAGAATGAACTTGAGCATGGGGCAGCCTCCTTCAGAAATGTTCGATGCAGTATAGTTCGATATCGAACAAAATCTACCGGCGAGACGCTCACTTGTCCGTGATTGGGTGGGCGAACTGCGGCGTCCCGCCGCTGCGGCGCAACGCCAAGGCGAGGTGCGGCGTTTCTCCACCAAGCGGCTGGAATCGCGAAGATATTCCGGGCGTCGCTGGCGCGGGACGGAGGACCGGCCGGCATTGGTACTGAAGGACTTACGAATTAGAATAATTCTGGATTTTGAACGTGTCGTCGGGAGTACAGGCCATGTTTCATGACGCTAGTGAGTTCGATGCCCGTGCCCGCGAGGCGGAGCGGCTGGCGTTTGCCACCCAGGATCGGATCTTGCGTACCGATATCGAAGCGCTCGCCCGCATCTACCGCGACTATGCCGCCCATTTGCGCGATCGCCCCGGTCACGAAGACGATGCCGACTGGCGCAAGGCGGTAAACGGATAGGTCCCTCGCCGGTCCGGGCGATTGCCGGTACAAACGCGGCATGTGGCTTCTCTTTGCCTTTCTCGGACCGGTGGCGTGGGCGGTGTCGGTTCACATCGACAAGTATCTCATCGACCGCTACTTCCCCGACAGCGACACCGCCGTTTTGATGCTGTTCACGGCGTTGATGGGCATTGCGGCACTGCCGGCGATCTGGTGGTTCGCGCCGGATGTGCTGGCACCGTCGCCGAAGGCCATCGCGGTGATGACGGTTTCGGGCGTGATGTATATCGGCTCGATGCTGTTCTACCTCAGAGCCATTAAGAGCGAAGAGGCGTCGGTGGTGGCGCCGATGTTCCAGCTCACCACGATTTTCAGCTTCCTGCTGGCATGGGCGATGCTCGGCGAAACCCTGACGCTTCGCGGCGCGGCCGGGGCGCTTCTCATCATCGGCGGCGTGCTGTTCGTTTCGCTCGATGCCGATTTGCGCTTCAAAGGACTGAAGCCGGCGCTCGTGCTCGGCATGGTGGCGTGCACCTTCATCCTGGCGCTCGCCAATGTGATCTTCAAATTCTACGCGGTGGAAGACGCGTTCTGGACCACGACGTTCTGGACATTCGTAGGCGAGGGGCTGTTCGGCCTGGCACTGCTGGCGGTCGGGCGCATCCGCCGTCAGTTCTTCCATCTCATCCGCACCCACACCGGCGCGCTGCTCGGCGTCAACGGCGCCAACGAACTGATCAATCTCGGCGGCGGCTTGAGCGTGCGATACGCCACCATGCTGGCGCCTGTGGCGCTGGTCTCGGCGGTGGCGTCCACCACCACGTTATTCGTGGTCGCGTTCGGTGCCGCGCTGACGCTGCTGGCGCCGCATCTGTCGCGCGAAGACGTTTCGCGCCGCGGATTGATGCGCAAAGGCGTTGCGGCGGTGGTGGTAACGGCGGGTGTTCTTTTGGCCGGGCGGTAGGCTCAGGCCACCACGTCGACGAGATCGCCTTTTTTCTCGGTCTGGTTTTTCAGGTTTTGTTCGATCTCGGCGTGCATCTGTTTCATGATGCCTTCGCGCTCTTCCGGCGACATGGCTTTCAGCTTCTCTTCGTCGAGCTTGTGCGCCTTCAGCCAGTTCTCGATCATCCGCTCCATCGGCGACTTCGCCATGTACTTCTTGAAGGTCTCCGCGGCGTTGGGCTTCTTGGTCTCGGCGCCCACGAGATCGGTGTCGGATTTCGTCGCCGGCCGGTTCAGACCGGTGCTTGCGGCATAATTGACGGCATTGAAGCTGCCGATGCTGTCGACCATGGTTTTCCCCCTCTCATTGCCGCGCGGGACCTGGAAGGAATTGCCTTCCATGGCGGGTATTGCCGGTCGGAAGTGGCAGGATTTGCCTGCATTCCGGCCTCCGGGCGGACCTTTGGCACTTGTCGCAATTTGTCTCGCAAGGACCGCGCCAGCCGGACGGGAATCAGTGTTGCAGAGGAACCGCCGCGTGCCGGACTTCCGTTAACCGCACCCGCGGCACCCCAAGACAAATCACCGGATTCCTGGTTATTGTGCCGCTATGAGACAGAGGGGTCTGGTGGCGGGCTTGAGGACGCTGAGCGTCCTCTATCTGCTGGGCGCATCCGCGCTCGGCTTTGGCCTTGCCGTGCAGGCACATCACCCCTGGGCCATGGGCGCCAAGCAGGCCGCCGAGGCCGTGCCGCCAGCCATCGCCACCGCCGCCCAAACTGCCAACCGCACGGTGATCCAACCGGCCTGGACCTGGACGGTGAAATCCATCGTCGCTCTGCGCGACCGGGCCGTAGCCGAATTCGCCGACTGGATGGCGCCGTCGGCGCCGAAGGTCGCCGCTGCCAAGCCGAAGCCGTCCGCACCGCCCAAATTGCGTCCCTCGCTTCCGACCGCACCGAACCCGGTCGCGAAGGCGCCGGGCACCGCACCCACGATGGAGCTGGCGCAGCAGCCTGAAACCGAGAATGCGCCCTTGTTGCCGGCGCCCGACACCACACCGCCGTCACCGGGCGAGGTCGCGCGCGTTCTCGATCATCTCAAGCTCAGCTTGACCAGGGAGCTGTACGAGAATTTCGAGTTGTTCCTCTATGTCAGCAAGGCCGATCGCGGCCCATGGCATCAGCGCATGTTCGTCTTCGCCAAACAGACCAGCGGCGATCTCACGCTGAAATACAGTTTTCCGGTTTCGACCGGCCGCGAAGTCCTGATGCCCAATCCCGACGGCACGCGGATGTGGAAGACCGACACGCCGACCGGCTATTTCCAGCTCGATCCCGAACGCGTCTACAAACGCTACACCTCGCAGCAATGGGGCCACAAAATGCCCTATGCGATGTTCTTCTCGTGGGAGAACGAGGGCCGGCAGACCGGTGTCGCGATCCATTCGGCGGTGGGTGAGGACGTTGCGCTGTTGGGCAATCGCGCCAGCGCCGGCTGTGTCCGTCTGGCGCCGCAGAACGCCGAACTCTTGTTCCGCCTCATCAAGGCAAATTATCGCGGCCTGACACCGCTGTTCGCCTACGACCGCCGCACCGCGACGATGTCGAAAGAAGGCCTTCTGATGCACGACAAGGAAGGCAAGCTGCGCTACGCCGAAGGCTACAAGGTGCTGGTGCTGATCGAGAACAAGAGTGGCGACGACGTCATCGCGGCGTTGTTCTAGCGAAGAGCCGTACAACGTATGTTTCTGAAGGTCATACCTGCGCTACTGATGGTTTTGGTTTTCGGCGGAACGCTGATTGCGATGTACGGGCGGGCGCGAGAGCAGGGGCGGGAGCGCACATTTTTCTTCCGCTTCGAGTTTTTCCGTCTTGCTCTGCTGGTGGCCGCGGTCAGCACTGCAGCAGTTTACGGCATTTGGGTGTGGCTTATCGCTCCTCTGTTCCATTAGCTCGTTGAAGGATCTCACGCGGAAGCGCGGAAGCGAGCAAACTGGAGACGGGGCACAGCGAGAATGTTTGGCACACTCTCTCCGCGCCTCCGCGTCTCCGCGAGCCTAATTAATAGCGCGAGTGCTTAGCTCCGTCGCAACTCATACAGCGCGATCGCTGCGGCGTTGGAGACGTTCAGGCTCTCCATCACGCTGTCCATCGGCACAAAAGCGGCGGCGTCGCAATGTTCGCGCACCAGACGGCGGATGCCGGAGCCTTCCGAGCCCAGCACCAGCGCGATGTCGCCGTTGTCGGTGGCCGCATCTTTCAGGGCGCTTTCGCCGTCGCCCGCCAGGGCGATGCGCCAGAAGCCGAGTTTCTGCAGTTCGTCGAGTGCGCGCGAAATGTTGACGACACTGACGACCGGCACGATATCGAGCGCGCCCGAAGCCGCTTTCGCCAAGGCGCCCGATTCCGGCGGGGAATTCCTGTCCTGCACCACGACCGCGCTGACGCCGAATGCCGCCGCCGTGCGCAGAATGGCGCCGGCATTATGCGGGTCGGAAATCTGATCGAGCACCAGCACGATGCGACGGCGCTCCGACGGCGTCAGCATGTCGGCGAGATCGCGGCGTCCCAGCGGTTCGCAGAGCAGGGCGACGCCCTGGTGCACCGCGCCCGGCGGCAGCGCGCGGCCGACCGTGTCGGCATCGGTAATATCGTGGCGCACGCGGCCGAGCAGTTTTGTCCCGACTTCCTCTGCGGCGCGCGAGGTCACCAGGCACCGCTTCACCTTGCGCCGGGGATTGCCCAGCGCTGCTTTCACGGCATGCAGCCCATAGAGCCAGAGCCCGCTTTCGGCCTTTTCCGGGCGGTGAGGGCGGGGGCCTTGCGGCTTAGGTCCCTGGGACCGTTGACCCTGGGGTTTGGAGCCTTGCGGATGAGGACCGGATTTCGGGCCTTGGAATCGGGGCGTTTCGGATTTGTCGGAGCGGGGCCGGAATCCCCGGCGGTCATTTTTTGGCATGGCGCGGGCTTATATAGGACTGTCGCGGAAAGTATGCAGGAATTCGATCCTGACACCAGCGTCCGGGTTTACCGTCCGGGCTCGTCCGGGGTTGCCAAAACGAGGAGGGGGAGTCACCTTGCGGGACACAATCCCGCGGGGGGCAAAAATCGGCTTTCCCAGCGTTAGTGAGCTATTGACACACCTAATCATTTGACCAATAACCCCCGATCCGCAGCGTGACTCCCGGAGGCATATACACACGTTCTACCCTGACGGGCGGGCGAGGCTCTTGCGCCGCCGTCAAAAGTTGTTAAGTACTTGATTTGGTTTAAGGGGGAGTGTCCCGAGCGGCAAAGGGGGCGGACTGTAAATCCGCTGGCTAAGCCTTCGTTGGTTCGAGTCCAACCTCCCCCACCACCAAATGTAAGGGTTCAGGGTAGCCCGTGACCTCGGAAACGCTGCGATGGCTGAAAAGCCGGAGGTGTTCGTACGTTTAAGGGGTATCGAGAAGGAGTCGAACAGGCGGGTGTAGCTCAATGGTAGAGCAACAGCCTTCCAAGCTGATGACGAGGGTTCGATTCCCTTCACCCGCTCCAGCCTTCGCCGCGTAATGCGGCTTCGGCTCGGCAAGCCGCCCCGATAGAGCGGTAAAGGCTGTCACGCAGTAGCCGGAAGGCGAGGGCGGGCCGGCTGAGTAGAGGCAAAGGACTTTCCCGCATTCGCGGGCTGGAAGAGACAAAGGGCACGACGATGGCGAAGGCCAAATTTGAGCGGACGAAGCCGCACTGCAACATCGGGACGATCGGCCATGTGGACCATGGCAAGACGACCTTGACGGCTGCGATCACGAAGATCCTGGCGGAGTCGGGCAAGGCCCAGTTCACGGCCTACGATCAGATCGACAAGGCGCCGGAAGAGAAGGCGCGCGGCATCACGATCAACACGGCGCACGTGGAGTACGAGACGGAGAACCGTCACTACGCCCACGTCGACTGCCCCGGCCATGCCGACTATGTGAAGAACATGATCACCGGCGCGGCGCAGATGGACGGCGCGATCCTGGTGGTATCGGCGGCCGACGGCCCGATGCCGCAGACGCGCGAGCACATCCTGCTTGCCCGTCAGGTCGGCGTTCCGGCGCTGGTGGTTTACATGAACAAGTGCGACATGGTCGACGATCCGGAATTGCTGGATCTGGTCGAGATGGAAGTTCGCGAGCTTCTGTCGAGCTACGAATTCCCCGGCGACAAGATTCCGATCGTTCGCGGTTCGGCGCTGGTTGCGCTGGAAGACGGCGACGCCAAGCTGGGCCGTGACTCGATCATGGAGCTGATGAAGGAAGTCGATGCCTTCATTCCGCAGCCGGCGCGTCCGCTGGACCAGCCGTTCCTGATGCCGATCGAAGACGTGTTCACGATTTCGGGCCGCGGCACCGTGGTGACGGGCCGTGTCGAACGCGGCGTCGTGAAGGTTGGCGAGACGGTGGAAATCGTCGGCATCCGCGCGACCTCGACGACGACGGTGACGGGCGTTGAAATGTTCCGCAAGCTGCTCGATCAGGGCCAGGCTGGCGACAACATCGGCGCGCTGCTCCGCGGTATCGAGCGTACGGGCGTTGAGCGCGGTCAGGTCCTGGCGAAGCCGGGTTCGATCACGCCACACACGCAGTTCACCGGTTCGGTGTACGTGCTGACGAAGGACGAGGGCGGCCGTCATACGCCGTTCTTCGGGAACTATCGTCCGCAGTTCTACTTCCGGACGACGGACGTGACGGGCATCGTGAAGCTGCCGGAAGGCACCGAGATGGTGATGCCTGGCGATAACGTGAATATCGAAGTCGAGCTGATCGTTCCGATCGCGATGGAAGAAAAGCTGCGCTTCGCCATCCGCGAAGGCGGCCGTACCGTCGGGTCGGGCGTCGTCGCCAAGATCATCAAGTGATTTGGATGGCCGGCTCGTGATGGGCCGGCCGCCAATACAGGAGTGTAGCTCAGTTGGTAGAGCGGCGGTCTCCAAAACCGTAGGCCGAGGGTTCGAATCCTTCCACTCCTGCCATTTTTCCAAAGGACTGAAATGGCCGATACGACGAAAAAGACTGCGGACACCGAGGGCGGCAATCAGTTGCCGGCGCCGGTGCGTCGTCGTGGCGGGCTCCTCTCGCTGTACGGCGAAACCGTGCGCGAGATGAAGAAGGTCACGTGGCCGACCTGGAAAGAGACCAAGTGGACCACCGTGATGGTCTTCTTCATGGTCCTGTTGACAGTCATTTTCTTCTTCTTCGTCGACACGGTGCTCGCCTGGGGCGAGCGTCTTCTGATCGGCGCGGTGGGCTAATGGCCCAGGTGAACGGATGAGCGAAGCAGGCACCATGTCGGACGCCAAGTGGTACATTGTCCATACCTATTCGAACTTCGAAAAGAAGGTGTCGGAAGAGATCAAGCGTCAGGCGCTGCAGCAGGGCCTTTCCGATCTCATCGAGGAAGTCCTCGTTCCGACCGAAGAGGTGCTGGAAGTGCGCCGCGGCCAGAAGGTCAATGCCGAGCGCAAGTTCCTGCCCGGCTATGTGCTGGTGCGCGCCAGGCTGACCGATGAGGCCTATCACCTGATCAAGAACGTGGCCAAGGTCACGGGCTTCCTCGGGCAGAACAACAAGCCGATGGCGCTGCGCCAGGGCGAGGTCGACCGCATTCTCCATCAGGTCACCGAAAGCGCCGACAAGCCGAAGTCGACGGTCACCTTCGAAGTGGGCGAGCAGGTCAAAGTGGCCGACGGTCCGTTCACGTCGTTCAACGGCACGGTGGAAGAGGTCGACGAGGATCGCTCGCGCCTCAAGGTTGCGGTGTCGATCTTCGGCCGCGCCACGCCGGTCGAACTGGAATTCACGCAGGTCGAGAAGATCTGACCTGTGTCTAGCGCGGGAGGGGCGGCCAAGCCCCGCATGAACCGCAAGCCGCTAAGGAGGCGGACGTAAAGTGGCAAAGAAAATCGTAGGATACATCAAACTTCAGGTGCCGGCGGGATCGGCCAATCCGTCCCCGCCGATCGGCCCCGCGCTCGGCCAGCGCGGCCTCAACATCATGGAATTCTGCAAGGGCTTCAACGCCAAGACGCAGGAAATGGAAAAGGGCATGCCGATCCCGGTGAATATCACCGTGTTTTCGGACAAGTCCTTCACCTTCGAGATGAAGACGCCGCCGGCGTCGTACTTCCTGAAGAAGGCCGCCAAACTGCAGTCCGCCTCGAAGGCGCCGGGCCGCGATTGGGTCGGCTCCGTGACCAAGGCGCAGGTGCGTGAGATCGCCGAAGCCAAGATGAAGGACCTCAACGCCAACGACATCGAGAATGCCATGCTCCTCATCGAGGGCTCGGCGCGTTCGATGGGCATCCGGGTGGTGGAGTAAGAACCGATGGCGAAGATCTCCAAGCGTTTCAAGAAGGCCATCGAAGGCGTTGACGCCAACAAGGCCTATTCGGTTGATGAAGCCGTGAAGCTCATCAAGTCGCGCGCCACTGCGAAGTTCGACGAGACCATCGAAATCGCGATGAACCTCGGCGTCGATCCGCGTCATGCCGACCAGATGGTCCGTGGCGTCGTCGCGCTGCCGTCGGGCACGGGCCGTACCGTGCGCGTCGCCGTGTTCGCCAAGGGCCCCAAGGCTGACGAAGCCAAGGCCGCCGGTGCCGATCTGGTCGGTGCCGAGGAAATTGCCGAGCAGGTGCAGAAGGGCGAAATCAACTTCGACCGCTGCATCGCGACCCCCGACATGATGGGCATGGTCGGCCGTCTGGCGAAGGTGTTGGGCCCGCGCGGCCTGATGCCGAACCCGAAGGTCGGCACCGTGACCATGGACGTCAAGACGGCGATTAAGAACGCCAAGGGCGGTGCGGTGGAATTCCGCGTCGAGAAGGCGGGCATCGTGCAGGCCGGTATCGGCAAGGCCTCGTTCACCGAGGACGCCATCACCGCCAACGTCAAGGCGTTCGTCGACAGCGTCGTCAAGGCGAAGCCGGTCGGCGCCAAGGGCACCTATGTGAAGAAGATTTCCATCAGCTCGACCATGGGCCCCGGCGTGAAGATCGCGCTCGCGTCCGTGAACGCTGGCGGCGGTGCCGACGCATAAGGAATTTTGAGTTTCCGGTCGGCGATGACCGGAAGACCTGTCCGAGACCACTGGGGCCCCTCGGGGCTTAAAAGTCACCCAGCGCAGACGGGGTTCGGGTTTGAACCCTGGGGCAGGAGTGAGCAACAGGGCGGCATGCGGATCGCCACGTATGCCGGTTGATCGGTGGAATTTCCCTTAATTCGGGAAATGCTGCCGAGAAGGAGAGCACAGTGGAGAAAGCCAAGAAGGCGGAAGTCGTCGAAGAGCTGAAAGGCGTCTTCGCGGACTCCGGCTCCGTGGTTGTCGCCCACTATACCGGTTTGACGGTGGCCCAGTTGAGCGTCCTCCGCGCGCGTGCGCGCAAGGAAGGGGTGACGTTCAAGGTGGCTAAGAACCGTCTGGCCGTGCGTGCGCTTCAGGGAACGCCGATCGAAGGCATTTCCCATCTCTTCAAAGGCCCTACCGGCATTGCGTTCAGCAAGGACCCGGTCGCGGCTTCGAAGGTGCTGGTGAATTATGCCAAGGACAACGCCAAGCTTGTTGTGCTGGGCGGATCGGTGGGAACGACGGCTCTGGACGCGAAGGGTGTTGAAGCCCTTTCGACCCTGCCGTCGCTTGACGAGCTGAGAGGCAAACTGATCGGCCTCATTCAGGCTCCGGCAACCAAGATCGCGGGCGTCCTTCAGGCGCCGGCTGGTCAGTTGGCTCGAGTCGTCAGCGCGTATTCCAAGAAAGACGAAGCGGCGTAAGCGACAACCGACATCAACATTCAGACCCGAAACACACGAAGGAATTGAGAAATGGCGAATATCGAACAGTTGGTCAACGATCTGTCGGCCCTGACCGTCCTCGAGGCGGCCGAGCTGGCGAAGGCCCTCGAAGAAAAGTGGGGCGTCTCGGCTGCGGCTCCGGTCGCGGTTGCGGCTGCTGCTCCGGGCGCTGCTGCGGCGGCTCCGGCGGCTGAAAAGACCGAGTTCACGGTTGTCCTGGCCAGCGCCGGCGACAAGAAGATCAACGTGATTAAGGAAATCCGTGCGATCACCGGTCTCGGCCTGAAGGAAGCCAAGGACCTCGTCGAAGGTGCCCCGAAGGAAGTGAAGGCTGACGTTCCGAAGGCGGAAGCCGAGAAGATCAAGAAGCAGCTCGAAGACGCTGGTGCGAAGGTCGAGCTGAAGTAAGGAGGCGGCGCGGCTTGAAAAACCGCGATCGCGTGCATACTTCGTTCACACACTGCTCTTCCGGGACGGGGAACCGCCCCGGAAGAGGCGGTGATTTTCGCTTAAACGGCGCTGCCATTTACCAAGTTGGCGACGTCGGGAGTACTAGCCCGGTCCGGGGCTTCTTTTCCGGACTGGTATCGCCCTGGCTAGGCGGGATTGTCGGAAAGTAAGGATCGGCGGGATGGCTCTTTCATTCACGGGACGCAAGCGGCTTCGCAAATACTTCGGCAAGATGACCGAAGTGGCGGAAATGCCCAATCTCATCGAGGTCCAGAAGACCTCCTATGACCAGTTCCTCCAGGTCGACAAACCGGAGAGCGGCTCGCGACACGACGAAGGCCTGCAGGCCGTATTCGCGTCGGTGTTCCCGATCCAGGATTTTTCCGAGACCTCGCGTCTGGAATATGTCGACTACTACTTCGAAGAACCGAAGTACGACGTCGAGGAATGCCAGCAGCGCTCGATGACGTTCGCGGCACCTTTGAAGGTGACGCTGCGTCTCATCGTGTTCGATGTGGACCAGGAAACGGGCGCCAAGTCGGTCAAGGACATCAAGGAACAGGACGTCTATATGGGCGACGTTCCGTTCATGACCGAGAACGGCACCTTCATCGTCAACGGCACCGAACGCGTCATCGTCAGCCAGATGCACCGTTCGCCGGGCGTGTTCTTCGATCACGACAAGGGCAAGACCCATTCGTCGGGCAAGCTCCTGTTCGCCGCGCGCGTCATCCCGTATCGCGGCTCGTGGCTCGACTTCGAATTCGACGCCAAGGACATCATCCATGTCCGCATCGACCGTCGCCGCAAGCTGCCGGTGACGACGCTGCTCTATGCGCTCGGTTTGGATCAGGAACAGATCCTCGACTATTTCTACGCCAAGATCGCCTTCAAGCGTCTCAAGGACGGCTCCTGGACCACGCCGGTCGAGCCCGCCTGGATGAAGAACGCCAAGACCAATTCCGAATGGAAGAACGCCAAGACCGGCGAAGTGCTGGTCGAAGCGGGCGGCAAGGTCACCCAGCGCGGTCTCAAGAAGTGGGGCGAAGAGGGCGTCAAGAACATCGCCCTCGGCGTTGAGGAATTGCTCGGCCGCTTCTCGGCGCTCGACATGGTCAACCCGGAGACGGGCGAGATCTTCGTCGAAGCCGGCGAAGAGCTGACGGCGCAGAATCTCGAGCAGCTCGCCGACAACGGCTTCGACGAAATCGAAGTCATCAACGTCGACGGCATCACCACCGGTGCCTACATCCGCAACACGATGGCGGTGGACAAGAACCACAGCCGCGAGCAGGCGCTGATCGACATCTATCGCGTCATGCGCCCCGGCGAACCGCCGACGCTCGACACCGCCGAGACCCTGTTCGGCCAGTTGTTCTTCGACTCCGAGCGTTACGACCTGTCGGCCGTCGGTCGCGTCAAGATGAACATGCGCCTCAACCTGGATGCGCCCGACACCATGCGGGTGCTGCGCAAGGAAGACATCCTTTCGATCGTCAAGGCGCTCGCGGAGTTGCGCGACGGCCGTGGCGAAATCGACGACATCGACAACCTCGGCAACCGCCGCGTCCGTTCGGTCGGCGAGCTGATGGAAAACCAGTTCCGCATCGGTCTGTTGCGCATGGAGCGCGCGATCAAGGAGCGCATGAGCGCCGTCGATATCGACACGGTCATGCCGCACGACCTGATCAACGCCAAGCCTGTTGCTGCCGCCGTTCGCGAGTTCTTCGGTTCTTCGCAGCTGTCGCAGTTCATGGACCAGACCAATCCGCTGTCGGAAGTCACCCACAAGCGCCGCATGTCGGCCCTTGGACCGGGCGGCTTGACCCGCGAGCGCGCCGGCTTCGAAGTGCGCGACGTGCATCCGACCCATTACGGCCGTATCTGCCCGATCGAAACGCCGGAAGGCCCGAACATCGGTCTGATCAACTCGCTGGCGACCTATGCCCGCGTCAACAAGTACGGCTTCATCGAAAGCCCGTATCGCCGCGTGCACAACAAGCACGTGACGGACGAGGTCGTGTATCTGTCGGCGATGGAAGAGGCGAAGTACATGATCGCCCAGGCCAACGCGACGATCGACAGCCGCGGCCGCATCACCGACGAACTGGTGTCCTGCCGCAGCCACGGCGACTACGTGATGACGACGCCCGATCAGATCGACTTCATCGACGTGTCGCCGAAGCAGTTGGTGTCGGTCGCCGCCGCGCTGGTGCCGTTCCTTGAGAACGACGACGCCAACCGCGCACTGATGGGCGCCAACATGCAGCGCCAGGCCGTGCCGCTGTTGCAGCCGGAAGCGCCGCTGGTCGGCACCGGCCTCGAAGACACGGTGGCCCGTGACTCGGGTTCGGCGATCTCTGCCCGCCGCGCCGGCATTGTCGATCAGGTCGACGCGACCCGTATCGTCATCCGGGCGACGGAAGACAACGATCCTTCTCAGCCTGGCATCGACATCTACCGTCTGAAGAAGTTCCAGCGTTCCAACCAGTCGACCTGCATCACGCAGCGTCCGCTGGTGAAGGTCGGCGACAAGGTGGCGAAGAAGGACATCATCGCCGACGGTCCGTCGACCGAGCTGGGCGATCTCGCTCTCGGCAAGAATGCGCTCGTCGCCTTCATGCCGTGGAACGGCTACAACTACGAGGACTCGATCCTCATCTCCGAGCGCATCGTGCGCGACGACGTCTTCACCTCGATCCACATCGAGGAATTCGAGACGATGGCGCGCGACACCAAGCTCGGTCCTGAGGAAATCACGCGCGACATTCCGAACGTCGGCGAAGAAAACCTCAAGAACCTCGACGAAGCCGGCATCGTGTACATCGGTGCCGAGGTGAATGCGGGCGACATTCTGGTGGGCAAGGTGACGCCGAAGGGCGAAACCCCGATGACGCCGGAAGAAAAGCTCCTGCGCGCCATCTTCGGCGAAAAGGCCGCCGACGTGCGCGACACCTCGCTCCGCGTTCCGCCGGGCGTCACCGGCACGATCGTGGAAGTGCGGGTGTTCAACCGTCACGGCGTCGACAAGGATCAGCGCGCCCTGGCGATCGAACGCGCCGAGGAAGAACGTCTGGCCGAAGACCGCGACGACGAGCTGTCGATCCTGGAACGCAACATCTTCTCGCGCCTCGCCGATCTGTTGCGCGACAAGACCGCTGCGTCGGGCCCGAAGAACCTGGCGCCCGATACCAAGATCACCCAGCAGGTGCTGGACACCATTCCGAAGCACCAGTGGTGGCAGATCGGCCTTAGAGCCGACAAGGCGATGGCCGAGATCGAAGCGCTGCGCAAGCAGTACGACGAGTCCAAGGCCCGTCTCGACAAGCGGTTTGCCGACAAGGTCGAAAAGCTGCGCCGCGGCGACGAACTCGCTCCCGGCGTGATGAAGATGGTCAAAGTGTTCGTCGCGGTGAAGCGCAAGCTGCAGCCGGGCGACAAGATGGCCGGCCGTCACGGCAACAAGGGCGTGATCTCGCGCATCCTGCCGATCGAAGACATGCCGTACCTCGAAGACGGCACCGCGGTCGATCTCGTGCTCAACCCGCTGGGCGTGCCTTCGCGCATGAACGTCGGGCAGATTCTCGAGACGCATCTCGGCTGGGCTTGCGCCGGTATGGGCAAGAAGGTCGGCGAGATGCTCGACAAGGTGAAGAAGGACGGCAAGGTCGAACCGCTGCGCCGCTACCTGAAGCATGTCTACGGCACCGACGAACAGCTCGCTGAGCTGGACGATCAGGGCGTCGTGGAGATGTCCGAGAACCTGCGTCCGGGCGTTCCGATTGCGACCCCGGTGTTCGACGGCGCCAAGGAGCCGGATATCGTCGACATGCTGCGCGAAGCCGGTCTGGCGGAAAGCGGTCAGTCGACGTTGTACGACGGACGTACCGGCGAATCCTTCAAGCGCAAGGTCACGGTCGGCATCATCTACATGCTGAAGCTGCACCATCTGGTCGACGACAAGATCCATGCCCGTTCGATCGGTCCGTACTCGCTCGTCACCCAGCAGCCGTTGGGTGGTAAGGCGCAGTTCGGCGGCCAACGCTTCGGCGAAATGGAGGTGTGGGCCCTCGAGGCGTACGGCGCCGCTTACACGTTGCAGGAAATCCTGACCGTGAAATCGGACGACGTCGCCGGCCGCACCAAGGTCTACGAAGCGATCGTCCGCGGCGAGGACACGTTCGAAGCCGGTATTCCGGAAAGCTTCAACGTGTTGGTCAAGGAAATGCGCTCGCTCGGTCTGAACGTCGAGCTGGTGAACGGATAGACGATGTGAGGCCCCGCGCGCTTCGGCAAGCCCGGCGCGCGGCGGTCTGGTGAGGGCCTTCTCCCTGGGCCAGTCGAAGGGGGAAGGTGGCAAAGACGGAACGCGACGCGAACTCGCAAAGAGAGCCCAAATGAACCAAGAGCTGATGAACGTCTTCTCGGCCGGTAAGGAAGTCCCGACTTTCGACCGGATCAAGATTTCACTGGCGAGCCCCGAGCAGATCCTGCGCTGGAGCCACGGCGAGATCAAAAAGCCGGAGACGATCAACTACCGCACCTTCAAGCCGGAGCGCGACGGCCTGTTCTGCGCCCGCATCTTCGGACCGGTGAAGGACTACGAGTGCTTGTGCGGCAAGTACAAGCGCATGAAGTACAAGGGCATCGTCTGCGAAAAGTGCGGCGTTGAAGTCACCGTGCAGAAGGTCCGTCGCGACCGCATGGGCCACATCGAGCTGGCCTCGCCGGTGGCGCACATCTGGTTCCTGAAGTCGCTGCCGTCCCGCATCGGCCTGATGCTCGACATGACGCTGAAGGATCTCGAGCGCGTCCTCTATTTCGAGAACTATATCGTCATCGAGCCGGGCCTGACGCCGCTGAAGGAGCGTCAGCTCCTGTCGGAAGACGAGTTCTATAAGGCGCAGGACGAATACGGCAACGACAGCTTCACCGCCATGATCGGCGCCGAGGCTATTCGTAACTTGCTGCAGGCGATCGACCTCAAGAAGCTGGCCGATGATCTTCGCGCCGAAATCGCCACCTGCAACGGCGGCGAGAAGCCGAAGAAGCTGGTCAAGCGCCTCAAGGTCGTGGAAGCCTTCATCGACTCCGGCAACCGTCCGGAATGGATGATCATGACCGTGGTCCCGGTCATTCCGCCGGAACTGCGCCCGCTGGTTCCGCTGGATGGCGGCCGCTTCGCGACCTCCGACCTCAACGACCTTTATCGCCGCGTCATCAACCGCAACAACCGCCTCAAGCGGCTGATCGAGCTGAAGGCGCCGGACATCATCGTGCGCAACGAAAAGCGCATGCTGCAGGAAGCCGTCGACGCCCTGTTCGACAACGGCCGCCGCGGCCGCGTCATCACCGGCGCCAATAAGCGTCCGCTGAAGTCGCTCGCCGACATGCTGAAGGGCAAGCAGGGCCGCTTCCGTCAGAACTTGCTCGGCAAGCGCGTCGACTATTCCGGCCGTTCGGTGATCACCGTCGGTCCGGAACTCAAGCTGCATCAGTGCGGCCTGCCGAAGAAGATGGCGCTCGAACTGTTCAAGCCGTTCATCTATGCGCGGCTTGAGGCGAAGGGCTTCAGCCAGACCGTCAAGCAGTCCAAGAAGCTGGTCGAGAAAGAGAAGCCGGAAGTCTGGGATATCCTCGAAGAGGTGATCCGCGAGCATCCGGTGATGCTGAACCGCGCTCCGACTCTCCACCGCTTGGGCATCCAGGCGTTCGAGCCGATCCTGATCGAAGGCAAGGCGATCCAGCTTCATCCGCTGGTCTGCACCGCCTTCAACGCCGACTTCGACGGCGACCAAATGGCCGTGCACGTCCCGCTGAGCCTCGAGGCCCAGTTGGAAGCGCGCGTGCTGATGATGTCGACCAACAACATCCTCAGCCCGGCCAACGGCAAGCCGATCATCGTGCCGACGCAGGACATCGTTCTCGGTCTCTACTACATCACCCAGGATCGCCCCGGCGAGCCGGGCGAGGGCATGGCCTTCAACGATATGGGCGAGATCGAGCACGCGCTGTTCTCGAACGTCATCACGATCCACACCAAGATCAAGGCCCGCTTCCACACGGTCGATGCCGACGGCAAGCCGATCATTCAGCGCGTCGAGACCACGCCGGGCCGCATGATGGTGGCCCAGCATCTGCCGCGTCACCCGAAGATCCCGTTCTCGCTGGTCAACCGCTTGCTGCGTAAGCAGGAAGTCTCGCAAATCATCGACGAGGTCTATCGTCATTGCGGCCAGAAGGAGACGGTGCTGTTCGCCGACGGCATCATGGGCCTCGGCTACAAGGAAGCGTGCAAGGCCGGAATCTCGTTCGGCAAGGACGACATGGTCGTGCCGCCGAACAAGGAAAAACTGATCGAAACCACCCGCCATAAGGTGAAGGAGTTCGAGCAGCAGTACCTCGACGGTCTGACCACCGACAAGGAGAAGTACAACCTCGTCGTCGACGCCTGGTCGAAGTGCACCGATCAGGTCGCGGCCGAAATGATGAAGGAGATCTCCGAGCCCCGCATCGAGCCCGATACGGGACGCCTGGAAGAGATGAACTCCATCTACATGATGAGCCACTCGGGCGCCCGCGGTTCACCGCAGCAGATGAAGCAGCTCGCCGGCATGCGCGGCCTGATGGCGCGTCCGGACGGCTCGATCATCGAAACCCCGATCCTGTCGAACTTCAAGGAAGGCCTTACCGTTCTCGAGTACTTCAACTCGACCCACGGTGCCCGTAAGGGTCTGGCCGACACCGCCTTGAAGACCGCGAACTCGGGTTACCTGACCCGCCGTCTGGTCGACGTGGCCAACGACTGCATCATCACCGCCGAAGACTGCGGCACCAAGCACGGCGTTTTCGTGCAGGCCGAAATCGATGGCGGCACCGTGGTGGCGTCGCTGACCGAACGCATCCTCGGCCGTACCACCGCCGAAGACGTGAAGCACCCGGACACCGGCGAGATCATCGTCAAGCGGAACAAGGAAATCACTGAGGTTCTCGCCGAGAAGATCGAAGCGGCGCACATCCAGAAGGTGCGCGTGCGCTCGGTGTTGTCGTGCGAGATGAAGGACGGCGTCTGCGGCAAGTGCTACGGCCGCGATCTGGCCCGCGGCACGCCGGTGAACATCGGCGAGGCGGTCGGCGTTATCGCCGCTCAGTCGATCGGCGAGCCGGGTACCCAGCTCACCATGCGTACCTTCCACATCGGCGGCGCCGCCCAGGTTTCGGGCTCGTCGAAGTCGGAAGCGAGCTATGACGGCATCGTGAAGATCGTCAACCGCAACGTGGTCAAGAACTCGGAAGGCGAGTTGGTGGCCATGGGCCGCAACATGCAGATCCAGATTTTGGATCCGAAGGGTGCGGAGCGGGCGACCTACCGCGTCATCTACGGCGCGCGTCTCAAGGTCGACGACGGGACCGAGGTCAAGCGCGGCGACAAGCTCGCCGAGTGGAACCCGAACGCCCTGCCGGTGATGACCGATACCGACGGTATCGTTCGTTTCGAAGACCTCATCTCGGGCGTCACCTTCAAGGAAGTGTCGGACGAAAAGACCGGCGTGACCAACCGCGTCGTCATCGACGCCCGCGGTTCGGGCTCGAAGGCGCAGGAGATCCGTCCGTCGATCGTCGTGGTCGATGCCGACGGCAAGGTGATCCAGGTTCCGAACGTGGGCGAAGCCCGTTATCCGCTGTCCGTCGACGCCATTCTGTCGGTGGAAGACGGCAACACGGTCCGCGCCGGCGACGTTCTGGCCCGTATCCCGACCGAAGGCGCCAAGACCCGTGACATCACCGGCGGTCTGCCGCGCGTCGCGGAATTGTTCGAAGCCCGCAAGCCGAAGGACCAGGCGGTTCTCGCGGAAGACGACGGCTTTGTCGAATTCGGCAAGGACTACAAGAACAAGCGCCGCGTCATCATCAAGCCGAAGAACGAGAAGCTCGACCCGATCGAATACCTGATCCCCAAGGGCCGCCACATCAGCGTGCGCGAGGGCGATTACATCGAGAAGGGCGACTACATCGTCGAAGGCAATCCGTCGCCGCACGACATCCTGCGCATCAAGGGCGTTGAGGAACTCTCGACCTACCTGGTGAAGGAAATTCAGGACGTCTACCGGCTGCAGGGCGTGAAGATCAACGACAAGCACATCGAAGTGATCTGCCGCCAGATGATGCAGAAGCTGGAGATCATCGACGGCGGCGACACCACGCTGCTCGCCGGCGAACAGGTCGACATGATCGAGCTGGACGAAGCCAACAAGAAGGCGGCCGAGAACAACGGCCGTCCGGCAGTGGGCCGTCCGGTTCTGCTCGGCATCACCAAGGCGTCGTTGCAGACGCGTTCGGTGTTCTCGGCGGCGTCGTTCCAGGAAACCACCCGCGTCCTCACCGAAGCTGCGGTGCAGGGCAAGGTGGACACACTGGAAGGCCTCAAGGAGAACGTCATTGTCGGCCGTCTCATCCCGGCCGGTACGGGCGGCGCCATTGCGCGCCTGCGCCGGATCGCGGCGGAACGCGATCAGGTGATCCAGGCCGAGCAGTCGACGCAGCCTGTGGCGCAGATCGAAGGACCGACGACTCCGCCGGCCCCCGAGACGCCGCCGGCGCCTCCTGCTCCCGAAACTCCGCCGCAAGCCGCGGCCGAGTAACGGACAAGGCATACAGAATAGAGAAGGGCCGGTGGCGACACCGGCCCTTTTCGTTTGCGCTTTTTCGGGAGTGTCATGGCTCGCAACTGCGGGCCATCCAGGTCACGCAATCTCCGTTGTTTCAGGGAATAACTGCAGCTCTGAGCCGAAAGAGGAGCAACCCCACCTGGGGCCCCGCATTCGCTGGCGATGACATCCGGGTGGGTGGCTTGACGCTGTTGTGGTGGAAAGAATGCTAGCTCAAAGCAAAAGGGCCGGCGTTGCCACCGGCCCTCGTGCTCAGAATGGATGACGGATTTATTTCCCCGTCAGTTCCTTCACCAGCCGGTCCTGGCCGTAGACCTTCTTCAGCGCTTCGGTGATGGCGGCGGTGGTGACGACCACGGTGCGGTTGACGCTGCCGTCGTACCAGTAGTCGCCGCCCAGGCTTTCGATGTTGCCGTCGAAGGCGGCGCCGATCACGTCGCCCTTGGCGTTCAGCACCGGCGAGCCGGAGTTGCCGCCGATAATGTCGTTGGTGGTGACGAAGTCGAACACCGTCTTGGTGCTGAGCTTGTCCTTGGCGCTGAGCCAGCGGGCCGGCAGGTCGAACGGGAATTTGCCGGTGGCGCGATCAAAGAGGCCGGGGAAATAGGTGAAGGCCGGCACCGGTTTGCCCTTCTCGTTCCAGCCTTCCACGGCGCCGTAGGAGAGGCGCAGCGACAGGGTAGCATCGGGATAGGTCGCCGTGCCGTAGACCGCGAAGCGGGCCTTGGCGATCTTCTCGTCGGCGCGATCGGCCGGTCCGTCGATCTTGTCCTCGTAGGTCTTGCGAATGGCACGCGAGGCCGCGTCGGTGGCGAGCACGAAGCGGATCATCGGATCGTCGCTCTTCTCGACCGCCGCCTTGCCGCCTTGCCACAGCGCCTTGCGCACGGCCGGATCGGCCAGCTTGGACGCGAGCAGTTTGTCGGCGAGGCTTTCCGGCGACTCCTTGCCGAGGAACAGCTTGGTGCCTTCGGAATCGGCGGTGAGGTTCTCGCGCAGCTTGGTCAGCCAATACACCAGCACGACCTTCTCGAGATCGGGATAGACCGGGCGGGCGTCGAACAGGTTTTTCTGCACGATCGGCAGGCGAGAGTCGGTGAACTCGCGCAGACGCTCGCTATTGGGCTTGTCGCGCTCGGCGGTGCCGCGGACGATGGAGCGGGCGTACGAAAACAGGTCGGAGCGGAATCCGGCGCGCGCTTCCAGCCAGATGTACGGCTTTTCGACGGTCGGCCGAGCGCGTTCGACTGCTTCGAGTTCGCCCCAGGCATCGCCGGTCGCGGCACTGAGCTTGGCATCGGCTTTCACTTTGGCCTTCAGGTCGGCTTCGGCGGTGCGCTTGGACGCCATCATCGCCGGATCGAGCAAGGTCTGGAAGCGGCCGTAATTGCCCTTGAACGAGTTCTCGACCCCGAACAGAAGGTTCTTGGCGATGCGCTCGTGTTCCGGGCTTTCGGCGGAGAATTGCTCCAGCACGCCACGGATTTCCGACAGCATGATGAGCGTGTCGGGCATGGAGATGTCGCGCAGGCCTTCGAGTTCCGCCACCGTCAACAGGCGCGAGGTCGAGCCCGGATTGCCGGAGACGAACACCGGCTCGCCCAGCTTCGGATTCTCGGTCGACCATTTGAGGTGATTGGGCGTCTTGGCCGGCTTGCCGTCCTCGTAAAGCCGGACCATGCCGAAATCGAGGTTGTAGCGCGGGAAGTTGAAATTGTCGGGATCGCCGCCGAAGAACGCGATCTGCTCTTCCGGCGCGAAGGCGAGCCGCACGTCCGTGTACTTGCGATAGGTGTAGAGCTTGAACTGGCCGCCCTGATACAGCGTCGTCACCTGGCAGCGGTATTTGTCGTCGCGGCCTTTGCAGGCGTCCTTTTCGATCGCCGCGATCGCCGCATCGCGCGCCTTGATATAGTCCTTGGCGCCGGCGGTCGCCGCGTTGATGCGCGCCGTCACATCCGTGATGTCTTTCAGGATTTCCACCGACACGCCGGGGCAGAGCTTCTCGTCCTCGCGCTTGGCCGGCATGAAGCCGTCCTTGATGTAATTGGCGGAGGCGGTCGAGTTGAGTTGCACGCAGGTGCGCACGCAATGATGGTTGGTCAGCACCAGGCCGTCCGGCGAAACGATGGACGACGAGCAGCCGCCGCCGAAGCGGGCGGAGCCGTCCTGCACCTTGGCGAGCCATTTCTGGTCGATGCTGACGCCGTATTTGGCCTTCACCGCCGCGGAGGGGAAGTTGTCGAACGTCCACATGCCCTCGTCGGCGAGGGCGGGCGAACAGGCAAGTGCAATCGCTGCAGCGGCGGCCAAACGTTTCATCGGCGACTCTCCGGTCTGAAATCGCGCTGACGCTAACGGCGCGGGCCGTTGCATTCCAGATCGGTGAATAGCCGCAGACGGGCCTCGCGCCGAATTGATCGCCGGCGCCGTTTACCAAGACGTGCGGAAAAGCCGGTCAGGAACCGTGCGGCTTCGACTGGAGCTGGATGTAGTTCTCGATCCCGATCTGCTCGATCAGCCGCATCTGGATCTGGAGGAAGTCGATGTGCTCTTCCTCGCTTTCCAGGATGGCATTGAACAGCTCGCGCGAAACGTAATCGCCGATCGACTCGCTATGCGCGATGCCGGCTTTCAGCGTGCCCAGGGCGTCCATTTCGAGCGCCAGATCGCAGTCGAGGATTTCGCGCACGTTCTCGCCGATCTTGAGCTTGCCGAGATCCTGCAGATTCGGCAGCCCGCCGAGGAACAACACGCGTTTGATGAGGCGGTCGGCGTGCTTCATCTCGTCGACCGATTCCTCGTATTCCTTGTGGGCGAGGATCGATACCCCCCAGTCTGCCAGCATTCGCGAGTGCAGGAAGTACTGGTTGATCGCGGTCAGCTCGTTCTTGAGCGCGACATTCAGAAGCCGGATGACCTCCGCATCGCCCGCCAGTGACGCGGTAGGCGAGGGGCCTATTCCGCCGCTTGCAGCACCGGTTCCCGCGCCCGTTCCGGCTGGGCTTGCAGCATGGTCTCGATCGTTTCCTGACATCGTCCGCAGTTCCTTTGAACCCCGCAAAAGGCATAGACATCGTTCGCCGAACGGGCACCATCGGCGATGGCTTTCCGCACGCGGGCTTCGCTTAACCTATTGCAAACGCAGACGATCATCTAGATACCCGACCTTGTCGCTAGGGAAAGACGCAAGACGTCTCTACCCCGTCTAGATCGGGTAATTGCGAATGAGTGTCAATAACGGAAAGTGCGGATGCCGTTACTCGGCCGGGGTGCTCGGCGGAGGATTGAGGGCCCGATCGATGGCTTCGGCGAGGCGGACGGTGCAGCTCGAACAGCCGCGGCGCTTGTGATAGCGGCGGAACACGTCATCCGGCGTACGCGCGCCGTTGGCGACCGCCTGGCTGATCATGAGTTCACTGAGCCGGTTACAGATACAGACAACCATCGATTTGTCGTCTTCTTTCAAAGCCCGAGCCTATACCCGTGATATGCAAAGAAGTGTTGCCGTTTTGATGGCGATGGGGCGACGAAGGAAAGGCGTTTTGTCGTCGCGGACGAGTTTGGCGCAGATTGAAATCGCGTCGAAGTTGCAAGGCAGGGAATCGCTTTGGCGCGGATTGCCACGTTCTCGATCTGACATGGCGCGCTTCCACCCGGACGATCAACGACGGGTCGCGCCCGGCCGGTCGTGTGCTGCGGCCGCGGTCGGGAGCATGGCCTCTTGCTGGCGCGGCATTTCCGAGGGCGCATGGGTTCCCGTCGCGGTCCCGTAGCTTGTGCATAACCCCTTGTTAACCCGCAATTTTCTTGCCTTCCGAGGAGACCGGTCGAAGGCCACTGAAAGCGGTGGATGTCTTTCGATTGGTCTTGCATGGAGGACAGGCAGGGGCATTTATGTCGGCCCGGCGAGCGGCAGCGGGCGCCCGAAATGTCGCGCTAGGCCCTGAAATATCGTTTGTTTTCGCCGCTTGACGCTTCGGGAATCGCCGCCTATAAGGCGCCACCTCTCAGGGCAGGTCGTCCTCGCGGAAACACTGCTGGAGAGCCAGTTTATAGCGTCGAACCGCGCGACTTCGGGCTTTGCCCTCAGTCCTCCGCGATATGACCGAGGCAGGAAGTTTCCTGCACTCGGTGTTTTGTTTCTTGCCGTGCGCACGGTGCGTACGGCCATAGGTCAAGGCCCGCGGGCAGGTGCCCGCAAACGAGTGGAACAGGAATGCCGACGATCAACCAGCTGATCCGCAAGCCTCGCGGTACCAAGCCCCGGCGCAACAAGGTGCCGGCGCTGCAGCACTGCCCGCAGAAGCGCGCCGTGTGCACCCGCGTTTACACCACGACCCCGAAGAAGCCGAACTCGGCTCTTCGTAAGGTGGCAAAGGTCCGCCTGACCAATGGCTACGAAGCCCTGACCTACATCCCCGGCGAAGGTCATAACCTGCAGGAACACTCCGTGGTGCTGATCCGCGGCGGCCGCGTGAAGGACCTTCCGGGCGTGCGCTACCACATCATCCGCGGCGTGCTCGACACGCAGGGCGTCAAGGACCGCAAACAGCGCCGTTCGCTCTATGGCGCGAAGCGTCCGAAGTAATCGAGGAGAATAGAGATGGCCCGCCGTCGCCGCGCCGATCGCCGCGAAATCAACCCGGACGCCAAGTTTGGCGATCTGGTCGTCGCCAAGTTCATGAACAGCCTGATGTACGACGGCAAGAAGTCCGCCGCCGAAGGCATCATGTATGGCGCCTTTGACGTCATCGCCCAGAAGACCAAGCAGGACCCGCTGGCGGTGTTCCACGAAGCGCTGCGCAACGTTGCGCCGGCCCTCGAGGTTCGCTCCCGCCGCGTCGGTGGCGCCACCTATCAGGTGCCGGTGGAAGTCCGTCAGGACCGTTCCCGCGCCCTGGCGATCCGCTGGATCATCACTGCCTCGCGCGCGCGCAACGAGCCGACCATGACCGGCCGCCTCTCGGGCGAGATTCTCGACGCCGCTTCCAACCGCGGCAACGCCGTGAAGAAGCGTGAAGACACCCACAAGATGGCGGATGCGAACCGAGCCTTCTCGCATTATCGCTGGTAAAGGACCGAACCGTGCCTCGTACGACCCCGCTCGAAAGATATCGCAACATCGGTATTGCGGCGCACATCGACGCCGGCAAGACGACGACGACCGAGCGCATCCTCTATTACACGGGCAAGTCCCATAAGATCGGCGAAGTCCACGACGGCGCCGCGACCATGGACTTCATGGAGCAGGAGCAGGAGCGCGGCATCACGATCACGTCCGCCGCGACGACCGCTTTCTGGCGCGACCACCGCATCAACATCATCGACACCCCCGGCCACGTCGACTTCACCATCGAAGTCGAGCGCTCCATGCGCGTGCTGGACGGTGCGGTTGCCGTGTTCGATGCCGTCGCCGGTGTCGAGCCGCAGTCCGAAACCGTGTGGCGCCAGGCCGACAAGTATCACGTTCCGCGCATCTGCTTCGTCAACAAGATGGATCGCATGGGCGCCGACTTTGCCCGTTGCGTGCAGATGATGATCGACCGTCTGGGCGCCCGCCCGATGGTTCTGACGTGGCCGATCGGGGCCGAGGCCGAATTCAAGGGCGTCATCGACATCATCCGGATGCATGCGCTCGTGTGGCACGAGGAACAGCTCGGCGCTCAGTACGACACCGTCGAGATCCCCGAGCAGTACAAAGAGAAGTGCGAAGAGCTGCATACCCAGCTCATCGAAATGGCGGTCGAGGAAGACGAGGCGCTGCTCGAGGCCTATCTCGAAGGCAAGCTGCCGTCGGAAGAAGATCTCGTCCGTTGCATCCGCAAGGGCGCCATCGGCTTCAAGTTCGTGCCGGTGATGTGCGGTTCGGCGTTCAAGAACAAGGGCGTTCAGACGCTGCTCGACGCCGTGGTCGATTTCCTGCCGTCGCCGCTCGACATTCCGGCGGTGAAGGGCACGCTGCCGCACAAGGACGATGTCGAAGTCGAGCGTCATGCCGACGACAAGGCGCCGTTCGCGGGTCTGGCGTTCAAGATCATGGACGACCCCTTCGTCGGTTCGATCACCTTCGTCCGCATCTATTCGGGTTCGGTGACCTCGGGTTCGTCGGTCCTGAACTCCGTGAAGGACAAGAACGAGCGCGTCGGCCGCATGCTTCTGATGCATGCGAACAGCCGCGAAGACATCAAGGAAGCCAACGCGGGCGACATCGTCGCTTTCGCCGGCCTCAAGCTGACCACCACCGGCGAGACGCTTTGCGATCCCAACAATCCGGTGATCCTGGAGCGCATGGAATTCCCCGATCCGGTCATCGAGATCGCGATCGAGCCGAAGACCAAGGCCGACCAGGAAAAGATGGGTATGGCGCTGCAGCGTCTGGCCCAGGAAGATCCTTCGTTCCGCGTGTCGACCGACTCGGAAAGCGGCCAGACCATCCTCAAGGGCATGGGCGAACTGCATCTCGACATCAAGGTCGACATCCTGAAGCGCACCTACAAGGTCGAAGCCAACGTCGGCGCGCCGCAGGTTGCGTATCGCGAAACGCTGACCAAGCCGGTCACCATCGACTACACCCACAAGAAGCAGACCGGCGGTTCGGGCCAGTTCGCGCGGGTGAAGATCGAGTTCGAGCCGCTTGAGGCTGGCGGCGGCTTCGTGTTCGAGAACAAGGTTGTCGGCGGTTCGGTTCCGAAGGAATTCATCCCGTCCGTCGAAAAGGGCCTGAAGGCGCAGAAGGAAAGCGGCATTCTCGCCGGCTTCCCGGTGATCGACTTCAAGGCGACGCTGATCGACGGCGCCTACCACGAAGTCGACTCCAATGCGCTGACCTTCGATATCGCCGCGCGCGCTGCGTTCCGCGAGCTCGCCGAGCGCAAGGCTGCCAAGCTGCTCGAGCCGGTGATGAAGGTGGAAGTCGTGACGCCGGAGGAATTCCTCGGCGGCGTGATCGGCGACCTCAATTCCCGTCGCGGCCAGGTGCACGGCACCGACACGCGCGGCAACGCCCAGGTCGTGACCGCGATGGTCCCGCTGGCGAATATGTTCGGCTACATCAACACGCTGCGTTCGATGTCTCAGGGGCGCGCGCAATACACGATGCAGTTCGATCACTATGAGACAGTGCCGCAGGCGATCGCGGACAGTCTGAAACCCAAGTAAACCGCCCACAGGAGATAGCAATTATGGCGAAGGCCAAATTTGAGCGGACGAAGCCGCACTGCAACATCGGGACGATCGGCCATGTGGACCATGGCAAGACGACCTTGACGGCTGCGATCACGAAGATCCTGGCGGAGTCGGGCAAGGCCCAGTTCACGGCCTACGATCAGATCGACAAGGCGCCGGAAGAGAAGGCGCGCGGCATCACGATCAACACGGCGCACGTGGAGTACGAGACGGAGAACCGTCACTACGCCCACGTCGACTGCCCCGGCCATGCCGACTATGTGAAGAACATGATCACCGGCGCGGCGCAGATGGACGGCGCGATCCTGGTGGTATCGGCGGCCGACGGCCCGATGCCGCAGACGCGCGAGCACATCCTGCTTGCCCGTCAGGTCGGCGTTCCGGCGCTGGTGGTTTACATGAACAAGTGCGACATGGTCGACGATCCGGAATTGCTGGATCTGGTCGAGATGGAAGTTCGCGAGCTTCTGTCGAGCTACGAATTCCCCGGCGACAAGATTCCGATCGTTCGCGGTTCGGCGCTGGTTGCGCTGGAAGACGGCGACGCCAAGCTGGGCCGTGACTCGATCATGGAGCTGATGAAGGAAGTCGATGCCTTCATTCCGCAGCCGGCGCGTCCGCTGGACCAGCCGTTCCTGATGCCGATCGAAGACGTGTTCACGATTTCGGGCCGCGGCACCGTGGTGACGGGCCGTGTCGAACGCGGCGTCGTGAAGGTTGGCGAGACGGTGGAAATCGTCGGCATCCGCGCGACCTCGACGACGACGGTGACGGGCGTTGAAATGTTCCGCAAGCTGCTCGATCAGGGCCAGGCTGGCGACAACATCGGCGCGCTGCTCCGCGGTATCGAGCGTACGGGCGTTGAGCGCGGTCAGGTCCTGGCGAAGCCGGGTTCGATCACGCCACACACGCAGTTCACCGGTTCGGTGTACGTGCTGACGAAGGACGAGGGCGGCCGTCATACGCCGTTCTTCGGGAACTATCGTCCGCAGTTCTACTTCCGGACGACGGACGTGACGGGCATCGTGAAGCTGCCGGAAGGCACCGAGATGGTGATGCCTGGCGATAACGTGAATATCGAAGTCGAGCTGATCGTTCCGATCGCGATGGAAGAAAAGCTGCGCTTCGCCATCCGCGAAGGCGGCCGTACCGTCGGGTCGGGCGTCGTCGCCAAGATCATTAAATAAGTCGCATCAGAGGACGGGTTTGAGGGTTAAATAAGATGCAGGGTCAAAACATTCGGATCAGGCTTAAAGCCTTCGATCACCGCATCCTCGATAATTCGACGCGGGAAATCGTCAACACGGCGAAGCGCACGGGCGCCCAGGTACGCGGACCAATTCCGCTGCCGACCGGTATCGAGCGCTTCACTGTGAACCGTTCCCCGCACATCGACAAAAAGAGCCGCGAGCAGTTCGAAATTAGGACTCACAAGCGCCTCCTCGACATCATCGATCCCACTCCGCAGACCGTCGACGCTTTGATGAAGCTCGACCTTGCGGCCGGCGTCGACGTCGAGATCAAGCTTTAAGGAGTAAGCGCGATGCGCACAGGCGTCATCACGCAGAAGGTTGGCATGACCCGCCTCTTCCTCGAGGATGGGAAACATGTGCCCGTCACGGTTCTGAAGCTCGACGGCTGTCAGGTCGTGGCGACTCGCACGGACGAGAAGGACGGCTACACCGCCGTTCAGCTCGGGTCGGGATTTGCCAAACCCAAGCGTTTGACCAAAGCGGACCGTGGACAGTTCGCCAAGGCCTCTGTCGAACCCAAGAAGAAGCTCGCGGAATTCCGCGTCGATGCGGACAACCTGCTCGCCGTTGGCGACGTGATCCTCGCGGACCACTTCGTTCCCGGCCAGAAGGTGGACGTCACCGGCATCACCATCGGCCGCGGTTTCACCGGCGCGATGAAGCGCTGGAATTTCCGCGGTCTTGAAGCGACCCACGGCGTGTCGATCTCCCACCGTTCGCTCGGTGGTACCGGCGGCCGTCAGGATCCGGGCAAGACCTTCAAGAACAAGAAGATGCACGGCCACTACGGCGTCGATCGCATCACCACGCAGAACGTCGAAGTCGCCAAAGTCGACGTCGAACGCGGCCTGATCATGGTCCGCGGTTCGGTACCGGGCTCCAAGGGCGGTTGGGTGTTCATCCGCGATGCGGTGAAGCGCGACCTGCCGAAGGAAGCTCCGAAGCCGGCGTCGGTAAAGAAGGCGGAGGGCTGATAGTATGAAGACCCAAGTCCTCAACCTGGACAACAAGGCGAGCGGCGAGATCGAGCTCAATGACTCGATTTACGGCCTCGAGCCGCGCCCGGACCTGATCCAGCGCGTTGTCGTGTGGCAGCTCGCAAAGCGCCGCTCCGGCACGCACAAGGTCCTGACCCGCGGCGAAGTCGATCGCTCCAAGCACAAGCTGGGCAATCAGAAGGGCGGCGGCGGTGCCCGTCACGGCCAGCGTTCCGCGCCTCTGTTCGTCGGCGGCGCCAAGGCGATGGGCCCGGTTCCGCACAGCCACGAGTTCGACCTTCCCAAGAAGGTGCGCGCTCTCGGCCTCAAGCACGCTCTGTCGGCCAAGGCGAAAGCCGGCGCCATCGTCGTGCTCGACGAAGCCAAGGCGAGCGAGCCGAAGACCGGCGCGCTGGCCAAGAAGCTCGCCGCGCTCGGCGCCGTGAAGGCTCTGGTGGTGGATGGCGAGTTCGATGCGAACTTCGCGCTTTCGGCCCGTAACATCGCCGACATCGCGTTGCTGCCGACCGCCGGCCTGAACGTCTACGACATCGTCAAGAGCGACAAGCTCGTGCTGACGACCGCCGCCGTGAAGGCGATCGAGGAGCGCCTCGCATGACCACGACCAATCATGACGTCATCCTTTCGCCGGTCATCACCGAAAAGGCGACCAAGCTGACCGACCACAATCAGGTCGTGTTCCGCGTGCCGCTCGACGCCACCAAGCCGCAGATCTCGAAGGCGGTGGAAGAGCTGTTCAAGGTCAAGGTGAAGGCCGTCAACACCGTGACGGTGAAGGGCAAGAGCAAGGCCTTCCGCGGCACCCGCTTCAAGCGGTCCGACATCAAGAAAGCGATCGTGACCCTCGAAGAGGGCCACCAGATCGACATTACGACGGGGCTGTAAGATGGCGCTGAAGAAATACCGGCCCACGACCAACGCGCAGCGCCAATTGGTGCTTATCGACCGCGAAGGTCTTTACAAGGGCGGCCCGGTCAAGTCGTTGACCGAAGGCCAGAAGAAGATGGGCGGCCGCAACAATACCGGCCGCATCACCGTCCGGTACCAGGGCGGCGGACACAAGCAGCGCTATCGCATCGTCGATTTCAAGCGCCGCAAGTTCGACGTTCCGGCCACGGTCGAGCGGATCGAGTACGATCCCAACCGGACCTCGTTCATCGCCTTGATCAAGTACAAGGACGGTGAGCTCGCCTACATCGTGGCGCCGCAGCGCCTTGCGGTCGGCGATACGGTGCTGTCGGGTGAGAAGTGCGACGTGAAGCCGGGCAACGCGATGCGTTTGTCGGGCATCCCGGTCGGCACCATCATCCACAATATCGAGATGAAGCCGGGCAAGGGCGGCCAGATGGCCCGTTCCGCCGGCACCTACGCCCAGTATCTCGGCCGCGATGCCGGTTACGCGATCCTGCGCCTGAATTCGGGCGAGACCCGCAAGGTCCGCCTCGAGTGCATGGCTACGATCGGCGCGGTGTCGAACCCGGACCATATGAACGAGAACATCGGCAAGGCCGGTCGTACCGTTTGGAAGGGCAAGCGCCCGCACGTTCGTGGCACGGCGATGAACCCGATCGACCACCCGCATGGTGGTGGTGAAGGACGCACCAAGGGTGGCCGTAACCCGGTCACGCCGTGGGGCAAGCCGACCAAGGGCGCCAAGACGCGCAAGAACAAGCGCACCACGAAATACATTGTGCGTTCGCGCCACGGCAAGACGACGCAAGGGTAAGGGATATGACACGTTCGGTTTGGAAAGGTCCGTTTATCGACGGTTATCTGCTGAAGAAGGCGGAAGCCGCCCGGTCGTCCGGGCGCAAGGACGTGATCAAGACCTGGTCGCGCCGGTCCACCGTTCTGCCGCAGTTCGTCGGCCTGACGTTCGGCGTCTACAACGGCAAGAAGCACATCCCGGTGCTCGTCACCGAAGACATGGTCGGTCATAAGCTCGGCGAGTTCTCGCCGACCCGCACCTTCTTCGGCCACTCGGGCGGCGGCGACAAGAAAGCGAAGAGGGCGGACTAATGGGCAAGGATGCACGCGCCCGCGTACTCGCGGATACGCAAGCCAAGGCGGTCGGACGTATGATCCGCGTCAGCCCCCGCAAGCTCAACCTTGTGGCGCAGACGATCCGCGGCAAGAAGGCCGAGGCCGCTCTCAACGAGCTGACCTTCTCGAGGAAGCGCATTGCCGGCGACGTGAAGAAGGTTCTTCAGTCGGCGATCGCCAATGCCGAGAACAACCACGACCTCGACGTCGACAATCTGGTCGTCACCGAGGCATCGGTCGGCAAGAACATGGTGATGAAGCGCTTCCATGCGCGCGCCCGCGGTCGCGGCGCAGGCATCGAGAAGTTCTTCAGCCAGATCACGATCGTGGTCGAGGAACTGAAGGAAGCTGCCGAAGACAAGGCGAAGGGCAAGAAGAAGCCTGCCGCCAAGAAGGCCGCCCCGAAGAAGACCAAAGCGGCCGAGGATGCCGCTCCCGCCGAGGAGAATGCGTAATGGGTCAGAAAGTTAATCCGACCGGTCTTCGGCTTGGCATCAACCGTACCTGGGATTCCCGGTGGTATGCCGGCAAGAAGGAATACGGCAAGCTCCTGCAGGAAGACATCAAGATCCGCGAGCACCTGACCGAGCGCCTCAAGGCCGCCGGCGTGTCGCGTGTCGTGATCGAGCGCCCGCACAAGAAGTGCCGCATCACCATCCACTCGGCGCGTCCGGGCGTGGTGATCGGCAAGAAGGGCGCCGACATCGAGAAGCTGAAGGCCGACGTGCAGAAGTTCACCTCCGACGAGGTGCATCTGAACATCGTCGAGATCCGCAAGCCCGAAATCGACGCCAAGCTGGTGGCCGAGAACATCGCCCAGCAGCTCGAGCGCCGCGTCGCTTTCCGCCGCGTGATGAAGCGTGCGGTTCAGTCGGCGATGCGTCTCGGGGCCCAGGGCATCCGCATCAACTGCGGCGGCCGTCTGGGTGGCGCGGAAATCGCCCGCATGGAGTGGTACCGCGAAGGTCGCGTGCCGCTGCATACGCTGCGCGCCGACATCGATTACGGGATTGCGACCGCGAAGACGACCTATGGCACCTGCGGTGTGAAGGTCTGGATCTTCAAGGGCGAGATCCTGGAGCACGATCCGATGGCCGTTGAGAAGCGGAATGCGGAGAACACGGACCAGGGCCGCGGCCAGCAGCAGCAGGAACGTAAGGAACGTCCTGCCGCCAATGCGCCCGTGCCGGCCGGCGAATAAGACGGAAAGAACACCGCCATGCTTCAACCCGCACGCACCAAATACCGCAAGCAGCACAAAGGCCGTATCCACGGCGCTGCCAAGGGCGGCACGAGCCTCAACTTCGGCGAATACGGCCTGAAGGCGCTCGAACCGGAACGCATCAATGCCCGCGAGATCGAGGCGGCCCGCCGCGCGATCACCCGCGAGATGAAGCGCGCCGGCCGCGTCTGGATCCGCGTCTTCCCGGACGTTCCGGTGTCGAAGAAGCCCGCCGAAGTCCGCATGGGATCGGGCAAGGGCGCCCCGGAATACTGGGTCGCCAAGATCAAGCCCGGCCGCATCCTGTTCGAGATCGACGGCGTCGACGAAGCGACCGCCAAGGAAGCCATGCGCCTGGGCGCCGCCAAGCTCTCCATCGCGACGAAGTTCGTCGCCCGTAACATTTGAGGTCTGCGATGGCTGAGAAGAAATCCAAGAAGGTGGAAACCGCGAAGGCCTCCTCGAAGGCCGACGAGTTCCGCACCAAGTCGACCGACGAGCTTACCGATCAGGTCGCCAAGCTGAAGAAGGAGCAGTTCAATCTGCGCTTCCAGAAGGCGAACGGCCAGCTCGAGAAGACGGCCCGCATCCGCGCCGTCCGCCGCGACATCGCGCGGATCGAGACGATTTTGGCCGAACAGCGCCGCAAGGCCGGTTGAGGAGAATTGAACTATGCCTAAGCGCGTGCTGCAAGGCGTCGTGGTCAGCGACAAGAATGCGAAGACCGTCGTGGTCGACGTGGAACGTCGTTTTATCCATCCGGTGATGGGCAAGACCGTACGTCGTTCGAAGAAATATCACGCCCACGTCGAGACCGGCGAATACAAGGTCGGCGACATCGTCCGCATTCAGGAAACCCGTCCGATCTCCAAGCTCAAGTGCTGGGAAGTGATCGAACGCGTAACCGGCAAGTAGGACTGGCGAGCATCGGGAGTAGACTTTCATGATTCAGATGACGACCCAGTTGGACGTCGCCGACAATTCCGGCGCTCGTCGCGTGGAGTGCATCAAGGTGCTCGGCGGTTCGCATCGCCGTTATGCCGACGTCGGCGACGTGATTGTGGTGTCCATTAAGGAAGCCATTCCGCGCGGCCGCGTGAAGAAGGGCGAGGTCGTTAAGGCCGTTGTCGTGCGCACCGCGCATGGCGTTCGTCGCCCGGACGGCAGCCTGATCCGCTTCGACGGCAACGCCGCGGTCCTGGTCAACAACCAGGGCGAGCCGATCGGCACCCGTATTTTTGGACCGGTGACGCGCGAGCTTCGTGCGAAGAACCACATGAAGATCATTTCGCTGGCGCCGGAGGTGCTCTGATGGTTGCGAAAATCAAGAAAGGCGACAAGGTGATCGTCACCACCGGTCGCGACAAGGGCAAGAAGGGCGAAGTGCTGAAGGTTCTCCCCAAGGAGAACAAGGCCGTCGTCTCCGGCGTGAACACCGCCAAGCGTCACACGAAGCAGACCCAGCGCACGCAGGGCGGCATCGTCAACAAAGATTTGCCGATCGATTTGTCGAACCTGGCTCACGTCGACCCCAAGTCGGGCGAAGCCACGAAGATCGGTTGGAAGGAACTGGGCGACGGGCGCCGCGTGCGTTTCGCCAAGAAGTCCGGTGAGGTCATCGATGTCTGAAGCAGGAAAAGCGAAACCCGCCAAGGGCGCCAAGGGCGGTGGTAACCCGATCGAGAAGGCCAAGGCGGAAGCCAAGGCCGACAAGAAGGCCAAGAAGGGCGAGTCCAAGACTGCAGCCGCTCCGGCCGTCGGCGAGACCCAGAAGGATCCGAACTACGTGCCGCGCATGAAGAAGCGGTACCTGGAAGTGATCCGTCCCGCCCTGATGAAGGAGTTCGGCTACAAGAACGGCATGCAGGTGCCGAAGCTGAGCAAGATCGTCCTCAACATCGGCGCCGGCGAAGGTTCGCAGGACTCCAAGAAGATGGTCGCTGCGCAGAACGATCTCACGGCGATCGCTGGCCAGAAGGCCATCATCACCAAGGCCAAGAAGGCGATTTCGACCTTCAAGATCACTGCCGGCCGTCCGGTCGGCGTGAAGGTCACGCTGCGCCAGGATCGCATGTATGAATTCCTGGATCGCCTGGTGACGATGGCTATGCCGCGCATCCGCGACTTCCGCGGTGTCAACGGCAAGTCCTTCGACGGTCGCGGCAACTATGCCATGGGCCTCAAGGAACACATCGTCTTCGTCGAAATCGACTACGACAAGACCGAGACGGTGTGGGGCATGGACATCATCTTCAATACGACTGCGAAGACCGATGCGGAAGCGAAGGCGCTTCTCAAGGGCTTCCAGTTCCCCTTCACGAATTGACGGCGAGGCGTTATGGCGAAGATTTCCCAGATCAATCGCAACAAAAAGCGAGAGAAGATGGTGGCCCAGTATGCGGCCAAGCGCGCCGAGCTGAAGGCCAAGGCGAAGGATCCGGCCGTTCCGGTCGAGGAACAGTTCGCGGCGCGCCTCAAGCTTTCGAAGCTGCCGCGCAATTCTTCGAAGGTGCGCATCAAGCACCGCTGCGACCTGTCGGGCCGCTCGAAGGGCTATTACCGCAAAGTCAAGCTGTCGCGCATTGCGCTTCGTGACTTGGCGAATTTCGGCCAGATCCCTGGCATGACCAAGGCGAGCTGGTAAGGAGAAACGGGACCATGGCGATTTCCGATCCCATTGGCGATTTGCTGACGCGTATCCGCAACGGCCAGATTCGCGGCAAGTCGAAGGTGACCTCGCCCAATTCGCGGTTGCGCACCAATCTGCTCGATGTGCTGCAGGCTGAGGGCTTCATCCGCGGTTATGCCGAGGTGGAGTTCAAAGACGGGCTGAAGCAGCTCGAGATCGAACTCAAGTATCATGAAGGCCGCCCCGTGATCCGCGAATTGAAGCGCGTATCGACGCCGGGCCGCCGCGTCTATGCCTCGGTGAAGGAGCTTAAGCCCCACCGCCAGGGTCTGGGCGTGTCGATCGTTTCCACGCCGCAAGGCGTCATGACGGACAGTGCAGCCCGCGAGAAGAACGTCGGCGGCGAAGTCCTCTGCCAGGTGTTCTAGGAGAAGCCCATGTCTCGTATCGGCAAGAAGCCGGTTGCGCTGCCGAAGGGGGTTACGGCCTCCATCAGCGGCCAGACGGTAAAAGTCAAAGGCCCCAAGGGCGAGCTCTCCGTCACGCTGGTGGAAGAGGTCTCGGTAAAGCTCGACCCGGAGCACGGCATCGTCGTGACCCCCAACGAAGGGTATGAGCGCGCCGACCAGATGTGGGGCCTCAGCCGCACGCTGGTGAACAACCTGGTGCACGGCGTTACCGAGGGTTTCTCGGAGAAGCTGGAAATCCAGGGCGTCGGCTATCGCGCCGCGGTTCAGGGCAAGACCCTGCAGCTGCAGCTCGGCTTCAGCCACGACGTCAATTACCCGATCCCGGAAGGCATCACCATCGCGGCCGAAAAGCCGACGCTGCTGACCATCTCGGGCATCAACAAGCAGCTCGTCGGTCAGGTCGCGGCCGAGATCCGTTCCTGGCGTCCGCCGGAACCCTATAAGGGCAAGGGCGTGCGGTATGTCGGCGAGTATGTCCGCCGTAAGGAAGGCAAGAAGAAATGACAACGACCCTTTTCGACCGCCGCAAGCGGCGCAACCGCTATCGTCTGGTCCAGAACGCCAACGGCCGTCCGCGTCTGTCGGTGTTCCGCTCGGGCCGTCACATCTACGCCCAGGTCATCGACGATCTGGCCGGCTCGACTGTGGCTTCCGCCTCGACCAACGAGAAGGGCAGCAAGGTCGCCAAGTCGTGGAACATCGATGCCGCCAAAGTGGTGGGCAAGCTCATTGCCGAGCGCGCCGTTGCCAAGGGTGTGAAGCAGGTGGTCTTCGATCGCGGCGGTTACATCTATCACGGGCGCGTCAAGGCGCTCGCTGACGCCGCCCGCGAAGGCGGTCTCGAATTCTGATTTGTTGTCGCGCAACTGTCCGGAAGGCCGAGAAGGCGCTCTCCGGTTGCGCTTGAAGAAGGAAACAGCACGTGGCGCGTGAAGGAAGAGACCGCGGCGATCGCGAAGAGCGCGACAGCGAGTTCGTAGATAAGCTGGTCCACATCAACCGTGTCGCCAAAGTGGTGAAGGGCGGCCGGCGGTTTGGATTTGCAGCTCTGGTGGTCGTCGGCGATCAGCGCGGCCGGGTCGGTTTCGGCCACGGCAAGGCGCGTGAAGTGCCGGAAGCCATCCGCAAGGCAACGGACGAGGCCAAGAAGAACCTCGTGCGCGTGCCGCTGAAAGACGGCCGTACGCTGCATCACGAGAGCTTCGGGCATCACGGCGCCGGCAAGGTTGTCGTGCGTCCGGCTCCGGCCGGTACCGGCATCATCGCCGGCGGCCCGATGCGCGCGGTGTTCGAGGCCCTCGGCGTCGGCGACGTGGTCGCCAAGTCGGTCGGCACTTCGAATCCCTACAACATGGTTCGCGCCACCTTTGATGCCTTGAAGCTGCAGCAGTCGCCGCGCCTCGTCGCGCAGCGCCGCGGCCGCTCGGTTGCCGAGATCATCTCGCGCCGTGAAGGCAAGGGCGCCGAGACCGCGAGCGCATAAGGAATACGACCATGGCCGAGAAGAAAACCATCACCGTGAAGCAGGTGCGTTCCGCCAACCGGCGTCCGGCGATCCAGACCGCGACCCTCAAGGGTCTGGGCCTGGGCAAGCTGCATCGTACCCGCACGCTGGAGGACACGCCCGCCGTCCGCGGCATGATCCGGTCCATCCCGCACCTGGTCGTGATTGTCGAAGAGAGCAAGTGATATGAAACTCAACGAGATCGCCAATAAGGCGGGCGCGCGCCACAAGAAGACCAAGGTCGGCCGCGGTTCGTCGTCGGGCCTGGGCAAGACCTGCGGCCGCGGCGTCAAGGGCGCCAAGGCGCGTACCGGTAATGCCGTGTACGGCTTCGAAGGCGGCCAGATGCCGTTGCACATGCGGATGCCGAAGCGCGGCTTCCGCAATATCTTCGGCACCGACTTCGCCGAGGTGAACCTCGGCCGGCTGCAGAAGGCCGTGGACGAGAAGAAGCTCGACGTGTCCGGCAAGATCGACGTTGCCGCGCTTAAGGCGGCCGGTCTGGTCTCCAAGAGCCGCGACGGCGTGCGTCTGCTCGCCAAGGGCGAGATCACTGCGAAGCTGACCCTCGAAGTGGCCGGCGCCTCCAAGTCGGCCGTCGAAGCGGTCGAGCGGGCAGGCGGCTCGGTGGTTGTGACCTACAAGAAGAAGGTCACCACCAACAAGAAGGGCCAGCCCGGCAAGCGTCAGCAGCGCCGTATCAAAGCCGCCGAAAAGCGGGCCGCGCAAAACGGCTGAGTTGACCCTATATAAGGGCCAACGCCGATCGGGAGTAGATGATGCCGTCAGCTGCTGAACAACTTGCGCAAAACTTCAATTTCAGCAACTTCGCCAAGGCGAAGGAGCTGAAGCAGCGTCTGTTGTTCACGCTGGGGGCGTTGATCATCACCCGTCTGGGCACCTACATCCCGATGCCGGGCATCGACCCGGCGGGGATGGCGCGGTTCATCAACCAGCAGGGCGGCGGTCTCCTCGACATCTTCAATACCCTGGCCGGCGGCGCCGTCAGCCGCATGGCCATCTTTGCCCTCGGCATCATGCCGTACATCTCGGCGTCGATCATCATGCAGTTGATGACGACGGTGTTCCCCGAGCTGGAAGCCCTGAAGAAAGAGGGCGCGGCGGGCCAGAAGGTCATCAACCAGTATACCCGGTACGGCACCGTGGTGTTGGCCGCAGTCCAGGCCTTCGCGATCGCCGTCGGTCTGGAACACGGGCAGGGCATCGTGCTCGAGCCCGGCCTGTTCTTCCGTCTGACCACGGTCGTTACGCTGACCGGCGGTACGATGCTCTTGATGTGGATCGGCGAGCAGATCACCAGCCGCGGCGTCGGCAACGGCATCTCGCTCATCATCTTCGCCGGCATCGTGGCGCGGTTCCCGCAGATTCTCGGGACGGAGTTGGAAGCGGCGCGAACCGGCGCCCTCAATCCTCTGGTCCTGGTCGGCATCGTGGCGTTTGCCATCGTTCTGGTGATGGCGATCGTGTTCTTCGAGCGCGCCCAGCGCCGCCTCTTGGTACAGTATCCCAAGCGTCAGGTCGGCCAGCGCATGTTCGGCGGCGAGTCCTCGCATCTGCCGCTGAAGCTCAATGTTTCCGGCGTTATTCCGCCGATTTTCGCTTCGTCGATCCTGCTCATGCCGATGACGGTTGCGCAGTTCAACGCGGCGAGCCTGCCCGATTGGGCGACCACCATCATCCAGCTGATCAGCCGCGGCCAGCCGCTCTATCTGTTCCTGTACGGCGCGATGATCATCTTCTTTGCGTTCTTCTACACCTCGATCGTCTTCAATCCGGAAGAGACGGCCGAGAACCTGAAGAAGTACGGCGGCTTCATCCCCGGTATCCGCCCCGGCAAGAAGACTGCGGAATACATTGACTACGTGCTCACGCGTTGCACCGTCGTCGGCTCGCTTTACCTGGCCGTCGTGTGCCTGATCCCTGAGTTCATGTGGCAGAACAACCTTTCCTTCGCGCTCGGCGGAACGTCGATCCTGATCGTCGTCAGCGTGACAATGGACACCGTGGCGCAGATTCAAAGCCATCTGATCGCCTCGCAGTACGAAGGACTGATAAAAAAGGCTAAGTTGAGGGGAGCACGTCGGTGAATCTCGTAATCTTTGGGCCTCCGGGCTCCGGTAAAGGCACGCAGGCGAAGCTGCTTCAGGAAAAGAACGGCTGGGTCCAGCTTTCCACCGGCGACATGCTGCGCGCGGCGATTGCGGCGGGCACCGAGCTCGGTAAGAGGTGCCAGGCCGTCATGGCCGCCGGCAATCTGGTGTCCGACGATATCGTGATCGGCATCATCGGCGAGCGTTACGACCAGCCGGATTGCGCCAAGGGCGCCATCTTCGACGGTTTCCCGCGCACCATTCCGCAGGCGGAAGCTCTCGACGGCATGCTGAAGCAGCGCGACAAGAAGATCGATCTCGTGATCGAGCTCAAGGTCGCCGACGAAGTTTTGATCGAGCGCGTGAAGGCCCGCATCGCCCAGTCGGGCGGGGTGGCGCGTGCCGACGACAATCCCGAGACGCTTGCCAACCGTCTCAAGGTTTACCATCAGAATACCGCCCCGCTGCTCGAGTATTATAAGAAGCAGGGCAAGCTCGTGACCGTCGACGGCATGCTGCCGATCGTCGAAGTGACCAAGGCAATTGACGACGTGATCGAGAAGGCAGGCCACAAGGGTTGCTGCTGTGGCTGCGGCTAAGTGGTTGTAATACCCCAGAAATGGGGCCGGTTGACTGAGGGGTGCGCATCAATATAATCCGCGCCCCTGCGGTTGAGAAATCTAGGTTTCTCAAGGCCTTGGCTTTTTTGTGCTTCGGTTTTGAGAGACTCGGACGTTTGGAACAGAATTGCGGGCATGAGCCCGTTTGGAGAAGACCCGTGGCACGCATTGCCGGCGTTAATATTCCGACACAGAAGCAGGTCTGGATCGGCCTGCGCTATATCCATGGCATTGGCCCGCAAAAGGCCAAGGAGATCTGCGCGAAGACGGGCATCGACCCGACGCGCCGTGTCCACGACCTGACCGACGCCGAAGTCATCCAGATCCGTGAAACGATCGACCGCGACTACCTCGTGGAAGGCGACCTGCGCCGCGAAGTTGCGATGAACATCAAACGGCTGATGGATTTGGGCTGCTATCGCGGTCTGCGCCATCGCAAAAACCTGCCGGTCCGCGGCCAGCGCACCCACACGAACGCGCGCACCCGCAAGGGTCCCGCCCGCGCCATCGCCGGCAAGAAGAAGGTGACGAAGTAAAATGGCCGCTCCCGAGAAGAAGGCGCCGCGCGCCCGCAAGAAGGAAAAGAAGAACGTCGTCGTCGGCGTTGCGCACGTTGCTGCGACCTTCAACAATACGATCATCACCATCACCGACACGGCGGGAAATGCGATTTCCTGGTCGAGCGCCGGCATGATGGGCTTCAAGGGTTCGCGCAAGTCGACGCCGTATGCGGCGCAGGTTGCGGCCGAAGACGCCGGCAAGAAGGCCGTCGAGCACGGCATGCGTACCCTCGAAGTCGAAGTTTCGGGCCCCGGTTCGGGACGTGAATCCGCGCTGCGCGCGCTGCAGACCGTCGGTCTGGTCGTGACCAGCATCCGCGACGTGACGCCGATCCCGCACAACGGCTGCCGTCCGCCGAAGCGCCGTCGCGTCTGATTTGCGTTGAGAGTTTCATTGGGTGCGGTGCCCGTTTTTCCGGGCCTGCACCCAACGAGTAAAGTTCGGAGAGTGAGTACCCGTCGAACGCAATGGGCGTGATCCGACACGTCCGGGAAACGATGAGGCAAAAGAAGTGTTTCAGAAGAATTGGCAAGAACTGATTAAGCCGCAGAAGCTTCGCATCGATACTGCGGGGCAGGATGCGGGCCGCTATGCGGTCATCGTCGCGGAGCCGCTCGAACGCGGTTTCGGCCTGACGCTGGGCAACGCGCTGCGCCGCGTTCTGCTCTCGTCGCTCCAGGGTGCCGCCGTGACCTCGATTCAGATCGAGGGCGTGCTGCATGAATTCTCCTCGATCGCCGGCGTCCGCGAGGACGTCACCGACATCGTGCTCAACGTCAAGCAGATTGCGTTGAAGCTGCATGCCGACGGTCCCAAGCGGCTGTCGCTGAAGGCCACCGGCCCCGGCGAAGTCACGGCCGGCCAGATCGCCGCGATCGCGGACGTCGAGGTCCTCAATCCGGATCTCGTGATCTGCACGCTGGATGACAAAGTCGAGTTCCGCATGGAACTGACGGTCGCCACCGGCAAGGGCTATGTCCCGGCCGACCGCAACCGTCCCGAGGACGCGCCGATCGGATTGATCCCGGTCGACAGCCTGTTCTCGCCGGTCAAGAAGGTGTCGTACAAGGTCGAGAACACCCGTGAGGGCCAGATCCTCGACTACGACAAGCTGACTCTGACGGTCGAGACCAACGGTGCGCTGACGCCGGATAACGCCGTGGCTTATGCCGCGCGCATCCTGCAGGACCAGCTCCAGGTCTTCATCAACTTCGAGGAACCGCGCGAGCGCGTTACCGAGGAAGCCAAGCCCGATCTCGCTTTCAATCCGGTCCTTCTCAAGAAGGTCGACGAGCTCGAGCTGTCGGTGCGTTCGGCGAACTGCCTCAAGAACGACAACATCGTCTACATCGGCGACCTCATCCAGAAGACGGAAGCGGAAATGCTCCGTACACCGAACTTCGGCCGCAAGTCGCTGAACGAGATCAAGGCGGTGCTGGCCGAAATGGGCCTGCATCTCGGCATGGAAGTGCCGGGCTGGCCGCCGGAGAATATCGAAGACCTCGCCAAGCGGTACGAGGACCAGTACTAATCGTTTCCCGCTCTCGCGCCTTGCGAGAGCGGGTAGTTTTTCCAGGGGTAGAAGACAATGCGCCATCGCAACTCCGGCCGTAAGCTCGGCATGAAAGCACAACACCGCACGGCCATGTTCGCGAACATGGCGGCGGCGCTCATCAAGCATGAGCAGATCACCACGACGTTGCCCAAGGCGAAGGAAATTCGCCCCATCATCGAGAAGCTGGTGACGCTGTCTCGCCGCAACGATCTGCATGCCCGCCGGCAGGCGATCTCGACCGTGCGGGACCTCGATCAGGTCAAGAAGCTGTTCGACGTCCTCGGGCCGCGTTATGCCGGCCGTCCGGGCGGCTACACGCGCGTGCTCAAGGCTGGTTTCCGGCACGGCGACAACGCCGCCATGGCGGTGATCGAATTCATCGACCGTGACGTCGAGGCCAAGGGCAAGGATTCCGGCCCGGTGGTCACCGCGGAAGAAGAAGCCGAAGCGTAAGCTGGCTTGATTTCGCGAGAGTTCAGGCGAGGGCGGTCCGGCGACGGAGCGCCCTTTTGCTTTTTTCACTACACGCTTTCATTTGCGTAAGTTGGCGAGTGCATCGGCGTGAGCAATAATCCGGACAGCGAGCCTGCAACGGGACCGGGGGCGGTCCTGACGCGGATCATGGAGGCAGTGAAAATGCATCGCAGCGGTTTGATTGGGGTCGCCGCGTTCGTGCTCCTCGGCGGAGCGCTCTACAGCTTCACCGCGCCGGCGGCACAGCCCCCGGCGAAGAAGGCAATGCCGGCCCCCCAGCAGATGCCGGTGCAGAGCCGCGAAGTGCCGCGCAGCATGAGCCAGGTGCAGCTCTCGTTCGCGCCGGTGGTCAAGCGCGTTGCGCCCGCCGTGGTCAACGTCTATTCGCGCAGCGTGGTGCAGGCGCCGGCCAATCCGTTCTTCAACGATCCGTTCTTCCAGCGCTTCTTCGGCCTCAATCCGCAGCAGCAGAAGCGGGTGCAGCAGTCGCTCGGCTCCGGCGTGATCGTGCGCGCCGACGGATTGATCCTGACCAACAACCACGTCATCCAGGGCGGCCAGGACGTCGTCGTGTCGCTCAACGACAAGCGCGAATTCAAGGCCAAGGTGCAGATCTCCGATCCGCGCACCGACCTCGCCGTTTTGAAGATCGACACCCACGGCGAGCGCCTGCCGGTGGTCGAATTCGGCAATTCGGATTCGCTCTCGGTCGGCGATGTCGTACTCGCCATTGGCGATCCCTTCGGCGTCGGCCAGACCGTCACCATGGGCATCGTGTCGGCGCTGGCGCGCGCCAATTCCGACGCCTCGAACTACCAGTTCTTCATTCAGACCGATGCGGCCATCAATCCGGGCAATTCCGGCGGCGCGCTGGTGACGACCGACGGCAAGCTCGCCGGCATCAACACCGCCATCGTGTCGCCGTCCGGCGGCAACGTCGGCATCGGCTTCGCCATTCCGTCTAATCTGGCGCGGCGCGTTGTCGAGGGTGCGGCCACCGGCAGCGTGCGCTTCCCCTGGGTCGGCGCCGACGGCCAGCCTGTGACCGCCGAGATCGCCAATGCGATGAAGCTCGGGCGGCCGCAGGGCGTGTTGCTCAAGACCGTCTATCCCGGCGGTCCGGCGGCGCAGGCCGGGCTTCACACCGGCGATGTGATCGCCGCAATCGACAACGGCGAAGTCGGCGATATGCAGGCGCTGAATTATCGCGTCGCTACGCACAAGGCGGGCGAGAGCGTGAAGGCCAAGGTGTTCTCCGACGGCCACTGGCGCGAGGCGACCATTCGCCTGTCTTTGCCGCCCGAAAGTCCGCCGCGCAATTCCACCACCATCGGCGGCCGCAATCCGCTGAACGGCGTGCGGGTCGAAAACCTGTCGCCTGCGGTCGCGCTCGATCTGCAGATGAACCTGTTCGCCAAAGGCGTGGTGATCCGCGCGGTCGGCGGCGGCTTCGCGGCGCAATACGGTTTCCAGCCTGGCGATATCGTGCGCTCGATCAACGGCCGCCCGGTCAACGACGTCGGCGCTCTCAAGCGCATGCTGGAAGGAACCCGCCATTGGGACCTGGTGATCGACCGCGGCGGCCGGCGGTTGAGCCTGACGGTGGATGGTTGAAGCAAAATACCCCGCCGCTGTCAGGCGGCAGGGTATCTTGAGCTACGTCGGAGTTAGCGCTGACCACCCTTTTTGCCAGCTTCTGAGGCGAGGTCGTGGTCTTTTGAAAACGAACGCTTTTCGTCGGGAACGTTTTCGCCGCCCTTCTGACCTGCTTCGGAGGCCAGTCCATGGTCTTTCGAAAACGAGCGCTTCTCGTCCGGGACGCTTTTGCCGCCTTTGCTGGCGATCTCATGCTGCTTGTTGGGATCCATGCCGGCAAAGCCGCGGCTCGAGGTGTTGCTGTTATCTTCGTTCTTGTCAGCCATATCGTTATCTCCTTTGCTTTCGAGGCGGGTCCTTCCGCCGCACCTCAAGTCGATAACGCCTCCTGGGAGCCGACCGTTGCATGGTGTTTTTTTGCAGCGCGAGGGCAACTGCTGCGCTCTAGTTTGCGGTTGGAGCGTGTAGCTTTATAGTATGCGCCCATGTCCGATCTCTTCGAGTCCGCTGGTTTGGATGATGGCGCACCACGGCCTTTGGCCGACCGTTTGCGCCCGAAAACGCTCGCCGAAGTAGTCGGCCAGGATCATCTGATCGGCCCCGAGGGGCCCATCGGCCGCATGGTGGCGGCGAGCAGGCCGCATTCGATCGTGTTGTGGGGTCCGCCGGGCACCGGCAAGACCACCATCTCGCGGCTGTTGTCTACCGCCTTCAACCTTCATTTCGAGCAGTTGTCGGCGGTCTTCTCCGGCGTCGCCGATCTGAAGAAGACCTTCGACGCCGCCCGTCAGCGCCGCCGCATCGGGCAGGGCACGCTGCTGTTCATCGACGAAATCCATCGCTTCAACCGCAGCCAGCAGGACTCGTTCCTGCCGGTGGTCGAAGACGGCACCGTCGTTCTGGTCGGCGCCACCACCGAAAACCCGTCATTCGAACTCAACGGCGCGCTTCTCAGCCGCGCCCAGGTGCTGGTGCTGCATCGTCTCGACGACGCCGCGCTCGAAACCCTGCTCCGTCGTGTCGAAGCCCACACCGGTGAAAGCCTTCCGCTTGACGACGACGCCCGCTCGACCCTGAAGGCGATGGCCGACGGCGACGGGCGTTATCTCCTCAATCTCGCCGAGGAAGTCACCGCGCTGAAGGTGGTGAAGCCGCTCGATCCCGCCGCGCTGGTGGAAGCGGTGCAGCGCCGCGCCCCGATCTACGACAAGAGCCGCGAGGAGCATTACAATCTGATCTCGGCGCTGCATAAATCGGTGCGCGGCTCCGATCCCGATGCGGCGCTCTACTGGCTGGCGCGCATGCTGGCGGGCGGCGAGCACCCGCTGTACATCGCCCGCCGTCTGGTGCGCATGAGCGTGGAAGACATCGGGCTCGCCGATCCGCAAGCGGTGGTGCAGGCGGTTGCCGCCAAGGACGTGTTCGATTTCCTCGGCTCGCCGGAAGGCGAGTTGGCGCTGGCCCAATGCGTGGTCTATCTCGCCACCGCGCCCAAATCGACCGGCGTCTATAAGGCATTGGGGGCGGCCCGCCGCGCCGCGTCCGATCATGGCTCGCTGATGCCGCCGGCCCATATCCTTAATGCGCCGACCAAGATGATGAAGAATCTCGGTTACGGCTCCGGCTATCAATACGATCCCGATACCGAAGACGGCTTTTCGGGCCAGAACTATTTCCCCGACGGCATGGCGCGCGAGCAGTACTACCAGCCGCGGGAAGTCGGTTTCGAACGTGAGATCCAGAAGCGCCTGGATTACTGGGCCAAGCTCCGGGCCAAGCGCGCGGAATCGTGATCGGCGGCGGGCGCTATTTTATTTCTACACTATCGCATTGGCCAAAGGCTTGGGTTTCAATCCCGCCGGCATCGAAGCGGGAGTCGCGGATGAACAAGTTCTGGTGGACGGTCTATGGCGCGGTGGTGGTTGTCGCGGTGATCGTGACTGTGGTGCCGCGGGCTTTCGGCGGGGATTTCAATTTCGGCCTCGGCGTCCATACGGATGCGTCCGCGCGCGATGTCGGGCTGCCGTTCTATCCCGGCGCCAAGCTGCATAAGGACGGCAAGGACGACGAGTCGTCCGCCCGCATCACCGGCGCGTTCGGCAGCTTCGGCATGAAGATCGTTGCCGTGAAGCTGGATTCGAACGATGCGGTCGACCGCATCGCCCCGTTCTATCGCGACGCCTTGCGCAAGTACGGACCGGTGCTGGATTGCTCGGCCGGCAAGCCGTATCCGCCGAAGGCCGGCGACAAATCCGATCGCCTCGATTGCGGCGACGATCATCCCAAGCCGGGCGATATCGTTCTCAAGGCGGGTGTGAAGAAGAATTTCCACGTCGTTGCGATCGAGCGCGACGGGCGCGGCAGCCTCATCAATCTGGTCGCCATCGAGATGCGTGGCGTCGATTGAGCGGAATGCGGGCTTAGCGGGAGAGCGGACTTACTCGGGCCAGATGGTCGTCAGAACCCAATGCGTCGGGGTCTCGGTGATTTCGGCGATGATGGCCCCGGCGGCGAGCTGCTTGTTCTTTTCGCGTTCGACGAAGGCCTTGGTTACGTTGGCCTTGGGAAAGGTCTCGACGTCTTTGGTAGCGCTCAAAGAAACCTCTCCTGGTACACAGCCGGTCCGGTAACGGACGATAGAGTACATCCATTTCGGGAAGGTTTATTTTTACCGGGCTTTGCGTAGGGGAAACTCCCTATGCGGCCGGATCGGCCGGGCCGCCGGCGGGCTTTTTGTCGCCGTAACGCAATACCGTGACCTTTTCGATGGTGACCAGGCCGGACCCCATCATGGCGTCGAGCACGGGCAGGAAGCTGTCGATCTTCTCCTCGGAATCGCAGATTTCGATCACCAGCGGCAAGTCCTCCGAAAGGCGGAGGATTTTCGCGGTATGCAGACGGCTCGATTTGCCGAACCCCATCGGCCCGCGCAGGACGGTAGCGCCCGCCAGCCCCATTTCGCGCGCCTTGAGTACGATGGCTTCGTAGAGCGGCTTGCCCTCGAAGCGGTCGGCCTCGCCGAAGAAGATGCGAAGGAGTTTCGCGTCGGACGGAATTTTCGTCATGGTCACGCACCCTTCAACTGGTTGATGAATCCGGCGGTCAGCGAGCCCAGCCAAACCCCAAGCATGCAGAGCGTGACCGAGCCCACGACGTTCCCGCTCGCCGCCATCCACTCGCCTTGGCGCATCAGGTTGAGGGTCTGCAGCGAGAACGAGGAGAAGGTGGTGTAGCCGCCGCAGAAGCCGGTCATCACGAACTGGCGGGTGCCGCCGGAGACGAACAGCCGCCCGTCCGGCGCGGTCAGGGTAAAGAAGAAGCCGATGATGAACGAGCCGGTGATGTTGATGATCAACGTGCCCCAGGGAAACGTCTCGCCGATGGAGGCCGCCACAAGCCCCGAAACCGCGTAGCGGGCACCGGTCCCGAGCGCGCCTCCGGCCATCACAAGCAAGAGCAAGGGCAGAGGCGGCATGGGCAAGCTCCGGGTACTGGTAGAATCTATGGAAGCCTACTAGAACCCCCATCGCGACCCCACGGCAACCCAAAATGGCCAGCGAACAACGCATCGACCGCGACGACGACGGCATCCGGCTGGATCGCTGGTTCAAGCGGCATTATCCGGCGCTCACGCACGGCCGGCTGGAAAAGCTGCTGCGCACCGGGCAGGTGCGGATCGACGGCGGCCGCGCCAAGGCGTCCGACCGGCTGGCGGCCGGTCAGATGGTGCGCCTGCCGCCGTTGGTGACCGAAGGCAACCTGACCGAGAAGCCGCGCGCGCCGCAGCCGCAGATGCAGGGCAGCTTGCAGGACTATGTCCTCTACATGGATTCCTCGGTGATCGTGCTCAACAAGCCGCCGGGCCTCGCCACGCAAGGCGGCTCGGGCCTCACCAAGCACATCGACGGCATGCTGGACTCGCTGATGTTCGAGAAGCGCCAGCGTCCGCGTCTGGTCCACCGTCTCGACCGCGACACCTCCGGCGTGCTGGTGATCGCGCGTACGGTTCCCGCCGCCGCCGCACTGGCCAAGTCGTTGCAGCAGCGCGATGCCTCGAAGATTTATTGGGCGCTGACCAAAGGCGTGCCGGCCAAGAAGCAAGGCACCGTCAAGGCGGCGCTGCTCAAGGAAGGCGGCCACGGTCCGCATGGCCGCGACGAGAAAATGACGGTCCGCGACAGCGACGAGTCCAAGCACGCCATCACCGACTACATGGTGATGGGCGAAGCGGGCGAGGAGTTTGCGTTTGTCGCCGCCAAGCCGGTGACCGGGCGCACCCATCAGATCCGCGTCCATCTTGCCTTTCTCGGGACGCCCATCATTGGCGATTTCAAATACGGCGGCGATGCCGCCAAGGGCACCGGCATGATTGCCGACCGTCTGCATCTGCATGCCCGCTGCATCGACATCGCCCATCCCGACGGCGGCCGCCTGCAAGTGACCGCGCCATTGCCCGATCATATGCGCACCAGTTTCGAATCTCTCGGCTTCGATCCCGATGCCGAGCCCAAGACCTTCTCGTTCAAGCCGGAGAAACCGGCCGCGAAGAAATCGGGATACAAGCCGTTCCGTTCGGCGGCCGCAAAATCCGATCCCAAGGTCTTCGGTCGCATTACCCGCGACCGCAAGTTCGGCACCAAGAAGCCGGGCGCCAGTAAGTCGGGAGCCAAGAAGCCGGGTCCGCCGCGCGGAAAGAAGAAATGAAGCGTTTCTACAAAGAGGTCTCCGTCTCCGCCGCTCCGTTCCGCATTCTGCTTGATGGCCGTCCGGTGAAGACGCCGGCGCGCGCGCCGCTGGAACTACCGACGCTGGCGTTCGCCGAAGCGATTGCCGAAGAATGGCGCGAACAGGGTGACGAGATCGCGCCCGATGCGATGGTGCTGACCAAGCTTGCCAACACGGCGCTCGATCGCGTGGCGCCGATGCGCGAGGGCGTGATCGGGCAGGTGATGGGATTCCTCAACGATCTTCTCTGCTATCGCGCCGAGCATCCGGCCGAACTGGTGACGATGCAGTCCGCCGAATGGGATCCGCTGCTCGATTGGGCCGCCGAGCGCTACGGCGTTCGGCTGCGGACCCGTCCCGGCATCGTCCACTTCGCCCAATCCGACGAGGCCGTCGCCGCGTTCCGCCGGGCGGTGGAGGCCTACGATCCGTTCGCGCTCACCGCGCTGGCGACCGTCGCGCCGATCCTCGGCTCGCTGGTGCTCGCCCTGGCGCTGGCGGAAGGCCGCCTCGACGCCGAAGCCGCGTTCAGTCTCAGCCAGCTCGACGAACGCTTTCAAGTCGAACGTTGGGGCAGGGACACCGAAGCCGAAAAGCGCGCCGCAGGGCTGCTTGATGCAGTGAAGGTGGCGGAGAGTTTTTTGCGTCTTTCAAAGCAATAGTGTCATCCCCGGCTGAGCAAGCGGTCGATAGCGACAGCGTATTCGACCAGCGAACGGAAGGGGACCCAGGTCGTCGCGTTTCTGAAAAGATTGGGATGAGGTACGGCATTTTTTGATCCAGTGTGCAGATTTCTGCTCCTGGGTCCCCTTTCCCTCCCAGCCATAGCGCTTCGCGCAAGGCTGGTCGGCCGGGGATGACAGTTAAATGCCCCCGCACTACATTTCCCCATGATTTCCTCCGGGGTTCGCCCATGAAGCACGTCATCCAGGAACTCGAAGAACGCCGCGCGCGGGCGCGGCTCGGCGGCGGCGCAGCCAGGATCGAGGGCCAGCACAAGAAGGGCAAGCTGACGGCGCGCGAGCGCATCGAGCTTCTGCTCGATCCCGGCTCGTTCGAAGAGTTCGGCATGTATGTCGAGCACCGCAATTACGAGTTCGGATCCGACAACACGCGCATTCCCGGCGACGGCGTGGTCACCGGCTGGGGCACCATCAACGGCCGCATGGCCTATGTGTTCGCCAAGGACTTCACCGTCTTCGGCGGCTCGACCTCGGAAGCGCATGCCGAGAAGATCTGCAAGCTTCAGGATATGGCGCTGCAGAACCAGGCGCCGATCATCGGACTTTACGATGCCGGCGGCGCGCGCATTCAGGAAGGCGTCGCCTCGTTGGCGGGGTTCGGCGAGATCTTCAAGCGCAACGTCATCGCGTCCGGCGTGATCCCGCAGATTTCCGTCATCATGGGTCCGTGCGCGGGCGGCGACGTCTATTCCCCGGCCTTGACCGATTTCGTCTTCATGGTCCAGGGCACGAGCTACATGTTCATCACCGGCCCCGACGTGACGCGCACCGTCACGCACGAGGATGTCACGCCGGAGACGCTCGGCGGCGCCAAGGTACACACCACCAAATCGTCGGTCGCCGACGGTGCTTACGAGAACGATATCATCTGCCTCGAGGAAATCCGGCGGCTGTATGATTTCCTGCCGCTCAACAATCGCGATAAGCCGCCGCATATTCCGACCGAAGACGTCTACGACCGGGTGGAGATGTCGCTCGACACCCTGGTGCCGGAGACGCCGAACAAGCCTTACGACATGCGCGAGCTGGTCCTGAAGGTCGCGGACGAGGGCGAGTTCTTCGAGATCGGCGCCGAGTTCGCCAAGAACATCATCACCGGTTTCGGCCGCATCGAAGGCAACACGGTCGGCTTCGTCGCCAATCAGCCGCTGGTGCTGGCGGGCGTGCTCGATGCCGACGCCTCGCGCAAGGCGGCGCGCTTCGTGCGCTTCTGCGACTGCTTCAACATTCCGATCGTGACCTTCGTCGATGTGCCCGGCTTTCTGCCCGGCACGGCCCAGGAGCATGGCGGCATCATCAAGCACGGCGCCAAGCTCTTGTATGCCTACACCGAAGCGACGGTGCCGAAGGTCACCATCATCACCCGCAAGGCCTATGGCGGCGCTTATCTGGTGATGGCCTCAAAGCATTTACGCGGCGACGTCACCTATGCCTGGCCGTGGGCCGAGATCGCCGTGATGGGCGCGAAGGGCGCGGTGGAAATCATTTTCCGCAAAGACGCCGGCGATCCCGAAGCGCTCGCCGCGCGCACCAAGGAATACGAGGACAAGTTCCTCAACCCCTTCATCGCCGCGTCGCGCGGCTGGGTCGACGAAGTCATCCGCCCGCACAACACCCGCAAACGCGTCGCCGGCGCGCTACGGATGCTGCGCAACAAGGACGTGCCGGCGGTGTGGAAGAAACACGGGAACGAGCCGTTGTAGATTGTGGAGGGGGGCAAAATGTCGAAACGCCGATTTGCGGAAATAGCTTCTGCCATTTTGGGATTTATCCTCTCGGCACTGGTGTTGATTTTTAGTTCGAGGCCACATTTCCTTGAGGGGCTCACATCGCGCATTGAATGTTCCGGGCTCACGGCGGACATAGTGAACATGGCGTTCGTTGTTTGGTGTTTCGGCAATGTCGCGTGGCAGGAGCATGAAAGTGAGCCGTTCGACAGAGCCAGAAAATGGCAGTACGGTTTGCTAGCCGCGGGAGCGATTTGGGCGTTCGGGTACTCGAAATTTGTCCCCCGCGAAGTGCGGCTACTCTCCAATGAAATGCCCGCTATAGGCTTTCTTGCGTTCGCAGTTACTGCACTGATTGTGGGCTGGGTTATTCGCGTTCGCAAATAGCTGGTCAAAAAGGACAAGAGAATTTCACGCGGAGACGCGGAGACGCGGAGAGAGTGCGCTAGTCTACTCTACGGCTCAAAATGTGCGATCTTAATCCAGCAAGCGATGCTCCCTCCGCGTCTCCGCGTGAATTAAACAATACCGGAAGATTTACGCTCGATCTTTCCTCCCCCGCGGTGCTCTGCCGATGGCGCCGCACAGTTTCAGGATAGCGGGGGAGGTGGATCGCGGCGTGAGCCGCGAGACGGAGGGGGGACTGTGAGTTCGCCGATCATATCGAGGACTTCGCCGAGCTTGGTATAAACCCGCTCGTTGGGTATGCGGATCACGCGCCAGCCATGCTTCTGCAGAAACGCGTCCCGGCGCAGATCGTGCGGGCGATGGGCGTCATCGCTGTGTTGTTCGCCGTCGAGTTCGATGACAAGTTTCGCTTTCATGCACGCGAAATCGGCAATGTAGGGACCGATAGGATGCTGGCGGCGAAAGATGCAGCCGCCATCGCGCCAGGTGCGAAGGCGTGACCAGAGAATGGTCTCGGCTTCCGTCATGCGGCGGCGCAAAGACTTGGCGAAGTTGCGCGCACCGGTTTCGTTTTCGCGCATTGCGGTCCCCCCTCCGTCTTGCAGCTACGCTGCAATCCACCTCCCCCGCTGTCCGGGCATCTTGCAATTTGGACGGCCGCAGCACCGCAGGGGAGGAAAGATTAGCGCAAGGCGTTCGGTGAGGCCTTGCCGTCCGCCAAACCGTCACCATATTTCCAGACAGGCGTCCCGACATCCGGCCGCTTGAAGCTGCGTGTCTGTTGCAGGTTCCGGGAATGAGCGGGCTTCCGTGGCTGAAATCGCAGAGCGATTGTCATTGCCGCTCAATCGCTTGATGCCGATTTTGTCGATTTGAATTCCGGTTTCTGCGTTTTCTGCACATCCGCTCTCCCCCCAGGGGTATCGCGCAATTCCGCAAAACAATTATCTTGCTGAAGCTGCCGAACTGAGCCGTCAAACCCATGATTGATCTCGCCATTCCGACCCTCGAAACCGACCGCCTGATCCTGCGCGGCCACCGCGAGGCCGATTTCGAAAGCATGCTGGCGATGTGGCAGGACCCGGTGGTCCAGCGCTATTTCCACGGCGAGCCGATGAGCCGCGAAGACGCCTGGGCGCGGTTCCTGAAAGGCTTCGGCATGTGGGCGGTGCGCGGCTACGGCATCTTCGCCATCGAGGAGAAGGTGAGCGGCGCGTATGTCGGGATGACCGGCGCCTTCGAGGTCCGGCGCGAGATGAAGCCTCGCATCGACGACTTGCCCGAGGCGGGCTGGTCGCTGGCGGCACGCTTTCACGGCCACGGCTATGCCACCGAAGCGACGCGCGCCGCGCTCGCCTGGATGGACCGGCAGTTGGGCAGCGAAGTGTTTTGTATCATGGTGCCGGAAAACGTGCCGTCGATCCGGGTGGCGGAAAAGTGCGGTTTCGTACGCTCGCACGAAACAATCTACAAAGACGAAGCGACGCTGGTGATGAAGCGCCCGCCGCGCGGTGGGATTGTTGGTGTCCCAACCAATTGAGCGCAGCCGCCGGCCAGAATCACGCTATGGTGCCTCGCTTTTCGGCACTTGGGGGTGCAGTCATGGCCGAATTCAGCGGGCCCGAATGGTGTGCGCGTTTTACCGGCAGCCGGTCGATCGACGATCTTCATCCGGATTGGCGCGGCAAGGTGTGGGCGTTTGTCTCGGCGTTGCAGCGGGGCGGGGCGCAGGTCGATGTGCAGGCGACGTTGCGGCCGCCGGAACGCGCCTATCTGATGCATTGGTGCTGGATGATCGCCAACCTGTCTCAGGCGCCCGCGGCGGTGCCTGCGATGGACGGCATCGGCATCGACTGGACGCATGGCGGCAACGTGCGCGATGCCAAAGCCGCAGCGGCAGCGATGGCCGAATGCTACGGCCTGCAGTTCCTGCCGTCGCTGAAGAGCCGCCATATCTTCGGCCGCGCCGTCGACATGACGATCGCGTGGCAGGGCCGGCTCAGCGTACGCGATTTCGACGGCAACGTGCATTACGTGCTGACCGAGCCGCGCGACGGCACCAATCCCGAAGTCGCCAAGATCGGCGCGACGTTCGGTGTCATCAAGCTCGCGACCGATCCGCCGCACTGGAGCGACGACGGGCACTAGCGTTCGCCGAACTCTGCGGCAGGTTGGCGGCGCCGCGGATTGTGATTTGCGGCGGGGGCGCGCGCCTTTAACATCGCCTTCTCGTCTAGAGGAGGCCTGCCGTTATGCCGTTGTTGCGTTCTGCGTCTGCCGCGTGTGCTGCGCTGCTCCTGATCGGGGCGGCTCCGGCCCGATATCCGGTCCATCCCGTCACCAGTCCGGACATCAAGGCGGCCGATATCGCCGCGCGCGACAAAGCCATTGCCGACGATGCCTTCGAAGGCCGCGGTCCCGGTACGGTGAACGGCGAGGCTTCCGCGCAGTGGATCGCCGATGAGTTGAAACGGATCGGCGTCAAGCCGGGCAATCACGGCAGCTATTTCCAGAATGTCGCCGCCGCGGTAATCGCGCTCGACGGACCGAAGTCGGCGTTCTCGTTCGCCACCCGCGAGGGTTCGCTGACGCCCAACTTCCCGGAAGCGGTCACCTATTGGACGCCGCAATACGCCGCCGGCACGGTCGAGGTGAAGGACGCGCCGCTGGTGTTCGTCGGCTACGGCGTCGTGGCGCCGGAATACGGCTGGAACGACTACGCCGGCATCGACGTCAAGGGCAAGACGGTGGTCATTCTGGTCAACGATCCCGGCAACGAGGACGCCGCGCCAGATCCCGCCTTCTTCAAGGGCAAGGCGATGACCTATTACGGCCGCTGGACCTACAAATACGAGGAAGCCGCGCGCCAGGGTGCCGCCGCCGCCATCATCGTGCACGAGACCGTGCCGGCGGCCTATGGCTGGAACGTGGTGCGCAACTCCCATTCCGGCAGCAAGTACTGGCTCGAGAACAAGGACAAGAACGGCAATCGCGTCAAGATCGAAGGCTGGGTGACGCTCGACACCGCCAAGGATCTGTTCAAGCGTGCCGGGCTCGATTACGCGACCCTCAAGGCTGCCGCCAACAAGCGCGGCTTCAAGGCGGTCGAGATGGCGGGCGAGACGCTCAGCGTTCATGCCGTGTCGCACATCAGCCACGTCAAGACGCGCAACGTCGTCGGCGTCATTCCTGGCAAGAAGGCCCCCGGCGATGTGGTGATGTTCAGCGCCCATTGGGATCATCTCGGCATCAAGCCGGAGCTTCCCGGCACCGACAAGATCTACAACGGCGCGGTCGACAATGGCTACGGCGTTTCGATGATCCTGGAACTGGCCGAGGCCTTCGTTCACGACGGCAAGCCGGAGCGTTCGATCGGCTTCGCGTTCTGGACGATGGAAGAGCAAGGCCTGCTGGGGTCGGAGTATTTCGCCGAGCATCCGGTCTGGCCGCTCCGGCACATCGTCGGCGTGGTCAATCTCGATGGCGGCATTGCCGGCGGACGCGCCCGCGATATGAGCCTTTCCGGCAGCGGCCAGTCCGAGCTCGAAGACGTGCTCGCCGATGCCTTGAAGACGCAGAACCGCGTGATCTCGCCCGATTCAGAGCCCGAGAAGGGCGGCTTCTTCCGCTCCGATCATTTCAGTCTGGCGCGCGCGGGCGTCCCGGCGATCACGCCCGGCGGCGGCGAGGATTTGATCGACGGCGGCAAGGCGCGGGCCAAGGCGCTGGGCGACGACTATCTCGCGCACCACTATCATCAACCGTCGGACGAATTCGATCCCAAGTGGGATTTCTCCGGCATGTCCGCCGACGTCGAAATCCTGCACACCTTGGGCGACACGCTGGCCAATTCCGACAAATGGCCGAATTGGCATGCCGACAGCGAATTCCGCACCGCCCGCGACAAGGTGATGAAGGCGAAATAACTCTAGCGGTTGCCGGTGTAGGCCCAGCACTCCACTTCGCAGCGGCCTCCGAGTGCGAGGCCGTTGCAGCCCCACGCGGAGCGCACCGGCAATCGGTCGGGTTTGAAATAGGTGACGTAGACGGCGTTGAAGGCGTCCCATTCGGCCATGTCGGCGAGCATGACCTGGACCTTGAATACGTCGTCGAACGTCAGCCCATGCTTGGCGAGCGTGTGGGCGATGTTGCGCATCGCTTGATGCGCTTCGGCTTCGAGACCGCCGGGCACCAGTGTCTTGGTTCCCGGCCGGTTGCCGAGCTGGCCGGAAAGATACAGCACGTCGCCGACGCGGGCGCTTTCCGAGAACGGCAGTCCGGCGGCGGCGAATGTTTCCGAGCGATGGTATTCCATATCGGTCCTCAAACCTGTTTCGGGATGCGCGCCGCCAGCATGGCGACGCGCTCGGCGGTGCGTTCGATGTGGATCAGGCGCCGCGTCAGCGACACCATGGCGTTATGGCCGCCGAGGCTTTCGCCCAGGCTGCGGCGGTGCAGGTGGCCTTTATGCCGTTCCGGAACGGCATTGGTGTCGAGCGTCTGGTCGATGTTGCCGCGTGCGGTGGTCAGCAGCTTTTCGGTGGCGTCGGCATCGAGTTCGGCTTTGCGGGTGCGGAACAGCACGCGCATCGACGCGAGATCCGACGCCAACAGATAGTTGGCGCTGACGAGGCCATTGAGATCGGCCAGCACTTTGCGGTCGATCTTGGGTTCGTCGGCGAGGCGCCGCACGGTCATGGCGAGGTTTGCGGTGGCGTCGTGGGCGCGCTTGCGGGCCAGCCGGAAGTCGTGGTCGTTGCGCCGCCGCGCCAGCGACAGGGCGGCATAGGCGCGGTCGGCGTCCACCATCACGGCGACCAGCTTGGGCACGTTCTTCCATTCCCAGCTCGGCAACAGATAGCTGAAGCCCCAGGCGAGCCCTGCGCCGACCAGCGTATCGCCCAGCCGCTCCAGCACCAGCACCGTTCCCGGTTCGACGGCGGGCCCGAAGAAGTGAAGCTGCAACAGGGCGGTGATCGAGGCGCACAGCGCGGTGACGCGGAAATCGACTGTGGCGAAGGCATGCGCGCCGCCGACGGTGAAAATCACCGGGATGAACAGCAGCGGCGCCGGAACGTAATGCACCAGAAGCGCGGCGACCACGCAGCCCGCGGCCGTCCCGACGATGCGGTCGTTGCGGCGCTGCTTGGTGACGGCGTAGCTCGCCCGCATGATGAGCATGGTGGTGAGCAGCACCCAGCCGCCGTGCAGCATTCCGGGCATCAGCAGCGTCAGGAGATAACCGGAGACCATCGCGCCGGTCAGCCGCAGGGTGTAGCGCAACACCGGCGAGGACCAACTGAACTGCGAGGCGAGCACGCGCGCGTCCATGCGGTCGCGATGGACGAAGGCTTCGAGGTCGACGTCGGGCAGGATGGTGCGGGCGTCGGCGTCGGGATCGGCGGCTTGCGCCAGCCGCTCCATGCGGGCGATGCCGAGCCCGAGCTTGTGACCGGTGGAGCGGAACGCCGATGTCGCCAGCGTCTCGCGTCCCCAGCTTGTGGCGGCCATCTGTTCGACTTCGGCTTGCAAGGCGGCGATTTCGTCGGCATGGGCATTGAAGTCGAACCGCTTGCCCGGCGTGGTCAATGCCAGGGCCAGCTCCTCGCAGTCGTCGGCGAAGGCGTCGGTGAGGGTCTTCAACTGTTCCAGCAGTCCGGTATGGCCGGAATTGCGCAAGGTCTCGATATCGGCATCGCTCGACACCAAGGTATCGAACACGTCGAGCAGGGCGAGCAGGGCTGCCATCCAGCGCCGCCGCGCCGCCGTCTTGCGCCCCAGGAAGATGAAGTCGCGTGCCGCTTGAAGTTTCTCGATGAACGCCGCATGCGCCTCCACCAGCCGGCGCAGGGCTTCGTCGGTCCGCGCTTGGGGATCGTAGAGCTCCGCCTTGGCTGCCAGATAGGCGCTGAAGGCGTGGACGGCTTCGCTGAGGTAGGTCCGGCGGTTGCGGTCGTCGAGTACGGCCGAGGCGGCCAATGCGAACAGGGTGTAGCAAACGCCGCCGGCGGCGAAGAAGGTCATGTAGCCGGAGATCGGCAGCAGCGCCGCTTGGTTGGCGGCCATGCCGAACAGGAGCGCCAGGACGGCGGCCACACCCAGTCCGATCGCCCGCTGGCCGTAAGCCGAGACCAGACCCGAGACAATGCTCATCGACGCCACCAGGACGCCCATCAGGAACCGGTGCTCGTGGGCAGCCATGGTCAGGAAGGCCAGCAGGCACGCGCCTGCGACCGCCAGGGCGAACATGCGGGCTTTGACCGGCAGCGGACCGGGCCGGTCGACGATGGAGGCGCATAGGGCCCCGGAAGCTGCCAGGATGGCATCGGTCCGGCCGAAGGCGAGGGCGAAGCCGCCGCCCACCACCGCCATCCCCAGGGAAACGAAGGCCCCGTTCTCGATATGCATACGGAACAGGTTGCGGCCGAGCTGGCGGGGTACGGCCTTCAAGGGGGTGTGGACGCGAGATAAAACCGACATGGGTTTACCTGAGCCTGAGGACCTCCTAAAAGCAAGAATGCCGGTCTCGTTCGCAGTATCCGCAGCAAATACGGGGGCGTAGAGGGACGCGTGTTCAACAAGATTCTGATCGCGAACCGGGGCGAGATCGCCTGCCGAATCATCCGCACCGCCCGCCGCATGGGGATCGGCACCGTGGCGGTCTATTCCGATGCCGATCGCGGCGCCTTGCATACCGGCCTCGCCGATGAGGCGGTACGGATCGGGCCGGCCCCGGCAGTCGAATCCTATCTCAACACGCACGCTATCCTGGAAGCCGCCAGAAAGACCGGCGCCGAGGCGATCCATCCCGGCTACGGCTTCCTGTCGGAACGGCAGGCTTTCGCCGAGGCGGTCACGCGGGTTGCCGGACTGGCCTTCATCGGCCCGTCGCCCGAGGCCATTGCCCGGCTGGGCGACAAGATCTGGTCGAAGAAGCTCGCCAAGGATGCCGGCGTGCCCACCATCCCTGGCTATGTTGGTGAAGTGATCGACGTCGGCCACGCCGCCCGCATTGCCGCCGAGATCGGCTATCCGGTGATGGTCAAGTCGTCGGCCGGCGGCGGCGGCAAGGGACTGCGCATCGTCCGTAGTGAGAAGGATCTGCGCCAGGCACTGCTGTCTTCGCATAACGAGGCGCGGTCCAGTTTCGGCGACGATCGGCTCTTTCTCGAAAAATACATCTCGCCCTTGCACCACATCGAAGTGCAGGTGATGGGCGACAAGCACGGCCATGTCATCCACCTCGGCGAGCGCGAATGTTCGCTGCAGCGCCGCTATCAGAAGGTGATGGAAGAAACGCCGTCGCCGTTCGTCGATCCCGATATGCGCCGGGCGATGTGCGGCGCGGCGGTCGCGCTGGCCAAGTCCGCAGGATACGACAGCGCCGGAACGGTCGAATTCGCCGTCGATCAGGACAAGAACTTCTACTTCCTCGAAATGAACGCCCGCCTGCAGGTGGAGCACACCATCACGGAAGCGGTGACCGGGCTCGACATCGTCGAACTGATGATCCGCGTCGCAGCCGGCGAAGCGCTGCCGCTGCGCCAAGCGGATGTGAAACCGAAGGGCTGGGCGCTGGAAGCCCGCATTTATGCCGAAGACCCTGCGCACGGCTTTCTGCCGTCGTCAGGCCGGCTGGTGCGCTATCACGCGCCGGACGAGGGCAAGATCGGTTCCGCCACTTTGCGCATCGATACCGGCGTGCATGAGGGCGACGACATCACCATCCATTACGATCCGATGATCGCCAAAGTCACCACGCATGCCCCGACGCGCGTCGAGGCGGTGAATGCGATGAGCGTGGCGCTCGACGAATTCGTGCTCTCCGGCATCAAGCACAACGTCGCGTTCCTCAGTGCGCTGACCCATAACGCGCGCTTCCGCGAAGGGCGCTTGTCGACTGGATTCATTGCCGAGGAATTCCCGCAAGGGTTCAAGAGCCGCGCCATGGATGCGGCCGCCAAGCGACGGTTCGTTGCTGCGGCCGTCGCCGCCAAGCTCGCCCGTACCAAGCGCGCCAGCGGCATTTCCGGCACGCTCAACGGGCCCTTCAACGGTTCGGAGCGGTTTACGGTCGCGCTCGAAGCGACCGAGTTCGCCGTGAGCGATGCCTTCCTCGCCGGTGACGAACTGTTCAGCAAGATCGACGGCACCGATTACTCCGCCGGAGTCAAATGGCGGCCGGGCCAGCCGATGCTGCGGATCCTCGACCAAGGGCAGGAATACGCGATCCAACTCATCCGCTTGCCGGGTGCTTATCAGCTCAGCCAGGGCGGCCATCAGGCGCTGGTGACGGTGCGCAGCGCCCGCGCGGCGGAACTGGCCAAGTTCATGCCTAAGCGCGCCAAGATCGATACGTCGAAGAAGCTGCTCTGTCCGATGCCGGGTCTCGTCGTGTCGATCATCGTCGACCGCGGCCAGGAGGTGAAGGCGGGCGAGCCGCTGGCGGTCGTCGAAGCGATGAAGATGGAAAACGTGCTGCTCGCCGAGCGCGACGGCACCATTGCCGAGATCAAGGTTCGTGCGGGCGACAATCTCGCGCTCAACGACGTTATTCTGGAATTTGCCTGAGACGGGAACGAAAATGGCCGGAGAAGAGGATATCACGTCGCTGCGGTTGAAGATCGAAGGCCATGTGCAAGGCGTCGGGTATCGCGCCTTCGCCGCCAACGAGGCCCGCAAGCTCCTGCTCAACGGCTGGGTCCGCAATCAATTCGACGGAACGGTGGAAATCCTTGTGTCCGGTCCCACCGTTCAGGTAGAGACCTTCGTGGGAATCTGTATGCGCGGGCCGCAATGGTCCACCGTGACAAATGTCGAACTCCATCGTGCTGAACCGCCCAAACTGACGGGCTTCCATATCGCTTCGACCTACTGATGCTGCAATCCTTCGCCATTCTTCTCGGCTTCCAACTCGGAGGCGAGGTTCTCGTCCGCGTGCTGCACGTGGGCATTCCCGGTCCTGTTGTCGGCATGGCTATGCTCGGCGTGTGCTGTATCGCCAGCCTCAAGCTGCGTCGGACTTGCGAGGCGGCAGCGGCGACGCTGCTCGGCAACCTGTCGCTGTTGTTCCTGCCGGCGGCGGTGGGGATCGTGCAGTTCCTGCCGCTGATCGCCAAGCAGGGACTGGTCATCGGTGCCGCCATTCTCGGCTCGACCGCGCTGGCGATCGCCGTCACCGCACTGACCTTCCGGTTCGTGGTTCACCGCATGAAGCTGGAGAATCGCGAATGACCGACATCACGCGCCTCTGGGTCTATCTGTCGGCAAGCCCCTTGCTGTGGCTGTTCGCGACGCTCGCCGCTTACGTGCTCGCCGACCGGTTTGCCAAGATGGTCGGCCGCCATCCGCTGGCCAATCCGGTGATGGTCGCCACGATTCCGCTGGCGCTGCTGCTGTGGTCCACCAAAACGCCGTACACGACCTATTTCGAAGGCGCCCAGTTCGTCCATTTCATGCTCGGTCCGGCGACGGTCGCGCTGGCAGTTCCACTTGCCGCCGAATTCAAGCGCGTGCGCCGGCTGGCAGTGCCCATCCTCGTCGCCTTGTTCGCCGGATCGCTCACCGCCATCTTCAGCGCCGTCGGCATCGCGTGGCTGCTCGGCGCGCCGCACGACGTGCTCGCTTCGCTGGCGCCGAAATCGGTCACCACCCCAATCGCCATGGGCATCGCGTCGCTCATCGGCGGCTTGCCGTCGCTGACCGCCACCATCGTCGTCGTCACCGGCATTCTCACCGGCGTGATCGCATTGCCGCTCACGCGGTTGTTGCGGGTTCACGATCACGCCGCCCACGGCTTCGCCTCGGGGCTCGCCGGTCACGGCATCGGCACGGCGCGCGCCTTCCACGACAGCCCCATCGCCGGCACCTTCGCCGGATTGGCGCTGGCGCTGAACGGTCTTCTCACGGCAATCCTGGCACCGCTGGTGATGCGGCTGTTCTAGCGCAACCGGAAAAGTGTGAAGCGGTTTTCCGATAAGTTGCGCGTCAACAAAAAGCTTATTCGGCTGCCAGCCGCACCGGATCGACGTCGGACGCTTCCGCATCCAGCGCCGGGCGGCGGCGGATCAGTTCGCGAACGGCCGAGATCAGGAACACCACGAGGCTCGAAACCGAGATGAGTTCGCCGATTCCCATGAACGGCGCCAGCGCCTTGTTCTGGGTCAACAGGAACACCGCAAGCAGCGGGATCATCACGATCACGCCGACCGTCGAGAGCGCGTAGTTGGTCCATGCCAGCCGCTTCGAATAGGTCTTCGCGGTCAGAGCATAGAAGCCGCCGTAAAGCGCCATCGTCACCCAGCCGAGAAGATTGAGATGGGCATGCACCGGCATCAGCCGGAAGTCTTCATTCATTCCCATCCACATGCCGCCGAACATGCCCATCAGAACGAACAATCCGCCGGTAACGAAAAAAGCTGCAGAAACGCGTGGCATCAGACCCTCCAGAAAGGAACAATTCTGAGAGCCGTATCCTGCTTATATGTGGTGCGACAAGGCGTCAGGCTATTCCGATGCTATGCGTACGGGGCCGAACACCTCTTCGAAGGCTGCGCGTAGCGCAAGGTCAACTTCGTTTGTGTTCACGACAATTCCGAGGTCCTTCAGGCTGGTAACGCCGTGGCCGCGGATTCCGCACGGCACGATCCCGTCGAAATGGGTGAGGTCCGGCGCCACGTTGAGGGCGACGCCGTGGAAGGTCACCCAGCGGCGCACGCGCACGCCGATGGCCGCGATCTTGTCCTCGCGGTCGCCGCGTACCACCCAGATGCCGACGCGGTCGGAGCGGCGCTCGCCTTTGACGTCGAAGCGCTTCAGCGCCCGGATCAGCCACTCTTCGAGATCGTGGACATAACGCCGGACGTCGCCGCCGCGGGGCCTGAGGTTCAGCATCACGTAGCCGACCCGCTGATCGGGGCCATGATAGGTGAACTGTCCGCCGCGTCCGGTCTTGAACACGGGAAAGCGGGGATCGAGCAGATCTTCTTCGCGGGCGCTGGTCCCGGCGGTGTAGATCGGCGGATGTTCGACCAGCCAGACCAGCTCGGGCGCGGTGCCGTCGGCGATGGCGGCGGCGCGCTCTTCCATGAACGCGACGGCTTCGGGGTAGGGCAGGAATCCCGGACGGACGGTCCATTCGGGAGCTATTAACGATTGAGAAAGCATGTCGGCCTAAGCATGTGCTTCGTTGCCCAGGGTACGGCCCATGCTGAACAATCTCCAGAATGTCAAAGTCGAAATTTCCGTGGTCTTGGGCCGGTCGGTCATTCCCATGCACCAGCTCCTGCGGATGGGCCGCGGCGCGGTGATCGAGCTGGATGCCAGCCAGGACGACCCGGTGTTGATCCTGGCCAACGACAAGCCCGTCGCGCGCGGCGAAATCATCATCCAGGGCGACCGGATCGGGGTCTCGGTTCTCGAGCTCCTGAAGGGCTACAACTAAAATACAAATCTCTACGTAAGAACTAGGTATTCACACTATGTTCTTGCATTTTTTGGAGAACGCACCTACTTCAGTGTAGTTCGCTGAGGCAGAAGCCGTGCTCCCGATCGTCTTGACCCCCGAAACAGCCAGAATTGGCCTCATTGGCGAGGGCGAGGCTCTGGAGCGCCGCCGTGCGCTGCTGGCGGGCGCGGGTATCACCCCCATACCCGTGCTCCCAGAGGGCGATCTCGGCGATCTCAGAATTCTGTTCGTCGCCGGGCTGCCCACGGACCTGTCCGAGGTACTGGCTGCACGCGCGCGCCGGGCCGGCATTCTCGTCAATGTCGAGGACGTGCCTTCGCTCTGCGATTTCCACGTTCCGGCCATCGTCCGTCGCGGCGATCTGTTGTTCAGCGTCTCGACCCGCGGCCGTGCGCCCGGTCTGGCGCGGCGCCTGCGCGAATGGCTGGAGGAGCGTTTCGGTCCCGAGTGGGAAGTGTTTTCGGCGGAATTGGGCGAGGCCCGCACGCGCTGGCGCGGCGAGGGCGCTTCGGCCGCCGACATATCGGTTCGTACACGGAAGATCATCGAAGAGAAGGGTTGGCTCGGGTGAGTGTGACGGTCATCAGCGGCGCCCCGCGCGCCGGCGAACGGCGTGAAAGCCTGGACGAAGCGACCGCATCGCGTCTGGCGCGGCTTCAGGCCGAGGCGGCGAACCGCGACGCCCAAGGCATCGTGGCGCTGGCGCTCGCCGAGTTCCCGCGCAAAGTCGCGATGGTTTCGTCGTTCGGTGCGGAGTCGGCGGTGCTGCTGCATATGGCGGTGGAGATCGACCCCGACACGCCGGTGCTGTTCCTCAACACCGGCAAGCTGTTCGGCGAGACGCTGCGCTATCGCGACCGGCTGCAGGATGTGCTCGGTCTCGGCGATTTGCGGGCCGTGGCGCCGCGCGCGGCCGATCGCGATCGGCTCGATCCGGAAGGCACGTTGTGGTCGAGCGATCCCGATGCCTGCTGCCATTTCCGCAAGGTTCTGCCGTTGCGCCGCATGTTGGAAGGCTTCGATGCCTCGATCACCGGCCGCAAGCGGTTCCAGACCGGGGCCCGCGCCGGCATGGCGGCGGTCGAGTTCTTCGAAGGCCGTTTCCGCTTCAATCCGCTGGCCGGCTGGTCGCAGGAGCAGCTCGAAGAGTATCTCACCGCCCACAACCTGCCGCGCCATCCGCTGGTGGCCGACGGCTATCCGTCGATCGGCTGCATGCCGTGCACGCGCCGGGTCAAGACGGGCGAGAGCTATCGCGACGGCCGCTGGGCCGGGCTCGACAAGGACGAATGCGGCATCCACGTCGGCGTCGACGGCGAGGGCATCTAGCGCTTCACCGAAAAGTGGGAACCGGTTTTCGGTTATGACGCGCGACCGACATCACCTCTTGCCTTAATATTAGAGTAATCTAATATTCCGGCATCCGAGGAGCCGATGGCCGCGAGCGAAGAAAAGCAGATGCAGGCGATGGCGCACCGGGCCGACGAGGCGGCCGGTCTGATGCGCGCCCTGGGTCATGGCGCGCGCCTCCGGGTGATGTGCGAGCTCGGGTCGGGCGAAAAGAGCGCCGGCGAGCTGGTGCAGTCGTCCGGACTCAGTCAGTCGGCCTTGTCGCAGCATCTGGCGCGGTTGCGCGAGGACGGCTTGGTGGCGACCCGCCGCGAGGCCCAGACGATCTATTACAGCGTTGCCGACCCGCGGGTCCGGCGCATCGTCCGGCTGCTTTACGAGCTCTATTGCGGCACCTGACCGCCCGCGCGGCGGTTTGCCGCCCGGTTTGGGCCGAGAAAGCCCGTTCTGGTGAATTTCGGCCGGATTCCAAGCCCTTCACAAGCGCTTTGGGGTTTGCTACACCCCGCCCCCCTGAGCTGCGGTCGTGGCGGAATGGTAGACGCACTAGCTTGAGGTGCTAGCGGGAGCAATCCTGTGGAAGTTCGAATCTTCTCGACCGCACCAGCCTTCCTTTTGCAAACGGAGTGAAGGCTGTTCTAGGGTGCCATTTCGGCCCAACCATCATTTCCGGAACCCGTGCCGCGCCCCTGTGTCGCGCGGGATGTGCCGTGCGATCCGTGGTCAATTCGCGGCCGTGAAACGAGGGGAATTCGGGTGGCCGGGGAAGAGTTAAAACCGTCGACCGTTATCAGCCTTGCAGACGCCATGCAGGCTTATTCCGCTGGCCGGTATGCGGAGGCCGAGGATATCGGCTGCCGGATTGCGGCGGTCCATCCGAACGATCCGGCGGTGTGGAATCTTCTTGGCGTGGTGGCACGGATGACGGGACGGCAGCCGGAGGCGGTGGCGTGCTACCGGCGCGGCATTGCGGTGGCACCGGATTATGCCGCCCTATGGTCGAACCTCGGCAATGCCCTGAAGGACCTCAAGCGCTGCGAGGCGGCGATCGTCTGTCATCGCCGGGCACTCGAACTCGAACCGGATGTCGCCACCTCGCTGCACAATCTCGGCGTTGCGTTGACGGCCGCCGGCCGCGATGGCGAGGCCCTCCATGCCTATGATGCGGCGCTGGCCATCGAGCCGGCGAATGAGAATGTGATTTGGGATCGTGCTCTCAGCCGGCTTCGGCTCGGCGATTATGCCGGCGGCTGGCAGGACTACGAGGCGCGGTTCGGTCGCGATGAACTGCCCAAGCGTGATCTGCCCGGCATGCGCTGGAACGGCGGGCCCTACGCCGGAAAAACGCTGCTGGTGGCGGCCGAGCAGGGGCTCGGTGACGGCATCTGGGTGGCGCGCTATCTCAAGCGGGTCAAGGCGCTGGGCGGCGAGATGATTGTCGAATGCCGCGAGCCGTCGCGGGCGCTGCTGGCATCGATGGGAGTGGCCGATCGCATCATCCTGCAAGGCGAACCGCTGCCGGCCGTCGACTTTCATATTCCGCAGTGCAGCCTGCCGGGAGTGTTCACGCCCGACGAAGCGGCCATTCCCACTGAGCCGTATATCACCGCCGATCCGCAGGAGCGCGCGCGTCTGGCGCCCATCATCGCCGCCGCGGCCGGAGAGAGGTTGAAGGTCGGGATCGTGTGGGGCGGCAGCGGCACCTATGCATCGCGGGCTGATCGCGACGCCAAGCTGGCTTACTTTCTCGCCCACTTCAACATACCGGGCGTGCAACTCTTTTCTTTGCAGAAGGGACCGCAGGAAGAGGAGCTGAAAGCGCTGCCGGCTGCTCCGGTGGTCCACCTGACGCCGCACACGGCCGACATGTTCGAAACCGCCGCTGCCGTGGCCGAGCTTGATCTGGTGATTATGACCGACACCTCCGTCGCGCACTTGGCCGGCGCGCTCGGCAAGCCGGTATGGGTGCTGCTCTGCCGCGTGCCGCATTGGATGTGGCAGTACGGCCGTTCCGATTGTGCGTGGTATCCGTCGATGCGCTTGTTCCGGCAGCGGACCTGGGGTGATTGGACAGGCGCATTCGATGAAGCGGCGGCGGCCCTGCAAATGCTGGTGCTGCAACGCTCTGGGAAACTACTTACCGTTTAGTTTTGGCAGTCCTTAACCAGAGCGGGACTGGAATGACGGCGTGCTGCAAGAGAGGCTGTCATGGCATTGCTGACCTGGAATCCGGGCATGAGCGTCGGGGTTCGCGTCCTCGACGAGGATCATAAAAAACTGATCGCGATGATCAACGAGCTGCATTCCGGCATGCTGGAAGGGCATAGCAACGACGTCGTCGGCGGCGTGTTGCGCCGGCTCGCCAGCTATACCGTCGAGCATTTCCAGCGCGAGGAGAAGTTCTTCGCGGAGACCGCCTATCCCGGCGCCGCCGCGCACAAGCGCGAGCACGAAAAGCTCAAGACGCAGGTGATGGCCGAGATCCAGAAGTTTCAGGCCGGCACCACCGGTCTCGGCATGGAGACGCTCAACTTCCTGCGCGACTGGCTGAAACATCACATTCAGGAAAGCGACAAGGCTTACAGCGCGCATTTAAATGCGCATGGCGTGAACTGATTGCGCTCACAATTGCGATGATGTGCTGGACGCATTGGAAGTGCCCGAAGTTGACCTTCTGACACGCTCGCCCGCTCCGTCTCCGGTCTGTATGTTGCGCATACACTGATATGCGACCGACAAAATCAGGCTGGAGAAATGCTGATGTCCGACGTCTTTGTGATTGCCGGCGCCCGTACGCCGATGGGCGCCTTTCAGGGCGAGTTGTCGTCGCTCTCCGCGCCCCAGCTTGGCGCTGCCGCGATTGCCGCTGCGATGGAGCGGTCCGAAATTCCCGCAAGTGAGATCGGCGAGACGGTCATGGGATGTGTGCTTCCCGCCGGCATGGGGCAGGCGCCCGCGCGCCAGGCCGCTCGCCAGGCCGGCATTCCGGATGCCGTTCCCGCGACCACGGTCAGCAAGGTCTGCGGCTCGGGCATGAAGGCGATCATGGTCGCCGCCGACGGGCTGGCGCTGGGGCGGGGGAGCTTTGCGGTCGCCGGGGGGATGGAGAGCATGTCCAATGCGCCCTACCTCTTGCCCAAAGCCCGTGGCGGCTACCGGCTGGGGCACGGCGAGATCAAGGACCACATGTTCCTGGACGGGCTGGAGGATGCCTCCGAGCACCGCCTGATGGGCACCTATGCCGAGGACGCCGCCCGCCACTTCCAGTTCACCCGCCAGGACCAGGATGCCTATGCGACTGAGTCGCTGGTTCGGGCCAAGCGGGCTCTGGCCGAGGGGGACTTCGAGGCCGAAATTACCCCCGTAACGCCGGCCGGCCGGTCTCCGGTTGCCCACGACGAACCCCCGCGCAAGGCCGATCCGGCCAAAATCCCCCTTTTGAGGCCTGCATTTGCCCCGGACGGGACGGTCACGGCGGCCAATTCCTCCTCGATCTCGGACGGGGCGGCGGCCCTCATATTGGCAAATACGGATGGCCTACGGTCACAGAGCATTAAGCCCGTCGCGCGTATCGTTGCCCATGCGAGCTTCGCGTTGGAGCCGCGTTGGTTCACTACGGCCCCGGTCGGGGCGGTCCGCAAGGTTCTGGAGTTGGCGGGCTGGTCGGTCGAGGACGTGGATTTGTTCGAAGTGAATGAGGCATTTGCCGCGGTTGCGATGATCGCTATGCGCGAACTGGATCTGCCTCACGAGCGGTTGAACGTGAATGGAGGGGCGTGCGCCCTGGGCCATCCGATCGGATGTTCGGGAGCACGAATTGTGGTGACGCTGCTGCATGCGCTGGCAAAGCGCGGATTGAAAAAAGGCGTTGCATCGCTCTGCATTGGCGGTGGCGAAGCAACGGCGCTGGCACTGGAGATGGTAAGCTGATGCAGGAAAAGATCGAATATCTGGTTTCGTACGATTTCGGCAAAGCCGGCGTTTGGGGGGTGATCAAGGCGCGCTCGCCCGAAGAGATCAAAGCGAAATATCCCGAGCTTGAGATCGTGAAGGCGATTGCCAATCACTTCACCTTCGATATCGACAACGAGCCGGAAGGCTGGCTCGCCGAGATGGTGCGCGAACGCAAATCCGTCTGACGGTGCCGACGACCTGACGCGGCGGACGCTCGCCGTTCGCCGCTTGTCGTCCTCCGCTGTGGGTGGGGTGGGGCACCTTGAGCGCGGGATTTGACGCGGCGCGGCTATGACTGGCTCCGCCCTTGGTGATCGGGCCGAAACAGGCTAAGCACAATCGTTGCTTGGCGATTTGCGCGATGTCCGATCCTCTGCCGCCCCCTCAAACCAGAATTTACCTCAACGGTGGGCCGTTGCTGCGCGCGCTGGGCTGCGGCGGCTGCGGGCTGGGCTGTTTCTCGCTGTTCCTGGTCGTCCTGGTGCTGGGCGGCGTGCTCGGTCTGCTGCTGTTCGGCTGGAAAACGCTGCTCGGCGGCTGAGCTGCCTTCACGTCCGAATTGAAAACTGTTGCGGTCTGTTGTCTGCTCGCGAAGGTTAATCCTAACGGGGGCTGCGCAATGGACACGATCCTTAATGCCTTGAATGCCGTGCTGGACATCTTCCGGCTGGGCTTCAATCAGGTAAACGCGGTGCTGGGGCTGATTATCGCCCTGATCGCCTCGTTCCAGCTCTCGGCCTGGAAGAAGCTGTGGGAAATGGCGCTGGCGGCCCTGGCATTCCACATCGTGGCCCTGATGCTGGCTCCCGCGATCGACCACGGCGCGGCGATCCGGCTGCCGGCGTTGACCGAGCCGGTGACCTGGCGCAACTGGCTGGCGATCTATGTCGGCTACGTGGTTCTGATCGCGTTGTTTTATTTCCTTCGTACCCGGCTCCTGAAGCCGGCGGCGGCCCACCACTGAGCCCGATGGCTCTTCCGGCCTGCTTGGCGTAGACTAAGCGCACTAGGCTAGGGGGTCTGCCATGGAAGTTGTTACGAGCTTCCCGACGTATTTCGTCGGGTTCTTGCACACGCTTTGCGTCATGCCGACGCTGGTTTATGTCGTCGTGGTCGCGTTGTTCTTTGGTCTCATCACCAACAAATTTGCCGGTGTGATCTTCATTCCGGTTCTGGCGGCTGCGGTTTTCATCGCGGCGCAAGTGATCGGGCCGGTCGTGATCAACAATGCGGCGCTGACGATGCCCGAGTTCAATCTGGCTTTCGCCAAAATGGCGGTCGCCTGCTACGCCGTGTTCCTGGTGCTCGATACGGTCGTGTTCGCGATCAAGAAGCTGGTCGGGGCGATCATCGACCGGTAGCCGCACCGCCGCCGGTGTTGATGCGATAGAAGCTCCTGAGAAGGACCGCGAGTGCTGCGGCCTTCTCGGGGGAGATCGCATTTTCGATTGCGTCCGCCGTGATCTTGAACATGTCGGCGGTCCGCGGTTCGCCGCGGGTCCAGCGATCGAAGCCCATGCTCCATCCGCCGAACAGGCGCTCGGCGACATGCTGCTGTACAAGTACGCGGATGCCGAAATGGCGCCGGTCGCGTTCGATCGGGCGGAAGATTTCCATTACCGCAGCTTCCGGGCCTTCGAGGATTTGGAGGAATCCCTGATCGATGTGGAGCAGCAAGCCGGTGACGTTCGCCCGCTGATTTTTGGCGCGCGACACATCGAGAATGGCCGAGAGTTCGTCGGTGTTGAGGGGCCACGACGCCGTCGAGACGTACATCAATTGGTAGATCGGAAGGTTCATCGGGACGCCACAATGCGATGGGTCTTTCTCACCATGTCTGGACCCCGTTAAAGGGGTCTGAAATAAATCGCCGGGCCTGTCCGATGTTGTCGCCGGACGCGCGGGTCCGCCGCCGAAAAACGACGGAAACCTGCGAAAAATAACGACAAAACGCTCCACCGCCTGACGTATAGGTATTTTCCGCAAGGGCGGCTGTGGACACCCTTGAGGATCGTCTTGGCGAACCCGCTCGGCTTGGCTAAGACGGCGCCATGACCGTTCATCTCGTGAAGCTTTGCGTCGGTGTGGAGTCCATCCAGGATTTGGTCGATTGGCAGCAGGCCCGGCTCAAGGAACGCCGCAAGAAAAAGCAGCCGCTCGAACTCGTCCACGTCACGCGGATGATGCCCAAGCGCATCGACGAGTTGCTCGACGGCGGCTCGCTCTACTGGGTCATCAAGGGCCATATCTGCGCCCGCCATCGGCTGATCGATCTCAAGCAGGTGACGAAGAACGGCGTGCCTCACTGCGGCATCGTCTATGACCCCGAACTCGTGCAGACCGAGCGCCGCTTTCGCTCGCCGTTTCAGGGCTGGCGTTATCTCGAAGTCAACGATGCGCCCGCCGACGCCCGCGCCATCAAGGGCGGCAAAGACATGCCCGAAGAGCTGAAGATCCAATTGGCGGAACTGGGCTTGCTCTGACCGGCCTTGGGTTTGCGAAGTTGACGCCGTTCTTATCGTTTACAGCGCGCCAAGTCCGTCCTTGAAATATAACAATTATTTCGCTGGCATATTTGTTGCTCCGTGACCTGCGTCTGAGGTGGGCGTTGTGGGCGAGGTGCGCTCGACGGCCTGCATCGCAGTTGATCTGGAGAGGCACAATGAAAAAGGTACTGTTTGCGACCGCCGCATTGGTTGTGGTGTGTATGGCCGCCCAAGCCGCGCCGGTCGTGATCGAGGATGGATTCGTCAAGGCAGGCGTCAACGATAACGGCACCCTCGGCTCCGGAGGTAACAATCCTCCCGGTATCCTATACGACAAGACCGGCACGGGGTCCTACGGCATCAACGATTTCCTGACGCCGGGCACGCCGTTCGAAGGCTTCTATATCAAGTCGTCCAGCGGCGGCTGGGGCGCCAACAACACCGGCGGCTCGAGCTTCAATACCGTCGCTCCCACGACGGGATCGAGCAAGACTGCGTCGTGGACCAGCACCAGCACGGACGGCGCTCTGACGGTGACGAACACCTACACGCTGACGACCTTGTCGGGCCGTTCGGTGATCGCCGTCGATACCAGCATCACCAACAACGCCACGTTTGCGCTGGGCGGTCTCGAATTCCTGCGCACGCTCGATCCGGATCCGGATGTGAACGCCTACGGCGTTTATGACACCGCCAATGCGATCCTGTCGGGCGATGCCTGCGGCACGGGTCTGCACTCGGGCCAGACGATCTGCATCGGTACCGAGTCGAGCGACAGCCACAAGGTCGGCATCAGCCGCGATTGGAGCACCGATCCCGACGTCTATCTCGCTGGCGTCAACGACGGTGCCTTCGGCGACTATGCGATCGGCATTGCGTTCGCGCTGGGCGATCTGGCGGCCGGCGGCCAGAAGACCATCAGTTATTACTATGCACTCGGCGCCGATCGCGGTACGGCTTCCGGCGGCGATGTTCCCGAGCCGCTGACGCTCGGCCTGTTTGGCGCCGGCCTGTTCGGTCTGTGGCGTTCGCGTCGCAAGACCGCCTGACGGTACCGATTAGGAGGGGGGAAGACGGCGCCTTTTGGGCGCCGTTTTCTTTTACACCGCCATGTTGTCGATGAGCCGGGTCCGGCCGACCGTTGCGGCGGTCAGAAGGCGGGCGGGGCGGTCGAGGCTCGACAGCGGCTCCAGCGTTTCGGCGTCGCGCACCGTGAGATAATCGACTTTGTTGAAACCGGCGGCGAGCAGCGCTTGCTTGCCGGCTTCTTCGATCTCGGCGATGGGCCTGCCGTCGTGCAGGTCGGCGATCAGGCTTTGCAGCACGACATTGAGCTGGCCGGCGATTTTGCGCTCGTCGTCCGACAGATAGGCATTGCGCGAGGACATCGCGAGCCCGTCGCGTTCGCGGATGATGGGGGCGCCCAGGATCTGCACCCCGAGGCCGAGGTCCGCCACCAGCCGGCGAATGACCAGCAGTTGCTGATAGTCCTTCTCGCCGAACATCGCGACGTCGGGCATCGCGGCCAGCAGCAGCTTCGAGACCACGGTGGCGACGCCGGCAAAGAAGTGCGGCCGGGAGTCCGATTCGAGACCGAGCGCAGGTCCGCCGACGTCGAGCTTGGTGGCAAAACCGGGCGGATACATTTCTCCGACGGAAGGCGCGAAGACGAGGTCGGTCTCGCCGGTGGCGCCGAGCTTCTCGGCATCGGCCATCAGCGCGCGCGGATAGCGGTCGAAATCTTCGTTCGGCGCGAACTGGGTCGGGTTTACGAAAATGCTGACCACCACCACGTCAACGTGCTTCTGAATTTCACGCACCAGCGAAAGATGACCCGCATGGAGGGCGCCCATGGTGGGAACCAGTCCGATCTTGGACTCATCCTGCCGTAGGGCGGTGATGCGGTGACGGAGTTCGGCGACGGTGGTGACGATCTGTGGAACGTTGCTCATGCTGCAACATTAGCCGCTGAGCCAACTCCACGCTAGAATGGCCGCGACACAATAACGCGAAGCTCCTCATGGCCGACTCAACTCGTCAAGCCATCGCCGATGCGTACTTCGCCGATGAAGATCACATTTCCGTTCAACGGATTGCCGCCGCACAGCGCGATCCGCAGGAAGATAACGCTATCAGCATCCTCGCGCGTGATCTCGCTGGTCGCATTCGCAGCGAGGGCGCACGCCGGGGTGGTGTTGACGCTCTGACGCAGGAATACGCGCTGTCGACCGAGGAAGGCGTCGCGCTGATGTGTCTCGCCGAGGCGTTGCTGCGCGTGCCCGACAACGAGACCGCCGATCTCTTGATCCGGGACAAGATCGCGCCCGGCGACTGGGAAAGCCATCTCGGCAAATCGGACTCGCTATTCGTCAATGCGTCGACCTGGGGCCTGATGCTGACCGGCCGTGTGGTGCGCATGGGACTCGCACCCGAATGGAACCTCCAGGGCGCCATCAAGAAAATCATTTCGCGCTCCGGCGAGCCGGTGATCCGCCAGGCGATCGGCACCGCGATGCGGATGATGGGCGGGCAGTTTGTGCTCGGCCGCACCATGCGCGAAGCGATCCGCAACGCGCGCGAATGGCGGGAGAAGGGCTATCGCTATTCCTTCGACATGCTGGGCGAGGCCGCGTACACCCAAGCGGACGCCGAACGGCACCTGAAACACTATCGCGACGCCATCGCCGACATTGCCGAAAACTACAAGGACGACGACGCCCCCATCCATGGCCGTCCGTCGATTTCGGTCAAGCTGTCGGCGGTGCACCCGCGCTACGAATGGATCAAGCGCGCGCGTGTGTTCGACGAACTCGTCCCGGTTCTGACGGATCTCGCGATCCGCGCGCGTCGTGTCAACATCGGTCTCACCGTTGATGCCGAAGAGGCCGACCGTCACGAACTGATGCTCGATGTCTTCGCGGCGCTGCTGGAAAATCCGGAGCTGAAGGGCTGGAACGGCCTCGGGCTGGCGGTACAGGCTTATCAGAAGCGCGGTCTTCCGACGATCCACTGGCTGATCGAAATGGCCCGCCGTCACGGCGTGCGCATTCCGGTGCGGCTGGTCAAAGGCGCCTATTGGGATACGGAGATCAAGCGCGCCCAGGAAGCGGGCCTCGTCGATTATCCGGTGTTCACCCGCAAGGCGGCGACCGATACGTCGTATATCGCCTGCACGAATGCCATCTTCGCGGCGCCGGATGCGATCTACGGCATGTTCGCCACCCACAACGCCCATACGCTGGCCGCGGTGGATGTGCTGGGAGCCGGCCGCGATTTCGAATTCCAGCGTCTGCACGGCATGGGCGAAGCGCTGCACGAGCATTATCACGCGATCAAGAATCCCGGCGTTCCGACCCGCATCTACGCGCCGGTCGGCAGTCACGAAGATCTGCTGGCGTATCTTGTGCGGAGGCTGCTTGAGAACGGCGCCAACTCCTCGTTCGTCAATCGTATGGCCGACGCGGAAGCCTCGCTCGATACGCTGGTCGCCGATCCGGTCGCGGCGCTTGCCGAGATGACGCCCAAGCGCAATCCGCGCATTCCGCTGCCGCGCGACATGCTCGGCAACCGCGTCAACTCGCAAGGACTGTTGTGGAGCGACCCGCCGCGCGCCGAACCGCTTTTGGCGGAGATGAAGAAATCGCTGGAGCGTTTGCCGCTGGCGGCTCCTATCATCGGCGGCAGGGAGAAGGCCGACCTTCCGGCGCCGGTGACCGATCCTTCGGATCGCACGCGTGTGATCGGGCAGGTGGCCCTGGCTGGCCCGGCCGAAGCCAAGGAAGCGCTCGATCTCGCCTACAAGGCACAAGGCGACTGGGATCGTTTGGGCGGCGACGGCCGTGCCAAAATTCTCGAGCACGCTGCCGATCTGTTCGAGCAGAACCGGGCCTCCCTGATGGCGCTGATCGTGCGCGAAGGCGGCAAGACGCTACCCACCGCGATCTCCGAACTGCGCGAGGCGGTCGATTTCCTGCGCTACTACGCCTCCGAAGCGCGGAAAAACTTCGCGCCGCAAGCGATGCCCGGTCCGACCGGCGAATCCAACGAACTGACGCTGCACGGCAAAGGCGTGTTCGCCTGCATCTCGCCGTGGAATTTCCCGCTGGCGATTTTCACGGGGCAGGTCGCGGGCGCGCTCGCTGCGGGCAATGCGGTGCTGGCCAAGCCTGCCGCGCCGACGCCGCTGATCGCCGCGGCCGCCGTTCGTCTGCTGCATCAAGCGGGGGTGCCGGTCGACGTGCTGCATCTGTTGCCCGGCTCGGGATCGAAGATCGGGGCCGCCATTTTCCCCGACCCGCGGCTCGCCGGCATCGTGCTGACCGGCTCGACCGAAGCCGCCACCGTCATCAACCGCGCACTTGCCGCCCGCGACGGGCCCATCGCGACGGTGATTGCCGAGACCGGCGGCCAGAACGCCATGATCGTCGACTCCACGGCGCTGCCGGAACAGGTTGCGCGCGATGCCGTGACCTCCGCCTTCGACAGTGCCGGTCAGCGTTGCTCGGCCTTGCGCGTCTTGTTCCTTCAGGATGACGTCGCCGACAAGATGCTGGACATGGTGCTGGGCGCCGCCGACGAGCTGCGCCTCGGCGATCCCTTCGACCTCGCCACCGACGTCGGCCCGGTCATCAACGAGTCCGCCCGCGAAACCCTCGAACAGCATGCCGAGAAAATGACCCGGCAGGCCAAGCTGCTGAAGAAGCTGCCGCTCCGCCCCGAGCACAAGAACGGCGTTTTCTTCCCGCCGCATGTCTTCGCGATCGAGTCCATTTCCGTTCTCGAACGCGAGGTGTTCGGACCGATCCTGCATGTGGTGCGCTATTCCGCCGGTCATCTCGACAAGGTCTGCGAGGCGATCAACGCCACCGGCTACGGCCTGACGCTGGGCATCCATACCCGCATCGAGTCCACCGCGGCGTTCATCCGCGACCGCGTCAAGGTCGGCAACGTTTACGTCAACCGCAATCAGATCGGGGCGGTGGTGGGCGTGCAGCCGTTCGGCGGCGAGGGTTTGTCGGGAACGGGGCCCAAGGCGGGCGGGCCGCATTATCTGCAACGCATGGCGCTGGAACGCACCTTTACGGTGAACACCACGGCCTCCGGCGGCAATGCGGCGCTGTTGAGTTCGAGCTGAAGCATGGGATAGTGCGGCCGGGAAAGGCCGTACCATGCTGATCGAGACTGCGCCGGGAGAAGTGATCGACCGGGTGACCATTCTGGAACTGAAGCTCGAGAAGATCGCAGATCCTGCGAAGCTCGGCCCGGTGCGGCTGGAACACGAAAAGCTCAGCGCGGCGCTCGCGGCCGCAGCGCCGATACCGGGGCTTGTGCCGTTGCGGGCGGCCTTGAAGGCGGTCAACGCCGAGCTGTGGCAGGTGGAAGACGACCTTCGCGATCTTGAGCGGGTCGGGGATTTCGGCCCGCGCTTCATCGAGCTGGCGCGTTCGGTCTATCGCCACAACGACCGGCGCTGCGCCCTGAAGCAGCAGATAAACGACGCCGCGGGCAGCGCCCTCACCGAAGTGAAATCCTACGCGCCTTACTGATCGCCTTCGTCTTCGAAAACGTCTTCCACTTTGAGACCGAACAGACGGCCGATGCGGAAGGCCAGCGGCAGCGACGGATCGAACTTGCCGGTCTCGATGGCGTTGACGCTCTGGCGCGCGACGCCGAGACGTTCGGCAAGATCGGCTTGGCTCCAGCCGCGTTCGGCCCGCAGGACGCGCAATCGGTTTTTCACAGCGCACCGTTCCGGAATTTGCCGACGAAGCGGAATACCGCATAGCCGATCAATTGCAGCAACAACACGCTGAGGACGCCGTTGACGAAGTACTCCTCCGGTGTCGGGTGGACGAACGGCAACAAGCCGTTGATGTCGAACAGGTGCCATGTCACCGCGATCACCAGCGGCACGATTGCGCCCAGCGCCGTCATCGATCCCCAGAACCACGCCGTCTTGTGCTGGTGAATGATGACCTCATCGGCGTTGCGATAGCACGTCAGCGTCAGGCCGACACAGCAGACCGTCAGCACGGAAAGGGCGATGGCCTTCGGGATGGACGGTCCATGAGGCGGGACCAGCACGATGACGACGAGACCGAGCGCCATCACGCCCATGGCCGCAATCTGACGCCCCCAAAAGCCTGCTTTGGAATACCGCATGGCAGAGTTCCTTTCTGACAACAGGGCCGACGGCCGGTTCAAGGATAAAAGGCGGGCAGGAAAAAGCCGAGTGCGAATGACACCGCATTGATCACGGCGTGCGCGGCATAGGACGGTCGCAGTGAGCCCGTGCGGGCGACCCACCATGCCAACAGGATGCCGATCCCGAAAATCTCGACAGTGCCGAACCAGCCCGAGAAGCCGCCGCGGGCGACATACAGTCCGTGGACCGCTGCGAACACCGCCGCACTGACGAGGATCGCCGGCCACAGCGGCATTACGCGCCGCAGCCATCCGAACAGATAGCCGCGGAACAGCACTTCTTCGAAGAACGGAACGATGACGCTCAGGCAGACGATTCCAACGGCGAGTTGAATCCAGCTTTTGGGATTGATCGCCTGTTCCGTCACCGAAATCGGCAAGGAGATGCCGAGCCCGAGCTTGAGACCGTTTTCGATGGTGAATTCGATCACCATCACGGCGATGCCACTCAGCGCAGCCCACATCAGCACACGGCCCGGAACGGCCGGCAGGTAAGCGGCGAAGGAATTCGGATGGATGCGTTTGGTGTAGCGCCACAGGACCGAGAGAGCGACCACCGCGGCCACCGTGGTGGAGGTGACCACGAACGTGAAATCGCCGGGCAGGATCTCCACGATCTGTTGGGGCGTGAGGTGACCGTTCTTGCGCATCACCACAAAGGCGGCCGCGAGAATGGCGAGGCCCGCCACGGCGTCGGCGGCAATCCAGGTCAGGAAGGCCGAGACGGTGTCGCGCAGGCGGATTTGCGGTTTTGCTTCGAGGCGGCCCAGATCGCTCATGTCTGTCGTGTACCCTTGTCCAAATGTCAAGCAAACATGACATAAGTGGGCGCACGTGTCAAGCGTGCTTGACACACCTCCAAAATCGGAGGGTTAGCGGCTGGAAATCGCGGCGAAGCAGGTCTGGCCGCGTTCCGTAAGGCGGGCGCAGATCTGGCGGGCTTCCCGTTCGGCGAAGGGGCCGAAACGGGCGCGGTACAGGGTGTGACCGTCGACCGACTGGAACGGCACCACGATGCGCTGAGCCTGTCCGAGCACGTCCATGGCCTTTTCCGCGTAGGCGGCGAGCTGGGCGCGGGCGAGGTTCAGATCGGCGAAGGCGCCGATCTGGATGGTCCAGTCGTGCAGGCCGAGGGTCTGGCGCAGCGAGCCGCTGTCGCCGACATCGCCTTCGCCCAGAATCACCGGGCGCATGGCGGGCTTGGGAGCGGCGCTGGCGACCTGAGTCCGCGGCGCGGCCGACGGAATCGGCGAGGGATTGGGGCGCGGGGCTGGCGGCAGCATCGCCACCGTGGACGGGCGCTGCGTCGTGGTCGGGATCGTCCGCGGCTGGCTCGGTGCCGGCGTCGGAATGGGTGCTTTCGGCAGCGCCAGAGCCGCAACCACTGGCGACTTGCCCTGCGGTTTCGGCAGTGAAGGCGGCGGCGGCGTCGGACGCGTGTCGTCGATCTCTTCGGCGTCGGCGCGACGTTCGGCAGTGTCTTCGTCGTCGCCTTCGGACGGCCCACCCGGCAACGCGATATACGAGCCGGAATTGGCGAGCGCCGGATTGGGCGCAGTGTTGAGCGCCACCTGCCACGGCACCTGGGCTCGGGCCACCAGCTTGTTGTCGTTCCGGGCGGCGTTGAAGGCGAGGTCGAGCAGCCGCATCATCTCGCGATCGCGCTTGACCGCCGTGCGTCCGCCCATGACCACACCGATGATGTGGGCGTTGTCGCGCACGACGCTCGAAACCAGGTTGAAGCCCGAGGCGCCGGTATAGCCGGTCTTGATGCCGTCGGCGCCGCGATAGCGTCCGATCAGGTTGTCGTGGGTGGGATATTCCACGCCGCGGAAGCTGAACGAGGGCGTCGCGAAATAGTGATAATACTGCGGGAAATCGTAGGCGAGGTGGCGCGCCAGAACGCTGAGATCCTCCGCCGTGGTGATCTGCAGATCGTCGGGCAGGCCGGACGCGTTATGGTAGAACGTGTTGCGCATGCCGAGCGCCCGCGCCTTGGCGGTCATCAGTTCGGCGAAATGGCCTTCGGTGCCGCCGAGATATTCGGCAACCGCCGCGGCGACGTCGTTGGCCGAGCGGATCACCAGCGCCTTGATGGCGATGTCCACGGTGATCTGGTCGCCGTTGCGCAGATGCAGGTTGGTCGGCTTCTGCGCGGCAGCGTGCGCGGAAATCGGGATCGTGGTGTTGAGGTTCACCTGTCCGCGCTTCATCGCGTCGAACAGGAGATACAGCGTCATCATCTTGGTCAGGGACGCCGGATGACGCTCCTGCAGATGATTGCGGGCGTAGAGGACCTTGCCGGTCGTGCCGTCGATGATGAGGGCGGCATCTTTCGAGGGATCGGTCGGGCTCGACGCGACCGCGCGACCGGAATGGCGCACCACCTTGTGGCGGCGCGCATCGGCCGGTGTCGCGAAGGCGATGGCCAAGGAGGTCAGCAGTGCCAGGACTCCGACGAGCCCGACACGCCTCCGGCACCGCAATGGTTCAGTCATGCACTCAGCCCCAAGCACTCGTGGGTCCCTCGCTTATCACAATAGGACCAAATAGTTGCGACTTCTGCAAGTCAAGTTCGGGATTTCAGCATTTGCTTCCCGGCCCTTAACGCGAATTTCTCAAATGGGGCGTGTGTGGCGAATGGAAGCTCTTGGGGCATCCGCCGGCCACATCGGCCCGGAGCGATTCTGCGTTGCACAACATGGGTATTGCGATGCACAATGAGTCGCTAAGCACTGCTTCGCGGCCAGGGCCGCCGGCGGCTGGTGCCTCAGGGAAAACGTGTATGTGCTTTGCCGCTATTGCCGGACGGGCAGCCGCGCGTTTTGATGGGCAGCAGCGGCAACATCGCTGCGGAACGGATTTAAATCCCCGAAACGTAAACCCTGGCGCTTAAGACCAGTTGCGAAATCGCTGGTTAATCCCTTTATAATATTCGGCAGCAAGAGCGGCTCATGAGAGACGGACGCGACGACAATCAGGACGGCAACGGCAACGGCACGGGACCAGGGACCGGCGTCGTTACCAAAACGCGGCCGAAAACCAAGAAGCCGTCGCTCTACAAGGTTCTGCTGCTCAACGACGACTACACGCCGATGGAGTTCGTCGTTCACATTCTGGAACGCATTTTTAACAAGAACCGGGAAGAGGCGGTCCAGATCATGCTGCACGTTCATCGGCATGGCGTCGGTGTTTGCGGCGTCTTCACGTTCGAGGTGGCCGAAACAAAAGTCGCGCAGGTGATTGAATTCGCCCGCCGCCACGAGCATCCTTTGCAGTGCACGATGGAAAAGGAATAGCCATTGCCGTCATTGTCCCGCAGTCTCGAACAGGCACTACACCGCGCGATCAAGCTCGCCTCCGACCGGCATCACGAATACGCAACCCTTGAACATCTCCTGCTTGCGCTGACCGACGATTCCGATGCGGCGCAGGTGATGAAGGCGTGCAATGTCGATGTCGAGGCGCTGCGCCAATCGCTGCTGCGCTATATCGACGACGAGCTGCTCACGCTGGTGATCGAGGACGGCGAGGATGCCAAGCCGACCACCGGCTTCCAGCGCGTCGTGCAGCGTGCGGTTCTTCATGTGCAGAATTCCGGCCGCGAAGAGGTGACGGGCGCGAACGTGCTGGTCGCCTTGTTCACCGAGCGCGAGAGCCACGCCGTCTACTTCCTGCAAGAGCAGAACATGACGCGGCTCGATGCGGTGAGCTACATCAGCCACGGCATCGCCAAGCGCCCCGGCATGAGCCAGCAGAAGAACGTGCGCGGCAACGAGGAAGAGGAAGAGACCGACCGTCCGTCGCAGAAGGGCGGCGGCGCGCTCGAGAACTATTGCGTCAATCTCAACGACAAGGCGCGCCAGGGCCGCATCGATCCGTTGATCGGCCGCGATGCCGAAGTCGAACGCACCATCCAGATTCTTTGCCGCCGTCAGAAGAACAATCCGCTCTATGTCGGCGATCCCGGCGTCGGCAAGACCGCCATCGCCGAAGGCCTGGCGCGCAAGATCGTCAAAGGCGAGGTGCCCGAAGTCCTTCGTCCGTGTACGATCTATGCCCTCGACATGGGCGCGCTGATCGCCGGCACGCGCTATCGCGGCGATTTCGAGGAACGGCTCAAGTCGGTCGTCAAGGAACTCGAAGGCCTTGCAGGTGCGATCCTGTTCATCGACGAAATCCACACCGTGATCGGTGCCGGCGCAACGAGCGGCGGCGCCATGGACGCGTCGAACCTCTTGAAGCCCGCACTGCAGGCCGGATCGCTGCGCTGCATCGGTTCCACGACCTATAAGGAATACCGCCAGTATTTCGAAAAGGATCGCGCGCTGGTCCGCCGCTTCCAGAAGATCGACGTCGCCGAGCCGACCGTTCCGGACACGATCAAGATTCTGAAGGGCCTCAAGCCGTATTTCGAGGAGTATCACAAGGTCCGCTATACCGCCGATGCGATCAAGGCGGCGGTGGAGTTGGCGGCGAAATACATCAACGACCGCAAGCTGCCCGACAAGGCCATCGACGTGATCGACGAAGTCGGCGCCTCTCAGATGCTGCTGCCCGAGCACAAGCGCAAGAAGCAGATCGGCGTCAAAGAGGTGGAAGAGGTTATCGCCAAGATGGCGCGCATTCCTCCCAAGTCGGTGTCGAAGACCGATGCCGAGGCGCTGCGCAGCCTGGAAGACGATCTCAAGCGCGTCGTGTTCGGTCAGGACAAGGCGATTGCCGCGCTGTCGAGCGCGATCAAGCTGGCGCGTGCCGGTTTGCGTTCGCCGGATAAGCCGATCGGCTGTTATCTGTTCTCCGGTCCTACCGGCGTCGGCAAGACCGAAGTCGCCAAGCAGCTCGCGTCGATCCTCGGCGTGGAACTCTTGCGCTTCGACATGTCGGAATACATGGAGCGTCACACCGTCAGCCGGTTGATCGGCGCGCCGCCGGGTTATGTCGGTTTCGACCAGGGCGGCCTCTTGACCGATGGCGTCGACCAGCATCCGCATTGCGTGCTGTTGCTCGACGAAATCGAGAAGGCGCATCAGGACCTGTTCAACATCCTGTTGCAGGTGATGGATCACGGCAAGCTCACCGACCATAACGGCAAGAAGATCGACTTCCGCAACGTTGTCCTCATCATGACCACCAACGCGGGCGCGTCGGATGCCGCCAAGGAGGCCATCGGTTTCGGCCGCGGCAAGCGCGAAGGCGAGGACGAAGAGGCGATCAAGAAGCTGTTTACGCCGGAATTCCGCAACCGTCTCGACGCGACCATCGCGTTTGCGGCGCTCGGCCGCCAGACCATCGACCGTGTGGTCGAGAAGTTCGTGCTCGAACTCGAAGCCCAGTTGATCGACCGTGACGTGACCTTCGATCTCACGCCGGAAGCGACCCGCTGGCTCGGCGAGAAGGGCTACGACGATGCCTTCGGCGCCCGGCCGCTGGCGCGCGTCATCCAGGACAACATCAAGAAGCCGCTGGCCGACGAGATTCTGTTCGGCAAGCTGCAGAATGGCGGCACCGTCCGCGTGCTCCTGGATCGCGATGCCGACAAGCTGGTGTTCGAGTTCATCACCGACGACGCCAAGCCGAAACAGCTTCCGCCGCCGGAAAAGAGCGAAGAGAACGTGTAGCCCTCTGCCCCGCGGGTGCTTATCTGCCCCCGCGGGCGCAAAATTCTCGTCACCTGCACTCAGACCGTGGGGGAGCGGGTAGCGACAGCGTAGACCCGCGCGTAAGCAGGGGTAGGGGGCTCGTTCTCCCTCCGCTGTGAGCGCTCGCGCCGAACCGGAGGCGGCTCCATCGTGCCCTGCAGAATCCGCGCAATTCCGTCGAGCACAACGTCGAGCCGCTTGTAGACATCCTCGTTGGTCACCCGGAATACGCGCCAGCCAAGCGTTCGCATATACGCGTCGCGTCGCTGATCGTGCCGGATCTCTTCATCGGATCCATGCGTCTCGCCATCGACTTCGACAATAAGCTTGGCCGCGCTGCAGGCGAAATCCGCGATGTACGGTCCGATGGGATGTTGCTTGCGGAAGCGGAACCCGCCTTGTTCGCCACGGCGTAATCGTGACCACAAGATGATTTCGGCATGAGTCAATTGCTTGCGCATTGCGCGCGCATGGCCCAGCGATTTCGGTTGGCAATACGCCACGGCCGGCCCCCTTCGGCGCTTCGCGCCACTTCCCCCACTTCGCGTTTTCTGGCGCGCTACCGCGCGCCGCAAACGCTCGCGGGGGCAGAGGATAACGTCATCATCCGCCTCGCGCGACTGCTCTCCATCCCGCGAAGACGATCCCAGAGATCAGTCCGAACTCACCGGTCCGCGTTACGGCATCTGCCGGTATGGCGTGGGCGGTCCAGGCGGAAAGCACGCCGAGAGCGTGCGCCAGCGGCGCCTGGGAGAGGTGGAACACGGCCATGGTGACGTGATCGAGGAAATCGCCCAGCACGGCAAGAACCGCCGCCACGATATCGAACGCGCGCTGGTCGACCGAGAAGAAGCGGGTCATCACGATATCGTTCACCGCGAACCCGAAATCCTTTCCCCACAAATGTCCGAGTGCGAGGATATAGCCGTTGCAAAGCGCGATCACGGCCAGGAAGCCGCCGCACAGCATCACCGCCCGCCAATCCTCGCGCGGCAGCGTGGCGGTGAACAGCAGGCGCAGGGCCATGATCGCCAGAACCAGCACCGCGGCGGCTTGCAGTAAGCCGATGCAGATCAGTCCGTAAAGGCTCAGCACCAGGACGGAGAGTTTACCCGGCAGGAGATAGACGAGGGCGCCAATGACGGCCGCGAACGCGACGGCTTCGAGCAGCGCCATGACAAGCGCCAGCCCCCCATCAGCCGCACGGCGCACCGCGCTTTGCTCCAACTGATCGTACGCCACGGCTGCCCCCTTCGGCGCGTCCCCAGTTCGCAGAACTTAGCAGAGAACGCCACATTTCTCTGCCCCCGCGGGCGCAAAACTTTTTCGACCAGCACATGGACCGTTGGGAAACCCGCCGTAAGGCGGAAGGGGTTCCCTTGGGGTGGTGTCAACGCCGAGCGCGGGGGCAGAGCTTAGCAATGTGTGCTCCCCTTTTCTGCTCTCCGCGGGCGCGCCGTTTCGGCTCGCACCACCTTTTCTGCCCCCCGCGGGCGCGACGCTCATGCCATCGGCATTCAGACCGCGGAGGGAAGTCCGGCAAAGCCGGGAAGGAGGGCTCATCTCGTAGAATAATCCGTCTACGGATTATCGCCCACGACTAACCTTAATACCTCTCCCGCGACTGGTTCCGAACACCCGCGCACATGGACGGAAGATAACTCAGGCAGACGCTGGCTTCGCGTTGCACATCGCTCGCGCCCGCAAAATCCGTTCATGTTGCGATTGCGAGTACTTGCAAACAAAGCAGCGTTTGTCGCACCCCTTGAAAGTTCTCCTTCCGTTCCCCACATGTCATTCGTGTTTTTTGACAACGGGAGTGGCTGGCAAACCAACGGCGGAAGGAAGTCGCGCGGACCTCTGTATCCGCCAAGAGCGCGAAAGACATAGCGAGGGTTCGGTGTCTCAACTCGGGCGCACCATATGCCCTTCGAGGAAAGCAGACTGTGACCGGTCATGTGCCGCTTGAGTGCGGTCCATGTCGGCGCCCTAGCTTTTGCCTCCATCCCTACCGCGTGCGGGCCCTTCAAGACGTTGAAGGGCCCGTTTTATTATGGGTTAGCGGGACGCTTTGATGATCGCGACCGCTTTTTCCAGCACCGGATCGCGACCCTGCCGGATATCCGCGATGGTCGGTTTCACCGTCACGTCCGGCGCAATGCCGACGCCTTCGAAGATGCGGCCGTCGCCGAACGAGTCATCCTTGGCGCAGATGAACGCCATGCCGCCGCCGGGCAGCTTGAACAGCAAAGGATTGCCGGTCGAACCGCCACTGGTTTCGCCGACCAGCTTGCCGCGTCCGGAAGAGACATACGCCACCAGGAAATCCTCAGCCGCGGAGTAGGTTCGTCCGCTCACCAGCACGACGACAGGCTTGGCATAGTGCAGGTTCGGATCGGGCGTGAAGGTCGGCGCCGTCCCGCGCACCCAGCCGATCGGCCGGTTCCAGGAGCGGTACGTCGCCCTGTAGTCGACGCCGCGCCAGCGCGATCCGAGATAGGGCTTGTCGGCCAAGGCGCGGGCGAGGGCATCGGCGTAATCGCTATTGCCGCCGCCGTTCTGGCGGATGTCGATGATGAGACCCTTGGCGGCGGAGGCGGCTGCGAAGTTTTCCTTCAGCGTCTTGATGCCCGCATCGTCCATGAACCAATTGACTTCGAGATAGGCGACGTCGCCCGGCAGGATCTTGAACGAGGCCGTGCGCTCGATCTTGGGCAGGAAGCCGAACGGGCCGTCATTGTGCTTGCGCGGCAGGTCGACAGTGACCGTCTTGCCTTGCGCATCCTTGAGCACCACCTGGGCCGGTTTATCGACCGGTCCGCGCAGAAGCTGGAAGCCGTATTGCCAGACATCGCGATCCTGTTGGGTGTATCCGGAGATATTCGGAGCGACCTTCGTTTTGGCGTACTCGAGCGCCGGCTCGCCATCGATGCGTACGATCTCCGAACCGACGCGGACTCCCTTCGCCGTCAGGGCGGGATCGGAAACGCCGGTGACGATGATCTTGCCTTCGATCAGGCGGGTGTCGACGGCCGTGACGCCGTTCATGCGGTCCTGCAGTTCGGTGGGCGGCAGCACGCGCGAGTGCCCGTCCTTGAGCTGCCCCATGAAGCGCGTCAGCGCACGGTAATAGTCTTCGGTGGTTTTGGCGGCGCGCGCGTCGGCCAGTGCCGCGACATAGGCGACGTCCCAATCGAGGTCGGGGATGCGGTCGAAGAACGGGAAGTTGAAGCGCGCTTCGGCCCAGATCTTGGACACCCCCGCTGCCTTCTCCTCATCGCTCAGCACCGGCTTGTACGGTGTGGCGATGGCCGGGCTGTCCTGCCAGAGGCGGTTTCTCTGTTCCAGCTTGGTCTGCAGCGCCTTGAAGGCCGGTCGATCGCGCAGTGCGGTGAAGGCGGCATCCTTGGCGAGGTCATTGGCTTTGACCATGGCCCCAAGCGCGACGGCCTGGGTCAGCGTGGCCATCGCCTTATCCGCATCGCCCAACTTCGCCAGATAACGCGCATGCTCGAGCTGAGCGTCCGGCCAGCCGGTCACACCGGTGACGAGATGGTCGCTCTCCAGCTTGCCGATGGCTTCGGCCGCCCCGCGATAATCCTCTTTCGCCGCCAGAGCCTTTGCGGTGTCCGTTGCGGCGTCGAGGCGCTGCGTGACCGGATCAGCCCATGCGGCCGCGGTCACGGCGCAGACCGAGGCGAACGTCAATAACCATTTCATGGCAACCCCATATGCAAACTATCCCGACCATAGATGCGGGCATACGGGGTGTCTGGATATGTACTGTCTGCATGGGAGGCATCCCTTGCGGCAGCCTCTGCAAACTAGCGAACCGCCTAAAGCGCCGCCCGGATCTTCTCGGCGAGCGGCTCCAGCTCCGCCGCCGGGACCATGTTGCGCTCGTGGAATTCGAGATCGATGCCGGCGTGGCGCGGAATGATGTGCATGTGGATGTGGAAAACGCTCTGGCCGGCTGGCCGCCCGTTGAGCTGGACCAGCATGATGCCCGGCGCCCCGGTGGCCTTCTTGACGGCGGCAGCGATCTTCTGCGCCGTTTGGATCAGTGCGGCGGCACCTTCGGGCGACAGCTCGAAGATGTTCTCGGCCTCTTCCTTCGGCACCACCAGCGTGTGGCCCTCGGCCTGGGGCATGACGTCCATGAAGGCGAAGGTCTTGTCGTCTTCATAGATCTTCACGCACGGAATCTCGCCGCGCAGGATCTTCGCGAAGATATTGGAGCGATCGTAGGGCATGGTTCCTCGCGGACGGATTTCGACTCCCTTTTTAGCAACCGCTAGGGGCTAGGTGAATGGGTTTTATCCCTTCTTGAACGGCGATGCGGCGGATAAGTCTTCGATGTCCTCGGCAATCGCGTCACGCTCGGCCTTAAGGTAGTTCGCCACGGCCGTGCGCAGGCCCGGATGGGCGATGAAGTGCGCGGAGTAGGTGGGCACAGGGTTGTAGCCCCGGAGCAGCTTGTGTTCGCCCTGCGCGCCGGCTTCGACTTTGGCAAGGCCCTTGGCGATGGCGAAGTCGATGGCCTGGTAATAGCAAGCCTCGAAGTGCAGGAAGGGCACGTACTCGGTGCAGCCCCAGTTGCGTCCGTAAAGCACGCCTTCGCCGAACAGATTCAGCGCGCCGGCGATGTACTTTTTGCCCCGCCGCGCCAGGATCAGCAAGACCTGGTCTGCCATGTCTTGACCGATGCGGCTGAAGAATTCACGCGTCAGATAGGGATGTCCCCATTTGCGCCCGCCCGTGTCCATATAGAACTCGAAGAACGCATCCCAATGCGCCTCGGTGATGTCGGAGCCGGTGAGCCAATCAAACGCGATGCCTTCGGCCTGGATCGCCGCGCGCTCCTTGCGCAGGTTCTTGCGCTTAGAGGAAGACAGCTCCGCCAGGAACGTATCGAAGCTGTCGTAGCCTTGGTTCAGCCAATGGAACTGGCGATCGGTACGGAGCAGATAGCCCATCGCCTCCGCCGCACGCCATTCCTCCTCGATCGGGAAGGTGATGTGCAGCGACGAGCAATCGAGATGCTCTACCGCCGCTGCCCCGGCACTTAGCAGCGCGTTACGTGTTGCCGTTTCATCGGCACCGTTGGCGATCAGCATTCGACGGCCGGTCACGGGCGTGAACGGCACCGCGGATTGCAGCTTGGGGTAATAGCGCCCGCCGATGCGTTCCAGCGCATCGGCCCAGGCGTGATCGAAGACGTATTCGCCTTGGGAGTGCCGCTTGACGTACAGCGGCATCAAACCCTCGATGCGGCCATGCCGTTCGACGGCGAGATGGACCGGCCGCCAGCCGGTGCGCGGCACGGCGGACTTGGACTCTTCCAAGGCGACGAAGAATTCGTAGCGGGTGAAGGGATGGGGATCGGGGCGGCCGGATGGATTGGCGCAAGCATTCCACGCCGTCGCGCCGATATCGGCGGCACGACCGGATAGACGCGCGGTGACCCCGTCCTCCGTCACGCGATCTCGAACACGGCTTCCACCTCGACCGAGACGTTCCTGGGCAGCGAGCCTGACCCGACGGCGGCACGGGCGTGCTTGCCGGCATCGCCGAACACTTCGACCATCAGGTCGGAGGCGCCATTGGCGATCTCCGGGTGCTGGGTGAAGCCGGGCACGGCATTGACGAATACCGACAATTTTACGCAGCGTGTCACCCGGTCGAGGTCGCCGTCACAGGCCGCCTTGGCCTGGGCGAGGAGGTTGATGGCGCACAGCCGTGCGGCGGCCTTGCCGTCTTCGACCGAGAGGTCCTGGCCGACGATGCCGACGTATTTGAGCCCGTCAGCGGCGGCGGGGATCTGCCCCGAAACGAACACCAGGTTTCCCGTTTTCACGGTGGGCACATAACTCGCCACCGGCGCCGGCGGCGCGGGCAGGCTGATCCCCAAATCCTTCAATCGTGTCTCGATGCGGCCTGTCATACCAATCCTCGTGCGGGGGGCGGATCCCGAAAGGTGGAACTTAACGTGTTTCAAGTCCTTTCTTCAAAGGGTTTCGGCGCGCTATAGAGGAATCATGAGCCGGACGCGCGACGCCGAGATACCGGGCCCATCCGAGGGTTTGGCGATGACCCCCGATTGGGCGGAGCATGTGCGTACGTGGATGTGCTGGCCTTGCCGCTCGGAAACCTGGGGTTCCGACGAGGCCATGCTCAACGCCAAACAGGTGGCGGCGCGCATTGCCCGAGCGATATCCACCTTCGAGCCCGTGGTCATGGCCGCGAGGCACGAGGATGTTCCCGCCGCCAAGCTCGCCACCGCCGGCAAGGTGCATCTGTTCGAGACGCCGCTCGACGACTCGTGGGCGCGCGACACCGGACCGACATTCCTCGTCGGTTCCCATGGCCGGCGGGGCGCCGTGCAGTGGCAGTTCAATGCTTGGGGCGAGAAATACCGGCCTTATGCCGACGATGCCGATCTGGCGACGCGGATCGCGGAGTATGCCGAGATCGAGGTCCAGGAAGCGCCGCTCATCTGCGAGGGCGGAGCGATCCATACCGACGGCGAAGGCACGCTGATTACCACCGAACAGTGCCTGCTCAATCCCAACCGCAATCCGCATCTCGGCAAGGAGGAGGTCGAGTTCCTCCTCAAGCGCTATGCCGGTATCGAGAAGGTGATCTGGCTCGGCAGCGGGTTCTCCGATGACGAAACCGACGGCCATGTCGACAATATCGCCTGTTTCGCCGCGCCGGGACGCGTCATCGTCGGTGTCCCCTCGTCGTCCTCGCTGCCCGATGCGCCGCCGGTGAAAGAGGCGATCCGCCGGTTGCAGCACGAGCGCGATGCGCGGGGACGCGCCATAGAAGTTGTAGAGCTGCCGCAGCCGCGCCGTGTGCGTTTTGACTGGCGCGGACGCATTCTGCAAACAAGTTATGTCAACTTTTATCTGGCCAACGGCGGCATCGTCATGCCGTCGTTCGACGATCCCAACGACGACAAAGCCGAGGCCGTGTTAGCAGCTTGTTTCCCAGGCCGCGACGTTTTGCAGGTAGAAGTGCTCGATTTGCTGCAAGGTGGCGGTGGAATCCATTGCATTTCTCTGGGAGAACCGGCGGCATGAGAACCGTCCATTTCGCCGCCACGCAGTTCGCTTGTTCTTGGGACATCCGGGCCAATATCGAAAAAGCAAAGTATCTGGTTGTGGAGGCCATCGAACTGGGCGCGCAGGTCGTGCTGCTCCAGGAACTGTTCCAGACTCCGTATTTCTGCCAGGACCAGTCGCCGGACCATTTCAAGCTGGCGGCGCCGATGGAAGGCAATCCGTTGCTCGCGGAAATGAGTACCCTGGCGAAAGAGCTGAAGGTGGTCTTGCCGGTGAGCTTCTTCGAGCGCGCCGGTCACGCCTATTTCAATTCCCTTGCCATGATCGATGCCGACGGGCGCGTGCTCGGCCTCTATCGCAAGACGCATATTCCGGCCGGGCCCGGCTACCAGGAGAAGTATTACTTCACGCCGGGCGACACGGGCTTCCGCGTCTTCAAGACGGCCTACGGAACATTCGGCGCCGGGATCTGCTGGGACCAGTGGTTTCCCGAGTGCGCGCGCAGCATGGCGCTGATGGGCGCCGAAGCGATCTTCTTTCCGACTGCCATCGGGTCCGAGCCGCCGCCGGCGCCGCCGTTCGACAGCTGCGATGCCTGGCGCCGCGTGATGCAAGGCCATGCCGCCGCCAACGGCGTGCCGGTTATCGCCTCGAACCGTGTCGGCGCCGAGAAAGGCGAGGCAGGCGAACTGACGTTCTACGGCTCGTCGTTCATCACGGATGCGCACGGCGCCTTGGCGGCGGAAATGGATCGCACAGCGGAGGGCGTTATCACGGCATCCTTCGATCTCGACGAACTGGCCACCGCGCGCGCGTCCTGGGGCCTTTACCGCGACCGCCGGCCGGAGATGTATGGTGCACTGACAAGGCACGGGTGAAAGACTTCATCTTTCGGGAGTACCGCCCCCACCCAGAAAATCGCTCGCAGAGTTCGTCGGATTTTCCTTCGGCGCTTTTCCTGCTCGCGATTTTCCGACCTCCCCACAAGGGGGAGGTAATAAAAAACGGGCCCTTCAACGTCTTGAAGGGCCCGCACGCGGTAGGGATGGAGGCAAAAGCTAGGGCGCCGACGTGTACCGCAGTCAAGCGGCACACGACCGGTCACAGTCTGCTTTCCTCGAAGGGCATATGGTGCGCCCGAGTTGAGACACCGAACCCTCGCTATGTCTTTCGCGCTCTTGGCGGATATAGAGGTCCGCGCGACTTCCTTCCGCCGTTGGTTTGCCAGCCACTCCTGTTGTCAAAAAACACGAATGACATGTGGGGAACGGAAGGGGAACTTTCAAGGGGCTGCGACAAACGCTGCTTTGTTTGCAAGTACTCGCAATCGCATCGGGGCCGCATGTTGCAGCGATAACGACATGCACTGCTAAGCACGGATTTTGCGTTAGCTGCCGTCCATGTGCGCGAGCGGTGCGAGATAGTCAGAACGAGTTGCGGCTCCGGGACTGACAATGTGGTCTACGTGCAAACACAAGGTGGTCTGCGTGCAAACACAAGCGCAAAAAAATTGGAGGCCGCACATTCCCAGAGTGCGGCCTCCAACTTCTTTCGGTCGGTTCCTATAGCGTTTCATTGCTATAGATTTCTCGCCGATCGATGGAGAGATATTACCACCGAAATCGAGGCGGCCCCGATCACATCTCCGGCTACGGGTGTAAATTGCTGCGCACGAAGCAATAGCTTACGCGGCTGCCGCGTTCCCAAAATTAACTGAAACTAATGAGCCGGAGACTAGCCGCCGCGTCGGGAGTGGGGCGAAATGCTTTCCACGTATCGCGGGCCAAGTCGTGCGCGCTTCCCGAAGCAGGTCATGGATGAGAAACCTCAAGCAGTGCTCCGTGTGGGTGATAATGGCGGCCGCTACAGTGGCTGCGAACGGCGCCGATAACGAGACTTCGTCGCGGCACCTCTCCACGACGATGGCTCTGACAGGGCTTACCGCGGTTCAGATGCAGTCGGCGGGGCCAGTGGTCCTCGATCGCGATGCACCCGAAGGCCCACCCGACGGCCGCACATTCCTTTACATGACGGCCGATAAGATCAAGGCAAACGGCTGGAATCCGCTGGTCGCGGACGGCGGCTTCCTGATTCCGCCGCGCGGGCAGACGCAGTGTTCGCCCGGTTGCATGGTCGGCGTTCCACAGAACCGCGCGCTTTCCCCCTTGCATTTTGGGTGGACGCCGTCGAGTTCGCCATCCGAAACCGCCCGCGCATTTCAGAACGCCATATCCGCCGCCATCCGGAATGGGCTCAACACGTTCTGTCCGCCTTCGCAGACCCCGTATGTCATCGACAAGCCGCTCTACATACCGAGTGCGGATTACGGCAAGTCCGCCCTTCAGGGCACATCGTACACGTTCTACAGCGATGGTTTCCCAAACCCCGCGATCTGGGCCGGGGCGAGGCAGGCCTGCCGAATTGTAAATAGCGCCGGCGGCACGGTGCTCGTCGACGGCGTCATGTACGGGACTTCGCCGAGCGGCGGCTGGGACATCAGGGGGATCTCGTTCGAGGGAAACACGACCCCGCAAATTTGGTCCGGCGTGACCTTCTCAAAAACGTCTCCGGCCGAGCTCACCTTTCCCGGTGGGGCGCCCGCGAACGGAACGCCTGTCACGTTTTCGGCGGACGGCAAGATGCCGGCCCCGCTGCTTGCGACGACCGTCTATTACGTTGTGAACGCGGCAGGCAATACGGCCAATATCTCGCGGTATCCCGGCGGCGTGACCTATCCCGGTCCAAAGCCCGCACTACTCCAGCTTACGGCTCCGGGAGGGGGTGCGTTCACCGTCCGTTGGGGGAAGCCGATCGTTCAAAGCAACGAATTCAGCGGCTGGAGAACGATGTCGGAGGTGTACGTCGTACAAAACGGCACCGGCGACGGCGTGCTGCTGGGCAATGCCGGAGGTGCAACACTCCGCGACTTCAATATCGGCGGCAAAGGCGGCTCCGCCGTCGGATCGATCAGGTCCGGAACCGGCCTTGTCGTGGGCTCGACAAACAATATCGGGCTTCTGCAACTGGAACACGGGTCCATTCGAGGATTCTATACCGGTGCGGCGATCGGCGACGGAACGGGCGCTCCCGATGGCTGGAAGATCGACGGCGTCGAATTCGCCAACGCCAATGTCGGGCTCAGCGTCCGGGCCAAAGTCAACAATCTCGACGTCCGGCCTTATTTCGAGAATGTCGATACGACCGGGATCGTCAACTGCGGAAACAGCACCCATATCCACGACGGTAAATTTTCGATCGACGCCGTGGTCTACATCGACAATACGTGCGCCGCATCCCGTAATGCCGTCATAGAGCGAAACACGTTTTCCAATGTTCGCGGCGCGCTGCATGCCGACACCACGTACGTGGATGTCGGTGCCCCCGGCATGGAGCAGGTAGGCTGCGTTACGGTGCGGGACAACGATATGCTCTATTACGCCGAAGCTTCGGGCTATTCGCTGCGTGGTCTTCGCATTCGCGGCGTGAACCCGTGCATTCACGCTTCGCCGAACTCTTTTACACCGGCGGATTGGACGCTCGGCGGCACCAAACCAAACAAGACGGTCGACGACAGTTCGACCATCAATGGAATTTGGGGATCCAAGACCTACGCCGGTCCCTCGCAATCCGGGAATATCACCGTCTACGGCAACGGAGCCTTTGCGCCGGCCGTTTCGTCGCATCCGCTGACGCAGAACGACGTCAGCAACAAGCCGAGCGGCGGAAGCCTGATTATTCCGCCCGGAACGCATGCCGACATCATCGACTTCGCTCCTACGGCGAATGTGGAAGTACGGCGGATCGTCCCGCCGGACGCGTTGCATCACGTCTACACGTTCAGAGTCGCCAACGAGCGCGCGATATTCTCGCCGAACTCGCCGTGGATGAAATTGAGAGACGGCGCGGCGTTCAGTTGCGCCGCAGGGCACCAGGGCATGATCTCCGGTATCATCATGAATGATCCGAGCGGATATCCGACACAGGTGTTCTATGAAGTGGGGCGGGTCTGCTACTGACCCGCGACGCGCGTAATACAAGCCTGATTTGTGGTGGATGGCGCTGCGTTTGAGCCAAAACGGCGCAGCGTGACGCGCGTGCCGTGGTGCTAGTCTGCGCGGCGGTACCGGTCATTTCCGGCACAAGCAATCAGGTGACGATATGGATCTCGAGACTGCAATCCGCGAACGGCGCGCCGTGCGCCACTATACCGACGAACCCGTCAGCGACGGTGTTCTGCGGCAACTGATCGATGCGGCGACGCTGGCGCCGAGCGCGATGAACGAGCAGCCCTGGCTGTTCACGGTGGTGCGCGACAAGGAGCTTCTCAAACGGGTTTCGCGCGACGGTAAAGCGGCGACCCTGGCGATCATGATCGCCAACGGCGCACCGAGCGAGCGTGTCGAGAAGATGAAAAATCCGGCTTACGACATTCTCTACAATGCGCCGGCGCTGATCGTGATCGCCAGCGCCAGCAGCGGGCCGTGGGCGGCGGTGAACTGCAGCCTAGCGGCGCAGAACCTGATGCTGGCGGCGCGTGCGGCCGGTCTCGGCACCTGCTGGATCGGTCAGGCGCAGGCATGGCTCGCGTCGGCCGACGGCAAGGCGGCGCTCGGACTGCCGCCGGATTGCACGCCGGTGGCCGCCATTATCGTCGGACATACCGCCGAATTCCCGCCGCCGGTGCCGCGCAAGCCGGCTGAGGTGAAGTGGATAGGGTAATCGCCATTTTCGTCATGGCCGGCCTCAGAGCCGGCCATCCATTTTGCAGCCCGCACAATCTTTGCCGATGTGCCAAACGTTGCCTCCGCCTGGATGGCCGGGTCGTAGCCCGGCCATGACGATAAGTAGTACGGGGGCGGCCATGACAATGGTGAGTGGGTTACCTCGCCAGGCCGGCAGCGACTTCATCTTCGGTCCACAGCCAGGCGGCGCCGCGCACGCCCGACGAGTCGCCGTGCTTGTTTCTGACGATCTTCGTCGGGGCTTCGGTGGTGAAGGCGTAGTGCTCGACCCGCGGGGGAAGCTCCGTGTACAGAGCGTCGATGTTGGACAGGCCGCCGCCCATCACGATCACGTCGGGATCGAGGATGTTGACCACCTCGGACAACGCCCGCGCCAGACGGTCGTAGAAATTCTCGAGTTCGGTGACAGCCGCCTGTTCGCCGAGTGTCGCCGCCTTGACGATATCGGGCAGGGCTTTGCCGACGCCGGTATGCGCCTCGTAAAGCCGCGCCAGCGCCGGGCCGCTGCACCAGGTCTCGATGCAGCCTTTCTTGCCACAGTAGCAATCCTGAGCGTGCTGCACCTCGGCGACGCTGGGGCGCGGCAGGGCGTTGTGTCCCCATTCGCCGGCCACCGCATGGGCGCCGGTCAGCACACGGCCGTCGACCACCACGCCGCCGCCGACACCGGTGCCGGTAATCACGCCGAACACCACCCGCACTCCCATGGCGGCGCCGTCCGAAGCTTCCGACAGCGCAAAGCAGTTGGCGTCGTTCTCGACCCGCACCGGACGGGCGAGGGCGGACGACAGGTCCTTGTCGAGCGGATGGCCGATCAGGACCACCGAATTGGCGTTCTTGACGAACCCCGTCTTGGGGCTGATGGCGCCGGGAATGCCGATCCCCACGCTGCCTTTGCGGCCCAGCTTGGCCTCGGTCGCTTCCACCAATCCTACAATGGCGCGGACGGCGGAGTCATAGCTATCGCGGGGCGTGGGGACACGCTCGCGCAGGATTTCCCGGCCGCCGGTATCCAGCGCCATGATTTCGATTTTCGTACCGCCTAGATCAATGCCGAAACGCATAAGGGCCCTCCATGTTCTGCGCTACGGCCGGGCCGCCCAGCCAGCCATCCAGGCGGTGTTCGTGCGCGAAATCGAGGACCAAGGCAAGTGACGGAATGGATGGCCGCTAGGGCAGCCGCTCCAGGATAAACGACTGCACCTCGCGCCAGTCCTTGGCGTGGCAGTGGGCGGGGAAGCCGGTGCCAAGCAGGACGCGCAACGGCTCGCTTTCGACAACGTGCACGAGCGTCACGTCGGGTGCGGCCTTGGCAACGTCGGCGAGATTGGAGGGGATATCGTCGATGAAGAAAGTCTGCGCCCGTGCATGGGCCGCCAGAGCGCGGACGGCGGCGCCTTTATCGGCGAGATAGCCGGCACCGCAGTCGTTGGCGATCAGCGGATAGCCGATGCCGAGCCGCGCGAAATTCCTCAGCCGCGCCTTGGCCTGGATCGCATTGACGTTCGACAGCACCACTACGCTCGCCACTTGCGACAGTTCGGCCAGCGCCTCGCAGGCGCCCTCGACCGCATCAAGGTCGTCGAGGTCTTCGCGATACTCGTCCACCAGCGCAATGCACTCGACATCGAGGATCTGCGAATTGTCGTCCAGGCGCCGGATGCCGCCTTCGAGCTGATAGGAGGTGAGGTCGAGGTAGAGGCCGCGCTCCGCCAGCCAGCGCCCGAAGCAGCCGGTGAATTGCAGCAGCACGCCATCGGCGTCGGTGATGACCAAGGGACGGCCGGACGGAACGGCGGCAATGGCGGAGGTCAGGTCACACTTCACGGGCGCCGCTCAAGACATGGTTGGCCGCGTGCAGTTGACGTGGATCAAGCTTCTGTTCCGCGCAAAAGTCGGTCGTGGTGGCGTCGCCGGCCAGAATGTACTCCAGCACGGCCCTCAACATGTCGGGGTCGGCCGCCCGCCGGCGCAGCTCGTCGGCGTCGATTCCGGTGTTGCGCAAGAATCGTTCGATGTCCTCGTCCCGGCCCGCTAAAAAAGTCAGTCCATTCAAGGCAATCGTCTCGGCGTGCTCCCTGGTCAGCCTGTCGCGGATCAAATTCCCACCCAATTCAAACATTAACCGCAGATAATCCGGCCGGAATGCATGTCCGGACCGGTCAACGTCAAGGGAGCGTTAATACTCGCAAACTAATACTACGCAATGTGATTGCGATCGAGTCGGGTCAGGTACGTGCAACCAGGTGGTGTGCGACAGCCCGGAGGGGTGGACCGGAGAGTTCTCATGGACGCGAAATCGAAGACCGTTCTCATCGTCGAGGACAATGAGCTGAACATGAAGCTCTTTCACGATCTGCTCGACGCGCACGGCTACAACATCCTGCAGACCAAGGACGGCATGGAAGCGCTCGATATCGCGCGCGAACATCGCCCGGACCTGATCCTGATGGACATCCAGCTGCCGGAAGTTTCCGGACTGGAAGTCACCAAGTGGCTGAAGGAAGACGATACGCTGAAGGCGATCCCGGTGGTCGCGGTGACCGCGTTCGCCATGAAGGGCGACGAGGAAGTCATCCGCCAGGGCGGTTGCGAAGCGTACATTTCCAAGCCGATTTCCGTGACCAGCTTCCTGGATACGGTCCGCCGTTTCATCGGGTGAACCATGACGGCCCGAGTCCTGGTCGTTGATGACATTCTTGCCAACGTGAAGCTGCTCGAAGCCCGGCTGACCGCCGAGTATTTCGAAGTCGTCACGGCGTATTCGGGCGCTGAAGCGCTGGGCAAGATGGAAGCCAGCGATCCTGATATCGTCCTGCTCGACGTCATGATGCCCGGCATGGACGGATTCGAAGTCTGCCGCCGCATCAAAGCCAATCCGCGCACCGCCCATATTCCGGTCGTGATGGTCACGGCGCTCGACCAGCCGTCGGACCGCGTCACCGGCCTGGAAGCGGGCGCCGACGATTTTCTCACCAAACCGGTCGACGACGCGGCCTTGTTCGCCCGCGTGCGCTCGCTGGTCCGCCTCAAGATGATGACCGACGAGCTTCGCATGCGCGAAACCACCGGTCAGGCGATGGGGCTGATCGATCCTTCGACCTCGTTCATCGAAAGCGGCATCGCCGGACGCATCCTGATGATCGAGGACCGGCCGGATTCCGCCAACTGGTTCGCGACCGCCCTGCGCAAGGAAAACGACGTCGCTTGCGTCGACACTTTCGAAGAGGCCCTGGTGCGCGTGCGCGGCGGGGACTTCGACCTCATCCTGGTGTCGCTCGGCATGCGCGGCTTCGACGGCCTGCGCCTCTGCTCGCAGTTGCGTTCGCTCCCCGAGGGACGTCACGTGCCGATCCTGGTGGTGGTCTCGGACGGCGACAAGCGCAAGCTGCATCAGGCGCTCGAAATGGGCGTCAACGACTACCTGACGCGACCGGTCGACACCAACGAACTCGTCGCCCGCGTGCGCACCCAGCTGCGCAAGAAGCGCTACGCCGACCGGCTCCGCCACAACGTCCAGCTCAGCCTCGAAATGGCGATCACCGACGGCCTGACGGGGCTGCACAATCGCCGCTACATGACGCGCCACCTCGATAACCTCGTGGCCCAGGCGCACAAGACCGGCAAGCAGCTGTCGTTCGTCATCATGGACATCGACTTCTTCAAGCGGGTCAACGACAACCACGGCCACGACATCGGCGACGAAGTGCTGCGTGAAATGGCCCGCCGCATCACCGCCAATGTGCGCGGCTGCGATCTCGCCTGCCGCTATGGCGGCGAGGAATTCGTCGTGGTGATGCCGGAAACCGAAGTGGCGTACGCCTATACCATCGCCGAACGGCTGCGGAAGAGCATCGAGACTACGCCGGTGGCGATCTCGCGCGCGCCGAACAAACTGAACATCACGCTGTCGATCGGCATCGCCGGTTCGATGGGGCCGGCGGACTCCGCCGACAGTCTGCTGCGCCGCGCCGATCAGGCGCTGTATGCGGCCAAGAACTCCGGCCGCAACCGGGTCGTAGCCGACGCGGCCTAGACCAACAGTTTTCCCCGCATCAGCAGAACCGCCGTGCGCACCGCTAAGGTGCCGATGAACGCATTGGCGCCGAGGAAGATCGGCAGCGCCAATGTCTGCGCCACAGGCACGCCCGAGAGCGCGAGTTTCAGCGCGCACACGGTGGTCGAGGCGATGCCGAAGGTATAGGCCCAATATGACGGCGCGAACGGGGTCTCGCCAAGCCAGCGCCACAGCCGGATGCCGAGCAGAAGCTGGAACAGGCCGTAGCCCCACAGCATCAGCAGCCAGTGATCGGTCGTGCCGGGCGCGAGATTGAGCCATGCCATGCCGCAGACCACCGGCGGCGCAAACTGGATGCCGATCAGCGGGCGCTGCGGCTTGGGCAAACCATCCGGCTGCCACAGGCGCATGACGATGAGCGACTCCAGCGCCAACCACGAGAACACGCCGGCGCCGAGAAACAGCCAGCCCCAATCGGAATGCCCGAGTACACCGAGAGCGGCGGCGCTGGTGAAGTTGCCGGCGACAGTCGGCAGATAAAGGCTGGGTGCCGTATCCAGCATGTCGCGTCCGCCGCGCCACAGCCCGCCGGTGTGCATCAATGCGAAAAACAAATGCCAGCCGATTCCGGCGAGCGCGAACGTCCACGCGGCCAGCATGCTGTAGCGCGCCACGGCGAGGGTCATCAGCAGCGTTGCAATGCCGACCAAGGCCGGCGTCGATCCCTGGACGGGATGCGCGAACTCGGCGCGCGTCTGTGCCGGTCGCAAAATGGCTTGGACGACATAGAAGACAAGCAGCGACGCCCACACCAGACCCGCCAGCGCAAGGATCGCTTCCCCGATCATCGCCGGTACATGCCAATACTGGACCGCCAACCGCCACGATTGGCCGAGACCGGACAGTCCCAGCACCATGCCGAAGTGCGCGGCGGGCAAGCGTCCGCTGCGAGAAGGCGCCTGCGGATTGGCGACGAGGGCGTCCATGAAGGCTCCGGAACGACGTCAGACGGGAAAAGATGTACAGTTAATGTGTGTATTTCCCGCGGAGGCGACGAAGTCAATGCGGCGCAACGCGCTGCTTGCGTGCCGGTCTGGCAGGGCCGGTCTTTGGAATGATCTGCGCCGTTACCGTGTTGGTCGCCGCCGTCACGCGCACTGCGGCGATGTCGTCTTTCGGCAGGCGCGTCGTGTACCGGACGCTGACCGGCATCAGCGCTTGGACTACGGTTACGGAATCCTCCGGCGGGTCTGCAACGAACTCGAAATCGAGGTCGCCCGCTTCGTGACTCTTCTTGACGATAAGGTGTGGTTTCTCCCAGCCGCCGGTTTTCACGGCGCCTTTGGCAGTGACGATCATGTGCTTGCCGGAGATGACGGCGGTTGCGGAATCGACGCGGTAAATCAGGCTTTCCGCACTGGCCGGGGTTGCCGCAAAGACAACGAGAAACGCAAGAATTGCGCACGCGCGCATCGAAGCCTCCATGGCGCGTGGTTAGGTGGCTAATGCGGCGCAATTGAGGACGGTGGCGATGCCCCGATTGCCATGATACTGACGTCAATTGATCGAATTTCGGGACGGCGATTATGGCGGACGACCAACGCGCTTTTTGGAACGAACGGTTTTCCGGCGACGATTATCTGTTCGGCACCGAGCCTAACGCGTTCCTTGCGACGCAACGCGAACGATTGAAGCCGGGCATGCGGACGCTCGCGGTAGCGGACGGCGAAGGGCGCAACGGCGTGTGGCTAGCGCGGCAAGGGCTGGATGTGCTGTCGATCGACTTTTCGCCGGTGGCGCTGGCTAAGGCCGAGAAGCTGGCGGCCGCTGCGGGCGTGACGCTGAAAACCGAATGCGTCGATCTCGCCCATTGGGAGTGGGGCGTGCCGCGTTTCGATGTGGTGGCTGCGATCTTCATCCAGTTTGCCGATCCGGCGTGGCGCGGGCGTATCTTCGCCAACATCAAGCACGTTCTGGTGCCCGGCGGATTGCTGCTGTTGGAAGGCTACCGTCCCAAGCAACTCGAATACGGCACCGGCGGACCATCGCAAGTCGAGAACCTGTACACGCGCGATCTGTTGGAACGCGAATTCGCCGACATGAATATCCTGCACCTCGCCGAATACGATACCGAAGTCAGCGAAGGTTCGCGCCACAAAGGCATGTCGGCGTTGATCGATCTGGTGGCGAAGAAGCGCTAGACGTCGATCTCTGCGATCACCGGCACATGGTCCGAGGGCTTGTCCCAGGCGCGCACGCGCTTGTCGATGGAGCAGGTTTTGAGCCGGTCGGTGGCTTGCGGCGTGAGCAGCACGAAGTCGATGCGGATGCCGTGATCCTTCTGCCAGGCGCCGGCCTGATAGTCCCAGAACGTGTAGCGGTGCGGGGTGGCATCGCAGGCGCGGAAGGCATCCTGCCAGCCGAGATGCTCGATGGTGCGCAGCGCGGCCTGGCTCTGCGGCTGGAACAAGGCGTCGTTCCGCCATACGGCCGGGTCGTGACAATCGTCGTCGGTCGGGATGACGTTGAAATCGCCCATCAGCGCCGCGGGTTCTTCGTAGGTGAGGATTTCCGCTGCGCGGGCGTGCAGCCGCTCCATCCAGCCGAGCTTATAGATGAATTTCTCCGAGCCGAGCGGGTTGCCGTTCGGCGCATAGACCGAGGCGATACGGATCACGCCTTTGTCGCCGCTCACCACTGCTTCGATGTAGCGGGCATGGATGTCGTCTTCGCCGCCCGGCAGACCACAGGTGATGTCTTCGAGCGGACGCTTCGACAGGATGGCGACGCCGTTATAGGTCTTCTGGCCATGCACCGCGCAATTGTAGCCGAGGTCCTCGAACACGCCGCGCGGAAAGGCGTCGTCCATGCATTTGATCTCCTGCAGGCAGACGACATCGGGCGCGGCGTCTTTCAGCCATTGGGTCACGGTGTCGATCCGTGCCTTCACAGAGTTCACATTCCAGGTGGCGATTTTCATGGGCGAGGGGAGATTCGATTGCCGGGGGAGACTAGGACTTAACCAACTGGATTGTCATCCCGGCCAAGCCCTTCGGAGCACGAAGTGCAAGGGAGTGCGCAGAGCCGGGACCCACACGGACACAATCCAGATTTCAAAGTGGATCCCGGATCGCGCCCCGTGTGCCATGCGCCATCATCATCGCGGGCGCGTCCGGGATGACAACCTGTGGCGTAACGCGAATGTAATCGGGGTGAAGGGCTGGCGCAGGTGACCGTGCCGCAGCGGCGGGCTAGACTGAGGGTACTTGAAGGGTTTGGGCCATGCGCAGAGTTCTCTCCGGATTTGCCGTCCTGCTGCTTTTGTCGGCAGCCGCCGTGGCGGCCGACAAGCCGTCGGACCAGACATCGCCGAACGGTGCGCCGCCGCCGTTCAACCCCCGGCTCGGACATGCGGGGTTGCCGACCGCACCCGGCAATGTCCAGCCCGGCATGCCGAAACCCGGCATGCATCCGGGCGGTCACGACGGCAAAGGCGACCATCGTCGCCATCGCGATGACCACATCTGGGGCGGGCCGTTTTATCCCTATCCGCCGATGCCGATGACGTGGCCGTATCCGCCGTATCCGTATTCGCAATACTATTATCCGTACCCGCCGCAGTACTATCCCAACAACATCTATGGCGACGACGATTATCCGCCGACCTCGACGCGCGGACTGGTGGTGCCGGGCGATCTGCCGGTCGGCATCACGGCCTATTGGAACTACTGCGATGCGCCGGACGGGTATTATCCCTATGTGAAGGAGTGCAGCCACGAGTGGACGCGCATTCCGATCTCGCCGCCGCCGCCGGGCACAGTGACACCGCTGAGCTATTCCGACTGGCAATGGTGCGAGGAAAAGAAGGCGTTCTTCCCGTATGTGACGGCGTGCCCGGCCGGCTTCGAGTCGATCCCGGTGACTGCGCCGGGCAAGGCCCAGGCCGGTCCGCCGCAAACCGCCAACTGGTATTTCTGCGATAATCCGCGCGGATATTCGCCCTACGTGGTGCAATGCGCCCGCGACTGGCGCGCCGTCCCCGCAGTGCCGCCGCCGAGCGTGAAGATCACGGTGAAGGACGAGAAGAAGAAGTAAGCCGTTAGTCGTACGCAAATACCGAGCAACTCGACATCACTTCGTTTTGATCATCGATCACCGCGAGCATGACCGTGTCGAAGTGCCCACTGATAATCCAGGGCAGGCCGCTTCGCGTGCCCCTAATCAGCCAACGACCGTCGGACAATTTTGCGTGCCACGGGCGGAATTTTTCGTGGTCGGGATAGCGGCGGAAGCACTGTGCTTCGGCAAGGCTTATGATTTGTTCTCGTGAATGCCGGGATTTCGTCCACGGCAGTCTGTCGCTGCCGGAGAACTCGTCCAACGCTGCAATACTGGCCAGCAGCACGACCGGAAACAGCACGGCCGTCAGAACCGGCTTCAGCCACGTTTTGCGCATGAGCCCCCTCCCGCGAACGGGAGCATACACCTGGGCCGTTACTCCGAATAGCGTCGGCGGTGTTCGGGCTTGTAGCCGATGAACACGTTCTCGTAGAGGCACGACAGCGTGTAGAGAACATCGAGGCCGTTCGGCGACATGCAGGGCGCGAGATATGGCGATTCACGGCGCGCGAGCTCGCGGTGCCAATGCTGAGGATCGGAAACGTCGGACGCGACGCCGAAGCGGCCCGGATCGTTCCTCATCGCCAAGCCGATGCGATCGCAAATGGCGCGGACTTCGCGCGAGGCAAGGTCGTAATGGCCGGGATCGCAGGCGGACAGCGCCAGTGCGATGCCGTTGCCCGTGCCCGCGCCAGACGACGGTCCATTATACGTGTACGGATTAAAATAAGGTGCCGTGATGGTATTGGAGCCTCCGGCGGCCGGCATTCGGCGTTTGCGCGGTTCGAGCCGCAGCGGCGGCGGTGCGGGCGCCAGCGTGATCTGGGTTTCGTGTTCCTCGGCTTTCGGTTTCTGCGGTTCCCGCTCGACAATGAGCGCGTTGAGAAAGGCGATCGCCGCTGCGACGTGCAGCAGCGCCACCAGCAGAAACGCAGGAATGCGGTCGCGAAACGCTGTCGCCATAGCGGTTCCAGGCGGGTGCCCTACGGGAGTACCACGCTGCGGAAACGACCGGCACTTAAGCCGGCTTCATGACAAAATCGCTACTTTTGTCGCAAAGTGTGCAAGGCTCAGATCGAAAAACTCGTGCCGCAGCCGCAGGAGGAGCGGGCGTTGGGGTTGTTGACCTTGAACGCGGCGCCGATCAGTTCGTCGACGTAATCGAGTTCCGCACCTTCAAGGAACTCCAGCGATATCGCATCTACCAGTACCTTGACGCCGTCGCGCTCGATGATGAGGTCGTCTTCGGCCGGTTTGTCGTCGAGGTCGAAATGGTACTGGAACCCGGAGCAACCGCCGCCGGAGACCGACAGGCGGAGCATTTTGGGCGAGCCCTCGGCGGCGATGATCTTGGCGATCTGGCGCGCGGCGCGGGCAGTAACGGCAACGGGGGCGGTTTCGGTGGTCATATCGGACATGCGATAATCCTAGCGAGTCTTGGTCCAAAGCGCTCGCAGGAAAAGTGGGAACCGGTTTTCCGTTCTGCAAGCGCGAAAAAGGAAAATCTAGGAAAATGGCCGATACAAGCAAACCCGCCGGACGGCTGGGGCCGGTGTTTCATCCACCGGGGCGTGCGGCCTATGCCACCTTTCCGGACCACAGCCGCGGACGGCTGTTTCCCGAGCCCGAAAGCGCCACCCGGACCTGCTATCAGCGCGACCGCGACCGTATCCTGCATTCCACGGCGTTCCGGCGCCTGAAACACAAGACGCAAGTCTTCGTCGAGCACGAGGGCGACTACTACCGCACCCGCATGACCCATTCGCTGGAAGTGGCCCAGATCGCCCGCTCGGCGTCGCGGGTGCTGGCGCTGGATGAAGACCTTGCGGAAGCCGTGGCGCTGGCGCACGACCTCGGCCATACGCCGTTCGGGCATACGGGCGAGGAGGCGTTGGATGCCGCCACGGAAGAAATCGGCGGCTTCGATCACAACGCGCATGCGCTGCGGCTGGTGGCCAGGTTGGAGCACCGCTACGCCCGCTTCGACGGCCTGAACCTCACCTGGGAGACGCTGGAAGGACTGGTCAAACACAACGGACCGCTGACCGGCCGCATCCCGGAGCCGATCGCCCGCTTCAATGCACGCTGGTCGCTCGAACTGACGTCATGGCCGGGACTGGAAGCGCAGGTCGCGGCGCTGTCGGACGACATCGCCTATCTCACCCACGACATCGACGACGGGCTTCGCGCCGGGTTGTTCTCGGTGGACGAGCTGCTGACGGCGCCGCTCGCCGGTCCCCGCGCCAAAGAGATCATGGATCGCTACGGCGAGCTCGAGGCCAGCCGCTTCATCGGCGAACTCGTCAGTAGACTGATCGGCGATATGGTGGCCGATCTACTGACTGAGACCCAGACCCGGCTGGCGGCGGCCAAGCCCGGCTCGGTGGCGGAGGTGCGGGGTGCGGGCAGGGCGCTGGCCTCGTTCTCCGAACGCATGGGGGCCGATGCGCAGGCGCTCAAGGACTTCCTGTTCGTCCATATGTATCGGCACAAACGGGTCACGGCGACGCGCAACCGGGCCAAGGCGCTGATCGCCGAATTGTTCGGGGTTTTGGCGGTAAATCCGGCGCTGCTGCCGCCCGGCTGGGCCGCGACCTGCGGCGCCCCCGCCGACGCCGTGACCAAGGGTGTGGTACGCGACTACATTGCCGGCATGACCGACGGCTACGCCATCCAGGAATACAGACGCATTTTCCACAAGGACGTGCGGCTCTAGCAGCCCCCTGGGGTTTACCACGCCGTGATTCGGCCTTGCCGGGGTGCTAGCTTCGAGGTCCTGAGATTCGGAGCATGCCTATGGCGAATTTCGACCGCGCCACACGGGACCGGGACGACGACCGGGACGGACGCGACTATGACGGCGGAAACGACGAGGACGACAACGAGGGCTCGCACCTTCCGGTCGTGATCATCATCGCCATTCTGGTGCTGGCGGCGTTCGGCGGCGTGGTCTGGCTTGCCTATAACCAGGGCGTCGCCCGCGGCCGCAGTGACGGTCCGGTGCGCATCGCCGCCACCACCAAGGCCGACGACAGCGGGATCAAGGTCTACCAGCAGTCCGCCGGCCCCGAAGAGGACGGCGCAGCCCAGAAGTCCGCCGCAACGGCCCCGGTCGCACAGCCTCCAGCCCAGCCCCAGCCGGCTCAGACCCAGCCGGCCCCCGGACCGCAGACTCCGGCTCCCCAGGTCCAACCGGCCCAGACCGCCGCCGTGCCGCCTCCGCCGCCGCTGATGGGACCCAAAACCGCCCAGCCGGCACCGCAACAGCAGGTTGCCCCAAAGGCATTCGCCCAGTCCGCGCCGCCGCCCAAGCCGCAGCAGCAGGTTGCCGCCGCCAAGCCGTATACCCAACCGGCGACGGACGAACCGGCCAAGCCGCAGGTGGCGACCAAGCCGCCGGCCCAGCTCGGTGGCGCCCATCCCGCGGCAGTCCCCCCGGCCGCGACCGCCGCGGCCAAGCCCGTCACGCCGCCGCCGCTGAAACCGGCAACCATGAAGCCGGTGGATGCACCGGCGAAATCCGCGGCCTCGGGCAGCTATCTGTTGCAGCTCGGCGCCTTCAAATCGGATGCCGAAGCACGCACGGCGTGGAAGGCCTACCAGTCCAAACATGCGGCGCTTCTCAATGGCTTCGGACCGGACGTTCAGAAAGTAGATCTGGGCGATAAGGGCACCTGGTACCGCCTGCGCATTGCTTCGTTCGCCGACAAGGATGCGGCGGTCGCGGTATGCGATCGTCTGAAGGCACAAGGCGGCTCCTGCTTCCTGGCGAAATAGTCCATGCGTCGACGCGTGATCTTTGGCTGTTCGGGGCCCGTACTCGAACCGAGTGAGCGGGACTTCTTCCGCGACGTACAGCCGTGGGGCTTCATTCTGTTCGGACGGAACGTGAAGAACCGCGAGCAAGTCCGCGCTCTGACAGACTCTTTGCGTGAGACCGTTGGCGATGCGGCAGCGCCGGTCCTGATCGACCAGGAAGGCGGCCGGGTCGCCCGCCTGAGGCCGCCGGAGTGGCCGGCCCGCCCGCCGCAGGGCGTGTTCGGCACGCTCCACCGCGAGCATGCCAAGACCGCGGCCGATGCCGCTTATCTCAACGCCCGGTTGATTGCCTGCGATCTGGCGGAAATCGGCGTAAACGTCGACTGCCTGCCGGTGCTCGATGTGCCGGTGCCGGGCGCCCATGACGTGATCGGCGACCGCGCCTTTTCGACCGATCCGACTGTGGTCATCGAGCTTGGACGGGCCGTTATGGACGGGCTGATGGACGGCGGCGTCCTGCCGGTCATGAAGCATGCCCCCGGTCACGGCCGGGCGGGGTGTGACACCCATCTGGACCTGCCGCGCGTCACCGCGTCCCGCGAGCAGTTATCCGCAGCCGATTTCGTGACTTTCCGCAGCCTGGCCCATTGTCCCATGGCCATGACCGCCCATGTGGTCTATGAGGCGATCGATCCGAACCGTCCGGGCACCCTGAGTCCTCGAGTCGTTCACGAAGTGATTCGGGGCGAAATTGGTTACCAAGGGCTCCTGATGACCGACGATCTGTCCATGCAGGCGCTTTCCGGGCCGCTTTCGGCCCGCGCCAAGGCGGCGCTGTTCGCAGGCTGCGATGTCGTGCTTCACTGCAACGGCGGCATGGACGAAATGAAGGACGTGGCCACCGAGGCCAAGCCGCTCGAAGGCGAGTGGCTGAAACGTGCGGAAACGGCCCTCGGCCATCTGCGTACGCCTGTCGAATTTGATCGTATTGCCGCCGAGGCGCGGCTCAAAGAGTTGCTTGTGGCATGAGCGAAGAACTGGCCGACACTTTCGAGACCATCGAGCTGCCGCCGGCAACCGAGGACGAGAAGCTCGTCGTTACGCTCGACGGCTTCGAAGGCCCGCTCGACGTTCTTCTGTCGCTGGCGCGGACCCAGAAGGTCGACCTCGCCAAGATCTCGATCCTGAAGCTGGCCGACCAGTATCTCGAGTTCATCGAGCAGGCCAAGCGGATGAACCTGGAACTGGCTGCCGACTATCTCGTCATGGCGGCTTGGCTGGCTTATCTCAAGTCGCGCCTGATCCTGCCGCAGCCGGAGCAGAAGGAAGGCGAGCCCTCGCCCGACGAACTCGCGATGCGCCTGCGCTGGCGGTTGCAGCGCCTCGACCAGATGCGCGAAGCGGCGGCCCGCCTGATGGCCGGCGACCGTCTGGGGCGCGAAGTCTTTGCCCGCGGCATGCCCGAGCCGGTCAATGTCGTGAAGCTGAAGACCTACAAGGACACGATGTACGATCTGCTGTCGGCCTATGCCGGCGAGCGGGTCAAGAAGATGCGCGGCAAGAACTATCAGCTCCGGGCTTCGCCGGTGATGCTGATCGATCAGGCGCGCGAGCGGCTGGAACGGCTGTTGGGGAAAATCCCCGATTGGAGCAATCTGGCATCGCTGCTGCCGGAGGGGTGGACCGGCGGTCCGCGGCGGCGTTCGGCCATGGCCAGCATGTTCATGGCCTGCCTGGAAGCCGCCCGTGACGGCCGTGTCGAACTGCGCCAGATGGCGCCGTTCGAAGACCTATTCATCAAAGACCTTGCTAAAGAGGCATCCGCATGAACGGCGTTCTGAAGGTGCAAGAAGACCTTGCCGAAGAGACGGACGTGTCGATGCCGGTCAGTGAAGGACAAAACGTGTCAGACGAAAGCGTACCGCCGAGTTCGGATCAACCCGCCGAAGAAACCGCTCCCGCATTGGAAGTAGTGACCGAAGCCGCGCCCGAGACGGCCGAAGCGGTCGGCGAGCCAGTCGCCGAAGCGTCGGAAGAGGCTCCGGCGGCCGAGGAAGGGATCAATCCCGAGCATATGCGCATGTGCGAAGCGCTGCTGTTCGCGTCGGCGGAACCCTTGTCGGAAGAGGCGTTGAAGGCATCGCTGCCGGAAGGTTCCAATGTCGCGGCGATCATCGCCGAACTTCAGAAGGAATATGAAGGCCGCGGCGTAAATCTCGTGCGCGTCGCGGAGAAGTGGCAGTTCCGTACCGCCGCCGATCTGGCGTTCCTGCTGCGCAAGGAAAAGCCCGAGCAGAAGAAGCTGTCGCGCGCCGCGATCGAAACGCTCGCCATCATCGCCTACCATCAGCCGGTGACGCGCGCCGAAATCGAAGACATCCGCGGCGTCATGCTGTCCAAGGGTACGCTCGACACGCTGATGGAAGTCGGCTGGATCAAGATCCGCGGCCGCAAGCGTACGCCGGGCCGCCCGGTGACCTACGGCACGACCGAGGCCTTCCTGGTCCAGTTCGGACTGGAGAACATCTCTCATCTTCCCGGAATGGAAGAACTCAAGGCTGCCGGGTTCCTCGAAGCCGTGCCGCCGAACGGTCTCGACGTTCCGACGCCCTCCGATCAGCTCGGTCCGGACGAGGATCCGTACGAAGGGCCGGAAGAGGCGGAACTCGCAACCGGCGGCGCCGACCCGTTCATGCCCGGTTCATCCGAATAGTGGGATTCTCCCGGCCGGAGCGCAGTCTCGCGGTGCCAGCCGCCGCGCGCTTTTGCTGGGAGTGACCTATGAAGAAGCTGATCCTGTTTGCCTTGGCCGCCGGTCTCGCGGGCGTGACCGCTGCGAACGCCGCCGATCCGGCTCAGCCTGCCAAGCCCCGTCAGATTTGCATCCGGACCTCGGACATCAACAGCATGTCCTATCCGGACAACCGAACCATTCTGTTCCGCATGAACGGCGGGCCGGTGAAGGTGTGGCGCAACGAGCTGCCGCGCGAATGTCCGGGCCTGAAGTTCGAGCAGGGCATCGCTTGGCAGATTTGGGGCGGCGAAGTCTGCTCCAACATGCAGGTGTTCTACGTTCTGCGCCGCGGCACGCCGTGCATGCTCGGCACCTTCGTCCCCGCCGACCAGCCGCGCCAGGACGGTTGGGCGCCGCCGGAGAAGAAGTAACCACACTCTCGCTTTCCTCCCTCGCGGTGCCGTGCCTTGGAAGCACGCACAATGTTGAGATAGCGGGGGAGGTGGCGCCATAAGGCGACGGAGGGGGGATTGCTCCGGCGCTTATTCGGTCCCCCTCCGCCTCACGCGCTGCGCTTGATCGGCACCCTCCGCTTTCCTCAGACAGTGCGGGTCGTTGTTCGCGATGCCGCGGGGGAGGAAAGAGGCGCCGTGGCGCGTCGGGGATGACGGTCTCTCCCTAAAACCCTTCCAGCACGATCTTGCCTTTGGTCTTACCGCTTTCGATGCGGGTATGGGCCAGTTTCAGGTTGGCGGCGTTGATCGGTTTCAGGACCTCCGTCACCGTGGTGGTGATGTCGCCGTCCTCGACCAGCACGGCCACCGTGTCGAGTAGCTTGCCTTGTTCCCCCATGTCGGGGGTCTCGAACATCGCGCGGGTGAACATCAGCTCCCAATGGGTGGACACCGCCTTGCGCTTGAAACTCATGACATCGAGCTTTTCCGGATCGTCGATCAGGCCGAAACGGCCCTGCGGCGCGATCAGGGCGACGATATCGTCGAAGTGGCGGTCCGTCTGGGTGGTCGAAAACACGAAGGCGGGCGCACCGTTCTTCAGCGCCGCGATCTGATCGGCCATCGGCTTGGAATGATCGATGACATGATGGGCACCGAGTTCCTCCACCCATTCCCGCGTTTCGGGACGTGAGGCGGTGGCGATCACCATGACGTTGGTGAGGGCGCGGACGAGCTGAACGGCAATCGATCCGACGCCACCGGCGCCGCCGATGATAAGCACGGCGTTGGCCGCACCGGGCACCGGCTTGTTGATGTCGAGGCGGTGGAACAGCATCTCCCAGGCGGTGATGGCGGTCAGAGGCAGCGCGGCCGCCTCGGCGTTCGACAACCGCTTCGGTTTGCGGCCGACGATGCGTTCATCGACCAGATGGAATTCGCTATTGGCGCCGGGACGCGTAATCGAGCCGGCATAGAAAACCTCGTCACCGGGCTTGAAGCGGGACACCTTATCGCCGACCTCGACGACCCGTCCGGCGACGTCCCAGCCGAGGACCTTCCACTGGCCGGGTTCCGGAGCGGCACCGCGGCGAACCTTGGTATCGACCGGATTGACCGAAATCGCCTCCACGGCAACCAGCAGATCGCGGCCCGTGGCGGCTGGTTTTTCCAGTTCGATGTCGACGAGAGCGTCTTCGCGATCGATGTTGCCAGGGATCTGGTAGCCAACGGCCTTCATGGAACTCTCCGCAGATTGGTGCCCTCACCATATGGGATTTTTGGAGAGGGACGCCAACCTGCAATTCGGCTTTCAGTCGTCCGGCGCCGGTGCCGCCATGGCCGCGGCGCGGGCTGCGCGCAGGTCACGGCTGTTGCGGATCAACAGGTCCTTGAGGAAGAAGACGCCGTAGACGCCGGTACGGCGGTCGATCCAGGGCAGGGTGCCGAACGCGCCGGGGCTGGAGACCACGGTGCAGGAGCGATCCGCTGCCAGCTGTTCGCACCAGTTGCCGAGCGCGTATTCCCAGCCGGACGGAACGCCGGGCGGCAGATAACCTTTCTTGAGGCCGAGCGTCTGCACGGATTCCATCTCGCGTAGGGAGCGCTCGGACAGGATCTGGCGGCCGTCGAACCGTCCGTTGGCGGCGAGCATGGTGAGGAACTTGGCATAATCGTCGGCAGTGGTGACGGCGCCGCCTTGCAATAACGGGTTCAGCGTCTCTGCCGGTGTGGCGCCACGGGCAGGCAGGTGTTCCCATCCTGTCGCCGTCATACCGAGCGGGCGTGCAATGCGTTCCTCGAACAGGTCCGACCAGCGGCGGCCGGTGACTTTCTCGACCATGGCGCCGGCGACCTGAAACTGCGGTCCGCCGTATTCGAACACTTCGCCGGGCGGGTTGGCGAGCGGCCGCGCTGCGATGTCGGCTGCCGATTGCGCCAGCGTGATGCGCGGGTCCTGACGCACATCCACCCGTGCGCGGAGATTGCCGAGGCCGGCAGTCTGGGCCAGCAACATGCGCAAGGTGATGCGTCCGGCGTCGCCGCGAAACTCCGGCAGCACCGTCGAAATCGGCGCATCGAGATTCAGTTTGCCCTCATCGACCACGGTCATCACCAGTGCGGCGGTCATCCACTTGCTGGCCGAGGCGACGGGGTAGCGGGTGTTTGCGTCGATCTTTCCGACATCAACACGATAGAGGAGCTTGCCGTCCTTCATCACGATCGCCGTGACCGGTGTACCCGAGCGGGCGATATCGTTGAGTTTGTCGACCAGCGCTTTGGGCGCGGGACCGCTGACGTGGACGGCGGGCGGATCGACGGCCGTGCCGATGCGATGAGCGGCGTGGCGAGCCGCCATCACGCAGCCGGAGAGAAGGAACGACGCGGCGAGAATGGGAATGAGCTTTTTCATGACGAGCCATCGTAGAAGGAAAAGCCGGTCCGGCGGAGAACAGTCGGACCGGCGAGGCCGGCGATCAGTCTTGGGGGCCTGACCACGTGCCACTGCGGGACGCCGAGCCGTTGGGGCCGGTGGTGTTCGAATACCAGTTCAACGAGCCGTCGCTGTTGGTGACGCCGCGATCGCGGGTCCAGGTGTTGCCGTTGTTGCCGCGAACGGTCGTCGAACTGTTGCACGATCCGTTGGCGCAGGAGCGATAGCGGTCGGAGGTATAGCCGTAACCGCGATTGGTCTGGAGCGAACGGTGGCCGGTGCAAGTGCCGCCGGCGCAAGAGCGGTCGACGTGCTTGTCGTAGCCGCGGCCGTAAGCGCCTTGGGCGTGCACCGAGCGGTGGAAACCACGGCCTGCCATCGCGGCGTCGGTGGTGGCGGAGAACGAGAACGCGGCGACCAAGGCGGCGACGGCAAATGAGAGTTTTTTCGCATTCATGGGGGATGTCCTCTTGGATGCGAAGGACCATGGCCGTGTGCGGTATCGGGACGATTGCGGGGAGGAAACGGTTTGTAACGCCGTGTAACGGCGCTTGCAGTCGCGCCGGACGCGGAGCAAAACTTGGCCATGGGGCAAGCCATTCTGGTCGTCGAGGACGATCGCGAAATCTCCGGACTGGTCAGCGCGTTTTTGGTACGCGAAGGATTTTCTGCGCGCGTGGCCGAGAACGGCGCCGAGATGGATCGCCTCTTGGCGGAATGCCCCGCCGATCTCATTCTGCTGGATCTGATGCTGCCGGGCGAAGACGGACTGTCGATTTGCCGGCGGCTGCGGGCGGACGGCAACATCCCGATCATCATGGTGACGGCGAAGTCCGACGACATCGACCGCATCATCGGACTCGAAGTCGGTGCCGACGACTATGTCGCCAAGCCGTTCAATCCGCGCGAACTGGTAGCGCGCATCCGTGCCGTGTTGCGGCGGACCGCGCCGGCGGCAGCTCCCGCGACGACGTCATCGCGGCGGGTGCGGTTCGAGGACTTCGTATTCGATATCGATGCTCATCGGCTGCATCGCGGCGGCGAGGAGATCGCGCTGTCGACCGGCGATTACGATCTGCTTGCGGTCTTTGTCGAGCGGCCGATGCGGGTCCTGACGCGCGACCAGTTGATGGATTTGACCAAAGGACGGAGTTGGGAAGCGTTCGACCGTTCGATCGATGTCGCGCTGTCGCGCTTGCGCCGGAAGATCGAAGCAGACCCGTCGAAACCGGCGCTGATCAAGACGGTGCGCAATGCCGGCTACATGTTCGCAACCGCGGTGCGAAAGGACTGAGCCGTGCGATTGTCGTTGCGCCTCGGATTGATCGTCGCTGCCGCATTGGCGCTGGTGTTCAGCGCGATGATGCTGACGTTCATCATGTTGCAGCGGCCCGGACGCGTTTACGGCGTGGTATTGCCCTTGCCGCGGCAGGCGGCTGCCATGGCGGACCTGATCGAAAACCTGCCGTCGTCGCAATGGCCGACGGCGACCGCCGCGATCAGTACGCCGGCGACCAAAGTATCGGTCCTCGATGCGCCGCCCGCGACCCGCGGCGGACTGGCGATGCCGGGCGTGACGGTGGCGTTACGCGCTTATCTCGCCGCCATGGACGGGCGTCCCGTTTCGATCATGGCAGGATTGCGCCGCCTCGATCGGTCGCCGGATGTCCGCCTTGGCAACGAGACGGTGCGCGCAACATCGCCGGTGCGCATCGTGATCGGGTTGCGCAACGGCAAACTCCTGGTGATCGAGGCGATGGGCCCGGCATCGCAGCGTTTCACCGGCGTGCGTCTCGGAGTGCTGGCGCTGGCAGTCACTTTGCTGATCGGGTTCGGCACGCTGTGGTTCATGAACCGCCAGATGAAGCCGCTGGAGCAATTGGCCAAGGCGGTCGAGCAGTTCGGCACGCGGCTGGAAGCCTCGACGCTCAAGGAAGAGGGCACGATGGAACTGCGCCAGTTGATCGCCGCCTTTAACCGGCTGCGGGCCAATATCGGCGATCTGGTGCGCGGGCGCACGCGTATCATCAGCGCCGTCGGACACGATCTCGGCACCTACCTCACCCGACTTCGTTTGCGGGCGGAGTATATCGCCGACGCCGATCAGCGGGCACGGGCGATCCGGGACATCGACGACATGCACGGGCTGATGCAAGAGACGCTGGCGCTTGCCAAGCTGCAGCACGACGGTGATGGCGATACGCCGGTCGATATCGCTCCGCTGCTGAAGAATGTCATCGCCGGTTTTGCGGAAACGGGCGGGCCGGTGCGGGAATTCCTGCCGGGAACACCGGTGATGGTCCGTATCGCCCCGGCGGCATTCGCGCGGGCAGCGGGAAATCTGATCTCCAACGCCCTCAAATACGGTAGCGAAGCGGACGTGCGGCTGTCATCATCGGGTGCGACGGCAGAGCTGGTCGTGGAAGATCGCGGTCCCGGTATTCCGCCCGAGGAACGCGCGGCGGTGCTGGAACCGTTTTATCGCCGCGACAATGCCCGCAATCTCAACGAGCGCGGCTTCGGCCTTGGCCTCGCGATCGTCAGCGAAGTGGTGAAAGTCGCGGGCGGCACGCTGACATTCGAAGACCGCGACGGCGGCGGCTTGCGCGTGAAGATCGCACTGCCGCTGGCCTAGTCTTCCAACTCCACGACAACCGCCTCGTTGTTTTCGAGGGCGATGGCGAGCTGGCCGTTGCGGAGCGCGATGGCGTCCTTGCCGAACACTTCGCGGCGCCAGCCGGTGAGCGCGGCAACACCTTCGTCTTCGCCGGCGGCGAGGCGTTCGATGTCCTCGGCGTTGGCGATCAGGCGCGGCGCCACGCGGGCGTGCTCGGCCCTGAGCCGCAACAGGGTCTTCAACAGATCGACGGCAGCGGGCGAGGGATCGCGATGGCGGTGGCGGTTCATGTCGGGCACGAACGCCGGCGGCGGATTGTTCTTGGCGGCGGCAATGGCATCGAGCAGGCTCCTGCCCATCTTCGATGCACCAAAGCCTTTCGGGACGGCACGGATCCGCTCCAGCGCATCGCCGTCTTCCGGCGGACTGGCGGCGAGTTCCAAGAGGACTTCGTCCTTGAGCACGCGGTTGCGCGGCACGTCGCGCGCCTGGGCTTCGCGTTCGCGCCATTCGGCTACGGCGGCAAGCGCTGTCAGGAAACGCTTGTTCGCGGTGCGCGGCTTGAGCCGTTTCCAGGCCAGCGTCGGATCAAGCGCGTACAATTCTTCGCTCTTCAGCGCGGCGATTTCTTCCGCCACCCAACTGGCGCGACCCGTGCGCGCGAGTTCGGCCGAAAGCTTTTCATAGACCACGCGCAGATGCGTCACGTCGGCGAGCGCGTATTCGAGCTGGCGGCGGGTGAGGGGGCGCCGCGCCCAATCGGTGAAGCGTGCCGACTTGTCGACGTCGGCCTGCGCGAGCTTACGCGCCAACGTCTCGTAGGAGGCCGCTTCGCCGAAACCGCAAACCATCGCGACGATCTGGGTGTCGAACAGCGGATCGGGAATGACGCGGCCGGTATGCCAGAAGATCTCGATGTCCTGGCGGCCGGCATGCAGCACCTTGATGATCTCGGGCTTGGCGATCAGTTCGAAGAACGGCGTGAGGTCGATCCCTTCCGCCATCGGATCGATGATCGCCGCGACGTCGGGCGCCGCAATCTGGATCAGGCACAGCTTGGGCCAGTAGGTCGAGTCCCGCATGAACTCGGTATCGAGGGCGACATAAGGGGCCGTCGCCAGTTCCTGGGCGAGGTTCTGAAGATCGGCGGTGGTTTCGATAATCCGCATCCGGCCGTGATACCGGATTCGCAATTGCTTGGCGCCTGACGAAACGCCCCGCGACGACAGTGCAAGCGTAAAAAGCAGCTCCCCAGCTAAATCTTGTAATATAGTTGCGTAAGGCGCTATATCCGTAAAATTCCTCCCAGGAAGTATTTGGGCAGCGGCGGGGCCGGCTTGCTGCTATGGTGCAGGCATGACCTCGATCTATCCCAGCCATCTGGTCCGCGAAGTGCTGTGGCAGGGCGAACGGCTTCTGGTCCGTCCGGTGCGGAAAGACGACACCGACGGCTACATCGCCGCCGCCAAACTGTGCACCATCGAGGACATCCGGCGCCGGCTGATGACCGGGATCATGCAGGTATCGCAGGCGCTGATCGCCAAGTTCACCGAGGTAGACTACGACCGCACGATGGCGTTCGTGGCCGAGGGCGTGAAGGGCGATCTAATGGCCATCACCCGCCTGGTACACGACAGCTGCCGCAAGAGCGCCGAGTTCGCCATCATCGTACGCAGCGATCTGCAGCGCAAAGGTCTCGGCATGCTGATGCAGAAGATGCTGCTCGACTATGCGCACGACGTCGGCCTGCACGAAGTCTGGGGCATGGTCGATTGTGAAAACCGCAAGATCCTCAGCTTGGTCGAAAAGCTCGGCTTCACCCGCCGCCTCGAATTCGGCAACCCGTTCGCGCGGGTGGTGAAGGTGCTAGGGTAGGTTACATCCCCAGCACTTCGGCGACGTAATCGATATCCTTGTCGCCGCGGCCGGAGAGGTTGACCACCACGATCTTGTCCTTGCCGAGCGTGGGCGCGAGCTTGATCGCGTGCGCCACGGCGTGGGCGCTTTCGAGGGCGGGGATGATGCCTTCCACCTCAGAAAGCTCCTGGAACGCGGCGAGGGTCTCGGCATCGGTGGCGGAGACGTACTGCACCCGCTCGATGTCTTTGAGATACGCATGCAGCGGTCCGACGCCGGGATAATCGAGGCCCGAGGCGATCGAATGCACCGGCAGCGGTTCGCCTTTGTCGTCCTGCAACAGATACGTCTTCATGCCGTGCAGCGTACCCGGCGTGCCGTAGGTGAGCGTCGCGGCGTGCTCGCCGGGCTGTGAACCCTTGCCGGCCGGTTCGACGCCGATGATGGCGACGTCCTTGTCTTCCAGGAACGCGGTGAATAAGCCCATCGCATTCGAGCCGCCGCCGACGCAGGCGACGAGATAATCGGGCAGGCGGCCGGCCTGTTCCTGAATCTGCGCGCGCGCTTCGCGGCCGACCACGGATTGGAAGTCCTGCACCATCATCGGATAGGGATGCGGACCGACGACGGAACCAATGGCGAAGAAGGTGTCGTCGTGATTGGTGACGAAATCGGTGAAGGCACTGTCGACGGCGTCTTTCAAACAGGCGCCGCCCTGGCTGACTTCAATCACCTTGGTGCCCAGCATCTTCATGCGGATGACGTTGGGATGCTGCTTGGCGATGTCGATCGCGCCCATATGGATTTCGCATTTGAGCCCGACCAGCGCCGCTGCGGTCGCCAGCGCCACGCCATGCTGTCCGGCACCGGTCTCGGCGATGACGCGCTTCTTGCCCATCCGCTTGGCCAGCAACGCCTCGCCGAGGCAGTGATTGATCTTGTGCGCGCCGGTGTGATTGAGGTCCTCGCGCTTGAGATAGATCTGGGCGCCGCCGAGCTTGGCGGTGAGATTTTGCGCCCGCCACAGCGGCGAGGGACGGCCGACGTAGTTCTTCAGAAGATAGCGATATTCTTCCCAGAAGGTCGGGTCCTGACGGATGGCGAGATAAGCCTGTTCGACCTCTTTGATGACGGCCTCGAGCTGCGGCGGCACGAAACGCCCGCCCCATTCGCCAAAAAAGCCATTGATGTCAGGAATTTGCGTCTGGTTGGAATCCGTCATGATGGCCGGCCGGCTGCCGCTCCCAGTGAAATTTTTGTGCTGGGATGGTTCGGGGATAAGAAGATTAATGTCAATGCGCCGAAACGCCGGGGCGCGGGTCCGACCAATGTCGGCTCCTGCGCGGGTGCGGACTCGTCTATCGTGGCGGCAAAACCCGAGGGAAACGCCATGCTCCGCCTTGCGCTCGTATTCGCTCTGTCTGCCGCCGCCGCGGTTGCCGCCGACAAACCGGTGGTCCCCGATTGGGCGCAGCCGGGTTCGGCCACCCGCACCCAGGTGGCGCCGCCGGCCGATTTCCATCGCGCCACCACGACCTTCCATACGCCCATCGGCGTGTTCGACGGCCAGTCCGATGTCGGCAGCGCGGTGGTGCCGGGCAGCGCCTCGTTCGACAAGGCGACCGGTGCTTATACGATCATCTCGGCGGGCTATAACGTCTGGTACTCGCGCGACGAATTCCGTTACCTGTGGAAAAAGATGAGCGGCGACGTCTCGCTGGCGGCCGACATCGCCTATCCCGATCCGAAAGGCTACGACGACCGCAAAGCGGTTCTCATTATCCGCCAAAGCCTCGACGACGATTCCGCCGAAGCCATCGTGGCGCTGCATGGCGGCGGTATGGTCCATTTGGCTGAGCGCCCGACGACGGGCGCGCGGGTGAAGGACATGGAATACCGCATGGGCGGCCGCGGACGCCCCGGCGGCAAGTCGCCCGACGATCTGGTGCCGGTGATCGCCAAACGCATCGGCATCGAAAAACGCGGCGACGAATTCACGCTGTGGATCAGCCTCGAAGGCGAACCGATGCACCAGTTCGGCCCGCCGATCACGCTCAAGCTGAACGCGCCGTTCTATGTCGGCATCGGTTTCTGCTCGCATCTGCCCGACAAGGCCGACACCGCGGTGCTGTCCAACGTGGTGCTGGAAAACGCGGCGGGGAAGGTGAAGTAGCGGCGCCATAAAGAAAAGGCGGGACCCTATCCCCGCCGTTCTTTCCGGACTTGGAGGCGGCAAGTCTTGCATTCGCGTGTCACGGCGAATGGGCCTGCACCTGACCGGTTCAGCGAGGTTCGCAGCTCGGCCGCCAATGTATTGTCCGCTCGCGCGGCGGGGCCCTGGCACCCCGGAACACTGGATCGGCCCTGCATGGCGCGCCACAAGCTCACGCGTCGAAGCCTCTGTATGCACTTGTCGTTCGGACTGTATTACCGGCCGCGATGATCGTCCTCGCGCACCTGATGGCCGTCACTCCTGTCATTGCAGGAATAGACGTGGGAACCCGCGCAGCGGAGTTCAAGAGAGCAAACGTACAGAATTATCACGTTTTTCGGCGAGTGAGAGGCGGGTGCAAAGGCGAGTGTAGGAAGCAAATTTTGCCCGGCAGTCCACTTCTTCTATATTCGAACCAATCAAGGGGGGTATGCCATGAAAATCAGTTCCGTTCACGTGACCAATTTCCGCTCTTTGAAAGATGCAAAAATTGTTTGTGATAACCTTACTGCACTAGTGGGGCCAAACGGGGCTGGAAAGTCCTGTTTTCTCAATGCTCTTGATCTTTTTTATTCCCCGTCACCAATTGTTACCTTGGACGATTTCTATAACCGCCAATCATCTGAAGATATTGAGATCGCGGTCACTTTCAAAAATTTATCCACGATCGAAAATAAACGTTTTTATACTCGCGTCCATGAAGGCGAGTTACCGGTGGTGAGGGTGCTCTCACTAAATCCGAAAACCAATGGCCGGTACTTCGGATTTGCTTACAGGAATGCCGACTTTAGCGAAGTTAGAGCACTGTCTGGGCGAGAGCAGATTAATAAGTACGCCGAACTTAGAAACCGGGAACCGTACGAGTCATCATTGCCGCCAGCGCGTTCGCAAGCTGCTGTTGCTGAAGCTCTTGAGCAATGGGAGGCGGACTCAAAAAATGCCGATAAGCTTGAGCTTGCGCGCGACGATGGGCAGTTCATCGGCTTTCAAAACGTAGCAAGAGGTTATCTCAATGATTTGACGCGCTTTATTATGATCCCAGCAGTTCGGGATGCTGGTGACGATGCGCGCGACACACGGGGATCAGCAATTACGCAATTAATGGACCTTGTCGTCCGTGCCGCCCTTGCAACAAATAAGGAAATTGAGAACCTACGCAGCGAAATCGAGACGCGGTACCAAGAGCTCACCGACCCTGCGCGTCTGCCCGAACTGGGAAGCTTGGAAACATCGCTCGGAGACACATTGCATACGTATTATCAGGATACGGATGTTGCGCTTAATTGGCTCCCAACCGAAGGGGTCAATTTACCACCTCCTAAAGCAGACGTTCGCTTGGTTGAGGACGATTTTCACCTGCCAGTTTCGAGGGTTGGTCATGGTTTGCAGAGAGCTTTCATCCTTTCATTGCTTCAACATCTTGCGGTTGTCCGAAGCACAGCTAATGAAGGGCAATCTGACGTAGATCGTGTTTTATCTGAGCCTTCAACGCCCGAATTGAATCTCATCCTCGCAATTGAGGAGCCAGAACTTTACCAGCACCCCAATCGGCAACGGCATTTTGCTCGGGTTCTATATGAGCTTGCAGCCGGGAAAATTCCGGGAGTGGCATCATCTACACAAGTGATCTATGCAACTCACTCACCACTTTTCGTTGGCATAGACAGCTTCGATAACGTTCGGCGGTGCACCCGCACCAAGTTGGATAGCTCTGCACCAAAAGTCACGAGCGTCGCTGCAACGACGTGGGATGAAATTGCCGAGTTGATTTGGAAGGCAAACGGCGAACCTGGGCAAAAATTCACTGGTGAGTCAATTAAGCCTCGCGTCACCGCACTCATGACACCATGGACTAATGAAGGCTTCTTTGCCGATGTAGCTGTACTAGTGGAGGGTGAAGGGGATAGAGCGGCAATAAAAGGCGTAGCAAAGGCGCTACGCGGGATCGACTTGGAAAGCCAAGGGTGCGCGATAATTCCTTGCAATGGGAAAGGTAATCTCGATCGCGCGGCTGCTATATTTTCTCAGCTTAACATACCCATTTATGTCGTTTGGGACAGTGATAAAGGAGTTGACAACACAGAAGCTCAAAATCGCACCTTACTGAGATTGTTCAATCAACCTGAAGAAGATTGGCCATCATTTGTTTCAGAGCGATGCGCGTGCTTTGAAGTGAAACTCGAGCGTTCGTTGCAAGGCGAGATCGGGTCCGATCTGTTTCAAGGTCTTCTCACTGAGTGCAAGACTTTCTATGGTATTCCGAAAGACAAGCACGCGCTGAAAAACCCGTTCGTGCTAACAGAAATCGTCACTAGGGCCAGCGCTGCTGGCCATGGTCCAGATACAGTGCTCGCGATTGTAGATAGGATATTATCTCTGCGGAAACAGAAGGGGGCCTGACACGGAATTGTCCGCTTGCAATGACGAGATAAGCATCGTGTCGCTTTGAAATGAAGCATGAGCCCCCTTCGCCCTGGCGGGCACTTCCCCCACGGTCTTTGTACCGGTGACGAGAATCTTGCGCCCGCGGGGGCAGAAAGAGGCTCGTGAAACGGGACGCCCGTTTTACGTATCCGTTACTCCGCCGGGTCGGCGAGTTCGCCGCGCTAGGCGGCGGTGAATTTCTTGCCGATGCGCGCGAAAGAGGCGATGCCGTGGAACGCTCCGGGTGCGACCATCAATTTTGTCGGCACGCCGGAGGTGTTCTTCGCGCGCCTGATGCGAGGCCGGAATTCGTACCGGCTCTCATAGACCCTTCGCCACCCACGCCATCGGCAGATAGAGCGTGCGGGGTTCTTGCGGGAAGGGTTTGAAGCCGTATTGGGCGTAGAACGCGGCGGCTTCGTCGTCGAGCGCGTGAACGAGGACGGCGGTGGCGCCGATCTCGCGCGACGCATTCAGGCATCGCAATAGCGCGTCCTTGAGGAGCGCCGCGCCGAGGCGCATCCGTTGGTACCGCGTATCGACCGCAAGCCGTCCGATAATCAAAACCGGCAGCGGGTCCGGCATGTTGCGGGCGAGCGCGGAGGGCGCGCGTTCGCGGGTAACGGCACCGGCGGCAACGGCGTAGAAGGCGGCGACCTGGTTTTCCGTGCAAACGACATAGGTCCGCGAGCCGCCGCGGCCTTCGTTCTTCAGCGCCCGCGTGCGCAGCCACTCGTTCAGCACCGGTCGGCCGCAGTCGAATGCGCCGAGGTAGTGCGCGGCGGTCAGCGGGGCGGGGCCGCTCAGGACCGGCGAACGGCCGCTTACTTTTCCCATGGCGCTTTGGCCGCGAGCAGCGCTTTGAGCTTGGCATTGGGTGCCGGTCTCGCGTCGAGCGAGCGCACAAAGGCGTCGTATTGCGCCTCGTCGAGAGCGAACAGGCGCCGGTCGAGCAGGATGTCGGTGGCGCGCTGATGCGTGCTTTCGATAATGAAATCGGTGCGCGTCTTGCCGACCGCCGTCGCCGCATCGTCGACCACATCGCGCATCGCTTTGGTCATGCGTAGGTTGACCACCGTCTCGCGGCGGGCGCGGGCTTTCTTTCTGACAGGGGCGTCCATGGGCGGCTCCGTTGTGCCAGAGACGTGTATACACATTCGGTATACATTTTTCAAGGTCGGGGGGCGTGGTGAGGCTACTCGCACCACGACCGGCGGTGGCCTTCCCATTTGCGGGCGAGGCCTTCGCGGACGAGCTGGTCTCCGACCGAGCCGGAGCCGCGATAGACGCTGCGCAACTGCGCCGAGGAAGCTACAATCGATAACGATAGAACTTCGTGTCGACCGACATGACCGGAAACGCTTGCGGCAGCGCGGACTTGTCGATCTCGACAAAGCCGTTCTTCTCGTAGAACCGGTGTGCCGCCAGATAGAGCGCGGTGGTGCCGAGGAAAATGTCCGTCACGCCGCGGGCGCGCGCCCACGCCAGCGCGGTGTCGAGCAACGCCTTGGCGACGCCGCTGCCGCGCTCCTGCCGGCGGACGAACATCTTGCGCAAGGCGACCTGGCCGCCGCCGATGTCTTTCAACGCAATCGTGCCGATCACCGTGCCGGATCTGACGGCCAGCCAGAAATTGCCGTTGCCGTGCTGATAGAAGGACGAAATATCGGCGAGGTCGGGCTGTGCTTCGCGCGTAATGGCGACACCGAATTCCTCGCGCTGAATCGGAAGGATCAGATCGTAGACGGTGTCCGGATTTTCGCCGTCGTAAGGCGCAACCGAGAAAGCGTCGATCATTTCGTTTCCCAATTCGGTCGATGGGGACTCGTCGTAACGCGACATGCAGCCAACGCACAATCACCGTCGCGTGATCCCTGCGCGTTCCGGCGAGCGGACGCCCCTTGACGGCGATAGTCTACATATGTAGAGTATTGTCATGGCACCGAAACCGAACCAATCGCTTCAGACCCGCGCCGTTTTGAGCGCACTGCTCGAAAAGCCGCTGTCCTGGCGGCACGGCTATGACTTGTCGAAGGCCACCGGACTGAAATCGGGCACGCTCTATCCGCTGCTGATCCGGCTTTCCGATCAAGGCTTGCTGGACTCGAAATGGGAAGAGGCCGAGCCGGGACGGCCGCCGCGGCATGCTTATCGCCTGACGGCGAGCGGCAAGGCGTTGGCTCTGTCGTTCGATGCGGAAAAGGGCACGCGCGCTGCGCCGGGCGGCAAACTGGCGGGGAAGCCGGCATGACCATCGCACGCCGATTTGCCGAACGTTTGATCGATCATGCTGCGGCCGTGATGCCGGAAAGGCTCAGCGAATGGGCGGAAGCCATGCGGGCCGAATTCGACACGATGCCGGAAGACCGGGAAGCGCTTGCCTGGGCTGTGGGCTGCGTGTGGGCGAGCTATCGCGAAAGGATCGAACTGATGCAGATATTCTCTAAATCGCTGCTGCGTGCGGCGGCCGGGTTTGTGGCCTTGGCGGCCTCCATCCACGGATTGATATGGTGGTCTCCGCGCTATGTCGGTTTGCTGGTGCCCGCCCTGTCGCTGTTTTATGGCGGCGTGTTCGCGACTTTGTGGCTTGTGGAACTCGCGATCGCGCGCTTCTGGACGGCCCCCGGCAAGCCGTTCCTGAAAACGCTGTTGCGGACGACGGTCCTGTGGCTCTGGCCAGTGGGCTGGGAAGTCTCAATTTTTGTTGGCGCTTGGAAGGCCACCTTAGGCTACCCCCACGTCCACGTCGATTTCATCGGCTTCATGCTGAGGATATTGATCGATAGGGCGGGATACTTCTCGTTTTACTTCGTCGCGATCTTCGTGCCGCTGCTCCTGTGCGAGCTGATTATCGCGAGTGTTTCGAAGCCGCGCAGCCGTCTTCCTGCCTGACGCGCGGAGACGATCCATCTTTCCTCCCAGGCGTTGTCGCGACCTGCAAGCCGCACGGTGGTCGAATAGCGGGGGAGGAAAGAGGGCCTTTCTACTTCTCCACCAATCCCACGGTCCGTCCCGGCATGCCGGCAGCGTCGAAGTATTTGGTGTCGCCGACCTGCTGCTGGTTGAGGATGGTGTGGAAGCCGTTGGCGGCTTTGTCGGAGACGAGGTTGCGCTTCTCGACCTTCGGCTCCTTGCCGCCGACCAGGGCTTCTTCCATCACGCGGCCTTTCAGGGTGCCGGGACCGGCGAGGGAGAGGCCGAGGATGTGCGCCAGCGTCGGCGTGATGTCGACGTTGCCGACCGGCGCCTTGTCGGCATAGCCCTTTTTGAAATCGGGACCGATGGCGGCCATGAAGTTGCGGGTGTCGCCGCGGCCGAAACTGCCGTGCATGCCCTGACCCTGATGCAGACCGCCGTCGATGATTTCGGCCTGGCACATCTGCGGCTCGGCCTCGAGGCAGCCGCCGATCAGGAAAGTGCGCATCGAGACGATGATCGCCGGCTGGGGCATTTTCGAGGAGCCGATCATATTGATCGCGCTCATCGGCAAGGCGCCGGCGAAGTCGGATTTCGGTCCGGCGGCGAGGAGGGCGTCGTTGACGAACAGGCCGCTGACATAAGGCTGCTCGATCAGCTTGGCGACGACGGTCTTGGCGACGGCGCGGTCGCCCGAAGGCACATAGATGAAACCGGTCGGGCCGTTGCTGACGACGATCGCCTGCGGGGCGGCGGCCGAAGGACCGATCAGGCCGTTGCCTTGGGCGGGACGTTCGCCGGAGGCGGGATCGAGTTCGGCGCCTTCGCGGTCGGGATCGAACACCTTCTGGCCGAGCCAGCCGCCGACATCGAGCGCCAGGAATCCGGGCGCCAGAGTCGGACGTCCCACGGTGCCATCGGCCGCGGGAATGGACTTCGCAATGGTCGAAAAGCCGTGGTCGGCGGTGACGAAGACGTTGGTGTTCTCGGCGAGATCGTATTGCTTCAGAGTCTCAACAATGTCCTTCAAGCTGGCGTCGGCGTTGCGGATTGCGGCGCGGGCGCTGGTCGAGTTGATGCCGGGCACGAGCTTGCCGTCGCTGTCGAGCGCGCCGTGCTGGGTGGTGTCGGGATCGCGCGACCAGAACAGGATCGCGAACGGCTTACCCGACTCCTTCAGACGGGGAATGATGACCTGGGTCACCGCCTGACGCAGCCACGCCTGCTGCACGATGTTGGGCGTGCCGGCGTGCGGCGGGACCGGGATGCCGGCCGCGGCCTTGGCGATGTCGGCGCCGAGATCCTTGCCGAGCATGGTCGACTTGGTCGGGCTGCCGTCCGCATTGGTGGGGGTGCCGGTGGAGTCGTCGATGAAGAGGCCGAGCGGGCCGTCGACGGTCTCGTTCTTGGAATCGAGCGCGGGCAGGAACTGGATCGCCGTCGGACCCTTCTTGCCGATCACCACCGTGTTGTAGCCGGCCTTGCGGGCGGCCTCGATGATGGTGGTCTGGGCGATGTAGTCGTTCGGATAGTGCCCCTTGATGTCGCGCAGAATGCAGTCGTCCTCGACGAATGTGACGGTCCCGTTGAGGCGGCAGGGCACCGGGAAATTCACCCACAGCGAGTTGCCGTAGTTGCCAGTGTCGCCTGGGAAATGGCCGGTGGCGATGACCGCGGCGTTGACCGTCGTCAGGGTCGGATAGCTGGAATGGCTGTTGGTGAAATCCACCCCCTCGCGCCGGATCTGGGCCATGGTCGGGGCGGTGTCCGGGGTCACCGAGGTGTAACGCAGCCCGTCGGCGACGAAGATCACGATATTGCGCTGAGAACCGGCGGACGCGGGCAGGGCAGCGGCAACGGCAACGGCCAGCGCGGCCGCGGCGGCGAGACGGGCAAATTTCATGGCGGGACCCCAGAAAAGACCGCCGGACCTTAGCCCATGAGTGCGACAGTTGAAGCAAAATCGGGGGCGAAAGCCGTCTCTCAGCCGCGGCCCGGATTTTATCCAGACCTTTTTCCGCCTGTACCGGCAGTAACGGAGACTTGAGTGGTTTTCGGAAGAGAACTCATTAGGTTAGCCTAATAATATGACAAAGGCTCGCGGTGGAGCGCGCCAAGATGGGGACGGGGGCGCCCACGGCGGCGTGATATCGCGTGAAAGCACATTATGAAGTTCTCGACGGCCTGCGGGGCACGGCCGCCATCAGCGTTGTCATCTTCCATATCTTCGAACTGATCACGCCGGACTGGGCTCATAACCCTTTTCCGCACGGCTATCTGGCGGTGGATTTCTTCTACGCTCTGTCGGGCTTCGTGCTCGGCTATGCCTACGACAACCGGCTGAGCCCTCTGACGCCGGAAACCGAACGGCTTGGCTTCTGGGGCTTCATCAAGCGGCGCTTGATCCGGCTGCATCCGCTGGTGCCGGTCGCCGTCACGCTGGGCCTGATCTGCTATCTCAACGATCCCAATATCGGCACCACCCAGCATATCGGCGTCGGGGTGTCCTTCGGCGCGATCGCGCTGGCCTATGTGCTGACCCTGTTCCTGTTGCCGTCGCCGACGCTGCCCAATCACTGGGACGAAACCCACTGCATCGACGCGCCGACCTGGACGCTGTTCTGGGAATACATCGCCAACCTGTTCTACGTGGTTTGGCTCCACCGGGTGGGCAAGGGCATGCATCGCGCGCTCTTGGGGCTCAGCGCCGTGGCCCTGATCGTCACCGCGTTCCTGCTGGCAGGCCGCCATTCGCTCGGCTGGGGCTGGGGCTATGAACTTCTGTGGGTGGCGCCGGTGCGCCTGGCGTACCCGTTCCTCGCCGGGCTTCTGGTCTACCGCATGGGCTGGAAAATCCGGCTGCCGGTGCCTTATCTCACCGCTTCGGTACTGGTCCTGGCGGTGCTGGCGGTGCCGGTCCTGCCGGGGGTGTGGAATACGCTCCTCGAAGCGGCGATGATCATCGCAGTATTTCCCGTGATCCTGATGGTCGGCGCCAGCATCCGCGATGTGAAAGGGCCGCTGGGTCCGCTCTGCCGCTTCACCGGGGAGCTGTCCTATCCGCTCTATATCCTGCATTACCCGTTCGTATTTCTGTTCGGCCACTGGGCTTGGGCGACCCATCCCGCCGATCCGCTGAAATATGGGGCAGCGGCCGGGGTTTTCGTCTTCGTGATCGTCCTGGCGACGGTGCTGCTCTATGCCTACGACAAGCCCGTCCGGGCCTGGCTTGGGCGCCGGTACGCGAGCCGCTGAGAGGGCCTTTCGAAACCGACGGTTTAGCGGCTCCGGGGCAGGGGCCGCTGCTCCGGAATCCCAGGATTTCGCTTGGGATTGGCCGAAGATTGCGACAGTTGCAGCAATTCCAGCAATATACTTGACCTCGGCCCCCCGGAACCGCCACATACCCCTAGATTTTCGGCACTCTAAGGACTTGGTCATGCACGCCTATCGCACCCATACCTGTGGCGAACTGCGGAAGAAGGATGTGGGCACTCGTGCCCGCCTTTCCGGGTGGGTCAATCGCCGGCGCGACCATGGCGGCCTGATCTTCATCGACCTGCGCGATCATTACGGCATCACGCAATGCGTGGTGGAGCCCGACAGCCCGGCTTTCGCCACCGTCGACAAGGCGCGCTCGGAATGGGTGCTGACCTTCACCGGCCATATCGAGGCGCGTACCGAGGACACCATCAACCCGGACATGCCGACCGGCGAAATCGAACTCAGGATCGACGAAGCGTCGGTGCAGGGTACGGCCAGCGACCTGCCGGTGCCGGTGTTCGGCGATCTCGAATATCCGGAAGAGACGCGGCTGAAATACCGCTTCCTCGACCTCAGGCGCGAGAAGCTGCACAAGAACATCATCCTGCGCTCGAAGATCATCTCGTCGGTCCGCCGCCGCATGATCGACCAGGGCTTCATGGAATATCAGACGCCGATCCTGACGGCCTCCTCGCCGGAAGGCGCGCGCGACTTCCTGGTGCCGAGCCGTCTGCATCCGGGCAAGTTCTACGCGCTGCCGCAGGCGCCGCAGCAGTTCAAGCAGCTCCTGATGGTCGCGGGCTTCGACCGCTATTTCCAGATCGCGCCGTGCTTTCGCGATGAAGATGCCCGCGCCGACCGCTCGCCGGGCGAGTTCTATCAGCTCGATATCGAGATGAGCTTCGTCACGCAAGACGATGTTTTTGCTGCCGTCGAGCCGGTTCTTCATGGAGTCTTTGAAGAGTTCGCCGAGGGGCGCAAAGTCAGCCCGGCGCCGTTCGTGCGTATCCCCTACGAAGAATCGATGCTGAAATACGGCGTCGACAAGCCGGACCTGCGCAATCCGCTCATCATTGCCGATGTTGGCAGTGTCTTTGACCGCGAAGACGTGGCCTTTAAAGCCTTCAAGAACAAGACCGTGCGCGCCGTTCCGGCGCCGGGCGCCGCATCGCAGCCGCGCTCGTGGTACGACAAGCTCGAAGCCTGGGCGAAGACCGAACAAGGCGCCGCCGGCCTCGGCTACATCGTGTTCGAAGACAAGGACGGCGTCCTCACCGGTAAAGGCCCGATCGCGAAATTCCTGCCGCCGGAAGCGCAGGCCGAACTGGCGAAGATCGTCGGCCTCAAGGCGGGCGATGCGGTGTTCTTCTCCGCCAACGCCAAGAAGGATCGCGCCGCCGCGCTGGCCGGTCAGGTCCGCATCAAGCTCGGCCGCGACCTCGGCCTGATCGACGACAGCAAGTTCGAGTTCTGCTGGATCGTCGATTTCCCGATGTACGAATGGAACGAGGACGAGAAGAAGATCGACTTCTCGCACAACCCGTTCTCGATGCCCCAGTTCGACCGCGAGAAGTTCCTGGCGCTCGATCCGGCCGACCAGGACACCATTCTCGGCATCAAGGCGTTCCAGTACGACATCGTCTGCAACGGCATCGAACTCTCCAGTGGCGCCATCCGCAACCACGATCCGGACGTGATGCTGAAGGCGTTCGAGATCGCGGGCTACAAGCGCGAAGAGACGGAAGTGAAGTTCGCCGGCATGCTGAATGCGTTCCGCTACGGCGCCCCGCCGCATGGCGGCACCGCGCCGGGCATCGACCGCATGGTCATGCTGCTGGCGGGCGTCGACAATCTGCGCGAGATCATCCTGTTCCCGATGAACCAGCGCGCCGAAGACCTGATGATGAACGCGCCATCGGAAGCGACGCTGAAACAGCTCCGCGAACTGCACATCCGGGTGGTCAAGCCGGAGAAGGAGTGATGCACGGCAGCGTCCGTCTCGGCTTCGGGATTGCGGCGCTGCTGGCGGCGGGGGTGTTCGTCGTCAAGGTGTTCGGCAATCACGAAAGCTGGTTCGTGCGCGCGGCGCAGGCCAATGCGGTGCGCTGCCTGACCCAGTCCTCGTGCCCGCGGCTCGATAATACGGGCGCCGCTGTGGATGTGCGACCGCCACTGGCGAAGGATAGCCGCTGCGCCAAGACCAAGGCATGGGCGGAAGTGAAGGCGGTCTCCAACGGCCAGACCAAGATCGTGCTGCTCTGCACCGAGGGCAATCAGCCGTACCTCTATCACATGGGCCGCTTGTCGGGCGGCGAGGCCGGTTCCGAGCAATGGCTGGCCTGCCGCACGGCCGGCTGCTCGGCCGAACTCACGCTTCTGAAGCAGCGGATGATGTGAGTTCGTCTTTCCTCCCTCGCGGTGTTGAGGCATCGAAGCACGCACCACGTTGAGATAGCGGGGGAGGTGGCGCTGAAAGCGCCGGAGGGGGGAATGCTCCGGCGTGCGATCGATCCCCCCTCCGCCTCACTGCGTTCGGCACCTCCCCCGCTATTCGTAAGGGCGTGCGGTTCATTGGGCGGAGATCCGCGAGGGGAGGAAAGAATACGGCTAGGCATGCTGCTGACCGGCGGTGCGGTACTGAGTTTCAATCAGTAATCGGTGCCGTCGTGGTGGCAGGCTTCGCCGAAGTGGCCGCAGCCGTCGCCGTCGAGATGGGATGCATCGGCAAGTGCTTCGGTGCCGGTCGCGATGATGGCCCCGCTGATCGGCGAAACGGCTGCGATCATCGGCTCAGGGGATTTCGGATCGGCGGCATGCTTCGCGAACCAGCGCTTGCGGTGCCACGCGATACCGCCGCCAATGACTGCCGCGATGAGCAAGGGTATGGCGAGGTTCCACATGACGACCTCCGCGAGGTATGCGCATTTTAGGCGAAGAGGTGGTCGGTGGCGAGCAGGGGCGCGCGACGGCCCCCCACCCGAAAACTGCTGCGCAGTTTTTCGACCTCCCCGCAAGGGGGAGGTGATGCATACGAAAACGCCCCGCTCGGAGGGAGCAGGGCGTTGTCAAACTTGAATGTCGGACGACTTACGGCGTGTTGGCCGAGAAGTCCTTGATCGACTGTTCGACCAGAGCGGCGCTGCGGCTGGGGTCGAGATGCTTGGTAATCAGCGTCTCGGCAGCAGCAGCGGCCTTGTCGGCAGCGAGCGCCCGGATTTCGTCCAGCGCGGCGGTCTCGGCCTGCTCGATCTTTTCGCGCGCGATCTGGGCACGGCGTTCGATCTGCTGGCGGAGCTGGGCGCGGGTCTCCTTGGCGAAGCGCTCGGCTTCCTCCTTGGCGTCGGCGACGATCCGGGCCGCTTCCGTCTCGGCCTGGGCGGCCTTCTGGACATAACCGGCCAGGACGGCGGCGGCTTCTTCCCGCAGCTTCTTGGCCTCTTCCAGTTCCTTGGCAATGCCGGCGGCACGGGCGTCGAGCATTTTGGCGACCGTGGAGGGCACGCGAAGGATCAGGAACGCGACGATCAGCACAACAAGGCCGATCGCGACCCAGACTTCGTATTCCTTGAGCAGTTCAAACAGGTCCATGGACTCGTTCCAGGTATGGCGTCAGGGTCACAAGGCCTTGACGGCGGCCTCCGCCTCTTCGGGGGGTACAGTGACCCCGATCAGCCGGTTCACAATCTCCGCAGCGGCATCCTGCGCGGCTTTTGTGACATGTGTTGCAGCCTCGGCCCGCTTGGCCGCGATTTCGGCGTCCGCCTTGGCAGCCGCGGCATGCGCCTCGGCATCGGCAGCAGCCTTGGCCTTTTCGGTCTCGGCTTCCAGCACCTTGCGGTTGGCGTCCGCCTCGGCATGGGCCTTGGCACGGGCAGAGGCGAGGGCCGACTCGTAGGCGGCGAGCGCCGCTTCGGCATCGGCCTTGTGCTTCTCCGCTTGCGCGATGTCGTCCGCGATCTTGCCCTTGCGAGCGCCGATCACGCCGGCGATGCGGGGACCCGCGATCCGCCACAGGATGACGAACAGCGCAACAAAGGTCACCACGAGCCAGAAAATCTGGCTCGGAAAGCTTTCCGTCTTGAACGGCGGAAAGCCGGCACTGTGCTGCGCCTCAGTGCCGGTATGCGTGACGGCGGGCTCGCTCATCAACCGAACAGGATGATGAAGGCGATGACGAGGCCGAACAGGCCGGTCGCTTCGCACAGCGCGAAGCCCAGGAACATGTTCGCGGTCTGGCTGGCGGCCGCACCCGGATTGCGCAGGGCGCCGGCGAGATAGTTACCGAACACCAGACCGATGCCGACGCCCGCGCCAGCGAGCGCGAAGCAGGCCAGACCGGCACCGATCATTTTTGCGGCTGCAACTTCCATAGTCGTATTTCCTTCTACAGTTTTTTGGCAGGTCAGTGATTGGCGTGATGGATGGCTTCGTTGAGATAGATGCAGGTGAGGATCGCAAACACGTAGGCTTGCAGAGCCGCAACCAGCATTTCGAGCGCGTAGATGCAGACGATCAGCGCGAAGGGCGCCAGCGCGACCCCGTACATGATGCCGCCGGCGCCGATCATCAGAACGACGAAGCTCGCAAACACGGCGAGCAGCGTGTGCCCGGCGAGCATGTTCGCGAAAAGACGGACCGACAGGCTGACGGGGCGCGTCAGGAACGAGATCACCTCGATCGGCACCAGCAGGATGAGCAGGTACCACGGCGCCGAGGGGACGAAGAGTTTGAAGAAGCCCAGACCCTGCTTCATGAAGCCCACGATCACCATGGTGACGATCACGAAGCTGGCGAGGGTGAAGGTGATGGCGATCTGGCTGGTCGCGGTGAACGTCCACGGGATCAGGCCGAGGAAGTTGTTGAACAGCACGAACAGGAAGATCGTGAAAATCAGCGGGAAGAACTTCAGCCCGTCGCTGCCCATGGTCGAATTGATCATGCTGGCGACGAACTCGTAGGAGAGTTCCGCCATCGACTGGCCGCGGCTCGGCACCAGCCGGTTCTTCGACACCGTCAAGGTCAGGAACAGCGTCGCCACCGTCACGGCGACGATCATGAACAGAGCCTGATTGGTGAAGTAGATCGGATGGCCGGCAATGCTGAAAAGCGGGTCATGGAAAATGACCGGCTTCACCTCGAATTGCTCCATGGGGTTCATGGCCACGGCGCTTCACTCCTTCGGCGCCATATCGGCGCTTATCTGGCGGGCGGTGCGGATGACGTTTCGAATCCCCGCGGCGGCGCCCAGTAAGAACATCACGACCAGACCCACCGGCCGCGTATGCAAGGAGGCCCAATGCTCGGCCGCCCAATCGATGCCCCATCCCACACCGGCGCCGACGAATACCGCCGAAACAAGCTCAGTCCCGAGGCGGAAGGCGATGCCGTACGCTGAGGCCGGCTGCGCCTGTGGTTCCTCCCCGGCGTGCTTCTTGCCGGCGGCGTCGATCCGTTCGCCAAGTCGCTTTAAATCTTCGGGTTCGGATGGCGGCAAGGACCGCTCCTAGGCTCGCGGCGTGGTTCGAAAGCGGCCGGACCATAGGGGCGGTCTCGAAAGGCGTCAAGCGTGCGCAAACGCGCACAAGGGGCTGAAAAAGCAGGGCGAATCAATCCCGCGGCGAAATAGATAGGGCGAATTTTAGGCAAATCATGCCGGACCAGGGGCTTGGGCGCCGGTTCGGCGTTTACTGAACCGGTCTGGTGGCCAGGTTATCTGCCTCGGTCCAAGACCAATAGAGGGACACAGAGAATCGGTCGCTTGTGATTAGCCCCGACTGTCATCCCGGGCGAGCGGCGGCCGCGGAGCGGTCGCGCGAGGAAAGGGGACCCAGGTGGCTGCGCCGCCCGGTCCGCTGCGGTCGGGCAGGACTTTCCCGGAAACAGTCTTGGTGTGCGACGACCTGGGTTCCCTTCCCCTCCCGCCCTTCGCTGCGTTGCAGCGCCGGACGGTCGGCCGGGAATGACAGGTTGGGATGCGCGGACAGGCGGCAGCCTTACTCGGCGGCCACCCGTTCGGCTTCGGCCAGGGACACCGAGACCAGCTGCGACACGCCGCGTTCGGCCATCGTGACGCCGAACAGACGGTGCATCTTCGACATGGTCAGCGCGTGGTGGGTGATGACCAGGAAGCGCGTGTCGGTCAGCTTGCACATCTCTTCGAGCATGTTGCAGAAGCGTTCGACGTTGGCATCGTCGAGCGGGGCGTCCACTTCGTCGAGCACGCAGACCGGCGCCGGGTTCACCAGGAACACCGCGAAGATCAGGCTCATCGCCGTCAACGCCTGCTCGCCGCCCGACAACAGGCCGAGGGACTGCAGACGCTTGCCCGGCGGACGGGCGAAGATTTCGAGGCCGGCTTCCAGCGGGTCTTCCGATTCCGTGAAGGTCAGCTTGGCTTCGCCGCCTTCGAACAGCTTCGAGAACAGCATCTGGAAGTTGGTGTTGACCTTCTCGAAGGCTTCGAGGAGACGCTCGCGGCCTTCGCGGTTGAGGCTCTGGATGCCGCGGCGCAGACGTTCGATGGCGCCGATCAGGTCGTCGCGGTCGGTGGTGAGGCCGGTAAGGCGGGTTTCGAGTTCCGCCGCTTCCTCTTCGGCACGCAGGTTGACGCCGCCAAGGGCTTCGCGCTCCTGCTTCAGCTTCTCGACCTTCTTTTCGGCGATTTCGATCGGCGGGAGTTCTTCGTCTTCCTTGATCTCGGCGCGTTCGGCGAGTTCTTCCGGCGCGCAATCGAGTTCGTCGCGGATGCGCTGCAACAGTTCGGTCAGGCGGGCGGAATCGCCCTCCATCACGGCTTCGGCGCGGGCGCGTTCCTCGCGCGCGGCGGAAAGAGCGCGATCGCAATCGCGCGCCGCGCGGTCGGCTTCGGCCAGCGTGGTCTCGGCTTCGGCGCGGGCATCGCCGGCTTCCTTGCGGGCGACTTCGGCCACGCCGATGGCGTCGAGCAGGGCGCCGCGCTTGTCGGCGATGGCGGCCGGCACGGCTTCCGCGCCGGTCAACTCTTCGGCCAACTGCGCCTGACGGCTTTCGAGATCGGCGATGTGTTCCGCTGCGGCGCTGTTGCGCTGCTCCCAGCGGCTGCGTTCTTCGACGATCACGGCAAGGCGCCGTTCGCGGGCTTCGCCGTCGCGCTTGAGGTTTTCGAGCACGGCGCGGGCGTTGGCGGCGGCATTGCGCGCTTCGCCGGCCGCTTCGCGGGCGTTGTCGACCGACTGGATCAGCTCGTGGCCGTCGCCCAATTCCTCGAGCGATTGCGCCGTCTGACGCTCGGTTTCGAGAGCGGCGTCGCGCGCTTCGGTGATGCGCGTGATCTCGGCTTCTAGAGCGGCAAGCTGCTGGGCGCGCTCGGCCGCCTGCTTGGCGGCTTTGTTGGCGGCATCCTGCGCCGCCATCACGGCGGCAGCGGCGTTGCGTTCGTCCTGCTCAGCCACACGCAGAGCCTGACGCGCCACTTCGGCCTTATCCTTGGCGGCTTCGTAAACCTGTTCGGCCGCGGTGCGGGCGGTTTCATAGGTCTCGAACGCGGCCTGCTTGGCGGCCTGATAGGCTTCGTCGGCGTTCGCTTTGGCGGCCTGATAGGTGGCTTCGGCAGCGACCTTCGCCGCCTGGAAAGCGTCTTCCGCCTCCGTGGTCGAGGTGAGGTAGAAGTCCTCCGCCTTGGCCTTGACCGCTTCGTAGTTTTCGACCGCGGCCGACTTGGCGATCTTGTAGGCTTCTTCCGCTGCGGCCTTGGCCGAGGCATGGCGCGCTTCGGCGTCCGCCTTGGCGGCCTGGTAGGACTGCTCGGCTTCGGCCTTGGCGGACAGATAAGACTGTTCGGCTTCGGCCTTGGCAGCCTGATAGGACTGCTCGGCTTCGGCCTTGGCAGCCTGATAGGACTGTTCGGCTTCGGTCTTGTTGATGCGATGCGATTCTTCCGCCGCAGCCTTGGCGGTCTGATGGGCTTCGACGGCCGCAGCCTTGGCCGCGCGATAGGCTTCTTCGGCTTCGGTCTTGGCGGTCGTATAGGCTTCGGCGGCAGCGTCGCGGATCTCTTTCGCAACCGCGATCAGGCCGTCGAGTTCGGCGAGGCGGTTCTTCTGCTCGAGACGGACGGCGGATGCCGACGGCGCATCGGCCGAGGCGCGGAAACCGTCCCAACGCCACAGGTCGCCGCGCGGCGACACCAGACGCTGGCCGGGCTTCAACTCCGCCTGCAACGCGGCGCCCTGATCGGGGAACACCACGCCGGTCATGGCGAGACGGCGCGACATGGCATGCGGGCCGGACACGAAATAGCTGAGCGGACGGGCGCCGACGGGCAGGGCCGGAGCGTCGCTGTAATCCGCCAGATCGCGCCAATGACGGGGGCTGGCTTCGTCGAGCGGATCCTGCAGCTCGTCGCCGAGCGCGGCGGCGAGGGCGCCTTCGTACCCCGACTGCACGTTGACGGCATCGAGCAGCGGCGGCCACTTGTTTTCGGCGCTGGCCGCGAGGATGCGCTTCAAGGCGCTCGCTTCGGTGGTGAGATGGGTCAGCTCGCGCTCGGCATTTTCGAGCTCGGTGCGCTTCTCGCGTTCGATGGTTTCGAGCGCGGCGCGGCCGTTGGTGTCGGCCTCGTCGATGCGGGCGCGGCCTTCACGGTCGGCTTGATCGATGCGGGCGCGGCCGGTGGTGTCGGCCTCTTCGATGCGGGCGCGGCCTTCGCGTTCGATCAGATCGAGCTTGGCGCGGCCTTCGCTGTCGATGGCATTGATGGCGGCGCGGCCTTCGCGCTCGATAGTGTCGATGGCGGCGCGGCCGTCGCGGTCGATCGCGTCGATGGCGGCGCGGCCTTCGCGGTCGGCACTTTCGACGGCGGCGCGGCCGTCGCGGTCGGCATTCTCGATCGCGGCGCGACCTTCGCGTTCGGCGGTTTCGAGCGCAGTGCGGCCTTCGCGTTCGGCCGCTTCGATGGCGGCACGGCCGTCGCGGTCGACGGCTTCGAGTGCGGCGCGGGCTTCGCGTTCGGCCGCTTCGGCGCGCTCGCGGGCTTCGCGTTCGGCAGTGTCGAAGGTCGCGCGGGCTTCCTTCTCGGTGTTTTCGAGACTGTCGCGGGCGGCGCGTTCGGCTTCGTCGAGCACGGCGAATTCGGCGCGCGCGGTTTCGGCAAGCTGGGCCGCCATGTCCGCCAACTGGCGGGCTTCGGCGACGGCCGCTTCGGCGGCACCGACATCCGGATCGGCGGCGGCGTTGGCCTTCGCTTCGGTGAGACGGTTTTCGGCCGCCTGGAGCTGGACCGACGCGTTCTCGGCCAGTTCGTTCGAGACGCGGCGCTGGCGTTCGAGGCTGGCGATCTTGGCGTTGCGCTCGGCGAGATCGGCCTGCAGCTTTTCGAGCAGGCGTTCGGCCTCGTAGAGGGCCGCGTTCATCTCGCCGTTTTTCTGATCGGCTTCGGCGAGTTCGACGCCGGCGCGTTCCTGCGCGGCTTCGAGATCGTTGGCTTCGGCGACGAGGGCGGTGAGCGCGGTCTCGGCATCGGTGTGCAGCGTGTGCTCGCGTTCGAGGTCGGCGCCGTTCTGGGCGATGCGCAGACGCAGCGACTGGGCGAGTTCGCGGGCGCGGGCCTCCTCGGCGTCGAGTTCCTCGCGCTGACGGATCAGGCGGGTGAGGGCGGCGGCGCGTTCGGCTTCGACTTCGCGCAGCGGCGGCAGCGTTTCGGCGGCGGCGGCCTGCGCGGTCGAGGCGACGGCGGCGAGCTGGGTCGCTTCCTCGACGATGGCGACGGCGGCGGTGAGGGCCTCCTGCGCGGCGGTCGCCTTCAACTGCGCCGCACTCCAGCGCAGATAAAACGCGAGGGATTCGGCGCGGCGGATGTGGCCGGACAGATTGCGGTAGCGCGAGGCCTGACGCGCCTGACGCTTCAAGCTGGCAAGCTGGCCCTCGACTTCCTTGATGACGTCGTCGAGGCGCGAAAGATTGCCTTCGGCGGCCTTCAAACGCAGTTCGGCTTCGTGGCGGCGCTGATGCAGGCCGGAAATGCCGGCGGCTTCTTCCAGGATGGCGCGGCGGGCGAGCGGCTTCTGGCTGACCAGCTGGCCGATCATGCCTTGGCGCACGAACGCGGTGGAGGAGGCGCCCGACGAGGCGTCGGCGAAGAAGATCTGCACGTCGCGCTGGCGCGCGTCGCGGCCGTTGATGCGATAGACCGAACCGGCTTCGCGCTCGATGCGGCGCGACACCTCGATGGTCTCAAAGTCCTGGTACGGAGGATTGGCGGAACGGTCGGAATTGTCGATGGCGAGCGTCACTTCGGCGACGTTGCGCGGCGGACGGCCGGCGGAACCCGCGAAGATGACGTCGTCCATTTCGGAGCCGCGCACCGAGGTCGGACGGTTTTCGCCCATCACCCAGCGCAGGGCGTCGAACAGGTTGGACTTGCCGCAGCCGTTGGGGCCGACGATGGCCGTCAGTCCGGGCTCGATATAGAGTTCCGTTGGCTCCACAAACGATTTGAAGCCGGAAATCCTTAAGCGTGTGAACTTCACGAGTGGCTACCTTAACGCTGTGCCGTCTTATTTCTTCGACAGCAGGGAATCCAACTTGGCCTTGAGCTGGGGCCACGACATGTCGGCATCGTCAACGGTCACACCGTTGATAATCAGGGTCGGCGTGTGGTCCACCTTGTACTTGGCATAGGCCTCGGCGCCGACCTGATTGATGCGATCGAGTTCCTTCTGGTCGGTCATGCAACGGTCGGCATCGTCGGGCGAAACGCCCATGATGCGGGCCATCTGCTTAACAGCCCCGCCGACGTCATCAATCTTGTATCCGTCGGGGTCCCATTTGGGCTGATTCCGAAACATGAGGTCAAGGAACTGAAAGTACTTATCCGCAGGCAAACACTTGCGCGCGATCGCTTCGACGGCGCCATCCACCGGATTGAGCGGAATGGCGCGGAAAACGTAGAGCACTTTACCCGTGTCAACATATTCCTGCTTGATCTTGGGGATCAGCGTCTCGTTGAGGCGGGCGCAATGCGGGCAGGTCGGCGCGGCGTATTCCAGAAGCACAACCGACGCGTTCGGATTGCCGAGCGTGCGGTCTTCGGGCTGCACCACGATGGCGGTGTTGTTCGCCGCGCCCGACGTGCTGCCGGAGCGATGGAAAACGAAATAGCCGGCGACGAAGGCGAGCACGACCACGACGAGGCCGAGGATCACCTGATTGCGCGTGAACAGCGGCTTGTGTTCTTCCGGCGGAGGTTCGGGCGCGGCGGAAGGCTTCGGCGCAGCGGCCTTTTTCGGCGCGGCCTGCGGCTGCGGGGCTCCGGCGCGCAGCACGGCGCGCATCGCGTCGCATTCGGCCCGCTCGGCCTTGGCGAGCTCGGTCTGTCCGGCGGCCGCGAAGGAACCGGCCTTCTGCTCGCGCTCGGCGATCAAAGTGGCGACGGCGCTCTGGATTTCGGCATCGCTCAAGCCGCCGGCCGCCGCTTTTACGGCTTCCAAAGTGGCGCGACGCTTCGCGTTCTCGGGCGGCGTAGACAGGATGGCGTCGTCGAGCCGGTCCTTGAGGGCCATGGGAATCTCCACGGGAGTGATTCGAAATGTGGAGCGGGACTATAGCCCGTCTTGCGCGCGGCAAGGCAAGCCGAGTCGGCCCGAGGGCGAATCTGCCTGTGGAGAAGCGGTTACTGACCGCCGTTTGTCAGGGAATTGATTCTTAACCGGAGTACTTCCAGCCGGGTTTGGCTGGTCGGCGGGAAGTTCACCACCTGGCCGTTCATGACGAAGGTCGGCGTGCCCTCGATCTGATAGCGGACCTGGGCGTCCTGGGCGATCTCGTTAACCCTTTCCAGCGCGGCGCGGTCGGCCATGCAGGTGCGGGCCTTCTCTTCGCTGAGACCTTCGCGGGCGGCCAGTTTGACGATGGCGCCGGAGACATCCGGGATTTGATAGCCGTCGGGATCCCACTGCGACTGCTCGCGGTACATCATCTCCATGTAGGGGAAAAAGCGCTCTTTGGGCAGGCAGCGGACGATTCCCGCGATCGCACCATCCGGGGCGCCCAGGGGATAGATGCGGAAAATGAAGAAGACGCGGCCGGTGTCGATAAACTCGCGCTTGAAGGCGGGGAACTCTTCGGCGGTGAAGCGGGCGCAGATCGGGCACATCGGCGCGGCGTATTCGAGGACTTTGATGGGCGCATTGGGATTGCCCATGGTGTGGTCGTCCTTGAACACGGCGATTTCCTGGCCGCCCTGCGGCTTGGAAAGATCGACGTCTTCCGCCGGCTTCAGCGCCTGCCACAGCCCGACGCCGAGCGCGACCACGGCAACGCCGCCGAGGATCATCTGCAGCCGCGTGAATACCGGGCCTTTTTTGCCCGCGGGGGCAGGGGCCGTACCGGATGCCGTCTGCGTCGCGCCGGGATCGGCGAGAAGGCGCAAGGCGACGGCCTCGTCGCGTTCGGCTTTGGCCTGCGCGGCCTGACCGTTCTTCTCGAGTTGAGCCGCCTTCTGCTCGCGCGCATCGATCAGCCGCGACAGCGCCGCGCCGATCTGGGCGTCGGTCTCGCCGGCATTGAGCGCGGCGTCGAGAATGTCGCGCCGGTGGGTGTTCTCGGCCGGCGTGGCGTTCAGAGCTTCGGTAAGGCGGTCCTTGAGGGTCATGGCCGTCGGGTCCCAGCAGTTGGCAGCGAGTGCGCTTCTTAGCGCCGACTATCGGGTTTGACTATGCCTTGCACGCGCCAAGCGCATCAACGCTTCGCGAAGTCCCTCCGGCCCGGTATAGGAGCGGACAGGGTCGTCGGGCGCGATATCGGGCGCCGGCTTGGCAATCGGCGGCGGCTTTTCGGGCTGCGTCAGCGCCATCTGTACGAATTTTAACCGGGCGACGGCCGGACGGCCGAGATAGCCGTTGATGCGCTCGGCCAGCGCCCGCGTCTCGTGGCTGAGAAACACCGCTGCGGCCGGTTCGGCCATCAGCGTCAGCACGCCGCCGTGCGCGCCCTGGCTGAGGCGGAGCGGACGCGCCAGCCGCGCCACTTCGGGGCCGGCGATCTTCTCCCAATGCAGCACCAGGGTCGGATCGGAGAATCCGGCGCGCGCGAACGCGGCGGCGCCCAGGACGGGAGCATCGTTGCCGACCGGGCCGACCCATTTGCGGCGTTCGGGAGGCGTGTCGGGATCTTTCGGCTTGGGCATGGACACATCTTAGAGGGAAAGGCGCTCACACGGAAACGCTGAGGTGAACTGGAATGTCTTTCCTCCCTCGCGGATCTCCGATTTGGACGACGCACAACGTGCGAATAGCGGGGGAGGTGGCGCGGTCAGGCGACGGAGGGGGAATGTTCCGCCGCTGTGTTGGTCCCCCCTCCGCGTTTCACGCTGGCGCGCGAACCGCACCTTCCCCGCTATTTTGTCTCTGTGCGGCTCGGACGTTTCGGCTCCGCGGGGGAGGAAAGATGTTTCGTCTTCTTGTGGTGCTTGTGATGCACCGGCTTTTGAGGCGGCGGCTGGGGCGCGGCGGCTTTGGCCAGCAGCGCGTCGATGCGGGTTTTCAGTTCGGGCCAGGACGCCTGGTCGCCGCCGGTAAGGACTTTGCCGTCGAGCACGATGCTCGGCACCGAATGGATGTCGAACCGCTTGGCGGCGTCGTCGGCGAGGCGGTTGAGGCGGTCGAACTCGGCCTGATCGTGCATGCAGCGCTTGGCGTCTTCGGGCTTCATGCCCGCCATGCCGCCGAGCTGCACCAGCGCCGCCTCGACGTCGGGAATGTCGTAGCCGTCGGGGTCCCACATCGCCTGCTTGCGGAACGCGAGATCGAGGAAATCGTAATAGCGCTCCGGCTTCTGGCATTTGGCCATGCCCGCGACGGCGCCATCGGGCGCGGCCAGCGGGAAGATGCGCAACACGTAAAGCACCTTGCCGGTATCGATGTAGGCCTTCTTGATCTCGGGGAAGACGGTGGCCGCGAAATGGGCGCAGTGCGGGCACATCGGCGCGAAGTATTCCACCAGCACCACCGGCGCGTTGCGATTGCCGAGGGTGCGGTCGTCGGGAAAGAGCTTTTCGCGCGGGGCGGCATTCGCGGCGGCGGCGAACAAAACCAACAGAAGGATTTTCAGGACGCCGTTTTTCACTATGCTCTCCGCAAATGACGAAAACCAAAACCACACCGGCACAGGCGCTGCTCGCCTGGTACGACCGGCACCGCCGCGTATTGCCCTGGCGCGCGCCTGCCGGCCGTCGCGCCGACCCTTACCACGTCTGGCTGTCGGAAATCATGCTGCAACAGACCACGGTTCAGGCCGTGGCCAGCTACTACCGCAAGTTTCTCGACCGCTGGCCGACCGTGGAGTCGCTGGCGGCGGCGCCGCTGGATGAGGTTCTCGCCGCCTGGGCCGGGCTCGGCTACTACGCGCGGGCGCGCAACCTGCACAAATGCGCCGTCGTGGTGACGCATGAACGCGGCGGCAAGTTTCCCGAGACGGCGGCGGAGTTGAAGACGCTGCCGGGCATCGGCAGCTACACGGCCGGCGCGATCGCGGCGATCGCCTTCGATCAGCCGGAAGCCGCGATGGATGCCAATGCCGAACGCGTGGTGGCGCGTCTGTTCGCGATGGACGAGCCGCTGCCGGGCGGCAAGCCGCGGCTTCTGGCACAGGGGCGCACGCTGGTGCCGCAAAAGCGCGCCGGGGATTTCGCCCAGGCGATGATGGATCTCGGCTCGGCGATCTGCACGGTGAAGCGTCCAGCGTGCGGGAATTGTCCGCTGGCGGAAGGATGCGTGGCGCGGGCGAACGGCATTGCCGAAACCCTGCCGGTCAAAACGCCCAAAGCGGCGCGGCCGCTGAAGCGTGGCGCGGCGTTCGTGGCGATCAACGGCGGGGGCGCGGTGCTGCTGGTGAAGCGGCCGGAGAAGGGTTTGCTGGCCGGAATGCTGGAGCCGCCGCTGGGGCCGTGGACGGCGAAATTTCCGGCCCGCGAAGCGGCGCTGAAGCAGGCGCCGTTTGCAGCGGCGTGGAAGAAGCTGCCGGGCCTGGTGCGCCACGGTTTCACGCATTTCGAACTGGAGATCGAGGTGTGGGTGGCCGAAGTGAAAGAAGACTGTCATCCCCGGCTGAGCCAGCGCAGCGCCGCGAAGGGAAGGGGACCCAGGTCGTCACGTCTGGATGACGCTGAAGAACTGGCACCGAACCCTTCCGTCAAAACCACGAAAGCGTCCGCACCTGGGTCCCCTTCCCTCGGACTGCTCAGCCGCTTCGCGGCCGAACCGTCCTCGCCGGGGATGATAGAGAGTTTTTGGGTTCCATCCGAGCGATTGAAAGACGTCGCGCTGCCGACCGTCATGCGCAAGATCATCACGCATGCGTTGGCGGACGAGGGACCGCTCTTTACCCAAACAAAAACACCCCGCCGCTAGGACGGGGTGTTTCTTGCCGTTGTTTTTCCCCACTTCACCCAAACTTTTTGGCGTTCAAACGCCACGCAGGCTTTACGCGCCAGGGCGCGACGGCCGCTCGGACCTTCGGTCCGGTTTATGAAATCGATGCCCGAAGCTGCTGACGCAGCACGTCGATCGGAATGAGTTTACCGTTCTGCTCGTACTGCCAGAAGGTCCAGCCGTTGCACGCGGGCGCGCCTTGGACGTGGGCGCCCATCTGGTGGATCGAGCCGGTGGCGTCGGCGCAGACGAGGGTGCCGTCGGCGCGAACCTTGGCCTTATGACGCTTCTGGGTGCCGTGCAGCACCGTGCCGGGCGGCAGCAATCCGCGTTCGACCACCCAGCCGAACGGAATGCGCGGCTCGGCGCGCTTGGATTTGTTGGTCTGCAGGCATTCGTCCGGCGCCGGTTCGACCGCGGCGATGCGCTGGCGGGCGGCGGAGGCGTATTCGTGGTCGCGCTCGATGCCGATGAAATGACGGCCGAGCTTGCGGGCCACCGCGCCGGTCGTACCCGAACCGAAGAACGGGTCGAGGATCACGTCGCCCGGCTTGGTGGACGCCACCACGACGCGATAGAGCAGGCTTTCCGGCTTCTGGGTCGAATGGACCTTCTCGCCGTTGTCCTTTTTGAGGCGTTCCTTGCCCGAGCAGATCGGGATATCCCAGTCGGAGCGCATCTGCAGGTCGTCGTTGAGCGCCTTCATGGCCTCGTAATTGAAGGTGTACTTCTGCTCCGGATTCTTGGTCGCCCAGATCAGGGTCTCGTGCGCGTTGGTGAAGCGCGTGCCCTTGAAATTGGGCATCGGATTGGCCTTGCGCCAGATGATGTCGTTGAGGACCCAGAAATCGAGGTCCTGCAGCGCGGCGCCGACGCGGAAGATGTTGTGATAGGAGCCGATCACCCACAGGGCGCCGGTGTCCTTGAGGACGTGTTTGACCGCCGCCAGCCACTGGCGGGTGAACTTGTCGTATTCGGCGAAGCTGGCGAACTTGTCCCAATTGTCGTTGACGGCATCGACCTGGGAATTGTCCGGCCGGCGCAGTTCGCTCTTGAGCTGGAGGTTGTAGGGCGGATCGGCGAACACCAGATCGGCACAGCCGGGCGGCAGCGACATCATCCGTTCGATGCAATCGCCTTCGACTACCCGGTCGAGGGCCGCATCAAGGCTAAGTATGGGCTTGGGCGTTTTTACGGGGAGAGCCATGACCTAATCACCGAATCAGCTGCGAGAACGGCACAGTGATTCGGGTGATTCGCCGCGTCAAGAGTCTTGTGAATCAATAACTTAGCGAGACTCAGTGTTGAGTCCGGCAGGGGTCAGCCACACAAGATGTTGTAGACCGGCGCGAAGCTGCGGCGGTGGTGCGGGGTGCAGCCGTGGGCCTTGAGTGCAGAAAGATGGTCGGGCGTGCCGTAGCCCTTGTTGTGATCCCAGCCGTAATCGGGGTGCCGTTCGTGCAGCGCCAGCATCTGCCGGTCGCGGGTGACCTTGGCCACGATCGACGCCGCCGCGATGGAGACCGACAGGCCGTCGCCCTTGATCAGGGTCTCGCAGTCGCACGGCAAGGCCGGGGCGTCGTTGCCGTCGACCAGAGCGAAACAGGGGGCCGGGACCAGCGCCCGAACCGCCCGCGCCATGGCGAGATGCGTCGCCTGGCGGATGTTGACCAAATCGATTTCATCGACCGAAGCCTCGCCGACGCCGACCGCCACCGCGCGGTCGAAAATCTTGTCGAACAGCTCTTCGCGGGCTTTTTCGGTGAGCTTCTTGGAGTCGTCGAGCCCGCGCGGGTAGCGGCCCTTCTCGAATATCACCGCCGCCGCCACCACCGGTCCGGCCAGCGGCCCGCGCCCGGCTTCATCCACGCCGCACACCAGCCCGTCGTGCAGGGCGAGAAGGCGCAGTTCGTGGGAAAACGTGGGCATGAGGCCTTATAGCCGAGAGGAGCCTCTCCGGCGACGCGGGGTGCCGACGCATGCACAGAGAAATGGGGCGTTCTCGCCATTCTCTGTCATCCCCGGCTGAGCCAGCGTAGCGCAGCGAAGGGAAGGGGACCCAGGTCCAGACACGGGCATTGCGATGAAGGACAAGTCGTGATTTTCCGGCGCGATCGGAGAGGTGTTGCCACCTGGGTCCCCTTCCCCTTCGCGCTGCGCGCTTCGGCCGGGGATGACAGATTTGGTTAGAACCACCGCCGCACGCGGGTGCAATAGGTGCGGTAGTCGTCGCCGAATTTGCGGGTGAGGTAGGCTTCCTCGCGCGGGATGACGTACCAATTGAGATAGGCGAACATCACCACCGCCGACAGCAGCATCGGCACCGCGCCGAAGGCGAGGCCGAGGCCGGTCAGGAGTGAGATCAGGCCGAAATACATCGGATTGCGGGTGACCCGATAGGCGCCGCCGCCGACCATGCGCGCAACAGGCCGGTCGGGACGGACGTCGACCTTCAGCTTGCGAAAGCGGTCGAGAGCCGAGATGGCGAAGGCCAATCCGGCGACGATGACGAGACCGCCGGCCGCCCAGCGGAACGGCGCCGGGACGCCGGTGATCCAGCCGCCATAGGCAAAGCTCGTAGCGATGCCTCCGACGAGGCAGACGAGAAACACCACCGGAGGAAGCACGACGATGCCGGCGGAGTCGGTCTCGGGCACGCGGGATGCTCCGTGGTTCAGAACTGCAAGAGCTGGCGTTCGCTCCACAAGCGGTCGACCAGGAAGGTCGCGGCCAGGACCGCGGCTCCGATGCCGAACGTCGGCGAGTATCCGAGCAGGATGATGCTGGCGGCGAAATCACCGACGATCGCCCGGATCGGCAGCAGCAGGCAGGCCACGGCCGCCGCGAGCACCGAGATCATCGCGATCTCAATCCATTTGCGCCGCTCGTGCGCTTTGACGCGCAAGACCACACGGTCCGAGAAGCCGTTATCCGGAACTTCGGGCAGGGGCTGCGAGAGCATTTCGTCGAGGTTCATGACACCGCTACCTTACGCCATTCCCCCAGCAAGACCTCAAGCTTAGCACGTCCACGGTTAATGTGCGACTTCAAGGTCCCCAGGGGGATTTTCAACGATTCCGCGGCCTCTTCGTTCGACAGGCCGAGGGCAAAACACATCGTCAGGGCCGCCCGTTGCATCGGCGCCAGTTGCGCCATCGCGCTTTCCAGGTCGTGCCTGATCAGGCTGGCATTCTCCGGTTCCGGAGCGTCGTCCGAAAAGTCGGTTCCGGCCTCGGACAACTCGTCCAGCGATTCCAGTTTGCGTTTGCGCGCTTCCATCAGGAACCTCGACCATGCGATGGCACACAACCATCCGAAGAAATTGCCCGAACTGAACTGGCCGATCTTCTTGTAGGCTTCGATGAAACTTTCCTGGGCGAGGTCGTCCGCCAGGGCTCCGTTGCCCTTGGTCAAGCGCAACAGGAAACCGCGTAACTTCGATTGATGCTGGCGTACCAAACGTCCGAAAGCGGCCGGATCCCCCTTGGCCGCTTCCAGCGCCAGCCATTCGCTCTCGCTCATGGACAGTCAGCATATAGGCTATTTGGATTCTTCGCGACTGGCGGCTCGAGCGCCGAGCACGCGGGCCAGTCCGACCATGAACGGGAAGATGCCGATCACCGGCAGGAAGTCGCCGCCGTTCCAAGGCATCTGGAAGCCATCCATGCCCCAGAAGAAGATGGCGAGGGCGATGCCGATGCACATCAGGAAGATGCCCGAGGTGACCGGATTCTTGTCGCCGGCGCCGCCGCGGCCGTTGCTGGTGATTCCGGCCAGCATTTCCGGGGTCAGAACCGTGCCCTTTTCGGCCAGGCGCTCGATCATGCGGTACTTCGACCGGCGGCTGAGATAGCTGAACAGGAACACGGTAAAGATGATGAGCAGAATGCTGCCGAAGATGATGGTCAGTGGCGCAAAGGCCGGATGTTCGAAGAACGGCATGGTGTTAGCCCCTTAGCGGATCGTGATGACGGTTCCGACGGCTGCGAGCGCTTGGCGGAACTGCAATTGGATCATATGAGCCATGAAACCGACGCTAACGGTGCGGCCGCCAGCGTTCGCCCATCCCATTGGCCCGAAACCGGGATGATGTTGGCCATGAAGGGACACGAATGCCAATCCCACGACGACGCACGCGGCGATCATGAACTTGTCGCGATGTTTGGTCATGGGTTGCCCCTTCCGTACCGGGTTACACAGACTGGATGCAGCCTGGGGTTCCGGCGGATGCAGGGGCAGGGAAATTTCGGTCGATTAGCGCCCGATGGCCTTCAGGAAGGCGGCGGCAAGGGCGGATTTCACCAGCCCACCGGCTAAAAACGGCAGCATTCCCAAAGCGATAGCCTTCTCGGGGCCGACCAGGACGGAGAGCCAGGCGGTGCCCAGGACGAGGCACAGGCCATTGCCCGCGACCATGCTGGCGAAGGCCAGGAGCGGCCGCTTGCCGGTCCAGCCGCGTTCGGCCAGGAAACCGGTCAGGGCGGCCATCAGGGGGAAGGCCAGGAGGTAGCCGGCGGTGGGGCCGATGAACACGGCCGGTCCGGTCAGGTGATCGCCGGCCAGAACCGGCAGACCGGCCGCCGCGGCCAGGAGCCATGCCACGACCGTCGCAGCACCCAGGCGCCAGCCGAGCACGGCGCCGACCAGCGTCACCGCCAGGGTCTGCATGGTCATCGGCACCGGATAGAACGGAACCTGGATATAGGAAGAAGCCGTCAGGATACCCGTACCGGCCAGTACGGTCAGCGCCTTCATCGCCACGCCGTTATTGAGACGAATGGCAGGGCTGAACATGGTGCTTTTCTCCGGATTCTTCCGCCCCATGACAAGCCATATCCGAGCGGCGAAGGCAACCCGTTCGATGGCTGCCATCTCCCGTCGTTTGCGCTAGTGTCGGTATCGGGTGTCGTCGGGGGGCTTCGATGAAAGCGGTTTTGGGCGTGCTGTGGCTGGCGGCTATGCCGGCATGGGCGGACGGCGGCGATCTCTTGTCGGCGTGCGAAAAGGCCGAGGGCGACGGCGCCATCAAGATCTGCACCGAGGCGGTGAACGCGAGCAAGGACGACGACCTTGTCCAGGCGCTGTTCTATCGCAGCCAGCTTTATTCCCAGGTCGACCGCGACGACGACGCGCTCGCCGATCTCAACCGCGCCCTCAAGCTCAAACCCGACGAACCGGCGCTCGTCACCCGCCGCTGCAAGGTGTGGTACTGGAAAAACGAGTATCAGAAGGCCATCGCCGATTGCGACCGCGCCATTACGCTGAAGCAGGCCAATTTCGATGCGTTCCTGTTCCGCGCCACCGCCTACGACGACAGCGGCGACCACAAGAAGGCGATCGCGGACTATACCGAAGCGCTGAAGATCAATCCGTCTTCGGCCGACGCCTTCAACAATCGCGGCGTGGCGCACAAAGCGCTGGACGAATACGACCTCGCGCTCGCCGATTACGATCAGGCGATCAAGCTCGACAGCAATATCGGCGTCTTCTACGGCAACCGCTGCTATGTCTGGTACCTGAAAAGCGAATGGCAGAAGGCGCGCGCCGATTGCGACGAAGGCATCCGGCTCGATCCCAAGAGCGCCTTCATCTGGGCCAATCGCGGCAACATCAACGACGATTCCGGCGATCACGCGCGCGGCGTCGAGGACTTCACCAAAGCCATCGCACTCGATCCCAAGAACGCGACCTATTACGCCTATCGCGCGCTCGCCTACGACAATCTCGATCAGTACGACAAGGCGTTCGTCGACGCCAACATGGCGTTGAAGCTCGATCCCGAGAGCGCCTATGCCTACAACGCGCGCGGCAACATCAATTTCAACAGCGGCAAGACCGACGCGGCGCTGACCGACTACAACAAAGCGATCGCGATCAGCAAGGACTACGCCACCGCCTACCGCAACCGCTGCAACGTCTGGCTGCGCAAGAAGGACTACGGCAAGGCGATTGCCGACTGCGATACCTCGATCAAGCTCGATGCAAGCGACTACTACGCCTGGATCAATCGCGCCAACGCCTATGACGAATCCGGCGAGCATCTGCGCGCCATCGCCGATTTCGATCAGGCGATCAAGCTCGACGGCAATCAGCCCGGCGCCTACAACGACCGCGGCGTCGCCTATCGCACGATGGGGCAGGTCGACTTCGCGCTGGCCGATTTCAACGCGGCGCTGAAGCTGAAGCCCGATTACCGCTGGGCGCTGCGCAACCGCTGCGAAGTTTATTACAGCCGCGGGGACTATCCGCGCGCGCTCGAAAACTGCAATACGGCGCTCAAGATCGAACCGGTCTGGACCGATGCGCTCAATGTCCGCGGCAACGTCTATGCCGAGATGAAAGAGCACGCCAAGGCGGTCGCCGATTTCACCGAAGCGATCCGCATCGATCCGGCATACGATCTCGCCTACTACAATCGCGCCATTTCCTACGACGCGCTCGGCGACAAGGCCAAAGCGCTGGCCGATTACGACAAGGCCGTATCGCTCGATCCCAAGCACGCGGCGGCGCTGTACAACCGCGGCCTCTTGAAGAAGGAAATGGGCGACACCAAAGGCAGCGAAGCCGACATCGAAAAGGCGCGCAAAATCGATCCCAATATCGGCAAGGAATAAGGCGTCTTCGCTGAGACAAAAAACAGCGATCAAAACAGCCGCAATTGATCCCCGGCTTTGGGCGGACGCTGGAACAGGTCGGTGCGAAGCTCCGTGTGCTGATGAAGGCCGTAGCGCCGGGTCGCCATGCGGAAGCGGTGGGCGAGCATCAGGGCGTACGGCCCGGTGCCGCGCTGGCGCTGGGTCCATTCGGCATCGTAATCCTTGCCGCCGCGCATCTGGCGGATCAGGCTGATGACGTGCTTGGCGGCGTCGGGCCGGTTGGTCTCCAGCCACTCGCGGAACAGATCCTTGATCTCGAGCGGCAGGCGCAGCAGCACGTATCCGGCCGAGCGCGCGCCCGCGTCCTTGGCGGCGGCCAGCACGGATTCCATTTCGCCGTCGTTGAGGGCCGGAATGATCGGCGCGAACATCACGGAGGTCGGAATGCCGGCCTGCGACAAGGCGCGGATCGCTTCCAGGCGTTTGGGCGGCGTCGAGGCACGCGGCTCCATCTGGCGGGCCAGCTTGCGGTCGAGTGTGGTGACCGACAGCGCGACCCGCGCCAGTCCCATCGCGGCCATCTCCGCCAGAATGTCGATATCGCGCGTCACCAGCGCCGATTTGGTGACGATGCCGACCGGATGGCGAAAGTCGCGCAAGACTTCGAGCACGCTGCGCATGATCTTCATCTGCCGCTCGATCGGCTGATAGGGATCGGTGTTGGTGCCGATGGCAATCGTGCGCGGCGTGTAGCCGGGCGCCGACAATTCCTTGGCCAAGAGTTCGGCGGCATTCGGCTTGACGAACAGGCGGCTCTCGAAATCGGCGCCGGGCGACATGCCGAGATAGGCGTGGGTCGGCCGCGCGAAGCAGTAGATGCAGCCGTGCTCGCAGCCGCGATAAGGGTTGATCGAGCGGTCGAACGAAATGTCCGGCGACTTGTTGCGGGTGATGATGGTGCGGGTGGCGTCGACGGTGATTTCGGTCTTCACCGGGGGCAGGGCGTCGTCGTCCGCCGGATCGTTTCCCGCCGGGGTGGTGGGGTGCTCCCAGCCGTCATCGACGACCACCCGCAGGAAGCGCTCATACCGCCCCGCCGCGTTGGAAACCGCACCGCGCCCGCGCAGCCGCCGGGGATCGGCAGTGATGTCGCCGGGATCGACAGTACGTTTGGCCACAACCTTCGTCATGGCCAGGAGTATGGTTTGTCGCAGAGAACAAAGCAAGTACAAAAGGCGTAGGCGGCAGCCTTTTTCCCGTTATAATGGCCGAAAGTTGGGGGGATTCGAATTTGAGCGACCCAGGGGAAAAGCCGCGCCCGGATTGGGCACGATTCGTCCGGCTGGCGTGGACGAGCGCTTTTTCCGCATTGGGGAGAATGCCGCTGCTGTTTCTATCTTCGGCGGTTCTTTATGTGGCGTTCGGCATTGCGGACCACTGGTTTTGGAGCAGCCTCGGTTCGATATTTGACGGTCTTCCCGCCGTTTTTCGCAGTGTTGCGATTTTGCTGATGGCGTTGCCCGAATTGGTTATCGACGCGTGGTTGTTGGCCCCGGTCGCCGTTGCGGTTCACCGCTTTGTTATTCTCGAAGAAACCTCTCGCGGTTTTTCGATCTTGCGCCAGACCTGCGTTCGGAGTTTTGCGATATGGACGTTTTGCGTCCAGCTAGTTCTTTTGATCGTTGGTTTCATCACGCAGCGCGGGGACAGTGGGTTCTTCCACTTCTTGGGTTACGTCGCGCTCATCATTCTGTTTGCGCGAACGCTTCTGATTTTCCCCGCTATCGCTATCGATGTTCCGTCTGCGAGTGTCGCCGACCGCATTGAAGCCGGTCTGTCCTCGTCTCGTGGTCTATTCTGGTCAACCGTCATCGGCTTGGTCATGGCTGTCCTGCCGCTGATGCTGACGGAGATCGCACCAGCGCTTGGCGAGGCGTTGATCGATAGCCTGCACGCCATGAACCCTGATTGGGTTGCGGCCCCGCAATTCGATGGCGGCTTCCTCACGGCAATACTCGATGACTTCCTGCATCCGTTGATTACAGGTGTTATCGCGGCCTTGGCCTCTTGGCTCTATTTGTGGGCCCAAGAGTACCCGTTCCAGGCCGCTGTGGTGCCGCAACCGCCGCCCCAAATTTAAGCAATTTTCTTTCCTGCCCAAATATGCGACAGAATAATTATTCCGTCCTCCGCCGGGGTCCGTCATAGTGGCTGCATGATTTCCGTCATCGTCCCCACCCTGAACGCCGAAGCCAGTCTGCCACGCTGTTTCGACAGCCTGATCGTGGCCACCGTGCGCGGGGTCGTGCGCGAGGTGATCGTGGCCGACGGCGGCTCGGCCGACGAAACCCTGATGATCGCCGATGCGGCAGGGGCGCGGATCAAGAAAGGCGGCCGTTCGCGGGCCTCCCAACTGATCGCCGGGGCCAATGCGGCGCGCAACGACTGGCTGTTATTCCTGCATCCCGAGGCGGCGCTCGAGCCGGGCTGGGAGAACGAAGTGGAAGCCTTCATCGCCCGCACGACGATGGAGCATCCCCGCGCCGCCTATTTCCGCTATGCGGTCGACGATTTCGGCGGCGGCGCCCGCCGCAGCGAAGCCTTCGCCGTGCTGCGCTGCGCGCTGCTGAAGCGGCCCTACGGCAACCAGGGCCTGCTCATTCCCAAGCGCCTCTACAAGCAGCTCGGCGGCTACCGTGAGGTTAAGCGCGAGGACAGCGATCTGGTCCGCCGCATCGGGCCGTCGCGTCTGGTGATGCTGCGCTCGCGGGCCGTGAACAAGCGGGTCTTGCCGTACGCGCCCGGCGTCGCCACCGAACACGGCAACGTCAGCATCGAGCGGTGCTGAGCCTTTTCTTTCCTCCCCTGCGGTGTCGCGGTCCGCGTGCCGCACGTTATTCGGATAGCGGGGGAGGTGGCTCGCGTAGCGAGACGGAGGGGGTAAGTCGGCGTCTGAGCATTCCCCCCTCCGTCGCCTAACGGCGCCACCTCCCCCGCTATTCATTCGGATTGCGGCGTGAAGGTTGGTTCTCCGCGGGGGAGGAAAGACGCCGGATCGTTGGCGCGCAGTGCTAGGATTGCTTCGATTCCATATGCGGAGTGTGCGATGCGGAGTGCGCTGGCGGTTCTCGGTATAGCGGTGTTGTCGGCTGGTGCCTGGGCGGGCGATGTTTGCACGGCGCACGGTAATTTCGCCGTGGCGGTGCACGGCGGGGCGCAATCGAAAGTGCGCGACGGCAGCCAGGAACTGGCGATCATGAAAGCGGCGCTGACTGAGGCGCGGACGGATTTGAAGAACGGCGCCTCGGCGCTCGACACCGTCGAAAAGCTGGTACGCACCTTCGAGGATTCCGGCGCGTTCAATACCGGCAAGGGCGCCATCGCCAATCAGGCCGGGCAGGTCGAAACCGACGCCTCGATCATGGACGGCAACGGCCTGCGCGCCGGAGCGGTGGCCTCGATGACGGCAGTGAAGAATCCGGTCGTCGCGGCGCGCCTCGTGATGGACGCGAACCGCCATGTGCTGGTGGTCGGCGACCGCGGACAGGCGTACGTGCAAGGCCTCGGCGCCGCGATGGTGACGCCGGACTATTTCGTCAACACCGGCAAAGCAAAGCTGGAGCCGAAGCCGCACGGCACGGTGGGCGCGGTGGTGCTCGACCGCTGCGGACATCTGGCGGCGGCGACTTCCACGGGCGGCTTCGATGCCAAGGTGCCCGGCCGCGTCGGCGACAGTCCGCTGGTGGGCGACGGCGTTTATGCGGCCGACGGCGTGGCGGCGTTCTCCTCGACCGGACACGGCGAGTTCTTCATCCGCTTCAATGCCGCCAAGGATGCCGCCGACCGCATCGCCTACGCCAAGACGCCGCTCAAGAAGGCGATGAAGATCGAACTGTTCGACGTGCTGAAAAAAGCCGGCGCCGAAGGCGGCATGATCGGCATCGACGCCAAGGGCAATGTCGCGCTGAACTACAACAGCGTCGGCATGCTGCGCGGCTACGCCACCGATCGCGAAGAGCCGGTGGTGGCGCAGTACGAAGGCACGATGGGGACGAAACGCTAGTCACAGTGGGGGCTCGATGACCGTTCTATTGAAGCGAATTGCGCAATTTGCATCCGTGCTGCTGCTGGCAATGCCGGCTTTGGCGGCGGCGCCCGACGCGGTGCGGATGGAGGAAATCATCCAATCCTACGCCAAGAGCGGCCAGTTCATGGGCTCGGTCCTGGTGTGGAAGGACGGCCAGACGCTGATCGACAAAGGCTACGGCTACGCCAATCTCGAATGGCAGGTGACGAACGCGCCGGACTCCAAATTCCGCATCGGCTCGATGACCAAGCAGTTCACGGCGGTCGCCATTCTGCTCCTGCAGGAGCGCGGCAAGCTCGCCATCACCGATCCGGTCCGCAAATACATCCCCGATGCGCCGGCGGCGTGGGACAAGATCACCTTGTACCACCTGCTGACCCATACCTCGGGCATTCCCAATTTCACCGATCTTCCCGACCATCAGGAGCGCGCCCGCAATCCGGTCACGCCGGCCGAGGAGTTGGCGTGGTTCAAGGACAAGCCGCTCAACTTTCCGCCGGGCACCAAATGGAACTATTCGAACTCGGGCTACAGCGTGCTCGGGATGGTGATCGAGAAGGCGAGCGGGCTGAGCTATCAGCAGTTTCTTACCGACAACTTCTTTACGCCGCTGGGCATGAAGAATACGGGGTACGACTCCAACAAGACCGTCATCGCAAACCATGCCTATGGCTATGCGCCGGGCAAGGACGGCGTCGAGGTGGCGGCCTACAACGACATGACCGTGCCGTATGCGGCCGGGGCGCTCTATTCGACCACGCACGACATCCTGATCTGGGATCAGGCGCTGTTCGGCGGCAAGGTGCTGAAGCCCGCGTCGCTGAAGACGATGATGAAGCCGTTTCTGGATGACTACGGCTGCGGCTTCTGGATCAAGAAGGCCGGTGGCCATACCGACGTCACCCATGCCGGCGGCATCAACGGCTTCAATACCGACGGCCATTACCTGCCCGACGACAAGCTGGCGGTGGTGGTGATGGCCAATCTCAACGGTCCGGCGGCCGGAGAGGTGGCGGAAAAGATGGTGAAGGTGGCTCTCGGCGAGCCGGTGGTGCTGGCGAGCGAACGCAAGGAGGTGGCGATCGATCCGGCGGGCTTCGATGCACTCGCAGGCATCTATCAGATCGCGCCCAAGTTCAGCCTGACGTTCTCGCGCGACGGCGGCAGCTTCTATGTCCAAGGTACCGGTCAGCCGCGCGTCGAAATTTTCCCGCTGGGGCCGCGCGAATTCTTTGCCAAAGTGGTCGACGCAGTGATGCGGTTCGAGGTCGACGCCAACGGCCGCGGCACGAAGGTGATCCTGCACCAGGGCGGCCGCGACATGCCGGGGCCACGCGTGAACTGAAAGACTAGAGCGCTCCCAGCAATCCCGAACTGTGGATGCCGTCGAACACGAACTGTACCGCCAGCGCCGCCAGCAGCACGCCGGAGATGCGGCCGACCACGTCGGAGCCGGTGCGGCCGAGGAGGCGCATCAGCGGGTCGGACAGGCGCATGCAGAGATAGGTGATCAAGAGACAGACGAGCACCACGGCGACGATCTCGGCGCGCTCGACCCAGGTCGCGGCGCGGCCCATCAACAGCACCGTCGCGGAAAAACTGCCCGGTCCGGCGAACAGCGGGAAGGCAAGCGGGAATACGGCGATGTCGCGGCGCTGGGCGGCTTCGGCTTGCTCGTGCTCGTCGATCGACGACATGCCGGGGCTCGAGAACATCAGGCTCAAGGCCTGCATGAACAGCAGGATGCCGCCCGCCACCTGGAACGCCGGCAGCGACACGCTGAGCACGCCGAGCAACGCACTGCCGCCGAAGGCGAAAATCAGCAGCATCGCACCGGCGATAATGACCGTACGCAGCGCCGTGCGGGCGCGTTCCTTTTTCGACATGTCGGCGGTCAGCGTCGAGAAGATCGCCGCGCCGTCGATCGGACCGAGGGTCACGAACAACGTCACAAAGGCGGGCCACAAGCCGATGGGCCACAAACCGGCGGGAAAATGCATGCTGTTCCTCGAATACTTCGGCAGGGTGCCAGTGTAGGCGTTAGCAGCCCGGAGCGCCAATTGCGGAACGACGCGGTGGACAGCACCGGGGCATTGGCATATTATGCCAACAAAGCAAAGCCCGCCGGGAAAAGCCATGCCCACGCGCAACGTCGTACTGACCGATCGCCAAGCCAAATTCGTCGAGAAGATGGTGGCGTCGGGGCGCTATCAGAACGCCAGCGAAGTCATGCGCGAAGGCCTGCGTCTTGTCGAGCAGCAGGAAGCCGAAAACGCCGCCAAGCTGAAAGCCTTGCGCGAAGCCGTGCAGCTCGGAATCGACGATATCGAGGCGGGGAGGGCAATCATTTTCGAAAGCGGCGAAGAGATGGAAGAATATCTCCGGAAGTCGACCGCTGCGGCCTTGGAGCGCAAGCGTAAGTAGAGCATGCGAACGCTGGCGTGACGTTCGGCCTACCGCTCGTTCAGCCGCGGCATGATCTCGACGAGATTGCACGGGCGGTGGCGGCTGTCGAGTTGCCAGCGCAGAATGCCGTCCCAGCCGTCCTTCACGGCACCGGTCGAACCGGGCAGGGCGAAGATATAGGTACCTCCCGCGACGCCGGCCGTGGCGCGCGACTGCATGGTCGAGGTGCCGACCGTGGTCGAGCTGATCTGGTGGAACAGCACCGAAAAGCCTTCGATTTCCTTCTCGAACAGCGGACGGAGCGCCTCCACCGTGACATCGCGGCCGGTGAGGCCGGTACCGCCGGTCGAAATCACGACATCGATGTCCCGGTCGGCGATCCAGGTCAGGACCTGGCTGGCGATGGCGGCCTTGTCGTCGCGCACCAGCGCACGGGCGGCGAGAACATGACCGGCCTCGGCAATGCGCTTGGCGAGCGTGTCGCCGGACGTGTCGTTCGACGCGTCGCGCGTATCCGAAACGGTCAGCACCGCGATGCGGACCGGCAGAAAGGGCCGCGTGTTATCAAGACGTGGTGTCGTTGCCATCGTCGTCGTCCTCGTCGTAGGTCGGGGGCGGAGGCGGCGGCGGTGCAGACTGTGCCGGCGGCTGATAGACCGGCCATCCACCGCGCGCGGTGTCGTCGAGACTTGGCGTCGGCTTGTCGCTGCGCCGGTTGTACATCCAGTAATAGGTGAGCAGCCGCTTCACATACGAGCGCGTATCGGGCGCGCGCATGCTCTCGATGAACATCAGGGAGTCGTCTTCCTTGCCGGCGCGCGCGGCGGTCCACGACGAAACCTTGCCGGGACCGGCGTTGTAGGCGGCCGCGGTCTGCACGATCGAGCCGTGATAATGCTTCAGCCAGCGGGCGATATAACGCTGGCCGAGAGTCATGTTGTAGGACGGATCGAGCAGGTCGTCCTCGGCGCTGGCGCCGCCGAGTTCGCGGGCCGTGCGCGGCATGATCTGCATCAGGCCCATAGCGCCGACGGGCGACACCGCGCCCGGCTGGAAGCGCGTTTCGATGCGCACGAAGGCGAGCACCAAGGCGGGATCGATGGTGTAGCCGCCGGTCGGCGAATAGGGCGGGATCGGGAACAGGCCGGTCAGGGTCTGGCCGTGCGCGTAGCTGATCTCGCTGGCGCGCAGTTCGAGGTTCGGCACGCCGATTGCGCGCGCCAAAGCGGCGTACGCGGCATCGAGATTCAGCTTGGCCGATTGGCCGAACGCGCGATTGAGTTCGGTATTGACGTAGTAATCGTATTTGCTGTCGTCGACCTGCCACAGCGCCACGGCGCGGTGGGCGGGACCGTTCTGCATCAGCCGCTGGAAATCGCCGGGCGTCAGGACCGGATCGGCGAAGCCGGTTTCGATGTCTTGGCCCAGCATCCGCTCGGCCAGAAGGCCGTAGAACGTCGGCTGCGCCTGGGCGGCGACGGTCAACAGCGTGACTACGCGCTGGGCGTCGCCGGTGCGCATGTAGGAACGGGCGGCCCAGAATGCGGCGGCGCCGCGGTTCCAGTTGGGAATGGAGGCGATGGTCGCCACCTGCTCGAAATGCGCGGCGGCATCGGGATAACGCTGCAGACGGAAGGCGGCGAGGCCTGCACACCAGTCGAGTTGCGGCGCATACTGGCGGCCCGCGGCAGCGGCGCTGTCGCCGAGCGCGAACGCCTGCTCGTCGAGACCTTCGGCGAGATACGACATGCAGATGCGCTGCGACAGCGCGGCGATATCGCTGGCGGGCGCGATGTTCTTGGCCGTCAGGGATTGCAGCGCGGCGTAGGCGAGATCGGGCTGATCCGATTTAATGTCGGCCAGGATCTGCTCGAGAACGGCGCGGGCCGCATCGGAGGTCACGGCCGGCGGCGGCAGGTCGGCGTCTTCATAGCCGCCACCGCGGCGCGGCGCCCCCGGCAGACCGGGGATCTTCGCCGTCACGACGGTTACGGTGCGGCGGTGATGCTTCTTGCCGACGCGCTTCTTCACCACGGCGCGCTGCTCGGCCAGCTTGTGAACGCGCGAGGCGATCGGCAGCTCGCCGTATTCCTTCAGCCACGCGACCAGCGTGGTAACGGGCGTGCGCTTGCCTTTCGGAGAAAGGTAGTGCTCGGCCTTGACGTAGCCTTCAAGGGATTTGTCTTCGATCTGATCGAACAGCGCAGCGGCGGTGGCGAAATTGCCGGCGCGCTCGGCGGCGATGATCTTGCGATAGCGCGCAACGTCTTCGGGCGACAGCACGGCGGGCTGAATCGGCGACAGACCCGGCGACGGCGCAGGATTTTGCGCGTACGCGGGCCACGCGACGAACAACAACGCAAATGCAACGACAAGACGGCGGATCATCGGGTTCCCTCCGGCCGGGTCTTGTTAGCGGACTGAGGCGGTCTTCTCAAGCAATCCGAGCGAAACGATTTTCTTTTCTGCGGCCTGCAGATCGCGCCATGCGAGTTTCTTATGCGAGGGCTGGCGCAGCAAATAGGCCGGATGCAACGTCGCGATCACGGGGATCATTACATCGCCGACACGATACTCGAGCCAGCGTCCGCGCAATTTCATGATGCCTTCGGAAAAACCGAGCACATGCCGCGCTGCGACCGCTCCCAGAAGAATGATGATTCCCGGATTCACCAATTCGATGTGGCGGCGCAGGAAGGGCAGGCACATCGCCGCTTCTTCCGGCGACGGATCGCGATTCTGCGGCGGGCGCCAGTTGAGCACGTTGGTGATGTAGGCGGTGGACCGGTCGAGTTCGATCGACGCCATCATCTTGTCGAGCAGCTTGCCGGCGCGGCCGACGAACGGCAGTCCCTGGCGGTCTTCTTCCGCACCCGGCGCTTCGCCGATGAACATGATGCGCGAGGCCGGATTGCCGTCGGCAAATACGGTATGGGCGCAGCTCTTTTTCAGCGCGCAGCCGTCGAATCCTTCGAGGGCGGCCTTCAACTCGGCGAGCGAGGTAGCCGCCGCGGCGAGCGACTGCGCGGTGCCGATGGAGTCGTTGTTTTCGAGCGGCAGCGGGGCCGCTGCGGCCGGACGGGGCGCCGCAAAAGACGACGCCGGCTTCAGCATCGGACGCGGCGCTTCAGCCTCCGGCGCGCGCAGGGGCGCGGCGGGCTTGGCCACCAGCCGGTTCATTGGCTCCTCGCCGATGGTCTCGTCCGCGCCGGAGTCGACCAGCCAGGCGAGGGCGGCAAGGGGATCGTTTTTCAACGGGTCCGTCATTCCCCCAGCATACGGGACGGAACGGCCCGGCGCGACCCCGTTTGGTTGACCGGGGCGCCATGACCGCCCCATAAAGCTGTGGGATGACCCGAAAATGACCGATAGCCGCGAAAGCATGGAATTCGATGTCGTGATCGTGGGCGGCGGGCCGGCAGGTCTGGCTGCGGCGATCCGGCTCAAGCAGCGCGCGGCGGCGGCGGGCCGCGAGGTCTCGGTTTGCCTCCTGGAGAAGGGGGCCGAGATCGGGGCGCACATTCTGTCCGGCGCGGTGATCGACCCGGTCGCCCTCAACGCGCTGATCCCCGATTGGCGGCAGAAGGGTGCTCCGCTCGACACGCCCGTCACCGAAGACCGGTTTCACTATCTGACCGAGACGCGAGCCTTCCGCATCCCCAACGTCCTGATGCCGCCGTTGATGAGCAATCACGGCATGGAGATCGCGAGCCTCTCCAATCTCTGCCGCTGGCTCGGTGGGCAGGCCGAAGCGTTGGGGGTGGAGATCTATCCCGGTTTTCCCGCGGCCGACATTCTCTATGAAGACGGTGCGGTGGCGGGCGTCGTCAGCGGCGATTTCGGAGTCGCCAAAGACGGTCATCACAAGGACACCTACACGCCCGGCATGGAATTGCGTGCCAAATACACGCTGTTCGCCGAAGGCGCGCGCGGCCATCTCACCAAACGCCTGATCGAACGGTTCGGTCTGGGACGCGGCGTGCAGAAGTACGGCATCGGCCTCAAGGAATTGTGGGAGATCGATCCGGCCAAGCACCAGCGCGGTCTGGTCGAACACACCATGGGCTGGCCGCTCGACAACCGCACCGGCGGCGGCTCGTTCCTCTATCATTGGGGCGAGCAGCTCTGCGCCATCGGGATGGTGATCCATCTCGACTACAAGAATCCGAACCTGTCGCCGTTCGACGAATTCCAGCGCTTCAAGCTGCACCCGCTGATCCGGCCGATGCTGGAAGGCGGCAAGCGGATCAATTACGGCGCCCGCGTGGTCAGCGAGGGCGGGTTCCAGTCGGTGCCGAAGCTCACTTTCCCCGGCGGAGCGCTGATCGGCTGCGGCGCCGGATTCATGAACGTCCCGCGCATAAAAGGCACGCATAACGCGATGGCGTCGGCGATGCTGGCGGCCGATGGGGCATTCGACGCGCTGGGCGCCGGCGGCACGCTCGAGGCTTACGAAACGGCCTACCGTACCAGCGCCGTCTACCGGGAATTGAAGCTGGTCCGGAACGTCAAGCCGCTGTGGTCGCGTTTCGGTACCGTCCCCGGCGTCGCCTTGGGCGGGCTGGACATGTGGACGAACCAGCTTTTCGGCGTCAGCCTGTTCGGCACGCTCGCCCACGCAAGGGAAGATGCCGATACCCTGGTGCCGGCCAAGGATTCCCCGCCGATTGCCTATCCCAGGCCGGATGGGGTCTTGACCTTCGACCGGCTGTCCGGCGTGTACCTTTCCGGCACCAACCACGAGGAAGATCAGCCGGTTCACCTCCTGTTGACCGAACCTTCACTTCCCGTAAGGGTGAATTTGCCTAAATATAACGAGCCGGCGCAGCGCTATTGTCCGGCGGGTGTCTACGAGATTGTCGAGGGACGGTTTCAGATCAATGCGCCGAACTGCGTCCACTGCAAGACTTGCGACATCAAGGACCCATCGCACAACATTACCTGGGTAGCCCCCGAAGGCGGCGGTGGCCCGCGTTACTCGAATATGTAGGAGACAGGATTGCGTATCCTCCCGTTGATTGCCGCTCTGTCGTTCCTGGCGGCCCCAGTGCCGAGCGCGGCGAAGACGATCGTAAGCTTCGACAGCGGCGACCACATCGCCGCCAGTCTCGGCGATTATCTCGCGGCCCGTTTTGCTGCCGGCAATCACGACTATGCCGAAGCGGCCAAGCTGTACCAGCAGGCCCTGTCGCGCGATCCCGAAAATCCGCAGCTCCTGACCTACGCCTTTTTCTACGCCGCCAGTGCCGGCGAGGTGGACGATGCCGCCAAACTGGCCGAGCGCCTCGTGGTGGCGACGCCCGACGATCGCGCAGCGCGTCTGACGCTCGCCATCGCCGCGATGAAGAGGCACGACTACAAGAAGGCGCGCGAAGAGATCGCCAAGTCCGCCAAAGGGCCGTTCACCTCGTTTACGGTCGCGCTGATCGACGGATGGGCTGCGGCCGGTGCGGGTGATGCCGCCACCGCGCGGGCCGATTTCAAGCAGCTTCACGCCCAGAAGAGCGCCGACGGGCTTGCCTATTTCAACGAAGGAATGCTGGCCGAACTGCTCGGCGACAAGGACGGCGCCACGGCCGCATATCTGGCGTCGATCGAAGCCTCGGGACCGACCCCGCGGGTGATCGAAGCCTACGGCAAGTTCCTCGAACGCAACGGCCGCGCCGCCGAGGCGAAGAAGCTTTACGAACGCGCCGCCGAGGAGAACGGCTATACCATCGTGACCACGCCGGGTCTGGCGCGCATCGCCGCCGGGCAGATTCCCGATGCCTTCGCGCCGCGGGCCGAGGACGGCGCCGCCGAAGCGCTGTTCGGGATCGCCTCGTCGCTCAACGACGAAGCCAATCGCGATATCTCGGTGCTGTATCTGCAACTGGCGCTGCACCTCAATCCCAAGCTCGATCTCGCCACCATCCTCCTGGCCAACCGCTGCGAAGCGCTCGGCAAGTTCGAGGACGCGATCGCCGCCTACGAAAAAGTTTCGCCGTCGTCGCCGTTCTATCGCATGACGGAAGTGGCCGTCGCCGTCGATTACGCCCGTCTCGACAAGTCCAAAGAGGCGATCGCCCGGCTCGAGAAGCTATCGAAAGCGTATCCCAACGATCTCGAGACCTGGACTGCGCTCGGCGATTCCTATCGCGCCGCCAAGCGCTACGACGACGCCGTGAATGCCTACAATAGAGCGCTGTCCTCGCTCGGCGAGCCGTCCAAGAAAAGCTGGCCGCTGCTGTACGCGCGCGCCGTCGCCGAGCAGGAAACCGGCCGCTGGGAAAAGGCGGAAGCCGATCTTCAGGATGCCCTGAAGCTGTCGCCCAACGAACCCGATCTTCTCAACTATCTCGGCTATAGCTGGGTCGACCAGAAGAAGAACGTCAAGGAAGCGCTGACGATGCTCGAGAAGGCGCGGGCGCTGTCGCCGCAGAACGGCTACATCATCGACAGCGTCGGCTGGGCCTATTACCGTCTTGGACGGTTCGAAGATGCGGTGGACGCGCTCGAAGATGCGGTGCAGCTCGTGCCCGGCGATCCCACCATCAACGACCATCTCGGCGATGCCTATTGGAAGGTCGGGCGCAAGCTCGATGCGACATTCCAGTGGAGCCATGCCCTTGCGTTCGGGCCCGACGCAGGCGAAAAGGCCAAGATCGAAAAGAAGCTTAAAACCGCTGGTGAGTGATGGCGCGGGCGCCGGCCAAGATCAATCTGTTCCTGCACGTCGGCGACAAGCGCGCCGACGGCTTCCACGCGCTGCAAAGTCTGGTGGCGTTCACCGAGGCGGGCGACGATCTCGCGTTTGCGCCGGACGACGCGTTGACGCTTGCGATCGACGGCCCGTTCGGAGCGGAACTGTCGGCCGGCGACGATAACCTGGTCGTCAAGGCCGCGCGGGTGTTCGAACCGGCGCTTGGTGCCGCCAAAGGCGCGCACATCACCCTGACCAAGAATCTGCCGGTGGCGTCCGGCATCGGCGGCGGCTCGGCCGATTGCGCCGCGACGCTGCGCGGACTGAATGCGCTGTGGGGCCTCGGCCTCGATACCGCCGCGCTGCAGGAGATCGGCGCCAGCCTCGGCTCGGACGTTCCGGTGTGCATCACCTGCCAGCCGCAGTGGATGGAAGGACGCGGCGAAATCCTCACCGAACTGCCGGCGCTGCCGGACCTCGCCGTCGTGCTGGTCAATCCCGGCGTCGGGGTGCCTACCGGCAAGGTGTTCGGTGCCCTCAAGGAGCGTCGCGGCGTCGGCCTGCCGCTGCCGCCCAAGTTTGCGAGCGCGGACGATCTCGTCGCCTATCTGAAGGACACGGCCAACGACCTCGAAGCGCCGGCGCGGGTGATCGCCCCGGTGATCGGCGACGTGCTGGATTTCATCGCGGGACAGGGCGCGCTTCTGTCTCGGATGTCGGGAAGTGGCGCCACCTGCTTCGGTCTGTTCGAAAACGGCACACACGCGGCCCGCGCGGCCGAGGCTATCCGCGCCGCCCATCCCGGCTGGTGGGCCGTGGCGAGCCGGCTGAGCGGCCGCATTTACGACTGATAAAATGCCTTCGGGTTAGGGTCGGGCTCTGTTTCTTCAATTATCGCGCTTTCGGACGGAAAACCGGTTTCCCCTTTTCCTGAAAGCGCTCTGATGGAGGCCGGCATGGCGACCTGGGTCCGCTGCACCGAATACGAAGAAGGCGTCGATCCGAGCTTTTCGGCACAGATGCTGGTGAACCTCGAAACCGTTCGCTACATGGTGCGCGGCGTCGAATCGACGGCGATCAGTTTCACGGCTTCGACCGGCCAGGACGGCCTGGCGGTGCACGAGACGCCGGAACAACTGCTCGGTATCGCGCCGAAATAGTGTCGCGTCGTATTCTAGAACGCCGTTTTGATACGCGCCGCGACGGAAATTTTGTCTCTGTAAATTGATATGTACCGCCGACAAATTGTCTTCCGGTGCCGTCTACGCCAAAATTAAGTCCATGTCCGGGAGGGCGAACGAACGCCGACGTCCGGAGGTGTAGACGTGGATTCCGTCCCGCAGGATCGTGTCCTCGACGCGATCTGTGAATTGCCTGCTCCCGATGGCTCGTTCGCGCCGGCGCAGCAGCATCTGTTCCGCACCCTCGGCGAGACACGCAAGGCGGTGGTGCTGGCTTTCCCACCCAAGGCCGGCGGCACGTTCCTGCGAACCGCGATCATCAAAGCCATCGACGGCCAGCTTGTGCGCATCGTCCATGCCCTGGCCGGACGCGATGCGACGCCGTATCTGCCGACGCTGCTGCGCTACTTCGAAGGCGGCGTCACCGACAAGACGCTGGTCACCCATGTCCATATGCTGGCGCTGGGGGCCAACCTCCATCTGATGAACGCATTCGCCATCAAGCCGGTCGTCATGGTGCGGAGCATTCCGGACATGCTGGCGTCGTATTGGGACATGATCGAAAGCGACGACGACGCTCTGCGCGACGGCCTCAATTGCCACATCCCGCCGAACTTCCGCACGTTGGCGCAGAACGCCAAGGCCGATTTCATCGTCGATATACTGGCGCCTTGGTACGTGAATTTCTACGCCGGCTGGATCGCCTACGCTGCGGCGGCGCCCGACAAGGTGTTGATGATCGATTTCCGCGTCTTCCAGCAGAATCCGGCCGGCGTGGTTGCCGGCATCCTCGATCATGTCGGTCTGCCGTGCGACACGAAGGCCTGCGAGGCGGGCGTGGCTTATGCCTGGGAGATCCGTTCGGCCTTGCGGTTCAACAAAGGCGAGGGGGGCCGCGGCGCCGCTTATTTCCGCCCGGTGCACTTGAAACGTCTCACCCGCATGGCCGCGCATTATCCCGTGCTGGCGGACTGGTGCGACGTTCTCTTGTCGGTGCGCAAGAGAGCGTGAGCCGTTACTGAAGCTGTTCGCCGGCGACCAGCGTGACCTGACGGTCGGCCATGCCCCAGACTTCGCCGACCTTGCGCGGCGTGGCGTTCTTCATCTCTTCGTCGCTGCCCATATTGGGACGCGGAATGTTGTAGTGGAGGAAAAGGCTGGAGCCTTCGACCTTCCAGGTGCCTTCCGTTTTCCAGTCCGGCCGCGTGGCGGAGAAGGTGTGATCCGGCCGCCAGTAAATCCGGGTGACGGTGCCGTCCGGGTCCTTGGCGACGATGGTATTGCCGACGCGGGACAGCGCCGCCAACGCCGCCAGCGTTTCGGGGGTGTCGGTCAAGGCGCGGCCCGGCACCAGCGTGATGCGGCGTGCGCCATGAATCCAGACATCGCCGAGTTGATGCGGTTCCACCGGAACGCAGGCCGTTTTGCCCGGAACGGTCTGGGTGGCTTCCTGGGTGAGGCAGAGCTGGCCGCTGGTGATTGCCCAGGTGCCGTTGCTGGCGCGGTCGCCGCTGCGGGCCGCAAAAACATTGTCCGCGCGATAGAAGACCCGCACGGAATTGCCGGCGTTGTCGACTGCGATCGAGGTATTGCCGACATATCCGGCCATCGGATCGTCGGCGGCGTGAGCGGAAACCGCGGCAAGGCACAACGCCGCGAACCAGGTAAACCGCATCTCTTCCCCCTTAGTGTTCAGTACGCCCGCTCGACGCAGAAGCCGGCAACGGCGGCGAGCACGTCGCGCATCGGGCTTTGCGGCACGCGGTCGAGCGCCCGGCAGGCGAGGCAGGCGTAACCGCGGGCCCGTTCCATGGTGTCGGAAATCGCGCCGGTCTGCTCGACCAGCGTGATGGCGCGGTCGAGATCGGCTTCGCCCTGCGGGCCGGTTTCGATGGCGCGGGTCCAGAACTTCTTGGCCGGTTCGTCGGCACGGGCCACCGCCAGAATGACGGGCAGGGTGACTTTGCCTTCGCGGAAATCGTCGCCCACCGACTTGCCCATCAGCGCCTGACGGCCGGAATAATCGAGCGCGTCGTCGACGAGCTGGAAGGCGATGCCGAGATTCATGCCGTAATCGCGCAACGCTTCGGCCAAAGCGCCCTTGCCGGACGCGATCACCGCCCCGGCTTCGGCGGCGGCGGCGAACAGTTCGGCGGTCTTGGCCGAGACGACGCGCAGGTAATGCTCCTCGTTGACGCCGAGATTGCCGGCGCTCTTGAGCTGCATCACTTCGCCTTCGGAAATCACCGCGGCGGCGCGCGACAGGATGCGCAGGACTTCGAGTTCGCCGCTCTCGACCATCAGTTCGAAGGCGCGGGACAAGAGGAAATCGCCGACCAGCACGGAGGCCTTGTTGCCCCAGACGATATTGGCCGAGACCTTGCCGCGGCGCAGCGAGCTTTCGTCGACCACGTCGTCGTGCAACAGGGTGGCGGTGTGGATGAACTCGACCGCCGCCGCCAGCTTGGCGTGATCGTGGCCGGAATAGCCGCCCATGGTCGCCGCGGCGAGGGTCAGCAGGGGCCGCAGCCGCTTGCCCCCGGAATCGATCAGGTGCTTGGCGAGGTCCGGGATCATCGCCACCGCGCTCGCCAGCCGTTCATGGATCAGCATGTCGGTGGTGCGCATGTCCGCCGCCACCAGGGCGTGCAGGCGCTCGACGGGCGATACGTCGGCTTCGGAACGGCGGAGACGGGGCGGAACGGACATGAAAGGAAACTGCTCGGTGCTGGCGGGCGAGATTGGTAGCCGGGGCGCCCTGGGTCAAGCGCCCAGGGAAAGATTTCAGTGATACAATGGCTTCGTCTGCAACTTGGAATCGGCCGTGAAGACGATCCTGAAAACCAATAACCCGGTCCTGCTCAACTATGCCGTCGTCCTGCTCAAGGATGCCGGGATCGAGGCGGGCGTATTCGACGAATCCATGAGCATCCTGGACGGCAGCATGGTGATCATTCCCCGCCGGCTGATGGTGTCGGAGGATGACGAGGAGCGCGCCCGCGAAATCCTGCGCGACGGAGTCGGCGGCGCGGCGCTGGAACCGGATAGGCCGTGAGCGAGCGGTTCCTGGGCGGACGGGTGATTGTCCGGCAATCCGAAACCGGATTCCGGGCCGGGCTCGATGCCGTGATGCTGGCGGCGGCGGTACCTGACTGTAATGGCGAAGTGCTCGAACTCGGCGCCGGAGCGGGCACGGCGAGCCTGTGTCTGGCGGCCCGGCAGGCGGCCGTGACGGTGGTCGGACTGGAGATCGACCCCGAGCTGGTGGCGCTCGCCGGGGCCAATGCGGAAGCCAATGCGATAGCCGGGCGGGTAACCTTTGCGGCGGCGGATATCTTCGATTTGCCAGCGGCTTACCGGCGCTCTTTTAACCATGTTCTGTGCAATCCGCCATTTCACGGCGACGAGGGGCAGGCGGCGCCCGATCCGGCCAAGGCGCGGGCGCTGCAGGACGGCGGACGTCTGGCGGCCTGGCTGGAAGTGGGTTTGAAACGAACGGTTTCGGGCGGGACCTTCACCGCCATTCTGAGGGCCGATCGGCTCGGCGAGGCCCTGGCGGCGCTGCCCGAGCGGGGCGTCACGATCTTTCCGCTGTGGCCGAAGGCGGGCGTGGCGGCGAAGCGGGTCATCGTCCAGGCCCGCCAGGGCTCGCGGGCCCCGCTGGTCGTCGCCGCCGGTCTGGTGCTGCACCGGGACGACGGGACCTACACGGCCGAGGCCGACGCGGTGCTGCGGGAGGGTGAGGGGCTGGAGGTCTGAAATTACCTCCCCCTTGTGGGGAGGTCGAACGCGGAGCGTTTCGGGTGGGGGGCGGTGCCCATCACAGGCGGCGGTCCCCCACCCGGAAAATCGCTCGCCCCCTGCATCGTTCCATCTCGATCCCAATCATCGTGCTCGCGATTTTCCGACCTCCCCACAAGGGGGAGGTAAAGTAAGGGCGTGGCATTTGCGGTGTTGTTTGGGCCTGTATGGCTCTGTAGGTTCCGCCTCGCCCGGAGGCGCTGAACCGTGACACGCAACATTACGCAAATCGACAACTTGCCAAAGGCTCAACCTGAGAAGCCAAAGGCAAAAACCTTCCAGGACCTGATCCTGACCCTTCAGAACTATTGGGCGGCGCAAGGCTGCCTGATCCTGCAACCCTATGACGACAACATGGGCGCCGGTACCTTCCATCCGGCGACGACGTTGCGCGCGCTCGGCCCGAGACCGTGGCGGGCGGCGTACGTCCAGCCGAGCCGCCGTCCGACCGACGGGCGCTATGGCGAGAACCCGAACCGGCTGCAGCACTATTACCAGTATCAGGTGATCCTGAAGCCGTGCCCGGACAACGTGCAGGAGCTGTATCTCGGCTCGCTCAAGGCCATCGGGCTCGATCCGGCGGAGCATGACGTGCGCTTCGTCGAGGACGACTGGGAAAGCCCGACGCTGGGCGCCTGGGGCTTGGGGTGGGAAGTCTGGTGCGACGGCATGGAAGTCACCCAGTTCACCTATTTCCAGCAGGTCGGCGGCATCGATTGCGATCCGGTCTGTTCCGAAATCACTTACGGTCTCGAACGTCTCGCGATGTACGTGCAGGGCGTCGAGTTCGTCTACGACTTGGCCTTCAACGAGAACTTCCGCTACGGCGAAGTCTTCCATCAGGCCGAAAAGGAGTTCTCGGCGTTCAATTTCGAATACGCCGACACCGAAATCCTGTTCCGCCACTTCGCCGACGCCGAAAAGCAGTGCAAGGCTCTGGTGGAGAAGGGCCTGGCGCTGCCGGCCTACGACCAGTGCATCAAGGCCTCGCACAGCTTCAATCTCCTGGATGCGCGCGGCGTGATTTCCGTCACCGAACGCGCCGCCTATATCGGCCGCGTGCGCGCGCTGGCCAAAATGTGCTGCGAGGCGTGGCAGGCATCGCCCATGGGCGCTTATGAACCGAGGTATGGGTGATGAACACCTGTCATCCCCGGCTGAGCGCAAACGCGCAGCGTTGGAGCGAAGGGAAGGGGATCCAGGTGATCCTGCAGTCCCGCTCGCGAAGAACACGCACTGGCGCCCATTCTTCATCACCGTCCAAACTTTGGGACCTGGATCCCCTTCCCCTTCGCCGCTGCGCGGCTTCGGCCGGGGATGACACCGTTTTTGTTGGAGGCCACTGATGGCCGAATTGCTGCTTGAACTGTTCTCCGAAGAAATCCCCGCGCGCATGCAGGCGCAGGCGGCGAAGGATCTCGAACGTCTTGTTGTCGGCGCGCTGAGCGACCGCGGACTGCTGTTCGAAGGCTCCAAGGCGTTTGCCGGTTCGCGCCGCCTGACGCTGGTCGCCAGCGGCTTGCCGGTGAAGCAGCCCGACGTCTCGGAAGAGAAGAAGGGCCCGCGCGTCGGGGCGCCGGAAAAGGCCGTGGAAGGCTTTTTGCGCTCGGCGGGCGTGACGCTCGATCAATGCGAGAAGCGCAACGACGGCAAAGGCGAGTTCTACGTCGCCGTCATCCATCGCAAGGGCCGCGCCACCCAGGACGTGCTGGCGGAAATCCTGCCGGAATGCTTCGCCAAACTGCCGTGGCCGAAATCGATGCGCTGGATTCCGAACAACCCGGTGCGCTGGGTGCGGCCGCTGCATTCGATCCTCGCCGTGTTCGACGGGGACGTGGTGCCGTTCGAGTTCGCCGGCGTGAAGAGCGGGGCGACGACCAAAGGCCATCGCTTCCTGTCGACGGGCGTCATCACCGCCAAGACGTTCGAAATCTATCGCAATGACCTCAAGCATCATCACGTGATGCTGGATGCCGAGGAGCGCAAGGAAACCATTCTGACCGACGCCAAGAACAAGGCGTTCGCGCTCGGGCTGGAACTGATCGAGGATCGCGGTCTCTTGGACGAAGTCGCGGGCCTCAACGAATGGCCGACGGTCCTGATCGGCACTATCGAAGATCAGTTCATGGACGTGCCGGCGGAAATCCTGCAAACCTCGATGCGCGTGCATCAGAAGTATTTCTCGCTGCGCGATCCCAAAACCGGCAAGTTCGCCAACAAGTTCGCCGTGGTCTCGAACATGACGCCGGAAGACGGCGGCAAGCAGATCGTGGCGGGCAACGAACGCGTCCTGCGCGCGCGTCTGTCGGACGCCAAGTTCTTCTGGGACCAAGACCGGCAGCACCGGCTCGACAGCCGCATCGACAAGCTGAAAGGCATCGTCTTCCACGCCAAGCTCGGCACGCAATATGAGCGCGTGGAACGCATCGTGGCGCTGGCGGCGGAAATTGCCGGCAAGATTGGCGCCGATATCGAAAAGGCGAAGCATGCCGCGCTGCTGTGCAAGGCGGACCTGACCACCGGCGTTGTCGGCGAGTTCCCCGAACTGCAAGGCGTGATGGGCCGCTATTACGCGCTGCACGATAAATACAATTCCGACGTCGCCGATGCGATCCGCGACCACTACAAGCCGGTGGGGCCGAGCGATGCCGTGCCGACGTCGACGGTTTCGATTGCCGTGGCGCTGGCGGACAAGCTGGATCAGCTCTCGCAATTCTTTGCGGTGGGCGAGAAGCCGACCGGATCGGGCGATCCGTTCGCGTTGCGCCGTGCGGCACTGGGCGTGATCCGCATTATTCTCGAAAATGGCATTCGTCTGCCGTTGGGCGTGAGTGATGAATTGCTTTCCTTCTTCGCCGACCGTCTGAAGGTCGCGCTGAAGGAAAAGGGCACGCGTCACGATCTGATCGATGCGGTGTTCAGTCTCGGCAACGAAGACGATCTGGTGCGCCTCGTGGCGCGCGTGGAGGCGTTGCAATCCTTCCTCAAGTCGGAGGAGGGCGCCGATCTGCTCGCGGGCTACAAGCGGGCGGCCAATATTTTGAAGGCCGAGGAAAAGAAGGACAAAACCACCTTCGACGGAACGCCGGTGGCTTCCGCGCTGGTTCTGCCGGAAGAGAAGGCGCTGTTCGCCGATCTCGACGCGGCGGCGGCGAAGGTGAAGTCCGAAATCGCGGCCGAACGGTTCGTCGAAGCGATGGGCGTGATGGCGTCGCTGCGCGCGCCTGTGGACGCCTTCTTCGACAAGGTCACGGTCAACGACAAGGACCCGGCCCTGCGCAAGAACCGCCTCCTGCTGCTGTCGCGCCTGCGCGCCACGCTGCACCTGGTGGCGGACTTCTCGAAGATCGAGGGATAAGCAACACTGTCATCCCCGGCGCCTCGCCATCGCGCAAGCGTCGTGGCGGGGCGGGAAGGGGACCCAGGTGGCATCGCATCTCCGCTCGGAGAGGACTGGCCCTGGCGCCTGTTCTGCATCACCGCCGATACTTCCAGACCTAGGTCCCCTTACCCTCGCTGCGCTGCGCTTGCTCAGCCGGGGATGACAGGTGGTGGAATATCGCCCGCCGTGACACGTCCGTCGCGAATGGGTCGCGTGAACTGATTCCGGGCGTCCCGTGCAGGCTTCGGCGCGGGTTGGGCGTGGACGCTCGCCCCATTTCTGCCTTAATTGAAATGCCCTCGAATTAGGCGTTTTACGGTCAGCAACCGTAAGCACCGCGAGCGAACCGCGTGCCCCTTGAGGTAACCTTCGCAGGCACACCGCTTTTTCGGAATCGGGACGCGGGAAGGGGTATCGGGAACCCTGAATCGGGCGTCATGCGTGACGGCTTTTGTCCCACCCTGAGACCATGACGGATATACGACGAAGCCCCTGTTTTCTGCGCAAAAATCGTGCGCAACAGCCGCGCCCGCCTGTCACATTGCGTCCCGGCGAATGGGGTTCTAATGCCGCCTGCTGTAAGTAAAGTCCCTCACTCCAAAACATGGTCATGGCCCGCGTATGCAGGTCTTACAGGATACAGGTTCTCGCGACTCCCTTCGTCAACGCGAAGCCCGTTCCGCTGCCAGACCAAAGACGCGCGGCGACCTTCATTCGCCGGCTATGACGATGTGGACGACGGATAACAACAAGCAAAGGTAGAGAGAAACGATGACGAAATGGGTCTACGCATTCGGAGACGGCAAAGCTGATGGCGACGCCTCCATGAGAAATCTTCTCGGCGGTAAGGGTGCCAACCTCGCCGAGATGAGCAGCATCGGTCTGCCCGTTCCTCCGGGCTTCACCGTCACCACGGAAGTGTGCACGTATTTTTATGCCAACGGCCATAAGTATCCGTCGGATCTGAAGGCGCAGGTCGACGCCGCCGTTGAGCACATGGGCAAGATCATGGGCGCCAAGCTCGGCGATCCCAAGAACCCGCTGCTGGTATCCGTCCGTTCGGGCGCCCGCGTTTCGATGCCGGGCATGATGGACACGGTCCTCAACCTCGGTCTGAACCCGGAAACCGTCGAAGGCGTGATCAAGCTGACCAACAACCCGCGTTTCGCGTGGGACAGCTATCGCCGCTTCGTCCAGATGTATTCGAACGTCGTGCTCGGCCTCGAGCATCATGATTTCGAAGAGATCATCGAAGCCGCCAAGGAAGCCAAGGGCGTCGAACTCGACACCGAACTGGACGCCGACGACCTCAAGGCCCTGACCGTGAAGTTCAAGGCCCTGGTCCAGAAGAAGCTCGGCAAGCCGTTCCCGGATACGGTCGAAGACCAGCTTTGGGGCGGCATCGGCGCCGTGTTCTCGAGCTGGATGTGCCAGCGCGCCCAGACCTATCGCCGTCTGAACAAGATCCCCGGCGATTGGGGCACGGCCGTCAACGTGCAGGCGATGGTGTTCGGTAACCGCGGCGAGACCTCGGCGACCGGCGTTGCCTTCACCCGCGACCCCGCCACCGGCGAGAACTACCTGTACGGCGAATACCTCATCAACGCCCAGGGCGAAGACGTGGTGGCCGGCATCCGCACTCCGCAGCCGATCACCAAGCTGGTGCGCGAGCGCCAGGGTGGCAAGCTGCCGTCGATGCAGGAAGCCATGCCGAAGATGTACGACGAGCTGTTCGCCATCGGCCAGAAGCTCGAGCATCACTTCAAGGAAGTGCAGGACGTCGAGTTCACCATCCAGGAAGGCAAGCTCTGGATGCTGCAGTGCCGCGCCGGCAAGCGTACCGCCAAGGCTGCGCTGAAGATCGCCGTCGACCTCGTGAACGAAGGCCTCATCAACAAAGAGACCGCCGTTCAGCGCGTCGATCCGTCGGCTCTCGACCAGCTCCTGCACCCGACCCTCGACCCGAAGGCCCCCAAGACCAAGTACACGACCGGTCTTGCCGCGTCGCCGGGCGCCGCCATCGGTGAAGCCGTCTTCACGGCCGACGAAGCCGAGAAGCTGGCCAACGACGGCCATGACGTCATCCTGGTTCGCGTCGAAACGAGCCCGGAAGACATTCACGGCATGCATGCTGCGAAGGGCATCGTCACCGCCCGCGGCGGCATGACCAGCCACGCGGCGGTCGTCGCCCGCGGCATGGGCCGTCCTTGCGTCGCCGGTTGCGGCAATCTCCGCGTCGACTACGACAAGAAGCAGATGACGGTCGGCGACAAGGTCATCAAGCAGGGTGAAGTCATCACCATCGACGGTTCGGCCGGTGTCGTCTACGTCGGCCGCGTGTCGATGCAGAACCCGGAACTGACCGGCGATTTCAACACCCTGATGGAATGGGCCGACTCGATCCGCAAGCTCAAGGTCTATACCAACGCCGACACTCCGACCGACGCCAAGACCGCGCGTTCGTTCGGCGCGCAGGGCATTGGTCTGTGCCGCACCGAGCACATGTTCTTCGAAGGCGACCGCATCGTGTCGGTCCGTCAGATGATCCTGGCGGAAACCGTGGAAGAGCGCGAGAAGGCGCTGGCCCACTTGCTGCCGATGCAGCGCGGCGACTTTGAAGAAATCTTCCGCGTGATGGACGGCCTGCCGGTCATCATCCGTCTGCTCGACCCGCCGCTGCATGAATTCCTCCCCCACAAGGACGTGGAATACGAAGCGGTTGCCAAGCAGGCCGGTATCTCGATCGAGAAGCTGAAGGCCAAGAGCGCGACCCTGCACGAGTTCAACCCGATGCTGGGTCACCGCGGCATCCGCCTCGGCGTCACCTACCCGGAAATCACTGCGATGCAGGCGCGCGCCGTGATCGAAGCGGCGGTCAACGTCGAGAACGAAGGCATCAAGGTCGATGCCGAGATCATGATCCCGATCGTGGCCTGGAAGCAGGAACTCGATCTCGCGGCCGACATCATCAAGAAGGTCGCCGAGGACGTGAAGAAGGAAAAGGGCAAGCTCCCGAACTTCAAGATCGGCACCATGATCGAACTGCCGCGCGCTGCGCTGCAGGCCGGCAAGCTGGCCGAGACGGCTCAGTTCTTCTCGTTCGGCACCAACGACCTGACGCAGACCACCTGCGGCATCAGCCGTGACGACGCCGGTCCGTTCCTTACCGACTATCAGGTGAAGGGCCTGCTCATGCGCGATCCGTTCGTGTCGATCGATCGCGATGGCGTCGGCGAATTGATGGCGATCGCAGCCGAACGGGGCAAGAAGACCCGTCCGGAAATCGAGATCGGCATCTGCGGCGAGCACGGTGGCGATCCGAACTCGATCGAACTGTGCGCTCAGATCGGCCTCAACTACGTCTCTTGCTCGCCGTTCCGCGTGCCGGTCGCCCGTCTGGCGGCTGCACAAGCGGCGCTCAAGAAGTTCGAACGCGACGTGTGATCTGATCACGCGTATTTTCGAATGACATAACGGGAAGCCTCCGGAGCAATCCGGAGGCTTCTTCGTTTTTCCGGTGTGTCGGATGATTGCAAAGAGCACGCATGATTTGAGTCGTCAGTTGGTCACAATCGTGAAAACGACGTTCAGTCAGCCGAAATAGACCTCGAAAGACTCACAAAAAAATCCCAGGGTTTGCCTCGATTTTTGGTTTTCAAGCGTGACGTCGTGTCACGATTCCGTATTTTTTCATTTGACCCGAGCGCGGTTCAGCGGCTAGACGCGCCACTTCCCTCTGCAGGGGAGGTGGGGGAGCCATTCGAGTTCACGCCGACCAAGGTCGACCTAACACGCCGACACAGACGAAACGAAATCCGAAGAGAGTCATTCCCGATGCCAAAGAAATCGCCAGACGTCCTACGCCGGTCCGATCGCATCCTCGTCGGTGCGCTGACCGTCGTGCTCGCAGCTGTAAGCGCGGCTGTCGGGGCGGCCGCTGCGTATCGTCCGCACCCGGAACAACTCAAAGCGACGACGGCCGTCGTCGCCCAGGTTCAGCCGCAAGTCGCCCAACCCGTTGTTCCCGTACAGCCCGTCGTGCCGGTCTCGGCCGAAGAGGTGCGTTCCGCTTCGCTGGTCGAACAGGCCGTGATGAAGAAGTTGCTCAAGGAGCACCGCTGCCTTTCCGATGCGCTGTATTTCGAAGCGCGCGGCGAAGGCGAGCGCGGCCAGAAAGCCATTGCCGAAGTGATCTTCACGCGGCTGCAAAAGGGCAAGTACGGCCATTCGATCTGCGCCGTCGTCTACGAAGGCGCCGGTCAGCCCAACTGCCAGTTCTCGTTCACCTGCAACGGCGCCCTCCACAAGACCAAGCAGTACGGTCCGTGGATGAAGGCCCAGCAGCTTGCCGCGCGCATTCTCACCGGCGAAGAGCCGCTCAAGGGCGCCACCGGCGGTGCGATCAATTTCCATGCTGCTTCGGTCGATCCCGATTGGGCCGGCGAACTCGCCCGCACCACGCAGATCGGCAACCACGTCTTCTACAAGAAGCCGGGTATCAAGCGGGAAATGTGAGTAAAGACGAATAGCGAAAAGGGGCCGACGCGAAATGCGGTCGGCCCCTTTTTTTGTTTGTAATACGGTGTTTTCCGGCTGCGCCTAGAAATCCAGCGCCACATCCAGGTTCGGCGCCGAGTGCGTGATCGCGCCGGAGGAAATGTAGTCGACGCCGGTTTCGGCGATCGCCCGCACGGTTTGCAGAGTCACGTTGCCGGAGGCTTCGAGCGCGGCACGGCCGGCATTGAGCTTCACCGCTTCGCGCAGCATGTCGGGCTTCATGTTGTCGAGCAGCACGGTATCGACGCCGAGTTCGAGCGCGATCTGAAGCTGTTCGAGCGAATCCACCTCGACTTCGACTTTCACCATGTGGCCCAGACCGGCGAATACGCGCTCCACCGCCGGCTTGATGCCGCCCGCGGCGACGATGTGGTTGTCCTTGATGAGGACGCCGTCGTCGAGGCCGTAGCGATGGTTAACGCCGCCGCCGCAGCGCACCGCGTATTTCTCGAGGATGCGCAAGCCGGGGATGGTTTTGCGGGTGCAGACGATCCTCGCCTTGGTTCCCTTCACCGCGTCGACCAGGGCTCTCGTGGCGGTAGCGACGCCGGACAAATGCCCGACAAAGTTGAGTGCCACCCGTTCGCCCGCCAGGATCGCTCTGGCCGAGCCCTGAACGGCCAGGAGGGGCGTGCCGGCCTCGACCGTGTTGCCGTCCCGCGCCTCCAGGCTGACCTTCAGGGAGCCGTCCAGGATGTGGAAGGCGGCCTCGGCCGCTGCCAGCCCGGCAATGGTCCCGGCCTTGCGGGCCACCAGAACCGCCGTGGCGCGCTGGCCGGCGGGCAGGACCAGGTCGGAGGTGATGTCGCCGGCCCGTCCCAGGTCCTCTTCCAGGGCCAGACGGACGGTGTGCTCGAGCAGCAGGAAAGGCGGGGTGCGCAGAGGGAAGGGCATCGGGTCGGGTCCGGGGGAGTAAGGGAGGGGTCTATTTGGCGGCGCAGGCGGGCGAAACGGGCTCTGGAGCGATAGCGTCGGCGGCGATCCGCTCGGCATCGGCCAGGGTCATGAAGGTTCTCTCTCCGGTTGTGTCCGTCGCAGTAAAATCGCTGCGGTAGTGTCCGCCGCGGCTTTCGTGGCGGGCCAGGGCTCCGGCGACGACCATCTTGGCGGTAACCGTCATGTTGAGCAGTGAGGCCTCATGGCCGCCGGCGCGCTCGATCTGGGCGATGCGGGCGAGGGCTTCGGATAGCCCGGCGGCGTCGCGCTCCAGGCCGGCATAGCGGGTCATCACCTCGCGGAGCTGGCGCGGCACCGGCGGAGCGGCGGAGCGGGCAGGCGCGGGCGGCGTGCCGCGGCTCTTGCGCGGCTTGGTCGTGGCCCGGATGTCGTCGGCCGCGCGGGCACCGAATACCAGTGCCTCGAGCAGCGAATTCGACGCCAGACGGTTGGCGCCGTGCAGACCGGTGCAGGCGCATTCGCCGATCGCCCACAGACCTTCGAGGGACGTCCGGCCGCGAACGTCGGACGCGATACCGCCCATATGATAATGCGCGGCGGGCGCCACCGGGATCGGCTGCGTCGCCGGATCGATGCCGGCGCCGCGGCAGATTTCGTAGACCGTCGGGAAGGCGGAGGCGAACTTGGCGCCGACCGCCTTGCGGCAGTCGAGGAACACCTTGTGCCCGGCGACCAGCTCGCGATGGATCGCCCGTGCCACCACATCGCGCGGCGCCAGTTCGGCCAAAGTGTGTACACCCGGCATGAAGCGGCGGCCGGTCTCGTCGATCAGGATCGCGCCTTCGCCGCGTAAGGCTTCGGTGGCAAGCGGGGCAGGATCCTTGTCGATTGCAATGGCGGTGGGATGGAACTGCACGAATTCCGGATCGGCGATCACGGCACCGGCGCGCGCCGCCATGCCGAGGCCTTCGCCGCGGCTTTCCGGCGGATTGGTCGAGACGGCATACAAGGCGCCGAGCCCGCCGGTCGCCAGCACCACGGCACAGGCGCGGATCAGGATCAGGCGCTGCACCGGTCCATGCCAAGTGCGCGCAAATAGGCCGACGACACGGCCGTCTTCGATGGCGAGTTCGATGGCGTGGAAGCCCTCGATGATGCGGATCGAGCCGGTTTCGCGGGCACGCGCCGCCAGCGCGGCCATCACTTCGGCGCCGGCGCGGTCGCCTTTGACATGCACGATGCGCGCAGCCGAATGCGCCGCCTCGCGGCCGACGGCAAGCGAGCCGTCCTTGGCGCGGTCGAACGGGGCGCCGAATTCGACGAGATCGTGAATGCGCTCCGGCGCCTCGCGCGCCACCAGCGCTGCAATGTCGGGATCGCTGAGGCCCGCACCGGCGGCGATGGTATCGGCGGCGTGGCTCTGCCAGGTGTCGCCGCGGCCGACCGAGGCGGCGATGCCGCCTTGCGCCCGTGCGCTCGAGCCGGACACGCCGGGATGCTCGTCGGCGAGCACCACGCACGGGAACGGCGCCATCTTCAACGCCGTAAACAAGCCCGCAACGCCGGCGCCGAGGATCAGCGCGCCTTGGGTCTCGATGACATTGTCGATATGCGGCTTCATGGCAGCAATCTCTTTGTTATGTCGCGCTTCATAGCCGGAAAACCGGTACCGGCTTTCCGTGAAGCGTTTTCACGCGGCAAAGCGGGCCTTGGTGACGGGCACCGCCAGCATGCGTTCCACGCTCTTGCGGGCGCGGGCGGCAATGGCCGGATCGACCGTGACTTCTACCGTCATGGTCTCAAGGGCGTTGAGGATTTTCGGAAGCGTGATGCGCTTCATGTGCGGGCACAGATTGCACGGCCGCACGAATTCGGTCTCGGGGAACTCCACCGCAACGTTGTCGCTCATCGAGCATTCGGTGACGAGCACAACCTTGTTCGGATGCTTGGCGGCGACGAAATCGATCATGCCCGAGGTCGAACCGGCGAAATCGGATTCGGCAACGACTTCCGGCGGACATTCGGGATGGGCCATCACCACCACGCCGGGATTGGCGCTACGGAAATCGCGGATGTCGGCGGCGGTGAAGCGCTCGTGCACTTCGCAATGGCCTTTCCAGGTGATGATCTTCACGGCCGTCTGCTTGGCGACGTTCTGCGCCAGGAATTCGTCCGGGATCATGATGACCGTATCGACGCCCCATTCGCGGGCGATGTCTTCCACCACGGCACGGGCGTTCGACGAGGTGCAGCAGACGTCGCTTTCGGCCTTCACGGCGGCGGAGGTGTTCACATAGGTCACCACCGGCAGGCCGGGATGCTTGGCCTTCAGCGCCACGACGTCGGCGGCGGTGATGGAGGAGGCGAGGGAGCAGCCTGCTTCCGGATCGGGAATAAGAACCGTCTTGTCTGGCGACAGCACCTTCGAGGTCTCGGCCATGAAGTGCACGCCGGCCTGGACGATCAGCTTGGCTTCGGTCTTCGCGGCCAGCCGTGCGAGCTGCAACGAGTCCCCGACGAAGTCGGCGACGCAATGGAAGATTTCCGGCGTCATGTAGTTGTGCGCCAGGATCACCGCGTTCTTCTCGCGCTTCAGCGCGTTGATGGCGGCAATGGTGGGCGCGTGAACGGCCCATTCGATGTCGGGGATGACGTGCGACACCTTTTGGCGAAGCGCCTCAGTGGCGGCGGCGACATCCGGCGTGAAGGGCAGTTCGGGCATATCTTTGTCCTGTTATGCTCGTTTTGAGTATATATCTAGGGCAAAAACACCGGCCTTCAAGGCCGGCCGTTGGGTTTATGCTACACATGAGTACAAATCCGTCAAGCCATTTTGTTAGCCATGACGGGAATTCCAGGAAATTCACTTTTTCCTAGAACCGCGTCGAGTTCGCAATTTTCCCGAAACAGTTGAAAACAGCAGCCAGTTGAGGCAAAGCCTTCTGCAGATACGCTCGTAAATCGAGCGATGTCATGCTGCTGTGCGCAGCTCCTTGGGCTCTCCTTCGGGAGGGCCCTTTTTTTATGGCGACATCGCCCCCGCGGGGCACATCTGCAATGCCAAAGGCTACGTGCCCGGCCACTCCGCGAGATATTCCGTATGATGAATATACAATCGCGACGGCCGCGCTGAGCGGGGTCACGCGGCCATGTGTTTACGTCGGCAACGTCACCGATGATCGCATCGGAACGTGGCATCGGCACAAGAAATGAAGCGCGGAATCACGGCTTCGTGAGCGGCGTTTTTAATGACACCGGTTGCAATGCACAAAGTGTCTCAGTGAGGTTTGCTGTTGCCCGTTCGACTTATAGACAGCGTACAATCTGGATCGCTACGCGAAGGCAACGGGTTCTGCACGGAGGCCCTCCCAGGTTCCGAACGGTTCTCCACGGCTTTGTCGGTGGCGTTCTTAGCCCTCCTTCGGGAGGGCTTTTTTTTGCTCAGGGTGTGCGCTGGCGCGCCAGCTTCACGCCGGGCGAGGGGCGCTCGCGCAGGACTTCGCGGCGGAAGCGGAACAGCTCGGCCGGCCGCCCGCGCGGCGGCGAATTGAACTTGCCGGTGCCTTCCACCAGACCCTGATCTTCGACCAGCCGGCGGAAATTCTGCTTGTGCAGGCGGGTGCCAGAAATCGCCTCGACGGTGCGCTGCAGTTCGAGCAGCGTGAACGAGGCCGGCATCAGTTCGAACACCACGGGCCGGTATTTCATCTTGCCGCGCAGCCGGGCAATGGCGGTGGCGAGGATGCGGCGATGGTCGAACATCATGCGGTCGCCGAGCGGCGAGATGCGATCGTTGCCGCCGCGTCCGTCGCGCGCGGCTTCGCTGACGATGCCGGCTTCGTAGAGCAACTCGTAGCGCTCCAGCACTTTCTCTTCGTCCCAGCCGATGTCCTCGTCGCCGAAACAGAGCCGGACGCGGTCGCGCCGTAGTTCTGCGCAGGACCGGTCGGGCGCCGAGGCGACGAATTCCTCGAGCGCGGGCAGGATCATCTCGTCGATCACCGCCGGCTTTTCGATGCGCCAGTCTTCCCAGGGGAAGTAACGATACCAGTCGCGCCAGACGCTGTCGGGGGCATTGCGTTCGCCGAGCTGCTTGGTCAGCGCGAGATAGCCAACCGAGACCACGCGCGCATTTTCGCCGGGCTTCAGGGTGTGACGGCCGCGGTCGCCGAACGTGTAGAGCTGCTCGACATAGCCGAGATCGAGATAGGTCTGTTCGCCCACCCAGGTTCTGAGGCCGCTTTCGAGGGTGCGATGGGCGACCGGATCGAACGGGCCGAACGGCAGGGCATCGTCGGCACCGGCAGCATGCACGACCAGAACGCTGGGCAAATCGTCCACCACCGAAACGATGGCGGCCGACAGCCCGATGGTCACAACATGTTTGTCCGGATTCGTCACGCCCCCAATCCTATAGCCCAAGTTGCTCCAGCGAAAACTCTACCGGCACACCTTCCTCGACGGGAACGGCCGGCCCCATTTCTTCCACCGCCTTGATCATGGCGCCCTGGCGTTCGAGCTGGGCATCGGCATGGCGGATGATCGCCCGGTTGGGATAGGCATGCGGCGCCCGCGCGCGCATCTCGCGGGCAAGCCGGAATTCGGCGCCGCGCCACGCCCGGTCGCAGAGAATAGTGTAGGCCGTCGCCATCGAGCGGGACACGCCGGCCCAGCAATGCACGATCAGCGGCCGCTTGGCGTCCCAGCCGCGGGCGAATTCCAGCACCGAGGCGACATGCTCTTCTCCGGGTTGGCACTTGCCGTCCTCGGGATCGCAGATGTCGTGCACGGCGATGCGCAGGTGGCGGGCTGCCGGAAATCCGCCCGGCGTCTCGATCATGTATTCGGGCGAGAGCAGGCTGATGAGATGCGACGGCTGGTAAGTCCGCAGCATATCCGGCAGGACGGAAAGAGGTGTGACGAGGATCAGTGGCATGGCTTCATCTGTTAGCCCGCCATTATGACACGCGAAAGCCGGAATTGTTGCTATTTCAGTTTGTTACACCGACAGCTTGCGAAAGCGCTCGAGGAAGAGGGCTTGCGCCTCGGCGGTCGGCAGCGGCGTCAGCCTGGGCGTCTTGAGAGCGGCAGGCGGGGCGCCGAAGATCTTCTTGGCTTCGTCCACCTCGAACCCGGCAAGCTGGGTTGCCTCGTGGTAGGCGGAAAGCAGATCGGCCCGCTTGAATAGCTTTTCAAGGGCCGCGGGCGGCTTCGGCGGCAGCCCGAACCGAAGATGGATGGCCGCCATAAGTTTCAGCTCTAAGCTCTTGTAACTGATACCGACGGCGGCCTTGAATGGGCTTATGAGGTCACCGACAACATATTCCGGGCCGTCATGGAGCAGGGCCATCAGGCGGGCTTCGCGGGTCAGTCCCGACGGGCTCAGTTCGACTGCCAGCCGTTCGACCACGACACAGTGCTGCGCCACCGAGAAGGCGTGCGCCCCCTTGGTCTGGCCGTTCCAGCGCGCCACGCGGGCAAGGCCGTGGGCGATGTCTTCGATTTCGATGTCCAGCGGCGAAGGATCGAGCAGATCGAGGCGGCGGCCGCTCAACATCCGCTGCCAGGCACGAACTTGTTTGGTCATAAGAAAAGCTTCACGGCTACGGCGGCCAGCACGACCGCCATGACCCGCCGCAAATAGACTTCCGGTATCCTTGGGGCAAGGGCACTGCCGATCAGAATTCCGGGGATGGATCCCATCAGCAGCGTCCCCATCAACGTGAAGTCGACATTACCCAAGAGCCAGTGGCCGGCGCCCGCCACCAGGGTCAGCGGCACGGCGTGGGCGATATCGGAGCCGACCAGCCGCACCGCGGGCAGTTCGGGATAGAGCAGGATCAGAGCGGTGACACCGAGCGCGCCGGCACCGACCGAGGACGAGGCGACCAGGATCCCCAGAACGACGCCGGTCAGCACCGTGTACCGGATGGTCAGCTTGGGCGAGAGCTTGCCCACGCGGGAGGCATAGATCTTGAGCAGCCACGGCCGGAACACCAGCGCCGCGGCCGTCACCAGCAGCGCCGACCCGAGCACGTCGGACACCAGCGCGTTGGTCTTGTGGCTGTCGATACCGAGGCGATTGAGCAGGAACAGGGTGGCGATCGCCGCCGGTACGCTGCCCATCGCCAGCCGCCGGACCACGCGCCAGTCGATGGTGTGATGGGCGCCGTGCACGAACGAGCCGACCGTCTTGGTGACGGAGGCATAAAGCAGGTCGGTGCCGACCGCCGCGACCGGCGGTACGCCGAAAAGAAGGATGAGGATCGGCGTCATCAGCGAACCGCCGCCGACGCCGGTCAACCCGACGAGCGCGCCGACCAGAAGGCCGCTCGCCACGTAACCCCATTGAATGCTGACAAGAAAATGCACGCGCGTCCTTGTGTCGAAGCCCTGCCCGGAAGGGCGCGGACTATCACATGCGTTTATCGCGCCATGCAACGATGAGATATTTCCGCAAGGGAAATACAGCCCGTTCGTGTTTTTCCTTGCCGCGCCGCAGCGATCCGTGTGCTGACGAATGGCAGCGGCGGAAGGAGATGCCTACATCTTCTTCAAGATCACGCTGCCGGCGGAGTAGCCGGCGCCGAAGGTGCAGAGCAGACCGACGTCGCCGCTCTTCAAATCGGCGCTGTGCTTGTTGAAGGCGATGATCGCGCCCGCCGACGAGGTGTTGGCGTACTGGTCGATCACGTTGGGCGCTTCGTCGGGTGTCGGATCGCGGCCGAGCACCTTGTGCGCCAGGAACAGGTTCATGTTGATGTTGGCTTGGTGCAGCCACATGCGCTTGACGTCCGACGCGGTGAGATTGTTCTCGGCCAGATGGTCGACGATGAAATGGCCGACCAGCGGCAGCACTTCCTTGAACACCTTGCGACCCTGCTGGACGAACAGCTTGTCGGGCTTGCCGATGCCTTCCGGCGCGCAGCGATTGAGGAAGCCGAAATTGTTGCGGATGTTGTTGGAAAACTGCGCCTTCAGCTTGGTCGAGACGATTTCCCAGACATTGCTGCCGCGCGCAGTCTCGGCGCGCTCGACGATGTAGGCGGTGCAGGCGTCGCCGAACAGGAAATGGCTGTCGCGCTCGCGGAAATTGGCGTGGCCGGTGAGGACTTCGGGATTGACCACCAGGACGGCGCGCGCGCCGCCGGTCTCGATCAGGCCGCGGGCGATATGGACCGCATAGGTCGCGGACGCGCAGCCGACGCTCATGTCGAAGGCGAAGCCGGTGATGCCGAGGGCGCCCTGAACCTCGATCGCCATCGCCGGATAGGCGCGCTGCTGCACGGCGCAGGAGCAGATCACGGCGTCGATGTCGGAGGGCTTCTTCTCCGCCGTCGCCAGCGCTTCGCGCGCCGCCGCCACGGCCATCTCGGCCATCACGGAGAGTTCGCTATCGGGACGCTCGGGGATGCGCGGACACATCACATCGGGATCGAGGATGCCTTCCTTGTCGAGCACGTAACGGTTCTTGATGCCCGACGCCTTGACGATGAATTCGGAGGAGGATTCCAAGAGGGCCTTGCACGTGCCGGCGGCGATCTCGGCTTCGTGCTCGCTATTGTAGCGATGGACGTAAGTGTTGAACGACGCCACCAGTTCTTCGTTATTGATGGTTTGGGACGGCACGTACACGCCCGACCCGGATATCGCCAAAACTGACAAATTCCTCATCCCTTCCAGATCCTTGCCCAAACTGCCGGACCCAGGCCGTGAACGCAAGAGTCAGCCTAAACAGACCGTTTAGAACTTGCCTGTATGTGTGTACGCCGAGTGGGGAGTTGTGCGACCGTTGGGTGCATTTTTCAGGTCTGCCGACCGGCCGGGTTCGCCGGATCGTGCGCGTATGACAGCCGGAACGTGCTGGGCGTTCTTCGCGCTCGGTCTGCTGTTCGGGTTGGCCACGCAGGTCATGGCACCGCGCGAAATTGCCACGGCCGCCGTCATCATGATCGGCATCGTCATTGCCGTCATTTTGTTGCGCAGGTTGGCCGAGCGCTCGGATAAACAACTTCTGGTCGGCGATTTCAGCTATCGCGGGTTTTTTGAGTCGGCGATCGAAGGCATCTTCCGGACTTCGCCGGACGGCCGCTATCTGGATGTGAACCCGGCGCTGGCGCGCATCTACGGCTACGCGACGCCGGCCGAGATGAAAGCCGCGTTCACCAACATCGCCTCCCAGCTTTATATCGATCCCAGCCGGCGCGACGAATTCAAGAAGATCATGGACGCGCATGACGAGGTGTCCCACTTCGTCAGCGAGATCCGCCGCCGCGACGGATCGACCATATGGATCAGCGAGAACGCCCGCGCGGTGCGCGACTGGCGCGGTCAGATCGTCTGCTACCAGGGCACGGTGGAGGACGTCACCCAGAAATTTGCCGCCGAACGCGCCATCAAGAAGGGTCTCAAGCGCGCCGAGCAGGCCAACCGCACCAAGAACGCCTTCCTGGCGATGATGAGCCACGAACTGAAGACCCCGCTCAACGCCATTATCGGATTTTCCGAGATGATCGGTACCGAGATGCTGGGGCCGATCGGCAACAAGGCCTATCTCGGCTACGTGCGCGACATCTCCGCGAGCGGCAACAAGCTGCTGGCGATCATCAACGACGTGCTCGACGTGGCGCGGCTCGAAGGCAACGCCATCGTCCTCAACCGCTGCGAATGCAGTCCCCGCGAGATCGCCGATGTGGCGCTGATGCGGGCCCGCGCCCAGACCGGCGACGGCCGCGATGTGGAACTGGACCTTCCGGGCGATCTGCCGGTGCTTCATGTCGACAAGACGCGGCTGGCGCAGGTGCTGTCCAATCTGCTGGCCAATGCGCTCAAGTTCACGCCGCCGCCCGGAGCGGTGCGGCTTCGGGCCTGGCGGACCGATACCGGCGCGGTGCATTTCGCCGTCAGCGACAGCGGCATCGGCATGTCGGAGGAGGCCATCGCCTTGGTCCTGCAGCCGTTCCAGCAGGCCGACGCCTCGCTGGCCCGGCGGTTCGAAGGGGCCGGGCTCGGCCTGCCGATTGCCCATGCCTTGACCAAATTGCACGGCGGCAGCCTCGCCATCGCCAGCGCCGAGGGCAAAGGGACCACGGTCACGGTCGAACTGCCCGAGGCCTGCTTGCGGCGCCAGGAGCCCGAAATCGAGGCCGCGTACGGCTAGTCTTCCCTTGGCCCTGCGCTTCGTCTAAACCGCCGCCATGACGGATAATTCGGCAGACAGCGCCCTCGTACTGTTTTCCGGCGGGCAGGATTCGACCACCTGTCTGGCCTGGGCTCTCACGCATTTCGCGCGGGTGGAGACGGTCGGCTTCGATTACGGCCAGCGCCATCGGGTGGAGCTGGACGCGCGCGGCCGCATCCTTGGCGCGATCCGGACGCAGTTTCCCGCCTGGGCCGAACGGCTCGGCGAAGATCACATGCTGACGCTCGACGTGCTGAAGCAGATCGGCGGCAGCGCCCTGACCGATGCGACCAAGATCGAGATGGGCCGCGACGGCCTGCCGACCAGTTTCGTGCCCGGCCGCAATGTGCTGTTCCTGACGTCGGCGGCGGCGCTCGGCTACCGGCGCGGCATCGCCGATCTGGTCGGCGGCATGTGCGAGACCGATTTCTCCGGCTATCCCGATTGCCGCGAGAAGACCGTCGTCGCGACCGCCGAGGCTTTGACGTTGGCGCTCGACCGGCGCGTGACCGTGCATACGCCGCTGATGTACATCGACAAAGGCGCCACCTGGGCTCTGGCGGAAGAACTCGGCGGGACGGCGCTGATCGATCTCATCGTCGAGGAGACCGTCACCTGCTACGAGGGCGATCGCACCCATCGCCATGACTGGGGCTACGGCTGCGGCGCCTGTCCGGCGTGCGATTTGCGCGCCAAGGGGTACGCGCGTTACGCTGCCGCGCGATGACGTACGCGGTCAAGGAAATCTTCTACACGCTGCAAGGCGAGGGCGCCCGCTCCGGCCGCGCGGCGGTGTTCCTGCGCTTTGCCGGCTGCAATTTGTGGAACGGCGTCGAAGCCGATCGCGCCGACGCCAAGTGCACCTTCTGCGATACGGATTTCGTCGGTACCGACGGCACCAAGGGCGGCAAATACGCCGATGCGCAATCGCTCGCCGATGCGGTCGCCGCCGAATGGCCGAAGGATAATTTCGCCCAACCTTATGTGGTGTGCACGGGCGGCGAGCCGCTGTTGCAGCTCGACGAGGCGCTGATCGCAGCGCTGCATATCCACGATTTCGAGATCGCCATCGAAACCAACGGCACCATCCTGCCGCCGCCGGGTATCGAATGGATCTGCGTCAGTCCCAAAGCGGGCAACGAGTTGGCGATCGAAACCGGCCAGGAGTTGAAGCTCGTCTATCCGCAGGAGGGCGCGCCGCCGGAGAAATACGCCGATCTTCTGTTCGATTACTATTTCCTGCAACCGATGGACGGACCCGATCGCGAGGCCAACACGCGCGCCGCCGTCGAATACTGCTTGAAGCATCCGCAGTGGCGATTGTCGCTGCAAATACACAAGTATCTCGATATCCGATAACGGATGCTGCCAACGGTGGAGCCCATGAGAATACACCCAATGCGCTCCACCGCCGATCTCTTCCGGCTAATGCGGAGCATTCCGGATTTCCGGCGTTACGGGCATCTGCAAGAGGAATTCGGCTTCGATCATTGGCATGTAAAAAGCCCTTACCGGCGGCGACCCTACAAACGGCGCGTGGTTGCGGTGATCGACGGCTTTGCGCCCGAGACGGTGGTGGAGATCGGTTGCGGCTTGGGCGAAATCATATGCCGCATCAAGGCTCCGCGCCGGTTCGGCTTCGATCTCGAAGCATCCGTGATCGAAGGCGCGAAGGCGCTGCATGGTTCCGCGGTGGCGTTTCATCAAGGCGATCTGTGCAAACCTGTGGCGATAGCCGCCATAGTCGGCGGACCGATCGATGTGCTGGTGGCGGTGAACTGGCCGCACATGCTGCCGTTCGACGACATCGTAACGGCTATCGCCGGACTTACCGATAGAACGCCGGTACGCACTCTGATCATCGACACCATTCATCCCGACCGGCCGGGCTATCAGCATTACCACACGGTCGGCGATGTGAGGCGGCTCGGCGACGTAACGGCGACGGTTTCGGGCGGCGATTTCATTCGGGAGTTGCACGCGGTGCGACTGTCACAATAACTTCGCAAAAACGCGGCGTTCCGGCGCGCCCGCTTTAACGGACAGCAAACGACGCCTGCCTACTTTCGTCCGCGCGAGCAACGGGCGGGTAAGCGTATGAGTTCGTTTGGCGGCGTACATGCCAGCAAGCCGGATATCGATGCCGCCTGGACGGCGGGACGGATCGCGGTCGGACTGCCTCCGATTTCAGAGGATGCCACCTGCGCCGAAGTCTATGAGATGCTGCATGCGCCCGGTGCTCCGCGTGCCGCAGCCGTGGTCGATTACGACGGCCGCGTGCTTGGATTGATCAATCGGCTGCGCTTCCTGTCGAAATACGCCCAGCGCTTCATACCTGAGCTTTACGGCCGGCGGTCGATCATGGCGCTGGCCAATCCTTATGCCCTGGTTCTCGACGAAAACATGCGGGTGAGCGAGGTCGCCGCCACGATCACCGAGGATCATCCCGATGCGTTGCGCGAGTGCTTCGTCATCACCCAGGGCGGCAAGTATCTCGGTATCGGCACGTCGGAGGAACTGGTCAAGGCGAAGATGGCGCTCCTGGCTGCGCGCGAAGAGCAGCTCAATGCCGCCATGGTGGCCGCGGACGACGCCGATCGTACGCGTTCGAATTTTCTCGCCTTGATGAGCCACGAATTGCGCACGCCGCTCAACGCCATCATCGGCTTTTCGGAAGTGATCGCGGGCGAGATGTTCGGGCCGCATTCGGTCAAGCGCTACGGCGATTACGCCAACGACATTCTCGGTGCCGGACGACATCTGCTGGCACTTATCAACGACATCCTCGATCTTTCGAAGATCGATGCCGGCCATCTGGAGCTGCATTCCGAGCCGGTCGATCTTTGCGCCTTGCTGCAGGATGCGGTGAAGTTCCTGGCCGGACGTGCGGCCGACGGCAAAGTGAGGCTCTGCCTTGCCATGCCCGACGAATTGCCTCCGGTCCGCGCCGATGCGCTGCGGTTGAAGCAGGTGCTGCTGAACCTTTTGTCAAACGCCGTGAAATTCACGCTGCCGGACGGCACGGTCACGATCGGCGCCTGCGTTGCGGCGAACGGCGGCGTCGAAATCAGTGTCGCCGATACCGGCATCGGCATGGCGCCGGACGAAATCCCGATCGCGCTGGAGCCGTTCCGCCAAGTGTCGTCCCCGCACGCGCGCAATGTGGAAGGCACCGGTCTCGGTTTGTCGCTCGCCAAGGCTCTCACCGAGCGGCATGGAGGGACGCTGTCGATCGAAAGCAAACGCGACGTCGGCACGACGGTCCGCATCCATCTGCCGCCGGGGCGGACGATCGCTGCGGACAGCACTGCCGCGGCGTGATCGAACATTGCCCTAAAGCATCTGCATTGGGTGCCCGAGCCAACCGATGGTTTGGTGTTGCAACCAATAATTGTAGTACTATCCTGAAGTGCGGATGTGACTCACCGGCTGGAGGGCACCATGGCGTTGTGTTTCACGCGCAGCGACACCGACACGCTCAAGATCCGCTGCCAAGGCTGTCGCGGTTCAGCGACGATTTCGCGGCAGGATATTGACGATCTCTTCGCGGGAAAGAAGGAGACCATCAAGGTTCGGCTGCTGAGCTATGGTCCCCCAAGCGCAACCGACGAGAGCGGCGCGAATTACATGAATTTCAAGCTCGATCTCGACAACAAGCAGCTTCGCACCCGGCTGACGAAAGCGCTGGGCGCCGAGCGCGCCAAGCCGCTGGTCGTCAAAGGCGTTGCGATGGGCAAAGTACCGTCCGCATCGCGAAGAGGTGCCCGGTGAGCGCCGACGCGGGCGACAAATCCGGCGAAACGCCCGCCAACACCATTCGAGAAACCATCAAATGGGTCATCGCCGCGTTCGCCGCGCCGTTGGCGATCATGGTGGGAACGAGCCCGCTGGCGAATTTCGGCGCCCTCGAAGGTAACCGGCTGGCCGTAGCGATCCTCTGCGGCGGCGTTGGCGTCGGCATGATCCTGTGGGCGATCAAAGAAGCGTCGGACGTCTTGCTCCTGGACACCTATTACCTGAGCCAGGTCCGGAGCGAGCAATCGGAATACGTCGATGCGCACGCCGACGATTTGCTGCCGTTCGGGTATCACAGCCTCGAGGAATTCCTGTTCGAGCGCAAGCAACGGCGCGGCGAACTGGCGGATACCGAGGACGAGAAGGAAAAGGAAAAACTCCGCGCCCAACTCGACAAAATGCAGACGTTCGTCATGCGCATCATCACCGTGTCGCACTACGAACGGATGCGGGAGGATTTCAAGCACCGGCGCGCGCGACTGCTGACCGCTGCAGTGATCGGCACTGTGGCGTTCGGCGGCTTCGCCTGGGCGACAGGGGCACCGGTCAAGACCGATGCAAAGCCGCCGGTCAGCGTCTACTGCGGCGCCCGCTAGAAGCGCGTGACGATCTTCGCCATGTCCGGCCGCACGCGTTCTTCGAGTTCGACCGCGCTTTTGCCGATGTAGATGAAGCCCGCAATGCGTTCGCCCGGCTTGAGACCAAAGCGCTCCTTCACGCCGGGATGATAGGCGTACCATTCGGTCAGCCAGTTGGCGACGTAGCCGAGCGCGTGCGCCGCCATCAGCATGGTCTGGCAGACGGCACCGGCCGACAATTCCTGCTCCCATAGGGGAATGGGGATGCCCTCGCGGGTGCGGCTGACGACGGCCACCACCACGGGCGCGCGCAGAAACCGGCCAGCCTCCTGGGCCGCCCGCTCCTCGGACAACTTCTCGGTCTCGCACAGTGCCTCGACCAGCAGCTTGCCGGCGCGGGTGCGGGCGTCGCCTTCGAAGACGACAAAGCGCCAGGGGAACAGTTTGCCGTGGTCGGGCACGCGCGCGGCGGCCTTCAGGATTGTCGCCAGTTCGGCGGCGTCGGGCCCCGGCCCGGTCATGGCCTTGGCCGAGCCGGAACGGCGGCTGAGCAGGAGGTCGATGGCGTCGGGAGCAGGGCGATTGAGGGGATTTTCCATAATTTCCGTAGGGCTGATTGCAGGGTGGTGTTCGGGCACCTATCTATGCAGTTTGATGCCGGAGCGTTTGGCGGTACTGCCTCCATACGATAAAGTGCGCCGCAGGAGAGGAAAATGTCTGTTTCGTTCGAAAAAGTGGCGGCCGTCGACCCGATCTGGACTGCCCTGCGGCAGCAGGCGGAGCAGTTGGCCACGCGGGAGCCGGCTCTGGCGAGTTTCGTCCATGCCACGATCCTCAACCATGCCCGGCTGGAAGACGCTCTATCGTACCACCTCGCCAAGAAGGTGGGGGACGACGATATCAGCCCGATGCAGGCGCGCGAGATTTTCGATCAGGCGCTGACCGCCGACCCCGGTATCGGGCAGGCGGTACGGGCCGATCTTTCCGCCGTGTTCGAACGCGATCCGGCGTGCCATTCCTATGTCGAAGCGTTCCTCTACTACAAAGGCTTCCACTCGCTGCAGTGCTATCGCATTTCGCATTGGCTGTGGACGGTCGGGCGCGAAGGCATGGCGCTGTTCTTCCAGAGCCGTATTTCGGAGCTGTTCGACGTCGATATCCATCCGGCGGCGCAGCTCGGACGCGGAATCATGATCGACCATGCCACCGGCGTGGTGATCGGTGAGACCGCCGTGGTCGGCGACGACGTTTCGATGCTGCACGGCGTGACGCTCGGCGGTACCGGCAAGGAAACCGGCGATCGCCATCCCAAGATCGGCCGCGGCGTGTTGTTGTCGATGGGCGCCAAGGTGCTCGGCAACATCACGGTCGGCGAGTATTCGCGTATCGGTGCGGGTTCGGTGGTGCTGAAGTCGATTCCGGCGCACTGCACGGCGGTGGGCGTTCCCGCCAAGCTGGTGCATTGTGCCGGCTGCGACCGTCCCAGCCAGGAAATGAATCAGTTCATCGACGAGGGCGACGGGCTGTAACCGGCGCAATTTGCGAGTCGCTATCGCGGCAATCGGCAGCGATTCCGGATTTCGGACCGGAAGTTGCTTGACCGGCCCAAGCGGGCATGCGACTCCAAACCGTCCGCGATGGAGGCGAGAGTGAACCGTAGCGAAATCTGGCGTGTCGAAAAATATCTGCGGAACCTGTTCCGACTGGACACGATCACCCTGGTGGAGCGTCCCAAGCAGCCCGATTCCGTCGAGGTGATGGTCAACGGCGAGTTCATCGGCGTTGTCTTCAAGGATGAAGAAGACGGCGAGATCTCCTACGCCTTCAACATGGCGATCCTGGAAATGGATTTGCCGCCGGCGCCGGCCAGCCGCGCCTGATCCGACGATGTTTGCGGCGCGGTCCGGAGCAGCCGGGTTTCTCGCCCGGCATCACTCGGCCGCGCTGTCTGCGGTGGCCGCGTTCGCTGGACTTGCAACCGCTGCCGCGACGGCATCCGTCTGGTACCAATCGATCGTTTGGCTCGATGTAGCCGCACTGGCGCTCGGCGCTGTGCTTGCGGCGGCGATCGGCTATTGGCATCTGCGCCATTTGACGTTGGCGATCCTGGTGGCCGTGACGCCGCTGCCGGGTCTGTTGTGGGCTGCGCCGCTGTCCGCCGGATCGTCTTTCGGATTGGTTCCGGTGATCGCCTACGCTTTCGGCTTCGCGCTGGCGACCCTGTATGTGCAACGTCTGCTCGACCGGCTTCTGAGATCCAGGGCGGGCGAGGCCCCGTGGTACGCGACCGGCGTCATGCTGGTGCTGACGGCCGTCCTGGTGCCGATATGGTTTCACGGCACAAATAGCAATGCGGCGGTGCAGGCCGCGAGCGATCTCATCGGGACTTCCGCTTCGGTGCTGCTGCTTCTGCCGCTTTCGCTGCCGCTGCTTCGCTTCGACGAGGCGTTCGTCGCCGAGGCCAACCGGGCGCGCGAGCGGCGCGGGCGGATTTTCGAATGGCTCGGCGGTGCGGCGATTCCGCGTTGGGGTTTGTCGTTCACCGGGATCGCGTTGGTCTTCCTGGCGCTCGGATGGTTCGGCGCCGAGGCGATGCTGCTGCGGGGCTGGTGGCAGTTTGCTCTGACGGCTGTGCTGGTGTGTGCCGCGCTCGGTGCATTTGCCGGCGGTTGGCGCGAAGGCCTCGGCCTCGGACTGGTGTTGGCGCTTGTTACCGTCGTCGCACTGTGGTGGCGCAGTTACGATCCGCGATTGCCGTTCGGTGCCGTCGCCATTTTGGAAATGACGATGCTAGCCGGACTGCTGGCGCTTGCGGGAGCACGGCAGATGCGGCGGTGGCGCGCAAGTGGCGAGCCGTCCGACATGGTCCGCCGCCGCGCGCTGGAAGACTCGGCAGGTGGCGTGTTTGCGACACTCGGCGCAACCGCAGCCGCAATGCCGTCGCTGATCCACGCCGGCGCGCCGGTGGTCGTGCTGTCGATCCTCGCTGCGGGGCTGTGCGGCGCGCTGCTGTTTCCGGCGATCCTGACGGCACTCGAAACGCTGCTGCCGCACCGCCGTTCGGTCGAGGACGTGTTCCACGCCGGCCGGTAGCTACCGTTTCCGCACGGTCTCAGACGGCAGTTCGCCGAAAGCTAGGCGATAGCGTTCGGCAAAACGTCCGAGATCGACGAAACCCCAGCGGCGGGCTATCTCGGATATCCGCGCCGAGCTTTGGGAGTTCTTGAGTTCGCGCCGCACGGCTTCGAGGCGCAGTTGTCTCAGATAGGCGATCGGGGTCGTCCCCTTGAAATCCCTGAAGCCGTTCTCGAGCGTGCGCGGCGTGACGTAACAGGCATCGGCGATGTCGCGGATGCGGATCGGAGCGCCGGCGTTGGCGCGCATGTATTCGATCGCCTGCTTGACGGCGCGCGGAGCGGGACCTGCGTGCCTGGGGACTTGGCCGATGCGATCCAGCAACGGCTCGAAAATCATCCGCAGCACCGCCTCGCTCATCAATTCGGAAGCCAGCGTCGAAGGCGATTGCGGGCAGGAAAGGTCGCGGGCGATCGCGCTGAGCAGCCGGCGGATCACTTCACCGCGGTCGTCGCCGAGATTGAGCACGGGCATCGGCGGCAAATTTTCGAGCGGTACCGAGCCGAACACCGACGATATCGCGCACGAGGCTTCCTCGATCGACCATTTCAGCGACGTGCGTGCGTGTTCTCCGGCACAGAGCGAGACGTTGTCGCGTTCTTCCGGCGTGTAGAGAACGATGGCTTGTCCCGGCCCGGCGACACGCTCGCCATGGCTGTCGATCACCTTCAAGCCGCCGACCTTCGGCAAGGTCACGAATACGGTGTTCTTGATCGAGGCCTTCGTCCGGAAATTCCATTCCGCGTTCGCCCGAATACGCCACAGCGCGCGGTTGTTCCGAGCCACGAGCATGCCCGACCAGTGGAAGCGATCGGGATGATCGACATGGGCGATCCGAACGTCAGGCAGATAATCCGCGAACTTCTCCGCCAGAGTACCGGCCCCACCACCGATGTTGTGATTGACCATGTGAGACTGCCCCCCGGCAGCGGCCTCTTTTCCGAGAGACGTGCCGGCATCCTGTCGTGCGGAGTTCGATGAGTATGCAGGCTCCGAAAGCCCTGCGCGATTTGCGAAGGAATTGCGGCGCGGAGACTGGAGCACCGGGCGGACTCATTCAAGATGTCCGCCCAGTCTGGGGGTAGCCCAAACGAACCAAAAAGGAGGCTCGGGGGCTTTGGGACTTTGCGTTGAGAGTTGCTTCGTCCGCACGCCGGAAACGGCCGATTTGTGTTCCGTGCATTGGATGGCCAGGGAGTTCGGCGACAAGTGGAGTCTGCCGGTCCTGTGCCAACTGAGTGCCGGACCGTTGCGATTTCTCCAGTTAAAACGCGCTTTGGGGGTGGTTTCTCAGCGTATGCTCACGCGGACGCTGAAGAAGCTGGAGAAAATCGGAGTGGTCGCCCGCACGGAGCGGCTGGGGCCTTCGCCGCAAGTCAGCTACGAACTAACCCAGAGCGGACAGTCCGTGTATGAAGCGGTCCGGCTTCTCAACGTCTGGATGGCCAAGCACGATCTGACCATGCTCAAGAAATCGTGATCCCGCCGGAATGCAATCTAAAAGTTGTAGTTGTGCGAATTTTCCCGTAACGCGGGCAGTGCACCGATTCAGGGTGTGCCGGCTGTCTTGCGGAATGTGGCGATCAGCTTGTCGGCCTTGGCGGTGATGTCGCGCCAGGTATCGAGGTGCGCACGCTTGAAGCGCATCGACAACGTCACGCCGCGTGCCAATTGGGTCTCGCGCAGACAACTCGGGCTCGGCACTTCGGGCGATTGCTTCACACAGCGCAGCACCACCGGACCGGCATCGGTCTGGCCGACGAACAGCTCTTCGTTGCGATAGCCGGTGTCCCGCCGGAACGTATAGCGGTGCAGTCCGTAAGGGCCGTCGTCGCCGCGGCGGTCGGAGAGATAATCCGGCCAGACCCGCTTCAGCTTGTCCGCTTCGCTCAGGGACGCTTTGGCTTTGATGGTGAGATAGACGACGTCGGAATCCTCCGCATTGCTGGCGAAGGCATCCGCCGCCCAATTCGACCAGCCGGAGAGGTCGGGCAGCAGCGCGAACAGGGCCGCTTCGGCTCGCGTGCCGCCGGTGCGGGCACTGTCATAGATCAGGTAGTTGGCCGGGATGCGGAAGGCGAGGCCGCCGACGGTGAGGGCGACGAGATCGCTGCGCGATGTCGGCGCGGCTTGCTCGTTGAACAGGCCTTCGCCGCGCGGCGCCAGATAGAAAAACAGAAAAGCCGCCGACAGGGCGAACGTCACCCCGAATACGCTCAAAGGGATCAGCCAGCCGGAGCGCCGGCGGACGGTTTCGTCGTCGTTCAAACGGCCCATCGGAAGTCTTGGCCCCACGCAGTGCGAGTCGAGTTTTTTACAGTATGGGCCAACCGGAAAAGGAGAGTTAGCGGCTAAAGCAACGGACTTTAAATTCGCCTCATGCTGATGGCAGGCACCGAGCGAATTTAAAGTCCAAAGTTGCTTTAGCATCATATTGAATCCTAAAGCGTCTTTGGACCTTAAATGCGACCCTGAACCTGATCCCAGCACTGGGTCGCATTTAAGGTCCGACGCTTTAGCCCAAATCGGAACGACGCTACCCGCCGCTGTTGCATTGGCGCGCCAGTTCCGCCCAACCCGTTCCATTCCGGGACAAAATCGGCGCTCCAGCCGGGCACGCGGTCTGCAGAACCACTCCCAAAACACAGGGGAAGCGGCATGCACGGCCTGATTATCATCTTCTTCGCCATCGCGATCGGGTTCACCGCCTCGGGGATCACCGCCAACCTTTACCGCCTGATCGCCAAGAAGCCGGAAAGCCTGAAGGCCCGGCTGGTCTATGCCGGCGTGATGGTCGTGGCCGGTCCCAACGTGCTGTTCGAGAACGCCGCGACGTCGTTCAAGACCAAGAAATGCTCCAGCATCGCGTTCTGGCTGGCCGCCGCGATCGCCGGTTATTGGAGCTTCGTCCTCGGCCTGTTCGTGCTGAACATCTACGTGGCGAGGTAGGCTCAGAGGACCGTCAGCATTCCGGCCACCAGCGGGTGGCGGACGATGTCGGCGTCGGCGAGGCGAACCACCGCGATCTCCGGCACATGCTCCAACCGGTCGGCGACATCCTTGAGGCCCGAAAGGCCGGGCAACAGGTCCGTCTGGTCGGGATCGCCGGTGAGCACCATGGTGGAGCGCCAGCCCAGCCGCGTCAGCAGCATCTTGAGCTGGGTGTAGGTGCAGTTCTGCGCCTCGTCGATGACGATGAAACAATCGCTGAGCGTACGCCCGCGCATGTAGGCAACCGGCGCGATCTCGATGATGTTCTCCGCGACCAGTGCTTTCAGCCGTTTGGTGCCGAGCCGCTCGGTCAGCGCGTCGTAGAGCGGCCGGAGATAAGGCGCCAGCTTGTGCTCGAGATCGCCGGGCAGAAAACCGAGGCTCTCGCCGGCTTCGACCGCCGGCCGCGTCAGCACCACGCGACTGACCCGTCCGGTTTCGAGCGCTTCGACCGCTTTGACGATGGCGAGATAGGTCTTGCCGGTGCCCGCCGGCCCGAGCGCGACAGTCACCGCGCGCTCCTCAAGGGCATCCATCAGTTTTTGCTGTGCCGGGCTCATCGCCCGGACGTTCTTCACATATTTTCGTTCTCGTGGTCGTTCGTCATGCGGACTCCAACCCGTCCTGGACGGAAACAACGGACGGACGTTTTCGCTGTCTGGTAACTCACGGGACTTGTAACGCGCAGATCGTTTGGCCATGGGTACTCCCTGGTCAACTTGCAGACACCGGAAATTTGAGATGAGGAAGCGTGACGGCGGCGAGGCCTTGAAAAACCGGAAATCTCAACTGTGCAACGCCGCACCGTTTGATGTCCCCCGCAGGAAGCGAAGTCGAATCACGCCAACACGCCAAGAATATCAGAACAACGCCTTCCGGCGCCGACAATTTCGCATCGTCACATATCTGGCATAATGCCGAATGAAGCGGCACACTGCGCGAGCAACGTGCCGCGATAACAAGCAGTATTGGATGCAAACGAATGCCGTTCTATTCGATTGACGGGATCGCCCCAGAACTTCCGCCCGCCGGCGAATACTACATCGCACCCGATGCCGTTCTGATCGGACGCGTGCGTCTGATGAAGAACGCCAGCGTCTGGTTCGGCGCAGTGCTGCGCGGCGACAACGACTGGATCACGATCGGCGAGGACTCCAACGTTCAGGACAATGCGGTGATCCATGCCGATCCGGGCCAGCCCGTCGTGCTCGGCAGAGGTGTCACGGTCGGCCATCGCGCCATCATCCATTCCGCCAGCGTGGGCGATCACAGCCTGATCGGCATGGGAGCCACGCTGCTCAACCGGGCACGGATCGGCTCCTATTGCGTGATCGGAGCCGGCGCTCTGGTGGCGGAGGACAAGGTCATCGCCGACGGCACTCTGGCGCTCGGTGCACCCGCCCGGCCGATCCGCAGTCTCGACGAAGAACAGCGTAAACGGCTGGAGCTTTCGGCGGCGATTTATGTCGCCAATTCCCGCCGGTTTCGTGAGGGCCTGCAGCCGGTTAATCTGTAAGCGCTGCTGACGGCATGGACGTTAACGGGGACGCAACTGTTACGTGTTAGTAGGTGGTTCCCCTAACGGGATTCCGGGGTATGTCGTCTTCCGCGCTCAAGGCGCAGCTTTCCGAAATGGGCAAGGCCATGCTGGTGGCGGGCCTGGCGCTTCTGGTCGCGACAGCCGTGCTGCTCGTGTCGGCAGAGCGCGACCTGCGCAACAGCAACGAGGCGGTGCAACGGACCAATGGAGCGCTGCTGCAGCTCGCCGAAATCGAATTCCTCGTCATCGGCGTCGACTATTCGGCGCGCGGCTATGCCCTGACGGGCGAGCAGTTGTTCTTCGATCACGAAAACGAAAAGCAGCGCGACCTCAAGCTGGGACTGGCCGAACTCGGCCGGCTTGTCGATGCGAAACATGCCGGAGAAGTTACTCGGCTGGAACGTCTGATCGACCGCCACGCCGTCGTATATGCCCAATTCGTGAAGACCGGCGCGCGCGACACCGAAGCCATGGCCGCGCTCATCACCAATCCGATGCAGCGCCAGAAGCGCTACGACGTCCTCAACGAAGTGCGCGCGCTGCGCATCGGCTTGATGGACGATCTGGTGAGCCATCAGGTGCAGGCCGAAAAGCAACAGCGCTACACCCTGATCCTGACGTTCGTGATCGTCGCTACGGCGTTTCTCGGCGGCATCGTGGAAGTGGCGATGAAGAACGTTTTCCGCCGCCGCCGCGGTCTTCGCGCATCGGTCTCGACCGAGGCTTAATCCGCCGCCTGCTGGCGCTGCGCTTCCTGCCAGACGCGCCGGATGCGCGCGTCGTTTTCCGGACCGTAATTGAACCACGCCGCCTTGTTGTTGCTGGCATCGACGATGAACAGCATGTCGAGGCGGCCGAGGCGCTGGATCAGCGTATTGCGCAGGGCGTTGATGGTCATCTCGCTGGCGAGCAGCCAAGCCTGCGGCATCAGCTGGATCGCCTGACCGCAGCGCTGGATTTCCTGTTCGAGCCCTGCGATCGAACTCGACTTCATTTCGGCCATGATGACGAAGCGCGATTGCGATGCCGGTTCCGGCTCGCGCACCGCATAAGCGGCGCCGAGATCGCCTTCCGCGGTGAAGAACACCGGACGCTGCGGCGCCGGCGCAGCGGGGCGGAAGAGGGCGGCAAGCGCCTCGTATTCATGAGCGGGCGCAAAGCGTCCGGCGTTGTCGGATGCGACCAGCGAGTGTGGCGCCAGGCGTCCTTCGCTCGCGAACAGCCGCATCTGTTCGAGCGTGTAGGGCCCGAAGCAGCGATCGTTCGCCTTGATGGTCCAAGTCGAAGCCATGCGTGCCGGATGCGAAACTGCGGCTTCTAAGTTAGATTTGAAACGTTACGGAAAGCTTTCGCCGACCCTGGGGGTAAAGAAAAGGCCCGGAAATCCGGGCCTTTAGCTCTCCCGTCCCAGGACGGATCAGTCGTCGAAATGCCAATTGCCGTCGTTGTAGCGGCAGGCCGTGCCCGAGCGGTTGTAGGACCGCCCGCGGACATAGGTGGTTTCGGACCACGACCGGCACACCCGGCCGCCGCGGTTGAATTCACGTTCCGGCACGAAATACCCGTAGTTGTCGCCATGGCGCCAGTCGTAGCGGCGGCCGAGGTCGCCGTTGAGGCCGGTGGCATAGGCGCGGAAGGCGTAGGGATGGTCTTCGCACGGGATGTCGCGCGAGACCGCGTTGCCGAGCAGGCCGCCCAGGATGGCGCCGCCGACCACTGCGCCGCCGTTGCCGTGACTTGCCGCACCACCGATCAGACCGCCGGCGAGAGCGCCGAACAGAGTCCCGGCCACCTTGTTATTGTCCTTGCGGCAGGTGTCCTCGTAATAGCCCTGCCGGTAGTAGTTGCCGGACGGCGGAGGCGGCGGGCCGTAATCGTCATCGTCGTCGTTGCGGTATTCGCTGAAGCGGTGATAGCGGCCGTTGCGGTCGTAATAGCCGTCGCGATCGGCGCGGCTGTAATAACCGTCGGGATCGGCACCCGGCGGCACCCAACTCGGTTGGGCCAAAGCCGGCGTCGCAACCAGAAGGGCCAATGCCACGCCCGCCAGCATCTTCATCTTCATCACGGCTGCACTCCTCTCAAGACCATGTTGACCCAAGCATCGGGTCTCGAGGCTGAACCGCTCCTGAACGGATTGGGGCGGAATCGGGACGTGAAGAAAACGTCAGATCCGTCCGATCAGCACCAGGATCAGTACGATGATCAATACCAGCCCAAGACCGCCCGACGGGTAATAGCCCCAACCCGAGGAGTATGGCCAGGACGGAAAGGCGCCGATGACCAGAAGGATCAACAGAACGATCAGGATCAGGCCCATGGGGTGCTCCACCGCTTCAATGCGGGAATGGAACGCTGTCCCGGACGGATGGTTCCGCTGTCAGCCGGGGCGTCCAGAATCGAAATCGAATCCTTCTAAACTGCGTGATATCGCCGTGCTTTATTTGGAAAATTACTTGGATTGCTCGGTCAGATAGGCGCGGATCAGCGGCTTGAGTTCGTCCGGGCTCATGCGCGCCAGCTCGGGCAGCGAGTAGCGGGCGGCCAGCGCTTCGGCCATGCGATAGCCCATGTAATACCCCGCGTTGGACGGCAGGCCGGGATAGGATTCGTTCATGTGAAACCACAGGCCGTAGGTTTTGCCTTTGGCGTCCATGTCGAGCAGCATCTGCGCCGAGGCCTGCTTCATCGCACCGGGCGCCTGCATCCGCTCGTAGAGATCGGCCGGCCACGCCAGCGCCTGTTTCGGCGTCGCGCCGGGAGTGATGCGATAACTGACATAGCTCGCCAGTCCCTCGACCCAGGCGCCCCACCACACCACGCCGAGATTCTGCTTCAGCGCGTTACCGAGCACTTGGCTGTGATGGACATGAAACATCTCGTGACTGAACAGGACCGGCAGATCGGACGGGGATTCGATCATCGCCAGCATGTCGATGCCGAACCGCATGCGATAGACGCCATCCGGCCCGACGCCGCCGCTGCCGCCAAAGCGCCCGAACGAGGGACCGAACAGGATCGGCGTCGTGCAGGCGAAATCGGGAAAGGCCTTGGCGAAGCGCGTCTCGGCGCTCGCGAAGACCTTCGGAAAATCCGCACTGAACGCGGCGAGCTTGGCGTCGGTCAGCGGCGGATAATCGCCGAAATGCTCGGGATGGTCGGGATCGAACAGGCGCACGGCATAGCCGCGCAATTCGTCGTCATTGCCGAAAATGTCCGACTTGAAGAACTCGGGATGCTTCGCCACCACCTCGGTGACGAAGCGCGCGGCGCGCTGATCCGGCGGCAGTCCGGCCGTGGCCGCGCGGAAAGCGAGCACCTCCGGCATGAGGTTGGTGGTCTGGCAGACGCCCGCAAACACCGGAGTGGTGCAGGCGAGGAGGCCGGCAAGCGCGGCAGCGGATCGCATCATCATGATGCTGATGTAGGTCCGCTGCTGCTCCCGTCAACACGGCGCGACGCAATTGCGCGGACGTCGGAATTTCCAGTACCGAGAAATCTGACTAGCGGCGCGCGTCGCCCAGCAGCTACTTGCCGGCCTTGGCGAATTGCCAGTAGTCAAAGTCGAACAGCGGATCCGATCCGTCGCCTTTGAACACGAAGAACAGGTCGTGCTTGCCGGCAGCGCCTTTCACGGGCGCGGAGAGGCTCTGCCAGGCGCCCCAGCCGCCGGTACTGCCGACCGCGAGAGTGCCGATCACCGGCCCGCTGAAGCTGTCCAGATGCAGCTCAATCGTGCCGCCGGCACCGCTGGCGACCCTGGCTGTGAAGCGCTCGGCGCCTTTGCCGAAATCGACTCCGGCGACCTTGATGTAGGTCTTATTGGTGATGCGGGTGACGTAGACGCTGTCGCCGTTCTTCGCGGTCTTGATTCCGGGCACCCAGTCGATCGGATGATCCCACGGGCTTGGTACGCGCGAAGTCCAGGCGATCGTTTCCGCTTCGACGCGGCGGTAGGGATCGAGCGACTCGATCTGGGCGACGCCTTCGGTATTCCACCACGGCAGATTGGGGATGGTGCCGTCGGCGTTGTAGTTGAATTTGGCGACCGTGATCGAACGGCGCTCGCGATGGACCGGCGTATCGTCGAAATTGAAGCGGTAATTGAAGCCGAAGACGTACGAGCCGCCTTTGTAGTCGATGATGCCGGGATGATTGCCCGACGATGCCTTGTTGCCGTCCATGATGTCGCCATGGTGCACCCAGGGGCCGGTCGGATGGTCGCTCATGACATAGCCGATGCCTTCGGAGCAGCAGGTCGAAGCGTAGGCGAGATAGTATTTGCCGCCGCGCTTATAGAACCACGGGCCTTCCTGATAATTGGCCGGCTTGGTGGGCTCCTGCACGATGGGGCCGCTGTACGACACCATGTCCTGGTTGAGCTTGACGTACCAAAGGTTCGGATTGCCCCAATAGAGATAGGCCTGACCGTCGTCGTCGACGAAGGCGGTGGGATCGATATAGCCGGTTACCGGTCCGACCAGCGGATGGCCGAGCGCGTCCTTGAACGGTCCCTCCGGTTTGTCGGCAACCGCGACGGCGATGACGTTCTTGGGCTCGCCCGGCACGCTGACAGGGGCATAGAGATAGAACTTGCCGTTGCGCGGCACCACTTGCGGCGCCCAGGCGTCGTTGTCCTGGCGCGCCCAGGGAAAGGTCTTGAGCGAAGCGACGGCGCCGTGATCGGTCCAGTTGACCATGTCGGTCGACGTGTACAGCCGCCACTCCTTCATCTTGAAGCCGTAGGCGTCGTCTTCGTCGTGGCTGGTGTAGAGATACACCGTGCCGTTGTAGACCATCGGCGCCGGATCGGCAGTGAAGTTGGTCTGGATGATCGGGTTTTCCGCATGGCTCGGACACGCGGCCGCCAGCGCTGCGACGGCTATCGCGCACACCGATTTCGACATGACCATTCTCCTGCTTTTGTCCGACAAGCTGTGGCGGAACGGGCAGTCAGTCAATACGTCGGGAAGACGCGCTATTTGTTCTCGGCGTAGCGCGCCAGACCTTCGCGGATCAGCCGGCGCGCGGTATCGGCGTCGCCCCAGCCGAGGATCTTCGACCACTTGCCGGGTTCGAGGTCCTTGTAGTGCTCGAAGAAGTGCTCGACCTGGTGGCGCGTGATATCGGGCAGGTCGGTGTAGTCGTGCACGCGCTCGTAGCGCAGGGTGAGATGCGGCGAGGGCACCGCGATGATCTTCTCGTCGGTGCCGCCGTCGTCTTCCATCATCAGCACGCCGACGGGACGCACATTGACGACCGCGCCCGGCACCAGCGCGCGGGTGTTGCAGACCAGAACGTCGACCGGATCGCCGTCGCCCGACAAGGTGTGCGGAATGAAGCCGTAATTGCCGGGATAGCGCATCGACGTATAGAGGAAGCGGTCGACCACCAGGACGCCCGCCTCCTTGTCGATTTCGTACTTGATCGGTTCGCCGCCGATGGGAACTTCCACCAGCACGTTGACGTCGAAGGGCGGGTTGTTGCCGGGGGCGATTTTGTCGATGCGCATGGCCGTCCCATGCCGTTCCTGACGTTGCGTCAGTCAACAGCAATTGTGGGCGCCGCAAGCGGAGTTGCGCGAGCGAAAATCACCCCGCGGCCGGTTAACCGAGCGAATATGCGGAAGTCCGCCAAGTGCCGCCGACATGTTCGAGGGTCACGCGTTCCTTCATCAGGCCGCCCTCGTATTGGGAGCGAAAATCGACCACGGCGGTATGCAAGGCGTCCTCCGTCCGCGCCGGCCGAAGCCGGAAACCCGTCACCTCGCGTACGATCACCTTGCCGGCCTTGCCGTGCCGCGTCGCGACCGTGTCCGTCCACGGATCGCACGGCTGCGCCGTCTTCAATGAGGGCGCCGCTTCGTTCCAGCCGGTGCGATACTCGCCGCGGTCCATCAGCATCAGCCACTCCTTGGCGGCATTGGTCGATGCCGCTTGCGGGTCGGGCCCGGCCGAATCGACCGAAACCGGCTTGAGGAAGGCGAATAAGCTGCTGAACAAACCTTTCACGACGGATCCTCCTGGCTGGTTTGTGTGTGGCTACCCTTATGCAGATGGGGCCGATCGCGCGAATTTCAACCGCCCGCGCAGCAATCATCCGCCTGCGGAACAGCGACATTTCGTCCAGCAAAATCGGCCCGAAACGGCACATTCGCGCTAAGCTGGAATGTGCGATGCGATACAGCCGAATGGGTGTTTGCGGGCTACGGGTAGGAATGGATACACGCGGAGATGCGAGGCTCGGAGTAAGGGCTGTCATTTCCGGCTGATCCGGCATGAATGTAAGTAATCACGACAAAGTGTCTCGCAGGTCGGAGAAGGGCGTGGCGTGATTGGGCGGCTGTCCGTACCATGGATGCCCATAGTCGGTGCGAGGGTTGCAATGAGACGTTCGCTTGCTGCTGGTTTGGTTGCCTCGGTCTGGTTCGGTCTGTTCGCTTGCGGCGCGCCGGCCCAAACGCTGCGCGACGGCGCGCACGATTTCGATTGGGGGATCGGCACCTGGAAAACGCATCTGAAGGTGCTGCGGCAGACGGCGAGCGGGCCGTCCTGGGTAGTTTACGACGGAACGTCGGTGGTACGGCCGATCTGGAACGGGCGCGCCAATATGGTCGAGCTGATCGCCGATGGTCCCGGCGGTCCCATCGAAGCAATCAATTTGCGCCTCTATAATCCGCAGGCGCACCAATGGAGCCTCAACTTCGCCAGCGTCAAAGGCGGCGTGATGAGCGTGCCCTCGATCGGCGCTTTCGAGAACGGACGCGGCGAATTCTACGACACCGAACCGATCAACGGCCGCAATGTGCTGGTGCGCGGCGTGTGGTCCGACATCAAGAAGGACAGCGCCCATTTCGAGCAGGCGATCTCGGCCGATGGCGGCAAGACCTGGCAGGTCAACTGGGTCGCCGACGATACGCGGGTGGCGCCGTAACGCGCCGCCTATCCACCGAATTTCCGGATTGAGTATCAGTTGCGGCGAGCCCCGTCGCGGCATTTGATTTCCCACGGCTGAGACTGCGCGGTAGGTTCTCTCGTCTGGGTTCCGCCCGGCAAAGCAGTGGCTCTTTGCCCGCGGCGCCAGGGGAGGATCGTCATGGATCACACGTTCGTCTGCACGAAGATGAAGACGCTTTGGGTCTTTGTTGCTGCGATTGCCGTGTTTGCGACGGCGGGCGAGGCACAGCCTGCTCGCGGTCTTGTCTCCTCGCCTTACACTTCGGTGGTGAATTGCCCCGATGCCGCGACCCTGGTCATCGACATCACGCCGGCCACATTACCGGCCGGATGGACGTCCGGGCACGCACAACTCCAGCTCCGGTCGGTCGAAGCGGCGCCTTCGCAATGGCCGGCCGGCAAACAGGCGCTGGTTTGCCACTACAAAGCCAAGGACTGCACCGGCTGCACCGGCGGCGCCGATACGCTGCTGCTGAAGCGCATCGTGGAGCCGGGGTCCTGCATGAATTCCATTCCCGGCCAGCCGAAGACGTTCTTCCTCTGCAAGCCCGGCGCGGTCAACTAGTCCGGGTTTGCGCGTGAGGCGGTGAGGACCTCGCCGCCGGTCCGCGGCCGACACGATTGCAGGCGAACGACGTGGCGGCGCCATCGCGACGGCGACGGGGCCGGCATGGCGAATCTGCGGCAAAACTGTATAGTGCCGGGGTGACATTCATCCAGCGGCGAGGCCGATGTGAGCGAGCGATGGGACCAGCATTTCCTGGCGTTGGCGGTGCAGGTGGCGCGGATGTCGAAGGACCCGTCCACCAAAGTGGGCGCGGTGATCGTCGGGCCTGAGCGGGAAGTGCTGTCGACCGGGTTCAACGGCCTGCCGCGCGGCATCGCCGACACCGAGACCCGTCTGAGCGACCGCGAGACCAAACTGAAGCTGGTGGTGCATGCGGAGATGAACGCCATCCTCAACGCCGCCCGCAACGGCATCCGGCTCAAGGGCTCGACGCTCTATCTCGCGGCGACGGACATATCGGGCGCCGAGTGGGGCGGGCCGCCGTGCACGCGTTGCTGCGTCGAGAGCATCCAGGCGGGGATCGTGGAGATCGTCTCGCGCCCGGAAAAAGCCGTGCCGACCAAATGGTCCGACGACCTGAAACTGGCCCGCGCACTCCTCGCCGAAGCGCGGATCAACTATCGCGAGATCGCCGCGCCGGGGGAGAAGGGGTAGCGGGGTCGAAGATTACCGCGGCTTGGCGATGCGCACTTTGACGACCGGCGGCGGAGGCGGTTCTTTCGCCCGCTGGGCCTGCGCGGCTTCGGTTAACTGTTGCCGCTTTTTGACGGCGGCTGGGGACATGTCCGGAAGCTTCGGCATCGGTGACGTCTCTGGGTTCGAGCTTTCCATAGAACTTTAATGGGGCCAGACCAAGGCCGCATTTTTGCCCCGACCCGACGAATTCGACGTGTTCCCGCGGCCCCTTTCCCTACGTCCTCGGTGCGCTATGCTGGCCGGGAAAGGGAGTACCATGTTCTTCGACCAGCTTATGAGCCTGTTTAAGTGCCCCCAACCGGAGGCCAACCCCTCGGGCGACCTGCGGATCGCCGTGGCGATCCTGTTGCTGGAAGCCGCGCACCGGGACGAGCATTTCGATCCTGACGAACGCGCCACCATCGAACGGCTGCTGACCGAGCGGTTCTCGCTTTCGCAAGACGAATGCGCGCGGCTGATGGAGGCGAGCGAAGCGGCCAGTGCGCGCAACGTTCAGCTCTATCCGTATACGCAGGCGGTGTTTCAGCACATGGCGCCGGAGGAACGCGTCGGGTTCGTCGAGATGCTGTGGGAGGTGGCCTATGCCGACGGCGTGCTCGACCCCGAGGAGGACGCACTCATCCGCAAACTCGGCGGCCTGATCTACGTGACCGACCGGGAACGGATGCTGGCGAAGAAGCGAGTGCTGGAGAAGAAGGGGTAAGGTTCTTATGTCGATCTTGAAGTGAAGGTCGGACGACTAGGCGCCTCGCCCAAGCTTTTTGCCTGGAATAGCGCCGCTTTGCCAAAACGGCGTTTCGCGGTAAAATTGCACATTCGAGGTGCATGCGATGTCCGACCCGAAAACGTTGATCGACAAGATCAAGGCTCTGCCACCCGATCATCTTCCTGAGGTGGAAGAGTTCGTGGACTTGGTGGCGGCGCGCGCCCAGAACCGGGCCGTCGTGCGTGCGGCTGCGGCCGCGAGTAGCCCGGCGTTCGAGAAGGTGTGGAACAACCCGGACGACGACGCCTACGATGAGCTTTGACTTCGGCGACATCGTGCTGGTGCCGTTTCCCTTCACCAGTCAAACCGCCTCAAAGAAGCGCCCCGCCGTCGTCGTTTCCAATCGCACCTACAACGACAGCAAACCCGATATCGTGGTGATGGCCGTCACCAGCCAACTTCGTCCTGCACCGATCCTGGGTGAGGTGTGGCTGCAGGATTGGCAAGGTGCGGGGCTATTGAAACCATCTGCCATCAAGCCGGTATTCGCCACACTGGAGCAGGGGCTGGTGATACGGAAATTAGGTGGGCTTGGTGCCGCGGATACCGAGGCGTTGAAGCGGGCGATTGGTGTGGTGTTGGGGTAATGGGCTCATAATCAGTCTAGGATGTGAAGGGGGGCAGATATTGAGATCGGGAAGAGCACCAACGCAGTTCGCAGCACCACGTAAGCAGGATGTTAATGCTTCTATTGAGGAATGCATAAACAATGCAAAGCGTTTGGTCGATGACGCGGAATATCTCGAATTTCAGGATAGCGGTGCAACTCGGTTAGCTCTTTCGTTTCTTGCCCAAGAGGAGTGTTCAAAGGCATTTCTTCTCTACATGATACGTGAGGAGATGATCCCTTGGGATGCTGACGTTCTTCGGATAATTCGAAACCACTCCTGTAAGCATTTGATCGCGCTTGTGATCGATTATGTAGAACCTGAGTGGGAAGATATTGAAGAGATCAAAGCTATTATTGATGCAGAATACGAATTAGGCGGTAGGTTCCCGAAGAAAATAAGCAGTGCACTGAATATTCTATATTTTGAGAAAATCGAAAACGGAAACTTTCTTGATGATTCAGATTATGACCGTGATGTCGAAGATATTGCCAAGGGAAAGATTGATTGCATTAAGCAGAATGCGATTTATGTTGATATCGACAAGAGCTGTCGTGCGAAAAACCTGCCGCGGGTAATTCTGCAAGAGGATGCAGAGCGGGAGCAGCGAAAGGCAGAGCACTATATATCGGCTGTTCGTCGATTGGTTGGCCCCAATGCCTACGAAGGAGTGCAGCTGTCCAAGTTGCGTAAGGCGGTGAAGGCAGTCTATTGGCAGAGGTACAAGCGACAGATGGGAAATCCACCCGAGTAATACTTTTGCTGTATCGTTGCAGTTTACGAGTATTGAGGGATCGCGACTTACCCCTCACCCGGTTTGCCTAAGCACTTACTTCGCGAAGAGCTGCTAAGTGCAAGGCAAACCGCGCCGACTACGCTGGCGCTATCGGCCCCTCAACGGGCGAGGGACGTAACTTCAATACACTCTCTTCTTCGGCGGGATGTATTCGACGTCGTTGGACAGCGTGTAGGAGTGCACCGGGCGGTAGTCGAGCCGCACGTCGCCGGTTTCGTTGTTGAGCCAGCTCAGCGTGTGCTTCATCCAGTTTTTGTCGTCGCGTTCCGGATAGTCCTCGCGGGCGTGGGCGCCGCGGCTTTCGGTGCGGTTGAGGGCGCTGTTGATCGTGACCGCCGCCTGGGCGATCAGGTTCTCGTATTCCAGCGTTTCGACCAGATCGGTGTTCCAGATCAGGGTGCGATCGGAGACTTTCAACTCGTCGCGGCGGCCGTAGATTTCGGCGATGCGCTTCTGGCCTTGCGCCAGCACTTCGCCGGTGCGGAACACGGCGGCGTCTTCCTGCATGGCGCGCTGCATGGCAAGGCGCATCTCGGCCGTCGGCGTCGTACCGTTGGCATTGCGCAGGCGGTCGAGGCGGGCGAGGGCTTGTTCGCCGGCGCCTTTCGGCAGGTCGGCGTGCTTCTTGTTCTCGCCGATCACCTTGGCGGCCTGGGCGCCCGCGGCCTTGCCGAACACGACGAGATCGATCAGCGAGTTCGAGCCCAGACGGTTTGCTCCGTGTACGGAGACGCAGGCGGCTTCGCCCACCGCCATCAGGCCGGGGATCACCGCATCGGGATTGCCCTCGTGCAGGGTGACGGCTTCGCCCATGTAGTTGGTCGGAATGCCGCCCATGTTGTAGTGGACGGTCGGCAGCACCGGGATCGGGTCCTTGGTGACGTCGACGCCGGCAAAGATGCGCGCGCTCTCGGCGATGCCGGGCAGGCGCTCGTGGATGATCTTGGGATCGAGATGCGACAAATGCAGGTTGGCATGGTCGCTCAACGAACCGACGCCGCGGCCTTCGCGGATTTCCACCGTGATGGCGCGGCTGACCACGTCGCGGGACGCCAGGTCCTTCGCGTTCGGGGCATAGCGCTCCATGAAGCGCTCGCCTTCGCTGTTGGTGAGATAGCCGCCTTCGCCGCGCACGCCCTCGGTGATGAGGACGCCGACGCCGTAGACGCCGGTGGGATGGAACTGCACGAATTCCATGTCCTGCAGCGGCAGGCCGGCGCGCAGCACCATGGCATTGCCGTCGCCCGTCTGGGTGTGGCCGCCGGTGCAGGTGAAATAGATGCGGCCGTAGCCGCCGGTCGCCAGAATGACCTTGTGGGCGCGGAAGCGGTGAATGGTGCCGTCGTCGAGCTTCCAGGCCATCAGCCCGCGCACGCCCTCGTCATCGGTGATGAGATCGAGGGCGAAGTATTCGACGAAGAAGTTCACCTCGTGCTTGACGCACTGGCCGTACAGCGTGTGCAGCATGGCGTGACCGGTGCGGTCCGCCGCGGCGCAGGTACGCTGGGCGATGCCCTTGCCGAAATGGCTGGTCATGCCGCCGAACGCGCGCTGATAGATCTTGCCTTCCTCGGTGCGCGAGAACGGCACGCCGAAATGCTCCAGCTCGTAGACGGCTTCCGGCGCGTTGCGGCAGAGGTATTCGATGGCGTCCTGGTCGCCGAGCCAGTCGGAACCCTTCACCGTGTCGTACATGTGCCAGCGCCAGTCGTCCTCGCCCATATTGCCGAGCGCGGCGGCGACACCGCCCTGGGCGGCGACCGTATGGCTGCGGGTGGGGAAGACTTTGGTCACGCACGCGGTCTTGAGGCCGAGGCGGGCGCATTCGAGCGTGGCGCGCAAGCCGGCACCGCCGGCGCCGACGACGACGACATCGAACGTATGATCGGTAATCGGATAAGCGGTCATGTCAGGTCCCGACAATGCGCAGCAGCGCGAAAATCGTGGCGGCGGCAAGCGCCAGGGCAAAGGTGTAGTTCACCAGCATCAGGAAAAAACGTAACCCCTGATGCGGCACGTAATCGAGGATCACTTCCTGCAGGCCCAGCACCATGTGGTAGAGGGCGATCAGCACGAACGCGGCCATCAGCACGGCGTTGACGGGATTGAACAGGAAATTGAGCACCGCCGCGATCGGCGCGCCGATGAGGCCAATGATCGAAATCGCGAACCAGACCGTCAGCGGAATGAGCGCCACGGCGGTGACGCGCTGCTTCCAGAAATGGCCGACGCCGGAATGAGCGGAGCCCATGCCCTGGGCTTTGTGCAGAGGCGTTTCCAGGCTCATTGGTAGTAGCCTCCGTATCCTGCGTAAGCGATGGCAAAGACGCCGATCGCGATCAGCACCGACAGCACGATCACCGCGATGCCGCTGATGTCGGCGGTGCGGACCTGATAGCCGTAGCCGAGGTCCCAAGCGAGATGCCGGATGCCGTTCACCGCGTGATAGGCCAGCGCCCAGGTGAAGCCGAACAGGCAGATCTGGCCGATGGTGGTTTCGGCGAGGTCGATGAAGAAGTTATACGCCTCGGGCCCGCTGGAGGCGGCGATCAGCCACCACACCAGTACGACGAGCCCGCCCGCCAGTCCGACGCCGGTGACGCGATGGACGATCGAGGTCGCCATGGTGACCGGCCAGCGGAAGATGGTGAGGAAGGGCGACAGCGGGCGCGGCTTCAGATGTTCCGCCATTCAAGTCCTCGATGCAAAGAGGGGCAAAGACGGCCGGAGCATAGATTCTAAGCGTTCTAAGTCAACCTTTGGGTGACCCTTGGCAGCATCGGAAAGCGACCATTTCGCGATTTGCGCGCCGGGAGGTTACGCGGCATTGTCCGAACGTCCCGCGGGCGGCATAACGCTGCCGCGTGGTGCGAGGAATTCATGAGCGAATCGGCGATGCGGCTGCGTCCGGCAGTTTGGCCAGTCCATTTCCACGTCCCGGCGGCGCACGTCTCCAGCCTGTGGGCCGAACTGGCGGCGATCGTGCTCCTGGCGCCGCTATTCCTCTATGCGGCGTGGTGGAACGGTTTCCCGTTCATGTTCTTCGACTCGGGCGCCTATGTGCTGGAGGGCTTCCGCCGCTTCTTCGTGCCCGAACGCTCGCCGGTCTATTCGCTGTTCCTCGATTACGCCCACGGCCGCCAGAGCCTGTGGTTCGTCGCCTGGGCGCAGTCGGCGATGACCGCCTTCGTGATCGTCGAGTTCGCTCGGGCCCTGTGGCCGCGGACGAGCCTGTGGATGCTGCTGCGCGTCGGCGCGGCGCTATCGGTCTTGACCAGCGTCGCGTGGTTTGCCGGACAAATCGAGCCGGACTGCTTCACGGCGGTCTTCATCCTCGCCTTCTATCCGCTCGCCTTCAAGCTGAAGCAGGTCGGGGTCGTGCGGTCGATCCTGCTGGTTGCAGTGGCGGGGCTGGCCATCGCCTGCCATCCCTCGCATCTCGGCACGGCGGCAGGACTGGTGCTGTGCCTGGCGCTGGTCTGGATCCCGACTTTCGTCTGGCGCCAGCGCAAATTCCCGCGTCCCAACGTGTTCGTGCCGCTGCTGTGCTTCCTGACCGGGCTGGGGCTGGTGCTGGGCGCCAATTACTCGCTGGTGCGCAAGGTCCCCGAGATCAAGGAAAAGGTCTTCGTCAGCCGCTCCGGCCCGTTCTTTCTTACGGCCCGCCTGATGGGGGACGGCGTCGTGAAGAAGACGCTGTACGACCTCTGCCCGAGCCGGCCGACCATGGTGCTGTGCCCCTACAAGGACCACCTGTCCCGGACGGCCGACAATTTCCTGTGGGGGCCGGAAAGCCCGTTCAACAAGATCGGCCGCTTCTACGGGCCGAAGGACGAATACGAGCTGATCGTCCGCCACAGCCTGACCCATTATCCGCTGCAGAGCCTTCTGCCGGGCCTGTGGGGCTCGGTACGCCAGTACTTCATGGTCCGCACCGGCGACGGGGTCGAGCCGCAGGTCTGGGTCTTGCGCGACCTGTTCTACGGTTTCATGCCCAAACAGCGGCTGGCTTACATGGACGCCCATCAGCAGAGGGGCAAAATCCACTTCGGCGCGGTGAATGTGGTCCACGTTCCGCTGGCGTTCCTGGCGCAAGCCTGGCTCGGCTGGGTGCTGTGGAAGGCGCTGAAGCGGCGGCGCTGGAACCTTGCCACGCTGCCGGCCTTCGTGTTCGTGGCGCTGCTCGGCAATGCCATGGTCTGCGGCCTGTTTTCGGGGCCGCACGACCGCTATCAGTCGCGGGTGGCGTGGGTGCCGGTGCTGGTCGTCTTGCTGACGGCCCGTTCCAGCGTCGAGCGCGCGCTCAGGAGCCCCGTGTCTTAGGCGGCTATTTTTCAGGCTTTGGCGTCCCACTTGCGGATTACCTACGCGTTATCCAGAGGCAGGGTACCGATGATGTTTCTTGCTAGGCGGCTCCTAATCGTTCTGTGCGTCCTTACCATCGGTTTGCAGACCCCTGCCTTTGCCGGACCGCCGCAAATCGTCGGCGCGGACGACCTCAATATCTACGGCACCAAAGTTCGGTTTGCGCGAGACTGCCGCGTTCCGGGTAACGCTGTCGTGTGGGTAGCACCTCCGGCACAGGCGGGCGAAGATTGGTCGGCCGCTACGGGTGTATCTGTTCCCGTGGCGTTGAAGGCCGGTGAGCGCCTGAACGGCTACTTCTGGGCGCGTGCCGAGCAACCGCTGAAGGTGACGGTAACGATCCATGGCGCCGCGCCGGACTACAAAAATCTGGCTATCGGCACGGTCGAACTCACCACAGAATGGCAGCGTTTTGCCATTGATGGCGTGGCGGGGGCGGACCTTCCGGCGGGGTCGCAATTCCTGTCTATCGGGTTGGGACGTGTGCAACGGAATGTCGTTCTCGGCCCGGTGATGTTTACCACTGACCAACTCGACAATCTGCGCATCACGAGGGCCTTTGCGGCTTTCCAACCGCGATCCGTCACGGAGGATGTGCAAATTGCTTCGGTTCCGGGTGTGACCCTGGCCGGCAGGCTGCGCGTACCGGCCACACATGGTGGGGGGCCGTTCCCGGCCGTCCTTCTACTGTCCGGCAGTGGCCCCAGCCAACGCGGCGGTTTCAACCTGCTGGAGGAGCGGCTGCTGCGCGACGGCATTGCCGTTCTGACTTATGATAAACGAGGCATCGGGCAATCGACCGGGCAATTCGTCGACACGCTCGAAAACATGGAGACGGATGCGGCTGCTGCCGTGTTGTTCCTGCGGAGCCGGCCCGATATCGATGGGGCGCGCATCGCCATTGCCGGCCACAGCCAAGGCGGGGCGGTGGGACCGGCCGTTGCCGCTCGCGATCCGGCGATTGCAGCCGTCGTGATGTTTGCCGGGCCTGCAGCGCCACCAGAGCCTCCCGGACCGGGCCACGAAATAAACTTTGTGATTCTGAGAGACATACTCATCAAAGGCGGTGCAGCTCCGGCGGCCGTTGCGCGGGTGACCGCGACCGCCGAGACGCTGTTCGAGGCTGAAATCCGCGAGGCATCATCCAAGGAAATCGGGCCGCTGCGGGAAAAGGTGATCCAAGCCCTCATGGCGTGCCACTTCAGCAGCGAACAGGCCGAGGCCGCTTTGACGACCTTGCGTTCCGTCGTACTCGAAGCGTTCAACGCCCATTTCGATCGAACGCTTGCCAAGCTGCGCATGCCGGTTCTGGCTCTTTATGGTTCGCGCGACGAGATCGTCCCGTCGGCCGACCACATGCCGGCCGCGAAGAAGGCGCTTGCCTCCAATCCCGATGCACAAGTGATCGAGATCGCAGATATGAACCACTCGTTTCATAACGTGCGGAACGCCAGCGCTCAGGAACAGGCCAATCCTGGGCCGGTGGCTGCGCCGGAAGTGATTACCTTGGCCGGGGACTGGCTCAATGCGCATTTGCACGCGGCGGGCCACCGATGATCCTTCGCTGCCCGCTAAACCGGTCCGGCATCCCAGCGGCGCGGACAACTGCATCGGCGCGTGAAACTTGAATGGATTCAAGGCTGCAGATTCGGGATGCAGATTTGAGTCGCGAAGATCCGACAGGAGCGGGAGGACGGCGGGCGCCATTTCCGCCGCGGCAAACCGATCAGCGGCGGCCTCAAGCAACACCGAGCATGATCAATCCCCCACGGGCTGCGACCGACATCACGAGGCCTTGGGGCTTGCCCGTGCTGATTGTCCTGTTGACGATCCGCCAAACGGTCGAACGCGCCTTGCGACAACCCGTCGAATCCGGCACTTAATGCGGGATTATGGGTAACATTCGCATTTCACCGTCCATTCTGTCCGCCGATTTCGCCCGTCTGGGGGCGGAGATCGAGGCTTTGGACAAGGCTGGCGCCGACCTGATCCATGTCGACGTGATGGACGGCCACTACGTGCCCAACATCACCATCGGCCCGCCGATCGTGAAGGCGCTCCGGCCGCACACCAAGAAGCCGTTCGACGTCCACCTGATGATCGCGCCGGTCGATCCCTTCCTGGACGCCTTCGCCGAGGCGGGGGCCGACGGCATCACCGTCCATCCGGAAGCCGGTCCGCACATCCACCGCACCCTGCAGCGCATCCGCGACCTCAAGAAGAAGCCGGGCATCGTGCTTAATCCGGGCACCCCGATCGACCATATCGACCCGGTGCTCGATCTGGTGGACCTGGTACTCATCATGACCGTCAATCCGGGTTTCGGCGGCCAGAGTTTCATCACCAGCCAGCTCAAGAAGATCGAAGCGGCGGCGGAACGCATCGCCAAGACCGGACGGTCCATCGCGCTCGAAGTCGACGGCGGCATCAACAAGACGACGGCCAAGCAGGTAATCTCGGCCGGCGCCGATACGATCGTTGCGGGAACGGCCGTGTTCCGCGGCGGTCCGCAGTGCTACGCGGCCAATATCGCGGCTTTGCGAGGGTAGAGGTGTGGCTGCGCGCCCCAACCGACCGACGCTCGATCTTCTGCCCGAGGCCCTGAAGGTCGCGCTGTGGCGCGTTGCCGATCGCGGCCGCGGCTGGGTCCGCAGCACTTGGCTCTATCGCCGGTTCCTGAGCGGTCCGCTGCCCGATCATGTCGTCTACTGTCCCGTCGACACCATGCCGCGACGGCTGGACGACGCCGAGGCGCTGCTGCGCGGCAAATTCCGCTTCCAGGGCGAGACCGTCGACGCGGGCGACCGCTCGATTTTCGACCGGTCGGCGCCTTCGGAGGAATGGCTTCAGGCGCTGCACGGTTTCGCCTGGATGGCGCCGCTGGCGGCCGCGAACGGCGAGGCGGCGCGCACGCTGGCGACCAATCTCGTGACGCAATGGCTGAAGCGCTACGGCAAATACAGCGAACCGGCATGGCAGCCGCACATCATCGCCCGCCGCATGGTGGCGATCTTCGCGCACGGCCGCTTCATCCTGACCAACTGCGATATGCTGTGGCGCTCCAGGGTTTACGTCTCGCTGCGCGAGCAGTCGCGGATGCTGGCGCGCATCGTCGGCGAAGCGCCGGAAGGCTTGCCGCGGATCGAAGCCGCCGCCGGGCTGGCACTGTCGGGCATCTGCCTCGACGACAGTCCGAAGCGGATGGAGATGGGGCTCGCCCGCCTGGAAGACGAGCTGACGCGCCAGATCCTGCCCGACGGCGGCCATCTCAGCCGGTCGCCGGAAGTGCTGGTGCAGATCTACCGCTATGTCGTGATGGTGATGGAAGTGCTCGCCGCCACCGGCCAGCAAGTGCCGCACGGCATCCGCACCGCGCACGACCGCATGGCGCCGATGCTGCGCTTCTTCCGCCACGGCGACGGCGCACTGGCGCTGTTCAACGGCGGCGGCGAATCCAGCGCGCGGATGGTGCATGCGCTCCTGCAGCGCGACGACGTCAAAGGCCAGCCGTTCGGCTATGCCCGCCATTCCGGCTATCACCGCATGCACGCCAGCCGGACGCTGGTGCTGTTCGATTGCGGTGCGCCGCCGCCCGGCGGGTTCTCCACCAATGCCCACGCCGGATGCCTGTCGTTCGAGTTGAGCGCGGGCACCCATCGCGTGATCGTCAATTGCGGCACCGCCACGCTCGCCGGACACCGGCAGTGGCAGGACGCCTTGCGCGCCACCGCGGCGCACTCGACCGTGACTCTCGCCGACACCTCGAGCGCCATCATCGTGCGCGAAGGCTGGATCAAGCGGATGCTGGGGCCGCGCATCATCCACGGGCCCGAAAGCATCGAGACGCGGCGGATCGAGACCGAGAAGGGCAACATCGTGGTGGCGAGCCACGACGGCTATGTCGCGACCTTCGGCGTCCGCCACGAGCGCGAGCTGACGCTGTCGCCGCACGGTCTTGCGCTTACCGGCACCGACCGCCTGATGCCGCGCCAGGACCGCAAACAGGCGCTGCCGTTTGCGGTGCGCTTCCACATCCATCCCGACGTGCGGCTCAGCCGCGCCGAAAGCGGCTACATCCTGTTGAAGCTGCCGAACGGCGAGGGTTGGCGCTTCCGCGCCACGGCGCCGGTCGAAGTGGAGGAAAGCGTCTACGTCGGCGGCGCCGCCATCCGCCGCGCCGAACAACTCGTCATCACCGGACAGGTGAAGAACGAGCCGGTCGAAATCGGCTGGATCATCGAACAGATCGGCGCGGGAACGTAGGCAGCGCTGAGTGCTGCGATGGAGGTGTGGTCGTGGCGGAACGAGATCGCGAATCCCGCATTTTCCGAGAATCGGTGGAAGAGATTTTCACTAATGCGGACTCAAGCGATTACGCTCTTCAGGCCGTGTTGGATGAGCTTCCATACTACTCCGCACGACACTCTTTTGGCGGCGTTTCAGGTTTTCCCCAATTTTCGATCGATTTCGATGCTTTGGTTTTCAGCATACTGGGCGTCGGCCAGCGTGGTCGTGAATTCGACAGCGCGCATTGGTTCTATGCGTATTTAGGGGGGAGCTTCAGCTGGAGGAAGTTGGATGCTGCAATCTCGTCGCGGCGTCAGCGGCTTGAATTGCCCGATCAAACGCGCCCAGAGATCAGCATTGCACCGATATTGTCGGACCTCGCTGCTGAGGCGTTATTGATTGCACAGAGAACGCAATCGAATACGTCATCAAGCTTTCAGCTCCACCATTTATTGGTGAGTATTTTGAATAGCCGCTCTTCACTCATTAGCTTGTTAGCAGTTTTCGATAGACCTTCTGGTGTTCTACAGAAGGCGGTTGATCGAGCAAGGAAAGAACTTCTCGGTTGGGGTTTTGAGAATCTGCCCGCCGCGAATATGAACGCCTGGGCCGAGGTTCTAGGCAACAAAGATACTGAAAGCGACACCAACGCTGTTGCTTCGCCGCCAAGTCCCTCAGCAGTGCTGCACGTCACGTCTGAGGACCAAATTCCCGACTTCTCCCCCGATCGTCCCGGCATTGATGCAGGTGACAGTCTTGGCATCGATCCCGACGTGCAGGCGTTTGCCAGGCTGATCTGCCTGAAGGATGTGAAGCCGCCGCTGTCGATCGGCTTATTCGGTGGCTGGGGCGCGGGCAAGTCGACCTTTATGGAACGGCTGGAAAGGGCCATCATCGCGATCACGGATGCAGAGGCACAGCGGCGCGAGAACATCAAAGCGGGACGCGCCCAACCGCAGCCGCCGGAGGCGCCGGGGTTTCTCGCGCGTGTTGCCCATATCCGCTTCAACGCGTGGCAGTATTCCGACGCCAACCTGTGGGCCAGCCTGACCACCGAATTCTTCGACCAGTTGCGTGCGGGCGGCCACGACCGGCAGGGCAATGTCGTGCACGAACGCCTCGTGCAGCGCGTCAAAAACTACGTACGCGCGCTGTCCGACGACGCGGTGGAGGCCCAACAGGCCCTCACCGACAGCCGGCGGGCCCTGAAAGAGGCGCGCGCGGAGCGCGACTTGGCACGGTCAAAGGTGCGGGACGCGCAAAACGATGTGCTCACCGAGGACGCCGTCAGAAAGATTGCCGAAGTATACGACGCGAACAAGAGCGCGCTGTCTCGGTTGGGCATTGCAGTGCCGCCAGGAGATGCCGAGAAGGCCGTCGAGCGTTTCACGGAACTGGCTAAGCAGGTTCGGGAGTGGCCGGGCCAAGCGAAGGCCGTTCTGAGTGCGGCTTGGCACTACAAGTGGAAGTGGCCGGTCCTTGGCGCCGTAGCCGTGTTCGCCACGTCGGTTGGTATTGTCTTATGGAATCCGGGACTGATGCCGAGGATCGTTGGCGGGATGACGGCGGTTCTCAGTTTCGGTGGCATCGTTGCCGAGCGCTTGCGAGAGCCATTCCGTATCGTGACGAAAATTGCGCGCGATACGGCGGCGCTCGGCGGCAAACTGAAAGCCGTTAAAGACGACGCGGAAAAGCAACTGCTCGCCAAACAGGTCATCGTACAGGATAAGCGCGCCGAATTGGAACGGCGAAAGGAGAAAGCAGAAGAAGCTGGCAATGCGCTGGCGACCTATTCTGGCGCACAGGGGCAGTCGCCGTCGCGATTGCTGCATTATCTGCTCAATGACAATCCCGAAACCAAGGAAATTGAAGGCCAGATTGGCCTCATCAGCCGGGCGCGGCGGCTGTTCCATGCGGTCGACAAGATCGCTGTCGAAGAACGCCAGAAAGACAATCCCGACGAGGACGTGCCCGAGCGCATCGTGCTCTACATCGACGATCTCGACCGTTGCAGCCACGATCAGGTTTATGCGGTGCTGCAAGCGGTGCATCTGCTGCTGGCGTTTGAATTGTTCGTGGTGGTGGTGGGCGTTGATGTCGCCTGGGTCGAGGAGGCGATCACGCGCCAGCTTCGCGACGGGCCGCAAACCCAAAGTGATGACGAGAACAAGCGCCGCAAGCGCGCCATCGATTACCTGCAGAAAATTTTCCAGATCCCGTTCTGGCTCAAGCCGTTGTCGACCGACGGCAACGATGGCGGAAGCTATGGCCGCTTCGTCGGCGCGCTGGCGGGGTCTATCGCCGCTGTGGACACGACGCCTGAAATCGTGGTGACGGGGGAGGAGGCCAAGGACATCGCCGGAGTAGACAGCGAACTTGTCCTCGAACCGGAGCCGGACACTGAGGAAGCGGCGGGCGACGGGGATATTCCGGACGGGAACGCGGAGACGATCGAAGAAGCCCGAACCTTGGCGACCATGCGGCTTGATCCGCGCGAGGTCGATTTCCTCAAATCTCCGGCGATCGGCGCCATCGCGGCGCATGATCCGCGCGGCGTCAAGCGGATGATTAACACCTACCGTCTCGCACGCGCCCGCATGAGCCGCGGCGAACTCGACAAGCTACTGAATGCCGACGATCCGACGTATCCGATCTTGGCACTGTTTGCGGCTATTGAAACCGGACAACCCATTGAAGAAATCGTGGATGTGATCGATCGTGATCTGCGAACCAAAAATTTCGGTGCAGAAGACGTTGGTGAAATCATCAAAGCGCGGGTAACTGAACAAGATAGAGAATGGCGGAGTGTAATTGAGAAAAATGCCCCAGCGGCAATAGTGATGGAAGCTTCTAAGCTGCACGAGTGTTGGGTCGCGGTGGAAAAGGCATTTGCTTACGCGCGTACCATGCGGAAGACACATGACGTATTTGTCGCCGACTGTCGCCCGATCGCCCGGCTTGTCCGCCGTTATTCCTTCAGCCGGAAGCAGTGACGCCTACACCGGTTTCGTATCTCCGCTCGCTCGCGGGCGGGAGAGGACGCGGCCATAGGCGATGGCGAAGATGAGGAACGCCACGCTCCACAGGCAGCCGGCGATGTGGAGGAGGGCGATCATCGCCGCGCCGCCGAATACCGACACGAGGCGCAGCAGCGCCGCCAGCGACACCAGGATGAAGATCGCCACCGTCCAGCGTCCGGCGATCAAAGGGCGGCCGGTGTGGCCGAGGCTGGCGCGGGTCATCACCGCCAGGGTCATGGTGCCGATGGCGCCCACCGTCAGGGCGTGCAGCGCCGTCGTCGTCGGCATGAAATCGAACACGATGTCGAGGCCGAGCAGCAGCAGCCCGGCCGCCAGCCAGCCGTAGCCGACATGCAGGATCAAGAGCAGCGGTTCGCGCAGGGTCGCGCCGCCGCGCCAGCGCGACAGCCGCCATCCGGCAGCGGTGCCGCCGACGATCAGGCCCCATCCGGTGATCGCCGCATCGGGCAAGATCATCCAGAGGATCACGCTAGCCGCAGTGATCGCGAGTGCAATCGTATCGCGCCGTTCGGCCGGTGCGGGGACGGGAACTTCGGGGCGGAACTTCACCAGCCAATTGCGCGTGAAGCTGGGAACGATGCGGCCGCCGACCAGCGCGATCAGCGCCAGCAAGGTGGCGATACCGACGCGGTTTCCGGCCAGCGCCGTTTCGGTCACGCCCAGGGTTTCGAGATGGACCAGCAGATTGCCGATCACGAGCACGCTCAGCGCCACCAGCATCGGCAGATTGCGCCAGTTCTTGCCGGCTATGATTTCGCGCGCCACGACGGCGAGGAATGCAACCGGGAACGCCAGATCGATCCCGGCCGCGGCCGGTTCGCCGATCACGCCGGAAATCAGCACCGTTATGCGTCCCGCCAGCCAGAGCAGCACCAGAAGGACGAGCGGTCCGCCCTGTAGCGGCATCCGGCCGGTCCAGTTGGGAATGGACGTGAGGAGAAAGCCCGCCACTACGGCGGCGCCGTAGCCGTAAATCAGTTCGTGCGGATGCCAGATGATGGCCGGCATCGCGGTCGGCGGCATCAGCCCGCTCGTATAGGCCACCAGCCACACCGGCACGGCGATGGCGGCCCAGATGGCGGCGGCGAGAAAGAACGGCCGGAAACCGGCGGAGAACAGGATCGGGCCGGAGGTGGCCTTGTAGCGCGGAATCGCCATGGGGATCGCTTTCGAGAGCGGGCAGGACTGAGTCCAAAGAAGTAAAACAGATACCACAATAAAACAACCAGCCAGCGGGGATGCCGCGGGCACTCCTAGGGCGGCGCGCGAACCGGCTTGCGGCGGCCCGCCCAAGGTGTATACTTTGTGTTACAAAGTAATTGGTATTGCATAGTCCTGTTTTGCCCACATGCGGAGGGAAGCAATGGCAATCGGTGACGGGCTTACATCGGGTGCGCGCGGGCGCTCGCCCGGCTTGAAGATACTGGTGATCGTGGGATTGACGCTGCTGATGGCGGTGCCGCTGTTCCTGATCCAAATGGCGCTAGTCGACCGGCAGAAGACGGCGGAAGGCGCGGCAACCGATATCGCGCAGGGCTATGGCGGACCGCAGACGGTGGCGGGACCGGTGCTGCTGGTGCCGTACCGGCTGAAGCACATCGAATTCGTCGACGGCAAAACCGTCGAGACGGCGCAGGATTTCGTCGGCGCGCTGTTGCCCGACGATCTCAAACTGGCGGTCAAAGCGGACACCGAAACACGGTATCGCGGCATCTTTCCGGTGCCGGTCTATCGCGCCGCGGTGGACATGACGGCGCGTTTCGACAAGGCCGCCATCGCCGCCGCATTCCCGCAAGGCGCCGAAATCGATTGGAAGAGCGTGACCGTCACGGTGCTGGTGACCGACGCCCGCGGTCTGGCGGACAATGTCACGCTGGCCGTCAACGGTCGTGTGGTGCCGTTCGAGCCGGGGGCGGGAATTTCGACCCCCGCCACGACCTACAACGGCAACCCGTCGCCGCTTTCCGGCATGCAGGCGCGGCTCGATCTGACCGAGGCAACCGACCTCAAGCTGGCGACCAAGTTCGTGCTGCGCGGCACGCGCGAGTTTTCGCTGGCGCCGCTCGGCCGCCGTACGGTGGCGAACGTGCAATCCGCCTGGGCCTCGCCGAGCTTCTTCGGCGCCTTCCTGCCGAGCGAGCGGCGCGTCGGCAAGGACGGATTCACCGCGTCGTGGACGGTGCCGTATCTGGCGCGCGGTTTCGGCCAGTCTTTTGCCAAATCCGAAGACGCAGTCGGCGCGATCATACCCCAGGCGTTCGGCGCGCGTTTCTATCAGCCGGTCGATCATTACCAGCTCGTCCAGCGGGCCTTGAAATACGCCATCCTGTTTGTGGCGCTCGGCTTCCTGACATTTTTCGTCGCCGAAACCGTATCGCGGCGGCGCATCCACGTGGTGCAGTACGCCATGGTCGGTGCGGCGCAGGTGCTGTTCTATCTGCTCTTGCTGTCGATCGCCGAGCATATGGGCTTCGCCATCAGCTATGTCATCGCCGCGGGCGCGACGGTGCTGTTGACCGGGCTTTATGCGGTCAGTGCCTTACAAAGTTGGTGGCGCGCCTTGGTGACCGCAATCGTGCTCGGCGCGCTTTATGGGATGCTGTATCTGATCCTCAATTCCGAGGACAACGCGCTGCTGACGGGCTCGTGCGTGCTGTTCGCAGCGCTGGCGGGCACGATGTACTTCACCCGCAAGATCGACTGGTACCATGTCGCCGATATCGGCGGCGGCAGTCCGTCGTAATCCGGGTTTGGATGGAGGGGGAGGACGGCTTCCCCTCCGTTTTTTGTGATCCCCGCTGCTCCCCTGACCATGTTTCCGCGGTTGGCCGAGCATGCTATGGCACCTCAGGAACTCGCATCGGTCGCGCCAAGGGGGGCAAATGCGCATCGCAGTTTCGGCAGTCCTCGCATTTTATCTGGCCGCCGCCGCGGTTGCCGGCGAACGCATTGCGACGCCGTTTTCCGGACCGGCAGACGACGTTCGTTTGGCGTTATCGCCGGACGGACAATGGGCGCTGTGGGGCGTCGGCCGCTCCGACAGGCCGTCCGATATCGTCTTCAGCAGGAAGACGCCGTCCGGCTGGAGCGCGCCGGCGCCGGTGCCATTCAATTCGCCCAGGAACGATTTCGATCCGGCGTTCAGCGCCGACGGTCACACGGTCTATTTCTTTTCCGATCGCGACGGCGGATACGGCAAGAGCGACCTCTACGAGATTGCCTTCGATCCCGTTTCGGGAAAATGGGGCGAGGCCGCGAACCTGGGCGCCAACGTCAATTCCAGCGGCGACGAATGGGCGCCGAGCGTGACCAAGAACGGCAACGTGCTGCTGTTTTCGTCGGATGGACACGGCGGCTATGGCAAGCACGATCTGTTCCTGTCGCGCAAGGCAAACGGTGTCTGGGGCGTGCCGGAAAATCTCGGGCCGGGCATCAATTCCGCCGACGAGGAGTTCGATGCCGCGTTTACTCCGGACGAACGCACGATCGTTTTTGCCAAAGGCACGTTCGGCGCCGTCACGAAGGTGCGGCTGCACCGCGGCGAACGGGCGGGAGCGCGCTGGCAGGACAAGGGCGAACTCTCGGCCGAGATCAATTGCGGCCGCCACTTGAATTTCGGTCCGTCGTTTCCCGCGTCGGAGCCGGGGACGTTCTACTGGTCGGGCGATTGCGGGGATGGCCGCGGCGATCACGACATCTGGCACATCACTTGGCCGTGATTGCGTGCTCTTCTGACCGCATTCCCCGCGCGGCGCACACGTGCTAAGGCACCCCCAGAACGTTGTCGGAAGAGGCAAACGGTGACACTCAACACGCGCATGCCCGTGATCAAGGGCGTTGTGTTCGATCTCGGCGGCGTGGTCATCGACTGGAACCCGATGTACCTCTATCGCAAGGTGTTCGACGGCGACGAAACCAAGGCCGCCAACTTCCTCGCCACCATCTGCACGCTCGAATGGAATGCCCGTCAGGATGCCGGCCGCGACCTGATCGCGGCGACCGCCGAGCGCGTGGCGCAATTCCCGGAATGGGAGCGCGAAATCCGCGCCTATTACGGCCGCTGGATCGAGATGGTCGGCGACGCCATTCCCGGCACGCCGGAGCTGATGGCCGAACTCAAGGCGGCGGGCCTGCATCTCTTCGCGCTGTCGAACTGGAACAGCGAGACGTTTTCCCGCGTGCGCTACACCTTCAAGCCGTTTCGGATGTTCGAGCACATCGTTCTGTCGGGCGATTACGGCTGCATCAAGCCGGATCGCAAACTGTTTGAAATTGCACTCAAATGCTACGAGATGGAGCCGGAAAATCTGGTCTTCGTCGACGACAGCCCGGCCAATGTCGAAGGCGCCGCCAAGGTCGGCTTGCCGGCGCTGCACTTCACCGGCGCGGAAAAGCTCCGCCGCGACCTGATCCAACTCGGCGTGCCGCTGGCGCCCGCCGGAGCATGAACCGGAAACCCTGACGGCGTTTCACGACAAGATCGTGCCTGCGGGCGCCCATGCGCCGGGGTGGTTGCTGCCATCCGCAACGTATTGTTGCGCCGGATCAAATGCGGCGTTACCGATTCAAGCCGCAATTTGCCTGGGACCATTCCATGAAAGCGCTTGTGAAGACGAAAGCCGAAGAAGGCATCTGGCTCCAGGACGTGCCGGAGCCCGAATACGGCATCGACGACGTGCTGATTAAGGTCCTGAAAACCGGGATTTGCGGCACCGACGTCCATATCTACAACTGGGACGCTTGGTCCCAGAAAACCGTCAAGCCCGGCACCACCATCGGCCACGAGTTCGTCGGCCGCATCGCCGCCGTCGGTTCCAACGTCCACGGCCACAAGGTCGGGGAGTTGGTCAGCGCCGAAGGCCACATCATCTGCGGCCATTGCCGTAACTGCCAGGCGGGCCGGCGGCACCTCTGCGCCAATACCCTCGGCGTCGGCGTCAACCGCAACGGCGCCTTTGCGGAGTACGTCGCGGTACCCGCACTGAACCTCTGGCATTGCAGCGAGAAGGTGCCGGAAGAAATTTATGCCATCTACGATCCGCTGGGGAACGCGGCCCATACCGCGCTGGCGTTCGATCTGGTCGGCGAGGATGTCCTCATCACCGGCGCGGGTCCGATCGGCATCGCCGCGGTGCCGATGGCGGTGAAGGCGGGCGCGCGTTATGTCGTCGTCACCGACGTCAACGATTACCGGCTGGGATTGGCCAAGAAGCTGGGCGCGACGGCGGTCGTCAATGTTGCCAATCAAGACCTGAAGTCGGTGATGCGCGATCTCGGCATGCAGGAAGGCTTCGACGTCGGTCTCGAGATGAGCGGCAATCCCGCGGGCTTCCGCAAGATGCTGGAAACCATGGCCAACGGCGGCAAGATCGCCATGCTCGGCATCCAGCCCGGCGACACCGGCATCGATTGGAACACGGTCGTGTTCAAGGGCCTCACCATCCGCGGCATCTACGGGCGCATGTTCGGCGAAACCTGGTACAAGCTCACCAGCATGATCCAATCGGGCATGGACATCACGCCCGTCATCACCCATCGCTATTCCTACAAGGATTTCCAGGAGGGCTTCGACGTGATGCGCTCTGGGCGTTCCGGCAAGGTCGTGCTGGATTGGAGTGAACTATGACCCAACCGTTGGATGAATCGCTGCATACCGATCTTCAGGCGATGGCCAAGGCGGGAACGCTGAAGACCTTCCGCCATATCACCGGACCGATGGATACCGAAGTCGGCATGGCCGAGAAGTCCGGCCGCATCTTAGTGCTGTCCTCCAACAATTATCTTGGGTTGGCCGATCATCCCGAAGTGATCGCGGCCGGCAAGGCGGCGCTCGACAAGTATGGCGCCGGCACCGCGTCGGTGCGGTTCATCTGCGGCACGTTCGAAATCCACAAGGAGATCGAGCAGACGCTGGCGCGGCTGTCGCGCACGCATGCGGCGCTGACCTACGTGTCGTGCTGGGCGGCGAATACCGGGCTCATTCCGGCGGTGGCGGGCGAGGGCGACGCCATCGTCTCCGACGCGCTGAACCATGCCTCGCTGATCGACGGCTGCCGCGCCGCCAAAGCCAAGCGTCTGGTCTATCGCCATTCGGATATCGACGATCTGCGCGAAAAGCTGGCCGACGTGCGCGACGCGCGGCGCATCTTCATCGTCACCGACGGCGTGTTCTCGATGGAAGGCGATATCGCCAAGCTGCCCGACATCGTGACCCTGGCCAAGCGCTACAACGCCGCCATCATTCTCGACGACAGCCACGGCGTCGGCGTGATGGGCAAGCACGGCCGCGGCACGGCGGAGCATTGGGGCGTAGAAGGCGAGATCGCCATCGTCACCGGTACGCTCGGCAAGGCGCTCGGCGGCGCCGCGGGCGGCTATGTCGCCGGATCGGAAACGCTGATCGAATATCTGAGCCAGGTTTCGCGGCCGCAATTGTTCTCCAACGCGCTGCCGGCCACGATTGCGGCCAGTGCCAAGAAGGCGATCGAAATCCTCGAACGCGAACCCGAGCGGGTGACACGGCTGCACGCGCTCGCCAAGATGATGCGCGAGGGACTGAAGAAACTCGGCTTCAAGCCGCTCGAAGGCGCCAGCGCCATCGTGCCGATCATCGTCGGCGATACGGCATTCGCCATCAAGATGAGCCAGGAACTGCTGGGCGAGGGCATCTTCATCACCGGCTTCGGCTATCCCGTGGTCCCCGAAGGCACCGCCCGCCTGCGCATCCAAATGTGCGCGTCGTTGACCGACGAACAGGTGGCGTTCGCGCTGGAGAAATTCGAGGTAGTGGGGAAGCGGTTGGGAGTGATTTAGGGGCTGCGACAACATTGCAGCGGCCGTCCGGCTTTGCTAAAGCTGGTTCCCCGCCGATTTTTCCCCGGAGAATCAGATGGTTCAATTCGTGCTGCCGAAAGGCTCCAAGCCCGTCAAAGGCAAGACGTGGGAAGGGCCGAAGGAGCCGAATGGCAAAAAGGCCAAGCGGACCAAGGAATTCAAGATCTACCGCTACGATCCGGCGGACGGCGGAGCCCCCCGCATCGACACCTACACGGTCGATCTCGATAGCTGCGGGCCGATGGTTCTGGACGCCCTCATCAAGATCAAGAACGAGATCGACCCGACACTGACCTTCCGCCGCTCGTGCCGCGAAGGGGTGTGCGGCTCATGCTCGATGAACATTGCGGGCGTCAACACGCTGGCCTGCACCAAGGCGATCACCGACGTCTCCGGTCCGATCAAGGTCTATCCGCTGCCGCATATGCCGGTGGTGAAGGATCTGGTGCCGGACCTGACGCATTTCTACGCCCAGCACGCCTCGATCAAGCCGTACCTGCAGACCAAGACGGCCGAACCCGAGACCGAATGGAAACAATCGCCGGAAGAACGCGCCAAGCTCGACGGCCTCTACGAGTGCATCCTGTGCGCCTCGTGCTCGACCGCGTGCCCAAGTTATTGGTGGAATTCGGATCGCTATCTCGGCCCGGCGGCGCTGCTGCAGTCCTATCGCTGGATCGCCGACAGCCGCGATGAGATGACCCCCGAGCGCCTCGACGATCTCGAAGACCCGTTCCGGCTTTATCGCTGCCACACCATCATGAACTGCGCCGCCACCTGCCCGAAGAACCTCAATCCGGCCGAGGCGATCGGCAATATCAAGCGGATGCTGGTGAAGCGCGGCGTTTAGTGCGTTTGTCTTCGCGGACCAGGGCGAGAAACGCGTTTGCGGCGGCGCTGCCATAGCGCTGCTTGTGGCGCAGCACATAGAAATGCCGCTTCGGCAGAGCGAAGGGCAGGCGCTCCAGCGTGCCGCTGCGCAGCGCCCCGTCGACCGCATGGCGGGATAGCAGCGTGGCGCCGGCACCGGCTTCCACGGCCGCGCGGACGGATTCGTTCGACGGCAGTACGAGCACGATTTTCAGCGCCGCGGCCGGTACTCCCGCTTTGTGCAGCGCCTCTTCCAGGATCACGCGCGTGGCGGAGCCGTGCTCGCGCAGCACCCACGGGATTTTGGCCAGATCGGCGGCGCCGAGGCGTTTGCGGACGGGGACCAGTCCGGGCGGCGCCACCATCACCATCTCGTCGTCGGCAATCGCGGTCACCGACAGCAGCGGATCGTCGATCGGGCCTTCGATGAAGCCGAGATCGACTTGGCCTTCATGCACCGCCTCGCGCACGGTTTCGGTGTTGCCGATGGTGAGCGTGAGGGCAATGCCGTCGTTGCCGGCGTGAAAGCGCTGCATCAGCGGCGGCAGCCAGTAATTGCCGACCGTCTGGCTGGCGGCCAACGCGAGGCTGCCGATCTTCAGCGCCGACAGATCGGCCAGCACGGTCTCGGCTTCGGCCGCCCGCGCCAGCACCGCCCGCGCCTGGGCGAGAAACCGCTTGCCGGTCTCGGTGAGACGGATGCCGCGGCCGACGCGGTCGAACAGGGTGACGGCATAGCGGCTCTCGATCGCCGCCACCGCGGCGCTGACCGCCGACTGGGTGAGGTGCAGCGCCCGCGCCGCCTGGGTCACATGCTGGCGTTCGGCTACGGCGACGAAGATGCGGAGCTGCTCCAGGGTCATTGGCGAGTCAGGCGGTCAATTCGATCAGCATGAGACTGAATCCGGCGACGAAAAGAAAGGCGGCAAATCCCAGAAGCAGCGGCTTCAGGCCCTTGGCGCGCAGTTTGGCGAAGTCGGTTTCGAGCCCCATGCCCGCCAGCGCCATCGACAGCAGGAAGGCGGTGAAGGCGGCCACAGCCTGTTTGTCGGCGGCCGGAATGGTCACGACGCTGTTGAGCCCGACCAGGGCGACAAAGCCGAGCACGAACCACGGCAACGGCACAGGGCGGCGATGCTTGGCGGCCTTGCCGTAGTGCTTGATAAGGCCGAGGCCGATCACCAGCGGCGCCAGCATGGCGATGCGGGACAGCTTGGTGATGGTGGCGAACTCGCCGGCCTCTTTGCCGTCCTGGAAGGCGGCGCCGACCACCTGGGCGATCTCGTGGATCGAAGACCCCGCCCACAGGCCGTACTGGTGCGGGGTGAGGTGCAGCAGCGCCGGAAACAGCGGATAGACCAGCATGGCGATGCCGCCGAACACGGTCACGCACGCCACCGCATAGGCGACGTCTTCGTCGGGCGCGTCAGTTACGGTGTTGGTGGCGATCACCGCCGAGGCGCCGCAGATCGAGGTACCGGCGGCGATCAGTTCGGCCAGCTTGCTCTCGACGCCAAGGCGCCGTCCCAGCCATTTGGTGAAAACGAAGGTCGCGCCCAACACGACGGCGATCAACACTAGGCCGGTGAGGCCGACTTGGGCGACTTGCTGGGCGGTCAGTTGCAGGCCGATCAGGATGATGGCGAAGCGCAGGATGCGGCGCATCGAGAAGCCGACCCCGGCTTTGGCGCGGACCGGCGTGCCGATCAGGTTGTGGAACGCCATGCCGAGCACGATGGCGATGATCAGCGGACTGAGACCGGAGAACAGCCGGATGGTGTGGACGGTCCCGGCAAAGGCGGCGAGGGCGGCGGTGAGGAGAAGGCCCGGCAGCACGCTACGCGCGCCGGATAGAAGCTGGGAAAGATCAAAAGGGTGGATCCGCTGGGCAGGGGCATGCATGCAGGAACTCGCGTTTTATACGCGGGCAAACTGGCATATGCCGCTTACATCTATCCAATTCATTATAACGGTTCAATCGTTCGGGATAATCGAACGGTCAATACACCATAGCGGCGATGCGGCAGTCCATCACATTCGGAGGGCCGCCTTCCGGCGATCATCAGAGGCGGCGTTCGATCTGCCGCACTGAAAAAGCTTATGCGGTGGGCGTTTTATTCATTTATCGCCTCCCCAATGGTCCGGGTATTTGAAACGTCCTGGAATGGTAACTAAGGGCCACGCCGGACATGCCTTTGGGCTGGTAATCGCATGCCGCCCGGTTCCATAGTTATCCGTGATAACGGCGTCGTGGAGCAGAGCCAAATGGGGATGTGTCGTAGAACTTTTTTGACGACAGCCGGAATTGTCCTTGGAACGCCAGGCGCTACGGCATCCGAAGGCTTGAAAGCGGACGGCTTGCGGATCGAGAAGCCGCAGGTTGAACGCCTCGACAACCCCTTGGGTTTGGAAGAACGGCGCCCTCGTTTTTCCTGGCGGATCGCGGCCGGCGGCCGGAACATCCGGCAGGTATCGTATCGCATTCGCGTGGCATCGAGCATGGAAGTGCTCAGGGCGGGACGCGCCGACATCTGGGACAGCGGACAAGTCTTATCGCGGCGTTCGGTCGATGTGCCGTATGCCGGGCCGGAACTCGCATCGCGGCAGCGCTGTTATTGGTCGGTCGAAGTTGCCGACAACAAAGGCCGGATCGCGAAGTGTGCGCCTACCTGGTGGGAAATGGGCTTGCTCGCCAGCGGTGATTGGAACGCGGCGTGGGTCGTCGTGGAGGACGCTGCCGGCAAGGCCTACCGTGCGGCACATCGAGCCGGCGAGACGGCGAAAGCGTATCCCGCACAACCGGCCATGCTGCTCGGCCGTAGGTTTTCCGTCGCCAAATCCGTTGTTCGCGCCCGTCTGTACGCAACCGCGCTTGGTGTCTATGAGGCCCGTATAAACGGCAAGCCGGCAGGGGATCGGACTCTGGCACCGGAATTAACGGACTACCGCAAACGGCTGCTCTATCAGGTATACGATGTCACCGAACTGATCGTACGCGGAGAGAATGTCCTGGCCTCCATGGTCGGTGATGGCTGGTATGGAAGCCCGTATAGCTGGGAACCGAAGGCCTACATGTTTGGCGCCCCGCCCAACCGGTTTCTGGCTCAATTGGAGCTGTTCTATGCCGACGGGACAAAGGACCTTGTCTGCACCGACGAGCATTGGCGCATTGCGGCGTCGCCCGTTCGCTTTTCGCAGATATACGATGGTGAGGTCTATGACGCGCGAATGGAACAACCCGGTTGGGATTCCATCGGGTTTGACGATAGCGCCTGGGCTCCGGCGGAAATAGGTGAAGCTCCTCCCGCGGTTCTCGAAGCCCAGCTATCACCCCCGATCCGGAAAGTGATGAAGCTGAAGCCTGTCGCCGTGACCGCGCCTGAAGCAGGCATCGCCGTTTTCGATTTCGGCCAGAATTTCGCGGGTTTGATCTGGCTGAACGTAAAAGGGCCGGCCGGCACAGAAGTGAAGCTGCGCTTTGCGGAATACCTCGCGCCATCGGGCCGAGTGGATCAGTCCAACTTAAGAACGGCTAGAGCACAAGCCACATACATCCTCAAAGGCGACCCGAACGGCGAAACCTGGGAACCTCGCTTCACCTATTTTGGCTTCCGTTACGCCGAGGTGTCCGGTTTTCCAGGCGAAGCTTCAAAAGATGCGGTAACGGGCGTCGTCATTCACAGCGATTTGCCCGCTACCGGTGAGTTCCGTGTCGGTAACCCCGTGATCCAGAAGTTCTGGCAGAATTCGGTCTGGAGCCAGCGTTCGAACTTCATGGGCATTCCCACGGACTGTCCGCAACGGGACGAGCGTATGGGTTGGCTCGGCGATGCCCAGGTATTCTGGGATGCCGCTTCCTTCAACATGGATACGGACGCCTTTGCGAACCGCTTCATGGGCGATGTTCGGGCGGGCCAATCCGCGGATGGCGCCTTCCCCGAAATGACCCCGCATGCGATGGGCGACGGCCGCTTCATGGGTGCGCCAGGCTGGGCGGACGGCGGTGTCATCATTCCGTGGACCGTTTTCCGCCACTATGGCGATACCGCCATTATCGACCACAACTGGGCCGCCATGGAGCGATGGATCGCGTATATCTTGAACGCAAATCCAGACCGCGTTTGGCGAAACGGGCGAGGCAGCGATTGGGGCGATTGGCTCGCGATCGATTCCGGTGACAAGCCCACGCCGAAGGACCTCATCGGGACGGCGTTCTGGGCCTATTCCGCGTCGCTTATGGCCGAAATGGCAGCGGCTACCAGCAGAACCGAAGCGTACGCGTCCTACAAACGGCTTGCCGCCGAGATCGCCGCCGCATTCCGGAAGGAATATGTCCGCGCCGATGGTGAAGTGGGAAGCGGCAGTCAGACCAGCTATATCCTGGCGCTCGCCTTCGGCTTGTTGCCGGAAGCCCTGCGTAGCGCGGCGGCAGACAAGCTTGCATCCAATATCCGCGCCCACGGCACCAAACCTTCGACAGGATTCCTCGGAACGCCGTATATTCTCGATGCCTTGGCATCCCACGGTCACGAAGACCTCGCGGTCGAGCTGCTTTTGCAGACCGGTTATCCCTCCTGGGGCTACATGGTCATGAAGGGCGCCACCACGATGTGGGAGCGGTGGAACAGCGACACCGGCGACATCGCGATGAATTCCTACAACCACTACGCCTTCGGTGCGATTACGGCGTTTTTGTACCGTCGCATTGCGGGCATCGATCAGACGGCGCCGGGATTCGAACAAATCCTCATCCGCCCCATCTGCGATCCCCGGCTCAAATTTGCCGTCGGCAGCTATGAGGCCGTGTATGGCCGAATCTCGACAGAGTGGCGCAGAAACGCGATGGGGCTGCAGCTCCGTGTCACGCTTCCGCCGAACACCGATGCTGTCATCCAGATTCCGGCTTCGACAAACCAGACCGTCCTCGAGAATGGACGGCCCATGCGGCCGCGTGATGGTCTGAACATTCTCGCACGCGATAGCCGCATAGTGGCGGTATCGGCCGGGTCAGGCAGCTACAAATTTTCCGTTGTCTGAGCGAAGAAGTTGGACCGACTGGCGTCCGCTTTCGGACATATGCTCCTTTGCCTGATGTGTGGGCGTGCTCAGCACACCGTTTTCGCCAGCGCGCTGCCCATCGAGTCCGAGGCGCCGAGTGGGTCGGGTGGCTGGCCGGAGAGGTCGGCGGTTTCGTAATAGTCGCCGGTGAGAAGGTCGTATTCGTCGGCCTCGAGACTTTGGATCGTGCGGGCGGTGCAATCGATCCGGACCTTGAACACGACTTGCGGATTGCGGCTGTCGTGCCATTTGACGATCCGCACCGCGCCATCCTTCTGCACCGTCGAGGGGGCGTAGAAGAACTTCACGTCCTGGAACGTGAAATACGAAACCCAATCGGATTCATTTTGCGCCAGGGCAGGGGCCGTCAGCGCCGCGGCGATCAGCAGAATTGGAATTCGCATCAAGAGCCCTCTTGCGACTACCTCAAGTTGAGATCATAAAAGCGGCATGACTAAGGTCATCGCACTTCTTGGCGCCTGTGCAGCGACGGTGCTCGTGATCGTGTACGCGGCCCTTCCGGTGGATGTTCCCGCGTGGCTCCTCTGGCTGGCGCTTGCATTCGGCGCAGCGATTACGCTCGCCTGGGGTTGGCAGACCCGGTTCGGAACCCGCCGTTCGTCGCCCGATGAGATCAGGCCGCCGACGTGGATACGGTGGCGCTGAGCGGCTAACACCGTTCAAGCGTGCCGCGCCGGTCAGTAACGCGGCCATCACGGGTCACAGACGGGCCGCAATTTCTCCCCCTTGAAGCCACGCCGGGGTGTCACCACATGACCCCCATGACCAGAGTGTTTGCCCTTCTCGTATCCTGCGCGGTGACGCCCCTCGTATTTGTGGCGGCGGCCGGATTGGCGGACGTGCCGGCTTGGCTGATGGTCCTGTCGCTCACGTTCTGGGCTGCGGTGGTCGGAGTGTCGGTGTGGCAGAACCATTTCGGCTTGCGGCCGCAGCCCGTCGCCGAGATCAAGCAGCCGCTGTCGCGCGGATCAGGCCTGCACGCACCGTGAGCATGCGCCACAGGCCGGCTCCGGCCAGTTTGACGGGCCATCCCTGCGGATCGGCGCCGATCGCCTTGGCGATCATCCGGGTCAGTTTCTCGATGTGGCGACGGCGGTAGATCCTGAGCGTGGTTGTGGTCACGGCGCGCGAGCAGGCGGTGCGGCTGTAGGGGCGGGCGGTCACTTCCGAGGCGGGGACGGTGGCGCAATAGCGGGAGAACGCGATCTCGTCGTCGTCGCTTTCGGCGGCGCGGCCGACCGCGATGACGATCTTCCTCCACAATGGCAGGTCGGCTTCATCCTGGGTCTGAAGAGTTTCGTAGAACAGCTTGTAATGGCGGTATTCGTCGGCCGCGATGCGTCCGGCGATTTCTTGCAGTACCGGTTCAGCCGTCGCTTCCTTGATGGCGGTGTAATAGGACGAGGTGCCGCTTTCGACCACGCAGCGCGCGATCATCTCGCCCCGTTTGGAGCCGCGCACCGAGGTCTCGTCGGAGCCGTCGAAATGGGCCGGGCGGTAGCCGGCGCGAAAGCGTGCGAAGGCGTCTTCCAGATCGAACGACGGATCGGCCATCTCCGCCCAGCGGCCGAGCACCAACCCATGCTGGCTCTCTTCGCGGCCCCATTGCTCAATGACGGGATGGAACGACGGATCGGGGAAGACGCGCTTGAGATAGCCGACATAGTCCGGGGCATTGTACTCGACCAGCGCCGCCGACTTGATCGCGTCGACCAGCCACGGCTCCGCCTTGGAGCGATCGAACTTGTCCCACGCGATATCGTCTGGGCTCCAGCCCTGCCTATAGACCGGTTCTGACGTCATTCTGGCCTCGTGTGTGCACCCGTGTGCATAGATTATAACAAGACCAAAACGCATGAGGGAACCGGCTGTTCTGAGATCATCTTTTCAAAAAGAGCGGTTGTCGAAGCTGTCGTAACGACAAACGCGCTGCAGCTACGACTGGGTTGCACGTTCAACGCCGCTGTCCTGCTAAACTGCATGCCTCAGCGTCTGCGTAGGCGGATGTATTCGCCCGCAAGCATCCGTCCGATTGGATTGGGCATCAAAAGTGGCTTCGGCCACAGGCGCAGGAGGTTTGCATGAAAAATGTATCGACCGGCGCGTTACTCGGCGCGCTCGCAGGCATGATGATCGCGCTGCCGGCAGCGGGGGCGGATATTCCAAAAGGTAATCATTACCTCTGCTATCCGGTGAAGGATGTTTCGTTCAAGGCGCGCGACGTGGTCCTCACCGATCAATTCGGCAAGTGGAAAGCTACCCTGGTGCGGCCGGTGCAATTGTGCACGCCGACCGCCAAGATGGTCGGCAAAACGACGTATCCGATCGTCGATTCCAAGCTGCACATGGTCTGCTACGAAGTCAAAATGGAGAGCAAGAAGACGCCTCCGGTGCAGACCGCCGACCAGTTCGGCACGCTCAAATTCCAAGCCTATCCGGCGAACATCGTATGCCTGCCGGCCGGCAAGACGGTTCTGAAGGAGTAACGCTGCGTGCAAAACAAAACCGGCGTGCATGGGAATGCACGCCGGTTGTCTATTTTGAACGGTGCCGGATCAGGCGTCGGCGCGCAGCTTGGTCAGCGTGTCGAGCTTGGCCTGACGTACGGACTTTTCGGTGTCGGTGACCGCCTTGGCGAGACTTTCCGTGACCGCTGCGATGCGGGCATCGATGTCGTTCGCCGGGATGGCTTCCTCGGCCAGCACCGTCAGCTTGGTCTGGGTGACTTCGGCAAAGCCGCCGAGCACGAAGAAGCGCTGGGCTTCCTTGCCGCCCGAGACGGTGATGACGCCGGGGCGCAGAGTGGTGATCACTGCGGTATGACCGGCCATCACGCCCATGTCGCCTTCGGAACCGGGGATCGTGACCATGTCGGCATCCGCGGACAGCAGAAGCTGTTCGGGAGAGACGAGGTCGAAGGAGATTTTGTCGGCCATGCCGTTTCTTCTCTCATACATCGTCATGGCCGGGACCGGCCCGGCCACGACGGTCAGTGATTACGCCGTTTCCTTGGCCAGCTTTTCGGCCTTGGCCACCGCGTCTTCGATGGTGCCGACCATGTAGAACGCCGCTTCCGGCAGATGGTCGTATTCGCCTTCGATGAGCGCCTTGAAGGAGCGGACGGTGTCCTTGAGGTCGACGAACACGCCGGGGAAGCCGGTGAAGACTTCGGCGACGTGGAACGGCTGGCTCAGGAAGCGCTGGATCTTACGGGCGCGGGCGACCGTGACCTTGTCCTCTTCCGACAGCTCGTCCATGCCCAGGATGGCGATGATGTCCTGCAGGGCCTTGTAGCGTTGCAGGATCGCCTGGACGCGGCGGGCGACGTCGTAGTGCTCCTGGCCCACGACATGCGGGTCGAGAATGCGCGAGGTCGAGTCGAGCGGGTCCACGGCCGGATAGATGCCGATTTCGGTCAACGCACGCGACAGCACCGTGGTGGCGTCAAGGTGCGCGAACGAGGTCGCCGGCGCCGGGTCGGTCAAGTCGTCGGCCGGCACGTAAATGGCCTGCACCGAGGTGATCGAACCCTTCGAGGTGGTGGTGATGCGTTCCTGCAGGGTGCCCATGTCGGTGGCGAGCGTCGGCTGATAGCCCACCGCCGAAGGAATACGGCCGAGTAGAGCCGACACTTCCGAGCCGGCCTGGGTGAAACGGAAGATGTTGTCGATGAACAGGAGCACGTCCTGGCCCTGGTCGCGGAAATACTCGGCGACGGTCAGGCCGGTGAGGGCGACGCGGGCGCGGGCGCCCGGCGGCTCGTTCATCTGGCCGAACACCAGCGAGCACTTCGAACCGGCGGTCGAACCCTTCTTGGGGTCCTTGTTCACGCCGGACTCGATCATCTCGTGATAGAGGTCGTTGCCTTCGCGGGTACGCTCGCCGACGCCGGCGAACACCGAGTAGCCGCCGTGCTTCTTGGCGATGTTGTTGATCAGTTCCTGGATGAACACCGTCTTGCCGACGCCGGCGCCGCCGAACAGGCCGATCTTGCCGCCGCGGGAATACGGAGCGAGGAGGTCCACTACCTTGATGCCGGTGACCAGCACCTGGGCTTCGGTCGACTGGTCGGTGAAGGACGGGGCTTCGGCGTGGATCGGGCGGTATTCGGCCGCGTCGACCTTGCCGGCTTCGTCCACCGGATCGCCGATCACGTTGATGATGCGGCCCAGCGTGCCTTCGCCGACCGGAACGGCGATCGGGCGGCCGGTGTCGGTCACGGACTGGCCGCGGACGAGGCCGTCCGTGGTGTCCATGGCGATCGTCCGGACGATCGATTCACCCAAGTGCTGCGCGACTTCGAGCACGAGCCGGCGGCCGTGATTGTCGGTTTCCAGCGCGTTCAAAATCTGCGGCAGATGTCCTTCGAACTGAACGTCCACCACGGCGCCGGTGACCTGCGCCACCTTGCCGATTTTGTTGCTCGTCGTCGCGTCCATGTGGGAGTTTCCTTGCGAATTTAAAGAACAGTCAGGGTGACGGGGATATTTCCGCGCGTCGCCTTGGAGTAGGGGCACATCTGATGGGCGTCATCGAGCAGGGCCTTGACGGCGGCCTTGTCTGCGCCCGGAACCTTGAGACCGATTTCGGCGGCCAGCGAGAAGCCGTCGTCGCCCGCGTTCAGCGTGATCGAGACGTGCACCTGGGCCGAAGCCGGATCGATGTTGTGCTTCTTGGCCAGCACGATCACCGCCTGATTGAAACAGGCCGAATAACCGATGGCAAAGAGCTGTTCGGGATTGTGGGCATCGCCGTCGCCGCCGAGTTCCTTGGGGAAGGACATGGCGAGAGCCAGCGTGCCGCCTTCGATACCGGCGCGGCCGGCGCGGCCGCCCTTGGAAATCGCTTTCGTCGTATAGGCCATGATCGTTCTCCTTCTTAGAGCGCTTCTGCGCCCGAAATGATTTCGATCAGTTCCGAGGTGATCTTGCCCTGGCGCGTGCGGTTGTAGAGCAAGGTCAGCTTGTTGATCATCTCGCCGGCGTTGCGGGTCGCACCGTCCATCGCGGTCATTTTGGCGCCGAATTCGCCTGCCACGTTTTCCAGCAGTGCACTGAAAATCTGTACGCTGATGTTCTTGGGCAGGAGTTCGGCGAGGACTTCCGCTTCGTCCGGCTCGTACTCGTAGACTTGGCCGGTCTTGCTGTCGGTTTCCTCGATCGCCGCCGGGATCAGCCGCAGCGCGGTCGGGGTCTGCGTCATCACCGACCTGAAGCGGGCATAGATCAACGTCGCGACGTCGAACTTGCCTTCCTCAAACCATGCCAGCAGCTTCTTGCCGATTTCGTCGGCATTGGCGAAACCGAGCTGGCGCACGGCAGTGAATTCCACCGTGTCGACGATCAGTTCGGCGTACTGGCGCTTGAGCTGATCGCGTCCCTTGCGGCCGACGCAGAGGATTTCGACCTTCTTGCCCTCGGCCTTCAGCTCCTCGATCTTCACCTTGGCGAAGCGGACGATGTTGGAGTTGAAGCCGCCGCACAGGCCGCGGTCCGCGGTGCAGACGACGAGCAGATGCTTGTCGTCCTTGCCGTTGCCGGTGAGCAGCTTGGGGCCGCCGGGGTTGTTCTTCAGCCCGGCCGCCATGCCGGAAATCACCGCCTTCATCTTCTGGGCGTAGGGGCGGGCGGCTTCGTTGGCGGCCTGGGCGCGGCGCAGCTTCGACACCGCGACCATCTGCTGGGCCTTGGTGATCTTGCGCGTCGCCGTGACGGAGGCGATGCGGGTGCGGAGCGCTTTCAGGCTTGCCATCAGACGAACTCTTTCGCGTAGTCGTCGATCGCGGCCTTGAGCTTGCCTTCGATTTCGGCATTCAGGGCGCCGACGGTGCGGATGGCATCGAGGATGTCCTGGTGCTTGCCGCGGAACAGCGAGAGCAGGCCCTTCTCGAAGGCGCCGACCTTGGCGACCGGCAGCTTATCGAGATAGCCCTTCACGCCCGAGTACAGCACGACCACTTCTTCTTCCACGGCCAGCGGCGAATACTGCGGCTGCTTCAGGAGTTCGGTCAGGCGGGCGCCGCGGTTGAGGAGGCGCTGGGTGGACGCGTCGAGGTCGGAACCGAACTGGGCGAACGCCGCCATTTCGCGGTACTGCGCCAGTTCCAGCTTGAGCGAGCCGGCGACCTGCTTCATCGCCTTCACCTGCGCCGACGAACCGACGCGGCTGACCGAGATGCCGACGTTCAACGCCGGACGGATGCCCTGATAGAACAGGTCGGATTCAAGGAAGATCTGGCCGTCGGTGATCGAAATCACGTTGGTCGGAATATAGGCCGACACGTCGTTCGCCTGGGTCTCGATGACCGGCAACGCGGTGAGCGAGCCGCCGCCGTTGGCGTCGTTCATCTTGGCGGCGCGTTCGAGCAGACGGGAATGGAGATAGAAGACGTCGCCCGGATAGGCTTCGCGTCCCGGCGGGCGGCGGAGCAGGAGCGACATCTGGCGGTACGAAACGGCCTGCTTCGACAAGTCATCGTAGATGATGAGGGCGTGCATGCCGTTGTCGCGGAACCACTCGCCGATGGCGCAGCCGGCGAACGGCGCGATGTACTGCAGCGGAGCCGGTTCGGCGGCGGTGGCCGAGACCACCGTGGTGTATTCCATGGCGCCGGCGTCTTCGAGCGTCTTCACGATCTGCGCGACGGTCGACAGCTTCTGTCCGATGGCGACGTAGATGCAGTAGAGCTTCTTCTTCTCGTCGTTCGACTGATTGATCTTCTTCTGATTGATGATCGTGTCGATGGCGATGGCGGTCTTGCCGGTCTGGCGGTCGCCGATGATGAGTTCGCGCTGGCCGCGGCCGATCGGGATCAGGGCGTCGATCGCCTTGAGGCCGGTCTGCATCGGTTCCTTCACCGAGCGGCGCGGAATGATGCCGGGGGCCTTGACGTCGACGAGGCGCTTCTCGCTCGAGGCGATCGGGCCTTTGCCGTCCATCGGATTGCCGAGCGGGTCGATGACGCGGCCGAGCACGCCCTTGCCGACCGGCACGTCCACGATGGCGCCGGTGCGCTTGACGGTGTCGCCTTCCTTGATGGTGACGTCGGAACCGAAGATCACGACGCCGACGTTGTCGGTTTCGAGGTTGAGGGCCATGCCCTTGATGCCGCCCGGAAACTCGACCATCTCGCCGGCCTGGACGTTGTCGAGGCCGTAGACGCGCGCGATGCCGTCACCGACCGACAGAACCTGTCCGACTTCGCTGACTTCCGCTTCGGCGCCGAAGTTCTGGATCTCGCGTTTCAGGATCGACGAGATTTCGGCCGGTTGGATGTTCATCGTATTACTTCCTTTATCCTGGGCAGAAAGAGTGTCTCACGCGTTGGCGTGACGAATTCAGTGGCTGGCGCCCCGCATCGCAAGACGGAGGCCGTTGAGCTTGGAACGGAGCGAAGAGTCGATCATCCGCGAACCGACCTTGACGACGAGGCCGCCGAGGAGGGTGGGATCGACTTCGGTGTTGAGCAGCGGATCGCGGCCGAGCTTTTCCTTCAGCGCGCGCTTCAGTTCTGCGATCTGCGCGTCGTTGAGTTTGTGGGCCGAGAGAACCTGCGCTGCGATCTCGCCCTTCTCGCGCTCGACCAGCGTGTTGAAGTCGCGAATGATCGCCGGCAGCAGGAAGAGGCGGCGCTTGGCGCACAGCAGAAGCAGGAAGCGCGTCGTCAGCGCATCGGCTCCGACCGCATCGAGTACGGCCCTGATGCCCTTGGCTTGGTCGTCGCGCGAAAACACCGGCGCGCGAACCAGCCGCGCAAGATCGGCGCTTTCCGCGAGGAGGCCTTTCAGCGTCAGGAAATCGCGTCCGACGGCGTCGATCGCTTTGGTTTCGAGAGCGAGTTCGAAGACGGCCAGCGCATAGCGCCCTGCGATCCCCGACAGATGAGCTTCGTCTGCCACGCTTTATCCGTTTCATTGGAGCCGGAGCGAGACTCTCCGAAGCTCCACTAAATCCCTGATGGGAAATGAAAAATTAGCGGTGCGCGCGAATCCTTAAACGCGTGCGGCGAGGGCCTTAGCATGGGATGGGAACAGCGTGCAACAAGCGGGGTGGTCGCGGGGAGGGCGTTGGCCAAAATGGCGCAATTCGGTGACGCAATTCTGAACAACACGCCGTCAATTAAGGCGAAATCCGGGCAGCCGCGGCGTCATCGAACCTGCCGAAGCGTACGATCCTTGCGCACGTTCAACGGCCATTCCCAGACTCCGTCGGCGTTGACGAAGTCGACCGAAACAATCACCAGGCGAGCCCGGCCGGTCACATTTGCAGCCGGCAGGAAGCCGACGCCGTTGCGCTCCAGCGGCACGCGGCTGTCGGCCGAGTCGTCGCGGTTGTCCCCCATGACGAAGAGGTGGCCGGGTGGGACCACGTACTCCGGCGTATCGTCGAAGAACCCGTTCCAGCCCTTCTTGTAGATCGGATGCTGGCGGCCGTTCGGCAGGGTCTCGATGAAGCGGTAGACCTCCTCATAGGCGCCGGGCGGGTCTTCGGTCGGGCCGTTCTCGGCTTTGCCGATCCCGTCGGGGCGAAGGGCCAGTTCCTTGCCGTTGATCCAGAGCCGGCCGGCGATCATCTGGACCCGGTCGCCGGGCAAGCCGACCACACGCTTCACCAGGGTCTGGCTCTCATGCCCCGGCTTGCGGAACACCACCACGTCACCCGCCTGGGGCAGGCTGGCGAAGATCTGCTGGGTCGGTGTCGAGCCTGATGCGAACGGGAGTGAATAGCGGTTGTAGCCGTAGGAAAACTTGGTCGCGATCAGGAAGTCGCCGATGCCGAGACTGGGCTGCATCGAGCCGGACGGCACGTAGAACGGCTGGGCCAGAGCCGCCGCGCCCATATAGACCGCGCCGAAAATGAGGAGGGGCTCCTTGGCGTAGTCCCAGACCAGCCGGCTGCGCTCGGCGGCCTTGTAGCGCCGCAACGCCTTGCGCAGCCGAATCCAGGCCGCAAACCACCAGGACCGAGTCATCGTCACGCCCTCCCAGCCCGATACCTGGGGCGACCCGCGGCAACTTTCAAGAGGTTACCGCACCCAGTTCAGGATACGCGAGAAGCGGAAGTTGAACGGCCATTCCCAGATGCCGTTGGCATTCTTGAAGTCTACCGAGCCGATCACGACAAAGGCGCGGCCGACCAGATTGCCGACCGGGACGTAGCCGACGCCGCATTCTTCGAGCGGAAACCGGCTGTCGCAGGAATTGTCGCGATTGTCGCCCATCATGAAAACATGGCCCGCGGGCACGACATAGACGTCGGTATTATCCATGCGGCCGTCCCACTGCTTCTTGAAAATGCGGTGTTCCTTGCCGTTCGGCAGGGTCTCGGTAAAGGTCGGCACCATCGTTTCGCCGCCGAACTCGTCCTCATTGGAGGCGAGGCCGGCGTATTTGATCGGCAACTGCTTGTCGTTGATCCAGAGACGGCCTTCCTTCATCTGGACGCGGTCGCCGGGCAGGCCGATCACGCGCTTGACGAAGGTGATTTTGGGGTCTTTCGGCAGACGGAACACGATCACGTCCCCGACGGTGGGCAGGCGTTGCAGGATCGGCTTGGGCGTCGCCTTGGACTCGCCGAGGAAGACGTAATCGAACGGCATCGAATAGCGGGTGTAGCCGTAGGGGAACTTGGCGGCCAGAACGGCGTCGCCGATGGCCAGCGTCGGCTCCATCGAGCCCGAGGGCACGTAGAAGGGTTGCACCACGATGGTGACGAACCCGAACATCATGACCACCGCATAGAGCGGTTCTTTGATCCAGTCCCACACCGCCTGGACGTCTTTACGAGCGAAAAATGCCGCCACGGGAGCCGGCACCAACTTCGCCACGGTGGCACGAACGCGACCCAGGAAATCGGCCGCCCCCTTCGACTGTTCAGACTTCATCAGGCGGTCGCCCATCGGTTTCCCATACGCATTTCGTGGTTTTTGCCGTGACTTTCAAGGGCAAACGAGTGTTGCCGTGACAGACCGGCACCCCTCATACTCGTCGCCCAAGAAACCAAGGAAGTACTCCATGAAGCGCGCTTTCGCCAGTATCGCATTGATCCTTGCGGCATTACCGGCACATGCCGCCCTCAGCGTGGGCGCCCCGGCGCCCGATTTCACCGCCCAGGCCTCGCTGGGTGGAAAAGAATTCACGTTCGCGCTGGCCGACGCGCTCAAGAAAGGGCCGGTCGTCCTCTACTTCTACCCGGCGGCCTTCACCAAGGGCTGTACCATCGAGGCGCACGACTTTGCCGAAGCCACCGACAAGTTCGCCGCCCTCGGCGCCACCGTGATCGGGGTCAGCCACGACGGCATTGCCAAACTGAAAGAATTCTCGGTCAGCGAGTGCCGCAACAAGTTCGCGGTCGCGGCCGATCCGGACGGCAAGGTGATCGCAGCCTACGACGCCAAGATGCCGGTCGTGCCGTACGCCAACCGGATTTCGTACGTCATCACCCCCGACCACAAGGTCGCCTTCGCCTACAGCGACATGAGCCCCGACAAGCACGTGACCCTCACCATGGATGCGGTGAAGGCGTGGAAGGCGAAGAAGTGAAAACGGCTGTCATCCCCGGCCGAGCAATCCGAGCGTAGCGATGGAGGTGAGGGGAAGGGGACCCAGGTGCAAGCGAGCGGTCGGTCCAGGAGGTGTGGCACAGTCCATTCTTCGCCGGCATGCGGGTGCGGCGACCTGGGTTCCCTTCCCCTCACTGCGCTGACGCTGGCTCGGCCGGGAATGACAGGAAGGTCGGCGCGCTTGGGATGACAATCGCGGATCGGTGCTATAAACCGCGCCGCCGATTCAGACGAACTGTGTCATGCCCAAGAAAACCGACCTCAAGAAATCCCTCACCCAGCTCGGCCATCACGTTTCGCCGATCCCGGCTTCGCCGGCCGTGGCCAAGATCGAGGCGGTGCCCAATCCTCATCCGGGTACGGACTATGTCGTCCGCTTCACCGCGCCGGAGTTCACCTGTCTGTGCCCGGTGACCGGCCAGCCCGATTTCGCGCACTTCGTGATCGACTACTGCCCGAAAGGCGCTCTGGTGGAGTCGAAATCGTTTAAGCTGTTCCTGAACAGCTTCCGCAACAATCCGGCGTTCCACGAGGACACCACGCTGATGATCGGCAAGCGGCTGGTCGACGTGCTCAAGCCGAAATACCTGCGGATTTGTGGTTATTGGTATCCGCGCGGCGGCATTCCGATCGACGTTTTCTGGCAAACGGGCCGTTTGCCGCGGAACGTCTGGCTGCCCGACCTCGAGGTGGAACCTTACCGCGGCCGCGGCTAAGACCAGGAGCGGTAAGGATTATATCGCATAGCCAACAATCCTGGCGCTAAGGTTTCCGGGTGGTTGCCCATTAACTTTGGTATTAGTCGATAACTTTCTAGTTACGTCCTGCGCCTTATTCTCACGTAACGACGTGAGAGTTCCGCATTCATGCTGCAAAGTATGTCACCCATACTATCTGCTGCGGCTTCGCCGGCGTTTCTGGCGAAGGGATGCGTCAATGTGGTGGAACTGGACGCCCTCAAGGAGATCGCCGGCGAACGCTGGCCGCGCATCCGCGACGGCGTTTACGCCCGTCTGGAATTCCTGCTGCGGTCCAAGCTCGGCCCCAACGATCTGTTCGTCCGTCTCGGCGAGACGGCGTATCTCATCACCATGCCGACCACCGAAGCCGACGATGTGAGCGCCATCTGCACGCGCGTCGCGTTCGATCTGCATATGAGTTTTCTCGGCGAGTGCGGATTGGCGCAGATCCACGTCGACGCGGTGGTCGGCGGCGAGGACGATGCGCTGGTGTTGCGGCGCCTGCCGGCCACCACCATCGCCGAGCTCGCGGAGCGGGTCGGTATCGCCGATCTGCTGGCCAAGCCGGACGGCATGATCCCGACATTGAGCGAGCCGTCGGAGCACAGCCAGAATCGCGCCCCTTATCACCGCTCGTCTCACGGAAACGCACGCGGCCGTTCTCCGGCGCAGGCCGCTTCGGCCGAAAGCGCGGTTCAAATCGAGCACCATTTCCTGCCGGTGTGGTCGGTCCCCAATGCGGCGGTCACGACTTATATCTGCACGCCCAAGGCGATCCGCGTTGCCGGACGGCAGTCGACTATTCCGGCGTCTGCGCTGGAGCCCAGAGAGCGGCTGATCGTCGAGATGTCGGTACTGCGTCACGGCATCGCCGAACTGACGCGTTCGCACCAGGAGGGCAAGCGGTTCCTCCTCAACATCCCGCTGTCGTTCGACGTCTTCGGCCCGCCGGCCGGACGGATGGAAGTGCTCTCCGCCTGCCGAGAGATGCCGCACGATTTCCGCTCGTTCATCACCTACGTGATTTCGAACGTGCCGCTCGGGGTGGGGCAGACGGCGCTGGCCAACATGGTCACTGCGCTGAACCCGTTCGGGCGTGCGGTGGTGGCGACGGTTCACCCCGCGACGCGCGCGTTCAGCGGCTATCAGGGTATCGGATTGAAGGCGGTCGGCTACGATGTCGAGGAGTTTCCGGCGCGCGCCAAGTTCGCACAGGACGACGCCGAACGTCTGGCGCAGTTCGCCCGGCGCAACAATCTCGGCACGTTCCTCAACGGCATTTGCGACAAGAATGTGCTGAAATACGCCCAGGATGCCGGCATCCAGTATCTGTGCGGCCCCGCCGTCGCGCCGCCGACGACAACGCCGCGCGGGATGTGGCGCCTGGACTGGGCGCAAGTGCTGGCGAAGCCGGAAGTGGAGTTGTGGGTCTAGCGCCGCAAAGCGGCTTCAGACTGCGGCCGGGCTGCCGATGATCGTGCTGTCGATTTCCAGGTTGGCGGTGCCGATGCCAGCGAGCAGGTTCAACGTGTCGAGCTTGGTGTCGGAAATCGAGACCCCGAGAATGGTGTCGATTTTGCCATTGTTGTCGGCCATCGGCACCAGCAGCCGTTCGATGGCGACCGAACGCTCCGGCCAGGAATAGCGGCCGCGGACGTAATGGAATGTCTGCCGGGAGACGACGATGTCGTAGGTTTCCCGAAGGCGGGCGCACAACGGTGCGTCGCCGATCTCGCTGAGCCACTTGTTGGTCACGTCGTTGCCGAACAACAGCGCCATGTGTTCGCCGATCAGCCGGTAATAGTAGTCTTTGTGATCGTCCCGTACATCGATCAGGAAGTAGTAGCCGAGCAGCGCGGGCACGCGGTTCGGCCGGAAGTCGCGCCGCTTCGGCAGCGCATCGCCGGGAGCGAGCGACTGGAAATAGCGGGCGGCCTCGGCAATCGCCGGGTGGACGGGGCCGGAGAGGAGCGGCTCGAAGTTCATGCCCGTATTGTGCAGCGGAGTTATGCCCGAGCGGTTAAAAAATGCTCAGAACGCGCCCGCTTGTGTACAACTTCCAATATGTTGTGGTCCGTACTATTTCCCGCGCCGGCGGGTGTCCAGGCCGGGTTAAGCCGGCTCGCAGGCCGTCGCGGCCCCGGTAATCGCTTCATCGACCTCGAAACCGGCGGCGCCATTGCCGGTGAACACAATGACGAAATCGTCGAGGGGCAGGGTGGGGATCGTCACGCCGAAAATGCTCGCAACCCGACCTTGATCGTCGGTCATGGGCACCAGTAGCCGCTCGATCGGTACCGATCTGTCGGGCCAGGTGTAGCGGCCGCGGCAGTAGTGAAATGCGCGCGACGCCACGACGCCGTCGTACATCGGCTTGAGAAGATTGCGCAGATCGGGCGGAAGCGTGCTGAGCAACGAGTCTTGCCGATTGGTGCCGAACAGGATCCCGACTTTTTCGCCGACCAGGTCCCAGCGATAGTCACCGGCCAGAACATCGACGAGGAAAATGTAGCCCAGTGCGTGGCGCACGTGACTGGGACGAAAGGCGTGCCGTCTCGGCAATGCGTCGCCCGGCGCGAGCGTCCGGAAATAGCGTGCGACCTCCGCGATCACGGGGTGCACTGGCCCGGAAAGGAGCGGCTCGAAGTTCATGGCCGCATTGTGGCGCGGAGTTATGCCCGAGGCGTTAAAAAATGGAGGCAAAACGCTAAACCGTGCGACTGACAGCAAGTCGCATCTGCTATTGCTTGCAATTTACGGTCGTCTCTCCCAGGCTGCTCGCATTCAAGGGGTGCTTCCATGCGATTTGCAGGTCTTCCGGTTGCGGCATGCGTTTTTGCGGCGATGGCGGCAGGCGCCAGCGCGGACTCGGATGCGGACAAAGGTATCGAATTCCGTCCCTATTTCGGCGCCGCCTACGAGCGGGGCTGGCTCGAGTTCAAGAGCACGACGCTTTACGGCAAGGAAGTTACCGGCTATGCGCCGATCATCGGCGTTACCATGGGCAAGTACTTCGCGCTGGAAGGCTCGGTCCGCAGGGCCTACGGCGACGGCGAGACCGTGAATGCGACGCTGCCGGATGTCCTCACCGATACGACCAAGATTTCGACCAAGACCGTGACGGCCTACCATACCTCGTCATCGGCGTTCGCGTTCGACCTCCTGGTTCGCTATCCGCTCGGCAACACCGGGCTGGCGCCATTCTTCCTCACCGGGATATCGATCGACAAGCTGAAGGAAGTCACCAAGACGGACTCGACGGTCACCTCGCACCTGCGCAGTGCGACGGATACCTCGAAGGACGTCATCACCACCGCCACGGAATACGCCGTGTTGCAGGGCAAGACGGAAGTCAGCCCGGAAATCGGTTTCGGCTTGTCGTACTCCTACGGCGGCGCGGAACTGCGGGTGCTGGGGCGCATCCAGAACCTCAACATGGGCGACACCGGCAAGTACTTCCTGACCGCCAGCGCCGGTCTGGTGATGAAGCTCTGAGACAGCCTTTCCGGCCTTAATGCGCCGCCGCGTGCGGGTCCTTTTCGCCGGCTTTCATCGCCAGCGGAATGAAGTCGACCGCGAACGGGCAGTTGAAGAAGTTCGACCGCGCGCAGTTCGGATTGTAGGCGAAGTTGAAGTCGATGGTGACCGTGGCCGGCGGGAACTTGCCGGCCGGCAATTCGACATCGACATAGCGCCCGGCGTGATAGGCGCCTTTGCCGGTCAGCTCATCGGTATAGAACGAAGACAGCGACTTCACGTCGGCGGGTTTGCGCGCATCGCCGTAGAGGGGCAGGGTGACGGTCTTGCCTTGCAGCACGAAGGTCGCGTCGCCGGCGTGGAAGAACTGCTTGTCGAGCCCGCGCGAGGTGCGGAAGACGTGCGGCGTGAACTTCGGATCGGGCTTGAAGGCGGCACTGACGCGATAGGCCGGATCATAGGGAAACACGTCGATGCCCTTGAACGCCTTCGCCGCCTTGTTGGTCTGATCGAACACCCACAGGCGCAGGCCGGTTTCGCCCGGCGCCATCTGGGTCGCGCCGCCGGTGACGTCGATATCGGGCGCGATATCGATGCCGTTGGCGAGCGCCGCTTCCGGCACCGGCTTGCCGCCCTTGGTCAGCACGGCCTTGCCTTTCTGGAATGAAGCGATCAGCGCCGCATTCGCCGCCTTGCCTTTGGCCCAATGCCAGGTCGCCGGTTTCTTGGGATCGCCGATCAGCGAGGCGAACTCGCCTTCATGGAGGTAGGCGGCGTCGTTGATCTTGAGATAGGCGTGCTTCTGGGTGGCCCAGACGGCGTTGGCGTCCTTGATGCCGTCCTTCCAGACTTCGGCGGGCGTCTTGGCGTCGGCGGCGGTCAGCACCAGGGCGGCGGCAAGGGCGTATTTCAGCATCGCGGTTCCCCAAAACTCATTTCACCTGGATTCACTTGGTACGGGCGCGTTTTTCTTCCAGCATCGGGAAGGCGGCGTTGCCCGCCAGCGCTTCGCATTCGGCATGGCGGAAACAGGTCACGACGTGGTCGTTGACCATCCCGATCGCCTGGGCGAAGGCGTAGACGATCACCGGGCCGCAGAAATTGAAGCCGCGCTGCTTCAGCTCCTTGGCCAGCTTCTGGCTCATCGGCGTTTCGGCCGGAACCTGCTTGATGGTGCGCCAGTGGTTGATCTTCGGCCGCCCGTCGACATGCTTCCAGATCAGATAGGGAAACCCGCCGGGCTCCTTTTCCTGGATGTCGAGCCAGAGCTGGGCGCCCTTGATGGCGGCGTTGATCTTGGCCGGGCTGCGGACGATGCCCTCGTTGGCGAGGAGGCGGTTCACCTCGCGCTTGCCATAGCGGGCGATCTTTTCCGGCTGGAAGCCTTCGAAGGCTTTGCGGAAGTTTTCGCGCTTCCGCAGGATGGTGATCCACGACAGCCCCGCTTGGAAGCCGTCGAGGACCAGCTTTTCGTACAGTGCTCGGGCGTCGAGCTCCGGTACGCCCCATTCCTTGTCATGGTAGGAGACGTACAGCGGATCGACGCCCGGCCACGGGCAGCGGCTAATGCCGTCGCTCACTTCTTTCCCTTTTTCGCCTTCTTGGCCGTCTTGGCCGGAGCGGACTTCTTCACCGCCTTGGGAGCGACCTTCTTGGCCGGCTTCGGCGCGACCTTCTTGGCGGCCTTTTTGGCGACCGGCTTTGCCGCTTTTTTGGCAGCCGGCTTGGCAGCCTTTTTCGCGGGCGCAGCCTTCTTGGCGGGAGCCGCCTTCTTCGCCGGAGCGGCTTTCTTGGCCGGGGCGGACTTAGCCTTCGGCGCGGCTTTCTTGGCAGCCGTCTTGGCGACGGCCTTCGGCGCGGGCGCTTCGACCGGTTCCGGCAGCAGCGTGGCTTCCAGCTTGTTGCCGTCGAGATCGATCACGAAGGCGCCGTAATAGTCCGGGCTGTAGTCCGGGCGCGGGCCGGGGGCGCCGGCATCCTGGCCGCCGTGTTCCACTGCCTTGGCATGGAAGGCGTCGATCGCCTCGGTGGTACGGGCGACGAAGCTGATATGGACGCCGTTGCCCGCCGTCGCGACCTGCTGATTGTGCGGCAGCTGGACCCAGAACTGGGGATGCTCTTCGCCATAGCCGATGCCGTAGGGCAGGAACTCCATGACACGCTTGTAGCCGAGTGCTCCGAGCACGGCGTCGTAGAACTGAGCGGCGCGTTCGACGTCACGCACGCCAACAGAAACATGATGCAGCATGGGGTATCCCTCCTAATGGGCGCTGTTCGAATATTCGAAACCGGTTGTCGGTCCGATAGCGCAACAATTCAAGTCCGGCGCCACTTTGCTGCGCCCGTGGTGTGAATCAAGTAAAAAGCCATTCCGGTTTGACGATCGATATCTCGGTACCGGCCACGGTGAGCGGTCCCGCCGCTTCGAGTCGGTCCAGCCGCACCAGCGCGAAGCCGGCGTCGCCGTATGAGGACATGATGGTGCCGATCTCGACCTCGCCGGAGACGATCGCCGTACCGGCTTTCAGTTCGGATTCGGGGGCATTGAAGGGCAGCAGCCGCTTGCGGTCGGTGCCGCGGTGCTTCATGCGCGCGGTCAGTTCCTGGCCGACATAGCAGCCCTTGGTGAACGAAATGGCGTTGAGCTCGTCGAGGCCGCCGTCCATGGCGAACACCTTTTCGGAGCCGAAATCGGCCGCTTCCGGCACGCCGAGGCCGAACCGCCACTCATGATAGGCGCTGGCGCCGTCGACCGTTTCGATGCCGGCCGGAACGATGGTGCGCTGACCGAGGGCAGCAAGACGCGGGTCGTCGGGACCTTCGTCGGCGATCACGATCAGGTCGTCGCGGGCCGCGATCTCCACTTTGGCCCGCAGTTTGTACATCGAGAGCCGCTTGGCGAGAGCCGGGCGCTGGTCCTTCTGGACGTCGATCAGCATCGTGTCGCCTTGGGCTGACAGGAGGAAATCGAACAGGATCTTGCCTTGCGGCGAGAGCAGGGCGGCGTAGAGCGGCTGCTGCGTCAGCTTTGTGACATCGTTGGTCACCAGCCCTTGCAGGAAGCCGGTCGCCTCCGGGCCCGATACGGCGATGACGGCGCGGTCGCTGAGATGGCAGGGTTTGCGAATCAAGATCGCCTCGTGATGCAGTTGCCAAGGACGGGAACGCAGCCTACTGCTTGGGCCATGGAAAGCTACGACCTTTTGATCCGCGGAGGGATGTGTGCGACGCCGAACGGCATTGCACAAGCCGACCTTGGTATTCGTGCCGGACGGATCGCCGCCATCGGCAGAGTCGCTGGAACGGCGGCCGAGGTGTTCGACGCCCAGGGGCTGCATGTCCTGCCCGGCGTGATCGACACCCAGGTTCATTTCCGCGAGCCCGGCAACGAGCACAAGGAAGACCTCGAAACGGGTTCGCGAGCCGCCGTGTTGGGCGGGGTCACGGCCGTGTTCGAAATGCCGAACACCAATCCGCCGACCACCACGCGCGCCGCCATCGAAGACAAGCTCGCCAGGGCTGCCGGGCGGATGCACTGCGATCACGCCTTCTACGTCGGGGCGACGCCGGCCAATGTCGGAGCGCTGGCGGCGCTGGAGAAGTTGCCGGGCGTCTGCGGCGTCAAAGCCTTCCTGGGCTCGTCGACGGGCACGCTGCTTCTGGAGCAGGAGGAAGCGATCCTGGCGGCGCTGAAAGGCGGCACGCGCCGGATGGCGGTGCACTCGGAGAACGAGGAACGCCTGCGCGAGCGCAAACCCTACGCCGTACGCGGCGACGTGCGCACCCATCCGGTCTGGCGCGATGCCGAAACGGCGAGGAGTTCCACCGAACGCGTATTGCGGCTGGCGCGGCAGGCGGGACGGCGGCTGCATGTCCTGCATGTCACCACGGCCGAAGAACTGCCGCTGCTCGCCGATTCGCGCGATCTGGCGACGGTCGAAACCACGCCCCAGCACCTCACGCTGGCGGCGCCCGAATGTTACGAGCGCCTCGGCACCCTGGCGCAGATGAACCCGCCGATCCGCGAAGCCTATCACCGCGACGCGTTATGGCAGGCGGTTTCGGATGGCCTGATCGACGTCATCGGTTCCGATCACGCCCCTCATAGGTCCGAGGAAAAGGCCAAGACCTATCCCGAAAGCCCGTCGGGCATGACCGGGGTGCAGACCCTGGTGACCCTGATGCTCGATCACGTCGCCGCCGGACGGCTGACGCTGGAGCGTTTCGTCGATCTCACCAGTGCCGGCGCAGCGCGCATCTTCGGTATCGCCAATAAGGGTCGTATCGGCATCGGCTACGACGCCGATTTCACCGTGGTCGATCTGAAGGCGAAGAAGCGGATCGAGAATTCGTGGATCGCCTCGCGCTGCGGCTGGACGCCGTTCGATGGGCTCGAAACCACTGGCTGGGCCGTGGCGACCATCATCCGCGGCACGACGGTGATGCGCGACGGCGCCCTGGTCGCCGCCGGGCAGGGCAAGCCGCTCAGGTTTTGGGAAACGCTGTAGCTATCTCCCAAAATGCTCAGTTCATCACGAACTCACCGCCCACCATGCGCATTTCGGCGTCGAAGATGATGCCGCGGGCGGCGACGCGGACGGAATGCAGGCGGCCGTCGATGCTGGTTTGCCAGAATTGGAGAAAGCGGTTGAGCATCGGAAAGCCCGGCACCAGATCGAGATCCTGCCAGATGAAGCTCTGCAAGACGCTGGGATGATCGGGCATATGGTAGAGGATTTCCGCCGTCGTCAGCCGGTACCCGATGAGTTTGCGTTCGATGTCGCGCATCGCGTTCCTCGTTCAGCCAGGCGTGCCTCCGGCGTTTTTCGTTGCCGGGAGCAGGCCGAAACGTGTAACGCCTGTCCGGTTCATGCGTTGCCGGACCATGCGGTCTCTTCGTATAAGCGGCATGCGAGCGGCAAGAGTGCCATGCGAACTATTCCGCATACTGATTACATTGCGGAAAGGTTCGCGACAGGTTTCGTGGTGGAGGCCTTAGGTCTCCTCAGAGGCGTGGCGGGCCTTCCGGACAACGCACGGTCGCGTCGTCGCGTCGCATGGAGCGGTTGCGGCCGGCGGGACACTTTGCCGGTTCGGCGGCTCGGGGGGCCGGGAAACGGCCGCAAAACGGGTCAGGGGACAGGGAACCGTAATACAATCCTGAGGGTTACCGGCCGAATGGGCCGCAAGGCGTCGCAGGTACGAACTCGCCACACGGCGGGAATATTGTTCTATAAGCGGTTTCCCGCCGGATAGACGCAGGGGAACCAAAGATCCAGGCGAACGCGCCACACGGACCGGCTGTTGGGGTTTAATGGATTACGTAGCAATCATTCTCACGGGTTGGGCGATCGGGCTTATTGCAGCCGTTCCGATCGGACCGGTGAATCTGATCTGCATTCGGCGGACGCTGCAGTTCAACGCCTTCTACGGCTTCGTGTCGGGTCTCGGCGCCTCGCTCGGCGACGGCATCTTCGCCTGCATCGCGGCTTTCAGCCTGACCGCCATCGCCCAGCTCATCAACGGCTACTCGGTGCCGCTGCAGATCGTCGGCGGCATCATGCTGGTGGTGATGGGCATCCGGATGTTCTTCGCCGCGCCGCCGGAGCGAATCGGCGATGCGCTGAATACCAATACGGCCGCTGCGCCCGCGGGATGCCCGGCGGCGGGTAACGGCAAGGGGCCCGTGCTCAAGAACGGCAACGGCAAGAACGGCGCCGCCAAATCGCCGGCCCGCGGCATGGCCACAACTTTTGCGCTCACCACCACCAATCCGGCAACGCTGTTGTGGTTCTTCTCCGGTGCGGCCGGCCTCGGCGGATTGTCGGAAAACCTGCGCTTCTTCGAAGCTGCGTTCTGGGTTCTCGGCGTGATGCTCGGTTCGGCGACGTGGTGGCTGATGCTGACGACCACGGTCGGTATGCTGCACGCCAAGATCGACGATCACGTGGTGCAGTTGATCAACCGCGTTTCGGGCGTGCTGGTGTTCGTGTTCGGCATCGCGGTGCTGGTGCACGTCGCGTTCCCCAAATTGTTTTCGGGCGCGCCCGATCTGCCCGCAGCGGCGGCTCGGCACGCCACTCTCCCAATCCACCGGTCTTTGTGACATCCTGCCACCGGGGCGAGCAGGCGGGTTAAGCCTGCCGGCGGGGTGGCGTCATGACTTCCGAAATTGTGGTGATGAATCAGCGCGCTATCGCGCTTGCCGCGGATTCCGCGGTGACCCTGATCGACGGTGGCAAGATCATCGTCCGCAACGACCAGAAGAAGCTGTTCAACCTCGCCGAAGGCCTGCCGGTCGGTGTGATGTTCTTCGGCGTGGCCGACCTGATGGGCCATCCCTGGGACGTGCTGGTCGAGACCTACCGCACGCGCGTTGCGCCCAAGCCGATGTCTCATCTCGGTGATTATCCCGCGAGCCTGTTTGCGCACCTCGAAAGTCTCGACGCCTTCTTTCCGGCCTCGCGCCATAAGGACGAATACAAGCGGCTGCTGGCCTCGGTGCACCGCTTCATCTTCCGCTATGCCTATTACCTGCAGGAGACCGGCGTAGAGGGTCCCGACGAGGCGATCCTCGAGCGCGCCATCGAGAACGTCTGGAAGCGCTACCAAGCCTATCCCGACGGGCGGCCGCGTCCGGATCTCGCGTGTTTTCCGCCCGATTTCGCCGCCGTGCTCGAACGCGATTACGCCGACGCGATGTGCGAGGTGAACGGCTATTCCTTCAGCGCCTTTTCGATCGATCTCGAGGCCCGCAAGCGGCTGCACGACATCGCGATCTGGTGCGTGATCAAGGACCTGTTCCTCGAGGACGTCACCGGGCTGGTGTTCGGCGGCTACGGCACCGCGCAACCCTATCCGGTGGTGACGACCTATACCGTTTCGGCGATGGTGGGCGGGCATCTCAAGCGCGCCTGCATGGAACAGACGGTCATCGACGGCGACATGCACGCCGCGATTTCGCTCTATGCCGACAGCGAAGCGACCTATGCCTTTCTGCGCGGCATCGACATCGAACTGGAGTCGCGGATCTACGGCGTCTTCCACGTTGCCGCCGGCGAACTGGTCGACAAGGTGGTCGGCAGTTTCGGCGACATCGATCCGGCCCAGCGCGAGAGTATCCGGCGTACGGCGCAGGCCGAGCACGTGCCGCAAGCGGTCGAGACCTGCTACGAGGCCATCGGCGCCTACCAGCAGACGGCCTATATCGATCCGGTGCTCGCCGTGGTCGAGATTTCCGCTCGCGCCGATCTCGCCGAGACGGCCCGCGATCTTGTCGCCCTCAACATTTTCAAGAAGCGCATCACCGCTCAGGACCCCACCGTGGGCGGGGCGATCGACGTGGCGGTCATCAGCCGCGATGCGGGTTTCACCTGGTGGAAACGGCAGGGAGCCTGACCATGACCAACCGCTTTGCCGAAACCGCCGGCCGCCTCGACCGCTTCATCGCGGAGGTCAAAACCCGCCAGTACCAGGCCACTGGAGCAGGGCCGCAACCACAAGTGCCCGCTCGTCCGCTGTCCGGGCGCCATCCCGACCTCGATTGGCAGCAGACCTATGCCGCCCGCACCATCCTGCCGCGCGGCCGCGGCGAATCCGCCCCGTCTGCGCCGGGCTTTGAGGTTGCCCCCCACGCCGAACGGCCGCAGTCGCGGGAACCCATTGCGGAAATGCCCGGCGGTCCGGCGTCCGCTGGCGGTTACATCGGCGCCGCCCTCGGCAAACCTCCCAAGAAGCGCGGCGTCCTGGCGCGGCTCTTCGGGGGCCGCGATCGTTAACAGCGACGACAAAAGGCTGGCGCAACCGGCCATGCTATGGGCTATTCTGGGGGTGAACAGGAAGGGCACTGGGCGTAGCTGCGCCCGGACAGGATGAGTTGCGTGTCCGGTTGGACCGCGCACACCCGTGAGAGGAATAACCATGCGTCTTGCACTGATTTTGGCGGTCCTGCTGGCGGCGACGGCGGTCCATGCGAACGCCGCGGATCCCAAGTCGGACCCCAGGCTCACGCCGCAGGCCAACCAGGCCTTCCTGGCGGCCTGGGACAAGGCCCATGTCGGTAAGCCCGGCGCGGTAATCAAGCCTTCGGGCTTGCGCTATCAGATTCTGAAGAACGGTTTCGGCTGGCGGCCGCGCGCAACCGATTACGTGACGGTCTATTACACCGGCAAGCTGATCAACGGTGAAACCTTCGACGGCACCGAAGAAGGCATGCCGGTCCGCTTCAAGGTCAACAACCTGATCTCGGGCTGGGCCGAGGCGCTGACGCTGATGAAAGTCGGCGACCGCTGGCAGATCGTGATCCCGTACAAACTCGGCTACGGCGAGGCCGGTTCGCCCCCGTCCATTCCGCCTATGCAGACGCTGGTGTTCGAGGTCGAACTGCTGAAGGTCACGCCGCCGCGGCTGAGGCCCGCCGACCCCAACAATCCCGACGACAAGCACGCCGGCGAGGACATGGGACCGGCAGATAACGACTAGGCCCCGGACGTGATCGCTAGGTTGGCTCAGATTCTGCGCAGTCGCGGCGGAGCGGTGCGTATTGCGCTCGCGTTGCTGCTGGTCGTTTCGGCCAGCGCATTGTTCTGGGCCAGCCGCGACTACACCGTGATGGCGCCCGAGTGGGACGGCTTGGTGCGCGGCGTCACCTATTATCCGAGCCACACCTACGACAGCGAACAGCTCAAGCACGTGCCGCCCGAGCGCATCGACGCGGACATGGAGCAGCTATCGCACTTCACCGGCCACATCCGCACCTACACGGTGAATTACGGTCTCGACAAGGTGCCGGAAATCGCCCGCCGCTACGGTCTCACCGTGTCGCTCGGCATCTGGATCGGCGCCGATCTCGACAAGAACGAAATCGAGATGGAAAAGGCGATGGCGGTCATCCTCGCCAACCGGCGGGTGATCGACCGCGTGATCGTCGGCAACGAGTCGGTGATGCGTGGTGACGTCACCGGCGAACAGCTCAACGGCTACATCAAGCGCGTCCGCCGAGCGCTGCCGGCCCGCATCAAGGTCACGACCGCCGAAACGTGGTCGAGCTGGCTCCTGCATCCGGAGATCGGCGAATACTGCGACGTGATCTTCGTGCACCTGCTGCCGTACTGGGAAGGCTCCGACATCCGCGGCTCGATCGGCTTCCTGCAAGGCGCCTACAATCACGTCGCCGACGAATTTCCCGACAAGCCCATCGTGATCGGCGAAGTGGGCTGGCCGAGCCAGGGCCGCACGATGAACAATGCGGACGCCTCGCTCGCCAACCAGGCCTATTTCATCCGCAACTTCGTCCAGCTCGCGCTCGACAAGGGCTACGACTACTACATCATCGAAGCCTACGATCAGCCGTGGAAGGCCGCCATCGAAGGCAAGGGCGGCGGCGTCGGCGCCTATTGGGGCCTCTTCAACGCCGAAGGCCAGCCGAAGTTCAACTTCACCGGCGCGGTGCGCTCGTTCCCCGAATGGCGCAAATATACGCTGGTGGCGGGCATCTTCTCGCTACTGCTCGGGCTCATCATTCTCGGCCGCATGCCGCGGGTGCGCTCGACCGGCTATGTCGTGATGGGCGGGCTGGTGGCACTGGTGACGACCGGCATTCTTCTCTTGATCGACGCGGTGACGCTCAATTACGTCGACCCGGCCAACATCGCGATGATCCTGGCGATGAGCCCGCTGGTGCTGCTCGCCTCGATCGTCATCCTCACCGAAGGCGTCGAGCTCGCTTCGGCGCTGTGGCGGGTGGAAAAGCGTCTGGTGCGGGCGGAGATTCCCGAAAACCCGCCGATGGTCTCGGTGCACGTGCCTTGCTACAACGAGCCGCCCGAGATGCTGATCGAAACGCTGAACGCGCTGGCGAAGCTCGATTACGAGAATTTCGAGGTCATCGTCCTCGACAACAACACGCCCGATGAAGAGACGTGGAAGCCCGTGGAGGCCCATTGCGAGACGCTGGGGCCGCGCTTCCGCTTCTTCCATTTCGGCGGCGTCAAAGGCTTCAAGGCGGGCGCGCTCAACATCGCCATCGAGGTCACCCATCCCGACGCGAAATACATCGCGGTGATCGACAGCGACTATCACGTCGATCCCAACTGGATGCGGCTGACGCTGCCGTACTTCGCCGACGAGCGCATCGCCATCGTGCAGGGCCCGCAGGATTACCGCGACGCCTCCGAAAGCCTGTTCAAGGCGATGTGTTACGAGGAATACCGCGGCTTCTTCCAGATCGGCATGGTGGAGCGCAACGAAAGCGACGCCATCATCCAGCACGGCACCATGACCATCGTGCGCAAGGACAAGCTGATCGAGGTCGGCGGTTGGGCGACGTGGTGCATCACCGAAGATACCGAACTCGGCCTTCGGCTGTTCGAGGCGGGATACGGCGCCGCGTATCTGCCGCTCTCGATGGGCAAGGGGCTGATCCCCGACACGCTGAAATCGTTCCAGGGCCAGCGCTACCGCTGGGTCTACGGCGCGATGCAGATCATGAAGCGCCATGCCGGAGCGATTTTCGGTGGCTCGACTAAGCTGTCGCTGGCGCAGCGCTATCACTTCTTCTCCGGCTGGCTACCGTGGCTGTCGGACGGCCTCGGCATGATCGTCACCTTCGTCGCGCTCGTCTGGAGTTTCGCGATGTGGGCGGCGCCGCGCTATGTCGACGTGCCGATGCCGGTGCTGTCCGCCGCCGCGCTGGCCTTGTTCGCCGCGAAGATGCTGAAGACGCTGCTGCTCTATCCCTCCAAGGTGCGCTCCGGATTGCGCGGCGCGCTGATGGCGTCGATTGCCGGACTGGCGCTGACGCATGTGGTGGCGAAAGCGGTGTGGAGCGGCATATTCACCAGCGGCGTCGGCTTCTTCCGCACGCCCAAATGCGCCGACGAAGCGATGCTGAGCCAAGCCCTGCGCGGCGTATGGCAGGAAACGACGCTGTTCGGGCTCTGCATCGTGGCGATCGTCTCGGTGATGGAAACCGGCCGCTTCGACGATCCCGCGGCGTGGCTGTGGATCATCATGCTCGGCGTGCAAAGCCTGCCGTACGCCGCGACGGTGATCACCGCCGCCGTCTCCGCGCGCGGTCTGGCGAAAGATCGCACGCCGGCTGTGCCAGCCGAACCGCCGAAGTCATTGGTCAAGATATAGACACGCTTTGCGAGCGTAAGGTACCGTGCACTCTTTCGGGGGGCGCGAGATGAGCTTCTGGCTTCTGGTCGCGATCGTCGTGGTGATCGCCGCGACGGCCACAAAGGGGAAGTTGGGGATCAATATCAAGCGGGTGAAATGCCCACGATGCGGCAAGGATTTGCCGACTGTGCGCAGGCCCGCAAACGCGCATCAGGCAATGTGGGGCGGTTGGACCTGCTCGTGCGGCTGCGAAGTCGACAAATGGGGAAAAGAAATCGCGTCCTGACGCTATTTCCCCGCCACCTCGAACCCATACTTCACGAAAATCGCCGCTGCCTCGCGCCCTTCGAGGAAGGTGAGGAACGCCTTCGCATCCGGCCGCGCATCTTTAATCATCGCCACGGGATAGACGATGGGCGGGTGGGTCTTGTCGGGGAAGGTATCGACGATCTTCACTTTCGGTTCCGCCAGCGCATCCGTCCTGTAGACGATGCCAAGCGGAGTTTCGCCGCGCGCGACATAGGCGAGGGCCACGCGCACGTTCTCGGCGGCCGCAAGCTTGCTTTCGACGCCGGGCCATACGCCCAGCGCGGTGAGCGAGGCTTTGGCGTATTTTCCTGCAGGTACCGAGGCCGGATCGGCGACCGCCAGCCGCCCGCCTTTGAGCGCACCGGCGAGATCGAATTGCGGCGCGATTTTCAGGGACACCGGCGCCGCTGCAGGTGCGATCAGCACCAGTCGGCTGGACAAGAGCGTCTTGCGGCTGGAGGGCTGGATCAGGTTTTTCCGTTCGAGATAGTCCATCCAATCGGCATCGGCAGACATGAACACATCGGCGCCCGGCGAGGCTTCGATCTGGCGCGCCAGCACCGAGGAGGCGGCGAACGAGAACGTCACCGTCTTGCCGGTCTTCTTCTGATAGGCTGCGGCGATTTCGGGCAACGCCGAACTCAGCGAGGCGGCCGCGAACATGGTGACGTTGGCGGCCCAGGCAGCACCGGACATGATCACTGCCGTGAGCGTCACGGTCATAAATTTCGCGAGGCTGCGCATCGGTCCCTCCATGTCGGACGCCGAGCGGACACTATCGCTGCAGCCGGTGTCAACGGCGCGACCGTGTCGTTGAAACGCGACGCTTGCTCAAAACTTGAACAGAGGCCGGAATTCCTCAGCCGGTCCTTGGCGCGCCGCTGCGCAAGTTCGCGGCAGCGCATCAAGGTCGCACCGGTCAATCGGGGATCAGCTTGCCGGGATTGAGGATGTTCTTGGGATCGAAGGTGCGTTTCAGCGTGCGCATCATCTCGACTTCGGCGGCGCTTTTGTAGCGCTTCAGCGCCGCCCGCTTCATGATGCCGACGCCGTGCTCGGCGCTGAACGAGCCGCCGTGTTCGTGCACGATGTCGTGGACAATCTGCTGGATTTCGTCCCAATGGGCGAGATAGGCCTTGGGATCGCTGCCGCGCGCCATCTGGAAATTGAAGTGCAGATTGCCGTCGCCGAGATGGCCGAACGGTACCGGGCGCGCTTGCGGCAACCGATGGGCCACGGCGGTGATGGCGGTGGCGATGAAATCGGCGGCGGCGCTCACCGGCACGGACACGTCGTGCTTCAGCGACGGGCCTTCCGCCTTCTGCGCTTCCGACATGGCTTCGCGCAAGTTCCACAACGCCGCTCGCTGGGTTTCGCTGGCGGCAATCGCGGCATCGGCGGCAACGCCGTCTTCCAGTGTCTTTTCCAGGGCGCTCTCGAACACGGCACCGATGCCTTTGATGCCGGAGGCTTCGCACAGCACGTACCAGGGCGAGGGCGCCGACAACGGATCGCGGGCGCCCGCCACATGCTCCAGTACCAGATCGAGCCCGTCACGGCTCATCAGTTCGAAAGCGTTGAGCAGACCGTTGGTGCGGTCCTGCAAGATGGCGAGCAGGGCGGTCGCGGCATGCACATCAGGCACCGCAACGAACGCGGTGGCGCGTTCTTCCGGCTTGGGAAACAGTTTGATCGCCGCCGCGGTGATGATGCCGAGCGTGCCTTCGGCGCCGATGAAAAGCTGCTTGAGGTCGTAGCCGGTATTGTCCTTGCGCAGCGTGCGCAACAGATCGAGTTTCTTGCCGTCGGCGAGCACGACTTCGAGGCCCAGCACCTGCTCGCGCATCATGCCGTAACGCAGCACGTTGACGCCGCCGGCGTTGGTCGAGATCAGTCCGCCGAGCGTAGTGGTGCCTTCCGAGGCCAAACTCAGGGCCACCATCAGGCCGGCGTCGTCGGCCGCTTTCTGCGCGTTGGCAAGCACGACACCGGCGTCGGCCACCAGGCTTGCATCCTTGGCATCGACGGCGCGGATGGTGTTCATCCGCGCCAGCGTGATGAGGATTTCGCCGTTGAACGGAATCTGCGCGCCGACCAGTCCGGTATTGCCGCCTTGCGGCACCACCGCCGTATTGGTGGCGTGGCACAGCGTCAGAATGGCGGAGACTTCCTGCGTCGACGCCGGCTTCAGCAACAGCGGCGACTTGCCGGTGTATTTGCTGCGCCATTCCTCGAGATGCGGCGCGATCTCGGCCGGGTCTTCGGAAAAGCCCTTGGCGCCGACGATGGATTTCAGTTGTGCGAAAACGTCAGACATGGGTGCCTCGCGGCGCCGCAGCGCGTTTCAGACGGTCGTTGATCGCTTCCCCGAGACCATCGGACGGGATCGGCATCACGGCAATCGCATCGGTTCCGGTATCGAGCGCGCGCAGCATGGCGAACAGATGCGCGGCGGCTTCGGCGAGATCGCCTTTGCGGCTGAGATTGAGCACATCGGCCGGCGCATCGGGTCCGAAGCCGAGCAGCGTTTCTCCGGGCTCGGCGGTGCGGGCATTGAGGCGCACGCGCGCGTGCGGCGCGTAATGGCTGGTCAGCATGCCGGGCGAGGTCACGGGCCCGCCCGCGGCCGGTGCCGCAAGAGGTCCGACGATCTTCTCGATGGCTTCGCGCGGCACACCACCCGGCCGCAGCATCACGGCGCCGTCCGAGCCGAAGCCGATCACGGTGGACTCGACGCCGATTTTGGTCTCGCCGCCGTCGAGGATGAGGATCTTGTTGCCGAAGCCTTCGGCGACATGGCGCGCGGTGGTCGGGCTGACAGTGCCGGAGGGATTGGCGCTCGGCGCAGCCAGCGGCACGCCCGCGGCGGCGATCAGGGCTTGTGCGATCGGATGCGCCGGACAGCGCACCGCCACCGTATCGAGCCCCGCGCTCACCAGGAGCGAGAGCGGCGTATCGGCCCGGCGCGGCAGCACCAGCGTCAGCGGTCCAGGCCAGAACGCTTCGGCGAGCGCCTTTGCGGCGGCATTGAATTCGACGTGTTGTGCGGCTTGCGCCTGTCCCTGCACGTGCACGATCAGCGGATTGAAGCGCGGCCGGCCTTTGAGTGCGAAAATGCTGGCGACGGCTTCGCCGTTGGTGGCATCGGCGCCGAGGCCGTAAACGGTTTCGGTCGGAAACGCGACGAGGGCACCCGCACGCAACCGCTGTCCGCCTTCGGCAAGTGCGGCGGCATCGGCAGTGCGGACGGAGGAAACATCAGGCTGCATCGGGGCAATCTAGAGCGCTTCCCGAACAGTGGGAACCGGTTTTCGGAACGGAAGCGCGACAAAAAAAGCTCACAGCGCAGCGCTGCAAGCAAGTGTCTCTCTTTCCTCCCCCGCGGATTTCCACTTCTTGAGCCGCATGAGGATGAAATAGCGGGGGAGGTGGCGCCGTAGGCGACGGAGGGGGGATTGCAATGGTTGCGCGGTCCCCCCTCCGCCTCGCAAAAGGCTCGGCACCTTGTAACTTGAAGTCCCGCAGATCGGTTAAGCTGACCGGCGCGGTGGCGGACGGAAGGCCGCTGGCACCTGGGGCCTCAAGAGCCCGTGGGGAGCTTGGTCGTCCGTCCGCCGTTCCATCGAACCCGAACAGTCGCTTGGGCCGCAAGAAGCGCAGCTCG
>NZ_JAASQS010000001.1:211867-646677 GCF_011762045.1 Rhizomicrobium electricum | reverse complement strand
CCCCCTCCCGGCCCCCGTCGTCATCGTCGGGCCCAAGCTCTCCCTCCCGCTCAAGCCAAACGCATTCACCGTCGTCAGAATAAAAACTGGCTGAGCGGATGGGACGAGCGCGCCTATCAACCACGCTGATCTAGCACAGTGCGCCACTCGTCCCAGTCGTAATTCCCCAATTCTCGCGTTCTCAATTCTTGGTGATTACGCGCAGATTTTTCGATAGCCGGCTGCCTCAAGCGATGAATGGCTTGCGCTTCCGTCGACACCAATAAATGTCCGAGTTATTATTCTCAGCCGTTATTCGGATTGAGAACATCGATGGAAACGAAAAAAGAATTGATGCGGAGCTCCGCTCTCGCATTGGTGTTGGTCGGCGGAACACTATCTCCCGCGCACGCTGCACCGCCGTCCCGGCCGCAAGGCCCTTGCGATATCTACGCGGCGGCGGGAACGTCTTGCGTTGCGGCGCACAGCACAACCCGCGCGCTCTATGCCTCCTACAACGGACCGCTTTATCAAGTCGTGCGGTGGTCGGACGGCAAGACGCTGGATATCGGCATTGTGCAGCCTTCGGGAACGGATGCCGGCGGGTATGCCGATGCGGCCGCGCAGGATAAGTTCTGCGCCAACACGCATTGTTCGATTTCCATTCTTTACGACCAGTCCGACAAGCACAACGATCTGAAACAAGCGCCGCGCGGCGGTTTCAGCGGGCCATCCCTGGGCGGGTTCAATAATCTTCCGCTGGCCGACATGGCTCCGATCACGATCATGGGCCATAAGGCCTATGGCGTCTTTATCGCGCCCGGCATGGGGCTTCGCCTCAATGACGCCAAAGGCACAGCGGTCGACGATCAGGCCGAAGGGCAGTACTGGGTCATCAACGGCCAGCACTACAATTCCGGCTGCTGCTTCGATTACGGCAATGCGGAGATCGACAGCCGCGATGACGGCAACGGCACCATGGAGACGACGTATTACGGCAACGCGTCGGCCTGGTATCACGGTACGCCGCCCGGCCCGTGGATTATGACGGACCAGGAAAACAACCTGGTGGGTTGCGTCAACGAAGACAAATCCAAGTTCTGCAAGACGCTGCAGAGCATCACCTGGCGGTTTGTGACCGCAATGGCCAAAGGCAAGCCGCATCATTGGACCTCGCTGGGCGGGGATGCACAGAATGGCCCGCTGTCGGTTCTGTTCGATGGATCGCGCATCGACGCGACCTACGATCCCATGCGCAAGCAGGGGGCTATCCTGCTCGGCAACGGCGGCGACAACAGCACCGGCTCGCAAGGTACGTTCTACGAAGGCGCCATGACCGCTGCAGGTACGTTCCCGTCGGACGCAACCGATCAGGCGGTGCAGGCCAATGTCGTGGCGGCGAAATACGATGTGCCGCTGCTGTCGGTAGCACCGGCTTCGGCCGTCGCGGCGCCGACGGGACTTCAAACGTTTTCGCCGGGAGCCTCGCAAGAAACCACGGTAACCTTCACCAACACGACCCGTACTCCCGCCACGGGCGTCAAAATAAGTGTGGAAGCGCCGAAAGGCTGGACCGTTGCCGCGGTCGGCACCAAGCAAGGGGCAAAAACCTTTGCAGACCCGATTGCGCCGGGGGCTAGCGTCAGCGCGACGTTCAAGATCACCGCGGGCCGCACGATGCTCAATGGCGATCTTGTCGCCAAAGCGGTGTGGACTTCCGCGAACGCCAAACGATCCGAAACCGCCGTGGAAAAAGTGCGGAACGTCGCTCCGGTGAAGATCAATGAGTTCCGGGTCAGCGACGGGTCGGTCAATACCACCAATTCGTTCATCGAACTCTACAATGCCGGTCCGCAGACGATCGACATTTCCGGTTGGACGCTGACGCAGCATGCCCACCAGCAGGCGGTGTTTTCGGCCGCGACGGTTCCGTCTGGCACCAAGCTGGTGCCGGGTGGTTTTTACCTGCTCGGGTTGTCGAACTCCGGCTTGGCCGTTGCGGCAAACGCGGGCGACACCGTCGTCCATGTCCGCAATACCGATGGAATGAATGTCGGTGACGCGATTGTTGTTGGCGATGGCGTGGCGGCGGAAACCCGCAAGATCGCCAGCCTCGGGACCGCAGCTCACAACGCCACGACGCTGTGGCAGCCCGCCGAAGACCCCATGATCACGATTCCGGCCGGTTCGACCAACGTTCCTGTCGCGGACGTGTCGGGCTTCAAGGTCGGCGAAAAAATCGCGCTGGGATACGGCACCACCTATCCGGTGGTCGGCCGCAATGTCGAAAAGTACGAAGTGGCCACGGTCACGGCGGTCGGCAAGCCGGGCACGCAAGCCTATCTGGAGGCGGATGCGCCCGCCGGATCCACCACCATCCAGACGGCGGCGCTGGCGAATATCTCAGCCGGCGATACGATCCGTCTCGATATTGAAAGTGTCGGTCACGGCATCGAAACGGTCACCGTCAAGAGCATCGGTACGGCGGCGAAGCGCACCGCCCTCGTCGAGGATGTGAAGGCCGGTTCGACCGCCATCAAGGTCCGCGGCGTTTGCGGTTGGCCCGTAAGTCACAAACTCGATTTCTCCGTAGGCGGAAAACTGATTGTCGGAACACCGGCGAGCAAGCAGACGGTGACGATCACTGCGGTCGTCTCTGAAGACCCGATGGTGACGCGTCTGGAGTTCAAGCCGGCGCTCGCGGCATCGCATATCAGCGACGAGGATGTGGTGGAACTCGGCACCGGCATCGAGCTGACGGCCCCGCTGAAGTACAATCATGCCGCCAATCTGCCCTTCAGCGTGCGCGGAACCGGCATCAGCTTTGCGCCTGCCACGGCATTTCCGCATTCGACCAATGAGCCCGTTCAGGCGCTCGGGACAGGCATCGCCCTCGACAGGCCGCTGACGAAAAGTCATCCGATCGAAACGGCGGTTCGCGATGCGGTGGTGAAGACAGCCGGTTATCAGGATGCGAAGGCGCCGAACCAGTGGTTTGGCGGTCCGGTTCTGTCGGTGAACGCGGGCAGCATGGTGCTGCGCGATGCGTCCGGCAGGATTGTCGACAGCCTCAACTACGGCAACTTCGCCAATAACGGCAACATCGTCGATCCGTGGGCGGCCGAAGGCTATCACGCCGTCTCCGGCGCGGAAAAAGGCGGCTGTTTCGTGCCGACACCCGGCGCCCCGATCCTCTTCCCGCCGGTGAATGCGATCTCGAGCAACAGCAGCGCCGGACGTTTCCCCGATGGTAGGGACACGGACAGCAACTGTACCGACTTCCGCAATCCGGTAGCGGCCACGCTCCCGCAAGGTGCAGTGGCCGGAGCGAGTGTCGTGAAGGTCAGCCGCGTGGCGGACTTTCATGTCGGCCAGACTGTGCTGGTTGGCGCGGGTGATGTACGCGAGGCTGCGAAAATTGCGGCGATCGGTACGTCAGGGGCAACGACGGCGCGAGCCGCAGTTGTTGCCGGCGAAACGGCCATCGCTATCGCCGATCCCAGAGGCTTCCAGCCCGGCCAGGCGATCACCATTGATGATAACGCGAACGCCGAGACGGCCGTCGTGGCCTCTTCGGGTTTCGGCCAGGGCGGTTTTCAGATCACTGTTACGGCGCCGCTGAAACGGTCGCACATCGCCGGAGTGCAGGTCTCGGGAACAGGGATTACGCTGGCGAAGCCGCTGTCACGGGCATATGCGAGCGGCGCGCAACTGATCGAATACCTGCCCACGCCCGGCGCGCCGAACAAGGCTGCCGCGGAATAGGATGAAACTGTGTGACGGGCGTCCCACGATTTGGCGCCCGTCGGTTCCGAGGCGGGGCGGTAAATGACCAAACCGCGAGGAAAACAACGAACTGCGTGACCGGCCGGTAATGTCGGTAACGCATCTGTCATCGCGCCCGCCAGCAAAACGCCACAAATTGAAGTACGATCCCCCTATCGACATAGGAGGGACGTATGCGGCGATCGATGATCATCGGCTTGGCTATTGCGGCCCTGCTGCAAGTCGGCGTGCACAGCGTGGCGCCCATGACGGATGTTTCCCTGGCGTCGCATCGCATCGATTGGGTGGTGATGCAGGCCAATACGGTCACGCGCATCCTCTGCGACGGCTATACTTTCCTGGTGCACTGAACCAACTGGTCTCCGTTTCCCCTGCGGTATTGGCCGGGGTGCCTGTGTTAGCGCTCTCGCAGACCGCCGCGAAATTCTGTTGCGCCGGCTTCCTCTCCGTCCCGCGAATACAATTGAACATCTGATAACAGGTTGTACTCCCAGGCGCGATTTCGAGCCGTATACGGAGCAATCCACGTCTGCGGCGGTCCGGCGTGTGGATCGGCCCGCGTCCCGGTCGGCTTGGTTGTAGCCGTTCCAAATTGCCGCAAGCCCGCGACAAAACCGGCCAAAGTGGCTCCGGCGGGTTGAGGCGGCGGTCCACGCGCCTAAAATTTGCGTCCGGGGAAACGGATTAGACGATGCGTGGACATTTGCCGCCGATATTCACCAACGCGACCGGCTTTCTGCCGCTCTTGCCGCTAGAAGTGATCGCGCGTCGTCTTTTGTCCAACGCCATGGCGGCGCGGCCGTCGTTTGCGGCGCGGCTCGGCGAGTATGCCGGGCGGACGTTTGCGATCGATCCGGTGGATTGCCCGTTCGTATTTCTGATCAAGCCGGAAGGCGGCCGCACCGATCTCAAGGTGGTCCGCCGTTCGGTGGCGCAGGGTTACGACGCCCGCATCGCCGCGCCGCTGGTGGTCCTGATCGGCATGATCGACGGTACCTATGATGGCGACGCGCTGTTCTTCTCGCGCGACCTGATGATCGAAGGCGACACCGAAGCCGTACTGGCGTTGCGCAACGCGATCGAGAACGCCGAACTCGATCCGTCGACCGTTCTCGGCCTGCCCAAGAGTCTGCAAGGTCCGGTCAATCGCGGCACGCGGATGCTGTTCGTGCAACTTCGCCGTCTGCTCGACGCGCCCGAAGAGACCGGCCCCAACAGCGGAGCTTTCGCATGACCACTCCGCTCGAACTCGTCTGTCCCGCTGGCACCCCGGCCGGTCTCAAGACCGCGGTCGATGCCGGTGCCCATTCGGTCTATTGCGGCTATCGCGACGAAACCAACGCGCGCAATTTTCCCGGCCTCAATTTCGATCGCGCCGAGATGAAAGAGGCGGTGACGTACGCCCACGATCACGGCACCAAGATCCTCATCGCGCTGAATACGTTCATGCGGGCCGGCTCTACGGATCTGTGGAAACGGGGCGTCGATGATGCGGTAGCCGCCGGCGCCGATGCGCTGATCCTTGCCGATGTCGGTTTGGTCGAATACGCCCGTAAGGCCCATCCCAAACAGCGCCTGCATCTGTCGGTTCAGGCCGCCGCCGCCACGCCCGAGGCCATTGCCTTTTATCGCGACCGCTTCGGCATCGCTCGGGTGGTTTTGCCGCGCGTGCTGACGGTCGAAGAGATCGCGCGCCTCACCGCGCATGCTGCGCCGTGCGAGACCGAAGTATTTGTGTTCGGCGGGCTCTGTGTGATGGCAGAAGGGCGTTGCATGCTCTCGTCCTATGCCACCGGCAAATCGCCCAACATGACGGGCGTCTGTTCGCCGCCGAGCCATGTCAGTTATCGCGAGGAATCCGATGCACTGGTGGCCTGCGTCGGCGGCTTTACGGTGGAACGGTTCGAACGCGGCGAGCCTGCCGGGTATCCGACCCTGTGCAAAGGCCGCTTCGAGGCGCAAGGGGCTGTGTCGCATCTGTTCGAGGACCCGGTCAGTCTCAATGCCGTCGAGCTTCTGCCGCGACTGGCCGAAATCGGCGTCACGGCGTTCAAGATCGAAGGGCGCCAGCGCGGACGGGCGTATATCTCGACCGTTGTGCGCGCGTTCCGCAAGGCGATCGATGCCATGGCGGCCGGCGATAAGGTCGATTTCGACGAGCTGCGCGCCTTGACCGAAGGCCAGCGCGAAACCACCGGCGCGTACAAGAAGGCTTGGAGATAGGTGGGGCGATGACGGCACGACTTTCCCTCACGCTCGGGCCAGTGCTCTACAACTGGCCGAAGCCCCGCTGGGTCGATTTCTACAATCGCATCGCCGACGAAGCGCCGGTTGATCGCGTCTGCATCGGCGAAGTGGTGTGCTCCAAGCGCAAGCCGTTCATCGACGACGTCATTCTCGATGTGGTCGACCGGCTCGAGCGCGGCGGTAAGGAAGTATTCTATGCGACTCTGGCGTTGCCCACGACCAAGCGCGAGGTCCGCGATATCGGCGATGTCATTCAGGCCGGCTATATGATCGAGGCGAACGATATCGCCACGGTGCATCTGTTGAACGGACGGGCGCACGTCGTCGGTCCGTTCATCAATATCTATAACGAAGATACTTTGGCGCTGCATCTGAAGCTCGGCGCGACGCGGGTCTGCCTGCCGCCGGAATTGCCGCTCGAGTCGATCCGTACCATGGCGAAGGGCAACGAGGCGGTGGAAGTGTTCGCTTTCGGCCGTCCGCCGCTGGCACTGTCCGCCCGCTGCTACGCGGCGCGTCAGGCCAACATGGCCAAGGATTCGTGCCAGTTCATTTGCGAAGCGCACAGCGACGGGATGGACGTCTGCACGCTCGATGGCGTGCCGTTCCTGGCCGTCAACGGCATCCAGACCCAGGGCTACGTCGTGAGCACCGCAGTCAATCACGTCACGGCGCTCGCCGAAGCCGGTGTCGTATCGTTGCGGCTGTCGCCCCAGACCTGCGACATGGTTCGGGTGGCGCAGGTTTATCGCGATCTTGCCGACGGCAGTACGACGCCCAAGGAAGCGGGTGAGGCGCTCGCGGTGCTGCACTTGCCGGGACCGCTATCCGATGGCTTCTTGCGCGGCCTGCCGGGCTGCACGGCAGAGGTCGACTGAAGCCTATTTCCCCGTCGCGTTTTTGACTGCGAACGAGGCCGTCAGGCTCGTCCCGTCGGCGAATTTCAGCGTCACAGGAACGGTCGTGCCGGGCTTCAAGGCCTTCGGCTCCATGCACATGAGATGATAGCTGCCGGGCTTGAATTCGAAGCTGCCGCCGGCCGGAACGTCAACCTTGTCGACCGGCATCATGTGGGTCATGCCGCCCATGGTGTGGGTCATATGCAGCATCAGCGAGCCGCAGGCGGGCGATTGGGCCGCGATCAGAGTCACGGGCTTGGGGCCGGGGTTGGCGAGGGTGAAATAGCCGCCTGCCGGCAGCGCGCCCGGCATTGCCCGGATCCAGGCGTTCGAAACAGAAGGCGCCGCAACGGCAGCGCCCGCCAGTCCGGCGCTCAGAAGAACGATAGTAAAAAGTCGTTGGATCATGGCGAGCCCCGCAATGTCATGCGGGATAGCATCGGCCAGTTTGGGGGTGGCAGGCAAGGAAAGGGTGCGCCTGACCGGTCTATTTCTAGAGCCGGTCAGGCGCAATCGGCTGGATCACCATCTGGCGGGGGTGCAATGCGGACGGGGATCCGGGGCCAAAGAAGTTCGTCTTTCAGTCGGTTGAAATACGCGAACACAGTTTCCTGGGTATAGGGGGACGCTTGGCCGGAGCTGGGGGATTGCCCGACCATTAATGGTAAGATCGTGCTGAGGGCTTTGCCGATCACGTGTGGTCTCCCGGCTTGGAGTTTTGTTCGAACTGGCTCGCGAGCTTGAGGAGGCCTTCGCTTCCGTTGCCAGCCGTAGCAGCGGCCTGGCGTAATTCTTCGGCGACGACGGCGAGACGTTGCCGGATCATGGTGGACTTCTCGCAGGCACGGGCGATCAGGGCGTGCCCGAGGGCCCGCTCGTTGTCGTAGTGCTTCCGAAAATCCTCCATGTACATCGTCTCGTCCCAACGTGATTGGTGTCCCGAGAATGCGCCATTTTTGAATTGCTGTAAGTTGGGAGTTTCCCTGATGCCGCAGCTTTAAAACGATTTGCAAACCGTATTTTTGCTGGTCGGCGAGGTGCTTTTCCGCGCGTGCCTGCGGCACGACAAACTGCACGGCGCGCATGGGGGCGCACCGGACTAGAACGGTAAACGGAGCTCAGGCGTGGGTCTGGCGGGCGCGTTCGATCCACAAAACGAGCTGGTCCTCGGGCACCGGCTTGTGCAGCAGCGTGACGCCGATCCGCGCGGCACGCGGTTCGAGGGTGGGATCGCTGCGTCCGGTCATCATCAGCGCGGGCGTCTGATCTCCGCGGGAGCGCAGGTGTTCGAGCAGGTCGAGACCGGTCATGCCGGGCATGTGCTGGTCAACCAGGAGGCAGTCGGGCTTCAGTCCTGGCGCCTGCAGAAACTGCTCCGCAGACGCATGATCGCGAACTTCGTAACCATATGATTCGAGTAGGGCTCGCGTCGAATCCCGTACTGCGTCGTCGTCGTCGATGATGTCTACCATTGTCGCCAAACCAGAGGCCCCGAAAGCCACATAAGACCATGGGTTATCTAGCCGGATCGTGCGTTCCGCGAAATACGGAGTAGTGCCTAAGCATTCCGCTCAGGAAGGAATAGAGAGGGCTTTTCGCACCAGATCCGCGAGATTTCCCGCGTCCATCTTTTCCATGACGCGCGCGCGGTGGATTTCCACAGTGCGCGGCGAAATGGAAAGTTCGTGGGCGATGACCTTGTTGGCCTTGCCGGCGACGATGAGATCGAGAACTTGTCGCTCCCGCTCGGTCAACAGCGCCAGACGGGCGGCGGCATTACGGGCTTCCTTGACCTGATCTCCTGCCGTGGAGGCACGGTCGAGCGCGCGGCGCACGCTGTCGAGAAGCACCGGTTCGTCGAACGGCTTCTCGAGGAAGTCGACGGCCCCCGCTTTCATCGCCCCGACGGCGATCGGAATATCGGCATGACCCGTCATCACGATCACCTGCAGTGGCGACCGGCGGGCCACCAGTTCCTTCTGAAGGGCGATGCCGTCCATTTCCGGCATCTGAACATCCACGATCAGGCAGCCGACCGATTCGGGCGCTTCGCTGGCGAGCAGGGCGGTCGCCGACTCGTACGCCTTGGTGGCGTAGCCCGAGGCCGAGAGAAGCAGGGAAAGGGAATCGCGGATGTCGGGATCGTCGTCAACGATGAAAACGGATTCGGCCATTGGTTCAATCCACCAAGCGTTTCGCGACCGGCAGAATGAACTGGAACACGGTCCCGCCATTTGGGTTGGGGACCATCGTGAGCCGGCCGCCGTGAGATTCAATGATCGAGCGACTAATTGCTAGTCCTATTCCCATTCCGCCCGTTTTTGTAGTCACAAACGGCCGAAACAGGCGCTCGGCGAGCTCGTCGGACACCCCGCAGCCGGTATCGGCCACGCTGACCTGGACCCACGAATCGTTGACCATGAAGGTCGTCACGGTCAGCTCACGCCTTTCCGATTCGGTCATGGCCTCGGCCGCATTGCGCAAGAGATTCACTAGCACCTGCTGGATTTGAACCTTGTCGATCAAAACCGGCTGCAGGTCGGGCGCAAGCGCCAGGGTGGTCTTGATCTCCGTAGCATGGTTACCGATCAAGCCGAGGGCTAGCGCGTCTTCCGTTACGGCATTGATGTCTTCGAGCGTCCTGGTCGATTCACGTTTTTCGACAAAGTCGCGCAATCGGCGGATGATCTGCCCCGCGCGCAGGGCCTGTTCGCCCGCCTTCGACACCGCCTCATAGGATTTGGCCTTGGCCGATACATCGGCCGAGGCGATCAGCCGTTTGGCGACGTTGGTATAGTTGAGAACTGCGGTCAGCGGCTGATTGAGTTCGTGAGCAATGGCGGCCGATACTTGGCCCATTTCGCTGACCCTGGCAACGTGGTTGAGCTCCGCCGAAAGGGCCTGGAGCCGGGCTTCGGCCTGCTTCTTTTCGGTTATGTCCCGCACCGTCTTGGAGGCACCGATGACATTGCCGTTGAGATCGCGAATGGGGGATACCGTCACCGAAACGTCGACCGGCGTGCCGTCTTTGCGGATGCGTACCGTCTCGTAGTGTTCGAGCGCACGGCCGGCGCGGATCCGTTCGAGGATTTCCGCTTCTTCATTGAGACGGTCTTCCGGAAACAGGCGAACGACCGGAGTGCCGATCATTTCGGCGGCGCTATAGCCGAACAGCTCCTCGGCTGCGCGGTTCCAGGTCGTGACCTTACCGTCGAGGGTCTTGGAGATGATCGCGTCGTTCGACGAATCGACGATCGCTGCCAGGAAGGCCCTCTGTTGGGCGTGTACGGCGCGTTCGAGTTGGAGGTCGGTGAGATCCTGGACGACGACCACGAAGGTGCGGCGGCCGTCGTGGAGGCCTTCGCCGACCGACAGAAAAATGGGGAACTCGGTTCCGTCCTTGCGCTGGCCGACGAGTTCGCGACCTTTGCCGGCCCCTTTGGCCTCGCCGGTCTCCTGATAATGGCGCAGGCGCTCTTCGTATTCCTCCCGGAACGGCGAGGCGAGCAGCATGGCAACGCCGTGGCCCAGCACCTCCTCGCGCCGATATTGGAACATTGCTTCGCAAGCGGCATTGAAGACGCTGATCAGCCCGAACTCATTGACCGCCATGACACCGTTGATCGCCGCGGCAACTACGGTCTCGAACAGCGAGTCGTCCCACTGCGGTGGATCCGGGCGGTACAGAGGTTGTGGCATACAGCGTGCTATTTGTTTTCATTATATTTCTAGCAAAGCGCGTTCGCCTCGCCAACATGTCGATTGGGTAATGGCGGCCTTTTTCCATTGGGATGGAAAACGGGCTGAATGTGAGTTGCCACCGCCTACGGTAGAAAAGCGACAAATTCTCAGTCGCAGCAATTGTGGCGAAAGGGGCGGCATGTTGTCCCTGCTGGATTATTTCCACTGCACTTTTTCTTAGAACAATGAGAGTCTTTGTCGGTGACTGCGATCAGCGTCACGCGTCGCCTGGGGGGCGAACGCAGGAATGCTCGAAGCCGGTAGCCCTCCCGACATCACGCGGACTCTGTCGGAATTACGCTAATCGCCCAGCCGGCGAGATGCCGGCGTAAGATTGGGATCGTGCGGAAGAACAGGGAATGAAACGTCCGATTTTGTGGAAAGACATAGTCGCGGTACTGGCGATCAAGGTCGTCCTGCTCACATGTCTTTATGTGGCGTTCTTCAGTCCGTCCCATCGGACCGTTGCCGATACGGCCGCCGTTTCGGCGCGGCTTCTCGGCTCAGACCATCGTTAGGATGACACCATGGATATCGTCGAACTATCCCGGCTGCAATTTGCTGCAACCGCGCTGTACCACTTCTTGTTCGTGCCGCTGACGCTGGGCCTATCGATCCTGCTTGGCATCATGGAAACCGTCTATGTCATGACGGGCAAGCAGATCTGGCGCGACATGACCAAGTTCTGGGGCACGCTGTTCGGCATCAACTTCGTCATGGGCGTTGCCACCGGCATCACCATGGAATTCCAGTTCGGCACGAACTGGGCCTACTACTCGCATTATGTCGGCGACGTCTTCGGCGCGCCGCTGGCGATCGAAGGTCTGATGGCGTTCTTCCTCGAAGCGACCTTCGTGGGCATCTTCTTCTTCGGCTGGAACCGGATGAGCAAGGTGGGCCACCTCGTCATCACCTGGGGCCTCGCGCTCGGCACCAATCTGTCGGCGCTGTGGATCCTGATTGCCAACGGCTGGATGCAGTATCCGGTGGGTTCGAGCTTCAACGCGCAGACCATGCGCATGGAAGTGACGAACTTCATGGACGTGGTGTTCAATCCCGTGGCGCAGGCCAAGTTCGTGCATACGGTGAGCGCAGGCTACGTCGTCGGCGCGGTTTTCGTGCTGGCGATCAGCGCGTACTATCTGGCCCGCCGCCGGCATGTGGAATTGGCCAAGCGCTCGATGACTGTGGCCGCGGCATTCGGTTTGGCGGCTTCGCTCAGTGTCGTCGTGCTCGGCGACGAGTCGGGCTATGTCGCGGGCCAAAACCAGAAAATGAAAGTCGCCGCGATCGAAGCGATGTGGAATACCGAACCGGCTCCGGCGTCGTTCACGGTATTCGGCATCCCCGACATGAAGACTCACACCACCAAGGCCGAAGTGAAGGTCCCGTGGGTGTTGGGCCTCATCGCCACGCGCTCGGTCGACAAGGAGGTGCCCGGCATCAACAACCTGGTCGAAGCCGCCAAGGAGCGCATCAAGTCGGGCATCGTCGCCTATGACGCGCTCGACAAGCTGAAGCGCGACCGCACCAACGCGGAATTGCGCAAGACCTTCGACGCCCACGTTGCCGATCTCGGTTACGGGCTTCTGCTCAAGAAGTACCGTCCCGATGTGCAGAACGCGACGCCGGCCGAAATCCAAGCGGCTGCGAACTCGACGGTGCCGAATGTGCCCGTGCTGTTCTGGTCGTTCCGCTTCATGGTCGGTCTCGGCTTCTACTTTATCCTTCTGTTCGCGCTCGCCTTCTATCTGTCGGCCAAGCGCAAGCTCGATAGCTCGAAACTGTTCCTGAAAGCGGCGTTCTGGACCTTGCCGCTGCCGTGGATCGCGGCGGAGCTCGGCTGGATCGTTGCCGAATATGGCCGGCAACCGTGGGTGATCGACGGCGTGCTTCCGACCTCGCTGGCGGTGTCGGGGACGGTCGCGGGCAACGTGCTGTTCAGTCTGCTCGGCTTCGTCGTGTTCTATTCGACGCTGCTGGTGGCCGACATCTACCTGCTCAAGAAGTACATCAAGCTGGGGCCTGACGAAACGCTGGGTCACAAAGTCGGCGAAACCCTCGTTGCGGCGGAGTAAACCAAATGGACTATGAAATTCTGCGTCTGATCTGGTGGGCACTGCTCGGCATCCTGCTCATCGGCTTTGCGGTGATGGACGGATTCGATTTCGGCACCGGCATCCTGTTGCCGTTCGTCGGACGGACCGACATCGAGCGCCGCGTGGTCATCAATTCGGTTGGGCCTACCTGGGAAGGCAATCAGGTGTGGCTGATCCTCGGGGGCGGTGCGATCTTCGCCGCCTGGCCGCCGCTGTATGCCGCCGCCTTCTCCGGCTTCTATCTTGCGATGTTCCTGCTCTTGTCGGCGCTGATTCTGAGGCCGGTCGGCTTCAAGTTCCGCTCCAAGTTCCAGTCGTCCGGCATGCGTTCGATGTGGGACTGGGCGCTGTTCGTCGGCGGCTTTGTGCCGGCGCTGATCTTCGGTGTGGCGTTCGGCAACCTCTTTGTCGGCGTACCGTACGGCTTCGACAGCGACTTGCGCTTCCATGAGGAGATCACGCTGTTCTCGCTGCTCAACCCGTTCGCGCTGTTGTGCGGCCTGACGTCCGTGGCGATGCACGTTCTGCATGGCTCGACCTGGGTGTCGCTGAAGGCGGCGGACGCCAAGCCGGGCGATCGGGCGCGGGCGATCATGCCGTGGGCCGCGCTGGCGTTCATTCTGCTGTTCGTTGTGGCCGGCGTCTGGGTACAGAACCTCGAGGGCTACAAAATCACCAGTGCGCTCGCTCCCAACGGTCCGTCCAATCCGACCCTCAAGACCGTTGCGCTCGTCACTGGCGGCTGGCTCGCCAACTACAGGGCCGTTCCGCTCTTGTGGCTGGCGCCGCTGGTGGCCGTGCTTGGCGCCGTGCTGGCGGTTCTGCTGCGGAAAAAGCCGCTTCTCGCCTGGATCTCCTCGGCGCTTGTGCCGGTGGGCACGATTTCCACTGCCGGTCTGGCGCTGTTCCCGTTCTTCCTGCCGTCATCGAGCCATCCCGACCAGAGCCTGACCGTGTGGGACGGTTCGTCCTCCAAGCTCACGCTCGAGATCATGCTGGCCTGCGTGGTGATCTTCCTGCCCATCGTCCTGGCCTATACTGGCTGGGTCTACCGCATCATGCGCGGACCGGTGCGGGCGGAGAACATCATGTCGGACAGCAACGCCAACTACTGAGGTTTCATCATGTGGTATTTCGCTTGGGTCTTGGGTCTCGGCTTTGCGGTCACCTTGGCGGTGCTGAACGCCATGTGGCTCGAGGTTGACAGCCACCGCTAAGTCGTAGTCCCTTCCGTAAGGGCGGCCCCCTTGTGTGCGGTGATGCCGCGTACGAGGGGGTTCGCATGTCTGAGATCAAGTCGTCCGAAGCCGGTCGCGTGTCGGAGCCGCCGCTGGCGGTATCGACCGAGGACATCCAGGCCCAGCCGCGCCGCACCGGCCACTCGCTGGCGGACCTCATTATTTCCGTAAGCGCGATCATCCTGTCCGTCGTCTCGCTGGTTGTCGCCATCCAGAACGCGTGGACGCAGCGAGAGATGGTCTCGGCGTCGACGTGGCCGTTTGTGACCGGCTGGGTGAAAATCGATTCCTCCGAGCATGGTGTTCTGCAGTTCGGCCTTAGCAACTCCGGTGTCGGTCCGGCCAAGGTCCATAGTTTTGAAGTCGTCTACAAAGGGCAGCCCGTGAGTTCGGCGCGCGATCTCCTGCGCCGTTGTTGCGGTCTTCCCGCCGATCCTAAAGCCGCCAATGCCATGCTCTCCCCGAGAACGTCCGTCACGGAGGTAAATGAGATCGTGCTGCGCTCCGGTGATGACCAGACGGCGTTCGCGTATCTCCCCGATCCGGCCAATCCGGCGCTTGGCCGGCGGTTCACCCGGACGCTGCGGGAGATACAATTCCGCGGCTGCTATTGCTCGGTCCTGGACGAGTGCTGGAAGATGAACAACTCGATGTCCCCGACCAGGGTCAAATCCTGCAAGGAGCCGGAGCATCCCTTCGAAGCCGATGGGCCGTAAGGCGCATTGCGGCGGGCAGGTCGGATCGCCTAAGACTCCACATAGTGTTTTCTAGGGCCGTGCCGATGACCGATCCAGAACTGCAACGCCTGCGTGATTCCATTGACAATATCGATGCGGCGCTGATCCATCTCTTGGCCGAGCGGTTCAAGTGCACGCAGACCGTCGGCCGTCTTAAGGCCGAGCACGGCCTGCCGCCGGCCGATCCGGCGCGCGAGGCCCAGCAGATCGCCCGGCTGCGGGCGTTGGCGCACGACGCCAAACTCGATCCCGATTTCGCCGAAAAGTTCCTGAACTTCATCGTCAAGGAAGTCATCCGCCACCACGAAGCGCTCCGGGCGGAAAAGAAATAAGAGCGCCTTCGTCAGCCATCGGCTGCGCGCTTACCCCAAAAAGAAAAGGAGCGATGCCGGGGCGGCACCGCTCCTGTAGAGAGCTGATCGGGGGGCGATCAGCTCTTCTTCTTCAGACGGCGAAGACCGAAGACGCCGGCCAGACCCGCGCCGAGAAGCGACAGAGTCAGCGGTTCGGGCACGCCGGGATTGCCGGTCGGAGCCGTATTCGAGAACGCGAAGATCAGGTCGTTGTAGTCCCAGTCGCTACCCTGAGCCAGGTTGCGGTCTTCGAAGCCAACGAACGTGATGTTCGAGTAGCCGGCAAGCTGGGCCTGCAGCGCAGCCGACAAGGTCCCGACGCCGAAATCGGCATAGTTGGTCGTGATCTTGGCGTGGTAATTGCCGTCGCCGTCCGGATTGGTGCTGTCGTACCACGTGCTCTTGGTGGTGTTATCCAGCGTGAACGTCAGCATGCCGCTACGGTTGCCGAGGCTCATGATGTCGCCCGGCGTGCCTGCCGTCGAGCACGATCCGGTCGGATGGTTGCAGAAGATTTGGGAAACGGCCGGGGCAGGCGCGCCCAGTCCCAGAATGCTGCTGTCGCCGGCATCGGCGAAGATATAGATGGCCGTGACGTTGCCGCCCAGGGCAGAAATAACCGGCGGCGGTGACGTGACGGGTCCCGCACCAGCGGCGACGGTCATGGCGGCTGCGGCCAGAATTGCTAATCCGTACTTCATTCTCATGTCCTCTTCTTCCCCAGACTTGCCAACACGGCAGCCCTCGCATAAGAGCGACAGCAACCGTCGTGCCAAATCAAAAAAGCCCGATTTTCCTGGTTTTTTCGCCCACCTCTCCGTCGGCCTGTAAACCGTCTTTCCAAGCTGTCGTAGCGTCTGGCGTGTGACGCCCGTCATCGCTCTGACAGCGGCGATACCGCACCATGACGCCACTGTCGCCATTCGCTGCCTATGGGCGAGGTGCAGCCCGCTGCGACGTCTATGGGGAAGGACACACACCGATCAGGCCGCAATCGTTCCGTGACAGAAAGAGAAGCGCCAGGGCTCAGCATTCCGAGCGCCGGTTTCGCTTGGGGAGGATGTGTAAATTGTTTTGTCGACGGCCTGCCAACTCGCGAAATGACGTTTATCCGCGTGATGCCGGGGTTTGTCAGAAGGTCGGAGCGGCCCCCGGCCATAGCGATGTCGCAACAAGAATGCTGAGCATAATCAGGGCGCCCGCCGCGTAAGCCGCGACCACGCCCAGCACCACCGCTCTGCCGGCCATATCGACTCTGCCAAACCGCATTATCACCCCACCAAGGCCCCTCCGCAGGACGGTAGGGGACCCCCTCCTAACCCGCACTTAAGCGGGAGGCGATTCGCAATTTCTGTGGTTAAGCATTGGCAAATGCCGCGCCGGGCTCCACCTGCTGCGCTAAGCTCTGTCCGACAGGAGGCGCATCATGACGGCTTTGCTTATCGAGAAGAACGGTCCGGTTGTCATACTCACGATCAACCGTCCGGAGGTGCGCAACATTCTCGGCGAGCCGGGCGATGGCGCGCTGTTCGCCGATGCAGCCGCTGCGATCAATGGCGATCCCGCGATCCGCTGCGCCATCCTCACCGGCGCCGGGCCGGTGTTTTCCGCCGGCGGCAATATCAAGGCGATGCAGGAAAAGTCGGGCCTGTTCGCCGGCACGCCGGAAGAAATCACCGCCGCCTATAAGCGCGATATCCACGGTGTCGTACAAGCGCTGTGGAGCATCGAGGTGCCGCTCATTTCGGCGGTGAACGGTGCCGCGATCGGGCTTGGCAACGATGTGGCATGCCTCGCCGACATTCGCGTCGCTGCGGAGACCGCTGTGTTCTCGGTGCCATTCCTCAAGCTCGGACTGGTGCCGGGCGACGGCGGATCGTGGCTTCTGCCGCGTGTGATCGGATACGCGCGTGCCGCCGAATTGTTCTTCACCGGCGATACCCTCGATGCCACGACGGCTATGCGGTGGGGAATCGTTTCGCGCGTTGTGCCCTCCGCCGTGCTGATGGAGGAAGTGCGTGGCCTCGCCGTTTCCATCGCGCGCCTGCCGCCGGGTGTATTGCGCCAGACCAAGGCGTTGATGCGCCAAGGTATGACCGCGGATTTCGCGACGGTGATGCAGGCGTCGGCCGAGGCCCAGGGCCATGCGCATGCCAGCAGTGATCACGCCGAAGCGCTGGCGGCATTCTTCGACAAAAGGCCGGCTGTATTTCGCGGCAGCTAATCTCTCGTCGGCCAGAACGGCACGAACATCGGTACGCGGCGGCGGTAGTCGCGATGGGCCGCATCATCGCTGGCGCGCTCTTCGAGGCACACTTTCACGATCAGCGCGGCCGATAACAGAACGGCACCGCTCAGAGTCGATGGTTCGCCGAACAGGACTGCCGTTATGGCGGCGGCGAGGATCACGCCGACATGAAGCGGGTGGCGCACCACCGCATAGGGTCCGCCGTCGACAACTCGGGCACTGTGATGAAGCCGGATGATGCGATGAACGCTGGCCCAGAGGGAGAATCCGAACGCGGCGAGCGCCATGGTCACGAGCACCCAGCCGAGCGCATCGGGCACGCCCGTCGACCACAGCCCGTAGCGCAGGTCGGCGGCCGGGAAGGGGTTCAGAAGGTTGAGCAGCAGCAACAGCGCGAAGGCGGCGACGAGATGGAACAGCGCCGACAGGCCGCCGTGCAGCCTGCCGCGTTCGCGCTTGCCGAGGATCGACGCGGCCAGCCAGGCAAAGAACCAAAGACCCCAGATGATGTAGATGAAGGCTCCGGGCGACACGGCATCCCCTCCGTCGCTGCATCGAAGGGTGATAGTCCCGGCCGGACCGTCGGGAAAGAGCGGCGGCAGAAAAGCCCGCAAGGTGACCTTTCTGCCGCACGTACCAGGCGCTTTAGCGAAAAATGGATATCGCTTTTCGGGGATGAAGCGGCATCACAATAAGTCGAAAACTTTAGCCTTCTGGAGCAACGGACTTCATCATGGTGACGACAGACGGCGAGTGAGTCCCGGCACCACGGGGATGGCCGCAGTGGTGGGCGTCCTCATTCATGTGCGATTGCCTCGCCTCTCGTTCACCAATTCCGTTCATCATTGTGACCGGTTTCATTCGTCCATCTTCCGGAAATTATTGCGGCTGCGTCTCGCGCGTAAAAACCACAATATTTTTCTGGACATCTTGAAATCGTCTGTAGCGCTTCCCATCTCCAGAAATGAGGTCTGGGAGGATTGCATCAAGAGCGGCCCCAATACGGCTGCGATAGCGAAAAATTTCCACGTGCGAGATACAGGTGAAGGGATGGCGTGTGCATCCACGTAAGCGATAGCCGAGGATATGTGCCCGCGAGGGCCGGTTCGCCTGGGCAGGTCGCTTTTGAAACCGAGGGAGAGGATCGCGGTGCCGTCGCTGCGCGCATTAACCTGCGCGTGCCGTGCGCCAACCTCTTCGGGAAGGGCGGGCACTCCCGCCTTTTTGCGTATCTAGAGGGATGAAGTGGTGGGACGGGACAAATTTCTCTTTCCTCCCTCGCTATTTGGCTCGATACGCGCTCCGCGCATGGGGCGCCGCGAAGGAGGAAAGAGAAAAAATGCTCGCTGCTTTAGAACTTTAACGCCTTGGCGCCGCGGACCAGCGGCAGTTTGCGGATGGCGGCAATGACGTCGTCGCCGGGATCGCCGTCGACCTGGACGAGGGCGATGGAATCCTCGCCCGGCGCACTGCGGCCGAGGGTGAAGTTGGCGATATTGACCTTGGATTCGCCAAGCATTGTACCCAGGCGGCCGATGAAGCCCGGCTTGTCCTCGTTGGTGACGTAGATCATGTTCGGCGCAAATTCGGCGTCGAGCTTGATGTCCTTCACCTGGATCAGGCGCGGATGACCATCGGAGAACACGGTGCCCGCGATGCCGCGCGTCATATCCGGTGTCGTCACCTTCACCTGGATGTAGCCTTCATAAATGCCGCGCTGGTCTTGACGGGTTTCGCTGACCTTGATGCCGCGTTCTTTGGCCACCACCGGTGCGTTGACCATATTGACGTCCGGCAGGTGCGACTTGAGCAGGCCGGCGAGGGCCGCTTGCGTCAGCGCCCGCTGGTTCAGCGTCGCCGCGGTGCCTTCGTAGAGGATTTCCACGGCCAGGATTTCGTTCTCGGTGAGCTGGCCGGCGAACGCGCCGAGCTTTTCGGCCAGGCTGATCCACGGCTTCACGAGCTGGGCTTCCTGCGCCGTAATGGACGGCATGTTGAGCGCGTTCACGATGGCGCCGGTGATGAGGTAGTCCGAAATCTGTTCGGCGACCTGCAGCGCGACGTTCTCCTGCGCTTCCTCGGTGGAGGCGCCAAGATGCGGCGTGCAGACGACCTTTTCGTTGCCGAACAACACGCTTTCCTTGGCCGGCTCGGTCTCGAACACGTCGACAGCGGCGCCGGCGAGATGGCCGGAATCGAGCGCCGCCTTGAGAGCCACTTCATCGACCAGACCGCCGCGGGCGCAGTTGATGAGGCGCGCGCCCTTCTTCATCTTGGCGATCGCCGCCGCCGAGATGATGTTCTTGGTTTCCGCCGTCTTGGGCGTGTGCAGGCTGATGAAGTCGGCGCGGCTGAGGAGATCGTCCAACTCCGCCTTTTCGACGCCGAGTTCCGCCGCCCGTTCGGCCGACAGGTAGGGATCGTAGGCGATGACGTGCATCTTGAGGCCCTTGGCACGGTCGGCGACGATGCCGCCGATGTTGCCGCAGCCGATCAGGCCGAGCGTCTTGCCGTACAGCTCGACGCCCATGAAGCGGTTCTTCTCCCACTTGCCGGCGTGGGTAGAGGCGTTGGCGGCCGGAATCTCGCGCGCCAGCGCCATCATCAGCGAAATGGCGTGTTCGGCGGTGGTGATCGAATTGCCGAACGGCGTGTTCATCACGATCACGCCCGCTGCGGTGGCGGCCGGAATGTCGACATTGTCGACACCGATGCCGGCGCGGCCCACGACCTTCAGCTTCTTGGCCGCGGCGATCACGTCCTTGGTGATCTTGGTGGCCGAACGGATGGCGATGCCGTCGTACTGGTCGACGATTTTGAGCAGCTCTTCCTTGGGAAGGCCGGTCTTGACGTCGACCTCGACGCCGCGAACCTTGAAGATGGAAACGGCGGCGGGGGAAAGCTTGTCGGCAATGAGTACCTTAGGCATGGGATGTCCCTCTCAATTCGGTGGAAGCGCCCGCCGGTAGAACGGCGGCACGCTCAGCAAATGCGTTTGCAATGGGTCCAAGGGGCCTCGAGGATCGAGATAGACGACTTCGATGGGGGCATCGGGCATGATCGCTGCACCCGCTTCGAAGATTTCCTGCGCCAGGCGAGGAACGTCTCCCTCCGCTTCCAATCCGATCAACGGATGCGGCTCGGTATCGATGCCGGTCCGCATCACGAAGGCGAGATGCGCTGCGTCAATCGCCGCCCGGCTGGTAAACAGGACGCACAATCCCTTCACCAGTCTGGTGGGATAGACTTTCGGCTGCAGCACGACGATTTCGCCTTCCGGCGGAAACGTCTTTAAGCACCAGTCGATCTCATCGGCCTTCATGATCTTGTCGGGAACCGATCCCGGATTGAGCACGAACTGGGCGCCGACGGCGATTTCGAACAGCCGGCGTCCCTGGATCGTGAACTGCGGAAGCGGTCTCGTTTTCAGCGCTGCGACCCGTGCGGGCGAGGTGAACACGGGGTGGAATTCCCCGGCCGGACCTTGCACCGTTTCGAGCGTCATGGCGTCGGCCATGGTCCCGAGCGCCACCAGCTCGCTGCTGAGCAGCAGGCGGTAGAAGTCGGCTTGCGCGGACGGATTTGAGACCGCCTGCAACATGGCTCTCTCCAGATCGTTCTCGGGCGTAAACGCCATCGGAAGCCCCCTTTGCCTAAAATGCGCTCGGCAAACCCTATGACACGGGAATGCGTCTGTCGCGTTTCAGGCGTCCGGGTGGTTAGCCGGCCTTGACCTTGGCCCAGGCCCAGTCGAGCCAGGGCAGTAAGGCCTTAATGTCGGCGGTATCGACCGTGGCACCGCACCAGATGCGAAGGCCCGGAGGCGCATCGCGATAGGCGCCGAGATCGAAGGCGACCCCTTCCTTGTCCAGGGTGGCGGCGATCTTCTTGGCCGCCGCGGCCTTGGCTTCGGCATCGAGGGCTTCGAACCACGGATCGACCACCTTCAGGCAAACCGAGGTGTTCGAGCGGATGGCTTCGTCCTTGGCGAGGAACGCAGCCCAGTTCGACGTCTTCACCCAATCGGTGATGGCCGCCAGGCTGGCGTTCGAACGCGCCATCAGCGCCTTGAGGCCGCCGATCTGTTCGGCCCATTTGAGGGCGTCGAGATAGTCTTCCACGGCCAACATCGACGGCGTGTTGATGGTTTCGCCTTCGAAAATGCCTTCGATCAGCTTGCCGCCTTTGGTCATGCGGAAGATCTTCGGCAGCGGCCATGGCGGGGTGTAGGTCTGCAGCCGCTCCACCGCGCGGGGGCTCAGAACCAGAATGCCGTGAGCCGCTTCGCCGCCGAGCGCCTTCTGCCAGGAGAAAGTGACGACGTCGAGTTTGTTCCAGGCGATGTCCTGCGCGAACGCGGCGCTGGTGGCGTCGGCGATGGTCAGGCCTTCGCGATTGTCCGGAATCCAGTCGCCGTTGGGGACGCGCACGCCCGAGGTGGTGCCGTTCCAGGTGAACACCACGTCGTGGGTGAAATCGACCTGTTTGAGATCGGGAATTTCGCCGTACCCGGCTTTCAGGACCCGCACGTCTTTCAGCTTGAGCTGCTTGATCACGTCGGTGACCCAGCCTTCGCCGAAGCTCTCCCACGCCAGCATGTCGACGGGGCGGGCGCCCAGCATCGACCACAGCGCCATTTCGACGGCGCCGGTATCCGAGGCCGGCACGATACCGACGCGATAATCCGCCGGAATTTCCAGCACGGCCTTGGTGCGCGTGATGGCTTCCTTCAGGCGCGCCTTACCGAGTTTTCCGCGGTGCGACCGGCCGAGTGTATCGAGTTGGAGATTTTGCGGAGTCCAGCCAGGGCGCTTGGCGCAAGGTCCAGACGAAAAAAAAGGCCGTGCAGGACGCACAGCCAGCGGATCGTTTGTCATCCGACATTCCTTCCAGAATGTTAGCACCTCGTTGGGGAGGCGTGGCCCAGTTACGTATCTACAGATTCTCCCGCAGGTAGTCAAACGAAACATGTGTCGTTTTTTGAAATGTCGCGTGCGCGAAAGATTCGTGCGCGGGATCGCCCGCACACCGGCGGCATGATGATCCGTGGTCGGATGATTTAGCGTCCGTCGGGCCAGCCGTACTTGTAGATCACCGACAGCGTCCACGGACCGGTAGCGAGCGATTGCACGTCGTCGATCTTCCAGCCGTCCTTTGTCTTCTCGAAATAGAACAGCAGGTGTTCTTTTTTGTCTTCAAGCAGGAATTTGGCTTCGACAACTTTACGGCCCGGCGCGTTGGCGACGGTCCAGCCTTTCACTGTCACGTTTTTCACATCGCCGTCCTGGCAGTTGCACCAGAAGGAAAAGTCGTCGCCGCGCCCGACTTCGCCATGCGCTTCTTTTTCATCCAACGCCGCCAGCGCGTCGAGGCGCGCCGTGAACACGCCTTTGGGCTCCGGCTGCGAGGTGTTCCAATGCGCGTAGACGCCTTTCACGAACGCTATCGGATCATCGATCTTCGTGCCCGCGTTTGCCGGAATGGCAAATGCTGCGATCAGCGCCAGTGCGCCGAATAGTTTCACTGTCATCGTATCCCCCGCATGAGCCCGTGCCGGTTTATAGCGCGGCCCGAGGGGCGGGAACACGGTCTCGCCTAAGCCGTTGTTCCGTCGGACGAAGAGGAACTTTCGATGCCGGCCATCCCCGACGAAGCGCCTGAAGCCGCCCCTGTGCTTGCGATTGCCACCGACAAGGTCGCCTTTATTATTCTCAAGGCACGGGCTTACGACGCCAAGGAGCCGCTGACCGATTCCGAATCGGGCTCCAACCCGACCGACGACGGCGATGCCGACATTCTCGAAGACGCACCGGGCGATTTCACGCGCCAGGAGTTGGCGGATGCGATTCGGGCCTTGAACGAGGAAGAGCAGATCAATCTCGTCGCGCTCGCCTGGCTCGGCCGTGGCACCTACGACATTTCCGAATGGGATCAGGCGCTGGAAACCGCCCGTACCGAGCACAACAAGCGCACGGCGCAGTATCTGATCGGCTTGCCGCTGCTGGGCGATTACCTCGAAGAAGGGCTGGCTGCCTTCGGTGAGACGATTAACGACGACGACGCCATCGCGTGAGTCCCCGTCTCCGGGACCCGCCATTTTTGGCCGTCTTCCTGGGGATGAATCCGGCAAGCGCCTTGCAACGTCCCTGGAAAGGATCAAAGACAGCCCCATTCTGGGACAGACGGTTAACAGCCGCGCCAGGGCCGGGCTTGGGTAGACGGGGACCACGATGCGCCGACTTCTTCTTGCCGTTTCGGTTTTTGCAGCACTTGCCGTTCCGGCTTCATCCGCCATTCCGGCGGGTTCGCAGGCGCAAGTCGCCTCCATCAGCCGCAACCACAACGACGGCTCCGAATACGTCTGGCGCGTCTTCTGCAATTCCGGTCTTCAGTACAGCCTCATTCCGGCCAGCCAGTTCCCAAACTCGACGCGGTTCGAGGAAGTGGCTACGCCGCAGACCGGCGATATTGCTTGGTGGCCCGAGTTCGTCGCCATTTATGTGGCGCAGAACCAATCACTCATCACCCCGGCCGGCATGGTGAAGCTTGCCGACCTCTCAGCCGACGGCAATAGTCCGCACTTCTATCGGATGCGCGTGCTCACCGGTGAAGAGCCCGGTGCCAAGCCGGCGCCCGGAAGCTGCGAGCGGAACATCATTCTCGGTACGCCCTAAACAAAAATCTCGCCCTTCATGTAGAGCGCGCATTTTCCGGCAAGCACGGTGCGCGCGCCATCGTCGGTCACCGTGAGGTCGCCGCCGCGCGGCGAGACTTGGCGCGCTTTCATCGTCTTCTTGCCGAGGCGCTCAGCCCAGAACGGCGTCAGGATGGTGTGCGAGGATCCGGTCACCGGGTCTTCGGGGACGCCTTTGTCCGGTGCGAAGAAGCGCGAAACGAAGTCGTAGTTCTCGTCGCCCGCCGCCGTTACCGCCATGCCCCAGAAATTCTGCTGGCGCAGCAGCGCTGCGATCTCACCGCAGCCCTTCATGTCGCGTATCGTTTTGGGATCGTCCCACACGCCCACCAGATAGCGCGCTGCAAACAATTCCCGTGGCGGGATCGTCCCCAGCGCTTCGCCGATGGCTTCGGCATAGCCGCTCGGTGCAGCAAACGGGGCAGGCGGATCGCTGGGAAGCGTCATGGTGAGGCCGTCGGCGCCGCGCGTCACGACCAACTCGCCCGAGCGTGTCGCGAAGCGGACGCTATTGAGCGCCGGTTCGAGTTCTTCGAACAACACTGCGGCGCTTCCCAATGTGGCGTGGCCGCATAGATCGACTTCGCCCCGCGGCGTGAACCAGCGCAGATCGTAACGGCCGTCGCCGGTTTTCACGAAGAAGGCGGTCTCCGACAGATTGTTCTCGCGCGCGATGGCCTGCATCAGCTCGGCTTCGAGCCACGTTTCGAGCGGCACCACGGCGGCGGGATTGCCTTCCAGCGGCTTGTTCGCGAACGCATCGATCTGCCAGAGCTTGAGGTGCATGTCGGTCTCCTCGTGTCGCTGACAGCGTAATCGCGTGCGAGCGCACTGCAAGGGCCGCGGGCGCGTGCCTGCATTGTTGGCGTGTCACGAGGCTGTGAGTTTGCTACCGGCTGACTTCCGCCCAGCAGTCGTCGTTCTCCCAAACCTTGACGCGGGCGGCGTCTGGGATCTGGTCGAGGAACCAACGGGCGATGATTTCCGCTGTGGGATTTTCGAGGCCCGGAACTTCGTTCAGCAGCTTGTGGTCGACCTTGGCCAGCAGCGGCGCGATATCGCCATCGAGCTCGCCGAAATCCTTGACGAAGCCGCGCGCGTCGACCTCGCCGCGGACCTCGATCTCCACCCGATAGTTGTGGCCATGAAGGTTCTTGCAGCGATGGCCGTCGGGAACTTTGGGCAGAAAGTGTGCGGATTCGAACCGGAACGTGCGGCCGATGGTGGCGATAGGCATCAAATGTCTCTGATTTCGTCTTGGAACTTGGGGCCTTTTAAAGCGTAGTCAAAGCGAAATCCACTACCGCCTTGCGCGAGCCGCTGCTCGTGCTCGGACGCCCCAAAATGGTTATCGTCGATGACTCTTGCGGTTCCCATCCGCCGCAACCGTACGAACGTCTGGTTGCTTGTCGCCTTCGCCGTTGCCGCGGCGCTGATTTCGCTGCATTTCGTAGGCTATGACGGCGCCGACGACCGTTCCTACGCGCTGGGAGCCGAGGCATGGCTCGCCCATTTTCCGGCGGTTGGTGCGAACCATTGGGCCACCCGCCACACCGTGGTGCTGCCGGTGGCGGCCTCGCTGGCGGTCTTCGGGCATTCGGTGCTGGCGCTGGCGATGCCAAGCCTGATTTTCTTCTTCGGCTTGCTGGCGGTGAACTTCTTTTTTGCCCGCCGCGTGCTTGGCGAGCGCGCCGCTTCCGTTATTGTTCTTCTGTTAGCCGCGACGCCCGAATTCGTGGTTCAGGCGACCTACATCAACAACGATATCGTCGAGGTGTTTTTCGCCTCGCTGGCGTTTTGGCTGTTCGTGACGGCCGAGAGCCGGACGATGCTGTTTCTGGCCGGGCTTGCCGCCGGCTTGTCGTTCCTGACGCGCGAAACCAGCGCCGTTCTGTTGCTGTTCTTCATGGTCAGCGCGGCGTTCGACCGCCGCCCGGCGCGGCGCAATTACCTGTTCGTCGCGCTCGGCTTTGCGGCGCCGATCCTCACCGAGATGACCTATTTCGGCGTGATGACCGGCGACATGCTGTATCGCTACCGCCTCGATGCCGGCCATGACAGCGTCAGCCGTCTCAGCGAATTCCAGCACATGGCCAAGACCGGCGCGGCGCTCGACCGGCAAGGCAATCTTTCGGTCAGTGTCTGGGCCGACCCCTTGTTGATGCTGTTTGCCAGTCAGAAATTCGCGGCGCTGTTCTGGCTCGCAATACCCGCTGCGATCTGGGCTTGGCGCGCAAAAGCGCTGCCGCAGCGCGATCGCGATGCACTGCGCCATGCCGCACGCCTGGCGCTGATCTGGATCGCCTTCATTTCCCTGGCGTTCCCGATCCTCTATCTGGTGCCGCGTTACTACACCGTTCCGGCTTGGGCGAGTGTCGTGCTGGTGGCGTACGCGTTTCTGCATTTTTCGCGGACGCGGTATCGCGGTGTCGCGTTCGCCGCGCTGATGCTGCTGCTCGTGGGCAATGCGGCCTCGTTCTATCTCGAGAACACCAAACCGCGGTTTGCCGAAATGTCCTTGCTGCGATGGCTCGACGCTCATCCCGGCGCGCGCGTCACCGTCGATCCCGACATGGCCCGCCGCTCCGATCTGTTGCTGCGCTATCGCGGCGAAACGCACCGTGTCCGGGCAGGGCAGCCACAGCCGGGCACTCTCTACGTCTACAGCCCGCGCAATCTTTGGCTCTGCCGTTCGACCGGCGGCTGCAAGGGCGCTTACGAGCCGCAACGCAACTGGCACGAGGTTGGCGCGGTGACCGGAAAGCCGCGGGCGATCGGTGGCCTGTTACGCGAGGCGGGGGTAGCGCATGCCATCCCACGCCAGATCATGGACAAGATCGAGCGTCCGGCGCCCGGAATCAGGATTTATCGAATCCGGTGATGCTCAGTCCGGCCGCTCTTCCGCTTGGGTCGCCGCCCTCAGTTCCGCCATTCCGGCACGCTTTTCGCGCAGGGCGGACTTCATGGCGCGTTGCAGGCGGTCGAAGGCGCGCACTTCGATTTGGCGCACGCGTTCGCGGCTGATGCCGAATTTGTGGCTCAACTCTTCCAAGGTGGCCGGCTCGTCCTGCAAACGACGGGCGGCGATGATTTCGCGCTCGCGTTCGGGCAGTTCGCCCAGGGCCGCTGCGAGCAGTTCCTTGCGCTCGTCGACTTCCTGGGTCTCGGCCATACGGGTTTCCTGGTCGAGCGTTTCGTCCGGCAACCAGTCCTGCCATTCGCTTTCGCCATCGGAGCGTAGCGGCGCGTTGAGCGAGGAATCCGGCGCCGACAGACGGCGGTTCATCGAGATGAGTTCGTCTTCGCCTACGCCCAGCTGGTCAGCCAGAACCGCCACGTGTTCGGGCGTAAGATCGCCTTCCTCGATGGCGTTGATTTTCGACTTCGCCTTGCGCAGGTTGAAGAACAGCTTCTTCTGATCGGTGGTGGTGCCGATCTTCACGAGGCTCCACGAGCGCAGAATGAATTCCTGGATCGAGGCGCGAATCCACCACATGGCATAGGTCGCCAGGCGGAAGCCGCGTTCGGGTTCGAAGCGTTTGACCGCCTGCATCAGGCCGACATTGCCCTCGGCGATGATTTCCGAGGTCGGCAGGCCGTAGCCGCGATAGCCCATGGCGATCTTGGCAACGAGACGCAGATGCGATGTGACCAGTTTGTGGGCCGCTCGAGGGTCCTGATGCTCTTTCCAGCGTTTGGCGAGCATGTACTCCTCTTCCGGAGCCAGAAGCGGAAACTTCTTGATCTCCGAAAGGTATCTCGAAAGTCCGCTTTCCCCCGCAAGGGCCGGAAGCGCACGACTGCTCATAGTCCCCGTTCCTTGGCCGCCGATATCAGCCGGCCATTCTCTGAAATCTGCCGCCAAGCCGGCCGGCAGGCAAAACTAAGCGTTTCGAGGGCCCAGATAAAGTGAACGCCGTAATCGGCACCCTCGCATTTATTAACGAACGCCGTCCCGGAGACGTCGTCTCTGCTCCATGTAGGGACGATTTCGGCTTTTTCAAGTGAGGGAAGCTGTCTGTCCCGTCAGGACAAGGGTCTGGTAATTGGCCAGCAATTCGGGCTCCTCGATCGAGCCGTGATGGTGAATCTGACGCCAGCGGCCGCCGCGCCAGCCGAACAGCCGACTGGCCCGGATGCGGAATTCCAGCACGTCCTTCTGGGTCCGGAGCAGGCCGCGTTCCAGGCCGACGGCGAAGAACGTATCGGCAGAGCGGTCGATGCGGTAATCGTGGAAGGTCATCAGCACGCCGGCCGGGCTGGACAACAGGGTCTGCTCGTAAAGTTCCCGGATTTCCGTCCATCCGTTCCGCACGCCGCCCAGCTCGTGATAGAGCACGGCTTCGTCGCCGCCCCAGTTCTGTTCCATCAGCGCCAGATCGCGACTGTTGAAGGCGCGGTAGAATTCGGCCAGCGCTCCTTCCGGCGTCCGCGGATCGATGAGTTCTTCGTCGCCGGTGATGACCCGTGTCATGGATGATCCTTTCGCGCTGATCGCATTCAGAGGCTGCGGAGAGCTTCTATCAACTCTGCCATATCGGCGGGGTAAACGGACTCGAAACGAAGCGTTTTGTGCAGCGAGGGGTGCTGGAACCCCAACAGACGCGCGTGCAGCGCTTGCCGGGAAAATTCGGCGAGCGTCTTGTAGGCGGCTTCGTGTTCCGGCGTTTTGGCGCGCGGTGCGGTTCGCGCCCGGCCGTAGGTGGGATCGCCGATCAGCGGGTGTCCCAGATGGGTGAGATGCACGCGGATCTGGTGGGTGCGGCCGGTTTCCAGCCGGCATTCGATCAGCGCGGCAAGCGGTCGCGTCGCCTCGCCGAAACGTTCGATCACGCGATAGCGGGTCACGGCGTCCTTGCCGCCTTGCCGCATCACTCCCATCCGTTTGCGGTCGAAGGGATTGCGGCCGATCTGGGTCTCGATGCGGCCTTCGGCATTGCGCGGCCAGCCCCACACCACCGCGTGATAGGCGCGCTCGATGGTATGATTGGCGAACTGCTTGGCGAGCGAATGCATGGCGCGCTCGTTCTTGACGGCGATCAGCAGGCCCGATGTGTCCTTGTCGAGGCGGTGAACGATGCCCGGCCGGGCTGCGCCGCCGATCCCTTTCAGCGACGCACCGCAATGGGCGATCAGGGCGTTGACCAGAGTCCCGTCGGGATTGCCGGCGGCCGGATGCACCACCAGCCCCGCAGGCTTGTCGATCACGATCACGTCGTCGTCTTCGTAGACGACGTTCAGGGGGATGTCCTGGCCGATCGGCAGGGCAGGTGCGGCGGGCGGTACGTCGATTTTGTAATGCTCGCCCGGTTTGACCCTGTGGTTGGGGTCTCCTATTTTTGCCGTCCCGTCGCGGACGCCCTCCAGCGTTACGCGGCCTTCATCGATCAATTGGCGCAGGCGGGAGCGGCTCATGTCGGAACAGGCACCGGCCAGGAAGCGATCCAGGCGTTCGCCTGCCGCTTCGGCTGCCACGACAACCGTCCGCACGCCCGTGGAGGACGTCGTGTCTGAACTTTCTGAAGTACCTGCCACTGAATCACCGGTCGATCCGAAATCGACGGCAACCTATCGCCTCGGACTGGCCGCCGTCATCGGTCTTGCCGTGGTGATTGTCGTCGTATTGGGGGTGATGGTCTACGGCATCAGCGCCGGCTGGGGGCATCGCGCGCCCGCGGCCGTAACGCCGCAGGCCAAAAAGCCGGTTTCGATGACGCTGGCGCCCGGCTTCCGCATCCTGTCGAGCGACACCCAGCCGGGACGGCTGATCCTCAGGGTGCGCTCCGCTACCGACGATGAAGTCTGGGTGCTCAGCACCGATGACGGCAGCGTGGTTGCCCGTATCCACGGCGAAGCCCCGAAAGAGTGATGTTCTTGCCTTCTACCCCCGCCTTGCGCAGCGCCACCGCCAGCAGGCCGGTCGTAAGCGGGGCTGGTGGATCACCGCGCAGCGGTGAGACGGAGGGGGCATGCTGATCCTCGCCGCCGCTCTTCGCGCCCAACTCCTGGCTGCCGCCCGCGACGCCTTTCCGGCGGAGTGCTGCGGCTTACTGGAAGGTACGCGCGAGGAGGGTATTGTCACGGTCACGGCATTCCACCCTGCGGCAAATGTGTCGCCGGCTCCGCAGGAAGCGTTCGAGATCGATCCGGCCGTTCAGTTCGCCTTGCAGCGGGCCCTTCGCGGTTCCGGGCGGGAGGTGGTCGGCTGCTACCATTCCCACCCCAACGGCCGGGCCGAGCCCAGCGCCCGCGACCGCGCACACATCTATCCCGAAGGCTTCATCTGGGTTATCATTGCTACCGGTGTCATTAAGACATTCGCGGCGTTCGAAGCGCCGTCGTTCCAGCCCCTGACGATCCGGGTGTGACATGAAACTCAGACTTCTGCTGGCCGGCTTCGGCCTGGCCGCCTGTGCCGCTTCTGCTGCCGTAATCGGCCACAACGTCCATGCCGAACCCATCACGGCGGAGCGCATCGCCATGCTGCCCGCCGCCGAACGGGAGGCCTGGACCACCTATCTCCAACGCTCGCAGGTCCAGCGGGCGGCCGATCAGGCCGCGCTTGCCGCCGAACGCAAAGACCTGATGCAGATTCCGCCGGCACCGCCCGAGCACGGCCACGACGCCTCGATGCCGCTCGACAAGGACCCGGCTTGGTATGCCGGACCCGAAGCGCGCCGCGTCGCCGACAACATCGTGTCGTTTCAGACTCCGGCCGGAGGGTGGGGCAAGAACTTCGACCGCAGCGGTCCGGTGCGGCTGAAGGGGCAGGCCTACGTGCCCGACAATATCTCGAACTTCCTCGGCAAAGGCGATTTCGACGCGCCGCGCGATCTGCGCTGGAATTATGTCGGCACGCTCGACAACAACGCCACCACCACCGAGCTTTTCTTCCTTGCGCGGGTCATCAAAGCGCTGCCCGACGGCCAGGATGCGCCCTATCGCGCCGCGTTCGTGAAGGGTGTGCAGTATCTGTTGGCGGCGCAGTTTCCCAATGGCGGCTGGCCGCAGGTGTGGCCGCTCGAAGGCGGCTATCACGACGCCATCACCTACAATGACGACGCGGTGACCCTGGCCGCCACCGTGATGACCGACGTCGCCGCCAACAAGGACAACGAATACAGCTTCGTCTCCGCCGATCTGCGCGCCGCTGCGGCGGCATCGGCTAAGCGCGCGCTGGCCGTCATTCTCGCCACCCAGGTGAAGGCGCCCGATGGCACGCTCACGGTGTGGGGCCAGCAGCACGACGCCCTGACCCTGAAGCCGTGCGCGGCCCGCAATTTCGAACCGCCGCTGCTGGCGTCCGACGAAAGCGCGTCGCTCCTGGTCTATCTGATGAGCCTGCCGAACCCCTCGCCGGAGCTGCAGCAGGCGATCCGGTCGGGCGTGGCTTATCTCAAGAAGACGGCGGTGATGGGCTACATCATGACCGGCAAGGAAGACCCCGAGGGCCGCCGCCTCGTGGCCAAGCCGGGTGCCGGACCGCTGTGGCCGCGCTTCATCGACCCCGCCACCGGCAAGGGCGTGTTCGGCGACCGCGACCAGTCGCTGCACGACACCATGAACGAATTGTCGCTGGAGCGCCGCAACGGCTACAACTTCTATGCGACGAGCCCACAAAAGACGCTGAAGGCGTACGACAAATGGGCCGCCAAATACCCCGCAAAATGACCTTTCCTCCCCTGCGCTATCGCGGCCTGCGAACGGCACGGCGTTTGACCGCGGGGGAGGTGAACACGAAGCGGAGGGAGGAGGCGGCGAAGACGGCTTGAACCGCCGGGATTAGCCCCGTATAAGCCTCCCCCTCCGCTGAGCTCCCATCGTCTAGCGGTCTAGGACGCGGCCCTCTCAAGGCTGAAACACCGGTTCGAGTCCGGTTGGGAGCGCCAAGCTTTTTCAAGGGCTTACGTTAGTTCTTGGGTTTGGCAGTGGTCCTCTAGCGATCAAATAGCTGTCAAGCAGGCTTCGGAGCTTGTCTCGGGGCGTGCTGTGATCGGTATCTGGGACCTGCGTCCGCAAAGACGTGTCGGATTCTGGCCAAAGCTCCGACCAATACCCATTCCCAACGCGACGATTACCACGGCGCGGGCAGCGCCCGCCGAAGGGCAATCCGGCCAGCATCAGCGCAAATTGCGGAACTTCGCCGGCGACGATCCCAACAGCTTGCGGAACGTCCGCGAGAAATGAAAACAGTCCTTGAATCCGACTTCGGCCGCCAAATCCTTCACGAGGATATCGGACCTGTGCAGCTCCGCGGCCGCGTAGTTGATCTTCAGGTGCAGAAGATACTGATAGGGACTTTGGTGGCTGAAGCGGCGGAACAAGCGGCAAATATAGGCGGCGTCCATCCCGCAAGTGTCGGCGATCTGTTCGAGCGATTTCAACGTGAGGAAATCCTGCTCGATCAGCGATCGACACTTCAGATAGCCGATGAATGCGACGGATTCGGCGTCTTTCGGCGGCGTCGCAACCGCCCTGATTTTCAGCGCCATGCACTCCAGCAGCTTCGAATGGAACTCGCCGTCGTCCAATCCGGCACGCGCGCCGCCGTCGATGAATTCATCGAAGATCGCCATGAGAGAGTCGGGAGGAAATACCTGCAGGATCGCTTCATCGGCCAGGCCGCAAGTTTTCAATAAACGCGAAGCACGCGCTCCTGCGAAATCGATAAAATACTTCACCAGCGGCGCGTGCGGATCGGTTCGAATGCTGTGCGCCGTAGATGGCGTGTAGGCAAACAGGACGCCGGGTTTGAGTGTGCCGACCGCGTTATCCAGACGAAGTTCGCCGCGCCCCTGGATGACATATTCGATGGCGAAATAAGGAAAGCTCTCGCGTTGCATCCTGTAGTCCGATGCACAGTGTTCCAGTCCGCCGCACACGACCGCGAGAGGGCTTTGCGGCGATGGGCTCAAATCGAGATAAAACCGCTTTGCGCCCCTGACCTGCCGGGAGATGAAATCGGGATCGACCGGCCGAGTATGCGTTTCCAATGTCATCCCCCCAAAACCTCTGCGTTCGGATGCGCTGTCTCCGGCGGACCTCCGACATCCGTCCGGCGATGGTGCGGACATCTCGGCGGGCCCCCAAGGCCCTGGCGATCCTAGCACGTCGCCCCGCCCTGAGCAGCCGGAAGATAGACAAAAATATCCATGCCCGTGCCAAAATCTGCCTTCTTCACGGCGAAAACCGGAATGATACAGTTCGCCTCGAACGGCAGTTGAGGACAATAAAAGCTATGTCGAGCAAATCAGGAAATTTCCGCGGCCATGGTGTCGCCTACCCGTGCGATCGCGTTGTGGAGACCGACGCGCCCACCGGAAAGGACGATCTCATCGTTATCACCGGGGCGGGCGGGTTTATTGCCGGCAATCTGGCGCTCTATTTCCACAACAAGGGTTTCAGGAACATCCGCGCGGTGGACAAGAAGCCGCTCTATGAATGGTACCAGCATGTTCCCGGAGTCGAGAACCTTTGCCTCGATGTCAGCGTAGAGGAGAACTGCCGGCGCGTCTGCGAAGGTGCGGTCGAGGTCTACAATCTCGCTGCCGACATGGGCGGTATGGGATTCATCGAGCGCTTCCGTGTCGAATGCCTGCGGTCGATCCTGGTCAACACGCATATGATCGAGGCCGCCTATCGGGCCGGCGCGCGGCGCTATTTCTTCTCGTCGTCGGCCTGCGCCTACAACACGCTGCTGCAGCAGGACCCCAATGTTCGCGCGCTCCGGGAAGAGGACGCGTATCCGGCGTTCGCGGAGCGCGGCTACGGCTGGGAAAAGTTGATGAGCGAACTGTTCTGCCAGGAGTACTGGGCCGAGCGCGGTATGAAGACGTTCATCGCGCGCTTCCATAACGTCTACGGCCCGCACGGCACCTGGGATGGCGGCCGTGAAAAGGCGCCGGCCGCGCTGTCGCGCAAGGTGATCGAATCCCTCGACGGCGGTTCCACCGACATCACCATCTGGGGCGACGGAACCCAAACGCGCAGCTTCATGTACATCGACGATTGCGTCCAGGGCATCGACAAGATCACCCATTGCGACGACCTGATCGCGACCCCGGTCAATCTCGGCTCCTCCGAACTGGTGTCGATCGACGAATTGCTGACCAAAGTGGAGAAGGCGGCCAACCTGAAGACGCCGCTGACGCGCCATTACGATCTCGATGCGCCCAAGGGCGTCGCGGGGCGCAACTCCGACAACACCTTCATCAAAGAGGTGCTGAACTGGGAACCGTCCACCTCGCTGGATGTCGGTCTCGCCAAGACCTACGCTTGGATCAAGGAACAATACGAGCGCCGCAAGGCCGGAAAGCGCGTGGGAATTGGCTGATGCCGATGCGGGGGACGGTGGGGGCTGTCGGAGCAGTGATCGGTTCGATACCGAACCGGCTGCAATTGGCGGGCGGCTGGATCGACCAGCCGTTCGTCTCACGTCACAATCCGGCTGCGCCCGGCTCGATGGTTGTGGTTCAGATCGAACCGGAATTCTTGCCGATGGATCGCTCGGGTCTCGCGAGCAGCACGCGGACCATCGCAGCCCGTATCTGGGGCGGTGCGTTGCCGCAGCGGCCGCCGGAAGACCTGGTGCGTGAACTCTACGCCGCTGAAAACGAGGGCAAGGCCGAGCCGAGCGGCTCGCAGGACATGATCGGGCTGGTCTATCCGGGGATCAACCGGCTGGACTACGATTATGGCTTCGAGGACGGCGTTTTTCCGTCGCATATCGAGTCCTGCAATTCGCCCGAAGTCGCGTGCTGGCTTCAAGACGTGCTGCAATTCGTGCCGGTAGGGCCCCGGCCGCTGGGCTATAGCCCGTTGGGGGTGAAAAACCTGGATCCCGCCTGGGTCGCTCGGCTTGGAAAGTGCGGCGCGGATTGTTACGACGCGATCGTCAATCGCGACCTGAAGCGGCTGGGAGAGTCTTTCAATACGAATATGCGCTGCTGGGAAACGTTGCTGCCCCACGTCGTGCATCATCCGTTGCTCTGCGAGAATCTGGTGGCGCTGCTGAAGGCCTATCAAGCGGATTATCCCGGTGCGATGTTTTCCGGGTGCGGCGGCGGTTACATCATCGTCGCCTCGGAGGAGAACGTGCCGGGGGCGTTCCGCATCAACGTGCGGGTCAGGCCATGAACGCAACGCGCAAAAGAGTCGTCCTATCCGGCGGCTTCGACAATCTAGGCTCGAAGGATATCCGCTTTCTGCAGGAGGCATCGAAATTCGGCTCGCTGTCGGTGTTGCTGTGGCCGGACGACGCTGTGTGGCAGGCGACCGGTCGCGCGCCGCGCTTTCCGCTTGCCGAGCGGCACTACCTCCTGAAAGCAATACGATACGTGTCCGACGTCGTCGATCTCAATGCGGTAGCGGATGAATTGCCCGCCGGTGTGGACGCGGATCTCTGGATCGATCGCGAAACTGCAAACCCGGCACGCGAGCTCTATTGCCGATCGCGCGGTATCGCCTACCGGCAGATTTCCGACGGCGATCTCGGGGGATTTCCGGAAGTACCTCCTGCCGCTTCGTCCCGCCCCAAAGTCATCGTCACGGGCTGTTTCGACTGGTTTCATTCCGGACATGCCCGCTTTTTCGAAGAGGCGTCCGGCTTCGGCGATCTGTACGTCGTCGTGGGCAACGATGCGAATATCCGGCTTCTGAAAGGCGAAGGGCATCCGCTGCTTCCGCAGGACGAGCGCCGCTATGTGGTGGGCTCGATCCGGTGCGTCCAGCAGGCTCTGATATCGAGCGGATCGGGGTGGCTCGATGCCGACGCCGAAATCGAACGGCTGAAGCCGAAGTATTACGTGGTCAACGAGGATGGCGACAAAGGCGATAAGCGCGGTTACTGCGCCGCGCGCGGCATCGAATACGTGGTGTTGAAGCGCACGCCGGCTCCCGGTTTGCCGCGCCGGTCGAGCACGGATTTGCGGGGGTTCTAGCCACACGGCAAATGCGAAGGGGGTATCCGCATGCGCTACGTTGTAATTCTGGCCGGCGGTTCCGGCACGAGACTGTGGCCTTGGAGCCGGACACGCCGGCCGAAGCAGCTTTTGCCCTTGTTGCATGGCCGGTCTCTTCTGGAACACGCGTTTGAACGCCTCAAGCCTCTGGTGGCTCCGGAGCGACTGTTCGTCTGCGGCAGCCTGATCTTCAAAGAGGAGATCTGCCGGCTTCTGAATTTGCCCGAACAGCAGTTCATCGGCGAGCCGGTCGGCCGGGACACGGCCGCGGCCATCGGCTATTGCGGAGCCGTATTGCGGCAGCGCGATGCCAATGCCGTTTTCGCAGTCTGCACGGCGGATCACGTCATCGAGCCGGCAGAACGGTTCCGGGACAGCTTGCGATCGGGATTCGGTCTGGCCGAAAGCCGGGCGCATGCCCTGGTGACGTTTGGCGTCACGCCGGATGCGGCCTCTACCGCGTATGGTTATCTCGAACTTGGCGCGGAAGAGGGCTCTGCGAGAGTAGTTTCGCGCTTTTGCGAGAAGCCGGACAAGAAGACTGCGGAAGCGTTTTTTGCAGCGGGGCCGGAGCGCTATCTCTGGAACAGCGGCATGTTCGTTTGGAAAGCGGCAACGCTGCTCGACTGCCTCAGCGCCTATCGTCCGGCGATTTATGAGGCGGTTACCGCCATGGCGGCTCTGTACGATACGCCGCGCCGGGATGAGATCGTCGCCAGCACGTATCCGAAGATCGAAAAGATCAGCATCGACTATGCCGTCATGGAGCCGGCCTCGCGTGCCGGACGTGCCGAGGTGCTTGCGGTTCCCTTGTCGCTGAATTGGCTCGATATAGGCTCCTGGAATGCATTCGCTGCCGTCTGTCAGCACGACGACAGGAACAACGCCACGTCGGCAGCCCGCAGTGCGCTGCTGAATTGCCGCGACGTCCTGGTCGCCTCAGATGATCCCAGCCATCTCGTGGCCGTCATAGGCTGCAGCGATCTGATGGTCGTTCACACGGCCGACGCGACACTGGTATGCCGGGCCGGCGAGGCGGAAGCCGTCAAGAAGCTCCAGGAGTCTCTCCAACAGAGCTATCCCGATACCCTTTAGGCGGTAAGAGGCGGGCCGCATTGCATTCCGCATCTCACACCAAAGAAGAGTTCCAGATATGCTGAAAGGAATCTCGCCGCTCTTGTCGCCCGACCTTCTCTCGGTGCTGTGCCGGATGGGACACGGCGACGAAATCGTGCTCGCTGATGCGCATTTTCCAGGCGAATCGGTCAATGGCCGCGTGTTGCGCGCTGACGGCCTGCGGATAGCCCCGCTGCTCGATGCGATCCTGCCGCTGTTCGAGCTGGATTCGTATGTTCCGCATCCGGTCTTCATGATGGCTCCGGTGGATGGCGACCGGCTCGACGAGGAATTGCTGAAATCCTATCGCGCCGCCATCGAGGCTCACGCGCCGGGTGCGCCGGCGACCGAGTTTATCGAACGCTTCGCCTTCTATGACCGGACAAAGTCGGCTTTCGCGGTGCTGATGACCGGCGAGACGGCACAATACGGCAACATCATCCTGAAGAAGGGCGTTACGCGGCGCGCTTAAGCTGCAAGACTGAAAACAAAAAACAATAATCATACAGGGGAAACTATGAGCGACATGCATCCGGGAAAGAGCGGCCTGTTCCGTCTGTCCGACGGCAGGAACATGCTTGCAACTTTTGCGCTGGTCACCACGCTGTTCCTGCTTTGGGGGTTCTGCAACGGGTTGATCGACGTTCTCAATAAGCACTTCCAGAGTACGCTGCACATCACCAAGTATCAGTCCGGCTTCGTCCAGTCGGCCAACTACCTGGCCTATTTCCTGATGGCCATTCCCGCCGGTCTCTTGGCGCGCAGGTTCGGCTATAAGGGCGGTATCCTCATCGGATTATCGCTGATCGTGATCGGCGCACTGTGGTTCGTCGCGGCGACGCAGTTCCACACCTATGCCGTGTTTCTTGCCGGCTTGTTCATTCTCGCCGCCGGCATGACCTGTCTGGAAACGGTCGCCAATCCCTACACGACGGTTCTCGGTTCCGCCGAAAAGAGCGCGGCTCGGATCAATATCGCGCAGACCTTCAACGGCGTCGGTTGGATTCTCGGTCCGGTTATCGGCGGTGCGTTCATTTTCGAAGGCGCCAAGAACGCCGACGTGAATTCCGGTCTCTATGTTCCCTATCTCGGTATTGCCATCGTGGTCGCGGTGCTGCTCGCCATTTTCGCGGTGTCGCGTGTGCCCGACCTGCAGCCGGAAGAGGCCGTCGAGCAGGCCGGCGGTGCGGCCAGGAAAGGATTGTGGCGTACGCCGCACTTCCTTTTTGGTGTGCTGGCGCAGTTTATGTATGTCTCGGCGCAGTCGGGAATCTTCGCGTTTTTCATCAATTACGTGATGGAGAACCAGCACGTCAGCGACATTGTCGCCAAGGATTGGCTGGGCTATTTCGGATTCGGTCTCTTCATGCTCGGCCGGTTGTGCGGCAGTGCGGTCGTGAGTTGGGCCAAGGCGCATCGCGTGCTGACGTTCTATGCGGTAGTGAACGTCGTGTTGTGCGGCGTTGCGATGTTGGGAGGCAATCTCGGATTCGCTGCGGTGCTCGGGACGTTCTTCTTCATGTCGATCATGTTCCCGACGATCTTTGCCCTCGGCATTCAAGGGCTGGGACCGCACACCAAGCTCGGATCGTCGATCATCGTAATGTCGATCGTCGGTGGCGCGATCGCGCCGCCGGTCATGGGGCATATCGCCGATATCATGTCGATGCGCGTCGGCTTCTTCGTGCCGATGGTGTGCTTCGCTTATATCGTGGTGTACGGCCTGATCTGGCCCAAATTGGCCGGCGCGAAGTGAGGTTGGTGAAAGCGGCCGACTTCCCCGGTTTCAAAGGCGGGTTCGAGTGCATCAAACGGAAATTTGTTCGACGGGGAGAGCTTGATTGTTCCGGACGCTTGCGATGGCGGCCGTAATCAATTCCGCTTTGCTGGCGTAATACAAATAGATGGTGCCTTTGGCGACCCCGGCCCGGTCGGCAATCTGCTTCATCGTCACCGCGCCGGCTGGATGGGCATGAAATTCGATCCGGGCGGCGGTGAGGATTTCCTCGGGCCGCTCTCGCTTGCGGCGGCGCCATGTGTGACCGATGGTTGTCATGGCGCCGCCTCCCTTCATTCGTAACGCAGCGCATCGACCGGATTGGCCTGTGCCACCCGCAAGGCATGTCCGGCCACCGTCGCCCAGGCGATGATGAGGGCGATCGCGCCCGGTATCACGAAGAACGCCGGATTGAGATCGATGCGATAGGCGAAGCCGTCGAGCCAGTGGCGCAGGTAATACCATGCCGCCGGCCAGGCGATCAGGTTGGCGACCAGAACCGGAATCGAGAACTGCCACAAGAGGAGTTTCACGATGGCGAATTTGCTGGCGCCGAACACCTTGCGGATGCCGATTTCCTTGGTGCGGCGCCCCACCGTGAACGCAGCCAGGCCGAATAGTCCGAGGCAGGCGATGACGATCGCAACCCCGACAAACAAGCCCATCAGGGCGCCTTGCCGTTCGTCATCGGCATAAAGCCGGTTCATGCTGTCATCGACGAACCAGCGCACCGGCGGCTTGTCGGGAATGAAACGCTGCCAGACGCGGTCGATGCCGGAAAGGGTTTCGGCGACCATGCCCGCTTTCACCCGCACCGAGATATGCCGCGACAGTGCCGGGTTATCATAGAAAACCGTCGGCGCGACCTGCACCGCCTGGGCGCCGGAGAACAACACGTTGCGAACGACCCCGACGATGGTCACCCGTCCGCCGATCAGGTCGACGGATTTTCCGATGGCGCTTGCGGGCGTGTAGCCGAAGGCAAGCGCGGCGGCTTCGTCGATCAGGACGTTGCGGCCGTTCTCCAGGCTGTGGCCGTGATGGAGATCGGCCCCGCGATCGCGCGACAGGAAACGTCCCGCGCTCAGGCGGACGCCGTAGACGGCGGCGAATTCCGGCGAAACCGAGTAGGTGAGGACCGCCACTTGCCCGCTGGCACCCGGCAGACGGGCGACATTCATCGGTGCGTTGCCGCTGGCCGGAACCATGTCCGACAGCGCGGCTGCGGAAACGCCGGGCAAAGCGGCGAGGGACCGCATCATGTTTTCCGCCGCCACCGGCTCCACCCCCGTCCCGTCGATGGTCAGGGCGACAATGTTGTCGCGATCGAAGCCGACGTCGAGCTGACCGGCAAAGCGGATCTGGGCGAAGATGACCAACGCTGCGATCCCCAGGCCGATCGAGATCGCAAACTGAAACACCACCAGAGCGGTGCGCATCAGCCCGGTGCCGCGCGGCATGGCGGCGGCCGAATGCAGTGCCTCAACGGGGCGGAAGCCCGACAACACCAGAGCGGGGTAAAGTCCGCCCAGCAATCCGGTGACGATGGTCACGGCGAGCACGGTGAGGGTGAACGGCCAATCGGTGACGACATTGAACGAAAGCGGATGGCCGAGGAAGCCGCCGCAGGCCGGCAGGAGCATTTCGGTCGCCGCCAACGCGAAGACCAGCGCCAACAGCGCCATCAACACCGCCTCGATCAGGAACTGCACCATCAATTGCCGTTTGCTGGCGCCGACGACTTTGCGCAGCGCCACTTCGCGGGCGCGCAAGGTGGCATGCGCCGTCGCCAGATTGGTGAAGTTGATCCCGGCGATCGCCAGCAGCAGCATCGCAATGGCAGCGAAGCCATAGACCAGGACGCGGCTGCCGGCCGGTTTGAGGCCGCTGCCGTGGGCGTACTTCGTCAGATGAACGTCTTGCAGCGGCACCAGCTCGGCGGAAATCAGATCGCTGGCCGAACCGTGGATGACCGAGGCAACGACGGAAAGGAACGACGCCGGCAGATGGCGCTTGAAAACGCCGGGGACTGCGGCCGCCACCGTGGCCGGATCGGTTCCCGGCGCCAGACGGACGTAGGAGGAGACATCCATCGTCGTCCACAAATTGGAATTGTCGTCTCCGGCGGCCCCGCTTTGGAATCCTGGGCGCAACGGCGGAAAGAGGACGAACACATCGCCGTTGAACTGCGTGTTGTAGGGCAAGTCGCGCAAAATGCCGGTGACGACACGCGGCGTGGCGTTGTCGAAAAACAGCGTGCGGCCGATCGCCTGTTCGGTGCCGAAATAGCGCAGCGCCATGCGTTGGGTCAGCACGACACCGTCCGGCTGCGCCAAAGCCTTTGCCGGATCGCCGGCCACGAACGGCAGCCGGATCATGGTGAAGAAATTGGCGTCGACGGTATTGACCACCTCGGAAAAGCGGTTGTCGCCGACACGGATCGCGGTAAAGCCTTTGGTGCGGATTCGCGTCTGCTCCTGCACGCCCGGCACCTCGTCGACCAGCGTGGATCCGAGCGGGGCCGAGGCCGCGCCGGCATCGCGCACCGGCTGACCGGGAATGTGCGTCTTGAGACTGATGCGGTAGATGCGTTCGCTGGCCGGAAGCCAAGTGTCGAACGACAGTTCCTGGCGGACGTAAAGGCCGATCAGGATGGCCGCGGTGAGTCCGATCGCCAGCCCGGCGATGTTGATGAAGCTGAACAGCTTGTGGCGGGCGGCATTGCGCACGCCGATGGCAATATAGTGGCCGATCATCGCGTGGTCCTCACAGGCTGCGCTTGATGTTTTCGCTGACGACGCCGCCGTCGAGCAGCGCCACGATGCGATGGGCGTATTGGGCGTGCGCGTCGGAGTGGGTCACCATCACGATCGTGGTGCCGTCCTGGTTCAGCTCGGTGAGAAGTTGCATCACTTCCTCGCCGTTGGCGGAATCGAGGTTGCCGGTGGGTTCGTCGGCGAGGATCAGCTTGGGCTCCGCGAGAACGGCGCGGGCGATGGCGACGCGTTGCTGCTGGCCGCCGGAAAGCTGCTGCGGCATATGCTGGGCGCGGTGCGCAATGCCCATCCGCTTCAGCACCTCTTTGACCCGCCGCTTGCGCTCGGAGGCCGCAATATCGGCGTGATAAAGCAGCGCCAGTTCGACGTTTTCGAACACGGTCAGCTCGCTGATGAGATTGAAGCTTTGGAACACGAAGCCGATCGCCGCCTTGCGCAGACCGGACACCTGCGCTTCGCGCCAGCCGGAGATGTTCTTGCCGTCGAACCAGTATTCGCCGCTCGACGGCTGATCGAGCATGCCGATGACATTGAGCAGCGTGGACTTGCCGCAGCCCGACGGCCCCATGATGGCGACGAATTCTCCCGTCTTCACGTCGATGTCGATGGCGCGCAGCGCCGTGGTTTCGATCTCCGACGTCCGGTAAACCTTGTTGATGTGTTTGAGCGAAATCATGGCATTTGCTTCACTGACATTGTTCATTTGGATTCGAGCTCCACGCGATCGATGTTCTGATAGGCCGAGTAACTCGAGACGATCACGCGATCGCCGGGTTTGAGACCTTCGAGCACTTCGACGAATTCGGGGTTGCGGCGGCCGAGTTTCACGGCGCGGCGCTTGGCGGTCTTGCCGTCGAGCAGGAACACCCAGGTCCCGCCGCCATCCTGATAGAACGGCCCGGACGGCAGCAGCAGCGCCTTGGTGGTGCCGCCGAGCTGCAGCTTGATCTCGACCGCCTGTCCGTTGTGCACACCGGTCGGCACGGCGCCGGTGAATGCGAGGTCCACCTTGAACGTGCCGTTGCTCACCTGCGTGTACACCTTGGCAACCGTCGCCTTGTAGTCCCGGCCATTGATCGAGGAAATAGCCTGCTGACCGGTGCGGACGCGGCCAAGATAGAATTCGTCGACTTGCGCCGTCAGTTTGAAGCGGTCGAGCGAATCCACCTGCCCGAGGACGGCGCCTTGCGGCTTCGATTGCCCCGCCAAGGCGTCGAGGGCCGTCAATTGGCCGTCCATCGGCGCGCGGATCGTCAGGGCTTCGATGCTTTGCCGCGCCGCTTCCAGATTGGTGTTGAGACGCACCAGAGTCGTCTTCAATTGCGCCAGCTGTTCGCGGCGAATGCCTTCCATCTTGCCGTGGGAGACCTGAATGGCACTTTGGACCTTGAGCACGTAAGCGAGTTTGCTCTTGTCCTTTTCGTAGGTGGCAGAAGCAAGGGCTTTGGCTTCGAACAGCCGCTTGTCGCGGGCGATGTCAGCGGTCAAAGACTCCACCTCGTGGTCGATCTCGAACAGCGATTTCTGGTGATCGAGCCGGGTCTGCTCAAGCTGCAGCCGGGTGTTCTCGACTTCGCTCATCTGGCGCGCCGTGTCGGCTTCGCGGGCGGCGACTTCGAGCTGCAGCGTCGGATTGGCCAGCACGATGAGGGGCTGGTCTTTCTTCACGATCGCACCGTCTTCGACCAGGATCTGCTTGACCGTGCCGCCTTGGTCGGTGGTGAGGTAATTGGTGATGAACGGCGCCACGGTGCCGCGCACGGCGGCAAAATCCTCGAAGGCGCCGCTGGCGACCGTTCCGATCGTCACTTGATCCATGGAAACGCGATAGACGCGTCCGCCACCGGCGATCATGAGCCAAATGCCGGCGAGAAGCACAGCGGCCGCCGCCGCGCCGTAGGGCCAATAGCGCCGCCATGACGGCGCCTTGGCAATCACACGATCCATGGCCGGAACCGCCGGATCGTCCTCTGAGAAGTTGCGCATCGAAGAATCATCCCTGTCCATGACAGCCCTAAGGGCAAGCCACATGCCAAATCTGATCCTTTGAAAATCAATGACTTAGCGAAACACCCCTTTCGCACGACTGCGCGATACCGTACAGTTCCGCTTGGGTAGTGTCCGGAAATGAACAGTCTCGTGAACCCAGCGCGCATCCTTGTCGTGGACGACGAAGAAGACGTGCTTCTGGCCGCCCGCTTGCTGCTGAAGCGCCATTTCGCGTCGGTCGAGACCACACGCAATCCGGCCGACCTGCCGGAAAAGACGCGCCAAGGCAGTTTTGATGTTCTGCTTCTGGATATGAATTTCGCTCGCGGCGCCGACAGCGGTGTTGAAGGATTGTCGTGGCTGGCACGCGTTCTGGTGATTGATCCGCAGGCCGTCGTCGTTCTGGTGACCGCGCATGGCGATATGGAACTGGCGGTGAAGGCGATGAAGCAAGGCGCCGCCGATTTCGTCGTCAAGCCGTGGGAAAACGAACGTCTGATTGCGACCCTGGTCGCAGCCGCCAATCTCAGCCGCGCTCGCAGCGAAGCCGGAGAATTGCGCACCCGCACGCGCGGTCTTGCCGCCGCCACCCATTCCGACAGCGCCTTGATCGGCGGCTCGCCCGCCATGCGCAAGGTGTTCGATCTGATCCGCAAGGCCGCCCCCACCAGCGCCAATGTGCTGATCCTCGGCGAGAACGGCACCGGCAAGGAGCTGGTCGCCCGCGAGATTCATCGCCAATCGGTGCGGGCGAGCGAAGTCTTCCTGCGGGTCGACCTCGGCTCGGTGTCCGCGGCCTTGTTCGAGAGCGAATTGTTCGGCCACCGCCGCGGCGCCTTCACCGACGCCAAGGATGACCGCATCGGCCGCTTCCGGGCCGCCACCGGCGGTACGCTGTTTCTCGACGAAATCGGCAACGTGCCGCTGCATCTTCAGACCAAGCTTCTGACGGCGCTGGAGCGGCGGGAAGTGGTGCCGGTCGGCAGCGACCGCGCCGAAGCGATCGACGTCCGCCTGATTTCGGCGACCAACCTGCCGCCGCAACAGCTCGCCGACGAGCGCGTCTTTCGCACCGATCTGCTCTATCGCATCAACACGGTCGAGATCACCTTGCCGCCGCTGCGCCAGCGCCGCGAAGACATTCCGCTGCTGCTCGAGCATTTCATCGCGCTCTATGCGCAGAAATACAATTTGCCGCGCAAGCGCTTGACCGCCGATGCCCTGGAGCGTCTGACCGCGTTCGACTGGCCCGGCAATGTCCGCGCCTTGCGCCACGCCGTCGAGCGCGCCGTCATCCTGAGCGAAGGCACCGCCTTGGAAGCGGAGGATTTCTCCCTGCCGCGCGAACCGCGGCCGGCGCAGGGCGATGCCGCCAACGACGGTCTCAATCTCGGCAGCGTCGAGCGCAACACGATCCAGCAAGCTTTGTCGCAGCATGAGGGCAATGTCAGCCGCGCCGCGCAGTCCCTGGGTCTGACGCGCGCCTCGCTTTATCGCCGGATGCAGAAATATGGTCTGTAGCCGCTTCCAGGCCGAAATCGGCGTGCGCACAGCCTTGTTGGCGCTGACCTTGTTCGTGTTCGCCTGGATCGTCCTCGCTACATCCTGGATCGCGACCGGCGTGCTGGTTCTCACAGCGGCGGTCGCCGAGGCCGTCTTTCTCGCCCGATATGCTGCGCGCGCCAGCCGCGAAACCGCGCGCTTTCTGGATGCGCTGACATACGAAGACGTCACCCAAAGTTTTGCGGGCTTTTCCCAGGATGGCGCATCGCAGGATCTCGGCAAGGCAATGGCGCGGGTGATGGCGATGCTGCGGGCCAGCCGCAGCGAACGCGAGGAGCAAAGGCGCTTGCTGCAGACGCTGCTCGATCATATGCCGGTTGCGCTCGTTGCCATTGCGCCGGACGGAACCGTGGAGCAGCTCAATCCCGCCGCCCGCCGGCTGTTCGAAACGCCGGTCAAAACGGTGCGCGATTTTCAGCCTTTCGGCGAAGCCTTTGCGGCCGGCATCGCCAGCCTGAAGCCCGGCGACAGCGCGCTGGTTCCGATCGAACGCGGCTCGGGGCCGTTGCATCTCAAGATCGCCGCCACCGAATTCGTGACGAACGGCAGCAAGCGCCGCCTGTTGTCGCTGCAGAATATCGCCAACGAACTCAGCGCCCAGGAACTTGCCGCGTGGCAGACGGTGATCCGCACCATGGCGCACGAAGTGATGAACTCGCTGACGCCGATGACCTCGCTGGCGGCAACCGCGCGCGATCTGGTCGAGGAGGCTGCGCGCGATCTTCCGGCGGACACGCCAAGCCGCGAACACCTCGACGAGGCAGCCATGGCGCTCGCCACGGTCGCCAAGCGCAGCGAAGGACTCTTGCAATTCGTGCAGAGCCATCGTCGGTTGACCCACCGGCTCACCGCCCGTCCGGAGCGGCTTTCGGTGCGCCGCGTCTTCGTCCGCCTGCACAGCTTGATTGCGCCGGAGCTGGAAGCCAATGGCATTGCCTTCACGACCCCGGTCGAGCCGGAGACGCTCGAAGTCACGGCCGACGCGGTTCTGCTCGATCAGGCGCTGATCAATCTCTTGCGCAATGCCTTGGATGCTCTTCGCGGCCGACCCGATGCCAAGATCGTCTTGGCGGCACAACGGACACCAAGCGGGCAGGTACTGATCACCGTCAGCGACAACGGCCCCGGCATCGCCGCCGAGCAGCGCGAGAATATTTTCGCGCCGTTCTACACGACCAAGCGCGAAGGCACCGGCGTCGGCTTGACACTCGTTCGTCAAATCGCCGCGGTGCACGGGGCTTCCGTCGTTCTGTCCGAAACGCCCGGCGGTGGCGCGACCTTCAAGCTCACGTTTTGACGCGAGCGAAGCTGGCGGGCCTGAAGCAGGCTGAAGCACCGGCTCGAGGCCCCCCGCTGGAACCCGCACGCGGCCCCGGCACGCGCCATCGGGCGACGTCGATGCACGCCCGGCTCCGGCCCGGTGGCCGGTTTCCGCGGAACCGGAAATGCTCTAGTACCGGATCATGCCGTCGCCGCGTTTCACGATCCCCGACCTGCCGATCACGGAGTGCCTGCCGCGCCTCATGGCCGTGCTGGGGGAGCAATCCAATGCCGTGCTCGTCGCCCCGCCCGGTGCCGGCAAGACCACCTGCGTGCCGCTGGCGCTGTTGGGGGCTCAGCCGATGGACCGGGGCCGCATCCTGATGCTCGAACCGCGCCGGCTGGCCACGCGGGCCGCCGCCAGCCGCATGGCCAGTCTGATCGGCGAGGCGGTGGGCCAGACGGTGGGCTTTCGCACCCGTCTCGAAAGCGCGGTGTCGTCCAAAACCCGCATCGAGGTGGTGACGACCGGCCTGTTCGTCCGCCGCCTTTCCGGCGATCCGGGGCTGGAGGGCGTAGCCGCCGTTATCCTCGATGAAATTCACGAACGGTCGCTGGATGCCGATCTGGCGCTGGCGTTGTGCCTCGATGCGCAGGCGATGCTGCGGCCGGACCTCAGGCTGCTGGCGATGTCGGCGACCCTCGATGGCGCCCGTTTGTCGGCGATCATGTCCGGCACCATCGTCGAAAGCGCCGGGCGGATGTATCCGGTCGAGGTACGCCACGCCGCGCGCGATCTTCAGACCCTGCGGGATCTACCCGCAACGATGGCCCGCGCCATTCGCGGCGCGTTTGCCGAAGCGCCGGGCGACATTCTCGCGTTTCTGCCGGGCATGGCGGAAATCCGCCGCACCGAAACGGCGCTCGACGGCATCGATGCCACAGTGCTGCCGCTGCATGGCGATCTGCCGCCAGCGGCGCAGGACATGGCGCTCAGGCCCGCCGAAGGCCGCCGCATTGTGCTGGCGACATCCATTGCCGAAACCTCGCTCACCGTGCCGGGGGTACGGATCGTCATCGACGGCGGCTATCGCCGCGCCCCGCGGTTCGATCCGGCGAGCGGCCTGACCCGGCTTACGACCGAGCGTGTCAGCCGCGCGGTGGCCGATCAGCGAGCGGGCCGTGCCGGCCGTGAGGCGCCCGGCATTGCGGTCCGGCTTTGGACGGAAGCGGCGCATCGCGGGCTGCGCCTCTACGACAGGCCGGAGATCTTGGATGCGGAATTGTCCGGTCTGGTGCTGGAATGCGCCACCTGGGGCACGCCGCCGGACAAACTCGCTTTTCTCGACGCGCCGCCGGAAGGCGCAGTCGCGGCTGCCCGTGCGCTGCTTGTGGAGCTTGGCGCGATGGACGAGACGGGTGCCGTGACGCCGCTCGGAAAGCGGATGAATGCACTGGGCGCGCATCCGCGTCTTTCCGCCATGATGCTGGCCGCGGACAATGCTGCGGAAGCCGCCCGCGCCTGCGATATCGCGGCGTTGCTCGAGGCCCGCGATCCGTTGCGTGCCGGCGTCGATGCGCCGGCCGACATCATGGCGCGGCTCGAGGCCATCGAAGATCCTTCGTCCGCCGCCGGTGCGGACCGCAATGCGATTCACGGCATCCGCCAGGCGGCCAAGCAGTATCGCAGCCGTCTCGGCATCGGCGCGGCGCGCACCGCGGCGGGCAATCCGGCACCTCTCATCGCCGCGGCATTTCCCGACCGGCTGGCCCAGCGTCGCAACGAGCCTGGGAGTTTTCGTCTTTCCGGCGGCGGCGGAGCGCGGCTTCCCGTCACCGATCCGCTCGCCAAAGCAGGGCTCCTCGCCGTCGCGGCACTGGAGATGAAAACATCGCCGCGCATCACCATGGCTGCACCGCTCGATGGCGCGGAGTTGCCGGCCGCGCTCGCCGCGCGGATCGAAGAGACGGTGGAAACGAGTCTCGATCCCGCCACCGGCAGCGTATTGGCGCGCCGTCGCAAATGCCTGGGCGCTCTGGTGCTGGAAGAACGCTCCGCGCCGCCCGATCCGGCCGAGGCGGCGTCGGTGTTGCTGGAGGCCGTGCGGAGCGATCCGGCACGTCTTCCGTGGACGGACGGCGCGCGCAATCTTCAGGCGCGCCTGTCTCTCATGCATGGGCTGGAGCCCGCGATCTGGCCGGCGTCGGATGACGCAAGTCTGATTGCAAGCCTTTCGGAGTGGTTGGGGCCGCATCTCTTCGGGCTGACGCGGCTTGCCGATCTCGCAGCGCTCGATCTCGGCGCCATGCTGCTCGGCCGTTTGGATTGGTCGCTGAAAAATCGGCTCGATAAGGAATTGCCGACGCATCTGGCGCTCCCGCACGGGCGCGCGGCCGTGGATTACACCGAGCCGGTTCCGATCGCCGCCGCCCGCGCCCAGTACTTCTATGGCTTGGCCGAAACACCCAAGCTGGCGGGGGGACGCGTGCCGTTGCGGCTGGCGCTGCTGTCGCCGGCGGGGCGGCCGATTGCACTGACAGCCGATATTGCGGGCTTCTGGAAAGGCGCCTGGGCCGATGCCCGCCGCGACATGCGCGGTCGCTATCCCAAGCACAACTGGCCGGAAAATCCGCTATTACCGTAATCCGGCGAAGACCATTGCCCGTCGAGGGCAACAAATGTCATCGAACTTTACAAAACCGGAACTTGACGTCGATTCAGAGTTCCATTCCGTAACGTCTTCCGCGTGGCATTGGGCTTGCTGAGATGACTCAACATCTCGGGAGACCATCAGCCATGCTTCGCTTCTCTACGCTCGCGGCCGTCGCGTTTTCTGCCGCGGCATTATTTGCTGGTCCTGCGTCTGCCACCATGATCGTGGCGGCCAGCGGCGGCGGAACGGGCATCAACGCCATCAGTGCCGCCTGCAGCGCGCCGACCGGGGCGCCGGGCGCTTCGATCTTCGGTTGCCTCAACACGGATCACTCTGCCGGCGTGAGTTTCTCGACCACCGACGGGCAGATCGATTTCGGCGCCGGCGGCCAGGCCAAGATCATCCCGGCGGCCGGCAACGGTCCGGGCTTCACCAATCTGACCATCGGCCTTGTCGGGCATACGTTCTCGACTCTGATCTTCAACATCGAGGCGCAGAGCGATGGCATGGTGTCGTTCGCCAGCAATCTCGGTGACGTCTCGGTTCCGTTTGCGCTCGACGGCGCGGGCAACAACTTCTTCACGATCTCGGGCGACAACTTCACCTGGATCAGCTTCACCACGTCCGGCCTCGGCACCTACGGGCATGGCCGCGACACCTTCACGGACGGCAACATCGTCGATGTGAAGCAGGTCCGGTTTGACGGCCTCGATCAGGGCGGCTCGAACAATCCGCCGCCGGACGTGCCCGAGCCGGCGACGCTTCTGCTGCTCTGCGCCGGACTGGCCGGCATCGGCGCTGCCCGTCGTCGCAAGGGCTGACGGTCGTATCTCGCGAAGGTCAAGGAGAGCCGCGTTGCGGTCTCCTTGGCCTTTTTGCGTTTCGGGGAGCTTTTTGCGCATGGCCGCTGCGGCGGCGTCGCGGCTACTGGCGGCACGACGCGACTGCTAAGGAATGCGCCTGAATCGCAAAACTCCGACGCTGCCCCATGACCCCTGCGCTGATCCAGTTCTTCGGCTTCGCCGCCGCCTTCTGCACCACCGCTGCCTATCTGCCGCAGGTGATCCGGGTTTGGCGGACGCGGCAGACCAAGGACATTTCGCTCGCCATGTTCCTGGTGATGACGGTCGGACTTCTGTGCTGGCTGGTCTACGGCTTCTCGATCCACGATCTGCCGATCATTCTGTGCAACGGCTCCGCGCTGGTCATGACGAGCATCATTCTCATCTTCAAGTTGCGACACGGTTAGGGCGCGGCTGGGCGCGCCGCGCGCCATTATGCCTGCTGTCGCTGCGGCTGCACTCGTCTCATCGTTCTAATACTGATTCTACGATGTGCGAGGGAGACTGTCGTGAGCACCAAAGGCAATCTGAAGACGGCGTTTGCTGGCGAGAGCCAGGCCAACCAGAAGTACCTCGCGTATGCCGAGAAGGCCGAGCGCGACGGCTATCCTGTCGTGGCGCGCCTCTTTCGCGGCGTGGCGGCGGCGGAGTCGATCCACGCCCGCAACCACTTGAAGGCGCTCGAAGGCGGCATCAAGGCGACCATCGACAATCTCATGGATGCGCAGGGCGGCGAGGACTACGAGATCACCACCATGTATCCGCCGATGATCGCGGACGCTGAAACCGACGGCGACAAGAAAGCCGCCCGCTCGATGCACTTCGCGCTCGAAGTCGAGAAGGTGCACTACGAGCTGTACGGCCAGGCCATCGCCGCGGTCACGGAAGGCAAGGACCTCGCCGACGCCAAAGTGCGGGTCTGCCCGGTATGCGGCCACACCGTGATCGGCGATGTCGAAGACGATTGCCCGGTCTGCGGCTGCAAGGCCGACCGCTACATCGAAATCGCGTAAACCCGGAACCGTCGCGCGCGGCGCGCATTGCTTCTTCGAACCTTCGAGGAGCACCAGAATGCGTGTCGCCACGACCTTTTTTGTCACAACGATGCTGCTGGGCGGAGTTGCGTGGGCCGGTAATGCGGCTGCGATGAAACAGGCGGCCAACGCCCCGCGTGCGGCTTCGACCGCGAAGACGGTCGACATTTCCGAAGTCGTCAATCCTTCCGACACCCTCAGCGAAGCCAAGGTCGAAGATGCTCAGGGCAAGCCCATCGGCGAAGTCCAGCGCGTCGTGACCAGCGATTCCGGCTTGGTCGGTCGTCTCGAAGTGCAATTGAAGTCGCCGCAGAAGGTGGTGGCCTTGACCCCGGCGCAGGTTCGCTACGTGCCCTTCAACGGCAAGCTGCGCACCACCATGACGGCCGATCAGGTCGTTTCCCTCCCGGCAGCGAAAGGACAGTAGCTAAGCGGCGTCGGCGAGATAGCGGTGAATGCGCGCCACCACGGCCGCGCCTTCACCGACCGCCGATGCCACCCGCTTGATCGAGCCCGACCGCACATCGCCGATCGCATAGACACCGGGCATCGAGGTATCGAGCGGACTGCCTTCGTGGCGGCCGTCGGCGGCGATGAAGCCTTTCTCGCACAGCCGGATGCCCGACGCCGCCAGCCAGTCGGTATTGGGCTGGGCGCCGATGAAGAGGAAGAGGTGCGCGATGGCCTTCGCGGTTTCCCCGCCGTCCCGGTTCTTCCAGCGTACGGTCCGCAGCATCCCGCTGTTGCCTTCCAGCGCGGTTATCTCTGCCCCCGTCACCACTTCGATATTCGGCTGCGCCGCAATGCGGTCGATCAGATAGCGCGACATGGTCGCGTCCAGGCCTCGCCTCGCGATCACCCAGACTTTGGCGGCATGTCCGGCGAGATACACCGCCGCCTGACCGGCCGAATTCCCCGCGCCGACCAGAGCCACGTCCTGGTTCTTGCATAACCGCGCTTCCAGCGGCGACGCCCAGTAGTGCACGCTCGAGCCGTCGAATTCGGACAGGTTGCCGAGCGCAAGCTGGCGATAGCGCGCGCCGGTCGCCACGATGACCGAGCGGGCCTTGAGGCTGCTGCCGCTGGCGAGCTTCAAAGCGAATTCGCCTTCGCCGCGGTGGAGCGACTGCACTTCGTCGGGAATGGCCATTTCGACGCCGAACTTCTGCGCCTGATTGTAGGCGCGCGCCATCAGCGCCATGCCGGAAATGCCGGTGGGAAAGCCGAGATAGTTTTCGATCCGCGCCGAGGCGCCGGCCTGTCCGCCGAAAGCGCGGCAGTCGAGCACGATGGCGGAAAGCCCTTCCGAACCGGCATAGACCGCAGCCGCCAATCCCGCGGGTCCGGCGCCGACGATGGCAACGTCGTAGACTTTGGCGGGATCGATCGCCTGGAGAAGGCCGATGCAGCGCGCGAGCTGGTGTTCGGTGGGATTGCGCAACACCGAACCGTCGGGGCACAGAACGATCGGCAGATCTCCCGGCTCCGCAGCGTATTTGTCGAGAATGGCACTTGCGCCGCCGTCGCTTGCCGGATCGAGCCGTTGGAACGGGTGACCGTTGCGGGTGAGGAAGCCTTGCAGGCGCAAGACATCGCCGCTGTCCTCCGCGCCGACGATGATCGGTCCGCCCGTACCCTGTTCGAGCAGGCCGACGCGTCTCAGGATCAGCGCCCGCATGATGCGTTCGCCGAGTTCGGCTTCGCTGATGAGGATTTGGCGCAGTTCCGCCGGATCGATTGCCACCACCCGCGTGCGGCCTTTGGCGCGGACATCGACGAGGGCGGGACGGCCCGACAATTGCGCCAGCTCCCCGGCGAATGAGCCGGGACCGTGCGTTACGATGACATCGCCGCCGGGGCCGCTGATGACGAGTTCGCCGTCCGTCACCAGGAAGGCATCGGCGCGGTCGCCCGCGTGGGCGAGGTATTCCCCATCGGCAAATTCGCGCTCCGCGCCGGCCCGCTTCAGCCGCGCTATCTCGTCGGCGCCGAGAACCGGAAACATCTGCGCCCGGCGCTGTTCGATGATCGTCTGCCCCGCCATGCACTCTCCATGAAAAAAAGAGTGCATAGCATACCAATTTCATGCGGTCGGTCTACCGCGGGGCAAAACGTGACGGGCCGTCACCGCCAGTTGGTCTTGGCGAGTTCGATCAGTTCGTCGCCGCGGCCGTTGATGATGGCGCGCATCATATAGAGGCTGAAACCCTTGGCCTGCTCCAGCGTAATCTGCGGCGGCATGGCGAGTTCCTGCTTGGCGGTCATTACGTCGACCAGCACCGGTCCCGGATGGGCGAGGGCCTCGTCGAGCGCTTCCGGCAAGGCCTTGGCGTCTTCAACCCGGATGCCCTTGATGCCGATGGCTTCGGCGACCTTGGTGAAGTCGGGGCTGTTGAGATCGGTGTCGTCCGAAATGTAGCCGCCCGCTTTCATCTCCATGGCGACGAAGCCGAGGCTGCGATTGTGGAAGATCACGATCTTCACCGGCAGATCGAGCTGCTTCAGCGAAAGGATGTCGCCCATCAGCATGGCGAAGCCGCCGTCGCCGCACATCGCGATCACCTGCCGCTTGGGATCGACCGCCTGGGCGCCGATCGCCTGCGACATGGCATTGGCCATCGAGCCGTGGGTGAACGAGCCGATCAGCCGGCGCTTGCCGTTCATCTTGAGATAGCGCGCGGCCCACACCGTCGGCGTGCCGACGTCGCAGGTGAAGACGGCATCGTCCGCTGCTTTCTCGCTGATGAGCCTGGCCAGGTATTGCGGATGGATCTGGCCTTTGGCGCCGTCGTCGGTGGCGAGCGCGTCGAGGTCCTTGCGGGCCTTGGCATAGTGCTCGCGCGCCAGAGTGAGGAACGCCGGATCCTTGTGGGTCTTCAGCCGCGGCAGCAGTGCCTTGATCGTCGCCTTGATGTCGCCGATCAGGCCGAGATCGATCTGGGTATGGGCGCCCAGCGCTTCGGGGCGGGTGTCGATCTGGGCGATATGGGCGTGATGCGGATAGAACGCGCGATAGGGGAACGAGGAACCCAGCACCAGCAGGGTTTCGGCCGCGCCCATCGCGTGATAGCCCGATGAGAAGCCGATCAGTCCGGTCATGCCCACGTCATAAGGATTGCCGTGTTCGACATGCTCCTTGCCGCGCAAGGCATGGACGACCGGCGCCTTCAGCGTCTCGGCAAGCTTCAACACTTCGTCGTGCGCACCGGCGCAGCCGGCACCGGCCAGAAGCGTGATCTTGTCGGATCCGTTGAGCATCGCCGCGAGGGCGTCGAGCTCGTTTTCCGGCGGCACCACGATGGGATCGCGCGGTGTGGTCCAGCGCACGTCGATGCCGTCCGGCATCGCCTGCAATGCGATATCGCCTGGCAGCACGATCACCGCCACGCCTTTTTTCAGGATGGCGCTGCGCATGGCGATTTCGAGCACGCGCGGCATCTGTTCGGGATTGGTGACGAGTTCGCAGTAGACGCTGCATTCGCGGAACAGTTCTTGCGGGTGCGTCTCCTGGAAATAACCCGAGCCGATTTCGGCCGAGGGAATGTGCGCGGCGATCGCCAGCACCGGCACATGATTGCGCTGGCAGTCGAACAGGCCGTTGATGAGATGCAGATTGCCCGGTCCGCACGAACCCGCGCACACGGCGAGCTTGCCGGTCATATGGGCTTCGGCACCGGCAGCGAACGCGGCGGCCTCTTCGTGGCGCGTGCCCATCCAGCGGATTTTCCTCTGGCGATGCAGGCTGTCGGAAAGACCGTTGAGCGAGTCGCCGGTGACGCCCCAAATGCGTTCGACGCCGGCTTCGGCCAGGGTGCGGGCGATAAAGGAGGCAATGCTGTCAGCCATAGGACACTTTCATCCGTGTGTTGGAGCGGAAACGATAAAAATCCCGAACGCACGGCGGCCGGTGAAGATCGGCGCGAAAACGAATTTCGTGTTGCGGTGTTCTGAAAACGGCAGGGCGTTCGGCATTTCGAGTCCGAATAAACGCCGCCATGACGCCGCGTCACAAACGCGTTCTCTGCATATTTAGAATGATTCTAATGCATGGCTCGTGGCATGGCAAAAGTGGGGCAGAGCGACGGCGATGATCGTCTTTCGGAACATCGCACTGCAATTTCACGGTCGAAGCCGGTCAGTCCCGGTCATGCCGGCCAACATCACGATCTAGAACGCCACACTCAAGCCGATCCGGCCGCTTTGTTCTCGATCGCCGAGCCTTCCGTTGCCCCACAGTCCGATGGTGAGCGGTGCAATCTGAAGACGGAGTGTTCCGCCTGCCACGAACAAGGTACTTTCCGGACTGGCGTGAGGAGCCTCGAACGATCCGTCGGCAAACTGCAGTTGCAGTGTGCGCTCCGTGTCCGCCAGTTCGGTTTCCACGCCCGCCCATGCGTCGGGGATAAAACGCGCGCCGTTGCCCAGATCAAACACGTCGCCGAAACGCAGGCCGAAAGTCCCCCGCGCCGATGCATGCGTGCTGCTCCCGGCGAACAGGTTGTTGGCACCAAGCCCTTGTTCAGCCATGGCTGCTTGCGTAATCCGCACATAACTGATGCGGCCAAAGGCGGAAAAAGTGGAGTGTTCTGGGTAGGAAAACTGCAATACCCCGCCATAGCCATCGCCGTCCGGCTCGGCATAGGCGGTACCGCGTCCGGCCACAACGCGATGGGCCGCGGTGTTGTGCGTGGTGTAATATAAGTCGGCGTCGAGACGTCCATTCAACACGCCGGTCCTGCCGCGTACCGCTACCGATGTGGTGTTGACCAGTGCCTTGCCCCAGCCATTTGAAATCGTCAGCGCAGATTGGCTGAAGCCCACGACCATGCCGATCGTGGTGCCGCCGGCGAAGTTGTAATCCGCTCCCGCCGCGATCCCCAGTGTCCGCGTGTTGAAGGCATCGCTTTGGGGCGATCCGGCGTCGAGCGATCCGGCTTCGCCGAATCCTGTAATCCAATACGTGACGTCCGTGCACGCTGCGCTGCTGCAGGCTTCTGCTGGCGGGTCTACCGTCAAAAGGCCGAATGCATGGGCCGTGTCGATCGTTGTCGTGACGAGGTCGCCATAGACTTGGCCGGATTTTTTTGGCTGAGTGATCAGTCGCACATCCTGTGTTTCGTAAACGAGTCCGTATGCCAAATCCGCAGGGAGACCGCTCGCTTCCGCGGTAGTGAAGGCGCCGGTCACGCTCGCTGCGGTCAGGAATGTCTGATCATCCGCTCCGAAAGATCCGGAGTCGAACTGCAACAGAAGTTTTCCGTTCAGCGCTGCATTGCCTGTGACTGCCAGTTGCGAGATTGTGCCCGGCGTCATCTCGATCGTCAGTGTGCCGGCGGCTGTCTGGGTATAGCTGGTGACCGTCAGTGTACCGATGGACGAACCCGGCTGCACGTTTCCGGCGATATTGGCCACTATACCGTGAATGGTGCCGTGGCCCTTCAGGCTGCCGCCATTGACGGCGACGTCTCCTGTCACGCTGGCGCCTGGATGCGCGGTGTCGCCCACGACAAGTGTGCCGGCCGAGATCGTCGTCCCGCCGGTATAGGTGTTGGTGCCCGTTAGAATGGTGGTGCCGCCGCCAATCTGCTGCACTGAACCGTTGCCGGAGATGGCGCCGGCGAAGATGTAAGTGTTGGAGCGGTTGAACGCCAGCGTGCCGTAGCCGGTAATATAGACGTCACCGACGATCGAACCCGTCGTGCCGCCGTCGCCGAGTTGCAGAGTTCCGATGGCGATCATCGTGCCATGGGGAAAGTCGGTGTAGCGGGGCGTACCGCTGGTATACGTGTTGGAGCCAGTGAGGATCAGTGTGCCGCTGCCTTCCTGCACCAGATAGCCTGTGCCGGAAACATTACCGGAGAACGTGTAGGAATCGGATCGGTTGAAGATGAGATATCCATTGTCGGTCACGTTGCCGACGATCGAGCCTGTCGTTCCGCCATTGCCAATCCGCAATTCTGCGCAAACACAAGCGCCGTATTTGGAGATGTATCCGCCAAGGAAAGTCCCTCCGGTATAAGTGTTCGTCCCGGTGAGAAGTACCTGGGGAAGAGCCAAGCCTGACGGGTCGTCCAGCACAAGCGAGCCGGTGCCCGAGATGTTTCCGGAGAAGATGTTGGGAGCATCAGAATCGACAAATGTCAGTGTGCCGTTGTTCTCGATATTGCCGACGATTGCGCCGGGGTTATGGATGTTTCCTGTGAGCCCCAGGAATAACTCGGCGCCGGCCGCGATGGTTGTTCCCCCACTGTAGGTATTGCGGCCGTAAAGGTTGAGCACGCCGCCTGCCACGATCAATCCGCCGGTTCCGGAGATGACGCCTTGATAGGAGCCGCCGGAGTTCACTGTGAGGGATCCGGTGCCCAGGTGTACTTCTCCATAGCCGTTCAGGCTACCGATCGTCTCATTGAAGCCGTTCAGGTCGAGCACGCTGATATAATCGCGATAGTAGAAGCTTGCGCCCTCTAGAAAATACCAGGAATGGGGTGAAAAGGCGTCGGGAGAGCCCGCCTCAATCGTTGAGTAGGAAACAATCGTCTCTCCGGAATAGGTGTTGGTTCCGCTCAAAATCAACTTGCCGGCGTTGCCAAGGTTAGCGGCGCCACCGAATTGTTGGACACTGCCAGTGCCGGATATGCCACCTGCGAACGTATAAATATCGCTACGCGCAAACGTCACCAAGCCGTTATTTATGATATCTCCTGCGATAGAACCCGTAGTTCCACCGTTGCCGATCACAAGCGAGCCTGATCGATTTTGAGTCAGCCCGGTGTATGTATTGTTGCCGGTCAGCAGAAGCCGAGAACCATTGTTACCAGGGCTGATTCTGATAAATCCGCCTGGACCGCTGATGACGCCGGAGAAGGTGGCGTCAGTGGTGGGTACAAAAATGGTGTTGTCGTTATAGTTCTCCAGTAGGAAATTCTGAGCGTAGGTCGCATCTTCCTGATCGACCAGCAGCGTGCCGCCCTTGAAGACTGGCAACACCGTAATGCCGAGTTGTGAGGCGAGGTAATAGGGCGCGTTGGTGTCGATCGGAGTCGGACCGGCCGTGGCGCCGGTCGCTAGCAGCGCCGCAGTCGCGGCAGCATTGCACAATGATCTGCAGGCCGATTGTTTTTCGGAGTGCATGGTTGCCCCCAAGAGCAAAAATGCAACCTTAGGTTACACCTCTTTTTGGGGGGACCGTAATCAAATCCAGGACTGCACATCGTACGCAATATCAACACACTCCGGTATCGGACGGTGCAATCTGACGCGTAACCCGCGAGTGCCTCAGCCGGATTTCTTCTTCCCCAGCATCTTCGCCAGGAAATCGCCCATCACGGTGACGCGTTGCGGCTTCGGTCCGCCGGACGGGGTTACCCAGTAAACTGCGCCGTCGCCGAGCGACCACTCGGGCAACAGGATTTCGACCTGCTTTTTCGCCAGCGCGTCGCGCACGATGAATTCCGGCAAAACGGCAATACCGACGCCGGCCAGGATCGCGGGCAGCATGGCTTCGCCGTTGTTGACGCTTAGGGGGCCGGCCGGCCGTACGCTCGCGACTTCGCCGCTTTTCTTCTTGAACTGCCAAACGCCCTGGTTCGGCGAATAGGAATAAGCGATGCCGGCGTGCTCGCTTAAGTGCATCGGATGCTTGGGCCGTCCGTGCGCCTTCAGATACGACGGCGCCGCCACCAGATAGACCGGCATGGCGCACAACCGCCGCGCCACCAGCGAGGAATCCGGCAGCGCCGCGATGCGGATGGCGCCGTCGAAGCCGTCGCCGACCAGATCGATGATCTCGTCGGAAAGCTGCAGATCGACGGAAACCTCCGGATACTGGCGGAAAAACGCCGGCAACAGCGGCGCGATATGCAGAATGCCGAAGCTCATCGGCGCGGCGATGCGCAAGCGTCCGCGCGGCACCTGCGACTGGTTGAGCGCCTCGGCTTCCGCTGCTTCCCCTTCCGCCAGCATGGCGCTGGCGCGCGCCAGCAGCTTTTCGCCCGCCTCGGTCAGGGCCAGCCGGCGCGAGGTGCGGTTGAACAGGCTCGCGTGCAGCCGCTGTTCCAGCCGCGTCACCGCTTTCGACACCGTCGGCTTCGACAACTGCAGTTCGGCCGCGGCGCGGGCAAAAGAGCGGAATTCCGCCACTTTGGCGAACACCGCCAGGGCTTCGAGGTCGGGTAGGGCACTCATGGTATATTTCCGGAAACAATGGATTTCGATTGTTTCTATTTCTGTTCGCGCGCAGGATCAATAACTATCGTCGGCAACAGAAAGGCGGGGTCATCCCCGCAGGAGTTTTCTATGATCGACGTCAGACGCTTTGACAGTCTCGGCCATGCCGACCATGGCTGGCTCAATGCCCGCCACCATTTCTCGTTCGCCAACTATTACGATCCCGAGCGCGTCCACTGGGGCGACCTCCGGGTTTGGAACGACGACGAGATCGGACCGAATTCCGGCTTCCCGCCGCACCCGCATGCCGACATGGAAATCATCACCTATGTCCGCGAGGGCGCCATCACCCATCAGGATTCGATGGGCAACAAAGGCCGTACCGAAGCGGGCGACGTGCAGGTGATGAGCGCCGGCACCGGCGTGCGTCATGCCGAATACAATCTCGAGCCGGTCAAGACGACGCTGTTCCAGATCTGGATCCTGCCGCGCGAGAAGGGCGGTGCGCCGGCCTGGGGCACCAAGCCGTTCCCCAAAGCCGACCGGTCGGGGCGCTTCGTCACCCTGGCGAGCGGATTGCCCGGTGACACCGACGCGCTGCCGATCCGTACCGATGCGCGGGTGGTGGGCGCCACGCTGAAGAAGGGCGAGACCGCCGAATACAAGCTCGGTGCATCGCGTCACGGCTATCTGGTTGTCGCGGTGGGTGCGATCGAGGTCAACGGCGTCACGGTGAACCATCGCGACGGCGCCGCCATCAGCGATGTCGAGACGCTCACCGTCAAAGCGCTTGAAGAGTCCGAAATCGTCCTCGTGGACGCCGCATAAACACGATCAAAAAGGAGTTCGTCATGCCTAAGGTCCTGGTTCTCTATTATTCGTCCTACGGCCATATCGAGAAAATGGCCGAAGCCGTTGCCGAAGGTGCGCGCGAAGCCGGCGCCGCCGTCGACATCAAGCGCGTGCCCGAACTGGTACCGCAGGAGATCGCGGCGAAGTCGCACTTCAAGCTCGACCAGAAGGCGCCGGTGGCCAAGGTGGAGGACCTCGCCGAGTACGACGCGATCATCATCGGCACCGGCACGCGCTTCGGCCGCATGACCTCGCAGATGGCGAACTTCCTCGACCAGGCCGGCGGGCTGTGGGCGCGCGGCGCGCTCAACGGCAAGGTCGGCGGTGCCTTCACTTCGACCGCCACCCAGCACGGCGGCCAGGAGACGACGCTGTTCACGATCATCACCAACCTCTTGCACTTCGGCATGGTGGTGGTCGGGCTCGATTACGGTCACACCGGGCAGACGACGCTCGACGAGATCACCGGCGGCTCGCCGTACGGCGCCTCGACCATTGCGGGCGGCGACGGTTCGCGCCAGCCGAGCGAGAACGAACTGACCGGCGCCCGCTATCAGGGCCGCAAGATCGCCGAGGTGGCGAAGAAGCTGCACGGCTAGCCGAAAGCAAGATTGCAACGGCAACGAACCGGAGGGCGCTCGCATTCGTGCGGGCGCTCTCGTCTTTTGTGATGCATTGTTTTCGCGGGACGCGGCTTTCCTGCAACATCGCCGAAAGCGGGCACGATTGTGTTGAAAAGCTTGTGGGGGCGCGTCTTCACGCCCTCGTGAGCACCGCGCCGCCGCTTCGTCTCGCACCCTCTCGCAGCGGCGTTTCCTTTTTTACTCCAGTGATTTGCACTGGGGCCGTGAAGCCGCCCGCCGGGCGCAGTCCGGCCGCCGCCGCTCTCCGGCGAACACATTTGATCCGCATTTGCTGTGCGATAGCCGTTCCGCAGCCAAGCATCTGCCGTGTACGGAGCAACTGTCTCCAGTTCCGGCGGCGATTTTAGCCCATCGCTCCGCTCCATCCGGCAACGTTGCCCACTGCGTAATCCTGCCTTGCGAACAGGCTGGGGCGCTTGGAGAGGAGTATTGCAATGTTCGACCGTACGATTGTCTCACATACCCGCCTGTTGGGGGCCGCCAGCGTGGCGGCGCTGATGTTGGCGTGTCCTGCGCTTGCCCAGACCACGGAAACCGTCGTGGTGACGGGCTCGCGCATTCCGATGTCGTCGAATCTGACCTCGGTCAGTCCGGTGCAGACCGTGACCAACGAGCAGTTCCAGGTCAAAGGCGCGACCGATGTCGCCGACATGATCAACGATCTGCCGCAAACCTTCGTCAGCAACACCGGCGACTTCACCAACACCAACAATCCGCTTTCCGGTCCCGGCGGCGTGACCACGGTGAACCTGCGCGGTCTCGGTCCCACGCGCACGCTGGTTCTGGTGAACGGACGCCGCCTCGGTGTCGGCGATCCCAACACCGGCAATCCCGGCGCCGCGCCGGACCTTGACCAGATTCCGGTGCCGCTGATCGAGAAGGTGGAAGTCCTGACCGGCGGCGCGTCGTCGACCTACGGCTCCGACGCCGTGGCGGGCGTCGTGAATTTCGTGCTCAAGCAGGATTTCCAAGGCGTCCAGGTCGACATGCAGTACGGCGCCAACTGGCACCACAACGACAACAGCTTCGCGCGCCGGGTGATCGGTGAAACCATCGCCGCCAATACCCAAGGGCCGCTGCAGCAGGCGCCGGAAGACGTGTGGGATGGGCGTACCATTCAGGCCTCGATCACCATCGGCGCCAATACCGCCGACGGCAAAGGCAACGTCACCGGCTTCCTCGGCTACCGCAATGCCGACCCGGTGTGGATGAAGAACCGAGACTTCGCGGCCTGCCAGATCAACATCGATCCGGACATCTACTGCTCGGGATCGAGCAACTCGAACTTCTTCCAGCCTAAGACGCTGCCGGCCCAGCCGGTCTATTCGATCGTCGGCCATAATGCGGTTTTGGCACCGGTGGCCGGCTCCAGTCCGTATTCTTCGTTCAACTCCAACGACTACGAGACGCTGTCGCGGCAGGATACCCGCTTCAGCGGCGCGATGTTCGGCCATTACGATCTTGCGAGTTGGGCCAAGCCCTATGCCGAATTCGAGTTCATGAACGACCGCTCCTACCAGCAGATCGCACCGACCGCAGTGTTCCGCGGCTCGAACGCGTTTTCGCCGGACGGGTCGGGGAACTACTTCGTCAATTGCGACAACCCGCTGCTCAGCGCCCAGGAAGTCGGCGTGTTCTGCACCGGGCAGGGTCTCGGCGCGACCGACAATACGCCGATGGAAATCGGGCGGCGCAATATCGAAGGCGGCGGCCGCTATAGCCAGTACGAACACTTCAACTACCGCGGCGTGGTCGGCCTCAAAGGCGATATCGGCAGCGCCTGGCACTACGACGCTTTCGGGTCCTACTACTACGTGACCCTCGATCAGATGAACGGCAATTACCTGTCGAACCAGAAGATCAACCGGGCGCTGCAGGTCGTTTCGGTCGGCGGCGTTCCGACCTGCAAATCGGTGCTGTCGGGCGAAGATACGTCCTGCGTGCCCTACAACATCTTCACCGAAGGCGGCGTGACGCCGGCACAGACGGCCTATCTGGCCACCTACGGTACGTCGCGCGGCACGCTGTTCGAGGAGATCATCGAACTCGACATCACCGGCGATCTCGGTGCTTACGGCATCAAGTCGCCGTTTGCCACCGACGGTATTCAGGTTGCGTTCGGCGCTTCCAACCGCAAGGACAAGATGACCTATGCTGGCGACGTCGCCGAGAGTTCGAACGACCTGATCGGGTTCGGCGGCTCCGTCGTTCCGATCGACAATGCCATCAGTGTCACGGAAGGCTACGGCGAAATTCGCGTGCCGCTGGCCCAGCAGCAGCCGTTCGCCGACGACCTGTCGATCGATGCGGGCATCCGGTTCTCGCGCTATACCGGCGACCGCAGTCCGACCACCTGGAAAGTCGGCCTGCAATGGTCGCCTATTGCGGACATCCGGCTGCGTACGTCCTATGACGTGGCGATCCGGGCGCCGTCGCTGCTCGAGACTTATACGCCGCGATCGGTCACCAATACCTCGATCGTGTCGGTCGATCCTTGCGCGCCGACGACCGACAGCGGCTTTATGCCTGCAACGGCGACGCTGCAGCAATGCCAGCGTACCGGTGTGACGGCTGCCCAGTACGGCAACGGCGGCACCACCAATGCGATCGGCCAGTGCCCGTCGGGGCAATGCGCCATTCTCACCGGCGGCAATACCGCCCTGTCGCCGGAAAAGGCCAAGACCTTCTCGATCGGCCTCAGTGCCACGCCGAGCCTGGTCCCCGGCCTCGTTGCCAGCGTCGATTACTACAAGATCGACGTCTACAACGGCATCATCCAGGGCATCCCGATCAACGTCACGCTCAACAACTGCCTCAACACCGGCGATCCCAAGTTCTGCGGCCTGATCCACCGTACTTCCGCGGGCACGCTCTATGGCACGACGGTGGCCGGCGGCGGCTATATCGACGGGACGTTCGTCAACTCGGGCTATTTCAACAATTCGGGCATCGACCTGCAGACCGATTACCAGTTGGGTCTGGAGGAAGTGGGGCTGTCGGGATGGGGCAGTGTCGGCTTCCATCTGACCGGCACCTACACGATGACGGCCAAGGCCCAGAACGTTTCGACCAACCCGGCCTATGACTGCGCCGGCTTGTTCGGCAATACCTGCGGCAACCCGCTGCCCGATTGGCGTCACCACTTCCGGCTGAATTGGAATTCGCCTTGGGATGCCACCTTCGCCATCACGTGGCGGTATTTCGGTCCGTCGGCGCTCGACAGCAACACCGACCAGCCGGGCCTGTCCTCCGGCTCGTTCGATGCAGCCAATGCCCGCATTCCGGGGATGAACTATTTCGATATCTCCGCGACCTGGCAGGTCACCGACGAGCTGCAGTTGCGCGCCGGCATGAACAATCTGTTCGATTCCGATCCGCATATCATTTCGAACCTGATCACCGGCACCGGCACGCCCAACGTCTACAACAGCTACGACCTTTTGGGCCGTCAGGTGTTTGTGGCGCTCACGGCGAAGCTGTAAGCGAACTTTTGTGTGAACTTCAGCGGCGGGCTTCGGCCCGCCGCTTTTTTATGCGCGTCAGGCGCCTTGGAACAGGCATTCCATCTCGGCGCGCAGCGCTTCGCCGTCGTCGGTGAGAAAGACGAGCCGCTTGCGGCCGTCGGTGGGGTGGCGGTGGACGTCGACTAGGCCCTGGCGGCCCGACAGGCGCAGGGATTCGACCGAGCGCGAAACCTTGGCCTCGCTCAGGCCGCAGAGGTGGACGATGTCCTTGATGCAGATTCCGTTGTGTTCGCACACGCACAGGAAGACGGTGATGCAACCGAGGTTGTCGTCCTCACAGCGGCGCGAGACGGTATTCAGGGCGGTGGCAAGTCTTGCAGCGATCTTCACGGCGAGGCCTTACGATTGTGAGGTTTGGCTCTCGTCATTCGGATATCGCGAGGCTGTCCTCCTCACGTGGTCGGCGTACGAGCTTCGGCTTGCGCCGTTCCCGGATCGTCAAAGTCGCGTCGGTATACTGACGCTTGATCTCTTCCAGGAACGCCCCAAGACGCTTCTGGTGGTCGGCTGCTTGAACGTAGTCGGTGGCCGTCACGTCGACCACGAACTGAGCGCGTAACTTCATTGGCTATCCCTCCACGCGCGGCGCATGAAAGAGATATAAGTTCATCTTCGAAAAATTGCATGCGGCAAGCAGTCAAATAGCTGCGAGGTTGAAAGCATTTTCGCAATTCTATTGCAGATCTCTACTAGTGCCCGCGGCGGCGATGTAAGACTTACAAACGAAAATATGCAGGAAAATTCGCGATCTGCCGGACCTCACGTTTCCGTGTGTCCGATCGATTTCGGTTGTGATGGGGGCAAGGGCGCACGCGAATGTGATCGTCTCGCGAACGTCATCCCGTCTTGAAGATTTTCCGCGACAGCCAGACTAGGCCCGCGAACGCCGCCAATGCGGCGCCTGCCGCCAATGCCTTCTGTTCGATCGACCAGCCGCTGCGGGCAATGGTGCCGATCACATAACCGGAAAACAGCAGCGCCGGTGCCCACACCACTGCGGAGATCACGTTGGCGGCCATGAACGGTACCAGCGGCATCCGGCAGATGCCGGCCGCCAAGGGTACGAAGGCGCGCAACGGGCCGAAGAAACGGCCGATGAAGACGCTTGGCCAGCCCCATTTTTTGAAGAACGTCGCGCCTTGTTCGAGCGCGTCCGGATGGCGGCGGAAGGGCCACGCATCGGGCAGCATGTGACCGAACTTGATGCCGATCCAATACGACACCGCATCGCCCAGCGCCGCTCCGGCAGCGCCGGCCAAAGCCGCCGCTACGGGATCGATCAGTCCGGCCTGCACCATGGCGCCGGCCGCCACCAGGATGGCGAAGCCGGGGAAGAAGAAGCTGACGAAAGCGAAACTTTCGGCGAACGCGGTGAACCCGATGACCAGGGCCGCCATCTCGGGATGGGTCCGGATGAAGGCGAGAACGTCGGTGGCAAATTGCTCCATGGTCGCCCGGATGTGCTGCTGAGGGTTAAGTGGGGTGTGCCGGCCTTGATTGCCAACCCTGTGCTGTGAGATCTAGTCATTTTGCCGCAGGTTGCTGGAAAATCCGCTGCCAAGGCCCCAGTTGGCAAGGGGCGGGGTTCGCCGCCTTGTCGGAACGGGCCTTTGCGTCTATTCCTCGCCGGTCCATCTGGAAGCCTAACTTCATGCCTCTGCTCAGATTTCTCCCGGAAGCCACGAACATCAACTTCATCGGCGCGCGCTATTATGCGTTTGCGGTCGACGGGCTTCTGCTGCTGGTCTCGATCCTTTCGATCTTTTTCCACGGCTTCAATCTCGGCCTCGACTTCACCGGCGGCGTCGAGGTGCAGGCCAAGGCGCCTTACACGATCAGCGAGTCTCAGGTGGCGAAAGTCCGCTCCGAGATCGCATCGCTCGGCTTCAACGACACGGTGATCCAGACCACCAGCGGCGGCCCGTGTTCGACGCCGGCGTTTTCGTGCCTGATGATCCGCGTCCAGCCGAACGCCAATCAGGACTACAACGTCGCGGCGCAGAAGATCAAAGACAAGATGGGCACGAGCTATAAATATCTCAACACCCAGGTGATCGGCGCCAAGGTTTCGGGTGAGTTGTTCCGCGGCGGTATCTACGCGGCGATCCTTGCGGTCATCATGATCGCGCTGTGGGTGGCCTTCCGCTTCGAATGGCAATACGGCATCAGCGCCGCCTTCGCGACCGGTCACGACGTGTTCGTCACCGCGGGTCTGTTCAGCATCCTGCATCTCGACTTCACGCTGACTTCGATCGCCGCGCTCTTGACGCTGGCCGGCTATTCGATCAACGACACCGTGGTGGTGTTCGATCGGCTGCGCGAGAACCGGCGCAAGTACAAGCGCATGCCGCTGCCCGAGTTGATCAACCTCTCCACCAACCAGATGCTGACGCGGACGATCCTGACCTCGGTGGCGACCGCCCTCTCGATCATTCCGCTCTATTTCTTCGTGCCGGCGCTCGAGGAGTTCACCGGTTCGATCCTGTTCGGCATCGTGGTCGGCACCTTCTCGTCGACCTACGTCGCCGCGGCTCTGTTGCTCTACCTGCCCAAGCCGGCCGGGAGCATCGAGGAAAAGGCCGAAGCGGCGGCCTGAACGGGCCGATCGCCGATATGAAAAAAGGGGCCGACGGTCGTCACCGCCGGCCCCTTTTCTTATGTGGTGTGCCGCAGGCTTAGAGCGGGAACCAGTCGCGCGTTTCGGTGAATTCCTGGTACTGCGCGTTGACGCCGGCCCTCAGGCCCACGCCGGTTCGCATCGGGGCGATGGTGACGCCGCTGCGGCGCATATAGAGAACGCCGATACCGGCGATGAAGTAGTAGGAGCCTTCGACGCCGGGGAAGCGGTGATAGAGGCGCTTCTCGGTCTTGAGATTGTAGACCAGCGTGAACACCTTCGAGGCATTGCCGCCGACATCGAAGCCGATCGACGGGCCGCGCCAGTAGACTTTCTTCGGCTCGTGGTTCTTGCGGATCAGCCAGCCCGAACCGTAGCGCAGACCGACCACGAACGCGCCCGAACCCTCGTCGCCCTTGACGTAGGCATCGGGGCGGCCCTGGTCGCGGAACACGCGCTGCACCGCCTTGGCGGTGGCCTCGGTGGCGATGCCGAAGAAGTCCGCCGCCGACCGGGTGATTTCGTTTTCCGAGAAGGTTTCGTCCAGATCGCCGGACTTGTCGCTTTCCCGATCCTCTTCATCCGCGAACGCGGGCAGGGGGGACATGCCGGCCGCAAGCGCGCCCAACAGCAGTCCATGCATCAGCTCACGTCTTTTCATCAACGGTACTCCTCTTGCAGTCGTCCGGACGAATCACCAACGGCGAATCATCGCCTGAAACGCACCGGCCGCCAACGGCCCTCCTCTGTCTCCCTTTGCGGGGACTGAGGCTGGATTGGGCCAGCCGATTTTGGCAACCTGATGTTGGCGCAGGCCGTTCGGGTTCGAATAGACCGGCCGGGCGTTAATTCGTTGTCATCCAGCCGGAATGGGTCGCATGGAAAACAAACCGAAGTTGCGCCTGGGGCTGGGGGGCTGGATCACGCTGGCCGTACTGGCCGGTTTTCTCGTCGCCGCCGTCGTTTACGCAACGGATGCTTGGCGCGATATGTCCGGCGTCGCGATGAGTCCGGCGGGCTGGATCTTCCTGGTCTTGGGGGTGGTGGTTACCATCGTCGTGGGGGCCGGGCTGATGGCGCTGCTGTTCTATTCCAGCCGGCACGACTACGACCGGTAACACCTGCGCTAGTGGATCACTCCGCTACTGCAAGCGGCCGGCGAACGTGAGAAACTACGCCAGGGAATGCTCAGGAGTGGGAGCCATGGTGTATTCTATCCGTCGTCGCACGCTGTTGCAGATCGGAGGGGCCGCCGTGGCGGTACCGCATCTGTGGCTTCCGGCTCGGGCCGAAGCGCCCGCTTGGCCGACCCAAACCGTGGAGCCGTTTCTCGAGGTCGAGATCGCCAGCGGAAAGATCCGTGGCGGGCACAGCCGCGGGGCGCTGGCGTTCAAGGGCATTCCCTATGCCGGTCCGGTATCGGGCAAGAACCGCTTCAAGGCGCCGCCGCCGGTGACGCCGTGGACGGGCGTGCGCGATGCCACCCGCCTCGGTTCGCCGGCATTGCAGGCGCCCGGTGGCACCTATGGCGAGCACGAACCGGCCTACAGCGAAGACTGTCTGGTGCTGAACGTGTGGACGCCCGCGGTGAAGGACGGCGGCAAGCGGCCGGTGATGGTCTATCTGCACGGCGGCGGCTTTACGGCCGGCTCCGGCGGTCAGAACATCCAGGACGGCTCGCATCTCGCCGCGACCTATGACGTCGTGGTGGTGGCGATCAATCATCGCCTCGGCCTGTTCGGCTATCTCTATCTCGGCGAATTGCTCGGGCCCGAATATGCCCAGTCCGGCAATTGCGGTCAGCTCGACATTGTCGCGGCTTTGCAGTGGATCAAGCAGAACATCGCGACGTTCGGCGGCGATCCCGGTAACGTAATGGTGTTCGGCGAGTCCGGCGGCGGTGCCAAGACCTGCGCGGTGATGGCGATGCCCGCGGCGCAGGGGCTGTTCCATAAGGCGGCGGTGCAGAGCGGCCCGATGCTGCGCGGCATCTCGAAAGAGTCCGGCACCGAAACCGCGCGCCGCGTGCTCGCCGGTCTTGGCATTTCCGATCCGGCCAAGCTGCTCGACGTGCCCGGCGAAAAACTTCTCGCCCTCCAGATGCAAGGCCCGAAAGGCCCGCTCGGTACGGCGACGGCCGCATACGCCGCCAGGCATCCGGGCCCGGCGTCCGGAGGCGGATTGGGGCAGGACGTGCCCGGCAATTGGGCTCCGGTGGTGGATGGCGTGGCGCTGCCCGCCGATCCGTTCGATCCGGCCGCGCCGGCGATTGCCGCCAACGTGCCGCTGTTGATCGGCAACGCGCGCGACGAGGCGACGTTCTTCGTGCGCGACAACCCGGCGTTCTTCAAGAGCGACGAAGCGGGCTTGACCGCGCTGGCGCATCAGCAGATCGGCAGCGCCGCCGACGCCATCATCGCGCTCTACAAGAAGACGCGGCCGCAGGCGACCGCGCCCGAACTCGGCATCGCGATCATGACCGCGATGAGCTTCGGCAACGGCACGGTGAAGATCGCCGATTTGAAGTCGCAGCAGCCGGCGCCGGTCTATCGCTATCGCTACGATTACCAGTCGAACGTTCCGATCAAAGACACCGACTGGATTTTCCGCGCCGGACACGCCTCCGACATCTCGCTGGTCTTCTACAATTACGAGATCAGGGATCTGCAAGGGCAGGGACCGGGACTGGCCCAAGCCTCGGCGGCGATGTCGAGCTATTTCACCTCGTTCGCCCGCAATGCCGTGCCAACCGCGGTGGGCCAGCCGCAATGGCCGCGGTACGACACCGCCCGGCGCGCCACCATGCTCATCAACACCGAGTGTCAGGTGGCGGACGATCCGGACAGCGAGGAACGCGCCTTCTGGCAGTCGTGGAAGGGGGCATAACGCCCCCTCCGTGGAGCGCTTCCCGATACGTGGGAACCGGTTATCGGAAAAGAAGCGCGACCAAATGAAAAGTTCCTAGAACTCGGTCCAGTCGTCGTCGCTGGTGCGCGTCGCCGGAGCCCGTCCGCCGCCTGCGGCCGCGACTTTCGCGGCTGGCTTGGCCACCGGCTTCGCCGCTGGTTTTGCCGCCGGTTTGAGCGTGGTGCGCGGCGTGGCCGTCCGGGCCACGGGCGTGGCGAGATGCGTATCGCCGACCGAGAAGAAGCCGACCAGATCGGTCAGCACCTTGGTTTCGTCCGCCAGATTGCGCGAGGCCGCCGTCGACTCTTCCACCATGGCGGCGTTCTGCTGCGTCACCTGATCCATCTGGTTGACCGCAGAATTGACTTCTTCGATGCCGGTCGATTGCTGCTCGGCCGCCAGCGCCATTTCGCCGATCAGACTGTTGATCTGCAGCACCTGGTCGACGATCCGCTTCAGCGCTTCGCCGGTCTCGCCGACGTATTTCACGCCGTCGCCGACATGCTCGCTCGACGTATTGATGAGCGCCTTGATCTGCTTGGCGGCTTCGCTCGAGCGCTGCGCCAGCGCCCGCACTTCGCTCGCCACCACCGCGAAACCCTTGCCGGCTTCACCGGCGCGCGCGGCTTCGACGCCGGCGTTCAAGGCCAGGAGGTTGGTCTGGAAGGCGATCTCGTCGATCACGCCGATGATGTCGGTGATCTGCTTCGACGACTGCGCGATGGCGTCCATCGCCTTGACGGCGGTTTCGACCACGCGTCCGCCGTTCTCGGCCGCATCCTTGGTCCCGGCCACGCTCTGCGAGGCGGCCTTGGCGTTGGTGGCGGTCTTCTTGACGGTGGCGGTGATTTCCTCGAGCGCCGCAGCGGTTTCTTCGATGCTGGCGGCCTGGTGTTCGGTGCGATGCGACAGGTCGTCGGCGGCCGTCGAGATTTCGCCGGCGTTGTAGGCGATCTGGTGCGCCGAGCCGAGCACGTTCTTGATCGTGCCTTGCAGGCGTTCCATCGCCGAGTTGAAGTCTTCCTTCAGCTTGGCAAAGGCGCCGGTGAGGTCGGCGGTGACGCGATGGGTGAGGTCGCCCTTGGCGAGATGATCGAGACCGGTGCCGATCGAAGAGACGATCACCTGGGTCTGCTGTTCCTTGGCTTCCTCGGCCTGGGCGAGCTGGTTCTTGAACGTGGTCATCGCCCCCGCGAGCTTGCCGATTTCGTCCTGCTGATCGGCATGCGGAACGTGGGCTTGGAGATTGCCGCGGGCGAGTTCGTCCATCGCGTCGGTCATGTTGGTGAGCGGCATCGCGATCACCCGGTTCATGAAATACCAGGCGGCGGCGCACAGGGCCATGGCAAGGCCGATCGCCACGAACACGAACAGTTTGGACGAGTAGAAGATGTTTTCGCTTTCCTGGCCCGCTGCGGCGGCGCCGTTGGTGCTGTATTCGTAGGCCGTGTCGGTCGCTTCGGTCAGGGCTTTGAAGCTCTTGCGCATCGGGCCCATGAAATAGGCTGCCGCCTTGTCGAGGCCGCCGGACTTATAAAGTGCGACCTGTTCCTCGCGCAGCGGCTTGTAGGCGGACCACGTCTCTTGCAGTTTGGCGGCGATCTGCCGGTCTTCGGCGGAGGAGGCAAGGCTGGTGAACTGGGCCAGCGCCTCGTCGGCGGCCACTTCGGCCTTCTTGAGCAGCTTCAACGTATTCTCGTGTTCCGCGTCGGTGCCGGGCAGGAGATAGCTGCTCGAATAGGAGCGGAAGCGGGTCGAGCTGTACTGGAACTGCGACAGCGCCTTCATGGCTGGGACCCAATGGCCGCTCAGAACATCGGTCTGGCTGTTCATGTTCGCGAGCTGCAGAACGGCGAAGCCGCCCAATGCCATCGTCGTAATCAGCACGCAGGCGAAGGCGCCCAGGAGCTTTTTGCTGACGGTCCAATCCTTGAAATTCATTTTGACATGTCCCTGACACGGCGCGCGCGAAACGCTCGCCTTCCTTGCTGTCAACATTGCCGGGATTTCGTTGATATCGCGTGTACGGTGTGCCCGATGGGAGCTTTTGAAGCCCGCTAAGTGTTTCTACTTACAGGTCGAAAAACTTCCGGTTGTGGCGCCGGGCGCAGACACTCGGCCTGCCGGAAATCCCGCGCGTTATCGCGCCGGGACGGCACTGGCGTGGAGCCCTGAAGGACTTATTTTGCCTGCGCGCGGAGCAGGGCGCAGTGGGCTTCTTTGCGGCCCTCGCACAGGTCGGCGGCTTGCTCCAGAACGCCGAGGGCATCGGGATTGTCGCCGAGCGCCGCCCGCAGTCCCTTGGTGCAGGTGCCCGCCTTGTTGTCGATCAGCGTGACGAGTTCGATCCCGTGCAAGGCGACCGACGAGTCCGAGGTCTTCGCCACCGCCTCGCGCAGCGCGAGGCACCCCGGACCGGCCGCGCCGTCGCCTTGGCGCAAGGCTTTGAGCAGGCTCGTCGCGGTCCGGGGATAATAGTCCATTTTCTTGGGCCGCCCGCCGGCCTGCGAATTGGGAAGGTCGCGCTCGTCGAGCAAGGCGAAGGCTTTGACGACGGCCTTCAGCCCCGCACAGTCCAGCCGCGGCGCCGCCGCGATGGAGAGATCGACCCGCCAGGTTTTTTCATCGCCGCCGCACTTGAACTTGTCGCCCGAAGGTCCCGCCACCGCGGCTCCGCACAGCAGCACCGCCACGACCGCAACGCCCATCCGCATCATACCGTCCCCCGAATCCCGTCTCGGTCGAGATATAGCGCATCGCGCGTCGGCTCTGGGCCAGCGACCGCGCGCCGCTCCACTTGAATGTTCTTGGATCGTTCCTACCTCAATTGAGGCTGTGCTGTTTGACCGTCGTGAATGCTCTTGCGAATGATTTGCTGATGCCGGCGCACACGGTGGTGCGCATCCGGAAACACGCCGTTTTGCTTATGCTTCAAAGGGAAGGCATCAGTTTAGAACGATTCGATTTCGATTCTGGACAGAGGACGGTTCGCGTCGCGTCCTAATCAGACGTTTCTCGTTCTTCTTCCGCGGTTTAGTCGGAATTGAATTCACGTTTTCCTGTTTCTGCCCCCAAGCACATTCAGAGCGGGAGGGGGTACCCTCTTCGATTTGGCAGAACAATTATGTTGCCGAAACTACCTCCTCCTTGTGGAGAGGTCGGAAAATCGCGAGCGACAAAACTGGCCGGAGGAACGGCACAAAGCTGGTCGAGCGATTTTCCGGGTGGGGGGCCGACGCCAGTGACGGCTTCGCCCGCTTCGCGCTCTGGCGACCTCTCAGGAGGAGACTGTCACGCCCCGCGCGCCACGAAATGCGGGTTGGCGAAACCGGCCTTGCCGTACATGAACGGCCGGCCTTCCATCGTGGTCAGACTGCCGCCTGCGGCGGCGAGGACGGCGTGACCGGCGGCGGTATCCCATTCCATGGTCCGGCCGTGGCGGGGATAGATGTCGGCTTCGCCTGCCGCGATCAGGCAGAATTTCAGCGACGAGCCGGCCACGATGAAATTCTTCACCGGGTAGGCCGCCAGATATTCTTCGGATTTCTTGTCGTTGTGGGTGCGCGAGATGGCGACCGTCAGGCCGTCCTTGGGAGCGGGCCGCGCCTCGATGGCATGGGCGGCGGCGAAATCGGGAGCGCCGCCGGGCGCAGCCGTCATGGCGAAGGCACCCGACAGGGTTTCGCCGAAGAAGATGCGCTCCTTGGCTGGGGCGTAGACCACGCCGCGCACCGGCTTGCCTTCGACGATCTCGGCGATATTGACCGTGAACTCGCCGTTCTTGGAGACGAACTCTTTGGTGCCGTCGAGCGGATCGACCAGGAAAAACCGTTTGCCCACTTTCGGAATACGTCCCGCCGCCACTTCTTCCTCGGCGACGATCGGCACGCCGGGGGCGAGTTGGGCGAGCCGCTTCAGGATGAAGCGTTCGGCTTCGACGTCGGCGGCGGTGACCGGCGAGTTGTCCTGCTTGCGAGTGGCGGTGATCTCGTCGGTGTAGTGGGCGAGCACGATGGCCCCGGCATCGTAGGCGATGCTGGCCAGGGCTTTCAGCATGGGCGAGGCGGTGTTGGTCATGGTCTCTCCTGCCGCGATTCCGTGGGAGCTGCGCCTCTGGGTGCCGGAATCGAACCCATTAAGCTTTCCTTAAACCGCAAAGGAGACGATAACCAATTCCCAACGCTGTCCACCAGAGCTTTCACCCAGGGACCTCCTATGACTGATCTCGAGTTCTCCGCCTTTCTCGTCAGCCGGGTTTGTCACGATCTGGTCGGCCCGTTGGGTGCCGTGGTCAACGGGCTCGAGGTGCTGGAAGACGAACGTGACGCAGCGATGCGCGCCGATGCCCTCAAGATTGTGACCTCGAGTGCGGCGCAGGCGCTGGCGCGGCTGCAGTTCATGCGGCTGGCGTTCGGGGCCGCCGGCTCGGCCGGGGCGGAACTGCCTCTCGGCGAGGTCGGTACTCTGATCGCCGGTCTGATGAGCGTCGGCCGGGTGACGCTGGAATTCGATCCGCCGCCGGTGCATTGGCCGAAGGACTGGGCCAAGCTCCTGATGAATGCGACCTTGATCGGCGTCGATTGCCTGCCGCGCGGCGGGGTTGTGCGGATCGAGGCCAACGGTTTCGGCCAGGCGCCCGGCTTCAAGGTGACTGCGACCGGAACCGGTGCCCGCATCTCCGAAGATGTCGAGCGCGCTTTGAAGGGCGAAATTTGCGAGCACGATGCGCGCGGCGTCCAGCCGGTGCTGACATTCCGTCTCGCCAAGGGGGTCAATGCCGGCCTCACCATCACCCCGCGCGAAGGGGCTGTGGAACTGGTCGCTGGTTAGGGCTCCTTTACCTTCGGGAGTTTAGATTGGATGCGTTGCAACTCTTGCGGCTAATCCGATGAAAACATGCCTTGTGGTCGATGATAGCCGGGTGATCCGCAAGGTCGCTTGCAAGATTCTGGCGGACCTGTCGTTCGAGACCATGGAAGCCGAGAACGGCGCCGAGGCGCTGATGGCCTGTCGCCGCAAGATGCCGGACGTGATTCTGCTCGACGGCCAACTGCCGCAGATGAGCGGGATCGACTTCCTGAAATCGCTGCGCAGCGAGACCAAAGGCAATCATCCGGTGGTCCTCATCTGCACCACCGAGAACGATCCCACCGATCTCAGCGAGGCGATCATCGCCGGGGCCGACGAGTACATCCTGAAGCCGTTCGATCGCGAGTTGATCGCGGCCAAGCTTGCGGAAGTGGGGCTGGTCTGACCGTGACGCACTGCCCCGACTACTCCTATCTCGCCAACGTGCTTCTCCGCCGCGCCGGCATCGTGCTCGCGGAAAAGAAGACGCACATGATCGAGACCCGGCTGATGCCGGTGGTGCGTCGCTTCGGCTTCCGCGACATTCCTTCGCTCTTGAAGGAACTGCACTACGGCCACGAAGCGCTGGTCCAGGCGGTGATCGAGGCGATGACGACCAACGACTCCGCCTTTTTCCGCGACCGCAAGACCTTCGACGAATTCCGCGACATCGTTCTGCCGGCACTGAAAGAGGCACGTTCCGATACCAAGCAGCTCAAGATATGGTGCACCGCCTGCGCGGCGGGCCAGGAGCCGTATTCCATTGCCATGCTGCTCGACGACGCCAAGCTCGCCGACGAAGGCTGGTCGATCACGCTGGTTGCCACCGACATCAATTCGCAAATGATCGCGCGCGCCCAGGAAGGGGTTTATTCGCAGTTCGAAGTGCAGCGCGGCCTGCCGATCCGCCGCCTGGTGTCGAACTTCACGCAGGAAGGCGCTAACTGGCGCATCTCCGATCACCTCAGGCGGATGGTGACGTTCCGCACCTTCAATCTGCTCGATTCCTACGGCTGGCTGCCCGACTGCGATGTCGTGTTCTGCCGCAATGTACTGATGTATTTCGACCTCAAGACGCGCGCCTCCGTTCTCGAGCGCATCGGCGACATCTTGATGCCCGACGGCGCCCTGCTGGTCGGCCCGGCCGAGTCCATGGACAGCTATATCCTCGGTTACGTCTTGGCCGACAGCGCGCCGGGGCTGTTCTACAAGTCCAGGCCAGCCCCCGCGCGCCGTCTCTCGCTCGTCAAGTAATCAGATTTTCGTCCGGATGCCGCCGAAGAATGCCCGTCCCATGGCGCCGTAGCCGGCGACGGGTTCGCGCAGATTATCGCCGAGATTCTCGACCCGCCCGAACAGTTCGACGCCGTCCCAAACAGTATAGGATGCAAACAAATTGACATGCGCCACGTCGCCGAGCTTGGTGAAATGGCCGGCATCGTCGAACCGCTCGCCGACGTAATTGACGCCCGCTCCAACCGTCAGTCCATCCAGCGGCTGCCAAGTGAGCGTCGTCGCGAAGCTGTCATGTGGCCGCCGTGCGAGCTGTAAGCCGGTGGCGCGATCCGTGTCGGTGAGATTGGTATAGGAAACATTGAGCGACAGCGCCTCGGTGATCTTGCCGTTCACTGCGATCTCAACGCCCTTCGCCCGCGATCGATTGACGTTGTAGTAAAAACCGCTCGGCCGCTGCGTACAGATCGGCGAAGTGCCGGTCCAGCAGGAATAGAAATCGATCTGGTTGCCGGTGCGCCGTTCGAAATAAGTCAGCGAGGCCTGCCACGTTCCCAGCGTCTGGTCGGCACCGATTTCCCAGCCCGTTGCCGTTTCAGGCTTCAGGCTTTCGATCGGATTGGAGTACTCGGAATAGAGCTGATAGAGGCTTGGCGCTTTGAAGCCGTCGCCGATATTGGCGCGCAGCGTCGTGCCGTCGACAACCTGCCAAGCCGCTGCCAGTTTGTACGAGGTGTGATCGCCGAATTCGCGGTCATGATCGTAGCGAATACCGCCTGTCAGCGTAACGCCGTCGGCGATGGTCGATTGCCACTGGCCGTACACGCCATCGATGCGATTGCTGCCGGTCGTGGGAACCGGGGCGTAAGCCAGGTACTGCGTCTTGAAGCTGGTGCGCTGATCTTCGGCGCCGAACGTCAGTTCGTTGGCTTCGTTGAGCTTGAAGCCGCCTTGGTATTCGAACCGCGTCGTGGCGCCTTTGGCGAAGAAGTCTTCTACCGTGTCGTAGGATTTGCGGTCGCTGTCGGAATACGCCGCCGATACGCGGTTGGTGAAGCGGCCACCGAAGAAATCCGCATTGATCCCGCCGTATAGCGCCAGCAGTTCGTTGTTGCCGTATTGATGCGTGTCGCCGAACGCGAAGGTGATGGGGTCGTATCCGTCATAGCTGTCGCGGGCGCGGGTGTAATAGAGACGGGCGTCGAGACTGATGGCATCGGTCGCGTGCCAGCGCAGGTTTCCGGTGGCACCGAAATGGTGATAGCCGTCGGCCTCCGGATTGCCGTTGCGGGCGTCCGCTGCCGAAACCGAATTGGTGACGTAATAATTCGCTGCCGCGCCGAACTCGACACTGCCGAACGTTCCGTTGGCCGCCGCATTGAAATGCGCCGTATCGAACGATCCGCCTTCCGCCGTCAGCTTCAACGTGTTGTCGCCGCCGCGTGCGGTGATGAGGTTGACGACGCCGCCGATGGCGTCCGAGCCGTACAGCGTCGATTGCGGACCGCGTAGTACTTCGATGCGCTCGAGCCCGTTGGCGAGCACGTCGCCGAGCAGTGCGCCGCCCGTTGTGGCGCTGGGATCGTTGATGCGAATGCCGTCGACCAGCACGAGGGTCTGGCCGACTTCACTGCCGCGCAGGAACAGGCTGGTGACCTGCCCGACGCCGCCGTTGCGTGTGATCGATACGCCCGGCAGATCTGCAAGAATATCGGCGAGCACGGGTGTCTGTTTCAGCGCGATATCGTCGGCCGTGATGACCGACATCGACGTACCGGTCTTTTCGAGCGGCTGCGGCGTACGGGTAGCGCTGACGACGACTGTCTCGCCCCACGCGGGTACGAGCGCAATCAATGAAACGGTAGAAAACAGAAATAACTTACGCATTGGCGTTCTCCTGGTTTGAGCCAAGAGTCGGCACGCGGGAAACCCGCATCGAACCTCGCAATGGATTCTGGGTGCACACCCGCGACGACTCCACTTCTGTCGTCGCGACGGTTTCCCCCGCAGCTCCCGACACACCCCGGTCGGAAACAGGACGACGGCGCAGGGCAGGTCTCCTGGCTACCGGGTCTTCGTCGGTTTTCCGCCTTCCCAAAGCTTTCGCCTCAGTGGCCTGTGGAAACCGTCTCGCCGGTACAGTTGCGGGGGCAGCCGCTTTCGCGTTCCCGAAACCCTGTGCGTAAGGCAGTGCTAATCCGGCGCCGCGGCCGCCGTCAACCGGCTTGGCTTTCGAGTCCGAAAATGGCCAGACGCAGCGTGTCTTTTGGGGCATAGTTGCGGGCATGGATTTGCCGCCTTTCGACGTCTGTTACCGAGCCCTCGCCAGTCGCGATGCGCGTTTCGATGGCCGGCTGTTCGTCGCCATCACGTCTACCGGCATCTATTGCCGCCCGATATGCCCGGCGCGAACAGCCAAACGCGAGAACTGCCGGTTTTTCGCAAGTGCCGCTGCTGCGCAATCGGCGGGGTTCCGTCCATGCCTGCGTTGCCGGCCGGAGATTTCGCCGGACGCTGCGGCTTGGCGCGGTACCTCCAACACGGTTTCGCGCGCACTCAGCTTGATCGCCGAAGGCGGTCTCGACGGCGAAGCGGGCGTCAGTGCGTTGGCTGATCGCCTTGGTGTCGGCGAGCGTCAGCTTCGGCGCTTGTTCGACAAGCATCTTGGGGCGCCGCCGGTCGCCGTAGCCCAGACACGGCGCATATTGTTTGCAAAGCAGCTGATCCAGGACACTGCGCTTTCCATGAGTGCCATTGCGGAGGCGTCCGGCTTCGGCAGCGTGCGGCGTTTCAACGATGCATTCGCCAAGCTCTATCGCTGCAGTCCGAGCGCGTTACGTCGCCGTCGCAAAGATGCCACCGCCGTCACCGTGAAGATCGGCTATCGCCCGCCCTACGATTGGGATCGTATTGTTGCGTTTCTCGCCGCGCGCGCTGTGGACGGCGTTGAGATTGCCGAACCTGACCGGTATGCCCGCACCATCGAAATTGGCGGCACATTCGGCAGCGTGTCGGTCGTACCCGGCCGCGGCACGCTTTTGGCGACAATCCGGTTTCCCGACGTGCGGGCGCTGCTTGGCATCGTGGCGCGGTTGCGCCGGGTGTTCGATCTCGATGCCGATGTGGCGGCGATCGGCGAGCATCTCTCCGGCGACGATGTTCTGGCACCGCTGATCGCGAAACGGCCGGGACTGCGTGCGCCCGGCGGTTGGGATGGTTTTGAAATGGCCGTGCGCGCCATTCTCGGTCAACAGGTCAGCGTGGTGGCAGCGCGCAAGCTCGCGGGAAAACTGGTCGGGCTGACCAGCCCGCATCTTTCATCGGATGCCACGGGCGACGAACGCCTCGTGGCGGCATTTCCGACGCCACAGCGTCTCGCAGCCACCGATATTTCCGCTCTCGGCATGCCGGGGGCGCGTCTCAAATCGCTCGCCGCCCTTGCCGATGCAGTGACGCGCGATCCGCACCTGCTCGATCCGGTCGGCGGACATGAAGCTGCGGTGGCGCGGCTCCTCGCATTGCCCGGATTCGGTCCCTGGACGGCGCAGTATTGGGCTCTCAGGGCTCTGCGCGATGGAGACGCTTTTCCGGCGGCCGATGTTGCGCTATTGCGCGCCATAGAAACCAATGGCCACCGTCCGACGCCAGCCATGCTGCTCGAACGGGCCGAGATGTGGCGGCCGTGGCGGGCCTATGCGGCACAGCATTTGTGGGCTCACGATGCCGAACGATGATCTATTCGTTACCGGCCTGGAAACACCGGTGGGCCAAGCCCGTCTTGTCTATGATGCGGAAGGCGTCGTGCATGCGTTCGGCTGGTACGAAGGTGATACCTGGCTCGAGCGGTTCGGTCGCGCCGATTTCGTCGAAGGCGCCGATCCTTTCGGTCTCGTTGCGGCGATGGCCGCTTATTTCGACAGCGATGTGCGCGCCATCGATCACATTCGCGTGCGGATGCGTGGTGCGCCGTTTCAAAACACCGTGTGGCAGGCATTACGCAGCATACCGGCGGGCGAAACCATGAGTTATGGTGCGCTGGCCAAGATGCTCGGTCAGCCGGGTGCGATGCGGGCGGTGGGACTGGCCAACGGTGCCAATCCGATCGGCGTGATCGTGCCTTGCCATCGCGTTATCGGCGCCGACGGATCGCTGACCGGCTATGGCGGCGGGATTGCGCGCAAGAAATGGCTGTTGGCGCACGAAGCCCGTCATACCGGCCTGTTTGGGAGTTTGAGATGAGCCTGGATCGAGAATTTGCCGCTTTGCATGCCGGACCGGGCTTGTTGGTCCTTCCCAATGCCTGGGATGCGGGCAGTGCCAGAGTGATTGAAGCCGCCGGCGCCCAGGCGATTGCGACCTCGAGTGCCGCCGTGTCTTGGAGTTATGGTTATCCCGACGAAACGCTTCCGTTCGAGAAGCTGGTGGCGACCGTCGCCGAGATCGTGCGGATTGTGCGTATTCCGGTCTCGGCCGATATCGTCGCCGGCTATGCGGCCGACGCCGCATCGGTGGAAGAGCCCCTGACGCGTATCCTCGATGCCGGTGCAGTGGGCGTGAACATCGAAGACGGTCGCGACGCGCCCGAAATTCTTGCTGCCAAGATCGAGCGTGCCCGCTCGGTTGCCGCACGCAAAGGTATCGCGCTGTGGATCAATGCCCGCACCGACGTCTATCTGCGCGGTCTCGTTCCGGTTGCGGAAGCATTCGGGGAAAGCGTCCGCCGCGCCGCGCTTTACCGGCAGGCCGGTGCCGACTCCATATTTGTCCCTGCACTGAAGGACCCGGACGAGATCGCCCGTATGGTCTCGGCGGTGGGCCTGCCGCTGAATCTGCTCGCTTGGGACGGCGTGCCGGATGCCGCCGCGCTGGGGAAACTCGGTGTGCGCCGTCTCAGTGCGGGAGGCTGGCTGGCGCGCGCTGCCTACAACCGGGCCTATAACGATGCGCGGGCGTTTCTGGCCGAAGGCCGGGTCGGTATTTTCACCAGTCCGGAGATTTCCGTACCACCTTTGAACGACTTAATGCGTCGATAGCGCCGCAGCCGTTACCGAACCGTCGCAGTTCAAGGCCAAATTGCGGCTATGATGTCGGATAGCGCGAATCGTTATGCGGTGTACGGAATGAACAGAGACGCCGCGTTCTGGGCAACTCTTCGGCGGATGCTGTGGTCCGTGACGGCGGCTTTGATCGTCGGCGCGGCCGTTTTTACATGGCTCGGATTTCAGGGGCTGGCGGCGGTCGTCGTGGTGTCGCTGATCTTGGCCGTTTCCGCCGGCATCGGCGAGCGCCGGCAGCCGTTTGCGGCGGTCGAAGAGCCGGCGTCCGACGAGTTGGCCATGTTGTCGCCTTTGGCGCGCGAAATGCTGGAACGGCTCCCTGATCCTTTGATGCTGGTCAACGGCGGCGATCGGGTGCTGTTTGCCAATGGCGCCATGCGGGACGTGGTCGGCGTCGGGATCGAGCGCAAACACGTTTCGGCCGTGATGCGCAATCCTGCGATTCTGGAAGCCCTGGCGCGGACTGCGCACACCGGCGAGCCCTTATCGGTCGAGTTCACCGTCCGGGTCCCGATCGAGCGCAATTATCAGGCGTTCACCGCGCGGGTATCTTCCGATCCGGCGGTCGTGATGCTGCTGATGCACGACCTTACCGCGATGAAGCGCGCCGAACAGATGCGGGTGGATTTTATCGCCAACGCCAGCCACGAGTTGCGGACACCGCTCGCCGCCGTTACCGGCTTTATTGAGACCTTAAAAGGCCCCGCCCGAGACGACGCTGAAGCCCGCGAGCAGTTCCTCGATATCATGGGTGTCGAGGCCGAACGGATGCGCCGGCTGATCGAGGATCTTTTGTCGCTGACCCGGATCGAGCTCAACGAACATGTGCCGCCGCGGGGCGAGGTGTCGATTGAGGCCGTGATCAAACAGGCCGCTGCGGCGCTGGCGCCGCTCGCCAAGGCGGACGGCATTACCATCTCGGTCGATTGCCCCGGCCCAGTCCCCGCTGTGAGCGGTGAGCGCGACGAATTGGTCCAAGTCTTCCAGAATCTGATCCACAACGCGATCAAGTACGGCCGCAGCAACGGCGAGGTGAAAATTACCTTGCGGCAGCAGATGGCTCCGGGGCGGCGCGGACCGGAGCCGCAGGTGGTGGCATCCGTTAAGGACGACGGCGAAGGCATCCCGGCGGAGGCGATTCCCCGGCTAACCGAGCGGTTTTACCGGGTCGATGTGAAGCGCAGCCGGGAGCGCGGCGGCACCGGTCTGGGGCTCGCCATCGTCAAACACATCGTCAACCGGCATAACGGGCGGTTGCAAATCGAAAGCCGGGTGGGCGAGGGTTCCATCTTTACGGTCCTGCTCCCGGCGGCAAAAAAGGCCGCGGAAAAGCCGTCCGACGCCGGTGTCACGGAACTGTTATAAAATCATCGCATATCGATAGCGTTGCCGGTGTGAATGGTGCCGGCAACGAGGAAGCGGGCAGGGCCATGGCAGATCATACCGTAAGGGCTTTCACCGAGCAGTTGGAGGCGCTGGCGTCGTCGGTGGCGCAGATGGGCGGCCTCGCCGAGGCGCAACTTGCCGACGCCATCGACGCCATTGCCCGGCGCGATACCGCCAGGGCCGAGGCGGTGGTGGCGGGCGACCGCAAAGTCGACGAACTGCAGCAGCAGATCGAAGAGCAGGCGCTGAGGGTGCTGGCTTTGCGGCAGCCGATGGCGGTGGACCTGCGCGAGACTCTCGCGGCGATCAAGATCGCCGGCGAACTCGAACGTATCGGCGACCTAGCCAAGAACATTGCCAAGCGCGCCATCGTGCTCAACCGCGAGCAGCCGATCCGGCTGGCGCAGAGCCTCGCACGGATGGGCAGCCAATCGCTGGCCCAGCTCAAGGCGGTGCTCGATGCCTATTCCGACCGCGATCCCGATTCCGCTGAACTCGTCTGGAAGCAGGACGGCGAAATCGACGAGATGTACAACAGCCTGTTCCGCGAACTGCTCACCTACATGATGGAAGACCCGCGCACGATCGGGCTGTGCACGCACTTCCTGTTCATCGCCAAGAACGTCGAGCGGGCGGGCGATCACTGCACCAACATTGCCGAGGTGGTCTATCACATGGTGACCGGCGGCCATCTCGCTCTTGAGCGCCCCAAAGGGGACACTACCGCCAGTGCGCGGATCGAAAAGAAGGATTGAAGCATGAAGCCGTCGGTGCTCGTGGCGGAGGACGAGAACGCCCTAGTCACCCTGCTCCGATACAATCTGGAGCGCGAGGGCTATCGCGTGCTGGTGGCGATGGATGGCGAAGAAGCACTGCTCGTCGCCGCCGAGGAGCAGCCGGACCTTGTGCTGCTCGATTGGATGCTGCCGCAGTTGTCGGGCATCGAGGTTTGCCGCCGTCTGCGAAGCCGCCAGGAAACCCGCAACGTTCCGATCATCATGTTGACGGCGCGCGGCGAGGAATCGGACCGCATCCGCGGCCTTGACACCGGGGCCGATGATTATCTCACCAAGCCGTTTTCGATGATGGAGTTGTTGGCGCGCCTCAGAGCTGTGATGCGCCGCATCCGTCCAAGTCTGGCCGAAGATATCGTCACCGTCGGCGACATAGAGATGGACCGCGCCGCGCATCGGGTTCGCCGCGCCGGCAAGGAAGTCCACCTCGGGCCGACCGAGTACAAGCTGCTCGATCACCTGATCCAGCATCCCGGTCGCGTATTCTCGCGCGAGCAGCTTCTGGACGCGGTGTGGGGGTCGGATGTTTACGTCGAAGCGCGCACGGTGGACGTCCACGTCGGCCGCTTGCGGAAAGCGCTGATCGTCGACGGCTCCAACGACCCGATCCGCACAGTGCGGTCCGCGGGCTATGCCCTCGAAGACTCGTCCGTTACGGCGTAGTGGCGGCACACAAACAAGCACCGCGGCGAGCGCGCTGGTCAGTCGTTTTCGAGTAATGAAGCTCCGCTACCGGCAGATCTTGTGGGTGTGAGCCCCACGCAAGAGGTCGTGCAGGGGATCCTGCGGCGAGGGTGCGGCCGCTTTGGCAAGCGTTTTGGGCGCCGGCTCGCTTTTTGCCGATTCGGGTTTGGCGGGCTTCGTCTTTGGCTTTTCGACGCGTTTCTTCATGGCGGAAACGGTAGCACAAAACCCCTCGTGTTGAGGAGGCCCTATCGCACCTCGAGACGCCCGATTCGTCAGGCGTCTCGAAAGGCGGAAGCGATCAGCTTGCCAGCTTGTCCCGGCGCTGCTGCTGCGGCTGGTAGGCCTTGCGGGCATGCGCTTCGCAATAAGGCGAGCCGGACTTGGGCTTGCGGCCGCAGAAATGGAACTCATTCTCGCTGGGATCTCCGATCGGCCAGCGGCACATCCGATCGTTGATGGTGAGAACCGTCGCGAAGTTGCCGTCGTCGAGGGTCACCGGATCTTCTTCGATGATCGGGGCCGGCGGCACGTGCGGACGGATCGACACCCGCGGAGTCGTCGGCAGGCGCGGACGCTCCACCCGTGAGGGGCTAGCCCGGCCGGCGAGGCCCAAGCGGTGCACCTTGCCGATCACGGCATTGCGGGTCACTCCGCCCAGCGTGCGGGCGATCTGGCTGGCCGAAAGGCCTTCGGTCCAGAGGGATTTGAGCTGTTCGACGCGGTCGTCGGTCCAATTGGCCTGGGTCATGCAGTGCTCCTTTCGGCCGTCTGCCACCACCTATCGTAGCGGCTCCGGGACCTCGCACAAGGCATGGGGCCGAACCACTAGCCCTTCGTCCACAGGATACGACTCAGCGGAAAGCGAAAGCCTGTGCACGAAAATTCCTTGAGCAGGTCCAATTGGATAAACGCGACTCATGGCTTTGTGACACGAGTTTGCTTGTGACGGTGGGGCAAAGCGGCTAAAGCCCCCATTCCTTATCCACAAATTGCGACTCATCAGGAGGTCCACGTGTTTCCCGTATTGCTGCCAACCTACAATCGGACGGACGTTGGTTTCGTCCGCGGCGAGGGTCCGTACCTTTTCGCCGAGGATGGGCAGCGATATCTGGACTTCGGTGCTGGGATTGCCGTCAACGCGTTCGGCCACGCCCATCCGCGGCTGGTGGCGGCGCTGACCGAGCAGGCGCAAAAGCTCTGGCACACGTCCAACCTCTATCGCGTGCCCGGCCAGGAAAGCCTTGCCAAGCGACTCACCGAGGTGACGTTCGCCGACACCTGCTTCTTTACCAATTCGGGCGTCGAAGCCTGCGAACTCGCCTGGAAAATGGCGCGCCGCTATCAGTACGTCAGCGGCAAGCCGGAGCGGTTCCGTATCATCTGCTTCCAGGGCGCCTTTCACGGCCGCACCATGGCGGCGATCGCCGCGGGCGGGAACCCGAAATACCTGGAGGGCTTCGGTCCGAAGGTCGAAGGTTTCGACAGCATTCCGCCGGGTGACCTGAAGGCGGTGGAAGCCGCCATCGGTCCTGAGACGGCCGCGATTCTGATCGAGCCGGTGCAAGGCGAAGGCGGCGTGCGCGTCATGTCGCCGGAATACCTGCGCGGCTTGCGCAAGTTGTGTGACGACAACGGACTGTTGTTGATCTTCGACGAAGTGCAGACCGGCGTCGGACGCACCGGCAAGCTATTCGCCTACGAATGGACGGGCATCACGCCCGATATCATGCCCATCGCCAAGGCCATCGGCGGCGGGTTCCCCGTGGGAGCTTGCCTTGCCACGGCCGAAGCGGCCAAGGGCATGACCGCGGGTACCCACGGCACGACCTATGGCGGCAATCCGCTGGCCATGGCAGTGGCGAACGCGGCGCTCGAGATGGCGCTGGAACCCGATTTCCTGCCGCATGTGGAGCAGATCGCGAACTACATGCAGCAACAGATGGGGCGGCTGCTCGCCGAATATCCCCAGGTATTCGCCGAAATCCGCGGGCAGGGGCTATTGCTTGGTCTCAAGCTGAAGGTACCGAACGTCGAATTCGTCAATGCGGCCCGACGAGCGGGCCTCCTCGTGGTCGGCGCCGGCGACAACGTCGTTCGTGTTCTGCCGCCGCTGACCATCACGGAGGAGCATGTGCGCGAGGCGATGGAGAAGCTCTCCGCCGCCGCCAAGACGTTTGAGACCAATCCTTAAGCTAGAGGCTGCCCAATGAGCGCCGTCAGACATTTCATCGATCTTTCCGACCACGATTCCGCAACGCTTACCGCAATCCTGAACGAAGCCAAGCGCCGCAAGGAAGCGCGCAAGGGTCTTCCCAAGGGTGTGCCCGACGCCGACAAGCCGCTCGAAGGCCGCATCCTGGCGATGATCTTCGACAAGCAGTCGACCCGCACCCGCATTTCGTTCGACGTCGGCATGCGCCAGCTCGGCGGCACCACCATCATGCTGACCGGCGCGCAGATGCAGCTCGCCCGCGAGGAAACCATCGCCGACACCGCGCGCGTGCTGTCGCGCTACGTCGACATCGTGATGATCCGCCTGCTGGACCACGAAATGGTGCTGGATCTTGCGGCCAACGCCGACATGCCCGTCATCAACGGATTGACCAAGCTCAGCCATCCTTGCCAGGTGATCGCCGACCTGATGACCTTCGAAGAGAAGAAGGGTCCGATCAAAGGTAGGACTATTGCCTGGAGCGGCGATGCCAACAACGTCTGCACCTCGTGGATTCACGCCGCGGTGAAAATGGGCTTCACGCTCAACGTCGCCGCGCCGCCGGAACTGCAGGTGCGTCCGCCCGTGAAGGAGTGGGTCAAGGCGCATAAGGGCAAGGTCCACTTCATGACCAACGCCGAAGAAGCGGTGGCCGGGGCCGACTGCATTGTGTCCGATGCGTGGGTGTCGATGGGCGATGAAGACGCCACCAAGCGCCACAATCTGCTTAAGCCCTTCCAGGTCAATTCGCGCCTGATGGCGGCCGCCGGCAAAGACGCGATCTTCATGCATTGCCTGCCGGCCCATCGCGGCGAGGAAGTGACCGATGACGTCATTGACGGCCCGCAGACTGCCGTTTGGGACGAGGCTGAAAACCGCCTCCATGCCCAGAAGGCGATCATGCAGTGGTGTTTAGGGAAACTGTGATCCGGTGAATTGCCCCGCAGGGGAGGTGTCAATGGCCAAAACCTTACTCTCCCTTGCCGGGCATGAGCCCGCGCTCCCGAAGCTCGCAGAGTCCGCACTCGTTCTGATCGATTATCAGAACGAGTATCTGAAAGGTCCGCTGGAACTACCCGATGCGGCGCCTGCGATCGCCGCGGCGGAGCGCATTCTTAATGCCGCACGCGTGGCCGGCAGCCGCGTCATTCATGTTTTCCAGCGAGGGGCACCGGGCGGGTTGTTCGACCGGCAGGGCTGGGGCGGCCAGCCGATCGAGCAGTTGAAGCCGGTATCGTTCGAGGATGTGGTCGAGAAGCCGCGTCCCTCGAGTTTTTTCCAGACCGATCTCGACATGCGGTTGGGCGCCAGTGGCCGCGCCGTCATTTTCATGGGCTTCATGACACACATGTGTGTCTCGACGACGGTCCGTGACGCGCTGAGTTTCGGGTATGTTTCGACTGTCGTGGCCGATGCCTGCGCCTCTCGCGATCTGCCCGGTCCGAACGGGCTCGTTCCGGCCCGCACCATCCATGAGGCGGAGCTGGCGGCCCTCGGCGACCGTTTCGCGGGTATCTTTACGGCGGCGCAAATCCTGGGCGAATAAGGTGTTTTCGGGGGCCGATTGAATTCCGTCACCGAAGCCCTATATCCCTTCGATCATGGAACCCTACCAGAATGCTCCAACGGGCGATTTTGTCCTGCCCTTCGATGTTGTTGACGCGGGTGTTCGCGGCCGTTTCGTGCGGCTGGACGCAACCTCTGCGCGCGCCTTGAGCGTACATGCGTTGCCGGAACTTGCCGCCCGCGTGGCCGGCGAGGTTTTGGCGCTGTCGGCGCTGCTTGGTTCGGCGCTGAAACTCGATGGCCGCCTGACGGTGCAGACCAAATCCGATGGCCCGCTCGATATCGTCGCTGCCGATTACTACGGTGCCTCCGGTGGCAAGCCGAAGGGCGTGCGCGGCTTTGCTCGCCTTGATGACGAAGTCACGCTCGCCGAGAAGCCGCTGTTTGCAGCCCTGACGGGGGCGGGTTCGCTTGCCATCACCATCGAGCCGGTACGCGGTGGCCAGACCTATCAAGGCATCGTCGATCTATCGCCCAAAGGCATTGCGGCGTCGGCCGAAACTTATTTCGAGCAATCGGAGCAATTGCCGACGCTGATCCGCTTGGCCGCTGCGCCAGTCTTCACGCCCGGTTCGAAGGAGCCGCACTGGCGGGCCGCCGGTCTGATGCTGCAGGCAACGCCAGGCGTTCGGCGCGGTGCCGACGATTGGGATCGCCTGTCATCGCTCGCAGGGACGGTCGAAGACCTCGAACTGCTCGATACCACGCTTACCGCCGAGACGCTGCTCTGGCGCCTGTTCAATCAGGAGGAAGTGCGAGTGCTGCCGGCGGAGGAGATCACGTTCCGCTGCGATTGCGACGGCGAGCGCATCGCCACGGTGCTGAAGTCCTACACGGAAGCAGAACGCGCCAATCTGGCCGATGCCGACGGTGTCATCCGCGCCAAGTGCGAGTTCTGCGGCACGGTTCACGAAATCGGCAAGGCCCGGCTGAGTTAGCCTTCCATCCTGGCGGTCGGGTTGCCGATCACGTGCAGGAATTCGCGCCGCGTGGATGGGTTGGTGCGGAAGGCGCCGTGGACGGTCGATGTGACCATGGTCACGCCCGGTTTATGCACGCCGCGCGTCGTCATGCATTGGTGCGTGGCTTCGATCACCACCGCCACGCCCTTGGGATCCAGCACGCGCTGAATACATTCGGCGATCTGGGCGTTCATCGTTTCCTGCACCTGGAAGCGCCGTGCAAAGGTGTCGACCACGCGGGCGAGTTTGGAAATCCCGACCACGCGCTTGTTGGGCATGTAGCCGACATGGGCACGGCCGATAATCGGGGCCAAGTGATGCTCGCAGTGGCTTTCGAAGCGGATGTCCTTGAGCACGATCATGTCGTCGTAGCCTTCGACTTCCTCGAAGGTGCGCTTCAGATATTCTTCGGGATCTTCCTGGTAGCCCGAGAACCAGTCCTCATAGGCTTTCACCACGCGTTTAGGCGTGTCGATCAGGCCTTCGCGCTTCGGGTTGTCGCCGGCCCATCGCAAAAGGGTCCGTACGGCTTCTTCGGCTTCTTCCCGCGACGGGCGATTGACGTTGAATTTGCGGGATTCGGACATGGCAAAACCTTTCGCGCGGCAACGCGTGTGGCGCCGCTAAGGAAACCTGACACTGCTTATATTAGTGTACTTGGCGGCGCTCGTGCGGACTTTCAAGGATGAAAGGCGGAATTTCCGCGTCGAACGCCTCACCGGACGCCGACTTCATCTGGTAGGTCCCGACCATATGGCCCGAGGCCGTCGGAAGAGGGCAGCCGCTGGTGTACTGGAAGCTTTTGCCGGGATCGATCACCGGCTGGGCGCCCACTACTCCTGGCCCGCGCACTTCCTGGATATGTCCCACTGCATCGGTAATGTGCCAATAGCGCGAGATCAACTGGACCGGCTCCGATCCGTTGTTCTCGATCGTAACGGTATAGGACCAGAGGAACTGTCCCTCGTCCGGGTCCGATTGGTCGTCCAGGTAGGCCGGTTCCACCGCCACCCGGATCCCCCGTGTCACACGCTCGTACATGGCCGGAGTAAAGCCCCGCCTCGCCGGAAAGGGCAAGTGTTCCGTTGACGGAGGTTAACGCGGTAAGCCTATTTCCGCATGCTCCGTAGGGCTTCCGCTAGATCGTCGCAGAGGTCGGCTGGGTCCTCGAGTCCGACCGCCAAACGCAGCATGCCATCACTGACGCCCACTGCAGCCCGCGCCTCCGGGGTCAGTTTGCAGTGAGTGGTAGTGGCCGGATGGGTGATGAGGCTTTTGGCGTCGCCGAGATTGTTGGAAATGTCGATCAGCTTGAGCGCCCGTTCGAGCGCAAAAGCTTCAGCCTTGCCGCCGTCGATTTCGAACGCCACGACGCCCCCACCGCCATCCATTTGCGCTTTTGCCAGAGTGACTTGTGGGTGGTCGTCACGGAAGGGATAGAGCACGCGATGCACGCCCTTCTGCTCGGCCAGAAAATCGGCTACCGCCCGCGCGTTCTCGCAGTGGGCGCGCATGCGTAAGTCCAGCGTTTCCAGGCTTTTCAGGTGCAGCCATGCATTGAACGGGCTGATGATCGGTCCGGTATTGCGCAGGAATGTCTGCAGATGCTCGGCGAGGAAGTCCTCGCGGCACAGGATCACCCCGCCCATGGCTCGGCCCTGACCGTCGATGTATTTCGTCGACGAGTGCACCACGATGTGCGCGCCGAATTGCATCGGCCGTTGTAAAGCGGGACTGGCAAAAGCGTTGTCGACCACCAGTCTGGCGCCGGCCTTGTCGGCGATTTCGGCGATGGCGCGGAGGTCGGCGATGGCCAGCGTCGGATTGGCGGGGGTCTCCAGGAACAGCATCTTCGTCGCCGGCGTGAGCGCCTTTTGCCAGGCATCAAGGTCGGTGCCGTCGACGATCGTTGAAGTAATGCCGAAGCGGGCGAGGATGTCCTCGACGACGAGCCGGCAGGCGCCGAACATGGCGCGGGCCGCGACCACATGATCGCCGCTCCTGAGCGCGGACAGGAACACGGAGGAAACCGCCGCCATTCCGCTTGCGGTCGCGCGGGCGACTGGGGCGCCTTCGAGGGCTGCCATGCGCGCTTCGAACATGGCGACGGTGGGATTACCATAGCGGCTGTAGGTGTAGCCGTCGGCTTCCCCCTTGAAGCGTGCTTCCGGCTCTTCGGGGCCGTCATAGGCATAGCCCGAGGTCAGGAACAGCGCTTCGGCGGTTTCCTGAAACGGCGTGCGAATCTGTCCACCGCGCACGGCGAGGGTTCGCGGTCGCCAGTTTTTCGGGTTCTTTTGTGTCGCCATCAGTCCAAAACCGCCCTAATGCGAAGCTCTTCCGAGGTGTGGATGGGACGAGAACCATGCGAGCCTTGCCGGGGTGGGTCAAGTTCCCGTAAACACTCCCCTGAAATTGGCCATGGTTCCTGTCATGAACACGATCAGCTCCCATACCGCGCTTATTTACATCATGGTTGTCGTCTCCGCCGCTGACGGAGCGATGAACGAGCGGGAGATCGAATCAATCCGCGACCTGACCCGCCGCCTGCCGGCCTTCAGGGAATTCGATCCGGATCGGCTGAGTGCGACGATCGAGGACTGTTCGGCCATTCTGCAGGAGCCGGAAGGGCTGACGGCGCTTCTCGGCTTGGTGACCCAAGCCCTGTCGGAGCCGTTGCGCGAAACCGCGTATTGGGTCGCTCTCGAGCTGGCGCTCAGCGACCACCGCGTCGCGCTGGAAGAGATTCGGGTGATCGAGACGCTGCGCCGCGCCTTGGGGCTCGACAAATTGGTGGCCGCCGCACTCGAACGCGGTGCGCGCGCCCGGTATCAGGTATCGTGAAACGTCTTATTTTACTGCGTCATGCCAAGGCCGTTCCGGCCTCTCCGGACCTGGATGATCGCGACCGGCGGCTGGCCGATCGCGGCCGTTCCGATGCCATTCGCATGGGGCAGTTTCTCAAAGAAGAAGCTCTCCTTCCTGAATTGGTGCTGTGTTCGCCAGCCCAGCGTACGCGCGAGACGCTCGATCTCGTTCTGCCTCAGCTGTTTGTGACCCCCATCGTGCGCCACCTTCCCGAGCTCTATCTGGCGCGCTGGCTGACCATCGTGAACCTAGTGCGCCAGGTACGCGACAAGGCCGATACGCTGTTGCTGATCGGCCATAATCCGGGGCTTGAGGAGGCGGTCAAGAAACTGGCGCGGCCACCGGGCGATACCAAGACGCGCAAGCTGCACCAGCTACTTGGGGCTGAGTACCCCACGGCCGCCGTCGCGATTCTGGAATTCGACGTCGAGATGTGGAGTGCGGTCGAGCGCGGCGATGGCGAGTTGCTTAACTTCGTCCGACCTCGCGACTTGCGCGGCCCGGACTGACTTCCCTCAAAAAAAATCCCCGCATTCGGGCAGGAGTGACGGTTTACAACCGTAACGAGCCCAGGTTTGTCGCGGATTTTGCAAATGCGACGGAAGTCTTTTTGGTTTTGTTCACCACTAGAGAAACCGCCACACTTGAACCTTTTTTGAGCAAGTTGCCGTTAAGAGCGACAGCGCTACTTCCCCCCGGACCGGGACGTGATACCGGTACCAGTACAGGTAGAAAACCAAAAGGGGTGTTCCAGTGAGAACGATGAATGCAGCTTTCGCTGCGGCGGCGGCCTTGGTTTTGACGGCAGGTGCGTCGGCGGGCAGCTTGGCGGAGCAGTTCGCGGCCTGCGCCAGCAAATATGCGAATACGAAGACCGGTGCCTCCGTGATGCTCGAATGTAATGCTGCCGATGGCAAGCTGAACGATTGCAAGGTTTTAGAAGCGCCGTCACCAGCAGCTGGCTTTGACAAGGCGGCGATGTGCGTCGCCGAGGCACTGCCGGTTGGCAGCCGTACCGGCTCGATCAAGGTTCCGGTGAAGTTCACGCCCAATTCGTGAACGGCGGTTTCCGCGCAAGGACAAAGCGGCGTTCCTTTTCCAAGGACGCCGCTTTCCTTTTGCTAGCGACTGATCCCTACGATGTCGGACGTTCCGCGGTTCGCTCGGCCAGCGCCAGGACTCTCCAGCCGAATGCCACTTCGGGGCACGGCTCGCCCATCAGCTTGGCGGTGCGTTCGGCGATCAGACGCCCTCCCATGGCTTCATAAAAAAAGCGCGCGTGGTTCCGTGCGTGCGCCCAGATCACGCAACTGGAATAGCCGCTCTGGCGCAGACGCGTAAAAGCGCTTTTGAGCAGCGCGCGTCCGACACCCATACCGAAATAGGCCGGGTCGACGTAAAGGGTATAGACCTCGCTGTCGAACCCCAGTTCGCTGTCGCGCGCCGGTCCCAGGCTCGCCATGCCGATGATGCCCTGGCGGCTGTCGGCCACCAATACCGTTTCGCGTGTTTGCGTTCGGATCGCCGCTTCCCATCGCGAGGTTTGTCCCCGTGGGGTCATGGCGCGCAAGAGCGCGCTCGGCAATACCCCAGGATAAGTATCGTGCCAGGAGTCGATATAGACTTGCGCGACATCGGCGGCGTCGTCGAGCCGTGCCTGCCGGATCTGTAGCGCAAGATTACTCATAGTCAGAAGCTTTGCGCGATCGCGCGGGCCCCGCAAGCACCTCGAAAAATTTTTTTGCCGGTGTTGCGCCGGATGCTGGTGCGAAAATGAACGATTGTTTCCTGTGTAACGGGAAGACCGCGTTCTGCGCTGGCCGCACAGCATTTTAACGCTGATATTGCTGCGCGAATGTGCACATCGCTCCAATTTTTCCCATACGGAAGGCGCGTGTCTCAAGAGTGACGCGCGTTCGACAATCCGCGCAATGTGTATTTGGAACGAGAGCAAATCACGTTACACTTGTTTCAATCGCCGTCGTCCCAATGGGACCATGCACACCGCGGACGCGTTTACGTGTGCGGCGACAGTCGAGGGGAATGAAGCGTTTCAACGCTGCCGAGCGCACGCGCGTTCGATGGCGACAGGAAAAGTATGTGTAACAGAGCAAACATGAAAGGCATGCAATCACGGCGGTTGGGCCCTTGGAACAATTCCAAATCGGGGGAATAATCGCATTGGCTTACAAACATTCGTGACGCCTCTGGGCTCATGACAGTCTGTCGTGAGGGCGTCGCGGAAGGAACGGAGTTTCGATGGGTACTCTCGATGTCTTCGACATCTTTACGCGCGACTATGCGCGCGAACGTTTCGAGACCATGTCGCTGCGCGACTGGTTGCTCGCGGCGCGTGACGACAAAATGCTTTATGCGACGCCGGCCGAGCGCATGGTCGAGGCGATCGGTGAGCCGGAACTCGTGGATACCGCGCAGGATTCACGCCTGGGCCGGCTGTTCTTCAACCGCACCATCAAGATCTACAAGGCCTTCGATGGCTTCTTCGGCATGGAAGATACCATTGAGCGCATCGTCGGCTACTTCAAGCACGCAGCCCAAGGCCTCGAAGAAAAGCGTCAGATTCTCTATTTGCTTGGCCCGGTGGGTGGCGGCAAAAGCTCGCTCGCCGAACGCCTCAAAGACTTGATGGAGAAAAACCCCATCTACGTCCTCAAGGCCGGCGACGAAATCAGCCCGGTTTTCGAATCCCCGCTCGGCCTGTTCCGATCTGCGGAATTGATGACGCTGCTTGAAGAGAAGTACGGCATCGAAAAGCACCGCCTCGGTGGCATCATGAGCCCCTGGGCGGTTAAGCGCCTCGACGAGTTCGGCGGTGATATCTCCAAGTTCGAAGTCGTCCGCATGTATCCGTCGAAGCTCCGGCAGATTGCGGTGGCGAAGACCGAACCGGGCGACGAAAACAATCAGGATATCTCTTCGCTGGCCGGCAAGGTCGACATCCGCAAGCTCGAGCACTACAGCCAGAACGATCCCGACGCCTATTCGTTCTCGGGCGGTCTTTGCCGCGCCAACCAGGGGCTGCTCGAATTCGTCGAAATGTTCAAGGCGCCGATCAAGGTGCTGCACCCGCTGTTGACCGCGACGCAGGAAGGCAACTACGTCGGCACCGAAACGCTCGGCCCCATTCCGTTCGCCGGCGTGATCCTGGCGCATTCGAACGAAGCCGAATGGACGGTGTTCAAGGCCAACCGCAACAACGAGGCTTTCCTCGACCGCATCTGCGTCATCACCGTGCCGTATTGCCTGCGCGTGCATGAGGAAACGCAGATCTATAAGAAGCTGCTCAAGGGGTCGGAACTTTCAAATTCACCCTGTGCGCCAGAGACGCTGGAGATGCTCGCCAAGTTCTGCGTCATGACCAGGCTCAAGGAGCACGAGAATTCGAACATCGTCTCCAAGATGCGGGTCTACGACGGCGAGAAGCTGAAGGACACCGATCCCAAGGCCAAGACGCTGCAGGAGTACAAGGATCAGGCCGGCATCGACGAGGGCATGACGGGCATTTCCACCCGCTTTGCCTATAAGTCGCTGTCGGAGACCTTTAACTACGACGTCACCGAGGTGGCAGCCGATCCGGTGCACCTGATGTACGTGTTGGAACAGTCGATCCGTCGCGAACAATATGCTGACGACACCGAGAAGAAATATCTCGAATTCATCAAGGCGGATCTGGCGCCGCGTTATGCAGAGTTCATCGGCAAGGAAATCCAGAAGGCGTACCTCGAAAGCTATGGCGAGTATGGCCAGAACCTGTTCGATCGCTACATTGCTTATGCCGACGCCTGGATTGAGGACCAGGACTTCAAGGACGCCGATACCGGCCAGCTCTTGGACCGCAATGCGCTCGACAACGAGCTCAGCAAGATCGAAAAGCCGGCAGGCATCGCCAATCCCAAGGACTTCCGTAACGAGGTGGTCAAATTTTCGCTGCGCTACCGCGCCACCCATGACGGTATGAATCCGGGGTGGACGGCGTACGAGAAGATCCGATCGGTGATCGAAAAACGGATGTTCACGCAGGTGGAAGACTTGCTGCCGGTCATCAGCTTCGAGTCGAAAAAAGATTCCGATACCCAGACCAAGCACAACGAATTCGTCAAGCGCATGCTGGCCCGCGGCTATACCGCTCGGCAGGTCCGGCGGTTGGTGGAATGGTACATGCGGGTGAACAAGGCGGGTTAATGACGTATTTCATCGACCGGCGGCTGAACCCGAAAGGCAAGTCGCTCGCCAACCGCCAGCGCTTCCTGCGCCGCGCGCGTCAGCAAATTCGCGACGCGGTGCAGAAGTCGCTCAAGGATTCCGCTGTCGCGGATATCGGCAAGGAACGCAAGATCAAGGTGTCCACCCAGGGCACCAGAGAGCCGCGCTTCCGGCTCGATCCGAAGGCAGCGGGCGAGCGTGATTTCGTGCTGCCGGGCAACAAAGAGTTCCTGCCTGGTGATGAGATCAAGAAGCCGCAAGGCGGCTCCGGCGGTTCGGGCAAGCAAGCCTCCGACACGGGCGAGGGCGAAGACGATTTCGAATTCGTCATGAACGAGGACGAGGTGCTCGATATCTTTTTCGAGGACCTCGAATTGCCCAATCTGGTGCGCACGACGCTCAAGGAAACTCAGAACAAGCAGTGGAAGCGTGCGGGTATAACCACCTCCGGATCGCCGTCGCAGATCAATCTGGTGCGCACCATGCGCAATGCGCAAGGCCGCCGTCTCGCTCTGCGGCGCCCCTCCTTGCGTGAGGTCGAGGCGATGGAAGCCGATCTTGCCGCCCTCGAGCGCGAGCCACAAACCGAGGAGATGCGCGCGAAAATCTCCGCGTTGAAGGAAAAGCTTGCCTACGCGATCGCGCGGCGCAAATGGGTCGGATTCATCGATCCGGTCGACGTGCGCTTCAATTCCTACACCGAGCAGCCGGTGCCGACCTCGCAGGCGGTAATGTTCTGCCTGATGGACGTGTCGGGTTCGATGGGCGAGCGCGAAAAGGATCTCGCCAAGCGCTTCTACATGCTGCTGCACCTGTTCCTGCGCCGTCGTTACAAAAAGGTAGATATCGTCTTCATCCGTCACACGCACGATGCGCAGGAAGTGGACGAGCAGGAATTCTTCTATTCGCGTCAGTCCGGCGGCACGATCGTCTCGACAGCGCTCGACAAGATGCTGGAAATCCAGCGCGAGCGCTACACCACCTCCGACTGGAACATCTACGCAGCCCAGGCTTCCGATGGCTACACCCAGTCCGGCGATGCGCGGCGTTGCGTCGAGATGCTCAACGAGGACGTGATGCCTCTCTGTCAGTACTATGCCTATATCGAAATTCTCGACGAGCGCGAGATGGAAGTGTTCGCGTCCGAGGATTCCGGCGCCGAGCTCTGGCGCGCCTATCGCACGGTTGCGGCGGAATGGTCGAACTTCGCCACCAAGCGCATCTCCAAGCCGGCGGACATATTCCCGGTCTTCCGCGAGCTGTTCAAGAAAGCGGAGGCGTGATGACCGGGCTCCTCTTCACCGAAGCCGAATGGGATTTCGCGACCCTCGACCGCACCTACAAGGCGATCGAGGAAATCGCCCTCAACGATCTGAAGCTCGACGTCTATCCCAATCAGGTGGAAATCATCTCGTCGGAACAGATGCTCGACGCGTATTCCTCGCTCGGTATGCCGCTGATGTACCATCACTGGAGCTTCGGCAAGCTGTTTGCGCGCGAGGACACGATGTATCGCGCCGGCTATTCCGCCCTGGCGTATGAGATCGTCATCAATTCGAGCCCCTGCATTTCGTACCTGCTCGAAGAGAACACCATGACGATGCAAGCCCTCGTCATGGCCCACGCCGCCTTCGGCCATAATCACTTCTTCAAGAACAACTACTTGTTCCGCCAGTGGACCAACGCCGAGGGCATTCTCGATTATCTCGCTTTCGCAAAGCACTACATTTCCGCCTGCGAGGAGCGTTATGGCCGCGACGAGGTCGAGCTGGTGCTCGATGCCGCCCACGCGCTGATGGACCAGGGCGTCTTCCGCTATCGCCGCCCGCCCAAGCCGTCGCGCGAACGCGTGCTGGAAAAGCGCCGCCGCCGCGCCGCCTACGAGGAAGAAGCCTACAACGATCTCTGGCGCACTTTGCCCGCGGGGATCGAGCCGCCAGCCGCTCCGCCGACGCTTGTGGACGAGGACGAGTTCGACGGCGAGATCAAGCTGCCGGAGGAGAATCTTCTCTATTTCATCGAGAAGAACTCACCGACCTTGCGCGGCTGGCAGCGCGAGATTCTGCGTATCGTGCGCAACATGGCGCAGTATTTCTATCCGCAGCGCCAGACCAAGGTGATGAACGAGGGCTGTGCCACCTTCGTCCACCACACCATCATGAACATCTTGTACGACCGCGGGCTGATTTCGGAAGGCTCGCTGCTGGAGTTCCTGCACAGCCACACCTCGGTGGTATTCCAGCCGGAGTTCGACGACCGCCGTTTCGGTGGCCTCAACCCGTATGCACTCGGCTTTGCGATGATGAGCGACATCCGCCGCATTGCCGAGGCTCCGACGGCGGAGGACCGGGACTGGTTTCCCGATTTTGCCGGTTCGGGTGATTGGGTCGGGGCACTGAAGGATGCCTGGGCGAACTACCGCGACGAGAGCTTCATCGAGCAATTCCTGAGCCCGAAATTGATCCGCGATTTCCGGTTGTTCTCGCTCTACGACAAGGCGGACGAGGGCGCCTATCGCGTCAGCGCCATTCACGACGAGCAGGGCTATCGCAAGGTCCGTAGCCTGTTGGCGCGCCAATACGATCCGGGGATCGCCGATCCCAACATTCAGGTCGTCGACGCTGATCTCAAGGGAGACCGGACGCTGTTCCTCGAGCACAAGATGTATCGTGGCATCCCGTTGCAGCACGCCACCAAGGATCAGGTGGTCGCGCACATCGAGCGTCTATGGGGCCACGACGTCGTGCTCGAGGAAGTCGCAGACTGACGCGGCAAAGCCGCGCCTACGCCAGACGCTATGACGGGTTCTTCTGGTCGGTCGTGGCCGGCTGAGCGGCCGGGGCGGTGGCCACCACATCTTCGGTCTGCGCCGGGCCCGGCGGTACGAACAGGGATTCGTACACGTAGTAGCCGACACCGAGGAACAGAGCGAGAGTGAGAACGATGGCGCCGATCGACTTCAAAGTCGACGAGTAGGATTCATCCATGGCTGTCTCCATCCTGGGCCGGTCGACGGCTTATTGGGGCCGCCATTAACCAGCCTCAGGGGAGACAATACGCCTGCCACATTTGCGCCACAATGGTATTCCGGAAACTTGCCAAATTAAGGGTCATGCAATTCAGGCATGGCTTGGCAATTCAGCGGCTTACCTTCCCTTCCGGAAATAAGCGGGAGCCGCGAGGCAGGCACTTAGGAGGCCTGCCCCTCGGTCACGATCACTTCGGCATGACGGTCGCCGAACTGGCTAGGCTCGGTCGTAACGCCGTCAAAGGCGACGGACGTGTGCGCCGGGGTATTCAGCGAGGTGGTAAGATAGGTGGCAGCGCCACCGAGTACGGCCAAGGTCAGCAAGCTGGCACCGGCGATCTTTTTGAAATTGCTAGTCATTTTAGACCCACTCCTTAGTTTGTCCCGGATATCGATCCGCTTTGGATCGCTCGTTCCGGGCACGTCCTTCAGATAAGTGGGAGATGCGACAGCACAATGATTTCGATGCTGCAGTGCACACATGGGCGGGTATGCACCGTTCGCATGGTCCAGAACCTTGAAATCGGACCGGCAGCACCTAGTCAGAACTTCGCACTAGTATGACAGCCCTGTCATGAAGCATTTTCGGCGTATTTGGGCGCCAAAAGGTGCCCGAACAGCAATCGGGCGACAAGCAACACCATAGCAGCGCCGAACATCAGCGCGACGTGCAGCAGCCAGAACTGGGTGTCGGGCATCGAGCCCAACAGGCCGCCCACCGGCCCCACGATCAACGTATTCGCGATGAACAGGTGCAGGTAATAGATCGCCAGCATGGTGCCGCCGAGGCCTTTCGGTGCGGCGCGCGAATAGAGCGCCAGCCCAACTGGGAAGACATTGGCGAAACCGATATCGTTGATGACGTGGAAGGCGACCGCCCAACCGAGGCTAACGGGATGATGGGTCGTTGCCACGACCGCGGAAGCGCCGGCCAGCGCCAGCGGTGCGCACATGCTGATCAGGACGCCGATGGCGATTTTGGTGATCTCGTCCGGCTCCTTGCGGTGCTTGCCGTACCAACGCCAGAAGGCGATGACGCCGATCATGCTGACAGCGCTGAATCCGGCGTCAAACGACATCATCCAGCCGGAGGGGACCGTGAAGCTCCCATATGTCATCTGGTAGTTGTTCCCTGACCAGACGAGATAGGCGTTGAATATCTGCTGATTGCCGACGGCCCCGAAGGCCAGTACCGGCAGCAGCACCACCAGCAGCACAAAGGCCCCAAGATCGCGGCCGGTCAGCTTTTCGCGTTTTTCGGCCACCTTTGCTTTCAAACGTTCTTTGGGAAACGTCGGGCGGCCGATCAGATAGACGATCAGGCCGATCACCATACCGATACCGGCGGCAATGAAGCCGAGATGCCAGTCGACCCGTTCACCCAGGTACGAGCAGATCAACGGCGAGAAAATCACTGCGATCTGGATGCCCATGAAATAGATCTGGAAGCCGTCAGCCCGTCGCGGATCATCGATCGTGTAGAGGTCACCAACCTGGGCCGCGATATTGCCCTTGAAGCAGCCGACGCCGCACAAAAGGCATGCGATGCCGATGAGGAATGTGTGGTTGGCGGCCAAAAGGAAGGTGCCGACCACCATCAGGATCGAACCGAACGTCACGGTCAGCGTGCGTCCCAGCACCCGGTCTGCAAGGGGGCCGCCGATCAGCGGCGTGACGAACACGAGGCCGGCGTAGAGTTGCGAGGTGTACGAGGCGTAGGCCATCGGAGTCTTGTGGAACAGCCAGGGGATTTCCTGGATCAGCCAGTCGACACCTTGGCGATAGGTTTCGAACCCCCAGACCTGTTCGATATGCCCCGGTTGCAGGAGGTATTTGAACAGGTACAGCGTCAAGAGCGCCTGCATGCCGTAGTAGCAGAAGCGCTCCCAGAACTCCGACGCCGACAGCCACAACAGGCCGATGGGATGACCGAGGAATGTACGTTCGGTTTTCGGCTTATCGGCGATACTCACGGGCTGCCCCAATTGCGACGCGGCGGGCACTGTCGACCCAAGCGGCGGCCCTGACAAGCCGGTCAAGATGTCCGGGGGCGGACCCCGGACATGGTTACCGAGGGGCTCGTTTACACGTACATGCCGCCGGAAACTTCCACCCGCTGGCCGTTGATCCAGCCGCTGCCGTCCTCAAGCAGTGCCGCGATGGCGCCGCCGATCTCATCGGGCTGGCCGGCACGGCCGAGTGCGGTGATAGAAGCCACAAAATCATTGAGCTGTTTGTTGTCGCGCACGGCGCCGCCGCCGAAATCGGTTTCGATGGCGCCAGGCGCAATGGTGTTGACCCGAATGCCGCGCGGTCCCAGTTCCTTAGCAAGATAGCGTGTCAGTACCTCGACGGCACCTTTCATCGCTCCGTAAGCGGAGTATCCCGGCAGGCTGAAACGGGCCAGCCCGCTCGACACGTTGAGAATCCGCCCGCCGTCCGCGATCAACGGCAGCAGTTTCTGGGTCAGGAAGAACACGCCTTTGAAGTGGACGTTCATCAGCCGGTCGAAATCGGCTTCGGTGGTCTCGGCGAAGGCGGAATGCACGCCCATCCCCGCGTTGTTGACGAGGAAATCGAAGCGCTCGCGTCCGAACTGCTCCAGGGATTTGCGGACGGCTTCAGCGAATGCGGGGTGGCCCGCGATCGCGCCGGTGTCGAGCGCAAGCATGACGGCCTTACCGCCTTTGGCTGCAACCGCGGCGGCGGTCTCGTAGGCAGCGGCTTTGTTGCTGGCGTAGGTTCCGATGATGCTCGCGCCGCGGGCAGCAAGGGCGAGGGCGGTGGCACGACCGAGGCCGCGGCTTGCACCAGTAATGAGGGCTATCTTGGACATGTGGGCTACTCCGTTAGCTGCCGTGTTTCTCGCCCACTAAGATAGACATTCATATTTTCCGGTTAATATGGCATTATCCGGCTTTGCTATCCGGAAAATGCGAATAATGGACAGGTTGGAGACGATGCAGGTATTCGTCCGGGTGGCGGAGCGGATGAGTTTTGCCGCCGCCGCGCGCGACCTCGGCCTGCCCGCCTCGACGGTCACCGACGCTGTGAAGGGTCTGGAAAAACGGCTCGGCGTCCGCCTCTTGGAGCGGACCACCCGCAAGGTCCACCTCACGCCAGACGGCGAGGTTTATCGCCGGCGTTGCCTTGCTCTGCTTGCCGATTTCGAGGAAGCGGAAACTGCTTTCCGTGGCGCAAAGCCGAAGGGCACGCTTCGCATCGATGCCCAGGGCTCGATGGCACGGCACATCATTCTGCCCGGTTTGCCGCGCTTTTTGGACGAGCATCCCGGCCTCGATGTTCAGATGAGCGAAACCGACCGCTTCATCGACCCGGTCGCCGAGGGCGTCGATTGTGTGGTGCGCGCCGGACCGGTCGGCAATACCGACCTTGTCGCCCGTCGGGTCGCGCTCTTGCCGGAAATGACGTGCGTTGCGCCGGAGTACGTGGCGCGGTTTGGCACGCCCGAGCGCTGGGACCGCCTCGATGGGCATCGCATGGTCGGTTATCGCTCGTCGGCCTACGGCGGTGTTCTGCCGCTCGAATTCATGGTCGACGGAGAAAAGAAGACGGTGATGCTGCCGATGGTACTCTCAGTCGATGCCGCCGAAAGCTACCGCGAAGCCGCTTTGCGCGGTCTCGGCCTGATTCAAATACCGCGCTATCGCAACAAAGGTAATTTTGCCGGATTGATCGAGACCTTGCCGGAGACACCGCCATCGCCGACCCCGGTATCGCTGTTGTTTGCGCGCGACCGGCTGATGTCGCCGCGCGTGCGCGTTTTCCTCGACTGGCTTACGGAGGAATTCCGTAACGCACTGCCGGGAGAAGGCACGGGCATGACAGGGCGTGCCGCGCCGTAACGCCTGGGCGGCAGCCGCAATATAATATGCTACACATATTGATTTTACGCCACGTCATATCGGCGCGGTGCAATTTCGCCGTTTACCATCGTCCGTACATTTGCGAAATAAAACTCCGCCATGCTGGGGCTGCGCTGATGGAGACATTGCGACGCTGGCTGAGAGTTTTCGTCGACTGGAGCGCCAGTCCGTGGCTGCGTCCGGATTCGGCGGCGGCATGGGCCGTCGCGGCCGCGCTGGTGCTGGCGGGCTTCATCGCCAAGCCGTTGCTTGACGCTGCGGTCGGCGAGCCTTTGCCGCCGTTCATCACCTTCTACGCTTCGGTGACGATTGCGGCGCTGCTCGGCGGACCGCGCATCGGGCTTGCCGTGACGGCCGTTACCGTGCTGCTGACGTGGTACTTCTTCATGCCGCCGTTCAATTCGTTCGCTCTCACGTCATCGCGCACCGTCTTCTCGCTCGTCATATATCTGGTGCTGTCCTCGTTCCTTGCCTGGATCGTCGGCAAGTCGCGGCTGGTGCAGGACTCCCTCATTGAAAGCGAACTGCGCCGCGACCGCGCCGCGCGCGAATCCGTGCATCGCATCAAGAACCTGATCGCGGTAATCCAGGCAATCGCCACCAAACTGTCGCGCGAGGTCCACACCGTACCGGAGTACAGGAACGTCCTGTCGGCGCGATTGGTGGCTCTCGGTTCGGCGCAGGACATGTTGGTGCAGAGCGGCTGGTCCGATGTCGACCTTGCAGAACTCATCAAATCGGCGCTGGCGCCGTTCCTCCCCAATCCCGGCTTCGATCTGCGTCCCGGTCCCGATGCCAAGGTGCCTGCACGCCATGTCGGCGGACTGTCGATGGCGCTTTATGAGTTGTGCACCAACTCGATGAAATACGGCGCGCTGGCGGAAGGGCTGGGTCCCGTCGTGCTGTCGTGGCGCAAGGAGAACGGGGGTGTGATGCTCGAGTGGATCGAGACGGCGCCGTCGGCCCCCACGCGCGACGAAGGGTTGGGGACGCAACTCATCCGCTACGCTCTAGGCAACGATTCCGGTTGCGTCGTGCACTATGCGGTGAACGGCACCGCCATCACCGCTCTGTTCCGCTGGCCGGCGGACGCAAAATGAGCCGGGGGCCGTGCGGACAGGGCTTTGATCTCGGCGGGCTTTACCGGCGCCGCAGCCACCGATTGGCCGGCTGCTCTACCAGTATCGTCAGAAGTGCGCCCCACGCGATGCAAATCCCCACCAGCATGAACGGCTCAGCCCACCACATCACGTCGCCGAAGCGCAAGCCCAGGATGCGGGTATTGTCGGAAGGGTACCAGCGCTGTTCGAAATAGCGGATCGCCTGCAGCCAGAAAGTCTGGCCCATGTAGATGCCGTAAGACCATTCGCCCAGACGCAAGGGTACTTTCGTCGCCAATCCTTTGGCGAGAAAACCGCGATCGAACGCGAGCACGAAGATCAGCACGAACAATGCTGTCGCCGTCCATAAATCGTTGACGGTATGGTTCCACCCCGTCCGGTACGTCGCCCACAGAAGGTAGAGAAGTGCTACCGCCTGCGCCGCGTGGAAAACCCATTCCGGCAATGTGTCGACGCCGGATTTCTTCGCCTGGCGGTAGACCATGGCGAGGCCGACACCGACGGCGAACCCGGCCATGCCGCGGAAAATGCCGTCATGGAACGTGACGTCGAGGCCATGCCCGCCGCCCACGGCCAAGAGCAAAAGCCACGATACGCCGAAGCCGATCAGCGCCACGCCCATCCACCAGCGTCCGCGCGACAGGACTAGATAGACCGGGAAGAGCAGGCACAGCAGGAATTCCACCGACACGAACCACGATGCGCCATTCCAGGTCAGCACCGGATAGATGTTCCACGCCTGCACCAGCGCGAGGTTGGCGACGAAGCTCGGCCACGTGTTAATCGGCGCCCAGGGCTGGTGATAGATCGACAGATAGCCGCCCCAATAGGACAGCTGGTTCAGCGTCCACATCAAAAGGAGCATCGAGATCAGGGTGACGACATGGACCGGATAAAGCCGCGCCAGCCGCGCCTTCAGGAACGCGAGATAAGCTCCGCTTTTGAGACGCCAGAACTCGGCCGTACGCGCGCTGTAGACGTGCACCAGGATGAAGCCGGAGAGGGCGAAGAAGAACTCCACCCACAAATAGCCGTGCGCCACCGGCAGATCGAACCACTTGCCGCAGGTGAAGTAGTAGTGCCACCACGCGGTCGAGCAGATGGCCTCGTCCATGCCGCGGTATTTGTGCCCTTCGCAGAAATGGAACAGCACCAGGATCAGCGGCGGAAATGCGCGCGCTCCTGCCAGTGCCTTGATCTCTGTCGGGCGTCCCGTCACGCCATGTCCCCTCTGAAGTTTCCCTAGCGCTATTCATGGCAGGGGTATGCCGTGGAGGCAATCGGCAGGTATCAGCCTCCGCTCAGCTCCGGGAAATGGCGATTGATCGCATCGGCGGCCATTTTCAGCCGTCCGTCGCGATCTCCGCCGATCACCTCGAACGGCAGGCTCCGCTTTTCCAACTCCTCGCGGCAGATGCGATAGAAGCGCTGGCGGGCGGCGTCGCCGGGGAAATAGCGCGTGCCGTCGTCCGCCCACGGAATGTCGATATCGGCGAGCAGGTAGAGATCGGCGAATTCCGGCACGGCGTCGAGATCGGGCGGGCGGATGCCGAGCAGCATGTCGGCCCACAATGCGGTCATCAGCCGGTCGGTATCGAGAATGAGAAGCCGGTTGGCGCGGCGCTTGGCGGCCGCTTCGAGTGACGCCTGTCCTTTGACGATGTTCCTGAGATCGTCGGCGGTGCAGTAGGTGCCGAAGATTTCGCAATAGGTGCGCCCGTATTCCGGTGCCGCGATGGTATGGAAATGCGACGCAAGGCGCTTGGCGAGGGTCGATTTGCCGGTCGATTCCGGGCCGAACAGGCACACGGTTTTGACGTAGTGGGCGCGGACCGGCGGCGGCAGGTAGTCCCAGAAAAGGTAGGGATGGGCGCGCACCTTGGTACCCGAAACCGGTGCGGCGAGGCGGTCGGGATCGAACGGCACGTGGCGCGCGCCGGCTTCCTCCGCCAGCCGTCCGCCATAGGATTCGCTGCTGAATACGAAATCGATCGGCTCCGGATGGACGTTCTTCATGATCTCGCGCCAGATCGGCCAGAATTCCGGATGCTCGCGGGGCTCCTGCGGCACGTCGCGGTCGAGATGAACGATGCGCACATTTGGCACCAATTCGCGCATCCAGGTCGCGCGCAGCGCACCGTCGATGGGGTCGGATGGGCGCGTGCACACCAGAACCGTAAGCTCGTCGCAATAGGTCCGGGCGAAATCGCACAGCATCAAGTGACCGCGATGGGGCGGCAGGAATTTTCCTAGAAGAAAGCCACGGCTCACGCAGACACCTCGACGGAAGCGAATTTTGCAAGCTGACGCCGCCACGATAGGAGGCCGGCGACCGACAGGACGAGGAATATCGCGTAGAGACCGGTGGTGGGATAGAGGCCTTTCCACGCATAGACACCGACCGCGACGATGTCGACCGCGATCCACCAGAGCCAGCTTTCGACCTTGCGATAGGACTGCAGCGTCTGTCCGGTCACCGAGCCGGCGGCGATGAAGGCGTCGAACCAGGGCGCGGCGGCATTGGTGTAGGTCGCAAAGAGCCAGCCCGTCACCGCGGCGGCCGCCGCCGTAGCGCCAAGCGCCCACAGCCGGCCTTTCGTCCCCAGGATTTCGGGTCGCACCAGCCCTTCGGCATCCCGGCCTTTCAGCCAGTACCACCAGCCGAACACCTGCACGACGAAGAAGTAACCCTGCAGAATCGTGTCGGAATAGAGCCGTGCGTCGTAGAACACGAAGCCGTACAGCGTCACCATGGCGAGGCCGAACGGGTAGTTCCAGACGCTGCGGCGGACCACCAGCCAGACATTGACCAGCCCGAGGCCTGCGGCGATTAATTCGGTGGTGGCCATCGCCATCCCTTCTACTGTTCCGGGCCGGATACCTACGGGGGCACGCGTGACGCGAATCCAGGAGTTCCTTTCCTCTATGTCGCCGGGCTTGCATCCGCAATCCCTGCTCGGCATCGCCTTCATCCTTTTCGTCGCCTGGCTTGCCTCCGAGAACCGGCGCGCGTTCCCGGTCCGCACCGTCGTGGCCGGGGTGCTGGTGCAGTTCTTCCTGGCGCTGCTGCTTTTGAAGGTTCCGATGGCCCGCGACGGGCTGTTCGCTCTCAACGGCGTGGTGGCCGCCCTGACCGAGGCGACCAGGGCGGGCACCTCGTTCGTGTTCGGCTATGTCGGTCTCGGCGATGCGCCGTTTGCCGTCACCAATGCCGGCGCCTTCATCAATTTCGCCTTCGGCGTCTTGCCGCTGATCATCGTCATCAGCGCGCTATCGGCGCTGCTGTGGCACTGGCGGATATTGGCCATCGTGGTCAAGGGGATCGCGATCGTTCTCAGGCGTGTGCTCGGGATCGGCGGCGCGGTGGGTCTCGGGGGCGCTTCGACCGTGTTCCTCGGCAATGTCGAAGGCCTGTTGGTGATCCGTCCCTATCTCGGCAAGCTCAACCGGTCCGAGTTGTTTATCATGTTCACCGTCGGCATGAGCGTGGTGGCGGGTACCGTCTTCGTACTGTACGCCACGATCCTCAAACCCGTGCTGCCGGGAGCTCTAGGGCACATCCTGATCGCCTCGATGATGAGCCTGTTCGGCGCCATCGTGATTGCGCGCATCATGATCCCCGGCGCGGCGGCGACCGATACCGTGTCGGACTCCGATATGAAATACCGCTCCAGTATGGATGCGGTCAGCCACGGTACCGAGGTCGGCCTCAAGATCTATTGGCAGATCATCGCCATGCTGATCGTGGTGACGGCGCTGGTCGCGCTCGCCAACATGATCCTCGGGCACGCTCCCCTGGTTGCAGGTGCGCCGCTCACGCTGCAGCGCGTGTTCGGTTGGATTTTTGCGCCGATCGTGTGGCTCTATGGCGTGCCGTGGAACGAGGCGGCGACAGCCGGCAGCCTGCTCGGCACCAAAACGATCCTCAACGAGCTGATCGCGTACATGAATCTTGCCGCAATGCCGGCGGGAGCGCTCGATCCGCGCTCGACGCTGATTTGCGTTTACGCCATGTGCGGCTTCGCCAACTTCTCGTCGGTGGGCATCGTCATCGCTGGCATGAGTGCGTTGGAGCCGTCACGCCGCGATGAGGTGGTGCCGCTGGTGATGCGCTCGTTGCTGGCCGGCACGTTGGCGAGTGGCCTTACTGCCTCAATGATCGGATTTCTTCCTGTAACCTAGGAATATCGGGGTTTCAGGACAGCGCGGAGCTAAAATTAAATGCCGCGTTAACAGTCATTGCGGCTAAATCATGGCGACTTTCATACCGGCATGTTGCCATGTCCACGATGGATATCGACGGTTCGCTTGCGGTTGGTTGTGACGCCAACCCGCGGCCATGCCACCGCATCCCTCTGGACGATGTCGATAATGCGGTTTTGCTGAATGCGCACCGGATTTGGGAGAGTCTTAAGGACGGCCGCCGATTTCCGCCGCGCCAGGCGATCACGCCGCGCGTACTGAAGCCGATCCTGCGCAACACGACGCTGATCAAGGTGATCGACGGCGGCAGCGATTACGAATACCGCATCGTCGGGGACGCCTCGGTGATGGCACACGGCCAGTCGTTCCAGGGGTTGCGCTGGAGCCAGACCGAAATACTGACGCCCCGTTTTCCGAAATTCATCAAGCCGTACTACGATAGCATCGTGCGCGAAGGCGAACCGCTCGCCATGCGCGGCTGGGTCGCTCGCAGCGGCCAGGCACGCGGTTACATCTATTGCGAATATCTCTATCTGCCGCTCGGCGAGGCAGAGGTCGACCACATTCTAGTCGTTGCCGTCTACCACCGCCGTGACGGTCACGCGCATACCACGGAGATGTCGAGTTCCGCCGCCTTGTGACGGGACCGGCTGCGCGGCCTAATGCCCGCAGCCGCATCCTTCGTGATGTTCCGCAGTTTCGAATGCCGGGAACAGCACGTTATTTTCGAGATGAATGTGGTTCATCAGGTCGTCGCAGAACTTGGCGAGACCGGCATTGAGGGCGCGCCAGGTCGGGCAGGCGTCGGCCGGGGGCTCGCCGGCAAAGGCTTCCAGCTGTTTCAGCGTTGCGCCCGCTTCGATATGCTCGGTCCGCATCACGCCGATGGGGTGGCGGATGAAATCGTTGCCGCCGTCTTCCATCATCGGGAACAGCACCATCTCTTCTTTGCGCATATGGTCATCGAGTTCGCGCGCGAACGGTACCAGGATATCGGCAAGGCCCTTAGGCGCGTCGGGCCGTTCGCCGTGGACTGCTTCAACGCGCTTGGCCAGCCGGATCAGCTCCGGCAGTTCGCGGCGATGAACTTCGTGGTAGCGCGTCAGGATATGGGCGATCAGGGGCACGGTTTCGGTCGGCGCCTCCGCCGGTACCGGCGCGAGGGCCTTAAGTTCTCCGGCGATGGCATCGGCATCGAGGCCCTTGGCTGCCGCCGCCTCCGCAAGGCTCACCGCACCGCCGCAGCAGAAATCGAGTTTGTATTTGCGGAAAACGCCCGTGGCTCCGGGGATCGTGGTGGCGAGCTGGCTCAGAGTTTCGGTGGTCGCGGACATGGGCTCCTCCTGGTCGTTGGCAGGGGGAGTGTAGGGGGTTAAAAGAAGTATCAACAATACCTATTTAAACCGTGCGACACTGTGCAGCCATGACCACGACGGACCGCAATCTTTCCAAGCTTTTGGCCGAAATCCGCGCCTGCCGGATCTGCGAGGCGCACCTGCCCCATGGCGTCCGGCCGGTGATCCGCGCCAGCGCCAAGGCCCGCATCTGCATCATCGCCCAGGCGCCGGGAATCCGGGTGCACGAGACCGGGCTTTCGTTCAACGATCCGTCCGGCGACCGCTTGCGCGACTGGATGGGCATCGGCCGCGACGTGTTCTACGACGAGCACAAGATCGCGATCATCGGGATGGCGCATTGCTTTCCCGGCTATGACGCCAACGGCGGAGATCTGCCGCCGCGCAAGGAGTGCGCCGAAGCCTGGCAGGACAAACTGTTCGCCGTTCTGCCGCCGTTCGATCTCACGCTGCTGATCGGCACCTATGCCTTCAACTGGCACCTGAAGGGGCGTGCCAAGAAGACCGTGTCGGACACGGTGAAATCCTGGCGTGAATACACACCCGATCGCATTCCGCTGCCACACCCGTCGTGGCGCAACAATGCGTGGCTCAAGAAGAATCCCTGGTTCGCCGAAGACCTGCTGCCTTATCTCAGGCGGCGCGTGAAGCAGGCGCTCAAGCCGCGGTGACTTCGACCTTGCAAACCTTGCCGCCGCGCAGCACCGCTTCCTTCAACACGACCTTTGCTTCCTTGTTGAGAACGATGCCCCAGGTGTGCTTGGTCCAGCCGACCGAACAATCGCACACCGCGCCCGGCGTTTTCGCCTTGAGGCTGTTGAACGGGCAGAAGCAGTCGCCCTTGGGATCGTAGGAAGAGGTGTAGGTCTTGGTGGCCGCGTCGTACGTCACCACCGAGCCGTTTTTGGTAGCTTCCTTGATGTAGGCTTCGGGATTGCCGCGAAAAGCTTCCGTCTTGCTGTCGAGTTCGGAAGCGCAGAAGGAACCAAGTTCCTGCATGGTCGCCGACATCTCGGCGGGGGAGAGCTGCTTCGACAGCGAACCAATGAGCTTGGCATAGCGCCGCTGGACGAACGGCAGCTTCCAGTCTTCCGCCTTGGTCGGTTCGGCAAGCGCTCCGGTTGGCAGGCACGCAGCAGCGCAGGCGCACAAACCCGTGGCGCAGCCTTTAAGGAATTCCTTGCGATCCATAGCCCTCTCCTGATTGAGAGAAGGAGGCTATCGCGGCGGCTCCGGCGGCCGAAATCACAATTTTGTGGGGTGCTACTTCTTCGCTGCGCGTCCCGCATTTGTGATCGGCAATTCGAACGGCACCGCCGGCAGGCCCTCGACACTGTAGAGATTGCACAACGGGCTGTCGGACCAGCAGAACCGCACGTATTTGGCTTTGGCGGTCGCAGCGAGCGTCACCGAATCTTTGGCCACGATGCCATCGACCCACTGGCAGGAACGGTCTTCGCTGCATACGGAGAAGCCGATGGCTTTGTCCCATTCGCGCGCGGTGAGGCCGGCGCCGATGTGATCGAAGCGTACGGTTACCGTCTTGCCTTGGCGCGTCGCGCTCGCCGGTGAGGGGCTCATGCCTTCGATGGGAAGTGCATAAACCATTTTCTTGGCGAGCAGCGCCAGCCGGCGGCCGACTTCCTGTTTCATCTGCGGATGAATGTTGTCGGACACGCCGAGATCGGTCGTGACGGCCAGTCCTGCATCGGGCATTGCGGCAGTCGTGATGCGTTGGCTTTCGCGCAACTCGGCCCAATTCGATTGTCCGGGAACGAGGCGTGGTGCTCCAAAGCCCGGCAATTGCACCGCGAAGAACGGCGTATCGGCACCGAAACGCCCGCGCCAATCCTCGATCAATGCTTTCAATAGGCGGCGGTACTCTGTGGGCTGGCCCGCGTCGGTTTCGCCCTGATACCAGACGATGCCGCGGATCGCGGTGGGGCCGAGCGGCAGGATCATGCCGTTATACAGCGTCGAAACGCCGAACTGGTTGAGCCAGGGCTGATGCGCTATGGCGGGAAGCGGCTCGTTGGCCGACGTCTTGAACTTCCACGGGCCGGCGAGCGGCTTGGCCGTGCCGCTGGCGAGTTTCAAATTCATCTTGTCGGCGGGATCGAGAAAGGCTGCGCCCATTTTGACCGCAACCACGATCACGTTCTTGCCGGCATGCAGCGTTCCGGCGGGAACCGCATAAGCGCGCGCCACGTCGTAGCCTTCGCCGGCGCCGACCTCGACACCGTTGACGAAGGTGAGATCGATGTCGCTGACCTGTCCGAGATTGAGCGTGGCCGCGCCCGTCGCTTCGTCTTCGGAAAGTTCGATCGTCTTGCGCAGCCAGACGACGCCGTTGAAGTTGGCGAGTTTCGGCCACGGCCGGTAGCCACCGGTCGCGACGAGGGCATCCCACCCGGTGTCGTCGAACGCCGGATCGGCCCATCCCGCTTTCAGCGCCGGATCGTTGGCCGCAAACCAGGAATGCACCAGAGCGCGGTATTTCAGGTCGCCGGCCTTCGGCGTGGCCGCATAGGTCTTCACGATATCGAGCGTCTCGCCGTAGCCGCCGAGGCTCGCCAGCTTTTCATTGCTGATCCAGGCCTGGATCGCCGATCCGCCCCAGGCGTCCTCGATGAGGCCCAATGCAATGCCCGCCGCCGGCTGCAGTTCGCGGCCGAAGTAATAGCAGGTGGCGGAGAACTCCTTGGCATTGTCCGGCGTGGTGACCGCCCAGCTCGCATCGGCACCGAACGTCGTGCGCGGTGCCGGGCTGGTGAAGCGCTGTACGTGGAACAAACGGATCATGGAATTGGTGGCGCCGCGCATTTCGCTGTCGTAGTTGGTCGCGAGCCGCAGCGGCAGTTCCATGTTGGATTGGCCGGAACAGAGATAGACGTCGCCGATCATCACGTCTTTGACCGTCTGGCTGTCGCCGTTCGACGATTTGGCGGCGAGCACATAGGGCCCACCCGCCGTCATCGCCTTCAGTTCGGTCTTCCATTGGCCCGCGGCATCGGCCGTTGCGGTTGCGGTCTGACCGGCGAACGAGACGTCCACTTCGGCGCCCGGCGCGGTCCGGCCCCAGACCGGGATCGGCTTGTTCCGCTGCAGCACGGCGTGGTCCTGGAAGGTCGTATAAAGTAGGGTGAGCGGCTTAGGCGCGAATTTCTGCTCGCCTTTGACAACGGCGACCACCGGCGGCGGCGGCTTCATCAGCGGCAGGCTGGAGCAGGCACTGAGCGTGAACGCGGCAGCCACGAGGGCAACGACAGGCTTGTCCATTCCCGATTCCTCTTCTTATTCTCTGGGCCCTGAGGCTGATTTTTCCCGATTAAATACCGGAGGACTTCTGATGGCCAGATTGGCCGTCCTTCTCGCCTGCGTCATTCTGGCTGGCTGTGCGCCGGTCACGGCGCCGCTCGGCCTTGAGAACGTCGCCCCGGTTGTTTCTGACGAATTTTTCACGACTCGCGATGGGCTCGCATTGCCGCTGCGCCATTGGGATGCACAGAAGCCGCGCGCCGTGATCGTCGCTCTGCACGGCATGAATGATTATTCCAACGCGTTCGCGCTGCCGGCGCCGTATTGGGCCGAGCATGGAATCACTACCTATGCGTACGATCAGCGCGGCTTTGGCCGGGCGCCCAACACCGGCTTGTGGGCGGGCGAGGAGGTCTTGGATCGCGATCTGGCCGATTGTCTTGCGGCGGTCCGCGCCCGCCACCCCGGTATGCCGCTGTTCGTGCTCGGCGAGAGCATGGGCGGTGCAGTGGTATTGACGGCCTTTGCGTCCGATCATCCGCCGCATGCCGACGGCATTGTCCTGGTGGCACCTGCGGTGTGGTCGCGTTCTGACATGCCGTTCTATTATCGCCTGGCCATGTGGTTCAGTGCCCACGTCATGCCCGGAATGACGGTGACGGGCCGCGGCGTGGTCCACATCTGGCCATCGAACAATATCGAGATGCTGAAGAAATTCTCGCGCGATCCGCTGGTCATCAAGGCCACCCGCACCGATGCGATATGGGGTCTCGCCAATTTGATGGACGATGCACGCGAGGATGCCGGCAAACTGAAAGATCCGCCGCCGATCCTGATGCTGCATGGCGAGAAGGATCAGGTCATTCCGCCCGCCGCCGCGGCGGAGGCGGCGAAGAAACTATCGGCGCATTCGAACTTCGAAGAACGGCTCTATCCCAACGGCTACCACATGCTGCTGCGCGACCTCGCCGGTTCCACGTATTGGAAAGACGTTGCGACGTGGATCGACAAGCAGATTACGGCCGCACCGTCCCCGCATTGACGTGCACCGTGCCCACCGCCGCTTTGTCGGTTGCCGAGCCGCCCAGCCGCACGACGTAATCGCCTTCGGCCACGTTCCACTGATTGGCGTCGGCATTGAACATTGCGATCAGGCGCCGGTCAGCATAGAGCGTGACGTGCTTGCTCTCGCCCGGACTGAGCTCGACCTTTTCGAATCCGACCAGACGGACGGGGCCGAACGGCGGCTTGACGTAAACCTGCGCCACCGTCTTGCCGGCGCGGATGCCGGTATTTTTCACGTCGAACTCGGCTTTGATGGTCGAGGCGCCGACCAGCTTCAGGTTTTCAAAGGCGAAGCTGGTGTACGACAGGCCATAGCCGAACGGGAACTGCGGGGTGAGTTTCTGGTCTTCGAACCAGCGATAGCCGACGCGCGAACCTTCCTGATAGATCACATCGTACGCGGTCGGCGTGCCGCTGGTGCCGACGATCTTTCGATCGGGGCGCTGGCCGGTGATGATCGGATGCGGCAGCTGGCTTTCGGCGAGCGGGAAGGTGACCGGCAAACGGCCCGACGGATTGACTTCGCCGAACAGGATGCGGGCGATCGCGGCAGCGCCGCCATTGCCGGGATACCAGGCTTCCACCACGCCCGCGACGCGGTCGAGCCACGGCATGGTGACCGGGCCGCCGGTTTCGAGGACTACGATGGTATTGGGATTGGCCGCCGCGACCGCCTCGATCAGCGCGTTCTGATTTCCGGGCAAGGCGAGGTCGATCACATCGACGCCTTCCGTCATGTATTGGGTCGCAAACACGATCGCGACATCGGCCTTCTTCGCCGCCGCAACTGCTTGGGCGATATCGTCGCCGTCGGTGAACGACACGCGCGCCTTGGGAGCCATCTTCTTGATTTCGGCAAGCGGGGCCGTCGCATGCAGTACGCCGGTATCACGCGGCAGGGTCCAGGTCGTACCGCCGATCACTTTGGTGCCGCCGCCGAGGGAGACGTGCATATCCTTGGTGTGGCCGATGCCGTGAACTTGCGAAGAACCGCCGCCCGACAGCACGCCCTTGTCGGCGAAGCCGCCGATCACCGCGATCTTCTGGCGCTTCTTGCCCGGATCGAGCGGCAACGCGGCCTTTTCGTTCTTGAGCAGCACGATGCCTTCTTCGGCGTTCTTCTGCGCTACCGCGAGATCGCCATAGACATCGATCGGGCCTTTGACCACCGGTCGGTCGAACAGGCCTTTGGCGAACATGGTTCTCAGGATGCGATGCACCATCTGGCGCAGTCGCGCTTCCGGCACGGTGCCTTTGGCGACAGCATCGCGCAGCGGCGTGCCGAAGAAATCGATGGCGTCGGAGCCGTTGGAGGATTCCTGATCGAGACCGGCATTGACGGCCTTCTCGGTCGAATGCACCGCACCCCAGTCCGACAGCACGAAGCCCTGATAGCCCCAGTCGCTGCGCAGCACGTCGGTCAACAGATACGGATTCTCGCAGGCATAGACGTTCTTGTAGCGGTTATACGAGCACATGATCGCGCCCGGATCGCCTTTTTCGAGCGCGATCTCGAAGGCGAGCAGATCGCTTTCCCGCGCGTCGCCTTCTTCCATCGCGACGCTCATCACCGTGCGGGCGGTTTCCTGGTCGTTGAACGCGAAATGCTTGGCGGTGGAAATGATGCTCTGGCTCTGGATGCCTTTGATCGAGGCTCCGGCGATGAGACCGGCGAGCCACGGGTCTTCGCCGACGTATTCGAAGGTACGGCCGTTCCTCGGTTCGCGGGCCAGATTGACGCCGCCCGCCAGCATCACGTTGAAGCCCTTCGCGCGTGCTTCGCGTCCGATCATGGCGCCGCCTTCAAAGGCAACGCTCGGATTGAAGGTGGCAGCAGTGAGCAGCGAGGAGGGCAGCGCCACCGCGGTGTCGCCGGGGCGCATGTTGCCGCCATTGGCGACGCCGAGGCTGGCGTCGGATTCGGTCAGCGCCGGAATGCCGAGGCGCGGGATGCCGGGTACGAAGCCGGCCGAGCCGGGCAAGAGCGGCTTCATCCACGCCGGGATGGGATCGTGAAAGCCTTTTTGGTAGGCGACCCCGAGATAGCCGTCGACCAGAACCAGCATCTCGTCGCGGGTCATTTCCTTCTGGATCAGATCGGCGCGCGCATCGGGGCTGAGCGCGGTATTCATCCAGGGTTGTCCAGGCTGCGCTATCGCGCCGGTAGTGAGACAGACCAAAGCAACGCCAAACAACCGGCCGCGCATGACAAAAAGCCCTTCAAACCAAGACCGCGGCGATTATTCTTACGGGCCGTGTGTTAACAAGCTCGTTTGCTGCGGCTTATTCGAATGGTCGCGGCAGTATCCGCTCCGTTGCTGCAAGGCGTTGATAGATGGGCGGATTTGACGTCCGGTTCCGAAGCCGGCCGCGGCAAGCTGTCAGGGCTCTTGACGCATGGCTGGTGTAAGCTTGACGCCGGCCCGGACCGCCAAGTGGTAGCAAAGCTCCATCTGGTCGGCCATGTAGTGTTTCTCGGCGAGAGTGGCCCCGGAATAGGCGGATATCATACGGCCGGCATAATGGATGCGGGCGCGGCTATAGCCGTCGAAGCTCACTTGGCCGGCTTTCTGCACGCGCTCGAAGGTCTGGCGCATCACGTCGGAGAAGAAGTTGGTCGGCGGCTGGTACAGCGGCTTGTAGAGCGCGACATGGGTGTTACCGCGGCCCGCGACGATAATGGCGTCGGCCCCGGTGTCGGGATCGGTGAGCAGAAAGCGCGTCACGTCGCACACCGCGATAGCATCCGCCCAACTGTCGAGCTTGTTGAGATCGAAGTCCGACATGTGGCCCGCTGTGGCGGGAGAGAGGCATTGCACGGCCGCCAAGGCGAGTCCGGAAGCGAGCAAACGGGCTGCAGTTCGCATAGCTTTTTCTCCCAGAAGCACGCCACAATCTTGCCACGTTTACTTCTGACCAGCCGTTCACAGCTCCGCGATTTTGCCCGCGAAAGGCGCCGAAACGGCGCGATTTCCATCACCCTTTCGTGAGACGGCCCGCCCAAGCTGATGTGCGTGGCGTATCCGGGGCTCCGTGCCGCGCGGAAATCGTCAGTATACGTCGTGTGCCTGTCTGGCCGCAGCGGCGGCCATCGCCGTGGAGGCGCTAGATAGCTGTAGTGTTCGCGAAAGGATCCGGCTCTGCCATCCGCCGCCCATGACAGGGCAAGGGATGGTGGGCGATGTAGGGATTGAACCTACGACCCCACCCGTGTGAAGGGTGTGCTCTCCCGCTGAGCTAATCGCCCGGATCCGGTTTTGGCGTGTCCGGCAGGGCCGTCCGCCTCGGGGAGGTGGGCTATACCGTCCGCCGCCGTCCGGTGCAAGCCGCTGCCTAGGAAATCCCCAGCAGCCGCTTTGCCGCGGCCGGGACGTCGCGGAAATCGTCCAGAACCAGGTCGGCGCCTAGGGTGGCGGCCGGTTCGGGGGTGTAGCCATAGCTCATCAGGATGACCGGGGTCCCGCCGGCGCGGGCGGCCTGGACGTCGGTAATGCTGTCCCCGACCATGACGGCCGGTCCGCCGCCGAGGTCCGCCAGCACCCGCTCGTACAGGCGCGGATCGGGCTTCAGCCAGGGATACTTGCTGCCGCCGACGATGGTCGCGAAGTACCCCGTCAGGTCGAGTTCGGTCAGGAGCTGCATCGCGTTCGGATGCGGCTTGTTGGTGAGGACGCCCATACGGACGCCCTCCGCCTTCAGCCGGTCGAGGGTTTCGACCACGCCCGGAAACGGCCGGCTGGCGGCCGCGATATGGCTTCCGTAATCCTTGAGGAAGTCGGCGTAGAGCGGCTCGATCGCCTCCGGCGCGAGCGGCGCGCCGGTGACCTTGAAGGTGTCGGCGATCAGATTGCGGGCGCCGCGGCCTACCAGTCGGCGCAGCACCTCCGGCCCCAGCGGCGGGTGACCGGCGCGGGTCAGCAGCATGTTCATGGTGGCGAGAAGATCGGGCGCGGTATCCACCAGCGTGCCGTCGAGGTCGAACAGGAAAGCGGGAGCGGAAGTCATTCGGTCCGATACGGTAGGGAAAATTCAGCGCCCGCTTTTCGGTCCGAAACCGCGCCATTACAAGCCTGTAGCAGCAATATCGTGATGTAATTCGTCACTTTACCGAGTACCTGTCGGTGGGCTATCCAACGCGTATGGCACGTGCAGGTATAATTTTGGCGGCGGGGATGGGGACGCGGATGAAGTCCGCTCTCCCCAAGGTGATGCACGAGGTCGCAGGCCTCCCGATGGTGGGGCATGTGATCCAGGCGATGCGGGGGGCAGGCGTCGAGCGCATTGTGGTGGTGACCCACAAGGCGGGCGATGCGGTCCGGGCATTTGCCGAAAAAATGGGCGCGGAGAGCGTGATCCAGGACCCGCAATTGGGCACCGGTCATGCCGCGGCGTGTGCCGCTCCGCTGCTCAAGGATTTCGCCGGCACGGTGATCGTCTGTTACGGCGACATGCCGCTGGTGACCTCGGCGACGTTCGATGCCTCGTTCGCCTCGCAGGCCGAAACCGGCATGGCGATGATCGGATTCCGTCCCGCCGATTCCGGCGCCTACGGGCGCATGATCCTGGATCGCGCGCGCCTGTTGGATCGCATCGTCGAGTTCAAGGATGCCAATGCCGAGGAACGCGCCGAGACGCTGTGCAACGCCGGCATTCTCGCTGCGGCGACCAAGGAGTTTTTCTACTGGGCCGGCAAGCTCGACAACAACAACGCCCAGAAAGAATACTATCTCACCGACGTTCCCTCGCTCGCCAAGGCCGATGGCGTCCGCTGTGCCGTGATCGAAGCCGACGAAGTCGAGATGATGGGCGTCAACAGCCGCGCCGAACTCGCCAAGGCCGAGGCAGCGATGCAGGTCCGCTTGCGCGCCGCCGCGCTGAAGAATTTCGTCGGCCTCGTTGCGCCGGATACTGTGCATTTCAGCCACGATACGGTCCTCGAACCCGATTGCGCCGTCGAGCCTTATGTCGTGTTTGCGCCCGGCGTCACGGTCCGGTCCGGCGCCCGCATCCGCGCGTTTTCGCATCTCGAAGGCGTCGAGGTCGGCTCCGGTGCGATCATCGGGCCGTATGCGCGCCTGCGCCCCGGCACGGTGGTCGAAGAAGACGTTCACATCGGCAATTTCGTCGAGTTGAAGAACACCCGCATCGAGAAGGGCGCCAAGGCGAACCATCTCACCTATCTCGGCGACGCACGGGTCGGGGCGGGCGCCAATATCGGCTGCGGTACCATCACCTGCAATTACGACGGCTTCTTCAAGCACAAGACCGATATCGGCGCGGGCGCCTTCATCGGGTCCGATACCGCGCTGGTCGCGCCGGTGAAGATCGGCGATGGCGTCATGACCGGTGCCGGGTCGGTCATCACCAAGGATGTGCCGGCGAATGCGCTGGTGGTGACGCGGGCGCCGCAGGTTGAAAAACCGGGCTGGGCCGAGAAGTACCGGGCCGTCAAGAAAGCCGAGAAAGCCGCCAAAGCTGCGAAAAAGCCTTAAGGCGCGGATTTTGCATTTATCTGTTCGGGGCGTATCCGAAGGAGAAGACTATGTGCGGTATCGTTGGCATCGCGGGAACCAAGGATTGCGCCGGCGCCATTGTCGACGCGCTGCGGCGCCTCGAGTATCGCGGCTATGACTCCGCCGGCATTGCCACCTTGGTGCAAGGCAAGATCGATCGCCGTCGTGCGCTCGGCAAGCTGTCGGCGCTGGATGCGGTGCTGCGCGACCGCCCGCTTCCCGGTCATACCGGCATCGGGCACACCCGCTGGGCCACGCACGGCAAGCCGTCGGAGTTGAACGCGCATCCGCACGCCACCGACAAGGTCGCGATCGTTCACAACGGCATCATCGAGAATTTCCGCGAGCTGCGCGCCGAACTGATCGCTAAGGGCCACAAGTTCGAATCCGAAACCGACAGCGAGGTCTGCGCCCATCTGATCAGCCAGTATCTCGACGAAGGCCTTCCGCCCGAGCAGGCGGCCAAGACCGCGATCAAGCGTCTTGAAGGTGCTTATGCCCTGGCGATGATCTTCAAGGGCGAAGAGGGCCTTCTGATCGGCGCCCGCATGGGTTCGCCGCTGGCAGTCGGTTATGGCGTGAACGAAGCCTATTTGGGGTCGGATGCCTTCGCGCTGGCGCCCTTCACCAACCGCGTGTCCTATCTCGACGATGGTGACGTGGTGGTAGTGCGCGGGCCTGAGGTGAAGATCTACGACGTGCAGGATCGTCCCGCCAATCGCGAGATCAAGGTGACGAGTGCTTCCGCCGGTCTGGTCGATAAGGCGGGCCACCGCCACTACATGGCCAAGGAAATTCACGAGCAGCCGGAAGTGATCGCCCACACCCTGGCGCATTATCTCGATCCCGATGCGCGCACCGTACGTCTCAACGAGCCGCGTCTGGCCAAGGCGCTGGCGGAAGCGATGCGCCTCACCATCTCGGCCTGCGGCACGGCCTACTATGCCGGTCTCGTCGGCAAGTACTGGTTCGAACAACTCGCCCGTCTTCCGGTCGAGATCGACGTGGCCTCCGAGCTGCGCTATCGCCAGCCGGTCTATCCCGAAAACGGCGTGGCGCTCTACATCAGCCAGTCGGGCGAAACGGCCGATACGCTGGCGGCGCTGCGCGATGCCAAGGCGCACGGCCAGGTCACCATCGCCATCGTCAACGTTCCGGAATCGACCATCGCGCGCGAAGCCGACATCGCGCTGCCGACCTTCGCCGGTCCGGAAATCGGTGTGGCGTCGACCAAGGCTTTCACCTGTCAGCTCTCTGCGCTTGCTCCGCTGGCTATAGCCGCGGCTCGTGCCCGCGGCCACATGGATCTCGCCACCGAGAACAAGCTTTGCTCGGCTTTGCTGGGCGCTCCGCGCCACATTGTCGAGTTCCTCAAACAGGAATCGCGGATCGAGCACCTCGGCGGCGAAGTGGCCAAGGCACGCGACGTGCTCTATCTGGGCCGCGGCGTGAACTATCCGCTGGCGCTCGAAGGTGCACTGAAGCTCAAGGAAATCTCCTACATCCACGCCGAGGGCTATGCCGCTGGCGAGATGAAGCATGGCCCCATTGCCCTGATCGACGAGAAGGTGCCGGTGATCGTCATCGCTCCGCACGACGCCCTTTACGAGAAGACCGTTTCCAACATGCAGGAAGTGATGGCGCGCGGCGGCAAAGTGATCCTGATCTCCGACAAGGCCGGCATTGCCGCGGCGGGTGCGCAGGTGTGGCAGACGGTGGAAGTGCCCGAGGCCGATCCGTTCATTTCGCCGCTTCTGTACGCCGTACCGGTCCAGACGCTGGCCTATTACGCCGCGGTCGCCAAAGGCACCGACGTCGACCAACCGCGCAACCTCGCCAAGAGCGTGACGGTGGAGTAGTCACGCGCCCGTGACGAGCTGAAACGCGATCCCGCCCATGACGACGGCGATGATCGCGTCCAGGGTCCGCCAGGCGGAGGGTTTGGCAAAAACCGGCCGCAGCCAAGTCGCGCCATAACCGAGCGCAAAGAAGAACAGGAACGATCCCGACACGGCGCCGCTTGCGAACGCCGTCTGATGACCTTTGAACTGCGTCGAGATCGAGCCGAGCAGGACGACGGTGTCGAGATAGACGTGCGGGTTCAGCCAGGTGAAGGCCAGGCAGGCCAGCAACGTTTTGCCGAGTCCCTTTTTCTCGGGCGAATTGCCGACGGTCAGTGCATCGGTCGATCGCACGGCCGCAATCAGGCTTTTGGCGCCGTACCAAGCCAGAAAGGCCGCTCCGGCATAGCGCATCACCGGGTTCACCCACGGCAGCCAGCCCGCGATTTTCCCGAAGCTGGTGACGCCCACCAGGATCAGGACGAGATCGGACATCGCGCACGTCAGGCAAACCGCAAAAACGTGCTCGTTGCGTAGCCCCTGGCGCAGCACAAAGGCGTTTTGCGCGCCGATGGCGACGATCAGGCTGAGGCCCATGGCCAGTCCCGCAAGAAAAACTGAAAAGCTCATCGCAGACCGTCTCGGAATTACCTCTGATGGGTCTTTGCTACGAGCGCACGGAGGATTAGGATAGTTAAAGAAACTAATCTGAAATTAGCAGAGCTAATTCATGCTGGATTACCCCGCCGCGCTTGCGGTCGCCATGGTGGTACAGACCGGCAGCTTCGAGGCCGCCGCGCGGGAACTGAACGTCACGCCTTCGGCCGTCTCGCAGCGCGTCAAGCAGCTGGAGGAACGTCTCGGCGTCGTGCTGATCGCGCGCGGCACGCCATGCCTGGCCACCCCCAAAGGGGAATGGCTCTGCCGCCACATGGAACACGTGGGGATGCTGGAGAAGGAGCTCAAGCGCCAATTGCCGGGGCTGGTCGCGCCCGACGCGCCGTCACAGCGAGTGACGCTGAATATCGCGACCAACGCCGACAGTCTCGGCACTTGGTTTCTCGATGCCGTGTCGCCGTTCGCCAAGAAGATGGACTATCTGCTCAACATTGCGATAGACGATCAGGATTACACAGCGGAATGGCTGCAGCGCGGGCGCGTGATTGCCGCCGTCACGTCCCTGAAAAAGCCGGTCCAGGGATGCCATGTCACGCCTCTGGGCGGCCTGCGCTATCGCGCCACCGCGAGCCCTGCGTTCGTTGCCCGCTACTTCGCGGACGGCGTCACCGCCGCTTCGATTGCTGATGCATCCGGTCTCATTTTCAATCAGAAAGACCGGCTCCAGCATGACTGGATCCGGCGAGCCACCGGAAAGAGCATCGCTTATCCGACCCACTGGCTTCCGTCGACGCAGAGCTTTGTCGAGGCCTGCCTGCTCGGCATGGGGTGGGGCGTGAATCCCGAACAACTCGTGAAGCACCATCTTGCAGCGGGCCGACTGGTGGAATTGGTGCCGGGACTTACCCTCGATGTGCCCTTGTATTGGCAGGTGAGCCGTCTGGCGCGCGACCGTCTATCGGCATTGACGCAAAACATCGTCACCACGGCGAGACGGGAACTCGCCAATTAGCGTGCGCAGCGTTCTACGGTTTGCGATGGATGTGCGATGGTGCAAATCATTCTCACGCTGAAAATTCGCCATCACGTGCGCACGTGCCACGTTGGCAGGGATTGACGCGGTTACATTATTGATCCTGGCTGAATCGGGGGAGCGCCATGGGGATCAGTTTCGCGCCGCCGCGTCTGGAGCCGTTCGGGCCGGTGGTCCTTGCGGGCCTGCAGAGAAGCCACCGTGTCGACCGCGACCGGAAGGAAATCGGACTCGATATATCGGCGCAGTGGCACGCATTGGCAGCGGTCGCCGGTTCGCTTCCGGTTTTGCCTCCGCGCCTCGGCTACGGTGTCGCGCTGCACACGCCCGAAGGCGCGAACAGGTTCGACTATTTCTGCGGCTTTCCGGTGGACGGACTGATCTATGTTCCGGCGGAATTGGTGGCGCTCGCGCTTCCCCGGTTGACGGTGGCGGTGTTCGAGCATCACGAACACGTTTCGCTGCTGCACTCCACCACCGAATTGATATTCGCCACAGTGCTGCCGATGGCGGAAATCGAACCGGCCGACGAAGATACATGCCCGGCCGCGTTCATTCAGCGGTACACGGAGCGGTTTGACCCCGCCACCGGCCTTGGCGGCGTCGAGGTGCTTGTTCCAGTCAAAGTGTAGGAATCGGCCCTGGCGGCGCCAGTGTCGGAAGAGTAGGTACAGCGTTGATACACTTTTTCGGGGAAAGGCACCCATGCCGGGCCTGCCACGTTCCGAACGGATTGGTCCTCTCGCCTTGACCGGTGTGCTGCGCCGGCATCGCCGCGATGTCGAACACTATGCCTTGGTGCAGAACATCAACCGGCAATGGGACGAGTACATGATCCGCCGCGTGGCGCCGCCCTGGACGCCGAGCGCTTGGCGTTATGGCGTGGCGATGCGGATGGCCGACGGCGATACCGAGATGTCCTATTTCTGCGGTGCGCCGCCGTCGGAACCGCCCGAGATGCCGGTCGGTTTCGTGTCACTGACGATCCCGGCGTTGCAGATCGCGCTGTTTCCGTTCGACGGCCATATTTCCGAATTTCGCGATTTCCTGCATCGGGTGTTTGCGCGGGCGCTCCCCGAGGCGGGGCTAAAACTGGCGCCCGATGGTCCCGGCGTTCCCGAATATGTCGAGCGCTACGACTGGCATTTCAACCCTGCCACCGGCCGCGGCGGCTTCGACCTGCTCATTCCGGTCGCCGGGTAAGCGCAGGCGGTACGCATCGAATCCGCAAAAAAAACGGGGAGACGGCGCGCCGCTCCCCGTCGCAAAAAACGGAATTCTACGCGTGTCTATTCCAGCATGCTGCGCAGCATCCACGCGGTCTTTTCATGGAGCTGGATGCGCTGGGTGAGCAGGTCGCAGGTGGCTTCGTCGTCGGCCTTGTCGGCCAGCGGGAAGATCTTGCGGGCGGTGCGCACCACGGTCTCCTGGCCTTTGACGAGGTCGGCGATCATGGCGGTGGCGCTCGGCACCTTCTCGCTTTCCTCGATCGAGGAGAGCTTGGCGAAGGCCTTGTAGCTGCCGGGCGCGTAGACGCCGAGGGCGCGGATGCGTTCGGCGATCAGGTCCACCGCCAGCGCCAGTTCGTTGTACTGCGTCTCGAACATCAGATGCAGCGTGTTGAACATCGGGCCGGTGACGTTCCAGTGATAGTTGTGGGTCTTGAGGTAGAGCGTGTACGAGTCGGCGAGCAGGGCCGACAGGCCTTCCGCGATTGCCTTGCGCTGTTTTTCTTCGATGCCGATATCGATAGCCGGACCGTCTTTTTTGGCCATGGGTGACAAGCCTCCTTTGTGCGCTTCTGTCCAAGGATGCCGCGATTTGCGGTGTTCCGACAGGTCAATTCCATAATTTAGAATAATTCAAATCTTGGCATTTCCCAGTGCGCAGACTGCCGCAGGCCCCGCCGTTCGGAGGGCTGGACGAACCCGTCCGGATGGGCTTCATATCGGCGCCATGAGCACGAACGATATCGACCATTTGAAGCATGAAGCGGCCGCGCGCGCGGTCGAATATGTCCAGAACGGCATGAAGGTGGGGCTGGGGTCCGGCTCGACCTCCGAGGCCTTCATCAACCTCCTTGGCGCGCGGGTGCGCGGCGGGCTGGACATCATCGGTGTGCCGACGTCGGAGCGGACGGCCCAGCTTGCCCGGTCCCTGGGGATCGCGCTCGGCAATCTCAACGATCTGGCTCCCCTCGACCTCGATGTCGACGGCGCCGACGAGTCCGACCACAACCTTGATCTCATCAAGGGCGGCGGCGGGGCGCTCTTGCGCGAGAAGATCGTGGCGGCCTCGGCTAAGAAGATGATCGTGATGATCCACGGGCCCAAGCTGGTCGAGAAGATGGGCGCCTTCCCGCTGCCGATCGAGGTGCTGGAATTCGGTCACGCCGAAACCGCCCGCCGGATTTCCGCGGTGATCAAATCGCTCGGCTATGGCGACGTTCCGCTCGTGCTGCGCAAGAAGGGCGATGCCGTCTACAAGACCGACAGCAACAACGTGATTTACGATGCCGCCTTCGGTCCGGTGATTTCCGAAACCGCCAAACTGGCCAACGCGCTTTCCTGCGTGCCCGGCGTGGTCGAGCACGGCCTTTACATCGGCATCGCTACGACCCTGATCGTCGCCCGGCCGGAAGGTATCGAGGTTATCGAACGGTCATAGGGCCTACCGGATAAGCGGTATCACCGGCAGCACGTGCAGGATGAACCGCGTGAAAAAGCGCGGCGTACCTTCGGTTTTGATCCGGTAGTTCGGCGCGCACTTGTCGCCGCATTTGAGGGTGGCCGGCCAATTGGTGCCGCCTTTGAGCCGTTCGTCCAGCGGCACGCCGTGCAGTACCGCCCGGATGTCGAGCAGGGTTTCGGGCGACATCGCGTAATAGGAATGATCCAGCCGGTCGGCCGGCGCCATCGAGGCGTCGACGATGTCGACCACGTGGGTCTTGTCGTCGGCCTGGAACGCGAGATCGGGCGAGATGCCGAGCCGCGGCACGCCGCCGTGTTCGCGCCGGGAAATCTCCAGCACCGTGTCGTAGGACGAGACGTAGATGGTGGTGCGCTTGGCGAACGGCGCCGCGCCCGCCATAAGCTTCTGGAAATCGTTGTTCTTGGGATCGATGCCGACATCGGCCGCCGCCAGCACCAGTTCGTCGATAAAACCGGCGTGCGGCGGGGTACGATCCTGTCCCAGCCCCGACAGAGTCATCAGCGTCAGCCGGCCACCGAGGCTGTGTCCCATGACCGTCACGTGCAATCCCGACTCGGAAAGCTCGCGCAGGAACTCGGCGAGCAGCGGCTGGGCGTAATCGCTGTGTTCGAGGTCGGAGACATAGCGGTCGATATCGATCTCGGCGCTCCAGGAGAACGCCGCCACGGTGCACCCTGTCTGGGCGTCATGGGCGATCTGGGCCGCGCGCAGGACCCCGCCGTCGAAGCCGGTATGGAAACCGTGGACGAACAGGAAGACTGAGTTGCAGTTCCGGGCCTTGGCCTGGGCCTCGATCAGGGCGAGGGCGCCGCCCAGCCGCATGTTGCCCCTGGCGCAGCTTTGCGGGTTGGTTTTGGCGACATAGCCCCATTTCGGCTCTTCGTCCGCTACCAGCGCCGCTGGCACCACCGTCTGGGCCATACCGCAGGACGGTTTGCCCGCCCAGCGCGTGGCGTAGCCGCCCGCAACCCCAGGATCCGGCTCCCGGTCGGTGACGTAAACCACGTCGCTGTAAGTGGGATTCCCGTCGGCCGGCCGCCAGACCGAACGTACCGGCCCCGAATCGTCGATGGCGCACCCGGTGAGCACGAGCGTCAGCAAAAGTATTGCGGAGATACGGATCATCGCCCCCTCAAGCGTTGATAGGCCATCAAACCTCCTTTAAGCCGGAACACGCAAGCCGGGATTTTGCCATGGCCAAATACGACTTCGATTTGTTTGTCATCGGCGGAGGGTCGGGCGGCGTTCGCGCGGCCCGCATGACCGCAGGACTGGGCCTCAAAGTTGGATTGGCCGAGGCCTCCCGCATGGGTGGCACCTGCGTGATCCGCGGCTGCGTCCCGAAGAAGCTGTACGTCTACGCCAGCCGCTTTACCGAGGATTTCGCGCTTGCCCCCAGTTTCGGCTGGAGTTTCAGCAAGAAGCACTTCGATTGGGCCACGCTGCAGGCCAACAAGAATGCCGAGATCGCCCGCCTCGAAGGCCTTTATACCAAGGGTGTCGAGGGCGCCGGCGCTACCATTTATCATCAGCACGCCAGCTTCGAAGATGCCCACACCATCCGCCTCGCCGACGGACACACGGTGACTGCCGACAAGGTGCTGATCGCAACCGGCAGTCATTCGGCGCGTGACCTGTTCGGCGCCGGCGGAGTGGAGCATTGCTGCACGTCCGACGAGGTTTTCGATTGGAAGCAGCTTCCCGCCAGCGTCATGATCGCCGGCGGCGGTTATATCGCGGTCGAGTTCGCCCACATTTTCCACATGCTCGGCGTCGAGACGACGCTGGTCGTGCGCCGTCCCAAGGTGTTGCGCGGTTTCGACGAAGATCTGCGCGATGCGCTGATGGCTTCGATGGAGCGTCGCGGCCTCAAGGTGCTGCCCGAACGGCAGTTCACCGCCGTCGAACGTGAAGGCAATGAAATCCACGCGGTGCTGACGACCGGCGAGCGTATCGTCGCCGACAGGCTGCTGCTCGCCTGGGGCCGCATTCCCAACACCAAAGGCCTCGGACTCGAGCGCATCGGCATCGTCCCTGGCAAGAACGGCCGCATCGAGGTCGATGCCTACTCGCGCACCGCCGTCGACAACATCTACGCCGTCGGGGACGTCACCGACCGGCTTCAGCTCACCCCCGTCGCCATCCACGAAGCGATGTGCTTCGTGAAGACGGTTTTCCAGGACACGCCGACCCGTCCCGATCACGCCATGGTTCCGACCGGCGTATTCACCACGCCCGAAATCGGCACCGTGGGTATGAGCGAGGAAACCGCGCTCAGCCACGGCCACGCCGTCGACGTCTACAAGTCGACTTTCCGTCCGATGCGCTTTGCGTTGGCGGGAGAGGGCGACCGCATGATGATGAAGCTGATCGTCGATCAAAAGACCGAGCGGGTGCTCGGCTGCCATCTGTTCGGTCCCGATGCCTCGGAAATGGTGCAGATCGTGGCGGTCGCCATGAAAATGGGCGCCACCAAGGCCCAGTTCGACGCCACCATTGCGCTCCACCCCTCCGCCGCCGAGGAACTTGTGACCATGCGGACGAAGAGCTATTCGAAGACGCCCTGACGCCGATATGTGATGACCGACGATCCTGTCCGCCTGAAGCATCGTGAACTCGAGAAGATCGCCATGGCCGCTTTGCGGGTGGCGCGCATTCTGGTCGAGTGCGGTGCGCGTGTGCGCGTCGTGCATCAGGGCGCCTCGCTGGTGGCCCGCGGGCTGGGTGTCGAACCGGTCGGGCTTCGCACCGGCTACGCCTCGCAGGAAATTACCGTTCACAGCGGCGGCAACACCATCACCCGTATGATGACGATCGGTCCGCACGGAGTGAACCATCGTCTCGATCACGCCATGCGCAGGCTCGCCGTGCGCGTGTCCAAGGGCGGCATGACGGTGGAAGAGGTCGAAGCTGAAATCGACCATCTGGTGAAAACCACGCCGCGCCATCCTTTGTGGCTGGTGTCGTTGGCGGTCGGGCTTGCCTGCGCCGCGTTCGGTCGTCTCCTCGGCATCGATTGGCTGGCGTTCGGGCCGGTATTCGTCGGCGGCGGGCTGGGGCAGGCGCTGCGCATGTATTTGCACCGGCGCGGTGTCAACTCATATGTCCTGGCGGCGGTGATCGCCTTTACCGCTGCGTCGATCGCAGGCGCCTCGGCGCGGCTTGCCGGTTCGACGACGACCAATCTGGCCATGATGGCGTCCATTCTCCTGCTGGTTCCCGGCGTGCCGGCCACCAATGCCCAGACCGACATCATGGACGGCTATCCTTCGATGGGCAGCGCCCGTGCGGTATCGGTCTTGATGGTGATGGGCTTTGCGACTTGCGGCGTCTGGCTGGCCGAAGCGCTTTTGGGGGTGCAGTGATGGCGCCCGTCGATTGGATGCACCTTCTGCACCAGGCCTTCTTCGGCGCCGTGGCCGCGGCCGGATTCGGCGTCTTGTTCAATTTCGGCCTCAAGGCGCTCGCCTGGTGCGCCGCGGCGGGCGCTTTGGCGCTTTGCGTGCGGACCCTCGGTCTCGATCAGCATTGGAGCCTCGAAGCGGCGTCGTTCGTGGCGGCGGTATCGGCCAGCATCTGTGCCAACCTGTTCCGGCGGCCGCTGGGCCCCCGCGGCAACGCCGTAGCGCTGGCCGGCTGTATTCCGATGGTGCCGGGCGCGTTCTTCGGGCAGGCGATCCTGGGCGCCCTGGCGGTCACCACGCCGCACCCTGAGAACGCCGCGGTTATCTTAACGGCCATCGAATATTTGCTGCGAGTGCTGTTCACCTTGGCAGCTATTGGGGCTGGGCTCGCCATCCCCGCCTACCTGTTGAAGCACCGCGAATTCTGAGCCCTCCACGGCCTGTCCCAAAATGGTCGTTGGTTAACGACTTCGAAACGGGAGGTGGGCAATGGTTGCCGGTCCGAAAATCGGTAGCGGGGCCATGGTCAGGTTTCTTCTCATCGTGATTTATCTGCTGACGAGCGCCACGGTCGGCAGCTTTGCCGGCTTGATGATGCAGAACATGGTAACCGGCATCGCGACCGGATTCATCGGCTTGATCCTGATGCTGCAGGTCGACGGCGCCGTGCTGCGCCGCAAGATCGCCAGGAAGCAGAACAAGGAAATTCAGGGCCTCAAGAAGTCGGGCGCACAAGTCCAGAAGGCGCTCGCCGAGACCCAGGCGCGGGTGGAAGAAGTCACCAAGACGATGGAAGCGCGCGCCCACGCCCAGAACAAGAAAATCGTCTCCGAGTTGCAGATGCTCGAGAGCCTGATGAAGGAATTCGCCTCGAAGGTCTCCGACAAGGCCCGGCACGAAGCGGGCGGCCGTCCCGCCGGCGCTCCGGTCAATCTCGACGGCATTGCCGAACCCGAACTGCTCGACATGATCCGCGCCTCGCTGGAAGAGAACCGCGTCGATCTCTATCTGCAGCCGACCGTCAGCCTGCCGCAGCGCAAGGTGCGCTTCTACGAGGCGTTGTCGCGTCTGCGTTCCGAATCCGGCTCGGTCATCATGCCGGCCCAATACATCAAGATCGCCGCGCCCGCGGGCCTGATGAGCGTGGTCGACAATCTGCTCCTGTTCCGCTGCGTGCAGATCGTGCGCCGCCTAATGACCCGCAACCGCGGCATCGGCGTGTTCTGCAACATCTCCGGCGATACGCTGCGCGATACCGAATTCTTCCCGCAGTTCCTCGACTACATGCAGCACAACCGCGATCTCGGCGGTCAGATGGTGTTCGAATTCTCGCAGGAAGCTGTGCTCAGGGCCGGCCGCGAGGGCGAAGCGAACCTGAAGCGTCTCCACGGTCTCGGCTTCGCACTGTCGATGGACAATATCCGCACGCTGGCGCTCGATTTCGCCAAGCTGCGCAACCTCGGTTTTTCCTATCTCAAGGTCCGCGCCGACATGCTGACCAAGGGCATGAACGCCGCCGGTGCGGCCGTCGCCGCCGAGGACTTCAAGAACCTGCTCGCGCGCCACGGCCTCAACCTGATCGCCGAGCGCGTCGAGGACGAAAAGACGGTCGTTCAGTTACTCGACTACGCCGTCGATTTCGCCCAAGGCTACCTGTTCGGCGAGCCGCGCGCGGTCCGGGGCGAGACCATCAAGGAGATCGACCGGCCGTCGGCGTCGGTTGTACCTTTGCGCAAGTCCGCCTGATTTCCGCCATTTTCGAGGGCTGAAAACGCCGCGCCTTGAGGGGGCGGATGGTTCCCGCTATAGCCTGCGGCTCCATTTTGTGTCCCTCGATAAGCTGTGGATTAATGAACGGTTCTCCTGTCCTTGTTTCCGGTCTGGCGGAAATCGCCGGCGACTACGATGCAATCATCTGCGATGTCTGGGGCGTGGTGCACGACGGCGTGCGCGCCTACGGGCCTGCGGTCGAGGCGCTGGCGAAATTCCGCAAGAACCACGGCAGCGTCGTGCTCCTCACCAATGCGCCGCGTCCGCCCTCGGAAATCGCCATCTCGCTGAAAGGCTACGGCGTTCCCGAAGGGACCTACGACATCATCGTCAGCTCCGGCGGTGCGGCGCGCGAAGAACTGGTCCGGCGGGCGCACGGCGCGCGTCTCAAGATGATGCACATCGGTCCCGAACGTGACACGCCGGTGTTCAACGATCTCGACATCGAACTCGTCGGCGCCGACAAGGCGGAGGTCGTGCTTTGCACCGGCCTGTTCGACGACGATCACGAGACGCCCGACGATTACGCCGCTACGCTCGCCGAAATGAAGCGGCACGACCTGACGATGATCTGCGCCAACCCCGATCTTCTGGCGCCGCGCGCCGGCGTGCTGGTGCATTGCGCCGGCGGCATCGCGCGCGCCTACGAGAAGATCGGCGGCGAGGTGATCTATTACGGCAAGCCCAAGCCGGCGATCTACGAAGAAACCATCATGGCGGCGGGCGGCCGGAACAGGCACATCCTCGTCATCGGTGATGCGCTCGAGACCGACATGGCCGGTGCCAACGTGATGGGGCTCGATGCCCTGTTCGTCGCCAACGGCCTGCACAAGGACGAGCTCGGCGCCGTCACCAACGAAAATCTTGCGGCGCTGTTCGCCAAGCACAATCTCAAGGCGCGCGCCGCCGTCGACATTCTCAAGTGGTAATCCAATGACCGTCTCTTTCAGCGATTTGAAACCGGGCGTTTCCGCCAGTATCACCAAGACCGTGAGCGAGCGGGACGTCGAGGTCTTCGGCGAGATTTCCGGCGACCTCAATCCTCTCCACTTCGACGAGGCCTTCGCTCGCAAGACCATCGCCCGCCACCGCTGCGTCCACGGCGGCCTGGTGTTCAGCCTGGTGTCGGCGGTGTTCGGCACCAAACTGCCCGGACCCGGCACCATCGTCCTCGAGATCAAGACCTCTTTCACCGGGATCGTGCGAATCGGCGATGCCGTTACGGCGATTTGCACCGTCCGCGAGGTCCAGAACAAACGGCGGGTGATGTTCGATTGCATCTGCAAAGTGGGCGAGGCCGTGGTACTGGAAGGCGAGGCCCTCGTCTTGGCGCCTGCGAACCCGTAAAGTCGCCCGATGAAGATTTTCCGCCACATCGCCGGTATTCCCCGTGAATACAAGGGTGCGGTGGTGGCCATCGGCAATTTCGATGGCGTGCATCGCGGCCATCAGGCGCTGATCCGGCGGGCCATTCGCCATGCCGAGGTGCGCGGTGTGCCGTGCGCGGTGCTCACCTTCGAGCCGACCTCCCGCGAATTCTTCCAGCCCGGTGCCGAGCCGATCCGGCTGACCCCGTTCCGTTCCAAGGCGCACATCCTCGCCAAGCTCGGGGTCGACGCCATGTTCGCGCTGCCGTTCGACGGCGAAATGGCCCATCACACCGCCCAGGACTTCGTGCTGGAGCTCCTGGTCAAAGGGCTCGAAGTCGAATGCGTTGTGGTCGGCTCCGACTTCCGCTTCGGGGCGCACCGCACCGGCGACGGCGCCGTGCTCGCCTATATGGGCGAGATGGAAGGCTTTGCGGTCGAGATTTTCCCGACCGTGATGGCAGGCATGGAGGAGAAGATTTCCTCCACTCTGATCCGCACCCTCTTGCGCGAAGGCCATCCCGACGATGCCGCGCGCCTCTTGGGCCATCCGTTCGTGATCGAGGGCCGGGTGGAGCACGGCGAAAAACGTGGCCGCACCCTCGGCTTCCCGACTCTCAACATGCACCTCGACGGCTATCTGAGGCCGGCCTACGGCATCTACGCCGTGCGCACCAGCGTGATCGAGGACGAGGTGGTGACGGCCCGCTACGACGGGGTCGCCAATTTCGGCATCCGCCCGATGTTCGAAATCGAGGCGCCGTTGATGGAGACCTATCTGTTCGATTTCTCCGGCGACCTTTACGGCAAGCAGATCGCGGTCGAACTGGTCGCCTATCTCCGCCCCGAGGCGAAATTCGCCAGCGTCGAAGCTCTCAAGGCCCAGATGACCAAAGACGTCGCCGACGCCAAACAGGTGCTGCGCGGCTGAAGGCTGGTGCCGGCCACTGAGGCGTCTGCTGGCTACACCGTAAGCGGGTGAAACAACGACGCGTTAGTTTGTCACGCTGACGAAAGTTGCTATGCGAACACCGTCCAATCCGTTTCAATTGAATCAACGGCATTAAGACCCCTTTCAGGGCCGGCTTCTAGATTCTCCCCCGAAGATCAACACGCGCCGTGGAAAGCATCCACGTCGCTGCCGGAAAACGGCAGCCGCGCAACAACGGGGGCGCCTATGTCCATTATCACCATCGGCAAAGGCCAGATGTATAGCTGCCCATATTATGCAGCGCCGCACGTGCAGAGCGGGGACATTGTCGAGATTTTCCCCGGAACCTACGGCGGCGCGTGGTTCTGGTCGTCCAACATCACCATCAAAGGCATGGGTCCCGGCGTGGTCATCCAGGGCTCGTTGACCCAGGGCAAAGGCTTGTTCGTCCTCTCCGGCGCCAACGTTACGGTGGACAACATCACCTTCAAGAACGCCAACAACTACGACGGCAACGGCGCCGGCATCAATTTCACCGGCACCAATCTGACGGTCACCAATTCGAGATTCCTCAACAACCAGGACGGCATCCTGACCGCTCCCAACGGCGGCAGCACCATTACCGTCAAGAACTCGACCTTCGACGGCAACGGCTCCAACGCCGGCGCGCACGGTGCCGCGCACGCGATCTATGCCGGCATGGCAAAGCTGCTCGATGTCGAGAATTCGACCTTCACCAACACCCAGCAGGGTCACGCCATCAAATCCCGCGCCAAGAACACGATCATCAAGAACAACAGCATCACCGACGGGCTGACCGGAACCTCCAGCTATCTGATCGACATTCCCAACGGCGGTGCCGCGACGATCACCGGCAATTATCTCGAAAAGGGACCGAACTCCGCCAATTCGTCGTACGCCATCACCATGGGCGAAGAGGGCGCGACCAATCCTGCCGGTCCCATTGTCGTCGCCAACAACACGTTCGTGAACGACGACAAGGCCGGCGTGAACTTTGTGCATAACCAGACCGGCAACGCCGATTTCACCGTCGCCAACAACACGATCTCGGGGCTGAAGACCACCATTCTGACCGGCAAGGGTGCGGTGATCGATCCGCAGCTGTCGAGCGGTCCGGCGTGGCCGACCACGTCTGTGATCGTGCCGGCGAAGCCGCTGGCGACCGATTTCAATGCCGACGGCAAGGCCGACATCCTCCTGCAAAACGCGAGCGGGCAGGTGATCGTGTGGACGATGGACGGCACGGCAAAGACCGGCAGCGCCACCCTGCGCGATCCGGGCTCGTCCTGGAAAGTGATCGCCGGAGGTGATTTCAACGGCGACGGCAGAACCGATGTCGTGTTGCAGAACAATTACGCCGACGTGCAGATCTGGACGTTCGACGGCATTTCCCTGACCAATGCGGCCACGGTGAACACCAAGATGGAAACAAGCTGGCACGTTATCGGCGTCGGCGACTTCAACGGCGACGGCAAGGCCGATCTCCTGTTCCAGAACAACGATCACCGCGTCTGGGTGTGGCTGATGGACGGAACGGCGAAAACGGCCAATCTCATCGTCGGCAATCCCGGCGCGGCCTGGAACACGATCGGCGCCGCCGACTTCGACGGCAACGGCAAATCCGACATCCTGTTCCAGAACACCAGCAACGGCAGTATTCAGATCTGGTCGATGAACGGCACGACGGTGGCGTCCAAGACCACGGTAAGCACGTCGCCGGGCGCAGGCTGGAAAGCGGTCGCGACGGGAGATTTCGACGGCGATCATCGCTCCGATATTCTGTTCCAGAACGCCAACGGTCAGGTGATGACCTGGCAGATGAACGGCGCGGCGGTGAAAAGCTCGGCCGTTTTGGGCAATCCCGTCACCGGTTGGCTGGTGGCCGGGTCGGACGACTACAATGGCGACGGCAAGGACGACGTCCTGTTCCAGAACACCAGCGGGCAGACCATGGTGTGGACCATGAACGGGCTGAACGTTCTGGCCAAAGGCCCGGTCAACAGCGCCGGCACGGGCTGGCACGCGGTGGCCGGCTAGGAAAAGCGCCGTCCGGCCGAGCCCGGTTCGGGTGACACTTTTGGGGTGGGGACTCCACGGTGGAGGAGGCGAAAGCTTCCTCCACCCGCCTCAAGAAGCGACGGGAAACCCGAATTCAATTCGCCAAAATCGGCATTAAGTCCCGGCGCTGCCGCGATAATCGCCTTGCATTTTCCGCAGCAAAAAAGGCGGCTGAAACGTCTCCGAAGCAGGCCGGCGTCCAGAATCGAAATCGAATCGTTCTAAACTTCGCACGTACGCAAACGCGACTGCGATGCAGTGTGAGGATCATCCTGCGCGGTCAAAGAGCCTCTGATCAGATAGGTGCGGACGGCGCAGTTTCAAGAAGGGACCGAGGAGCGCCCTCACAGCGGATTGCTCTATGAATATGGTTGTTTTCAAAAGCACCTCTTTGAGCAATTCTCTCACCGTATAGGCGTGAAAGGGGTGGGGGCATGGTCATCGGCCGGGGGGCGGCGGCGGGCTTGCTGCTAGGGTTGGCGATAGCGTTCGTTTCAGCGTCCGCTGCAGATGACACCACGTGCCCGCCGTTGCGGGGCGTTGTTTTGCATCCGAAGCCATCCGATCACGGTTTTACCCTGACCATCGGCATTGCCGGTTCAAACCGAACGTTCTTGCTCGATCTCGGTCACGCCTACAGCAAGCTCGACGAAAAGGTCGCGGCGGAACTCAAGTTGCCCTTCAAGCGCGCCCCATTCGTCGTAAAAGATGGCAAGAGTTCCTTCGAGAAAACGGTCACGGTGCCGACCATCAGGCTCGGTGCTGTGGAGCGCGGAGAATCCACAATTTTGGCCGGCCCCCCTGCTGAAAACTGGGGTGCTGTCGACGGGATTGCCGGCATGAACATGTTTGCCGGATTCGATGTGGAGCTGGATTTGGCACACAACCGGATTGGTCTCTATCTGCCGCGAGACTGCAAATTTCAGCCGTTTTGGCCGGCCGACGTGTTCGGAGTGGCCGATCTTAAGGCTGAGCCGACGGGCCGTATTGTTCTGCCCATGGAGTTGGACGGTGTGCGAATTGAAGCCGATATGAGAATGCGCGGTCCGCGAAGCAAGATGGCTCGGGCCGCGGCACGGGCCTTGTTTCAGGACTTTGACGCCAATCGTCTATCGCAAGTAGAGAAAGCCGAGGACGGCGATACTCTGTTCCACTATCCGTTTAGAAGGCTGGTCGCTGGTGAGCGGGTCACGGTGGAAAACCCGCAAATCTTTGTCACCGATGGCGACGATGAAATGTGCAGCGGCGTTGCGGGGCGGATCAATTGGGAACACCAGAACAAATGCTTCGGGGGCGGCGACGTCGGTCTCGGCCTGGATTTGCTCAAGAAGCTCCACCTATATTTCATGTATGAAAACAAGAAAGTCTATTTCACGGCCGCCGAACCACCATCCGAGATCTCACCGCCGGTTACCAAGCAGCCGTAGCCACGTAGAATCGATTTTTGCAGCCGGGATGCTCGCCGGTCTCGGTGTTCTGATCGAATTGATGGACCAGATCTGTTGGGGTGCTCTGCACCGGAAGCTTTGATCGCGGTTGTTTCGAACTAAGGCTGGGCGCAGCGGTCTTTAATCAGTTTCCACTGATCGGACTCATCCGGCGAGGTCAGCCTTGGGTCTCGCGAACCAGCCCCGCGCCTGCGGTGAGAACGCAAGGCCGGTCGCTGCGAGCAGCACCGTGGAATTGAGATACAGCCAAGGGTTCAGCCAGTTTTGACGAGCCATGTTCTGAAAGTAGACATCGAGCAAACTCGCGTCTTGTAGAAGCGCTGAACCGATCAGTTGCTGGACCAACAGGTTCGCCATCAACAGGTCTACAGCTACATTCACGCCGAGCAACCCGGCAAATAACATGCGCGCCCAATTGTGGCGCTTGAACGCAGCGAGCCAAGCGAACGTCAATATCGGGACGCCCCAAAGCAGCGTGTCTTTGATGATCAAATGGATGCGCAGATCGTAGGCTTGGTCTCTCATGCTTGCTGGCATTTTTGCCACGAACGAAAGGTATTGCGCGTCGGGAAACATCAATGTCCAAACGGACATCGCTGTCCCATAGAAAACGAGAAGCACGCTAATCCACCAGAAAAGCCGGATGCTCGTTGGCATGAACGCCCCCCGTGCCGAACGCCTTCGCGTGCAAAAAGAATAGCACGATTGAGGAATGAACGTTATGAGCCGAAAGTTAATTGGGGTCAGAGTGGATTTTCCAGTCGCGACATGTGACCCGCGAGAACCATCGCCCGAGAAAATCCGCTCTGACCCCAATTAACGCTTGGTAGCCCGCATTGAAACGTCACGTTGGCCATTTGGGACCTGTTGGCCATCTGGTACACTGTGCCGTCATGCGCGTTGTAACCAACAGCAGCTACAGCGTTTGTTATCAACGGCTTCCTTTCCGCATGGAGCCAAGCATTTCCGCTGCCACCGTCAGATGGTCCCGAAACGCCACCGACTATCGCGAAGGCTGCCGCATTGCAGCAAGGGGCGTTGCTTTCCGAAAAACAGGACGCGGTATCAAAGAAGCGCGTCGCGTAGCAATCAATCGAACGCCTGAAATTGGCGCAAGATCGTCGTTAGGTCGAAGTCTGGAATTGGTCCAACTTCGGACGTAGGTCATTCGACCGGCTCCCCACTCGGCGTGGAAAAGGTGCCAAGAATGCGGATACGCTGCGGAGGATTACGTCGCCTCTTGCGACCACTGCCGCTGCAAACCATGGGCATTTCAGTATGGGATTGTTTCGGGTTACAGGCATTTATCTCGCAGCGCAGCTAGTTGTTTTTGCGCTGGTAAAACTGATTTTCCGGGTAGCTTGGGGCGCACTTGTCGGCCCATATTTGTGCTTTGCTGTATCCGTGATCACGACGGTTTTTATAGCCTGGTTTCTAAACACCCGAGCTTTCAACAAAATATCTCCAAGGCAGTTCGCTGTTGGGGCCGGTGGTACCACCGCATTCCTTGTGCTCTCGGCAGATGGTGCGTTTGCTTATCTGGCGTTAGTTCTCGGCCTTATCGATCGACGGATCGTCAGTGACTGGAATATCTGGATATTTGTTGTGTTGCCGTTGGCCTTATTCGCTGCATTCGGAGTTTATCGAATAGCCTATCGCAATGCGAAACTCCGTCTCGCGAAGTATGGGAGCGAAAGGCAATAATTGACGCATCTTCGCTGTTCGCGTCAGTCTGAAACACTTTCACATTCGAACCTTAGCACGCCGTTTCAAGCTGGCGGAAGCGCCGCCGTCCCCGCCCGCGCAATCTTCTCGACGGTCGGATAATCGATCTTGCCGGTGCCCAGCACCGGGATGGCTTCGACGTGCAGGATGCGTTTGGGCACGGCGAGTTCGGGCACACCGTGGTTTTGCGCCCAGCCGACCAGATCGACCCGGTCGGCGTCCGGATTGGTGGTGAGCAGCACGATGTGCTCGCCCTTGCGGCCGTCGGGCATCGAGATCGCGGCGTGACAGAACTCCGGCCATAAGGCCGATGCGATGTTCTCGACCACGGCGAGCGAAACCGCTTCGCCGCCGATCTTGGCAAAGCGCTTCAGCCGACCCTTGATCGAAATGAATCCGTCGTCGTCGATATGCACGACGTCGCCGGTATCGTGCCAGCCGTTCTTCGGCGGCTGGATCTCGCCGGGCTTGTCCGGCCTGATGTAGCCGAGCATGACATTCGGCCCGCGGATGAACATGCGCCCGGCGTTGGGGATGCCTTCCACCGGTTCCAGGCGCGCTTCCATGCCGGGCAGGATGTGGCCGATGGTGCCGGAGTGGTTGATCCCCGGCTGATTGATGGCGGCCAAGGGCGCGGCTTCGGTGACGCCATAGCCTTCGAGGATGTCGACCGCACTCTTGTGGCGCAGCAGCTGACGGGTTTCGTCGCGTACGCGTTCGGCGCCGCAGGCCACGATGCGCATCCCGGCCAGATCGCCTTCGTCGCCGGCGCGGGCGTATTGCGACAGGAACGTATCGGTGGAGATCAGGATGGTGGCGCCGGTCTGGCGGATGCGGCGCGAGATTTCCTTCGGCTGCAGCGGGGTCGGGTGCAGGATCGTCTTGAAGCCGACCATGATCGGCAGGATCGCGCCGGTGTTGAGGCCGAAGCAATGGAACATCGGCAGCGCGTTGAACATGATGTCTTCGGGATACAAGGCGACGTGGGTGCGCGCCTGTTCGATGTTGATGAGAATGTTGAAGTGGGAGAGGGCCACGCCTTTGGGTTCGCCCTCGGTCCCCGAGGTGAACAGGATCACCGCCGGACGGTCGTAATCGGGCTGATTGCGGGTGAGCTTCGCCCAGGCGTTGGCGGCAAAGTGCGAGGCGGTGCCGCGGGTGATGAAATCGGGCGCGAACTTGCCGACCGCGGCCGCGGACTTGTCGAGAACGCTCAGATGGTCCTTGACGTCTTCGAGGTAGATGATTTCGGCCTTGGCCGAGATTTGCGCGATCATGTCGTCGAGCTTGGCGAGATCGACGAATTTGCGCGAGGTGACGACGCGTTTGACCTTGGCGATGCGCAGCGCGTTGAGCACCGCCGCGACGCCGGTGGAGAAATTCAGCATCGTCGGAACCCGGCCGAACGCCGACAGGGCGAACAGCGCGATCACCGCGCCCAAGCTGGTGGGCAGCATGATGCCGACGGCTTCGCCCGCCTTGGTGCCTTTCTTCAGCGCATGGCCGAGCGCCAGCGATCCCATCAGCAGCGTGTCGTACGTCGCCACCTTGTCGTCGATATCGACCACCGCCGGACGGCTGCCGCCGAACCGCGCCCGCGCATCGACCAAGGCCTGGAACAGCGTTTTGCGCCCGTTCTGCAAGTCGTCCGGGCTCATTGCTTTGCCGGTTACGGCGGTGACGCTTCCTGTAACCAATCGCTCCCCCATCAAGCCCCCCGACCAGTTCGAGCCGGGCCAGTATATTTCCCGGCGCGCCGCCACGGTCTGCATTATCGTCGCGGGCGCGCCCGCCTGATCAAGGCAATGCCAGTCAAAACGATGACGAGCAGGGTGAAGTATCCAAGCCAAACCGATTGAAAGACACCCGGAGCACCGCCCTCAGAACCTAGCCGACTGAGCAGAGGTATAAATGCGCTCGAGAGCGGCATGCAGTAATCGCTGGCCACAATGCCGACGCATGCCGGAAGAAAGAACATCGTTAGAAGCGTTGCGCCGACCATTGCGCCAATCGCGATAAGCAAAGCCTGTTTCATGTGCCTCCAGTGCCCGGTGCTGCACCCGAGATTCATACTACCAGAACGCCGGCTGCACTCTCTTGGCCGTTCTTGTTGTGTTCTTGTGATCTACTCCCGGCGTGCGGGGCGGGTGATTGCGCCGGTTTCATCCCACACTGGATGCAGAGGTTTTGACCCGTCGCCATCCCCCTGCTAGAAGGCCCCTTTCCCTGTGGAAGGCGGAAAAACGTGTTGGATTCCCGGCTGAAAGAGCGAATTCGCCGCCCGGCTCCGTGAGTTCACCGGAGACCGGGATGCCGCACCCCAACCTAACCACCGCCAAGGCCGAAAATGTCGAAAGATTCTGACCAAACCGGCGCGAAAGACTATCGCGCCACGCTGTTCCTGCCCCAGACCGATTTCCCGATGAAAGCGGGCCTGCCCCAGGCCGAGCCCAAGTGGCTCGCCAAGTGGGAGGCCGAAGACCTCTACGGCCGCATCCGCGCCGCCGCCAAGGGCCGCCCGCAGTTCATCCTCCACGACGGCCCGCCCTACGCCAACGGCGAGATCCACTCCGGCACGGGTCTGAACAAGATCCTCAAGGATTTCGTCATCCGCTCGCAGACCATGATGGGCAAGGACGCGCCCTACGTTCCGGGCTGGGACTGCCACGGCCTGCCGATCGAATGGAAGATCGAAGAGAAATACCGCGCCAGCGGCAAGTCGAAGGATTCGGTTCCGATCGACCAGCTGCGCAAGGACTGCCGCGAATTCGCGCTGAAGTGGATCGACGTCCAGCGCGGCCAGTTCAAGCGCATGGGCGTGATGGCCGAGTGGGCCCATCCCTACACCACGATGAACTTCGCCGCCGAAGCGACCATCGCGGGCGAGTTGCATAAGTTCGTGGATGTGGGTCTGCTTTACCGCGGCTTCCGTCCGGTGATGTGGTCGCCGGTGGAAAAGACCGCGCTCGCCGAAGCCGAGATCGAGTACCACGAGAAAACCTCGCCGACGATCTATGTGAAATTCCCGGTGGTGAGGGCTGGGTTGCTTAAGGATCGTCCCGAGAAAAGCCTGAGCGTAGTCATCTGGACGACTACCCCGTGGACCATCCCCGGTAACCGCGCCATCTGCTACTCACCGAAGATGACTTACAGTTTGTTCGAGGTTGTTGATGCAAGCGAGGGAGCGCTTGCTTCGAAAGGTGAGCTGCTGTTCCTCTCCGATGCGCTGGCTGATCAGACCGCTAGCCACGCCAAAATCGAGATCAAGTGTGTGGCCGAAGTCGATCCGTCGACGATCCATTGCGCTCATCCGTTCCGCGAACTTGATCCCTATTACGGCTTCGATGTGCCGCTTCTGGCGGGTGAACACGTCACGGACGATACCGGTACGGGCTTTGTGCATACTGCACCTGGACACGGCGAAGATGACTTCGAGATAGTGCTTAAAAATGATCCGAACTATCCCGCCAAGCATCCCGACGCCTTCCGCGTCATCACCGCCGATGGCGCCTTTGCGCCGGAAGTGCCGGTGTTCGCTGGTAAGTACATCCTGTCGCGCGACGGCAAGAAGGAAGGCGACGCCAACGGCGCCGTCATCAAGCAGCTCATCGAATCCGGCAAGCTTCTCGCCAAGGGCTCGCTGCGCCACCAGTATCCGCATTCGTGGCGGTCGAAGGCGCCGGTGATCTTCCGCGCCACGCCGCAATGGTTCGCGGCGATGGACAAGCCGTTCCGCGCCGGCAAGACGCTGCGCCAGCTCGCGATGGAAGGCCTTGCGGCAACGCGTTTCTATCCTGCCGCGGGTGCGAACCGTATCGGCTCGATGGTCGAAGGCCGTCCCGACTGGGTGCTGTCGCGTCAGCGCGCCTGGGGCGTGCCGCTGGCGATCTTCGTGGTCAAGGCGACTGGCGAAATCCTCAACGACAAAGCGGTCAACGCCCGCATCCTCGAAGCCTTCAAGGCCGAGGGCGCCGATGCGTGGTTCAATTCGCCGGCCTCGCGCTTCCTCGGTGAAGGCAAGAACCCCGACGATTACGAGCAGGTGAAAGATATCCTGGATGTCTGGTTCGATTCCGGATCGACCCACGTCTTCACCGTCGAGCAGCCGGTCGACAGCCATTGGCCGCAAGCCGATCAGGCCGACCTCTATCTCGAAGGCTCCGACCAGCATCGCGGCTGGTTCCAGTCGTCGCTGCTTGAAGGCTGCGCCACCAAAGGCCATCCGCCCTACAAGGCCGTTCTCACGCACGGGTTCGTGCTCGACGAGAAGGGCTACAAGATGTCGAAGTCGATCGGCAACGTGGTGCTGCCGCAGACCATCGCCGATCAGAACGGCGCCGACATCCTGCGGCTGTGGGCGGCATCGTCGGACTTCACCGAAGACCTGCGCATCGGCGGCGAGATCATCAAAGCCAATGTCGACGCCTACCGGCGCCTGCGCAACACGATCCGCTTCATGCTGGCGAATCTCGCCGGTTTCGAAGAATCCGAACGCATCGCCGTGTCGGAAATGCCGGAGCTGGAACGCTATATCGTCGCCAAGCTCGCCGAGATCGACGCGCTGGTGAAGAAGGGCTACGCGGACTACGACTTCAACCGCGTCTTCAACACCGTCTTCAGTTTCTGCACCAACGAGCTGTCGGCGTTCTATTTCGACATCCGCAAGGATGCGCTCTATTGCGACAAGGCGACCTCGGTCCGCCGCCGCGCTTCGCGCACGGTCACCGACGAAATCTTCCGCCGCGTCGTGACGTGGCTGGCGCCGATCCTGTGCTTCACCATGGAAGAAGCCTGGACCCTGCGCTATCCGAACGAGAGCGTGCATCTGCAGCTCTTCGCCGAGACCCCGGCCGAGTGGGCCGATCCGGCGTTGATCGAGAAGTGGAATCGCATCCGCAGCCTGCGCCGGGTCATCACCGGTGCGCTCGAACTGCAGCGCAAGAACAAGGTCATCGGCGCCAGCCTCGAGGCCGATCCGGTGCTCTATGTCGAAGACGCCGCCGACGCGGCCCTGTTCGCCGGCTTGGATCTGGCCGAGATCTCGATCACCTCGGGGGCCGAAGTGGCGACCGGACAAGCGCCTGCCGACGCCTTCCGTCTGCCGGACGTGCCGGGCGCGGCCACCGTCTTCCGTGCCGCCCAGGGCGACAAATGCGCGCGTTGCTGGCGTGTTCTACCGGAAGTAGGGGAAGTTCCGGAGCACCCCGATCTGTGCCATCGTTGCGCGGACGCGGTGGGATAAGCGGGCGAGGGGGCCGAATGAACAAGCGAGATGCCGGGCTGTTGGTCGCGGGAGCGACTTTTGCGCTCGATCAGGCTTCGAAGATGACGCTGCTTTACGGCGTCGACTTCATTCACATGACCCCCGGCTCCGCCATCCAGGTGTTGCCGTTTTTTAATCTGGTCATGGTCTGGAATCCTGGCATCAGTCTTGGTTTGTTTCCGGCCTCCAGCGTCGAAGGCACCGTCTTTCTGGCGACGTTTCAGATGGTGGCGGTCGGCGTTCTGTGCTGGTGGTTGTGGTTCGCCAGGAAAACCGTGATTGCGCTCGGTCTCGGCATGGTGATCGGGGGGGCGCTGGGCAACCTGATCGATCGTTTGGTTTACGGCAAAGTGGCGGATTTCATCCAACTTCACGCGTTTGGTTACAGTTTTTACGTCTTCAACGTCGCAGATGCCGCAATCACCTTTGGCGTGATTGCTCTATTGTACGATGCCTTGATGAAGCCCGAGGCCCCCGGAGTGACCGGGTCCGACCAGGGACAGGAGAAGTAGGTATGAAGAACGGTTTGCGCGCGGCACTCGCGCTCGCGGTTGCGGCCACGGCGTTGACGGGCTGCGATACGCTCCGTTCGGCCGCCGGCATGGACAAGAGCGCGCCCGACGAATTCGCCGTGACGACCAAGGCGCCGCTGGTGATCCCGCCGGATTACAATCTTCAGCCGCCGCGTCCGGGCGCCGTGCCGACCAATCAGGTCGATCCCACCGAAGCCGCCGAAGGCGCGCTGTTCGGCAACGATCCGGCCACGATCGCCGCCCAGCTGCCCAGCACCTTCAGCGAGACCGAGAAAATGGTCCTCGCCAACGCCAAGGTGCAGAACATCGATCCGCAGATTCACCAGAATCTGGCCTCGGACTACAAGAACACGGTCGCCACCGACGACGGCTTCACCAAGGACATCCTGTTCTGGCAGAAGCCGAAGACCGACGAAGGCCAGGCGCTCGACGCCGACAAGGAAGCCAAGAAGATCGAAGAGCAGCGCGCCGGTCAGGCCCCCGCGCCGGGCGCCAAGCCCGCCGCTCCGCCGCCGCCGCCCAAGGAAGACAAGGGCTGGTTCGACGGCTGGTTCGACTGGTTCTAAATCCGCGCACGCCGCTGGCATGTAAATCGCCGTTCTTCGGAGCGGCGTTTTGCGCTACCACAACGCGGCGTCCCTTCAGGAACGATTCTAATGCGGAGCGCCAAGTATAGCCGGAGAAGCGTTTGGACGGGACTTCTCGCCCTGCCGCTGCTCGGCGTGCCGACCGCAGGCGCGAAGGGGCCGGTTGCCGCCAAAACCGCATCCTCGGGCAAGACGTTCCAGTTCGTGCTGCAGAACGGCCTCCAGGTCGTGGTGGTGCCCGATCGCCGCGCGCCGGTCGTGACCCAGATGGTGGTCTACAAGGTCGGCGCGGTCGACGACCCGCCCGGCATCTCTGGCCTCGCGCATTTCTTCGAGCACATGATGTTCCGCGGCACCCGCGCGGTAACCGGCGGCGGCTTCTCGCAGACCATCGCGCGCAACGGCGGCGACGACAACGCCTTCACCACCCACGACTACACCGTCTTCCACGAGCAGATTTCGCGCGACAAGCTGAGGCTCATTGCCCATCTCGAAGCCGACCGCATGATCAATCTCGATCTGTCCGAGAGCGCGGTGATGGCCGAGCGCGACGTGGTGGCCGAGGAGCGCCGCCTGCGCGTCGATAGCGATCCGCAGGCGCTGGTGCTGGAGCAGGCCCAGGCCGCGCTCTATCTTTCGCATCCTTACGGCCGCCCGGTGATCGGCTGGCCCGACGAAATCCGCCGCATCGGCCGCGCCGAGGCGGAAAACTTCTATCGCCGCCATTACGCGCCCAACAACGCGATCCTGATCGTGGCGGGCGACGTCACCGCCGACGAAGTGCGCCAGGTGGCCGAGTCCGAGTTCGGGCCTCTTCCGGCGCGCGATCTGGTGGCGCGGGTCGATTACGCCCAGCCGCGGCGTATGGGCGAAAGCCGCATCGTGGTGAACCGCAAGGACGCCAAGGTGCCGCTGCTGCTCAGGCTCTATCGCGTCGCGAGCTATGCCGAAGGCGCTCCCGGCGAGGCCGAGGCGCTGGAAGTGTTCGCGCGCCTGTTGGGCGGCGACGCCACTTCGGCGCTCTATCGCCGTCTGGTGGTCGAACGGCGGATCGCGACCGATGCCTCGGCCAGCTACGACGGCTATGCCCGCGACAACGGCCAGTTCTCGATCAGCGTGACGCCGCGTCCCGGTGTTTCGCTCGATGCGCTCGAGCGCGGGGTCGACGAAGTGATCGGCTTCTATGCCCACCATCAGCCGTCGAAGCCCGAACTTCTGCGGGCCAAGGCGCAACTCGTGGCCGGAGCGGCGTTCACGCGCGACAGCCAGTTCGAGATGGCCTCGGCCTACGCCCGCGCGCTGGCGGTGGGGCTGACCGGATACGACGTGCAGCAATGGCCGGTGCGCATTCAGGGTGTGAAGCCGAAGGCGCTGCAGGATGCCGCCGCCGAAGGTCTCAACCGCAACGAAGCCGTTACGGCTTACCTCTTACCGCGATGATCGGGCGACTGGCCGCACTGCTTCTGGCGCTCGTGATGCTGGTTCCGGCATCGGCAGCCAAGGTGAAGCCGGTCGATGTCCTGCCCGGCGTGGTGGTGTGGCATTCCGAGGATCACACCATTCCGGTGATCGCGCTGAGCGCGACGTTCCCGGCCGGCGCCATCTACGATCCGTCCGGCAAGTCCGGCATGGCCGCGCTCGCCGCCTATTGCCTCAACGAAGGTGCCGGGCGGATGAATGCGGAGGAGTTCCAGACCGAACTCGCCGCCCACGGCATCAAGCTCGAAATCCTGCCGTCGCGCGATACGCTGACGATCCGCCTCACCACGCTGTCGTCGAACGCCAAGGAAGCGTTCCGCCTTTTGGGACTGGCGCTGTCGAAGCCCCGTTTCGATCCCGATGCGGTGACGCGCGTGCGGCTGCAAATGATGCAGGAACTCGATCTCGGCCGCGAGGATCCGTCCACGGTCGCCGAGCGCGGTTTCTACAGCCTCTATTTCGGTCCGTACACGTACGGCCGCCCGGCCGACGGCGACACCCGCGGACTGGCTTCGATTTCGGCGCAGGATCTGCGCGCCTTCGCCAAGACCCATTGGGTGCGCGGCGACCTCAAGATTGCGGTGGCGGGCGACGTCACGCCGGCAGTGCTGTCGGGCCTGATCCAATCCGCGTTCGGCACGCTCGCCGACACCACGCCGACGCTGCCGCCGTGGCCTTACCGGCCCGGTGCGCCCGGCCTGCATATTCTGCCGATGGACGTGCCGCAGCCGGCGGTGGTGTTCGGCCAGCCCGGTCCGCTGCGCCAGGATCGCGACTACATCGCCGCGATGATCGCCAACTACATTCTCGGCGGTGCCGGATCGGGGTCGCGCCTGACCCGCGAACTGCGCGAGAACCGCGGCCTCACCTACGACGTCGTCACCGATCTGGTGCCCTACCGCCGCGCCGGTCTGTTGATGGGGGCGGTTTCGACCCGCAAAAGCGCCGTGCGCCAGACCATCGCGGCGGTGCGCGAGACCATGCGCAAATTCGCCGCCGACGGCCCGACGCAGCAGGAGCTGAACGACGCCAAGCTCTATCTCAACGGCTCGTTCCCGCTGTCGTTCACGTCCAATGCCGACATCGCGGCCCAGCTCAACGCATTCCAGGTTCTCGGCCTGCCGCTCGATTATCTCGACCGCCGCGCCGCGCTCATCAATGCCGTTTCGCTCGCCGACGTTCGCCGCGTCGCCCACAGCCTGTTCGATCCGGGACGGCTGACCATCGTGGTGGCAGGGTCTTTGACGAGCGGCAACACCGAACCGGCGGATTCGCAGTAACGCGCCCGAATCCGCTAAGCTGCACCCCATGAAAATCCGCCGTCTCACCGAAGGCACCATCAACCGCATCGCCGCGGGCGAGGTGGTCGAGCGTCCCGCCAGTGCCGTCAAGGAACTGGTCGAAAACGCGCTCGACGCCGGCGCGCACCGCATTGCGGTGTCGGCCTCGAACGGCGGCGCCGATCTGATCCTGGTGGAGGACGACGGCGAGGGCATGAGCGCCGACGATCTGGTGCTGGCGGTCGAACGCCACGCCACCTCGAAACTGCCCGCCGACGATCTTTCCCACATCGTCACCATGGGTTTCCGCGGCGAAGCGTTGCCCTCGATCGGCGCCGTGGCGCGGCTCTCCATCGTCAGCCGCACCAAGGACAGCGAAGCCCATGGCGTCGGCGTCGATGGCGGACATATCGTGGGGCCTCGTCCGGCCGGTTTTCTCGCCAACGGCCAATCGGGGACGCGGGTGGAAGTGCGCGAGCTGTTCTACGCCACGCCGGCGCGGCTGAAGTTCATGAAGTCGGCGCGGTCCGAAGACCTCGCGATCCACGACACGCTCAAGCGCCTCGCCATGGCCCGCCCCGATGTCGCGTTCTCGCTGACGCTGGATGGGCGCGAGGTTCTCGATCTTCCGGCCGAAGACGTTCTCTTTGAGGGGCAGTTGAAGCGCCTGTCGCGCATCATGGGGCGCGAATTTGCCGCCAATGCGGTGCCGGTGACGACGGGACGGGAAGGGCTTTCGCTGGCGGGTTTCGCGGGCGTGCCGACCTACAACCGCGCCAATGCGCAGATGCAGTTCCTGTTCGTCAACGGCCGTCCGGTGCGCGACAAGCTGCTGATCGGGGCGGTGCGCGGCGCCTATGCCGATTTCCTGGCGCGCGACCGTCATCCGGCGCTGGCGCTGTTTCTCTCCTGCGATCCGGCGTTCGTCGACGTCAACGTCCACCCCGCCAAGACCGAAGTGCGGTTCCGCGATGCCGGATTGGTCCGTGGACTGATCGTCTCGGCGTTGAAGAACGCCATTCACGCCGCCGGTCATCAGGCGTCCACCACGGTTGCTTCCGATGCGCTCGCCGCCTTGAAGCCGCATACGGGGTATGAATACCAGCCGTCGCTGCCGGGGCAGTCGATCCCGTCGTATCGCGCTCCGGCCGCCTACGACGCGAGCCGCGATTTCCAATCGCCCTTCGCGCCCGCGGCGCGCGTGGAGCCGTCGACCATCGAACCGCCGCCGCCGGAAGAGGTCGCGACCCCGCTCGGCGCCGCGCGGGCGCAATTGCACGAGACCTATATCGTGACGCAGACGGCGGACGGCATCGTCATCGTCGACCAGCATGCCGCGCACGAGCGCCTGACCTACGAGCGCATGAAGAAGCAGATGGAGGAGGGCGGCATCGCCCGTCAGCCATTGCTGGTGCCGGAGGTGGTCGATCTCGATCCGGCGGAAGCTGCGCGCGTCGTCGGCCGCGCCGCCGAGTTGGCGGAACTGGGCTTGGTGGTCGAAGCCTTCGGTCCCGATGCGGTGCTGGTGCGCGAAACGCCTGCGATGCTGGGCCAGATGGACGTGAAGGGCCTGTTGCGCGATCTCGCCGACGACATCGCCGAGACCGGCGCCGCGCTGTCGCTGAAAGAGCGGTTGGAAGCGGTAGCGGGCACGCTTGCCTGCCACACCAGTGTACGCGCCGGCCGCCGCCTCACCGCCGACGAAATGAATGCGCTGCTGCGCGAAATGGAACGCACGCCCCACAGCGGCCAATGCAACCACGGCCGCCCGACCTACGTCGAATTGAAACTCGCCGATATCGAGAAGCTGTTCGGGAGACGGTGAGACGCCGTCCTCATCGCACCGTCGCTGTCATCCCCGGCGGAGCAAGCGCAGCGCAGCGAGGGGAAGGGGACCCAGGTCGCGACATCGGCACGATGCCGAAAAAGGGGCATAGGTTTTTGCTGGATCGTCGACGCTGAATTTGTTCGGGCACCTGGGTCCCCTTCCCCTTCGCCGCTTTGCGGCTTCGGCCGGGGATGACAGCGATCTCACCCGATCAGTATCACCGCGCTGTAAGCAGGTACGGTCGTTGCGCCCTGTGCGGCAGTGGTTTTCAGCACCACACCGGTCTTGGCGTCGAGGGCGGGGGCGGTCAGGCGCGTGATGCGCGCCGGTTTGACCCAGGTTTGCGCGACCGTCACCCTCTCGGCGCCCTTGTTGATGAGCGCAAGCAGTTTCCGTCCGCCTTTGCGGGCGGCATAAGCGGTGACGTTGGCGTCGGTCTTCGCCTCGCAGGCCATCAACTCGGCCCCGGCGAAGTGTTCCGCGAACTGCATGCCGAAATAGAGTGGCCGCAGTTTGGTGGAGCCGTCCACGGCCGCTTCGATCGGCGTATAGATGCCGTCGCCGCCGCCATGCAGGTTGACGCCCGCCCAGCCCACGGCCGCGCGCTTCAGCATCATGTCGGCGCACCACAACGCCGAGGCATAGGCATCGCTGACGCCCGGACGGCCGCCGCGATAGCACGAATTCACTTCGGTCAGCCGGAACGGCACGCCGGAGTTTTTCATCGCTTGCGCCGCTTCGGCGATCTGACTGGGCAGCCGCGACTTGCCCGAGAGCAGCAGTTCGGCGTTCTGGCTCGGATCGTTGCCCGGCCCCATGTCGTAGAGGTGGCTCGAGAGGAACACCGCCTTCCTGCCTTCACGCTTGCCGAAGGCGTCGACCCAATCCATCGCGACGGCGGTGTCGGGACCGGCAAACGGCGCCTTCGGCGCGGCCTGACGGACCGCCGCGACGAAGGCCTGGTAATCGCGATAATAGCGCTCGAAATCGCCGACCTTGTCGGTGGGACTGTTCTTGTACTGCGGCAGGAAATCGGCCTCGTTGCCGACCTGGAACGCCAGAAGGCGGTCGTCCAGCGCGGCGACGACATGCGCGGCCTCATCGCGCGCCCGTTCCGGTCCGCCTGCGGTGCAATCGAGCCCGTAGATCACGCGCCAGCCGGTGGCGTCACAGAAGCCGCGCAGCGAAGCGAGCGCTGCGGGCGTGATGGCGCCGTCGCGCTTCACCGTGGGATCGCACAGCTTCCATTCCCATTTCTTGATCCGGCCTTCCTCGACGATCGCCGTCTGCGCCGGCGTCTCGAACGTGCCGGCTTCGCTCTTCCAGCGGCAGGAATTGGAGAGACTTCCGCCCAGCCGCAACACGCCCGCTTTGCTCAAGCCCCGGAACGCCGCCACCAAGCCCGCGTTCTTGGTCGAAAAATAATCGGGGTTGTAGAGCTGCGTGTTCTCGTAGGAGAGGCCGTTGAAATCGGTCGGCATGGTCGCAAGGGTTGTATCGCCGACGGCGATCGCGACGGTCTCGGTCTTGGCTGAAGCCGGCATGGCAGCGGCAGCGAGCGACAACGACAGGAAGGTGCGGCGGCGCATGGCCAATCCTCACGATTGGACTACGTCCGCGACCATACGGCGTTTTATCGTCTGCGGAGACGGGCAATTGCGCACAGCCGCGGCATGCGAGCGGCGTCTCGGTCGGCGGAGGGCGCTCAGTCCCGCCACGGAATGGTGGTGGACCAGTGCACGCCGACCGGCGCGCCGTTGCGTTTGGCCGGAACATAACGCCAGCTCAACACGCATCCGATGGCAAGACTGTCATATCTGGCGCTGCCGGACGACGTCTCGATGCGCGGATCGCGTGTCGTTCCTTCGGGCGTGATCGTGAAGAGCACCACTGTGGGTTTGAGCGGCTCGACGATCGAAACGTCACCCGCCTCGTTGAACGAATTCTCGCAGCCGTGTCGTTCGCTGCCGGGAGCAATAACTGGAGGAGACCAGTTCGCGTCCGCCGGCGGCGGGGCCTGATCGGGTGCCGGACCTTCGTAGGTGTCGTGCATGTACCATTCGACGCGCACCTTCCACGACACGGCGACGGTTTTGCCGTCGAGGGTTCCCGGCCGGTAGGTCCAAGTCTTGGCGCAGTCGAGCGTCGCCTGGTCGAGAAGATCGCTGCCGCTGGAAATGACGACCGTTGCATCGCGGATCGTGCCGTCTTCTTTGATGATGAAGCGGATGGTCGTCAGGCCTTGGTCGCCCCGTCGCATCGCGTTCGGCGGGTAATACTCCAGGCAGGTGTGAGGAATGCCGGTCGCAACGGGAGGAGAATACTTCTGTGCCGGAGCCGATTGTTCGGAATTCCCCGCCGCCCAGGCCGTCGCCGGTGCGAGCAGCAGCAGTGCGATGACGGATTTCATGCCTCAATCCCCCCGAGCACGGCCCACGTTAGCACGGCTTTATCGATGCAAAAACGTCACCCGCGTCTCGCCGTAGACGCGTTCCTGAACGCGCGCGTAACCTGCGCCTTCCACGGTTTCGTCGTCGGCGGTTTCCGCCACCACGACGGCGCCTTCGCTGAGCCAGCCGCCTTCGCGCAGCGAGACCAGCGCCGGTTCGATCAGGCCTTTGTGATAGGGCGGGTCGAGGATCACGAGGCCGAACGGTCCGCCCGCGCCCGCGGCCATGGGGCCGAGTTTGGTGGCGTCGCGGCGCCAGATCTTGCTCACGCCGGTGAGGCTGAGCGCCTCGACATTCTGGCGCACCAGGGCGCGGCTTTCGGCGGAGTCGTCGACGAACAGGCAGAAGGCGGCGCCGCGGCTCAAGGCTTCGATGCCCATCGCGCCGGTCCCGGCGAACAGATCGGCCACCCGCGCCCCTTCCAGCGACAACCCCAGATCGTTGTGCAAGAGGATGTTGTAGATTGCTTGCCGCACCTTGTCGGCGGTCGGCCGCACCCGATAGTCGTGCGGGGTCGCCAAGGTCCGCCCGCCGTAAAGTCCTGCCGTGATGCGCATCGTTAATTCTCCCGCGGCCGTGATACCCAATCCTGCCGCGCCGCTCCAGCCCTTGGCGTCGGGCAACCGGGCGGGGTAGGTTTGGGCCATGCGCACCATCCTCGCCGGCCTTGCCGTTCTCGTCAGCCTGTTCACGCCTGTTTCGGCGGACACTTTGCCGCCTACCGATCAGGCCCCGAAAGTCCGCGTCCAGTTGATCGCCGACCGCGACGCGGTCCGCCCCGGCGGCACGTTCACCATCGCGGTCGAACAGGACATCGACGCCGGCTGGCACACTTATTGGTCCAATCCGGGCGAGGCGGGACAGCCGACCGAAGTCAAATGGACGCTGCCGCCGGGCTGGAAGGCCGGTCCGATCCAGTGGCCGTATCCGATCCGCGTGCCGGTCGGTCCGCTGATGGATTACGGCTACGAAGGCAAGGTGTGGCAGCTAATCGATCTCACCGTGCCCGCCGATGCGCCGGCCGGAACGGTGACGCTGCCCGCGCTGGTGCAATATCTCGTCTGCAAGAATGTCTGTATTCCGGAAGAGGCCAAGGTCCAGACCCAGGTGGTGATCGATCCCGCCGCGGGCGGTCCGTCTTCCACCAGCGCCGCCGACTTCGCCGCAACGCGCGCGAAAATTCCCGCCGCCTCGCCGTGGCCGATGCGGTATGCGCTGGGCCAGGATTTGCGCCTGTTCGTCGAGGCGCCCGTGCTGGCCGGTGTAGCGCGTCCGACCACGGTGCAGTTTTTCCCGGCCGAAACCGGATCGGTGGTCGATGCCGCGCCGCAGAGCTTCGGTTTTGCCAAGAACGGATTGGTGGTCGACCTCAAGCCGGGCGACAAGCTCGCTGCGCGCAAAGCCTTGAGCGGCGTCCTGGTGCTGACCTCCTCGGACGGATCGGTGCAGGCATTGCAGGTGCATGCCGCACCGGGTGCCGTCCCCGCGGCCAATACCGGCGGCGAGTTCAGCCTGTGGCTGGCGCTGGCGTTTGCCGCGCTCGGCGGTTTGATCCTCAACATCATGCCGTGCGTGCTGCCGGTGCTGGCGATGAAGGCCTTGGCGCTCGCGGGGCACGCGGGGGCGGATCGCGCCCATGCCCGCGCGGAATCGTTCTCCTACGCCCTCGGCGCCATTCTCAGCTTCGTCGCGTTCGGGCTTGTCGTGATGGCTTTGCGCGCCGGTGGCGCCGCCATCGGCTGGGGCTTCCAGTTGCAGGAACCGATCGTCGTGACCGCGCTGGCGCTGCTGATGGTGGCGGTCGGGCTCAATATGTCGGGCGTGTTCGAGATCGCGCCGATTTCCGCGGGCGACGCCTTGGCCCGCCGCGGCGGCTTGCTGGGCGCGTTCTTCACCGGCGTTCTCGCCGTGGCCGTGGCGGCACCGTGCACCGCACCGTTCATGGCGACCGCGATCGGTTACGGCTTCACCCAGGACGCACCGGTGGTGATCGGAATCTTCACCGCGCTCGGTTTCGGCTTCGCCTTGCCGTTCATTGTGCTGGGGTTGGTCCCGGCGATGCACAAGCTGTTGCCCAAACCCGGCCAATGGATGGTGCGGCTGAAGAAGCTTTTGGCGTTGCCGATGTATGCCGCCGCCGGATGGCTGGTGTGGGTGCTGGCCAAGCAGGTCGATCAGACAGGCTTGATCGCTTCGCTGGCGGCCGTCGCCGCGCTGGTCGTGGTGGCATGGCTCTACGGCCGCCTCCAGCTTTCGTCCGGCCGTGCGAAGCTTGCCGGATGGGCGGGTGTGGTGGTGTTTGCGGCGGCCGGCGCTTACGCGCTGTCGTTCGTCGCCGCGGCCAAGCCGCCGGCGCCGGTCGTTGCCACCGCGCATGCGGGTATGGCGTCGGAGCCTTACAGCCCCGCGCGTCTGGCCGCGTTGCGCAAAGAAGGCCGTCCGGTCTTCATCGACGCCACCGCGTCGTGGTGCATTACGTGCTTGGTGAACGAGGAGGCGGCGCTGTCGCGTCCCTCGGTGCATGCCGCGTTCAAGGACAAGAACATCGCGCTTCTGGTCGCCGACTGGACCAATCGCAATCCCGAGATCACCGCGCTGCTCGAACAGCACGGCCGTTCCGGCGTGCCGCTTTACCTCTACTACGCCCCCGGCGCGGCGGACCCGAAGATCCTGCCGCAAATTCTCACCGAGGGCGAAGTGCTGAAGGCGTTGAACGGGTAATGGCTACGGCGTGTTGGTGGCGTTCGATTTCGGCAGCTGCTTGATCTGATCGCCGTTGAGATTGGTCATGTAGCCGCCTTTCTCGCGCGGCTGCAGCGAACCCATCGGGAAAAGCACCGTCGTGCCGGCGATGCCGAGCTTGCGCTCGATGGTGACCGCCGCCAGCGGTTGGCCTTGGGTGTCGCTGCCCATGCGCGTGACCGTTCCGATCCAGTCGCCGTCGGTGTTGTAGATGCGCTGGCCGGTAAGATCGGCGTTTGCGCTGGGGCTGGGCGGGGCCATCGGCGTTGCGGGCGGGGTATCCTGCGCCATCGCGGGCAATGCGGTCAGTGCCAGCGCGGCGATGATCTTGGACAGGGTGTTCACGGGTTCGTACCTCCTTGGCGAGAGCGGGTACGGAACGCCTGTCGGTGGACGCCGGTTGCGTCCCCAAAATGCCGGAGCCGGAGCTGGCTGTTCCAACTCCGGCTCCGTTGGGCTGGGGTGCAAACCCAAGCGATACGCGGCGCTCCTCGCAGCCTTAATCGAGCACCGCGTAACGCGACATTGCCACGCGATATTGTATGTAGTTGTGACAAAGCGAAGGCAAGCGTTTATGAATCGGCCTTGAGGCAGACGGTGATTTCGAAACCGCCGCCGTCACGATTTTTCGCCTGCACCTTGCCGCCGAGTCCTTCGACGTTGCGCTTGACGATCCACAGGCCCAGCCCCTGATGCTCCGTAGAGGGAAGGTTGCCGCCGTCCGCATCCGGCTCGTCGCGATATGTCACGTAGCGGTTGAAAATCCGCGGCAGCCGGTCCGCATCGACGCCGGGGCCGCGATCGGCGATGCTGACGTCGACCCATTGGGCATTGCGCTTCAGCGAAACCTCGATGGTGCCGAACTTGGGCGTGAAGCTGGCGGCATTTTCGAGCAGGTTCTCGATCACCGGTTCCAGCAGGTCTTCGTTGGCATGGGCGATGACATTCTTCTCGAGCGATGCGGCGAGCCGTTTGCCTTGCGCCGCCAACGTGACCTCGTAGTCGCGCAGCATCTGCGTCAGGAAGGCGGTGAGATCGAGCCGACGGCGCACGGGAAAGACGACTTCCGCAGCGGCCTGCTCGAGATCGCGCACGCTCGATACGGCGGCATCGAGCTTCTCCACCGACCGCTCGATGAGCTGTATCGCGCGGTGCCCCACCGTGTCGGACGGCTGCAGCGTGCGCTTGAGCGGCTCGATCGACTGGGCGATCACCGCCAAGGGCGCTTTCAACGCATGCGAGTTTTCTTCCGCCGTCTGTTTGATGAAGGCCTGGCTGGATGTCAGTGCCATCACCAGGCCGTCGAAGTCTTCCGCCACGCCGGTCAGTTCGGGAATGGTGTTGAGTTCGCGGAACGATGCGGCGCCGCCGCCGCGCATGCGGATCTTGCGCGCCGCGGAGCGGAAGCGGGCAACGTTGCGCCACAGATGCACCGACAACAGGATCACCAGCGCCGCACTGGCGAAGTAGATGGCGAACGCGGCGGGCAGCGTCGGAATGCTCCAGAACGACAGGTGCAGCGCCGCCGGGGCGAGGTCGGCGGCATTCTGCGACGTGATCACGATCCAGCAATTGCCGTTGGCGTGCACCGGCGTCATCGAAGTCAGCAGCTCCTGCTGACCCGCCGGGTTGACGAAGCGGACGGAAAGATCGGTGGCGCGGTCGCAGGTCGGCGCCATGCGCTGCAGGATGCCCGCTTGGATCAAGTCCCGGCGTTCCTGTTTGAGATAAGCGGCGGGCAAGGGCGGGGCCGATGCGATGTAGATGAAATCGTCGGGCCCGGCGCCCTTGAGGCGCACCAGCACCTTGACCTTGGTGTTGACGAGGGCCGCGCCGGCCAGCGCATCGGACAACGCGCCCGGCGCTTCATCCTGGAAGCGCTCGAAGTGCGGGCGCAGCATCGCCGCGATGACGCGTCCGGTCTGATCGACGGCGTTGTGCAGCAGCATCGCCTGCTGATGTTCGGCGCGCTGGAACTGCCACCACAGGATCAACGGCACCGAGAGCAGGATGACGGCGAGCAGGAACAGCTTAAGCGCAAAGGAATGGACGAGCTTGTAGGCGAGAGGCCGCGCGCTACTGTTCGCTTCCATTCCGCCACCTGTAGCCGAAGCCGGGGTAGTTCGTGATCTGCGTGAAATCCATGTCGAGATCGCGGAACTTCTGGCGGATGCGCTTGATGAAGGCGCGAACGTTGGTGCGGTAACCGATCTCGCCGTCGCCGGCCATGAAACCTTCGCCGTGCACGATGTCGTAGATTTCGCGATAGCTGACGTCGCGGTCGGAATGCTCGATCAGATAGGCGACGATGTTGAATTCGGTCAGCGTCAGGCCGACGTTCTGGTTCTTCCACAGCGCGCGCCGCGAATCGTAGCGCAGGGTGATGTCGCCGATCTTGACCGCGTCCTGGCCGGCATCCGCGACGCTCTGCACCGCCTGCTTGGCCTTGTAGCCGGAAAGGATCAGTTCGATACGCTTCAAAAGAATCGAAAAACTGCGCGACTTTTCGATGAAATCGACGGCGCCGCCGAGGAGACCCGCTTCCTCGAAAATCTGGTCGCTGAGCACGGTGAGGAAGATCACCGGAATGTCGATTTTTTCCGTGCGCAGCCGCTGCAGTACTTCGATGCCGGTCATGCCGGGCATTTTCCAGTCGAGGAGGACGATATCGGCCACCATGTCGCCATTGGGGCCGCGGGTCAGATAATCCACCGCGGTCGAGCCGTCGGCAAAGGCGTCGGTCGAATAGCCGGCGTCGATCAGGTTGGTGCTTACCGACTCCCGGAACAGTTCGTCGTCGTCGACCACCAGGATATGCCCGCGGGCGGCGTTACGGCTAACTTGGTCCATTGCTTCTCACCGTCAGGATGTTGCGAACACATGTATTGTCGGCCTCGGCGCCGGCCGTGGAATTGTATTTGAGGGCGTGATAGCTCGCGGTCTTGAGATCGGGATAGAACACGATCTGCACCGAACAGCCCTGGCCGGAATAGGTCCACACCAGCGAGGGATCGCTTCTGAGAACGGCGCTCGGTGCTCCCAGCAGTTTTTCGACGGCCGCCGGCGTGAGGCCGATGAGCGATTTGGGATCAAGCGCAGCAACTCGTTCGGGCTCCCTGACTTCACGATTCTCCCGTGCGGCCGCTCGTTTCGGCCGCATCGGTGCGGGTTTCGGCTGTGCCGGAGCGGATGCGACCGGACTCGGTGTCTTGGCAGACGGCGTATCGTGAGTGCCGCCTAGCGTCGAGCATCCCGCCACCACAATTCCGGTGACAATGAAGAGACAAAATTGTGATCGTGCGTTTTTCATGAAGCCAAGTTTAACCGAGCCGGGATGTCACGGCGATACAGCGCCAACATTTTTTCAGGCCAATGAGTCACGAACAAGGCAGCGCACATCATCATGCGGCATGATAGTCACGCGGCACGCTCGTAGCTACCGTGTACTGATAATGCGCTCTGCCGCTCCGTAAAGTAGCGCAGCACCGGCAATGTCGCCGGGCGCCAGCTCGTCGCGTTTTGAGTCGTATTCGAAGCTCATGAGCGCGCCGGTCGGGCCGGGATGATCGAGACCGATGGCGTGTCCGATCTCGTGCGCCAGCACGTAAGCGAGACGGTAAGTTCCGGTCGGCGCGGTAATCCACTTAGCCTGCGGATTAAGGCAGACCACGGCGCGGGAAAGAGACACGGTGTGTCCACTTTCGGCGCTCGGCGTAACGTCAGTATAGGCGATGCCGTCGTCATCGGCTTCGGCAACGATGGTGATGTCGGCGACTCCGGTGGTACCCGCGGGCACGAAGCGGATGTCGGCGGCTTTGCTCCATAAGGCGAAGGCGGCATCGGCGGCACGCAGGGCGTCCTCGCGTTTGAGACCGGCACGCATGAGCAATCCGTCAAGTCCGGTTGTGCGCCGGCAGTTTTCGCGTCCCGGTGCGGTGCCGTGTGCGAACGCTAGGCGCCAAGTCACGACCGCGCCGCGGCCGAGTTCGGGCGCGCCCCATTTGACCGCATGCCCGTCGATGTCCAGCAGCCGGTAGTCGCCGCCGGCCCGCGCCGGAAGCGCCGCGCTCAATGCGGCAACGACTGTCAGCACACCAAACAATCTCGGCACGACGAACCCAGCCCGGTTTTCGCGTTTTTGCGCAGTCTCGCGGCGATTGTCCCAACATAATCACAGCGATCCGCTTAACCGGCGGCTACGCTTTTTGTCGCGCGTGGTGCGCCAAGGGGCTGGAGTGCGAGGGAACCCCGATGAAGACTGCCATTTTCGCTCTGCTGCTGGGCGCGTGCTGTACGGCACCGCTGTGGGCACAGACCACATCGCCGCCGCCGTCGCCGATGAATCAGGGGCCGGCTTCCAATCAATCGACCATGCCGTCGAACACGCCGATGCACGGCGATTCGATGATGAGCCATTCCAACCCCACCTCGGCCAATCTTACCGGCCAGGCGATCTACAACACGAAAGGCAAGAAGATCGGCACCGTCGCGGCGATGACCACCGATACGCAAGGCCAGCAGGCGGTGTCGGTGACGATGGAAAAGCATCTCGGCATGGGCGCCGAGACCGTGGCGATTCCGGTGTCGTCGCTCGAAGCGCGCCAGAGCGGCGGCTACACAACACGGTTGAGTTCGTCGGAGTTGAAGTCGCTCGCCAAGTCGGGCGCGACGCACACGCCGTAGGCGAATACGAATTGGCGGGTGGCGGCGGGACGGCGGCGGCTCTCCCCCCCACAACCCTTGTCGGCGCCGGCTGCGCCGCCACCCGCCAAACCACTTTTCGGGCACCTCCAGGCGTCGCAGGCGTTGTGAAATGGAACGCGACAAAGGGAGTGTGCAATGATGCTCTGGAAAAGCGCTTCGATGGCCGCGGTGCTGGCCCTCGGTCTGGCCGGCTGCGGTACGAGTACGGGCGATCGCGCCGTATCGGGCGCCGGACTTGGCGCCGCGGGTGGTGCGATCATCGGGGCAATGGCGGGCGCGCCCGGTACCGGCGCAGCGATTGGCGCCGTCGGCGGCGCGGCCATCGGGGCGGCAACCAACCCGTGCGATCTCGACCTCGGTACACCGTATTGGCGTGAGCACGGCGGCCGCGACGAGTACGACCGGCGATGCCGCGATCGTGACTAGAATCGACTAAAGGCTAGGCTTTCGGCGGTTTGCGACCGCCGTCCTCCCAGGATTAGGATAAGGCAAAGAACACTCCTGGGAGGAGATTCGATGACGTCCGCTTCGATGTTGCGCACGGCCACCGCGGCCGTCGCGCTGTTGGCGCTTAGCACATACAGCGCGGCCGCGTTTGATTGGCCCTGGAGTGATAACGATAACAAAAAGGCGCCGCCGCCGCCGGCCTATACCAACACGGCATTGCCGTTCGAACAGCGGGTGGACGATCTGGTGTCCCGCCTGACTGTGGAGGAGAAAGCCTCGCAGTTCGGCAACTGGGCGCGCCCGATTCCGCGGCTCGGCATTCCCGGCTACAACTGGTGGAGCGAAGCGCTGCACGGCGTGGCGCGCAACGGTCTTGCCACCGTGTTCCCGCAGGCGATCGGCCTCGGCGCCACTTTCGATCCCAAGCTGGTGCACGACATGGGCGTCGCGATCTCGACCGAGGCGCGCGTCAAATACAACGAAGTCGGCTACGACAAGGATCACGGCATCTATCAGGGCCTGAGCTTCTGGTCGCCGAACGTCAATATCTTCCGCGATCCGCGCTGGGGCCGCGGCCAGGAGACCTACGGCGAAGACCCGTGGCTGTCCGGCCAGTTCGGCAAGGCGTTCGTCACCGGCATGCAGGGCGACGATCCGAAATACCTGCGCACCATCGCCACGCCCAAGCATTTCGCCGTGCATTCGGGACCGGAGCCGACGCGGCATAGCGTCGACGTGCCTGCCTCCAAGCACGATATGGTTGACACCTATCTCGCCCAGTTCCGCACCGCCATCGTCGACGGCAAGGCGGGCTCGGTGATGTGCGCCTACAACCGCGTCAACGGCCAGCCCGCGTGCGCCCAGGATTACCTGCTCAACGAAGTGCTGCGCCAGGCGTGGGGCTTCAAGGGCGTCGTGGTGTCGGATTGCGACGCCATTCTCGACATCGCCGAGGGTCACAAATACACCAAGACCGTCGCCGAAGCGGCGGCGGCTTCGCTCAAGCACGGCGTCGACAACGATTGCTCGACCTGGACTCTCAACGTCAAGACCGACGTCGATTACCAGCGCTACATCGAGGCGATGAAGCAGGGCCTCGTTCCGATGAGCGTGGTCGACGAGTCGCTGAAGCGGCAATTCCTGGCGCGCATGAAGCTCGGCATGTTCGATCCGCAATCGATGGTGCCGTTCGCCCAGGTGCCGGAAAGCGCGCTCAATTCCGACGATCACGCCGCGCTGGCGCTCAAGGCGGCGCGGGAATCGATGGTGCTGTTGAAGAACAAGGGCGCGTTGCCCTTGAAGCAGACCGTCAAGCGCATCGCGGTGATCGGACCGCTGGCCGATCAGGTGGTGCCGCTCTACGGCAACTACAACGGCACGCCGCTCAATCCGGTGTCGGCGCTCGACGGCATCAGGAAGCAATTCCCCAATGCCGAGATTGTCTACGAACCCGGCACCAATTTCCTGCGCGGCGGTAAGGCGGTTCCGGCGTCGGTGCTGAAGACGCCCGACGGCAAGGAAGGCCTTTATGCCGAGTTCTTCGAAAGCGAGGAGTTCACCGGCCAGCCGGTGATGACCCGCGTCGATGCCGGTGTCGATTACGAGCGCGGCCGCGTCGCCATGCAGATCGCCGATCTGCCCAAGCTGGCGAAGTTCGCGGTGCGCTGGACCGGCACGCTGACGCCTACCGAGACCGGCGATTACGCCCTCGGCCTCGATGCCCGCGTCGGCAAGCTGTGGCTCGACGGCAAGGAGATCGTCAGCCTCGGCTCCGGCGATCAGACCGCCAAGATGACGATGGTGCATCTCGAAGCGGGCCATTCCTATCAGGTGAAGATCGAGCGGGGCTACGAGCCGCGCATGTCTATCCATTTCGTTTGGAGCAAGCAGATTGCGGATGCGCAGAAGCGCGCCGTCGCGGCGGCGAAGAAGGCCGACGTGGTGATCGCCGTGGTCGGCATCACGCCGGCCCTCGAAGGCGAGGAGATGAAGGTCGATGTGCCCGGCTTCGTCGGCGGCGACCGTACCAGCCTCGATCTGCCCAAAGCGGAAGAGGATCTTTTGAAAGCCGCGCGCAAGGCGACCAAGAAGCCGCTGATCGCGGTGCTCTACAACGGCTCGGCGCTCAGCGTGAATTGGGCCGCCAAGCACGCCGATGCAATTCTGGAATCGTGGTACGGCGGCCAGTCGGCCGGCACCGCCATCGCCGACATTCTCTCCGGCGCCTACAATCCGTCGGGCCGTCTGCCGGTAACGTTCTACACCGGGCTCAAGGATCTGCCGGCGTTCGAAGACTATTCGATGGCGAACCGGACCTATCGCTATTACGGCGGCAAGCCGCTGTATCCGTTCGGCTACGGACTCTCCTACACCACCTTCTCTTACGGCAACCTCAAGCTCTCGGCGCCGACATTGAAAGCGGGCGACAAGCTCGGTATCGATGTCGAGGTGAAGAACACCGGCAAGGTGGCGGGCGACGAGGTGGCGCAGCTTTATCTCGGCTTCGCGGGTGCGCCGGGCATGCCGCGGGTCGCGCTGCGCGGACTCGAACGCCTCACTTTGCAGCCGGGCGAGAGCAAGACCGTGCATTTCGATCTCAACCCGCGCGATCTTTCCAGCGTGACGCCGGACGGCACCATCAAAGTGCAGCCGGGCACCTACACGCTATCGGTCGGCAGCGGCCAGCCGGGCTTCACCAAGGCGGTCGCCTCGACACCGCTCGCCATCGAAGGTGAACAGACGCTGCCGCAGTAACGCAAACTGTCATCCCGGACGCGCCACGACGATTTTTCCGTTTGGCACCGTAGCGCGATCCGGGAACCACTTCGAAATCTGGATTGTGTCTGAGTGGGTCCCGGTTCGACGCTGCGCTACGCTTGCTCGGCCGGGAATGACACCGAGGTTTAGTACAGCAGAAACGTCTGCCGCTCTTCTTCCCACGCCCGTTCGTCGGCTGCCGCTAGCGTCTCGAGATCGTCCGGCGCCGCGCCCCTCGTATCGACCCATTCGCGCAAGGTCGGTCCGCCGTTGATGACATCGATGGCGAGCTTGCCGGTTTCGTATTCGTAAGCGAAATCGCGCCACAGCGGATACTCGGGATAGAGCCGCCGGATCGCCTTGAAGGCGAGGGCCTGCAAGCGCCACGGCCGGAACGCCGCGTGATCGTAGGCCGGGCCCTCGGTATGAATCTGCACGCCGTGACAAAGCTTGCCGGCGTGCTTGTGGAAAGTCGGCTCGAACCAGCATTCGCGCAAGATGCATCCGGCCGTCCATTGCGGCGCCAGTCGCGCCATCTCGCCGAGTACCACCCGCGCATCGATGTCGGGTGCGCCGAACAGTTCCAGCGGCCGCGTGGTGCCGCGTCCTTCGGATAATGTCGTGCCTTCCAACATCACGGTGCCGGCATAGGCGCGCGCCATCCACAAATTCGGGGCGTTGGGCGAGGGGTTGACCCAGACCCGTTCGTGCAGCGGCCAGCCGTAACCGGGCGCGGCGTCCGGCTGCCAGTCTTCCATTTCGATCACGCGATAGTCGACGTCGAGATCGAACCGGCGCACGAACCAGTGCCCGAGTTCGCCCATGGTCAGGCCGTGGCGCATCGGTAGCGGTCCGGCGCCGACGAAACTCTCCCAGCCGTCGCGCAGGATCGTTCCTTCCACCGGCCGTCCCGCCGGATTGGGCCGGTCGAGCACCCACACGCTCTTGCCGTGCTTGGCCGCCGCTTCCAGCACATACAACAGCGTGGTGACGAAGGTGTAGATGCGGCAGCCGAGATCCTGCAGGTCGACCAGCAGCACGTCGAACGTGTCCATCATGGCGTCGGTCGGGCGGCGTACCGTGCCGTAGAGACTGAACACCGGAATCCCCAGCTCCGGATCGGAAAAATCCGGGCTCTCGACCATATTGTCCTGCTTGTCGCCGCGAAGCCCGTGCTGCGGTCCGAACGCCGCCGCCAGTTTGATGCCGCTGCACGCCGCCAGGGCATCGAGCGAATGCACCAAGCCTTCGGTCATCGACGCCGGGTGGGCGAGCAGGGCGACGCGCTTTCCCGCCAGCGGCGCCCGCAGATCCGGTTCGGCGAGCAGGCGGTCGATGCCGAATTTCATGGCGCCACCGTCAGCGCGAACGCATCGGCGTGATGGAAATCCGGCTTGCCCGGCGCATGCTTCAAGGCCCAGTAGGAGATCGTGCCGCTGGTGTCTTCGATCACCGCGGAGACGCCCATCTGCCAGGGGCCGTCGTTGGGGATGGCCGCGGCGAGTTCCCAATGCACCCGCAGGTCCCAGCTGTCGCGGGCATAGCGTGCGTCGACCGTCGGCACGGTGACGTCTGCCGCCGGACGCCGTCCGGTTCGATAGCTACTCAAGGCATAGACCTGCCAGTCCCAGGTCGGCGCCAGGTTGAACTCCCAATACGCCTCACCGCCTTGCGGTTTGACGAAGGCCTCGAAGCAGGTGTGCAGCCACAGCTCGTCCGCCCGCTTGCGGGTCGCCGGCGAGGGATAGGCGGGCACCAGCAGCCCCGCCCGGCCGGTGATGAAATAGTGCAGCAACAGGTTGCCGGCCGCCGCACGGGCGACTTCAACTTCGATCGCGGAAACCACCGTGGACGGCGTATCGGGGTGACAAATGAGAGCGTGACGCATGTTAGGTCTTATACCGGCTTTGCATCCTGGAGGCGAGATGTGGGCCTGCCTCTATCGGGGCGCGGCCAAATCCTAACGGCTTGTTTACGGTTGAGGCTTTATGCGCGGCGAGATGTCCGGGAAATTCCCTAATCGGCCCGCCTCGGCGTTTACCTCTATTTCGCTTCTTTCGCACAACAATGGAAGATCACAGGTGGGATGCCTCCGATGAGTCATTTGGTATTAGTCGGCGCGAATACGGATTTGGCTGCGCAGCTTGAATCGGCGCGCCGGGTCATCGAGCGGCACTTTCTATCGGCGGGCAAAATGCTTACCCAGGCGATCGAAGGGATCGACGCGCTGGTCGCTTCGCTCGAAAAGCTGGTCGAGGCGCTGGACGAGAAGGCCGTAGCGGCCGCCAGTTCCGACCTTCGCGCCGCCGCCAAGAGCCTCAACGATCTCGCCGAGAACCACCGCACCCGCCAGCACGCCATCGAAGACCTCGGCCGTCATCGCGAGACGCTGGCGAAATACGTGTCCGACATGCGCGCCAGTCTCGCCTACATGCGGGCCTTCACCGTCAACATCAAGATCGTGTCGAGCGGCATTGCCGAAGCCGGCTCCACGTTCGAATCCTTCGCCCAGGAAATTTCCGACTGCATCGAGTCCGGCCGCGAAGAGCTGCGCCAGATGGACGAAGAACTGATGGGCCTGCAGGAAGGTCTCGCGTCGGCCTTGATCCAGGGCGCCACGCTGACCACGCGCATCGGCACGCTGTTGCCGGTGCTGCCCAACGAATTGTCGGAAAGCGCCGGGCTGATGGGCGAGCACTACGCCCGCGTGTCGGCGGTGGCCGGCGACGTCGCCGGGATCGCGCGCAACATCCAGAAGCGCGTCGTGCGCGTGTTGCAGGCGCTGCAGATCGGCGACATCACCCGCCAGCGCATCGAACACGTGCAGGATTCCATCCGCCGCCTGCAGACCGACCCGGAATTGCAGGGCTATGACGGCCGCCTGATGGCGCTCGGCTACGGCCTGTTGGAGCAGCAGCTCAAATCGACCATCGAGGAATTCCATCAGGAAGTCACCGTGGTCGAAGCGGCGATGGCCGATATGGGCGCACACAGCCGCGAGCTTCTCAAGCTGCGCGACATGGCTTACGGCGGCAAGAGCGGCGGCGGGTTCCTCGCCGACCTCGGCGGCCGCATCGACCAGGCCTTCGTGCTGGTCAACGAGATCGAAGAGGCCGACTCGTCGGCGCTGCGTACCGGCCAGGAGACGGCGGCGGCCGCCAACCAGCTCGGCAAGCGCATCGCGGCGGTGCAGGGGCTGAAGAACGACGTCCAGTACATGGCGCTCAACACCACCATCAAATGCGCCCAGATCGGCGATGCGGCCAAGCCGTTGTCGGTGATCGCGATCGAACTGAGGGACCACGGCCGTCATCTGGAGACCGCCGCGGCGGCGGGGCTGTCGGAACTCGACGAATTGACCGGCGCCGCCGGATCGCTGGCGACCGCCCGCGACGGCGAAGGCCGGGCCACCGATGCGCTCGGCGTTGCCGCCAATCTGATCCGCGACGCGCGTCAGCGCACCGAAGCCGAAGTCGGCACCCTGGTGTTGCGCGGCGAAGAACTTCTGGCGGTGATCGATTCCTCGACCTCGCGGCTGGCGTTCCGCGAAGAGATCGGCGACACGCTCGAAATGGTGGCCGATGCGTTGACCGGCCGTGCCGCGTGCGCACCGCAGGATGCGAGCGGCCTGGAAGATCATCTCGCCGAAATGCTGGAGCAGTTCGGCAGCCTCTACACCATGGCGCAGGAACGCAACGTTCATAACGATTTCGTGGATTCGATCGGCGCCGAATACGCCGAAGTCCACGAAGCCATCCAGCGCCGCGCCGCCGCCGCTTAGGATCTTTTTTTCGCCCGATTGCGACTCGTTCCGAGACACCTGCCGTCCATGTTGCCCGCGGCGGGCCGCTCAGCGCATTGTCTTGCGGATATTTTTTGCTCCCGTGTCGCAGGGCCGGCGAAACGCGAAAACTCCTCTTGAAGAGTGCGGGAGGTTTCCCCATCTAAGCTACATCCCCAAAAAAGTAAGCGGACCCGATCGGGCGCGAAACTTCGCGCTGCAACCGGAGCGGAAGTAGTTGACACTGCTTTCATGTCCGCGGCGCCAGAGCGTCGCGTGGCGGCTCCGCCAGGCCCGCGCTATACGGGGCCGGAAATTCATCGAGAGACGAACAACGTGTCATTGACCGGAAAAAAGGGTTTGGTGATCGGCATCGCCAACAAAGACAGCATCGCGTACGGCTGTGCCAAGGCGTTCCACGCCGAGGGCGCCGAACTCGCCGTCAGCTATCTCAATGCCAAGGCCGAACCCTATGTCCGCCCGCTGGCCGAGGGCCTCAATGCGTCGATCGTCGAACCGCTCGACGTGCGGGTGCCGGGCCAGCTCGAAGCGCTGTTCGAGCGCGTTCGGAAGGACTGGGGCCGGCTCGATTTTCTGGTGCACGCGATCGCCTTCGCGCCGATGGCCGATCTGCATGGCCGCGTGGTGGATTCGTCGTGGGACGGCTTCGCGCAGGCGATGGACATCTCCTGCCATTCGTTCGTCCGCATGGCCAAGCTGGCCGAGCCGTTGATGGACAAAGGCGGCGCGCTTCTAACCATGTCCTATATCGGCGCCGCCAAGGCGATGCGCGATTACGGCATGATGGGCGCGGTGAAGTCGACGCTGGAATCGTGCGTGCGCTACATGGCGCTGGAACTCGGCGAGAAGGGTATCCGGGTCAATGCGATCTCTCCCGGCCCGATCCGCACCCGCGCGTCGGGCGGCCTCAAGAATTTCGACGCCTCGATCGAGGACGCCGCGGCGAAAGCTCCGCTGCCGCTGGCCGGTATCGATGACGTCGGCGCTCTGGCCGCGTTCCTTGCCAGCGACGGCGCCCGCGCCATCACCGGCCAGACCTGTTACGTCGACGGTGGGTATAGCATCGTAGGTTGATTGAAGCGCTTTCGGGAAAAGTGGGTACCGGTTTTCCGTAGAAAGCGCGCAATCGTCAACGCGCAGCCGCGCCATCGTCCTGGAGTTTTTTCAGCCAGGCTTTGCGCGCGGCTTCGTCGATCGAGTGGATCGCACCGATCAGCGTGCGGCGTGCGGGCTTCATGCCGGCGTATTTCCATAGGCCGGTTTCGAGCATCTTGATGCCGTAGGCGCGGCTCTTGAACCGGTATTCCCACCGGCTCACGCCCATCGTCATCACGGTGTGAACGGTCTTGCCTTTCAGCCGCTTCTTGGCGTTGTCGAAGTTCTCGTGCACGAAGCCATAACGGAACACCTGCTCGAACAGGGCGCGCAGATACGCCGGCTGATCGTCGAGCCAGAGCGGGAACACCAGTACGATATGATCGGCCCAGACGAGGGCGTCCTGCACCCTGAGCGCGTCGGGGGCGACGTCGCCTTTGTTGGATTGCTCCGCCGTCTTGATCAGCGGGAAGTCCATGGCGCCGAGATCGAGACGGCGCACTTCATGGCCGGAGCGGCGTGCTCCGGCGGCATAGGCGTCGCACAGCGAGGCGCAGAAGCGTTCGGACGAGCCGTCCGGATGACCGTTGAGGAGAAAAATGCGTTTCATGCCAAGCCCCGCAGCAAGACGGTCTCAGCCTGAGGCGTCCGTCTGCGGCGAGGTAGCCCAGCTTTTGTCGCGCGTCACTTGGCCTGCAACCGCCCCGCCGTTGGAGTATAGTGGAGCGAAGTTGGGGGGTGTCATGAACCGGTTTTACGCCGCTGCTTTGGCAGCTCTGGTCGCTCTTGGAACGCTCGCAAGCGCCGAAGAGCCGCCGCCGATCCGGCAATTCGATCAGCAGACGCTGGTGCTGCTCGGCCGCTATATCTATCGCGACGATCAGTTCGCCTGGAAGGCATCCGATATCCTGATGGCGAAGCTGCCGGTCGACGAGGCGAAGAAGGAGCGCCTCAACGGGCTTTGGATCACGCATCTGTCGAAAGGACCCAGCGTGGTCCGTTTTCTACGTGACGGAGACAGCGGCCCGGAAGCGGCCTACGACGTGACGTTCGACGGCGACGGACCGGGTGTGCTGTCGGTTCCGCAAGTCCGTACGTTGTCGGAGCCGGAACTGGCGCAATACCGGGCCAGAAAACTGGCTCTCAGCAATATCCCGCGGCCTTGTTCCCGACGTTACAACACCGTGGCGATGGAGGATGTCGACGGCAACTGGTTGGTCTGGGCCTTGGCGGCGACGACAACGGCCGGCGAAATGATGTACGGCGGTCACTACCGCTTCACAATTTCGAAGGATGGCAATTCCATCATCCAGCGCGATGCGCTGTCACGATCCTGCATGGTCATACCGCCGCCCGATCCGAGCCTGGGCCAAGCAGTCGGAGCGTTCGTGTCGCAATTGGTGTCGAACATCCCCGTCGAGACGACCCTCTGGCTCAGTCTGCAGCACAAGACGACGATCTACGTCGGGACCGGCGAAAACGAGACATGGGCCGTGTCGAACGGCACCATGACTCGCGTCGACTCCAAATAGATCACTCCGCCGGGATGGCTTCGCGCTGGTCGGTCAGCGCGTGGTCCAGGCGGTTGACCATTTCCTTCGGCACCACCTGCCAGAAGCGCAACAGCGCAAGGTCCCATTGTTCGAGCAGTTCCCCCGCCCACTGCGAGCCGGTTTCGGCCTGATGCTCGGCGACGAGGAATCGCAGCGTGTCCTGCCAGTGCGCGGCTTGCGGCCGCTGGAAGATTACGCTGTCGGGATTAACGTGCTCGGCGAAAAGGCCGTCGGCGTCGTAGACGAAGGCCATGCCGCCGGTCATGCCCGCGGCGAAGTTGTCGCCGACGTTTCCGAGGATCGCCACCATGCCGCCGGTCATGTACTCGCAGCCGTTGGAGCCGCAGCCTTCCACCACCGCGGTGGCGCCGGAATTGCGCACGGCGAAGCGCTCGCCCGCCTGTCCCGCGGCGAACAGTTTGCCCGCCGTGGCGCCGTAGAGCACCGTGTTGCCGATGATGGTGTTGTCGCGCGGGCGGAACTTCACGCCGGTCAGCGGCCGGATCGCGATGGTCGCGCCCGATAGGCCTTTGCCGACATAGTCGTTGGCATCGCCGAACACTTCGATGCGGATGCCCTGGACCGCAAAAGCGCCCAGCGACTGGCCGCAGGAACCGCGTAGCTTGAGCGTGAGATGATTGGGTTTCAGCCCCTTCATGCCCCACTTGCGCACGATATGCGACGAGGTGCGGGCGCCGATGGTCCGCATCGTGTTGCGCACCGTGTAGGTGAGCTGCATCTTTTCGCCGTGCTCGAGCAGCGGTGCGGCGTCCTTCACGATCTGGGCGTCGAGCGTGTCGGGCACTTCGTTGCGGCCCTTCTGGGTCGAATAACGGGCGTAGTTGCCGGGATCGGCCTGCACCAGCAGCGGATTGAGGTCGAGGTCGTCGAGTTCCTCGGCGCCGCGGCTGATCTGGTTCAACAAATCGGTACGTCCGATCACCTCTTCCAGCTTGCGGAAGCCGAGGCTGGCAAGAATCTCGCGCACTTCTTCGGCGATGAAGCTGAACAGGTTGATGACTTTGTCCGGCGTGCCGGTGAATCTCTCGCGCAGCTTTTCGTTTTGGGTACAAACCCCAACCGGGCAGGTATTGGAATGGCACTGACGCACCATGATGCAACCCATCGCGACCAGCGCGGCGGTGCCGATGCCGAACTCTTCGGCGCCCATCATCGCCGCCATGACGATATCGCGGCCGGTGCGAAGTCCGCCGTCGGTGCGCAGTGTCACGCGATGGCGCAGATTGTTGAGGGTCAGGATCTGGTTGGCTTCGGTGAGGCCCATTTCCCACGGCACGCCGGCGTATTTTATCGAGCTTTGCGGGCTCGCGCCGGTACCGCCGTTATGGCCCGAGATCAGGATCACGTCGGCTTTGGCCTTGGCGACGCCCGCCGCAACGGTGCCGATGCCGGTCTGCGCGACGAGTTTCACGCACACCCGCGCTTCGGGATTGATCTGCTTGAGGTCGTAGATGAGCTGCGCCAGATCCTCGATCGAATAGATGTCGTGATGCGGCGGCGGGCTGATGAGAGTCACGCCGGGCGTCGCATGCCTGAGGCGCGCGATCATCTCGGTGACCTTGAAGCCGGGCAACTGTCCGCCTTCGCCGGGCTTGGCGCCTTGGGCGATCTTGATTTCGAGTTCGCGGCATTGGTTGAGGTATTCCGCCGTGACGCCGAAGCGTCCCGACGCCACCTGCTTGATCGCCGAATTGGCGTTGTCGCCGTTCGATTTGGGATGGAAGCGTGCCGGGTCTTCGCCGCCTTCGCCGGAATCGGATTTCGCGCCGATGCGGTTCATGGCGATGTTGAGGGCTTCATGCGCTTCCGGCGACAGCGCGCCGAGGCTCATGCCCGGAGTGACGAAGCGCTTGCGGATTTCGGTGATCGATTCCACTTCCTCGAGCGCAATCGGGGCGCCGGGGCTGCGGAAATCCATCAAGTGGCGCAGCGAAACCGGCGGCATGGCGCGCACGGCGTCGGCATAGCGCTTGTAGATCGAATAGTTTTCGGTAGCGACCGCCGTCTGCAACAGGTGGATCAGATCGGCCTTGTGGGCGTGGGTTTCGCCTTGCGTCCGCGCCTTGTAGAAGCCGCCGACCGGAAGCGTGGTTGCTTCGTCGTCGAACGCGCGCACGTGCAGCTTGGCGATCTTCTTGGCGATGCCGGGAAAGCCGATGCCGGAAATCCTGGAAGGCATGCCGGGGAAGATGTCGGCGACCATCGATCGCGACAGGCCGACGGCCTCGAAATTGTAGGCGCCGCGATAAGACGAGATCACCGAGATGCCCATCTTCGACATGATCTTCAAGAGACCCGCCGAAACGCTGTCGAGATAGCGCTTGACGCATTCGCCGAGGCCGCGATTGCCGTAAAGCCCGCGCGCATGCCGGTCGGCGATGCATTCCTGGGCGAGATAGGCATTCACGGTGGTGGCGCCGACGCCGATCAGCACCGCGAAATAATGCGTATCGAGGCACTCCGCCGAGCGCACGTTGATCGAGGTGTAGGTGCGCAGCCCCCGCCGCACCAGATGCGAATGCACCGCGCCGGTGGCGAGGATCATCGGCACCGCGACCATGGTGTCGGAAAGACGCTCGTCGGTGAGGATGAGATGACCGTAGCCTTGCGCCACCGCGTCTTCGGCTTCGGCACGGATGCGTTCGATCGCGGCCTGCAAACCGGCGCCGCCCTGGGCCAGCGGGTAGGTGCAGTCGATTTCGAAGAAGCGGCCTTCGAGATGGTCCTTGAGGCGTTCGAACATGCCGGTCGAGATCACCGGGCTTTCCAGCACGAAGACTTCGGTCTGCTTCTCGTCCTGCACCAGAACGTTGCCGAGATTGCGGAAGCGGGTCTTCAGGCTCATCACCCGCTCTTCGCGCAACGGATCGATCGGCGGATTGGTGACCTGGGAGAAATTCTGCCGGAAGTAGTGCGACAGCGGCCGGTATTTTTCCGACAGCACCGCGAGCGGCGTGTCGTCGCCCATCGAGCCGATCGGCTCCTTGGCGTCTTCGACCATGGGATGAAGGATCACCTCCATGTCTTCCATGGTGTAACCGGCGGCGGCCTGACGGCGGCGGCGCGTTTCGGCATCGAACATCATCGGCTCGGGGCCGGGTCCGATAATCGGCTGAAGGTCGACGATGCGCCGGGTCCATTCCTCGTACGGATACTGGCTCGCCAGCTTGTCCTTGATGCCGCGGTCTTCGAAGAACGCGCCTTCGGCGAGGTCGAGCGCGATCATCTGGCCCGGTCCGAGCCGTCCCTTGCGGGTGACGCGATTGTCGTCGAGCGCGTTCATGCCGGTCTCGGAACCGACGAACAAGAGGCCGTCGTCGGTCAAGGCATAGCGCATCGGCCTGAGGCCGTTGCGGTCCATGCCGGCGATCACCCAGCGCCCGTCGGTGGCGGCGAGTGCGGCGGGGCCGTCCCACGGCTCCATCACCGAGTTGGCATAGGAGTACATGGCGCGATGCGATTCCGGCATGGTGGAAGCCTGCTTCGACCATGCTTCGGGAACGAGGATGGTTTTGGCCAGCGGCGCCGTGCGTCCGGCGCGCACCAAGACTTCGAACACGCTGTCGAGCGCGGCGGAATCCGATCCGCCCGGCTGGATGATCGGCTTGATGTCGGCAGCGGCGTCGCCGAACAGATCCGAGGCCATTTTGACCTCGTGGTTCTTCATCCAGTTGACGTTGCCTTTCAGCGTATTGATCTCGCCGTTGTGCGCCAGCATGCGGAACGGCTGAGCAAGACGCCAGGTCGGGAAGGTGTTGGTCGAATAGCGCTGATGGAAGATCGCGAACGCCGAGATGAAGCGCTCGTCCTGCAGATCGGGATAGAAGTTGGCGAGCTGCTCGGCCAGGAACATGCCCTTGTAGATCAGGGAACGCGTCGACAGCGAACAGACATAGAAATCGGCAATCGCGGCGGCGCGCACCGCCTGCTCGATGCGGCGGCGGCAGAGATAGAGCTTGCGGTCGAGTTCTTCGAGGTCCTCGTTGCCGCCGGTATCGAACATCACCTGTTCGATTTCGGGGCGGGTGGCATTGGCCTTCTCGCCGATGATCGAGAGGTTCACCGGCACTTGCCGCCAGCCGTAGAGATAGAAACCGGAGCGCAGGATTTCGCTTTCGACGATGGTGCGGCAGGTCTCCTGCGCATTGTAGTCGGTCCGCGGCAGGAAGATCTGGCCGACCGCGATGCGGCCCGAGCGCTGCTTGTGACCGGTCTGCTGCACCTGGGCGCGGAAGAATTCCTGCGGCACCTGGATATGAATGCCGGCGCCGTCGCCGGTCTTGCCGTCGGCGTCCACCGCGCCGCGATGCCAGACCGCTTTCAGCGCTTCGATGGCGCGGGTGACGACTTCGCGCCGCGGCACGCCGTCGATGGCGGCCACCAGGCCGACGCCGCAGGCATCGTGCTCCTGATCGGGCGAATAGGCGTGCGCGGTTTCGAGCTTCTCGGCGTTGGCGAGGTAGCGGGTAATCTCGGTGTTGCTCATCGTTTACTCCGCCGCTTGGCGCACCTGCGCCTGAAGCCAGGTATGCATCGCCGCCGCCGCATCGCGGCCGTCTCGGATCGCCCACACCACCAGCGAGGCGCCGCGCACGATGTCGCCGCCTGCGAACACGCCGGGGATGTCGGTCATCATGGTGGAAGGGCGCACGCGCACCGTTCCCCATTTGGAGACCGTCAGCCGGGGTGCCGCGAATTTCATCGGCAGGTATTCGGGATCGAAACCGAGCGCCTTGATGACGAGATCGGCCTTCTGCACGAAGTCGGCACCTTTGATTTCTTCCGGCGATTTGCGGCCAGAGGTATCGGGGGCGCCGAGACGCTGGCGGGCGATGCGCACGCCTTCGACATTCTCCATGCCGAGAAACGCCTTGGGCAGCGTCAGCCATTCGAACTTGACGCCTTCCTCTTCGGCGTTGGCGACTTCGCGCAAGCTGCCGGGCATGTTGTCCTTGTCGCGGCGGTACAGGCACGACACCGACTTGGCGCCTTGGCGCAATGCGGTGCGCACACAGTCCATCGCGGTATCGCCGCCGCCGATCACGGCGACGTCCTTGCCGTCGGCATTCAGTTTGCCGTTGTCGTAGTCGGGCACGTCGTCGCCGAAGCTTTTTTTGTTGGAGGCGATGAGAAAATCGAGCGCCGGCACGATGGCGCCGAGGTTGGCCCCCGGCACTTCGATCTCGCGGGCGCGATAGACGCCGGTGGCGATGAAGACTGCATCATGCTTGTCGCGAATCTTGTCGAGCGAGGCATCGCGGCCGACTTCGAAATTCAGCTTGAAGACGATGCCGCCGTCTTCCAGCCGCTTCACCCGGCGGGCGACGATGTGTTTTTCGAGCTTGAAGCCGGGAATGCCGTAAACCATCAACCCGCCGGCGCGGTCGTGGCGGTCGTAGACGGTGACCTTGTAGCCTTTCTTGCGGAGCTGCTCGGCGCAGGCGAGGCCGGCCGGTCCGGCACCGATGATGCCGATCGACTGGTCGCGCTCGCGGGCGGGCTGCAGCGGCTTGACCCAGCCGTTCTCCCAGGCGGTGTCGTTGATGTACTTCTCGACGGCGCCGATGGTCACGGTGCCGTGGCCGGATTGCTCGATGACGCAGGAGCCTTCGCACAGCCGGTCCTGCGGGCAGATGCGGCCGCAGATTTCGGGAAGGTTGTTGGTCGCCTGGCTGACCTCGTGCGCTTCTTCGAGGCGGCCTTCCGCCGTCAGCTTCAGCCAGTCGGGGATGTTGTTCGAGAGCGGGCAGTGCACCTGACAGAACGGCACGCCGCACTGGGAACAGCGCGAAGCCTGTTCGGCGGCCTTGGAGGCGGCGAACTCGGCATAGATTTCATGAAAGTCGCGGGTGCGCTCCCGCGGCTGGCGCTTGCCCGGCATGTCTCGCCCCAGGCTGACGAATTTCAGCATCTTCTCGACCATGACGGGCGATGTGCCGGGATTTTGCCAAGGAGTCCAGGGAAATTGGCCATATAAGACAGCAAATCTGTCTCATAATTTCGTTACTCGGGTCGTTTTCGACATATCTCACCACGGTTCAGGCATCATAAAGGTCAAATATATTGACATATATGGTTCCGCCTAAGAAAAGAGCCGCCCTCGCGAGCGGCTCTTGGCAAAAAGGGACTGTAACGCTGCTATTTCAACGCTTCCGGGACGCCCGGCACGAATTCGGCGCCGTGCGGGACCTTGGCGGTCGACTGTTTGACGGCGTCGCCGATCGGTTCGGCCCGGCCGCCCAGGTTCTTGGCCAGGAACTGCTCGGCCACCGCATTGAAGGCGATGTTGTTGGCCGGCCGTGCGAAGCCATGGCCCTCGTCGGGGAACAGGACGTAGGTGACGGGGATCTTCTTGTCCGCCATCGCCTTCACGATCTGGTCCGACTCCGCCTGATTGACGCGCGGGTCGTTGGCGCCTTGGCCGATCAGGAGCGGCTTCTTGATGGCGTCGGCCTTGAACAGCGGCGAGGCGGCGTTGAGGATCTTCTGGCCTTCCGGCGTGGTGGGATCGCCCATGCGCTTGTAGAACTGCAGCTTGATCGGTTCCCAATAGGCCGGAATGGTCTTGAGCAGGGTGTTGAGGTTCGACGGCCCGACGATATCGACGCCGCACGCAAACGTATCGGGCGTGAAGGTGAGACCCGCCAGCGTGGCGTAGCCGCCGTACGAGCCGCCCATGATGGCGACCTTGTCCTTGGTGGTGATGCCGTTCTTGATCGCCCAATCGACGGCGTCGATCAGGTCGTCGTGCATCTTGAGGCCCCACTGCAGATTGGCCGCTTCGATGTATTTCTTCCCGAAGCCGGTCGAGCCGCGATAGTTCACGCTGAGCACCGCATAGCCGCGGTTGGCAAGCCACTGGTGATACGAATTGAAGCCGTAGCCGTCACGCGACCACGGGCCGCCATGGACGACCAGCACCATCGGCAGCGGCTTGTCGGGAACGCCGGCGGTCTTGGTGTCGCTGCCGGCGGGCAGGGTGAGATAGGAGACTTCGGTCAGTCCGTCGCGGGTCTTGATTTCGACCGGATGCATGGCCGACAGCGGCAGGCCTTCGAGTTCGGGCCGCGACACCCAAAGCTTTTTCAGCGTCTTGGCTTTGCGGTCGTAGAGATACACCGCCGGCGGGGCCGACACCGGATCGACGCCGACCGTCCACAAATCGTCGTCATAGGTGCGTGAGGAAACCTGGACGTCGCCCTTGAGGTTCTTTTGCAGGAATTCGAGATCGCCCTTCACCGCCGGATCGATCGCGGTCCATTCGTTCTTGAGGTAATCGACCGAATAGGCTTCGACCTTGCCGGTCTTGGGATTGGCGAGCGCACTGCCGATATCGGCCTTGTCGCTGGCCGCCACCACGCTCATCGCACCGGTGGCGACGTCCTGAGCCATCAGCGCCGCCTTGTCGCGGCCGCGGGAGTCGATCCAATAGAGTGTCTTGCCGTCGGTGGTGAAGCCGGCCGGTGAGGTAGTGAAGGCGTCTTCAAGGCCGGTCGAGGCGAACGGCTTGTCGTCGATCTTGTTGTCCTTGATCCGGAAGAAATCGGTACCGCCGGCCGCGTTCGGCCGCGAGGCGCCGCGCAAGGTCAGGGTATCGTCGGCGAGGAAGCCGGCATAGCCGTTGTTCTCAAGCACTTTGGTGAGCGCACCGTCCTTGAGGCTCAAGGCATAAACGTCGTGCCATTTGGGATCGCGATTGTTGAGGCCGATCAGGATGTGATCCTTGACCTGATTGGACACGCCGATCACCTGGACACGGGTCTTCTCGAACGGGGTCAGCGTTTTCTGGGCGCCGGTCGTGATGTCGACGCCGTAGAGCAGGAAGTTCTCGTCGCCGCCCTTGTCATTGACGAACAGGATGGTCTTGGAATCCGGCGCCCAGAAATAGGAGCGGATCGGGCGCGTCTTCTCGGTCGTCAGCGGTTTGGCGGCATCGGGCGCATTGATCGGCGCCACGAAGATGTTCAACACGCCGTCACGCGGCGCAATGAAGGCCAGCCACTTGCCGTCTGGGCTGAGCCGGCCAAAGGCTTTGGTCGGATTGCCGAACAGTTTCTGGCGTTCGATCAACGGCGCCTTCACCTCCACGGCGCCAGCCGCAGTGGTGAACGCAGCGGCACAGGCAATGGCCGCAAATAACAGAGATTTCATGTCTCCCTCCAATCCTGGGTATGACGAACGTGCATCATACTCGTAGGTCAAGATATACAAGAAGCATGGCCCGTCTCACGTCGGTGTGATAGGTCACAACTAGTCAGGTTGTGCTAGCCACCTGCCAGTTTCAGTGTTCTTCGGAGCCTTCATCAATGCAAGACATTTTGAACTCGATAATCCTCGGGATTATTGAGGGACTTACTGAGTTTTTGCCGGTTTCTTCCACGGGGCACCTGCTGGTCGGCGAACGGCTCTTGGGATTGCCAGACAGCCGCTGGGAAACCTTCACGATCGTCATCCAGTTGGGCGCGATCCTGTCGGTGGTGGCGGTCTATTGGAAGAAGTTCTGGAACGTCCTGATCGGATTGCCGACGTCGCCCGAGGCGCGGTCGTTCGCCATCAACGTCATCGTGGCGTTCATCCCGTCGATGATCTTCGGCGCGACGGTCTATAAATACCTCAAGGCCTATCTGTTGCAGCCCAGCTTCGCGATGCCGGTGATCGGCGTGTCGTGGTTGGTCGGCGGCGTCATTATTCTCATTCTCGAGCGGATGGCGCCGAAACCGCGCTACACCGACGGCGACCGGCTGCCGCTCAAGAAGGCATTACAAATCGGCCTGTGCCAGTGCATTTCGCTGTTGCCCGGCGTGTCGCGGTCCGGTGCTACGATTCTTGGCGGCGAGATGCTCGGCGTCGACCGCAAGGCCGGCGCGGCGTTCACCTTCTATCTGGCGGTCCCGACGATGCTGGGTGCCACGGTCTACGACCTCTACAAGGAATGGAACACGCTTTCGAGCAACGACACGACCAACATCGCGGTCGGTTTCGTGGTGTCGTTCGTCGTCGCCTATATCGTCGTGAAGGGCTTCATCGCCTTCGTCGGCAAATACGGCCTCAAGCCGTTCGGCTGGTACCGCATCGCCACCGGCGCGGCGCTGCTGGCGTGGCTTTACGTCAAATAAGGACTTTTTGAACTGACGCGCTTTCGGACGGAAAACCGGAAGCCGCCGACCACGCTGGCGCTATCGGCTCCTGAAAGCGCTCTAGTGCGCGGCGAGCCGTTGCACGTCGCGGAACTGGCCTTTGGGATGGAAGCGCCAGAGATAGGTCGGCACGATCTTCTCGACGCTCGTGGGCTCGATGTCGAGATCGTCGAGCGTGAAGGCGCCGTCCTGGACGATGTTGTCGGATTTCAGCAGCCGCACCTGATCGACCGTCAGCATCGGTTTGATCGGCAGGATGAAGCTCGGCATTTGCAGGAAGAAGCCCTGGAGCCCCGCAAGCCAGAACGGCAGCGGCATCAAGAGGCGCTTGCGGCCGGTTTCGGCGAGAATGAATTCGAGCAGGGCGCGGAAAGTATAGGTCTTCGGGCCGCCGAGCTGGTAGGTGCGCCCGGCCATCGCGGGATCGGACACCGCCCGCGCCACCGCCGCCGCCACGTCGCCGACGAACACCGGCTGGAACTTGGTCTTGCCGCCGCCGATCAAGGGCAGGGCGGGGAGGAAACGCGCCATTGCGGCGAACCGGTTGAAGAACGCGTCCTCCGGTCCGAATACCAGCGACGGGCGCATGATGACCGCACGCGGAAAGCCTTCGTGCACCGCCCGTTCGCCGAGACCTTTGGTGCGGGCGTATTCGCTGATCGCCTGGGTATCGGCGCCGATCGCCGACACATGCACCAGCGTTCCGACGTCGGCCTTCAAAGCGGCGCGGGCGATCCGTCCGGAGGCATCGGCATTGATGGCTTCGAGGCTCTGCAGGCCATGACCGAACAGCACGCCGGCCGCATTCACCGCCGCCACGGCGCCTTCGAGCGCGCGGGCGACGTCTTCCTCGTTATTGATATTGGCTTTCAATAGCTGAATCTGACCGACATGCCCGGCGGGCAGCAGGTAATTCGCCAGATTCGGCTTGCGGCAGACCGCCCGGACGCGAAACCCCTGGGCGGTGAGGGCACGCACGATATGGCGGCCGACGAATCCCGAAGCGCCGAAAACCGTAACGAGATCGTTGGGCATGACGTGATCCTGAAGTGAGACAACTCTTGAATTAGACCCATTCTATGGCACGCCGGGCCCGCCATGTCATCCTTCTACGACCGGCGGGGGCGCCGCAGGGGCGACCGGCTCCGTCACATAGGCGCGTTCGCCGGTGAGCGGCTTGACGTAGACGGTCACGGTCCGGCCGCTCTTCTCGTCGACGAACCGCTCGGTGGTTCGGGTCCAGCCTTTTCCGGTCGGCACTTTGTCGACCAGGCTCTTGTAGGCATAGCGCTCGTAAAGGATGCCGAACACGAAGATCGCGCCCCAGACGGCGACGGGGACGCCGACGGTAAACGACCCCGCCACCATGCCCATTACGCCGAAAATAAGCATCGCGCCGCCGATGGCGAGAACCACATTACGCAGCATTGGTCGGCTCCTGTTCCAGCACCACCGCGGTGCCGTAAGCGACGATCTCGCTCATATACTGGCCGATCTCCGAGGAATCGAAGCGCATCATCAGGACGGCGTTGCCGCCCATGGCGGTGGCGTTGGTGACCAGCCGGTCGACGGCCTGCCGCCGCGCCTCTTCAAGAAGCTGGGTGTATTCATGGATTTCGCCGCCGACGATCGAGCGCAGTCCTGCCAGGACGTTGCCGCCCAGCCCGCGCGAGCGGACCACGACGCCGAACACTTGGCCGAGGGTCTTCACCCGGCGGTATCCGGGGACCGTTTCGGTTGTGGCTACCAGCATCGACACCTCCCTTGAGGGGACGTCCGGACGGGCCGTGTCCCGCGTCTATATATAGGGAGCGACCGCGCCGGGGCCATCGATTCGGTATTCCGCGGGACGCCTTGATGTCCCTTGCCATGGCTGCACGGGAGAGAGCGGCCCGTTCCCTAGCCCCGGATCGGACGGCTCGCTACGACAAGCGCCTTTACCGCCCGCCCACCATGGGAGCGGGAGTAAATACCCTTTGGAATCAAAATGTTGGGACAGCCAAACCGGCTGAAATGGTGCCCAGAAGAGGACTCGAACCTCCACGCCTTGCAGCGCTAGTACCTGAAACTAGTGCGTCTACCAATTCCGCCATCTGGGCACGGGCTTGGGGCGGTTTGTTTAGGGAGGTCGCGGCCTTAAGTCAACGCGCCTGCTCGGTCCTGCTGCCGCAGGTGTCGAGCCGACTTTTCGCCCGCATGGCCCGCCGGGATGGCGGCCATTCGGGACCCCGAAACCCGAAGCGTCACGGAGAGTTGGGTATCATTGCCGGAGGCAGGAGGTATCGCGATGGCAGGATCGAAACGTTCCGGCGAAGTACTCCTGAAAAGAGCCTATCTGCCCGCCGTACCCGAAGATGGAACCCGAGTCCTGGTGGACCGGCTGTGGCCGCGCGGACTGGCGCGCACCAAGGCGGCCGCCGACGTTTGGATGAAGGACATCGCACCGAGCAACGAACTGCGTCGCTGGTTTGGCCACGATCCGGAACGCTGGAGCGAGTTTCGCCGGCGGTATAAGGCGGAACTTGCCGCCAATCCCGAGGCGCTGAAGCAGTTGCGCAGTCTGGTCCGCAAGGGCCGCGTCACGCTCCTCTATGGCGCGAAGGACGAACGGCATAACCAGGCTGTGGTCCTCGAAGAGCTTTTGCGACGCTGAGCGGCACGCACAAAAAAAGGCCCCGCCGAAGCAGGGCCTCTCTTGTCTGGATGCTCAGTGGAAGAGTCGTGGCGCGAAGTCGTTGAGGTCGCGGCGCCAGGTCAGCCACTCATGGGCGGTGCCGGGCGACGAGAAGAACACATACTTCACGCCGGCCTTGTCGAGCATGGTGCGGAACGCGCCGACCGATTTGGGGAACGGCATCGGTTCCTGCGTACCGAGGCCAAGCCAGAACAGTTTGACCTTGGCGTTGAACGCCGCCGCATCCTTGAAGCGTCCGTCGAACGCGGTGGCGGCATCGAGCGGATCGGTGGAAAGCCCGTTCATCGTGCCGCTGAAGCCGCCGACATAAGCGAAGGTGTCGAGGTGGCCGGTGGCCAGATGTGTCATCTGGTTGGCCCCCATCGACAAGCCGGCCGCGGCGCGATGATCGCGGTCCGCGATGGTGCGGAAGTCGGCGTCGATCATCGGGATCACGTCTTCGAGCATGACGCGCTCGAAGCTTTTCATGTCAGGCCGCCCGGCCGGCGCAGCCGGGCCGAACGGACCAGCCGGTGCTGCGGCATAGCCGTTGTCCATCACCACGATCATCGGCACCGCCTTCTTTGCGGCGATGAGATTGTCGAGGATGTAGTTGGCGTGGCCCTGGAAGATCCAGCCGGTTTCGTCTTCGCCCATGCCGTGCTGCAGATAGAGCACCGGATAGCGCTTCGATGTGTCGGCGTTATAGCCCGGCGGCGTGTAGACGAAAGCGCGGCGCATCTGACCGGTGACTTTCGACTTGTACATCCGGATGCGGACATCGCCGTGCGGCACGTTGTTGGCGAGATAGTAGCTGACGCCGTCTTCCGGAATCTCGATGCCGCTGGCATCGATGCCGGTGCCGAAGAAAGCGTGGCTGCCCGGATCGTTCAGCCGCGTGCCGTCGACATCGAGCGCGTAGTAGTGGAAACCTTCGACGATCGGCGGCGTAACGACACTGAACGTCCCGTCGGCACCGCGCGTCATCGGATACTTATGACCCATGATGTCGATGTCGGCCGACTTGGCCTCAGGCGCCTTGATCTGGAACGCCACCCGCTTGTCGGAGAGCACGCGCGGATACTGGGCGCCCATCACATTGGTCGGCGCAGGCTTGGCATCTTCCACCGCCGATGCCGCGACGCCTTCCGCCGAGCGGCGCCAGGTGAAATAGGCATCGAGCGTTTTGAGGCCGGCTTCGTTGTCGACCTTGCCGGGATGCGGCGTGCCGGCCAGCACCATGGTCTGGGGATTGTCTTCCGTGAAAGCCGGCCATTCCGGAGCGCCGTTGCCGTTGGGCGTGCCGTATTTGGCGAAGTTGGTCCAATAGGTCACCATCGCATCGGAAATCACGCGGTCGGATGCCGACGGCGTTTCCTTCTGCAGATCGTTCAAGTGACCGAACACATACGGCACATCGCGGCCATGCCAGGCGCCGTATCCGGCCTGGGGCGAATTGGCGGCGAAGTCGGGATGCTGGTCGAAGTAATAGAGATAGGCTTTCGACTTGCCGAGGCTCGCTTGCTTCTTGGCCCAGGTCCAGGTGTGCCAGCCGAACGCCGCATCGCGGGACAGATCGCGCGCCGATTTGGGATGACCGGTTGCGCCGGCCGGATAGGCTTCGAGAAGCTTGCCGGCAAACGGCCCATAACGGCCCTTCACGCTGTCGATGTAGTCCAGCGGCGTGGCGTAATGCGAGAAGCTGAGGCCTTCGTCGGAATTGTAGCCGACCAAAATGGGCGTGTCGTTGAAGCGCTTGGCGTCATAGAGCGAAACCTGATCGCTCGGAATGACCCAGCCGTCGACGATCGGCCACGCCAGCCCGCGAGTCAGACCAACCAGCTTTTCGGCCGGCAGCTTGCGCAGATCGGCGAGCGAGTTCGCTCCCGCACCCACTTGGAAGGCGAGGCCGTCCTTTTCGGCAGTGGCCAACAGGCGCATGTTTTCGCCTGGACCGCCCGCCGCACGCGGCGGACCGAACGAACCGCCGCTTTCCGAGATCGCGCCTTGGAACAGGCCTTTGGCAACCGGCGAGGCGCTCAGCATGCTGACCGCAATGCCGCCGGCGGATTCGCCGAAGATCGTCACTTTGTTGGGATCGCCGCCGAAGGCCGCGATGTTCTTTTTGATCCAGGCGAGCGCCGAGATCATGTCGAGCAGGCCGTAATTGCCCGAAACGTGCTGGCGCGATTCCGCGCTCAGTTCGGGGTGAGCGAGAAAGCCGAGCGTGCCGACGCGATACGCGATCGACACCAGCACGACGCCTTTCTTGGCCAGCACTTCGCCGCTATAGCCGGGGATCGAGGTGGCGCCGCCATTGAAGCCGCCGCCGTAAATCCAGACCAGCACCGGAACCTTGTCCTTTGCCGTCTTGGCCGGGCTCCACACATTGAGATAGAGGCAATCCTCGCTCATCGGCCCAGCGTTGGGATCGGGCGGACCGAAGCCGCCTTGAACGCATTGAGGACCGAATTTGTCCGCCTTGCGAACGCCGGTCCATTTCGCGGCCGGCTGCGGTGCGCGCCAGCGCAAATCGCCGACCGGCGGCGCCGCGAAGGGAATGCCGCGATAGACGGAAAGTCCGTCTTCGACCGTGCCCTCCAATAGTCCCTGGTCTACCTTGACCGGCGCGCCAACGCTCATTGCGCAGGTCGCCGCGATGGCCAGTGCCATCCACGTCATTTTCATCAGCAGTTCCCTCCGGAAGCGGCCCTGACTGGGGCCGGCTTGTTGACGCCATGCTAACCGCGCGTCGGAGGATCGAATAGTCTGACTATTGGCGGATGGCCTAATCAAGTTTGTCAAAGTTTGTCGGCAAGGCGGTTTCGCGATTCACCCGCGAAAAGTCCAGGCGTAAGTGGGCGAAACGGTCACGCGCCTTTTACCAGGGGAGGCTTGAGCCGCTTCGTAATTTATCAGACATTTATTTTGGCAGTTGCGGCGAAGCGGCTTCGTGATCGGAGCGATAACAACATACCGCCGCTCAGGAGGGAGTGTTCCAATGCGTGTATTTTGCGCGGCCGTGGTTTCCGCCGTTTTGTTGCTTGTGCCCAGCTTCGGCGTCACGCCGCAGCATCGCGTCATCCGCGCCGATCTGGCGAAGGTGACAGGCCCGCATTCCGCCGTGCCGTTGCAGGCGGTGGGAGCGGGACGCGCCGCGGAGGGGCTGCGTGCTGATTGGCAGGAGCAACTCGCGACGGTGCAATCGGAAATCGGCTTCCGCTATCTGCGGATGCACGGTCTGCTCACCGACGAGATGGGCGTCTACAGCGAGGACAAAGCCGGCAATCCCCAGTTCAATTTCCAATATGTCGACTCGCTCTACGACGCACTGCTCAAGCTGAAGATCCGGCCCTTCGTGGAATTGACCTTCATGCCTTCCAAACTGGCGAGCGGCAACTCGACGATTTTCTGGTGGAAGGGCAACACTTCTCTGCCGAAGGATCCCGCCAAATGGGCGACGCTGATGCGCGCGCTGGTGGCGCATTTCAAGGAGCGTTACGGCGAGGACGAGATCAATCACTGGTATTTCGAGGTGTGGAACGAGCCGGACATTCGCGGCTTCTGGCCTCATCCGCTTGAGGACTACCTGTCGCTTTACAAGACCACGGCCGAAGCGATCCGTGCCGAATGCGCCAAATGCCGGATCGGCGGCCCGGCCTCTGCCGTGCCTTATGCGGCCGAGATCGCATTCGAGAAGTGGCTGCTCGCCAATCCTTCGATTCCGGCCGATTTCATCGCGCTGCATGCCTACGGCGTGAACGAGGGCTATCTCGACGAGACCGGTTTTGCCGGCACGGTCATCGATCCCGATCCCGAGCGGGTCAGCGGACGTATGCGCCACTCGCGCGAATTGATCGACGCCACGTCGCTCAAGGGACGCGAGCTGCACTTCACCGAATGGAGTTCCGCCTATACGCCCACGGACTACATGCACGACCAGTACCATCAGGCGAGCTTCATCCTGAATGTGGTCAAGCGCGCCACGCCCTACGTGGATTCGCTGTCCTACTGGACCTTCACCGACATTTTCGAGGAGCTCGGGCCGCGCTTCACGCCGTTCCACGGTGGTTTCGGTCTGATGAACCTGCAAGGGATCAAGAAGCCGTCCTATCACGCCTTCGCGTTCCTTAGCCGGCTTCGGGGCGACGACGTGGCAGTGAACGACCGGCAATCCTGGATCACCAAGGCGAAGGACGGTTCGATTACGGCATTGTTCTGGGATTATTCGCCGGTGGTGCCGCCCAAGGGCAGCAACGACCAGATCTACTACAAACAGGAACTGCCGACGGTCGGCAAAGGCACCGCGGCGCTCAACCTGACCAGCGTGCCCGATGGCCGCTACGAGGTGTCGGTCTATCAAATCGGCTATCAACAGAATGACGCGTTCACCGCGTATGCCAAGATGGGATCGCCGAAGCAGTTGACGCGGGCCCAGGTGGACAGTCTGAAAAGCGTGAGCTCGGGAGCGCCTGCGATCCGCGAAACGGTCGAAGTCAAGGGCGGCCGCTTCAGCAAGACTCTGCCGATGCGCGCCAACGATTGCTACGAGATCGTGCTGAAGCCGATCGCGAACTGAGTGATAGAAGCGAGGACTGCGCGGACATGCGCGGTCCTCGTTCTGCTGTTCTCCATCAAGCCGCGTGACTGCCGGGCCTGTAGCTGTGGCTGCCGCGCGTCATCACGCGATCACCGGGTATAATCTCGCCGGGCCGGTATGTCGGTCCAGCGGCCAGCCGGGCGTAAAGCGCGGCGAAATCCTTCGTGGTCTCGGCCAGCAGGGCTTCGAAGGACTCGATGACGAAATAGCAATCCTGGAAATCGTCGATGCGGTAATCGGTGCGCATGACGCGTTCGAGCTCGAAGCCGATGCGGTCGGGGGAGGGGCTTTCCACGGCGTAAACCGACTCCGCGCGCGACGATACGATGCCGGAGCCGTAGATGCGCAGACCGTGCGACGTCGCGATCAGGCCGAATTCGACAGTGTACCAATAGAGCCGCGCCAAATTCTTCAGAGCGTTGAATTCGGCAAGCGCGCGCTGCCCGCCTTTGCCGTAGGCCTGCATGTAGTCGGCAAACATGGGATGAACCAGCATCGGGACATGGCCGAACACGTCGTGGAAAATGTCCGGCTCTTCGATGTAGTCAAGCTGTTCGGGTTTGCGGATGAAGCGTCCTGCCGGAAAGCGCCGGGCGGCGAGATGGTCGAAGAAGACCGCATCCGGCACCAGCGACGGAACCGCCACAACGCGCCAGCCCGTCTCTTTCTCGAGCTTATCGGACAAGCGTTCGAGATCCGGGATGCGGTCGGGCGCGAGGCCGAGTTTGGCGAGGCCATCAAGGAACTCGTGGCAGGCGCGGCCCGGCAGGATTTTCGATTGATGCTCGAACAAGGTCTGCCAAACGGCGTGTTCCGCAACGGTGTAGTGGTCCCAGCGTTGCGGGATGGTGAAGTCTTCGGCGATATCGGGATGACTGCGGCGCAGTTCGTCGAGGTTCGGCATTTCAGTCCACCATTCTGGCTTCCGTCTTGGCGCGGATTTCTTCGTTGGTAACGCCGGGTGCGGTCTGTGCGATCCGCAACCCACCTTCGACGACATCGAACACGCCGAGATTGGTGATGATCCGGTCGACGCACTTAAGGCCGGTCAGCGGCAGCGTACAATGCCGCAACAGTTTCGGATTTCCCTTTTTGTCGGTGTGATCCATGGTGACGATGCAGCGCCGCGCGCCGGCGACAAGGTCCATGGCTCCGCCCATGCCTTTGACGAGCTTGCCCGGCACCATCCAGTTGGCGAGGTCGCCTTTCTCCGACACCTCCATCGCGCCAAGGATGGCGAGGTCGATGTGACCGCCGCGGATCATCGCGAAGCTCGTGGCCGAGGAGAAGAACGAGGTCTGCGGCAGCGCCGTCACTGTCTGCTTGCCGGCATTGATGAGATCGGGATCGACCTCGTCTTCGCGCGGAAACGGACCCAATCCGAGCATGCCGTTCTCGGATTGCAAGGTCACATGCACGCCGTCCGGCACATAGTTCGCAACCAGGGTGGGAATGCCGATGCCGAGATTGACATAAAAGCCGTCGCGCAGCTCCTGCGCCGCACGTTTGGCCATCTCTTCGCGTGTCCAGGCCATATCAGTCTCCCCGCACCGTGCGCTTTTCGATCCGTTTTTGATACGTCGGACCTTGGATGATCCGCTGCACGAAGATTCCGGGCGTATGGATCTGGTCGTGATCGAGCGAACCCACCGGCACCAACTCTTCGACTTCCGCCACTGTGACCTTGCCGGCCATCGCCATCATTGGATTGAAATTGCGCGCGGCATGGCGGTAAACGAGATTGCCTTCCGCGTCGCCCTTCCAAGCCTTGACCATGGCGAGGTCCGCTTTCAGGCCGGTTTCGAGAATGTAGGTTTCGCCATCGAACACTTTGTGCTCCTTGCCTTCGGCGACCACCGTGCCGACGCCCGTCTTGGTGTAGAAGCCGGGAATGCCCGCCCCGCCGGCGCGGATGCGTTCGGCAAGCGTACCTTGCGGGCTGAACTCGATCTCCAACTCGCCGGCGAGATACTGGCGTTCGAATGTGGCGTTCTCGCCGACATAAGAGGAAATCATTTTCCGGATCTGGCGCGTGTGCAGAAGGATGCCGAGGCCGAAATCGTCGATGCCGCAATTGTTCGAGATCACCGTCAACCCTTTGACGCCGGAATCGCGCAGCGCCGGAATGAGGTTCTCCGGAATGCCGCACAGCCCGAAGCCGCCGCTCATCACGGTCATGCCCTCGAACAGTACGCCCTCAAGGGCGTCGCGTGCGGATTTGTAGACTTTCATATTCCTCCCTCCGGTTCCCGTTCCAACACTCCGGCCAGAATATCGATCTGGCGGTCGAGCTTCGCCAGGATGCGGTCGAACTGGTCGCGTTCGGGTCCGCTCAGCGGCTCTACCAGTTGGGCTTCGATCTGCAATGCTTGCGGCACGATTTTGCGATAGATCGCGCGTCCGCTGGCGCTCAGGCGCAGCCGCGCGATGCGGCCGTCATTGGCATCCACCGACCGGTTGACGCGGCCGGCATCGACTAGCCGGGCGACGGCGCGGCTGACCTGCACTTTGTCCATAGCAGTGCGGGCGGCGACCTCGCGCGAGGAGAGACCCGGCGTGTTGCCGAGCGCCGCCATCACGCGCCACTCCGCCGGAGTGAGATCGAAACGCTCGGCATACTGTCGCGCGATCGCTGCGCTGACGCGGTTGGTGAGCACCGAAAGCCGGTACGGCAGGAAGTACGCCAGATCCAGCCGTTCGTCGTCATTCCGCATCCGGCTGCCTCGTAGGATGAGCGGCCGCGAAGGCGGGACGCTCCTGGCACGCCGCTTCGATCCGCGTCATCGTCGGATACGGCGCAAGATCGACGCCGGTGCGGCGGGCATTGTAGATCTGCGGCACCAGACAGATGTCCGCGAGGCCGGGCGTGTCGCCGTGACAGAAGCGGCCGGTATCGGGCGAATCCGCGAGTAAGGTTTCGATTGCGGCAAATCCCTCGACCATCCAATGGTGCTGCCAGACGGTCAGCGCGTCATCGTCCAGCCCGAGCCTGTCCTTCAAGTGGCGCAGCATGCGCAAATTGTTGAGCGGATGGATATCGCAGGCGATGACATAGGCAATCTGGCGCACGCGGGCGCGGGCATGCGGTTCTGGAGGCAGCAGCGGCGGCTCCGGATGCGTTTCGTCGAGATATTCAATGATGGCCAGCGACTGGCCGATGGCATGGCCGTCCGCGGTCAATGTCGGAATCAGGCCTTGCGGATTGATGGCGCGATAGGCTGCCGCGTTCTGCTCGTTCTTGCGCAAGTGCACCGCGACGGCTTCGTACGAAAGGCCTTTCAGATTGAGCGCGATGCGCACGCGATACGCTGCCGAAGAGCGGTAATAGGTGTAAAGCCGCATCGCCACGTCATCCTCCCTCGTATCGCGCCACGATCTGGTCGATGGCACCGAAGATCGAATGCCCTTGAGGATCCAGCATCTCGATACGGACGCTGTCGCCGAAACGGAGAAATGGCGTCTTGGGCGCCCCGTCGGCGATGGTTTCGCGCATGCGCTTTTCGGCAATGCAGGCGGAGCCCCGTGCCGCATCGCGGTTCGAAATCGTGCCCGATCCGATAATGCTGCCGGCGCTGAGAAAACGCGTTTTCGCCGCGTGCGCGATAAGCTGCGGAAAGGCGAATGTCATGTCGTCTCCGGCATCCGGCGTTCCGAACGTCTCGCCATTGAGCGTGACGGTGAGCGGCAAGTGCACCTTGCCGTCGTGCCATGCTCCCGAAAGCTCATCGGGCGTCACCGCCACCGGCGAAAACGCGGTCGCCGGTTTCGACTGGAAGAAGCCGAACCCTTTCGCCAGTTCGCCGGGAATGAGGTTGCGCAGGGAAACGTCGTTCACCAGCATCAGGAGCTTGATATGGCGTTCCGTGTCCGTGGCGCCCATCGGCACATCACCGGTAATCACCGCAACTTCGCCTTCGAAGTCGATGCCCCAGGCCTCATCGGCGGCAAGGATCGGGTCGGTGGCGCCGATGAAAGCGTCCGAGCCGCCCTGGTACATCAGAGGATCGGTCCAGAAGCTTTGCGGCATCTCGGCGCCGCGTGCCTTGCGTACGAGTTCGACGTGGGTGACATACGCCGATCCGTCCGCCCATTGATAGGCGCGCGGCAGCGGTGCGGCGCAGGCTTTGGGATCGAACGGGCGCGCGTTGTCGGCTCGGCCCTCATTCATCTGGCGATAAATGTCAGCAAGGCGCGGCGCCACGTGGTGCCAATCATCCAGCGCGACTTGCAGCGTCGCTGCAATATCGGGAACCGGCACACAGATTTCGAGATTGCGGTCGACCACCACCAGTCGGCCATCCCGTCCGTGCCGGAGCGACGCCAGCTTCATGGCGATTTCCAGCTGTCGGCGTAACTGGGGACTTCCTGGACGCGGGCCGCCTCGCTCATGTCGAGCGCGTCGCGGGCATCGATCATGACGGCAACCTCGTCGGTCGAGTTCCGGGCACGCTGCGCGCCCGCTGCGAACGCCTTGGGATGAGGACCATGCGTGAAGCCGCTCGGGTGAAAGGTGATCATGCCCGGCTTGATGTTGTCGCGGCTGAAGAAGTCGCCCGCGTGATAGAAGATGACCTCGTCGTAATCGTCGTTGGAATGGAAGAACGGCACTTTGAGGGCGCCCGGATCGGATTCGATCGGCCGGGGCACGAAGGTGCAGACGACGAAGCGGTCGGCGACGAACGTCGCGTGGACGCTGGGCGGAAGGTGGTAGCGATGGCTCATCACCGGCCTTATGTCGCGCCAGTTGAGCTTCATCGCCGCGATCTCGCCTTTCCAGCCGATCGCATCGAGCGGGTTGAAGGGGTAGGTGATGGTCGAAATGGCATCGCGGCGCTTCACCAGTACGCGCGTTTGGCAGTCGCCCTGTTGCGCCTTAAAGGCCTCGTCGAGAGCCGGCGTTTCGAGCGCGGCGGGATCGAAGATCGCATGCGGACCGAGAATGCCCCGCTCGGGCAGCTTGAACGCGCCATTGGTAGCTTCGATCAACAGCGCCACCGTGCGTTGAGATGGCTCCAGCCGCCACATCGTGCCGCGCGGCATCAGAATGTAGTCGCCCTCGCCATATGCCATATGACCGAAGTCGCAGAACAGATCGCCGACACCCTGGTGCACGAACAGCAGCTCGTCGCCGTCGGCGTTGCGCACCAGATCCCGCATCGGCCGGTCGGCAGACCAGATGCGCAGCTTTACCGCCGCATTGTGAAGCAGCGGTTGCGCCCGAAGCGGATCGGAACTCTCCTGCGCTGCCGCGACGGCATCAAACGCGCGCGGCCGCATGGGCCCTTCGAAGCTCGTCCACCCGGTCGGCGGATGCGGATGATAGATGTGGCTCGCCGGGCCGAAGAAGCCGTCGCGGCCGATTTCGCGTTCAAAGCTGCCGGCGGGAAGGTCGGCATGCGCTTGGCGCGAGGTCGTCCCTTCCTTACGGGGCAGATGAATCCAGCCTTTGGCGCTCATGATCTTGCCCCCGGATCGAGAACACCGCGGCGGATCTGGTCGAGTTCGATGGATTCGAACAGCGCGCGGAAGTTGCCTTCGCCGAAGCCTTCGTTTCCCTTGCGTTGGATGATCTCGAAGAAGATCGGTCCGATGGCGTTCTGGGTGAATATCTGCAGCAGCAGCCCCTGGTTCTCGTCGGGTGCGCCGTCCATCAGGATACGGTCGCGGCGCAGGCGCTCGACATCCTCGCCGTGGCCTTTGATGCGGTTGTCGAGCCGTTCGTAATAGGTGTCGGGCGTGTCGAGGAACGCAATCTCCGCCCGCAACCGCTCGACCGTTTCGTAGATATCGGTCGTACCGAGCGCGATATGCTGGATGCCTTCGCCCTTGTAGTCGGACAGGTATTCCGCGATCTGCGAACGGTCGTCGGCGGATTCGTTGATGGGGATGCGGATCTTCCCGTCGGGGCTCGTCATCGCGCGCGACTTCAAACCGGTCAGCTTGCCTTCGATATCGAAATAGCGGATCTCGCGGAAACCGAAGAGCCTTTCGTAGAACCCGGCCCACTGGTCCATGTTGCCGCGATAGACGTTGTGGGTGACGTGGTCGATCGCCGTGATGCCGGTCCCCTCGTGGGTAAGCCCTTTCGCGGGATCGGTCGGAACGAAATCGACATCGTAAATGGAATGCTCGCCGTAACGGTCGACGAGGTAAATAAGACTGCCGCCGATGCCTTCGATGGCGGGAATGTTCAATTCCATCGGGCCGATTTGTCCGGCAAAGGGTTTTGCGCCGCGCTCCGTAAGCTTGCGCAAGGCATGGGCCGCATCCTTGACGCGAAAGGCCATGGCGCAGGCACTGGGACCGTGCACCTCGGCGAAGCGCGTGCCGTGACTGCCTTTTTCCGCATTGACGATGAAGTTGGTTTCGCCTTGGCGATACAGCGTGACATCCTTGGAACGATGCCGCGCGACGGCGCGGAAACCGAGGCGTTCGAACAGCGCATGCAGCTGTCCGACATCGGGTGCCGTGTACTCGACGAACTCGAAGCCGTCGGTGCCGATCGGGTTGTCCCACAAATCCGGCATGGCGTTCCTCCTGTTTTCGGAGTATCGAAAGACAGGATGGTTTCATTTGCAAACAAAATCGAACGCAGAACAAACAAAGCAAAGTTTGCGCTGGGTCAGGAGTGTGGTGGCCGGGACGGCCTCGGCGCAGCGATGTTGTTTCTGACGTTGGGGTGAACGCCTCGTTCGTTGCCGCGGCCGGTGCGAGCGCGACAAAAAATGATCGGGAGGACGATGGTGCTGCAGGACATGGATTTCGGGCTTGGCGACACCGCCGATGCGATCCGGGAGACGACCGCCCGGTTTGCCACCGACCGGATTCGCCCGCTGGCGAAGGAAGCCGATGTTTCCGGCACCTTCCCGCGGTCCTTGTGGCCTGAGATGGGAACGCTCGGCCTTCACGGCATTACGGTGGAGGAGGATTACGGCGGTCTCGGTCTTGGCTATCTCGAGCACGTCGTGACGATGGAGGAGGTGAGCCGCGCCTCCGCTTCGGTCGGCTTGTCCTATGGCGCCCACTCCAATCTCTGCATCAATCAGATCCGCCGCTGGGGGACGGACGAGCAGAAGCGCCGTTATCTGCCGAAGCTGATTTCCGGCGAGCATGTCGGCGCTCTGGCAATGAGTGAAGCCGGTGCCGGGTCCGACGTCGTATCGATGAAACTGGCCGCGGAGAAGATCGGCGATCGTTACGTGCTCAATGGCACCAAGTTCTGGATCACCAACGCCCCGCATGCGGATGTGCTGGTCGTCTATGCGCGGACCGGCGAGCGCTCCCTCACCGCGTTCCTGATCGAGAAGAGCTTCAAGGGATTTTCGGTTTCCAAGAAGCTCGACAAGATGGGCATGCGCGGTTCGGAAACTGCCGAACTGGTGTTCGAGGACTGCGAGGTTTCCGCCGAGAACGTCATGGGGCCGGAAGGCGGCGGGATTCGCGTGTTGATGAGCGGGCTCGACTTCGAACGCACCGTTCTCGCCGGTGGTCCACTCGGCATCATGCGTGCGTGCCTCGATGTCGTGCTGCCCTATGTGCGCGAGCGCAAGCAATTCGGTCAGCCGATCGGTGCGTTCCAGTTGATCCAGGCCAAGGTGGCGGACATGTACGTCGCGCTCAATTCGTCGCGTGCTTACGTCTATACCGTGGCCCGCGCATTCGACGCCGGCAAGACCACGCGCTTCGATGCGGCGGGTGCCATTCTGATGGCGAGCGAGAATGCGGTGAAGGTCGCGCTGGAGGCGATCCAGGCGCTGGGCGGCGCCGGATACACCACCGAATGGCCGGTCGAACGCTACTTGCGCGATGCCAAGCTCTACGACATCGGCGCCGGCACCAACGAAATCCGTCGCATCCTGATCGGCCGAGAGTTGATTGCCGCGTGACTACGCTCGCCACCAGGATCGACCGCGGCAGCGCGGCGTTTCTCGCCCAGGAAAGGCACAATCGCGCGCTGGCCGAAGAGTTGCGGGCCAGGGTCGCTGCGGCTGCACTCGGCGGCTCGGAGCGGGCTCGCGCGCGCCACACCGAACGCGGCAAGCTCCTGCCGCGCGACCGCATCCACCGCTTGCTCGATCCGGGCTCGCCGTTCCTTGAGGTTGGCGCACTTGCGGCGAACGGTCTCTACAACGACGAAGCTCCCGGCGCGGGGATCGTCACCGGCATCGGCCGTGTCGCCAATCGCGAAGTCATGATCGTTTGCAACGATCCGACCGTAAAGGGCGGTGCCTATTTCCCGCTGACGGTGAAGAAGCATCTGCGAGCCCAGGAGATTGCGCGCGAAAACCACTTGCCGTGCATCTATCTCGTCGACAGCGGCGGCGCCAACCTGCCGCACCAGGCCGAGGTATTTCCCGACCGCGATCACTTCGGCCGCATCTTCTACAACCAGGCACAGATGTCGGCGGAAGGCATCGCACAGATCGCTTGCGTAATGGGTTCGTGCACGGCCGGCGGTGCCTATGTTCCGGCAATGAGCGACGAGACGGTGATCGTGCGCAATCAGGGAACGATCTTCCTCGGCGGGCCGCCGCTGGTGAAGGCTGCGACCGGTGAAGTGATCAGCGCGGAAGAGTTGGGCGGCGCCGAGACGCATGGGCGGCGTTCGGGAGTTGTCGATCATGTGGCGGAAAACGATATCCATGCGCTGGGTCTGGTGCGGGAGATCGTCGGCCGCCTCAACACGGTCAAGAGCATCGACATGGATCTCGCGCCGCCGAAAGCGCCAGCCTATGGCGCCGAAGAACTTTACGGCATCATCCCGGCGGATGTCCGGGCGCCTTATGACGTGCACGAGGTCATCGCGCGTATTGTCGACGGTTCCGAATTTCACGAATTCAAGTCGCTCTACGGCGCCACGCTGGTTTGTGGCTTCGCCCGCATTTGGGGCATTCCGGTTGCGGTGCTCGCCAACAACGGTATCTTGTTTTCGGAAAGCGCGTTGAAGGGCGCTCATTTTATCGAATTGGCCTGCCAGCGCCGCACGCCACTTTTGTTCCTGCAGAACATTTCCGGTTTCATGGTGGGCGGCCGCTACGAGGCCGAAGGCATCGCCAAAAACGGCGCCAAGCTGGTGACGGCAGTGGCGACCGCCAGCGTTCCGAAGCTCACCGTGTTGATCGGCGGTTCGTTCGGCGCCGGCAATTACGGCATGTGCGGTCGCGCGTTCGGTCCGCGGTTCCTGTTCACATGGCCCAACGCGCGCATCTCGGTGATGGGCGGCGAGCAGGCGGCCAGTGTGCTCGCAACGGTCCATCGCGACGCCGGCACTTGGAGCAAGGAAGAGGAGGAAGCGTTCAAGGCGCCAATCCGCGCCCGGTATGAGCATGAGGGTAGTCCCTATTACGCCTCCGCACGCCTGTGGGACGACGGTGTGATCGACCCGGCCCAAACGCGCGATGTGCTTGGTTTGGCACTCTCCGCCGTCCTCAACGCACCTGTTGCCGAGCGCCCGCGCTTCGGCCTGTTCCGGATGTAGCCGATGTTCGGGTCTGTCCTGATAGCCAATCGCGGCGAGATTGCTCGGCGCATTCTGCGTACCGCGCGACGCCTCGGCGTCAGGACCATCGCCGTATACTCGGATGCCGATGCGGGGTTGCCGTTCGTGCGCGAGGCGGACGAGGCGGTTCGTATCGGACCGGCACCGGCGCGGGAGAGCTATCTCGATACGCACCGACTGCTCGACGCCGCGCGCCGCACCGGCGCCGAGGCGATCCATCCGGGTTACGGCTTCCTGTCCGAAAATGCCGACTTCGCCGAAGCTGTTGCTGCAGCTGGTCTCGTCTGGATCGGCGCGCCGCCGGCAGCCATCCGTGCCATGGGGCTGAAGGATGCAGCAAAAAGACTGATGACCGAGGCGGGCGTTCCGGTGACGCCCGGCTATCTCGGCGACGATCAAAGCCTCAAGCGTCTTGAGGCCGAAGCCAATGCGATCGGCTATCCGGTGCTGATCAAGGCGGTGGCCGGTGGCGGCGGCAAAGGCATGCGCCGGGTCGAAGGCGCCGCGGCGTTTGGTGATGCGCTGCAATCCTGCCGCCGCGAAGCCAAAGCCGCTTTCGGTGACGACCGTGTGTTGCTGGAAAAGTACATCGAAGCGCCGCGTCATATTGAAGTCCAGGTGTTCGGTGATGCGCACGGCCGCGTGGTCCACCTGTTCGAACGCGATTGCTCGCTGCAGCGGCGGCACCAGAAGGTGATCGAGGAAGCGCCCGCTCCCGGTGTGGACGAAGAAACCCGTGCCGCCCTTTGCGCGATGGCGGTGAAGGCAGCACAGGCCGTGAACTATGTCGGCGCCGGCACGATCGAATTCATCGCCGATGCGCGCGGAGGCGTTCGCGCCGACCGCATCTGGTTCATGGAGATGAATACGCGCCTCCAGGTCGAGCATCCCGTCACTGAAGCAATCACCGGACTCGATCTGGTCGAATGGCAGATGCGCGTTGCCGCGGGCGAGCCGCTGCCGCTTGTGCAGAATGAAATCCGCCGCAATGGCTGGGCGATGGAGGCGCGCCTTTATGCGGAGAACCCCTCGGCGGGGTTCCTGCCGTCGACCGGACGCCTCGACCACTTGGTTCTGCCATCGAATGCTCGCGTCGACAGCGGCGTTGAACAAGGTGACGAGATTTCGCCGTACTACGATCCGATGATCGCCAAGATCGCGGTTCACGCGCCGAGCCGCACCGCTGCCGCGCGACGACTGGCAGAGGCGTGTGCCGCGGTCGAAATCTGGCCGGTGAAGACCAATGCAGCGTTTTTGGCGCGCGCGGCTGCGCACGAGGATTTCGCCGCGGGGAGGATCGATACCGGATTCATTGCGGGGCATGACGATCTCATTCCTGCCGCCGAACCATCCGGTCCCGTGTTGCAGCTTGCTGCCCGAGCGTTGTTGCCTTCCGATGCCGATGATCCGTGGCGTGCGCTCTCCGGTTTTCGCATTGCGGCACCGCGAGAGACGCGTGTCGTGGTCGAAGTCGACGGTCTATCGCACGTGGTGGAGCTAAACTCTGAACGGCCGCGCGGCGCTATCAGAGATGTTCACGGCGAACGGATCGTCTTCCTGGATGGCGAGGCATGGCACGTCAATGCACCGAGGGCAGAGGGGGCGGGCGGTACCAGCGCAGGTGAGGATGGAACACTCGCCGCGCCGATGCCGGGCCGCATCTTGTCGGTGGCAGTGAAACAGGGCGACCGCGTGGAGCGCGGGCAGGCTTTGCTGGTGCTGGAAGCCATGAAGATGGAGCATAGCTTGGTGGCGCCGTTCGCCGGTGTGGTTGCGGAATTGCGTGCCGAAACTGGCGCCCAGGTGTCGGAAGGAACCGAACTGGTGCGCATCGCGGGAGAGGAATGATGGCGGGGCGCTGTTTCGAGGATTGGCATATCGGCGACCGGATCGAGCACGAGATTCGCCGTACTGTGACCGAGACGGACAATCTGTTGTTCTCGGCGATGACCCACAATCCGCAGCCGATGCATATCGATGCGGACTATGCCGCGAAAAGCGAGTTCGGGCGCATTCTCGTCAACGGCACATTCACGTTCTCGCTGTTGGTTGGTCTCTCGGTGGGCGATACCACGCTCGGTACGCTGATCGCCAATCTGGGTTACGAGAAGGTCGTGATGCCCAAGCCGGTCTTCATCGGCGATACGCTGCACGCCCGCACGGAGGTTGTCGCACTCAAGGAGAGCCGGTCGCGGCCGAACGCCGGTGTGGTCACGTTCCGTCATGAGATGCTCAACCAGCGCGATGAAGTGGTATGCGAGATGCTGCGCGTGGTGCTGCTGCAAAGAAGGTCGCCATGAGGCTGCGTTCGCTGCTGTTCGTGCCGGGAGACCGGCCGGATCGTTTTCCGAAGGCGTTCGCCAGCGGCGCCGATGCTGTCATCATCGATCTCGAGGACAGCGTTGCGTTGGCGGCGAAGGAAAGAGCACGTTCGAATGCGCTGGCCGCTTTGCAATCGCGCGGCGATGCTAAGGTTTTCATCCGCATCAATTCCTTGGCATCGGCTCTTGTCGAGGCCGACCTCAACGTAGTCATGCCGGGACGGCCGGACGGGGTCGTGCTGCCGAAAGCGGAAGGGGTGCGCAGCCTTGCGGGGCTCGACGAATTGCTCGCAGCCGCCGAGCGGCAATATGAGATCGCGCCGGGCGCGACGCGGGTTTTGCCCATCGTCACCGAAACGCCCGCAGCACTGTTCAAATTGGGCGAGTACGGCGGCCCGCGGCTTTGCGCGATGACCTGGGGTGCGGAAGATTTGCCTGCCGCGATCGGCGCGGCGACGTCGCGCGAGGAAGACGGCCGCTACACGCCGCCGTTCGAGATGGTGCGGTCGCTCGCACTGTTTGCCGCCGCCGCGGCCGGTGTCGTTGCCATCGAAACGGTGTATCCGAAGTTCACGGACGGCGAAGGTCTCGCTGCCTACGCCGCACGCGGCGCGCGCGACGGCTTTTCCGGAATGCTGGCGATCCATCCGGCGCAGATCGGACCGATCAACGCTGCGTTCACGCCATCGCCCGAACAGATCGCGCGCGCAAAAGCCGTGGTGCAAGCCTTCGCCGCTGGCGCCGGCGTGATCGCGCTCGATGGCGTCATGTTGGACGCGCCGCACCTTGTTCAGGCGCAGCGCGTACTGGCGCGGGTCGGCGACCCCACCTAGAGCGAAGCCACCAGCGCAGCGTTGTAGATCTCGGTCATGTTGGCGCCGAGCGAAACGATCTGGACGGACTTTTCCAGTCCGACCATGAACGGCCCCAGCATCGACACGCCGCCCACCTGCTGCAACAGCTTGGTGGAAATCTGTGCCGAATGCACCGCCGGCATCACCAGCACGTTGGCGGTTTCAGTCAGGCGGCAGAACGGATAGAGCGCCATCCGCTCGCGATCGAGCGCCACGTCAATCGCCATTTCGCCGTCGTATTCGAAATCGACTTGGCGGCGGTCGAGAATGTGCACCGCCTCGACGATGCGCTCGGAGCGTTCGCTGCGGGGATAGCCGAACGTCGATGACGCGAGCAATGCCACGCGCGGGGTATAGCCGAACCAACGGGCCACACGCGCCGCCTGGGTCGCAATGTCGGCAAGCTGCTCGGAGGTCGGCAGTTCGTGCACGGACGTGTCGGCAACGAAGATCACCCGGCCCTTAGCGAAGATCACCATCACGCCCATCGGGCGCTGGTTGGGCGGGGTGTCGAGCACCCGGCGGATATCGGCCAGCACGGCGGCATAGGCGCGCGTCGAGCCGGTCACCATGGCATCGACTTCCCCGGCGGAGAGCAGCGACGCGGCATAGATATTGCGGTCGTTGGTCACCATGCGCACGACGTCACGATGCAGCGCGCCGCGCCGCTGCAGCCGCTTGTACAGCGCCTCGATATAAGGTGCCGCTTCCGCCGCCGAATGCGGCACGCGAATCTCAAGATCGGCGACGCCTTCGAGGCCTGCGCGCTGGATGGTTGCCTTGATGACGTCGCGGCGCCCGACCAGTACGGCTTTGCCGAGACCGGCTTGCTGGAACGCGACCGCGGCGCGCACCACGCACGATTCTTCGCCTTCCGCGAACACCACGCGCTTCGGCTTGGCGCGCACGCTTTCGGTGAGGCGGTGGAATAGATCGGCGGAGGGGTCCAGCCGCGAAGTCAGTTCGGCGCGATAATGCCCGACATCCGGCATCGCGCGCCGTGCCACCCCGGTCTTGACCGCCGCTTCGGCCACCGCCGAGGACACCCGCGAGATCAGCCGCGGATCGAACGGCGAGGGGATGATGTAATCGGCGCCATAGCTCGGCCGCACGCCACCGTACGCGGTCGCAACCTCGTCGGGCACGTCTTCGCGCGCCAAAGCCGCGAGGGCTTCAGCAGCTGCGATCTTCATCGGTAGATTAATCTCGCGTGCCCGCACGTCCAATGCGCCGCGGAAGATGTAGGGAAAGCCCAGGACATTGTTGACTTGATTGGGATAGTCACTGCGTCCTGTGGCGATGATCGCGTCGGGCCGCACCGCTTTGGCGTCTTCCGGCGTGATTTCCGGATCGGGATTGGCCATCGCGAAAATGATCGGCGCTTTGCCCATGGCTTTCACCATGTCCTGCGTCAGCGCACCTTTGACCGACAAGCCGAGGAACACGTCGGCACCTTTCAAAGCCTCTTCCAATGTACGGTCGCGGGTGTCGATGGCGTGCGCGCTTTTCCACTGGTTCATGCCGTTGGTGCGACCGCGATAGACCACGCCTTTGGAATCGCACAGCACCGCATTGGCGTTCGGCAGTCCCATGGTCTTCAGGAGTTCGAGACACGCAATGCCGGCGGCACCGGCACCGTTCACCACCACCTTGATCTCGTTGATCTTGCGACCGGTGAGCTGGAGCGCATTGATGACGCCGGCGGCGCAGATGATGGCGGTGCCGTGCTGATCGTCGTGGAACACCGGAATGTCCATCAACTCCTTCAACCGCTCCTCGATCACGAAGCAGTCCGGCGCCTTGATGTCTTCCAGATTGATGCCGCCGAAGGTCGGGCCCAGATAGCGCACCGCATTGATGAAGGCGTCGACATCGGTCGTATCGACTTCGATATCGATAGCGTCGACATCGGCGAAGCGCTTGAACAGCACCGCCTTGCCTTCCATCACCGGCTTCGATGCCAGTGCGCCGAGATCGCCGAGGCCTAGGATCGCAGTGCCGTTCGAGATCACCGCGACCAGATTGCCCTTGGCGGTGTAGTCATACACTGCATCCGGCCTATCGGCGATCACCCGCACCGGCACCGCCACGCCCGGCGAATAGGCGAGGCTCAGGTCGCGCTGGCTTGCCATTGGTTTGGAGGGTGCGATCGCGATCTTGCCCGGCTTGGCGCCGGCATGGAAGGCGAGCGCTTCTTCGTCGGTGAATGAGGGTGTGGATTCGGAGACCATGGGTTTCTCCCGTCAGGGGTAGCAATAGGCGGACAGGCCGCGGCGGTTTTCGTCGACGACCAGCTTGAAGTTGCGCGAAGGCATGGCGCGTTCGGGACAATTGACCCGCTCGCATACGCGGCAACTGACGCCGATCGGGGTTAGGATATTGGGATCGTCCAGCGTCAGCCCATCGGCATAGGTCACTTCCTTGGCATAGGAGAGGGGACAGCCGAGGCCGATCGCGAGCCGGTGCAAGCGGGCTCCGACCGGCTTGGCGCGCGCGCCGCGGCCGATTGGGCTGATCGTTTTGGCAACGCAGAAGAACGAGGAGCCGTCCGGCATCTGGCTCACTTGCACCCGGAGCATGCCGGGTGTGGCGAAAGCGTCGTAAACGTTCCAGCGCGGACAAGCGGCGCCGAAACGGGCGATCTGAATGCCCGAACCGTTAAATCGCTTGGAGATGTTGCCGGCGACGTCGACGCGGATGAGATGGAACGGCACGCCTTCTTCCCCCGGCCGGCGCAGCGTCGTCAGGCGATGGCAAATCTGCTCGAAGCTGGCGCCGAAGCGATGCTGCAGCACGTCGAGATCGTGCCGCGTCGCGCGGGCCGCTTCGAGGAACCGCGCATAGGGCATCATCACGGCGGCCGCGAAATAGTTGGCCAGTGCCGTGCGGGTAAGGTGTTCCGATTCCCCCGAGGTGAATTTTCCGTTCGCCATCAGCGCAGAGATTTCGCCGTCACTGCCGAGCAAGGCGATCTGGCTCGCCAATTGGAACGTCCGGCTCGATAGCGGCAGCATTTCGGAGATGCGTAAAACCCGGTCGAGCGGGCGGTATTCGCGCAGCGTGTTCCCCATCGCGTCGGCAGGCTGCACGTCCACTGCAACCGAGAACCGCTTCGACAGCACACCGATCAGGCCGTGGTAGAGATTTTCAAGAGTGAGATCGTTCGCTTTCCACAGCGCTTCGGCGGCGAGTTCGAGATCGTGGAAGTAATTGTGATTGGCGTGCAGGAAGTCCGACACTTCTTCCGATGGCATGCCGCCCGGCAGATAGCTGAGTTCGCCAGGCGCCGTATCGACCGCCGCCGCGTTCGGCACGGCATTGCGGCGGGCGGCCTGATAGAGTGTCAGCACCGCACGGGCGATGGCAGGCGAGGCGCCCACCATCTCGCGCACGTCCGTGGCTTTGATGCCATGCACGTCGAACAGCGGATCCGACAGCGCCTCCATCACATCGGAGACGAGGCGCGTCTCGTCATCCATGTTGAATGACGACACGTCGATGGCAAAGCGCTGCGCCAGTTTCAGCAGCACCGTCGCCGTGATCGGACGCTGATTGTGTTCCAAGAGATTGAGATAGGTGGGGCTGATCTCAAGCTGCTGCGCCATCTGCGCTTGCGTGAGTTTTTGCTCCGCGCGCAGGCGTCTCAGCTTGGTTCCAAGTCGGGTTTGAATCATGTGCGGCCCATACCCTTGTTTGGAGATTTACCGATTTACAGCGTGTCCTCGTGTGGCGCTTTACAAAGTTTCTTTGGTTCTTCAATAAGTTATTGCGCTTCTTGTAAAAAGACAAATACTAAACAAGACCAATAAACGCAAGGAGCAAACGCTATGGACTCGATGGCAAACGGTTCGGGACGGTTCGACGGCATCCGCCGCAGCTACGGTCCAGCCGAGGTGGAGAAGCTCAGAGGTTCGGTTCAAGTCGCCCATACGCTGGCCGAACGCGGAGCCGCTCGCCTGTGGCAAGCGCTTCATGAAAAACCGTTTTTGCGCGCGCTCGGTGCGTCGACCGGCAATCAGGCGATGCAGATGGCCAAGGCGGGATTGGAGGCGATTTATGTCTCCGGTTGGCAGGTCGCGGCCGACGCCAATAATTCCGGCGAGATGTATCCCGACCAGAGCTTGTACCCGAGTTCGAGCGTCCCGGAAGTGGTCCGCCGTATCAATCGCACCCTGCAGCGCGCCGACCAGATTGGCCATCTCGAAGGGAAGAGCGAATGCGACTACTTCTTACCAATCATTGCCGATGCGGAAGCCGGCTTCGGTGGTCCGCTTAATGCCTTCGAACTGATGAAGTCGATGATCGAAGCCGGCGCCGCGGCCGTGCACTTCGAAGATCAGCTGGCGTCGGAAAAGAAGTGCGGCCATCTCGGCGGCAAGGTTCTGGTGCCGACGCAAAACTTTATCCGCACGCTCAATGCGGCGCGTCTGGCGGCCGATGTCGCCGGCGTCGAAACCATCCTGATCGCCCGCACCGATGCGGAAGCCGCGCAGCTCATCACCAGCGATATCGACGAGCGCGATCATGAATTCATGACCGGCGAGCGCACCAGCGAAGGTTTCTTCCGCCTCAAGGAAAAAATGGGCGTCGCCCATTGCATCAAGCGCGCTCTCGCGTATGCGCCCTATGCCGACATGCTGTGGTGGGAAACCTCCCGTCCCGACCTCGGTGAAGCGCGTGAGTTCGCGACCGAAGTCCGGCGCCAGTACCCCAACAAGCTGCTGGCCTATAACTGTTCGCCGTCGTTCAACTGGCGCGCCAAGCTGGACGAGAAGACCATCGCCACGTACCAGGAACAACTCGGCGACATGGGCTACAAGTTCCAGTTCGTCACGCTGGCCGGCTTCCACAGCCTGAACCTGGCGACGTTCCGTCTCGCCCACGAATACAACACGCGTGGCATGGCGGCGTATTCCGATCTGCAGCAGGAAGAGTTTGCCGCGGAACCCAAAGGCTATACCGCCACGCGTCATCAGCGCGAAGTCGGTACCGGCTATTTCGACGCCGTGTCGCTGGCGGTCAGCGGCGGCGAGTCCTCGACCACCGCAATGGCCCATTCCACCGAAACCGCCCAGTTCGCAGCGGAATGACGGAGACCGTCATGGATGCTCTCATGGAAATACAACCGGCCCATCGCAAAGAAACCCAGCGCGTCAAGCGACGTCGTCTCAAGGTGGCGAAGGTTCTGCACGACTTCATCAACGACGAAGTCCTGCCCGGCACCGGCATTTCGGAATTGGCATTTTGGGCCGAGTTCGACGTACTCTTGCATACGCTGGCGCCGGAAAACCGGGCCCTGCTGGCCAAACGCGACCGGCTGCAAGCCGCGATCGACGATTGGCATCGCAAGCACGCCTACGAGGCGTTCGACGTCGGCGCCTATAAGGCGTTCCTGACCGAGATCGGCTATCTCGAACCAGAAGGGCCGGATTTCACCATCCAGACCGGCCCGCTCGATCCCGAGATGTCGACGGTTGCCGGTCCGCAACTTGTGGTGCCGCTGACCAACGCGCGCTATGCGCTCAATGCCGCCAATGCGCGCTGGGGCAGTCTTTACGATGCCGTCTACGGCACCGACATGATCCCCGGCATGGTGCGCAAGGCCTACGATCCCATCCGCGGTGCACAGGTTATTGCCTTTGCCCGCGATTTCCTCGACCGGACCGTGCCGCTGTCCTCGGGCTCCCATCAAGGCGCGGTGTCGTTCGCGATCAAGAACGGCACGCTTGCAGTTGGTACCACGCGTGGACGGACGTCGGAACTTGCCAACCCGGCGCAGTTCGCCGGCTACCGTGGACCGGCGGAATCGCCCACGGCGATCCTGCTCACCCATCACGGTCTGCATATCGAGATCTGTCTCGACCGCAGCCATCCGGTCGGCGGCACCGATCCGGCCGGCATCTGCGACGTGATCGTGGAAGCGGCCACGACCTCGATCATGGACCTCGAGGATTCCGTTTCCACTGTCGATGCCGAGGACAAGGTTGGCGCCTACCGCAACTGGCTTGGCCTGATGAAGGGCACGCTGGAAGCGGAATTCGAAAAGTCCGGCCGCACCACCATGCGCCGCCTCAATCCGGACCGCGCCTACACCGCGCCGGACGGCTCGACGCTGACCTTGCCCGGAACGGCCCTGATGCTGGTGCGCAATGTCGGTCTGCTCATCGAAACCGATGCGATCCTGCTCGATGACGGCCGTCCGGCGCCGGAAGGCATTGTCGATGCCATGATCACCACGGCCATCGGCATGCATGGGCTTGAATCGTCGCCCAGCCGTCGCGCTCGTTCGCGTACCGGTTCGATCTATATCGTCAAGCCGAAACTGCATGGCCCCGAAGAGGTGGCGTTCGCCGACCGCGTGTTCGATTCCGTCGAGGATGCACTCGGTCTGCCGCGCAATACCGTCAAAATGGGGCTGATGGACGAGGAACGGCGGACGTCCGTCAATCTCAAGGCCTCGATCCGCGCCGCGTCCCATCGCATCGCCTTCATCAACACGGGTTTCCTCGACCGCACCGGCGACGAAATCCACACGGCGTTCGAAGCGGGTCCGATGGTCCCCAAGAACGAGATGAAGAACACGCACTGGATCAAGGCCTACGAAGAACGCAACGTCGCCATCGGCTTGGCTTGCGGCTTCCAAGGCCGCGCCCAGATCGGCAAGGGCATGTGGGCCAAGCCCGACAAGATGGCCGATCTTTACAAAGAGAAGATCGGGCAGGTGCGTACCGGCGCCAACACCGCCTGGGTGCCGTCGCCGACCGCGGCTGTGCTGCATGCGCTGCATTATCACGAAGCCGATGTTTCGGCGTATCAAGCCGAGACGCGCACTTGTCCGCCGGTGGATGCGCTGCTCGAAATCCCGCTGATGACCGGAACGCGACCGACCGAATGGGAGATCCAGGCCGAACTGGAGAACAACATCCAGGGCATCCTCGGCTACGTCGTGCGCTGGATCGACCAGGGCATCGGGTGCTCCAAGGTGCCGGACATCAACAATGTCGGCCTGATGGAAGACCGCGCCACCTTGCGCATTTCGAGCCAGCACGTCGCGAATTGGCTGCGCCACGGCGTCTGCCGCCGCGAGCAGGTCCTCGCAACGCTGGAGGAAATGGCGCGCATCGTGGACGAGCAGAACGCAGGCGATCGTGCCTACAGCACCATGGCGGATCACTGGGACAGCCCTGCCTTCCGCGCCGCGTCGGCGCTGATCTTCGAGGCGTTCCGGCAGCCCAATGGCTACACCGAACTGATTCTCAATCGCTTCCGCCGTGAGGTGAAGGCAAGCCATTGAAATAGCACCGCAGGGGCAGGAACTGTCCCTGCGGCACTTTCCGTTTGTTATCTAACGATTACGTCATGCTGGGTCAGTTTTAGCGTTACCACTGCATTTTTTTGCACTGACGTAAACGTTATGTGCTTGACGAAATAGAATTAGAGATATTCTAATCAGGTTGCTTGAGCGGTGCGTCAGATGCCGCCAGCAGGGAGATACAGCACCGTGGGCAGCCGCATGAGCACCGAAGCCTCGTTCGACTATCGCTCCGAGCCGGCAAGCGCTGCGCCCGATCCGCAGATCGCTTGCACGCCGGTTACCGCGATCCTGGATCAGGCGGTGGCGAAATTCCCGAACCGTCCGGCGATGGATTTCCTCGGCCGCCGCACCACCTATGGCGAACTCGGCGAACTCGTGGCGCGCGCCGCCTGCGGCCTCCAGCATTTGGGCGTGAAGAAGGGCACCCGTGTCGGGCTCTGCCTGCCCAACACGCCGTATTACGTGATCTGCTATTTCGCGGTGCTGCGGCTGGGCGGCGTGGTGGTCAATTTCAATCCGCTCTATGTCGAGCGCGAGATGCGCCACCAGATCGAGGATTCCGGCACCACGCTGATGGTGACTCTCGACATCCGCCAGATCTATCCCAAGGTGGCGGCGGCGCTGGGCGAGACGTCGCTCGAACGCATCGTCGTCTGCCCGATGAGCGGGGCTCTGACTCTGGTCAAGGGTGCGCTGTTCTCGGTGTTCAAGCGCTCGGAAATCGCCGAGGTGCCGAACGATCTGCGCCATATTCGCTTCGACAAGCTGATCGCCAACGACGGCAAGGTCGAGCCCGCCGAAATCGATCCCGCGCGCGATTTGGCCGTGCTGCAATATACCGGCGGCACCACCGGCGTGCCCAAGGGCGCGATGCTCACGCACGGCAATCTCACCGCCAATGTCGACCAGCTTTACCGCCTGATGACTGATCCGCGTCCGGGCGAGGAGCGGATGATGCTGGCGCTGCCGCTGTTCCACGTCTTCGCCATGACGGTCGGCATGAATCTCGGGATCGCGTTTGCGGCCGAACTGATCCTTCTGCCGCGGTTTGAACTCGATCAGGTGATGAAGACCATCGCCAAGAAGCGGCCGACCATGTTCCCCGGTGTGCCGACCATTTACACCGCACTGATCGGTGCCGCCGAACATAGCTCCGCCGATCTGTCGTCGATCCAGACCTGCATTTCGGGCGGTGCGCCGCTGCCGCTGGAAGTGAAAAACCGTTTCGAAGCGCTCACCGGCTGCCGTTTGGTCGAAGGTTACGGTCTCTCGGAAACCTCGCCGGTTGCGACCTGCAATCCGCTCGATACCGGCGGCAAGGCGGGCTCGGTCGGTCTGCCGCTGCCCGGTACGATCATCGAGGTTTATTCGCCGATCGCCCGCACCCAAAAGATGGATGTCGGCGAGAAGGGTGAAATCTGCGTGCGCGGGCCGCAGGTGATGGCCGGCTATTGGGGGCGTCCCAAGGACAGCGAGGCAGTGATGACCGACGGCGCCTTGCGCACCGGCGACATCGGCTATCTCGACGAGGACGGCTATCTCTATCTCGTCGACCGTATCAAGGATGTGATCCTCTGCGGCGGCTACAACGTTTATCCGCGAGTGATCGAAGAGGCGCTGTACCAGCATCCTGCCGTCAACGAAGCGGTGGTGATCGGCGTGCCCGATCCTTATCGCGGCCAGGCACCGAAGGCGTTCGTCTGTCTGCGCGAAAACCACCGCGCCACGCCGACCGAGCTCAAGGAATTCCTCGCCGGTTACCTGTCGCGCATCGAGATGCCGAAGATCATCGAGATCCGCCAGCAATTGCCCAAGACCATGGTGGGCAAACTCTCGAAAAAAGACCTGATTGCCCAAGAACACGCCGTGAGCGGCACTACAGAGTAGGTGTCCCCTCTTGGAGAAGTCCATGAATCTGTTCAATATGCGCGTCGGAAAGGTGACCAATTGGGGAGCTTCCTCCCCAATACGCTCATCACCGGTCGCCGGAGATGGTTGGGCCAAGGATGCGTGCCATGGAAAAGATCTATTCGGTAACCGAACTCGCGCGCGATCTGGACATCACGCCCCGCACCATCCGCTTCTACGAGGACCAGGGCTTGATCGCACCGCAGCGTGCCGGAGCGACGCGGGTCTACACACATCGCGACCGGGCTCGGATGATCTTGATCCTGCGCGGCAAGCGGCTCGGCTTCTCGATCAAGGAGATCAAGGAGTTTCTCGACCTCTACGTGGTCGATGTGACCCAGACCGAGCAGATGCAGCTGTTGCTGACCAAGGTGCGCGAGCGTTCGCGCCAGTTGGAAGAGCAGCGCCGGGCGCTGGATCAGACCCTGCGCGAACTCAAGGATATCGAAAAGCTCACCGTCGAAGCCCTGGCACAGAAGGGCGCCGTCGAACCGGCCTGACGGAAAGAAGGCAGTCTTCTTTCTCTCCGGCCTCAACCAGTCTGGAGAGAAACCGATGAAGACCGTCGTCATCGCGGGATACGCGCGCACGCCATTCACCGTCGCCAAGAAAGGCGCTCTGGCCGGAACGCGGCCGGATGAAATGGCGGCCCAGCTCGTCAAGAAATTCGTCGCGCGCAGCGGCATCAACGCCGCCGATATCGAGGATCTTCTGCTCGGCTGCGCCATTCCCGAAGGCGAGCAGGGGCTCAACATGGCCCGCCTCGTCGTGCTGATGGCGGGTCTGCCGCAGACCGTCGGCGGCCAGACCATCAACCGCTTCTGCGGTTCTTCCATGCAAGGCATTCATACCGCTGCCGGAGCTATCCAGATGGGAGCGGGCGAGGCATTCATCTGTGCGGGGGTCGAGAGTATGACCCGCGTACCGATGACAGGATTCAACCTGTTTCCCCACCCCGACCTCGCCCGCTCCCTGCCTGGCGCCTATATGGGCATGGGTGACACCGCCGAGAACGTCGCCCGCCAATGGGATATCTCGCGCGCCGATCAGGAAGCCTTCGCCTTCCAGTCCCATCAACGGGCTGCCAAGGCGCAAGCCGCCGGCTACTTCAAGGATGAGATCATCCCGGTCGATACCAAGAAGGGCATCGTCGATACCGACGGCTGCATCCGGACCGACACCTCGCCGGAAGCCCTGGCGCAGTTGAAGCCCGCCTTCACCGCCGAAGGGACCGTCACTGCCGGCACGTCGTCGCCGCTGACCGACGGTGCCGCCGCCACGATCGTCTGCTCCGCCGAATATGCCGACAAGAATGGCCTGAAGCCGTTTGCTCGCGTCGCCTCGATCGCGATTGCCGGTGTGGCGCCCGAGATCATGGGCATCGGCCCGATCGAAGCCAGCCGCAAAGCGCTGGCGCGTGCCGGTATCAAGGCGACGGCGCTCGATGTGGTCGAACTCAACGAAGCCTTCGCTGCCCAGGCGCTGGCCTGTATCCGCGACCTCGATCTCGATCCCGCCAAGGTCAACATCGACGGCGGCGCCATTGCCGTCGGCCATCCGCTCGGTGCTTCGGGCGCGCGCATCACGGGCAAGGCCGCGTCGCTTCTGAAGCGCACCGGCGGCCGCTATGCGCTCGCCACCATGTGCATCGGCGGCGGGCAGGGCATCGCGACGGTCCTGGAGGCGGTGTGATGGCAGAAATCGCCAAAGTCGCCGTCATCGGCGCCGGCGTCATGGGGGCCGGAATCGCCGCCCACGTCGCCAACGCGGGCGTGCCCGTGCTGCTGCTCGACATCGTTCCGAAGGGCGCCGACAACCGCAACGCCATCGCCGAAGGCGCCATCGCCAAGATGCAGAAGGCCGATCCGGCGCCGTTCATGTCCAAGGCCGCTGCCCGGCTAGTCACGCCCGGCAATACCGAAGACGATCTCGCCAAGCTCGCCGATTGCGACTGGATCATCGAAGCGGTGGTCGAAAAGCTGGACGTCAAGCAGGCGCTCTATCGCCGTATCGATGCGGTGCGCAAAGCCGGATCGGTGGTGTCGTCCAACACCTCCACCATTCCGCTCGCCGCGTTGACCAAGGGCCTCGGCGAGACCTTCGCGCGCGATTTTCTCATCACCCATTTCTTCAATCCGCCGCGCTATATGCGCCTGTTGGAAATCGTGACCAGCCCGCAGACGCGCCCCGACGCTCTGGAAGCCGTCGAACGCTTCGCCGACTTCAAGCTCGGCAAGAGCGTGGTGCATTGCAAGGATCGTCCCGGCTTCATCGGCAATCGTCTCGGCGTCTATTGGCTGCAGACGGCCGTGGTGGAGGCGTTCGATCTCGGCCTTGAAGTCGAAGAAGCCGATGCGGTGATGGGCAAGCCGATGGGCTTTCCTAAGACCGGCGTGTTCGGCTTGCTCGATCTCGTCGGCCTCGACCTCATGCCGCACATCCACGCCAGCATGACCGCTGCATTGCCCAAGAACGATCCCTATCAGCAGGCGGTCCGCGATCTGCCGCTGATCGATCGCATGCTGGCCGAGGGTTATACCGGCCGCAAAGGCAAGGGCGGGTTTTATCGTCTCAATCGCGACGGCGGCGCCAAGGTCAAGGAAACCCTGTCGCTCAAGACTGGCGAATACCGGCCGCAGCAAAAGGCCGACCTCGACATTCCGAAAGACATCAAGGCGCAACTTGCGTCCGACACCAAGGCCGGTCGGTATGCCTGGGCGGTGATGGCGCGCACGCTGTCCTATGCCGCGATGCTGGTGCCGGAAGTCGCCGACGATATCGCTTCGGTCGATGAAGCCATGCGCCTCGGCTATGCCTGGAAGCAGGGCCCGTTCGAAATGATCGACCGTCTCGGCACCGAGTGGTTCGTCGCGCGGCTGGAGAAAGACGGCCTGCCGGTCCCGGAGCTGCTCCGCACCGCCGCGGGACGTCCGTTCTATCGCGTCGAAAATGGCCGTCGCCAGATGCTCGGCCCGGACGGCGCATATCACGACATCGTCCGCCCGGACGGTGTGCTGTTGCTGGAAGACATCAAGCGCACCCGTGAGCCATTGCTGAAAAACGGCTCGGCTGCGTTGTGGGACATCGGCGACGGCGTTGCCTGCTTCGAATTCACCTCGAAGCTCAACACCATCGACGCCGACATCATGGCTCTGCTCGCCAAGGCGACCAAGCTCGTCGCCCGCGATTTCAAGGCGATGGTGATCTACAACGAGGGCACCGCTTTCTCTGCCGGCGCCAATCTCGGGCTTGCCTTGTTTGCCGTGAACATTGCCGCATGGCCGATCCTCGAACAGATGATCACGGAAGGGCAGGCGGTCTACAAAGGGCTCAAATACGCGCCGTTCCCTGTGGTCGGTGCCCCATCCGGCCTCGCACTCGGCGGCGGCTGCGAGATCCTCCTTCATTGCGACGCGCTGCAAGCGCACGCCGAAAGCTACATCGGTCTTGTCGAATGCGGCGTCGGCCTGATCCCGGCCTGGGGCGGTTGCAAGGAGATGCTGCATCGCTGGTCGACGTTGGGCAAATTGCCAAAAGGCCCGATGCCTGCCGTCGCCAAAGTGTTCGAGATGATCTCGACCGCTACGGTCGCCAAGTCCGCGGCCGAGGCGAAAGAGCTGCTGTTCTTGAAGCCCAACGACGGCATCACCATGAACCGCTATCGTCTTCTGGCCGACGCCAAGGCGAAGGCGTTGGAACTGGCACGCGATTACGTCCCGCCGCAGGAGCCCGAGTTCGTGCTGCCCGGCGAAAGCGCTGCGGTGGCGATGGGGCTGGCGGCGGAGAGCTTCCATCGCCGCGGTCTGGCGACCAAGCATGATCTCGTCGTTTCGGGCACGCTCGCCGAAGTGTTGTCGGGCGGCGATACCGACGTCACCCGCACGCTGCGCGAAAGCGATGTGCTCGCGCTCGAATTCAGCCGCTTCCAGAAACTGCTGCATCATCCCGACACGCTGGCGCGGATCGAACACGTCCTCGAAACCGGCAAGCCTCTGAGGAACTGACATCATGGCAACGTACAAGGCTCCCCTGCGCGACATGCGCTTCGTCCTTTACGAACTGCACGACGGTGCCGCGCTGTCGTCTCTGCCCGGCCTCGAAGACATGACACCGGAACTCTTCGATCCCGTGCTCGAAGAGGCGGCCAAGGTTTGCGAGGAAGTGCTGTTCCCGCTCAACCGTAGCGGCGACGAGGAAGGCTGCCAGTTCGAGAACGGCGTCGTGCGTACGCCGAAGGGCTTTATCGAAGCCTATAAAACCTTCCGTGAAGGCGGCTGGACATCGATCACGGCCGATCCGGCCTATGGCGGCCAAGGCATTCCGAATATCGTCAATGTCCTCATCACCGAGATGATCTGTTCGGCCAATCTGTCGTTCGGTCTTTATCCCGGCCTGACGCAGGGCGCCTGCAAAGCCTTGGTGGCGCACGGCAGCGATGAGCTGAAAGAGCGCTATATGCCGAAGCTGGTCGAAGGCACCTGGTCCGGCACGATGTGTTTGACCGAGCCGCATTGCGGCACCGATCTCGGTCTCTGCCGCACCAAGGCGGTACCGAACGACGACGGCACTTATCGTCTTTCCGGCACGAAGATCTTCATCTCCGCCGGCGAGCACGATCTCACCGAGAACATCATCCATTTCGTGCTCGCGCGTCTTCCCGATGCACCGCCAGGTATCAAAGGCATCAGCCTGTTCCTGGTACCGAAATTCCTGCCCAACGCCGACGGCACGCCGGGCAAGCGCAATGGCGTTTCCTGCGGCGCCATCGAGCACAAGATGGGCATCAAGGCGTCCGCGACCTGCGTGCTCAATTTCGACGAGGCGACCGCGTGGCTGGTCGGTTCGCCGCACAAGGGCATGCGCTCGATGTTCACGATGATGAACGAAGAGCGGCTTGCCGTCGGCTTGCAAGGTCTCGGCCTCGCCGAAGTCTCCTATCAAGGCGCGGTGGCGTATGCGCGCGAGCGCTTGCAGGGCCGGTCGCTGTCGGGCGCCAAGTATCCCGACAAGCCCGCCGATCCGATCATCGTTCATCCCGATGTTCGCCGCATGCTGCTTTCTATGCGCGCCGCCGCGGAAGGCTGCCGCGCGCTCGGCGCCTGGGTCGGGCAGGCTGTCGATATCGCCGCGCACACCGACGATCCCAAGGCGAAGCAGGAGGCGGAAGATTTCGTCGCCCTGATGACGCCGATCGTGAAGGCGTTGTTCACCGACTACGGATTCGAAACGGCCAATCATGGCGTTCAGGTGATGGGCGGTCACGGTTATATCCGCGAGCACGGCATGGAGCAGTATGTCCGCGATGCCCGCATCGCCCAGGTCTATGAGGGCACCAACGGCGTGCAGGCGCTCGATCTCGTCGGCCGCAAGCTCGGTGCGCATATGGGCCGCAATCTGCGCAGCTTCTTCCATCCGGTTGCAGAGTTCATTCAGTCGCGTTCGGACAATCCCGCGCTGTCGCGCTATGTCGACCCGCTGACCAAGGCCTTCGTGCGCTTGCAGCAGGCGACGGGCCAGATCGCCAAGGTCGGCCTCAAGCGTCCGGAAGAAGCCGGCGCGGCGGCGACCGAGTATCTGCGTCTCTTCGGTCTCGTCGCACTCGCCTATCAATGGGCGCGCATGGCCGAGGTGTCGCTGAAGAAACTCGAGGAAAAGACGGGCGAGGACGATTTCTATCGCGCCAAGCTCGCCACCGGTGCGTTCTTCATGGACAGGGTTCTGCCGCAGACCGGAGCGTTGTTCTCGTCGATCATGGCGGGCGGGTCCACAATGATTGAGTTTCCCGAGGCCGCGTTCTGATCGGAGCCACGTAATGACCGCAGCCGTGCGCATGTTGGGCACAGCACTCGCCGCGCCGTTCCGCCCCCGGCTGGGACTGCTCGGCGAGTCACGGCTGGCGTTCCACGTGTTGCCCAACGACCTCGACTACAATGTCCATATGAACAATGCCCGCTATCTCGCGTTGATGGATGTCGGTCGCGTCGATCTCATCCTGCGCACGGGGCTATGGCGGGCGATGTGGCATCATCATTGGCAGGCGGTGATCGCCGGCTGCATTGTGCGTTATCGCCGTCCTTTGCGGCCCTTCCAGCGTATGGAACTCGTCAGCCGCTTGATCGGTTGGGACGAGCGCTGGTTTTACATCGAGCATCGCATCGCGGCTGGTGCGGTTCTGGCCTGTCAGTCGATGATCCGCGGTGCGTTTCTGGGATCTGAAGGAATGGTGGCGCCGGCTGAGATGGCTGACGCATTGGGCGAGGCTGCGGTCACGCCGCAACTGCCGGGCTGGATCGCCGCGTGGCGCGAAGCCGACCGCGGTTTCGGGGTGCCCGCCCGCCAACTCGAACCGGAGGAAGCATGAAAGTCCTTGTCGCCGTCAAGCGCGTGGTCGACTACAACGTCAAGGTCCGGGTCAAGGCCGATGGATCGGGCGTCGAGACCACCAACGTCAAATTCTCGATGAATCCCTTCGACGAAATCGCCGTCGAAGAAGCCGTGCGGCTGAAAGAGGCTGGAAAGGCGCAGGAGATCGTCGTCGTTTCGATCGGACCGGCGCAAGCGCAGGAAACCTTGCGCGCCGCGCTGGCCATGGGCGCCGACCGCGCCATTCTGATCCAGACCGATGAAGCCGTCGAACCCTTGGCCGTGGCCAAGCTGATCGCCGCCATCGCCAAGCGCGAAGAGATCGGCCTTGCTATTCTCGGCAAGCAGGCAATCGACGACGATTCCAACCAGACCGGTCAGATGCTGGCGGCACTGCTGGGCTGGCCGCAGGGAACCTTTGCGTCCAAGCTCGCTCTCGAAGAGGGCCGTGCCGTGGTCACGCGCGAGATCGATGGCGGTCTAGAAACGGTCAGCCTCGCGCTGCCGGCCGTGGTGACGACCGATTTGCGTCTCAACACGCCGCGCTATGCCAGCCTTCCCAATATCATGAAGGCGAAGAAAAAGCCGCTCGAGACGACCTTTGCCGTCGATCTCGACGTCGATATCGCTCCGCGTCTCGTCACGCTGAAGGTGGAAGAGCCGCCAAAGCGTAAGGCGGGCGTCAAGGTGGCCGACGCCGCCACGCTGGTCGACAAGCTCAAGAATGAAGCGAAGGTGATCTGACATGGCCGTTCTCGTCCTCGCCGAACACGACAGCGCTCTGCTTTCGCCGGCTACGCGCACCACGGTCACGGCCGCGCAGGAACTCGGCTCCGGTTCCGTGCATGTGCTGGTCGCTGGTAAAGGCGCGACGGAAGTCGCATCCGCCGCGGCGCGCATCACCGGTGTGGAAAAAGTGCTTCACGCCGATGCACCCGCCTACGAACAGGGTCTCGCCGAGCCTTTGACGGCACTGATCCTTTCGCTCGCGGAGAATTATGACGCGATCCTGGCGCCTGCCACGACGTTCGGCAAAAACGTGATGCCGCGTGTCGCCGCCTTGCTCGACGTGATGCAGATCTCCGATATCGTTGCGGTGAAGGCGCCCGATACCTTCGTTCGCCCGATCTACGCGGGTAATGCGCTGGCGACGGTGCAGACCAAGGACAAGCGCAAGGTCATCACCGTCCGCACCACCGCGTTCTCGCCCGCGGAAGAGGGCGGTTCGGCCTCCGTCGAAACGGTCGCTCCTGCCGCAGATCCGGCGCAGTCGGCCTTCGTCGGCCGCGAAGTCGTCAAGTCGGAACGCCCGGAACTCACCGCCGCTCGCATCGTGGTGTCCGGCGGCCGTGGTCTCGGTTCGAAGGAAAACTTCGTTCTGATGGAAAAACTCGCCGATGCACTCGGTGCCGCCATCGGCGCCAGCCGTGCTGCGGTCGATGCCGGCTATGCGCCCAATGATTTCCAGGTCGGCCAGACGGGCAAGATCGTCGCGCCCGATCTTTACATCGCGGTCGGCATCTCCGGTGCCATCCAACATCTCGCCGGCATGAAGGACTCGAAGGTCATCGTCGCCATCAACAAGGACGAAGAAGCGCCGATTTTCCAGATCGCCGATTACGGTCTTGTCGGCGATCTGTTCACCGAACTGCCGAAACTCTGTGAGCTTCTGTCGAACCGATGACGCGCGAGCGCATGGAATTTGACGTCGTCGTTGTGGGCGCCGGCCCATCCGGCCTCACGGCGGCTATCCGGCTGAAGCAGCTCCGCCCGGCGTTGTCGGTTTGCGTGCTGGAAAAAGGCTCCGAGGTTGGCGCGCACATTCTGTCCGGCGCGGTGTTCGAACCGCGGGCACTGAACGAGCTGCTTCCCGATTGGAAAGCCAAAGGCGCCCCGCTCAATACGCCCGCGGGCGAGGACGGCTTCTATTTCCTCACCCAGACCCGCGCGCTGAAGCTGCCGACGCCGCCGACCATGCGCAATCACGGTAACTACATCATCAGTCTCGGCAATCTCTGCCGCTGGCTGGCGCAACAAGCCGAAGAGTTGGGCGTGGAGATCTTCCCCGGCTTTGCTGCGGCTGAAATTCTCTATGAAGACGGTCGCGTTATCGGCGTCGCCACGGGCGATATGGGGATCGGCAAGGATGGCGAGAAAACCGCATCCTATACGCCCGGTGTCGAACTCGTCGCACGCCAGACGATCTTCGCTGAAGGCTGCCGCGGCTCGCTGACCCGCACGCTGTTCGATCGTTTCGGTTTGCGCGATGGTGTCGATCCGCAGGTCTACGGCATCGGCTTCAAGGAATTGTGGGAAGTCGAGCCGGCCAAACACCAGCCCGGAAAGATCGTCCACACCGTCGGCTGGCCGCTCGATCCGAACACCTATGGCGGTTCGTTCTGTTATCATCTCGAGAACAATCAGGTCGTGGTCGGATTCGTTGTTGGGCTCGATTACGCTAACCCGTATTTGTCGCCGTTCGACGAGTTCCAGCGCTACAAGCTGCATCCACTGATCCGTTCGACGCTCGAAGGCGGTCGGCGCATTTCTTATGGCGCGCGCGCGATTTCCGCCGGCGGCTGGCAATCCATCCCCAAGCTGACCTTTCCGGGTGGCGTTCTGGTCGGCGATACGGCCGGCTTCCTCAATGTGCCGAAATTGAAGGGCAGCCATACCGCGATGAAGTCGGCCATGCTTGCGGCCGAAGCGGTTGCCGATGCGCTCGATGCCGGTGCCCCCGAAGCCGCAAGTTATCCCGAGCGCCTCCGGCAAAGCTGGTTGTGGCGCGAACTGCATCACGTCCGCAACATCAAGCCTGCGTTCAAATGGGGATTGTTCCCCGCGCTCGCTTATGGCGCGCTCGACACCTATATCCTGCGCGGCCGCGCGCCGTGGACGTTTCATCACAAGCCCGATCATACGCGCCTCAAATCCGCAGCCACGAGCGTGCCGCCCCTTTATCCCAAGCCCGACGGCAAGATCACGTTCGATCGCTTGAGTTCGGTGTTCCTCTCCAATACCAATCATGAGGAAAACCAACCCGCACATCTGAAGTTGAAGGATGCGTCGGTCCCGGTCGCGGTCAATCTTAAGCTCTATGATGCGCCGGAGCAGCGCTATTGCCCCGCAGGCGTTTATGAGATCGTCGAGGGTCCCAAGCTGCAGATCAACGCGCAGAACTGCATCCACTGCAAATCCTGCGATATCAAGGATCCGACGCAGAACATTGTCTGGACGGTTCCCGAAGGCGGCGGTGGACCGAACTACCCGAACATGTGAGCGATCAGGTTGCCGGACACCGATCGGCGGCAGTGAAGCGCGCGTAGGCGGGGTAGACGGTCATCAGCTTGCGCGTGACGCCGTTGGTCCAGCCGAAGCCGTCCTGCAGCTTGTATTCGCCGCCGCCGCCGGGACGGTTCGGCGTGACCACGTCGTATTTTTCGACCAGCTTGCCGGTGCGCCGATACACGGCGTTCACGTTGACGATCCAACGGCAGGAAATCACCGCAGCGAGATCGTTGTGATAGCGCCTGAGGCCGCCAACCGCCATCCATTGCAGCGGCGCCCAGCCGTTTGGCGCGTCCCATTGTTCACCGGTAGTGATGGGTGTGCTGACGAGGCCGCCGGGCCGGAGCAACGATTTGCGGCCTGCTTCGGCCACGCTTGCGGCGCGGTCCGCATTGGCGACGCCGAAAAAGAGGGGATAGAACGTTGCAACGGAGAGGGTGCCGGTAAAGCGCTTCTGCGTCCAGCGCCAGTCGCCGTAGGCGCCGAGTTTGTCGTCCCACAAATATGTGTTGATGGCATTACGCCTCTTGGCGGCCCGGTCCGCATACTCATGGGCGCAGGCCGTGTCACGCACGCGTTCGCAGCCTAGGTGGATCGCGTCCTCAAGCCCGAAGATCAGGCTGTTGAGATCGACGGGAACGATTTCGGTCGTGACGATGGAGGTGAGCGTTTTGCCGTCGTCAAACCATCGCGCCGTAAAATCCCAGCCGCTTTCGGCTGCCGCGCGGGCGTTGCGATAGATTTCGTTGTGCGGCCGCGACGAGGCTCGCGCCAGCTGTTCGTCTTCGCGGAAGGATTCGTCGCGCGGCGTGTCGCTGTCGTCCCAGTAGCGGTTGAGGATGGTACCGTCGGAAAGCGCCACAACGCGCTCGCGGGCCTCTCCCGGCTTGAGATTGATGGCGCCGCGCATCCAGTAACGGTACTCGGCTTTCAGTTGCGGCAAGTATTGCGCATAGATTTTTGCGGGGTCATCCGGATCGACAAGACCCACCATGGCGAAAAAGAACGGCGGCTGCGAACGGCTGAGATAATAAGTACGGCTGCCGTTGGGAATGTGGCCGTAGGCGTCGATCATATGGGCGAAGTTGCGCACCATGTCGCGCACGAGATCCTGCCGCCCGCTTTCGACGAGACCCAGCATGGTGAAATATGAGTCCCAGTAATAGATTTCGCGGAAACGTCCTCCGGGCACGACATAAGGGTAGGGCAGCGGCAGCAACGAAGAATTCGGCGGCGCCGTTGGCGTGCGGCGTACGAGGTGCGACCACAGCGCATCGATATGCACACTGAGCGGACGGGTATCGGACGGGCCGTTGGGAACCGTCGTTTGTTCCGGCATTGTGAAATGGTCGGCGACAAACGACTTCAGTGCGGCCGGCGTCTGCGGTGCTGACTGACGCCAGTCCGTCATGATGGCGTCAGGCGAAGCCTTCGGCGACGCATCGGCGAATTCCTTGCTGTCGAGAAAGAGATGGGCTTCTTCTACGGCGCGGTAGAGCGGTCCATATAACTGTTGTGGGGTGCGGACGGCCTCTGCATTCGCGACCAATCCGGCAGCGAGCATCGCTACGAGCAGGCGCAGAGCCGTCATGGTCGTCTCTCCCGCGCGAACTCTGCGTTCGACAGCAGGAAAGCGCAAGGGTGCGATTTTTTCTTTGGTTCCCTGGAACCCCATCGGGGCTCGGGTATGGCGTCAGGCGAAGCCTTCGGCGACGCATCGGCGAATTCCTTGCTGTCGAGAAAGAGATGGGCTTCTTCTACGGCGCGGTAGAGCGGTCCATATAACTGTTGTGGGGTGCGGACGGCCTCTGCATTCGCGACCAATCCGGCAGCGAGCATCGCTACGAGCAGGCGCAGAGCCGTCATGGTCGTCTCTCCCGCGCGAACTCTGCGTTCGACAGCAGGAAAGCGCAAGGGTGCGATTTTTTCTTTGGTTCCCTGGAACCCCATCGGGGCTCGGGTGTTGATATGGCGTAAGATAGAGCATCGAAAGATGACCTTCTTACAATAGACGGCAGGGAAGTGGCGAAGGCCATGACCCTGCCGTTTGCTCGTGAAGCATGTCTTCCAACGAAAAAGGGAGCCCGAAGGCTCCCTTTTGTTCAGTGCTGGTGATGGTGTCCGCCGCTGCATTCGCAGGCGCCGGCCTCGGTGAGAGGTCTGATGACGCCGGCCAGATAGGCCGTCACCGCCATTGCCGGTGTGATACCTTTCGCCACCACGGTGGCGATGCCGCGCGACTGCATGCGTTCGACGAAGCAACTGCCGGCGCTGCCGGCAATGAGTACCTCGACGCCGTCGAGCGGGTGGGCCCCGCCCTGGAAGTTGTGGATCGTCTGATCTTCGGTGAGATCAATCCGGGCGACTTCCACCGGCTCTTGGCCGGCTTCGGCTTCGAACACAAGAAAGCGGGCGGCGTGACCGGCATGACCGGAAACGGACTGAAAGTCATCGCTGGCAACGGCAAACTTCACGGTATTCTCCAACTATTTCTGCGACCAGGCGATAAAGCCGCCGTTCATGCTGACGGCATTGGTGTAGCCGTGCGCGAGCAGGAACTGCACCGCCTGCCCGCTGCGATGGCCCGAACGGCAATAGACGATCAGCTTCCCAGTCTTGGGCAATTTGGAATAGGTGTTGGGCAGCTGGTCGAGTGGCATCAGGATCGCCCCGTTGATGTGGCCCTGATCCCATTCGGCCTGCGTGCGGACATCGACGACGGTGATCTTGGAGCCGGGTGCCATCAGTGTGCGCACCTGGGCCGGTTCGATCAGGGGGACTTGTGCGGGTGCCGTCTGGGCTACAGCCGACGGCATCAGACTCGCTGCCGCCAAAGCCGACGCGATGAAGAACGCTTTCATGCTGGTCATGATCTTCCCTCCTTGCACCGCTGCGGCGCCTCGTTGACGATAGCTTATAGCGCGGTTATGAACATACGTTCAAATGTCCATTGGCGCCGGATGGTCGCACATTCCGCGCCGCAGGATCGGCTGGGCCATGAGACCTCGCAAGTGCCGCATCATCCGCTCGACGCCTTCGGCGCGCTTTTTCAAGCCGCGTGGCATTCCGCTATGTGAGCTTCAGATCGTGACGCTCAAGGACGAGGAATGGGAAGCGATCCGGCTGGCCGATTACCGGCACCTCGATCAGCAGGCGGCGGCGCAGCAGATGGGCATCTCGCGCCCGACCTTCAGTCGCGTCTTGGCAAGCGCGCGCGCTGCCGTAGCGAGAGCCTTGGCCGAAGGGGCTGCTTTGCAAATCGGCGGCGGCGATTTCCAACGCTGTTGCGACGGCTCCTCCGTCGCAGGCAAGGCCGGACGCTGACGGCTATTTGCCGAATGCAGCACCGGGCTTGAGGCCGAGCTTGGCAAAGATGATCGCGGCAGGACAGAAACCGGTGAATGCGGCCTGAATCATGTTGAGGCCGGCAAAGGCCGTCAGCAGGAACCACCACGGGCTCACGAGAAGACCAAGGCCGAGGCTTGCAAGCACCACCAGTCCGGCGAAAACGAATACGGCTCTATCGACGTTCATTCAAAACTCCTTTTCAGCGGGGGCGGGCGAGGCGGGAGATGCCGAGCGCTTCCATGATCCAGCGTTCGTAGAAGGGTTCGCTCTCGCCGGTGCGGATCTTGCGCATGAAGTATTTCTCGAAACCGATTTTGGCGAAGTGGACCCAATGGCCCTTCGCCGACCAGTTGACGTTGCGCGGCGGGATTTGCGGTTCGGCGACGAAGGCCACGCCGCGGTCGCCGAAATCGGCAAGGCATACGGCGTTGAGGCTGGCTTCTTCGTGCGGAGTCTCACTCTTCAGAAGGGCCCCGATATTGTGGGCCGTCGCGGTGACCATGGATTCGATCATGAAGCCGGTCTTGGGTACGCCCACCGGTACCGGGGTGGGTCCGAGCGGCGGAATGGCTACGCCGACGCCGATGGCGAATACGTTCGGGAACTTCTGATTGCGCTGGTGCTTGTCGACCAGGACGAAGCCCCGCGGATTTGTCAGCCCTTCGATGCCGCGTACCGCTGGCACGCCGCGGAACGGCGGCAGGATCATCGAGAAGCCGAACGGCAGTTCGTGCGCCTTCTTTACGGCACCGTCGTCTCCGAATTCTTCGACGATCATCTTGCCGGCTTCGATCTTCTGCACCTTGGCCGAAGTGATCCATTTGATATGGCGTTCGCGCAGTTGGCTTTCGAGGATACCCTTCGTATCGCCGACGCCGTCCAAACCGAGATGGCCGATATAGGGTTCCGAGGTGACGAAGGTCATTGGCACCTTGTGGCGGATTTTGCGGCGCCTTAGTTCGGTGTCGAGGATGAAGGCGTATTCATAGGCCGGGCCGAAGCAGGATGCGCCTTGCGCAGCGCCAATAATGATGGGCGAGGGATTTTCGGCGAACGTCTCGAACGCAGCCTGCGCCTTCTCGGCGTGATCAATGTGGCAGATGGATTGGGTGAATCCATCGGGACCGAGGCCTTCGATTTCGTCGAACGCCAGTTCCGGACCGGTTGCGAGCACAAGATAATCGTAATGAAGGCTGCTGCCGTCGTTGAGTTCGATGCGGTTTTCCGCCGGATGCACGCGCTTGGCGCCTTGGGCGATGAATTCGATCCCTTTCTTGGCCATCACGGCCTTGAGATTGATCTCGACATCGGAACGCTTGCGCCATCCGACGGCAACCCAGGGATTGGAGGGGACGAAGTGATAGCGGCTGTCCTGGCCGATCAAGGTCAGCCGGTCGCCGGGCCGCAAAACTCCCTGAAGTTCGTAAGCCATGATGGTGCCGCCGAGCCCCGCGCCCAGGACCATGATTTCAGCCATTCCTGTCTCCCAAATCTGCGGCATTGAAGCCGCTGCTTTTGCGCTCGCCGGCGCATTTTGTCTTGACAATATATACTAACATGCGTAGATACGCAACTATGAAAATAGAACCCGACCAGATGCATGCCTCGGCCAGTGCGGCGGAGGAGCTTTTGAAGGCGATGGCCAATCGCCACCGGCTGATGATTCTTTGCCAATTGATCGACGGTGAACGGTCGGTCGGCGAGCTTGCGGCCCTGCTCGATCTCCGCGACTCGACGGTTTCCCAGCACCTGGCGCTCTTGCGCAAGGACGGCTTGGTCTCAACGCGCCGCGACGGCCAGACGATCTTCTATTCGATCGACAGCGAGCCGGCCCGCCGGATTATCGAGACGCTGTATCAGGCCTTCTGCGCGCCCGAGCGGATATGCGGACCCGCGAACAAGTCACGGAAAGGCAAGTGATTCCAATGGGATTATCTAGTTTTCTGCGCGATGTGGCGCGCCTTTGGGCCCAGAGTCAGGAGAAGAATGCAATGACCCTCAAGAACCTCGAACCCGCTGAAGTTGCCGATCTCCTGGGCAAGAACGAGATCATGCTGATCGATGTACGCGAACCCGCCGAATACGCTAGTGCTCATATCAAAGGTGCTGTGCTGGTGCCGCTGTCCCAATTCGATCCGCATACGTTGCCCGGCGCCGGACAAAAGCGCATCGTTCTGCACTGCGGAGTGGGTGGGCGCTCCGCACGCGCCGTGGCGGCCTGCCAAGCGGCGGGTATCGCGGTCGACAGTCATATGAGAGGCGGCATCCAGGCTTGGATGGCCGCGGGACTACCCGTGGAAAGGTGATGCCATGCTGATCCTAGCCGGCCTTTTCTCGTTTCTTGGTTTCGGTACGCAGCCAGCTCCTCCGCCTGTGCCGCCGAAGACCTATCAGGTCCAGTCCACCATGGTGGCGGACGAGAAGGCGGTGTTCGCCACGGTGCAGTCGGCCAATGTCGTTCCGGCGCGCGCCCGCATCGGCGGTACTATCGTCGAGCTCAAGGTTCGGCAGGGCGATCATGTCGAGCAAGGCCAAGTAATAGCGGTCGTCAGCGACAAGAAGCTGGGCTTCCAGGCTTCGTCCTATGGTGCACAGGTCGCGGCGGCGCAGGCGCAATTGGCCCAGGCAAAGGCGGATTACGATCGCGCCCAGCGCCTGATGGCGGCGAACGCCATTTCGAAATCCGGACTCGATCAGGCGCGTACCGCGCTGAACGTGGCCCAGTCGACGGTCAGTGCCTACACCGCGCAGCGCGCCGTCGTCACCCAACAATCCCATGAAGGCGAGATTCTGGCCCCGCAATCCGGCCGCATCATCACTGTTCCGGTAACCGCCGGCTCCGTGTTGCTGCAGGGCGATACGGTCGCGACCGTGGCCCAAGGCGACTTCGTGCTGCGTTTGCAGGTTCCGGAACGCCATGCGCGGGACATCAAGGTCGGCCAACCGGTTCGTCTCGATGGTGCCGATATCGGTCTCAACGGCGCGCACTTCGGCGTCGTCCGCCTGGTCTATCCCGAAATCGACAACGGCCATGTCGTAGCCGATGCGACGGTGCAGGAACTCGGCGATTATTTTGTCAATGAGCGGGTGCGCGTTTGGGTCAGTGCCGGTCAGCGCAAGGCCATCGTTGTGCCGTCGAACCTGATCGCCACGCGGTCGGGCATCGATTACGCCAGGCTGTGGACCGGAAGCCAGTCTCTCGATGTTCCGATCCAGCGCGGTCAGACGATTCATCGTCCCGGCAAAGCCGACACCATTGAAGTCCTGTCCGGTCTCAACCCTGGCGACAGGCTGCTCAAGCCATGAAACTCGGATTCTCCGGCAAGCTGACGCGGGCGACCATCGGTTCGCCCCTGACGCCGCTCTTCCTGATGGCGGCGGTGGTCTTCGGCCTTATCGCGGTGATCACCATTCCGCGCGAGGAGGAGCCGCAGATCAGCGTTCCGATGGTGGACATCTTCGTCACCGCCGATGGGCTCAAGGGTCCCGACGCGGCCGAATTGGTCACCAAGCCGCTGGAGGAGATCGTCAAAGGCATTCCGGGTGTCGAGCACGTCTACAGTCAGACCCAGGATGACCGCGTTGTCGTCACTGCGCGTTTTCTGACCGGCACCAACGAAGACGAAGCCATCGTCCGGGTCCAGGCCAAGGTGCGGGCGAATTACAATCGCATCCCGCTCGGCATTCCCGAGCCTTTGATCGTTGCGCGCGGCATCAATGACGTGGCGGTGGAAGTCCTCACGCTCTCGCCGACACCGGAAGCTGCGCCGCACTGGAACGAGAAGGACCTTTATCAGCTCGCCACCAAGGTCCAGGCCGAACTCGCCAAGGTCGACAATGTCGGCCTGACCTATATCCAGGGCGGCTCCGCCGACGAAATCAGCGTCGAGCCCGATCCCGAAAAGCTGGCGCTTTACGGCGTTACGCTGCAGCAGCTCGAAGCCAAGATCAAAGGCGCCAATCAGGCGTTTCTTGCTGGGCAGTTGCGCGACAGTGGCCGCATGGTCGAAGCCGTCGCCGGCAAGACGCTGAACGGCCTTCCCGACATCGGTCTGTTGTTGGTCACGACGCGCGACGGCCGTCCGGTTTATGTCCGCGATTTGGCGACGGTTATCGTGGGGCCGAGTCCGGCCGAACATCGCGTCTGGTCGATCAACCGGGTAGGCAAGAGCTGGTCCACCGTTCCGGCGGTGAGCATCGCGTTTGCCAAGCGCAACGGTGCCAACGCCGTGGTGGTGGCCGAGCAACTCATCGAGCGGACCAATACGCTGCGCGGCAATATCATTCCTGCCGGCATCAATGCCGAGGTCACCCGCGATTACGGCAAGACCGCCAACGACAAGGCCAACGAGCTTCTGTTCCATCTGGGCCTCGCGACCGTCTCCATTGTTCTGTTGATCGGCTTCGTGGTCGGCTGGCGCGAGGCAGCGGTGACGTTGATCGTCATCCCGACAACGATCCTGTTGACGCTGTTTGCCGCGAACCTGATGGGCTACACCATCAACCGCGTCAGCCTGTTCGCGCTCATTTTCTCTATCGGTATCCTGGTCGACGATGCCATTGTCGTAATCGAGAACATTGCCCGTCATTGGGATATGAATGACGGCCGCACCCGGCTTCAAGCCGCGATTCAAGCGGTGGCCGAAGTCGGAAATCCCACCATCGTCGCCACGCTGACGGTCATCGCGGCGCTGCTGCCGATGATGTTCGTCTCCGGCATGATGGGCCCTTATATGGCGCCGATCCCGGCCAACGCCTCGGCGGCGATGCTGTTTTCGTTCTTTGTCGCCATGGTGGTGGCGCCATGGGCGCTGTTGAAGCTCTCCGGTAAGGACGGCAAGGGTTCTCTCAAGGACGAGCCGCACACCGAAGGGGCTATTGGCCGTTTCTATCGCCGTATTGCCGGGCCGATCATTTCGAGCCGCGAGAACTCCAAGAAATTCCTGAAGTATGTCGCCATCGCGACCGGACTGGTCTGCATTCTGTTCGTGACCAAGAACGTCACCGTAAAACTCTTGCCGTTCGACAACAAATCCGAACTCTCGGTGATGGTCGATCTGCCCGAAGGCGCTACGGTCGAAGACACGGCGCGCGTGCTGTTCGAAGCGGCCGCCGTCGCCCAGAGGCTGCCGGAAGTGACCTCGATCCAGGCCTACGCCGGCACGCCGGCGCCGTTCAACTTCAATGGCCTCGTTCGCCACTCCTATCTGCGCGAAAAGCCGGAAATGGGCGAGTTGCAGGTCAATCTGACCGACAAGTCCGCACGCTCGCGCGAAAGTCACGCTATCGCCCTCGATCTGCGCAAGCAGTTGGCGAATGTGAAGCTGCCTGCCGGTGCGGTCATCAAGGTCGTGGAAGTGCCGCCTGGACCGCCGGTGCTGTCGACGCTGCTTGCCGAAATTTACGGCCCGGATTCCAAAACCCGCCGCGCCGAAGCGGAGGAGGTCAAGAAGCTCTTCAAATCGGTGCCGTTCATCGTCGATGTCGACGACAGCTACGGCCAGCCGCGGCCGCGCCTGCGCGTGACCATCGATCAGGATAAGCTGGAATACTTCGGGGTCGAGCAATCGGACGTTTACGACACGTTGAAAGCGATCCTCGGCGGCGTTGCTGTCGGCTATTCCCATCGCGGCGAAGATCGCGATCCGATGAAGATTGTGGTGCGGCTGCCCAAGAACGATCTCGAATGGACGCGCAAGCTGGAATCGACGCCGATCCCCGCCAATGCCATTCCCGGCAACAAGGCGGTGGTGGAGTTGGGCGACATCGTTCACATCGACCGCGAGCCCGGCACGCCGACCATCTTCCGTCGCGACATGCATTACGCCGATATGGTCACCGCCGAACTGGCCGGCGCTTACGAGGCACCGATCTACGGTATGGGTGCGGTCAACGATCTCATCAAGAAGCACGACTGGAAGGGTCTGCCGCAGCCGCAAATCCTTCTGCATGGCCAGCCGACGGATGAAACCAAGCCGTCGCTGCTCTGGGACGGCGAGTGGGAGGTGACCTATGTCACCTTCCGCGACATGGGCGCGGCGTTCGGCGTGGCGCTGCTCGGCATCTACATTCTGGTAGTGGCGCAGTTCGGTTCGTTCAAGCTGCCGCTGGTGATTCTGACGCCGGTGCCGCTGACCTTGATCGGAATCGTCATCGGCCATTGGCTGTTCGGCGCGCCGTTCACCGCGACCTCGATGATCGGCTTCATCGCGCTCGCCGGCATCATCGTGCGCAATTCGATCCTGCTGGTGGACTTCATTCGCCACGGCCAGCATGGCGACAAGCCGTTCAAGCAGGTGCTGCTCGACGCGGGCGCTACGCGCTTCCGCCCGATCCTGCTCACCGCGCTGGCCGCCATGATCGGCGCCGCCACCATTCTCACCGACCCGATTTTCCAGGGCCTCGCCATCTCGCTGCTGTTTGGCTTGGCCTCGTCGACGCTGCTGACCGTGCTGGTGATACCGGCGATCTATGTCTGGCTGCGCGATCCCGAACGGCCGCAGCCGCCGGCCCCGTCGCGGCTGCACCGTGCCATGGAAAGGGCAGGCGCCTCGGCCAGCACTATCTGGCGGAACGATGCCGAGCCAAGGCTGCGTCGCGGCCTAGACGTGCTGCTTGTCCGGCGTGACCGCATCGCCGTCTGGCTGAAGCCCGTCCTTATGAAACTATGGAGCTATTTGGTTCGGATTTTCTGGTCATGGGAACACCGGGCCGCCGGCTTCATTGCCCGTCGGCGCGCCCATTGATGCGCTACGCCGTGGAAAGGTAGTAGTTCACTAACTAAATAATGAATGTTATACTGGACCCCCACGATCACGCCTGGAGGGGGTTCCGGCTATGAAATTCCTGACGATTCTCGCATTTGCGCTTTTGCTGCCCATCGCCGCTCATGCGCAGCAAGCCAACTACGGTGATGCCTGCAACGCTTGGCTTGGGTTGATCGATGCCGGCAAATACGACCAGAGTTGGGACACCGCCAGCGACTACTTCAAGTCCAAGATCACCAAGGAGCAGTGGGCTCCGATGGTCAAAGCGGTCCGCGACACGGTCGGGCCGCCCTTGTCCCGTAGCGCCAAAAGCGTGACACCGACCGAAACGCTGCCTGCGGCGCCGTTCGGCAAGTACATCGTGATCGTGCTGAGCACCAAGTTCGCAATGAACCAAAGCGCCACCGAGACCGTCATCCTCAAGCTCGAAAACGGCGAGTGGAAAGTCGCGGGCTACTTCGTCAAGTGATCTCGGCCATGTGCATCAGCTTCGGCGCCTGCCGCGGCGGCTTTGCCCCGGCGGGCCTGAAGTGCACGACCTTGGTCGTTCCCGGCAGAAGATCGAAGTAGTTGTCGCTGAAGAACCCATCGGTCTCGTCGTAGCTGAAGTAAAGGTTCTTCACCAGCGCCGGTGAAGACACCGCGATGGCCGTTTCATTGCCGATGACCTTGACGGTCGTCTTCACCGTCGCGGACGGCAGGACGAGATCCTTCACTGGGGCGAAGTAAAGCACGTCCTCAGCGAGCACTTTGGGACCGGCGGCAAGGCTTGCGTGCAGCAGCACCGCACTCTCTGGCGCACCGCCGAGCACGTCTGTCACCGGCATCGTGAAATCCGCCACGCTGTTGGCCATCACGATAAGCGATTGTTTGATAGTCCTCAGGATCTTGCCGTGGAAATCCATCAGCCGGAGGGTGAGGGTGGCTTGCCGGTCTTTGAGGCGGTCGCTGACCACAGCGATCTTCACCGTGTCGTTTTCGGCGCTCATCGTGACGAGTTCGGGCGCATAGGACTTGCGTGCGAAATACTGCAACGCCTTCCAGCGGCCGTAATAGTCGATGCTGCTCCACGAGGCGACCGGCCAGCAATCGTTGATCTGCCAGAACAGCGATCCCATGCAGAACGGCTTCCTGGCCCGGTGCGCTTCCATCGCCACCTTGATGCCTTCGGCTTGCAGCACCTGACCGATGTAAAGAAATTGCCGGAAGTCCTTCGGTACTTTGTAGTCTCGCTCCATATAGGTCTTGATCGTGCCGTTGCCGATGTAGGAGCGTTGATGCGCCTTGAGAACGTCGGAGAAGATGTCGTAGTCGCCCGGTTGGGCGAACGCCGCGATGGTTTTCAATTCCGGGAACGATTGGAACCCATACTCGCTCATGAACCGTCCGACATAGGTGCGATAGCTCGAGAACGGCCGTGCTGCCCACCACACGCCCCACGAATGGATGTCGCCCGATTGCAGTTTGGTGGTCAGGTCGGCGTGCTTCACACCATCCTTGCCGTCCCAGGCGGCGAGCGGAGATGACGGCCAGTAGGACCGCTCCGGATCATGTGCCGTTACGACGTCGGGAAGGATGTGATGGAAGATGGCGGAATAAGTCGCCCACATCTCTTTGCGCTGGGCCTCGGAGTAGTTTTCCTTCCACTTCCAGCCGCCGTTCGGCACGTCGTTCTGCCAGGCGGTGTCGATTTCGTTGTTGCCCACCCATAGGGCGATGCAGGCGTGGCCCCGGAGCCGCTTGACGTTATCGATGGCTTCTTCGCGGACATTGTCGAGGAAGGCTTGGTCGCCCGGATACATGGTGCAGGCGAACATGAAGTCCTGCCAGATCAGAATGCCGTGGCGGTCGCACAGATCGTAAAATTCGTCGTTCTCGTAAATGCCGCCGCCCCAGACGCGCAGCATGTTCATGTGGGTGTCGGCGGCCGACCGCACGATATGCTCGTATGTGGCGTGGCCCACGCGCGGCAGGAAGCTGTCGTTCGGAATGTAGTTGGCCCCCTTCATGAACACCGGTACGCCGTTCAGTTCGAATGCGAAGCTGGTGCCGTTTGCGTCTGGTTTCTGCACCAGATTGAGGGTGCGCAGGCCGGTCTTCACGGCTTTGCGGTCGCGTCCGCTGGCCGTCGTAAGCTGTCCCGCGAATTCGTAGAGAAAGGCTTCGCCGAGGCCGTTGGTCCACCACAGCCGCGGCTTGGCAACGGTGAATTCCAGTTTCGCGGTATTGCGGCCGGGCAGCAGGCTTACGCTCGTGCGCGCCTTGACGCTCGCATCGGTCGGACTCTGCACTTCGATCAGCGCTTGCTCTGCCGCGTCGGCAAGAATCTCGAACGCGGCGGTCAAACGCGCTTCGGTCGGTGACAGGCTGTTCTGGACGATATGGAAATCGGCGATCCGCACCGCGTTCCACGTCCGCAACCGCACCGGCCGCCAGATGCCGCTGGTGACGAAACGCGGGCCCCAGTCCCAGCCGAAATGATACCCGGCTTTGCGCACGAACATGCTGACATGCTTGTCGCCGAGCCCGCCGATCTCGCTCCAGTCGACCACCGCCGGCAGCGGATAGCCGTGGGCTTCGAGCCTCTTCAGTCCTTCTTGCACCGCCGAACGCAGCACCACGCGCAGCGCGTTCGCGCCGGGTCTGGCTTGTGCTTTGATGTCCACGGTCCAGCGGCGGAACATGTTGTCGGCTTTGAGAATCTGAACGTCGTTGAGATAGACGTCAGCGAAGGTGTCGAGCCCGAGAAACTCCAGTTCGATGTGATCGTGCGCCAGGGTTTCGGCATCGAGATCGAGAGCAGTGCGGTATTCCCAATCCTTCTTGTCGATCCATTGCAGATCGCGCTCGTTGGTGCGGTAGAACGGATCGGGGATTTTCCCGTTGGCGAGAAGATCGGTGTGCACCGTGCCGGGCACCGTGGCGGCGAGCCAGTCGCCGTTCCCTGCTTCGCGGAATTGCCAGCCGCTCGTCAGTACGCGGTCGACCGGATCGGGCCCGGCTGCGGCGGATACTCCTGGCAGGACGCTCAACATGGCACCTGCGGCGGATGCCTTGAGGAAGCTGCGTTTGGTCGTGGCCATGGATTTCTTTCCTCGAGGTCGCGGGCGATCAGCGCTTGGCGGCGTCGGCTTTATCCGTGACCATGCGTGCGAACAGCCAGATATAGGCGTAGCAAAGGATCGGAATGGCGAAGGAGACGGTCAGGGCGACCGAATCCGCGATCCGCGCCTGCAGCATCGGGATCACCGCGCCCCCGAAGATGGCGGCGACAAGAATGCCCGAGCCCCGTCCGGTCAGTGGTCCCAAGCCCTTGATGGCGAGCGTGAAGATGGTCGGGAACATGACCGAATTGCACAGACCGACGAGCAGAATCGACCACATCGCCAGCGGTCCGTGCGTCGTGATCGACACGATCACCAGGACGATCGCCGCGATGCAGTTGTCGGCGAGGATTTTCGGCGGTTGCACATATCGCATCAGCACCGCGCCGATAAAGAAGCGACCGACCATCGCGCCGCCCCAATAGAAACTGAGATAGCGCGAAGCCTCGGTCGACGTCATCGCGCTGACATGCGGCGAGGTGATGTAGTTGATGAGGAAGCTGCCGATCGAAACCTCGGCGCCGACGTAGACGAAGATGGCGATGGCCCCCATCACCAGCGGTTTGTGCCGCCAGATGCTGTCCTTGGCGGCGACGCTTTTGGTTTCGTGTGCCTGGACGTCCGGCAGTCGGGTCAGCCACATCAATGCCGACAGGGCGAGCAAGACGGCGGCGATTCCGAGATAAGGCAGTTGCACCGCGCGGGCGTCGGACATGCGGTCCGCCAACGAGGTGACCGTACCCGCCGCCATCGTTCCCGCCTTCGTCTGCGACAGGATCAGGATGCTGCCGAACAGCGGCGCCAGCAGTGTGCCGACCGAATTGAAGCCTTGCGCCATATTGAGCCGGGCCGAGGCGGTCCGTTCCGGTCCGAGCATCGCGATATAGGGATTGGCGGCCACCTGCAGAATGGTCATGCCGGCGGCAAGCACGAACAGCGCCACGAGGAACATCGCGTAGGAGGGCCCCTGCGCGGCGGGCAGGAAGATCAGGCAGCCGATGCCCATCACCGACAGACCGATCGCGATCGCGTGGCGATAGCCGACCTTCTGGACCAGCAAGGCGGACGGCCACGACCAGACCAGGTAGCTGCCGAAAAAGGTGAACTGGATCAGCATCGTCTGGACGTAGTTCATCTCGAACACGGCCTTCAGATGCGGCACCAGGATATCGTTGAGAACGGTGCAGAACCCCCACATGAAGAACAGCGTCGTCACCAGGCCGAGGGCCATGCGGCGACTGCCGCCATTCAATTCGGGCTGATTGGCGGGAGATTCCACGGCGCACCTCCAGGGATAAGCGACAAAGATCTTACTGGCGTCCTCGAGGGGGCGCCTATCCGGCAATAATCTTCTCACCTACCACCTGGGTTGTCAGATGACAAATTCACCCACGAGAGAGTGAATGTTGACAGTCCCGGTTTGGCGGGTCATTGTGAGCTTCAAAAAACACCAGGAAGATCAATTCAAAGGGAGGGGCATGTGGATACCGACACGCCCGAAGTCCTGTCAGATCCGTCGACCGGTCGCAGGAAATTGCGACTAATTCTCATTTCTCGTAGCCGCGGCCACTGATCATGTCGCAGTTGCCTCCGGCCCCGGCGAGGCAGACCGGGCAGATCGCACATCCACCGATGGCGCAGTCCGCTCGGATCGGATCGCGTGCCTGGATCGTCCTGAGCATGCTGTGTTTCGTGTACGTCCTGAACTTCCTCGACCGGCAGCTGCTGCCGATCCTCGCCAAGCCGATCCAGGACACGCTTCATTTCTCCGACGGCCAACTCGGACTGATCGGCGGCTTCTACTTCGCCGTCTTCTACACGTTCATCTCGATTCCCATCGGCTATCTCGCCGACCGGACGTCGCGGTCGAAGGTGCTGGCGCTGGCGTGTGCGCTCTGGAGCGCCGCCACCATGTCCTGCGGTTTGGCGATCAACTACGTGCAATTCGCCATCGCGCGGATGACGGTCGGGTTCGGCGAGGCGGGCGGCGTGCCCCCGTCCTATGCGATCATCTCGGACTATTTCCCGCCTCATCGTCGCGGCACGGCGCTTGGCATCTATAATACGGGTCCGGGAATTGGTGCGGCTTTGGGCGTGGCTTTCGGTGCTTCCATCGCGGCCGCCTTCAGCTGGCGCTACGCGTTCGTGGTTCTCGGCAGCGTCGGCATTCTGGCCGCTATCGCCGTGCTTTTCGTGGTGCGCGAGCCTCCGCGCGGCGGGCTCGATGCCGGCAGCGCAGATGAGCCGGAAAATGCGAGCTTCCTCGCAACATTCCGGATGTTCTTCTCGCGGCCGTCGCTGGCGCTGGCGGCATTCGGCGGCGGAATCACCCAGTTGGTGACCTACGGGCTGCAGAATTTCGCCGTTCTTTATCTCATGCGCGAAAAGGCCATGACGCTCGGCGAGGTCGCCGTCTATTATTCTCTGGTGGTGTTCGTCGGGATGACCGGAAGCATGGTCGCCAGTGGCCTGCTGATCGACCGTTTCACCAAGCGGTCGCGTTCGGCCTACGCCGTGATCCCCGCGACGTCGCTGATTTTCGCCGTTCCCGTCTTCATTGCCTTTCTTTCGGCACCGGGCTGGTCCGGAGCATGCTGGTTCCTCTGCCTGACGATGTTCTTCAACTATTTCTATCTGTCGTCCACCGTCACCCTGGTGCAGCAGGAAGTCCGGCCAAACCAACGGGTGATGTCGGGTGCTTTGCTCCTTCTTGTGATGAATTTCATCGGCCTCGGCCTTGGTCCGACCTATGTCGGTGCGGCCAGCGATTTCCTGCGTGCATATTCGCCGGATCACTCGCTTCACTGGGCGCTTTATACCTGCCTCTTTTTCTACGTCGTAGCGATAGCGGTCTTCCTGATGCTTGCGCGCGTGCTACGGCGCGAGAGCCGTGAAATTGGAGAAACAGCCGGATGTTGACCAGTGTTTCGTCGAATGTGCAGCCGCAAAGCCCTAGCCGGCGCGCCTGGGCGGTTCTTGCGATGCTGACCATCGTATACGTCCTCAACTTTCTTTGCCGCCAGTTGCCGGCCATTTTGGCAAAGCCGATCGAGGATTCGCTGCATCTGACCGACGGCCAGTTCGGCATGATCAGCGGCTTCTATTTCGCGATCTTCTACACGTTCATCTCGATTCCGGTCGGCTATATCGCCGACAAAAGCAGCCGCTCCAAGGTGCTCGCCTGTGCTTGTGCGATCTGGAGCGGGGCGACGATGGCCTGCGGTTTTGCCGTCAGCTATCTCCAGTTTGCGCTGTCCTATATGGCGGTGGGTTTTGGCGAGGCGGGCGGCGTGCCGCCGTCCTATGCGATCATCTCGGACTACTTCCCGCCGGGACGGCGCGGGACCGCACTCGGGCTGTACAATCTCGGTCTGCCGATCGGCGCGGCGCTCGCCATTGCTTTCGGCGCGTCGATCGCCTCGGCGTTCAGCTGGCAAATGGCGTTCCGCGGCCTTGGTGCCGTCGGCATTCTCGCCGTGATCGGCATCCTTCTTGTCGTCAAGGAGCCCAAACGCGGCGGGCTCGATCCGGCCTCGGCCCAGTCGGCCAAGAAATCCGGGTTCCTCGAAACGTTGAAGACGTTCTTCTCGCGGCGGGCGCTGGTGTTGGCCGCCCTCGGTGGCGGCGCTACCCAGATGATCACCTACGGTGTCGGCAATTTCACCGTCCTGTTCCTGATGCGCGAGAAGGGGATGACGCTCAACGAAGTGGCGCTCTGGTATGCGCTGGTGGTTGGGATCGTGATGAGCCTCGGACTGTTCGTCTCCGGCCGCTCGGTGGATCATTTCACCCGGCGCTCGAAGCGAGCCTACGGCTTGGTGGGCGCCATATCGCTGTCGATTTCGCTGCCGTTCTATATTGGCTTCTTGTGGTCCCCCGGCTGGCCCGTCGCACTCGGGTTCCTGTCCGCGTGCATGTTCCTCAATTTCTTTTATCTGCCTGCCGTGGTGACACTAGTGCAGCAGGAAGTGCGTCCCGATCAGCGGGTGATGTCGGGCGCATTGCTGCTCATGGTGATGAACTTCATCGGCCTCGGCCTTGGCCCGACTTTCGTCGGTGCGGTCAGCGATCATTTCCGCGCCGCGGCGTTCCACAATTCGCTGCAGATCGCCCTGTTCGCGCTGGTGCCGTGCTATGTTCTGGCCATCGTACTTTTCTTCTGGCTGTCGCGCGTACTGCGCCGAGAAAGCCGCACCGTCGGAGAAACCGTCGCATGATCTCGCTTCGCCGTCTTGCCATTGCCGCGGCCGCATGTCTTGCGTTCTCGGCTTCGTATTGCGTTGCTAATCCGGTCGTGGATACGCCGGCCGGAAAGCTTGAGGGGCGGAGCGATGGCGCAATCAGCGTCTTCAAGGGCATTCCTTATGCCTTGCCGCCGGTCGGGCAACTGCGCTGGAAGGCGCCGTCCCCGATGCCGCGCTGGCAAGGCGTCAAATCCGCCGCCGCCTACGGCAGCGCCTGCATGCAGCCGATCAGCAAGCTGCCCAACATCTACACCGACGATCCCGGCCCGCTTAGCGAAGACTGCCTGACCCTGAATATCTGGGCACCGGCCGATGCCAAGAACGCGCCTGTGTTCTTCTGGATTCATGGCGGCGCCTTGGTCGGAGGCTCAAGTTCGGAACGTATGTACGACGGCGCCAAACTGGCTGCCCATGGCGTGGTCGTGGTTTCGATCAACTATCGCGTCGGCGTGTTCGGCTTCCTTGCCCATCCCGAACTCAGTGCCGAATCCCCGCTGGGAATTTCCGGCAACTGGGGCATTCTGGACCAGATCGCGGCACTCAAATGGGTGAAGCAGAATATCGCGTCGTTCGGCGGCGATCCCGCGAACGTGACGATTGCCGGCCAATCCGCCGGTGGCCTATCGGTGATGTATCTGCTGGCCTCGCCCGAGGCGCGCGGCTTGTTCGCCAAGGCGATCGCGCAGAGCGCCTACATGATTACCACGCCCGAATTGAAAGAAGCGAAATACGGTCTGCCCTCGGCCGAGCAGTCGGGCGTCGCTTTGGCGGCCGCTTTGCACAAACCCGACATCAAGGCGCTTCGGGCCATGGACGCCGAAGAGTTGACCACTGCGGCCGCGATGGCGCGGTTTTCGCCGTTCGGGGCTGTCGATGGTCATGTGCTGAAGCGCCAACTCGTCGACACTCTCGATGCTGGCGAGCAGGCACCGGTGCCGCTGATGGCCGGGTTCAATAGCGGCGAAATCCGTTCGCTCCGGATTCTGGCGCCCGCAGTTCCGGCCTCCGCGTCCGACTATGAAGCCGTCATCCGCGACCGCTATCAGGATCTCGCTGACGACTTCCTGCGCCTCTATCCCGGCAGCAATATGCAGGAGAGCATCTTCGCCGCCTCGCGCGATGCGCTTTACGGCTGGACAGCCGAACGGCTGGTCAAAAAGCAAACGCGGCTTGGACAACCTGCTTATCTCTATATCTGGGACCACGCTTATCCCGCCGCGGACTCGGTCGGCCTGCACGGTTTCCACGCGGAAGAACTGCCGTATCTGTTCGGAACCTTCGATCGCGTCGGGCCGTATTGGCCGAAGGTGCCTGAAACGCCGGAAGAAAGGAGCACCTCCGAAGTGCTGATGAGCTACTGGGTCAGTTTCATGCGCACCGGCAAACCAGAGGCGGCCAACGCACCGGTATGGCCCGCGTACGATGCGACCTCGGCCTATCTTGCCTTTCAGCAGTCTCCGCAGACATCGACCCATCTGATGCCCGGCATGTACGATCTCGTCGAGAAGGTGGTCTGCCGGCGCCGTGCCAGCGGCGCTCAGCCGTGGAATTGGAATGCCGGACTGGCTGCGCCGAAGCTCCCGGCCAAGACGGCCGCGTGCAACTGAGGGGAGACGGGCTATGGCGCCCCACGGCCCGATCGTAGAAGCCTCTGATGGCGCCCTGGAAGGGCTGCAAGAGGCCGCGCTGCATGTCTTCCGGGGCATTCCGTATGCCGAGCCGCCGGAGCGCTGGAAACCGCCGCAGCCCGTCTCGCGCTGGTCCGGCGTTCGACGGGCGACGGCTTTCGGTCCTGCCGCCGTTCAGCCGCCATCCCCAGCCGGAAGCATTTACGAGATCTCGGCCGATCATCCGCAGCCGATGAGTGAGGATTGCCTGACGCTGAACATCTGGGCCCCTGCTGGTGTCAGTGCTGCGCCGGTACTGATCTGGATTCATGGCGGCTCGCTCGTCATCGGCTCCAGCCGCGAAGGTTTCTACGACGGCGCCAAACTGGCCTCGCGCGGGATTGTCGTGGTGACGATCAATTACCGGCTCGGCGTGTTCGGCTGGCTTGCCCATCCCGGCCTCAGTGCCGAATCCCCGCTAGGGATCAGCGGCAATTACGGTTTGCTCGATCAGATCGAAGCGCTGCGCTGGATCCGCCGCAACATCGCGGCTTTCGGCGGCGATCCCAACAATGTGACCATTACGGGGGAGTCCGCCGGTGCCCTCAGCGTCATGTATTTGATGGCGTCGCCGCTGGCGCGCGGATTGTTCGCCAAGGCGATCGCGCAAAGCGCCTACATGATCACCACGCCGATGCTGAAGGAGCGCCGCTACGGTCTTCCCTGCGCCGAGGAGGCGGGTGCCAAGCTGGCGCGCGCGCTGGGTACAAACGATATCGCCGTGCTGCGAGCAGTGCCGCCGGGCGATTTGGCCCTCCGCGCTTCCGCGGCCGGCTTTGCACCGTTCGGAGCGGTCGACGGGCATGTGCTACCTGATCAGCTGGTCGATGTGTTCGACCGCGGCGAGCAGGCGCCGGTGCCGCTTCTGGCCGGGTTCAACAGCGGTGAAATCCGCTCGCTGAGATTTTTGGTTCCGCCGCCACCCGACACGGCGACCGAGTATGAAGCCGTCATCCGCGACCGCTATGGCGATCTCGCCGGTGAGTATCTGCGGCTCTATCCCGCTACCGACGTGCGGGAGAGTCTTTACGCGGGAACCCGCGATGCGCTCTACGGCTGGACTGCCGAGCGCTTGGTCCGCAAGCAAGCATCATCAGGCCAACCGTCATATCTCTATTTCTGGGACCACGGCTATCCGGCCGCGGATTCGACCGGTCGGCGCGCTTTCCACGGCAGCGAAATCCCGTATGCGTTCGGTACAGCCGATCGCTCCACCTCGCGCTGGCCGAAGGTCCCCTCGACGCCGCAGGAACTGAAGCTGTCGGAAGTCATGGTAGGCTATTGGTCGAGTTTTGCGCGTAGCGGCCGGCCGCAAGCGGCCAATGCGCCGGAATGGCCCGCATTTGGGACATCGGGTCACGCCCTGGTGATCGACGAAGATCTGCACGCCACATGCGATCTCATGCCGGGCATGTTTGCGTTGCACGAAGAAGTGGTGCGCCGCCGCCGGGCGCACGACATCGCTTGGAACTGGAATGTCGGGCTGTGGTCGCCGAAGAACCCGGTTACGACTTAAGGGTCAAAAAGCCCGCCGCCATAAATTTGGCCATGCGCCGCTTGATCGCCTCGAAATCGTCGGAGCGGCACAGGCCTCCCGACAGATGATCGATGCGTCCGGTCCGTGCCAGCGTGTTCATCAGCGCGCCGGTGACGAAGTGGTAGCCCCAGAAAATATCTTCTTCGGTGTAGTCGGGCAGGGCCCGCTTCAACAGCTTGACCAGCTTGAGGACGACCGGATCGAACAGGATCTGCATCATCTCCGCGCCTTCGTGGGTATTCGAAACGCGGGCGACGAAGGCGGCGTAATTCATCCATTGCTCGCCGCCCTCGCGATAAAGATCGAGGTCGGTATCGAGGAACGCCCGCAGCGCGCCTTCGACGGTGGGATGGTCGCCGGCTTCGGCTTCGTATTTCTCAAGCGCTTCCATGCGGCGCTGGCGGGTCGTGCCGGCGCGGCGTTCGAACACGGCCTGGAACAGGTCGCGTTTGTCCTCGAAATAGTAGTGCAGCAGCGTCGTATGAATGCCGACCCGTTCGGCGACGTCGCGCAGGGTGACGCCATAGAACCCGTTCTTGGAGAACAGGTACTCGGCCGCATCGAGGATCTGCTCGAGGCTTTCGGCGCGCTGTTCGGCTTTGCTGCGACGTGGACGCTTGGCCGTCGCCTCTCCTGGTTTCATGCTCGCAGCTTCTGACATGACGGCACCACGCTGGAAGATAAGCCCGACCGTTCGGGACGCTCAATGATTCATTCGCGGAATAATGACTGTCTCTATGCGAATTAAGCGCGCAATCGACAGTTGTCAATCATCTGTACCCGGCATCCCTCAAGTGGAGGCGTCAATACATATTTCAGTTTCTTGCGCGGAACCGCGCAATCCCGAACGGATACCCCAGGTTGCGGTTTGGCGTCGCGGGGGAGACGCCCAAAAAAAGGGCGCCCCGGAGTTTCCGAGGCGCCCAGGCCTACAGCGAAGGGGAGGGATCAACCGATCTTGCGGCTGTCCGCATTGAATGCCGGATACACCGCGCGCGGGAGAAGCCGGTTTTCGTAGGCTTGGCGCTCGAGTTCCTCGCGATAATCGGGATGGGCGAGGCCGATCATGGCGTGGACACGCTCGGGGATCGATTTGCCTTTCAGATTGACCAAGCCGTATTCGGTCACGACGTACATGACGTCCGTCCGCGGCGTTGTGACGATGTTGCCGGGCGTCAGGTTGAGCACAATACGGCTCTTGCGCACGCCGTTCTTCTCGAACACCGACGGCATGCAGATGAACGACTTGCCGCCTTTGGAGGCATAGGCGCCGCGGGCGAACTGGGCCTGACCGCCGGTTCCTGAAATCTGGCGATGGCCGTCACTTTCGGACGCCGCTTGGCCTTGCAGGTCCATCTGAGTGGTGGAGTTGATCGAGAAGACTTTGTCGTTCTGCATCACGATATGCGGCGAGTTGGTGTAGTCGGTGGCGCAGCATAGCATGTCGGGATTGCGGTCGGTGGCGTCGTACATGCTCTGCGAGCCATGGGCGAAGGCGAAAACGCACTTGCCCGGATCGAGCTGCTTCTTCGCACCGTTGACGATGCCGGCCTTGTAAAGCTCGATCAGCCCGTCGGTGAGCATCTCGGTGTGGATGCCGAGATCCTTGGCGCCGGAATCGCGCAACAGCGAACAGACCGCATTGGGCATGCCGCCGATGCCGATTTGCAGGCAGGCGCCGTCTTCGAATTCGCCGGCGATGTGCTGGGCGATGGTGCGGTCGATGTCGGAGATCGGCGGCGCCTTCAATTCGGGCAGGGGCTGATTGTCGCCGTCGATGATGTAGTCGACTTCGCTGATATGGATGCCGTTGTCCTTGCCGAACACGTACGGCACCGCCGTCGAAACTTCGACGATCACCGTCTTGGCGCTTTCGATGATGGCGCGCGCCCACAAGGCGGTGGGACCGAAATTGAACCAGCCGTCCTTGTCGGCGGGATGCACTTTGATCGCGACGATATCGATCGGCGGCAGGAATCGGCGGTAATAGTCGGGAATCTCCCCCAGGTGCTCCGGAATGTGGGTCGCGATGCCGGCGTCGGATTTTCTGCGCTCGTAGGCGGACAGATGCCAGCTATGCCAATGGAAGTGTTTGCCTTCGGGATCGACTTCGAGCACCGCGCGCGGTTTGGCACAGAGGCTGCAACGAATGCCGACGTTGGAGAGTTCGCCGGCGCGGGCGGCGAGCGCTTCGTCGAACACGTCGGGCTGGCCGAGGCAAGCACTATAATCGAGCCAATAACCGGATTTCACCAGGGCGGCCGCTTCAGTGGCGGTGATTTTCTTCGCTGGTAAGGATGCAGTACGCATGTTGGGAACGAACCTTTCAGGAGACGTGCTGGAATTTTGCGTTACCTGACCTTTGTCCGGAGTGGCGCTGGTGCCGCCCGCATCCGATCGGTCCGTCGGATATGGAGAAGAAAGCCGGTCGCCGGCTGGCAACGAGAGCGCGGCGACCGGAAGGCATAGATCAGAACACTTTGGTGACGCGGATGCCGTACTCACGCGGCGGGCCAGGCATACGCAGCGGCCGCAGCACGGCTGCCGTGTAGTGCTGGTCGAGCAGGTTGGTGCCGTACAGCGCCATGATGTAGGTGTCGTGCTTCCACTCGAACTGTCCGCCGAGCAGGTTGCGCGCCTCGATGCGGTCGCCCAAGCCCTCGTTGGCAAACAGCGAAGCCCATTGCGGCGACTGGTGGCCGAAGTTGAGCCGCGGCGTCAGCGTGTCGCCGCTCTCGAGATGGAAGGTGTATTCCGCGCCGATATTGAACGTGAACAGCGGCGCGTAGGTCATCGAATGCCCGGAGAGATTGACGCACACGTTGGCCGCCGGCAGAAGCCCGTACTGGTCGGGTAGTGGGCCTTTGGTCGGATCGCATTTTCCAAACCCGAAGGCGGAAACGGCGCGTGCGTCGATGGCGTAGAACTTGCCGATCGACTGATGCATCAGGCCGACACCAGCGGTGCCGCGGAAGTCTCCGAACACCGCTTCCAATTCCGCTTCGAAGCCGTATGACACGGTGGTCGAAGGATTGTTCACTTCGGTGGCGTAGCCGGGATAGGTGAAGTCCGGATAGCCGATCGTGACGATGAAGCCCTTATAGGCGTTGTAATAGGCGTCGATCGAGCTGCGCAGATGGCCGTCGAGCATCGTCGATTTCCAGCCCGTTTCATACGAGGTGATGGTCTCCGGCCCGAACGGCTTCGGTTGAACGGCATTGTAGATCGGCGGATTGAGGCCGCCCGGCTTGTAGCCGGTTGCGATGAACGCATAGGCGAAGTTGTTGTCGTTGATCGTCCAGTTGAGAGAGGCCTTGTAGGAGAAGTTGTCGGACTTCTCGAAATTGCCGGCTTTGCCGCTCTGGCTTGCGACGAGGCCGTATTGGTTCCAGGTGACGTTGTTGGTGGTGCGGTTGATCGAGTAGCGCCCACCCAGTTGGACCTCGACTTTCGGCGTGATGTGATAGCCGATCTGGCCGAACACCGCGTACGAGGCCTGATAGTTTTGTCCCCACAAGGTCGCCTGGGTCGTGGTGTCGACGCCCGGCACGCTCACTTCGTTATTATGTGGTACGAGCGTGTAGAACTTGCCTTGCGGAAAGTCGTAAATGTCCGATTGCGCGGACAGACCCAGCACCCAGTTGACGCGCCAGGTATCGGGCGAGATCAGGTTGAATTCCTGCGACCAGATCGTTTCGTCGACGTGATCGAAGAATGACCAATTCTTGGGACGGTAATAGTTGACGACCCCGGTGGCGGGATTGGTGATGCTATAGTAGGACGTCTGTGCGCCGTAATCCGTCGCATCGAGATCGGTCGACCAGTTGGTGTTACCGTTCTGGAAGCCCGACACCGAACGCAGCGTGATCCCGTCCGGGAAGACGTAATCGACTTTCAGTACGGCGCGGGTGAAGCGGTCGAGCGCATATTGCGGCGCGTTGGCAGTGACGTGGAAAATGTCATTGCTGTAGTGCGGATTGATGCCGCCGTTGGCCGTCCATTCTGCCGGGGCCGGAATGCCGCCCTTGGTCGGCCAGGTCTTCCAGGTATCGGTGTAGTTGCCGGCCGGATAGGCGCCGTTGTCGAGATAGTCGGCATCGTACTTGAACGAAACCGTCAGCGCGTCGGTGGGCTTCCACAACAGACTGAGACGGCCTGCCGCCCACTGCGCATCGCCGGGATTATAGCCGGGCTTGCAGTCGGTATATTTGTGGCCGGGGCAGTTGTCCTTCGGATCGCTGTCGGTGATGGAGAAATAGCTTGAGCGGCGATAGGTGAAGAACGAGAACCGCGCCGCAAACGTGTCGCTGACCGGGATGTTGATCGCGCCCTGAACGTGCGCGTTGTAGTAGTTGCCGACCTGCCCGAGGATGTAGCCGTTATAGCCGCCGCCGATCTCCGGATCGTTGGTGCGGACGAAGACGGCGCCGCCGGTTGCGTTCTGACCCACGAAAGTGCCCTGCGGGCCGCGATATATTTCGACGCCGGCGATGTCGTAGTAGGGCTCTTCCGTGAAATAGCCGGGGAAGGTCGCCACGCCGTCGCGATAGGTGATGACGCCCGTCAGCGTTTGGGTGTTGGTTTCGCCTTTGCCGACGCCGCGAATGTTGAAGTTGATGCCCTGACCGAAGTTGTTGATGACAACGGCGGGGGCGGTGAACTGCAAGTCGTCGATCTTGACGACGTTCTTGTTCTCGATGTCGGTTGCGGTGAGTACCGTCGCGGCAACGCCGGTGGTCTGCAGGTTTTCGGTGCGGCGCTGTCCGGTGACGACCACCGTTTCGAGTTCCGCGGTCTCTTTCTTGGATGCCGGCGGATCCGCTGCAAACGCTGTCGCGCAGCAAGATATTGCCAGCACCGAAGCGCCCAGCATGAGTGCGTAGGTCTTCATAATCCCCTCTCTGTGATCGTGATCTTTGCGTTTCCCGCGCGCTCTTTGGCGCATTGCTGCGTTCTTTCGCGCATTCTGTCACACTGGCATAAATTCACTAGACAATCAATACTCATTCATCCGATAGTGAATGAAAGAGAAAGGCCTTATGGCGAAGCTGCGGCTCGGCTCGAACCCACCCGACGTCTGGCTGGATTTTCCGCACCACGGCCGCGAACAGGACAGGAGACGCATGTGATTGATCTGAATGGACGTGTTGCGATCGTGACCGGAGCCGGTGGTGGCTTGGGCCGGAGCTATGCCTTGCTGCTGGCGCAGCGTGGCGCACGGGTCGTGGTGAACGATCTCGGCGACGGGGCTGACAAAGTGGCGCAGGAAATCGTCGCGGCCGGCGGCGAAGCGCGTGCGGCCAAGTGTTCGGTGACCGATGCCGCTGCCGTTCAGGCGATGGTCGATGAGACCGTCAAGGACTGGAAGCGCGTCGACATTCTCGTCAACAACGCCGGCATCCTGCGCGACAAGTCGTTCGCCAAGATCACGCTCGACGACTTCCGCCTGATTCTCGAAATCCACCTGATGGGGTCGGTGACCTGCACCAAGGCGGTGTGGGAAACGATGCGCGAGCAGAAGTACGGGCGCATCGTGATGACGACCTCGTCGTCGGGCCTGTACGGCAATTTCGGGCAATCGAATTACAGTGCCGCCAAGATGGGCCTCGTCGGCCTGATGCAGACCCTGGCGATCGAAGGCGCCAAGTACGGCATCCACGTCAACGCGATCGCGCCGACGGCGGCGACCGGCATGACCTCCGGCATCCTGCCCGACGAGCAGCTCAAGCTGTTGCAGCCCGATTTCGTGGCGCCCGCGATCCTGGCGCTGGTCGACGAAAGTGCTCCGACCCGCGCAATCCTCTGTGCCGGTGCCGGCAGTTTCGAAATCGCCAACATCACGCTCACCAACGGCATCCATGTCGCGGGCAATCCGCCGTCGGCCGACGAGTTGGTGGCGCGCTGGGCGGAAGTCGTGGACCGCACGGACGAGATCGTGCCTCCCTATGGCTTCATGCAGAGCGAGGTCGAGTTGAAGAAGGCCGGCTACGTCGCCCCCGACAAGAAGGGAGCCTGACATGAGCCGTGAAGCCGTTATCGTAGCCGCGGCACGCACGCCGATCGGCAAAGCCTACAAGGGTGCCTTCAACGCCACGCCGGCGCCGTCATTGGCAGCGCACGCCGTTCGCGCCGCGGTCGCCAGGGCCGGCGTCGATCCGGCCGAGATCGAGGATTGCCTGTTCGGCTGTTCGCTGACTCAGGGCGAGCAGGACGTCATCGGTCGCCAGTGCGCCTTGGCCGCGGGTTTGCCCGTCACCGTCCCCGGCATGACCGTTGAGCGCCAATGTTCTTCGGGTCTGATGACCATTGCGACGGCCGCCAAGGAAATCATCGTCGACCGCATGGACGTCATCGTTGCGGGCGGCGTCGAGTCCATTTCGCGGGTTCAGACCAAGGAACTCCGCATCACCTACGACCCGGCGATCCTTAAGCTGCGTCCGACCTTCAACACGCCGATGATCGACACGGCCGAGATCGTGGCTAAGCGCTACGGCGTCAGCCGCGATGTGCAGGACGAATACGCCTTCCAGTCGCAGCAGCGCGTCGCTGCCGCCCAGACCGCGGGCCGTTTCGATGCCGAGATCGTTCCGGTCACGGCGACCAAAATCGTGGTCGATAAGGCGACCGGCACCACGTCGATGCAGGAGGTCACTCTCAAGAAGGACGAGGGCAATCGTCCCGAAACCACGCTGGAAGGCCTCAAGAGCCTCAAGCCGGTGCGCGAGAACGGCTGTGTCACGGCAGGCAACGCCAGCCAACTGTCGGACGGCGCTGCGGCTTGCGTGCTGATGGAGGCGAACCTTGCCGCCAAGCGCGGGCTCAAGCCGCTCGGCCGCTATTGCGGTATGGCCGTTGCCGGTACCGACCCCGATGAGATGGGCATTGGACCGGTCTTTGCGATTCCGAAGTTGTTGAAGCGCTTCGGCCTCAAGATCGAAGATATCGGTTTGTGGGAATTGAACGAGGCCTTTGCCGTGCAGGCGCTTTACTGCCGCGACCGGCTCGGCATTTCAAATGACCTGTACAACGTCGATGGCGGGGCCATTGCCGTCGGCCATCCCTACGGCATGTCGGGCAACCGTTGCACCATGCATGCGTTGATCGAGGGCAAGCGCCGCGGCGCCAAATACGTCGTCGTGACCATGTGCATCGGCGGCGGCATGGGTGCGGCGGGATTGTTCGAAGTCCTGTAATCCCTTCGAGGTGAGCGCGCCGGGTGTGTCCCGCAATCATGCCGCCCTTGCTGCACTCTGCCGCTCACCTCGATCCCTTTTCGTCGTGAAACTCGCTGTTCGCCTCTCCAAGGAGACCATTCATGACCGAGATCGTCATCGCCTCCGCCGCCCGCACGCCGATCGGTTCGTTCAACGGCGCCTTCGCGACCGTCTCCGCGGTCAAACTCGGCGAAACCGCGATTCGCGCTGCGCTGGAGCGGGCCGGTGTGGCGCCAAGCGAGGTCGATGAAGTCATCCTTGGTCAGGTATTGGGTGCGGGGCAGGGGCAGAATCCTGCGCGACAGTCTGCGTTGGCGGCCGGCTTGCCGATCAGCTCGACGGCCATCGGCATCAACCAGGTCTGCGGCTCGGGACTTCGCGCCGTGGCGCTGGCGGCCCAAGCGGTTGCAGCGGGCGATGCCTCTGTCGTGGTGGCGGGCGGCCAGGAATCGATGAGCTTGGCGGTCCACGCCGTGCATCTGCGCGCTGGCGTCAAAATGGGCGCCGGCGAACTCACCGATACGATGATCAAGGACGGTCTGTGGGATGCCTTCAACGATTATCATATGGGCATCACCGCCGAGAACGTCGCCAAGCAATACGGCATCAGCCGCGCCGATCAGGACGCATTTGCGCTGGCCTCACAGCAGAAAGCCGCCGCCGCTCAAGCTGCCGGGCGCTTCGCTGCGGAGATCGTCCCGGTCACCGTCAAGGGCCGCAAAGTCGACGTTGTGATCGACAAAGACGAATACATCAAATCCGACACCACGCTCGAAATCCTCGCCAAACTGCGTCCGGCGTTTGCTAAAGACGGCACCGTGACGGCCGGCAATGCCTCCGGCATCAACGATGGGGCTGCGGCACTGGTAGTAATGTCGGCGGCGGAAGCCAAGAAACGCGGCATCGCGCCATTGGCCCGCATCGCCTCATGGGCGACGGCTGGCGTCGATCCGGCGGTGATGGGGACCGGCCCTATTCCGGCGACCCGCAAGGCGCTTGCCAAGGCCGGTTGGAGTGTCGCCGATCTCGATGTGATCGAGGCCAACGAGGCCTTCGCCGCTCAGGCGCTGGCCGTCTCGCGTGAACTCGGTTTCGATCCGGTGAAGGTCAATCGCAACGGCGGCGCCATTGCCCTCGGTCATCCGATCGGCGCTTCGGGCGCACGCATCCTGGTGACGCTGTTGCACGAGTTGAAGCGTTCGGGCGCGCAAAAAGGTCTCGCCACGCTCTGCATCGGCGGCGGCATGGGCATCGCACTTTGCGTCGAGGCGGTGTGACCTACACCTTGTAGAAGTCGCGGTACCAGCCGACGAATTTGGGCACGCCGACCGCAATGGGTGTGGTCGGGGCGAAGCCGAGTTCGCGCTTGGTGTCCTCGATATCGGCGTAGGTCGACACCACGTCGCCCGGCTGCATCGGTTCGAAACGCATTTTCGCCTTGATGCCGAGAGCGCTTTCCAGCGCAGCGATGAAGTCGGTCAGCTTTTCCGAATTGTTGTTGCCGATATTGTAGACCTTGTGCGGCGGCTTGAGCGCAGGCGGGGTGTCCATCGCCGCGACCACACCGGCAACGATGTCGTCGATGTAGGTGAAGTCGCGCCACATTTCGCCGTTGTTGAAGACGCGGATTTCTTCGCCCGCCAGCATGGCGCGGGTGAAGAGGAAGGGCGCCATGTCGGGGCGGCCCCATGGCCCGTATACGGTGAAGAACCTGAGCCCGATTTGCGGAATGCCGTACAGGTGCGCGTAAGTGTGGGAGATCAGCTCGTCGCTGCGCTTGGTGGCGGCATAGAGCGAGACCGGGGTTTCGACCGGATCGCCCACCGTGAACGGCAGTTTGGTATTGCCGCCATAGACGGACGACGACGAAGCGTAGACGACGTTCTTCAGCATCCTGAGGCGCCGCGCCAGCTCCAGAACGACCACGTGTCCCATCACATTGGCGGTGATGTAGGCATAAGGGTTGGTGAGCGAATAGCGCACGCCCGGCTGTGCGCCGAGATGGACGATGTGCGAGATATCCTCGTCCGCCAGCGTCATCATCGCATCGCGATCGGAGAAATCGAGCTTCAGGAAGCGGAAGCCCTTGCGCTCGGTAAGGCGCGCGAGCCGTGCTTCCTTCAGCTTCACATCATAATAATCGTTGATGCAGTCGACGCCTGTGACGGTTTCGCCGCGCGCCAGAAGCGCATGGCAAACGTGAGAGCCGATAAAGCCGGCAGCGCCGGTCACGAGCACGCTCATGGCTGCTCCGATCAAAATGCGGGGTGTTCTTAGCCCAACTTGCCCCCGCTGCCTATGGGGCTGTCGGCTGGTGCGATAGAACCGGGGCGTCAGGCCAAACGGCGTTCCCATTCAAAGGCGGATTTGACGATTTCGTCGATATCGCCGTGTTGCGGGGTCCAGCCGAGAGTCCGTTTGAGCTTGCCTGAATCGGCCACCAGCATGGCCGGATCGCCGGGACGGCGCGGCCCTTCGCGCGTGGGGACCTTGATGCCGGCGACGCGCTCCACCGCCTGGACGATTTCGCGCACGCTGAGGCCGCGGCCGTAGCCGCAATTATACACGTCGGACTCCGCGCCGTTCGCGAGAGCGTCGAGCGCCTTCAGGTGGGCGGCGATCAGATCGCTGATGTGAATGTAGTCACGCACACCGGTACCGTCCGGCGTGGAGAAATCGGTCCCGAAAATATCGAGCGCCGGAGCCCGGCCGAGCGCAGCCTGGCAGGCGCGTTTGATGAGATGGGTGGCGCGCGGCGTCGACTGTCCGGTACGCCCTGCCGGGTCGGCCCCGGCAACGTTGAAGTAGCGCAGCGCCACGAAGCGGAACGGATGCGCCTTGGCGATGTCGCGCAGCATCCATTCCGTCATCAGTTTGGAGCGGCCGTAAGGATTGATCGGTGCCGTTGGCGTTTCTTCGGTCACGATGGTCTCGTCCGGCATGCCGTAGACTGCTGCGGTCGAAGAGAAGACGAAGCGGCCAATACGCTCGGCGATGCAGGCTTCGAGAAGATCGCGGGTCGCGGCTGTGTTGTTGCCGTAATACTTGAGCGGATCAGCCACCGACTCCGGCACCACGACGGATCCGGCGAAATGGATGACGGCGTCGATCTTGCGGCCGCGGAGAATGTCGCGCACCAGTCCGGCGTCGGCCACATCGCCTTCGATGAAATCCGCTTGCTGTGCAACCAGGGACCGCACGCCGGTGGCAAGATTGTCGAGCACGGTGACTTCGTCGCCGCGATCGAGAAGAGCATAGGTCATGTGACTGCCGATGAAGCCGGCTCCGCCCGTAACCAGTACGTTTGACATCCAATCCGCTTTCCCTGTGATGCGCGCCGACCATACATGGAAGTGCACCGCCTTGGCACTCCTCTCGCGCTATTTGTTTGGCAAGTTCCACTTCCGGAAAGTTGTTGTGTTCGATTGCGGCGGGGCGAAACGTAGATGACGTCGCGGCCGTGGTTCTGCGACTCGTCCGTGATGCGTTTTCAAGGTTTCGGATGCTCGTCTTGTGATCTGAGCGAAATCGGGAATGCACGTGGTGCTCAACGTGACTGGTCCGCGCGGACGCCGGATGCCGTCGGCGCTCGGATGATATGTACTCAATGTCGCACCTGTCGGCTGAGCTTTTGGTGCGTTGAATGTCGCGACGGTTTCGGCCGCGAGCACTATCGCTATGCGCTTGATGAGCGCCTGGATTTGAGCCATCCGCTGCGCTATGGAGAACAAATCCGAACTAAAAGCACGGGGCCGCGTCCGGGGCCGGTGAGCGCAATGGGCAGCTTTGCGGATTGAGTGAGGAAAACGCTAGGGCATTCCTCTGGATTAAGTACAACAGGTGCTATAAAATCTCGTGCGATTCAATTTCTCGTAGAAACGTCCCTCTGCTGCGGCCGCAAGCGTTCGTAGGGCCGGGGAAATCGGCGTGCTAGATCGGCTGCCCCCGTATCGTTTGTCTGCATAGGTGTCACATGGAAAATCCTGACGACGACAGAGTGGCACTTGATGAAATTGTCGGCGCGATCGCGAGGTATGCCCGGAAGTTACGCCAGCATCTCCTGCTTTTCCCGGTCGTGCTGTTCGTTTTCGTTGTCCTGTTTTTTCTCTTCTATGCGGTGAGCAAGCCGACGTACGTGGCCACCGCAGTGATCGGCCCGCCCAATCCGTCGCCAATCAATTCGATGTTGAATTCGATGACTGGGCTGCCGAAGGCCACCACCGGGCTGACGTCGCGGTTGCTGGGAGGCGGCGGTAACGGCGGCAACGATCCGTTCCAGGAATACCAGCAACTGCTGCAGACCCCGCGGCTCGTCAATGAGCTCGCAGAGCACGATGGCGTGCTGCAAGTGGTGTTTGGCGGCCTATGGGACACGGAAAAGAAGGTCTGGATGGAGCCCGGCGGTTTGTCGCGCTTCACGGCGCCGATCAAGCGGCTGATGCACCGGCCGGTCGCCACCCATCCCAATTCGATTATGCTCGCTCAATATCTCAAATCGCATTTGTCGATCGATCAGGCCGGCAGCGTGGGCCAATCGGCGACCGCGAGCTTTGCCGGCTTGGGCAGCAGCAACTATCTGGTTCTCTCACTGAGGTCCGATCGCCCCGAAAAGGCGGAACTGCTGCTGTCGAAAATCTTGTTTCGCGCCGACAATATTATTCGCCAGGAGCAGATGCGCGATGTCGACGCGCGAATTAAGTACATCGAAAGTGAGTTGCTGCGGGTTACCCAGTCGGAGCAGCGCTCGGCACTGATTCAGACGATGGCGAACCAAGAAGACATCAAGGTCATGATGGTCGCCGACAAGCGCTTTGCCTACGTTCTTGTCAGTCCGCCGTATGCGTCGCCCATACCCGTTTCTCCGGGTTCTCCGGGCAAGGCGCTCATGATCACTGCGGCGGTCTCGGTAATTGTCTGGGCCGGTTTGGTGCTTCTTGGGGCGTGGTGGCCGTGGTGCGGCCGTCTCATCGCTCCGTTCGGCCGCGGTTGAGCGGCAGGGGAAACTTGAGGCGCCGTTTGAAGGCTGTGTTTGCATCGAGCTGATTGTTTTGATGGGGGATGACATGGGCAAGGTTGCATTGATTACCGGCGTGACGGGGCAGGATGGCGCCTATCTCGCGGCGTTGCTGCTGCAGAAGGGCTATACGGTCCACGGGATCAAGCGGCGGTCGTCGTCGTTCAACACCGGACGCGTCGACGCTCTGTACGAAGACCCTCAGGTTTCGAGCGCCAAGTTCAGGCTGCACTACGGCGATATGATCGATTCCACCAATCTCATTCGCTTGGTCCAGGAGACCCAGCCGGATGAAATCTACAATCTCGCAGCCCAGAGCCATGTGCAGGTCAGCTTCGAGACGGCGGAATATACCGGCAATGCCGACGGACTGGGTGTGCTGCGGCTGCTGGAGGCGATCCGCCTCCTCGGTCTGAAGGACAAGACCCGCTTCTACCAGGCATCGACGTCGGAACTGTTCGGCAAGGTACAGGAAACGCCGCAGCGCGAAACCACACCGTTCTATCCGCGCAGCCCCTACGGCGCCGCCAAGCTTTACGGCTATTGGATCACCGTCAACTACCGCGAGGCTTACGGCATCCATGCCTCGAACGGCATCCTTTTCAATCACGAAAGCCCGATGCGCGGCGAGACCTTCGTCACCCGCAAGATTACGCGGGCGGTGGCGGCGATCCACCACGGCACGCAGGAAAAGCTCTTCATCGGCAATCTCGACGCCAAACGCGATTGGGGCCACGCCCGCGATTATGTCGAAGGCATGTGGCGCATCCTGCAGCAGGAAAAGCCCGACGACTATGTGCTTGCCACCGGCGAAACCCATTCCGTCCGCGAGTTCATCGAACTGGCCTTTGCCGAAGTGGGCGTGTCGATCGCTTGGGATGGGGCGGGGGTGGGTGAACGTGGGATCGACGCCAACACCGGGCGGGAGTTGGTGCGCGTAGATCCGCGCTATTTCCGCCCCACGGAAGTCGATCTTCTGCTCGGCGATCCGGCCAAGGCACACAAGGTTTTGGGCTGGCATCATCGGATCGGCTTCAAGGATCTGGTCAAGGAGATGGTCCAGGCCGACCTCAGTCATGTGTTGAAAGAGGAACACCGCTCCAATGGGTGAGATTTATTCGCTGAAGGGCAAGCGTGTGCTGGTCGCCGGCCATACCGGTATGGCGGGATCGTCGATCGTACGCAGGCTTGCGCGCGAGGACTGCGAAGTCCTGACCATCAGCTATCCCGATCTCGATATGACCCGCCAGAAGGAAACCGAGGACTATCTTGCGGCTGCAAGACCCGATGCCATGTTCGTGGCGGCTGCGAAGGTCGGCGGGATCTACGCGAACTCGACTTATCCAGCGGATTTTCTCTATCAGAACCTGGCGATCGAAACGAACCTCATTCATGCCGCCAAATCGGTGGGCGTGGGTAAGTTGCTGTTCCTTGGGTCGTCCTGCATCTACCCGCGTGAGGCGCCGCAGCCGATGAAGGAGGAGGCGCTGCTCACCGGTCCGTTGGAGCCGACCAACGAGGGCTACGCCATCGCTAAGATCGCCGGCATCAAGATGTGCGATTACTACCGCCGGCAATACGGCTGCGACTTCATTTCGGCGATGCCGACGAATCTCTATGGCCCTGGCGATCGCTACGATCTGCAGAACGGACACGTCGTGGCCGCGATGATCATGAAGGTGCATGCCGCCAAGACCAACGGCGATGCGACCATGACAATCTGGGGTTCGGGCACGCCCAAACGCGAGTTTTTGTTCACCGAGGATCTGGCGGACGGTCTGGTGTTCCTGATGAAGAACTATTCCGGTATCGGGCACGTCAATCTCGGCACCGGCCGCGAAACCACGATCCGGGAGTTGGCCGAAGCTGTCGCCAAGGTGGCCGGATGGTCGGGTTCATTCACCTATGATCGCAGCAAACCGGACGGAATGATGCGGAAGGTGATGGACGTATCGCGCATGACGCAACTGGGTTGGGCGGCTGGGACCGGTCTCGAAGCCGGTCTGAAGGTGGCGTACGACTGGTACGTCTCAAACCGGGATAAGCCTCTGGCTGCTGCGAAGTAGAGCGGCAGTTCGGGATACTCGAGGGGCGCGCTCGCATAATCTTTCGCGCCGAGTATGCGTACCGGAGCACTGGGTTGTTCCGGAGGATAGAAACGGGCAATGAATAATCCGGAAAAGGAATTAGGTGCGGGAGAGCCAGCGCCAGGGCGCCGCCCGGCGACGGCCAACATTGGCGGATTGACCATTTCGCTGTCTCCCGCAGACGTGGTGCTCGCGGAAGTGGGGCGCGCCATTGCGGCCAAAGAGTGCGGGCACTATGTCTCGATCACCAATTCGGAAGCTCTGTACCATGGGTTACGGCGGCCGGGGCACGGCGACTTCATCCGGGGTTCCGACTTTTCGCTGTGCGATGGCGTTGGGGTGATCGTCGCCGGCTGGACCTGGGGCTACCGCATCCGGCGTTTCAACGGACCTCTCTTCCAGCTCGAGTGTTCGCGTTACGGCCAGAGCCGGGGGTGGCGGCATTTTTATTACGGCGGCAAGGAAGGCGTTGCCGAGGAAATGGCGCGGCGGCTCAGAGAGAAATACCCGGATCTGAACGTTTGCGGGATATATACGCCGCCGTTTCGCGAACTCACGAAAGAGGAAGACGATCAGATCGTCGCGATGATCAATCAGGCCAAGCCCGACATCGTTTGGGTTGGCTTGGGATTGCCCAAGCAAGAAGCCTGGATTGCCAGCCATCTCGGGCGCATCAACGCACCCTGGATGGTCGGCGTCGGAGGGGCGTTCGATTTCCATTCAGGCGTGGTGCCCTGGGCCCCCTATATCATCCGAAAGCTTGGGCTGGAGTGGCTGTTCCGTCTGATTATGCAGCCAAAGGTGCGCGCCAAGCGGCTATGGTGGTCCGCTGTCGGCACGGCGGAGATCTTCTTCAAAGGGCTGTTTACCGCACGGTTCCTGAGGAGATAGCCCGATGTGCCCGCACCTTCCGCCGACATCTCAAGAGACCCTTGACCTACAAACGCGATCCTCGGAAACGAGCCGATTGCTGCTGATCGGGCTGCGCTATCACGCCTATACGGACGGAATTGCCGCCGAATTCGAGCGGATGGGATTTGCGGTCACGTATCACGAGGTGCAACCCCGGTCTTTGCAGTTCCAGCTGGTCCGCCGGCTGTGGCCGTCGCGCTATCGCCGGATGCTCGATCGCCACCATCGCGCGATCATCGCGGCCGAGCAGAACCGGCATTACGACTTCGTGGTCTTCATCCAGGCGCATCAAGTCTCAGTCGAAAACCTCCAGACCCTGCGTCACCAGCACGCCGGGGCGCGCTTCGTGCTTTACAACTGGGATTCGATATACACGCACGACTACCGGCCCGTGATGCACGTCTTCGATCGCGTATTCACCTTCGACAAAGCCGATGCGTCGGCGCTCGGGATCGGCTATCTGCCGTTGTTCTGCCTCCGATCGCTTCAGGCGATGCGGACGGTTCCGCCATCGGAAGGGGCCGTCTATTGCATCGGCAATGTTGCGACCGCTCCGCGCTATCTCGCTGTCCGGGCGTTCGCGGCATACTGCCGGGCAAACGGCATCGCCTTCTACACGCATATGACGTGCAGCGTTTACGCCTTCTACCTTCTTCTGCGTCAGGGAATTTTTCCGCGTGGAGTTACCTTCTTCCCGATATCCGGGAAACGGGCACACGACATGATCGCGCGTTCGGTGGCGGTCTTCGATTTCGCCAATCACCGCCAATCGGGCTACACCATGCGGCTGATCGAAAATCTCTGCATGGACAGGAAAATCATCACCAATAACGAAAACGTCCTGCAGGAAGCGTTCTATTCTCCCGATCGAATTCACACGTATCGAGACCTGGATTTTTCGGGCGTGAAGACGTTTCTGGCGCGAGGGCTGGAAGGCGGCGTCGATGCAATTGAGGCCTATCACATTCAGAATTTCGTACGGCGCCTGATCGACTAACGTTCCGCCGCCGCGGATGCGGAAAAGCTTTAGGCGCCCGATGGTTTTGGGGCGATCGAGGAGTAGAAATGAAAAATATTCTGGTCACCGGAGGGGCGGGGTTCATCGGCACGAACCTCGTGACCAAGCTGCTTGCCGAGGGATGCAAGGTTACCGTTCTCGATAATCTGTCGCCCCAGATCCATGGCGAGGAGCCGGAGAAGTCCGTGCTCTACCGGTCCATCGCCGGCAAGGTCGCGTTTATCCGTGGTGATGTGACGGACAGGGCCGATCTGCGTCGCGCGCTGGCGGGCCAGGATGCGGTCGTCCATCTCGCCGCCGAAACCGGTACGGGACAGTCCATGTACCGCATCGACCATTATATGAAGGTCAATGTGGGCGGGACATCGCTGCTGCTCGACATTCTCGCCAATGAACCGCACAGCGTGAAGCGTCTCGTGGTCGCTTCTTCGCGCTCGATCTACGGCGAAGGCAAATACGTTTCGAAGGAACTTGGCGCGGTCTACCCCGAACACCGTTCCGCCGAGGACATGAGCAAGGGCGACTTCGAGGTGAAATACCCCGGCAGTTCGCGGTTGGCGCTCACGGCAACCGACGAAGAGTCGAAACTCCATCCGTCCTCGGTATACGGCATTACCAAGCAGGTTCAAGAACAGCTTGTCATGACGGTCTGCCCGGCTATCAAGGTTGCTCCCGTCGCGCTCAGATACCAGAATGTCTATGGGCCGGGGCAGTCGCTCTCCAACCCTTATACCGGCATCCTTTCAATCTTTTCCAACCTGATCATGAGCGGCAAGCCCATCAACGTCTTCGAGGATGGCACCGAAAGCCGCGATTTCGTGTTCATCGACGACGTCGCGCGGATCACGGCGGCTGCGATCATGGACGATCGGGCAAGCGGCTATGTGTTCAACGTCGGAACCGGCGTTCCCACGGATGTGATGACCGTTGCCAATGCCTTGAACCGCAAGCTGAACGGCAATTCTCCGATTACGGTCACCGGCAACTTCCGGATCGGTGATATCCGCCACAATTTTGCTTCTCTGGAGCGCATCGAAAGGATCTTGGGCTTCAAGCCGCGGGTCAGCTTCGATGAAGGCCTTGACCGTTTCTGCGCCTGGGTCCGGACCATCGGCGCAGTGACGAGCGATTACGAAGGCTCGCTCGCGGAGATGAAATCCAAGGGTTTGATGAAGTAAAATCCGCTTCGGTGATCGGATGTCTGCCGGACCAGGGCGCGACTTTGTTTGCGTTGTGGCCTAAATCGTAAACGTGTACTACGGGACCAACTCGTCACTATGTCTGCACAGGAACCGGCGCGTTGGTCGGGTCCTTCGTCTCTGAACTTCCTTCGAATGGGACCGGACATCATACGAAATTGCGGATCGAGCGGAGGGTGGGATGCTCAAAAGGACGCTGTTGAATTTCGCCAATGGGATCATCAGCCCGTTCGGCGTTCAACTCTACAAGAGCGGCATCGATATGGAATCCGTCATCAAGGTGATGGCGAGAGGGGCCCAAGATGTCCGCTCCGTCATCGATATCGGTGCCTCCAACGGCCGCTGGAGCAAAACGGCGATGAAGTATTTTCCGGAAGCGGACTTTGTCGCCATTGATCCGCTCGCGGAAAGAGAGCCCGCGCTGAAGCAGTTGAAGGCGAGCCACCCGAAGTTCGACTACGTTTTGTGTGTGGCAGGCGAGAAGGCAAACGAGACCATCGAGCTCAGTGTCAGCGACGATCTGGACGGAAGCACCGTCGGCGGTCGCGAGGGGCGGGTCAGAAGCGTTCCATCCCATTCGATCGATGCTATCGCGCAGATGAAAAACTGCCGCGGCCCGTTCGTCCTGAAGTTCGACACGCATGGCGTCGAAGTCCCTATTCTCAACGGTGCGGCGGAGACTTTGAAGCAGACCAGCTTCATCGTGATGGAAGTTTATAATTTCCGTCACACCGAAACGACGCGGCTGTTTCCCGAGATGTGTATGCTGCTCGATACGCTGGGTTTTCGCTGCTTCAACTTAGCCGACCCCATGCAGCGTCCGTCGGACCATTCGTTGTGGCAGATGGATCTGTTCTTCGCCCGCAAAGAAAATCCTCTGTTTCAGGATAACTCCTACCAGAAGGTTTGAAATCGACATTCGATCGGGCCGATTCATGGTGCGTTGCTTCGGTACTGGAGGAGTTCGATGCGGCCAGTCGCGTTCGTGACAATTTGCAGCACCTTTTCGTCGGCGGGATGAGCGTGCGTCTGCGTTGCCGCGGGCGGCAAGCCGATCATTGGCGTGGGACCGTCGTATCTCGGTTCGGCAAACGCAAACTCAACGAATAGTGTGTCCTGGAGACTTGCTGCTTACCACCGGTTGGCGCTAAACCAGGGGCCTGCAGGGGTGTTACCACACCAACATCGTCAGGGGTTTCCGGTATTTGCGACGGAACGCGAAGCCGGCTGAAGCAGATGCGACAAACGCCGGCGGGAAGCGTCAGGTTCTCTCCTGTCGCGGGTGTTCAAAAAAGGGGGAGCAATGTCCGGAGGAAAAATCAGGGTTGGTATCGTTGGTGCGGGCCGGATGGGGATTACGCACTATGCGATCATTAACTCGCACCCGGATGTTGAGGTTACGGCTGTTGCCGAACCCTCGTCGGTGATGCGTCTGTTCCTCGATAAGTCCGTGAAGGCGGCGACCTACAAGGATGCCGAGACAATGTTCGACAAGCAGGCGCTGGACGCGATCCTGCTGTGTACCCCGCCCGCGCTCAACCATGGAATCCTGACGGCTGCGCACCGCAAGGGATTGCACGCCTTTGTCGAAAAGCCCTTCCTGCTCTCGGTTCGTGAGGGCGAAGAGCTGGCCGCACTGTTCGACGGCAGCCGATTGGTCAATCAGGTCGGCTATGTGAACCGCTTCAACGACGTTTTCGTTGCGGTGAAGCGTTATCTGCAGGCCGGACTGCTCGGCGAAATCCTGCGGTTTCGCAGCGAAATGTACAGTAGCACCGTCGTTCGCGAAGAGGCGGGAGAGGGCTGGCGCTCGTCGCACGCAAATGGCGGCGGAGCGACCTACGAGATGGCTTCGCACGCCATCGATCTCATCAATTTCCTGTTCGGTCCGCCCGACAAAGTGGCTGGCAGCCGCCTGACGCATGTGTTTTCGAAGAACGTGGAGGATGTTGTCTCCAGCACGTTTGCCTATAAGTCGGGCTGCACCGGCGCGCTGTATGTGAACTGGAGCGATGCGAGCTTCCGCAAGCCGACCAACAAACTCGAAGTGTTCGGGCGCCGCGGCAAGATCCTGGCCGATCAGCACGGGCTGAAGCTTTTTCTCGATCACGACGATCCCGAGCGCGGTTTCAAGAGGGGCTGGAACACGCTCTATATAACGGATGTGTTCAACTCCGTTCCGTTTTACGTCAGAGGCGTCGAGTTTACGGCGCAGCTCTACCATTTCATCGAGAAGATCAAAGCCGCGGAGGATCGCCGGACCATGTGCAGTTTCGCCGATGCGACGGCAACGCTGGCCGTGATCGACGAGATTTTCCGCGACGCGGCTGTGATCGAGAAGGAGATGGTCTGAGGTGAGCACGATCGACCAAATCGTTTTCGGCGATAATCAGTTCTTCGGCATCAACCATATGTCGCAGGACAAGGCGCAGCAGTTGGCGGAGCGCTTCCACGACCTCGACGCAATTTTCTCGGTCTACGATGCCGCCATCGACGCCGGCCTCCGCGCCGTAATGCTCAACAGCAACAGCCGGGCGGCCGAGATCTGCGACCGCTTCCGCAGCAATCCTTCGCGATACGCCGGCCTCAGCTGGTATCCTTCGATCCCGTATCCCCACAAGTACGCCAATTGGGTTGCCGAGAAGGGCATCGTCGGAACTCTGAACGACGTCTTGTTTCAAAAGGGCCGGTTGTCGGGCATCGGCAAGCTGGCGCAAGGCGGTCTGGCGCTGATGTCGATGGACATCGTCCGCATGATGAAGATGCTGGTCGATGCCGAAATGCAGATGTTCGACGGCCTCAACATCAAGGTCGTCTTTTTGCAGAACATTGTCACGGATCTGCTGCTCGGACTGGATACGGCCGACATCTTCCGCGAATATTGTGAGCACGTGCGCCGCAAGTACGGAGCGATGCCGGGGCTGATTACCCAAAATATGCCTTACCTCCGGAACAAGCTGATGGAGTGGGGCATCTCCGGGGTGGTGATTTGTTCCTCGATCAACAAGATCGGCTACCTGATGTCTCCGGGCGTGGAGGCGTACAAGCAGGCGCTGGCGGAAAACGACCCCGAGGCATTTCCTATGATGGCGATGTCGACGCTGGCGTCCGGTGCGGTGCCGCCGAAAGAGGCCTACGACTTCGTCAATAGCCTCAACATTCAGTCGGTTGTGTTCGGGGCGTCATCGCGACCCCACATAGAGGAAACCATTCGCCTGATTAAATGACGGTCTGACCCGGCATATGAGCGCGACGCGCCCCGCCGCCGTTAGTTGTGGCGAACATGGCTAGGGGCTGCTAAATGTCTTGAGGGTTGGTAGGCGAACACTTCGGCAGAGAATCGGCGATGAGCGGGCAGAAGAAGGTATTGGTCACCGGTGCCGACGGTTTTATCGGTTCTCATCTCGTCGAGATGCTTGTTGCGCGCGGTTACGACGTCACCGCGCTCTCGCTGTACAACTCCTTCAACAATTGGGGTTGGCTGGAGGACGTCGGCTGCAAAGACCGGGTCAAAGTCGTCTGTGGCGATGTTCGTGATCCTCATTTCTGCAAGGAGATCGTGCGGGGCCGGGAGATGGTGTTCCATCTGGCGGCGCTGATCGCCATTCCCTATTCCTACGTCGCGCCGGATTCCTACGTCGACACCAACGTTCGCGGTACGCTCAACATCTGCCAGGCGGCGCGCGAGTGTGGCGTGAGCCGTGTGCTGGTGACCTCGACATCCGAAGTTTACGGCACCGCGCGTTATGTCCCGATCGACGAAAAGCACCCGTTGCAGCCGCAGTCGCCCTACAGCGCCAGCAAGATCGGCGCCGATGCGATGGCGATGAGCTTTCATAACGCCTTCGGTTTGCCGGTGACGCTGGTGCGTCCGTTCAACACCTATGGTCCGCGGCAAAGCGCCCGCGCCGTCATTCCGACGATCATCACCCAGATTGCCGCCGGCAAAGAGGTCAAGCTCGGCGATCTGAGCCCGACGCGCGATTTCAACTACGTTGCCGATACCTGCGGCGGTTTCATTGCGCTGGCCGAGTGCGATGCGGCGGTCGGCAAGACCGTCAATGTCGGATCCGGCACCGAAGTGTCGATCGGCGATACGCTGGCGATGATCCGCGGCATGATGCGGTCCGACGCCGCTGCGGTGGTCGAGGCCGAACGCATCCGCCCGCCGCAGTCGGAGGTGTTCCGGCTTTGCTGCGACAACACGCTGCTGCGCGAATTGACGGGTTTCCGGCCGCAATTTACGCTGGAAGAAGGCTTGCGCCGCACCGTCGCCTGGTTTGGCGATCCGGCCAACCTCGCCAAGTACAAGGCGAATATCTACAATGTCTGACCTGCCGGAAAACTATCGCGCGCTGCTGACGTTTATCCGCGAGCTTTACGGGCAAAGCGGTTTCATCCCGTTGCACGAACCGCGGTTCCGCGGCAACGAGAAGCGCTATCTGGTTGATGCGATCGATTCCACCTACGTGTCCTCTGTCGGCGAGTACGTCAATCGCTTCGAGGCGGATATGCGCGAGTTGACCGGCGCGCGTTACGCCATTGCCACCGCCAACGGCACGCTCGCGCTGCACATGTCGCTGATCCTGGCGGGCGTGCGCGACGGCGACGAGGTCATCACCCAGCCGTTGAGCTTCGTGGCGACCTGTAATGCCATCGCCTATCAGCGGGCGCATCCGGTTTTCGTCGACGTCGATCGCGACACGATGAGTCTTTCTCCCGAAGCCTTGCGCGCGTTCCTCGAAGCGAACGGCGAGCGGCGTGACGGCGGGTGCTACAACCGCTCGACTGGCCGGCGCATCGCTGCCGTCGTCGTCATGCATAGTTTCGGCCTGCCGGGCCGCATCGAGGCTCTGGTCGAGATTTGCCGTGAATGGAATACGGTGCTGGTGGAAGATGCTGCGGAGTCGATCGGCTCGCTGGTCGGCAACCGGCACACCGGCACGTTCGGCCTGCTTGGCGCCTTCAGTTTCAACGGCAACAAGACCGTCACTTGCGGCGGCGGTGGCTGCATCGTGACCGACGATGAGGAACTCGGCCGGTTGGGCAAGCATCTGACCACGACGGCCAAGGTGCCCCACGCCTGGGAGTTCTTCCACGACCAGATCGGCTTCAACTACCGCCTGCCCAATCTCAACGCGGCCTTGGCCTGTGCCCAGCTGGAGCAGTTGTCCGAGATGCTGGCGGACAAGCGCGATACCGCCGGCCGTTACCGGCGGTTCTGCCGGGAGCATGGCATCAGTTTCGTCGATGAGCGTCCTGGAACGACTTCAAATTTCTGGCTTAATGCCATCCTCACGGGTGGCCGCGAGGAGCGGGACGCCTTTCTCGAAGAGAGCAACGGCACCGGGGTGATGACGCGGCCGGTCTGGACGCTGATGCATCGGCTTCCAGCTTTTGTTGAGGCGCAGCGCGGCCCGCTCGAGAATGCGGAATGGCTGGAATCGCGGGTTGTTAACATTCCGAGCAGTGTGCGGCCGGCGTGACGATATTTGACCGTCACGCCGTACTAAATGGAGTTGCGGTCTAGGGGCGATTGCGGGAAATTGGGGGTCTGTTGAGCGTCGGTTCCGCTGTGGTGGCATGGAAGCGGCGTGAATGAATTGACTGCGTTTTGGTTCTCGGCGCCGAGCGAGAAAGCTTGAGATCACGTCCAGAGGCGACATGACCCACTTTCCCTATCTAATGATCAAAGAGCGGATGGAGTCGTTGCTGCTCGAAGTCCAGTCCTTGGTGGACTTCGAGATCGTCCCTCCCGATCAAATCCACCAATATGTCGAAAAAATTTGCACCGAGGCCGACATCATCCTCTGGACGAGAGAGGTCCTTGAGGGATTCGTTGCGTTCTATTGTAACGACCCCGCGCGCGGTGCGTTCATCACGATGGTCGTCGTCCGGCCCGAGAGTCGGAAGAAGGGCATCGCGAAGTCGTTGGTGAGTGCGGCGCTGACCGCGATTCAGTCGCGGGATTTCAAGCAGTGTGGCCTGCGCGTGCACAAACGTAATCTCCTGGCCGCCAATTTGTACCGGTCGCTCGGTTTCGAAGACGCGGGCGAGGATGGCGAGTTCATCAAAATGGAGCGGATATTCGAGCCGTCGACACCGCCGGGATCGCGACACGACTGATTGACGTTCGCGGTCGTGTGGTCTGGTTGTGGGATGGAAGTGGCGCCGGTTACCGATGGTTCCGGTATTGCGCTTTTGGTGAGGTTCCATCTGGGCTTGTGACGCGGCGGTCCTTCCGGTAAGACGATTGAGATTATCTATTCCTTTTTGAAGTCCGCTTGTGCGGCCATGGTGGGAGACGATGGATGCCCGAAGCTGATAAGATTCGCGATGTCGACAACATCCGGATCATCGCCGAGGCAGGCGTCAATCATAACGGTTCTCTGGATCTTGCGCTGCAGCTGATCGATGTGGCGCGCGAAGCCGGTGCGGATTTGGTCAAGTTCCAGACCTTCAAGACGGAACTGGGCATCAGCCGCCATGCTCCGACTGCGGAATATCAGCGCCGCAATACCGGCGACGTCGCCACCCAGGTGGAACTCGTCCGGAAGCTCGAACTCAATGCCGAGCAGTTCCATAAAGTCCGCGATCATTGCATCGCGCGCGGCATCGCGTTCATGACGACGGCATTCGATCTGCCCAGTCTGGATTTCGTCAGCAACGAACTCGGCGCCACGGAGCTCAAGATCGCTTCGGGCGAAGTCACGCATGGCGCCTTGCTCTTGGCGGCGGCTCGCACCGGGAAACCGGTCATTTTCTCCACCGGCATGAGCACTCTCGGAGAAGTCGAAGCCGCGCTGGGAGTGCTGGCGTTCGGATATCTCGGCGGCAAAGAAAAGCCGTCGGCCGAAGCGTTCCGCCGGGCCTATTGCTCGGTCGAAGGGCAGGAACAGCTTCGTTCGAAGGTGACGCTGTTGCATTGCACGACCGAATACCCGTCGCCGGCGGACGAAGCCAACCTGCGCGCCATGGATACGATGGCGACGGCGTTCGGCCTGCCGGTCGGATTGTCCGATCATACCCCAGGAATTGCGGTCGCGATCGCGGCAGCGGCGCGTGGTGCGGTCATCATCGAAAAGCACTTTACCCTGGATCGCAATTTGCCGGGCCCCGATCACCGGGCATCGCTTGAACCCTCCGAACTGCGGGCCCTGGTCGAGGGCGTGCGGACCGCCAAGGCGGCGCTCGGCAACGGCCTCAAGGTGCCGGCACCGGCGGAGATGAAGAACATCCCTATCGCCCGGCGAAGCCTTGTGGCACGGGTGCCGATCGCTGCCGGAGAACTTTTTACCGAGGAGAACCTTATTGCCAAGCGGCCGGGAAACGGCATGTCGCCGATGACCTATTGGAAACTGCTCGGACAGCGCGCTTCTCGAGCTTACGAAGCGGACGATCTCGTGTGCGAGCATGTTGATTGATCTGTCCCAAGCCGAAGCCGTTTTTTCCTCGTTAGCCCCCGAGAGCACTGCCCCGACTCTGTCGCCGTCCTACGTCTTGGCGGACGCCGCGAGATCGGCTGATTTGATTCCGACGTTTTGGCTGTTCGAGCGGGGCGGGTCGCGCTTGCTTCAAGCCTTTCATTTGGGCGCCATCCCCGGAACGGACTATTACGATGTCCAGTCGCCCTACGGCTACGGCGGGCCGCTGACCAACGACCACAGTGCGGGTTTTTTGGAAGCGGCGTGGGCGTCCTGGTGCCGTTATTGTGCCGAGGCCCGTGTGGTCTGCGAGTTCATCCGCTTTCATCCGATGTTGGAGAACTGGCGCGATTACGGCGGAACGACGGAATTCGACCGTGATACGGTCTATATCGATCTGCGCCAGCCGGACCTTCTTGCATCCTACACGCGCGGCGCGCGTGCTCGCGCGCGCAAGGCCGAACGGAACGTCTATTCCGTCACATGGCTGGATGCGGACGAGGCGCTGCGGGTTTTTCCCGTCGTTTATCATGCGGCCATGGAAGAAATCGGGGCGGACGAGTCCTATTTCTTCCCGCAAAAGTATTTCGAGCAATTGCTGGCAATGGCGCAGATGAAATGCGCCGTGTGCCGCGATCCGAATGGGCAGATCGTGGCTTCGTCGTTGTTTCTGGTTGGCCCAAAATTGATGGAATATCACTTGGCGGGCGCAACCCCGCAGGGGCGGACGCAAGGAGCACCGACCGCCATTCTGCACACTGCGGCAACCTTCGGCCAGGCCGCAGGATGTTCGAGCCTTTACCTGGGTGGCGGCACCAGCCGCGATCCGGACGACAAATTACTTCTTTTTAAGGCGAGTTTTTCCGCCCAACGCCGCGCTTATCATATAGGCCGACATATTCATCTCGCGGCGGCGTACGATGACCTTAAGTCTGCGTTTAGGGATCAATACGACCGGTTCCCGCAACGTGTCCTGTTTTATCGTTGCTGATCTGCAAATCGGTCGCTTGGGGGAAGTGTCATGACGTGGGATCCCGTTTGGGAGAAGATGTTCCGTAGCAGGCCTTGGGGCAAATACCCCAGCGAGCCGCTTATTCGCTTTGTCGCGCGCAATTTTTATTCAGCGCCGGACCGGTCTCAAATCCGCCTGTGCGAACTCGGTTGCGGGCCGGGTGCCAATCTGTGGTATATGGCGCGGGAAGGCTTTTCCGTATTCGGCATCGACGGTTCTGAGACAGCTATACACATTGCCCGCGAACGCCTTGATGCCGAATGCGCCGGCTGGACGGGAGAACTGCAAACGGGTGATTTCGTTCATTTGCCCTATGCAGACGGCGTGTTCGATGGCGTCATCGATCACGAGGCGATCTGCTGCGCCGGCTTCGAGGATGCGAAGGCGGCTTATCGGGAAGCGTGGCGCGTTCTCAAGCCGGGGGGGAAGTTCTTCTCTCGGGCGTTTGCCAAGGGATGTGTCGGCGACGGAACAGGTAAGCCCGCCGGCTACAATGCCTGGTATGTGACCAAGGGACCGACGGCCGACGAGGGGCTGATCCGCTTCACGGCACTTGAGGACGTCGAAGTGCTGCTCGGCGGATTGCGCCAGACGAGCCTGGAGCTCGCGACCTGGACAATGAACGGCCGCCAGGATGAAGTTCGTGAGTGGTTGATCGAAGCCGTCAAAGAGCCCACGCCATGATCCGCAAAATCTGCATCGTTACCGGCACTCGGGCGGAATACGGCGGCCTGCGCTGGGTTATGGAAGGTATCCGGTCGTATGCGGGCTTAGTTCTGCAGGTCCTTGTTACCGGCATGCACCTGTCGCCGGAGTTCGGTCTGACGTTCCATGAGATCGAGGGCGACGGTTTCTCCATTGACGAGAAAGTGGAGATGCTGCTGAGCGCCGACACGTCCACCGGCATAGCCCGATCGGTCGGGCTTGGCGTGATGGGGATCGCCGATGCCTTGAGCCGGCTGAAGCCCGATATCGTCGTTCTGCTCGGCGACCGTTACGAACTGCTCGCGGCGGCAACCGCGGCCCTGATCCTGCGCATTCCGATTGCACATCTGCATGGCGGGGAGGTCACCGAGGGTGCCTTCGATGATTGCATCCGCCATGCCGTGACCAAGATGTCCCATCTGCATTTCGTGGCCGCGGAGGACTATCGCCGACGGGTCATTCAGATGGGAGAGGATCCCGAGCGGGTCTATCTGGTCGGCGGTTTGGGTGTCGATGCGATCACGCACGCCGATCTCTTGGACCGGAAGGCGCTCGAAGCCGAACTGGGCCTCGAGTTGGGGGCGAAGAGCCTGATGGTGACCTACCATCCGGTGACGCGCGGCGATGTGGACTCGACGGCGGAGCAGCAGGAGGTGTTGGCCGCTCTGTCGACGCTTAAAGATGTGACACTCATCTTCACGGCGTCTAACGCCGACACCGGCGGACGCGAGTTGGCCGGCGACATCAAGCAGTTCGTGGCAACGCATCCCCGCGCGAAGAGCTTTGTTTCGCTCGGCCAGCAGCGCTATCTGTCCTGCCTGAAACACGTCGATGGCGTGGTGGGCAATTCGTCCAGCGGCCTGTGCGAAGCGCCGACGTTCAATATCGGAACGGTCAATATCGGGGCCCGCCAGGACGGACGGTTGAGAGCGCAGAGCGTTATCGACTGCGAGCCGGAGCGTGGCGCCATTACGGCGGCAATCCAGAAGCTTTATTCCGCCGATTTTCAGCGCATGCTGAAGGCCGGAGTGACGAATCCCTACGGCGATGGCGGCGCGAGCAAGAAGATCGTCGAGGTCTTGGCAAACGTTCCCCTCGAGAAGTTGCTGCATAAGTCCTTCCGGGACCAGGTTTAGTGGGATTGGGGGGACACGTTGACGATGAAAATTGACGGTTCGCTGCCGGCCGAACAGTGGCGAGGCTGCCTGTTGCCCGAGACGGCGAGTGTTCAGGAAGCGATTGCCTGTCTGGACAGAAGCGGCCTGCAGATTGTGATGATCGTCGATGCGGGCGGCGTGCTGGTGGGCACGCTGACGGACGGCGACATTCGCAGAGGCCTGATACGGGGTGTTTTGCTGTCGAATCCCGTACACGAGGTCATGCATCGCGATCCTCTCGTGGCGCCGCCGCAGTGGGGCCACGACATGGTCCTTCAGTTGATGGTGGCCAACAAAATTCGCCAGTTGCCGGTCGTCGACGCTGCGCGGCGCGTGGTCGGCCTGCATGTCTGGGACGAATTTCTCGTGCCGGAGACGCGCTCCAATCCGATCGTCGTGATGGCGGGCGGGAAGGGGACGCGGCTGAGGCCTTTCACCGAGAATTGCCCCAAGCCGATGCTGCCGGTGGCGGGAAAGCCCATGCTGGAGCGGGTGATCGAACGGGCCAAGCTCGAAGGTTTCGAGCATTTCGTGATCGCCATCCACTACCTCGGGCACATGATCGAGGAGTATTTCGGCGACGGCAGCCGCTGGAACGTCAAGATCGAATACTTAAGGGAAAATTCGCCGCTGGGAACCGCCGGTGCGCTTGGGTTGTTCGAGAGCCGGCCTTCGGTGCCGTTCATCGTCACCAACGGCGATCTCGTGACCGACTTCCGCTATTCCGAACTTCTGGAATTTCACCTCTATCATCAGGCGGTCGCCACCATGGCGGTGCGCATCTACGAAACCCAGAACCCGTTCGGCGTGGTGCGCACCGAGGGCGTCGACATCGTCGGTTTCGAGGAGAAGCCGGTGTCGCGCTGTCACATCAATGCCGGCATGTATGTGATCGATCCGCAGGCGCTCGATCTCATCGGCCGCAATGAGCCGTGCGATATGCCCGAACTGTTCATGCGCTTGCGCGAGCGTTCGGAGAAGACGATTGCCTTCCCGATGCACGAAGCTTGGCTCGATGTCGGCCGGCCCAACGATCTCGAAAAGGCGCGCAACGGCGCGCCGCCGGCCGAGTAACGATTTCCTTCGACAGGTGGGGCGGATGCTCGACGGTATGAAAATCCTGGCTATCGTTCCGGCCCGCGGCGGCAGCAAGGGCGTGCCGCGCAAGAACGTGCGCCCCGTCGCTGGCAAGCCGCTGATCCGCTGGACGCTGGAAGCGGCAAAAGCCTCAGCCTGTGTCGACCGCATCGTCGTATCGTCCGACGACGACGAAATCCTCTCGGTGGCGGCTGCGTTCGATCCTTCGGTGCCGCTGCGCCGTCCGGCCGAGCTGGCGACCGATGTGGCGGGCTCGCTTGACGTGGTGCTGCACGCCTTGGACGCGGTCCCCGGATATGAACTGGCAATCCTGCTGCAGCCGACATCGCCGCTCCGGACGGCGGAGGACATTGACGGCTGTCTCACGGCGATGCGAGGCAAGTCGAGCTGCGTCAGCGTCTGCGCGGCCGAAGAAAGCCCGTATTGGATGTATCGTCTGGAGGGAGATGGGAAGCTCAGCCGCCTGATAGAGGGCGGGGACGCCTATGCCCGCCGCCAGGATCTTCCGGCCGTATACCTGCTGAATGGGGCGCTTTACGCGTTCCGGAGCGATTGGCTGCGGAAAACCCGCGCCTTCGTCGACAAGGACACCGTCGGTTTCGTGATGCCGGCCGAGCGGTCGATCGACATCGACACGGAAGCGGACCTGCTCCGCGCCGAGCGGGCGTTGGCATCGCGCTGAGCCGCCAACCGCGCGTCGCCGTCCCCGCGACTGGCCCGCCGGGGCACGCGCGGTTTTGAATACTTTACCGCCCCCGGCTGAGATACTACTAACCCTGGTTGCGGGCGCCTCGGGGGGAACAAGGGTGGTTGCGAGATGACGGATCATTTGAGCTGGTCAGCCGGCTCTCACGGACACGCGGATTCGTTGTGAACATCCGCCGCTTCCTCAGCGCAAGCGCACTCTACGGCATCGGCGACATGCTCGTTCTGGCCGTCGGCGGCTTTCTGTTGTTGCCGTTGTACACACGTACGCTGTCGCAAGCCGCCTTCGCCGATTACCTGATCGTCAAGGTCAATGCCGAAATTCTGCAGTACGTGCTGTACTTCGGTTTGCTCTCCTCCGTCGCGCGCATCTATTTCGACTACAAGGCCAAGGGGCGGCAGCGGGAGTATCTCAACTCCATCGTCATGTTCTTCGTCGTCGTGGTGCTGGCGGCCGCGGTGGCGCTCGAGTTTTTCGGCGATGCGGCTTGGCGCCGGCTGGCTCCGCAAACGGCGTCTCGGCCGTACATCTGGTATTGTCTCGCGCTTGCCGCGGCCAATTTTTTTGCCGGCATCGGCTCGTTGTGGTTTCGCCTTGACGAACAGGTGAAGCGGTTCGTCACGATCCAGATCGTGGCCTCGGCGGTGACCGCTATTGCGGCCTTCGTGAATCTTGTTGTCCTGAAATTGGGACTGAACGGGCTGCTCTTGGCATTGATCCTCGGCTACATGCCGGCGTCTGCGGCACTGTTCTATCGCATCGGCGGCAAGCTCCGCCCGGCGATCCATCGCGCCTACGTGATCGAATCCGTCCGCTTCGGCCTGCCGTTCGCGATGGGCTATATCGCCTACTTCGTCGTCAACCGCTTCAACCTGCTGACCCTGCAGCACTACGTCCCGCTCGATCAGATCGCGGTTTTCGGACTGGCGCAGCAAATCGCCACGCTGATCACGCTGCTGGGAGCATCTCTCGGCAAGGCGATCCAGCCAATCGTATACGGTGCACCGGAAAAAGACGCTCAGGATCTCCTGCGCAGTTCCAGCAATGTATACATCTTGCTGCTGTTTGTCGTTTCGGCGCAGGTCTTGATGTTCGCGCGCGAAATCATTCTGGTGGTGGGCAGCAGGAATTATCTCAACGGTTATACGGCGCTTTTAATTCTGCTTGTCGGCAGCTTTTTCTATTCTCTGGGATTTGCATCAAACTTGGCGCTTTTGTATCACCGTCGCCCGCAGGTTCTTACGGTGAACTCCATCGCGGGGGCGGTGATATCGGCGGGCCTGGGGATCGTGCTGGTCCCGCGCTACCACCTCATAGGCGGAGCGATTGCGACGTCATGTGCCTATCTGGTGATGACTGCGACTAGCTTCATTCTGGCGTACAGGCTAAACCGTCTATCGTATTTCAAGCTGCTGATTTTGTCGGGGGCGGCGGTCTGTTTCCTCGCTGTCTTGTCGGCGCTTTTGAACCTGCTCGATTGGGGGATTGGGCTTCTGATCTTGCTGAAGCTCATCCTGCTCAGCGCAGTTGTCATACCTGTGTGCTTTGTAGCGTTTCCTAACGGGATAAGACGGTTATGCTCTTCATTAAGCGGTTTCTTAGGAACACGATAGGGTTCAATCCGCTCCGGTCAATTCTGCACACGCTGCGGATGCGGCGCTATGTGCGGAGTTTTGAGATTCGAGGTGAGATCCGGGCCGAGGCGGAAAAATACCTCGTCGTGATCGCGCCCTGGTTGGGTTCCGGAACTCCGTTTTACTCACTCGCTTTCGCCATGCTGATTGCCAGGAAGGGGCACAAAGTCTCGTTTGTTGTCGATGATAGTCGGTTCGGGACCAATATCTTCCGCCACTATTTCCTGATGGCTTGCATCCGGATGGTACTCGGGCTGGTGGGACGCCGGTTCGAAGTGGCTTACTTAAGCTCGACCAAACCTGAAAATCCTTTGGATGAGGAAGCCGGCCGCACCATCTCGCGTTTGGCGGAGTTGAATACGGTTTGGACGTTGCGCGGCGAGATGATCGAGAACCGCCGCGCCGAGCTCGTCAATTTGTTCACTACGCAGTACAGCGGGGCTTACGGCGCAATTTCGGAAGTAATGCGGAGCGGCAGGTTCGACGTTTTGTTCGTTCCGGGTGGCGTGTACGGTAACAGCGGACTGTGGGTCGCATGTGCACGGGCCGCCGGCATGCGGATCGTCAGTTATGACGGTGGGGCGAGCGGTGTCGCCATGCTGGCAGTGACTGGTGTCGCTTGCCAGCTTCAGGACATTCCGCTCGCACATGGGGCCCTGAAGGAGCGCTGCTTGGCGAGCCCGGCCGAACACGACTATGTCTTGAAGATGGCCCATACGGAAATGGGCCTTCGCCGTTCCGGCACTGACAAGTTCTCATCGCAAAAGCGTGGCTCGTCCGGCAGTTGCCATCAGTACGCGGGCGCCGTGATGATCGCGTTGAATTCGTCGTGGGACGGCGCTGCGCTCGGTCTGCATAGCGTCTTCAAGACGAGCATGGAGTGGGTTGTCGAAACCGTTCGCTTCCTGCTCGACCACACGGACAATCTCATCGTCATTCGGCAGCATCCCGCCGAGAGACTGGAGGGGGCGCGCTCCACCGATAATTACGCCAAGTTGCTTTCCAGCAATTTCGGTGCCGATCCGCGCATCCGCTTCATCGCGGCGGAAGAAGACGTGAACAGCTATGATCTTCTCGACAGTGTGGCTGCCGTCATCGTGTACACCTCGACACTGGGGGTGGAGGCCACGGCTCTTGGCAAGCCGGTAATCACGGAGTCGAACTCGTATTACTCCGGCCTGGGATTTGTATGGGCCTGCCGCAGCCAGCAAGACTACCATTCCACGCTCCTGCAGGCGGCGAGGGGCGGTCTGACGGTCACGCCGGAAATGAAGAGGGACGCGTACTACTGCTATTATCTGACGCAATGCAGAAACTGGGCGTTCACGCCCTACACACCCATGGAAATCTCCAGGCACAGGGTGAGTTTTGACGAAATGTACCAGGATCCGGCGGTGGCGGTGATGGTACAGGCCGCTGAAGAGGGGCGCCCACTGTCCTTGCTAAATCATCTTGTTGCGGCAAAAATGGCGGGAGAGGAAGTCGCTTAACGGCAGCGATATGGCTGGCGGGGCCGAGTGCTGAAGGCAACGTCGAGGTTGGCTGGCAGTTGGGGTGAGGAGCGTTCTATACCGTTATCCCCGCTCAGAATGGAACGCTTATCAGCCTGTCGGGAAATATGACCGCTTGCTGGGTAACCAGATGTCGATACAGAAGACCCAGGACCTGACGAAGATCGACGTGCTCAGGCGAGTGGCACTGGTATCGGCCATGCTGCTCAGCGGCGGTTGGTTTCTGTTTCCGCGAATCCCGTTGATCCTCATTTTGCTCGGGATTTGCATTGTTCTCATAAAAGCCAGGAACAAGATTCATCGCGGGATTATCCCTGTCTTGGCACTGATATCGGTCGTGCTCTTTGTTCAAACAATTTGGCCGAACCAATCTGGGATCAGTCAGTTCGCCATCAGACTCGCCAATTTCCTCGGGGCAGCGCTGCTGCTGAATGTGTATTTGTGCGAAGGTCGCGATACGCTTTCAAAGGACCTTTATCCGATATTGAAATGGATGGCGATTCAGTCCGTGGTTACGTGTGTACTCGCGAACACGATGAATCCGCTTTTCGTGACGATCGATTTCTTTGGGCCGAATACGCGATCATTCCTCTTGGTGCTGATTTATCATTTTAGAAGTTACGCGCTCGACAGTGACGATGGCTTCATCCGTCCTTCGGGCTTTTTTTGGGAGCCGGGTATTTTCCAGATTTATTTGAACGTCTATTTCTATCTGGCCCTGTTCGTGTTCAAAAGCTGGCGGCAGTCCTCTCTGGGTCTGCTGGCCGTGTTGTCCACGTGGTCGACAACAGGCGCCATGATATGTGTCGCCCTGATTTGCATAAAATTCGCTTGGGTATTTGGCACGATGAGGCGAAGTAAGGTCATCCTTGCCGTCGTCGTCGGTATTGTCCTCACGCCGGTCCTGGGTGCCTATATGTACCGAAATGCCGCCGACAAGTTTTCGGGCGCCGACGCAGGCTCATATGTGGCCAGACTGACTGACTTGAAGGCGGGAGTGGATATCTTCACGGATCATCCGCTGTTCGGTATCGGTTTTGCTCCTACGGACTACGCCAGAGCGCTTAAAAAGGCGGGATATCCCGTTTATTTTGTCGATCAGGAAAAGACGATGCTGCGCACGACGACCAACGGTGTCGTGATGCTGTTGGTCTGCACGGGAATCTTGCTTAGTATTCCTTTCGTCGTCGGCTTATTTACATCAAGGCTGTTTCCGCATCCGAAAATCGTGGGCGGGCTGTTGTTCGTCGCTTTGCTGAGTGAGCCCATCTTTTTCACGCCATTTCCGATGCTAGTGATTTTCGGCGGTTTCTCACATCTGGCGGAAGAACTGAGATGCAGTCTGCAGCGCATGAGACCGAGAGTCGCGATACCGTCGTCTGCAGACGGAATGTGACTAATTTTGGCATTTGCAGTGCTTCGGCGAGGTTTTAGTCTCGGACATGAGCGGCATAGCGTTGCATCTCTTTGGCAACTGTCTTGCCTTCATGTCCACTAAAGACATATCTCGTGGATGCGGAGGGGATCTTCGGTGAGCGACGGCACGAAAACGAACGCTTCGGCGGCATCTCGCAGGGGCATCATCCTGGCGGGCGGATCGGGTACACGGCTCTATCCGGCGACCAAGGCGCTGAGCAAGCAATTGGTGCCGATCTACGACAAGCCGATGATTTACTATCCGCTGTCGGTGCTGATGCTGGCGAACGTCCGCGAGATTCTCATCATCACCACGCCGGAAGATCTGGCGTGTTTCCAGCGGCTGCTCGGCGACGGATCGGATTGGGGTCTTTCCCTCGAATATGCCGTGCAGCCGGAGCCCGGTGGATTGGCCCAGGCCTTTCATATCGGCAAGGACTTCGTCGCGGGCCGTCCCTCGACGTTGATCCTCGGCGACAACATCTTTTACGGCCAGGGATTGCGGGACCTGCTTGCCCGCGCTGCAGCGCGGACCACGGGGGCGACTGTGTTCGGCTACTATGTCTCCGATCCGCGTGCCTATGGCGTGGTGTCGTTCGATGCCAAAGGCAAGGCCCAGTGCATCGAGGAAAAGCCGGCGACGCCGAAATCGAACTACGCCGTGACCGGTCTCTATTTTTATGACGAGAAGGCGGTGGAATACGCCCACGCCATCACGCCGTCCGCGCGCGGCGAGCTCGAAATCACCGACTTGAATCGCATGTATCTGGCGGCCGGCACGCTGAATGTCGAAGTGATGGGGCGCGGCTATGCCTGGCTCGATACCGGCACGCATCGCTCGTTGGTCGACGCGTCGGTATACGTCAAGATCGTCGAGGACCGGCAGGGCTTCAAGATCTGCTGCCCTGAAGAGATCGCTTGGCGCATGGGTTATATCAACTCCGGTCAACTGGAGAAGCTTGCTGCTCCCCTCCGCAAAAGCGGTTACGGCGAGTATCTGATGCGTCTGTTGACGTCGGAGTTGCGTTCATGAATGTGATTGATACCGCGCTGGCGGGCGTCAAGATCATCGAGCCGAAGGTGTTCGAGGATCGGCGCGGGTTCTTCCTGGAAAGCTGGAACGCCAGGACGTGGGCCGAAGCGGGCCTCGACCTGTCGTTCGTGCAGGAGAACCATAGCCGGTCCGGCAAGGGCGTGCTGCGCGGACTGCATTATCAAATCCAGAATACGCAGGGAAAACTCATCCGGGTGGTTGCCGGCCGGGTGTTCGACGTCGCCGTCGATATCCGGAAGTCGTCTCCCAATTTCGGCCGCTGGATCGGCGTCGAACTGTCGGCCGAGAACAGGCGGCAGCTCTGGATCCCGCCGGGATTTGCGCATGGCTTCCTTTGCCTCGAGGACGGCAGCGAGTTCCTCTACAAGTGCACCGATTTCTATGCCCCGGCCCACGAGCGTTCGATCCTCTGGAACGATCCGGCGATCGGCATTACGTGGCCGCTGCAAGGAGTGGCGCCGGTTCTGTCGGCGAAGGATCAGGTCGGAAAACTCCTCGCCGATGCGGAGGTGTTCCCATGAAGGCTCTGATTATCGGAGCCAATGGGCAGCTCGGCCGGGGGCTCGCTGCCGCCGTGCCGGAAGGGGCCGAAGCGGTCGCGCCGCCGGAGGCGGAATGCAATCTGACCGATCCCGATCAGGTACAAGGCTGGCTGGATCGCGTACGCCCCGACGTAGTGTTCAATGCCGCCGCCTATACCGCGGTGGACGCGGCGGAGCAGGATGAAGCGGCAGCCGAACGGGTCAATGCCGCAGCCGTTGGCGCGCTCGCGGAGGCCGCGGTGCGTGTCGGCGCGTGCTTGGTGCATGTGTCCACCGACTTTGTGTTCGACGGTGTGCTGGGCCGGCCGTATGCGCCGGACGATGCGCCCAATCCGCTCAGCGTTTACGGACGCACCAAGCTGGCGGGCGAGCGTCTGGCATTGACGCATCCTCGCAATCTGGTTGTGCGCACCGCCTGGGTCTATGACGAGACCGGCCGGAACTTTGTGCGGACCATGCTGCGGCTGATGGCCGAGCGCGACCGCCTCGCCGTGGTTGCCGACCAGATCGGCACGCCGACCTATGCCCGCGATCTGGCGGCGGCGCTGTGGGCGCTGGCCGGGCAGGGTGCGAGCGGCGTTTTCCATTTCACCAACGAAGGCGTGGCGAGCTGGTACGATTTCGCCGTGGCGATCCGTGAAGAAGGCCTTGCGGCCGGCGCGCTCAAAAAGGCTGCGATGGTGGTGCCGATCGGCACCAAGGACTATCCGACACCCGCCCGGCGCCCGGCCTTCAGCGTGTTGGACAAATCCAAGAGCCATGCCGCGATCGGTGTTGGCAGGCACTGGCGCGAAGCCCTGCGCGAGATGATGGGGAGACTGCCGCATGCCTAATCTCATGGTGACCGGCGCGGCCGGCTTCATCGGCGCTAATTTTGTGCGCTACTGGCGCCGTACCCATCCCGGCGACGGCATCGTGGCGCTCGACGCGCTGACCTATGCCGGCAATGCCGCCAGTCTGGATGGCATTCCCGACGTCGCGTTCGTCCAGGGCGACATCCGGGACTACGATCTGGTCAAGCGGCTGTTGGCCGAGCGCGCGATCGACACCATCGTGCATTTTGCCGCCGAGACCCATGTCGACCGGTCGATTCATGGCCCGGATGCGTTCATCGATACCAACATCGTCGGCACCCACACGCTGCTCAAAGCGGCCAAGGCGGAATGGCTCGATCAGGGCAGCGGCCGGCCGCATCGTTTCCATCATGTCTCGACCGACGAGGTGTTCGGTTCGCTCGCGCCGGACGATGCAGCGTTCACCGAAACCACGCCTTACCAGCCGAATTCGCCCTATTCCGCGTCGAAGGCCGCATCGGACCATCTGGTGCGCGCCTATTGCCAGACCTACGGTCTGCAAACCACAGTTTCGAATTGTTCCAACAACTACGGCCCGTACCAGTTCCCCGAAAAGCTGATCCCGCTGTTCGTCATCAATGCCCTGAGCGGCAAGCCGCTGCCGATCTACGGCAACGGCGGCAATGTGCGCGACTGGCTGTTCGTGGAAGACCATTGCCGCGGCATTGAGCTGATTCTCGCCAAAGGCAGGCCCGGCGAGACCTACAATATCGGCGGCGGCGAGGAGCTTCCCAATCTGGCCGTCATCGACCGCATTTGCGCCGCAGTGGATGCCGCATTCGCATCCCGGCCCGATCTGGCGAAGCGTTTCCCCGAGGCTCCGGCGGCCAAGGGCAATAAGAGCGAATCGCTGAAGACGTTCGTCGCCGACCGCAAAGGGCACGACTGGCGCTATGCCATTGACGACAGCAAGATTCGCCGCGAACTCGGCTACGCGGTGAGCCACGATTTTGCGGATGCTATCGGCCGGACCGTGGACTGGTACCTCGGCCATCAGCCGTGGTGGAGCGCCGTCCTGGATGGGAGCTACCGCGACTGGCTGAAGATGAATTACGCCCAGCGCGGGTTATAGGCTCTTCGTTCGAGGTTCGACCCCGCGGTTCGAGGCGATGCGACATAGTATGCGACTAGATCGCTCGTATCTTGCGAATCACGACGAGATCGCCAGGCCGTTGCTGGTGGCTCCAGCGGCTTTGTAATCGGGGTCGCTGGTATCGCCGATGCGGGCCTTGATGGGCCCCCTCAAGATCTCCACTCCGTGCGAATGGAGACCGCATCGTTTGGGCAGATGTCGCAGCCGCATGGTTACTTTCAAATCGTGGGAAACCCATGCTAATAATCGGATCAACCTGGGTATTTCCGAAAAATCGGTGGGTTCCTGCGACCGTAAATGGGGGTTCGACATGCAGTTGAAGGACAGCCTCTCGCTCCATTTGGCGAGGGCGTTGGGCATGGCGGGGTTGTGCGGGCTGTTGTTCACCGGGTTGCCGGGCGGGGCCGCAATGGCCCAGTCCTCAAGTGGCGTTACCCCCGACCAGCTTCAGATGCTGCAGCAGATGCAGCAGCAGATGAAGGGCGGTAACAACGCCCAGCAGACCATCCAGCCCCCAGTTTCCCGCACCGAGACCATCCTCGAGCCGACCAGCACTTCGGCCCCACAGGGTACGACGGACTTGGAGCGCATCCTGTCGGCTCGCGCCGGAACAAAGCTTCAGCAATTTGGCTACGACCAGTTCGGCCAGGGCCGTCCTGTGACCCAGTCGCAGGTCGGTGCGGTTCAGGACCGCTATATCCTCGGTGTCGGCGACGAGATCGTGCTCACGCTGCGCGGCCAGGAGAACATGGAATACCGCGCGGAGATCAATCGCGACGGTTCCGTGGTCTTTCCGAAGCTGAACCCGGTGCCGGCCGCGGGCCAGAGCTTCGGCAAATTCCGCAGCAACCTCCTCGCCACCGTTCGGCGTAGTTTTGTGTCGACCGAGGCCTTCGTCACGGTCGGCCGCGTGCGCCAGATCAGTGTTTTGGTGAGCGGCGAGGTGAGCGACCCCGGCGTGCGCACGCTGACGGGTCTTTCGACCGTGGTCGACGCGCTGCTGGTTTCCGGCGGCATCAAGAAAAGCGGCAGTCTGCGCAGCATTCAGATCGTGCGCGGCGACCGTATCCTGACCGTCGATCTCTACAGCGTGATGATCGGCCGGGGGGCAGCGGATAATGCCGTCCTGACCGAGGGCGACAAGATCGTGGTGCCGCCGCTCGGACGGACGCTCGCGGTTGCGGGCAATGTGCGCCGGCCGGGCATTTACGAGCTTCCTCCGGGCGCTCGCTCCGTCAGTGTTCATGAAGCCATGCGGCTGGCCAACGGCACGACCGTGCCGGGCTCCTATACGATCTCGCTGATGCAGATGCAGCCCGACGGCAAGCGCCGGTTTATCGATGTGACGGGCGCTCGCAACGCTCCGGTGGCAGACGGCGAAGTCGTGCTCGTGCGCACGGCCGTCGATGTGTCCATCAATCAGGTTCAGTTGACGGGTGCCGTTCGCACGCCCGGCTCTTTTGCGCTCGGGAAATACGCGACACTGCACGACGTCCTGCCGTCGATGGATGTCCTGCAACCCGGTGCCTACACCTTGATGGGTGTGATCGATCGGATGGATCCGGCGACCCTCCAGCGTTCGGCTTTGCCGTTCTCGCCGCTGCACGTCGTTCAGGGCAAAGAGAATGTCCGTCTGATGTCGGACGACTCGGTACGCATCCTGACCAAGGTCGAAATGCGCAAGATCCTGGCTGCCGCTTTTGCCAGGGACCGCTTGTTCAAGCAGGAATTCGACCAGTCGTTGAAAGATGAGTTGGACGAGGCCGATCAAAAGGACGACGACACCGGCAAGAGGGTGCGTGGGACGAATGCCCAAGGTCAGAGAGGCGACAATTCGCGAGGCTCAGGCCAGCAGGGTGGCGGGCAGGATTACCGATCGATCCAGGGCGGCACGTCGGGCAACAACAATGCCGGATCATTCTCCGGCGGAGATATGACTTCGGCGGATGCGCGTTCCGCGGCAGGATCGGGCGGGAGCAGTTCGGCCGGACTTTCGGCTGGGCCGTCCGGCGCACCGGCTGCCGGCGATGCCGGAAATTCCGGCGCCCCAGGTCAGGGTGACATGAGCGCGGCCGATGGTGCATTCTTCGGAAAATCGCTCAGCGATTATTGGGTGAACGTGTCCGGCGCTGTTCACGCGCCCGGCTTCTACCTCGTCGCACCCGGAACCACCATGGAGGAGGTGCTCGCGGCCATCGGCGGTCTTGTCGACGACGTCGACAGCTCGGAATTCGAACTGACATCGACCGTGATCGACAATTCCACGGGACGTTCGACCACCTCGCGCAGCGCTTATCCGGCCACCAGGGAGCAGTTTGCGAAAATCGTCGTCGCTCCGTTCGACCGCGTCCATTTCCGCCGAGTCTATTCCGACAAGTATTCGGGATCCGTCAAAGTCGACGGCGAGGTCCGTTATCCCGGCGTTTACAGCATCCTGCGCAACGAAAAGCTCAGTTCGGTGCTGCAGCGCGCCGGCGGCATGACCGATGTGGCCTTCCCGGAGGGAGCGGTCTTCCTTCGCGATTCCGTCGCCGAGGCCGAGCAGGACGAGAACCGGCGTGTCATAGCCGACATGCGCAACCAGATGCTCGCTCTCATGGTGAAACCGAGCATGCCCAATGCCCAGGCGCCGAATGGGGAGACCCTTAAGGCGATGGAAGTCTTGATGACCGAGTTGGAGCAGAACGTGGCGTTGGGACGTGTCCCGGTGACCGCCGATCCGGCGGCGCTCCAGAAGCATCCCGATCTCGACACGGCTCTGGAATCCGGCGACAGCATCACGATTCCGAAGAAGCCTGCGACGGTATTGGTGATGGGCGAGGTCATGCGCTCCGGCGCCCAGCGCTTTGAGGCGTCCAACTCGGTTGACGACTACATCGAGCGGGCGGGTGGCACGACGCAGCAGGCCGACACCTCGCGGATCATCATCGTTCTTCCCGATGGTTCGGTGCGGAGCAACAGCAACTCGTGGCTGAATTTCGGGTTTGGTTCGAAAATCCCGGTGGGAAGCACGGTCTTCGTTCCGCGTGAGCTCGATCCGTACACCGTCCACCAGTTCGTGGTGGATACGGTCCAGATCTTTGCCCAGCTTGCTACGAGTGCGGCTGCGCTGGCGGTGCTGAGCAAGCAGTAAGGACGGATTATATGGCGGCGCCGGCCCCACAGTATTGGTGAGCGATATGGGTTCGCCGCGCCAAAAACGGATGAGCGCAGGCTTGGTGTCGCGCCAGGCGAGGGTGTTTGCCGCGCGCGTTGCCGGTGCGGTGGGGCTGCGCATGGGCGCCACGATGGCGTTCGTCCTGATGCTTGCAGTTGGTCCGGCCGGAGCAGGCCCGTGGGCCGAGGTTGGCGATGCCCAGACACGGTCGGACGTCGAACTGGCCGCATCGATGGGACTGGTCGACGGCATCACCATGGAGTGGCCGCTGCCGTGGACCAGCATCCTGGGGGGGCTGCACGACCGGCGCAGCAAAGACGACGTCTTGCCCGATAACGTCCGCGAAGCCGTCGAGCGCTTGCAGCTCAAGGGCAAGGACGACGTCCATATACACCGGCCGCGGGCCTGGGTCGCGATCAATGCCGCCACGGATCCGGCAACGGTGCGAGGCTACGACGCTTTATCGGACACGACGGCTCAGGCGCAGGCTGTTTACGAGTACGTCTCGTCCGATGCCGCCGTTCGTATTGCGGCCGGCGCGCGGCGCAATTCCGGGACCGACAAGCAGACCCTGATCTTTGATTCCAGCTATATCGCGAAGCGGCTCGACGGTGTCATCGTCTATGCCGGCTATGTCCCGCACTGGTGGGGGCCGGGCTGGATCTCGGCCCTGCAGTTGTCGAACAACGCGCGGCCGATGCCCCAGATCGGGTTTTCGCGGGTGCAGACACACCAGTCGCAGTCGTGGTGGCTCAGCTGGATGGGGCCCTGGCAATTCGAAGGATTTGTCGGCGTCTTGGACGGTCAACGTCGCGCCAGCAACACCGTCTACGTCGCCGTCCGCTGGGCGATGAATCCCATTCCCGGTCTCGAAGTCGCCGGATCGCGCACGACCCAGATGTGCGGCACCCAGGAAGTCAACCCGCTATACAAGGTCCAAAGGCACACCTGCAGTCCGCTGGCCAGCTATTTCACATTCAGCAACGATCCCAAGAGCGTCAACAGCACCAACGATCAGGGATCGATGGATATCCGCTACACCAACACGCTGCTGTCGGTTCCGTTCGCCGTCTACGCCCAGTTCATGAACGAAGACAGCTCGCCCGTCGTGCATTCCTCGACCAGCCGGCTGTACGGCGGATCGGTTTGGCTGCCGTTCCAGGGTCTGTCGACGCGGCTGACCCTCGAATACGCCAACAGCATTGCCACCAACAATCTCTGGGGCAGCGGTGCGCAGCATGGTGTGGCTTACAACAACTACCAGTACCTCGACGGTATGCGCTATCGCGGCCGCTCGCTCGGATTCAGTCTGGATAGCGACTCCATCCTTTATTCCGCGCAGCTTGCGGTCGTGGATCCGCAAAAATGGACCTATACGCTGACCTATCATCGCGCCTTGGTCTCGTCTCCGCTGATCGCCAGGGACAATCATCTCTTCTATAACGTGGTCTCCCCCTCGCCGGTGCGCTTCCACGCGGTCGAGGGACGCGTGGGCGTGCCGCTGCAATGGGGCGAGTACCGTGCCCATATCGACATGGTCGGGCGCTGGCAGAACGATCAGCCGCGACCCGGCCACGGCACCCAGCTGGCGTTCGAAATGGCGCTCAAATTCGGCCTCTGATCTCGATTGGTCATCTTTGTGGGCGGCTCAGCCATAGTCCGGATGCCCGGACCGCAATATTCGTGCGACTTCGTTGCAGGAGTGGGGTATACCTTAGGTCGTATATAGAGTGTCCGCTAAACTACTGCGGAAGTTCTGCTTCTCCTCGTTTGCATGTCCATCGAACTCTCGCGTCGTGAAACGAATAACGTTAGTGATAATCGCATGAGTAGAATAAAATAAAGTTCGATGTTTAAAGCCAAGTTTGTCATAGATCAGCCGCATCCTTTGTGCATAAAATCCCGCCGGGTTCGTTTCGGGAGCGCATTCGCGTAACGGGTTCTGGGGGGCAGAGGTTATGGGGAATATGCTCGCAATCACCGCGATTGCGATCATCGTTAGCACTGCGATTTGCTGGCGTGCTGCGGGGATCGGACGTGTGCTTGGCGTGCTGGACCGTCCAGACAACACGCGCAAGCTCCATCGCCGGGTGACACCGCAGATTGGCGGTGTTGCCGTTCTTTCTGGCTTCATGCTGTGGCTGGCGATCGGAACCGCCTTTGGCTTTGGCGATTCCGAGTTCGTGACCACTGTCCTGCTGTGCGGCTCGGGCGTCGCATTGGTCGGCTTTACCGACGACCAAAACGGAACGACGCCTCTGGCCCGTTTGGCATTCCTTGTTGTGTTCATGCTGCTGGCTTTCGCCCTCGATCCCAGTCTGTTGGTCCCGAGGATCAATTCCATGCTGTTCGTGGATGTGGATCTGCCCGTCGTGATCTACAGCGCCTTGGTCGTGATCGCGGCACTTGGGATCGTGAATTCCGTAAACATGGCGGACGGCCAAGACGGCATTGCCGGCGGCATGTTCGCGATCTGGACGGCGTGTCTGGCCTATTCGACGACCGGGTCTAGCCGCTCGATAGCGGCCGTCTTGCACGTGCTCTGTCTGGTGTTCCTGGTGTTCAATCTGAAGCCCAGGGGCAAGGTGTTTCTCGGTGACTGCGGCTCGTACGGGATCACATTTGTCATCGGCTTGCTGGTGATCCTCGCACACGCCGGCGACCAGGTGCAGATTGAGACCGTCATCGTTTGGTTCTTCATTCCGGTGATCGATTGCCTGCGAGTGGTGATCGAGCGGATGCGGCGGGGACGTTCGCCATTTCTTCCGGATCGCGATCATTTCCATCACCGGCTCGAGGATCGGGTCGGGAAGACCTGGGGGCTGGTCGTCTATCTCGGCTCGGTTGGGATAACCTCGTTGGTCTCCACCATCGCGCCGCATTGGGCTCCGCTGTGCTTGTGCATTCTGTCGGGGTTCTATTTCGGAACAGCGGGAAAGCGCGCGAAGGAAGCCGTCGCGCCCGTCCTCCAGCGCGCCGATCTGCGGTCGGGCAATGTCATCTCGATCGCGAACGACCGCGGCCGGGTGGCCTGATACCGGTCTCTGACATACGCAACGCTGGCGCTGCATAGGGAAAGCGAACTTTCAACCGTCTCCTGAAACGACAGGAGCGGCCCGGGCCGTTCGGGTTGCGATTGCGGCGTGCAAACATCGTCCCTCACAACACGGCGGGTTGCGCTGCGGGTAGTTGCGGATCACGGCGCTTATGCACGGCACCCCCACACGTTTCGGCATGCGAATATCGCACGACGGCTGCGACCCGCTGCTGGCGGGCCTGGTAATTGATGCTGCCGGCCATCCGATGGTGCCGAGCCGCCGGACGGCATCGGGCCGCGCGCGCTATTATGTCAGTGTGGTGTCATCGCCTGATGGTTCGGAACGTGCGCGGATTCCGGCCGCGCGTCTCGACCGCCGCGTCGTCGGTCTGCTCAAGCGCGTCGGACTGCTTGGCGAGGACTGGCGACAAGGCGATCTTGAGGCGGTCCTGCATCGCGTCGTTGTCTCACCGGATGCGGTGGAGCTGCAGATCGGCATTCGTGCCTGCCTGGCGGTTTGGCGCCAGAGTTACCCCGATTTCGGCCGGGTGACGATCGCGCGGGTGCAAGGGGCCATGATGGGCCGGTTGACGGTGGACGAGGAACTTGCCGAAGTGGGTTCGAAGTTGTCCCTGACGACGCCGCGTCATTCCCGCAACCGTTGTGCCGTCGGCCGTCATGCGCGACTGATGGACATGGGAGAGGTCAATCCGACGACGGCGTATTAAATAGCTGACGTACGACTGTGCGGTTTCCCTACAAAATTGTTGGCGGAAACCGAGAGAAGGCACAGTGGTGCGGGAAACGGCGGGAGGCGGCAGAGTGCGCCTTGCAAATGGGCAAACGCGTGCTTTCCTAACGCCATGTCTGACGATCTTCGCGAGCGCGGGCGATGGCTAGCCCGGAACGTTCTGCCGCACGAGGCCTTGGTGCGCGCCAAATTGAGCGCGATCTCGGTTTACGGCCTCGATGTTGAAGACGTGATCCAGGAAATGTATGCACGCATTCTGTCGGTGCCGTCTCTGGATACCATCCGTTATCCACGCCAGTACGCAGTCCAGACGGCAAAATCGATTGTGATCGACCACGTGCGGCATTCGCGCGTCATTTCGATCACATCGAGCGGCAGCCTGGATGCCCTCGATACGCCGGTTCAGGAGGCGAATACCGAGGAACGCCTTGAATTTCAGGGTGAAATTCTCGCGGTGGCGGACGCGCTGGCGCAGCTCCCCGAGCTCTCGCGGGAGGTCCTGATCCTGCGGCGAATGGAGGGCTTGTCGCAGAAGGAAGTCGCCGAACGCCTTAAAATTAGCGAAAAGACTGTCGAAAAATACATGTCTAACGGGGTGCGGCTGCTCATAAAGATATTCGGTCGAGGAGGGAAATCCCGGTCACAAACGTCATTTAAGTCAGGTGAAGTGTGTATCGACGATGGCGACAGTAAATCACGAGATTGATCGGCAGGCAGCCGACTGGGCGGTAAGGCGGGACTTGGGAGAGTTGTCTCCCGAGGCTCAAGCCGAGTTCGACGCTTGGCTGGCGGCCGATATTCGTCATCTCGGCGCTTACGGCCGGGCGGAAGCCGTGCTGGGGCGCCTCGATCGCGTTCATAGCGGCGCCATCGAGCAGGTGCGCGCCTATAAGCCGGCGCCGCTGTGGGCGCGTCGGCGCGTGGTTATGACCGGCAGTATCGCGGCGGGCCTTGCCGCTTTCGGTGTGTTTGGCACCGCTATCTGGGAGGCGGGGCGCGAGCAGGTGTACGCCACCGGGCTTGGCCAGGTGCGTGAAATTCCGCTGGCGGATGGTTCGCTGGTCGTCCTCAACACCAATTCGAAAGTAAAGGTGCGCTTCACGCCGGAGCGGCGCGAGATTCACTTGGTCCAAGGCGAAGCGCTGTTCGATGTCGCCAAGAACAAGAAGCGCCCGTTTGTTGTGATGGCGGGCGATATGCAAGTGCGAGCCGTCGGCACGGCTTTCACCGTGTCGATGCTGCCTCAGCGCCCCATCCAAGTTCTGGTCAAAGAGGGGGTGGTCGAACTGAAACGTAGCGGGCCGGCCAAGGGGCCGCCAGTGAGGGTTAAGGCGTATACGCAGGCCATTGCACCTGCTGACGCTCCGATTGTGGCGGCGGGAGTTGCTCAATCCAAGCTTGAGCGCACTTTGGCCTGGCAGTTCGGCCGGCTCGCGTTCGACAATGAGACACTCCAGGATGCGGTCGGCGAATTCGCACGCTATAGTGATGTTCGGATCGTGGTCGATCCGGCCGTGGCAAAACGTACCGTTACGGGCTTGTTCGTATCCAACGATCCCATCGGATTTGCCAAAGCTGCCGCGGCAGTTCTCAATCTGCACGTCCAAGTAAGCGAGCGGGAAGTAAAGCTTTCTGGCAAACCGGATGGGGCCCCATAGGGAAATCGAAAAATCGTCCGTCAACTGTTCGAGTGACAGGAGAGGGCGCACATCACCCGAGGGGTTACAACAAAATGGGTGGGGCGTGAGAACCACAGTTGTTCGTGCTGCGGTCTGCGGAACGATAACTGTAGCAGGGATGTTCTTAGGCTCACCGGCCGTCGCGCAGGTTCGCCAGTTCGATGTTCCGTCTGAAGACGCCGGAAGATCGATACCCGAACTTGCTCGTCAAGCTGGGATACAGGTTGTTGCGCCTGGCGAACAGCTTCACGGCGTCATTACCCCCGAAGTTAAGGGTACTTTCGATGTAATTGCCGCCCTCAATCTGATGCTCAAGGGGACTGGTCTTACTGCCAGTCGCTCGGCTGACGGGATCGTGACGATCTTGCCGCCGGAACCAAGAGGTCATGAGGAGCGGGAAGGTATGTTGAAAGAACAGAAGACGGCAGTCTCGGTACTGGCATTGCTCGTCAGCGGCGCGTTGTACGGGGGGCCGGCAAGCGCGCAAGCCGATGCGCAGATGGAAACGGTCGTCGTCACCGGACAGCGCGCGGCCATCGAGTCCGCCATCCAGTTGAAGGCGAAGGCCGAAGAAATCATCGACAGCGTTTCGGCGGAAGACGTCGGCAAGCTGCCGGACAACTCCGTCACGGAAGTGCTGCAGCGCGTTCCGGGCGTGAACATCACCCGCATCCAGACGGGCGGCACTTCCGAAAACTACGTCGGTGAAGGCACGGGCATCACCATCCGCGGTCTCGACAGCGTCGTCAGCCAGCTCAACGGCCGCGATGCGTTCAGCTCGGCCAACGGCCGCAGCCTGGCGTGGGAAGACATCCCGCCCGAATTGGCCCAGGGCGTCGACGTTTATAAGTCGCTTTCCTCTTGGATGCCGGAAGGTGGCTTCGGCGGTGTCATCAATCTCCGCACCCGCCAGCCGTTCGATTTCGACGGGCTTACGATCAACGCTTCGGTGAACGGCAACTATGCCGACTATGCCGGTGCCGCGCGCTTCGGTGGTGTCGCTCTCATCAGCGACCGCTGGCAGACCAAGATCGGCGAGATCGGCCTGCTGCTGAACGTTGCCTATTCCGACCTCAAGACCAAGGCCGATGGCGTGCAGGTTTCCCCGTACGTTCCCGTTGTGTGGTCGCCCAATTATCCGACGGCACAGGGCATGCCGTATGTCAGCTCCTATAGCCTGTCGAGCGACAACCCCGATCCGACGGCTTGTTCCGGCGCCGCCGGCTTCACCTGTCAGGAAGTCTATGTTCCGCAGGCGATCAATTACACGCAGCGCAACGACGACCGCCAGCGCACTGGTCTCTATGCGGCATTGCAGTGGAATCCGAACGAGCGCCTGTCGCTGTTCGCGACCGCCTTCCGTTCACGCTACAACGAAAACACGCTGTCCCGTTCGATCTCGAACACGGTGTCGGGTTATGTGGCCTTGGCTCCGGACAGCACCAACACGTTCGACAAGAACGGCAACCTGATCTCGTCGGTCGGCGGCCTGACGTCGTTCGCCTATCAGGATCCGAGCGCCGCAACGTACTTCGGCGTCAACTCGGGTTGGACCTATCAGAAAATTCCCTACCAGTTCGATTCGAACCTGAGCCATCAGGTGAACCAGACGACCGACATTTCGGTCGGCGGCGAATTCGATCCCAACGACAACGTCGCGATCAAATTCGCGGCACAGCACGTCGAGTCCTTCGCCCGCAATACCGGCAAGTGGGCCGACCTTTATGCCTTCATTCCGGGTTACGGCGTGACGCTCAGCCGATACGGTGAAGAAGCGGCACCGGTTCTGTCGTTCCCCTCCATCGATCTGACCAACCCCTATCGCTTCGGTTGGAACAACACGATGGATCACAACACGGCCAATGCCGGCCAGGAGAACGCGATCTATCTCGATGGCAGCTGGAAGGTGAGTGACACCGGCTTCCTGCGTGCCCTCAAGTTCGGCGTGAAGGTCACTGACCGCACCGAAAACGATTGGGAAACGCCTTATAATTGGAAGGCGCTGACCCCGTCCTATCAGAGCGCTTGGGTCCAGGTTAATGCCGCGGGCACCGAGCAATACGACTCGTCGGGGCGGGTGATCGAGTGCTTTGTGCAGTCGCCGACCTGCGCCTCAAAGAACATCGCTGCGGTGCACGCCGTCAACACCGCCGGCAGTGCGGATCCGAGCTTCTCGTCTCTGGTCGACACCGGCACATGGTATAACGGCAAGGCCGGGCTGCCGGCGCAGGCATGGTTCCCGTCGCTGAATCTGCTCAGCCAGGACTTCACCACCATCCATTCCTATTCCAAGGGATTGGGTGCGCCCGGTGATGCGGTGACGGCGGTTTCCTTCGCGCCCGAGGACCAGAGCCGGCTCAAGGAGACGATGTTTGCGGCTTATGCGCAGGCCAATTTCGCGTACGACCGCCTGGGCCCGCAGATTTCCGGCAACATCGGCATGCGCGTGGTGGCCTACAAGGACAAGGCGAGCGGCGCGTTCGTCAATCCGTACTACACCAACCCGATCAGCCTGATGTCTCCGACGGGATATCCGAGCTGCGCCGAGCTGGCTCCTGCCGGAAGCGGCAATTATCCCGCAGAGTGCATCAGCCACGGCGGCTATGTGGCGAATACGATTACTTTCACGGCGGACAAGACCTACGTGAAGAGTTCCGGCAGCCATTCTCAGGTTGACGCGCTGCCTTCGCTCAATATCCAGGTCGTGCCGATGCCCGACAACCTGCCGGGTCTGAAGGTTCGTTTGGCGGCGTCGCAGGGCGTTTCGCGTCCGAGCTTCGCCCAGTTGAATCCCAAGGGTTCGGCTTCCGGCAACTACGTCGGCACCTATCAATCCTACTTCAACGGCAGCGTGGGTAACCCCTGGCTGAAGCCCGAGAAGGCGGAACAGTTCGACGCCTCGATCGAGTACTATTTCGACCACAGCGGCATGGTCCACGTCTCGCCGTTCTACAAGCAGATCCACAACTACATTGCGCAGGGTTCCTCGCAGATCAGCACCACCATCAACACCAAGGTCGCCGGCGGCACGCTGAGCCAGGGCAACATGGGCTGCACAGTGACTACACCTGCGTCCAACATGATCGGCGAGCTCTGCCCGCAGACCGTGCCGGTGACGATGGTTACATGGGTCAATGAAAAGCAGAACGCGATCGTCAGAGGCTTCGAGGTCGGTTTGACCAAATATGCCGACTTCCTGCCGGATCCGATCAACAGCTTTGGCGTCGACTTCAACTACACCTACATTTCCAGCTCGCAGCCGGGCGCCCTCGCTTACGACATGAAGGGCAACCGCATTAACGGGCTGCCGATGGTCGGTCTGTCGAAGAACACGATCAATGCAACTCTGATGTACGACCGTCGTCCGGTGTCGATCCGCCTTGCTTATAACTGGCGCGACGACTTCCTGGTCACCTCGGCCGCCTACCAGACCACGAACACCTACAACTATGCGCTCAACCAATCCTCGGCGGGCGGCGTCCCGCAGGGTTCCGTCGTCCATTACTCCCTCCCGGTATTCCAGTATCCGATGGGCACGCTCGACGCGAACCTGGCGCTGACGCTGACCGACAATATCGAATGGACGCTGCAGGCATCGAACCTGACGAAGACCGTCGCCCGCTTGTACATGGGCGTCGGCAATCATCGGGAAAACCGCAGCTGGTACACAGCCGATACGCGGTACACGTCGCAACTGCGCGTGAAATTCTAAAGACCGGATCGTTGGTGCCGAGGATGTGTGCGCACCCCGGCACCGGCGGCGGTCTAGGAAACGGACGCACAATGAAGCGGCTTTAAGCCGCCGAGTTTGGGAGAAACAGATGTTCAAGGTCCACAAGAGTGACCTCCGCAGCGAGCTTCGCTCGGCTGTCAGCGCGTTGGCGATCGCCGCGGGCGCCTTCGCTGCCGCGGGCAGCGCCAATGCAGATCCGGTCCTGCTCAATTCGTCCAGCGGGACGTATAGCTTGTTTTCCAGCACCGATACCGCCATCGAGCTGGTGTCTGGCACGACCGCTTATTACGTCAAAAACAACGTCACTTGGGCGCCGCCTGCCAACACCTTGAAGCTGGGTGCCGGCGATCCGGCCCACGACGGCAGCAATGCCGGCATTTCGACCACCGGCTCCTGCGTTTTTAATTGGGACTGCGGCAACGCCCATGCCCCGACCATCACGGTCGATAGCGGTGCGACGCTGACGTTTGCCGGCCGGACGACCGTCAATCAGTCCTGGTATTTCGGTAACGTCGAATTGCAATCGGCGCTGGTCTCGAAGGGCGATCTCGTATTCGAATTTCCCGGCCCGACCCAGTCCTGGGGTAATCCGCTGGTGGCGTTCCTCGGTACCAACCAGTTCCTCGGGAATATGACCCTTCAGAACCAAGCTTATGTCGAGTTGGGTTATAGCTGGTCGAAGGCGGCCTCGGCGTTCGGCCCGAACACCAATATCAGTCTGGCGGCGAATTCGAGGCTCGACATTTATCAGCTGGAATCCTCGCCGCTCGTGATGGGCGGGACGATCAGCGGCACCGGTACTTTGAACCTCTATACCGGCACGCTGGTAATCAACGGCGCCAACACAGGAGCCAATCCGTTTGCCGGCTCGCTCGTGGTTTCGGCCGCGCAGACCTTGGTGGTCGGCGATGCCTCTCACAGCGGTGCGATCTTGGGCGATCCGACCCATGCAACTGCGACCACACTGGCCCTCACAGGCTCGACCTCGGGCGGGCCGATCCTGCGCGGTTTCGGCACGATCGATATGCTCGTTGCCAACTCTGCCGCGGTCGTCCAGCCGGGCTACGGTTCTAGCAAGCTCGGCAACCTGACGGTGGCCGCGTACACGCAGGACAATACGGGCACGCTCAAAGTCGAAGTGAGCCCGGATGCGGTTTCCGGCTTGCATGTCCTGGGTAACGCAACTCTCGGCGGCACGCTCAACGTCACGATCGACGCCGGCAATTACGCCACCCAGATCTACAACATCGTCCAGGTCGACGGCACCATGTCCGGCGATTTCAAGTCGATCACCACCTCGAGCGCCGTGCAGGGCGCCATCGCCGCGGTGACGCGGACGGATCACGGCTATCAGGTCGTGACCCAGGTGGTGCAGGGCAAGGCCGCGACCGCTCCGATCGTGGTCGGGCATCTGGTCGACGTCAACCGGCTCAACAACGCCTACTTCATCGGGTCGTTGTACGACCGGATCAACGTCGACTCGCCGCGCGGCGACCAGCAGATCGGCCGCAACAAGTACGTCTGGGTCGAAGGCTTCGGCCGTCAGTCCAGCGTGTCGCGCAACGACGTCGGCTATCATGCGACGACGGCCGGCTTCACGGCCGGTGCCGAGTATCGCACCGAGTCCAATAAGGTTGTCGGTGTTGCCGTCTCCTATTCGAGCGGCGACATGAAGGCCAAGGGCGCGAGCACCGCCTCGATGGATGCGTGGACGGTTGCGGCTTACGGCGGCGCCGACGTGCAGTATTTCCGCCTCGACGGCGCGTTGTTCTACAACGGCTACAGCACCGATGCCGAGCGTGCGTTCGGTACGCCGGGTACGGCTAAGACGAGCCCGTCCGGCTACGCCTGGGGCGGTTCGCTGCAGGTCAGCCTGCCGCTGTTCCGCGGTCTTGTGACTCCGTATCTGCGCGGCGCTCTCTCGCGTCAGCATCTCGACGCCTCGGTTGAAACGGGCTCGCCGCTGCTGAACCTTCGCTACAACGCGATCAACGGCAATTATTTCGTCGGCGATCTCGGCTTCCGCATCGATCCGCTGCGGTCGCATCCGGAAAGCAAGACCAAGCTGTTCGTCACCCTCGCTCTCGAGCACGACTTCTCGGCGCTGGGCGAGAAGGTGGTGGGCACGTTCCCGGTCGACAACGGCCAGGCTTGGAGTTCCTACTGGCGCGGCGATTCCGAGAACACGGGCGTTGTCGGTATCGATGTGGCGCGTCAGATCACCGACAAGCTGGAAATCGCGGGTCGCGTCAACGGCCGGTTCTCGCTGTTCCAGACGTCCGGCGAACTGGCGCTGAACGCGAAGTACCGCTTCTGATAGTCTGTCCGGTAACAGACAGACGGGTCTTACTATCGGGGCGGCGGTTGCCGCCCCGATTCATATCAAGCCGACGCAGCAAGGGGGACGCCATGCAGACGAGACGTTCGATTGTGATTTCCGGGCTGGCGGTGCTGGCGGCGGGCGGCATCGCCCACGCAGAGGACGACAGCGATCTGCCGAAAGCCACGGTGGTCAAGGGCAAGCCGCCCTATCTCGATTTCAGCGATGGCGTGAAAGTGCCGTGCACCAAAGGGGCGTTCCTGACCTTGTGGGAGGGGCCGGGCTATTGGCTCACCTTCGGGTTCGGTTCCGCCGGTGTTGCCGACGTTGCCCAGAGCCGCGCCGTATATCACGCCGAAGGCGCGATGCGGTACCTGCTCCTGACGCTCGCCTTTGCACCCGATCGGTTGGAGTCGGTCGAAGGACATGGCTGGCGCCAGAAGGTCGAGAAACCGGAAAACTACGTGATGGGCGATCTCGCCTTGCCCGGCCGTCCCTCGCGGGCGCTTGACGACCTCTTCCTCGGTCGCGGCAGTGCCAATGCGTCGCCGTTCTGGGGGCAGCCCGATGTCGGCGGCATGGTTGCGACGGTACCGGGCGGGCCCGGCGGTCCCGATGTTTCGGCCTCCGGCATGATGCCCTCGATGACCGCGATGAGCGTCAACGCATTCTGTTGCTACGTGGTGCGGAAGAAGGATCTCAGCCTCGCCGACGTCCGCCAGCGCGCCAAGATCCTGAAGATCTGAAGCCTCAACCGGCCAGCCGTTCCATTGCCATCCGGTCCATTGATTGCGCCGCCAGCGCGACCTGGGTGCGGTTGCGGACGTTGAGTTTGCGCATCAGCGCCGTCATATGCGCTTTGACGGTGGCCTCGGCGATGCCGAGGTCGAAGGCGATCTGCTTGTTGAGTCGCCCCGACTGAACCCCTTTGAGGATTTTCAGTTGCATTGGCGTCAGGCGGGTTGCGCTCTCGCCGCTAGGCGCCTGCGGCGCCAGATACCCGTCCGTATATCCGTCCATGGCCATCTCCCGTTTGCGCCCGTGTCTCCATGGCCTTTAATGTTGACAGGAACGCTCGAAAATTAGCGTCGGCCTTGCGACGGGCTGTCACAGGTTCACCCTAACCGAATTGGTCGGACAGATTCAAGCGGATGGTCACGTCGTCTTCGTATAAATCAAGCAATATGTTGGATTTACTCATCATTATCTGTCATACAGCATTTTCGAAAAGCCGGGAACAAGGCTGCGAGCAATGGGAGAAAGCCGAGGAGGGCTGAAGATGACTGAGCGCAATGCTGTGTTGTTCCGGGGCGCCGTAAAGGCATGATCGCCGCCGACGGCCGAATCGCCTTAGCGGCGGTTCTCGGCATCGCTCTGTCGATCCTGTTGATCGTGCGCGGCCGTCTGCATCCGTTCGTGGCGCTGTTGTGTGGTGCCTTCGTGATCGGCCCGCTCGGGGGGCTCAGTCTCGCCGACACCGCCAAGGCGGTCCAGAAGGGGGCCGGCGACGTCCTCGGCAGCATCGGGCTCATCGTGGCGCTGGGTTTGGCGCTCGGCACCATGCTCCAGCTGTCGAACGGGGCCTCGAGGCTGGCGCGGGTGATGATCGGTCGGGCCGATACGCCGCGGGCGCCTTGGATGAGTCTGGCGGTTGCGCTGGTGATCGGCCTGCCGCTGTTCTTCGAGACCGGGCTTGTTTTGATTCTGCCTATCATTGCCAGCGCCGCCGCGGCGGATGTGCGGCCTCAGCGCATGCTGCAATTGATGCTCTCGGCATTGGCAGGCCTTTCCGTTGTGCATGCCCTGGTGCCGCCCCATCCGGGGCCCCTGCTGGCGGTGGCGACCCTGAATGCCGATCTCGGCCGCACAATCCTCTACGGCGTGCTGGTGGCGGTGCCGACCGCGATCCTGTCCGGTCCATTACTGGCTAGGCTGACGACCCGCGGGCTCGTCCCCGCGTCTCCTTTGCCCGTGGAGATGGCCAGCGGGGAAGGGGTGGCGGTCTGGCGCGCCCTGATCGTCGTGCTGCTGCCGGTGGTCCTGATCGCGGCCGGGCAGGTCGAAGCCGTCCTGCCGCCGGCCCTGGCACCCCATTTTGCCTGGCTGGCGGTCGCCAGCAACCCGGTGCTGGCCCTGTTGATCGCCTGTCTGGCCGCCTTGCCCCTTCTATTCGGCCCGCGCATGCGACAGCCTGCCACCCAGGACGCGATCTGGCTCGAGGCTGTGAAGCCGGCGGGAGGCATCCTTCTGGCGATCGGAGCGGGCGGCGCACTGAAGCAGGTCCTGGTCAGCGCCGGCCTTTCGGAGTTGCTGGCGCACGCTGCCGCTGTCGGTACGCTGTCGCCGATCATCCTGGCATGGTTAATAGCGGTCGCCATCCGGCTTGCTACCGGCTCCGCGACAGTTGCGACCATCACCGCAGCCGGTGTGATGCCGGGCGTGGTGGCGGCCTCGGGTGTGGCGCCGGAATGTGTTGTTCTCGCCATCGGCGCCGGGTCGGTGTTTTTCAGCCACGTCAATGATCCCGGCTTTTGGCTGGTGAAAAGCTATTTGGGAACATCGACATCGGCCACGTTCCGCACTTGGTCGGTGCTTGAGACGTTCATCTCGGTGGTGGGATTGGGATTTGTTTTTCTGCTGAGTCGTTTCGTTTAGCGCTGCGCATCGCACCGGCTCTCGTTGCATTACGGCATCGATAGCTGGTCAATTTTTCAGCATTTGAATCATTGTGGATCTACACCGGCGGAATGACGCGCGTGCGATGCACATCTCTGCGACGTTCGTGCACGCGACGGAAAGAAAAGCGTCTCACTTGCAGTACTCTGCAATCGCCGAATGGCTTTTTCCTGCATTCGCCTAATTCATTCTCCAACGAACAAATTACGCACCGACGATCTCGGAGTGTGTCATTACGTTTGTACGTGGCAGACTGAAGCAGTACATCCATGTGCCTTGAGAGCCGCTATCGCCTTTACTAAATTCCGGCGCTTGGGGAGTGATCATATGCGAGCATTCATCGCTGGCGCCGGCGGCATGCTGGGCGAAGCGCTGCACAAAGTACTGAAGAGCAAGAACAAGCTTTTTTGTACCGATATCGATGTGAATGAGCCGTGGTTGAAGTACGGCGATTTTCGTGATTTCGGCGAATACGAGCGGATGGTGTCGGCGTTCAAGCCCGATATCCTGATGCATGTCGGCGCGTACACCGATCTGGAATACTGCGAACGGCATCCGGAAGAGACTTATCGAACCAACACGCTGTCGGTTGAGCACGCGGCGACGATCGCCAACGCGCACGGCATTCCGCTGGTCTATATCAGCACGGCCGGTATTTTCGACGGCAGCAAAGAGGTTTTCGACGACTGGGACAAACCCAATCCTCTCGGTGTCTACGCGCGCAGCAAATACCAGGGCGAACTCGTCGTGCAGACGCGCGTGGCGAAGCATTTCATTTTCCGCGCCGGGTGGATGATGGGCGGTGGTCCGGCGAAGGACAAGAAGTTCATCAATAAGCTGGTGAAGCAGCTGGAGACGGGCGTCGACAAGATCCATGTCGTGGACGATCTCTTCGGCACGCCGACCTACACCGTCGATTTTGCGCGCAACCTCGAAGCCATGATCAACACGCCGTATTATGGCCTCTACAACATGGTCTGCGGCGGCGAAACCAGCCGGCTCGAGGTGGCGCAGGAGCTCGTCAAGCTGCTGAACCTGGAGAACAAGGTTGCGGTCATTCCGGTCTCGTCGGGCTATTTCGCAACCGAGTATTTCGCGCCGCGGCCACCATCCGAGCGGTTGGTGAATTACCGGCTCAATTTGCGCGGCATGAATCTCATGCAGGATTGGCGCGCCGGTCTGAAGGACTATCTGGCCAATTACTTCACCGATCACGTCAAGAGCTTCGCGCCGGACTATCGTCCGTAAGCGCGCGCCGCTTCAACACTCCGCCAGCCATTTCAGCACGTCGTCGCGCAGCTCCGCTGGCGGCAGTGCGGCGTCGAGCGTGAGCACGTGCTCGTCCGGTCCGGGCAGTTCCAGGGTTTCGAGCTGGCTGGATAGAAGGCTCGCCGGCATGTAATGCCCGGTGCGGCTGGAAAGCCGGCGTGCCAGCACGTCGCGTTCGCCTTCGAGCAGCACGAAATTGACCGGCGCGGCTATGGTCTGGCGCAAGCGGTCGCGATAGATGCGCTTGAGCGCCGAGCAGGTTGCCAGCGCCACGCCATGCGTCTCGACGTTTGCGTTGACGGCGTGTCCGAGGCGGTCGAGCCAGGGCCAGCGGTCGTCGTCGGTCAGCGGCGATCCGGCCGCCATCTTGGCGATCGATTCCGGCATGTGGAACGCATCGCCTTCGAGGAAATCCAGGCCCATCGCCGCGGAAATTTCGCGGGCTAGCGTCGACTTCCCGCTGCCGCTCACGCCCATGATGATGATGGCCAACGGTGCGATGCCGCGTGATGAATCCGCCACGGTTCCCCAACGATCTGCTGATGTGGTGACCCAATATCGAGGTTTCTCCGCCGCGAGAAAACTACGACCTTGGTCGAGGATGTCTGCTTCGAAACTCCCGATATCATCAACATGGAGCGGCGGAACAGCCGTACAACATACAATTGGGGAGTGAAGATCAATGCGACAGAGCGGCCAACCCGTTGCGAACCGCCCTCGGCATCTTGCGCTGACAGCTTTGCTTGCGTCCGCCAGTCTCGTTGCGCTCGCGAATGCGTCCGCTGCTCAAACGCCCGGAACGGCGCAGCCCAGCGCCGAGATGGCCGAGACTGTCGTCGTCACCGGCACGCGCATTCAGGCGACCGGCTTCACCGCGCCGACGCCGACCACCATCGTCGGCACTGAGCAGATCGAAAAGAACGCGCAGCCCAACATCTATAACACCATCGCCCAGTTGCCGTCGCTCCAGGGCTCGTCCGGCACAAGCACGAATACTTTCTCCACTTCCAGCGGTCAGCAGGGCCTCTCCAATTTTTCGCTGCGCGGTCTCGGCACGATCCGAACCCTGACGTTGCTCGACGGCCAGCGCGTGGTCGGTGCCAATGTCACCGGCGTTCCCGACATCAGCCTGTTTCCTCAGCTTCTGGTCGAGCGCGTCGACGTCGTGACGGGCGGTGCGTCCGCGTCCTACGGCTCCGATGCCGTGGGCGGTGTGGTCAACTTCATCACCAACAAGCATTTCGAGGGCGTCAAAGCCAACGTCCAGGGCGGCATTTCCACCTACGGCGACGATGCGCAATATCTTCTCCAGGCGGCGGTGGGGCAGGCGTTTCTCGGCGGCAAGCTGCATGTCGAAGTGTCGGGCGAATACGATCATGAAGATGGCGTGCCGGCTGCCGGATTTGGCGAGAGCGCACCGAACGGGCGGCAGTGGTACCGGGCGACGACGCTGCTCGATCGCGGCCCGACCGTCAACGACGGCGGTCCCCGCTATCTCTATCGCGATCACGCCCAGGCCTATGCCTATTCGAAATACGGATTGATCAGCAAAGGTCCGCTGCAGGGAACGGCGTTCGACGTCAACGGCAATCCGTTCCCATTCGTTTACGGCTCCGGCGGAGTGCCCACCCACAATCCTAACGGCGATGTGACGGGCTGCATCAGCGGCTTCTGTGTCGGCGGCGACCGCTCCGGCGGCGTCGGCATCGGCGCGTCGCTGAAGTCGGGCATCAAGCGCCTCAACGGCTATACGAGGATCGGTTACGACCTCAATTCGGACAATGAGGTCTATGCCACCCTCAATTGGTCGCGGGTCACCACCAACAACCAGCCCAATCCCGGTGCCCAGAAGTCCAACATCTCGGTTTCGTGCGCCAATCCCTATCTGCCCGCTTCGGTCGCGGCGGCGTGTACGGCCAACAACATCACCGGCTTCAGTTTCGGTACCGACAACGCGATGCTGCCGAATATCCATGTCAACACGTCGCGCGGACAGATGCGTGCCGTGCTGGGCGCCGACGGCAAGTTCGATCTCGGCGGCACCAACTGGCGGTATGACACCTATTACGAACACGGCGAGGAACTCACCTGGATTCGCGTTCGCAACATGCTGCTGAACCCGCACTACAGCCAGGCAATCAACGCGACGATCTCAAATGGTCAGATCGTGTGCGCCGATCTCGTCGCCAGTGCGAACGGCTGCCAGCCGCTCAATATCTTCGGCGGTCGCACGCCGAGCCCGTCTACGCTCGCGTATCTCCAGCCGTCGAACGGCCCATTCCAGCATACCCATCAGGCGCAGGACGTGGTCAGCCTCAATATCAACGGCGAGCCGGTTTCGCTGTGGGCAGGGCCGGTGTCGGTGGCGTTCGGCGGCGAATACCGGCGTGAGTATTATCGCGTCGAGGCCGATCCCTACGGCAACGGTTCCGCCAATGGCACGCCGTATAACGACGCCTATCCGGCCGATCCGACGCTGTCGACCAACGGCTCGAACTGGTATGCCGGCAACTATCACAACGGCACCGGCATGTACGACGTGAAGGAAGCCTATGCCGAAGTGAACATGCCGTTCGTGGATACGCCGGAACTCGGCAAGGCGAACCTCAACGTCGCCGGACGCTGGACCGACTATTCGACCTCCGGCGTCGTCTGGACGTGGAAGATCGGCGCCACCTGGGATACGCCGCTCAACGGCGTCCGCCTCCGGGCCGTGACGTCGAACGACGTGCGCGCCCCGAATCTGTCGGAGCTTTTCGCGGCGCCTACGACCACTACGGTCCCCAGCTTCACCAATCCGTTCACCAATCCGCCGTCCAAGCTCACCATCTTCCAGAACACCATCGGCAACACGGCGCTCAAGCCAGAAATCGCGCGCAATATCGAGGCCGGCATCGTGCTGTCGCAGCCCGATTGGATGCCGGGCCTCAGCGTCTCGTTCGATTACTATCGCATCAAGCTCACCAAGGGCATTTCGAGCCTTTCCGCCGACCAGATCGTCAACTTCTGCCGGGGCGGCATCGCCCAGACCTGCGGTGCCTTCGATCTCACCGGCCCGACGCCGTATGTCAACGTGCAGCAGTTCAACCTGGCTTCGATCTTCACCGAAGGCTTCGACTACGAGGCCAGCTATCAGTTCGGCCTTGAGGATGTCGGGTTGCCGGGACGCTTCGTCGTGCACGGATTGGCCACCAACATCTCGAGTTTCGTCACTGATCCGGGCATTCCGGGGTCGGCTCCGGTGCAGAGCGCTGGCACCAACAGCGGTAACACGCCTCACTGGAAGCTGCTCTTGATCGAAAGCTGGGACACCGAGAAGTTCGGCATCATGCTGCAGCAGCGCTGGTTCTCCGACGGCGTCATCGGCCGCCAATACATCGAGTGCACCACCGGATGCCCGGCGACGAGCACCAATTTCCCTACGCTCGACAGAAACCACATGGCGGGCGCGTTCTATCTCGATGTCGGCGGTACCTACAACCTGACCGATCAGATGACCGCGTATTTCAAGATCGACAACCTCTTGGATCGCGATCCGGCGGCATCGCCGCAGACCAACACCGGTCTCGACGTCAATCCCGCGCTTTATGACTTGGTGGGCCGGGTGTACCGCATCGGCGTGCGCTTCAATCTGTGAGGGGACGATGCGGTTTCTCCGAGGCGCTCTGATCGCGTTCTTTTGCGCGGCCGTTCCGGCATTGGCTTCGACGTCCGTCTACCAGACGGCCCCGGCCGATCCGCGCGCGGTGACGGTCCAAGGCAAAGGCGACGGAGTTGCCGACGATACCGCAGCGATCCAGGCGGCGATCGACAAAGGCGAGAAGGGCGGCGGGGTCGTGTTCCTGCCGTCCGGCCGCTACCGCATCAGCCGCACGCTTCTGGTCTGGCCTGGCGTGCGCGTGTTCGGCGTCGGCGCCACGCGCCCCGTTCTGGTGCTGGGCGACAAGACGTCCGGCTTCCAGAAGGGCGTCTCCTATATGGTGGCGTTCGTCGGTGCGCCGCGCGGCGTGATCCCCCATGTGCCGTTCCCGCCGTCGGGCATCGTGCCGTTCGATCCGAAGATCGCCGACGCCCATTCCGCCACGTTCTACTCGGCCATGAGCAATGTCGACGTCGAGATCGGCGAGGGCAATCCGGCCGCCGCGGCGTTCCGCTTCCGTGTCGCTCAGCACGGCTTTCTGAGCCACATGGATCTGCACCTCGGCTCGGGTTTCGCCGGCATCTATCAGGCGAGCAATTTCATCCGCGACGTTCATTTTCACGGCGGCCGTTACGGCATCGTCAGCGAGAAGACATCGCCCGCCTGGCAGTTCACCGTGCTCGATTCCAGCTTCGAAGGCCAACGCAGCGCCGCCATCCGCGAGCACGAACTCGCACTGACCCTCGCCAATGTCGCGATCCGCAACGTGCCGGTCGGCATCGAGATCGACAAGGGCTACAGCGATTGGCTTTGGGGCAAGGATGTCCGCTTCGAGAGTGTGCGCGATGCGGGCGTGATCATCTCGAACGAGAACACCGTCTATACCCAGGTCGGTTTCGACAACGCGCTCGCTGCCGATACGCCGGTCTTTGCCAAGTTCCGCGACAGCGGCAAGACGGTCGCTGGGAGTGGCCGCGCCTATCGCGTCGCCGCCTTCAGCCACGGCGTGCACGTGCCCGATCTCGGCCGCATGGGCGCCATCAAGACAACATCCGACATCGCGCCGCTTGCCGCACTGCCGCCGGAACACGCACCTTTGGTCCGTCCGCTGCCGCCGGTGGCGGAGTGGTACAGCGTGCGGGATGGCGGTGCGGTCGGCGACGGCAAGGCGGACGATACCGCTGCGCTGCAGCGCGCCATCGACAGCCATCGTGTCGTCTATCTGCCGCTCGGGTTTTACCGCATCAGCGACACGCTGCGCCTGAAGCCGGATACGGTACTGGTGGCGCTGCATCCCAACCTGACCCAGATCATCCTGAACGATCAGACGCCGGCGTTTGCAGGCGTGGGGGCGCCCAAGGCGATGATTCAATCGGCCGAAGGCGGCGATGCGATCGTTTCCGGTTTCGGGCTCTATTCCGGCGGCATCAATCCGCGCGCCACGGCGATGCTGTGGATGGCGGGCGAAAATTCGCTGGTCGACGACATCAAGTTCCAGCTCGCGCTCGGCAACGACTTCACCGGCATGGCGCAATCGACCCCGTTCAACGCCGCGCAGACCGCCGCCCGCGTCAACACCAACCCGTTCCTCGATCCCAATCCGGCGCCGCGCTGGGATGGGCAGTATCCGAGTCTGTGGGTGACCAAAGGCGGCGGCGGCACCTTCGTCGGTTGCTGGACGCCGGATACCTATGCGGGCGCCGGGTTCTATATCTCCGACACCACCACGCCCGGTCATGCCTACGAGATGAGCGTGGAACATCATGTCCGCGCCGAGATCGTGCTCGAACGTGTCGCCAATTGGGAGTTCCTGGCGCCCCAGACCGAAGAGGAGTATCGCGAAAGCGGCAATGCCACCTCGTTCGAGATCCGCGATTCCCGCGATATCCTGATCGCGAATTACCACGCCTATCGCGTCACCCGTACGCTGGTCCCGGCACCCACCGCGGTCAGGCTTTACAACGCCCGCAACATCCGCTTCCGCAATGTGGCGGTGAATGCCGAAAGCGGCTTCACCTATTGCGATAATACGGACAAGGATTGCACCACCTACCTGCGCCCCAACAAGTTCCCCTATGAAAACGCCATCGAGGACCGCACGTCCGGCACGGTGGTGCGCGAGCGTCAGTTCGCGTCGCTCGACGTCACCGGCAAGCCGCCCGCAGCCGAGCCCGCTTCCGGTCCGCAGGTGAAGAAACTCGCCGACGGCTTTTTTGCGCTTGGCGGTGGCGCGGCGGATTCGAAAGGCCGGTTCTATTTCGTCGACCGCACGTTCCAGCGCATCTATCGCTGGTCGGACAAGGGGCTGGAGGTGGTCAGCGATCATCCTTTCGATGCGGTCAATGTCGCCGTCGATGCCTCCGATCGTCTCTTGGTGCAGTCGTCGGCCGGATTTTACGGCGCCGCCTTCAGTCTCGATCCCGATGCGCCCAATGCCGCGATCGTGCCGCTCGAGCCGACGGCGGTTTCACGCGCGAAAAAGCTGGCGCTGCCGACCAATTGGTGGGTGAACGGCGAATTCCGCGATCAATACGATCCGAAAACCGATCATTTCACCACGCTCGCCGAGTTGTTCGCGCGCGATGCCGCCAATGCGCCCGCCAAGCAGTACGTTTCGCCGGATGGCAGTCTGGCGCTGCCGGATTATCGTGTGGTGCATCAAGGCCCGCCCGACAATCGCGGCTGGCGTTTCTCGCACGCGCTCGACACTTACGGTTTCACGACCGCGGCGCCGGGATCGCGCGTCTTCCTCAGCAATTCGGCGGAAGGCAAGACTTACAGCGCCAAAGTGGGCAAATCCGGCGCGCTGACCGATCTCAAAGTCTTCGCCGACCGCGGCGGCGAATGCGTGGCGACGGATTCATCCGGTCGCGTCTATGTCGCCAACGGCCAGATCTTCGTTTATTCATCCGATGGCCGCGAGACCGGCCGCATCGACGTGCCCGACCGCCCGCTGCAACTCGTGTTCGCGGGACCGAGGCTCTACATCGTCACCCATCACGCGCTTTACGCGGTGACGCCGTGAGCACTCACTTCACCACGATTTCATACCACAGCGTGCGATAGCGTTCGCCGATTTCGACGGTCGCGCGTGCGCTGCCGGTCACGGGCAGCGGGGCCTTGCGGTTGCCGAGTTCGTCGAGCGCGAAGGCGGTCACGCGTGATGCCGCAACGGGCAGGGTGATGCGGGCCCCTAAGCCTTCCACCAACACCGGCGCCTGGCCCCAATTGCGGCCCACCGAAGTCCGCGAGGCATCGGTCCATTGCTGTCCGGTATTCTCTTCGCGCCCCAAGGCGGTGACGAGAATGCGGCCGGGCGAGGAAAAATCCGTACCCTGAACGACCGTCGCCGTCAGCACGCCCCAGTCGCCTTGCGCTTCGGTGAGTTCCAGTCCGACGCCGTGCGCGTCGTAGGCTTGGCCGAGCTTCGCGCCGATCAGGCCTTTGCTGCGGGCCGCATCGATTACCACGGTCTTGCCGCCGATCCCCCAGGTAAGCTCGCCGGTGTCGCTCTTGACCGGCCACGCGGGCGCCGGACCGCTGCCGGCAATCGCGCCGACCGAGCGCGCCAGCGCGGCGTCTTTCGGCATGCCGAAATTGGCACCGCTGGGCGGATAGGCCGACTGCCGCAGCGCTTCGATCCAGGCCGCACGATCGGGCAGGGTTGCATGGGTGGGAGCAGCCGCGGTCACGTCGCCCCGCCGCAGCATCGCCGCGGTCGCAATCAGGCTTGCCAGTTTGACCGGATTGGAGCGGCTGTCGAAGAAGCTGTCGATGTGATCGGTGTGCCAGTTGTTGTTCCAGCCGCCGAAATCGAACAGGAAGATGCCGTCCCAATCCTGCAAGGCGCCGTAAGCCGCGATCAGCGGCATCGTCTCGGCTTGGTAATCGTTGGGCGCCGGCGCGTTATATTCGGAGACGATGAACGGCTTGCCCGGCACGCGGCGCAGCGCCAGTTCCGCGATGGTGCCGCCATTTTCGACACCCGCCATAGGCACGTTCTTGATCCGCCAATTGTCCGGATCCCAAGGGCGGCCGGGGAAATGCGGATGCTGCCAATAGGAATGATCGTCGACGACATCGAGCATGCTCTGGATCGGCGCCGGGCTGTAGACCGCCTGAGAACCGACGATCGGCGGTTTGACGCCGAGATCTTCCTTCAGGAACCGCTGCATTTCGCGCCAGTAGCCCACTTCGGTGTCCCACAGGAAATTCAGCCAGTCGCGCTGCGCTGCGGGCGTGCGGCTGAAGCGGGACGCGTGCTCGCTGATCGCGATGGTGCCGCGGTCGAGGCTTTCGCCGGGCTTGAGGCCCGACGTACCGCCGGGGCGAAGGCTCGCTTCGGCGATTTCGAGCGTGCCGGTTTCGAAACCGAGCCCGCCCAACGTCAGCCGCGCGCCGGTCTCGCCGAATGTGGGAGAAAAGGTGACGCTCACTGTCTTCCATTCGGTGCCGACCTTGATGGTGTCGGACCACAGCCATTTCCAGGGCTCGTGGGTCTGCATCGCCTGCACGGCGAGGCTCATCGGGTGATCGGCCCTGAGCTTCAGCGTCAGGGTGTAGGGCTGATCGGCGATGAAATTGAGACCGCCCTGGTGCATCTGGACGTGCCAGTCTTCCTGCCCTTTGCTCTCCATCGTCATCGCCACGCCGGCCGCAGTAGTGGCGAGTTTAGCTTTGGCGCCGCCGAGCGTCTGCAGTTGCCAGCCGGAGGTGAACATCTCCTTGCCCAGCGGCTCGCTGCGCGCGCCCCAGGCTTTGCGAAGCGCCGCGTCGCTGCCGTAGCGCTGCTTGAGCCAGGCATTCCACTGGCGGGTGATTTCGCCGCGCAGCGGCTCGGTCATGCCGTCGAGTGCACCGGCGCCCCATTCGCGGATCAGGCCGTTCTCGTTGTTGATCTCGACGATGGCGACCGCCGGCTCTTCGCCGTAACGGGTTCCGGTGTAGGGATTGCGATGGCTGAGAAGATCGCGGGCATAGTCCTTCTGCAATTTCACCATTTGCGGGTAGAAGTGATCGACGCCCTTGAAATAGTTGTCGCCCCCCGGCCAGGTCGCAAATCCCGGATACGTGCGCCCGACATGCAGGTTGATGTCGACATAGACGCCTTGGCGTTTCAGCGCGGCAATGAAGTAGTCCAGCCGGTCCAGGTATTCGGGGTTGAAGGTGATGCGGTCATTTTCCAGAAGGCCGTTCGGCGCGTTGTGCGTGTCCATGTGATGCAGCCGCACGATATTGATGCCGAAACGGGCCATCCGGCGCGCGACGATATCGGCGTCCTCATGCGTCGGCGCATTCGCACCGAAAGTCACGTTGACGCCCAGCAGTTGCAGGCGTTTGCCGCCCGCCGTCAGATGTCCATTGGCGACGGTCACGAAGCCCTTGGCGCCCGCCGGCTTGTCGTTCCAGGCCGAAATGTCGGTGATGTTGCCGGTTCCGGCATCGTTCCAGGGCATGGTGAAGGGGAACAAATCGCCCGCCGCCGCCGAACCCGCCATCAAAACGACTGCCGCAACGGCTGCGCGAATGGACATGCATCACCTCCGGAAAACGGCGGACGATAGCGCAGTTCGCCGCGTTCCGGAGAGATTTCTTCCGATCCTGGGTCAGCCGCCCCCGGTCGCGAACAGCTTGTAGGTGCCGGTGCCGGTGTCGTTGGCCGAAGCGACCAGATAACACGTGCCGGTCGACAGGGCGGTGAAGCGGATCACCGCGTCGTGGTTGGTCGAGTCGTTGGCATAAGTCAGCTGGACGCCGTGTGCGTCGCAGATCGCCAGGAACGGATCGGCGAGGGTGCCGTTGCCGCCGTCGACGCCGGAGAGCTTGAAGGTGTAGGTCTGTCCGGCTGTAACACTGACGGCAAACCAATCCTTGTCGCCCGTGGTGCCGATTGTGTCAGTGGCCGAATCGCCAATCATGAGATCGTGATTGGTCTGTTCCGAACCGAAGGCGCCGTTGGCGGTGCGGTGCTCCCAATAGCCGTTCTTCAGGTAATGCTCGGTCGCGTCCGTCGCGGTGAAGCCGGCGGCGCCGAGATCGGTGTTGTTGATGAGATAAGCGACCGGGTCGAACGTCACCTTCCGGCCTTCCCAGAATCCGTTGCGGATATAGTGCTCCTCGGCCGCTTGCGCGTCGTCCCCAAACGCAGCGATCAGATCGGTGTAGGAGGCGATATACGCCAGCGCATTGAAGGTGACTTTGCGGTTCTCCCAGAAGCCGTTCTTGATGTAGTGCTCTTCGGCTGCGGTCTTGTTGTCGCCGAACGCAATCACCAGGTCGTTGTACGAGCACACATAGGCCAGCGGATCGAACGTGACCCTGCGGCCTTCCCAGTAGCCGTTCTTGATGTAATGCTCCGCCGCCGCGGTCTGGTCGTCGCGGAACGAGATCACCAGATCGTTGTACGAGCACACATAGGCCAGTGGATCGAAGGTGGCTTTCCGTCCTTCGTAATAGCCGTTTTTCAGATAGTGTTCGGTCGCCGCCAGCTGGTCGTCGTGGAAGGCGACAACGAGGTCGCCATACGAGGCGATATAGTTCAGCGCGTTGAAGCTGATCTTGCGTCCTTCGGCGAGGCCGTTGTTGAAGTAATGCTTGGCGCCCCAGGCCGCGTCGTCGCCGAACGCGCCGATCAGGTCCTTGTAGGAGGCGATGTATTCCAGCGCCTGCAACTTCGAAAACGACTGCGCTTGGAAATCGGCCAAGCTCAGCGTCTGGCCCGAGCCGTCGAACGAGGCTCTTTCGATGTTGGTCAGCGTATCCGTCAGGCCGGCGCCGGTCACGGTATAGCTGCCGTTGCCGTTCAGGACGACCTGATAGTCCGATGCCCGTCCCGCGAACGCCGCCGTATCGGTTCCCGCCCCGCCGTCGAGCGTGTTGATGCCGAGACCGCCGCGCAGCGTGTTGTCGCCGCCGTTTCCGGTGAGCACGTCGTTGTATGCGGAGCCGGTCAGGTTCTCGAAATTGATGGCCGTGATGGTCCCGAGGCCGCCGCCCACCGTTTGAGCCGCCGTCACTGCAAGGCTCGCCGTAACGCCGCCGGTGGCGCTCTCGAAGCTCAGCGTGTCGGTGCCCGCTCCGCCGTCGAGGGCTTCCGTGCCGGTGCCCGCCGCGATGAAATCGTCGCCGGCGTCGCCGGAATAGGACGCGTTGCCGGCGCCCGCCCAGATCGTATCGGCCCCCAGACCGGCGTGCAGTGTTCCCGTGAAGGTCCCGCCGCGGCCGTCGAATGTATCGACATCGGTTTGCCAGTCATTGATCAGCGTGTTGACCCCGAGCTGGATATTTCCGGTGATCGTGCCGGTATTGCGAAGAACGTCGGTCCCGACATCGAGCAGAATATTGCCGGTGATCGTTCCGCTGTTGGTGATCAAACTCTTGCAGGCCGACGCGTCGTTGCCGGATGGAACTTCATACAGCGCGATGGCGGCGGAAATCGTGCCGCTGTTGGTGATCGTCTCCGGCGTGAAGCTCAGCGGGTTCCACGTGATGCCGATGGTTTGATCCGCACCCTGATCGGCGGACACCGCGATCGTGCCGCTGTTGACGATGGTATCGCCGGACCCGTGTATATAAAGCCCGATGGCTCCGGTCAGTCCGAACGCCATGAGCGGCGTGTTCAGCGCCGTCGGCGTGCCGGTGCCGGAATGAACCGTGATGGTGCCGGTGTTGGTGATCTTATAGTCGCAGTTCGAGACATCGATGCCGGCCGCGAACGTGTTGCCCGTCACGGTCATCGTGCCGTCGTTGCGGATGGCGTTTCTCGGATCGCAGCTCATGATCCCGACCGCTTCGCCGCCGCGCACCAGGATGACGCCGTTGGCGCCGTTGGTCGTGGCCGGCAGGTAGCCGGTCGTCAGAATGCCGGCTGAAAGCGAGGCGACATTGCTGTCGATGTTGATCATGCCGTCGTTGACGATGGAGCCGCCGGTATAGATCGAGCTCGTATCGCAGGCCACGCCGGCAACGATGTCGTGGCTGATGCCGGACGACGCGGAAATCGTTCCCAGATTGTGGAATTGGGAACCGTTGAGATCGTGCGACCTGAGCGCGATGGTCGAGTCGATGAAATTCCATCCGGCGGACGTAAGATAATAGTTTGCGTCCGCGGCGACGGTCATATCGTCATAGACCAGCAACGGCTGGATGTTCTGGTCGCCATTGGAGTGGCTGAGCGAGACCTGACTGTCGTCGAACTTCACCGTCTCGAAATACCACAAAGTGGTCGAGCCGTGAGCGCCGGTGACGATCGTCTTCCCGGTGTTGTCGGTCGTGATCTGGTAGTCGCTTTTCTTTCCCGAGAAAATCGCGACGTCGGTGCCGGAGCCGCCGTAGACGCCGCCGTTGACCACACCGTTGTCGCTCTCGTAGACGTCATCGCCGGCGTCGAGATAGATGATGCCGTTGATGGTGCCGGAATTGACGACGATATTGTCGCCCTGGCCCATATCGATTTCGCCGGTGATCGTGCCGGAGTTGATCAGTCCGTCGCTGCCGTACGTGAGCAGGATCGCGCCCTCGATCGTACCGGTGTTCTTCACGGTATTGACGTGGGTGTTGCTCCAGTTGGGCGTTGCTTCCCAGATGGCGATACCGGCCTTGATGGTGCCGGAATTGACGATGCCGGAGGTGGCGATCCGGTCGCTGTAGTTGAAGAGGACGCCGACAGAATATCGCGAATAGTTGTCGGCGGTGCACTCGATCGATCCGGAATTGTCGAGATACCCGTAGACTGTTGCAGCGATTGCGCGGAACGAAAACCATGGATCGTCGGGATCATAGGCCGTTCCCGAGTGAACCGTTATGGAGCCCGAGTTGGTCAGCGATGCGGAATAGTTCTCAAGCTGGACGCCGTAGGCGCCCAGAACGCCGTTGACGGTAATCGAACCGGCGTTGACCACCGTCCGGTTGGGGTCATACGTGATGATGCCCTTCGCGGTTTGGGCATCGACCGTGATCTTGCCGTTGACGGTATTGGTGATCTGCGGCCCGAACCCGCCGCAAGTGATGGCTGCTGCGTAGTCCGCGTTCGGCGTGTTGATGGTGAGTTCACCGTCGTTGAGGATGGCCCCGTCGTACCACATCGTCGGGCCGTACAGATAAAAGCCAAGGACGGATGCGTTGGCAAAAGTCGATGTGATCGAAAGTTTTCCGTGATTGGCGAAACCCTTCACTTCGGCGGAGGGATGTGCGGAATCGGTTTCGGACCGGTAGGCGCTGAACATGTCCGCATTGGTCAGGACATTGCTCACCGTCTGACCGGCGGCGATGGTGATGGGCGTGGGTGCGCCGGGGCCGGTCGTGAAGCTGATCGCCGTCGTACTGGTGACCGCATTGCATCCGGTTCCGGAACTGTCGGTAACGAGCCCGGCATCGTAGACTACGTAGTACGCGGTGAGTGGATCGAAATTGGTGGTCGGATCGACGGTCACCATCACGCCATCGATCGAAACCTGGGTCGTATCGGCGATCGCAATCGTAGTGACCAGCGAATTGTCCGACGCCTTGTAGATGCGGATCGAGCCGTTGCCCGCGACCACGGTCTTGTCGAAATCGAGCCGCAGCGTACCGGTGAGGGCTGTGCTGCTGGCGCCGTTGCTGGCGACCAGATCGGTGAATTGCGGCCCCGGTGCTGCCGCCGTCGTGAAGGTGAAGGCCGACGGCGAGGTGATGCCGGCATAGGCGTTGCCGGCCTGATCGGTGAAGGCGTTCGCGTCGATCAGGACGTAATAGCTGGCGCCCTGGGCGAGGACGGCATTGGGATTGATCCAGACTTGATTGTCGTAGAGAATCTGCACCTGCGTGAGATCGTTCGCGGCGAGCTTCGTGACCAACGTGCCGTCCGCTTTGTAGATGCTGATGGATCCCACGCCGGCCGCGATCGGTTCGCTGAATGTCAGTGTGATATTCGACAGGTAGTCGACGTTACCTTCGCCCGCTGCCGGACTCGATGCCGTCAGGGTAGGAGGTGTCTTCTCGTTCGGATCCCATTGCGTCCGGAAGTCGGTTGTGAACCCGTACTGGGACGCATTGCCTGCGGTGTCTTTGACGATTCCGGCCGGAACCGTGATTTTGTACATGGCGAAATAGCCGAGCGTCGCCGAAGGATTGATGGTGACCGTATTGCCGGAAATGGTCACCTTGGATTTGTCGGTAATCGAAATCGTTTCGCTGAAACTGCCGTCCAGGCTGGCAAGGGTGATATTCCCGTAGCGGGCGACAACGTTTTCATCGTAGGTCAAAACGATATCGGCATTCACCGACACATTGGCGACGTGATTCCATGGCGACATAGTCGTCAGGTTAGGAGGTGTCGCATCAACGATTGGCGTGTCGGGAGAGATTACTCCCGGCGTCCCGGTGCCCCCTCCGCTCGCCGTTATCACGCCTGCTCCCGCCTCATACGAGACGGAACCGTCTGACGCAGCACCCATGATAACCCCCCGGACTTTTTACAGGCAGAAGTCTATCTCAATTGCGTTTGAGTCTCACACTGCCGTTTGAGTTTTAGGCCCAAAAAAGTAGCCTGAAACGCCGCGTAAGGGTCAGATTTTCGCCCTACACCCGTCATCCTTAGGCAAACATCCTGGCCACAGCGTGTTGTTCCGCGTCGAGAGTTTCCCCCGTCAGCATTCAACTCGTCCCTTCTGTTTCAGCCGCCTGCGGTGGCGAACAGCTTGTAGGTGCCGGTCCCGGTGTCATTGGCCGAAGCGACGAGATAGCAAGTGCCGGTCGACAAAGCCGTGAAGCGGATCACCGCGTCATGGTTGGTCGAGTCGTTGGCATACGTCAGCTGAACCCCGTGCGCATCGCAGATTGACAGGAACGGATCGGCGAGGGTGCCGTTGCCGCCGTCGACGCCGGAGAGCGTGAAGGTGTAGGTCTGGCCGGCAGTCACCGAAACCGCGAACCAATCCTTGTCGCCAGCCGTTCCGATCGTATCGGTGACCGAACCGCCAACCGTGAGATCGTGGTTGGTCTGCTCCGAGCCGAACGCGCCGTTGGTGGTGCGATGCTCCCAGTAGCCGTTCTTGAGATAGTGTTCGGTGGCATCGCTTGCCGTGAAGCCGCACGTCCCCAGATCGGTGTTGTTGATGAGATAGGCCACCGGATCGAACGTCACCTTCCGCCCTTCCCAGAAGCCGTTGCGGATGTAGTGTTCCTCGGCCGCCTGCACATCGGTGCCGAACGCACCGATCAGGTCCGTGTAGGACGCGATGTAGGCCAGCGCATTGAACGTGACCTTGCGGCCTTCCCAATAGCCGTTGCGGATGTAGTGTTCTTCGGCGGCCGTTTTGTCGTTGTGGAAGGCGATCACCAGATCGTCGTAGGAGCACACATAAGCGAGCGCGTCGAACGTGACCTTGCGATTCTCCCAATAGCCATTCTTGATGTAGTGCTCCGCCGCGGCGGTCTTGTCGTTGTGGAACGCGATCAACAGGTCGCTGTACGAGCAGACATACGCCAGCGGATCGAAGGTCACTTTCCGCCCTTCGTAGGAACCGTTCTTCAGATAGTGCTCCGTTGCCGCCAGTTGGTCATCATGGAAGGCGACAACCAGATCGCCATAGGAGCAGATATAGTTCAGCGCATTGAACGAAATCGTCCGCCCCTCGGCCTTGCCGTTGTTGAAATAGTGCCGTGCACCCCACACCGCATCGTCGCCGAAAGCCCCCATCAGGTCTTTGTAGGATGCGATGTATTCCAGCGCCTGCAACTTCGAAAACGCCTGCACCTCGAAGTCGGCCAGCGTCAATGTCTGGCCGCCGCCGAACGTGACCTTCTCGATGTTGATCAGCGTATCGGTCTCGCCAGCACCGGTCACGGTCGTGCTGCCGTCGCCGTTCGAAGTGACCAGATAATCCGACACCTGTCCTGCAAGCACCGCCGTGTCGGTGCCGTCGCCGCCGTCGATCGTGTTGGTGCCGGAACCGCCCGACAGGACGTCGTTGCCGGCGCCGCCGTTGAGGACATCGTTGCCGCCGCCGCCGCTCAAACTGTTGGCGACGTCGTAGCCGGTGATCGTATCGTTACCCGATCCGCCGATGAAGTTCTCGACGCCACCGATCTGATCGTGAACGCTGCCACCCTGCACCGTGCCGCCGTAACCGGCAGTCAGAACGGCCGCGAGTCCTGCGGTGTCGCCGCTATAGTCGGCCGTGTCGATTCCGTCGCCGCCGTTCAGGCTTGCCAGGCCCTGCACGCCCGCCGCAAAGGAGCGGATGATCAGGTCGTCGCCGCCGTTGCCAAAAACGTTGGTATTGAAGGTTCCGCGCAGGATGTCGTTGCCGCCGCCGCCGGACAGATCGATCTCGCCATCCTTCTCGGCCGACGCATCGACAATCAAACGGTCCGAGGCACCGAGATCGTATCCACCGATCGTGCAGCTCGAATTCGAGGTTGCGATCAGCGTGTCGTCGATTGTCAGCTTGTAGGTGTGGCCGGCAGCGCAAACGATCGTTTCGACATTGGTGATCGTCTGCGAACCGAGGACGATGCCCGCCGAATAATCGCCGTCGAGCATCACCTTGTCGGTTCCCGCGCCGCCATCGATGGCGTCTGCAGCGGTCAGTGCGGCTCCGAGGAAGATGGTGTCGTCGCCGTCACCGGCTGTGATGGTGTCGGCGCCGCCTTGGGTGGCGTCGATGCCGTCGATCATCGCCGTTCCGGCCAGCGTGTCGCTCGCGGACGTGCCGCGGATCATTGCGGCATTCACTTTGACATTGAGGTAGTCGACTTCTTCGACGTTGGACAAGCTGGCTTGATAAGATTTCGGTCTTGAAAAATCGTACCAGCCCACGACGAGCGAGCCGTCCAGATTCCATTTCACGGGAATGTTGGTGTACTCGCAGGCAATGAACACCGTATCGTATCCGCCGCCGCCGTTGATGGCCGCGTCGCCGAGCCAGAGCCGGATGCTGTCGTTGCCGGCTCCGCCGGTGAACCCAAGGATTCCTTCGCCACCGATCACCGAAAGGCTGCCGGACGAGACGTTCGCTCCGTTCAGCGTCAGAGCATCGGATTCTCCGAGTTGACTGGCATCGATACAAAAACTCGAGCCGCTGGAAACCGTTCCGTCGGCCAGTGTGAGCGCGTAGCTATGGCCGCTCTCGAGTGACAGGATTTCCACATTCGTCATTGTCGCCGCGGTCAGGGTCAGACCGGCGGAATAGTTGCCGTTCAGGCGTACAATATCGGTCCCAGCGCCGCCGTCGATCCTGTCGCTCGCGGTCAAGGCGCCACCGAGGAGGATCATGTCGTCGCCGCCCGCGGCATTGATCTGATCGGCACCACCCTGAGTGGCGTCGATGACATCGCCCGCCGCTGTGCCTGAAAGGGTCTCGCTTCCGGCCGTGCCGTTGAGGGTCGACAGGATCGTTTTGCCGTCGCTGAAATCGATTTCCTCGATGCCCGACAGCACGTCGGTGCCGTCTGCGCCCGCAATCGTCACGCTGCCGTCGGCATTGCGGGTGACGGAATAGCTCGCGGCGGCATGCGCGTAGGTCACGCGGTCGTAACCGAGCCCGCCGCTCAAGGTGTCGTTGCCGGTGCCCGAAACGATGAAGTCGTCACCGGCACCGGTTGAAATGTGGTCTGAGTGGTCGTTGCAGGTGACGCGATCGGTGGCGGCGGAACCAACATAGGTGTCGACTGCGGTGTCGAACGCGATGGCAATGTTGTTGGTCAGCCTGGCGCAGCTTGAATAGGCGCCGGCATGCAGGTCGACCGTGTTGGGCGTTAAAAAGCCGGAGAGATCGAGCGTGTTGTTGCCGCCGGCGCTCCAGATCGTGACGACCGGATTGACGTTCTTGGTGAAATCGAAGAACGGCGCGATCGCACCCGTGACCGTGCAGTTGAAGCCGAAGGTCTGGCCGCCGGAAAGAGGCGTGCTGGTCGGCGTTCCGTAGAGCCGTTGCAGCGCCAGGATGTCGAGCGGCATCCAGGTGGTCGGCTGTTTTGTCGGCATGTTCGGGATTTGGAAGTGCGAATGAACCGGCTCGTCGGCGTAATACAGCGCCTGCGTTTCGTCGACACCGACATAGGACATGATCGTCCAGTTGCGGCAATCGTAGGGGCTGTATTGCTGGGTGCTGGAGTCCCAGGTGCCGTTGTACGGCCCGCCGTGTCCGAGACCGAGCGCATGGCCGATTTCGTGCACGACCGTGTACCAGACATTGCCGCCGGCTTGCGTGAAGCTGCCGTCGAGCGGGCCGCTTCCGTATCTGCTGGTACCGATCATGATGGTGGACTGGCAGCCGAGCAGCTCCGTCCCCCCGATCTGTCCCGCCGTTGCGGTACCCGGCGTTTGGGTTGAAGTAGCGGTGGACTTCGCTCGCGCGAAAGTGACATCGGCTTGCGATGGATCGCTCGTCGCAGTCAATGTGATGTTGGCTACGGCGCTCCAGAGCGCGAGACCCGCGTAAAGCTCCTGTTGCTCCGCGGCGGTCCAGTTCGAAAGCTGATCGAAGCAGTATTTGACTTCGGCGCCTTTCCCGGCCAGCCGTTCGCCGATTTTGCGGGCGGTGCTGTGATCCCAATAGTCGAGCGGAACCACATTGCGCTTGGCGGTCCAATAGCTATGGTCCGCAATCGTGCCGTCGGCGTTCACGCCGCTGAGATACGTGACTTCCAGGTCCAGTGCCGGCATAGCATCCCCCTCGATGAACCGCCGCAGTACATTCGCAACCGTGCCCTGCAGTATATATCTTTACAACCGTTTTGGGGGCGCGGCAGTTATGCCAGGAGCTTAAATTTTCTCCTAGAAGTTGTGCATCCGGCAGCCCGCCTTAGCCCCCCGCGGTGGCGAACAGCTTGTAAGTACCCGTGCCCGTGTCGTTGGCAGACGCCACCAGATAGCAGGTGCCGGTCGACAGGGCGGTGAAGCGGATCACCGCGTCGTGGTTGGTCGAGTCATTGGCATAGGTGAGCTGAACACCATGCGCATCGCAGATCGCCAGGAACGGATCGGCGAGGGTGCCGTTGCCGCCGTCGACGCCCGAGAGCGTGAAGGTGTAGGTCTGGCCGGCTGTCACACTGACCGCGAACCAATCCTTGTCGCCCGATGTGCCGATCGTGTCGGTGACCGAGCCGCCGACCGTGAGATCGTGATTGGTCTGCTCCGAGCCGAACGCCCCGTTGGTGTTGCGGTGCTCCCAGTATCCGTTCTTCAGATAATGCTCGGTGACATCGGCCGCGGTGAAGCCGCACGTCCCCAGATCGGTGTTGTTGATGAGATAGGCCACCGGATCGAACGTGACCTTCCGCCCTTCCCAGAAACCGTTGCGGATGTAGTGCTCTTCCGCTGCCTGCACGTCATCGCCAAAGGCACCGATCAGGTCGGTGTAGGAGGCGATGTAGGCGAGGGCGTTGAAGGTAACCTTGCGCCCTTCCCAATAGCCGTTGCGGATATAGTGCTCCTCCGCCGCGGTCTTGTCGTTGTGGAAGGCCAGCAGCAGATCGCTGTACGAGCACAAATAGGCCAGCGGGTCGAACGTAACCTTGCGGTTCTCCCAATAGCCATTGCGGATGTAGTGCTCCGCCGCTGCCGTCTTGTCATCGTGGAAGGCAATCAGAAGATCGCTATAGGAGCACACATACGCCAGTGGATCGAACGTGACCTTCCGCCCTTCATAGGAGCCGTTTTTCAGATAGTGCTCGGTCGCCGCCAGTTGATCGTCATGGAACGCCACGACGAGATCGCCATAGGAGCAGATATAGTTCAGCGCGTTGAAACTGATCGTCCGCCCCTCGGCTTTGCCGTTGTTGAAGTAATGCCGCGCACCCCACACCGCATCATCGCCAAACGCGCCCATCAAATCCTTGTAGGAAGCGATGTATTCCAGCGCCTGCAGCGGACTGAACGCCTGCGCCTGGAACTCGGCCAGCGTCAAGGTCTGGCCGGTCCCATCGAATGACGCGCGTTCCATGTTGGTCAGCGTATCGGTCTCACCGGTACCGATGACCGTTGTGGTGCCGCTGGACGTCGTCACGAAATAGTCCGACGGGCTTCCGGCGAACGCGGCCGTATCGGTTCCCGCTCCGCCGTCGAGCGTATTGCTACCCGCACCGCCGCGCAGCGTGTCGTCGCCGGCGAACCCGTACAGCGCGTCATTGCCGCCGAGGCCCGACAGCGTATCGGCGAGATTGTCGCCCACCAGACGGTCGGCGCCGGCGGTCCCGGTGCTGCCGTTGAGGATCGTGGTCACGCCGCCCACCTGCACATCGTATTCGAGCGTATTGACGGTGAGCGAGCCGGTGCCGGTCGCCACTTCCGCGCCGAGTTCGAGGCCGGAGATGTACTCGTTGCCGGTGATGACGCCCATGCTCTTCAGCTTGGCCAGCATCGCCGTGAAATCGATCTGGCCGGACAGATCGTCGGTATCGGACGCAATGGCGGTATAGGTCCACGGCGACGAGGTGGTGCCGGCGTTCCAGTTGCTGGCATTGTAGATCGTGCCGGTGAAATCGGCGTCGGAATAGGTGCCGGCCGGGGTGCCGCCCGGACTGAACGCGCCCTTGTGGAACCACACCATGATCTCGTTGGTCATGGTGGTGTTGGTGCCGTTCGGAACCGAGTTGAGGAACACCTCGAACGCGACGTTGTAGCCCTGCATGTCGCCGGTGGCGGCGAGGTCGTACTTGATGGTGAGGTTGGCAAGGTCGTTAACCTTGATCGGGAAGACCTGCAGCGGGTCCGACGACATCGCGCCGCCCCACCACGGCGAGCCGCCGAACATGAGTTCGGGATAGGCATGCACGTTGTAGTAGTTGGTCTGCGTCATCGCCGGGAACGCCCAGGAGAACGTCGGACGCCCCGCCAGATCGCCGGCCGTATAGGTGGCGTTGATCGTGTAGTCGGTGCCGTAGACGAGCGATCCCGCGTTCCAGACGTTGGTTTGCACCCGCCAGCCGTTCAGATCGGCCCACGCGCTTTGTCCCGAGATCGTCGGCATGGTTTTCTCCCGCTTTCGATCAGTTGACGGATAGGGATGGCCGCTCTGCCGTCAACCTCGCGGGACATTCTGCCGCGGTACCGGCGAAGAATCCACGCCGAGCCTCACCCTCCTGCGGTGGCGAACAGTTTGTAAGTACCGGTACCGGTATCGTTTGCCGAAGCGACCAGATAGCAGGTGCCGGTCGACAGGGCCGTGAAGCGGATCACGGCGTCGTGGTTGGTGCTGTCGTTGGCATAGGTCAGCTGAACCCCGCGAGCGTCGCAGATCGCCAGGAACGGATCGGCCAGCGTGCCGTTGCCACCATCCACGCCCGAGAGCGTAAAGGTGTAGGTCTGGCCTGCGGTGACGTTCACCGCGAACCAATCCTTGTCGCCCGCCGTGCCGATCGTGTCGGTGACCAAACCGCCAACCGTGAGATCGTGGTTGGTCTGTTCCGAGCCGAACGCGCCGTTGGTGGTGCGGTGCTCCCAGTATCCGTTCTTGAGATAGTGCTCGGTGGCATCGGTTGCGGTGAAGCCGCACGCACCCAGATCGGTATTGTTGATGAGATAGGCGACCGGATCGAACGTGACCTTGCGCCCTTCCCAGAAGCCGTTGCGGATGTAGTGCTCTTCCGCGGCTTGCACATCGGTACCGAACGCACCGATCAGATCGGTGTAGGAGGCGATATAGGCGAGCGCATTGAACGTGACCTTGCGCCCCTCCCAATAACCGTTGCGGATATAGTGTTCTTCCGCCGCCGTCTTGTCGTTGTGGAACGCGATCACCAGATCGTCGTAAGAGCACACATAGGCCAAAGCGTCGAACGTGACTTTCCGGTTCTCCCAGTAGCCGTTCTTGATGTAGTGCTCCGCCGCTGCCGTCTTGTCATCGTGGAATGCAATCAGAAGATCGCTGTAGGAGCACACATAGGCCAGCGGATCGAACGAAACCTTCCGTCCCTCATAGGAGCCGTTCTTGAGATAGTGCTCGGTTGCCGCCAACTGGTCGTCGTGGAAAGCGACGATCAGATCGCCATAGGAGCAGATGTAGTTCAGCGCGTTGAACGAAATTGAGCGTCCTTCGGCCCTGCCGTTGTTGAAGTAATGCCGCGCACCCCACACCGCGTCGTCGCCGAACGCGCCCATCAGGTCCCTGTACGACGCGATATATTCCAGCGCCTGCAGCTTCGAAAACGACTGCGTCTGGAACTCGGCCAGCGTCAGCGTCTGGCCCGAGCCGTCGAACGAAACCTTCTCGATATTGGTCAGCGTATCGGTTTCGCCGGCGCCCATCACGGTGGTGACGCCACCGGACACACTCAGGAAATAATCCGACGCCTGTCCCGCGAACGCCGCCGTATCGGTTCCCGCTCCGCCGTCGAGCGTATTGCTGCCCGCGCCGCCGCGCAGCGTGTCGTTGCCGGCATAACCGTACAGCGTATCGTTGCCGCCGAGCCCTGAAAGAACATCGTTCCCTGCCGTTCCCGGCAGCACGTCATTGCTTTTGGTGCCGTTGATCTCCGACGTCGTCGTGAACGTTGTCGCCGTAAATTGGCCCGTGATCGGAGCGAGCCCGCTGATGTCCTGGCCGCCCACGAAATTGCCCGCCATGTCCTGGAGGGCGTAGGCGCCGTAGGAAACGATGAAAGCCGTGTCGCCGGGCAGATCGACGTTGGGGTTGATGATGACCTGATTGCCCGAGATCGTCACCTGGCTCGTGTCGCTCGCCGAAATCGATTTGATGAGATGTCCGTCGCTGGCGCGCGTAATCCAGAAGCAATTATCGTAGCTGAGCCCGGTGACGCTCCACGTATAGCCGGGGCGCACGGCCTCGCTGAAGGTCAGGACGATGTTCGCCCCCGGACTGACGGAAGATCCGGACGACGGCGTGGCCGAAATCAGTGTCGGCGCCGTCGTGTCCTGCCGGGCGACGGTCGTGAAGAGAACGCTGGAAATGGCGTCGATCCTGGCTTCGTTCCTGTTCCCGGCCGCATCGGCGACGATGAGATTTCCCGTGGTGATCTCATACTGCGTGGAACCGAACAGCGCTGCCGTGGGCTTGATGATCAACGAATTTCCGCTCACCGTGACTTGGCTGCTGTCGGTCGCCGAAATGGTGATGAACGGCGTATTGGCCTGGGAATTCGAAATCATGATGGTGCCGGAAATCGCGTGCACCGGCTTGTCGAAGGTCAAGGTGATGGTCGGATTGAGCGACGCGCCGCTGGTGTCCTTCGCAACGTCCCCGCTCTGCAGCACCGGCCCCGTATTCGCGGACGTCAGAGTGAAGGCCCAGGACGAAGGCGACGACAAGCCGGTGAAGGCATGTCCCGCACCATCGACGATCGCCCCGTCGGAAACCTTGATGCAATAGGAATGCCCACGCTCGAATCCGAACGCGCCCGAAATCGTCACGGTGTTTCCAACGGCGGAAACATAAGACGAGGCGGCATCGATCTCGAAAAGAAGCCCGGATGCGTCGTAAAGACCGATTTTGCCGCTGCCGATTCTGACCGCCTCGTTGAACGTGAGCGTGACGGGAGGCGCGGAACCGCCGATGGTTGCGCCGTTGTCGGGTGACAATCCCACCAGAACCGGCGCAGCACCATCGTCGGCGACCAGAATCTTGGAACCCGCCGTTGTCTCGCTCAGGGCAAAGGCTCCGTTGTCGAGCACCAGAAGGCCGTCGGCTTGTTTGTCGCCGTCGGCATCGAGCTGCAGCACGGTTTGTCCGTTCTGCAAAACGTAGCGCAATTGTCCGGCCGCGCCGCTGAACGCGGCCGTACCGATGAAACTCAGGCCGGTCACCGCCGAGAAGTCGAGCGTATCGTCGCCCGGCGCGAAATCGGTAATGTGATCGGCTTCCAGCGACAGGTCGGACGCACTGGTGAATTCGAAGATGTCGTAGCCGGTGCCGCCGGTCATGGTGTCGGCACCCGAACCGCCGTCGATAACGTCCTTGCTGATATAGCTCTGCAAAAGATTGCTGTCGCCGCCGATCAGAACGTCGTCGCCGTTGCCGCCGTAGAGGGAATTCGTACCGGTGTCCCATTGATGCCCGGTGGCGAAACCGGTGTTGATATTGATGAGGTCGTTGCCGTCTCCGCCCCAGACTTTGTAGGTGTAGTTCCAGATCGGCGAGCCCATGAAGACGTCGTTGTAGCCCGACAGAACGAAGTTCTGGCACACCATGATGGTATCGAGGCCGTCGCCGCCGTACGCGACACCGGTGGGCAGGGCTGGGTGGCGTTGGTCCGCACCAGGATCGACGGTTTCGCCGCGCGCGGCGTGGGCAAACGAAACCGTGTCGATCTCAGGGATGCCGGCGCACGACCCGCCCCAAAAGATGTGAGAATCCGACCACGGAGCGGCGAGATCTTTCTCGCCCAGGATAACGTCGTCCCCGAGGCCGCCTTCGAGAACATCGCAGCCTTCGCCGCCGCTGAGCCAGTTGTCGCCGGCATCGCCGGTCAGCGTATCGTTGCCGGTCCCGCCCATTGCCCCTTCGATGGAAATGAGCCGGTCCGTACTGGTCCCGTCGGTAATCGTTCCGGTCGCCAGATTGACGGAGAATGACAGTGCTCGCGTGTTGAGATCGGCCGCGACGTAAATGGCATCTCTGCCGGCGCCGCCGTCGTAGGTCGTGCCGTTGGGAAGCGCGGTGAGGATGAGGTCGTCGCCGCTGCCGCCATTGAATGAGCTGCCGGCCGCGCTGTTGGTCGCCTGCAGCGTATCGTTGCCGGCCGCGCCGTCAAGCGTGTTCGCACCGGTCCCGCCGTCGAGCGTGTCGTCGCCGTCGCCGCCGTAAAGCGCATCATTGCCGGCGCCACCGCGCAGTCCGTCATCACCGGAGCCGCCGCGGAGCTGATCGTTGCCGTCGCCGCCGGTAAGGACGTCATTGGCGACCCCGCCGATCAAGGTGTCGCTGCCGGCCCCGCCCGTCAGACCGAGATGGGCATCAGTCTCGGCGCTGCCGTCGAAATAGAGCGTATCGGCGGTTCCAAGCGCTGCGCCGTCCACGGTGAGGTCGGACATGTATTGGTAGAAGTGAATCATCGTGGCGTCGTTCGACGTCAGGCGATACGAATGGCCCGCGGTGACGCGCAGATTGGTGAGATCGGAGAATGTCGTGGCCGAGAAGGTCACGCCCGCCGAATAGTCGCCGTCGAGCACCACCGATACGGAGTTGATGCCGCCGGTAGTGGGGCTGACACCCGCCCCGACGATGCGGTCGTTCGCCGTCAGTGCCCCACCGACATAAACCACATCGTCAGAGCCGCCCATTGTGTAGACGACATCGTCGCCGCCCTGCGAGATGTCGAACGTATCGCTGCCCGCGGTCCCGGTCAGAGTCTCGCTACCGGTCGTACCCATGATCGTCGGCATTTGCCCCCCTCGGACCGCCCGGTCCGCCAATTCTCATCATCTTACAACAATAAAACAATTTCACACGCCGAGGGTAGGGGGCGTGACGTCTTGTTGATGGGTGTCGCTCGCTCAAATGCACGCAGTTTGGCTGGCTTCTGGTTCCGCAAAACAAAAAGGCCCGGATTGCTCCGGGCCTTTTTCGTTGGAGAGCGAAGGCTTCAGCCGCCTGCGGTGGCGAACAGCTTGTAGCTGCCGGTCCCGGTGTCGTTAGCCGAGGCGACCAGATAACACGTGCCGGTCGACAGCGCCGTGAAGCGGATCACCGCGTCGTGGTTGGTCGAGTCGTTGGCGTAAGTGAGCTGAACCCCGTGCGCATCGCAGATCGACAGGAACGGATCGGCCAGGGTGCCGTTGCCGCCGTCGACGCCGGAGAGCGTGAAGGTATAGGTCTGACCGGCTGTCACACTGACCGCGAACCAGTCCTTGTCGCCCGTGGTGCCGATCGTGTCGGTCACACTGCTACCCACCGTCAAATCGTGATTGGTCTGCTCCGAGCCGAAGGCGCCGTTGGTGGTGCGGTGCTCCCAGTAACCGTTCTTCAGATAGTGCTCGGTGACATCGGTCGCCGTGAAGCCGCACGTCCCCAGATCGGTGTTGTTGATGAGATAGGCCACCGGATCGAAGGTGACCTTGCGCCCTTCCCAGAAGCCGTTGCGGATGTAGTGTTCCTCGGCCGCCTGCACATCATCGCCAAAGGCACCGATCAGATCGTTGTAGGAGGCGATATAGGCGAGGGCATTGAACGTGACCTTGCGCCCTTCCCAATAGCCGTTGCGGATATAGTGTTCCTCCGCAGCCGTCTTGTCGTTGTGGAAGGCGATCACCAAGTCGTCGTACGAGCAGACATACGCCAGGGCATCGAACGTGACCTTGCGATTCTCCCAGTAGCCATTCTTGATGTAGTGCTCTGCCGCGGCGGTCTTGTCGTCGTGGAAGGCGATCAAGAGGTCGCTGTACGAACACACATACGCCAGCGGATCGAAGGTCACCTTGCGGCCCTCGTAGTACCCGTTCTTGAGATAGTGCTCCTCGGCCGCGGTCTTGTCGTCGTGGAACGCGACGACCAGGTCGCCATAGGAGCAGATATAGTTCAGCGCGTTGAAGGTGGTCGTACGCCCTTCGGCGAAGCCGTTGTTGAGATAATGCGAAAGGCCCCATTGCGCGTCGTCGCCGAAGGCCTGAATGAGGTCCTTGTACGACGCGATATAGGCCAGCGGATCGAACGACTGCGCCTGGAAGTCGGCCATTGAGAGCGTCCGGCCGTCGCTGAACTTGGCGAACTCCATGCCGTAGGCGATGTCGCTGCCGTCGGGGCCGAATACGCTGTAGAATTCCCCGTTGGTATTGGAATACCACTGCACCACGTACTGGTCGGGGCGTCCCGAAAGGACCATCGTGTCGGTGCCGGCGCCGCCTACGAGCGAGTCATTGCCGCGTCCGCCGATCAGCGTGTCGTTGCCGTCGAGACCGTAAAGGGCATCGCTGCCGTCGCCGCCGTCGAGCACGTTCGCACCGGCGTCGCCTTGCAGAATGTCGCCGTAGGAGCTGCCGATCAGGTTTTCGATGTTGACGAGCACATCGTTGTTGTTCGAGCTCGGGATGTCGTGCTTGATCCCGCCGGTAAGATCGGCGTTCACCGCCGTGGCATTGCCGGCATAGCTGACGGTGTCGATGCCGGCGCCGCCGTTGAGCGTGTTGGTGCCGCCGCCGCCCGTCAGCGTGTCGTTGCCGTCGAGGCCGAAGATCGCGTCGTTGATGCCGGTGCCGGCGAGGATGTCGTCGCCGGTCGAACCGGTGATGGTATTGGGGACGGTGGTGAAGACGATCGAGCCCTCGTAGGAATTCCCGGCGAGGTCGGTGATCGCCCCGTGATCAAACGTCACCGTGCAGTCGTGGCCGGCCGGAATCGTGCCGGTCGGGTTGATGGTGACGGTCGTGCCGGACACCGCAACCTGAGCGGTGTCGGTGGCTGCAATCGTCAGCAGCACGGCGCTCGTCTGGGCGTCGCGGACGGTGATGTTGCCGGTGCCGGTCTTCATCGCTTCCGAGAACGTCAGCACCAGGTTGGTATCGGTGGCGACACCGACATTGTAGTTGGCCGGCGTCGACGAGATCAGCTGCGGCGGCGCGGTGTCCGCAATGAATGCGGTGGTGAAATTGTACGCGGTCGGCGAGGTGATGCCGGCATAGGCATTGCCCGAAAGGTCGGTGATCGCGCCGGCATCGATGGTGATGTAGTAGGAGGTCAGGCTTTCGAGCTGCGCATTCGGCGTCAGCGTGATCCTGTTGGCCGAGATCGTCACCTGCTGGCTGTTGGTGATGTCGAGCGTCGCGACCACGGTGCCATCGGCCTTATGGAAGACGATGTTGCCGGTTCCGGCTTTGACGTTCTCGGAGAAGGTCAGCGAGAAGCCGGATTGTTCGAGCACGTCGGTGGCGTCGTCTTTCGGGTACTGATCCGTCAAAGTCGGCGCCGTGCGGTCCGTCGACACCTTCTGATCGGCGAACTGCAGATACTCGACGTTGCTGAGGCTGTCGGTGCCGTCGGGTCCGGCGACGGTCAGCGTGGTATCGCTGGTGAAGGTGATGGTGTAGTCGGCCCGGTTGCCGGAATAGAGCACCGTATCCGCACCGGCGCCGCCGTCGATGATGTCGTTGCCGCCGTTGCCCTTCAGCGTGTCGTCGCCGCCGCCCGACTTGAGGTTGTCGGCTCCGGCGCCGCCGATCAGCGTGTCGTTGCCGCCGAGCGTGGTGATGTCGAAGCGCCCGTCGGTCTCGGCCGAACCGTCGATGTCGTACTTGTCGGGATAGTATGGCACAGGGCTATCGTCGCGATAGCGGATGGTGAGCGTGGCGCCGGCGGCGACGTTGCCGTCGTTGAACTGGATCTGGGCGTCGCTGTTGCTGAGCAGCAGCGTCTCGACATTGGTGATCCGGTTCGCCGCAAAGACGTCGAGGCCCGAGCTGCTGTTGGAATAATAAACCGTATCGCTGCCGGCGCCGCCGTCGATCTGATCGCGCAGCTCGTCGCCATCCATGAAGATGATGTCGTCGCCGTCGCCGGCTTTGACCACGTTGGTGCCGCGCGACATCAGGATGCGGTCGTTGCCGGCGCCCGCGTCGATGGTATGGGTGCCCGTGCCGAAGGGGGCGCTGATCTGGTCGGCATAGGCGGTGCCGATGACATTCTCGATCGACGCATATTTCGGGGAGGAAAGTTCGATGCCGATCCCCGACGTGCAATGGGAAAAGTCGATCGTATCGTTGCCGTCGCCGCCGTCGAGCGTGGCATAGGCAAGCTGGGACGTGCTGTAGTCGCCGCCGTAGACGAACGTGTCGTCGTAATTGGTTCCGACGAATCCTTCGATCGAAATATAGGTGTCGTTGCCGATGCCGGTGGCGCCGGTCACGACCGGATTGGCGCCACGCATATCGATGGTGACCCCGGTGGTCGAATCGGCGAGCGACACCCGGTCGAAGCCGCTCCCGCCGTCGAACGTGTTGTCGGAGGCGTTGCCGACGAAGGTGTCGTTCTGGCCGGTACCGATGACGTTTTCGATCGATTTCAGCGTCGACCACAGACCCGAATTGGCGTCGATGTGCTGCGGGCCGGTCTGGCTGAGATCGACGGTGGCCGAATAGAGCCCGGCGCAGTTGAGCGTGTCGATGCCGGCGCCGCCGTCGATGGAATTGGCGCCCGAGGTGACGGAGAAGGTGTTGTTGCCGCTGGTGCCGATCAGGGTGCCGGAACCGTAGACATTCTCGATGTTGCGGATGGTGTCGGTGCCGAGATTGCCGAGCGACTGCGCCGTGGTCAGGTTGAGGTCGAGCGTGACGCCGTCGGCCATGGTGCCGAGATAGAGCGTATCGGTGCCCGCACCGCCGTCGATGGTATCGTTGCCGCCGCCGCCGCGCAGCGTGTCGTTGCCGGCGCCGCCGGTCAGGATGAACGCGCCATCGGTTTCCGACGAACCGTCGAATTTGAGGGTATTGCCGGCGCCGAGCGCCGAGGCATCGACCGTCAGCGTTTCTCCCGCCGCCAAGACGGAATCGCTGTAATAGGTGGTCAGGGAATAGTTGTTTCCCGCACCGAGCTTGATCTTCTCGATGCTCTTGATCCAGGTCGTCAGCGGAGTGCCGGTGTAGCTCTGTGTGGCGCCGGGAAGCGGTCCGGAAAGGTTGAGCGTGTCGTAGCCGCTGCCGCCATCGATGGAGGGCAGGAACTGACTGCTGCCATTCAGCGTCACGTTGAACGTATCGTCGCCGCCGAAGCCGTAGAACGAGATTAGGCTGCCGGATCCGGTGAAGGTGTCGTTGCCGCCGAAGAACAACGAATTCATCTGGGCGGTGTTGCCGCTGGTGATCGCGCTCCACACCGTCGCCGCCGACAGGCTGAAGCCCGACCAGGTCTGCGAGGCCATGCCGATGCCGGTCGAGTTGGAGATCGACAGTCCGGTGATGGTGCCGCCGCTGACGTGGCCGTTCGAATAGGTCAGTCCGGTGCCGGTGACGGTGATGCTGTAACCGGTGTCGGAAAGGGTGAACGAGGTCGCGCTTTGCGACGTCAGCGGTGTCGATGCAATGACCGACAGGTCGGAATCGTAGAACCCATTCCCGCCCGAAACGAGATTGGTCACCGTTGTCATGAGGCCCCCCTGAGGCTGTCGATGGCTCTACCGGCACATTATGTTGGTAGCGGTAAATTGTATACCGGCGCGGTGTCGCGACATGGTAGATCGGCACCCGTGTTACGCGACAATGTTGGTTAATCCGCGGGGGCGGTCTTCAGCCGCTGCCTGCCGCCGCGAGCAATTTGTAGGTACCTGTGCCGGTGTCGTTGGCCGACGCGACGAGATAGCAGGTGCCGGTCGACAGCGCCGTGAAGCGGATCACCGCGTCGCGATTGATCGAGTCGTTGGCGTAGGTGAGCCGGACGCCGTGCCCATCGCAGATCGCCAGGAACGGATCGGCCAGCGTGCCGTTGCCGCCGTCGACGCCCGAAAGCGTGAAGGTATAGGTCTGACCCGCCGTGACGGCGACCGCGAACCAGTCCTTGTCGCCGCTGGTGCCGATCGAATCGGAGGCAGTACCGCCGATCGCAAGGTCGTGGCCGGTCTGTTCCGAGCCGAAGGCGCCGTTGGTCGTGCGGTGCTCCCAATACCCGTTTTTGATGTAATGCCGGCTGACATCGCTGGCCGTGAATCCGCAGGACCCGAGATCGCTGTTGTTGATGAGATAAGCCACCGGATCGAACGTCACCTTCCGGTTTTCCCAATAGCCGTTGCGGATGTAGTGCTCCTCCGCCGCAATGGCGTTGTCGCCGAATGCGGCGATCAGATCGGTGTAGGAGGCGATGTAGGCCAGGGCATTGAAGGTGACCTTGCGCCCCTCCCAGAAGCCGTTGCGGATGTAGTGTTCTTCCGCCGCCGTCTTGTCGTTGTGGAACGCGATCAAAAGGTCGTTGTACGAGCAGAGATAAGCCAGCGGATCGAACGAGACCTGCCGGCCTTCCCAATAGCCGTTCTTGATGAAGTGCTCGGCTGCGGCGGTCTTGTCGTTTCGGAATGCCAGTAGAAGATCGCTGTAGGAGCAGACATAGGCGAGCGGATCGAACGTGACCGTCCGGCCTTCATAGCGTCCGTTCTTGAGGTAGTGTTCGGTTGCCGCCATCTGGTTGTCGCTGAAGGCGACGATCAGGTCGCTATAGGACGCGACGTAGGCGAGCGCGCTGAATCCGATCGTGCGGCCCTCCGAGAGGCCGTTGTTGAAATAGTGTCTGGCGCCCCAAACCGGGTCGTCGCCGAACGCCGCCATCAGATCGCTGTAGGAGGCGATGTACTCGAGGGCCTGGAGCGGACTGAACGATTGCGCCTGGAATTCCGCCAGGGTCAGGGTCTGTCCCGACCCATCGAACGAAGCCCGCTCGATAGCGGTCAGCGTGTCGGTCTTACCGGTGCCGATCACCGTGCTCGTTCCGGCGCTGGTCGTGATGAAATAGTCCGATGGTCTTCCGGTAAACGCCGCCGTGTCGGTTCCCGCGCCGCCGTCGAGCGTATTGCTGCCCGCTGCGCCGCGCAGCACGTCGTTGCCGTCGTCGCCGAACAGCACGTCGGCGCCGCTGGTGCCGGTGAGGGTATCGTTGCCGGCCAGGCCTTCGAGCCAAGCGCCGTTGCTGCCGGTCCCGGTCAGCGTGTCGTTGCCGGTGGTCCCGCTGGTCCATGGATTGAAGGATGTCAGAGCGCCCTTGGCCGTGCGGTTGTCGCCATAGAGCCCCCAATGGCCGCCGACATCGCCTTCGCCGCTGCCCGATTTCCACGGCTCGTCGTAGGCTTCGAAGCCGAAATAGGGGATGGCGTTCTGTTTGGCGGCAATCAGGAAGTCATGCCAGTAGCGCTGCTCGTTTGCCGCGCTGGGAACCGCTGCGCCGCGGGCCGATCCCGCCGACGGCCAGCCGGTCTCGCTGATGACCACCGGCTTGCCGGGATAAGCCGCTGTGAGCTTCTGATAGATCTGCACCACGTAGGCGACGGCGGAGTCGATCGCGACGTTTTCCCAGAACGGATAGATGTTGACGAAAATGACGTCCACCGCGTTGCCGAGTGCGTTCGCGGCGTTGCCGGAGAGATAATTGCTCCAAACTTCGGCGGTGGTGAATTTGATCCCGGCGGGCGAGGCGGCACGCACCGCGTTGATATTGGCTACGATGGTGTCGACCGAGAAACCTTGACTGAGGATCGCTTCGCTGCCGACCACGACGAACGGAATCTTGGTCAGGTCGACGCCGCTCGAATTCAAGAGTGCCTCGAGCGCGGCGATTTCGGCGGCGTTGGCGGCCGGCGCCCAGGATTGGGCGACATTGGACAGATAGGCCGACGGGATCGCCTCGATCCCATAGGTTTTGGTCGCTTCGGCGACGATGGTGTCGAGTCCGTTCTGCACCGAAAACACGCGCAGCGCGTTGCCCATCGCCTTGAGCGCGGGAAGGTCCTGCTCCATCTCCGCGATGGTCGGATAGATGCCGTAATTGGGGTTCTGGTTGCCGCGGAACGGGCCGTAATCCACGCCGCGAAAGGCGTCGTTGATCGATGCGATCCATTCGGTCGTTGTGCGGATGTTCTTCCCCGCACGTGCTGTCGTTCCGATAGTGTCCATGGTTTCCCCCAAGCATCATCGGCGGGCGAATAATACCGCCGATGCGCCTCCGGCCGCCATGGCGGCCGGATTTGCAGTTCAATCGCAAGTGCTCGTTTTCAACCTGCTGTGGCGAGCAGCGTGTAGGTGCCGGTGCCGGTATTGTTTGCGGATGCAACAAGATAGCAGGTACCGGAGGTCGTGGCCGTGAAATGGATCACGGCGTCGTGATTGGTGGAATCGTTGGCGAACGAGACCTGCGTGCCATGGGCATCGCACAGCGCCAGGAACGGATCGGCGAGAGTGCCGTGTCCGCTATCCACGCCTGCGAGCGTGAAGGTGTAGGTCTGACCGGCCGTAACGGCGACCGCAAACCAGTCCTTGTCGCCGGTGGTACCGATGGTGTCGGACACGCTGCTGCCGATTGAGAGATCGTGATTGGTCTGTTCCGAACCGAACGCGCCGTTGGTGGTGCGGTGCTCCCAATAGCCGTTCTTCAGGTAATGCTCGGTTGCGTCCGTCGCGGTGAAGCCGGCGGTGCCGAGATCGCTGTTGTTGATGAGGTAGGCGACCGGATCGAACGTCACCTTGCGGCCTTCCCAGTATCCGTTCTTGATGTAGTGTTCTTCTGCGGCCACGGCATCGTCGCCGAACGCGCCAATCAGGTCGGTGTAGGAGGCGATGTAGGCCAGGGCATCGAACGTGACTTTGCGTCCTTCCCAGAAGCCGTTCTTGATGTAGTGCTCTTCGGCTGCGGTTTTGTCGTCGCGGAACGCAACCAGGAGGTCGCTGTAGGAGCAGACATAGGCGAGCGCGTCGAACGAGACCTTGCGGCCCTCCCAATAGCCGTTCTTGAGATAGTGTTCTTCGGCCGCCGTCTTGTCGTCGTGGAACGCGATCACCAGATCGTTGTAGGAGCAGACATAGGCGAGCGCGTCGAACGAAACCTTGCGGTTTTCCCAGTATCCGTTCTTGATGTAGTGCTCCGCCGCCGCCGTCTGGTTGTCGTTGAAGGCGATCAGAAGGTCGTTGTAGGAGCAGACGTAGGCCAGCGGATCGAACGAGACCTTGCGGCCTTCGGCGTATCCGTTTTTGATGTAATGCTCCGCGCCCGCCGTCTGGTCGTCGTGGAACGCCACGATCAGGTCGCCGTACGAGGCGATGTAGTTAAGTGCGTTGAAGGTGATCTTCCGGCCTTCGGCCTTGCCGTTGGCAAGCCAGTGTTGCAGGCCCCACTGGGCATTGTCGCCGAACGCGCCCATCAGGTCCTTGTAGGAGGCGATATAGTCGAGCGCATCGAACGCGGCTGTTTGGAACTGCGCCATGCTCATCGTCTGATGCGTGGCGTCGAACGTGGCCTGCTCGACGTTGGTGATCGCGTCGGTCGAATCCGTGCCGCCGACCGTATAGCCGCCGCCGTTGGTCAGGACGTAATAGGAGCCCGGATCGAGCGCGTACTTCACTGTGTCGGTGCCGGCACCGCCGTCGAGGACGTTGGTGCCTGGACCGCCGAAAAGCGTGTCGTTGCCGCCGCCGCCGCTGAGCACGTCGTCGCCGATTTCGCCCGAGAGCACATCATCGCCCGAGCCCGTACGCACGGTGTAGTTTTCCACCGCCGTTATTTCGAGGCGGGACGACCAGCGGGTGTCGCCGGGCGCAAGTACGAGATAAGTCAGCGACTGGCCGGTAGCGTCGTAGCCGACGGTCAGGTTCTCGGTATCGGTGGAAAGGTCGATGATCGCACGGTCGGTGCCGGCGCCGCCGTCCCAGCTATTGGTGTCGTGGACCAGGGCGTTGAAGGTGACCGTATCGTCGCCCGATCCGGTGTTGAGGCGGAGAATTTCGATATTCTTGAAGCTGGTGCCGTTCGGCAGCACTGCCGCCGTACTCGATCCATCCGTGAAGGTCAGGTTGACCGATTGCGTCAGTCCCGAGTACCACAGCCTCAGCAGGTTGGTGCCGGCGCCGCCGTCGATGTAGGAGTTCGCTCCCCGGTCGCTGAAGGAGTCGTTTCCGGCACCGCCGATCAATGTGTTGGAGCCGAGGCCGCCATTGAGTTCCTGGCCGGTGCTGGAGGCATAGAACGTGTCGTCTTCCGCGCCGCCGTCGAAGATGCCGTGGTCCGTGCCGGTGTAGACGGTCACCTTCTGGACGTTGGTGAAGTCCGGCGTGTAGGAGTACACGCCCGCCACGTTCCGGAAGTCGACGATGGCGGTATTGGTGCCGCCGCCGCCGTCCCAGACCGACGTCATGATGCTCGAAGTGGCGACGAACGTGATGGTGTCGTTGCCCGATCCGGTCTTCAGATTGAGCTTATTGATACCTTTGAGGCGGGTTCCGTCCGGCAGCACGACGGCCGTCGCGGAATTCGGCGTGAAGGTGAAGGCGATATCGGCCGTGGCCGCACTTTCGTCGAGTTTGACGGTGCAGGCGTTGTTGCCGTCGACATAAGCGCCGGCCGAAACGGTCAGCGTCCCGCCGTATGTGGAGCCGATCACGCCCTTGATGCCGTCCATCGAATAGGATGCGTATCCGATTTTTTGCGTGGAGCTGCCGCCGGTGAGATCGAGGTTGAAATCGTTGACGGAGATGTTGGCGAGGCTGATGATGTTCATCCCGGCGCCGCCGTGCAGTACGACGTTCACACCGGCATTGGTGGCACCGAGAACGAAGACATCGTCGCCTGTGCCGCCGTTGACCGTCGCATTGCCGCTGCCGAGATAGATCGTATTGCCGTCGTTGTTGCAGGTGACGACGTTGGTGCCTTGGCTGCATTTCAGGGTGTCGATCTTGGTGCCGTAGGCGATGGCGATATTGTTGACCAGCCCGCCGGCGCTGCTGAACGCTCCGCCAACGAGGTTGACGGTCGCCGCCGAGGAGTATCCCGACAGGTCGAGCGTATTGCCGGTTCCCGAGTCCCACAGGGTGACGACCGGGGTGTTGTTGGTGCTGAAATCGAAATAGGGCTTGAGCGCACCGGTGAGATTGCAGTTGAAGCCGAAAACCTGGCCGCCCGAGAGCGGGGTGGTGGTCGGCAGGCCGTAGAGGCGCTGGATCGCCAGGATGTCGAGCGGCATCCAGGTGGTCGGGTAGTTGTAGCCCCAGTCCGTACCGGTGACGGGGTATTGGTTGTAATAGGTAGCCTTGGTCTGATCGACGTCGATATACGACATCAACGTCCACTGCCGGGTGTCGTACTGGCTGAACTGCTGCTTGGTCTCGTCGACATCGCCGTTATAGGGGCCGGCATGGCCGAGGCCCAGCGCGTGGCCTTCCTCGTGCAGGAAGGTCATGATCGGATAGCCGCCGGAAGTGTCGAAATTGTCGGAGATCGGCCCGAAGCCGGCGACCGAGGTCTGGATCGATATCGTCGCGCTCGTGGTCTGGAGCAGCACCGAGCCACCGGTCTCGCCGGCGCCGGTCTCGCCGGTCATGCTGGAGTTGGTTTGGGCGCCGTCGGTGCCGCGCTTGAACGTGATCTTGGCGCTGGCGCTGCTCGTGGTCTCCACGAACGAGATGTTGGCCACCGCAGACCACAGCGCCAATCCGCTCGCCAGCATGGTCTGTTCGAGCGTCGTCCAGTTCGAGGCGGGATCGAAGTAATAGGCGATGGTGCCGCCGGCGGTGCCCGCGGCGGAACTGCCCCATTTGTGGGAATTGGTGTAGCCGCCGCCGTAGTCGGCTGGGTTGGAATTCGGGTTCCAGGCGCTGAAGGCGTAAAGCGGCAGAGTGCCGTCCGCGTTGACGCCCGAAATGAACGCAATTTCGTCTTGAGCAGTGTAGGTCGGCATGAAATCCCCCCAAAAAGCAGTCGGCGCATCGCGCCGCCGGTTACTTTAACCCAGTTTCCGCCGCCGCGCCTTGGCGTTTCGCAGCATGGTCCCGGAAAGGTTTATGTTTCTGGTGCAAATATAAGTATGGCCGATCGCCGCCAAGCCGCGCGCCCCCCTCCCGAAAACACCGGACGATAGCGCAGTCTGCGACGGCAGCGCGAAAACGTCGGCGGAGATCGTTTTGTCATGTTGGCGGCGGCGTGGGCGCCGCGGTCGGCAACAGGGGGGCGTGCCGGGCGTTGGGTTGATGGGCGGCGTGGCCGCACAACCTTTCGAGAAGGACCCCTCCCGTGTTCATGCATAACAAGAAACTGATGTATACGGTGCGCGTCGGTGAAACCAATCCGGCGCTCGCCAATCTCATGCTGGAGCAGTTCGGCGGCCCGCAAGGCGAGCTGGCGGCGGCGATGCGCTATTTCACCCAGCATCTGGCCGAGGATGATCCGGGCCGCAAGGACATGCTGATCGACATCGCCACCGAGGAGCTGTCGCATCTCGAAGTGATCGGCAGCATCGTCGCCATGCTGAACAAGGGCGTGAAGGCGGAACTCTCCGAAGGGGCGCTGGAAGAGGCGGAGCTGTACGTGGCGCTCGGTCAGGGCAACGACAGTCATACCACGGCGCTGCTCTATGGCGGCGGACCCGCGCTCACCCATTCCGGCACCGTGCCGTGGACGGCGGCCTACATCGACTCCATCGGCGATCCGACCTGCGACTTGCGCTCCAACATCGCCGCGGAATCGCGCGCCAAGATCATCTACGAGCGGCTGATCAACGTCACTGACGACCCCGGCGTGAAAGAGGCGCTCACCTTCCTGATGACCCGCGAAATCGCGCATCAGAAGTCGTTCGAAAAGGCGCTCTACGCCATCGAGCCGAATTTTCCGCCGGGCAAGCTGCCGGGCGATCCGCGCTACGCGTCGAAGTACTACAATCTTTCGCAAGGCGATGCGCGGACCAACGGCGATGCCGAGGGCCCCTGGAATACCGGTGACCAGTGGGAAAGGGTCGACGACCCGCAGGCCCAGGTTGCGGTCGATGGCGGCGACGGCCGCGCTTCGGTGAAGCTCGATGCCGCGGACAACAAGACGTTGCGCGCTATGGCCCGCCGCACCAAGTCGATGACGGACCACGACGTCGTCACCGGGGCCGATCTCGGGGCAGGTCCCGGCGCCGGCAAGACGGCCAAAAACTCCTGAACCAGGACCTCTTTGTGAAGAGGGCGCTCCTTCGGGGCGCCCTTTTTGTTGTCTTCGGTATTGGCGCGTTTCGTCTTTTCGCGATGCAGCAAATGCATCTTATTATGATTATATGACGCACCTCCGCGCCGATTTGGACACTTTCTTCCGTTGTGTCAACGCGGCCTGCCACGCTACGGTTCGCTGGAAGGGCCGGAGCGGTCCGTCCGTCGGGGGCAATCCAATACGGAATTACGATAACAACGGCGCCGTGCGTCGGGCCGAACGGGAAGGTGTCATGAAACAGTTGTTGATCTACGAGAACATTAAGCCGCTGAACCAGAACGATCACGGCGAGTTGTCGCTGAAGCGCACCAGCGATGTCAGCTTTGCCCGCGAGGTTAATGCGGTGCCGCTGATCGGCAGCGAATTCCTGCCGGCGAGCGAGGAATATCCGATCGTCTTCACGCGCACCAACGAAGGGGTGATCCCCTCGGTGATTTTGGGCGTGCGCGACCGCGAGAATGCCTTCGTGACCAAGGAAGGCGGCTGGGATGCGCGCTACGTGCCGGCGTTCGTCCGCCGTTATCCCTTCGTGTTCGGCACCGACGAGAAGGCCGAAACCTTCACGCTGATGATCGACGAAGCCTATCCCGGCCTCAACAAGGACGGCGAGGGCGAGAAGCTGTTCAACGCCGACGGCAAGCTCGGCCCGTTCGTCGAGCAGACGGTGGAGTTCCTCAAGGAATTCCAGGTGCTGTTCGTGCGCACGCGCGAATTCGGCGACAAGCTCGACAAGCTCGGCCTGCTCGATCAGGTCGAAGTGAAGACGCCGCTGCCGAACGATCCCGAGCGCAAGGTCAACGGCTTCATGGTGGTGAACCGCGAGAAGCTGAAGGCGCTGAAGGGCGACACGCTCGAAAGCCTGATGAAGACCGACGAACTTGAGCTGGTCTTCATGCACATGCTGTCGCTGCGCAACATCGCCCATGTGGTCGAGCGCGTGATCAAGGCGGACGAGGCCAAGAAGGCCTGATTTCGCCGCAGCATCGATTTGCGGACACGGGCGGGAGCATATCCCGCCCGTTTCTTTTTTACCTCGCGCTGACGCGCCAGACCGTGCCGCCGAGATCGTCGGCGATCAGCAGGCTGCCGTGCCGGTCGAGCGCCAGCCCGACCGGACGTCCGAGCGCCGTGCTGTCGCGCAAGAAACCCGTCACGACGTCTTCCGCGGTCCCGCTGGGGCGGCCATGGGCGAACGGCACATAGACCACCTTATAGCCGTTGTAGGGTGCGCGGTCCCAGCTTCCGTGTTCGCCGACGAAAGCGCCGCCGCGATAGTGGGCGGGCAGGCCGTTGCCGGTGTTGAACACCACGCCGAGCGGCGCGACGTGCGAGGACAGGCTGTAGTCGGGCACGATCGCCTGTTTCACCATGTCGGGGCGCTGCGGATAGACGCGCGGGTCGACATGCTGGCCCCAATAGCTCCACGGCCAGCCGTAGAAGCCGCCGTCCTTGATCGACGTGAGATAGTCGGGCACCAGATCGGGCCCGAGTTCGTCGCGCTCGTTGACCACGGCCCACAGCGCGTGCGTCGTCGGTTCGAACGTGAGGCCGCTGGGATTGCGGGTACCGGTGGCATACAGCCGGTGCGCGCCGGAAGCGCGGTCGATCTCCCAGATCGCGGCACGCTCGTGCTCGGCTTCCATGCCGTTTTCCGTGATGTTCGAATTGGACCCGACGCCGACATAGAGCTTGGAGCCGTCCGCGCTCGCGGTCAGCGATTTGGTCCAGTGATGATCGATAGGGCCGCCCGGCAGGTCGGTCAGCTTGGTGCCGGTTCCGTCGATATGGGTTTCGCCGGGACGATAGGCAAACCGCAGCACGGCGTCGGTATTGGCGACATAGAGATCGTTGCCCACCAGCACGACGCCGAACGGATGAACGAGGTGATCGATGAAGACGGTGCGCACATCCGGTAACCCGTCGCCGTTGGTGTCGCGCAAAAGAATGATGCGGTTGCCGGCCGCGTTGGCGGAATGGGCGCGGGATTCGATCCATTTCACCGCGATCGATTTCGGCCGCGAGATCGGCTCCTGAGGCCCGTCGGATTCGACGACCAGGATATCGTTGTTGGGCAGTGCGTACACCATGCGCGGATTGGCGAGGTTCTTGGCCAAGGCCTCGATGCGCAGACTGTCCGCGACCGACGGCGTGGCGTCGCCCCATGCCCCGCGCGCCGGCACCTTCATCGGCGGCAGCAGGTATTGATGCGGTTCCGGCAGCGGAGGATTGGCGCCGATCTGGCGCTTGGGATTGACCGGCTCCGGTCCGCAGGCTCCGAGCAGCAGCGCAGCCGCACTCAGAAGGATCGCGGCCCGCTTCAAGAGTTCTTCTCCGGCGCCACTGCGACGCCGTGGCGGTACACCATGCTGCCGCCGTTCCAGCCGGTGATGAGCAGAATGGCGACCACGAGGAACGACAGCGTCAGCCCGGTCGGCCACACGCCGGTATAGCCGTCGTGGGTGTGCACGAAGGCATTCCAGATCGAAAGGATCAGCGCGATCGCGTTGCCGATGCCGTGGATCCAGGCGTGTTTGAGCGCGCGGATGCGCCTGTCGCCGAAGAAGTCGGCAGCACCGGCGATCACCACGAAGATCGAGATGATGAGCCCCGCCACCAGGAGCCACGACGAAAAGTTTGCCCATTGTACCTCGCCGCTTGCCGTATAGGCGATGTCGGTCACCAGGGTTCCGGCGAAGCAGACGATGGGGAATGGCACCAGCATCGGATGGATGGGATGGCCGAAAATGCGGGCGGTCGATTTCGGATAGACGGAAGAGGTTTCGGTGGGCATGGAGGGGGCGCCCTGAGCTGCTCGTGGCTAACGCCCCCTGCAGCGCACGGTTCCGGTGGCCTTGGCGCGGACGGTCCGGCGCAAAAAAAAAGCGGCAGCCGGAGCTGCCGCTTTCTTATCGATCCGCAATCGTCAGGCGTTGCGCTTGCGCCGTGCGCGGAAGCCCAGGAGCATCGCGCCGCCTCCGAGGATCAGAAGCGTTGCCGGTTCCGGAATGTTGGAATTCGGCGGCGGCACGTAGACGGTTCCCGAATACGAGATCGCATGGCCGGGGCCGCCGGTCTGGGTCAGCGAGATCGTCTTGATGGCGCCCAGCACGGCGCCGGCGTTGGCGTAATCCGATCCGACGGTGTAGGTGCCGTAGATATACCAGATCGCGGTCGCCTGCGTGCCGTTCGTGGTAACCGCGCCTTTGACGATGCTGTCCGCCATGAAGCTGCCGACGCCGCCCATCGACCAGGAGAAGCTGGCGAGCGAGGTGAAGTCGGTCGGGTTCGGAACCGCAAACACGTTGAGCGGCGCCAGGTGGCCGCTGAAGTCGCCGTCCACGCTCTGCAGAACCACCTCGCCGAAGTTATGGATCACCGTCACCGTGGTGACGTCGCTGGTTGTCGAGTTGGGCAGGCCGTAGCCGAACGAACCGGTCGAGAACACCGGCGCCGCCATGGCGGCCGTCGCCGTAATCAGGGATAGGAATAATGCCGAGATGAAGAGTCTTGCGCGCGCCAACATTGTTTTGTTCCCACATTATCCAATCGCTACAGGAAAGAAGGAGCAAGCGGCGTGCCAAAAGCGAAAGTCGATTATTCGCAAGGTGATGTCATTTTTTGTGCAGACGCATAGGTAGAAACTGTCAAGCTGCTTGACATGGAACCAACGCTGGTTGGTCCGCGATTACATTCGTATGGCTGACTTCCTGCTCAACATTCCGTCCTTCGTTTCCATCCGCAATACGTTTTCGACGGCATCTGGAGTGCGGGAATGTGCTCGCGCAGCAAGCGAAGGGGTATGCAAGATTTGACATCTTCTTCGTCCGCTTTGTGTTGCAACGAGCCCCGCGCACGCGTGCGCCGGCCTCTCCGATCTTCACCAATTCCGTTCATCTCGATGAACGGCGAAGTCTGTTATCTTCCGGAAATATTTGCATTTGCATCTCGCGCGTAACAACGCAGCGTTTGTCGCACCCTCTTGAATCGGTACGTTCCGCTTCCCATCTCGAATGGGCTGTTTGTGATGGAGGAGCTTATGTCGGGCCACGCGCCGGTGAACGCGCGGCCGCAAGAAGATCGCGTATGTGTCATACAAGGTAGGGCGCGCGCACGCCCGTGATGGAGATGGCTGACATCTGCGAATCCGGTCGCCGGCATCTCCTCGAAACCCTCGGAGAAGCGAAAGGTGCATGTGGCGCACGTTGGCTCGTGCGTATCCTTGCTGCCGGAGCTTCAAGCAAAAAGAGGCGGATGGACCGGCAGCCAGGGGATCGCGCCTCTTGGCGTATTTAAGGGGGTGCTTTGATCCTCGTGCGAACCGGGCTAGAAGTTGTCCGGGGTATCGTTCGCGGGGCTTTGCGTGCTGCCGGCATTCGATTACGGCGTTCTGGCCGTGTATTTGACGGGGCTGTTGGCGCTCGGTCTCATTCTTTCCCGTCGCCGGGCTACGGCGTCGGAATATTTCCTGGCCTCGCACAAAGCGGGCTGGCCCGCCATCGGGCTGGCGCTGGTCGGCTCCAACATTTCGCCCGGCGTGCTGATCGGCGTCACCGGCTCGGCCTATGCGTTCGGCATCTCGGTCTTCAACTATGATTGGACCGGCACCGCCATTCTGGTGGTGTTCGCGCTGTTCTTTTTGCCCGCAGTGCTGGCCGCCAAGGTCTACACGATGCCCGAGTTTCTCGAGCGCCGGTACGACCCGCGTGTGCGCGTGTGGTTCTCGATCCTGACGTTGGTGCTCTACATCCTGCTCGATGCCGCCGGCGCGCTTTATTGCGGCACGCTGGTTTTGAAGCTGATCGTGCCCGGCTTGTCCTTCGAAGTCGCCATTTTGCTGCTCGCCGCGCTGGCGGTGATCTACTCGGTGACCGGAGGCCTGCGCTCGGTGTTGTATACGCAGGCCGTGCAGGGCGTTGTCGGCCTGGGCTCGGCGTTGTTCCTGGCGATTTTCGCTTTCCACACCGCCGGCGGATGGGACGCGGTGGTGCACGCCGCGCCGCCCGGACACCTCAATCTCATCCGGCCCGCGTCCGATCCGATCATGCCGTGGACGGGCATGGCGTTCGGTCTGCCGGTAATGGGGTTCTACTACTGGTGCACCAACCAGGTCATCGTGCAGCGCATGCTCGCCGCCAAGTCGATCGCCGACGGCCAGAAAGGCGCGTTATTCGCGGGCCTTTTGAAGTTGTTGATCCTGTTCCTGATCGTCCTGCCGGGCGTCGCCGGTCTCTTGCTTTATCCCAAGCTTACCAGCCCCGACGAAATTTACCTGCGCATGGCCTTCGGCCTGATGCCCTCCGGATTGCTTGGTCTGCTCGTCGCCGCGTTCCTCGGCGCGCTGATGGCCCAGCTCTCCGCCGCCTACAACAGTGCCGCCACCTTGGTGACGATGGATTTCGTCCGCCGCCTGCGCCCGTCTGCTTCCGACGCCAGCGTGGTCCGCTGGGGCCGCATCTCGACCATCGTCTGCATGGTGATATCGGCCCTGTGGGCGCCGCAGATCATGAAGTTCCCGTCCCTGTGGCAGTACTTCCAGGCCGTGCTGGCGTATGCGACGCCGCCTGCCGCCGCGTTGTTCCTGCTCGGCATGTTGTGGCCGCGGGCCAATGGGCGCGGCGCGATTTGGGCGGTCGCGACCGGCAGCGGGCTGGGGATCGCACTGTTCGTTCTGTCGGTGACCAAGGTGTGGCCGCTGGCGTTCCTCAATGCGGCATTTTTGGTGTTCGCGGTGTCACTCGCATCGCTGGTGCTGGCCAGCTTGACGCGCCGGCAGACGCCGGAGGAACGCGCACGCCATGCGTCACTGACCTTGAAAAATGCATGGCAGGCAGCCCGGCTCGGCTCGCGCGAGGTCGCCGGATGGGCGCTGGCGTTGTTCGCCGTGACCGCGGGATTGGTCTGGTGGTTCCGCTAATGATGTCGCGCCAAATTGTTTTTTTGCGGCCGGATTCCATTGCATAATCGCGTCCGGAAAGGCGGGCCGGAATGGCGACCATCAAAGACGTAGCGCGACGGGCGGGGGTCGGTGTCGGGACCGCTTCGCGGGCGATCGCCGGCAACGGACCGATATCGGCCAAAGCGGCCGCGCGCGTTCAGAAGGCGGTGGAAGAACTCAACTTCCGCCCCAGCCACGCCGCCCGCGTGTTGCAGAAGGGCCAGTCGCAGACCGTCGGCGTGTTCGTGCCGCTGATCCAAGGCTCGTTCTATACGCCGATCCTGCACAGCATCTACACCGCCTTGCGCGCCACCGGCCGTCACATGGTGGTGGATTTCGGCCAGACCTTGGAGACGGAGCGCCAGGATGCCCTGAGCGGAGCCGAATTTCTCACCGACCGCGGCTGCGACGGGCTGATCGTGATGGGCACGCGCCTCAAGCCCAAGGACGGCGAGAAGCTGATGGCGCTGCAGCCCAAGACGGTGGTGCTGAACCGCTCGCTTCCGGGGTTCCTCGACCACTGCTTCAATCCCGATCACCGCACCGCCGGTGCGCTGGCGGCGGAGACACTCTACGAAGCCGGTCATCGCGGCATGGCGGTGATCGAAGGCCCGGAAACCTCGCCCGACAATGTCGCCCGCATGAAGGGGTTCTACGATGCGCTCGCCGCGCATGGCATCGATGTGGCGGCCATTCCGCGCGTCAACGGTGACTTTTCGCCCGCCGCCGGTGCCGCTGGCGTACGTACGCTCCTCGAAGGCGGGATGAATTTCACCGCTTTGTTCTGCGCCAACGACGAGTCCGCAATGGGTGCGCTCGCCGCGCTCCAGCAGATGGGCGTGTCGGTACCGCAAGATCTCTCGGTGATGGGCTATGACGGTATCGATCTCGCCGGCTTCTCCGTGCCGCCGCTGACCACCGTCAAGGTTCCGTGGCAGGACATCGTGCGCAATGCGCTCAATCACCTGCTCAATCTCTGTTACGACGACGGGCAGACCGTTGTTCGCGATCTGCCCGCCGAAGTGGTTTGGCGTGGTTCGGTGGCGCGTATCAGCGCGAAAGCGCCCCGCTCGCCTCGACGCTCTCTTTGATGTCCGCCGAAGAGGCGCCGAGCGACACCACAAACGGTCCTTCCGACAGCTTCCAGCCTTTCCCGTCGTGGACCGACAGCAGCCGCGGATCGACCGTCAGCGTAACGGCGATAGAGGCCCCCGGTGCTAGGCTCACCTTCGACCAGCCGGCGAGACGCTTGGGCGCTTCCCAGCCGCCGTTTTTGGGTGAGACATAGATCTGCGGCGCGTCCTTACCGGCGCGGCTTCCGACATTCTTCACCGTAAAGTGCACCGTCAGCTTGCCGTCGACCACGGCGGCGCCGAGGTCGCTATAGGCAAACTGAGTGTAGGAGAGGCCGTAGCCGAACGGGAACAGCGGCTTCAGGTTTTTCTTGTCGAACCACTTGTAGCCGACCGCAGCGCCTTCGGGATAATTGATCACAAATGGGTCTTTGAGGCCCGCACCGGGCAACGTCGGCTGCGGGAACTGATCGAGGCTCGCCGGGAACGTCGCGGGCAGCCGTCCCGATGCATCCACTTCGCCGAGCAGTACCCGTGCGATGGCTTCGCCGCCGCCCGAGCCGGGGAACCATGCTTCGACAATACCCGCGACTTGGTCCGCCCAGGGCATGAATATCGGGTTGCCACTTTCCACCACGACGACGGTGTTGGGATTGGCGGCGGCGACGGTGCGGATCAGCTCGTCCTGATTGCCATCCAGGTTCATCGGATGATCGACGTCTTCGGTCGACCATTGGGTGGCAAACACTAGCACGACGTCGGACTTGGCCGCTTCCTTCGCCGCAGCGGCGGCGTCGCTGCCGTCGAGATACTTGAACGGCGTTTGCGGCAGATGGCCCATCAGCGCGGCCATTGGGGAAGAAGGGATATAGACGATTGGGCCATACCAACCCTTCACATCGAGACCGGGTACCGCGATGCCCCCCGCGGGGAATACGGTGGACGATCCGCCGCCCGAAATGATGCCGCGGTCCGCATGGCCGCCGATGATGAGAATGCGCTTGGCCGTGCGTGCGATCGGCAGCACGTTGTTCTTGTTCTTGAGCAGGACGATGGATTCTTCAGCGGCCGCCTGGGCGACTTTCTTGTTCGCCTCGAAATCGATCTTGGCGTCGGTGATCGGCCGGTCATAGAGGCCGACCGTGAAAATCGAGCGCAGGATGCGACGTGCCATGTCGTCGAGCCGGCTCTGCGGGACCTTATGGTTCTGGATCGCCTGCTTCAGCGGTTTGCCGAACCAGGGCTGGTCGTCGAAGATGCCGGCCGACTGCTGATCGAGCCCGGCCAGAGCGGCACGCTCGGTCGAATAGACTGCTCCCCAGTCGCTCATCACATAACCGGGGTATTTGAAGCGGCTCTTCAATACCTGATTGAGCAGGTAATCGCTCTCGCAGGCATAAAGGCTGCGGACCTTGTTATAGGAGCACATCACGGAGCCGGGCTGGCCTTTTTCGAGAGCAAGTTCGAAGGCCAGGAAGTCGGACATATGCGCCGCAGCATCGTCCATATCGGTCGAATAGATATGCCGGCCGGTTTCCTGGTCGTTCAGCGCCCAATGCTTGACGGTAGAGATCACGCCTTGGCTCTGGATGCCCTGTACGCTCGCCCCGACAATGGTTCCCGCCAGGAGTGGATCTTCGCCGGCGTATTCGAAATTACGCCCGCTGCGCGGCTCGCGCAGAAGGTCGACGCCGCCGCCGAGAAGAACGTTGAAACCGGAGGCGCGGGATTCACTGCCGATCATGGCGCCGCCTGCGCGCGCAATGTCGGGATTGAACGTGGCGGCTACGGCGATACCGGCAGGCAGCGCAGTACGCTCGCGAAAACTATCAGCAGAGTCGCGCTGGGTAGCGACGCCCATGCCGGCATCGGTGATCCACTGCGGCGGAATGCCGAGGCGCGGAATGCCCGGAACGTATCCGGCCGAGCCCATGCGCGACTCTGCCGGCGGCACGAAGTTCTTGTCGGGCTTCGGCGACCCGAAGTAACCGAACACCAGCGAAAGCTTCTCGTCCTGCTTCATTGCCTTGAGAACGAGGTTGGCGCGCGCATCGGCGCTGAGCGAGGTGTCATCCCAGGCGTGACGGGCCGCAGCGGGCGCCGCCAGGAGGAGGGCGCAGGAAACGAAAACGGCAGGTGTTCTAAGCGACATGGCTTTTTCCAGTTCTGTTCAAACTCAGTGCCAGACGAAGGTTGCGACGCCGCCCGGTGGTAGGTCGTAGCTGAAACCGCGTCGTCCTTCGCGGATGGATACGGTGCGAGCGCCCTTGCCGCGATTGACGGCGAGAACCACAATCGAACCGTCTTTGTTGCGGAAGGCGACGGTATTGGTGTCTTTGGGCCCCGGTCCCGCCTCAATACGGACAGCTCCCGGAGGGACGAAGCGGCTCAAATGGCCGAGCGCATAATAATCGACGGTGCGGGTTACTGCACCTGTCGCGGAATCGATTGTGACAACGCCGCGGCAATTGTCGCAGCCGCCGAGATGTGGCCCATGCTTCTCGTCGAGTGCGAGGTTCCACAATAACGCGCCCTTGGACCAGTAGCGCATAGTTTCCACCAGCGTTCCGGCGCTCGTCACCAACGCGTCCTTGGCGTCGACCCAATCGCCCCCCGAGCATTCGGTAAACCAGGTTTCTTTATCGGGATGAGCGTCGTGGACCACGCCTTGAGCCGGGGTGTTGCCGTTGTAGCAGTGCCAAGCGACGCCGGCGACGAAACGCGCGGCGGTGGGATCGGCGAGGACCGTCAGCGGCGATTGCGGCTCGTCCCAGTTATGATCCCAGTCGAGGATGCGCACGTCGGGATGGGTCCGCGCAAGGAGGGGGCCAAGATGTGCGCCGATGAACGTCGCGCGGCTTTGCGGATTGACTCGCATGCCGGGATAGTCGGTCGGCTCGAAATGCGGCTCGTTCTGGATGGTCAGCGCATAGATCGCCACACCTTCGGCAGAATAAGCGTCGATATAGCGCCGGAAATAGTCGGCAAAGGCGGGGTAGGCTTCGGAAAGAAGTGAGCCCTGGATCAAGCTATCACTGGATTTCATCCAGCCCGGCGCGCTCCACGGCGAGGCCATCACCTTCAGATCGGGATTGATTGCGAGAGCCTGTTTTAGCACCGGCAGCACCTCGGCGCGGTTGGGCTCGATCGAGAAATCTTTCAGCGTGGGATCCTTGGCGCCCTTGGGCTGATCGTCGAAACTGTAATGTCGGGTCGAAAAGTCGGATGCGCCGATTGTGAGGCGTGTGAAACTGAAGCCGAGGCCGCCATTCTCTCGTCCGAACAGCTCTTTGAGGAGCGCGTCACGTTGGGAGGCTGGCAGGTTGTGGATTAGGATCGCCGAGGCGTCCGTCAGGGCGGCGCCAAAGCCGACGATTTCTTGGTAGTGTTTGCCGGGATCGATGACCACCGCCGCGGGCGTGCGCTTCTTGCTACGAGCCTGGGAGAAGGTGATGTCGGTCTGGCGCGAAAGCGCTTTGCTGCCGTCGGCGGTGGTGAGCCACACTTGGACGTCACCCGCAGCACATGACGTTACGGTAAACGCACCGGTCAATACCGTCGCAAGGAGGAGCCGACGAAGCATTGGCATCGAATCTCTAGACCACGGTGGGAGAATATGGCCGCGCCTCCGGGGACGGAATGGAGGCGCGGCCAAGGGTCCTAGAGCTTGTAATTCAGGCCTAGGAGGATCGTGCGGCCGTAGAGATTATACTCTCTAGGTTCGTTCGTTCCGTTGCTGAGACGGTCGTCCTGGTAGGTCCGGTATGGTGTGTTGAACAGGTTTTCGATCTGCGCAACAAGCGACAGCCCATTCAGCTTACCGTCCTCGAAGTCGTAGCCGACCTGGAAGTCCGTGATCGCTTCTGCCAGGATACGGGTATAGGACCGTTGAGCAAAGTTGCTCGTGATTTCGCCACGGAAGTCGGAACGATAGCGCTCGCTGATGCGAACGGAGAAGCCGTTCTTTTCATAGTAGAGCGTACCGCTCGCCACCGCCTTCGATAAACCGGGCAAGGTTGCGATCGTAGAGGTACCGGGCCCATCCGGTTTGACGGAGCTGTCGGTCCACGAGAAGCTCAGCACCGATCCGAAGCCGTCGAGATAGTCGGTGAGCAGCGTTCCGTCCAATTGGGCGCTGATTTCCGCCCCGCGCATATAGCCGCCCTTGCCGTTGGCTGGTGTGCTGAATTGGCCGAGGCTCGTGTCCGGCGTGTGCTTGGTTGTGTTGGTGAAGTTTCTGAAGTCGTAGTCGAGGATGTTCTGATTGTAGATGTAGGTTTTGAGGTTTTTGTAGAAACCTGCCACCGAAACATAGCTCGCCTTGCCGAAATAGTGTTCGTAGGCGATGTCAATCGAGTCCGCCCGCCAGGGCTTCAGCTTCGGATTGCCGCCTGAACCGCTCCACAAGTACGGCGACGTATCGGAAACACCTGCCGAAGCAGCTGCGCGCATGTCATCGACGCGCGGCCTGGCCATTGTCTTCGCAATGCCGAGGCGAACGATATTGCCGTTGTCGAAATCTAGCGACAAGTTGATGCTGGGCAGGAAGTCATAATAGCTCTTGTTACCGGACATATCGCCAAGCGGCACGTTCGGCTTTCCAGGCGCGTTGTCGATATTGAAGGCTCTGGAAATCTGATCGGTGTGAACCAGCTGGGCGCCGACGTTGCCTCTCAACGTGGCGAAACCAACATTTGAATCCAAGTTGGCCATCACATAGGCCGTAACGACGTTTTCTTTGACGGAGAAGTCTTTTTTGTAATCGTCGCCGCTCATATTAAGGGTTTTGTTGAGGTATTTATCCGTCACTGCTTTGACGTTGTATGCCAGAACGCCGTTCGTGAAACCGGCGAAGGCGAGAGATGGAGCCTGATAGAGCAGGTCGGATGTGATCGGCTGGACGTTGGTCTTGTCGGCGAGATCCAAGAAGTAGACCGATGAGCTCTTTTTCTTGTAGCGGCTCTGAAAGCCGATACCGGCTTCAATATCGCTCACGATGTAGCCGACGTGGTATTTGCTTTCCAGTCGGACAGCCTGAATGGTGTCCTTCTGGGTCGGCGTTTCGAGGCGGGCGTCGTGACCGTAATTGAGAGCATCGAAAATTCCGATGACCTTGGGATCGGCATAGTTGATGCCTGGCGTGAAGGTCGGGAAGCCGTGATTCGTCAGCGGAACGGTGAATTTCAGGTTGCTTTCGAGGCTATGCGTGCCGACATAGGATTCGAGTTGCGCCGAATTGCGTTTGGCACCGGAATAGCTGAGGTCTAGCGCCAACGAGAAATTTCCGTTGGTGTATTCGTTGCGCCAGCCAACCGCCGAAAGCACGTCAACGCGTGTGTTGTAGTCATTGCGTCCCAGCAGGCGAAGGTTGGACCACGCTCCGGCCTGCACCAGCTTTACGCCGCCGGAAGTGACATAGGTGGGATTGTTCAGGCTCTCGACGACTTTGTTGGGGTCGGCGTTGCAGGTCTTTGTTTTATCGACGTCGTTATCGGGGAGGGTGGGGTTGACCTTGACGCAGTCCGGATATGACGACCACTGCGCGCCGTTCATATATTCCCGCTGATTGAAATTGGAATAATACATGTCCAACACGCTGTGGAAGTGCTCGTTCGGCTTAAACTCCAGTGTGGCCGCCAATCCATCGCGAACTTGCGTCTGGGAACTGACACGAGCCTCAGCACCTTGCAGCATGACGGCATCGGCGTCCTTGCCCGGCTGATGGGCGCCCCAGGAGTCGGGATTGCCCCACCACCATGCAGTGTAGTGCTTTTGCTGGAACGGCGAGTCGAGGTGGGCATAGCCGACGGCCACGCCAAGTTTTCCGTTCAGGAATTGGTCGATATAGGAAATGTTGAAACGCGAGCCGTAAGGCGAAACGCGATACACCTTGCCCATGCTGTTGACTTCGCCGCGGATACCGACGGCGAAGCGCATTTCATCGTAATCAAGCGGGCGGATGGTTTTTAGGTCGACCGTACCGGAGAGGCCTTGCCCCAGGAGCTTGGCGTCGGGAGTCTTGTAAACGACGACACCGCTCAGAATTTCGGACGGATACTGGTCGAATTCGACGCCACGATTGTCGCCCGTCGAAACCTGCTCACGGCCGTTCAGGGTTGTTCCGGCGAAGTCCGGCGACAGACCGCGGATCGCGATCACTTGTGAACGCCCATCAACACGTTGGCCCGCAAGACCGGGAAGGCGGGACAGCGATTCGGCGATCGACACGTCCGGCAGCTTGCCGATATCAACGGACGAAACAGCTTCAACCAGACCGACTGAGCTGCGCTTGATGCCCTCGGTAGTTTCAAGGCTGTGCCGGAAGCCGGACACGGTTACGGTTTCAACCTCTTGCGCAAAGGCTGGTGCCGCGAATGCCGTGGCGAGCGCCAACAGCGATACCGAAGCATGAAGTCTCTTGCGATTCATAATGCCCCCTGGATAGGATGTTTTCTGGAAACGTTTCCAGTTGTAAGTATTCCAGGGTCGAGAAAGGCTGTCAATCGCGGTACTGGAAAACTGCTATAGTGATGCAGGGCCGTCACTAGGTCTCCTAAGATGAGGTCGCGCGCGATGCGACTTCTGCTTGTGCCGCAAGGGTTTTGTACGCTGCCGTTTTATGTGAGCGCTACCGTTATTCGTCCTCAGTGAGGGGGCCATGAGAGCACGCCGCCGCCGTTCGATGACTTTCGCTGCTTTGGGAATGCTGGTTTTTTCCGCTTCCTGGCAATCCGGATATGGGGCGGACCGGACGGCGAATCTACTCTCCCAAATGACGTTGGAAGAGAAGATGGCGTTGATCCGCGGCGAGGTTGAGCCGGCCGACACCAACCAGGGCCAAGCGGGATGGCTATCGGGCGTCAAGCGACTCAACATTCCCGGCCTGCGGCTGGCGGACGGGCCTCCGGGCGTCTTGACTCGCCAACCGTCGCCGGCGCTGACGGCCACGATGGGACTGGCGGCGACGTTCAGCCGGACGGATGCGCGCGACAACGGGATCATCATCGGCGATGAGGCGAACCGCCTCGGCATCGACATCGTCCTCGAGCCCTTTATCAACATCGATCGCGATCTGGCGTTCGAGCGCGGCTACAACACCTACGGCGAAGATCCTATGCTCACGGGCGCGATCGCCGCCGATCTCATCATGGGCATTCAGGACCGGGGCGTGATGGCCCAGGCCAAGCACTACGTCGGCTACGATACCGGCGGTGTCGATGTCACGATCGCACCGCAGGTGCTGCATGAGGTCTATCTGGCGCCCTTCCAGGATGCGGTGAAGGCGGGCGTGGCGTCGATCATGTGCTCGTACAATCGCATCAACGGTCCCTATGCCTGCGGCAATTCCGAGACGCTGACCGACATCTTGCGCGGCGAGATGAAGTTCGAGGGCTTCGTCACCTCCGACTGGGGCGCGGTGCACGATTACGACTATCTCGCCAAAGGCCTCGACATGGAGATGCCCGGCCGGCCGCTGAAGGGCGATCCCGGCGCGTTCTACGGCCGCTCGTTCTTCGATACCGATCCGCCGCGCGTTCCGACTGCCGACGATCTGGAAAAGCTGCCGCCGGTCAATCTCTTCACCGGCCGCGTGCCGGAGGAGCCGTCAGCGCCGATGTTCGCGCTGACGCCGCCGACCGGCGACTACAAGAACCTGTCGAATGCACTCAGCGAAGGCGTGGTGACGACGGCGATGATCGATCGCGCCGCGGCGCGCGTTCTCGGACAGATGGATCGCTTCGGCTATCTCGACGGCTCGCGCGCCGAACGCATCAAGACGCCCTCCGGCCTTAATCCGGCGGACGTGATCCTGCGTACCGCGGAAGACGCGGCGGTGCTTCTGAAGAATGAGGGTGGCGCGCTGCCGCTGTCGGAGAAGTCCGGCACCATCGCATTGATCGGCCCCGGCGCGGCGCAGGTTGTCGCCATCGGCAAATCGGGCGAACGGTCGGTGGGGCTGGTGGAGCGGCAGGTCGGGCCGTATGCGGCGCTGAAAAAGGCGATGCCCGAGGCCGATATCCGTCTGGCGGTGGCCAATGACATGACCGGCGTCGCGGTTCCGGCCGACCGGCTGGCGCGCGGCGAGGGCGGCATCGGTCTCTCGCACGTCGTCAACGACGAGATCGATGGCGTCGACGCCCAGGTCGACTTCACCGGCATCAAGGCGCTGCCACCGGGCGGCCGCCATTCCTGGACCGGCACGCTGGTGGTGCCGTCAGCGGGACGCTACATCCTCGCGGTGCAGACGCTCGGCGCCCGCGCCATTCTCACCATCGACGGCAAGACCATCGCCATGAGTTCGGGCTCGATGGGCGGCGGCCACGGCGACACGCTGATCGCCGGGCAGGACGATGTGATGCCGACCCGCGATGGCCTCAACAATGCGCGCGGCGTTGTCGATCTCACGCCCGGACCGCATGCGCTTGCCATCGAGGTGAAGCCCGACGGCTCGGGCGATCCCGAGCGCATCCGTTTTGCCTGGGTCACGCCGCAGATGCAGGCCGAAAGCTTCAAGGCGGCGATCGATGCGGCGGCGGCGGCCAAGACGGCAGTGGTGTTCGTCTGGAGCCGCGATATTCCTCTGTTCGCGCTGCCGGGCGATCAGGACAAACTGGTGGAGGCGGTCGCGGCGGTCAATCCGAACACGATCGTGGTGACGAACGTCAGCCAGCCGGTGGCGTTGCCGTGGCTCGCCAAAGTCAAGGCCGTGGTGCAGATGTGGTGGCCGGGCGACGAGGGCGGCTGGGCGACGGCGAATATTCTCAGTGGACGGAAGAACCCGGCGGGGCGGCTGCCGTTCACCTGGGGCAAGCAGCTCGCCGATTATCCCGCCGCCGATCCCAAATTTCCCGAGCGCAGCGGCGCCAACCCGGACGGCAAGACGCGCTTCACTGAAGGTCTCGATGTCGGCTATCGCTGGTTCGAGAAGAAAGGCGTGGCGCCGCTTTTTCCGTTCGGCTACGGGCTCAGCTACACGCGGTTTACCTATTCCGGCTTGCGGGTGATGCGCCGGGCCGACGGCGGGCTCGCGGTCACCTTCGCGATCAAGAACGCGGGATCGGCCGACGGCGAGGAGGTGCCGCAGGTGTATCTGTCGCCGCCGCTGAAGCCGCCGCCCGGCGTGCAGTTCGCGCTCAAGGCGCTGGCCGGGTTCGACCGCATCGCGATCAAGGCCGGAGAGACCCGCACGATCACGGTCAAGGTCGACCGGCGGCGGCTGCAGTATTGGTCGGCGGGCCGCTGGAACGATGCCGGACCGACGCGCATCGTTTCGGTCGGGCCGTCGTCGCAGGATTTGCGTTTGAAGGCGCCGGTGCGCTGAGCGGGACCCTTTAAATGCGGCAAAAGCGGAGATGCTCACGCATGTCCGCTTCGCTGGGTCGCCCCGGTGGCGAGGGCGCCGGCGAACGCCCCACTCAAGCAGGCGAATGACCGGGCACAGGCTGCCACGTCTGAAACGTACGAAGCGGGACACGCCGCATTGCCGATGATGCGCCTCTCTAAAAGAGGGCGCTTTCGGCCGCCGCCGCCGATGCCGCTCGTCACGGGCTTACTCGGGCTTACGCAGGTCTTTGCCGTTCCCGTCCGTCCAGCGCATATCGCGCCTCGGTTCAGCTATTTCCGGTGTGACGCGGATCCGGAGCTTCGCGAAGTCCATCGCCGCTGCATTTTGCCAGCCTGCCTCCAAGTGATTGTTCGGCTTGAAGATAAGAACGAAACGGGAACTTTCAAGAGGCTGCGACAAGTGATGCGCTGTTCGGAGCGAGAGGCGGTTGCAACGAAATCTAGGAAATCGTGGTCTTATTCAAAGAAAAACGGCTTTTCCTTTAATAAGGGGGCCGCGCTATTAAAGTTTTCTGCGGTAGGACGCCTCGGTTGAGCTACGACAACTGGTAAGTGGTTCGCGTGGAGACGTGGAGGCGCGAAATAGAATGGGCAGAAAATCCGCCTTGCCTGACTGGAGTGCGCAGTTTTCAAGTCTACCAAGCTTCTTTCGGACCTTCTTGCTTACAATATCTAACGCGCACGCTTCAGCTAGAAACTACACTAGCTTCCGCTGCCATATGCAACGTTCACGACTTTGGTGAAACCGCACTAGTGTTTGTAGCCATGCATGAGCAAACGAAACGGTGCGCCCTAACTGACGTACCCAAGCCAGTTGCGCAACGCTGGTGGGGTATGCGCGTCGCGAGATATGCGCGACAACTCGGTCGCGCAATTGCACGACGGCGCATCTCGCGGAAGGAGCGCAAATATCGAGAGGTTCTCGATGCGACTTTCGAGGAATTCAAGAAGTGGTCGATCAGGCATGAAAACGGTCGCTATCGCGGGCTTTCAACACTCTTCAATATTGGGCTCTATTTGCTGATCGCGAATAAAGACATCCAGGCGCTGAAGCTCGATGCGTTAACCCATCCAGACGTGTGGACACGCAAGCTCCATGCCCGAATAATTCTGCTCACAATTCTTGAATGGGATGCGGATAAGGTGTCCGGGAAGAAGTTCAAAGAAGCACTCGATTTAATGGCAATACCTGCCTATCTGAGGCTTGAAGCTGTGGATGTACTCCGTGAGCTGCGGCAGATTCAGCGGAAGGCTAATAGCCAATTTACACACATTCGCAACACAGCAATCGCTCATCGGGATGCCGACGCGCTCCTTCAATATCGCGCAATTCGTGACCTAAAAGAATGGGAGGTCTGGGAGCTTGCCGCCGAATTCTTCGCAGCAGTTGAAAAGTTCATTCTCGTCCACACAAAGATATTAGGCGCCAGTCAGACTTTGCAGTCCTATATCAGGCAGTGGTCTGACAGTGAGAAAAGGCAATCTCAGCCGCAGGACGTGCGCGGAGAATTGGCGCCATGAGTTGCCTGCGTTTGCCTTGACGCGCTGTCGCGAGCACCCTTCGGTTCGGCGCTGACGCGTCGAACCACTTACCCCGCGGTCTGAGTGTCGAGCATCAAGAGCATCGCGCCCGCGCGGGGCAGAAAAGGGCGGAGGCGCAGAAGGCGTGCTTTCTTGGCGCTCGTTGTTGCCCTATCTTTTCTGCCCCCCGCAGTTGCGGGGGGAAGTGTCCGGCGTAGCTTAGCGAAGACGGACGAAGGGGGGCGGTTGTGCGCGGTTCAGATCGACGAAATATAGCGAGTGAAAAACTGCTGCCGGGGACTGGGGCGAAAACGGTCCGGTTCGTCTGCTGGTACCTCGCGATCGAATTGCTGCCGTTCATTGCTATCCATCTCGTCTATCACAAGCCGGTGGCGGTGCTGGTGTTTCCCTATGTCGTCTTCGGTGCGCCTGCGCTGTTTCAAGTGCCGGTCTATGGCTTGTGGCTGCTGGATGCCCGCGGAGCATCGCCTCGGCTGTTGGGCTGGTGCTGGTTTTGGCTCATGCAGGCGCTGTTCTCTACGATATTGCTCGGCATGCTGATCGGCGGTCTGGATGTTCACGTTGCGTCTCGCGACGAAGCGATCTGGGGATTTGTTGTTATGCAGATGATCATGTCCCCGATCATCTTCTTTACCGGCTATCTGAAGGTGTTGGCGAATAAGACCGCGAAGCAGGAACTCGTCTGATGCTCGTCGCTGCGCTGATATTGTTGCTGCTGGTGCCAATGCAAGTGGCCGTTATTTATATTATTGGGCGCTTTTTCCTGAAGCAGGCGACGGGGCCGTTGAGCCGTTTGCGCGAACCGGAAATACGTCGTGACTTCTTCTGGCTGATGCTGACTTCCGGTCTCTACACCGGTGTGGTGGTGTTCCTGTTGGACACGTATCTGCCCGGCGCCTAGCGATCGATGTGATCGGGTGCGCGACGAGCGATAGGTGAGCCCCCTTCGGTTCGGCGCTGGCGCGCGTTCGTACGCTGGCGCTACTCACTCCCCCCGCGGTCTGCGTGCACGTGTCGAGTTTATTGTGCCCGCGTGGGGCAGAAAAGGAAGGCAGACGCGCGAGCGGAAAAAGGGCCGCGTTCGCGTGGGGCAGAAACGGGCGGCGGAATGCGCAGAAGGTGAACGGGTGCACAGGTGCCTCTCTAAACCCATTGTAACGAAATGGCTTTTCGCGCTTTTCCGCCATTCTCCGCCGCGCACTATGTCGCTTTGTCCTGACGGCGTGCGGCGCCTAAACCGTGCCCAGCAAATTCCCGTTTTCCGGAGCGTCCATGAGCCAGTCCCCGATGATCACCGTTGACGGCAACGAAGCCTGCGCTTCCGTCGCCTACCGGATGAACGAACTGGCGGCGATCTATCCCATCACGCCGTCTTCGACCATGGGCGAGCTGGCCGATCAGTGGATGAGCGAGGGCCGCACCAATCTGTGGGGCCGCGTGCTCGACGTGATCGAGATGCAATCCGAAGGCGGCGCGGCGGGCGCGGTGCACGGGGCGCTGCAAGCGGGCGCGCTGGCGACGACCTTCACGGCGTCGCAAGGCCTGCTGTTGATGATCCCCAATATGTACAAGATCGCGGGCGAACTTTCGCCGTTCGTGATGCATGTCACGGCGCGCACCATCGCGACGCATGCCCTCTCGATCTTCGGCGATCATTCCGACGTGATGGCGACGCGCCAGACCGGCTTCGCCATGCTGGCGTCGGCCTCGGTGCAGGAGGCGCAGGATTTTGCGGCCATCGCGCAATGCGCCAGCTTGAAATCGCGCGTGCCGTTCGTCCACTTCTTCGACGGCTTCCGCACCTCGCATGAGGTCGCCAAGATCACGCCGCTGTCGGACGACGATCTGCGCGGCATGCTCGACGAGAGCGAAATCGTGGCGCTGCGCCATCGTGCGCTGTCGCCCGATCATCCGGTGCTGCGCGGCACTGCGCAGAATCCCGACCTCTATTTCCAGGGCGTCGAGGCGCGCAATCCTTATTACGACGCGTTGCCGGGCATCGTGCAGGGCGCGATGGACCGCTTCGCCAAGATCACCGGCCGCCAATACGGGCTCTACGAATATGTCGGCGATCCCAATGCCACCGACGTGATCGTGGTGATGGCGTCGGGCGGCGAAACCGCGGCGATGACCTCGGAATGGCTGAACGAAAAGGGCCGCAAGACCGGCGTCGTCAAAGTGCGCCTGTTCCGTCCCTTCGCGGTCGACGCCTTCGTCAAGGCGCTGCCTGCCAGCGTCAAGAAGATCGCGGTGCTCGATCGTTGCCGCGAGCCGGGTGCGGTGGGCGAGCCGCTTTACCAAGATGTAGTGGCGGCGCTGGCCGAAGCGCGCGCGCAGGGTTTGTCGACGCTCGATCCCACGGTGATCGGCGGGCGCTATGGCCTTGCGTCGAAGGAATTCACGCCTGCGATGGTCAAGGCGGTGTACGACGAACTGGCGCTCGGTGCGCCCAAGCGGCGGTTTTCCGTTGGCATCACCGACGATGTCGGCGGACTGTCGCTGTTCGTCGATGAAGGCTTCCAGATCGTGCAACCGGAAGAACGCCGCGCGGTGTTCTTCGGACTCGGCGCCGACGGCACGGTGGGCGCCAACAAGAACTCGGTGAAGATCATCGCCGGGCATACCGATCTCTATGCCCAGGGCTATTTCGTCTACGACTCCAAGAAATCGGGCGCGGTGACGGTTTCGCATCTGCGCTTCAGCCCGGAGCCGATCCGTTCGGCGTTCCTGCTCGATCAGGCCGATTTCGTCGCCTGCCACCATTTCGTGTTCCTCGAGCGCTACGACGTTCTGCGCTACGCCGCGCCCGGCGGCACGCTCTTGCTCAATGCGCCGTATCCGGCGTCCGAAGTGTGGAGCAAGATGCCGGCGGCGGTGCAGCGCGCCATCGTCGAAAAGAAGCTCAAGCTGTTCGTGATCGATGCCGGTGCGGTGGCGCACAAGTCGGGGCTGCGGGGTCGCATCAACACCATCATGCAGACCTGTTTCTTCGCGCTCGCCGATGTGCTGCCGAAAGACGAAGCCATCGCCGCCATCCGCAAGGCGATCCAAAAAACTTACGGCCGCAAGAGCCAGGCGATTGTCGAGAAGAATTTCGCCGCCGTTGACGCGACGCTGGCGCATCTCGAAGAGGTGACGGTGCCGGCGATGATCGATGGCGCCGAACTGCCGCCGGTGGTTCCGGCCGATGCGCCGGACTTCGTCAAGTCGGTCACCGCTGCGATGCTGGCAGGCAAGGGCGATGCGATTCCGGTGAGCGCGCTGCCGGCGGACGGCACCTGGCCGGTCGGCACCGCGCGCTACGAGAAGCGCAACATCGCCGACGAGATTCCGGTGTGGAATACCGCGCCGTGCACCCAGTGCAATCGCTGCGTCATGGTCTGCCCGCATGCGGCCTTGCGCGCCAAGGCGGCGCCGATGGGTGAGGTTGAAGGCACGACGCTGAAATTCCTGCCGTTCAAGGGCAAGGAAGCAAAGCCCGGCAGCGCCTATGTGCTGCAAGTGGCGCCCGAGGATTGCACCGGTTGCGGCCTTTGCATTGCCGCGTGCCCGAAGGAAGGCTCGCTGGCAATGACGCCGAAAGAGGACGTGATCGCGGCGGAGAAGACGGCCTTCGAAGCCTTCCTCAAGCTGCCCGATCTCGAACGGGCCGGTCTCAAGATGAGCCTGCGCGCCAGCCAGTTCATGACGCCGCTGTTCGAATTCTCCGGCGCCTGCACCGGTTGCGGCGAGACACCCTACATCCGCACCCTGACGCAGTTGTTCGGCGACCGCATGATGGTGGCGAACGCCACCGGCTGCTCCTCGATCTACGGCGGCAATCTGCCGACGACGCCGTATACGATTGGCCGCGACGGCCGCGGACCTGCATGGTCGAACTCGCTGTTCGAAGATAATGCCGAATTCGGTCTCGGCATGCGCCTCGCGGTCGATCGCCATGCGGCGGAAGCGGCCAGCCTGGTGCAGAAGCTGGCGGGCGAATTGCCCGAAGGCTTGGTCGCGGCGCTGACCGCCAATGGCGGCAAATCGGATGCGGAAATCCGCGACCGGCGCGCCCAGGTGGCCGAACTGAAGTCCATTCTCGCCGGCAAAACCGGCAACGACGCGCAACGCCTCACCGATCTCGCCGATTATCTGGTCGAGAAGGTGGTGTGGATCATCGGCGGCGACGGCTGGGCTTATGACATCGGCTTCGGCGGTCTCGACCACATTCTGGCGTCGGGCCGCAACGTGAACATCCTGGTGCTCGATACCGAGGTCTATTCCAACACCGGCGGGCAGCAGTCGAAGTCGACCCCGATGGGCGCGGCCGCCAAGTTCGCCACCACCGGCAAGGTGCGCGCCAAGAAGGATCTCGGCGCCATCGCGATGTCGTACAAGGACGTCTATGTCGCCACGGTTGCGGTCGGAGCGAAGGACACCCAGGTCGTGACCGCGCTGGCGGAAGCGGCCTCGTATGACGGCGTATCGCTGGTCATCGCTTACGCGCATTGCATCCATCACGGCTTCGATCTCACCGCTGGGCTGGAGCGTCAGAAGGCGGCCGTCGCTGCGGGGTATTGGCCGCTCTATCGCTACGATCCGCGCCGTGCGGCGGCAGGGCAGGCGCCGCTGGCGCTCGATTGCCAGGAACCGACACTGCCGCTCGGCGAGTTCATGGCGGGCGAAACGCGCTTCAAGATCACCGACAACGCCGATCACGCGCGCTACCAGGAGATGCTGAAGCAGGCCGAAGAACAGGTCCGCCACCGGTTCGCGACGCTGAAGACACTGTCCACAAAGAGCGAGTAATCCCACATCGGTTGTGTGCGCTGCTGCAGGCCGGCAACACCGGACCAAATAAGTGTGGCAGCGCAGTTGCACCAGACGATTGTGATGAAGCGAAAGAACCCTTTTTACGGGATAATTTGCAATATTATTTCTAATTTTGCTGATTGAAGCACATTAAGCATCGTTGCCTTATTTGTTTGCGCTATCAGCCCCTGTCCCCATCGTTGCTTCTACGTCATTGACGTTTCGACACGTTCTGACGCAATATCGCCACGATTGCCACCGGTGTCATCCGATGGCAGCGACTGCGGGGAACTGTCGAGTTGGCGCGCGCCTGATTCAAGGTGCGCACGGATTTAGGAAAACGGGAGGGATTAGAAGTGAGAAGAACATCAGACGTCGATGCAAAGCAGGGAAAACTCGATGTATTTCGCTGTGCCTTGACATGCAGCGCCGCGGTCGGCGCGCTTATGCTCGCAGGCACTGCCGCGCTCGCGCAGGAAGGTGGCGACATTGAGACAGTGTATGTCACCGGTTACCGCGCCTCTCTCGAAAAATCTCTCGACATCAAGCGCGCCGCGACGGAAATGGTCGATGCGATCAGCGCCGAAGATGTCGGCAAATTCCCCGACTCCAACCTCGCTGAATCGCTGCAGCGCCTGCCGGGCATTGCCGTGGATCGCGACAACGGCGAAGGTCGTACCATCACCGTCCGCGGTTTGAACGCCGACTTCACGCGCGTCACCGTCAACGGTCTCGAAGCGTTGTCGACCTCCGGTTCGAGCCAGTCGGGCGACGATCCGAACCGTTCGCGCCAGTTCGACTTCAACACCTTCGCTTCGGAACTGTTCTCCGGCTTGAAGGTTCACAAGAGCCAGGCCGCGGACGTCGACGAAGGTTCGCTCGGCGCTACCGTGGAACTAACCACCGGCCATCCCTTCGATATCGGCGATAAGGCCGTGGTTTCGCTGCAGAACGCCTGGTACGAGCAGGGCAAGCCCTTCAATCCGCGCATCAGCGGCCTGTTCTCGAAGACCTTCCTCGGCGGCCGTCTCGGCGTGCTGGTGTCGAGCGCCTACAACATGCGCCATCAGGTCCTCGACGGTTATATGCGTCAGGCCGGCCAGAGCGACTTCCTCTATCGCCAAGTGTATTTCTATGGCCCGAAAAACGGGTCTTCAACCGTCGGCTATCGCGTCGCCAACGGGTCCGAATACTACTATCCCACCCGTTTCGGCTTCTCCGCGCCGTCCACCGCCACCTGCAACGCAGCAAACACGAGCGACCTGAACTCGATCATTCCGGGCCAGTCGCTCGCCAATACCGACGTTTGCAACGCTTTCAGGGGCTCCAACACCACTGCCTATAACACCGTCGTCAAGAATACTGCCGGTCTGAGCACCGGCCTGATGGCGATGGGCAGCAACTACAAGACCTATTATTCGAGCGCCGGCGTTGCCGACGCCTATCAGCCGTTCGTGACGATGATCCCGTCGCTGGCGAACCTGAACAAGCGCGACCTCTATCAGAGCCGTCTCGGCAATACCGCATCGGTCCAGTGGCAGCCCACCGATCACACCCTGATCGTCGCCGACGTCCTATACGCCAGCACGTATCAGGACTCGGTCAACTATCAGGTCGGCCTGATCGGCACCAACCGCGCCAACCAGACCCAGCAGCTGGCTGCAGTGACGTCCAGCACCGCGAGCGGTTTTGCGACGAGCGTCAACACCGCGTTCAAGCAGAACGGCTATTACAAGTGCGCCAATTCCTCGGGCGTTGCCGGCTATGCCGACGTCGCCTGCAACAGCGGCGATCTTTATAACTATTATGTCGCCAAGACCGGCTCCGTCTCCGGCGCCCTGCAGAACCTGATTTCGTTCGTCGGCAAGCCGACCACCAAGATCGCCAATGCCGAGGTGTCGAACAATCAGGCCACCTACCTGCAGATGGCGAACATCGACCTGCGTTCGGCTGCCGACCAGGCGAAGTACACCACCGAGTTCGTGCAGAGCACGCTGCGCGCCGAACAGCAGTTCACCGAAAAGCTGAAGGCGGACCTCACGTTCGGCTACTCGCAGTCGCGCAACAAGCAGATCGGTATCCTGGCCGAGTTCAACAACATGGACGTGGGCACCTACGACGCCACGACTGGAACCTGCACGGGCTGCTTCACCTATGACGCGCGCAACGGCGGTGAGATGCCGGAGCTCGGCTTCTCTGCCGACGGCACCAACACGGTGGCCGATGCGGGTTACTGGGATGTCGTCAAGGGCTTCTCGGCGATGCGCCATTACATCTGGGGCACGGTCAACAAGTTCCGGACCGCCTCGGCGAATGTGAGCTACAGCGTCATCGATCAACTCGACTTGAAGGCCGGTATGTCGGCCCGCATCTACGACTTCAATACCTACAAGACGATCCGCGTCGTTCCGGACACCTACAACCTGGGTCTCGACCAGATCAACGCAGCGGGCGGCACCAACTACACCGTTGCCGATCTCGGCCAGCGCCTGTCGTTCGGCAGCGGCATCGATGCGCCGGAAGGTACGCCGAGCGCCATGTATGTGCCCGATCTCGACAAGTTCCGGGCGATCTACGGTCTCGGCGACAACTCGGTGAAGGTCTTCGGTTCGGGTGCGACCGCGGTCGAGCAGAACAACGTCTCGAACAGCGACTATACCCAGAACGCCGGCAGCGCCTATGCCGCGACCTACAAGGTCAGCGAACACGACAAGGCGTATTACGCGCAGGCCGACTTCCACAACATCATGATCCTGGCGCGCGAACTGCGCGGCAACATCGGTCTTCGCTTCGTTACCACCGAAGTCCAGGCCGATGGCCGCTCGTATCTGCCGGGCGTCTACGCCACGGCGCATTCGAGCTATAACGACTTGCTGCCGTCGGCGAACCTGTCGTACTCGCTGACCGACGACATGATGATCCGCTTTGCCGCTTCCAAGGTGATGGCGCGTCCGCAATTGGCCGCGATGTCGCCGAGCATCACGAGCATTTCGATCCCGAGCACGGTTCCCTTCACGACCGGTACGGTGACGATGGGCAATCCCAATCTGAAGCCGTTCCGCGCCAACACCTTCGACTTCTCGTACGAATGGTATTTCGACGAAGGGTCGGCGATCTCCGTGGCGGTGTTCTCGAAGTGGATCAAGGGCATCATCCAGCAGGTCACGACACCGGCGGTTCCGATCAGCCAGGTGCTGTCATCCAATGCACGCACTGATCTGGCGGCGTATTACGCGGGTCTCGGAACGACGGCTGGCACCACCCAGCACGACTTCCTGCTCGACGACACCAACTCCTTCGACGTCACACGTTTCGAAAACACCGGCAACGGCGTGCTCAACGGCATCGAAATCACGTGGCAGCAGCAGTTGAACTTCCTGCCGGCGCCCTTCGACGGGTTCGGCCTGAACGCCAACTACACCTTGCTGCATTCGAAGATGAACTACCTGCTGCGTCCGGCGGTTCTCAGCAACGGTGCGGTCTCGTCGCCGGCAGTGTACGGCCCCGGACCGTGGGTCGGCGCCTCGCCGGTGGCATGGAACTGGACCGTGTTCTATGACGGCAAGGACTGGGAGAACCGTCCGTGGTCGGGCCGTATTTCCGGCGCCTATCGCAGCCAGTTCGCCTACAAGTATCCGATCGCGACCGGTACGGCGAATCCGGGCTACAGCGACAGCCCGCTGGTGAACGACTACATCTACACGAAGTCGACCTTCAATCTTGATGCGTCGTTCTCCTGGGACTACACCGATTGGATGCAGTTCCGCATCGATGCGATGAACCTGACCAACCAGACCGAATCCCGCTCGGCTTATACCAACTTGGCCGATCCGGCGTCGGCGTACTATGCCGCCACCGGCCGCCAAGTCTTCGCTGGCGTTCGTCTGAAGTACTAAGCGTTCCCTCGCAAACAAATCGGGGCGCCGGATTCCGGCGCCCCTTTTTTATTGTCCGGCCTGTTCGCGGCGTTACGGCGCCGATACCGGCTTGCCGTTGATCGTGAGACCGCGGAATTTCATGCCGCGGACGTATTTGACGATCACGCCGTCCGAGACGTTGTCGAAGGCGCAATGATCGAGCGTGATGTCCTCGACGACGGCGTTGGGAAGGCCCTGGGCGTCGATGCCGTACTTGCTCTTGCCGCTCACGATCGAACTGAGGTGCACGCCCTTCAGCACCGGATGGTAGGCCCCTTTGCCGCCTTCCTCGTAATTGAAGTCGATAGTCAGCACGGCGTGCGCAACCTGTCCGACGGCGATGTTGCGGAAGTGGAAGTTTCCGAGATTGCCGCCGCGCATGGCGTTGTTCTTGATCCGGATCGCGTTCCACAGATCGGGGCTGTCCATCCGGCAGTTCTCGGCGAAGACGTTATGGACGCCGCCGGTGATTTCGCTGCCGATGGTCACGCCGCCGTGGCCGTCTTTCATGCGGCAGCCGCGGATGACGATATTCTCGCTCGGCACGTTCACCCGCCGCCCGTCGCCGTTGCGGCCGGACTTGATGGCGATGCAGTCGTCGCCGGTGTTGAACGAGCAGTTCTCGATCAGCACATCGCGGCAGCTTTCCGGATCGCAGCCATCGGTGTTGGGACCGGCGCTGTCGATGGTGAGCCCGCGCACCGTCACCGACCGGCAAAGAACCGGATGGACTTCCCAGAACGGCGCATTGCGCAAAGTGACGCCTTCGATCAGGACGTTCTTGCAGCGATAGGGCTCGAAGAAATTGGGGCGCAGATAGCTGCCTTCGCCGAACAGCCGCTCGGCCACCGGCGTGTTCGCATCGCCCATCGCGAACAGCCTGTTGCGTGCCGCATCCTGGTTCGGCGTGCCTTCGCGCCAGCCGAAGTTCATTTTGCCTTTCCACGGCCACCAGTAAACGTCCGAGGCCTGGCCATCGAGCGTGCCTTCGCCGGTCACCGCGATGTTTTCCGCCTCGAAGGCGTAGATCAGCGGCGAATAGTTCATGCACTCGACGCCTTCCCAGCGCGTCAGGACGAGCGGCAGGTAATCGGCCGTGTCGGTCGAGAAGCGTACTGTGGCGTCGCGCGAAACGAACAGGTTCACATTGCTCTTGAGATGGATCGGGCCTGTCAGCCATACGCCTTCAGGCACGACCACGCGACCGCCGCCGGCCTTGGTGCAGGCATCAACGGCTTTGGCGAATGCCTCGGTGCATTTCGTCTTGCCGCCTTCCGTGGCGCCGAAATCGGTGACGACGAAATCGCGCGCAGGAAAGTGGGGCCGCACGATCCGCGCCACGATACGATCGGCTTCGGCCCAGGGATCGTCAGCACGAGGACGTGCCTCCGCCACCAGCGGGGCCATGACACCGGTGGTCATCATGGTTTGCAGCAAATGGCGGCGGGTTGTCATCGAAATCTCCTCAACGCGGATGGCGTTCGGCAAGATTACGAGCGGGACCCCGACCTGTCATGGCAGGCGAGGGCGGCATTGTGTCCGCCGCAACAAAGTTCTTCCGCGGACGTTTCCATCGCGCAGGCCAGATGGAACAAACGGATTGAGCCTAGCATCTCCGCGCCAAGCCGCAGAAACAGCGGTCGTCACCGAGCCCGCGGGCTTTGCAGCACTGCGACAGTCCTGGCGAGATCTTTGGCAGCGCTGTCCCTCGGCGACGCCGTTTCAATCGCCCGAATGGCTGATGCCGTGGTGGGATGTGTTCGCGCCCGGCGAACTTCGGGTGATCGCCATACACGAGAATGGCGAACTCACCGGCCTTGCACCGCTCTATCGCGACGGAAACGTTTTGAGGCCGATCGGCGCCTCGCGCTCGGATTATCAGGACATTCTGGTTTCGCCGCAAAGCCGGGCCCGCGCGGCCATCGCCTCTGCGATTGCGGCGATGCGCGACGTGGAGGTTTGCGACTTCGACGAGGTGTCGCCGGACGCCTCGGTGTTGAGCCTCGAGATCTTCGGCTGGCATGAGCGGCTGGCGGGCGCCAGCCCGTGCCCGCAGACGGAATTGCCCGCGTCGCGGATTGCTCCGTCCACATTGCGTCACCTGCGGACTGCCAAGCGGCGGGCGGCGCGGCGGGGCGAATGCGTCATCCTTGAAGGCGATGCCGATAATGCGCAGGCGCTGATCGGCGAACTGGCACGTCTGAGCAAGCTGAGACAAGAGGACAGCGTTTTCGGCGATCCGCGCGTCGCGGACTTTCATTCCGCCGCGATGCCCGGCCTGATGGAGCAGGGGCTGGTTCGCCTTTATGCCCTTTCCATCGCCGATGCGGTGGCTGCGGTGTATTACGGGTTTCTGCACAACGGCCGCGCTTACGCCTACCTCGGCGGTTTCGATCCGGCGTTCGCATTCGAAAGTCCCGGCGCGATCTTGCTGGGCCATGCGATGGAGAGCGCCGCGAAAGAGGGCGCGCGGGTGTTCGATTTTCTCCGCGGCAACGAGGCCTACAAATACGATTGGGGCGCCCGCGACCGCTTCAACGTGCGCTATCTTCTCGAGCGCCGGCATGGCTGACGCCTCGCCGAACATCATGGGTTTGATGCGAAATCTGGTTCATGGCCGGCGGGCCTTCACGCCTGGGGTATTGATGCCGTCCGCACGCTCCAGTCCCGGCGTGGGGGAGGGGGACGCCGGACCTTTATGAACGGTGATATTGGAGGCCGGCACATCGTTGACGCCTGCCCGGTGGGCGGCGGTGCCGTCGCTCAGTTCCTTTTCGACTTGCCGGCGGGCCCGTTCCCAGTGTTCGGCGTCGCGGCCGAGCGGTTTTCCCTCGCTCAGCCAAATTTGATAGGCGCGCTCGCGGATGCGTTCGTCCATAGCCGTCTCCTATAATGTGCGTTCCAGGAACGTCCGGCAGGCGCTCAAGCTCCGCTTCACCCAAAAGACCGAATGATTCCCGAGAGTTCGCGCACCCCAAGAAGCCGCTTGCGATGGAGTACTCTGTTATATAGAGTAATCTACATCCAAGCTGGTTTCGCCCCTCGCGGGTCGCATAACCATCTCACTTTAGGGCAAGATCACAACCTAGCCGGGTTCCTTCTGGGGAGGACAATCAGTGTCGGAGTCTGTAGCAGCGCCGGTCGTCGCCTTGCGCGATGTCGTGAAGACCTATGACGACGAAGGTCTCAAGGTCACGGCCATCAACGGCATCACCATGGAAATCCCGCGGCGGCGCTTCGCCATGATCGTGGGGCCGTCGGGCAGCGGCAAGACGACCTTGCTCAACCTGATCGGCTGCATCGACAAGCCGTCCACGGGAACCATCGAAGTGGCGGGCGAGGCGGTCGGCCGGCTATCGGATAACAAGATCACCGATTTCCGTGCCAAGAACATCGCCTTCATCTTCCAGAATTTCAGTCTCTATCCGGTGCTGTCCGCCTACGAGAACGTGGAGTATCCGCTTCTCCTAATCGGCATGCCCGCCAAGGAACGCCGCGAGCGCACCATGGGTCTGTTGGAGGCGGTCGGGCTCGCCGATCAGGCCAAGCAGCGTCCCAACCAGCTTTCCGGCGGCCAGAAACAGCGCGTCGCCATCGCCCGCGCGCTCGTCAAGCATCCCGAGATCGTGCTGGCCGACGAACCTACCGCCAATCTCGACAGCCAGACCGGCGCGCAGATCATCGAACTGATGCGCAAGATGCAGCACGAACAGGAAGTCAGCTTCATCTTCGCCAGCCACGATCCGCAGCTCATCAGCCACGCCGAGGAGACCTACATCATCCGCGACGGCAAGCTGGTCGAACATCGCACGGAGACCGTGTGATGATGCTGTCCAAGATCGCCTTCCGCAACATTCTCCGGAATGGCAGGCGTTCGCTGATGACGGCGTCGGCGATTGCCGTGGGCGGCATCGCCATGATCCTGTTCGGCGAGTACAACGATTTCGCCTTTCTCGGCCTGCAAACCCAGACGGTCACGGCCTCGGGCCACATGTCGGTGTTCGCCAAAGGCTATTTCGAATTCGGCAGCGGCAATCCTTCGGGATATTCGATTTCGAAATATAAGGACGTGATCCGGCTGATCGAGAACGATCCCGAACTGAAGCCGATGGTCAACGTGGTGACGCCGACCGTTTCGCTGTTCGGCATCGCCGGCAACTTCTCGGTCGACGCATCGAAGACGTTTTTCGGCACGGGTTTCGTGCCGTCCGACCGCGACCGGATGCGGCATTGGGACGAATACCGCCTGCGTCCGGCGAATTACGTGTTTTCGCCGCTCGGCGTCGGCGACAAGGAAATCAACAAGGGCATCGTCGGCGTCGGTCTGGCGCGGGTGCTCGGTTTGTGCGAAGCGCTGAAAGTCGCCAATTGCCCGCCGCCGCCCAAGGAGGCCGCGCCCGTCGTCAACAATGCGCCGGCCTTGTCGGTCGATCTCGCGGAACTGACGGCGCGCGACCGCACTGCCGCAGCGGCGAGCGCCGCGCCGGTCGAGCCGCGGCTCGATCTTCTCGGTGCTACGGCAAACGGTGCGCCCAATGTGGTCAACTTTTATGTGACCGAAGCGCAGAGCCAAGGCGTCAAGGAACTCGACGACGCCTTTGTCGGCATGCATATCGCGCTGGCGCAGGAGCTGCTCTACGGCCGCGGCGAGCACAAGGCGGTGGCGATCCAGATCCAGCTTCATCGCACCGAAGATCTCGAACGCGCCAAGGCGCGGCTGAACCGGCTCTTTGCCGAGCATAGCCTGCCGTTGGAGGTGCGCGATTTCACCGAACTGTCGGCGTCCTATGTCCAGATCCGCAACTTCCTGACCGTGATGTTCGGCTTCCTGACGGTGATCATGCTGATGATCGTGATCTTCACGGTCGTCAACACCATGACCATGAGCGTGATGGAGCGGGTCAACGAGATCGGCACCGCGCGCGCCATGGGCATTCGCCGCTCGGGTATCCGCCGGCTGTTCGTTCTCGAGGGCTTTCTGCTCGGTGTGATCGGCGCCACGGCCGGAGCCGTATTGGCGACGCTGCTCTCCATCTGGTTCAATAACGCCGGCATCATGTACACGCCGCCGGGGCAGGCGCATCCGGTTCCGGTGCGGCTGCTCACCAACGATTGGGTCCTGATCTATCGCGTCTGGATCGGCCTCGTGATCATCGCCACGGTCGGTGCGCTGGTTCCTGCCGGTCGCGCCGCGCGGATGAAGGTCGTCGACGCCTTGCGGCACGTTTGAGGGGAATGAAGTGTTCAAGATCGCGTTCCGCAACGTCCTGCGTAATGGACGCCGCTCCTTGATGACCGCCTTGGCGATCGTGGTCGGAGCCACCGCGCTGGTTCTGCTCGGCGAATACAATGCGATGATCAAGGTCGGCATGGAAACCGGCCTGGTCCGCGGCATGGGCCACCTGCAGGTCTTCAAGAAGGGCTATTTCGATTTCGGCAGCGGCAAGCCGGCCGCCTATTCCATCGCCGACTACGAAAAGGCGATCGATACGATCCGCAGCGACCGTGTGCTCGCATCCATGATCACGGTGATTTCGCCGCGCGTCAGCCTCGGCGGCATTGCCGGAAACGCCGCGGTCGACAAATCGAAGACGTTCTTCGGCTCCGGTCTGGTGCCGTCCGACAAGGACCAGATGAACGCCTGGGACGGCTATGGCATCACCAACGGCGATCGTCCGAAGAGCGGGCTCGACGATGCCAAGCCCGATCAGGTCGTGGTCGGCGTCGGCCTGGCGCGCATTCTTGGCCTGTGCAAGCCGCTCAAGCTGAAGGATTGCCCGGCGAGCGAAGTGCCGCAACCGGCCGCCAAGCTGCAGCTTCTGTCGGGAGCGGGCGGGGCGCCGAACATCGTCAGCGTCACCGCCGTCAAGGCGAGCGGGCAGGGCGCCAAGGAGATGGACGACAGCTATATCGGTCTCCACTTCGCGAAAGCGCAGCAGCTTCTCTACGGCGGCGACCAGCACAAGGCCACCGCGATCGTGATCCAGCTCAAGAACTCGGCCGACATCCCGCACGCCAAAGCGCGGCTGGCCCAGATTTTCGCGCGCGACAAGCTCGATCTCGAAGCCAAGGATTTCGACGAGCTGTATCCGTCGAATAAGCAGATCCTCGGCTACTTCATGGCGATGTTCGCTTTCATCGGGGTGGTGATGGCCATCATCGTCGGCTTCACCATCGCCAACACCATGAGCATGAGCGTGATGGAGCGCACCAACGAGATCGGAACCGCGCGGGCCATGGGCGTGCGCCGCGGCGGCATTCATCGCCAGTTCCTGCTCGAAGGGGCGATCCTCGGCGGGCTGGGAGCAACCGCCGGCATCGCGATCGCGCTTGGGTTGACGCATCTCATCAATCACGCCGGCATTACTTATACGCCGCCGGGCAACGCTTCGCCGGTTGATCTCTATCTTCTGACCAAAGGCACGCAATCTCTGCTCGCCACCGTCTGGATTTTGCTGACGGCGATTGCGACGCTTGCCTCCATCGTTCCCGCCAATCGCGCGTCGCGCATGAAGGTCGTCGACGCACTCCGTCACGTGTGAGGATATTATGAAAAACGTGTTGATCGGTCTTGTGGTGGCCCTGGCGCTGACGACGGGGGCGCGGGCGGAGATGTCGGCGCAGGAGATCGTCGCCAAGGTGGACGAAGGGCGCAATCCGGGACAGGGCTTTCGCGTTCTCGACACCCTGACCGAATACATCAACGGCAAGCCGCGGGATTCGATGCAGATCGTCGTGTTCGCGGTCGAGAACAAGACGCGCCAATACAACAACCTGATCCGCTATGTGCAGCCCGCGCGGGACGCCGGCAAGATGGTGCTGATGAACGGCTCCAACATGTGGTTCTACGATCCGTCGTCGAAGGCGTCGGTCCGCATCTCGCCGCAGCAGCGTCTTTTGGGGCAGGCTTCCAACGGCGACGTCGCTACCGTCAATCTGGCGCGGGATTATGCCGCCAAGCTCATCGGCGAAGAGAGTTTGCAGGACGCCGACAAGCAGAACCGCGCCTGCTGGCATCTCGAACTGAAGGCGGCGAACGACGAAGCGGTCTATTCGCGGGTCGAGTATTGGGTCGAGAAGGGAACGTTCCGCCAGATCAAGGGCAAGTTCTATTCCGACAGCGGCCGGCTCCTGAAGATCGCCTATTACCACAAGTTCACGCCGATGCTCGGCCGCATCATTCCGGCCGAGACGATCGTGATCGATTCCGTCAACACCAATCTCGTCACCACCATGGCGATTTCCGACATGCGGTTCCAAACCGTTCCGGATTCGTGGTTCCAGCGCGATTTCCTGCCGCGCCTCAAGATCGACTGAGCGATGCGTAAAGCGGCCTTCCTGATTGCGATTTGCGGCATCGCGCTTCCTGCGGCGGCGCAGGAGAACGACGATCTGGCGCGTATTCCCGGTGCGGTCGAAGAGGCGGCGCCGCCGCCGGCGACGGCCGAAGATCACGGCAAGTATTCGCTCGCCAACGCTTTCGGCTGGTACGGTTATCGCGGCACGTTCGTTGTTTCGCCGGGGGCCGCCGTGCCGTCGCGCTGGAACGACCGCGTCAGCGCCGATGCCTTGGTCACGTGGAAGCTGTCGGACACTTTGCGCATTACCGCCAGCGACGTGCTCGCCGCCAGCTTCGCCGATGGCATCGGATTTCCCCGCCAGTCCGTGCGCAACGATCTGCGCGAGCTTTACGCCACCTGGGAAGCGGCGCCGGAAACCTATCTCGAGGCGGGGCGCATCAATGTCCGCTACGGTGTGGCGTTCGGCTACAATCCGACCGATTTTTTCCGCGCCCGTACCTCGGTCGCGCAGTCTTCGTCCGATCCCGGCGCCATGCGCAACAACCGGCTCGGCACGGTGATGCTCCGCGGCCAGCATGTGTTCGACGGCGGCTCGCTGGAAGTGATCTACGCACCGAAACTGCACAGTCCGGTGCCGATGGGCGGTCTTGCCTGGCCGCTCGATCCCAAAATCGACCAGACCAACGGCTCGGATCGCGTGTCGGCAAGCTTTTCGTTCGAACTGGAGGAGTTCAGTCCGCAGGTACTGGCGTTCTACGACAGCGGCCGGCTGAAGTTCGGCTTCAATGCCTCTCACCCGATCGGCAATTCGATCATCGCCTATGCCAGTTGGGCCGGCGGCGAGGCGCCGAGCGTGATCGTCGATGCCATCGCATTCGGCAAGCGGACGCGCATGCTGCCGTCCTACGTTCCGGTGCTGCCGCCGGTCGCGTCCGGACGCGGCTTCAAGAACGACGTCTCCGTCGGGGCCTACTGGAACGGCGAAGACAAGGAAACGATCAGCATCGAATATAACTTTCATCAGGCGGGGCTTTCGCAGGACCAGTGGCGGAGCTGGTTCGCGACCGGCGCCAACCCGATGCTCTCCTCGCTGATGTGGTACATCCGCGGCTATGCCGCCGACCGTCAGGATCCGACCAGCCGGCATCAGGCGTTCGTGCGCGCCGATTGGATCGAGCCGTTCCATATCCTGCACGCCGATCTCAACGCTTACGTGATGACCAATCTTGCCGACGGCTCGTGCACGGGCCAGTTGGGCGCGTCCTACGATCTCTCCGATTATTGGAGCGTGGCGGCGTTCGTCAGCGGCACCACCGGCGGGCGAAGGAGCGAATGGGGCTCGCTGCGCGGCTCCTCGAGCGCGATACTTCAGATCGTGCGCTATCTCTGAGAGCCTTCCGCTGCGGCATGATCGGCCTCGAAGTTGGCGCTAGGTTCCACGATTTTCCTAACTCTCGGCAAAACCGCTTGATTTGTGCGCCCATTTTTCGGATAGCGGCGGGCGACCAGCCGAGATGTGTATGCCGCTACGGAAAGACGAAGACCAACCGTTCTTCATCGTCGGATCCGGGCGCTCCGGTACGACGCTTTTGCGCATGATCCTGGCTTCGCATTCGCGGCTTGCGATTCCGCCCGAAACCTATTTTCTCGATCCGTTGCTGAAGCGGCTTCCGGCGACACGGGCGTTGACGAACGACGAGATAACACGCGCGATCGCGATCGTGACCGGTTCCATCCGCTGGCCCGATATGGGCATCGATACGGATGCATATGCCGCCGAGGCGTCGGCGTTGCCCCAGCCCACTCTGCGCGATCTGGTCGAAATCGTTTATCGCACCCACCTGGGGCGTGAAGGCAAGCAGCGCTGGGGCGACAAGACCCCGGCCTACATCCGTATCGTGCCGCAGCTTGCCGAACTCTATCCGGGTGCACGCTTCATCCACTTGCTGCGCGACGGTCGCGACGTCGCCAAATCGTTCCAGTCGGTGGGCTGGTACGGTCCGCTGCTCAACCGCAATATGGGCGAATGGCTGGAAGCAACCAAGCTCGATGCGCGCTGGCGCCGGATGCCGGTGGCCGACCGGCTGTTTCTGGTCCGCTACGAAGATCTGGTGCGCGACACCGAACGCACCGTCCGCGGCATCTGCGATTTTCTCGGAGAAGAATTCGAGCCGCAGATGCTGGCCTGGGAAGACAAGGTCGACCGGCTCGTTCCCTCCCGCGAGATGGCCATTCACGCCAAGCTGCGGCGCAAGCCCGATCCGGCCGATATCGAGCGCTGGCGCCGCGAGATGTCGACCTCCGAACTCCTGGTCGCCGAAGCCTTCATGGGGACCGAACTTGGCCGTGCCGGCTACGAACGTCGTTTCGGTGGCGTGATGTGGCGGCCGCTGATGCCGGTGGTGCGCTATTTCTGCCGATTGGTATTGCCGCTGGCGAGCGCCGTTTGGAACCGCATCGGATCGCCCGCGCGCAAGGCTGCATCGGCGCGGGGCTGAACATGGCGAACCTTCTTCTCTTGAGTTATGCGTTTCAGCCCGACAACACGCCGGCCGCCGCTCGGCCGAGCCAACTGTTCCGCTATTTGCCGGAATTCGGAGTCGAGCCGTTCGTGTTTGCCTCGTCGGCCGAAGGCGGCATCAATCCGGAAACCTCGGTCTGGCGCGTTCCGGCGGAGCGGGAGTCGGCCGGGCTGGCGGCGGCATCGGCGGCGGCGCGCGTGTTCATGCGCTTTGCCGCGCCATACAACGACCGTCTGCCGTGGGTTCCGTACGCTGCCGCCGCGGCGGCCCGGTTGATCCGGACACGGAAGATCGACGCGATCTATTCGACGTCTCCTTTTCTCGCGTCGCACTTCGCCGCGCTGTGGCTGAAGGGGAAGTTCGGACTGCCGTGGATCGCGGATTTCCAAGATCCGGTTTGCGACAATCCTTTCCGCAACCGCAACTGGTTCTACCCCTACGATCCGCTGCTCGAGCGGCGCATTTTCGAACGTGCCGACCGGGTGATCGCCAATACCGATGCCATCGCCGAGGTGTGGCGGAAGCGCTATCCCGCGTGCCGCGATGCGATATCGGTGTTGTGGAACAGCTACGATCCGGACGAGGCGATCGAGCAGGTGCCGTCCGCGGAACGCGGCCACCGCGTGCTGGCGCATATCGGCACGCTCTATGGCGGACGCCATCCGGGCCAGTTGCTCGGCTCGCTGAAGCGGCTCGGCACGAGCGCTGAGACATTGCGGGTCAAGCTGATCGGGCCGATCGACGAGGCCGTCATGAGCGCCTACGGCGCCTTCATGACTGCCATGAGCGATGTGGTGGAGGTCAACAACACGCTGGTGCCGCGCGAAGAGGCGCTGCGCGAGACCGCCGAAGCCGATTGCCTGCTGCTGCTCGACGTCAACGAGCGCAACACCGCGTTCCAAGTGCCGTCGAAGCTGCTCGACTATATCCGGATCGGCAAACCCATTCTCGCCTACACGCCCGCGGATTCGCCGGTCGACCGCATCCTGCAGCAGAGCGGCATCGCCCACGTCGTGATCGCGCCCGATATGTCCGATGCCGAAGCCGACCGGCGCGTGCAGGAATTCCTGTCGTTGCCGCTGACCGCGCGCGAACCCTCGGCGTGGTTCGTGCAGACGTTCAGCGCCCGGACGCAGGCTTCCACCGTCGCGGCGATGGTGCATGGGCTGGTGAACCCGCGGCCACGACCTGTGCGCAAGGTGCGCCCGTCGACCGAGCGCCCGCTGATCGTCACCACCGTCGATGCGGAGGAGGCGTTCGACTGGGACAAGCCGCTGTCGCGCGACTTCCACAACGTCGGCTCGATGAACGAGCAGTTCGTGCTGCATCGCGTGTTCGATCGCTTCGGCATCGTACCGACTTATTTCGTCACGTATCCGATTGTGATGGAGCCGGACGGCTACGCCTTTCTGGCCGAATGTCTCAAGGCGGGAAAATGCCGGATCGGTGCCCAATTGCATCCCTGGGTGACGCCGCCTTACGAAGAAGTGGTGAATGCCTATAACAGCTTTGCCGGCAATCTGCCGGAGGCGCTGGAGCGGGACAAACTGAGCGCGTTGACCGAGGCGATTGCCGCGCGGTTCGGCCAGCGTCCCGTGGCGTATCGCGCCGGCCGCTACGGCGTGGGGCCGAACACGGTGAAAACGCTTACCGCCCTCGGCTATCGCGTCGATTCCAGCGTGGTGCCGGAGTTCTCCTATCATGCGACCGGGGGGCCGACATTCTTCGGGCGGCCAACCACGCCGTATTGGCTCGATCCCGACCGGCGTGTGCTGGAACTGCCGCTGACCTCGACTTACATCGGACAGCTGTCGAGCGGAAACTGGCGCCATCTCGCCAACGGATTGTTCGAGAACGATGCCCGCCATGCCTTGTCGCGCTCGCTGATGGCGCGCACCGGCCTGATGGAGCGCATCCGCCTGACGCCCGAAGGCACCAATGTCTCCGACGCCAAACGTCTGGTGCGCGCGCTGCTCAAGCGGGGAACGCGCACGTTCACGCTGTCCTATCACACGCCGTCGCTGTTGCCCGGCAACACGCCGTATGTGCGGAGCCGCGCCGACCGCGACCGTTTCGTCGGTTGGTTCGAAGAGTTTTATGATTTCTTCCTTGGCGAGATCGGCGGCGTGCCGGCGACGGTCGAGGACGTATACGAACAGGCGCGTGTAACCTGTAAGGATTTGACGCCGGCCCTGCCATGAGACCGGATATCGTATTGCTGCCATCGAACCGGCTGCAGCGGCCGGGCTCACCGCCGCCGCGCTTCGGAATTGCCGATGCGTTCGAGCGGATCGGCTTTGCCGCGGAAGTGCTGGATGTCAACGATGCGTCGCGCAACCCCTTCGCCGGGTGCGCGTCGCTGTTCGCCAGCATCGATCCCTGGCGCGCCGCGAAGGTTCTCTTCCGGCGCCGCAAAGCGTACGCGGTGATTTCGTATTACCAGTCCGGCGCACTGTTGCTCCTGGCGCTGCGGCGGGTCGCGGGATTCAAGCCGCTGGTGGTGATCGTCGATGTCGGGGACGATTCCAACTGGCCCTTGCGGGCGCGGATCGTCGCCTTTTGCCTGAAGCGCGCCGATGCGGTGTTCAGCTTCGCCCGCGATCAGACCGGCTATCTGGCGCAGCGCTACCCCGGCGCGCAAGTTCAGTTCCTGCCGCAGCAGATCGACACCGAATTCTTTACGCCGTCGGGCGGCGAGGGCGATTACGTCCTCTCGATCGGAAACGATTTGTCCCGCGATTACGAGACGCTTCTGGCGGCCGTGTCCGGTCTCGATGTGCCGGTGGTGTTGCGCACGGATCGCGTTGCGTCGCAGGCGGGCATTGCGATCGCTCCGCGCGGCAGCGACGAGGATTTGCGCGCGCTCTATCACGCGGCCAGAATCGTGGTGCTGCCGCTCTACGACATGCGCCATCCCGGCGGCATTTCAAGTCTGTTGGAAGCGTTTGCTTGCGGCAAGGCGGTGGTGGCAAGCGATGCGCGCGGCATTCGCGATTATCTGCATCACGAAGAGAACTGTCTGGTCGTTCCCTGCGGCGATGCGGCGGCGCTGCGGGCGGCCATTACGCGTCTGCTGCAGGACGATGCGTTGCGGATGCGGCTGGGCAGTGCGGCACGCCGCTATGCCGAGACGGAGCTTTCGCAGGACCGTTACGCCGCGCGTCTTAAGGATGCTTTCGCGGCGCTAAGGCCGTTTCCGCCTTCCGTCTGAGCGGAGCGTTATCGCCGCCCAGAAAATAGCCTACCAAAGGTGCCGCAACGGCAGAAATCGCGACCCACAATCCGATCACCAACCACATGTGCCCGTCTCCTTTGGGGCAAGATAGCGTGGCTGCGGGGAGTCCGTAACCGTCGCGCCGAATTCGGTAACAGCTTTCTGTCGTCCGTCGTACCTATGAAACGTGCGAAACGTGATTGGGATCAACATTGCTAGTAACATAAACAATATTATGACGGCCTCGTCACGCCGAACGGCGTTGCATTCACGCTGCAAACTTGCTTCAACTTGTATGGATCTCAAAACACGAATGAGGAGAACGATGACCATCCGGCGTCTGGGCGATATCGCAATGGCCTTGGCACTTCTTTATGTCTGCCTGCCCGTGATTGTGCTTGGTGCCGTCGCCGTGTGGGTCGAGTTGGCGGCGGCTCCGTTCTGCCGCGTCGAGCGGGTGACCCGCGGCGGGCGGATCGTACGGCTGTGGCGGCTGCGCATCGTCCGCGATACCGAATTCGGTCCGAAATTGACGCGCACAGGGGCGCTGCTGCACCGCTATCACCTCGAACAGATTCCGCAGCTCTTGAACGTGATGAACGGCGATTTGTCCCTGCTGGCGCCCGACGGAACGCGTCACGAGGCCGTCGGCACCGGGAAGGCCTTCGCGCTGCGTCAGCGCTAGCACCGGTTCATGAGCCCCACACTTCTGCACGTTTTCCCGACCTTTGCCGTCGGCGGATCGCAAGCGCGGTTCGCGGTCGTCGCCAACCGTCTCGGCCGCCGCTTCCGGCACGTCGTGGTCGCGATGGACGGGCGTGAGGACTGCCGCGAGCGGCTCGAGCCCGGTCTCGATATCCGTTTTGCGAAGCTGGATCTGCGCCCGCGCGACACGCTCGGCAATTGGCGGCGTTTTCGTGCGTTTCTGGCCGGCGTGCGGCCGCACCGGCTCGTCACCCACAACTGGGGCAGCATCGAGTGCGCCATGGCCAATTGGCCGCGCTTGACCGGACACGTTCACATCGAGGACGGCTTTGGACCGGAAGAAGCGAACGGGCAATTGCCCCGCCGTGTGCTGACGCGCCGGTACGTGTTGTCGCGAAGCACCGTCGTGCTGCCGTCCCATACGCTGTATGCGCTCGCGAAGGACGTCTGGCGCCTCAAGCCGTCGGTGCTGCGCTATGTGCCCAACGGCGTCGATTGCGCCCGCTTCGGAGCATCCGATATCGAACCTTACCGCTGGGAGGGTGAGGGGCCGGTCGTCGGTACGGTTGCGGCGTTGCGTCCGGAGAAAAATATCGTCCGGCTGCTGGATGCCTTCCGGATCGTACGGGCGCAAATGCCCTGCCGGTTGTTGATCGCGGGCGACGGGCCCGAACGGGCGCATCTGGAAGCGCATGCTGCCGCCTTGGGGCTCGGTTCCGATGTCCGCTTTGCGGGACACATCCGCGAGACCGAAAAGATCTATGCGGCCTTGTCGGTTCTGGCCCTGTCATCCGACACCGAGCAGATGCCGACGGCCGTACTGGAAGCGATGGCGGCCGGTTTGCCGGTGGTTTCGACCGATGTCGGCGATGTCACGGGCATGGTTTCCGCCGAGAACGGGCCTTACGTTACGCAGCGTGATGCCAGTGCACTAGCGGCAGGGCTTTTCCGGCTGTTGTCCGATCCTGCCGCCGCGTCCCAAATCGGCGCCGCCAATCGCACCAAAGCCTGCCGCGATTACGGCGAAGATCGTATGGTGGCGGCTTACGACGCCTTGTACGGAGGAACGGCATGATCGGCGGTTTTTTCTTTTTGGCATCGATCATCGCGATCTTCGTCGTGCTCAACTGGTTCAAGGAAAACGACGGGCGTCCCGAAAACGAGCCGACCACCGGGCTCTTGGCAATGCCGTTGCCCGAAGCGGAAAAGCCCAAGGCGTCACGGCGCTGGACGCGCGAAGACGCGATGCGCAAGGCGGGCAGCGCTAGTCGGCCGAACCGAGGCCATTGAGCGCACGAACCGGTCCCTTGATCGCATTGTCGGACAGGCGGGCGCTATCTTTGCCGGCGTTGTGCACGAACACGGTCGGCCGGCCGTGATTGACGAACGTATTTCCCGAGATGACGATTTCACCCGGCTTCCGCTTGCCGCCTTCTTCGCCGATCGACACGGCCGCGGTCGGGTTCTGGCTGCGCGCGCTCTTTTCCAGCGTGTTTCCGGTCATGGTCAGGCTGCCGCCGTTGGGCAGATCGACGAGATAGCTCGAAGTCCCGCGCGGGCCGTCCTCAATCGTGTTGCCGATGATCTCCGTCCGCCGGGCGCGCGATTTGATGTGATGACCGACCTGCGTGTTGACGAAGCGCGAGTTCTCCACCCGGAAAAGGTTGACGAAACCCGCGTAAATGCCATGCGCGCAGCCTTTGTCGGGCAGGCAGGCGCCGTTGCCGTCGAACGTGGAGCGGCGTACCAGAAGCGTCGCGTCGGGATTGTTGGCGGCGAGTATGCCGTCCTGGTTGTTGCGGAAGGTGCAGCGGTCGACGGTCAGGAATAGCCCGTTGGCGCGCACGCCCGATCCATTGCCTTCCGGGATCGAAGCGCCCTCGAACGTCAATCCGCGCAAGGTGGCGCGCGGGGCGTTGACCACCAGAATCCCGGCGCCTTGGCAGATCGCTTCGCTGAGAACGGCGCCGTCCTCGCCTTCGATGGTGAGATTATCGGTGCGCCACGCCGCGCAGTCGCGATAGGTGCCGGGCAGGATATGGATCGTATCGCCGGGTTTTGCCGCGGCAATGGCTTGGCTGGGCAGCGCATAGGGTTGTCCCGGACCTACGGTCAACGTGGCGGCCGCCGCGCCTTGCATCAGGAACGCAAAAATCCAGACGTTGGGGAATCTCAATCGCAGGCTCCTGCTTGACGGGGAACAAGACCCATACTCTAACCGTCGCATCAGGTCGGGGCGAGTGACATGCTGTATTTCCTGGGGCGCATGGCGGACGTTGTAGCGCGCCCAAGCATGCTGATCTTGCTATGCTGTGTCGTCGGACTGGTGCTGACGCTACGTAGGCACCGTGCCGGGCGCTGGTTTCTCATTGGAGGGATCGGCGGACTCGCGGCTTTTGCGGTTCTGCCGTTGTCGACCTGGATGCTGCGTCCGCTGGAACAGCGCTTCGCCGTGCCGCGGCCGGAGAGGGTGGACGGTATCGTCGTTCTCGGCGGAGCCATCAGTCTGCCGCGCAGCGCCGACCGCGGAACGCCGGAACTCAATGGCATGGCCGGGCGGATGACCACGTTCGCAATGCTGGCGCGGCGCTATCCGCAGGCCCGTCTGCTGTTCACCGGCGGCAGCGGCGATCCTTTCGATCAGGGCCACAACGAAGCGGCTTATGCACGGACTCTCTTTGACGGGCTCGGGATTCGCAGCCTCCGATATGAAAATCGCAGCCGCAACACGCACGAGAACGCGGTATTCAGTGCGCGGATGATGCAGCCGAAGCCCGGTGAGACATGGCTGCTCGTCACCTCCGCAGCCGATTTACCGCGCGCGGTGGGGTCGTTTCGCGGCGCGGGCTTTGCGGTGCTCGGCTATCCCGCGGATTTCCATACCTTGCAGCATGGAAGCGGGTTCTTTCCTGGTGTCGTGACCGGATTGAGCGAAGCCGATTGGGCGGCACACGAATGGATCGGGCTTGTCGTCTACCGTCTGCGCGGCTGGACGCCGTCGCTTTTTCCGGGGCCGATCCCATGAGACTTCCCGGCCGTATTATTCATCCCCGGTTTGCGCGGTTCACCGATTACGCGATCGAACTCGAGCAAGTCGGGCAGGGCGTCTGGGGCGCCTTTCGCGCGCTCGATATTTCGCTGGCCGATGTGATGGACATCGCCGCCGGCTGGGGACGTGCGCTCGGCGGGATCGAAAAGCCCTGGCTGTGTTGGAATGTCGACAGCGATTGGTGCCTGGTGCAGCAAAAGCTGGTGCGCGAGGCGGGCTGGACGCCGCTCGTCGGCTTCGATCCGCGGATCGGTCCGCCGCCGCAGGCAGTGCCGGGAGCGGTGGTGTTCGATTTCAACGCGGCGCTCGGCCTGCCGCTGCTATATCCGCATTTCCCGCTCGAATTCGCCTTCCTGTTCGCCGACCGGATTGCGTTCTGGCATTCCGACCTGTTGATCCGCCGCGCCAAGCTGGCGCCGCTAGCCGAGTTGTTCCGTACCCTGAAAGACGGCCAGACGGCAGCCTGCTACGCCGATCCCGGCCTGCGCCATCGCCATCTGCCGTGGCGGCAGCGCTATTGGGAGCTGGTCGGCTGCACCACGCGCGCGGCCAGCCGCGATCAATTCGAAAAGGGTTGCGGCTGGTGGATGGCGTGGTGGGCGCATCCCAACCAGCACCGCGGGGCGTTTATTCGGCGCTGGTATTACTGGGATCACGGTGCCGGCATCCGTTACTGGCATCGCAACGCCGGCGGCGATTGTGTCGTCCTCGACGCCGACGAGTTCGCGGAAGGCCATTTCACCAAGATCGGCAAATCCGATTACGTCGGCGTGCGCGAACCGAACGGCTCCGATGTCCGCCGCAATATGGGCGAGGAGCTGGTACGCCACTTCGATCTTCGCGACGCCTGCGCGCAGCTGGATCTGTCGGACCTCATCTAGCCGACCAGGGCACGATATCCCATTTGGGCTCGACGCCGCCGCGGGGTTGCACCGGACGGCTTTTGAACTTGCTCCACGCTTCGTTGGCGCCCGGAACCCCGGCATCGACCGCCGCCGCCAGCGCGGGCTGCATTTGCGCCGGGTAGCCGCCAGGCGAATTCGAGTCTCCCATCATTTCGCCGGCTTGGTGCAGCTTGAACATGCGGGCCATGTCGTCGCTACCGCAGGCGACTTTGGGACCTTCGCGCGAATCCTTGGGCAGATTGGCGACATAGGCATCGGCCCAGTTCGTTATGAAATGATGCGGGCGGTCCATTACCTTCATGTAGTATTTGGTCGCCATGACGTAGCAGTAGTCCGGATTGGTCATGCGCTGCACCGGAGCCACGCCCTTCCACCGCGCAAAGGGCCGGAACTCGTCGAAGCCGAGCTGCACGGCGTATTGCGACGCCCAGGTGAGATAGTCGTCCATCCACGGCGCCACCGAGTCCGCGTTGTCCGAGGCGCGCAGGGCGACATGGAAGATGTTGGCCTGCGGATTGTTAGTGTACGCCGAATCGTACCACTCGGCATTGGCCTTCATCTGGCGCAGCAGCGTAGCTTTCATCGGGTCGGCATCGGGCGTCGCCCAGGCGGACTGCGCCAGTGTCCGCAGCGACCAGCCCTGACCGCGGATCTGGTCCCAGCCGATCAGGCCTTTGGCGAAGCCGTGGTATTCCGGCGCCGTGCCCCAGGAATTCCATTGCGACCAGAATTGCATTTCTTCGAGGTAATAGCGGTCGCCGGTGACGAGATAGGGTACGAACGCGAGCGAAGGTTCGTGGGATGCTTCGGCCGTGAACGGCTTGGGCAAGCCCGCAAAATCGGCCAGCGGCAAGTTGCCGTTGCCGCGTCCGACGAAGTTGTAGTGCGTGCTGATCTTGGGGAATTCTTCAGTGCTCGCGGGCCGCCCGGTTTTTTCGTTGCGATAATGGGACGGGAAGCTGCCGCCGAGATCGCCGGCATTCAGCATCATCTCCGACGCCTTGGAATCCATCGATAGAAGCCAAGCCACCGTCCATCCCGGCAAGGGGCCGATATCGGGACGCTGGCCGGTCGTGGGCATGGCAGGATAGATGATGCCGGTTTGCATCGGTCCGCGCTTTTTTCCCGTGTAGGCGCGATCGAGCGCCCCGAGACCGGCATCGCGGTCGGCATTGTAGTTCGGGATTGCGTGCGCCGCCTTGAAGTCGGCGATGTCGTAACGCGCGGACGCCTCCGCAGGCTCATCCCACCAGAACACCTGACGCCAGCGGGTATGCGACTGCTGCACGATCTTGTCTTGCGAAAACACGGTTTTGCCGTGGGCGCGGATTTCAGCGGCGTATTGATAGCTCCTGGGATTGGCGGCCCAGGTCCAGGTGTTTTCGACGTCCACCTCGATCCGCAACGGCCGCCCCGGACCATAGCTGCGCAGGCCGAAGCGCGCGCTCAAATGCGGATCGGACTTGCCGGAGGCATCGCGAAACGGACCGGCGATCCACCACTCGCTGACCAGCGGTCCCGCGAGCCAGGTCTGCGGCTTGCCGTGCGCCAACAGATCGCGTGCCGAGACGGTGAGCTTGCGGTCGCCGAAATCGAGGGTGACCTCGGTGTCGAAATCGGACGGCAGGGCGGAAAGGGCGACCGGCGCGCCTTGCGCCGGTGTGCCGCCGACAAGCTGCACGGTTCCGGTGCGCGGCACGGTCAGCACGGCGTGGCGCAGCGAGCCGTCGCGGTTTCTAGCCTTCACATCCACTTGCAGCGGGATCGCGGCTCCCGACTTGTCGGTGGCGGCAAGGGACGTGCCCGCGGGCACGGCTCCGGGCGCGAACACCATTCCGAAGGTCGCCGGTCCGTTGCCGTCGAGTACGACGCGCGGCAGGGCGGAAGCAGGCACCGCCAGGACACAGGCAATCATCAGCATACGGCATTTGAAGCGGCGCATTCTTGACCTAATCTCAAAGTGGGAGCTTATCATTTGGAACGTCCGCCGAGCTTACGGGGAAACGAACGGGGCGCACAGGGCGCCGTGCGGCTATCGCTGGGGAAAGTGTGCACGCCTTACCAAACGGCCTGGAACGCAAAAGCGGTACGACGGCGTTCGCGCTCGAGCCCGTTCGCGACGGTCCCGCCCTGGAGCGGCAGTGGCGGGCGCTCGATCGCACCGGAGCCCATTCGTTCTTCGCGAGCTGGACCTGGGCATCGGTCCTGCTGCGGTACGCGCCCGGCCTGCATGTTCTGAAGGCGACGCGCGATGGCGCTTTGGCGGGGCTCGCCTTGTGCGCCAAGCGGCGCTGGCGGCGGGCCTGGTTCAACGCGAGCGGCGACCGGGCGCTTGATGGGGTCATGATCGAGCATAACGGTTTTGCCTTGCCCGGCGGCGATGACCGGGCGCTGTGGGATGATCTGATCTCGTGGTTCGCCGACGGAGAATTGAATGCGGACGAATTGATCGTTCCGGGCATGACCGATTGCCGGTCCCTCTCGAACGATTTGATCGTACTGGACGACAGCCGCACGGCCTATCGAACGCCGCTCGGTGGTCTGGGCGGCGAAGGCATTGCGCCGATCCTGTCGCGGAACGCGCGCCAGCAGTTGCGCCGGTCGCTGCGCGATTTCGGCGGCGAGTTGCGGGTCTCGGTGGCGCCGGATGCGGCCACGGCCCTCGGCTATTTCGAGCGGTTGAAAGCCCTGCATGTTCGCTCCTGGACACGCCGCGGCCGGACCAACGCGTTCGATAATCCCGCTTTCGAGCCCTTCCATCGCACCTTGATCCCCACCGGCATTGCGGAGGGAAGCGTCGACCTCCTGGAAATCAGCGGCGGCGACCGGGTTCTCGGCTATCTCTACAATTTCAAACGCAATGGCGTGGTGCATTCGTATCAGAGCGGATTTTCGGACGACGATCCGTCGCTGCGGCCGGGCTATGTCTGCCATGCGCTGGCGATAGGGCTCTACGCCCAAGCGGGCATGACGACCTACGACTTCCTTGCCGGTACCAACCGCCTGAAAAAATCGTTCGGCGTCGAGACCTATGAGATGTGCTGGCGCCGCTACCGGCGGCCGACACTGGGGTTTCGCCTCGAACGCCGGCTGCGGGCGGGGCTGGCTCAAGCGGCGAGCAGTCGCAAGGCGCTGAAGGACGGGTGAAGCAGCAGCGATTCCAGCGCAAACTGGCGCGCTTGCTGCCGCCGTCCATCGGCGAGCGCGGCGCGCGTGAGATCGAGCAGGTCCCAGGCGCGATTGGCGCGCGCCAGCCGCCGCAGCTTCGGATTGCGCACCTCGAACTCGCTGTGCAGTGTCGCGAGATAGGCGAACAGCGCTTTTTCCTCGTGCGCGAAGGTCCGGTAAAGGCTGACGTGGTGGGAAACATCGAGTTCGCCCACGGTGTCGGCGCGGAACAGGATCCTTTTGGCGCGGTCGACCAGCCGGAAGGAAAAGTCGCGATCCTCCGCGAGGCTTGTTTTTTCCCAATAGAGCCCGGCCTCGTGCAGCAAGGTCCGCGCGGCGACCAGCGTGTCGGTATGCAGCGTGCGATGGCGAATGAGCCCGATCATGCCCTCGACCGGAACCTGGAAGATCCCGGTTTCGCCGGCGATGGGGTTGCGCTGCAGGCCGGCGCGCGCCGGCGCATAGAGATCGGGGTCCTTCACTTCGCCGAGCGCGGCGGTCTGCATGGCGGCAAAGAAGAGGTCGCCGCCATTGGCTTCCAGGACGCGCACGGCGGTGGAGAGATGGTCGTTGCGAATCCAGCGGTCGTCGTCGTCGCAAAAGGCGATATATTTCCCGCGCGCCAGCGCAATGCCACGGTTGCGCATCCGTGACGGTCCGCCGGGCTGGCGATCCTGACGAAGATGAAGCTGAAAGCGTTCGTCCAGTCCGATCCAGATCTGGTTATACGCCGCCAGCGTATCGGGCGACGAGCCGTCGTCCACGACGATGCACTCGAGGTCGGCCATATCCTGATCGCGGATGCACGCGAGAAGGCGCTTGAGCGCGGGGGCGCGGTTCTTGGTGGCGATCACGACGGAGATGGTGGGGCGCATGCCTACTGCGCCTCCGGGCGGCTTTTGAGTTGGCTCAGCGGCTCCGTCGCCCGGCCGTCCAGAAAAAAACGGCATGCGGCCACGGTCGGACGCAGCAGCAGCGATTGCAGGACCAGTTCGCGCGCCGCCCGCATCCGGCCGTCGCTGCGAGCGCTTTGCGCCAACTCGTACAGCATCCAGGCGCGATAGCCGCGCGCCACCCGGCGCAGCGATGGGCTGCGCATCGACGTTTCCGCATGCAGCATGGCGATCACTACGAACTGGCGGATTTCATCCTCGGTGTAGGCCTTGCAGAGGCCGGTATGCGCCGTGCGGTCGTAGTCGGCGGTTACGACGTCGCGATAGACGACCCGTTTGGCCCGGTCGAGCAGACGTAAGGCGAGGTCGCGATCCTCGGCCATCGATAGCTTTTCCCAGAACAGTCCGGCATCGCGCAGCAGTGCCGCAGAGGCGACCAGGCTGTCGCAGTGCAGGAAGATGTGTTTCATGGCGGCCGCCCGGTCGGCGGGCGCGACCTCGTGCAGGGCGTTGCCGAGCGGACGTCGCGTCAAGAACGGGCGGATGACGCCGTAGAAGTCGGCGCCCAGGATGTCGCCGCCGCGTGAGGTCTGCATGTTGGCGAAATAGAGGTCGGCATCGTAGCGGCGCATCGCATCGACGGCGGTGCTGAGGTGGTCGGTGCGGACCCAGCGGTCGTCGTCGTCGCAGAACGCGATCAAAGGGGCCGTGGCCGCCGCGATGCCGCGGTTGCGGGCGCGGGAAGGGCCCTCGGCCAGCGATGTCGGCGAGCGCAGCAGACGGAATCGTTCATCGAGGCTCTGCCAGATGCGATCGTAGGCGCCTTCGTCGTTGGAGGCGTCGTCCACCACAATGCACTCGAAATTGGTCAGGTCCTGAGACTTCACGCAGGCGAGAAGACGGGCCAGCGCTTCATGGCGGTCGCGGGTGGCGATCACGACGGATACGTCGGGTGTCATGCGTCCTTCGGAGGGTGCGTTTGCATCGTCATCTATACCGCCGACATGTTGCAGTACTACGAGCATCTGCGAGCGGCCACGGCTTTTACACGGTTTGTGACAGCAGAAGCACGCCGAACGCTCACGTTGCGGAAGCGTCGGCGGCGCCACAGGGCGCAACAGAACGTGCGCGATCTATACAAAACGGCGGGCGTTTGTATTGTGCGCGCGCGGCGGACATCGGATGCTGCCCGCGAAAGAGAATACACATGGCGTCAACTCCGAGCGTGAGCGTGGTCATTCCGGCCCATAATGCGGCCGGGACGATCAAACGCGCGCTCGCGTCGGTGCTCGCGCAAACTCTTCCGGCCGACGAAGTCCTGGTTGTCGACGATGCCAGCGGCGATGCGACGTCCGTTGTGGCGCTTTCATTTCCCAACGTAAGGATTGTGCGGCTGGCGGAACGGCGAGGGGCTGCAGCGGCGCGCAATGCCGGAATCGCGGCCGCAAAAGGCGCATGGATCGCATTCCTCGACGCCGACGACGTCTGGCGGCCGCAGAAGCTCGAAAAGCAGCTCGCCGAAGCGCGCGAGGGTGTCAGCCTCGTGTTCTGTGCGTCGCAAGAGTTCGGTCGCGACAGTCGGCCGCTCGGAGACACGTTCCGCGGCCGCGACGTGAAAACGGGGGCAAATGCCTGGAAGGATCTGTTGCGGCGCAATTTCGTGGCGACGCCGACTGTGATGGCGCCGCGGGCGCTGCTGGCGCGGCTTCGCTTCGACGAAGACATGCCGGTGGGTGAGGATCAGGACATGTGGATCCGGCTGGGGCTCGAAGGCGCGCTCGCCTATGTGCCGGAGACGCTGGCCGAAGTTTACGTGCAGCCGGAATCGCTGTCGCGATACCGCGCATCGGATCAAGGCCGGTACGTGCTGCCGATGATTCGGCATCACATCGAACGGTTGCGCCATCGCCTCGCGCGCAGGGAAATCCGGGCGATTCTCGCCGAGCGGTACGCCAACGCCGGCCATATCGCCTTGGCCAACGGCGATATCGCGCGCGCCGGCGTATTCTTCTCGCGGGCTTTGTTCGCGGGATACCGGCCGTCGACATGGACAGCACCAGCCGCGCTGCGCCGGCAGGCAAGCTAGGAGGAACGGTTGCGCGAAATCCTGCTTGTCATTGCGATCCTCGCCGGGCTCGGCATGACCTTGCGCTGGCCGTTCGTCGGCGTGCTGATCTGGGAATGGTTCACGCTGCAGAACCCGCATCGCGAAACCTACGGTTTCGTCGGCTCCGCCAACATGGTGATCGCACTGGTGACCCTGGTGGCGTGGGCGATGTCGAAGGAGCGCAAGGCTCCGCCCAACGGCTTCATCCTGTGGGGCGTCATCATCTTCATTGTGTGGACGACGATCGGCACCTTCTTCGCGTACGATCCCGAGTGGTCCTTCGGCTATTGGGACCGGACCTGGAAGACTTTCGCGCTCGGCATTCTCTTGGCCGCAACGGTCACCAATCGCGTGCGGGTGCAGGCGGTGATCTGGGTGGCGGTGATTTCGCTGTTCTATTACGGCGTCAAAGGCGGGTTGTTCACGATCGTCACGGGCGGCCACAACCATGTGCTAGGTCCGTCCGGGACCATGATCAACGACAACAACCAGCTCGCCGTGGCCATGCTGATGACCTTGCCGCTGGCGAACTATCTGCGCGGCCAGTCGCTCGACAAGTGGGTCCGGCTGGGTCTTTTGAGCGGCATCATACTCACCGTGATTGCGGTGATCGGAACCTATTCGCGCGGCGCCTTGATCGGCCTTGCCACGCTCGGTTTTCTCGGTCTTCTCCGGATGAAGCGGCGGCTGACCTATATCGCCGTCGCGTCGGTTCTGATCGCCTTCACGGCGCATTTCATGCCGGCCCAGTATTTCGACCGCATGAGCACGATGAATTCGGTAGCGTCGGTGCAGGAGGACCAGTCCTTCCACGGCCGTATCGTCGCCTGGAAGGTCGCCTTCAATGCCGCCAAGGACCGTTTCCCGTTTGGGGCCGGCTTCTATGGCCCGCAGTTGGCGCCCTTGTTCCATTCCTACTTTCCCAACGAGAAGAACCATGCCGCGCACAGCATCTATTTCCAGGTGCTGGGCGAGCACGGCTTCATCGGTCTCGGGATTTATCTGCTGCTGATCGCGGCATCGTTCTTCCGCGTGTCGCGCATTATCCGGGCGGCCCGCCGCGTGGGCGAGCAGCGCTGGGTCGCGGAGCTTGGGGTGGCGCTACAGGCGAGCCTGATCGTGTTCTGCGTCTCGGGCGCGGCGCTCAGCTTGGCCTATTACGATTTGTTCGTGATCGACATCTGCCTGATGCTGCCGCTGTGGGAAATGGTGCGTCCGAAGCGCACGCAACCCGCATGGCGCGCGGTTCCCATTGGGGCGACGGGCTAGTCGTGCGCGATCTGGCTCCATTCCGGCGCGAGGCTTTCGTCGGGTTCCGGCTCGCCGACGCGGTTCGCCACCAGACGGGCGACGATCGGCGTCGCCATCACGGAAATGGCAACCCAGCCGATCAGAAACCACTCAAGAAAGCCCATTCCCGCCGCTCCAGTGCACGCAGCGCCAAGGTGCGGGCGCTCGGCTTAAAAATGCGTAAAACAAATGATTGATACCATCGCTTGGTCCGAGTTGTCGCGCGTGGAATCGCTCCTCGCAAAAAGTTCCCAAGCGGAAGGGATGCCGGGCTGGTTTGAGGCGCTTGCCGAGACGACACTCGACGCGGGAGAGCGGGCGGCCATCGTCGTGAGCCGAGCAGGTGGGGCGCCGAAAGCGGCGTTACCGGTGGCGATCGGTCCCTCCGGCATTCGCGGCCTGACCGCTCCGTACACCACACGTTATGCGCCCGCACTACCGGACGTTGATAGCGCGTACGAAATGGGCCGGCAGATGCGCGGGGCTGCGGGCGGGGCAGTACGGCTCGATGCCATCGACCGGTCCGATCCAGGGATGGCGGCGTTCCTGAAAGGTTTGGGCGAGAACTTCGCCACTGCTTCTTATCAGGGCTTCGTCAACTGGTCGGAGCCGGTTGCCGACTTCGCCGGTTACTGGGCGCGGCGGCCGTCGCGATTGCGAACGACGGTCCGGCGCAAATCGGCTGCGACGGCCGCGACCTTCACATACTTGCGCGACGGCTTCGGTCCCGCGCTGGCGCACTACGAGGCTATTCAGCGCGCCTCGTGGAAAGGGCCGGAACCGCATCCCGCATTTCTTGCAACGATGGTGCAACGGCTTGCGCCTGCCGTCCGCATGGGGCTGTTGGAGATCGAAGGGCGGATGGTCGCGGCCCAGATCTGGCTGGTGCATGGCGGCCGCGCGACGATTTTCAAGCTGGTGCACCGCGAGGATGCCGCCGCGTTGTCGCCGGGAACGCTGCTGACCCATCGCATGATCGAGACCTGTCTTCGCGAGGAGGGTGTATCGATGCTCGATTTCGGTCGCGGCGACGACACCTACAAGCGCGATTGGATGGGTGTGTGCACCACGCGTATCGGCGTGATCGCGGCCGATTGGCGGTACGGCAACGGCCTCCGTACGCTTGCGGCGGATGTTCTGCCGACGCTGGCGGGACGTGCATGGCGGCGACACTTCGGCCCCAATCGCGCCGGTTCCGTTGCGACACCTGAAGGCGATGCATTGGAAGGCACGCGCGATCAGGGCAGAGTGGCCGCGGCTGAGGCGTTTTGATGATGGTATCTGCAACCATGTCCGCATCCGGACTCAACTTCTTTTTCTTCACCGTACTTCCCGTGGCGTTCGGCGAACTGCTGCACTGGCTCTACGACTGGCAGATCCTGATCTGCGGTGTGCTGGCGCTGATCGCGGCGCGGATCTGGGGGCGCTCGGTGATCCGCGCGGCTCGCATCACGGCACGCGCCAAGGTGCCTCCGGCCGAGAGTCGCCGCCCCGCGGCCGAGCCTATCGTCGTTCCGACACCACTGGCCGCCGGCGCCGAACCCATCGTGAAGACGCCTTCGCCGCAGGCGCCGGAACTGGCCGACCGCCTGTTCTCGCTGCGCGAGCAGATCCGCAACACCTTGGGGCGCATGCCGTGTACGGATGAAGTTCTCAGCGCCGAGCGGCTGGACGATTGCCGCGGCATCGCGGACTTCCCGCTGGGCGAACCGCCGGCCAGTGCCGGCCGGGCTCAGATCGCGCGTTTCGAGGCACTGAAGAGCAAACTGGCGGCTCTCAAAGGCGTGCGTGAAACCGACACCTGCCGCAATGCGTGGGAAGCGCTGGTCCGTATCAGCATGGATGCCCGCGACCTGATGGGCGAGGAGCCCGCCAAGGTCGCAGGACAATCCGGCTGACAGAGCCCCGTTAGCGCAGCGCCCCGTTCAGCGCCATCGCATCCTTCCGTTCGGAGAAATCCTGGCTCGAGGCGATCACCGCCGCGAGCGTTTTCTTCGCCTCGGCGCGGCGCCCGGTTGCGTTCTGTACGACCGCGAGGTGATAGGCGATCTCGGCGTTGTTGGCATCGAGGGCGTGGGCCTTCTGCAGAATGGCAAACGCGCCCTGCGCATCCTTGGCCTGCCACTTCACCCAACCCAGCGTATCGAGCACCGGTGCGGAGTTCGGCGCCAGCTTGGCTGCCTGTTCGGCGTAAACGAGTGCCTGCTTGGTGTCCTTCTTCTGCAGCAGCCAGGAGAGGTTGTTGAGCGCGACCATGTTTTGCGGCTGCGTCTTCAGCACGGCGCGGAACTCGCGTTCGGCCGTATCGGGCTGGCTCATCATCACTTGCTGCGCCAATTCCAGTCGGGCGCCGACATCGCCGGGATGCTTGGCGGACCATGACGTCAGCACCTGATCGGCTTCTTTGGCTTTTTTCGTCTGCCGCAGGAGCTGGCTCAGCATGATGGCGCCGTTTTCGCTCGGGCGCTGCGCCTGGCTCTTCTTCAGTACGGCCATCGCCTGGTCGTTGCGCTTGAGAGTGGTCAGCGTCGAGGCATAGAGCAGATCGGAATTCGTGCTCGGGTCCTGCTTGATGCCGTCTTCCGCCGCGGCCAGCGCCACATCGGGCTTGTTGAGGGCAATGGCATAACGGACCAACGCGGTGCGGGCGAGCGTGAACTTCGGCGCCAGTTGCAGCGCCTTTTTGTAGGCCGCCATCGCGCCGTTGCTGTCTTTCTTGGCGACGAGTGCGCTCGCCAGCATCAGTTGGACCTGCGGCGAATCCGGCCGCTGCGCCGCCAGCTTGCGGAAGGTCGCAAGCGCGGGATCGTTCTGCCCGCTGGCAAGCTGGATTTCGGCCTGGACCATCTGCGCGTTGATGTCGTTCGGCGACGTCTTCAAATAGCTTCCGATCACGCCGCCGGCCTCCTTCAGACGGCTGCGCGTAATATAGAAGGTCGACAGCGCCAGATTGGGCGTCGGATTTTTCGGATCGGTCGCGACGGCGCGCTTGAGCAGGTCCTCGGCTTTCTCCTGCTGGCCCATGCGGATCTGCAGTTCGGCGCTGCGGATCATTGCCATCACGTTCTTGGGATCGGCAGCCAGAAGCGCGGTGAGATCGCCGTTGGCACCATTGACGTCGCCGCGGGCCGCCTTGGCCACGGCGCGATTATAAAGGCCGAGGACGAATTTCGGATCGAGCGCCAGCGAGCGGCCGAATGCGGCAATGGCCCCGTCGAGGTTCTGTTTGGCGAGCAGAATCTGGCCCTGATACAGAGGCCCGTAGGGACTCTTGGGCGCGGCGGCAACGAATTTGTCGGCGGTAGTACTGGCGCCGGCAATGTCGCCGGCGCGCATCTGCGCCGCAACCAGCATACCGACGTTGATCGCATCGCCCGGCTGCTTGGCGACGAGCTCGCGCAGCTGCTTGACGGCGTCGTCGTAGTTGCCCTGCTGGATGTTCGAAGCGGCCAGGCGCTGCTTCAACAGATCGCCGCCGAAGCCGCCGGAGCTGGCTTTGTCGAAATACTCGGTCGACTTCGCGGTATCCTTGCGCATGGCGTAGGTCTGTCCGAGTAGAGCCATCACCCGCGGCTCGCCGGAATCCTTCAACGGCAGCAGGATATCGAGCGCCCGCTGCGTATTGTTGGCCTTAAGGTAATGCGCCGCCAGGATGACGCGCGGCTCGACCAGGCCGGGGTTGCGTGCCACGGCGCCGTTGAGCACGGTGATGGCAACGTCGCTGTGTCCGTCGGCGGCGGCGATTTGCGCCACCATGACGGCGATTTCCGGCCGCCCGTTGATGAACTCCGGCGGCAGCGCCTGTGCCGCGGCCCAGGCGGCCTTGGTATTTTTCGCCCGCTCGAACAGCAACGCCTGGAAGTATTGCGCCTGCGGCAGGTTCTTCCAGCGCTTCAGCACCGTGTCGATGTCGGCTTTGGCCCGTCCGTCCTGCTTCAGTTGGATCAGAACGCCGGCTCGCGACAGATACGACACCGGATTATCGGGATAGCGCTTGACCATGTTGTCGGCGATGCCCAGCGCCTGATCGGCGTGATCCGATGCCTGCAGCAGCGAAATGCGGAGCAGCTGGACGTTCAGGTCGCCGGAGGCCTTGGCATAGGCTTCCTCGCTGAGTTTCAGCGCGGTCGCCATGTCCTTTTTGTCCTTGGCAAGGCGCGCGCGCACCACCAGGCTCGGTGCGTCGCGGTTGATCGCCAGGGCGGAATCGATGCTGGCGATGGCGTCGTCGGGATGTCCGGTGGTGGCGAGCGCCAGCGCGCGGGCGCGCAAGGTGGTGGCGGCCAGCGGCGAGCGGTCGCCAGCGGCTGGCGCGGGGAACTGATCCAGCAGCGCCTGGCCTTCACTGCGAGCCAGCATGGCGTCGAACAGGAGCGGCAGGACGCGGGCGTCCGGCGCCCCGGCTTGGCGCGCGGCCCGAAGCTCGCGTACCGCAGAAGCCGCATCGCCCGACTGTAAGTACGCGTAGCCGAGCTCGATCTTCACGTTGGCATTCTTGGGCGCCAGCGCCGCGGCGTTTTTCAAATAGATCACGGCGACGTTGGGATGGCCCTGGCTCATCGCCTGATGCGCCTGGCGCAAAAGATCGCCGAGACCGGAAGGATTGTTCGAATTGCTCGATGCGGCGTTGGGGATCGCGGCTGCAGCAGGAACCCCGGCAAGGGCGCCGACGGCGGCAGCGATCGTCAGAGCTCGGCGGATGTTCGTCATGAGTGTTTCTCCCGGATCAGGCGTGCCGTTTGTGGGCGCCCATAAGGTTGTAGACTTGCGGCCGGCTGATCCCCATCAGCTTGGCAGCCTTGGAGACGTTGCCGTCGGAGACCGCCAGCGCTTCGCGCAAAAGGGCACCCTCCAGCTCGCGCATGTGGTCGCGCAGGTTCAGATTTCGCGGTTTGCCCTCGCAGACGAGTTCGAGGTCGTCGGCGGTGATCAGCGGCCCGTCCGACATGATGACGGCGCGCTTGATGCGGTTCTCGAGTTCGCGCACGTTGCCCGGCCATCTATGCGATTGCAGGGCGAGCAGCGCCTCTTTGGTGAAGCCGCGCAAGTTTCGCGAATGCTCGCGGTTGTAGAGGTTGCGGAAATGCTGGGCCAGGACGACGGCGTCGCCGTCGCGATCGCGCAGCGGCGGAAGTTCGACGCGGATTTCGTTGAGGCGGTAATAGAGATCCTCGCGGAAGCGGCCTTCCTGCACCAACTGCTGCAAGGGCTGATTGGTGGCCGAGATCACCCGCACATTGACGCTGAGCACCTGGCGTCCGCCGACCCGCTCGAACTGCCTGGATTGCAGGAAGCGCAGCAGTTTGGCTTGCAGCGCCACCGGCATGTCGCCGATTTCGTCGAGGAACAGCGTGCCTTTGTCGGCGATTTCGAACTTTCCGAGCGTCTGTTTGATAGCCCCGGTGAAGGCGCCGCGTTCGTGGCCGAACAGCTCGCTTTCGAGAAGGTTCTCCGGGATCGAGGCGCAGTTGATGGCCACCAGCTTGGCGTTGGCGCGCGGCGAGGACTCGTGCAGGGCCCGCGCGATCAGCTCCTTGCCGGTTCCGCTCTCGCCCAGCACCAGTACGCTGGCATCGGTCCGCGCCACCCGCTCGATGGTCTGGGCGATCTGCTGCATCTGCGAGGAGCCGAACACGAAGCCGGGCATGCGCTTGTCGGTCGTGGCCCTGAGGGCGCGGTTTTCCTCTTCCAGGTCGTACATGCGCTCGGCGCGCTGCACGATCAGCTTCAGGATCTCGCCGTCGATCGGCTTGGAAATGAAATCGAAGGCGCCGCGCCCGACGGCGTTGACCGCCACTTCGTGGTCGGCATTGCCCGACAGGATGATGACCTTGGTCTGCGGCGCGCGCGAGAGAATGGCATCGAGAACGCGCAAACCTTCCGTGGCGCCGTCGGGATCGGGGGGCAGGCCGAGGTCGAGGATCACGATGCGAATGTCGCCGTCTTCGAAGGCGCGCAGCGCCTCGGCACGCGTTCCGGCGGCGATCATGGGATGGGGATCGAGCGTCCATTGCATCTGGCGCTGCAATCCGACGTCGTCTTCCACCAGCAATATGCGCTTCGCGCCGTCTTTCTTGTTATCCGTACGCGTCATGAGGCTTCCTTGAGTTTTACGTCTTCGCCGGGCAGGACCAGGGTCACGGTGGTCCCGCTGCCGACTGTGCTTTCCACCTCGATATCGCCGCCCAGGTCGCGCATCATGGCGCGGGCCTGATAGGCGCCGATGCCGAGGCCTTTGTTCTTGGTCGTTCGCAAGGGGCGGAACAACTCGCGCGCGATGAAGTCCGCGCTCATGCCGGGACCGCGGTCGCGCACGGCCACGCGGATGCGTCCGCTCGCGGCTGCGACGCTGAGTTCGACGCTGCCCGGCTCGGGGCTGGCCTCGATGGCGTTGGTGACGATGTGCTCCAGCGCATTCTCGAACGCCGCGGGCTGGGCGATATCGGCGAACGCGAGCGTTTCGCCGCGGTCGCGCGCGAACACCACGCCGGCGGCGGCTTTCTTGAGCGCGAACCGGGCGACGATGTCGGCGACATTGACGCGCGCAGGGGCGGCAGGCTGCGCCGGCTTCGATCCGTCGCGGAGCTTGCCGATCAGTCCTTGCAGATTGTCCACGGCGTGCCGGATGGTTTCCATCATGTCGGCGCGGAAGGCGGCATTGTCGCCGAACTTTTCCGCGTTCTGGACCAAAAGGCTGAGTTGTCCCGCCGTGTTCTTCAGATCGTGCAACGCAAAGGTGACGCGATTGTTGAATTCCGCGAGTTGCTGGGAATCGGCCAGTGCCTGTGCCGTCTGCTCGTGCACCAGATAACCGGCAAGCTGCGAGGCGATCAACGCAACGAGGTTGCGGTCTTCCCAGTCGAGCTTCTTGGGCGCTCGCGGTTTATGGAGCAGCGAGAATCCGATCAGTTCGTTGCGAAACCGCAGCGGCACCACCAGCCAGGTTTCGGGGGCGCGCGGCTTCCATAACGTGTCGTCGTCACGGAGCTCGAGAAACGCAATCCGCTCGTCGGCAAGGCTGGCGAGGACCGGATCGGTCTCCTGGATCGGCCCCAGGGTTTCGCCGAATTGGGAATAGGCGAGCCGCGCGTATTGTTTCCAACCCGAACGCCGCACGAACAGGACGCCGCCGGGGCTGTCGAGCAGATCGGACAAGGTCAGCAGCACGCGCTCCGGGCCGCCGCGGTCTTCATAGCGCGACAGCGCCTGATTGAACTTGGTCCATTCGAGCCGGTAATCGTACTTGTAGCTGTAGAAGTTCTCGTTGATGAAGGTGCGGATTTGCGAGCGCACCGATGCGGTCGACAGGGCCACGATCAAGGCGACGAGGCTGCCGAAGCCGAGCACGATGGTGAGCACGACAGCGGGCGTGCCGCCGAAATGGCGCACATACAGCGCGGCGGCTGCGATACCCTGGAGGACCACGCCGGTGACGATCAAGGTGGCGGAGTGGAATACGACCCGGCGCGAGGAATGCACCTTCAGCCGGAGGGAATCGCTGCGCACCGCGGTCACGACGAACAGCGGCAGCGCCAGGAGGTACAGCAACGGCTCGGCGACCGCGAACGCCTCCGGCGTCTGGCTGGCGAGGATTTCCGGGATGTATTCGAGGATGTGGTAGACGTACAACGCCGTCAGCGCGATCAGCATCAGTTTGGCCGACCATAGCCGGGCATTGACGACGTTTCGCGCGAGGTTTTCGGCCAGGATCAATCCCATCACCGCCACCGCGAAAGCGATCAGGGGCTGGTTGAGCCGCACGCCCAATCCGGTGTCGATGGTCGCGGAGGTGGCGGCAAAGACAAAATTGGCGGCGGCGAGAGCGGCGGCTGCGATGGCAAGCCGGCGCCACAGCGGATGGTGAACGGCATCCTGGCGCAGAATGGCAATCAGCAGCGTGAACCACGCGCCTTCGCGCAAGGCGGCGGCGCATCGCACGGTCCAGGGTTCCACCCATCCGGCATCGTCGAACGCACCGGCAAGCGCCCACAGCGCCGTTGCCGCGCTCGCGAAGGCGAACGTCATGTTGAGCCGGGATCGCTTGCCCCAAGCCGGCAGGATCGCAGCGAAGGCGGAGTACGCCAGTGCCGCGACGAGGCCAGCAAAAAGCGAAATGCCCAGTCCCATTCTTGTTCTTCATACTAGGAATGAGATTGAACAAGTAGCAATAACACGCGTCACTCACAATCAAGCGACGGCGCGGATCGTATAAAATAGTTACAGATGTGGGCTTGTTGCACGTGCCGCAACGGTAGCAATGTGATGTTGACGGGCCTGCCGCTCCGCTACGATGCGCTTGAACATCCGAAGCTGCCCTTGGGTGGTGGCATCCCACGAAAACTGTTCCGCATACGCACGGGTTGCGGCGCGATCGGGAAGTTTTGAAAACAGCGCGGCGACACCTTCCGCAACGCCGTCGGCATCGAGGCTGCGCATCAACACGCCCGCAGCGGGTTCGGCGACGACTTCCGGCGTTCCCCACACGGAAGAGGCGACCACCGGCGTGCCGCATGCCATCGCTTCGAGCAGAACATTGGCCCAGCCTTCGCGACTGGAGGCGAGCACCAGGGCGTCGAGCGCGCGGTAAACCTCCGCGAGCTGGCGCTGATCGAGCGAGCCCATGAAACGGACGCGGTCGGCGACCCCCAGCGATACGGCAAGCCGTTCGAGCCGGGCGCGTTCGGGGCCTTCGCCGGCGATGACGAGATCGGTATCGGGCAGCTTCGCCAGTGCCGCAATGACATGGTGATGGCCCTTGCGCTCGATGAGCCAGCCGACCGAACCAATGGTTCGGCGCTGGAAACCGAGCTGCCGGCGCGCGCCATCGCGCCCTTCGGGGTGAAACAAGGAGAGGTCGACGCCATTGCGCAAAACCGTGATCCGCTCCGCCGCTACGCCGAGTTCGATCATGCGATCCTTCAAGGCCTGGCACACCGTAATGAGCCCGTCGGCTTGCCGCGCGGCATTTAAGATCATTCGCCGTGGCGTTGGAAACTCCGGAATCAGATTGATGTCGGTGCCGCGCGCGGTCACGACCACAGGCAAGCCGAATTCGCGCGCCAGCCGCACCGCCGCAACCCCGTCGGGGTAGAAATAGTGCGCATCGATAAGATCGAAGCGGCGGCCTTCGGCGATCATACGGCGCAAGGCGTTCCGCATCGTCAGATACAGCGTATGCGGCGTGACCGTCATGCCGATCTTGGGGATCACCAGATAGCGCGGATGCCACACGTTCCAGGGGCCGCGTTGCGTATGGCGCGGGACGAGATCGAGCCGTCCGGCATCGCGATAGCGCACGAACGGAGGAAGCCACGGCACCGGCGCAAGTACCTCTGCGGAAACTTCGCCGCTCTCGCACAACTTCGCGAGCCGTGTCGCGACGAATGCGCCTTGGGTGGGTTTGGCGTCGTTGGGGAAGAGTGTGGTTGCCGTCAAGATGGAGAGCATGCGGGCCCTTCTCGCATCGGTTTGTGGGTGCAATCAATTCATTTTTTGACGGTTCCTTTTTGCTTGTCTGTGCACCATCCTTCTGCAAGGTGTGGAATGAAACTTTGTGTGCGGAGCAATCGATGAAGGTGTCCATCTTCGGCATGGGATATGTCGGCGTAGTTTCCGCAGCGTGCCTCGCCAAGCATGGCCACACGGTCGTCGGCGTCGACGTCAATCCCGACAAGGTGGCGCTCATCAATTCCGGGCAATCGCCCATCGTGGAGCCGGGCATTCCCGAACTTCTCGCCGAACTCGTGGCGGCGCGCCGGTGTACCGCGACGACCGATGCTTATGCTGCCGTTGCGGAAAGCGATGTCTCGATGGTCTCGGTCGGTACGCCGAGCAGCAAGACCGGTGCGCCGTCGCTGGATGCCATCGACCATGTCGCGGTGCAGATCGGCGAGGCCATCGCGCGGAAAAATTCACCCCATACGGTGGTGATCCGTTCCACGGTGCCGCCCGGAACGGTGAAGGACCGTATCGCGCCCGCGCTGGTGCGCGCTTCGGGCCGGAAACTTGGCGACGGGCTGGAGTTGCTCGACAACCCCGAATTCCTGCGCGAAGGCCGCGCGGTCGCCGATTTCGAGAAGCCGCCGTTCACGCTGATCGGCGCGTCGAGCGACAAGGCTGTTGCGGTCGCCCGCGAGCTTTACGACGGCATCGATGCGCCGTTCATAACCACCGACGAGCGTACGGCGGAGAGCATCAAGTATCTCTGCAACATCTTCCACGCCGTGAAGATCGGATTTGCCAACGAGGCGGGGGCGGTGCTGAAAAGCCTCGGCATCGACGCGCGCACCGCGCTGGACGTGTTCTGCCAGGATCATGTGTTGAACATCTCCCCGGTCTATCTCAAGCCGGGTTTCGCCTTCGGCGGATCGTGCCTGCCGAAGGACTTGCGCGGCTTTCTCGCGCTGGCGGCCGGCGAGCATGTCGAAACCCCGTTCCTCGGCAGTCTGCTGACTGCGAATGCGCGTCACGTCGACCGCGCCTTCGACATGATCGTGAAGGGCGGGCGGCGGCGGATCGCGTTCTTCGGTCTGTCGTTCAAGCCGGGCACCGACGACATGCGCGAGTCGCCATTGGTGACCTTGGCGGAAAAGCTGATCGGCAAGGGTTACGAGCTGGCGATCTACGACCGCGACGTCGAACTGGCCCGTCTCACCGGCGCCAACAAAGCATTCATCGAGCATGAAATCCCCCATCTCGGGAAGCTCCTGAAACAGACCGTCGAAGAGACCTTGGATGGGGCGGGCGTCATCGTGATCGGGCATGTCGGCAAAGCGGAACGCGCGGCGATTGCGGCGCAACACGCCGGCCGCACCATCGTCGATCTGCAGGGCGTCGCCGAACTCGAACAGGCAGGCGCCGATTATCAAGGCATCTGCTGGTGAAGCCACGCCTCGTTTTCGTTTCGCCGCGATATCTGCTGCCGGCCGATATGGGCGGCAAGATCCGCACCGCACATGTGCTGAAGGGCCTGAAGGGCGGGCGTTTTCACGTCACGCTGGTTTCGCCGTCGCCGCGCGATATCCCGCCCGACCAGGCGGCCGAACTTGCCGCGATGTGCGATGCGTTTGTCGCTTGGCCGGAGCCGGTGCGGGGTCCGCTGTTCGGCGTGACGCGGCTCCGGCACCTGTTTTCGCCGCTGCCGGTTCCCGTCGCGACGGACCGTTCTGCGGCCGCAAGGAAAGTCGTGCAAAAGACCTTGGCCGGTGCGGACGTGCTGGTCGCCGACTTTCTGCATTCCGCCGTGCTGGTGCCGTCGCACCGCGAAATGGTGTCGGTGCTGTTCACCCATAATGTCGAAACCGAGATTTTCGCACGCCACTGCGAAATCGCCCATGGCGTGAAGCGCCTCGTCTGGCAGGACCAGTTGCGCAAGATGCGCGCGTTCGAGGCGGCGACGCTCAAGGCGTTCGATTCGGTGGTGGCGGTTTCGGAGCGCGACCGCGATGCATTCCGCCGCGATTATGGTGTGCTGGCGTCGGTCATCCCGACCGGTGTCGACCTCGACTATTTCTCGTTCCGGGCCGTGCCCGATGACGTGCGTCCGGTGTTCGCTTTTACGGCGTCGATGGATTCGCTCGCCAATATCGACGGCGTGCGCTGGTTCATGGACAAGGTCTGGCCGTTGATTGTCGCCGCATTGCCGGACGCCGAAATGCGCGTGATCGGGCGCAGGCCGGATGCAGGTCTTGTCGCGGAAGCGGCGCGGCGCAGGCTCAACTGGATTTTCACCGGTACCGTGGACGACGTACGGCCGCATCTCGAAGGGGCGGCGGCGTATGTCATCCCGCTTCGGGTCGGCGGCGGCACGCGGATCAAGGCTTACGAGGCGATGGCGTTCGGCTTGCCGACGGTGTCGACCTCGGTCGGCATCGAAGGCCTTGCGGTCGAGCCCGAGCGGCACTTCCTCAAGGCCGATACCGAAGAGGCTTTTGCCGCCGCCGCCGTGCGTCTGGCGGTGGATGCGCCGACACGCCGCCGTCTTGCGGACGAGGCGCGGGCGATGGTCGAGAAAAACTGTTCCGCGCGCAGCGTCGGGCTGGTGTTCGAGACGATATGCGTCGCCGCGATGGAAACGAAAGGGCTCAGCGCGAGCCCTGCGCGAATACCAGCACACGGAACGTCTGCAGCATGATCGAAAGATCGCGCAGCACCGAGAAGTGCTTCAGGTAGAACAGATCGTATTCGAGCTTGCGCATCGCATCTTCCACCGAGGCGCCGTAGGGATAGTTGATCTGCGCCCAGCCGGTGACGCCGGCCTTGACGCAGTGGCGCAGGTGATAGAGCCGGATCTGTTCCGACAGTTGGTTGACGAACACCGGGCGTTCCGGGCGCGGGCCGACCATCGACATTTCGCCGGTCAGAACGTTGATGAGCTGCGGGATTTCGTCGATGCGGGTACGCCGGAGAATGCGGCCGACGCGGGTCACGCGCGGGTCGTTTTCGCTGGCCCATTGGGCGCCGAATTTCTCCGCATCCACGCGCATGGTGCGGAATTTGATGATCTTGAACGTGCGCCCGCCGCGGCTTACGCGCTCCTGGCGATAGAATACCGGCCCGAAGTCCTCGAACACGATGGCGACGGCGATCACCGCCAGCGTCGGCAAGGTCAAAAGCAGCAGCGAGGCCGAGGCGGCGATGTCGAGCAGGCGCTTGATGGCGCGGTCGAGCCAGCCGAAGCGGAATCCTTCCGAATAGAGCAGCCAGTGCGACTCCGTCCATTTGAGATCGACACGGCCGGTTTCGCGTTCGATGAAGGTGTTGAAGTCGAATACCGGCACGCCGTTGGCTTTCCACGGCAGCAGGTGATCGAAGTGCAGGTCTGCGGGGTCGTCGACCGCAACGACGACCTGGTCGATGTGGAGCTTGGCTTCCAATTCCTCGACCGATTGCACTTTCGGCAGCGGTACGATCGGTTCGCCCGGCAGGTTCGTCGCCGGTACGCCGCCGAGATATTCCTCGGAGACGAAATTCAGCTCCGCCAGCCGCCGGTCGGAGCGGCGGAACAGGTCGCGCAGATAATGCGCGCGAATGCCGGTACCGATGACGAGGATGTGGCGGCGAAACCAATGGCGCCGCGCCATCGCGAGGAACAACGGGCGGGCAATCATGCCGCCGAACAACTCGGCGCTGGTTCCGACCAGTACGATGGTGAGACCGCGGCTCGCACTGCGGAACGCCAGCGTCTCGAACAGCTGGCTGAAACCGAAATGGATCAGGGCGAGCGAAAGTGCTGCGCCGACGCCCAGGGCTACCACCAGTCGGGTGATGGAGGTCGAGAAGTTCACCAGCGCATCGTGGCGATAGCAGCCGGAGGCGTAGGCGAACGCGATCGAGCTCACGGCCAAGGTGGCGATGACCAGCGATGTTTCGGCGAGGGTGAAGAGGCCGAGCCGGTCGTGCACGGCCGCAATCAGAGCAACCATCGACCCGAGCATGAAGAGGACGTCGAGCGCGACGAGGGTGGTGCGGGAGCCGGGGACGAAGCGCTTGCGCATTGTCGAGTTCGCCGCCGAGCTGCTGGGCAGTTCGACATTGCGCGAGGAGCGAACCGGAACGTGCCAAGACGTGGGACTGAACGCACTAGTTGTCGGCTGAGAATTGTAACTTTCGAGAACGTTTCTCATTGTCATTCTTCCCACCGGTTGCTGGCCCATCCATAACGAATTCGAATGTTTATAAAAAGTACCTTTTAATAAGAATGATTGTGACATGGAGAGAACAACAGTAAGGGCAGCTAATGCATTTAAGACTCTATCGCACCCCGAGAGACTAGGTTAACGAAGGCGGTGTAGTGGCAATTAGGGTTTTCCGAACATCGGATTAACCGGCTCAACGAAATCGGGCGAAGCCTGTTCCCGGCGTGCCGCACGGGGTTTCGAGGGAGATGCAGAGAAGACACACGTTCCCGCAGTTAAATGCAAAGTGGTATTGGAAAAGTTCCAGGTTAACCGCTAAGTTGATTCCCTCGAACACATCCAGGGGCATTCTCCATGATCGGATTCGCACGTGCGGGCTTATCGCGTCCTATAGCTTTTGTGATCCTCGCGTTGAGTGTGCTCGCAGCGGGCTGCGCCAGCAATTTGCCGCCACCGCCGCCAGTACCGGAAAACCCCACCGCCTATCGCATCGGCGCTGGTGATTCCATCGGGATTTTTGTTTGGCAGAACAAGGAATTGTCGACCGAAGTCCCGGTGCGGCCGGACGGCAAGATTTCGCTGCCCCTGGTCAACGACATCGTTGCTGCGGGCAAAACGCCCACAGAACTCTCGAATGATATCCAGGATCAGTTAAAGAAATTCGTGAACAACCCGTTGGTTACGGTTATCGTCCACTCGTTCGTAGGGCCCTATTCGCAGCAGGTCCGCGTTGTGGGTGAAGCTCAGAAACCGCAGTCCTTGGCCTATCGCGACCGGATGACGGTTCTCGATGCCTTGATTGCGGTCGGTGGATTGACCCCTCTCGCCGCCGGTGACCGCGCCACATTGGTGCGGAGCGTGTCCGGCAAACAAGTCAGCTACGGGTTGCGCCTCGACGATCTGATCAAGGATGGCGACATGTCGGCGAATGCGCCGCTTGCGCCGGGGGATGTCATCATTATTCCGCAAAGCTACTTCTGAAGCGGGGTGGCGCGGGGGACGGGGTGAAGTGGCGAACGCAACGGACGTAAGCGTGACGGATCATTCGGCGTGGACAATCGCGAGGTGCGGCTGGTGTTTGGCCGCGGCTCTGATGTGTGGAATATCCGCGGAGGCGGCTGAGCCCGCCGCTCCCGCGGAAATTCCCACCGACACGGCGTGGGCCGATTCCGCGCTGGCGGCTCTGCCGCCGATGACCTGGAATGTGTTTGCTGAAATCGCCGAAGGCTATTCGTCCAGCGCCCGCGGCAGCGGCCACGATGATACCTTCACGCGCGGCAATATCGGCGGGGCGCTTCACTACAACCACCCGCGGCTCAACGCCGATGCGTCCTATTCCCTCTCGGGCCAGTATTGGTCGAAGTACCACGGGCTCAATCATCTTTCGCAGCGGCTCAATCTGACTTCGCAACTGACGGCAATCCCGGAGATGCTGTTCATTCGCGCCAATGCGTTTGCGACGCCGACCAATCTCTCCCGCGTCGGCGACATCTCGGCCGGCGGCGACGCGACCTCGCGCTACAATTCGCGCGACACGTACGGATATTCGGTGTCACCGCAGCTTTTGCTGCGCTTCAAGGATTATGTCACTTCGTCGACCTCGGCTTCGCACGGCGGCGTGTTCTTCGTGCGTCCGTCGACGGACAACAGCGGAAGCGTGCCGCCGGTCGATCCGGCGCGCAATTCGCTTTCCACCACGATCAGCCAGGAGTTTTCGAGCGGAACCTGGTTCGATCGGCTCCAATGGAGCGTGGTCGGCAGCTATGCGCAGTCTTCCCAGAGCGTGCGGACCCAGCGCCAGACCGAAGGCATTGCAAACCTGAACTACGCGCTTTCGCGCGAGCTCAAGGTGTTCGTCGTCGGCGGCTACAGCGAGTTCAAGTCCTCGACGGTCCTGGCGCGCGATGTCAGCGGCCCGACTGCGATGGGCGGCTTCACCTACAATCCCACGCCCGATCTCGTCTTCACTTTCCAAGCCGGCACGCAGCATAATTTCCCGACCTATATGGGGTCGGTGCGCTGGTCGCTGTCGCCGAGAACGCAGTTCGTGGTCAATGCCACCGATGGAATCTCGACGCCGCAGGGCGATATCCTCGGCCGTCTCGGCAACATGGGCGCGACAGGGTACGGCTCGTTCGGCGATCTCGGAACCTCGCTCGGCTCCGGCGGTTACGGCGGCTATTCGCCGATCGGACCGGGCGGACTGGCGCTCGACAACTCGATCAATCGCACCCGTTCGATCAACGGTTCGTTCGTCCACACCGACGACCGCATGCGTTACACCCTTTCGGTGTTTGCATCGGAGCGCGACCGCCTCGACGTGGCTCCGGGCACGCCGGTTCTGCCGCGCACATCGGTCTATGGCGTCCGCGCCGACGTCTCGCGCACCTTGAATGTCGATATGAACGCCGATCTTTCGGCCGGCTGGTCGCGCAGCAACGAATTCGGCGGGCGGGACGATATCTATTCTGCCGACATGCGGGTGAACTACCATCTGTCGGAGCACCTCGATGTGTTCCTCTCCAACCATGTCTTGCATCGCGATGCCGTCGGTCTCGTCGGTGTGTCGACCGGGAATATGACGGAAGACCAGGTGCTGATCGGCTTGCGGGCCAGGATTTAACGCGCTTCCCGATCACCGGTTGTCGGCCGGGAAGCGCGACCAACTCGAAGGACTGTAATGGCGGACAAGGGAATGGTGGAGGAAGGGGACTTTCTCCGCGCGGACACTCGTGTCTTCGTGCGGACGGCAACGGACGGCGATCGCGCCGCCTGGGATGCTTTCGTTCTTGCCCATCCGGAAGGCAGCTTCTTCCATCGTTTCGCCTGGCACGATCTGTTCCGCGACGTGTTTGCGCTCTCGCCGCGCTATCTGGTGGCCGAGCGCAACGGCGAGATCGCCGGCGTGCTGCCGCTGGTCCATCAGAAGAGCCGGCTGTTCGGCGACGGATTGATTGCGGCGCCGTTCGTGGTGGAAGGCGGGCCGATCGGTGACGCCGCCGCCGTCAAAGCGCTCGATTCCGCGGCGCTGGCGCTGATGGCCCAGTTGCGTGCGCCCTTCGTCGAATTCCGCTGCCGCAAGGCCACCCGTCCGGGCTGGATCGCCAAGACCGGTCTCTATGCCTGCTTCGTCCGCCCGCTGGCGGCCGACGACGATGCCAATCTGAAGGCCATTCCGCGCAAACAGCGCGCCGTGGTGCGCAAGGCCATTTCCGGATCGTTGACCGCTGCGGCGGAAGAGGGCGTTGACGCGCTCTTCCGGGTCTATTCCGAAAGCGTGCGCAATCTCGGCACGCCGGTATTCCCCAAGCGCTGGTTTTCCGCGTTGCGCGCCGCCTTCGGCAGCGATTGCGATGTGATGGTGATCCGTGACGGCGGCGTGCCCGTCAGTGCGGTGATGAATTTCTACCATAACGGCACAGTGCTTCCGTACTACGGCGGCGGCACTCTGGCGGCGCGCAAATCCGGCGCCAACGATCTTGTCTATTGGGAAACGATGCGCCATGCCGCCCGCCGCGGCTGTACGGCTTTCGATTTCGGCCGCAGCAAGGCCGATACCGGCGCGTTCGCCTACAAGAAGAACTGGGGCTTCGAGCCGGAATGGCTGGAGTACGAGTACTACCTGTCGCCCGGCTCCGAACTCCCCCAGAAAAATCCCAACAACCCCAAATACGCGATGTTCATCGCGGCCTGGAAGAAGCTGCCGTTACCGGTGGCGAACTTCCTAGGCCCGTTTCTCATCCGCGGTCTGGGGTAGGCGCAAAGCCATCAGCCGGACGTGCACGCGCCGGCACAGCGTGAGGATGTCGGCTTCCGCGCCTTCCGGCCGGCCGCTGAGATGCCACAGCGCCAAGACCGCACCGGCGTAGGTCGCCGCGCCGACCAGGATGTCGAGCACCATGCGTCCGGCACCGGTAAACGGCAGGACGGCGTTCAAGGCGAATATCGCCAGTGCCATGGCGGCGGCAGCGGCGCACGGCCGCCACATCGCCGTCCAGTAATCGCGTGCCGGCACGCCGGTCGCGCGTTGCACCGCGAAAATAACCGACGGGATGAACAGCGCCGATACGATCAGCCGGGTTTCGACCACCGCCATTACGCTGCGCGTCGTCCAGGCGACGATGAAGACCACTGCGGTGAACACGGCAAAACGCGACCATTGAATGCGGGCGCCCATGGCCGGCATTCCCTTGACGTCAAGCAGCGTCGGAGTGCCTGAAAGCACGGCAGCGGTGGCGGCGTTGAGCGCCATCCATACCACGAGCGGCGTGGCATCGGTCCATTTCGGGCCCAGCACCACCGCCACCAGATCTTGCGCCACCATCGCCACGCCGACGCCGGTCGACAGGCAGACGATCGCCGACCACCCCAGCATCCGCAGGTAAAGCTGCCGGAGTTCGACGGGGTTCTGGCGGCATTTGCTCATCACCGGGAACAGCGCGGCGACCATCGGATTCATGATCTCCTGGGTCGGACTGGCGGCGATATCCTTGGCCACCGTATAGCGGCCCATCATTGCCGACCCGGCGATGCCGCCGATGGCGATGTTGTCGACCTGGGTCTGCAGGTACATCGCCACCGACCGGGCGAAGGTCCAGATCGAAAAGCCCCATATTTCACGGGTCCGTGCGAACGAAAGGCGGGGCCGGAACGGGCTCATCACATAGGAGAGAATGGTGCGCGAAACTTGTCCGGCGAGGATGCCTATCACCAGCGCCCAGTAGCTGTGCAGCATGATGGCCAGCACCACGGTCAGCACGAACTGCAGGATCTTGGTGAGGACGTTGTAGATGAAGAAGCGGTCGAAGCGCAGCTCGCGCGAGAAATCCACCGTGCCGATATTTTCGAGGCCGCCCAGCACCGCGCGGAAGGCCAGGCACTGCATCACCGGGATCGCGCGGGGTTCGTGGAAATAGAGTTCGGTAAACGGTGCAGCGATCAGAATGGCCACCGCGATGGCGATCCCGATCAACAGCGTAACGGTCCAGGCGCTGTCGTAGTGCTCGCGGGTGGGGGCGTCGTGGCGCACGATCGCCGCCGATTGGCCGGTGAGATTAAGCATCTCGAACAGGCCGACCAGGATCATCGCCACCGCGACGACGCCGAAGTCCTGCGGGGTCAGCAGACGGGCCAGGATAATGGTACTGACAACGCCTATCAGCCGCATTGCCCAACGTAAGCCTATCATCCAGGCAGACCCGCGCAGCATGTGCGCACCCATGCCTTGAGGCTTCGCGGAGTTCGTTGTCATGGTTCTCCCAGCGCGTCAGTCGCGCGATTTAGAAACGTGTCTGTGACGGCAGCGGAAGCTGTTTGCGTTGCCGGCGGGTCCGTCTGCATGCGGCCCATAACCATCGACAGCCAGTGTCAATTTCGTAACAGAGCGAAAGACAAAGTTGGGGTTCGAAGCTTTGCAGTTATGTGCATGACGATACGGTAGCCGGTGAAACTCCGGTGTTTTCCGTATGATACGCGAACGCATTTGCATCTCTTCCGCGGCGACGCGAGGGGTGCCGCGCCTTGAGGGTTATCTGTAACTAGTATAAGGATCACTCGCGCTTTGCCACAGAATTGGTGGACCCTTTCGGGCTGGCGGGGCGGACTGCGGCACACGGAACACAAGGAACGAAATGCAGAGCTGGAAGCTTCAGCTGCTCGGCCTCCTGGGGGGCGGTTGGCAGTTTCGTTGGATCGGATTGGGTATTGCGTGGGTGCTCTGCCTCGTCGGCTGGGTGGTCGTCGCGCTGATCCCCGATGCGTATCAATCATCCGCCAAGGTCTACATCGACACCGATACGCTGATGCGGCCTCTCTTGCGCGGCATCGTGGTGTCGACCGACACGCAGCAGGAAATCGACGTCATGCTGCGTACCCTGCTCACCGCGCCCAACATGGAGCGGGTGGTGCGTGCCACCAATCCGAAGTCGGCAAGCTGGGGCGCGGCCAAGATGCAGGATGCGGTGGCGGAGCTCACCAGCAACGTCAAGCTCAAGGCGCTCGGCACCAAGAACCTTTATCAGATCGGCTTCACCGACCCCGATCCGGCTTACGCCCAATCGGTGGCGCAGACCCTGCTGTCGGTGATGGTCGACTCCAACGTCGGCGACCAGCGCCGCGAATCCGACGACGCGCGTTCGTTCCTCGACCAGCAGATCGCGGTGTACGAGAAGAAGATCCAGGACGCCGACAAGCGCAAGGCCGATTTCCGCGCCGCCCATCTCGACGTCTTCTTCGGCGGCAACGATATCGACGAAGCCAAGGGCGATATCGTCAAGGCGCAGCAGACGGTGGACGAGGTTACCGCCCGTCGCAATTCTCTGCGCGCCCAGCTTGGTTCGACACCGGCGACGCTCGACATCAACGGGCCCGCGCCGATCCAGGTCGGTGGTGCCGGCACCGTTGACAACAAGCGCCAGGCGCTGGGGCAGGCGCGCGCCAAACTCGACGAACTGCGGGCGACCTACACCGAGGACTATCCCGATGTCGTCGCGCAGAAGCAGTTGGTCGAGCGGCTCAAGAAGCAGATCAACGAGAAAACCTCTCCCAGCGAAGATCCCAGCCTGCAATCCGTCGCCAATCCCACGCATCTGATGCTGCGGACCAAGCTGGCGGACGAAGAGGTCAATCTGGCGGTGGCACGCGACCGGCTGGCGGCGGCGCAGAAGCGGCTCGACGATGCCGGCAAGAACGTCGGTTCGTCGCTGGCGATACGCCAGCAGTACGCCAATCTCGACCGCGATTATCAGGCGCTGAAGAAGAACTTCGAAGCGCTGGTGGAACGCCGCGAGTCGGCCAATATCTCTCAGGCTGCCGGCGACCAGCAGTCGAACATGGTCTTCCGCGTTGTCGAGCCGCCGAGCGTGGCGAACCGCCCGGCCTCGCCGAACCGCATCGTGCTCAATCTCCTGGTGCTGTTTGCCGGGATGGGAGCAGGCGGCGCGGCGGCGATCGCGCTGGGCGCGGTGTCGGGGCGCTTCCTCACCATGGAGCAGCTCGGTCAGGCCTTTGCGCTGCCGGTGCTCGGCGCCGTCACCATCGCGCGTACCGCAGCCGACATGGTCCGTATGCGGAGGTCCGCTTCGTTCTTCGCCGCCGGGGCGGGAGCATTGGTGGCCGGCTATATGGTCGTCCTTGTCTTCTTCCATACCACCGTTACGGGCGGGAGCCTGATATGAACGAACCGACTCCACCGCGCCTCAATTTGATTCAGCGCGCGATGGCCAAGGCGCCCACTGCGGAAGCCTTTGCGCCGCCCCGTCGCGAACCTGTCGCCGAGCCCGTGCTCGAGGCCCCGGTCGCCAAGGCGCCTGCTCCGGCCGAACCCGTGCGGGCGCCGGAATATAAGCCGGCCAACGGCGCGTCCGTCACTCCGGCTGCAACACCTCATGGGCCGAACACTGTCGCTCTCAACATGGGCCGGCTGCGCGAAGGCCGCATGGTGACGCCCGACAATCGCGCCTCGGTGACCTACAACGAGTTCCGTTCGATCAAACGCAAGCTGTTGCCGCTGACGCGCGATCCCGAGACGCGGGCGACGACCAAGAACATCGTGATGATCACCTCCGCGCTGGCGGGCGAGGGCAAAACCTATACGGCGATAAACCTCGCCATCTGCCTCGCGGCCGAGCGCAATCTCGACGTCATCCTGGTCGACGGCGACGTGGTGCGTGCTTCGGTTGCGCAATACTTCGAAGGCGCGCCGACCGAAGGTCTTCTCGATCTTCTCACCGGCCGCCGCCAGAACATCGACGAAGTGCTGACCCGCTGCGCCGACATTCCCAATCTGCACATCCTGTTTTCCGGCCGGCGCGACGATTCCTCGCCCGAACTTCTCGCCAGCCAGCGCATGGCCGAGGTGTGTTCGGCGCTGTCCCGGCGTTTCCGCGAATGCGTGGTCGTGATCGACGCGCCGCCGGTTCTGGCCACTGCCGAACCCTCCGCACTCGCTATGCATGTCCATCATCTGTTGATGGTGGTGGCGGCGGGGCAGTCGGCCCGCCATCAGGTCGAGGAGGCTCTGGCCGGCGTGGTGGCGTGCCCGTCGATCAGTCTCATCTTCAACAAGGCGCCCGAATGGCAGCGGTCGACGCCTTATTCCTACTACTACAGTTACGGCGAGAAGACCGGCTGAAAACGATGTACACCGAGTTCTACGGACTCAAAGTCGAACCCTTCCTGCTCACGCCGGACCATCGCTTTTATTACGAAAGCCAGGTCCACGAGCAGGCGATGGCACATCTGTTGTACGGACTGTCGCGCGGTGAGGGCTTCATCGTCATCACCGGCGAGGTCGGTGCCGGCAAGACCACCATTGTGCAGCGCCTTTGCGCCACCGTCGATCGCGAGCAGGTCGTCGCTGCGCATGTCGTGACGACGCTGCTGTCCGGCGCCGAACTTCTGCGCATGGTGTGCTCCGCGTTCAAGATGCGCGACGTGCCCGAGAAGAAGGACGCCGTGCTGCTTTGCTTGCAGGACTATTTCGAATCCCTCGAACGCGCGGGGCGCAAGGCGCTGCTCATCGTCGACGAGGCACAGAACCTGTCCGCCAGCGCGCTGGAAGAGTTGCGCATGCTGTCGAATTTCCAGGTCGGCACCTCGGCACCGTGCCAGATCTTCCTGGTCGGGCAGCCGCAGTTCCGCGAGACGCTGTCGCATCCGAACCTGGAGCAGCTTCGCCAGCGCATCATCGCATCCTATCATCTGGGTCCGATGAGCCATGACGAAGTCGCGCTCTATCTGGCGCACCGGCTGAAGCACGCGGGCTGGACCGGCGATCCGCAGTTCGACGACGGTGCGGTGGAAGCGGTCTATACCGCGACCGGCGGCGTGCCGCGCCAGATCAATACGCTGTGTTCGCGCCTGCTGCTGCTCGGTTTCCTCGACAATATGCACGCTTTCTCCGCAGCCGATGTCGAGCGCGTCGCGGCGGATCTGCGCGAGGAATACTGCGGCCGCTCGCTCACGCCCGTCGCCAACAACATGGACGAAACTTATCTCACGCGCATGGACAAGCAGCAGTTGGCGGCTCGCGTCGATACGCTCGAAACCCGCGTCAATCATCAGGAGCAGTCGCTGCGCCGGTTGGCGGTGGGGCTCGCCGACATGATCGATCCCGTGCGCCCGGTTCGCGGGTAGACGCATGGATGCCGGCCTCCTCGAACGCCCCGATCCCGCTACCGTCATCGCGGCGTGGCAGGCCTCGCCCGCAGAGAAAGCGGTGTCGTCGCTGAACGCGCTCACGGTCGACGTCGAAGACTATTTCCAGGTCGAAGCGTTTTCCCGTGTGATCGACCCGGCGTCGTGGTCCTCGCGCGAATGCCGCATCGAAGCCAACGTGCACCGCATTCTCGACCTGTTCGCGGCAGCGGGGGCGCGCGGCACCTTCTTCACGCTCGCCTGGATCGCCGAACGCTATCCGCGGCTGGTACACGACATCGTCAAGGCCGGTCACGAACTGGCCTCGCACGGCTCCGAGCACCGCCGCATCGATCGTCAATCGCCCGAGGCGTTCTATGGCGACGTGCTGCACGCCAAGTATGTGCTCGAGGATATTGCCGGGGTGGCGGTGAAGGGCTATCGCGCGCCGAGTTTTTCGCTCACACGCACCAGTCTGTGGGCGCACGAGACCCTCGCGCGGGCCGGGTACTGCTATTCCTCCAGCCTCTATCCGATCGCGCACGACACGTATGGCATCCCCGAAGCGCCGCGGTTCGCGTTTCATCCGCTGGGCGGCAGCTTTCTTGAGATTCCGGTCAGTTCGGTCCGCTGGATGAACCGCAATTGGCCTTGTGGCGGCGGCGGTTACTTTCGCCTGCTGCCGTACGGCGTCAGCCATCTCGCGCTGGATACCGTCAAGCGCCGCGACCGCCAGCCGCTCGTGTTCTATTTCCATCCCTGGGAAGTCGATCCCGGCCAGCCACAGATTGCGGGCGCCGCGCTCAAGTCCCGCATGCGCCATTACGTCAATCTCGGCGCCATGGAGGGAAAGCTCGTCCGCCTCTTGAAGGATTTTCGCTGGGGACGGATGGACGAAATCTTCCTGGGTGGCCCATGAACGTCCTGTTCCTCTGCCACCGCATTCCCTATCCGCCGGACAAGGGCGAAAAGATCCGCGCCTTTCACATTCTGAAGCATCTCGCCGCCCGCCACACCGTGCATCTGGCGGCCTTTGTCGACGATGCCGCCGATCTCGCCCATATCGAAGCCCTGCGCAAATACGTCAAGGGCGAGATGCTGCTGGTGCCGCTGTCCCGTGTTGTCACGCGGGCGCGCATGGCGCTGGCGCTTCTGGCCGGCACGCCGTTGACCACGTCCTATTTCGCCTCGGCCAAGCTCGACCGCTGGATTGGCGAGGTTCTGAAGCGCCGCGCCATCGATCGTGTCGTGTTGTTCAGTTCGGCGATGGCGCCGTTTCTGCTCAAGCGCCGCGACTTCGATCCGGCCAAGGTCGTGCTCGACATGGTCGACGTCGATTCCGACAAATGGCGGCAATACGCAGGCACTGCCGGCGTGCCGATGAAGTGGGTCTATGCCCGCGAAGCGAAGACGCTGCTCGATCTGGAGCGCCGCGCCGCGACGGCGTTCGGCGCCACGCTGCTGGTATCGCCGTTCGAGGCGCGGACGTTTGCCGATCTGGCGCCGGACGCACACGGACGCATCCACAGCGTCGCCAACGGTGTCGATCTGACACCGGCGCCGCCCTCAGCCAGTCCTTATGCAGCCGATGAAATTCCGCTCGCGATGGTCGGCACCATGGATTACTGGCCGAACGTCGAGGGTGCGATCTGGTTCGCGGACGAGGTTCTGCCGCGCGTGCGCAAGGTTCTGCCGCGGGCGCACTTCTATATCGTCGGCGCCAAGCCCGCGCCGGCGTTGCAGAAGCCGCGCGACGGCGTGACGGTCACCGGCAGAGTGGCCGAGGTTGCTCCTTATGTCGCTCACGCCGCTGCCGTGGTGGCGCCGCTGCGTCTGGCGCGGGGCGTGCAGAACAAGGTGCTGGAAGGTCTGGCGCATCAAAGGCCCGTCGTCGCCACCGTTGCCGCGACGCGCGGTCTCGATGTCGTGCCCGGCCGCGATCTCTGGGTGGTCGATGATCCGCAGGCGTTTGCCGACGCCGTGATCGCCGCCGCCACCGGTCCGGATCGCGACCGCGTTGCCGCCAACGGCCGCGCTTTGGTCGAACGCGAATACGGCTGGGACATTACGCTTGGCGTTCTTGATCGCATTCTGGACGGCGTTCCTCCGGCCGTGCGCAAAGCCGCGGTGTGGAGCGAAGCGCTGGTGGGGGAAACGGAATGAGCAGCCTCGATCGTGCCGGCCGTCCGCAAGCGCTCAGCGTTTCCACCTGGACCATCCATTTGGCCGCGCTGGCGGGGCTGATCGTTCTGCTCGGCCTCCTGTACGCGCGTACGGTCGCCGCGGCCGTCACGGTGTGGTGGGTTTCGCCGACGTTTTCGCATTGCTTCCTCATCATTCCGGTGGTGGCGTATCTCATCTGGGGCAAGCGCCGCGCGCTGGCGCGCCTGACTCCGGTCGCCTGTCCCCGCGCGCTGTTGCTGGCGCTGCCGGTGATGGCCGCAGCGTTCGTCGGAGCACTCGCCTCGATCAACGAGATCGAACAGCTCGCGCTGATCGCCTTTGTGCAAGTGCTGGCGCTGGCATTGCTCGGTCCCAAGATTTATCGCGTCATCCTGTTTCCGGCGCTATACTTGTTCTTCCTGGTCCCGATGGGGGAATATCTCATTGGGCCGCTGCAGCACTTCACCACGTGGTTCATCGACCAGGGACTGACCGTGCTCGGTATCCTGCACTTCACGGAAGGCAACATCGTCGAGCTTGCCAACGGCCGCTTCCAGGTCGCCGAGGCGTGTGCCGGGTTGCGCTTCCTGATCGCGACCATCGCGGTCGGTGCGCTGTTCGCGCATCTCACCTATCGCAAATGGAACAAGATCGCGCTGTTCATGCTGGCATGCGTGATCGTGCCGATCATCGGCAACGGTTTTCGCGCGCTCGGCATTGTTCTCCTGGCGCACTTCTCCGATAACCGGATTGCTGTCGGCGCCGATCATCTCGTGTACGGCTGGGGCTTCTCGGTCGCGATCCTGGCGGTGCTGATGTTCGTCGGTTCGAAATTTGCCGACGATTTTCCGTCCGAGCCGGCCGTCGCACCGGCGCCGCAACCGATCCGCGCGCATCTGTTGCCGCTGACGGTGTTGCTGGCGCTGCTGTCCGTTTCCGCCGTGCCGGCGTTCGCCGCATGGCACGCGACCGGCAGGCCGGTCGATGCGAGCGCGTTCGCGGTCGTTCCGGAGGTGCAGGGCTTCTCGACGGAGTCCGTGTCGCGCGATTGGGCCCCCGGCTTCCAGGCGCCCGATGCCAAGCTCGAATTCGCCATGCGCCGTGCCAATGCAACGGAAGACGGCGCTGCCGTGGACGTGTTCGTCGACTATTACGGCGGCGGGGGCCACAATCTGATCTCGTCCGCCAACAAATTCTGGGACGAAGACGTCTGGCATCCGATTGCCGAAAGGCAGGCCACTGCAAAAGTCGGTGCGGTGCCGGTCAACTTTCATGAATTGCAGATCGGATCGGCCGGCCTCACGCGCCTTGTCTGGTGGACCTATGTCAGCGGCGGTGCGTTCACCCAAAGCGGCCTTGCGGTCAAGCTCGATCACGTGAAGTCGGCGTTCGCCGGCGGACGCGGCGCGGCCCTGCTGGCCTTGTCGACGCCGGTTGACGGCGAAACCGAAACGGCCCGCGCGCGTTTGCGGGAAGCGGCGGCGGCGCTTCAGCCGGTCAAGGACCGCCTCGCCAGGATGGAGTAGGGCATGTGCGGCATCAGCGGTTGGTTTGACATGGCGGGACTGAGGTCCCCGGATCGGCGTTTGGCCAAGGCGATGAACGACGCCATCGCCCATCGCGGTCCGGACGGCGAAGGGTTCCATTTCGAGCCCGGTCTGGCGCTCGGGCACCGGCGCCTCGCGATCATCGATCTCGCCACCGGCGAGCAGCCGATGTTCACCGAAGCGGGCCGCATCGGCATCGTCTTCAACGGCGAAATCTTCAACTACCGCGATCTCAGGCGCGTGCTCGAACGGCGCGGCCATACCTTCCGCACCCGCTCCGACACCGAAGTGATCCTGCGCGGCTGGGTGGAGTGGGGCCCCGACGTGGTCGATCAGATCCACGGTCAGTTCGCCTTCGCGCTCTGGGACCGCAGCGAGCAGACTTTGTTTCTGGCGCGCGACCGCCTCGGCGAGAAGCCGCTGTATTATTCCATCCTGCCCGACCGCACCTTCCTGTTCGCGTCGGAACTGAAGGCGCTGATGGCCGATCCGGCCCTGCCGCGCGTCATCGATCCGCTCGCGGTCGAGGACTTTTTTGCGTTCGGTTATGTCACCGATCCGCGTACCATCTATGCCGGCGTGCGAAAACTCGGCGCCGGCCAGTGCATGCTGTTGCAGCGCGGCCAGTCTCCGCGAATCCGCACCTATTGGGAACCGCATCCGGCCAATGTGAGCGAGCGCGACCTCGATCATGCCGCCGATATCTTGCGCGACCGGCTGTCCGGCGCCGTGCGGTCCCAGCTTGTCGCCGATGTGCCGGTGGGCGCGTTTCTTTCCGGCGGCGTCGATTCCAGCGCTATTACCGCGCTGATGGCGCAAGCCGTGCCGCAGGCGCTGTCCTGCTTCACTATTGGTTTCGACGATCCCAAGTTCGACGAGCGCCGTTACGCCGAGGAAGTCGCCGCGCGCTACGACATCCGTCATCACGTCGAAGTCGTTTCGCCCGACGACATGGAAACCGTCGAAGCCTTGCCCGGCATGTTCGACGAGCCGTTCGGCGATTCCTCGGCGCTGCCGACCTATCGCCTGGCCAAACTCGCGCGCCGCCATGTCACCGTGGCGCTGTCGGGCGACGGCGGCGACGAGTTGTTCGCGGGCTATCGCCGTTATCTGTTCCACGGCCGCGAAGAGTCCTTGCGCGGTCTGTTGCCTGCGCCCGTGCGCCGCTCGGTGTTCGGAACCCTCGGACGGCTTTATCCGAAACTCGATTGGGCGCCGCAGTTCATGCGTGCCCGCCAGACCTTCCGGGAATTGTCGGTATCGGCGGCGGAAGGCTATTTCCATAACGTGGCGGTCTTGTCCGACGAGCAGCGCGCCGCGCTGTTTTCGCCCGATCTGAAGCGTGCCACCTCCGGCTATCGTCCGGCCGACCTGATTGCCGAGCATATGGCCAAGGCGCCGTCGAAGGACCCGGTCAGTGCCGCGCAATATGTCGACCTCAAGACCTGGCTGGTCGGCGATATTCTCACCAAGGTCGATCGCACCGCGATGGCGAACAGTCTGGAAGTGCGCGTGCCGATGCTCGATCCCACCTTCGTCGAATGGGCGATGGGACTGCCGCGGCCGCTCAAGCTGTCGGGCGGCGAGGGCAAGGTGGTCTTGAAGCGGGCTCTGGAGCCGCTGGTGCCCAACGATCTGCTCTATCGCAAGAAGCAGGGTTTTTCGGTGCCGCTGGCGCGCTGGTTCCGCGGCTCGTTCGGCGACGCGTTCGCCGCCAAGCTGGGCAAGGCTACGCCGCTGGCCGAGCATTTCGACATGGCGACGGTTCGCAAGCTGGCCGAGGCGCATCGCCAGGGCTGGTCCGACAACAGCCGCACGTTATGGCTCTTATGGATGTTCAACGGTTTCCTGGAGCGCCACGGCCGCAGTCTTCGTTTGCCGGAACCGGCGGCGTAGCGCCCAGATGAGGGCGGGTCCGAAGAGTAGGGCGGTATCGCTTTCGGGAACGTTGTGCGAGCCGCCGCCGCCGTTGTTGGATCCTCCGCCTCCGCCGCCTCCACCGCCACCCCCTCCGCCGGACCCGCCGCCCCCCGAGCCACCGCCGCCGATCACCGTGGTCGGTCCGCCCGGCACGATCACCACCGTATTCTGATGGAACGAGCTGCTGCCGCCTGTCCCGGCGCGCACCACGTTCGAATCGACGGCCGCCAGCGTCGTCTCGGCCGCGTGTCTCAGCGGCGCCGCAGCGCGGCGGGTAACTTGCGAGATTCCGCTCGACAGCTTCTTGCCACTCACCGTCCACCAAGCGTTTGAACTGCCGTCACCCGGCGGTTTTCCTGCCGTTTGGGCTGGTGCGGCGCTGACTTGGTTTTTCTGCATCGCGCTATAGATCAGATTCCCGATCACGCCTCCGAGCAGGAAAATGACCGCCAGTCCCAGCGCGTTCTTCCGGATTGTCGTTGCTTGCATCCCACCCCTCGGAAACCAAGGTTCCCTCTCTCGCAATCCCCATGCCGCAAAATTGTCACAGCGCTTTCAAGCCCTTGCATCATTTGGGTGTGGGCGTCCGTCAAACCTCTTTACAGCCGCTGTTTATCCCCGGTTGCCTGCCGCGAGAGCCGCTTCGCCGATTTGTCCGAACGATTGCTTGGGGTTATGACTCCCGAGGGAAGGCGCATTGGTGCGCAACACAGGTGTCAATTTGAAAATCAAACTCCATAAGAACGATTTGCCCGACGGTCTCAATCTCGGTCCCATCGTCGCCATCGACACGGAAACCATGGGTCTCAACCCCTATCGTGACCGGCTGTGCCTGGCGCAGATGTCGTCCGGCGACGGGGTCTGCCATGCGGTGCAGTTCGAACCGGGGGCGTACGCGGCCCCGAATCTCAAGCGGATGCTGACCGACCCCAAGACCCTCAAGCTGTTCCATTTCGCCCGTTTCGATATGGCCAAGTTTCGCCAGGAACTGGGTGTGGTGACGGCGCCGGTCTATTGCACCAAGCTGGCCTCCAAGCTGGTGCGGACCTATACCGACAAGCACGGCCTCAAAGACCTCGTGCGCGAACTCCTCGGCGTCGATCTCAATAAAGAGCAGCAGAGCTCGGACTGGGGTGCCGCGGAATTGACGGAACGTCAGCTCGCGTACGCCGCCAACGACGTCGCGTTTCTCCACCGGCTGAAGGACGCGCTCGACGCCATGCTGGCGAGAGAGCACCGTACCGAGCTGGCCCAGGCTTGCTTCGATTTCCTGCCGACCAGGGTGGAACTCGACCTGAAGGGCTGGCCGGAGGTCGATATCTTCGCCCACTGAAACAAATTTAAGTATGCGGTTCAGGTATTTACTGCCATGCAAGGGTGCCGCCTTGAACCGCGGCTTGGATTTGGCCACATTTGGCACGAATTTCGCTTTAGGGCGTCGCCCCCCGGTGCCGTCCGCTTATCTGGGCGCCGTTTGCGAATGGCGCTTGACGACAACACAAGGTTCCCGGCCGCGCGAGTACTTCGCGGCGGGAGGCCGTCATGGGTGGTTGAATGGGGTCCGCCGTTCTAGACGATGTTGCGCCTGCCGCAGGTGATCTCGCTGTCGCCCACCGCGTGATCGAGGTGGCGGGAGAGGCAGTCCGGCTTCTGGGCGACAGCCTGGGGCCTGAGTTCACGAAAGCCGTCGACATTCTGCTCGCCGCCAAGGGGCGGGTGATCGTCAGCGGCATCGGCAAGTCTGGCCATATCGCCCGCAAGATCGCGGCGACCATGGCCTCGACCGGCACGCCGGCGCATTTCGTGCATCCTTCCGAAGCAAGTCACGGCGACCTCGGCGAGATCACCCGCAACGATGCGCTGCTGGTATTGTCGTGGCGCGGCGAGACGCGGGAACTCTCGGACCTCATCGTCTATGCCAAGCGCTTCCGCATTCCGCTGATCGGCATGGCGTGGAACGCGGACTCGACTTTGCTCAAGGCCGCCGACGTGGCGCTGGTGCTGCCGCATGTGAGCGAGGCCTGTCCGCACGGTCTGGCGCCGACGACCTCAACCACCTTGATGATCGTGCTCGGCGATGCGCTCGCGATGGCGCTGATGGAACGGCGCGATTTTTCGGTCGACGAATACCGCAATCTTCATCCCGGCGGATCGCTCGGCCGCGCCTTGATCCGGGTGCAGGATCTGATGCACGGCCCTGCCGAATTGCCGCTGGCGGCCGAAGCGACGCCGCTGCGCGAAGCCATTGCGGTGATGGAGAAACACAATTTCGGCTGCATCGGGATCACCGGTGCGGATGGGGCGCTGGTCGGCATCGTCACCGACGGCGATCTGCGCCGCCGCTTCGATCAGAACCTGAAGGATGCCAAGGCCTCCGACGTGATGACGAAGTCGCCCAAGATCGTGCGCACCGACCAGCTCGCCGCCGAGGCGGTCGCCCTGATGAACGACAAGCAGATCACCCAGCTTTTCGTGCTCGATCCCAAGGCGAAAGTCGCGAAGCCGGTCGGCATCCTGCACATCCACGATTGCCTGCGGGCCGGTCTCAGATGACGCGGCGCGAGCAAATCAACAGCGCCGTTGCGCAGCAGCTGCCGCCGCAGCCGCCGCGCGACTGGTCCGCCCGCCAGCGTCTGAGGGCGACCGACGCCTTGCGCTATTCGCGCTTCGTCAGTGTGATGAAGAAGATCCTGCCGATCAGCGCCGCCCTGTTGATGGCGTCGGTGGTGGCCTATTCGGTGCTGCCGCGCCACAACAACCGCATGATGGCCATCAAGCAGAGCGGCAATCTCGCCCGCGATCTGACTATGACCAAGTCGAGCTTCACCGGCACCGACGAGAAGGGCAATCCTTTCAAGATCACCGCCGGCGAAGTGATCCAGGACCCCAAAGCCAAGTCCATGCGCGCCGAGCTGAAGCAGATCGACGCCGACATGCAGTTCGGCAACGAAAGTTGGATCAACGCCACTGCGGCGCACGGCTGGATCGACGGCGACAGCGGCATCCTGAAACTCGACGGCGGCATCTCGGTGTTCACCGACAGCGGCTACCAGCTGCAGACCAAGAGCGCCACCGCCCAGATCAAGGCTAACATTCTGGAAGGCACCGAAGGCGTGAAGGGCCAGGGCCCGACCGGTCAGTTCAGTGCCGACCGCTTCCATTTCGACCGGGCCAAGAAACAGCTAAGGCTGTCGGGGCACGTCCACATGACGCTGTATCCGAAGAAAGCGAACAAACGATGAGGCGATCAATCGCGATCCTGCTGGCCGGAGGCGTCCTGATGGGCGCCGCGCTGGCGCAGCAGATGACGGTCACCAAGGGCATGTCCAATCCCAACGCGCCGATCGACCTGTCGGCCAACGACATGTTCGCCGACCAGAACACCGGCATGGTGGTCTACACCGGCAACGTCATCGTCAAGCAGGGCGAGGTGAAGCTGCGCGCCGACAAAATGCGGGCCAAGCTGGACAAGAATAATCCCAGCCACATCTATGCCGACGGCAGGGTGGTGATCGACGCGCCGAGCGGGATCGCAACCGGCAATAGCGGCGTCTACGACGTCGAGCCGCGGCTCATCACGCTGACCGGCAACGTCGTCCTCACCAAGGACAAAAACGTGCTGCGCGGCCAGAAGCTGGTGGTGAACCTCATCACCGGTCAGGCCACGCTTGACGGCGGTCAGGGCAAGGCCGGCAGAGTACAGGCTTTGTTTACCCCGAAAAACGAAGACGGTACGCAAAAACCCTAAATTTTAGAGATCCTTAAGCACAAACAGGCACAGTTCTCGCATGGACCCGACTTCTGAAACCGCAACCGATGGCCAGCGCCCCCGCGTGATCGAGGGTGGCAAGGGTCTGATTGCGACGCGCATTGCCAAGAGTTTCAAGCAGCGTCCTGTCGTCCGCTCCGTCAGTCTCTCGGTGAAGCGTGGCGAAGTGGTGGGTTTGCTCGGCCCCAACGGCGCCGGCAAGACGACCTGCTTCTACATGATTACCGGCCTGATCCCGGTCGATGCCGGGACCATCGAGGTCGACGGCTATGATGTGACGCGTCTGCCGATGTACCGGCGCGCCCGCATGGGCATCGGCTACCTGCCGCAGGAAGCCTCGATTTTCCGCGGTCTGACCGCCGAAGAGAACATCCGCGCCACGGCCGAACTGGTCGAGCCCGAGCCGGGCCTTCTGGAAGCGGCCGTCGAAGAGCTGCTGGCCGAATTCGGCGTCACCCACGTGCGCAACACGCCGTCGATCGCGCTGTCGGGCGGCGAACGCCGTCGGGTGGAGATCGCCCGCGCGCTGGCCACCCATCCGTCCTACATCCTGCTCGACGAACCGCTCGCCGGCATCGACCCGATCGCCGTCGGCGAAATCCGCACCTTGGTAAAGCACCTCAAGGATCGCGGCGTCGGCGTGCTCATTACCGATCATAATGTGCGCGATGCGCTCGATATCATCGACCGCGCCTACATCCTTCACGATGGCGTCGTAATGAAGGAAGGCACGCCGGGCGAGATCGTCGAGGATCGCGATGTGCGGCGTGTCTATTTGGGAGAGCGGTTCTCGCTATGACGACGATGCGTCCGCGTTGCGTACGGGAGGGGGAAACCTAGATGGCTGTCTCCCAGCGCCTCGAACTCCGGCAGGGCCAGTCCCTGGTGATGACTCCGCAATTGCAGCAAGCCATCAAGCTGCTGCAACTGTCGAACATCGAGCTGGCGGAGTTTTGCGAGCAGGAGCTGGAGAAGAACCCCCTTTTGGAGCGCGACGACAGCACGCCGGCGCTCGAAGCCGAACGCGAACCGCCCCCAGCCGAGGCCGTTCCGGCGGAAGCCCTCGACAAAGAACTGGCGCGCGAAGACTTCTCCAAATGCGCCGACATGGATGCGACCGGGGAAGACCGCTATTCCGACGGCGAGGAGCGCGGCGCGACCAGTGCCGAGAATGCGCCGCTGGCCGACTGGTCGACGGTGCGCGGCAGCGCCCAGCGCTACGAGGGCGAGGAGGACCTTCTCGAATCCACTGTCGCCGAAGGCGGCACGCTGAAGGATCATCTGCTCGAGCAGCTCGCCATCGCCGCCTTCGACGCGGACAAACGGTTCATCTGTGTCGCCCTGATCGACGCCGTGGACGAGGCGGGATACCTGCGCGCCGATCTCGACGAGATGGCCGCCCGTCTCGGGTGCGAGAAGACGCTGATCGAAGAAACCCTCGCCGTCTTGCAGGGCTTCGATCCGGTGGGCGTGGCCGCGCGCGATCTCGCCGAATGCCTCGCGCTGCAGCTCAAGGAAAAAGACCGCTTCGATCCGGCGATGGCCGCGATGGTCGCCCATCTCGATCTGGTGGCGCGCCGCGACATGTCCCAACTGGCCCAGATTTGCGGCGTCGATTCCGCCGACATCGCCGACATGCTGGCCGAGATCCGCGCCCTCAGCCCCAAGCCGGGTCTGAAGTTCACGACCGAGCCGGTGCAGCCGGTGGTTCCGGACGTGATCGTGCGCGAGGGCCCCGACGGCGGCTGGCTGGTGGAGCTGAATTCCGAGACTTTGCCGCGCCTCTTGGTCAACGCCCGCTATTTCGCGCGGGTGTCGGCGCATGCGCGCGACAAGGAATCGAAGACCTATCTGACCGAGTGCCTCAACAACGCCAACTGGCTGGTGAAGAGCCTGGACCAGCGCGCCCGCACCATCCTCAAGGTCGCCAGCGAGATCGTGCGCCAGCAGGACGGCTTTCTCGCCTACGGCGTGCGCCATCTTAGGCCGCTCAATCTGAGGACCATCGCCGACGCCATCGGCATGCACGAATCGACGGTCAGCCGCGTCACCTCGAACAAGTACGTCGCCACGCCGCGCGGCCTCTTCGAATTGAAATACTTCTTCACGGCCGCCATCCAGTCGCTCGACGGCTCCGAATCCCATTCGGCCGAAGCGGTGCGCGATCGCATTCGCGAAATGATCGAGCGCGAAGAGCCGCGCGAAATCCTGTCCGACGATCGTATCGTTGCACTGCTGACTGCCGATGGGGTGCACATCGCGCGCCGCACCGTGGCGAAGTACCGCGAATCGATGCGCATTCCGTCTTCGGTCGAACGGCGGCGTCTGAAAGCGGGAGAATCCTTGAATTCCGGGCTCCGCTGATTTCAAGCGTTGACTTTAAAAAACCTCCGGACTAATGGTCCGCGCCTTCCGAACGACACCCCTCGTAGGGTTAAGGAAAATCGCCGGGACCGGCCCGGAGAAACAGATAAGACAGTTTGGCAACAAGCGTTCGGGGTACGCGTTCGAATAGGTGTTTTCCCGCTTCTTCGTCGCAGAGAAGGTTACCGTAGGGCCGTCATGCAAATCTCCGACTTGCTCAGTCCTGAGGGTGTGCTTCCGTCTCTGAAAGCCAAAGACAAGAAGCAGCTTCTGCATCATCTCGCCGAAAAGGCCGCGCAGATCACGCGCGTGCCGCAGGCGCGCATTCTCGAGACCCTGGTCGAACGCGAGCGGCTCGGCACCACCGGCGTGGGGCAGGGCATCGCCATCCCGCACGGCCGCCTTTCCGAAATCAAGAAGATCTCCGGAATCTTCGCCAAGCTTGATACGCCGATCGAATACGAAGCGGTGGACAATCAGCCGGTCGAGCTGGTGTTCATGCTGCTCGCGCCGGAAGGCTCGGGGGCCGATCATTTGAAGGCGCTGGCGCGCGTGTCGCGGCTCCTGCGCAATCAGGCGGCTTGCGAGAAGCTGCGCAAGGCGACGACCGCCGAAGCATTGTATGCAATTCTGACGGAACCGGTCGGCGGCGCCAGTTCGGTTGCGGCCTGATACGGTCGGGTTTGCATAAGTAATTCTCCCTACGCGCGATTTTGGTAACGATAATTTCCCGGCCGTACCGCATTTTGTACTGGTGCGCGGGTAACGCTTTTCGCTGCATCGCACGGGCATCACTTAAGAGCCCGGCAACCACCAGCGCGTAGCTTTTTCCCGTCATGCGCGTCGAAACCACCGAACCCGTCGACCGCAGCGCTAGCTGGGTCACTTCGTCTGCCCGCTTGGTGAAGGGCGGCGGCAGCGCCACGGTCATCAGCCTCGACGGCATCCGCAAGGCGGTCGGCGAACGGTGGCCGAAGCTGCGCGATATCGCAGCCGCCCGTCTCGACCAGTTGCTGCGCGAGCAGCTTGGGCCGGCCGATTGTTTCCTGCCGCTCGACGACATGAACCGCCTCGTCATCATGCCCGCGGCGGCGCGGGCCGACGGCGAGGTCATCTGCGTGCGCATCGCTTACGACTTGACCAAAGGCCTGCTCGGCACCTGTGCTCTCGACAATTTGACGGTCGCGCCCGCAGAGGCGATCGGCGACAGCATCATCGAGGTGGAGGCGTTCGAGCCCGACGAGCTGACGGCGCTGACGGGTAAGGCCGGTCTGGAACTCGCACCGTCGCAAGCCAACGGACTCTGCGAAGCCGCCCTGCCGCAGCCCGGCGAATTCGAGATCCTCTATCAGCCGGTCTGGGATGCCGAAGTGCAGGTCATCCGCGCCTATCGCTGTCAGCCTGCGAACGGCTGGCAAAGCCATGGCCCGGAGAGTTCTCCGGAACGCCTTCGCGCCATCACCGCGATAACGCTGGACCTGGTGCGGCGCGGCACGCGCGATCTGCAGCGCCATCTCGCCCGCGGCGAACGCTACATCCTGACCGTCCCGGTATCGGCCGTGATCCTGTCCGTGCCGATGGTGCGCATGCAGTTCCTGGCCGGCTGCCGCTTGCTGGACGCCGCCTTGCGGCCCTATCTCGCCTACGAGATCAAGGACCTTCCGTCCGGCATTCCGCAATCGCGCGTCGCCGAGGTCGTTACGATCTTGCAGACGTTCTGCGGGGCGGTACTGGCGCGCGCGCCGCGTCCGGCCGCGGTGTCGCTGCCTGCATTCCGCAATGCCGGTATCAAGGCGCTGGGGGTCTCGCTCAGAGGACTTTCGCCGTCGGCCTGCGAAACCGAGGTCGCAGCGCTGATGTCCGAGACCCGTCGCTCGGGGTTGGTATCATTTGCCGACCACGTCGATTCTTCGGCGGCGCTGCAATCCTGTCTTGCCCGCGGGGTGCGCTGGTTGTGGGGATCATCCGTGGTGCCGGCCGTTGGCGATGCCGGACCGTTGAAGCACCTGCCCAAGGTGAAACTTCTGAAAGATTCGGAAGCGGCATAGCGGGGCGCGCGGCCGGCTTCGCTTGCCCCGGTTCCCGCCCGCGGTGTACTTTGCGCCGTTCCCACGTCCGCGATTCTCAGGCAGGACCACCGTGACCCCCAGAAACCGAATCCTTGCGATCGTCGTCGGCGCGATCTTCCTCGCGCTCATCCTCTTGCGCCTTGCCGCCAGTTTCCTGGTGGATTGGGCCTGGTTCGCCTCGCTGGGCTTTGCCGGCGTGTTCTGGACGACCGTGAACGCCAAGATCGTGGTTTTCCTGGCGGCGTTCGTGCCGACGGCGGCGATCCTCTATGCCAACGCCGCGATCGCGCAGCGCCTCTCCGGGTTCCGGCCGAACTTGCACGCGGTGTCCTCGCCGTGGAATTCGATCGAAGGGTTGACGCCGCCGGTTTTGCTGGAGCGGCTGTACCGGTCGTTCCCGTGGCGCATCCTGATAGTCGTGGTCTCGCTGGTCGTGGCGCTTCTGATCGCCGCCTCCGAACTCGGCAACTGGAGCGTGGCGCTGCGTTACATCTATCAGGTGCCCTACGGTCAGACCGATCCGCTGTTCGGGATGGACATCGGCTTCTACCTGTTCTCGCTGCCCGCTTATGTCGCGCTCAAGAACTGGCTGCTTTTCACCATCACCGTCGGCGGCATCATGGCGGCGGTGCTGTACTGGGTGCACGGGGCAATCCTGTTCGATCAGCAGCGCCGCTACATCGCGCCGGTCGCGGTGGCGCACGGCTCGGTGCTGCTCGGGGCCTGGCTCCTGGTCAAGGCTGGGGACTACTGGCTGCAGCGCTTTCAGGTGGTCTACGGCGACAACGGCGCCGTGGTCGGCGCCAGCTATACCGACGTGCACCTGCAGATTCCGATCCTGTGGGCGCTGACGATCCTGGCCATCGCCGGTGCGGTGGTATCGTTCGCCAATCTCCGCGGCCACTCGCTCAAGAACCCCGCTCTGGTGGCGGTCGCGCTGATGGCGGTATCGGTCGTGGTGGCTCCCCTGATGACCGGGCTTTACGAGCGCGTTTACGTCAAGCCGAACCAGCTTCAGTTCGAGGCGCCCTATATCGCGCGGAACATCGCGATGACGCGCGAGGCTTACGGCCTCAACAATATCCAGGAAAAGCCGTTCGTCGCCGACGAGAATTTGACCGCCGCGGCTATCTCCGCAAACCGGCCGACGATCGACAACATCCGGCTTTGGGACGTCAAGCCGCTGCTCGCGAGTTATTCCCAGCTTCAGGAAATCCGCACCTACTACAAATTCAGCGATGCCGACGTCGACCGCTACATGCTGGACGGCAAGTACCAGCAGGTGATGACCACGGCACGCGAGTTCGATTCCAGCCAGTTGCCGCAGAGCGCCCAAACCTGGGTCAACCTGCATGTGCTCTACACCCACGGCAACGGCGTGGTGATGAGCCCGGTGACCAAGACCGAGGTCGGCGGCCTGCCGGCATTGTACGTGAAGGATATTCCGCCGGTTTCGGACGGCGGCCCCAAGATCACCGAGCCGCGTATCTATTTCGGCGAAGCTACCGACAACTATATCCTCGTGAAGAGCTCGACGCCGGAATTCGATTATCCCAAGGGCGACAACAACGTCTATGCCGCCTACAGGGGGCGTGACGGCGTTGCGATCGGCGGTCTCGGCAACCGGCTTCTGTTCTCCTGGTATTTCGGCGACATCAACATTCTCTTGTCGAAATACGTGACGCCGGAAAGCCGTCTGGTCTTCCGCCGCAATATCCAGCAGCGCATCACCGAGATTGCGCCGTTCCTGACACTCGACCACGATCCCTACATCGTCGTGTCGGGCGGCAAGCTCTATTGGATGCAGGACGCCTACACGACGTCGGATGTCTTCCCCTATTCGAAGCCGGCCGACAGCGGCATGGGCAATTACGTCCGCAACTCGGTCAAGGTGGTGGTCGACGCCTATGAAGGCACGGTGACGTACTATCTCGCCGACGCGCGCGATCCGCTGGTCAAGACCTATGCCCGCATCTATCCGGGTCTGTTCCAGCCGCTCGCGGCGATGCCCTCCGATCTGAAGCGCCACATCCGCTATCCCGAGGATTTCTTCGCCGTCCAGGCGCAGATGTATGCCTCCTACCACATGGATTCGCCGGAAGTGTTCTTCAGCCGCGAAGACCAGTGGCAGTTCCCCCGGAAACCCTCGGCCGACGACGACACCGGGGAATCCAAGATGGAGCCGTATTTCATCAATATGCGGCTGCCGGGGGCGAAGGACACCGAGTTCGTGCTGATGCTGCCGATGGTGCCGCGCCAGAAGGAGAACATGATCGCGTGGCTCGCCGCGCGCTGCGATCCCGAGCATTACGGCAAGCTGATCGTCTACACGTTCCCGAAGGACAAGCTGATCTACGGCCCGTTCCAGATCAACGCGCTCATCAGCCAGAACACCGAGGTGTCGCAGCAGATCACGCTGTGGAACCAGTCGGGCAGCCGCGTCATCCACGGCAATCTTCTGGTGGTGCCGATCGACAATTCGGTGCTTTACGTCATGCCGCTGTACCTGCGCGCCGCGTCGGGGCAGCTGCCCGAATTGAAGCGGGTCATCGCCGTCTACAACAATAAGGTTGTGATGGAGGAGACGCTGGGGCAGACGCTCGCCAAGCTGTTCCGGGCCCCCGAAGGCTCGCTCGATATCGACCGTCCTCCGTCTGCGGCCGAGACCGGGCCGGCGCAAGCCGCGGCGGGAGCGGTTCTGGCCGCCGTGCCGGCCGGCTCTGCCAAAGCCGCGCTCGAGCACTACAACAAAGCCATCGCCAAGTTGAAGGCTGGCGACTGGGCCGGCTTCGGCGCCGAACTCGATGCCATGAAGCCGCTGCTTGAGGATTTGAACAAGGCGAAGCCCGCGGCAGCGAAGTAGACGCCACATTGCTATCCGGCCAAGGCTCCCCCTAGAGTGCGACTCGCGGGCTTCGAGGGGGGAGTTGGCGTGAAGCGTATGATTGCGGTCGCCATCATATTGGCGGCTTCCGCGAGTGCCGCCGTTGCTAGCGGCTACGATGATTTTTCTAAAGGCATGGCGGCGGCAGTGCGCGGGGATCATGACGCGGCGATTGCTGCGTTGACGGGCGCGTTGGCGGCTCCGGATTTGGCCCCAGCCTACAAGACCACGATCTATCGCGTTCGTACGCGTATCTGGCTGGCCGAGAAAAACTGTCAGCAGGCGTTGGCGGATGCCGATGCAGCTATTGCGCTGATCCCATCGGACCGGTCGGTCCGTCGGCTGCACGCTGCCGCCAATCTCTGTGCGAAGGACTTTGCGGGGGTGCGTCGGGACTACGAGGCGATGAAAACGAATGCGTCCGACGTCTATCCCTACAAGGAGCTAGGCATGCTTCTGTGGCGAGAGGGTGTATTTCAGGAAGCCAGCAGCAGCTTTCAGACGTTGCTGGAGATTTCGCAGAACAACAAGGACCAAAGCGACAGCTATGCCCTGCTTTGGTACGCCATGACGGAGGCTCGCCTTGGTCGTCTCGACCGGGAAAAACTCGCTGCTTATGCTGCGACTGCGGCGCGGGAGGATTGGCCGGGACCGCTGATGGATCTGTATCTCGGCAAAATCAAGCCGGAGCAGGTTCGCCCCGTGACGTGGGGCGCCAAGTCTGCCGGTCAGACCTGTGAAGCCCATTTCTACATCGCCGAATGGCACATAGCGCATGGCAATGGTGATGCCGCAAAGCCGCTGATCGCCGACGCAGTGGCGAAATGTCCGAAAGGCTTTATCGAATATTCGGCAGCCAAGGCGGAGGCAGCCCGGCTCGGGTTGCCCGAAGTTGCCGATAAGGATGACGACCAATGATGCGGCGGATGGTGTTGTCTGCGGCGCTGGCAGCAGTGGTTGCCGCTCCGGTTCACGCGGAAAGCCCGGATTGTTCGTTGACGATCAAGTCTGCATTCCGGATGGACCTGGGTGACGACGGATTGGTTCGGGTCCCGGTTCTGGTGGATCGCCGACCGTTCAAGATGATCATCGATACCGGCGCTTATGCGACTATCGTTTCCGGCTACACCGCGGATGCACTCAAGTCGAAGATACAACCGACGCTCGATCTTGTTCTGATCGGTTGGGGTGGATGGATGACTTCGTTTTTCATCGAGGCCAAGCAGTTCTCTATTGGCCGGATGGGACGCGACAGAACCAACTTGATGGTTGCGTACAGTTTGCCGGAAACCATCGACGGTGTGATCGGGGCGGACTATCTCTATTATTTCGACCTCGATTTCGATTTCGCCAAGGCCCAACTGAATCTTATTTCTCCGGATCGTTGCGAAGGCAAGGCCGTCTACTGGACGCAAGGCGCCTATGGCAAGGTTCCGTTCAAGTATCAGCACCACGACATCAACCTGAGGATCATGCTCGACGGCAAACCGGTCAACGCCGTTCTCGACACGGGATCGAACGTAACGGTTATGAGTCTGGAAGAAGCAAACGGCTTGTTCGGAGGAAGCAAACCGGTCGAAGGCTGGTCGAAGGACAAGTTCAAGACAATGTCCTTTGGAGCCGTTACCGTGAACAATCCTCAGATCAAGCTCGTTTCGGACAAGCACAGCAAATCTATGGGCGGTGCAGGGCCTCAGATGATCCTCGGTATGGATATCATGCGCCGTCTCCACCTCTACATCAGTTACAAGGAAGAGACGCTCTACGTCACGCCCGCAACGCAGTATTAGGGCGGCACCCGGGAGGCCGCTTTGGCGCTGGCTCGCCATCATAGGGACTAGAACAAGGCGAACCCCACGGCAGCAATGTAGCGCGCCGGGAGATTGCTAGTCCGGCGTGCATGACGATATGATCTTCCCGCGGGCTTCGGGGGGAGATTGCCGTGAAGCGTGGAGTGATGGCCGCAGTGACATTCGCACTGTGTGCCGGCGGCGCGGGGGCTACGAGTTACGACGATTTTGCTCAGGCGGTGACGGCAAACATCCGGGACGATCCGGATGGTGCGATCAAGGGATTCACGGCGGCACTGGCGGCCGGCGATCTGGTTCCGGCCTATGTCGTTGCGGCCCATCAGGGCCGGGCGGCAGCCTATCGGGAGAAAAGCCGCTGCAGCGACGCGTTGACGGATCTGAATGCGTCCGTCGCCGTCCGGCCGCTGGACCGCTCCGGCTATTACCTGCGCGCAGACATCAAGCTGTGTCTCAAAGACTTTGCCGGAGCCCAGCAGGATTTTGAGGCGGGCAACGGTCCGATCCTCAGCCATGACCGCGCCTTCGCCTTTGCACGGATGCAATGGCAGTACGGCGATTTCCGGGGCGCCCGCAGCGTTCTCGACAAGGCGGTCGATGCGATGGTGGCGGACAAGGACCGGACGCCGCACGCCCGCTATCTGGTGCTGTGGTACGCGATCACGGCGGATCGCATTGGTTCTCTCGATCGCACCAAGCTGGAGACGCTGGTCGATTTTCTCGACAGCAGCGATTGGCCCAGGCCGCTGCTCGACTTCTATCTCGGCAAGCGCAAGGTCGAAGAAGTCGTTGCCAAGGCGGCCCGCGGCGACAGCGACGCCATCCCCGGCCAGAAATGCGAAGCCGACTTCTATCTGGCGGAATGGCAAGTCGCGCGCGGCGATGCGGCGGCGGCCAAGCCTTTGATCGGATCGGCGCTGTCCGGCTGTCCGGCGGGCTTCATCGAGCTTTACGGTGCCAAGGCCGAGGCGGAACGCCTGGGTATGAAGGAGGGCGCGAAATGATCCGCCGAACGGCCCTTGCGATTGTCTCGCTGCTTGCGACCGGCGCTGCGGCGCAGGCTGCTGAAGATTGTGACCTGGTGATCGTCTCGAAACTGCCGATGGACATCGAACCCGCCGGCGTGATGACGGTGCCGGTTACGCTGAACCACACGCCGTTCCGTCTGCTTGTCGATACAGGCGACTATTATTCCGTCGTCACCGATCGCACCGCCAAGATTCTCGGCGTCAAAATGGAGCGATCCGGCAATTTCGAGCTCAGGGGCTGGGGCGGGGCGGTGATCGATCACTTTGTCAATCTCGACCAGTTCGGGTTCGGGCGGCTGGCGCGCGAGCGCACCCAGTTCATGGTGATGAATACCGATACCGCAACGTTCGACGGGCTGCTGGGAGCGGATTTCCTCTACTATTTCGATCTCGATTTCGACTTCGCCAAAGCGACGCTCAACCTCATCTCGCCCAACCACTGCAAGGGCAAGGTTTTGTATTGGACCAAAGGTGATGTCGGTCTGGTGCCCTTCGATTACAAGGATCGCAGCATCCAGTTGACGGTTCAGATCGACGGCAAGGAAGTCAGGGCCGTCCTCGATACCGGCGCGTCCGATACGGTGATGAGCCTGGAAAAGGCTGAAGACCTTTTCGACATCGACGAGAAGAGCCTGACCGAGCACAAAGGGCATTATCCCTTCAAGACGATGTCGTTCGGCTCCGTCTCGGTAAGCAATCCCGACATCACGCTGGTCTCGGAAAAGAAGAGCAAGATGCTGAACTGGGGCGGACCGCGGTTGCTGCTCGGCATGGGCATCCTGCGCCGCCTCCATCTCTATATCAGCTACAAGGAAGAGATGATCTACGTCACGCCCGCGACGCAGTATTAGGGCGGCAGCCCCGGTGGAAGCGAAGTAGACGTCGCATTGCCATCCGGCCAAATCTCCCCCTAGAGTTGCGACTTGCGGGCTGGGGGGAGTTGTTCGTGAAGGGAATGGGGGCGGCGTTCGCCGCACTGCTGGCCGCGAGCGGCACGGCATTCGCGGCCGGCTATGACGATTTCACCAGCGGGATGACCGCGAATCTGCGCGAGGACTACGCGGCCGCCGTGACGGCGTTTACCGTCGCGCTGGCGGCGCCCGATCTGGTGCCGGCCTACAAATCGGCAGCCTATCGCGGCCGGGCCGAGGCCTATCTCAATCTCGATCAATGCGACAAGGCCAAGCAGGACCTCGATACCCACGACGGCTTGAAAACCGGCGACCGGCCCGCGATCCGTTTGCGCCTATGGGTGAATCTTTGCCTCTCCGATACTGCCGGCGCACGCAAGGAACTCGACAGCCTCGCCAAGGGCAAAATATCGGCCCACGATTGGTGGAAATTCGCGCGGCTGGAGTGGCGCTATGGCCTCTATGACGAGGCCGTAGCGAGCAGCCGTGAAGCCTTCAAGAAGTACGAAAAGGATTCCGACCTCGCGCCTTATGTGCTGCTTTGGCAGGCCATGGTCGCCCATCGTGCGGGAAAGCTCGATGCAGCCGAGATCGCGGCCGGTCTTGCTGCCATCGACAGCGGCTGGCCGAAGCCGTTGGTCGATCTCTATCTCGGACACGCCACGCCGGCGAGCGTCGAGAGCGACGCCGAGAGCTTGCGGGTGCGAGTAGCCAAGGACCGGCGCTGCGAAGCCGATTTCTACATCGCAGAATGGCATCTTGGGCGGAACGATACGCCCCAGGCGACGCCGCTGCTGCTTGAAGCCATGCGCAGTTGTCCGCTCGGCTTCATCGAATATGACGCCGCCAAAGCGGAATTAAAGCGGCTCGGCGTTCCGGTCACGAAGGAGTAGACGAGATGCTCAAACGTACGGCCGGTTGCTTGGCTCTGGCAATGATGGCGACCGTTGCGGCCGTCGCGGCCGACCCGGCACCGTCTGCGGTGCCGCCGTCGGTGTGCAAACTTCATTTGTATGCGGCTCTCGATATGGAGATGGACAACACGGGCCGTATCACCGTGCCGATTGCACTCAACGGCACGCCGCAGCGGATCATGCTGGATACCGGGGCGGCGCAAACGATGATTGCCCACCAGACCGTCGAGGCGTTGGGCTTGAAGACGAAGGCTGCGCCGTATGGCGCCGGAATGAAACGCTTTGGTGGAAGGTTCGACGACCAGCAAGTGACGATTTCGGAGTTCGCGATCGGCGAGATGAAGGGCCGCGATGTCCCGCTTTTCGTCAGGAGCGATGATTTCGATTCCGCCGGTCTGTTGGGAACGGACGTTCTCAGAAATTTCGATCTCGAACTCGATTTCGCCAACGCCTCGCTGAAACTGATTGCGCCGAACGATTGTGAATACAAAACCTACTGGACCTCATCCCATTATGGGGTCGTGCCGTTCGTGGTCGGTCGCAACCATATCGTGGTGAAGATGAAGCTCGATGGCGAAGACATCAACGCCATCCTGGATACCGGCGCAGCCGACAGCGTCATGAGTCTGGAACGGGCAGCGAAGGTCTTCGATCTCGACAAGAAGGCGCTCGATCGGTCGCGCCACTATCCGTTCAAGACCCTGTCGTTTGGAGACGTCAGTGTTTCCAACCCGGCGATCGAGCTTGTGCCTGGCCGTGAAGCCGCCGTTTTGGGCGGCGGCCGTTGGGATAGAAACATGATCGTGGGGATGGGCGTGCTACGGCGCCTGCATCTCTACATCGATTTCAAGCACCAATTGCTCTACGTGACGCCCGCCACCCAGTATTAGCGCGGCCGCAGCTTCAGGCGGGCGGTGAAGGCGGGCTTTTCTTCGGTCGTCTTGCGGCCCTGGTAGTGGCGCAGGAGCGTGCCGTCGGCGTCCGGCGTGCCGGTCTCGCTTTCGATCACGACCGTGTCGCCGACCAGCGTCTCGGCGAGGAAATTCACTTCGTATTCGTCGATGGCGTAACGTTTCATTTCGTCGAGCGACAGCGTGTCGGTCACCCATTGGGCGTAGCGGGTGTTGTTGACGTGGCCGTTGACGTCGAGATCGCTGTTGCGCACTTCGAAGCGTGCGATCTCGCCAAGATCGCTGCGCGGCGGCACGCGTTCGGCAGAGATATCGAGCACGCCTTCGCTGAGCGAGGGGACGCCGAACATGATCTTGTCGAGCTTCTGGACCTTGCGCGTGTTCCAGTCGAGCACCAGCCAGCTGGTCGAGCATTCGCCGATGCGTCGCGTTTCGCCGCTCTTGTTCTCCGCGACGATTTCGAATTCGCGCAGCGCCATCAGGGCGCCCGAGCGGCGCGGCCAGGTGCGGATGGTCACCTTGTCCTGCCACATCGGCCATTCCTTCATCACCACCTTCTGGCGCGACAGCACCCAGATGGTGCCTTTCTCGACCAGCGCGTCGTAACCCCAGCCGAGTTGTTCGGCGTGGATCCAGGCGGTGTCCTGCAGCAGGTTCAGCAATCCGACCAAGCTGAGCTGCTTTTGATGATCGAGAACGATGGTGTTGACGTCGAAGTGTTGGGTCCAGACGGGATTGGTCATGGTGTACCTCTTACGAAGGTACATGGACCCAAAAATCATCGGCGAACAAGAGCGCGGATTAACTCAGATCACGCGTAAAACGCGCAAACGAAAAGCCGGAGGGGAGAGGGGACCCTCCGGCTTCTGGAATACCGGCTTTCTACACGATCAGTGCAGCGACACCGGCGTGAATTCGTTTTGAACCGCGGCGCCCCAGGCGCTTTCGTAATCGTCGGTGACGCCGATCACGCTGCCGTCTTCGGCATGCAGCACATAGAGTTTGCCGCCGGGCGGCAATTCGATTCCGGGAGGAATGAGGCCAAGGCGATGCGCTTCGGCACTGCCGGTCGGTTTGATGTATGCGACCCGCTCTTCTTCCGGGGTGAATTCGATGTCGATCTCGTTCATGGCAACGTCCTTTCCGGCTTTGCCTTCATTCCCTCCGGATGTCCCGCCTCGATCTCTATGGTACGCACGATCGTGGCGCTCTTGGGGCGTTCGAGGTCGATGCTCAAAAGTCCGTTTTCCAGACTTGCGCCGGTTACCTCGATGCCTTCTGCCAATACAAACGCGCGTTGGAACTGTCTGGCTGCAATACCGCGGTGCAGGAAATTGCGATCGCCGGCATCGGATTGCTTGCCGCGGATGACAAGTTGACGGTCTTCGACCGTCACATTCAGCTCTTCGCGGCAGAAACCGGCCACCGCGAGCGTGATACGCAACTTGTCGTCGCTGGATTGTTCAATGTTATAGGGGGGATACCCGTCGCCACCGCTCTTGGCGGTACGCTCGAGGAGTTGTTCCAGTCGCTCGAAACCCAAAAGGAACGGGCTATTGAAATAGACGGTACGGTTCATGACAAAGCCCTCCTTAAGCGGCTTCGTAAGCGTGCGGCCCAGGAAGCGGCACCGCATGGCTACAATGTGGGGTGAATCCACCGTCATTCAAGGTGGGTGTTGCTCCTTCCTCAACGGAGTGTTGCACCCTGGTTCCGGAGGTATTCTTGCGCGGTCGGCCGACGGTCTTTTTTGATGGTGGTTCCAGCGGTGGATTAACCATTTTCGCGGATCCGCGGAAGGTAATCCGGGCTGACCGGCCGCAGGATGTCGCTCCGGCGCTGGAGATTCTTGAGGCCGAACGCGCCGCTGGCAACTTTATTGCGGGATATCTGGCCTACGAGGCGGGCTATGCGCTGGAGCCCCGCTTGGCACCGCTGGAGCCCCCCGACCGCCATGGGCCGCTCCTGTGGTTCGGCGTGTTCAGCCCGCCCCTCACAGCCTCTGCCGCTGCGCTGGACGGCTGGATCGAGGGCAGGGCGTACGCCGGTCCCCTGCAGCTGGAATGGGACGAGGCGGCCTACGCCGTCCGTTTCGAGCGGGTGAAGGCGCTGATCGCCGCAGGCGACTTCTATCAGGCCAATCTGACCTTCCGGGCGCAATTTTCCTTCGCCGGCGATCCGCTGGCACTCTACGCCAAGCTGCGTCCGGCTTCCGGCGCCCGCTACGGCGCCTACCTCGATACCGGCATGCAGCAGATTCTGTCGCTGTCGCCCGAGCTGTTTTTTGAAATCTCGAACGGCACTATCGCGGCCAAGCCGATGAAAGGCACCGCCGCCCGCGCCGCCGATCCCGAAGCCGATCGTTTGGCCCGAGAGGCTCTTGCCGCAAGCGCCAAGAACAGGGCCGAGAACCTGATGATCGTGGACCTGCTGCGCAACGATCTCGGCCGCATCGCCGAACTCGGCAGCGTGTCGGTGCCCGAGCTTTTTACCGTGGAGACCTATCCGACCGTGCATCAAATGGTGTCGACCGTTTCCGCCCGCTTGAAGCCGGGAATCGATATCCCCGCCATCGTCCGCGCGCTGTTTCCCTGCGGCTCGATTACCGGCGCGCCGAAAATCCGCGCCATGGAGACGATTGCCGAACTGGAAGGCTCGCCGCGCGGGACATATTGCGGTGCCATCGGCTGGTTCGCGCCCGATGGTTCTGCCCGGTTCAATGTCGCGATCCGCACCCTCACCCTTGCAGGCGGGCGCGGCGAACTCGGCATCGGCGGCGGTATCGTGCAGGATTCCGAATGCGCCGACGAGTACGCCGAGGCCTTGCTCAAGGCCCGTTATTTCGAAACCGCCCGCCGTCCGCTCGAATTGATCGAGACCTTGCGCTGGTCGGCGGACGAGGGCTTCGTGCGGCGCGATCTGCATTTCGACCGCATGGAAAAATCCGCCGCTGTTTTCGGCCTGTCGTTTGATCGCGCCCGCGCGCTGGATGTGCTGGACGAGGCGACCTACGCGCTCGCTTTGCCGTCGCAGGACCGCTGTGCCCATCGGTTGCGCCTGACGCTCGACGAAACCGGCGAGATCGCTTGCACCACCGCGCGTCTTGCTCCCGCAAAAGACGTTTGGACTGTCGCGTTCGCGGAGCGCCGCCTGTCATCCACCGACCTGCTGGCGCGCCACAAGATCAACTGGCGCGAGGCATACGATATCGCGCCGCCGCCCGGCATCGACGAACTCGTCTTTCTCAACGAGCGCGGCGAAGTGGTGGAGGGTGCCCGCACCAACGTCTTTGTTGTTCGCGATGGCATGCTGGTCACGCCGCCTTTGTCTGCGGGGTGCCTGGATGGCGTTCTGCGTCGCGAGCTCCTCGCCGAAGGCCGCGCCGTCGAAGCGCCGCTGCTGCCCGCCGATCTCGCCGAAGAATTCTACCTCGGCAATTCGCTGAGGGGATTGGTGCGAGGTTCGATGGTTACCCCGCCGCCTTCGCCGCCAGAGCGCAGATAAGACCCAGCATTTCGGGCAGGACCCAGCCGCCGCCTTCCACCAAGTGTCCTTTGGCGACGTCGTCGGTCAGCGCGGTTGCGAGCGGGCGGCCGGCGATGCGGGCGCGCAGGCGCACGGCCATCGCGATCGGCTCGAAATCGTCCACTTCGGCCAGAACGGTCTCGCCGATCTGGGCAGCGGCGTCGCGATCGTGCGCCAAGGCAATGAGGTCGTCGTAGGGGGTGGGCGCGTAGCGCTTGCGCAGCAGCAGCCGACCGCCGACGCCGCCCGCCACGAGCACCGCGGCGCTGCCGCCGAGCCAAAGCGTTTGTCGCCGCGACACGGTTTTCATGGCAGCTCTTCCTTGAGGTGGTCGGCCAGCCGCAGCACCAACGCGAGCAGGTTCACCGTCGGATTGGCGGCGCCGTAGGTCGGAAACACGCTGCTGCCCGCGACATAGAGATTGGCGACGCCGTGCACTTTGAGGTTGGCGTCTACCACACCCTTCTTGGGATCGACGCTCATGCGCGTGGTGCCCATGTGGTGATTACCCCAGTCGAGACTGGCATACCATTCGTCGCGGGTGCGCAGGTTCAGCTTCAACATGCCGATGCGCGATTCCAGGAGCTGGCGCCCGAGTTCCTTCAGCGTCAGCCGGTATTTGGCGAAGTCCTGATCGGCGAGGCGCATGTGCAGCTTGAGCTTCGGCATGCCGAGCGCGTCGCGTTCGTTGGTCAGGGTCAGACGACGGTCGGGATCGGGCGTGATCTCCATGCCGCAGCCGAGCGAGTGAAACGATGCACTAGAGGCATCGACGCCGAGCGCGTTCGCAGTGGTCGCCACCGCCGCCTTGCCCAGGGCGTCGAGTTCGACCTTGCCTTCGACGGTGATCGAGGAGGCCATGACTTCGTGCTCGCGGCGGAAGTGCTCGGACGGGAACAGGCCCGCGCGCAAAATGGCGCCGTGGGTGGTCTGATTGCCGAGATAGAACGGCGCCGGTTCGCCGCCGAACAGCACCAGTACGGCGTTATCGCGGGGAACCGGATGATCGGCGAAAAAGCGTCCGACCATGTCGTGGCTGTTGCCGGCCCCGGTTTTGATGACGTCGTTCGACGCCAGCAGCAGGCGCGCCACTTCGATGCCTCCCGCGGCTAGCACGCAGGCTTTCGCCCTGACCTTGAATTTCTTGCCGTCGAGAGTCGCGACATCGAGTTGGCGGACGTACGTGCCGGACGGGTTCAGCCCCAAGCGCGTGACATTGGCCCACAGATAGACGGCGAGCCGAGAAACCTTCTTCAGGTCGGATGCATAGCGCTCGCCGAAGTGGGTGGGCAGCACCGAACTGCGCATCTTGGAGAACTGGAACCAGCGGGTCATGAGCCCGCCCGTCCCGAGCGCCAGCGGTTGGCCGATGCTGCCGGTGATTTTTGCGGCGCCGTCGTAGTAGAGCGTGCCGGCCTCGCAGAGCTCGTGCGCCTTGACGAAATGGCGATCGAGGTCGGCCTTGGTGATCGGCCACCCGGAATAGGGCATCCAGGCGCGTTCCTCGAAATCGACGGCGTCGAGCGGACGGCACCAGCCGCCCCAATGGTTGGAACTGCCGCCGAGATAGCGCAGGCGCGATGCTTCCAGCGTGACGTAAGGGGCGCCGACCTTGGAGCCGTCGTAAAGCGACTGGGTTTTGGCGTCGAAGGCCATGCCGCCGCTTTCGAGCAGCACGACTTTCAGCTTCGTGTTGGCGAGGGCGAGCGCAAGGGAAATGCCGGCGGGGCCGCCGCCGACGATCGCCAAGTCCGCATGGACGACGGTGCCCGACGGAACGGTCCGGGCGTCGATGAATGCACCCACGATGTCAGCCTTTCGAAATCAAGCCGGAGCGCGCCGACAACAGCCACTGCCGATTCGAAGATTAGCGGCCGTTCGTCGCGAAGTCTTGCCCGAGATGTAACCTGCGCGCGCGGCAGCTTTTTTCGCTGTGCACCGCCGTGCCGGCAGGGCTGCCGTCAACGCCTGACGATGCGCAATGTGAACGCCGCCGCAACGGCGTCGAGCACGCGGTCGGTGTCGGCGAGGATGGTCTCGGCGGCAAACGGCAGCACGCGCCAGTTCTGGGATTCGAACCAGTCTTGCCGCTCCGGATCGTCTTGGTTCGCGATCAGAACGACGAGCCGCGCCGGCAGGCAGGCAAAATCGGCCCGGTACGGCCCGATGCGCTCGTGCTGAACGAACGGCGGTCCGCTGCGCGCCGCCAGAAGCGGCCACAGCTTGCGCGCGGCGGCATCGGAAACCTCATCGGCGCGCTGGTCAGCGGCGCTGTCGCCGCCCGCGACTTTCTTCTGCGCCCGCATCGGCGCCTTGGCGCGCAGCGGCTTCTTGCGGGTGAGGGGCTTTTTCCGTTGCAGCAAAGTCGGGCTCTCGGAATCTCAGTCGAGACCATAGCGGAAATGGCCGGTGATCTGATAGCCGAACAGCACATCCTCCAGGACTTGGCCGCCGCCGACGTTGTGCATCATCAGCGGGCGGGTGCCATCGGCGCTGCGACGGTCGGTGACGATGCCGATGTGAGGCAGCGCGCCGCGCGGATTGAGATTCCAGGTGACGATATCGCCCGGCGCATAGTCCTTTGGGTTGGGCGTGATCTTCAGGGTTTTGCCGTTTCGGCCGAAGAACGTCGCCAGATTGAGCACCCGGCGGTGATCGATGTTGCTGTCGGGCTTGGTGCGGTGCCAGGTCTTGGGATAGAGCGCGAAGTGCTTGGCCATGTCCTCGTGCACGCGCTTCTGCAGGTCGATGCCGATCCCGCGATAGGCGCGAACGACAACGTCTGCGCAGACCCCGGTCGAGGAGGGCACGTCGCCATTCGGATAAGCGATGCGCCGGTAGGACGGATCGTAGATCACCCCCGGATTCTGCAACGCGACGGCCGCCGCAACGAACTTTTCCGCAACCGGCGAAGCGCAGGAGGGCGCCACCATCCCACAGACGGCAATGCCGGTAACGGCCACGCGCACGAACCATTTCATGGTTCAGTTCCCCGATGCGACGCGCAACACGATACACGCGCCGCGTGAACGGGATCGTGCTTGGGGATTACGGCGAAGAAATGCCGTCATAGCCGCTTGCGCGCGAAGGCACGACCTGAAGGCGATTTCAGATAGCGCTCGAACGCGACAGCCCGATCGGGATTATCGAATCCGAGATAGGTTTTGACGGCCCACGGGCGGAATTTCGAAGTATGTGGGACTTCGCCTGCGTTATGTTTTCTCAGCCGTTCACGAAGATCATCGGTGAGCCCAACGTAGAAACGCTCATCTGCACCCAAACTGCGAAGGATGTAGACATACTTCATCGCTCGCCCCCCGGCCGGATTCAGACAGCAGAATAAACCTAAGCGGTACTAGCTGCGATCTAGTTGTGCGAGGTGTGGGATCGGATGAGGTGAGGGGGCGGCGAATAGCGCCAGCGTATGAGCGCGCTATCCGAGGTTCGGCCCGACTTCGCCCTTCGGGCTTCGTCGCGGCAGCCTCCGCTGCTGCGCAGCGTGGAGCTAGATAGCAAAATCGTCGGAGGTGAGGGGGGCTTGCCGAGCCGGCGAATAGCGCCAGCGTATGAGCGCGCTATCCGAGGTCCGGCCCGACTTCGCTGAAGGGGCTTCGTCGCGGCAACCTCCGCTGCTGCGCAGCGTAACGCGAGAGCAGAAAATCGTTGAAGGTGAGGGGGCTTGCCGAGCCGGCGAATAGCGGCAGCGTATGAGCGCGCTATCCGAGGTCCAGCCCGACTTCGCCCTGCGGGCTTCGTCGCGGCAGCCTCCGCTGCTGCGCAGCGTAGGTCGAGATAGCAAAATCGTCGGAGGTAAGAGGGGCTTGCCGAGCCGGCGAATAGCGGCAGCGTATGAGCGCGCTATCCGAGGTCCAGCCCGACTTCGCCCTGCGGGCTTCGTCGCGGCAGCCTCCGCTGC
>NZ_JAASQS010000001.1:0-211773 GCF_011762045.1 Rhizomicrobium electricum | reverse complement strand
CGCTGCTGCGCAGCGTGGAGCTAGATAGCAAAATCGTCGGAGGTAAGAGAGGCTTGCCGAGCCGAAGCTGCGCTATCCGAGGTCCAGCCCGACTTCGCCCTGCGGGCTTCGTCGCGGCAGCCTCCGCTGCTGCGCAGCGTAGGCTGGTGGAGCCAAGCGGGATCGAACCGCTGACCTCCTGCATGCCATGCAGGCGCTCTCCCAGCTGAGCTATGGCCCCTTATCCAGACTGTCCCGCCCTGGGAGGCGGGGGTAGGCAAATCAGGAACGCTTCTTTAAGCGCAACCGCGAAAAGTGTGAAGCGGTTTTCCCGCCCGGTTGCGCGACAAAAAAAGCTAGCGCTCGTCTTTCTCGATGTCGGCGTCAATGATGCCGCTGACATCGTCTTCGTCTTCTTCGACCTCTTCGAGCAGGCCGTCGTCGCCGTCATCCTCTTCGACGTCTTCGTCGTCGATTTCCTCAAGGGCGGCGTCTTCGCCTTCGACCACGCTCATGCCTTCGGCATGCTCGGGCTCCTCGGCGACTTCCTCTTCCTCGCCGTCTTCCTCACCGGTATCGAGCTCGGGCTCGCCCTCGATGGGTTCGACGATCGCCTCTTCCTTCTCGGCGACTTCCTCCTCGTTATCCTCGTCGTCGGTCTCGCCGGCGGGGACTTGAGCTTCAGCGGCTTCCGGCTGACGCGGACGGCGCTGCTTGTAGAGGGCTTCGGGCTCGAATGCGAAACTGCATTTCGGGCACTCGATAGGACGCTTGCTCAGGTCGTAGAACCGCGCTCCGCAAGACGGGCACACGCGCTTCGTACCAAGATCAGCTTTGACCAATGTCGGAGTCCTGTTCGCTTTCCGAAGGGCGGGTCGTTTGCCACGGTTGCAGGGGTCTGTAAAGAGCCCGTTTCAGGGAAATGTGCCGCGTCGCGGTCGCCGACGCCGCACCCCCCGCGCAGCGGAGAACCCCTTGACCCGGCCAACCGTTGGGCTAGGCCTTTTCCCCCTTGAGCCGGAGGATTTCCACCATGTCCAGCCCAGCCCGTCCCCTGAGAGGTTGCCGTTCGTCGGCTTTGACGGGGGCGGTCACCGTCCCCGGCGACAAATCGATCTCCCACCGCGCCCTGATTCTGGGCGGGATGGCCCTCGGAGAAACCCGGATTACCGGGCTTTTGGAGGCCGAGGACGTGCTCAACACCGCCGAAGCGGTCCGCGCTTTCGGGGCTTCGGTGGTCCGCCAGGGGCCGGGGGCCTGGAAGGTGTCCGGAACCGGCGTCGGCGGCTGGCGCCGGCCGGAGGATGTGCTCGATTTCGGCAATTCCGGCACCGGTTCGCGCCTCGTCATGGGCGCCATGGCCACCACCCCGGTCACCGCGGTGTTTACGGGCGACGCATCCCTGCGCAAACGGCCGATGGGCCGGGTCCTGGAACCGTTAAAATTGTACGGAGCCGAATATGACGCCCGTCCCGGCGGGCTGATGCCGGTCACCCTGAAGGGCGCCGTCGAGGCGATGCCGGTCGAGTATTTGGTGCCGATGGCTTCGGCCCAGGTGAAATCGGCAATGCTGCTGGCGGCGCTCAATGCCCCCGGCCGCTCGCGGATTTCGCAAAAGACTCTGACCCGCGATCACACCGAAAAGATGCTCGCGGCGTTCGGCGCCGACATTTCGGTCGAGCCCCTGCCGGACGGCGGCGAGGTCATCACCGTGGGCGGCGAGGCGGAACTGAAGGCGATCAGCGTGGCGGTGCCGCGCGATCCCTCCTCGGCGGCGTTTGCGATCGTGGCAGCGCTGCTGGTGCCCGGCTCCGACATTCTGCTTCACGACGTGCTGCTGAACCCGCGCCGCACCGGCCTGTTCACGACCCTGCAGGAGATGGGCGCCGATCTCGTGATCGTCAATCAGCGCGAATCGGGCGGCGAGCAGATCGGCGACATCAAAGTGCGCGCCTCGGCGCTGAAGGGCGTCGAAGTCCCGCCCGAGCGCGTCCCCGACATGATCGACGAATTCCCCATCCTCGCCGTGGCGGCGGCCTTTGCCGACGGCAACACCATCATGCGCGGTCTCGAAGAGCTTCGCGTCAAGGAAAGCGACCGCCTCGCCGCCATCATTGCCGGCCTCAGGGCCAACGGCGTGACGGTGCAGGAGCTGGAAGACGGCATGGTGGTCGAAGGTCTCGGCGGCGACGGCGTTCCCGGCGGCGGCACGGTCACCACCCACATGGATCACCGCATCGCCATGGCGTTTCTTGTCATGGGATTGGCCGCAAAAGCCCCGGTCACGGTTGACGACACGGCCATGATCGCGACAAGCTTCCCCGAGTTCGAAAATCTGATGGGCGGCCTCGGCGCGGTGTTCGCGGAAGGCTAGGGGAGAGTACGATGCGCGAGCGCAAGGGGCTGGAATACCTGCTGGAGAGTTTTCTGTTCGGGGCCCGCTGGCTGGTGGCGCCGTTCTATATCGGCCTCGTGCTGGCGCTGGTGATGCTGCTCGGCAGCTTCTGTTACGAGCTTTACGAAGGCCTGATCGTGCATTTCGCGCTCGATCCGGAATCCGTCATCCTGTTGGTGCTGTCGCTGATCGACCTGTCGCTGGCGGCGAACCTCGTCATCATCGTGGTGTTTTCCGGCTACGAGAATTTCGTCTCCAAGATCGACACCCACGGCGACGTCGATCGCCCCGCCTGGATGGGCACGCTCGATTTCTCCGGCCTCAAGATGAAGCTGATCGGCTCGATCGTCGCGATCTCGGTGATCTCGCTTCTGCGGGCCTTCATGGAGCTGGCCAAGACCGGCGCCGAGATGGACCCCAAGAAGCTCTCGTGGCTGATCGGCCTGCACATGACGTTCCTCGCCTCCGGCGTCTTCTTCGCCCTGATGGATTGGATCGCCTCCAAGTCCGAAGAAACCGGCAAGAAACACCACCTGAAGCCGGAGCCGTAGCAGCCACAACCATCGCGGTGTGCGACTAACGCAAGCGTAGGCGCTGATCGTGAAAACCGGTATGTCACGCCTCACGGCATTGGAGGCGCACGACATGTTCGGCAAGGCTTCTCTGGTTGTCTTTTGTCTGCTCGGCATGGCCGCGCAGGCGGCACCTCCGATGGAATTGGGCCGCGTTGACGGCGGACCTGCAGTCGCCTTCGTCCGTAATGGCCCAGGCGATTGGGGGCTGCGGATCGACGGCACGCCGCGCATCGCGCAAGCCCGCCCCGCACGCGTCGAAATCCTCCACAACGGGCAGGTGCCGCAGTCGCTGGCAGCGGGATACAAGACCCTGCGCCGCACGCCGGATGGCGTGGTCGCTGAAGCCGATCTCAAAGAGCATGGCCGCGCGCTGTTCCACATCCGCGACGTCTGGACGATGCACGGCGATGTCGTGACGGTGTCGCGGCAGGTTCAGGTGATGGCCGACGGGCAGGGGGGATTTGCCTCGTCCATTGCGTTCGACGTCGAGCGCAGTGTCGCCTGGAACGACGTGAAATTCCTGGCACCGGGCATTCTCTATGCCGACCCGACCTTCGACGGCCCGCGCTCGCCCGGCGGCACCTTAAATTTTGCGGCCCATCGTCTGGTCGTCCGCGAGGATATGCTGCCGGCGCCGCTGTTTGCGATGGCCTTTGCCGGCGGATGGTCGGTTTCGATTCTCGATCCGTCGCCGCGGGGCGACACGACCATGGCGGATACGACGCTGAGTGCGCCGATCCTGACCGACGCCCGTTTCCAGTTCGGCTCCTTGGGCGCCAAGCAGGTCGAAGACGGTCCGGTCCAGTTCGGCTTCGATTTCCCCGGCAATGTCGGATTGTTCGGGCCGCCGCTGCCGGATAAGCCGATGATGTCGGCGCCGTCGCCGGTACGGCGCTATCATCCGATCGCGCGTGGTGTCGACCACCACTATCAGGTCGCGTTCCGCATTGCCCACGACGGTTCGTTCCCGCAGATGTCGCGCAATGCCTGGCGCTGGGCGTGGCAGACGCTGAAGCCGCCGGTGACGCCAATCGATGTCGCCCAGGTGCGAACGGTCCTGCTCGACCACTTGCAGGCCAATTCCGCCACCATCGGCGGCCGCACCGGCATTCCGTTCGTACTCTCGACCGTGACCGACAAGCTGCAATGGAACTGGACGATGATCGGCATGGGGTTCGTCAGCAAGAATCTCGAATGCGCCGACCAGTTGCTGCGGGAGGGCGACCGCGATCCGAGCGAACGCGGGCAAAAGATGCGCGCCACCGGCCTCGCCATCATCAAATCGATGATCGAAGCGCTGCCGACCGTTCCGCTGCAGGGAACCGGCTACGATCTCGCCACCGGCAAGGTGTGGGATCACGTCTGGCTGTCGCCCTATTTGCGCAACGCAACGGAAGACATGCGCGTCTTGATGCAAGCCTACGCGCGCGAAAAGGCGCTGAACCGCGATCACCCCGAATGGCTCGCCTGGGTGAAGAATTATTCCGATTGGCTGATTCAGCAGCAGCGCGCCGATGGCTCGTTTCCGCGGCGTTGGGAGCGCGGCAGCAATGCTGTTGCCGAGGCGAGCGGAACCGCCAGCTACGCGCCGGTGCCGCTGCTGGTGCTGATGACTGCCATCACCAAGGATCCGAAATACCAGGATGCGGCGCTCAAGGCCGGGGAGTTCGTGTGGTCGAACTGGGGCCAGCGCGGACTGTTCGTCGGCGGCGCCAGCGACAATCCCAACATCACCGACAAGGAAGCCGGCATGTTGAGCCTGGAGGCCTATCTCAGCCTCTATGACGCCACGCACGACGCCAAGTGGCTGGAGCGCGCCAAGGCCGCCGGCGATTTCGCCGAGAGCTGGATCTGGATTTGGAACCTGCCGATGCCGGTCGATGCCAATAACGCCGATCTGCACTGGAAGAAGGGCGTTCCGACCGTCGGCTTGCAGGGCATCACGGCGCTCTCGGCCGGCGGCGCCGACGAGTATCTCGATTGGGCGGTGCCGTCCTATGCCAAGCTCTATCGCCTCACCGGCGACACGCACTATCGCGACGTCGCGCGCGTGCTGTTGCACGACACCAAGTCGATGGTGGCGCTGCCGGGCCGGCTCTACGACATGAAGGGACCGGGCTGGCAGCAGGAACACTGGAGCATGGGCCCCGGCTGGCATGGCCGCGGCGTCGGCGGCCACCGCTTCTGGCTGCCCTGGGTCTCCGCCAACCACCTGCACGGCATCACGGTGCTGGAAGAAACCGATCCCGCCCTGTTCAAGGAATTTTCCGAAGGGAAGTGAGGGAATTCGTTGTCTACTGGAGCTCTTGGTTGGTCGATGACGTCCGGCCTATAGTGAACTGATGGGAACACCGTTCGCCCCCCGCCTCGACATTTTGCCCCCCGCGCAGCGACGGGTGTGGGACGAACTTGGCGAATTGCCGGAGCATTTCGTGCTCTACGGCGGTACAGCCATCGCGCTGCAGCTCGGTCATCGTGCGTCGGTGGATTTCGATTTTTTCTCCGACCGATCGCTTGATCCCGACGTTTTGCTGCCGTCGTTTTCGTTTCTCGGCGGTGCGGAGGTGATTCAACGTGATCCCGATACGTTGAGTTGCCTTGTCGACCGAGGCGGGCCGGTCAAGCTATCGTTCTTCGGCCTGCCGAAGTTGAAACGCCTCCTGCCGCCGCTGATCGCCCCAAACGCCGTGCGCATAGCCTCGCTCCGTGATTTGGCGGGGGCAAAAGCGCGGGTCGTCCAGGTGCGGGCGGAAGCCAAGGATTACATCGACATCGATGCACTGATGGCGCACGGCGTTTCCCTGGCTGAGGCACTTGCCTGCGCACGAGCGATCTACAGCGACAGTTTCAATCCGCAAATCACGCTCAAGGCGCTGTGCTTCTTCGAGGAAGGCACTTTGCACGCTCTGCCGCCCGCGGTAAGAACGCGACTGGTCCAGGCGGTCGCCAGAGTCGATCTCGACCGGCTGCCGGACATCGAAGGTCTCTCATGACCCCGATTCCGCTCAACGACGAGACCGCGGCACTGGCCAGAAGGCTGGTGTGGTTCGAGCCGCCGGAACAAGCCTTGGCCGATCCGGTGCGGTTTCTGGCCTATGCTTTCGCGCGGGCGACGCACGAGGACATGAACATTCTGCGCCGCTATCTGACCGAAGCCGATTTTCGCGAAGCCTTGCTGAAGGCGCCGCCGGGCATTATCGACCCGCGTTCGTGGTGCTATTGGCATGTCCGGCTGGGCCAGTATCCTGCGCCCGCCATGCCGGAACGCAAATTCGGCTGAATGGCGTCACTTTGGATCGTCGCCTTTTAGCAGGTGAGCGAAATCTCGGCCGCCGTAGAAAATGCCGAGAATAGCGACCGTGTATGCTCCCTGATCTACAGAATAGGCGATCGTAACCCGTCTGGCGTAGCTGGTTGTTCGCAGGTTGGGGCGGATATCACTGCGCGGGCTTCCGCGTTCGGGAAAGGCTCGGAGTTCCAAGCACTCTTGGACCAGTTCGCCGACGAAGTCTTCCGCCCGCGCCAAGCCGCTGTGATCAGCGATGTAACAGTAGAGGTCATCGAGGTCCTGCTCCGCATTGGGTGCAAAAACGACCTGATATTCTTTCATTTCCCGCGATTGGACAGCCGGGCCCGATAACTGGCGCGCAGTTTGGTCATCACGTCCTTGCCCGGAATGCCCCCTTCTTTTCCCGCTGCGAGGTCATCATAGCTCTTGGCGACTTCACCGCGAAGCCAAGCCTCGACCATCTCGTCTCTCGCCTTGAGGATGCGTAGGCCATCGCGGATCACTTCGCTCTCGGTGGCGTATTCACCGGACGCGACCTTCTCTTTGACCATCGCCGCCATGTCGTGGGGCAGGGTGATGCTGAGCGGGCTGGTATTGCGCATCGGGGTGTCTCTCGGTGTATGATTTAATCATACACGTGTGTGTGGCGTCCTTCAACCTTCCCTCCGCCCTCGATTGGCAATAAGCGTTTAGGGAACAAGGACACGGACATGACCATCATCATCGCCGTTGACGGACCCGCCGCGTCGGGCAAGGGTACGCTCGCCAAGAAGCTGGCCAAGCATTTCGGCTTCCATCATCTCGATTCGGGGGCGCTGTACCGGCTCGTCGGGCTCGGGGTGGCCGAGGCGCATGGCGATCCCAAGAAAGAGGCCGACGCCGTCGAAGCCGCCCGCCATATCGATCATCGCCGCGCCGACGATCCGGCCATCCGCACCGCCGCGGTCGGCATGCTGGCCTCAATCGTTTCGGCCCATCCGGCGGTCCGCCAGGCGCTGCTCGATTACCAGCGCACCTTTGCCAAACTGCCCCCCGGCACGGTGATCGACGGCCGCGATATCGGCACCGTCGTGTGCCCGGACGCCACCGTGAAGCTGTTCGTCGACGCCTCTGCCGAAGTCCGCGCCCATCGCCGCTGGCTGGAACTCAGCGCCGCCAATCCCGGCGATCCCCCTGACGAAGCTCGCCTTTTGGCCGAAATCCAGGAGCGGGACGCGCGCGACCGCACGCGCGCCGTGGCGCCCCTGAAGCCGGCCGATGACGCCCAGTTGCTCGACACCTCCAATTTGGATATAGACGCTGCGTTCGCGGCAGCCCTCGCCCTGGTTTCTCCAGCGGTCGAGAACGTGCTGGCCTCGTCTGCCAAGGGGTAAAGGAGACCCGGCGGGCGCTGTCGTCAGCCTCCCGAACTTTTCTGAAAACCAACCGCCATGCGGGCGATCGCGCGCGCGTGGAAGTCCGTCCGGAGCGATCCGGCCGGCAAACCCGTTTGAACATTTAGAGGATCCATGGCTCGCCATCACAACTCCGTCACCAAAGTCCGGGATGAATCGATTTCGTCCCCCAGCCGCGATGATTTCGCGGCCATGCTCGAAGAGAGCTTCGTCACCCAGTCCCCGGCCGAAGGTTCGGTCATCAAAGGCAAGATCGTCGCGATCGAAAACGACTTCGCGGTGATCGACGTCGGGCTGAAGACGGAAGGCCGCGTTTCGCTGAAAGAATTCGCCATGCCGGGCATGGCGCCGAAGGTTGTCGTCGGTGACGAGGTTGAGGTCTATCTCGAGCGCGTCGAGAATGCGATGGGCGAAGCCGTCCTGTCGCGCGACAAGGCCCGCCGCGAAGAGAGCTGGGTCCGCCTCGAGAAGGCGTTCAACGATCAGGCGCGCGTTCAGGGCGTCATCTTCGGCCGCGTCAAGGGCGGCTTCACGGTCGACCTCGACGGCGCCGTGGCGTTCCTGCCCGGTTCGCAGGTGGACGTTCGCCCGATGCGCGACGTCGGCCCGCTGATGAACCAGCCCCAGATGTTCCAGATCCTGAAGATGGATCGCCGTCGCGGCAATATCGTCGTGTCGCGCCGCGCCGTGCTCGAAGAGCGCCGCGCCGAGGAGCGTTCGTCGCTGGTCGCCTCCCTGCAGGAGAAGCAGGTGGTCGAAGGCGTGGTCAAGAACATCACCGACTACGGCGCGTTCGTGGATCTCGGCGGCGTCGACGGCCTGTTGCACGTCACCGACATCGCATGGCGCCGCGTCTCGCATCCGACCGAAGTTCTGTCGGTCGGCCAGACCGTCACCGTGCAGATCATCAAGATCAACCACGACACCCAGCGCATCAGCCTCGGCATGAAGCAGCTGCAGACCGATCCGTGGGAAGGCGTTGCGGTCAAGTATCCGCAGGGCGTCCGCTTCAAGGGCAAGGTCACCAACGTCACCGATTACGGCGCCTTCGTGGAGCTGGAGCCGGGCGTCGAAGGTCTGGTCCACGTTTCGGAAATGTCGTGGGTCAAGAAGAACGTCGCCCCGTCGAAGATCGTCACCCCCGGTGCCGAAGTCGACGTGCAGGTGCTGGAAGTCGATTCCAACAAGCGCCGCATTTCGCTGGGCCTGAAGCAGACCCAGGACAATCCGTGGCAGGTGTTCGTGGCCGAACATCCGCCGGGAACCGTCGTCGAAGGCGAGATCAAGTCGATCACCGAGTTCGGTCTGTTCGTGGGCGTTGCCGACGAGATCGACGGCATGGTCCACCTTTCGGACCTTTCCTGGGACAAGGCCGGCGACGTCGCCGTGCAGGACTACCAGAAGGGCCAGACCGTCAAGGCGAAGGTGCTCGACGTCGACGTCGAGAAGGAACGCATCAGCCTCGGCATCAAGCAGCTTGACCAGGATCCGATGGAGAAGGCCGGTCCGCTGCGCAAGGGTTCGGTGGTCACGGTCGTGGTCACGGAAGTCAACGACGGCGGTGTCGAAGTGCAGCTCGACGGCGGCGCGCGGGCGTTCATCCGCCGCTCCGATCTGGCGCGCGACCGTGCCGATCAGCGTCCCGAACGCTTCGGCGTCGGCGACAAGGTCGATGCGCTTGTGACCCAGGTCGATAAGGCTAGCCGCCGCATCAGCCTGTCGATCAAGGCGCGCGAAATTTCGGAAGAGAAGGAAGCCGTTGCTCAGTACGGTTCCTCCGACGCCGGCGCCAGCCTCGGCGACATCCTCGGTGCCGCTCTGCGCAAGCACCAGGAAGAGGAAGAAGACGGCGACAAGTAAGCCGCTTCTTCAGCAAGCGTTCGAAAAGCCCGGAGAGCAATCTCCGGGCTTTTTGTTTGGTTCGGGCACGCGTCCTGGCGCCGGGCGAAAAACTCACACAAAATTGTGCTTTAGCGGGGCGCAGCGTGTTGTGTTCGTCCGGCATCAATGTACAGTATTTATCATATAAATATATTCGGGAGGCATGGAATGGATCGGCGCGATTTCATCAAGACGGGAACGGCTCTGGCCGGCGCGGCGGCGCTCGGTGCGCAGGCGTTTGCGGCGGCGAAGTCTCAGTCCGCTCCGGCGGGGCGCATCCTGCCGATGAATCGCGGCTGGCGCTTTCTGCCCTCCGTTCCGGCCGGCGGTCACGCGGCGGGTTTCGATGAAACCAGCATGGCCAAAGTGATCGTGCCCCACACCAACAAGGTGCTTCCCTGGCACAATTTCGACGACAAAGAATACGAGTTCGTTTCGCTCTACCGGCGCAAGTTCCGCGTTCCCGCATCGGCGGCGGGCAAGCGCGTCTTTATCGATTTCGAAGGCGCGATGACGGCCACCACCGTTCACGTCAACGGCCAGCGGCTCGGCGAATACAAGGGCGGCTACACGCCGTTCTCGTTCGAAGTGACGGGGCAGGTGAAACCCGGCGAAGAAAACCTTCTGTCGCTCGCAGTGGATGCCACCGAGCGCGCCGACATTCCGCCCTTCGGCAATGTCATCGATTATCTGACGTTCGGCGGGCTCTATCGCGAAGTCGCCTTGCGCATCGTGCCGCAAAGCTTCGTCGCCAACATCGCGGTACGGCCGAAATCGGTGCTGACCGCGCCCGCGCTCGACGTTCTGTGCCTCACCGACAAGGGCAAGTCCGCGCAAAAGCTCGAAGTGCGCCTGGAAGACGGCGGCAAGGTTCTGGCGACGGCCACGAAGGCGGTTGCGGGAGCGGAGACGACGGTGTCCTTCCATAAGCTGCCCAAGATCACGCTGTGGGATCTCGATCGCCCCAAGCTCTACACCGTGCGCGTGCGCCTGATCGAAAACGGGGCGGTGATCGACGAGGACACCCGCGTTTTCGGTTTCCGTCATGCCGAATTCACCGAACACGGCTTCGAGCTCAACGGCAAGCCGGTGAAGCTGCGCGGCCTCAACCGCCATCAGACGTTTCCCTTCGTCGGGCAGGCGATGGCCAAGCGGGCGCAGCGTCACGACGCCTGGATTCTGAAGAACGAGCTGCACATCAACATCGTGCGCACCAGCCATTATCCGCAGTCGCACCATTTCCTCGATGCCTGCGACGAACTCGGGCTTCTGGTGCTGGAGGAAATTCCCGGCTGGCAGCATATCGGCGATGCCGCCTGGAAGGACATCGCGGTCGATAACGTCGAGCGCATGGTTACGCGCGACTGGAACCATCCGTCGATCGCGCTGTGGGGCGTGCGCATCAATGAATCGGCCGACGATCACGACTTCTACACCCGCACCAATGCGCTGGCGCATCTGCTCGATCCCACCCGCCAGACCGGCGGCATCCGCACCGGCGGCAACTATAATTCGGAATTCCTCGAAGACGTCTTCACCATCAACGACTTCGGCTGGCCGCTCAAGCCGCCGCGCCATTCGCGCCAGCTCAACACCGAATTCTGCGGCCACATGTTCCCGACCAAGCCGATCGACAACAACGAGCGGCATACCGAGCATTTCATCCGCCACGCGCGCATGCACGACGCCATGTTGAGCGATCCGCGCTATTCGGGCGCCATCGGCTGGTGCGCCTTCGACTACAACACGCACAACAATTTCGGCTCCGGCGACCGCATCTGCTATCACGGGGTGATGGACATTTTCCGGCTGCCCAAGCCGGCGGCGGCGTTCTACCGCTCCCAGATCGCGCCCGAGAAAGAGATCGTGCTCGAACCGGCGTTCCATTGGGCCATCGGCGACTCGAACGAGCATTTCGATACCGCGATGATCGCATCCAATTGCGAGCGGCTGCGTCTTTATCTGAAGCGTCCGGAGGGCTGGAAGCAGTTCGCCGAGGTCGAGCCCGACCGCAAGCAGTTCCCGCACCTGAAATACGCGCCGTTCACGGTCGACCTCAAACACACCATCGACTGGGACTGGGGCGATCTGAAGATCGAGGGCTATATCGGCGGCGCGTTGAAGATCACCCGCCTGCTTTCCGGCCAAGGCGCGGATCGCGAATTCGTGGTCGCCGCCGACGACAGCGAGCTTACTGCCGACGGCGCCGATGTCACCCGCGTGGTGCTGAAGGTCACCGACGAATTCGGCAATGTGCGGCCGTTCGCCAACGATCCTATCGTGCTGAAACTGGATGGCCCGGCCGATCTCATCGGCGACAATCCGTTCGCACTGTTCGGCGGCGTCGGGGCGGTGTGGATCCGCGCCCGCGAAACCGCAGGCACCGTAACCCTCACCGCCACCCATCCGCGGCTCGGCACCAAAACGGTACTCCTCAAGCTCACCGCCGCGCCGCCGGAAATGGTGTAGCGTCGGGCGTCCACGCGACTTCGCCCTTCCTTTTCTGCCCTCCACGGGCGCAAGGTTTTCATACCGGCACTAAGACCGTGGGGGGAAGTCCCGCCGAAGGCGGGGAAGGGGGGATCGTTTTTGCGCGAAGATAAGCCCCCCTTTGTCCTAGCGCGCTGCGCGCGACTGCGGACACTTCCCCCCGCGTTCTGAGTGCCAACGCAGAAAACTCGTGCGCCCGCGTGGGGCAGAAAAGAATGCGCGGTGCAGAAATGGAGAGCGTGACTCCTCCGCGTACGTTTTCTTCCCTCCACGAGCGCACCCTATCTGTCATCCCCGGCGGAGCTAGCACAGCGCAGCGACGGGAAGGGGACCCAGGAGCCGAAACGCATTCGACGAAGAAGAACGAGCGAAGATCATCACCAGCAGCGTGCCGTTGACACGACCTGGGTTCCCTTCCCCTCGCAGGACGCTGACGCGTCTTGGCTCGGCCGGGAATGACAGCAGGGGAAAACGCTGCGCGCTTCTTCACCAATTCCGTTCATCATTGTGACGCGTTTCATTCGTCCATCTTCCGGAAATTATTGCGGCTGCGTCGCGCAACTAGGTGCAGAAAAATAGTTTTCCTCACGTCTTGAACTGTTGGCACCGCATACCCACATCGAAATGCGGTGTTTGACAATGGAGGACGATCTTCGGCCGATAAGCGCGACCGGAAAAATGGGAGACACTTTTCCGATCCGTCGCGTGGCCTAAACGATCTGCGCAAATACAGGAGTATCGCGCCCGCACGCGCTGCAAAGGCATGACCCCCGCGAGGATACGTAAGTCCGTCTAAGACCGCCAAGGCGGCATCGGCCGTATCGCAAGGCGGTGGGTTTGCCCACGCACTCCGTAGAAAGAGACCAATGCGCCTGTCGATCGCCGCCTGAAAACGGCCTCCGGAGGCGGCGGCGGGCTTGAGGCTGAAGGCGGAATCTTGATTCCGCCTTTGGTATATGGAGCGCAGCCGCGGTTCACCCCGCCCGGATCACCACATACGGCTGGTTCAAGAGCTTGTCGTCGAAGCCGGGAGAAATCCAGGCCCGGCTCGGGGCGGCGCGGAATTCGAAGTAGTATTGCAACGGGTACGGACTATCCGTGTACGCCGCCGGGATTTCGCCATGCCAGCCGTCGGCAGTGGAGGTCATATCGACGGCGACCCAGCGCTCCGCCGCGTTGACGTGCCGGTACCACAGCGTCGCTTTGGTCAGGCCTTCGCGCACCGCGGCGAGCAGCGGCACCGCTTGCCCGCGCGTGAAACCCGCAGGCACAGTGTGCTGCACCGGCAAGGGATCGCGCGCGCGCGTTTCGGCAATAGCAGCGAGACCGGCGGGCGCCTCGGTGACAACGGTCACGCTCGGCAAACGCGCTTCCAGCGCCGCGATATCGGTGTCGATATCCTTCAGCCGGTCGGCCCATTGCCCCCGTTCGGTGAAGCGGTCGCTGATCGACAGATCGGACGCATAGACGCCATGCGCGCGCGCCGCGATCTTCGCCCAGAACCCGCGCGCTTTCTTGTAGTCCGCAATCGCGGCCGCGAGCGTGTTGCGCTCGCTATTGCGGTCGTGCAGCGCCATCGCCGTACCGGCGCGCAACTTGGCGGCGTAGAAGCGGCCGAGCAGGGCGAGGATTTCGGCATCCACTGCAAGGCGTGCGGTCTCGATGCTTTTCGGCACGCCCGCCGCTTTGAGCGCCGCTTCGGTTTCGGCCGCGAAGCCGTCGAGCCACAGCGCCGCTTCCACCGGCGCGTAGCGGCCGCTGCGTTCGCCAAGAAGCTCGCCTGCAAAGTCGCGGCAGGACGAGAACAGTTGCGGGTCGAGCGGCGTCACGTTCTGGAAGGTTTTCGGCGACGGCGTATCGAAGAACAGCGACGACGGTTCGGCTTCGCGCGCCATCGGCATGGTGCCGTCCATTTCCGGCCAATAGAGATCGCACGCCGCCGAGACCGAACTGATCGTCGTCACCAGCGGCAGGATGCGGCTGGCGGCGGCCAGTGCCGTTTCGACGGCCCGCGCTTTGGCGTCCTTGAAGGGGCGTGTCACGGCGTCCGCAGCCGTGTCGGGGGCGTAGGTCATCCGTCCGAAGGCGCGATACCACGCGTCGTATTTCTGCCAGTCGTATTGCGGCTCCATCTGCTCCGGCAGATAACCCGAGCGCCGCGTGCCCGGCACCGCCGTCCCGCGCCGTCCGCGATAGGTCAGGGGCTCCATCAGATCGAAGCCGGTCATGCCGCAGAACTGGAAGGCGCGCCCGTACGCCGCCGCGGCGGCCGCTCCGCCCGAGGCCAGAATGCGCTGGCTGCCGTAGAACACCCGCGTCCGCACCGTGTATTTGCGGTCCTCGGTGAGGAAATCGGCATTGCCGTAGCGCGTGAAGCTGCGCTGGCCTTCGGACAGCGTCATCAGGCCTTTGCCTTCGGCGCCCGCGGCGGGAATTTCGCTCGGCCGGATGTCGGCGGGATGATAGGGCAGGCCGATATGTTCGGCGGCGAATTTCGGCGAGACGTTCACCGGCATCCCGGTCGCCAGCGCGTCGGCCGTCATGCGATTGTCGAGGCCTTTGGCGTGCAGATCGATCTCGATCTTGCGCCCGGCGCCCGCCACGCCCGCAAACACCGTCTTCCAGAAATCGTAGGAGCCCTCGGCCACGCCGCTTTCGCCGTGAATCCGCAGCCCCACGCTCGACACGGCGGGCAATACCTTCAACAGCGCCGTCAGCGCGTCGCGGCAATAGGCGGCGTGATTGTCGGGCGAAAGTCCGGTGACGACGTACTTGGCGTCGGCCGTATTTTTCAGTTCGTAGCCGTGCATCCACAGCCCGAGCTGGAAATCGAGCCCGTAGCTCACGGCCAGATCGCTGATCGCGCGCAGCGCCGCCAGATTGCGGGCGCGTTCGGCGTCGGGAAGATTGGCGACCCGCACATCGTAGCCCGGCACCGCCATCAGGAACGGATAAGCGAACACCAGATAGGGATCGGCGACCGCATCGAGCTTGTCGTAACCGAGACCGAAGGTGAGATCGATGCGGTTGAAGCGGTTCGCCGCCAGCATGGCGAAATAGGGCCCCCACATCGCGCGGTCGTAGAACCACGGCTTGTCGTAGGTCTCGCTGGTGAACTGGCGCATCACGCTGCGCACCGCGTTGGCGGGCTTTTCGATCACCGGCTGGGGAAACTTCAGCGGCGTGCCGTTCGCCACGCGGTCGGCGAGTTCGTAGAGGGCGTACATCAGCCCGCGCGCATCGGCGCCGCACGCCACCACCGCCGGCTTGCCCGCCAGCTTGGTCTCGAACAGTGCCAGGCTTTCCGGTTCCACCGGCTGCGGTACGCGGGCGCCGGCGAGTGCTCCTGCACCCACCGGAAACGTCGCGCTGACCGCCATGATGCAAAGGCCGTTGGCCTGGGCGGGTGTCTGGGCGCGCTGGACCGCAAAACCGGCCTTGGTAAGCGCCTGCTGCAGGGCGTGGGCGGCGCGCAGGACCGGCCGGGCCGAAGCCACCGGGTCATTGCCGTCCAGCACCAGGGTCACCGGAGCGGCCGGTGCGGCGGCGGTAACGAGCGGAGCCGCGGCGACTGCTCCTCCGCGCGACAGGAATGACCGGCGATCGAGCTTGGGCATGGTGCTGCCGCTGTTGGATGGCGAGGGTTATCTACCGCCTCCCGAGCGGCAAAAAAACGGCGGGCCTCAAGGCCGCGTCCGCAGCACCCCGAGCAGGAGAAGTCCGATCAGCACCAGTGTGGATAGCGCCGGCGCATGCATTGGCGTGGAGGCGTTGACGGCGCCAAGGAGCGTCGCGGTAACGAGAAGGATGCTGTGCATGGCAAACCCCCAGTCTGCTAACCATGGTTGTGCAATCGGGGTGCCAGCGATTTTGCGCTACGGCCGGGAACTTGAATTCCGCGTCAGGTTCCGAATCTGTCAACGCGGCTGACAGTTTGGGGGGTGTGACAATCGCGCTCGTCCCGGCTGCCCGGCCCGCCTTACGTGCCCGAATGGATATGGGGCCACGGCCTGCCGCCGACAGCCTTCGAAAGCCGGGTTTTGCCATGGATTGCGGAGATGTTTGGGTTGCCCAAAGAGTATCATTTAAAAACAATAGCTTAACCGCTATCCCGGCGAGGCTGTGCAATTGGAGTGGGAATTGCCGCCGCCGTCCCGCGGAGCGTTAGGCGAGGCCGTTCGCCCGCTCGTCCTGATTCGCGGGTTGTCGCGAGTGTGGTTAAAAAGGGCTGGGATTTCAGTGGCTTCCTGTTGACGGGCGAGCCAACCTCTGACAGGGTTAACCCATGCCGGACCGGTTCGTGGCACCGCCCGCCGCGCCGTTCCTGTCAGGGGCAAGGGGATGATCAAGTCCGAATTGGTTGCACGTCTGACGGCGCGCTATCCGCACTTATATCACCGCGATGTGGAGAGGATCGTTTCGACGGTTCTCGATCAGATCACCAAGGCCTTAGCGGAAGGGCACCGCGTCGAGTTGCGCGGTTTCGGAGCCTTCTCGGTCAAGGTTCGCCCGGCCCGCATGGGGCGCAATCCGCGCACCGGTGAGCCCGTCTCGGTCGACGAAAAACGCGCCCCGTTCTTCCGGACGGGTAAGGAATTGCGCGAGCGCCTCAATATCAACGGCAGCGGATCGTAACGTATCGCCATAATCTCACGGAGCGCTCGGTGGCGACGCTGGGCGCGTTTGCGCGTGCGTTTCTTTCCTCCCCCGCGGAGCAGAGGCTTCGGCCAAGTCGCGCCGCTTGAATGGCGGCGGACGTATCCGCCGAGGGCGGCGGTGGGGTGATCGCCTGGCGCTATGCCGGTCTTCCTCCGCCATGCAAACCTACTCGGCGCCTCCTTCGTTGTTTCAATAGCGGTTCATGTGGAGCACCCGGCGTCGCGGGACGCTATCGCGGAAGCATGAGCGGCGGGTCGCTTTCTCCAACATTCGAAGTGGATGCGCTGTCTCATTGCTTCGTCGTGACGTGCTCGTAATGAACCACGCGCGAGCGTGTATGTGACCATTTCCATCAATCGTTTTTTTGCGCCTTGTGGATGACGCACGCGTCGTTTGACGCTTGCATTCCGCGCTCTATTCATGCACAGGAATGATCTGGGGAGAAGCGGGGCTTCGTCTTGCATGAAGCGCCGGAGAGATCAGTTGCGAATTGTGATTCGTAATACATACCGAGTCGTACACAGATGTATGCTGTGCGTTGTTAATGTTTCGGCTTGCCCCGACTCGCGACTCCCACGCTCGGTTTTTGGCGAGTGAACACCTGATTCTCATCTAAAATCTCAACGACTCAGCAGAAGGTCATGATGCGCTTTCCCAATCCCGTTTTCGTCGCGCTCGACACGCCGGACCTCAACAACGCGCTTTCGCTGGCGCGCGCGGTCAAGCCGTATGTCGGCGGCTTGAAGGTGGGATTGGAGTTCATCACCGCGCTGGGGCCGGATGCGATCCGCCGCGTGGCCGAAATCGGCTTGCCGGTGTTCGCCGACGTCAAATTCCACGACATTCCGAACACCGTGGCGGGGGCTTCACGGGCGATTGCCGGGCTCGGCGTCGCCATGTTCAACGTCCACGCCTCGGGCGGCGAGGCGATGATGCGCGCCGCGGCCGATGCCATCGCGCCGTGGACCCCGCGTCCGCTGTTGATCGCCGTAACGGTGCTGACCAGCCTGGATGATGCCGTGCTGGAGATGGTCGGCCAGCGCGCCCCCGCGTCGGAGCAGGTCGAGCGCCTGGCGGCTCTGGTCAAAAAGAGCGGTCTCGATGGCGTGGTCTGCAGCGCCCACGAACTGGCGACGGTCCGCGCCGCCTGCGGGCCCGATTTCCTCACCATCGTGCCCGGCATCCGTCCGGCCGGCGCCGCGGTCGGCGATCAAAAACGGGTGATGACGCCGAAACAGGCAGTCGCTGCGGGTGCCGACATTCTGGTCATCGGCCGCCCGATCACCGCCGCCCCCGACCCCGCCGAAGCCGCCAAGGCGATTGCGGAAGAGTTGGGGCTATAACCGGCCCCGAGTTCCGCTTCACGCCCATTGCGGCTGCCGTCCGGCTAGGTCCTGGTTGCGCCGTAAAGCGACATCCCCCCGGACACCGGCGTAGACGAGAACGCGCCGACACGGGTCGTGTACCCTGCCAATGTTAGCTAGGTGAATCGTCCATTTCCGCCAGTGTGAAGGTCGCGCCAGGATCGCCGTAGACATCCAGCCTGCACAACGACCAGTCTTTTGGGATATGCCATTCCGCTTTGTCGCTGAACGCGGATTCAAGCAGACGTTCACCGCACCAGATGCTCAAGCGGTCGAGCTTGCCGCTGACCTTCACAAATGTGAAGTTGTGCCGCATCAAGTAGTGTGACCAACTTGGCAGCCCGCTGGCCTTGGCGATGCGTCCCGTCGCTGTCAGCAATTTGTCATTGTGCATTTTTTGGTCGGCCGCCTGCGCCAGCTTGGCGAGCGGATCATCCGCGGCGACGGGTTGGATGGCGTTCAGTACGCTGAAGGCCTGCTTCGCCTCCACCAACTGTCCGGTCTTGGCGTTTATGAGAGCCAACATTCGCCAAAAATTAGGACGCTGCTCCTTGGCCAGATAGCGGTCGCCGATGAGCGCGATGTCATCAAGATATTCACGCGCGCTCAGAAGATCCCCCTGCTGCGCATAGTCGATTGCCAGTTGAAGGGAGACCGTCTCGCGTTCGTAGAAGGTCAGATCGAGCTTTGACAGAACGGGCAGAAGCTTTGCGATCGCATCTGTATGTTTTCCCTCGGCTGAAAGAGCACTGGCCTGGCCGAAAAGGGCAATATCAGAATTGCTTATAGCGTCACTTATATGTGAAACAAAGGGGACCTTGATTTCCCAATTCGGGCGGTCAACCGGCACGCCGCCCCGCGTTGCGGGCTGGTAGCGCCAGTCTTTAACGGATTCCAGCGCCGCTTCCGCGAATTTTGACGCGCCGATCAACCGGACGACCTTCGGATCTTTCAGAATCCCGTCCTTTGTAACGGTCGCCCGCAACAGCACGAGAGCATCCGGCATAGGACCATTTCGCATCCTATCGTCCATCACAAAACCAGTTAGTACGACACCAGGGTATTTCGTCGTGTGCTCATTGTCGGGCTTGGGATCGGTCGCGCTTTTGCAGTCCTTCCCGCAAGACAGAAGCGTTTCGACCACGGGAAGATCACTCTTCTCTTGCGCGATCAGCGGGCTGCTCCATAACAAGCAGGCCAGTGCCGTCATGAGCCCGGAAACAACTCGATACCCCATGCATGCCCCCCGTTTCCGAATTCAATCTGGCATTGTCGCATGATAATTGACAGCGACGCCCGGCCAATAGGGCCTTTGCGCCACAGGCAACATCGGGAAATGGCGTGTTCTTGCGCATCTTCGTCCTTTGCCGAATGACCAGTTTTGGCAGAAGCGGACATTCGTCGTTCGCGGCCACGGCGCGAGAAAACGGCACGCGAAGGCGTAGCGGCGCGGAGGATTTGGGCCGCGGGCGATCCCCAAGCGGCGGGCAGCCCAATGGTCGGCACGTCGTCTCCGCGCCGCCGCGTGAAAATTATTTTCCTTCAATAGCTTAGTCTGTTTCTCCCGCATCGCTTGATTTCCGCATGCACGGCCGTCGGGTTTGCTGCCGGTTCCGGTGATCGACTACGCTTCCGGCACCCTCACGTGCCCGGCACAAGAAGAAGCTCAAGAGGAAATCATGACTGACCCCTTCAGCCGCCGCGTTCTCCTCCGCACTGGTGCCGCCGCTGTCGCCGCGCCCTGGCTTCCGGCGCGCGCGGCCGATGCGCCGTGGTACACGCAAACGGTCGGCCCGGTTGTCGAAGTCGAGACGGAACATGGCCGTCTCCGCGGCGGCCACGGCCGCGGTGCGCTGGCGTTCAAAGGCATTCCCTATGCCGGCTCCGTCTCGGGCAAGAACCGCTTCAAGGCGCCGCCGCCGGTGACGCCGTGGACTGGCGTGCGCGATGCCACTCGCTTGGGCCCGCCGGCGTTGCAGCCTGCCGGCACGAGCTATGGCGAACACGAGCCGGCCTACAGCGAAGATTGCCTGGTGCTGAACGTCTGGACGCCCGCGGTGAAGGACGGCGGCAAGCGTCCGGTGATGGTGTTCTGTCACGGCGGCGGTTTTGAATCCGGCTCCGGCGGACATCGCGTTCAGGATGGCGGCCGTCTGGCCTCCACGTATGATGTCGTGGTGGTCACCATGAACCACCGCCTCGGCTTGCTAGGCTATCTTTATCTCGGCGAGCTGGGCGGGGCCCAATATGCCGATTCCGGCAATCAGGGCATGTTGGATATTGTCGCCTCATTGAATTGGGTGAAGCAGAACATTGCCACCTTTGGCGGCGATCCCGGCAACGTCTTCGTGTTCGGCGAATCCGGCGGCGGCCTCAAGACCTGCACGCTGATGGCCATGCCCACGGCCCACGGACTGTTCCACAAAGCCGGCATCCAGAGCGGCACCATGCTGCGTGGGTACTCGAAGGATATGGCCACCGAAAACGCGCGTCGCGTATTGGCGGGGCTGGACCTTGGTCCCCAGGATGTCGGCAAGCTGGCCGATGTGCCGGCCGACAAGCTCCTTGCCATTCAACTTGCCGGGAGCAAAGGCCCGCTTGGCACGCCGACCAAGGGATGGCTCGCCAGCCATCCCAATCCGCCTTCGCCGTTGTATGACGATTTTGGTCCCGGCGATTGGGGGCCGGTGGTTGACGGCACCGTCCTGCCGCGCGCTCCGTTTGCTCCCGACGCCACACCGCTATCGGCCGACATGCCGCTGCTGATCGGCAATGCGCGCGACGAAGCCACCTTATTCGAAATGGGCAATCCGGACTTCTTCCGGATGGATGACGCGGCGCTGAAGGCTCGGGCGCATCAGGTTCTGGGGCCTCTGACAGACCGTGTGCTCGCCGAATACGAAAAGACACGGCCGAAGGTCACAGCGGTGGAACGTGGCATCGCCATCGAAACCGCGATCCGCATGGGCAATCACACCGTGATCGTCGCCGATCGCAAATCGCAGCAGCCCGCACCGGTCTATCGCTATCGCAACGATTACGAGTCCAATCACCCGATCGCCGGCACCGACTGGACTTTGCGCGCCGGTCACGCCACCGACATTGCGATCACCTTCTACAATTACGACATTCCCGATTTGCAGGGGAACGGACCGGGCCTGGCCGAAGCCTCCAAGGCGATGAGCGGCTATTTCGCCAGCTTCGCGCGCAGCGGCGTGCCCTCGGCGGCGGGCCAGCCGGCGTGGCCGCGCTACGACACCGCCCGCCGTGCCGTGATGTTGCTGAACAGTCAGTGCCGCGTGGCCGACGATCCGGACGGCGAGGAGCGCGCCTTCTGGCAGTCGAGCGCGAAGGCGGGCTGACATCCACGGCAAGCCGTTTCGAGTGCAAAATTGGAGCCGCGCGGAGGCGACCCCGCCCGAATACTCGTGCGGAACGAACGTCCGTGGCTGGAGCAACCCGGTCGTCGCGCGAAAGTCCGGTCTGGGCAAAAACGGACATTTCCAACAGCCGTAATAGGCACCCGGTGGCGCGCAGACGCGGAGGATTTGGGCCGCGGGCGATCCAATCTCTCCAACCGTGGGCAGCCCAATGGTTGGCACGGTCTCTCCGCGCCTCCGCATCTCCGCGTGAAAATTATTTTTCTTCAATAGCTTAGCCTGTTTCTCCCGCATCGCTTGATTTCCGCATGCGCGGCGGCGATAAGCGCCGGGATATGGCGCCTCTCGTGAAAATTTGCGGGATCAACACCGCGTCCGCGGCTGATACGGCCGTGCGGGCGAGGGCCGATTTCTGCGGTCTGGTGTTCCACCCCAAGTCGCCGCGCCACCTCGGTCTCGAGCCGGCGCGGGCGCTGGCCGAGCGCATCCGCGGCCGGGCGCGTCTGGTGACGCTCACCTGCGATCCCGACGACGAGGCCATCGCCGCCATCCTCGCCGCCGTTCGTCCCGAGTTTCTTCAGCTTCACGGCCGCGAGACGGCCGAGCGCGTTGCCGCCATTCATGCCCGCTTCGGCGTGCCGCTGATCAAGGCGTTCCCGATTGCGGAAGCCGCCGACTTCGCGCCTGTCGCCGCCTACGCGCCGTTCGTCGAGATGTTCCTGTTCGACGCCAAAGCGCCTCCCGGTGCCGTTCCCGGCGGCCACGGCGCGGCGTTCGACTGGCAGCTTCTCAAGGGCCGGAGCTTTGCCCGTCCCTGGTTCTTGGCCGGCGGTCTCAAGCCCGACAACGTCGCTCGCGCGATTGCCGCCTGCGATCCGTCCGCCGTCGATGTGTCGTCCGGGGTCGAAACTGCGCCCGGCGTGAAAGATCCCGATCTCATTGCGGCGTTCGTTTCCGCCGCCAGAGGAGGTACCCCCTCGTGAATACGCCTAATTCCTATCGCACCGGTCCCGACAGCGACGGCCATTTCGGCGGTTACGGCGGACGTTTCGTGGCCGAGACCCTGATGCCGCTGATCTTCGAACTCGAACAGGCCTACGAGGCGGCCAAGACCGATCCGGCTTTTCACGAAGAGCTGAAGGGCCTGCTCACGCACTATGTCGGCCGCGAGAGCCCGCTCTATTTCGCCGAGCGTCTCACCGCCCATTGCGGCGGCCCGAAGATCTACTTGAAGCGCGAAGACCTCAATCACACCGGCGCGCACAAGGTGAACAACTGCCTGGGGCAGGTGCTGCTCGCCCGCCGCATGGGCAAGACCCGCATCATCGCCGAGACCGGCGCCGGCATGCACGGCGTGGCGGCGGCAACCGTGTCGGCGCGGTTCGGATTTCCGTGCGTCGTCTACATGGGCGAGGTCGACGTCGAGCGTCAGAAGGCCAACGTCTTCCGCATGCGTCTTCTCGGCGCCGAGGTACGCGCGGTCAAATCCGGCTCGCGCACGCTGAAAGACGCGATGAACGAAGCGATGCGCGACTGGGTCGCCAACGTCAGCGACACCTTCTACATGATCGGCACCGCCGCCGGCCCGCATCCGTATCCCGCCATGGTTCGCGATTTCCAAAGCGTGATCGGCACCGAGACGCGGGCGCAGATTTTGGAACGCGAAGGCCGTCTGCCGGATCTTGTCACCGCCTGCGTCGGCGGCGGCTCCAATGCCATCGGCATGTTCCATCCGTTCCTCGACGATGCCGATGTCGAAATTCACGGCGTCGAAGCGGCGGGCAAGGGCACCGATACGCCGTATCACGCCGCCACATTGTCGAAAGGCATTCCGGGCGTCTTGCATGGCCAGCGCTCCTATCTGTTGCAGGATGACGACGGCCAGGTCTTGGAAGCGCATTCGATTTCCGCCGGTCTCGATTACCCCGGCGTCGGCCCCGAGCATTCCTGGCTGCGCGACACCGGCCGCGTGAAGTATTTCTCGGCCACCGACAAGGAAGCCGTCGACGCCTTCGTGGCGCTGTCGAGGCTGGAAGGCATCATCCCGGCGCTCGAATCCTCGCACGCCATCGCCCATGTGATGCGCGTCGCCAGACAGATGGAAAAAGACAAGCTGATCGTCGCCTGCCTGTCGGGCCGCGGCGACAAGGATGCGAACACGGTCGCGGCCGTGCTGGGAGAGAAGATATGAGCCGCATTGCCGCCCGTTTCGAAGAGCTGAAGAAAGCCAATCGTGCCGCCTTCATTCCGTTCATCACCGCCGGCGATCCCGATGGCGAGACCACCGCCGCGATGCTCGAAAAGCTGCCGGCTGCCGGGGCCGATCTGATCGAGCTTGGCGTGCCGTTTTCCGATCCGATGGCCGATGGTCCGTCGATCCAGGCCGCTTCGCAGCGCGCGTTGAAGGCGGGCATGAGGCTGACCAAGGTGCTCGAGCTGGTGCGCCGGTTCCGCAAGACCGACGCCAAAACGCCGATCGTGCTGATGGGCTACTACAACCCGATTCACAAATACGGCACGGCGCTGTTCGTTAAGGATGCGGTCGAGGCGGGCGTCGACGGGCTCATCACGGTCGATCTGCCGCCGGAAGAGGACGATGTTTTGCGCCTGCCGGCCGCTTCCCACGGGCTTGACATTGTCCGATTGGCCACACCGACCACCAACGACGAACGCCTGAAAACCATTCTGAATGGGGCCGGTGGCTTCCTCTACTATGTTTCGATCACCGGCGTGACCGGAACAAAAAGCTTCGCGGACGACGAAGTTCACGCCGCGGTGGCTAGACTGCAAGCCGCAACCGGGCTTCCTTGCGCCGTCGGTTTCGGAATCAAGACTCCGGAACGGGCTGCGGCCGTGGCGAAGTTCGCCGATGCGGCGGTGGTGGGTTCCGCCATCGTCGATCGCATGGCCTCCGGTGCGAAACTCGAGGACGTGCTGGCCTACTGCACGGAACTCGCGGAGGCGGTGCACGGGGCGCGCATCTGACGAAAGTAAGAGTGGTTGAAACGACCCGGATTGCGTTAGGATAGACCTATGAGCTGGCTCACCAATTTCGTCCGTCCTCGGATCAAAAGCCTGATCGGCGCGGTCAAATCCGCTACCCCCGACAATCTGTGGCGCAAGTGCCCCGCCTGCGGCGAGATGATCTTCCATCGCGATCTGGTCGCGGCGCTGTATGTCTGTCCGCAATGCGGCCACCATATGCGCATCGGCGCGCCCGAGCGTTTCGCGCAAGTTTTCGACAACAACACGTTCGAAGAATTGATCCCGCCGGAAGTGGCGCCAGATCCCTTACGCTTCCGCGACGAGAAGCGTTACACCGACCGTCTGCGCGAAGCCCGTCAGAAGACCGGCCGCATCGATGCCTTGTCGGCGGCGCGCGGCACTCTCGACGGGCTGCCGGTCATGGTGGCGGTGCAGCCGTTCGACTTCATGGGCGGCTCGCTCGGCATGGGCGTCGGCGAGGCGCTCGTCAACGCCATGCAGTCGGCGGTCGACGAAAGCCGTCCGTTCATCCTGTTCGTCGCCTCCGGCGGCGCCCGCATGCAGGAAGGCGTCCTGTCGCTGATGCAGATGCCGCGCGTGACCATCGCGGTCGACATGCTGCGCGATGCCGGCTTGCCGTATGTGGTCGTGCTCACCGATCCCACCACCGGCGGCGTTTCGGCGTCCTATGCCATGCTGGGCGACATTCATATCGCCGAGCCCAATGCGTTGATCGGTTTTGCCGGTCAGCGCGTCACCGCCAACGCCGTGCGCGAGCAGCTTCCCGAAGGCTATCAGCGCGCCGAGTATCTGCTGCAGCACGGCATGATCGACATGGTGGTCAATCGCAAGGAAATGCGCGCCACGCTGTCGAAGGTGCTGCACCTCTTGATGAAGCGGTCGAAGCCGCATGCCGTATTGCCGTTGCCGCCGCGCGTGATCGCGGGCACGGTGGCGCGAGTTCCGGGCGGAGCGTGATGGGCGGCAGCGACATCGTTCTTGAGCGTCTGCTGAAGCTGCATCCCAAGAAGATCGACCTCGTGCTCGACCGCGTGCAGCGGCTGTTGGCGCAGTTGGGCCATCCGGAAAAGCGGTTGCCGCCGGTGATCCATGTCGCCGGCACCAACGGCAAAGGCTCGACCTGCGCCTTCTGCCGCGCCATGCTGGAAGCGCAAGGTCTCAAGGTCCACGTTTATTCGTCGCCGCACCTCGTGTTCTTCCACGAGCGCATCCGTCTCGCCGGCGATCTCATCACCGAAAGCGAACTGGCGGCGCTGCTGGAAGAATGCGAGCGCGTCAACGGCGGCGCGCCGATTACCTTCTTCGAGATCACCACGGCGGCGGCGATCCTGGCGTTCGCGCGCCATAAGGCCGACGCGCTGGTGATGGAAGTGGGGCTTGGCGGCCGCTACGATGCCACCAACGTGCTGGAGCATCCGCGCGCCACGATCATCACGCCGGTCGGGCTCGATCACGCCGAATTCCTCGGCACGGAAATCGCCGACATCGCGGCCGAGAAGGCCGGCATCATCAAGCGCGGCAGTCCCGTGATCATCGGCGCGCAGGAGGATGTGCCGCGCGACGTGATCCTGCGCCGCGCCGATGTGCTGGGCGCGCCCGTCACCGCGTTCGGGCAGGATTTCTTCGCCCATCAGGAACACGGCCGCATGGTCTATCAGGACATGGACGGCCTGCTCGATCTGCCGCTGCCGCGCCTGGTCGGTCGTCATCAGATCGAGAACGCCGCCACGGCGATCGCCGCCTTGCGCGTCACCGATTGGGTCAAGGACGCCGCCATCGAAAAAGGCCTGCGCACGGTCGAATGGCCGGCGCGCATGCAGCGTCTGACCCATGGTCCGTTGATCGACATCGCGCCCAAGGGCGCCGAAGTCTGGCTCGACGGCGGACACAATCCGCATGGTGCCAGCGCCGTCGCGCGCGCCATGGCCGATCTCGAGGAGCGGGCCGAGAAACCGCTCTATCTCATCGCCGGTATGCTGGCGAACAAGGATTCCGTCGGTTTCTTCTCCGCCTTCCGGGGACTGGCGCGCCACGTCGTGACGATCACCATTCCGGGCAACGAGAACAGCCTCGGCGCCGGTGCGCTTTACGACCGCGTCCGCGCCGCCGGCCTCGAAGCCTCGCCGGCCGAGGATGTCGAAGACGCCATGCTGCAGGTCTCAGCCATGGCCCGCATGGACGAAGACACGCCCCGCATCCTGATCTGCGGCTCGCTCTATCTCGCCGGAACGATCCTCGCCGAGAACGGCTAAGCGGACTTTAAATTCGCCTCATGCCGATGGCAGGCACCGCGCGAATTTAAAGTCCAAAGTTGCTTTAGCGGGATCAGTGCAGCATCGCTTGATAGATCGGCAGGATCACCGCCACGTCGGCGCCGGCATGGAACAGGACCGAGCCCCAGAGGCTTTTCGATTTCTGCATCAAGAGGCCCCACATCAGGCCGAGCGCGAACACGAAGGCCATGAAGCCGAACACCTGCGCGGTGTAGGTGACCTGCATATGCGCCAGCGCGAACACCAGCGTGGTGGCGAAAAGCGCCGTCCATGGCCCGGTCAGTGCTTCGGCGCGTTTGAGCAGAAGGCCGCGGAACAACAGCTCTTCCATGAAGGCGTTCGACAGGGCGAACAGGATCGCGGCCGGCGCCAGCACCTTCAGCCCGGCGAAGCTCGCCGCCTTGAAGAACGGTCCGCCCGGCAGAAAGGTGAGGCCGATGAAGACGAGGAATCCCAACACGCCCAGTCCGAGGCCGAGTAGCAGCCGGCCTTTGCTCAGATACAGCGTATCGAGGCGCTGACCGCTCGCCAGCGTCAGGATGAGGACGGTCGCCGTGATCAGCGCGGCCTGCACGCATTTCGCCGCCGCATTGGAAAAGGGCGTGAAGCCGAGCGCAAGCCACTTGGTGATCGGCTCCTCGCCGTACCACGCGACGGTCAATCCGGCGGCGATGGCGAAGTAGGCGAAGAAGATCGGCCGGTAGGCGGCGGCGGAGCCTCGGGCCGTCAGCCACAACGATCCCAGCGCGATGATGAGGCCGACACGAATGGCGATCGTCGATGGGCCGGAGATCGTGCCGGCGAACGTCATCGTCAGGCCGAACGTCACCGCGCCGATGAGAATCAAAATCAGTGTGCGAACGAATTTCATCCCAGCCCCCGCTGCGAAATTGCGCGGGGGAGTTTGCACGCTGCATCGGGCTTGCGCCAGTCGGCTTTATTCGCGGCTGATCGCGCCGCCGCCGTGCACCTGGGACGTGACGTGGGGCGGATTGCCGGCGTAGGAAATGGCGCCGCCGCCGTGCGCTTCGGCGTTGATGGTTTGAAGCGCCTTGACCTTGATGGCGCCGCCGCCGTGGGCGCTGGCGTTCACCGTATCGGCCGGGACGGCGCGGGCGTCGATGGCGCCGCCGCCGTGGGCTTCCACATTCAGCGAGGGCACTTTGGGGAAGTCGCCGACGGCCTTGATCGAACCGCCGCCGTGCGCATCCATGTTGTCGATCTTGGGCGACACGATTTCGACTTCGAGCGTCTGGCTTTTCCAGCACCAGTCCTTGCACGGGCTGATGTCGAGCGTGTTGCCGGTCATGTGCAGATAGGCTTTGGAAACGTCGCCTTTGACGATGGTCACGCGCTGCACCGTGCCGTGATGCAACACGACCTTGGCGCCGCCGTGGGCGCTGACGCCGGTGAAGACCGGAAAATTCATGTCGGTTCCGGCGAGCGCCGCGCCGGACAGCAGCAGGGCGGCGGCAGTGGCGGCAACAAGGCGGATCATGGACGTCTCCTTCGAAAAAAGCGGCCGGGAGCTTACCACCGCTCCCGGATCAGTTTGTATTGATAACGATCGCACGGGCGCTTGCGCGCTCCGCTTACTGCTTATGGATGGAACCGCCGCCGTGGGTCTGGGAGGAAATGTGGGGCGGGTTGCCGGTGTAGGTCAGGTCGCCGCCGCCGTGGACCTCGGCATTGATGCTCGAGATCGCATTCACGTAAGCGTCGCCGCCGCCGTGAACGTTGGCGGTCACGGAATCGGCCGGGATGGCGCGGCAATCGAGATCGCCGCCGCCGTGGACATCGGCGCGCAATGTCGGCTGCTTGGGAAAGTCGCCGACGGCTTTCAGTTCGCCGCCGCCATGGATTTCGAAGTTCTCGATCTTGGGCGACACGATTTCCACTTCGAGCGGATTCGAGCCCCAGCACGAAAGCCATTTCTTGCACGGACTGATGTCGAGCGTGTTGCCGGACATGTGCAGATCGATCTTGGACATGTCGCCCTTGATGACGGTGACGCGTTGTACCGGGCCGTGGCGCAGCACGACGCTGCCGCCGCCATGCACGTTGATGCCGGTGAAGGTCGGAAAATTCATGTCGGTGCCGGCGAGGGCGGCTCCGGTGAGGAGGGCGAGGGTGGCAGCAGCGGCGACAACGCGGATCATGGAAATCTCCCTGAGAAAACTTCCGGGAATATGGGAGCTTTCCGCCGCTTCTTCACTAGTTTGCGGCCATCGCATTTCCGGGGGCGCGGCATGAGACGAGGGCACACATCGCCGTCAGTCCGGTACGGCACTCTGCAACCAAACATTTGGAAATTGGTAATGCTCGCGAAATTTGCGAAAAATAGGACTATTAACCTTGAAACCGGTCATGTGACTACCCATCTCCCCAGGGAAGGCTATTCCCAAGGAGACACATGATCGAAACCTCACCCAATCCCGTCGCTCGCGCTACTGAGATGCTCGTCGAGGAAATGGAAGCGGCCCACGCCGCTTTCGTGCGAATACAGCGGCACATCGAGAAAAGGACCGAAATCGACGGCTATTACGTCGACCGCTGGATGTCGGCGGCCCGCCTGATGGCGCTTCAGGTCGCGGCGGCGAATGCGCTTAACCACCTGTCCGGCCAGCGCGATGGCTTTACGTTCACCTACATCCACCAGGGTCCCCCCTCGCGCGGAAACGTGAAAACGAATGTACCGGTGAGACCGGCTCTCAATGACCAGACGGCGGAGACGGATGCCGAGACCGAAGACCAGCCGTAAGCGCGGCGGTCAGCCGGGCAACCGCAATGCCGTGAAATCCGGCCGCTACACCGCCGAGGTCCGGGCGCTCCTGCGCGACTGCCGGGAGCATGCCCGCCGGTTGAAATTTGCGATCGCTTACGCCCGTCACGTGTTGGCGGATGTGTCGCGGGGTCACGTTCCCGTCGCCGTGCAGCGGGATGATGCTACCGCTTACAAAGTGGGCAATGGGGGACTTCATGAGTGCACGACATTACCTGTTCGGGTTTTCGGGTCGTATCAACCGGGCCAAGATCTGGCTCTGGGTGCTTTTCGCCATCATCGCGGCCATTGTTGCGATCGTGATCGCGTGCCTTGGACTGGATTGGTCGGCGACAATCGCCGCGCTCAAGGCGCAGCACGGCCAAGCGGTCGTCGATTGGAGCAAGGTCCCGAAGCCGGCCTGCAAGGGCACAGTTACGCTGGTGGCGATGATCGCCGTCGGACTGATCTACGTCGCCTACCTGTGGTCGAAGCTGGCGGTCTATTCCAAGCGCCTGCACGACCGCGGCCGCAGCGCGTGGTGGCTCGTTCTTTATCTCGGTCTGCCGTTGGTGCTGATGGGATACGCCTGCTACGTCACGGCGGCGCCCTGCATGATGGCCGGCATGGCGGCGATGAAGCACGGCAGCCTGCCGAGCTTGATTGCGCATTGGGTGTCGGTCCTGATCGGGCTGTGGGTGTTCATCGACCTGTTCTGCCTCAAGGGCACCAAGGGCGCGAACAAGTACGGCGCCGATCCGCTCGAGCCGAACTGGTGCGATCCGGAGAAGCCGGCAAAGGGCTGCGTGCCGAAGCCCGAATAGGCGCAACGGCCCACCAAGACGCGGATCGCTCGCGCGATCCGTGCGCGGAATTTCGCTGCGGACAAGTCGCCGGCGGCATTGCTGGCGGCTTGTTCTTGCGCGATCCTCGCGGCGCCGCGAGGAGGCGGAGGTATGGGTGCGATCCGGTTCTTGTTCAGTCCGCACGGACGCATCGGCCGTCTCGGGATGTGGCTCTACGGGCTGATCTCGGTGTTCGTGCCGCTGGCCGAGGGCGTGGTGTTTCCGGAAGCGGACAACGCGACCGTGCTCGGCCGCGCCGCCTCGTTCGTCGTGTATTGGCCGGCCGCGAGCGCGCCGCTGTTTGCGTTCGCGGCGACGGCGCTCGATTTGGTGATGCTGTGGGTCGGGCTGTCGATCACCGTCAAGCGCCTGCACGATCGCGGCAAAGGCGCCGGCTGGCTGGTCCTGATGTGGCTCGCGCCCTACGTCGCCGAATATCTCGCGCTCTACCGCCTCGGCATGATTACCGGATCGACCAGCGCACCGCCGGCGCTTCCCGCCTGGCTGCTGATCGTCACGATGGTGCTGGGCATGATCGCGCTGTGGGCGTTCATCGAGCTGTATGTGCGCCGGGGCGAGCCCGGTACGAACCGCTTCGGGCCAAGCCCGTCTGCCGCGCGCCAGCCGGAAACACCGGTCGACGCGCGCGCCAACGCATCACAGTCGGTCGGAGACTAGATCGAGCTTTCGATCCATTCCTTGATCTTCGACTTGGGCAGGGCGCCGACTTTCGTGGCGGCAACTTGACCCTGCGAGAAGATCATCATGGTCGGAATGCCGCGCACGCCGTATTTCTGCGGCGTGGTGGGGTTCTCGTCGATGTTGATCTTGGCGAAGGTAACTTTGTCGCCGAGTTCCGCCGACAGCTCGTCCAGGGCCGGCGCGATCATGCGGCAAGGTCCGCACCATTCCGCCCAGAAGTCCACCAGAACCGGCTTGGCGGCGCTGAGCACATCGGACTGGAACGACGCATCGGTAACTTTGATCGGCGAAGACATACGCAATTCCTCGAAGAGAACCCGCTATATCTAGGTTTGCCCCCCCGCGGGGTCAAGGCGAGAACGGATACGCCTTGTTTCCGCTTCCAGAAGTTCGTCCGAAAGCGGCACAAGAACGGGGCCTTCCGTCCAGACAAGGGCACAGGCGATTCGTCGGCCTGGGAATATTCTTGCCGCCGCGGCACGATAGAGCGCCATCTGGGTTGCGTAGAGCCGCGGAACTTCGGACACGCGCATGCCGGTCTTGAAGTCGACGATGAGAACTTCGTCGTCCGTCACCGCGAGGCGGTCGACGCGGCCGTGAACGCGCGCCGCAGGTCCGATCTCGGGCAGGTCGGCGACCAGCGAGACTTCGGCGCGGCTCCCCGGTGCGAACGCTTTGGCGAACGCGGCATCGCCGATTACGGCGAGGGTTTGCGCGATCAGCCGCTCGGCTTCCGCCGCATCGACCTCGCGCGCGGCAAGAAAGCGTTTGGCCACGGCGGCCCGTTCGCCTTCCGCGATATCGGGCAGGCGCGCCAGCATGGCGTGCACCAGAAGTCCGCGCCGTTTGGGCGTTTCCCCGATCAGGGGCGAGCGTTTGGCCGGTTCGTCCATGCCTGCCGCGTCCGAGGGGCGGATCAGCCACGGCGCCGGGTGCTCGGCCTTTGCCGGTGTGGTCGCCCACAGCGGCAGCTCGGTGTCGGGTACCGCCGTCACCGCTTTGGCATCGACGCGGCAAAGCGCGGCCTCGCCGAACACGCGTGAGCCGTCTTCGCGCGCGATCCCCAGCGCCTCGGCGGCGCGTTCGGCCAGTGTGTGCCAGCTTCCCGGCTTGGTGCCTTTCTTGTTTTCGAAGCCGCAGATCACGAGCCGTTCCTTGGCTCTTGTCAGTGCAACATACAAAAGGCGGCGATATTCCTTCAGCACCGCTTCGTTGGCGGCGTCCTTGGCGGCCTTGACCGCATCCGGCGCGATGTCTTTCGCCACTGGGAACAGCACGGCATCGCCGGTATACAGCATCTGGCCGTTGGCGGTGGCGTCGTTGGGCAGGCGCGTGGTGTCGGGCAGGATGACGATGTCGGCCTCAAGGCCTTTGGCGCCGTGGACCGTCATCACGCGCACTTCATTGCGCCCGCGTTCCATGTCGCGTTTGACTTGGGCGCCGCCGCGCGCGACCCAGGTGAGGAACCCTTCGAGCGACGGCGTGTATTGGTTCTCGTATTGCAGCGCCAGCGCCAGGAACTCGTCGATGACGTCGTTGGCTTCCGTGCCGAGCCGCTTCAAGAGCTTCCTGCGTCCGGCGATCAGGGTATGAGCGAAGTACTCGAACGGCGGCATGAAGTCCGCACGCGCCCGCGCATCGCTCAGCAAGGCGTGAGCCCCGCCGAAGTCGCCGCTTCGGCTTGCGAGTTCGTCCCACAACGTGCCTTTGCGCGGCTGCGCCAGTTCGTACAGTTGCTCCTCGCTGAGGCCGATAAGTGGCGACCTCAGCAGGCAGGCGAGATTGAGATCGTCTTCGGGCAGTACGGCAAAGCGCCCAAGCGCGATCAGATCCATCACCGCAATCTGCTCGGTCAGCACGATGCGGTCGGCACCTGCGACCGGTACGCCGCGCTCCTTCAGCCGCCGGATGATCTCGCTGCCGAACGGCTCGCGCCGCGGCAACAGGATCATGATATCGCCCGGCGTGATCGCGTCGGTATGGCCGGGCAGGGCGGCGTGCGTCGTCAGCCAGCCTTTGATGCGGTCGGCGATTTGCTCGGCCAAACGCGCTACGGGACTGGTTTCGCGCGGCATATCGACGGGACGAAGGTCCCAAGGATCGCGCGCCGGGGCATCGTCCGGCGTCACCGGTGGCCAGAACTCGACGCAGCCCTTGAGATCGGTTTTGAGCGCATTGTGTATGACGGGAGCGCCCGAAGACGTCAGCCCATCGCGGGCCTCATCGCTGGCAAAGGTGGCGTCGACGAACTTCAGCACCTCAGGCGCCGAGCGCCAGGAATCCTGTAACGGCTGATACAGGAATTCGCGTTTGCCGTCTTCGGCGCGCTTGGCAAAGAACTGCCGGCGCACCTCGAACTGTTTCGGATCGGCACCTTGGAAGCTGAAGATCGACTGCTTCTCGTCGCCCACCGCAAACAGCGTGCGCTCGCCGCGTTCGGCGCCTTCGCCGGCGAAGAACTCCTCGGTCAGTTTCTGCACGATGTCCCATTGCAGACCGGACGTATCTTGCGCCTCGTCGATCAGCACATGGTCGATGCCGTTGTCGAGCTTGTACAGCACCCAAGCCGAGCCGTGCGCGTGCAAGAGGCCATGCGTCCGCACGATCAGATCGTCGTAGTCGAGCCGGTTGCGGGCGCGCTTCTCGGCGGCATAGACGTCGCGCACCGCGTGGATCACCGTCAGCGCCGCTTGGGCCAGATTGGCCGCCTTCACCGCGTTGATCCGCGCCTTGGCTGCAATCGCCCGCTCGCCTATTTCCGCCAGCCACTCGCCAAGCTCGGGACGCGCATCCAGCAGTTTCTTGGTCGCCAGCACTTTGCGCAGCGCGCCTTCGGCCGTCAGCAGCACGCCGCAGAGCCCGTCGAACTGCTCCAGGGCGCGCAGTTCCTTCGCCGCCGCCAGTGCCGCACTGCGATCCTGATCGCCCTTGGTGCCGGTGGCGAGCCAGGCAATCGCCGCCTTCAGGGTTTCTTCTTCGGCCTTAAGAGCCTTGCAGAAGTCACCGGTGATCATATCTAGGGAGTCGTCAGGCCCGGCGCCATGCGCGGCCTTGAGCAGGCTCCCCCAATCGTCGTCTCCCGCTTTGGCAAAAAACGCATCGAGCCTGCCGCGGTCGGCGCCGAGCGCACAGCGCAAAAGCTGGTCGAGTTTGTTGTCGCTGACATGGGTGACGAGATGGGCGATAGCAGCCTCAAGCTCGTCGTCGCCGGTTCCGGCCCGTTCGAACACGCGGGCGCGCGCCGCCGCCATCAGATCCGCGGCCGAGCGGTCGTCGAGCACATCGAACGCCGCGGGCACGCCCGCTTCGAGCGGAAAGCGCTTGAGCACGTATTGGCAGAAGGCGTGGAGGGTCTGGATCTTCAATCCGCCCGGCGTTTCGAGCGCCTTGGCGAACAGCCGCCGCGCTTCCTTCAACTGTTCTTTGCCGCCGGGATCGGCACCGACCTTGGTGATCTTCTCGGCGAGCGCGGAGTCCGACAGCATCGACCATTCGCCGAGTTGCGTGAACAGGCGTCCCGCCATTTCGGCCGCGGCCGCCTTGGTATAGGTGAGGCACAGAATGCGTTCCGGCGGCGCGCCCGCGAGCAACAGGCGGGTCACGCGATTGGCGAGCGTATAGGTCTTGCCGGCACCGGCATTGGCGGCAACCCAAGCGGAGACGCGCGGATCGGATGCGTTCATTCCCCGCTCCATCCGCTCATCGACCATTCGCGCACCCGCGCCAGATGGTCGAAATCGCCTTCGGTGTCGACATGCACCGGCGCCACGCGGGATTCGTATCCGGTGTCGGCGAGGTCGAACAGGGCCACGCGGCCTTTCAGCCGGTCGAGCGCGGCAGTGGTCAGTTCCACCGCATCGGCTTTGACGGCTTTCACTTTGCCGGGATCGGCGGCGCCGCTGATCTGGATGTAGGCGAATTCGGAGGGCGCCATCGCGGGCACCCCCGCAAAGCCGCCCGCTGTCAGGATCGCGCCTTCGAGCGGCAATTGCGGCGACAGCAGCACCTTCACCTGGTCGCCGCTCGGCGGCGTGCCGGTCTTGTAATCGATGATCGCCGCCCCCCCCGCTTTCAACCGGTCGATGCGGTCGGCAATGCCGTGAAGCTTGAACGTTCCTCCACCTGCCGGAAAATCGAGCGCGCCGCGGACTTCGAGGAAGCTCTCGGCGATCAGCGGCCGCCGCTCGGTTTCGAGATCGACGAACCATTGCGCCGCGCGCAGGAAGCGTGGCCGCCACACCGCCGTGATCGCGCGCGGCAGCGCCATTTCGTCGAACACCTCGTCGACAATCCCGGCGATTTTGTCCGCCGCATCGGAAGGCGTCTGGGCATGACGGCGTACGAAGCGTTCGAGCACGGCATGGAACGCCGAACCGCGTTCGAGATAACCGATATCGGCGTCCTGCGGATCGAGCGGGCGAAGGCGCAGGATTTTCTTGGCGTAGATCGTATAGGGATCGCGCACCCAGCGTTCGACATCGGTGACCGACATCTCGCGCGGGCGTACCGCGACCGGCGGTTTGGGATAAGGCGGCCGTTCCGGCTGCGGGGCGCCGGGATCGGCAAGGCGCGCGGCAATCGCGCTGTATTTGGGATCGAGCGCCAGTTTGTCGGTGATGCCGAGGCCGCGCGTCAGTTGCTGCAGGCGCTGGATCCAGCGCGACGCCACCATCGGCGTGCCTTCGGATTTCTGTGCCCGCGTCAGCACCACGCGCGGCGCGGCCGCCAGCGAGGCGAAGTCATGCGCCGATAAGCCGATGGCGCGTTCCGGCTGTTCGAGACCGAGCGTGGCGCGCATCGGTCGCGAGAACCAGGGATCGTCGGCTGCCGCCGCCGGCCACGAGCCTTCGTTCAAGCCGCCCAGGATCACGAGATCGAAGCTTTGCAGCCGCGCTTCCAGTGGTCCCAGGATGGCCAGCCGCGGATGCTTGCCGTAACTCGGCCGCACCGGCACTTCGTTCATCATCTCGCGCCACAGCGGCGCGTAGGAGCCCGTTTCGATATCGGGCAGATCGCCCGCCGCATCCGCCAGATCGCGGACGAAGTCGTTGGCGGCGGCGCCGTCGGAACCGGCCCACAATGTCGGCGCCAGCGTGTCCGCCGCCTCGATGTGCGCCTTCAGGATCGCATTGAGCGGTGTTTCTGCGCCGGACAAAGCCGTTTCGAACGGCTGTAGTGTCTCGACAACCTTGGCGAACCAGTGCTGCAACGCGGCCGGGGCTTCGCGCAGCGCCTTCAAGATACCGGAAAGACCCGCATCGGGGCGAGGGCCACGCAAAGCGATATCGAGCGCACGCGCCATCCGGCGGAATTCGGCCGCCTCCATGCCGAGCGTCGCCAGCGGATGCTTCAACAGAGCCAGCAGCGGAACCGGCGCGAAGCCTTCGTCGGCCGCTTCGGCCAGCAGGCACAGGAACGAACCGGCCGGTGTGCGGGGCAGGGAACGGCCCGCGGAGTCGTCAATGGCGATATCCCAACGCGACAGTTCCGCCGTCACGCGCCGCGCTAGGCCACGGTCACGGGTGACAAGCGCCGCGCGCCGCTCCGGCGTCTCCAAGGCTTCGCGCAGCATCAGGGCGATGATCGCCGCTTCTTCCGCCGGATCGGCGGCCTCGAACAGCGACAGCCCGTCGACCGCAGGCGGATCTAGGCTTTCGGCCAGTGCCCGCCAGGCGTCGGTGGTCGGTGCCGGACGCAACACTTCGCGCAACAGCCGTTCGCGTTCGGCGGCGGTGAGCACGTCGGTCCAGTCCTCGACCTCGTCGCGGCGCACGTCCATGTGCGTCAGGAGTTGCTTCAGCGAGAACTGCGGATGGTTCGGTTCCATCCGCTCCCAACTGTCGGCGTCGAGGTCCCGGTCGAGCCCTGGTAGCACCACGTATCCGTTGGGCAGGCGCGCGATAATGCTGAGAAGGTCGGCGGTAGCCGGAATGGAGCCGGTAGAGCCTGCGGCCACGATCGGCCGTTCCGGCGGGTTTGCTGCGAGACGCTTGGCCAGCGCACGCAATGCGCGATTGCGATGGTCTTCCGGATTGATCCTTTTTTCCGCGTCGAGCAGCGGCGGCCACGCCTTGTCGATAAGCGAGAGAAACTCCTTCACTTCGGCCCAATGCTCGGCCAGCGACGCCGGGGCGAGGTCGTCGAGTTTGCTTAAGTTGGCGCCTTGCCGCTCCACTTCGTCCATCACCGACGCCAGACTGCGCGATAGCGTTGCCGCTTGGCCGAAGGTCATGGTGCCCCCGTCGCGCGCGTGGCTCCAGCGCCGGATCAGGGCGGCAAGCAAGAGGCGTCGCCTGAGCGGCGCGATGGCGGGCGGCAGGTCCAGCGCTTCGGCGCCGGTGTCCAGCAGCAGTTCGTCCTCGTCGACATCGCCGAGCGGACGGAATTCGGGCAGCAGGACGGCGCCGCCGGCTTCGCGGGCGAATATCTCGGCGATGCTGCGGGCGGCGCGCCGCGTCGGCAGGTAGATGGTGACGTCGGCAAGCGCCACGGCGTCCGTGCCGATGCGCTGTAGCAGTCCTCGCGCCAGAGCGGCGGAGAACGGCACACTCGCCGGGATGGTGAAGACCTTGGCGCGGCCGCGCGGGATTAAAGTCGTGTCGCGCTTCATTGTCCGAAAACCGCTTCGCCCTCGTCAGGCATGCGCTTCTTAGGCGGCAGGAGCAAGTTCTCTCAGGTATTCTTCGGCGTCGGCCACGGCCTGCGGGGTACCGACATGAATCCAGATGCCTTCGAGCCGGATGCCGAACAGGCGCTCTTTTTCGATGGCGCGATCCCACATCACGTTGGTGGAGAACCCGCCCTCGGGCGGATTGTCGAACAGGCGCGGATGGACGATCTGCACGCCGGGGAAGGCGAAGGGCGACACGCGGCCGGGCGGAACGCGGCTCAGATGGCCCATGGAATCCATCAGGAAGTCGCCGACGCCTTCATAGCCCTTGGAATGGATCAGTGGCACGACCAGAAGCAGCGCATCCATGGTCTCCGGGTCCCAGCGCTTCTTCATCTGTTCAAGCGCCGAACCGTACCCTTCGACCCAGATGGTATCCGAGTTGTGGATGAAGAACGGCTCGTCGCCGAAATAGTGCAACGCCCTGGCGACGCCGCCGCCGGTGCCCAACAGGCCGTCGCTCTCGTCGGAATAGATGATCTCGACATCCTTGCGGTGGGCAAGGTGCTCTTTGATCATCTCGGCCTTGTAGTGCAGGTTGACGACGAAGGTGTTGACGCCGGCCGCAACCAGCCGGTCGATGGCGTGATCGATCAGCGCCTTGCCGGCGACTTCGACCAGCGGTTTCGGGCGCGTGTCGGTCAACGGCCGCATGCGGGTGCCTAGTCCCGCAGCCATGATCATCGCACGCGTCGGTAAACTCATCTCTTGCTCCCTATGTTCGGGACGCCACGCGCCGCGAACGGTATGACCCGATCATACCATGATTTGAGCCCCGACAAGGCCGGATGCGCAAGATCATTATTCAGATACGACCATACTCTGGGCAGAAGGTCGAGATAGCGGGCCTTGCCGTCGCGACGGAACAGGCGCGCAAAGATGCCGACGATCTTGGTGTTGCGCTGGGCGGCATAGAGGGCCATCTCCAGTGCGAACGCCGCTTCGTAGACCGGGGTGCCTTGGTCCCGCATTTTGTTAAGGTAATGCGACAGGGTGAGCCGCCCGGTCTCGGGGGAAACGTCGCGGCGGGCGTCCTCTACCAGCGAGATCATGTCGTAGGCGGGCGAACCGGCGACGCCGTCCTGGAAATCGATCAGGCCCACCCGTGCGGCGCCCGTTCGGCCCGGCATCCACATCAGGTTCTGGGCATGGTAGTCGCGGTGCACGAACACGGGGCGGGTGTGGAGCACCGGCGCCAGGGCTTCCCGCCATAAGCCGTGGAATTCGGAGACTTCGTCTGCCGTTGCGGTACGGCCGAGGCCGACTGGGAAGAACCACTCGGTAAGCAGATCCACCTCCGCCATCAGCGCCGTTTCGTCGTAGGCGTGGAGCGGCTTGTCGGGCGGCAGGACGGCGGGAGCGGTTTCGGCGTGGATCGTGGCGAGCACCTCGGCGGCGCCTTTGTAGAGCTGGCGCTCGGAAACACCTTTGGCCAGGGAGTCCGTAAACAGATCGGCGCCGAGATCTTCCATCAGCACATAGCCGTTGGGGGCATCCGCTGCGTAGATCTCCGGTGCGCTGAGGCCGAGACCGTGCAGGTAGTTGGAGGCCGCCACGAAGCGGCCGCAGTCGGCTCCGGCGAGACGTGCGACGGCGTTGTAGCCGAGCGCCTTGCGCTCTTCCGGCGTGGCATTGGCGGGTGCGGTCGGGGCTTCGGCGCCTTGCGGCTGATCCATCAGAAGCGCGGTCTGATCGCCCCGGCGCAAGCGGATGTAACGGCGGGTGGAGGCATCGCCGGTGAGCGGGAAACGTTCGGCGTCGGCCCAGCCGGCGTCGCGCAAAAAGCCTTCAAAGGAACGATCGGACACGGACATTACCCCCGGAAAACGGACGCCCAGCGCGCCGGTCCGGTGAGTTCGGCACGGCGATACTGAGCATCCGGCATGGTCAACGAAACGATAAGAGCATCCTCGGGCAGAAGCCCGCCGGCGCGATCGGGCCACTCGACCAGAACGGCGCCTTGTTCGAGCGCCTCATCGAGACCCAGCTCCGCGAGTTCGCGCGGGTCTTCGAGGCGATAAAGATCGTAATGGTGGACGACGAGACGCGGCGCCTCGTAGACCTGAACCAGCGTAAAGGTCGGGCTCGGCATCGGGCCGGAGAGACCCAGGGCGGTGAGGATGCCGCGTGCCAGGGCCGTCTTGCCGGCGCCGAGATCGCCCGCCAGCGCCACCAGGTCGCCGGCCTGCAAGCCGGAGGCGATCTTTGCCCCCAAGGCGGCGGTGGCAGCCAGATCGGGCAGGTCGAAGCGGGCGGTAAAGGGCGAATCCTGGGTCATTTCCAAGGCTTTTAGCCCGGCGGCGCGGGCGCCTCAACGAGACCAATTCCAGAAAGATTGCAGGGGCAGGGCCGGGCGTGGTACCCGGCCGCCATGAGCCAGATCGTTATCATTGGAGCAGGACAGGCGGGCGCCCAGGCGGTGGCCAGCCTCCGGAGCGAAGGTTTCACCGGTTCCATCGTCATGGTGGGGGACGAGGCGTTCGTGCCGTATCAGCGTCCGCCGCTGTCGAAGGCCTATCTCATGGGCACGTTTGCGCGGGAGCGGCTGTTCCTCAAGCCGGAGCATGCTTACGCCGAAGCCGGGTGCGAGCTGATCCTGAACGCCAGCGCCAAGGCGATCGACCGCGCCGCCAAGACGGTCACGTCAAGCGACGGGCGCGAGTTCTCTTACGACCAGCTTTTGATCGCGACGGGGACGCGCATCCGGCCGATCAAGTGCGCGGGCGCCGAGCTCAAGGGCATTCACTATCTGCGCAGTATCGCCGATGTCGATGCGTTGCAGCCGGAGATCGTCAAGGGCAGGAAGCTTGCGGTGATCGGCGGCGGCTTCATCGGCCTCGAAGTGGCGGCGGTGGCGGCCAAGCACGGGCTGGAAGTGACCGTGTTCGAAGCCTTGGAGCGCGTCATGGCGCGCGCCGTTTCGAAGACCGTTTCGGATTTCTTCGAAGGGGCGCATCGCGCCGCGGGCGTGACCATCGTGACCAATACCGGCGTCGAAGGGTTCGACGGCGAAGATGCGGTGACGGCGGTGCGTGCGGGCGGCAAGTCGTATCCGGCCGATGTCGTTCTGGTGGGTATTGGCGTGCTGCCGAATGTGGAGATTGCCGCCGAAGCTGGGATCGAATGCAAGAACGGCATCGTTGTCGACAAGAACGCCCGCACCTCCGATCCGAACGTGTATGCGGCGGGCGACTGCACCTGGCATGAAGGTCGTGACGGCAATTGGCTCAGGCTCGAAAGCGTGCAGAACGCCATCGACCAGGCAAAGATCGCGGCGGCGGCAATCGCGGGCAAGCCGCGCGACTATAACGAAGTGCCGTGGTTCTGGTCGGACCAGTTCGATCTCAAGCTTCAGATCGCCGGACTGACGCGCCCGGACGATGTCCAGGTCGTGCGCGGCGATCCCGTGGCCCGCAAGTTCGCGGTGTTTCATTTGCGCGACGGCGCGGTGGCGGCGGTGGAAGCGGTGAACATGGCGCCGGAATATCTCGTCGGCCGCAAACTGATTGCCGAAGGCACAAAAGTCTCCGCCGAACGGCTCGGCGATATGTCGGTGGCGATCAAGAACGTGGTGTGACGGAGCGTTGTCGCGCTCACAACGGTGTCTGCACCACACCCCTAAATGTGCCGAGTGCGTTAGCCGTCGGTTGTTGGCTGATCGTACGGCCGCCATTTACCGGCAGGCGCAGTCGAGCCAGTGCTTGCGCAGATAGCCGAGATGTTCGGGCATGTTGCTGCTCAAGGGGTAGGTGTGCACGAAGCGCAGGCCCGCCCGGCCATCGCGCTGCCACACCACCGTGAAATCGTGCGCAGTGCGGTCGCGCACGTTGATCAAGCGGGCGTTGTCCGGAATCGTGCGACCTTGTCCGATACGGATTTGTGCGCCCGATGCCGATGTGTCGAGAATGGTGCAGTCGATGTAGGTGGCGCCGTCAGCGGCCACCAATCGTCCACTCGCCAACTGGCGACGGCGAGCTTCGCGGCGCGCTTCTTGTTTCTTATCCGGCTTTCCGATCATTCCATTGCCGACCTTTTCGGGCCGGCCCAGCGTTATGTCCGCCACAAAAGGTGCGGCTCCAGGACTTCTATTGTCGTATGTCCTGAAGCGTATGCCTACGCGTCAAAAGCAACGGTTTTGCGCAATCGAGCATGTTGGCGGTGGATTTCGCCTCGCCATGATCGCGAGGGTTGTAGGTCTCGCGATATACGTGTGTCGGTCGGATAATCCGTGATCCTTTGCTTCTCTACCGGAGGTGCGCCTTCGATGGTGCATGTACACCCGAGAAGAAGCGGAGGGCAGAAAGGACGTGTACGGATGGAGTTCCGCCGGCGGGAGCGGAAAGGCTCACACCATCTCCCGCTCGCGCTCGGAGAGCGGTGGGGGAGTGTCGTGGATGCGGCGGGGGAAGTGGCAGCGGACGAGGGTGCCGACGGCTTCCTTGCCCTTCCTGCCGTTGCCGCTGTCGATTTCGACCCAGCCGTCGTGCAGTTCGACGAAGCGATTGACGAGCGCGAGGCCGAGACCCGCACCGCCGCGCTGACCGGCGGTCGATTTCGCCGAGAAGCTTTCGAACGCGCGGGCGCGCATTTCCGGGTCCATGCCGGGGCCGTCGTCCTTGACCCAGAGCTGCACGTCTTCGCCGTCGATGCGGCCGCCGAGGATGATGGTGCCGCCCTTGGGCGTGAACTTGAAGGCGTTGGAGAGAAGGTTGAACGCGACCTGCCGCACGCGACGCGCATCGGCGAGGAAAAAGCCGGCGTCTTCGCTGCAGTCGATCTTGAGGTTAAGGCCGACTTTGCCGCCCCATTCGTGGGCGTGCGAGGCCACTTCGCTCAGCATCGGATAGAGGTCGACGCGTTCGAGTTCGAGGCGCAGGCCGCCGGATTCGATCATCGCGAGATCGAGAATGTCGCTGACCAGGCTCGTGAGGGTGGAGGACGCCTGCATGATGTCCTTCACATAGCCGGTCTGGCGCAGATTGAGCGGCCCGAACTCTTCCGACGCGAGCAGTTGCGCGAACCCGGCGATGGTGGTGATCGGCGTGCGCAGCTCGTAGGAAACGTGTTTGATGAATTCCGATTTCAGCCGGTCGGCGGCTTCGAACGCCTCGGCGCGTTCGCGCAGGACATGCTCGATGCGATAGCGGTCGGTGACATCGGAGAAGGTGGCGAGCGTCGCGCCGTCCGGCAGCGGTGACAGGCCGAGTGTCAGGATGGAGCGGTCGTTGCGCTCGATTTCGCCCATGCGGCGGTCGGTTTCGGCACCGGCGACGATGGCCTGGATGAGGCGTTCCCACAGCGGCAGCTCGCCCCACTTTTCGGCGCAGGCCGTCGCGATGGCGCGCACATGCGGTTCGCCGTCGAGATCCTTGTCGGTGAGGCTCCACAGCTTGGCGAAAGCGGCGTTGTGCAGCTTGAGGCGGCCGTCGGGCCCGAACACCGCCACGCCTTCCTGCAGCGTGTTGAGGGTGGCCGACTGCACCTGGATCAGCGTCTTGTACGAGGAGGCGAGCGACAGCTTCTCGGTCACGTCCTCATAGAGGAAGGTGAGGCCGCCGAACGGATGCGGCTGGGCGACGACGCGCAAGGTCTTGCCGCCCGGAATATGCCAGAGGTCCTCGGACGGATAATCGCGCGCGGTCTGATAAAGCTCGAGGCGCTCGCGTTTCCAGCCGTGGTAATCGCGCTGCTCGGGGAGTTTGCGCTCCTCGCGCAGCCGGTCGAGGATTTCGGCATCGGTCGGACCGCGGCTGAGCCACTTCTCCGCCAGGCCCCACAGCGAAAGATAGGCGCGATTGTAAAATGTCAGCTTCTGGTCGGGCCCGAAGATCGCCACCGCCGTGGCCAGCTTATCGAGCGTATCGGTGTGGGCGTCGATATGCTGCTTCAGCTTGGCTTCGCTCGCCGCCACGTCGGTGACGTCGGTGGCGGTGCCGACGATGCCGTTGTCGGTCGGAATCTCGGTGATCTGAAGCGCGCGGCGCTGGCCGGCAATCACGGCATAGCGCTTGGCTTCCATCGGTTCGCCCTGGGCGCGCGCCGTGGCGGCGAGATCGCGTTCGGTCTTTTCCAGGGTGTTCTGCGAACGCGCGGCGGATTCGAGATCGGGCGCGCCGGTGGTTTCGAGGAAGGCGCGATTGCCCCAAACCAGCGACAGCGTCTTGTCGCGCAGCCATACCGGCACGGGCAGCGAATTCAAGACGCCGCGAAAATCGAGTGATTGCGCTTCCGGCGCCGGCTCGATCCATACCGCAGCCAAGCCGCCGACTGCGCGTCCGCGCAAGGTCACCGTGCGGCCCGTCGCATCGCGCGCCGGCATCGAGAAGGGAACGCCGTGGGCGGAAAGCTCGTCGAGCGCCTTCGACAGGGCAGGCGCATCGGTGCCCCTCAAACAGGAATCGAGTTGGGCTTCGGCGCCGCCATACGACATCGGACCTTCGCTGTCGCGGCCCCAAACGATCAAGGCATCGCGGCAGACATCGAGCAATGCATCGCGTTCGCCCACCGCCGCGCGCTGGCGCGCGCCCGCGCTCTTCAATTGCCGCTTCAGTTTGATCGAGTGTTTCTGCTCCACCAGCGCCCACATGCCGGCGGCAACGGCGAGAACGACCGCGCCCGCTGTGACGGCTGTAAGGATGACGCCTGTTTCATCAAGGGGCAGGGCAAAGGGTAACGCCGAGTCTCCAGCCGCAGCCGGACCCGTCGCCATCACGGCCGAAGCCGCTACCGAGAGGAGAAGTCTCCCGCGCATTACCCATGTTTCCGGTGTTATTTTATGTCCCATGCGGGACTGTCCCGGCTACCACCTGACGACGCCCCATGCGCCGAATCAGTGTGGAATCAACATGATAAGGGCATTAACCCTCTGCGCAACACCTGGTGGTTAAAAAAGTGTAAACGCGCAGATGTAGGTCACGCCCCTATCGTCAGGGTCAGTTCCCAAATCCTGAGTCAAAACAGACGCCTAAAACGTCAGGCTACGGAAAGAAGACCCGTGGAAAAAATTCTGACGGGGGTCCCTTAAGGAGTTCTTTACGTAACCAAGTCACGTCGCGGGTGTGATTCTCGGTCGCCGTAGACCTACTTACGCGGTCCGGGAAAGCTGACCTCCAGGCTGCGGATGACGGCTTTGCCGGAACCGTCGGTGACCTCGTTTCCCAACTCGAAGCTGGTGAGATAATGGCCGCGGACCAGGATCTGTCGCTTCATCAGGTCGTCGAGGAACGGCGCGAAGTCGAGGGTGCCGCTGAGCACCGGTTTGCGCGCCACGTACTGCACCAGCGGCCACGTGAAGGGATCGGGGCCGGTGACCATGCCCTGGTCCTTCTTCAGATAGAGATCGAAGGTCGTACCGGCGGCATCCACGGTGCCGATCTTCTCGCCGGTCGGTTGCTGGCCGGCCGCCACGTTCCACACCATGATTTCAAGACTGATGGTCTTCTGTACGGCCGGCAGCTTCGATACCGCCCAGAATGAAAACGCCATGTTGTGAACGCCGGTTGCTTCCAGGTCGATATCGAAGCGGACGACGGGAGCCGTCTCGCCGGCGCGGAACGGGAAGTCCTTGCGCCAGCTCAGGGGCGCATCCCATGGCTTGTCGCCGCAAATGATCTCCGGCATCGCGAGGACGATCGCGCTCTTGCCCGGATTGTTCCAGCGCCAGCCGGGAACGGCGCGGCCGTCCTTGGTGCCGTAGAATACAGCCTGACTGTAACCGGGCGGTGTCGCCTTGCGGTCCCAGACATGATTGGCAAGTACGCATCCGGTGCCGGGAACGGCGAGCCGGGCGCCGTCTTCCGTCGCTTCCACCGGTGGTGTCGCGGCCTGAGCGGCCGAAGCAAAACACAACGCCGCTGCAGCGCGCAGGAATTGTTTCGATATCGCCATGGTGATTTCCCCCGATTCAGAAACGTCACCCTAAAGCAATGGCCGCGATTGCAAGACCGCGGCCATCATCACTTCTTGGTGTGCCTCAATGGCTGTTTTCTGTCTGGAAGAGGCCGATCAATCTCAACATGGTGGTCTACAACCCGGCCTCCGCGGCGGACGCGGAGAGGATCAAGGCGGTATTGTGAGGCCGCGCCGCCCTGCAGGATAAGGAGGCGCGGAAGGCAATACGGAGAAGAGGCGTTTAGCGGCTGCCGTTGGCCGCGATCCACGCGGCGAATTTGGTCATAACGAGTTCGAGGAATTTGCGGGTGGCATCGTTGTTCACGGTTCCATCGGAGCCGAGCAACTTGTCGGCATTGCCGATATACGCTTCCGGCTGGGCCATGACAGGCACGTTCACGACACTCAGAATCTGGCGCAGATGCTGGGCCGCGCCATAACCACCCATGCCTCCCGGCGATACCGATACGACGAGGCCCGGCTTTCCGTTCCAAGCGCCTTGGCCATAGGGACGCGAAGCAACGTCGAGCGCGTTCTTGAGCGCCGCAGGGATCGAGCGATTGTATTCCGGCGTGACGAACAGGACGGCGTCGGCGTCCTTGATCTGCCGGCGCAGATGCTGCCAGGACTTCGGTGCGGTTTCGTTATCCGCGTCGGGATCGTAATAGGGCAGGTTGCCGATCTCGACGGTTGTGAAACTCAGCGATGGCGGCGCTAGGCGCGCCAATTCGGCGGCATATTTCCGGCTCAGCGAATCCTTGCGCAGGCTGCCGACGAATACGGCGACTTTGAACGACTCTGACATGGCATATCCTCAAACTGGCTCGCCGATCGGTTCGATGCGGCGTGAATACTGCGCTGTTGAGATACGCGTGCATGGAGCTATAAGAAATGGAAACTATGTAAACTCATTGTTTCCAAAACTTCAAATCTTAGAATTCCCTCCTCGCGAGACGGAGATCGGATGCTCATGAAAACGAAAACGCCTCCCCCTCGTGAGAAGGGGAGGCGTTGCCGGTTTCAGGAGAATGAAACCGCTTAGTACCGGTAGGTTTCCGCCTTAAACGGGCCCAGCTCGGCGACGCCGATATAGGCGGCCTGCTTGGGGGTGAGCTTGGTCATATGGGCGCCGACCTTGGCGAGATGGAGCTGGGCGACCTTCTCGTCGAGGGTCTTGGGCAGCACATAAACCTTCTTCTCGTACTTGCCCTGATTGCAGAACAGTTCGATCTGCGCGAGCGACTGGTTGGTGAAGCTGGCGCTCATCACGAAGCTGGGGTGGCCGGTGGCGCAGCCCAGGTTCACCAGCCGGCCCTCGGCCAGCAGGATGATGCGGTGACCGTCGGCGAACTCGATCTCGTCGACCTGCGGCTTGATGTTGTTCCATTTGAGATTGCGCAGGGACGAAACCTGGATCTCGGAATCGAAGTGACCGATGTTGCAGACGATGGCGCGATCTTTCATCGCCCGCATGTGGTCGATGGTGATGATGTCGACGTTGCCGGTGCAGGTGACGAAGATGTCGGCCTTCGGCGCGGCGTCTTCCATGGTGACGACTTCATAGCCTTCCATCGCCGCCTGCAGGGCGCAGATCGGATCGACTTCCGACACCATCACACGGCAGCCGGCCTGGCGCAGCGACGCCGCCGAGCCCTTGCCGACATCGCCGAAGCCGCACACCATCGCGACCTTGCCCGACATCATGACGTCGGTGGCGCGGCGGATGCCGTCGACCAGCGATTCACGGCAGCCGTACAGATTGTCGAACTTCGACTTGGTGACGCTGTCGTTGACGTTGATCGCCGGGAACAGCAGCGTGCCGTCCTTTTCCATCTGATAGAGACGATGGACGCCGGTGGTGGTCTCTTCGGTGACGCCCTTAATGTTCTTGGCGATGTTGGTGTAGAAGCCCGGCTTGGACGCGAGGCGCTTCTTGATCGACGCGAACAGGACTTCGGCTTCTTCGCTGTCGGGATGATCGAGGAACGCAGTGTCGCCGGCTTCGGCGCGCACGCCCAGATGGACGAGCAGGGTGGCATCGCCGCCGTCGTCGAGGATCATGTTCGGCGTGCCGCCGTCCGACCATTCGAAAATGCGGTGAGTGTATTCCCAATAATCGGTCAGGCTCTCGCCCTTGACCGCGAACACCGGGATGCCGGCGGCGGCGATCGCGGCGGCGGCGTGATCCTGGGTCGAATAGATGTTGCACGAGGCCCAGCGGATGTCGGCGCCGAGCGCCTTCAGGGTCTCGATCAGTGCCGCCGTCTGGATCGTCATATGCAGCGAGCCGGCGATGCGGGCGCCCTTGAGCGGCTGCTTGGGGCCGTATTCGGCGCGCGTGGCCATCAGGCCCGGCATTTCGGTCTCGGCGATGGCCAATTCCTTGCGGCCCCAATCGGCGAGGGCGATGTCCTTGATGACGTATTCCGTTGCAGCCATGGCGGCGGGTCCTTTCCAATTCCGGGGCCGTCTTTACCAGCGCCCTCAGGGCCGGGCAAGAAGCATATAAAGAAATATGCATATGTGTATTTTCCCCGATTTCTCCAAAACCGGCGGTTTGGGAAACGTGTACAAGTGCGACGCAATCGCATAAGCGTCAGGCGAGGGCACGGAGAAGCACATGAGCCTGGCGCCTGGAACACTGACGGCGATCAAGCGGATATCGACGTCGCTGCACAAAGCGGGCGGGACCTCGCCGCATGTGCTCGATGCGATCCTGCGCCATACCCAGGGCATGACGCTCAACCGGTCGATGGAGACCGGATCGGGCGCCACCACGCTGCTGCTTTCCCACCTCAGCCGCGACCACACCGTGTTCGCCATGGATGACGGCAACGGCAGCATCACCAATACGCAGAAAAACGAGCATTTCCGGGCAGATAGGGCGACGTTCGTGCTCGGGCCGACGCAAAAGACTCTGCCGGTCCATCCGTTCGCCGGGCCACTCGACTTTGCCCTTCTGGACGGGCCGCACGGCTATCCGTTCCCCGACCTGGAATATTATTACGTCTATCCCCACCTCGCTCCGGGCGCGTTACTGGTCATCGACGACATCCAAATCCGCTCCATTCACAACCTCTACGAGTTTTTGTGTGCCGACCGGATGTTCGAGAAGGTGGGGGTGACGCTGACCACCGCGTTCTTCCGCCGGACCGATGCTCCCGTCTTCGATCCGCTCGGCGATGGCTGGTGGGACCAGGGCTACAACAAGAAGACCCTCAAGCGGTATCTGCCTGGCCGGGTCCTCGGGCGACTCACCACTCTGCTTGGCCGCTGAATCGGGCGCCCCGGCCGCGTTCGTGATAGCGGTACCGGTAACCGGTGGCAAAGATTAGGACAGATGTCTTAAACTGCGCGTCTCCTGCGACACCGAGGCGGCTTGCCCGGCCGCGCGAGGAGGGCGCAGTTAAAAATGGTATTTGCTGTACATCATTCGGCGGAGCGGGAGGCGAGGCGGCTCACAGGCCTTGTTCGAATCTGTGTCGAGAGACTTCCCCGATGAAATACTCGTTCGAGTTGCCCGCACGTTGGGCAGATTGCCCGGACGGAAATGCGGGAATTTACGAATACGCACTCGTAACGAATACGGACATCATCGCTGGCATGATCGACGGACACGCGGATACTCAGGCGTCGTTGAGCGTAATGGGTCAAAAATGTGTCGGCCGCGCATCAATATGACGCTCTTAAAAGGCTTCCCTCGGGCATCTATTTGCCACACGAGGAGAGCACACGAAGTCGAATGAATGCGGACGTGTGGCATCGCTATCGCTGATTGGAAAAGGCGACCGATGCAATTCAACAAGGAGACATGAAAGTGGATCGCGTTGCAGCGCAAGTATCGGACAAGGACGTGAAGTACATCGGCCCGGCGTTCGCGGGTACCTCGTGGAAGCACGAGATCAACGTCCGCGAATTCATCCAGCTCAACGTTCATCCCTACACCGGCGATGAGGCCTTCCTGGCGCCTCCAACCGAGCGAACGCTGTCGTTGTGGAAAGAAGTCCGCAAGCTGATGGACGAAGAGCATGCCAAGGGCGGCACGCTCGACATGGACACCGACATCGTGTCGACCATCGTCAGCCATGCGCCGGGCTACATCGACAAGCCGCTCGAGCAGATCGTCGGCCTGCAGACCGACAAGCCGTTCAAGCGCGCGCTGATGCCGTTCGGCGGCATCAAGGTCGCCGAGCACGCCTGCGAAGCCTACGGCTACAAGGTATCGCCGGAAATCCATCAAGCCTTCACGCATTACCGCAAGACGCACAATGACGGCGTCTTCGACGTCTACACCAAGGCGATCCGCGATGCGCGCAAGTCGGGCATCATCACCGGCCTGCCGGACGGCTACGGCCGCGGCCGCATCATCGGCGACTATCGCCGCGTTGCGCTGTACGGCGTCGATTATCTGGTTCAGGAGCGCAAGGAGCAGGGCGCCGCGCTCGAACCCGTCATCAACGAAGATACCATCCGCCTGCGCGAGGAAATCTCCGAACAGATCCGCGCCCTCGGCCAGCTCAAGGAAATGGCCGCCAGCTACGGCTACGACATTTCCAAGCCCGCGATGAACGCCAAGGAAGCGATCCAGTGGACGTATTTCGGCTATCTCGCCGCGGTGAAGGAACAGAACGGCGCTGCGATGTCGATCGGCCGCGTGTCGTCCTTCCTCGACATCTACATCGAACGTGACCTCAAGTCCGGCCTCATCACCGAGACCGAAGCGCAGGAGCTGATCGACCATCTGGTCATGAAGCTGCGCATGGTCCGCTTCGCTCGTACGCCGGAATACAACGAGCTGTTCTCGGGCGATCCCACCTGGGTGACCGAAGTCCTCGGCGGCATGAGCCTGGACGGCCGCACGCTGGTGACCAAGACCACCTTCCGCTTCCTGCACACGCTGACCAACCTCGGCCCGGCGCCGGAGCCGAACCTGACGGTGTTGTGGTCGGTGAACCTGCCGCCGGCGTTCAAGAAGTATTGCGCCCACATGTCGATCACGACGAGCGCGATCCAGTACGAGAACGACGACCTGATGCGTCCGTATTGGGGTGACGACTACGGCATCGCCTGCTGCGTCTCCGCCATGCGCATCGGCAAGCAGATGCAGTTCTTCGGTGCCCGCGCCAACCTCGCCAAGACGCTGCTTTACGCGATCAACGGCGGCCGCGACGAGATCAGCGGCAAGCAGGTCGGTCCGGCGCTTGCTCCGATCACTTCGGACGTTCTGAACTACGATGAAGTCCTGGCGCGCCTCGACCAGATGATGGACTACCTTGCGTCCACCTACATGGATGCGCTGAACATCATCCACTACATGCACGACAAGTATTGCTACGAGCGCATCGAGATGGCGCTGCATGACCGCGATATCCTGCGCACGATGGCTTGCGGCATCGCCGGCCTGTCGATCGCGTGTGACTCGCTGTCGGCCATCAAGTACGCCAAGGTGCATGTGAAGCGCGACGAGCGCGGCCTGGCGGTCGGCTTCGACATCGAAGGCGAATATCCGGCCTACGGCAACAACGACGATCGCGTCGACTCGATCGCGGTCGATCTGGTCGAGCGCTTCATGCGCAAGCTGAAGACCCGCAAGACCTATCGCAACGCGGTGCCGACGCAGTCGGTGCTGACCATCACCTCGAACGTCGTCTACGGCAAGAAGACGGGCGACACCCCGGACGGTCGCAAGGCCGGCGAGCCGTTCGCACCGGGCGCCAACCCGATGCACGGCCGCGACAAGAAGGGCGCGCTCGCGTCGCTCTCCTCGGTCGCCAAGCTGCCCTACCAGCATTCGCAGGACGGCATCTCCAACACCTTCTCGATCATCCCCGGCGCGCTGGGCAAGACCAACCACGGGCGCAAGGACAATCTGGTGGGCCTGTTGGACGGCTACTTCATGAGCGGCGGCCACCATCTCAACGTCAACGTCTTCGATCGCGAGATGCTGATGGATGCGATGGACCATCCGGAGAAATATCCGCAGCTCACCATCCGCGTGTCTGGCTACGCCGTGAACTTCATCAAGTTGACGCGGGAACAACAACTGGACGTCATCCACCGGACGTTCCATCAGTGCGTCTGATTTGAGAGGTTAAAGCGTCGTGCATAGTATGAGTGTCAATGTCGAAGGTTACGTCCACTCCGTCGAAACCGGCGGGGCGGTAGACGGTCCGGGCCTCAGGTTCGTGGTGTTCCTGTCGGGATGCCATCTACGCTGCCTGTACTGCCACAACCCCGACACCTGGCACATGAAGGACGCCAAGAAGACGGGCGTGGCGCATCTCCTCAATGAGGTGCTGCTCTACGCCCACTACTTGAAGCGGACCGGCGGTGGCGTGACGTGCACGGGCGGCGAGCCGCTGGCGCAGCCGGACTTCGTCACCGCGTTCTTCCAGGGCTGCAAGGCCATGGGACTGCACACCGCGCTCGATACCAACGGCTTCCTCGGCGACCACGCCACCGATGCCTTGCTCGACGCCACCGATCTGGTGCTGCTCGACATCAAGGCGTGGGATCCGGGTGTCTACAAAAGCCTGACCGGTGCCGAACTCACGCCGACGCTGCGTTTTGCCGAGCGGCTGGCCGAGATCGGCAAGCCGACCTGGCTGCGTTACGTCCTGGTGCCGGGCTGGACCGACAATCTCGAACACGTCACCGAGTTGGCGGCTTATGCGGCCAAACTCAAGATGGAAAAGGTCGAGGTGCTGCCGTTCCACAAAATGGGCGAGCCGAAATGGGAAGCGCTGAAGCTGCCCTATCAGCTCAAGGACACCCAACCGCCGGCGCCCGAGCTGATCGCCCATGTGAAGGAGATTTTCGTCTCCCACGGGCTGAAGACGGTGTGAAGAATTCAAATTGGTAGTGTGGAAACGGCCGGGAGCGATCCCGGCCGTTTTCGTTTTGCGCGTTATGCAGTCCGCGTTTCGCCCCGCAGGCTGTTGAAGTAGGAAAACAGGAACAGCACGCTTAAAGTCACCGGCAACACGATGCCGAAAGCCGTGAACGGCTCCGCCACCAATCCGCCGGCATAGAGCAGGTAACGCATGCCGTTGAGTCCGACCACCACCGGGAAGGTGGTGATCACGAGGATGCCGCGCCGATCGAGCGGATTGCGGTCGGCCCAAACGAGCAGGGCGGTCCAGCCCGCCATGAACACGGCCGCGAAGCCCTGCGCATACCGGAACTCGACGCTGGCGTGGAAATTCGGGACGTGATTGAGCATGGCCCAGACCTCGGAATTGACCAGCGGAATGCAGGCGAGCGCATCGATGATTGCGCCGGTCCAGTAGGAAATGCGGAGCCAACGAATTTGGGAAGACATGAGGGGTTCCTTTTGGGTGCAGAAGTCCCGCCCCATTCCCGCGAGCGCGAATGGAGGTGGGAGGGTGGAGGGAAATCGCTAGTTCTGTTTCGCCAGCCAGCTCGCGAACAGCGTCGGCCAGATGCGGTCTTCGCCGATCGCATGCAGGCCGAATCCGTGATCGGCGCCTTTGATCAGATGGAATTCGCAGCGGCCTCCGGCTTTCGCAACCGCCGTCGCGATGCGGATGCCGTGTTCGGCGGAGACGTGACGATCGGAATCGCCGTGCACGACGAAGCATGGCGGTGTGTCGGCCGTGACCGCCGGTTCGAACGGGTATTTTGCGAGGTAGCGTACGGTCGGGCTGTCCGGCGGCGTGTGAACCAGGCCGAGATCCTCCTGTCGCGGCACATAGCCGTAAACCACCGCGAAGAAGTCGGGGCGTGCGCTCAACGCATCGCTGGCGTCGACCGGCGTATAAACCTGTCTGTCGTAATAGACCGCCGAAATCGCCGTCAGATTGCCGCCCGCTGAAAAGCCGAGGGTTCCTACGCGCCGCGCCTTATGCGCGGTCTGCGTCCGGACCAGACGGATGGCGCGCTGAATGTCCTGCACGATGACGTCCTCGCCGTTGGTATGTCCTTCGGAGGGCAGGCGGTACTTCAGCACGTAGGCATCGACGCCGAGCGTGGTCAGCCAGCGCGCGACCGCAACGCCTTCGGCATCGAAGACTTCCGCCCGGAAGCCGGAGCCGGGCGAAACGATGATGGCCGTGCCGTTCGGATGATCGGCATAGAACGGCGTCAGCGTCGGAGTGGCGATTTGCGAGACGGCGCGCTCGCCATTGGCATTGGTGACGACCAGTTCCGGCTTGAGTGCGTTTTCCGAGCCGGGCGCGATGCCGGGCCAAAGCGGCAGTGCCGGTTCGGCTGCGCCCGCAAGGCTCGCCGTCATGAAAAGCGCCGAGGTGGCGATCTTCCAGGTCATTGGGGGTCTCCATGGCGCGCAAAAAACCAGCCGCCGCGGCGCGCCGCACGGTGAAGCCGTTCCTATCGGTGGGGGTGGTCAGGAGCTTTTTTCGACCAGCTTGTGGCTGTCGGCGGCGGTGAGATCGAGGCCGTAAACGTCTTTCAGCTTGGCGATCTTCTCGACCATCTCAGGCGTGAAAGGGCACTTGCCCTCGAAGTTGTGGAGAGCGATCCCCTCGATGAGATCGCCCAGGGAGATATCCACGTGCTCGGCAATCGCCTTCAGCACTTTGAGGATACGCTTTTCGAGGCGGATGCCGGTCTGCACGCGCTCGACGACATTGGGTTTGGTGTCAGTCATGGTGACGAATTGGTACCATGGTACATTGGTACCGTCAAGTCACTGGGCGGGTTACCCGGACGCCGGTGAACAGGGCGATGTGCAGAACGCCGAGCACAGCGCAGGCCGCCGCGATTTTGACGTTCCCCGCCAGCCAGACGAATTCCTCGATCGCGCGGGTGATGTAGATCAGGGCCCCGAGCGCCAGCGTCGCCGCGCCAAGCCAGGTCCCCAGGACCTCCCGTCCGCGCACCAGCAGTGCGAACGCCAGGAAGGCCAGCACCATGGCGCCGCCGACATTGAAGCTCTGCATCATGCCGCGGAAGAGATCGGGCAGGGGCCAATGCGCGATCTGCAGTCCAAGGAACACATGGAACGCCACGAATGCGGCGTTCAACAATCCGGTAACGATCAGCAGCGCGCGCATGCTTGCTCCCTTCAACTCTTTTGCGCGTCGCGCGGAGGCGCCGCCGATTCACGTTCGACCAGCACGTGAGGAAAGACCGTGTTATGGCATTCGGACACGCGGCCCGCGCGCAGATCGTTCAGGGTCTGGGTCAAGCCTTCGACCGCAGTGGAAGCGATATCGAAGATCGGCTGGCGCACGGTGGTCAAGGCCGGCCACAGCGAACTCGCCGAGGTATCGTCGATGCCGACCACCGAAAGATCCTTGGGAACGTCGAGGCCCTTGCGGTGCGCCACACTCATCACGCCCGATGCCATGTCGTCGTTGGAGGCGAAGATCGCGGTCGGCAGCGTCTTGCCGGACAACAGCTCCTCGGCGGCCATCATGCCCGAGCGATAGCTGTAATAGCCTTGTGCCACGCGCGGCTTCTCGACCTTGGCACCGGCATCGCGGATGGCCGCTTCGAAGCCGGCGAATCTCAAACGGCTCGACGAATGCGAGGGATGGCCTTTGATGAAGCCGATGCGTTTATGCCCCAAGCCGATGAGATATTTCGTCATGTCGTAGCTGGCACGGAAATCGTCGATGCCGACGCAGGTGATGTCGCCGGTGAACGAGCCCGTGGCGATGCCGACGATGGCGATGCCGAGGCCCTTGAGTTCGGCGATCAACTCGGCGGACTCGCTCATCGGCGCCGTGAGGATCAGGCCGTTGATGCCGCCTTTGACCAGCGTATGCACGGCGGTGAGCGCGGCGGCGGGATCGCCGATCTTGCTTTTGTCGACCACGAGCTGGGCGCCGTTGTGGCCCGCCCCTTCCAGGGCTCCCATGAGGAACTCGGTGAAATAGGCTACCGACGGATTGTTATAGATCAGTCCGATGCGGATCTCGGTTGCGCCGGCCAAGCTTCGCGCCGCCTTGTTGGGGCGGAACTGCAGCTCGCGCATCGCCTTCTGCACCGCCGCGCGGGTCGCTTCCCGCACGTTGGATTCGCCGTTGACCACGCGGGAAACGGTCATGGGTGAAACGCCGACCCGGCGCGCCACATCGTAGATCGTTGCGGCGCTCGTCCGCTTTTTGCCGCTTCCGCGGGTCACCTTGTTCGCCATCCATACGCCCCCAGACTAGTCCGACATTTTCTTTTCTTGCGCGCGGGCAAGCAAGCCTGCCGTACACCGGATCGTGAATTGCGGCGTTTTAGCCAGCTCCCTGGGCCGCGGCTGCCGCATGCAAGCAAAACGGGAACGGTTCCCTTAACGGCCTGCGTTTCGATGTTCAACGATAGTGTGTGGGGAACGGCCGGAAATCACGTTGTCGCGATGACGCTCCTCAAGCAAAACCCGGTGCGGGGGGCTGCACCGGGTTTCGCCGGCCGGGTCTCTTTTCCGGCCTTGGAGCAAGGGCGGGCTCGCACTTGCTCCGTGTTCCTTGGTCAGAATCGGATGCCGATGCCGGCCCCGATCAGCCAAGGATTGACGTCCACGTCCGCGGCTGCGGCCGAGCCGGTGAACGAGGCATGGGTGGAGACGAATATCTTCTTCACATCCATATTGAGGAAATACTTGCCGTCTTCGCTCAGCGGAACGTCGAAACCGGCCTGCAAGGCGCCGCCCCACTGGTCGGTCATTTTGAGCTTGCCGAGGCCCGCGGCACCGCGCTTATCGTAGAACAGCGAGTAGTTGATGCCCGCACCGACATAGGGCTGCACCGGGCCGAGATCGAAATGGTACTGCACCGTCAGGGTCGGCGGCAGGATCCAGGCCGAGCCGATATAGACCGAGTTGTTGAGGTACAGGCTGTGCTTGGTGGTACCGGCGATCAGTTCCAGCGACCAGTGCGGATCGAGGAAATAGGTGATGTCCAGTTCCGGAATGACGGTGTCGGTGCCGGTCACGTGATAGGCTTGGCCGAGATTGACCTTCGAACCGAAGTCGGGAAGGACCTCTACCGCCCGCAGGCGTACCAGAACCGTGCCCGCCTCGTACGGCGCGGCGGAGGCAGTGGTGGCCGTTAACGCCAGAGCTGCCAGTCCCAAAACAAACGAACCAATGCGCATTTTTCTCTCCCTCTCAGCGCAAATCGATCCGTCCGGAATAACCCTACAGAAATTGTAATTACAATTATAGAGAGTCTAAGTCGCTTGCCAATGCGGGCAGCCGCAAGCGCCAGGGAAGTGTGGCGGGGGCGGGCTATGGTGTTGGTTTTACAGCGCTTCTAAATTCTAAACTGATGCGGCAAGTGCTTGGTAGCGCTAAAACAATTGTGCGCATCTGCCGCAGCTTTGGAGACGTTCCAATTCCGGCCGATGGGGCGGAGCCGCCGGCGCTTGCGTCCAACCAAAGCAAAACCCGGCGCGGGTGAGGCGCCGGGCTGCTTCAAGATTGGATCGGTTACTCGGTGCGGAACGTCCGCTGCCACCAGCCCTTCTTGGGCGGTCCCGCCGGCGCTGCCGGTTCGGGGGCCGGCTCGGCAGGCTTGGCCGCAGCCGGCTCGGGCGCAGGCTTGGCAGGTTTGGTCGCAGCCGGTTCGGGCTGTGTATCGGCTACCGGTTCCGGCGTTTCGACCGGTTTGGCCGGTTCGACGGGAGCCGGTTCGACCGGTGCCGTCTCCGTCATGGCCGGAGCAGGTGAGACGACCGGCTTCGGCGGTTCCGCTGGCGTCGTATCGAGCTCGGATTCGAGCGTCCATACCGGCGTCGAAGCGGCATTCGGGATGACCCCGCGCGGCTCGTCGGTCGGTGTGGTGTCGATCTCGTCGACGTTGCCGAAGCGGTCCTCGTAGTAGCGGAACGACGTCTGCAGCGGAGCCGGGGCCTCCACCGGCGGCACAGGCACATCGGCCAGCGGTGCAGGTGCATCGGCCGCCAGCGGTTCGGCAGTGTTCTCGCGCGGCTCGCCGTTGTTGAAATCGCGATCGCGTCCGCCGCGGCGGCCACGACGGCGACGGCGACGGCGGCGTCCGCCTTCGCCCTGACCATCGCCTTGGCTTTCGCCCGGCTGGCGTTCGCCCTGCGGAGCTTCCGCTCCCGCTTCCGGGGCACCTTCGCTGTCGCCGTCGCGGTCTTCACCTTCGGCGGCGGGACTCGCTTCGACGGCCGGTTGCGGCGCGCCATTCTGCTGGCTGAAATCGCCGGTATCGCGATCGCGGCCACGTCCGCCACGGCGGCGGCGGCGGCGGCGGCGACGGCCACCGTCACGGCCTTCACCTTCGCCTTCACGCTGATCGCGGTTTTCACCCGAAGCGGCCTCGGCGGTGTCGCTGCCGGCTTCGACGGCGGTTTCTTCCTCGGCTTCGGCTTCTTCCGGCTCAGGTTCCGGCGGCGGCTCGAGAGCGGCAAGCTTCGGACGCGTGGAAGGATCGCGCTGGCCGATGCGGTCGATCTCGAAATCACCGGCCTTGAGATTTTCCTTGGGCTCGAAGGCGACGGTCACGTCGTATTCGTTTTCGAGGCGGGCGAGTTCGGCGCGCTTCTGATTCAGCGTGTAGAAGCCGACGTCGGCGGCGACATGCACGATCATGCTGTCGCAACGCTGCTTCTGGGCTTCCTCTTCGAGACCGCGCAGCACGCGCAGGGCGGTGGATTCCACCGAACGCACGATGCCCTGGCCGCCGCAATGGGGACAGGGGACGGTCGAACCGGCGATGACGCCCGCGCGCAAACGCTGGCGCGACATCTCCATCAGGCCGAACTGGCTGATCTTGCCGATCTGGATGCGGGCGCGGTCGTTTTTCACCGCATTGTGGAGGCGCTTCTCGACCGCGCGGTCGTTGCGGCTGTCCTCCATGTCGATGAAGTCGATCACGATCAGGCCCGCGAGATCGCGCAGGCGGAGCTGGCGGCCGATTTCGTCGGCGGCTTCGAGATTGGTCTTGGTCGCGGTGTCTTCGATATTGTGTTCGCGCGTCGCCCGGCCCGAGTTCACGTCGATGGCGACGAGCGCTTCGGTCTGGTTGATGACGATGTAGCCGCCGGACTTGAGCGTCACGGTCTGCGAGAACATCGCATCGAGCTGGGCTTCGATGTGATGGCGCTGGAAGAGGGGGACCGGCTCTTTGTACGGCTTCACGTTCTTGGCATGCGACGGCATCAGCATGCGCATGAAGTCTTTGGCGTTGCGATAGCCTTCTTCGCCCTCGACGACGACCTCGGTCACGTCCTTATTGTAGAGATCGCGGATGACGCGTTTGACGAGATCGCCTTCCTCGTAGACGCAGGCGGGCGCGTTCGATTTCAGCGTCAGTTCGCGGATCGTGTCCCACAGCCGCAAGAGATATTCGTAGTCGCGCTTGATCTCGAGCTTGGTGCGGTTTTCGCCGGCGGTGCGGATGATGAGGCCCATGCCTTCCGGCAGATCGAGGGCCTGCGCCGCCGCCTTGAGGCGCTTGCGGTCGGTGGCGTTGGTGATCTTGCGGGAGATGCCGCCGCCGCGCGGGGTGTTGGGCATCAGCACGCAATAACGGCCGGCGAGCGACAGATAGGTGGTGAGGGCCGCGCCCTTGTTGCCGCGCTCTTCCTTGACCACCTGCACCAGGATGATTTGGCGGCGCTTGATGACTTCCTGAATCTTGTAGTGACGGCGGCGCATCCAGCGCTGGCTGGGACGCTTGGCTTCGAGCGCCTGCGCATCGGTCTTCGGGGCGGACTTTTCTTCGCCTTCCGGAACGGGCTCGGCTTCGACCGCTTCGGCGGAAGCGGGTTCGCCTTCGGCCGTCTCGGCGTCCGTTTCGGCCTCGCGTTCGGTCGTCTCGGCTTCGGCTTCTTCCGCCGCAGCTTCCGCTTCCGCGGCTTGTTCTTCGGTCTCGGTTTCGGCTTCCGCCGTGATTTCGTCGCGGGGCTCGGCGGCGTCTTCGCTGCCGTTCTCTTCGCCGGCCTCGGCCTCTTCGGCGTCCTGCTTCCTGCCGCGCTTCTTCTTGGCCGACATATCGAACGACTCGATGTCGTCTTCGGAGCGCGAGCGGGCTTCCTGCTCCTGTTCGGCGAGCAGGGCCTGCCGGTCGGCGACCGGGATTTGATAGTAGTCGGGATGGATTTCCGAGAAGGCCAGGAAGCCCTGGCGGTTGCCGCCGTATTCCACGAACGCCGCCTGCAGCGACGGCTCCACGCGCGTTACTTTGGCGAGATAGATATTGCCTTTCAGGGGCCGCTTGGAGGCGGCTTCGAAATCGAATTCTTCAACCCGTTGTCCGTCAAGAACGACGACCCGCGTCTCTTCCGGGTGGCTTGCATCGATTAGCATACGTTTGGGCATCGAAATCTCCAGGCGGCGCATCCGTTCGGGCCGGACGCAATGCGTCAGCCTGCCGGGGCCACCTTGTTTGGGATGTAGATAGATGTGACTCGCATGCACCCCCCTGCGGCAGTGCCACAGGCCGAATGGTGAGGGTGGTCGCGGAGTCGTTCATTCGTTCACTTGCACACGCGAGCGGCTGGATGCCGCCCTGCTCATTGCTGCCTGACGGCCCGCTAGGGCCAAGTCTTTGGGTCTCCCCCTGGAAACCCGCGTCCGCCGCCCCCGAGGAGCGCAGCGCCGAAGCAGCTGAAGGTGTTGTACGGACCTCGCCGGGGTACAGCAAGAGGAGGTCGAGGTCGGAATCGCACCTTTCAACCTCAGTCTCGCGCCAGTTTGGTTAACAATGGTTTAGCGGCGATGCTGCCGGGAAGCCTCTACCGACACCCCATAGCCTGGAAAAAGACGCGATTCAGTCGCAAATGGCAATTCCTACACTGTTGAGGAAACACATTTTTTGTGAAAATTTGGTCATTTATAATGAGAGTGTGTCTTAACTGAGCTAGTCCAAAATTTCTCCAAGCCCTAAACGCGAGAAATGGTGGTCGCGCGGCCTTTGAGCGGACGCGCTGGCCTGAGGGCCGGACAAGTCCGGCCGGTATCCGCGTTTCGAGCAGGGGTTTCTTGCATGACCAAGTCGTATCGCTTGTTGAAATCATCGGTTGCCGCCGGTGCTCTTCTTGCGCTGGGAACCGGGGCGCTGGCCCAGCAATCGGGCAGTGCGACCGAGACGGTGGTGGTAACGGGCACCCGTATACAGCGCGCCGAATTCGATACACCCAATCCGGTCCAGATGGTCGGCAGCCAGGATCTGGCAAATGTCGGCGCGACCAACATCGCGAATTACCTGGTCAAGATTCCGGCCCTCCAATCGTCGCTGGGTAATTACGACACCAGCGGCTACGGCACGCCGGCGTCCAACAACGGCTCCTCGCTCGCCGGTCTGAACCTGCTCGACCTGCGCGGCCTCGGCTACGGACGTACCCTGGTGCTGGTTGATGGCAAGCGCCACGTTTCGCAGTCGACCGGCGAAGCCGCCGTCGATACCAACACGATCCCGCTCTCGCTGGTCGATCGCGTTGAAGTCGCCACCGGCGGCGCGTCGGCCATCTACGGCGCCGACGGCGTGTCGGGCGTCGTGAACTTCATCATGAAGCGCAATCTGGAAGGCCTGCACGCAAAGGCCCAAGGCGGTCTTTCGCAGGATGGCGGCGGCAATACGCTGCTGACCTCGCTCGCCTACGGCTACAATACCGATGACGGCAAGGGTAACGTCTCCGCCGCGCTCGAATTCTCCGAAGAAGGCCGCCTCAATTATATGGACCGCTCGTTCACGCGGCCCGGCGGCATCATTCGTTTCGTGAAGAATCTCGATGGCTCGACCCCGCAGCGGGTGCCGACCTATCAGCACCAGTACATCTTTTCCGGTCCTGGCGGCGTCGTCTTCTCCGATGCCTACAATCTGTTCGCGAGCCAGGCGTTTCCGGATTTCAATGGTGACGGCACGCCGTATGTTCCTGGGCGCTGGCTGAACGACTTCGAACAGATCGGCGGCTCGGGGCAGCCGTCGGCCAACGTGACCTCGGGCGATTTTCTTCCCGTTCAGTCGCGCAAGATCGCGCAGGTCGACGGGCATTACGATTTCGGCGATGCGCTCAAGGTCAGCGCCGAATTCAAATACGCCAAGGTGACCTCGGATTCGATGTCGACCCCGCCGTGGGACGACTACACGGTGATTCAGGCCGACAACGCCTTCCTCACCCCGGCCATGAGCACGGCGATTACCAACGGGGAGGCCGGTTACGGTCTGTTCGGCACCGACTATCTCGGACTTCGTCGCCGCGAGCGGGTGACCCGCGATACCTTCCGCACCTCGCTCGACGTGACGGGCGACATTTCCGGCATCGCCGGCGGCTTCGTCAAAGATCTCGTCTACGATATCTCCTATGTCTGGGGTCAGACCGAAGTCGATGACGGCGACATGGGCATCCGCGTCGAAGACCGGTTCTTCGCCTCGATGGATTCGGTGAAGGATTCCAGCGGCAAGGCGGTCTGCCGTTCGAATTTGAATCCCGGCGCAGTGCCGGCCACGCTGCTCGATCTGTTCGGGGCGGACATCTTCTCCGATACCACGCCGCTGGCGACGAGCGATTTCGGCAAGTCGTTCACGCCCGGTCCCAATTCGGGCTGCATCGCCTACGATCCGTTCCATCCGTTCAGCGCCCAGTCGCTGGCGGCGAAGAAGTTCATGACGACCGACCTGCATACGACGGGCCTCATCCAGCAGCAGGTTATTTCGGGCACGCTGGCCGGCAACTTCCCGCAGGCCGAAGCGATCTTCGACGGGCCGCTCAGCGTCGTGATCGGCGGCGAATACCGTTTTGAGGCGAGCACCTCCAAGGGCGATCCCGCCTGGTATCCGGGCTACACCTTCGACAATCAGCCGGAAGCCACCAAGGGTTCGTTCAATGTCGGCGAAGCCTTCGCGGAAGTCTCGCTGCCTGTGTTGAAGAACAAGCCGTTCGCCCAGGAACTCACGATCGACGGCGCCGTGCGCTATTCGTCCTACTCGACGGCGGGCACGACCACGACCTGGAAATTCGGCGGCGTCTGGGCACCGTTTGAATGGCTGCGCCTGCGCGGCACCGATGCCTATGCGGTTCGCGCGCCGAATGTTGGCGAATTGTATGCGCCGCAGCAGACCCTCTATTCGTCTGTCAACGACCCCTGCGACAAGAACTTCGTCAATGCGGGTACCGGCTTCCGCGCCGCCAATTGCCAGGCGATTTTCTCGGCGTTGGGGCTGCCTTACAATCCGTTGGACCCGCCGGACCTGGCGACTTCGGGCACCATCAAAACGTTCATTTCGGGTAACACCGATCTGAAGCCGGAAAGCGCCCGCACGCTCACCTTGGGTTTCGTGGTGCAGCCGATTCCCAATCTGACCTTCTCGGCCGACTGGTATCGCGTCATCATCACCAACGCGATCACGGCGCCGGATGCGCAGCAGATCGTCGACAAGTGCGTCGACCTTTCCTCGATCAGCAACGCGTTCTGCGGCCTCATCACCCGCGATCCAAGTTCCGCCAACGACGGCAAGATCACGCTGATCAGCGAAAAGCAGATCAACGTGGCCTCGTATGAGACGGCGGGCGTCGATTTCGATCTGGCCTATCACTTCGATCCGAGGGACTTCGGCGTCGAAGCCGACTACGGCCAGTTCGATATGCACCTGCTGGGCAACTATCTGAACTCGCTGTACCTGACGCCGCTGCCGGGCGAAAAGCCGGAATATCAGGTTGCCGAAAGCGGTTCGCCGAAGTGGCAGACCACCTTCTCGCTGACCTGGACCTACGGCGATTTGGACGTCACCTACGATTGGGACTGGGCGTCGCGCACGCTGCGCTATACCCACATCGTCATGGCGGCTGCGCCCGATCGCGTGGCGCCGGAATATATCTACGCGCCGTCGAAGAACGTCTCCAGCATCCAAGTCGGCTATCGCTTCGACGAGGAATACCGGGCCTATTTCGGCGTGAACAACCTGTTCTACCAAAAGCCCGGTCCCGGCTACACCGGCTACCCGGTCGAGCCGCTCGGGCGGTTCTTCTATTTCGGCCTCACGATCGACACCAAGGGCGGTCTGCCCCGGATGCCGATCTGACGGGCGGGATTGCGTATTTGTCGAAGATGGCGGGTCCTCGCGGGCCCGCCATTTTGCTTTTGGGACCGTGCTAACGAGCCGGAAATGGTTTATGTCCATTATCCACGTCCGAGGGCAAAAACGGTCCGGGTGCCATGCGATTGATGCGGGAATGCGTACTTGCCGCCATGGCCGTGCTTTTGATCGGCTCGGCCGCCGCCCAGTCTCCCCAGACGGTCGACGATGTCATCGACAAGGTCCTGCGCGACGCTCCCAAAGCCGACACCCGTCCGGTCCAGCAGCCGCGCGAACCGATGGTGATCGGCGTCCGCGTCGGCCAGCATGACGACCGCACCCGGTTCGTGGTCGAGTTGTCCGAACCGATCGCGATGCGCACCTTCACCCTCAACACCCCCAACCGGGTGGTGATCGACATGCCCTCGGTGAAGTGGCACCTCGAGGGCCCGCCGCGGACCGGCGGCTTCGGTGCCGTGAGGAGCTACCGCTACGGCACATTCCGGAAGGGCAATTCGCGTTTCGTGATCGATCTGGCCCAGCCCGTCGCCGTGGGCGAGCCGATGGTGCTGGAGCCGGTCAACGGCTCCGGCTATCGCGTCGTGTTCGACCTGTTTCCGACCACCCAGGCCAAATTCGACCGCACCGCCGGCTGGCCGTCCGACCTGCGCGCCCGCGATACCGCGGCCCAGCTTGCCGCCCTGCCCAAGAACCCGCCGCCGCTGCGTAGCCGTATCAAACGGGTGATCGTCATCGACCCCGGCCATGGCGGCACCGATCCTGGCACCCATTCCGATGACGGGCAGGCCGAAAAAGACCTGGTGCTGGCGGTGTCGTTGCAGCTCGAGCGCGTGCTCCTGGCGCGGGGCTATACCGTGCACATGACACGCGATAGCGATGTTGCCGTAGAACTGCCGGAGCGCCGCGCCATCGCCCAGAGCTGGCACGCCGACTTGCTGATTTCGATCCACGCCAATTCGCATCCCAACGAGGGCGTGTCGGGGCTGTCGATCTACACCCTGTCGGAAAAGGGCTCCGACGCCGAGGCGCGCGCCGTGGCGAAAAAGGAAAACGAAGCCGACAAGCGCTCCGGCGCCGAGCGGGCGGGCGACAACGATGTCGCCTCGATTCTGCTGGCCCTGTCGCAGCGCGACACCATGAACAAATCTTCACGTTTCGCCGAGGCGGCGATTGCCTCGCTGCGCAGCGAAACGGACATCTTGCCACACAAGCCGCACCGCGATGCTGCGTTTCTGGTGCTGAAATCGCCGGAAGTCCCTTCGGTCCTGATCGAACTGGGCTACATGACCAATTCGGACGAAGCGAGGAAGATGCAAACCGACAGCTGGCGCGCTAGAGTTGCCCGCGCCATTGCGGCGGCCGTGGACCGCCAGTTCATGACCGCGGCGGAAGCCGGACCGGCAGCGGTTCGCGCTTCGGATGAATAGTGTCAACGAAGCGGTTTTTCAGCAGTTCTCATGAGCAACGATTCCGACGATCTTCCGCGGCCTGGTTCGATACCGGGAGCAACGCCACCGTCCGGCTCGCGCGAGACGGCGCCTTGGGAATTGGGGCGGCCGGATGGTTTCGGCGACCGCCAGGTAGGTGGTGACAGTTACGGTCCCGAAGATGACGACCCGCCGCCACCGCCGCGCCGCCGCCGCCGTTTGCCGACGTTCGGATCGCTGGGCCGCTTCCGCGGGCATCGCATTGCGCTCTATGCCGGACTGAGCCTGCTCGTCCTGGTCGGCGTGGTTGCCCTCGGCACCGTCGGCTATGTCTGGTGGGTGACGCGCGACCTGCCCAGCGTCAAGGATCTGCAGAATTACGCGCCGCCGGTGACGACCCGCGTCTATGCCGGCGACGGCACCCTGATCGGCGAATACGCCCGCGAGCGGCGCGTCTTCGTGCCCATCGCGTTCGTGCCCAAGCTCGTCATCAACGCCTTCACCTCGGCGGAAGACCGCAACTTCTACAGTCATCCCGGCATCGATGTGTCCAGCATCCTGCGTGCCGCGATCAAGGATGTCGGTCGCGTGGCGGCGGGCAAGCGTCCCGAAGGCGGTTCGACCATCACCCAGCAGGTGGCGAAGAACTTCAAGCTCAATGCCGACGTCAAGCTCAAGCGCAAGATCCAGGAAGCCGTGCTCGCGCTGCGCCTGGATTCGGCCTATTCGAAGGACAAGATCCTCGAGCTCTATCTCAACCAGATCAATCTCGGCCAGAACTCCTACGGCGTCGCTGCGGCGGCGTTGAACTATTTCGGCAAATCGCTCGATGAACTGACGATCTCCGAAGTGGCGTTCCTGGCGGCGCTGCCCAAGGCGCCCAGCCATTACGATCCGCGCTACCATTACGAGGCCGCCATCAATCGCCGCAACTGGGTGATCGGCCAGATGGAAGAGAACGGCTACATCACCCGCGAGCAGGCCGACGCCGCCAAGGCCGAACCCTTGCGCGCCAACACCCGGCCGCTCGGCAGCCAGACCCAGGACGCGCAGTACTTCGTCGAAGAAGTGCGCCGCCAGCTTTATTCCAAGTTCGGCGGTTCGCAGCTTTACGACGGCGGCTTGCAGGTCCGTTCCACGCTCGACGCGCGGCTGCAGAACTACGCCGTGAACGCGCTGCGCATGGGCCTCGTGCGCTACGACCGCCGTCACGGCTGGCGCGGCGCCAAGAAGAGCATCGACGTCACCGGCGACTGGAAGGCGGCGTTGACGGGCCTCGGCAATCATTCCGGCATCGAGAGCTGGGATATCGCCGTCGTGCTCGGCTATCGCGGCAACGATGTGCGCATCGGACTGTCGAACGGCGAGGCGGCGATCATTCCGTTCAAGGAGCTGCAGTGGGCGCGGCCGCAGCTCGCCAACATGGAAGTCGGCGCCGCGCCGTCCAAGCCGCAGGCCGTCGTCAAGGTCGGCGACGTGATCTACGTCGAAGCCATCGACAAGCGCGGCAATTACGGCTTGCGTCAGGTGCCCGAAGTCAACGGCGGCATCGTCGCCATCGATCCGCATACCGGGCGCATTTTGGCGCTGTCGGGCGGCTTCTCCTACGACTCCAGCCAATACGACCGCGCCATGCAGGCGCTCCGGCAGCCGGGTTCGACCTTCAAGCCGTTCGTCTATGCCGCCGCGCTCGACAACGGCTTCACGCCGACCGCGAAAATCCTCGACGCGCCGTTCTGCATGCAGCAGGGGCCGGGCATGCCGATGTGGTGTCCGGAAAACTTCGAGAAGCACTTCATCGGGCTCGCCACTATGCGGCGCGGCATCGTTCTGTCGAAGAACCTGATGACCGTGCGCCTGGCGCAGGCGGTGGGCATGGACAAGATCGCCCCCATCGCCGAACGCTTCGGCGTCTACAATCATCTCGATCCGCTGCTGGCCAATTCGCTCGGCTCGACCGGCACGACGCTGCTCAGGATGACCACCGGCTTTGCCGAGTTCGTCAACGGCGGCAAGAAAATCCAGCCGTCGCTGGTCGATCAGATCCAGGACCGCAACGGCAAGACCATCTGGCGTCACGACGAACGCAAATGCGACGGCTGCAATGCCGAATGGCACAGCCAGTCCGAGCCGCTGCTCGACGATACGCGCGAGCAGGTGATGGACCCGCGCACCGCCTATCAGATCGTCTCGTTCCTGCAAGGTGTGGTGCAGAACGGCACCGGCGTCACCGTCGCCAGCGTCGGCAAGCCGTTGGCAGGCAAGACCGGCACCTCGAACGACAGCCGCGACGTCTGGTTCATCGGCTTCTCGCCCGATCTCGCCGCCGGCGTTTATGTCGGCTTCGACAATCCGCGCACGCTGGGCAAGCGCGAGCAGGGCGCAACCGTTGCCGCGCCGATCTTCCGCGATTTCATGAAGGGCGCGCTCGCCGACAAGCCGGCGACGCCGTTCCGCGTGCCGCCGGGGATCGAGTTCGTCAACGTCGACCGCCTGACCGGTGCCGTGGTTCCGCCCGGCACGCCCGGCTCGATTCAGGAAGCCTTCAAGCAGGGCTCCGCGCCCGGCGAACCCGGTGCGCCGCCTCCGATGGTGATCGGCGGCGACCAGCCTGCCACCACCGCCCCGACCTCCGGCGCGACCGGTGTGGAGGAGGGAACGGGCGGGCTGTATTAGGCTGGCAGCCATCTTGACGTTGCGAGATCAGCGCGCCGCCCGGCGCGCTTTTCTTTTGCACAGCCGCGCGCCTGAACCGGAATTCATCTCCAGCAGTTCCTCTCTTCGGCAGGGAAAGCGTTCTGTCTCGGGACGTGATGGAGAATGTCGGATGAAAGCACAGGCAATCGTGGCCGGGGTTATCGCAGCGGTAATCGTGTCCGGGTGCGCCACCCGGCCGGAAGGGCCGGATGTTGCCGTCGCGCCGGGCCCCGGCAAGTCGTGGGACGCGTTCCAGCACGACGATTATGTTTGCCGCGATTTCGCCGACGGCCGCGTTGCCGGCCGGGCTGAGAACGCCAATGACCATGCCATCCTCACCACCATCCTCGGTGCCGGTCTCGGCGCGGCGCTGGGCGGAGCCATCGGCGGCGGCAATGGCGCCGGCATCGGCGCGGCGGCCGGCGGCGTCGGCGGTGCCGCATACGGCAGCAATCAGACCGAACGCTCGCAGTACGGCATGCAGCGCCAATACGATATCGCCTATGCGCAATGCATGGCTGCCAAAGGCAACGACGTCCCGCCGCCCTTCGGCTACCGCCACCGCCGCGACGACCGTTACGATGATCGCGACCGTTACGACGACCGCAGCCGCTACGACGATCATGGCCGCTACGACGATCGCGACGACGGCCCTCCGCCGTCGCGGGATTGAGCGAGCCGCGCAGCGACGGTCCGCCACCATCGAGAGACTAAGCGAGCCGCGCAACGACGGCTCGCCACCGTCGAGAGACCGAGCGAGCCGCGCAACGACGGTCCACCACCGTCGAGAGACTGAGCGAGCCGCGCAACGACGGTCCACCGCCATCGAGAGACCGAGCGAGCCACAGTGACGCGCGATTAAAGGCAGTGAGCCCACGCCCACCTTGTCTGCGTCGCAAGTTCTGTCTCGCGAGCGCAGAAGACCGTGCCCACTTTTCTGCCCCACACGGGCGCAAGATTTCATCCACCGGCACTAGGACCGTGGGGGGAAGTGTCAGCCTGCGCGTAGGCGCAGGATGACAAGGGGGGCTCGTTACACCATAGATTCACGCGAAGACGCGGAGCGAACGTTGCCCGTAAATGCACCCAACTGTCTCCCCAATTCACCGCCTGCACCGCTTTGATCCGTCTACCTCTGGTCCCTTCAGCGCAAATTTCTCGGGAATGTGCAGAGCCTGCCTCTTGCCTAACTTGAAGACCTTTGCGCGGGCCATGACTGGCTCCCCGTATCTGCGCGTTGTAATCCGTCCGCCATCAACTCCGCCCTTGTCGTTCCGCAACGCGTGCCTACATCTACGTCGAGTCCGTCCGGCTGTTTGTCTTGTGAATGGTCCTGAGAATGAGGTGCGGCTCGGCGCCCGCAAATGCGTTCCGATATCAGCGCCGGAAGCGAGACGATTTTGGAGGCCGGGCAGGAGTTTGGTACCGATTTAGAAGGCTTCGAATTCGATTCCGGTCGTTGCAAAAATTGAGTAGGCCCCTCCCACCGAAAACGTGAAAACGAATGTACCGGGGGGGAGGGGGGGAGCCCTTCGGTGCGAATCCGAAAATCAAAGATCAAGCGGTTGCGGTTTGCGGCTTAAACGAGAGCAGATGTTGAGACCCACGGCCCGATGAGGCAATTGCGCTCCGCCCCTCGAACCCCTATATCCCGCTCCCCAACCCTTTGATTTGGAAGACCATGCGCCCCGAAACCGAACGCGCCATCGACGAAATCCAGCAGGCGATTGCCCTGCTGAGGAGGCATCTTTGACTGGGACAGAGCTGTCCGCCGTCTCGATGAACTGAACGCCAAGGCCGAAGACGCCTCGATCTGGAATGATCCTCAAGCCGCGCAGAAGATGATGCGCGAGAGGCAGAAGCTGGAAGCCGGCATTGCCGGAATTCGCCGCCTCGAAAACGAACTCAACGACGGGCGCGGCCTGATCGAAATGGCCGAAGCCGAGGGCGACGCCGCCATGATCGCCGACGGCGAAGCCACGATCGCCGCCATCGCCAAGGAAGCCGAGGCGCAGCGCCTCGAATCCATGCTGTCGGGCGAAGCCGACGGCAACGACACTTATCTCGAAATCCATGCCGGCGCCGGCGGTACCGAAAGCCAGGACTGGGCCGAGATGCTGCTGCGCATGTACACGCGCTGGGCCGAGCGCAAGGGCTACAAGCTCGAGTGGCTGGAAGAGAGCGAAGGCGAGGGTGCCGGCATCAAATCGGCGACGCTCCTGGTGAAGGGCCCGAACGCCTACGGCTGGCTCAAGACGGAGCAGGGCGTGCACCGGCTGGTGCGCATCTCGCCGTTCGACGCCAATGCGCGGCGGCACACCTCGTTCTCGTCGGTGACGATCTATCCGGTGATCGACCAGACGATCGAGATCGACATTCCCGAAAAGGACGTGCGCATCGACGTCTATCGCGCCTCCGGTGCGGGCGGCCAGCACGTCAACAAGACCGAGAGCGCGGTGCGCATCACCCATCTGCCGACCGGCATTGCGGTGTCGTGCCAGACCGAACGTTCGCAGCACCAGAACCGCGCCAATTGCTGGGAGATGTTGCGGTCGCGTTTGTACGAGATCGAGCTGAAGAAGAAACAGGACGAAACCGGCGCCTTCGTCGGCGAAAAGTCCGACATCGGCTGGGGCCACCAGATCCGCTCGTATGTCTTGCAGCCCTATCAGCTGGTGAAGGACCTGCGTACCGGCGTCGAAAGCCGTTCGCCCGACGACGTGCTGGACGGCGATCTCGATCCCTTCATGGCCGCAGCCCTGGCGCAAGCCATCGGCGGCAAGAAGGCCGAGAACATCGAAGATCTCGAATAAGCAAAACCCCGCCGCGGTCGCCCGCAGCGGGGTTCTCTATCTCGTACGGGCCGCTTACGACTTCAGCGGCGTGAAGGTCGCAGCCGGAGCGGCATTGGTGGCCGGACGGGACACCAGCGTCGGGGCCGCGGGCTCGTGGTGCGGCACGGGCGTCGGAGCCGAAACGGCGGACGGCACGGCGGCTTTCTCGGCGACGTCGGCCAGTGGGTTTTCGGCGTGGCGGCAATTGCCTTCGAAGTAGGCGCCGGTTTCCACCGCGAATGCTTCGTGCAGGATGTTGCCCTGAACGCGGCAGGTGGCGGCGAGCAGCACCTTGCGGGCGCGGATCGCACCTTCGACGCGGCCGCGGACGGTCACTTCCTCGGCCGCCACGTCGCCGTGGATGAGGGCCTTCTCGCCGATCACGAGGCAGGCGGCGTAGACGTCGCCTTCGACGCGGCCATCGATCTGGACGTCGCCGGTCGACTTCAACGTGCCGACGACCACAAGGTCGGAGCTGATGATCGACGGAGCCGATGGCACCCGTGGCTTGTTGCGCGCGGCCGCCGGGTTCTGCATCGGCGGCGGAGGCGCCGGAATCGTGACTTTTTCGTCTTTCCTACTGGAGAACATATCGCCCTGCCTCGATGAAGTTTCTCGGATTCCTCACCACATCGTCGTACCAGATCTCATAATGGACATGCGGTCCGGTGCTGCGTCCGGTCGATCCGAGTTTTCCGACCGGTGCGTTTTCTCCCACCCTGGTCCCAACATGCACCAGGATCGACGACAGATGTGCGTATCTCGTGTGAATACCGTAGCCGTGATTGATTTCCACCATCTTACCGTAGCCACCGCGGTAATCGGCCCAGACGACCACGCCCGGCGCAGTTGAACGCACCGTGGCGCCGGTCGGCCCCGACCAGTCGACGCCGGGATGGAAGGCATAGCGGCCGGTGAAAGGATCGACGCGCGCGCCGAAGCCGCTGGTCCGTTCGAACGCGGCGCCCGCAACCGGGGTGGTCAGCGGAACGTGCTTCAGGCCGCCCAATAGCTCGGTCATTTCGGTGAGCTGGGCCGACGATTTCAGATAGGCCTGCTGGAAAGCCGTATCGCTGACGCCCTCGATGGAGACAGCCGACAGCGGAATTTCCGGTCCGCCGACTCCTTCGCTGCCCCGCACGCGCTGTGTGAACTGATCGGGGTTGATGCCGGTACGTTTCAAAATGGAACGGATGCTGGTGATGCCTTCTTCCACCTGTCCCTGCGTGCGCGCCATCAGCATGGTTTGGCTGGCGCTGAGACGGCGAATGCGCTCGGTCTGGAACGCGAGCTGCCGCAACACCGGATGGCGCGCGATCACCTCGGGCGAGATATCGGCGGTTTGGCGGCGGCCGAAGATTGCGCCGGCAAGGCGGCCGACGGTGGAGCCGAAATCGAGCATGCTGGCTTTGGTCGGCTTGGCTGAACGCGGCTGCGGCTTGACCGGCTGCGGCGTGACGGTGAAGTCCGACGATCCCGCAGTGCTCTGGATCGCCGACGGCGGGGGAGGCGCAGCGTCCAGCGCATCGCCGGGTTTGCCGCCGTCAAAAACTTCATGCGCCGCTTGGCCGGTCGTATCACGCCGGTTGAGGATCGCGTCGACCTCGCGTTTGCGGCTCAGCACGTTCCAGATGATGTTCTGTTTGGTCTGCAGCTCGTCGGCCACTTCCTTGAAGCGGTCTTCCGCCGTCACCAGCGCGCCGTTCGATTCTTCGTAGGAAGTCTGCAGGTCGGCGACGCGGATTTCGTAGTTCTGGACGGTTTGCTGGAAGCGATGATCCTTGGCCGCGATGATGCGGTCCTTGAAGATCACGTTGACCGTGGCGAACGCGACCCAGCCGAGGAAAATCAGGCCGAGGCCAGCGAGCGTGGCTTGAAACACAGGGCTGAACGTGAAGAACTGAACCCGCCCATCGCTGCGGATATAGACTTGGCGTTCAGGAAAAGTCTCGTGTAGCCACGCCCAAGCGCGCTCCAGGAGCGACTCCGCCATGTCACCACTTCCCTTTTGGGCGTCTTTTTGAGCGCCAACCCCAAGTGACGGCATTTCACCGAATTCCCGGCGCTTGTTCAAGCTGTTGCCCCAGAAAAAGGAGCGCGCGGTTAATCGCGGAGGGAAAAGTTTGCGCGAGTTTGTCGCACTCAAAGCTCTCCTGCCGCTGCGAGCACGGCCTCCGCATGGCCATCAACTTTAACTTTCCGCCAAACCGCCCGGATTTTGCCCGCCTTGTCGATCAGGAAGGTCGCCCGTTCCATTCCCATGGATTTGCGGCCGTAGAGCGTCTTCTCGATCCAGACACCGTAAGCCTGCGCCATCTTTGTTTCGGGATCCGACCCGAGCATGAGCTTCAGGCCGTGTTTATCCTTGAAACGATCGTGGGAAGTTGTGCTGTCTTTGGAAACACCGATGATTTCAACGCCGAGATCCTGGAATTTCTTGGCCAGCCGGGTGAAATCGATAGCCTCCCGAGTGCAACCAGTGGTGTTGTCCTTGGGGTAGAAGTAGAGGACAAAGGGCTTCCCCCTAAGGCTGGCGAGCGATACTTCGCCGCCCCCATCGGTGGCGAGTTTGAATGCGGGTGCTTTGTCGCCGGGCTTGAGGTCCATTCGTGTGCCAGAGTTTAGGTGGTGAACAGGCCGTTAAGCTGTATAGGCGATACTGTGCGTTGCGGCGCGATTCCGCGCAATACCCGGCGGCACGGGCGGCGCGGATCTTGAAGGGGCGGAAACCTTAGTGAACCCGATCGCACTGCTGCGGCAAAAGGTCAAAGCGCACCATTTCGGTCGCGCAGGACTGGTTGCCGCCGGTATCGCAGCCGCTTTTCTCCTGTTCGTCATCGGGGCTGGTATCCGGCTTCTGATCGGGCCGGTTTCGCTTGGACCGTTTGCCGGATCGCTCGCCGATGCGATCGATCGCGCGCTGCCGGGCATCACCGTGAAATACGACCAAGCGGCGGTCGAGTGGGAGCGGGACGAGGGCAAGATCAATCTCGTCATTCTCGGCACCCGTGTGTTCGACCGCGACGGCCGCATCATCGCTCAGGCGCCCAAGGCCGATATCGACATTGGCGCAGGTCCCTTCTTGCGAGGGAAAATAGAAGTCCGGCGGATCATCCTGGTCGGCGTGCAACTGACCCTGGTGCGGACAGCCGACGGCGGTTTGCGTCTCGGTGTCGGCAAGGACCGGCAGGAAGAAGACATCCTTAAGCGCATCCAGGACGCGCTGAAGGAAAGCAAGGGACCTTCCACCCTCGACAGCTTCGCTGTCCGGCGGGCGCGGCTCGCCTTTTACGACGAAAGTACGAAACTCTTCATCGTGGCGCCTCGCGCCGACTTCTCCCTGCGCCGCAAGGGGAGCGATCTGTCCTCGGTCTTCAATGCCGAGATGGAGATCTCCGGCTTTCCGGCGCGCGTCAAAGGCGACGTCGTGTTTCCGTCCGACGCCCGCCCGGTAACCGGACATATCGCGGTGACCGGATTGTCGCTGCATTCGCTGGCCGCCAACTCGAACGCTTTCGCGGCAGTCAAGAACACGGCCCTGAAGCTTGATCTCGACGGGACCTTCACGATCGACGGTCCCAAGCTCGTTGCTGCTCATTTTGCTGCGGCCGGCACCGGGACCTTCGCTGTGCCCGATGTCAGCAATGGCGACGTGCATGTGTCCCACCTCGCCGCCAAGGGGCATTATGACGGCATTAAGCAGCAGGTGGTGCTCGACGAGGCCACGGTCGACGCTGACAAGATCAAGACTCGGCTGCGTGGCCGCCTCGGCTTCGCGGTCAATCCGGCGGGCGACGTTACCGGACTTTCCGGCGAATTGCGGATCGGCCGGATCGGCGTTGCTTGGCCGGGCGTATTCGCCAAACCCGTCGATTTCGATAGCGTCGATCTCAAGGGGACATGGGAGCGCGCCACACGCAAGTTCCTCATCGAGAAGCTGGCGATCGGCGGAGCTCCGTTCAGCCTTCAGGCATCGGGGCAGATTGCGCTTGTAGATGGTCAGTCCGCCGGTGTCGATCTGACGGGCACGATCGGGGCGATGAAAGTCCGCGATCTGGTGCGCTATTGGCCGCTTGGTGCCGCCCAGGGTGGGCGCGACTGGGTCGATGCCAACATGCCCAACGGCACCGCAGGGCCGGTAAATTTTGCGATCCACTTCGCTCCGGGAATACTCGATCAGCCGGCGCTGCCGCCTGAGGCGATTGCGGTAAAGTTCCCCGTCAGCAACGCCGAAGTGATCTACATCAAGGGCCTCACGCATCTGACCGAGGTCAGTGGCACCGCGACGGTGACCGGCAATTCGTTCTCTGCCGATATCGCTTCGGGCCGTATCGGCCCGTTGAGCATAAAGAACGCGCGCTTCGAGATTCCGAACTTCAGTGCGGCAGAGGAGATCGGCGTCGTGACCGGCCGCGTCCAGGGCGCAATGCCCGACGTGCTGGCGCTGGTCGACATGGGAAACCTGCGGTACCCTTCGCGCTTCGGGGTCAACGTTGCTAGCTCCAAGGGTGAGGCTAGTGTCGATCTCTCCATCAAAATACCGCTGCTGAAATCGGTGACGGTCGATCGCATCGGTCTCGATATCAGGGCGCAGGTCACCGGTTTCGGTCTGCTGCTCGGCAAGGCGACACAGCTCTCCGACGGCAATGTGACGTTCGCCATCACCAACGACCGGCTGAAGGCGACGGGCACGTCCGGCCTGGGCGGCTCGGCTTCGCGGCTGGCGCTGGAATGGACGGAGGAATTCTCCGCCAAGAACCCGATCACGACCCGCCTTTCGATCAAGGGGCAAGTCGACGATACCGCTCGCGCCACGCTTGGTCTCAAGCTCAAGGATTATCTGAAAGGACCGATCGGCATTACGGGGACGCTGACGGGGCGTCGTGGCGCACTGCAACAAGGCAACCTTACGCTCGATCTGACGCCTGCGGTGGTGACGTTGAACTATATCGGCGTCAACAAGCCTGCCGGCTTCCCGATGACGATGCGGCTCGCCGCCGGTTTCGCTGCCGAAAGCACGCTCGACACCATCGGCATTCGTGTCTCCGGACCGGGCACTTCGATCAATGCCAACGCCAAATTCGAAGGTGGTCATCTGGCGGTACTACAGGTGCCGTCGAGCCGGCTGGGGCCGCAGAACGATTTCTCGCTGACGTTGACGCGCAACGCTTCGGGCAGCGATCTCACCATTCGCGGCCGGTCGCTCGACGGCTCGCGCATCGGTGCACAAGGGGCTGGTGGCGGTGACGCCAAGTTCGACGAACCCTTCCGCATCTCTGCCCATCTCGACCGGCTGATGCTGCGTGACGGCGTGGCGATTTCGAACTTCGCTCTCGACATGGTGGGGATCGCCGACCGCACCGCTACGCTGTCGATGTCGGGCAATCTGTCGAAGTCCGCCGCGATCTCGATGAGCATCGCGCCGCAGGACGGTGGACGGCGTCTTACCGTGTCCGCCAGCGACATGGGGCTCCTCCTGCAAGGGCTTTATGGCTTCACCAGCATGAAGGGTGGCAAGCTCGATATTGCGGCCACTTTCCCGACTGCCGCCGATCAGCCGACGCCCGCCAACGCCCCCGATTTTCAGGGCAAGGCGACGCTGAAGGATTTCCGAGTTCTCAAGCAGCCGTTCCTGGCGCGTCTGTTCACCGTCGGCTCGCTGGTTGGTCTCGCCAATCTGATGCAGGGGCAAGGTGTCGAGGTGTCGACGCTGGAAGTTCCGTTCTCGTCCAAGAACAGCGTCATCTCGGTGCACGATGTGCGCGCTACCGGGCCCGCGATCGGCATTTCGGCGGACGGTTATATCGACCGACCCAAAAACGTCATTGCTCTCAAAGGCTCGCTGGTGCCGCTGTTCGGCATCAACAGCGTGCTCGGCAATATCCCGCTCCTCGGTACGCTCATCACCTCGAAAGAGGGCGAGGGCATCATCGGCATGACCTACAGCGTCACCGGCAACACCGACGAGCCGAGCGTGAGCGTCAATCCGCTCTCGGCGCTGGCGCCTGGCATCTTGCGCCGCATCTTCGAAGGCCGCATGCCCAATGCCGCCAACGCGCCGTCCAACAATCTGCCGCCTACCGCGGTACCGGTGCCGAAGCCGAAAGCAAAGCCGGCGCACGACGGCGATTAGTCGCCTGCGCTTCTCACTGCCAGGAACTATTTGTGGACGTTATCGGTGCGGTCATCTCGGTGGTCGGGCGGCGCGAAGTCCAGATTTTCGCCATCGGTTTGATGGAGGGGCCGGGCGACGACCCTGATCGGCAAGTCCGACAAATCGGCCTGTGCCTGAACTAGCATGTTGGCCGTGATCTGTCCGTGGGACATTGCTGCGATTTGATTGAGGCTCATAGTCTTGAAGAAATAGTACATCGTGTGCGCACGCAGCCCTGGAAAGTCCTTGTCCAGAACGGCACATCCCTCCAACGTCTCTGCGATTTCTTCGATCGGAACGTTGAGTGCCGAACTCGACGACACTAGTGCCGCAATTTTCTTCGGCGCGGTGACTTCCGTGACCGTCTGCGCCCGTAGCACCCCAGGCGTGAACGCAAGGGCGACCATCAACGAAGTTATCTGCATCGATCTGGAAGACATAGGCCTCCTCCACGTGCATTTTCTGATGAATACCGGTTTCCGCTTTTTTTAAGGGTGTCAGCGTCGTTCGGAGCGGCTCAGCGCATACAGCGATTCCGGCTGCTATATCAGCAATATAATTAAGATCATCCGACCGTTGGTGCCAGGACCGGAATCTACTCACAGATGGGGGCGGCCTAAACCACACACACCCAATGGGCATGAGTAATTTCCGAGCCTGTCTGCCGCAATGCTCTTCTCAGATAATGCTGTTGCCCGGAATGGTAACGGCGTCGCGGCCAAGCCGCGAGCAGGAACTTACGGGCCTATTTGTTCCGCGATGGACCGATCACCGCTCTAGAGGCGGCAAAGAAAGCGCGACGCGGAAGTTCGATCGCGCCAGACGGCCCGCGATTAAATCCTGCGAACTTCGAAGGAGATACTTATGCCGCTCATCACCCTTATTATCGTACTGATCGTCGTCGGCGTGCTGCTGTGGCTCGTCAACACCTACATTCCCATGGACAGCAAGATCAAGAACATCCTCAACGCCGTCGTTGTGATCGGCGTGGTGCTCTGGCTTTTGAGCGTGTTTGGTCTGCTTGCGGGCATTTCGAACATTCATGTCGGCAAGTTGTGACGGATTGAATCTGCTACATCGTCTGGCTTCGCGTTTGAAGAATGTCCGGCGGGCGGCAACGTCACCGTTATGGTCGGACGCCATCTATTCGGTACCGACGTAGGTCGCGTAGAGATCGTGACGCTCGATTGCCGCAGAGCGGACAGGCTGCGATGAACGGGGGTTGAACGGGCGAGGCGAAAAGCAAATGGCCGGAAGTGACCCCGGCCATTGTCCAATTGCTTCGTGGTTGCGGCGCCTAGACCGGCTTGACGAGAATGTGCTTCTTCTTGCCGACCGAGAGCTTCAACACGCCTTGAGCGGTGATGTCGCTTTCGCTGACGGCCGCTTTCACGTCGGAGACGCCGGCATCGTTCAGCTTGAGGCCGCCGCCCTGAATGAATCGGCGCGCTTCGCTGGCCGACGAGGTGAGGCCGGCCTGATTGGCGAGCGTCGTCACCGGCATGCCGATCAGCTTGGCGCGCTCGATCTCGAACGTCGGCAAACCTTCCGCCATCGTCCCTTCTTCGAAGGTGCGGCGCGCGGTTTCGGCGGCTTCTTCGGCGACAGCGCGGCTATGCGCCATGGCGGTCGCTTCGGTGGCGAGCACTTTCTTGGCGTCGTTCAATTCGGCGCCTTGCAGCGCTTCGAGACGCGCGATCTCATCCATCGGCAGGTCGGTGAAAAGCCTGAGGAAGCGGCCGACGTCGGCGTCTTCGGTATTACGCCAGAACTGCCAGTAATCGTACGGCTTCAGCATGTCGGCGTTGAGCCACACGGCGCCCGCGGCGGTCTTGCCCATCTTGGCGCCGGATGCGGTCGTCATCAGCGGCGAGGTGAGGCCGAACAACTGCGCCTCTGTCAGACGGCGGCCGAGATCGGTGCCGCTGACGATATTGCCCCACTGATCCGAGCCGCCGCATTGCAGCGAGCAGCCGAAGCGCTTGTAGAGCTCCACGAAGTCGTAGCTCTGCAGGATCATGTAGTTGAATTCGAGGAAGCTGAGCGGCTGATCGCGTTCGAGCCGGAGCTTGACGCTGTCCATCGTCAGCATGCGGTTGACCGAGAAGTGGCGGCCGACATCGCGCAGGAACGGGATGTACTCGATCTTGTCGAGCCAGTCGGCGTTGTCGACCATGATCGCATCGGTCGGACCGTCGCCGAATTTCAGGAACTTCTCGAAGACCTGGAAGATGCCTTTCTTGTTCTCGGCGATCTTCTCCGGCGTGATGAGCTGACGGGCTTCGTCCTTGCCCGACGGATCGCCGATCTTGGTCGTGCCGCCGCCCATCAACACGATCGGCTTGTGCCCGCACTGCTGGAGGCGATGCAGGGTCATGATCTGGACGAGGCTGCCGACGTGCAGCGACGGCGCCGTGCAGTCGAAGCCGATGTAGGCGGTCACGCGTTCCTTGGAGAACTTTTCGTCGAGGCCGGCGTCGTCGGTCGAGGCGTAATAGGCACCGCGCTCCGCGAACGTGCGAAGAAATTCGGATTTGAATTGGGGCGCGTTGGCCATGACACTTTTCCCTTGATGCCGATAAGGCTGTTTAGGACCCTATGGCGCCCAGGGCAATGTCAGGCCCAACGGCGAGCAGCCGCGGGTCCAAAGACGGCTGCAATAACGGTCAGCGGTGGTCGTACGGATGGACCATGCGTTCGTTGACGTATTCCTTCACCATCTCGACCACCTCGGCTTCCTTCTTGTCGAAGAAGTGGTTGGCCCCTTCGAGCTTCTCGTAGGTGATCTTGATGCCCTTCTGGGCGGTGAGACGGTCGACCAGCTTCTGGACGTCGGGTTCCGGCACCACGAGGTCCTTGGTGCCATGCAGGATCAGGCCCGAAGCCGGGCAGGGCGCCAGGAACGCGAAGTCGTACATCGAGGCCGGCGGGGCGATCGAAACGAAGCCGGTGATCTCGGGCCGCCGCATCAGGAGCTGCATGCCGATCCAGGCGCCGAAACTGATGCCGCAAATCCAGACGAAGGACGGGTTCGGGTACAGCGTGTTCATCCAGTCGAGCACCGCCGCGGCGTCCGATAACTCGCCGGCGCCGGAATCGAACGTGCCCTGGCTGCGGCCGACGCCGCGGAAATTGAAGCGCACCGTGGTGCAGCCGAGCCCGTGGAACATGTGGAACAAGTCGTACACCAAGGGGTTGTTCATGGTGCCGCCGAACTGCGGATGCGAATGCAGCACCAGCGCCATCGGCGCGCCGGGGGTCTTCTGCTTCTGGTAGCGGGCCTCGATGCGTCCGGCTGGGCCGGGGAGGATGATGTCAGGCATAGGCACTCCGAATCGGCGGGTTCATAAGAGCCGCGGCCGCTACCGCTTTAGGGAATTGGGGAACTTTGTTCTGTGAATCAAATTCGATCAAAATCATGTACATAGCGATTTCGTTGTAAGGAAGCCCAGTACAATTCTTGACCTGGGCACTCAGGAAATCTATATCACAGGTGAAAGCACGCGATGCGTCCCGGCCGCGCTGTTCTTACACCAGTCGGCCCCCTGTTGCGCAAGGAAAACGAACTCGGGGGAAGGCGTTCGCGCAAGATTTGGAGTAGCGACATGAGGCTCAGCACCAAAGGACGTTACGCCGTGATGGCGATGGCCGATCTGGCCCAGCACGAAGCGGCCGGCCGCCCGGTTTCCCTAGCGGATATCGCGGAGCGACAGGAAATTTCTCTGTCCTATCTCGAGCAGCTGTTCGCCAAGCTCCGACGCAGCGGGCTGGTTTCCAGCGTACGCGGGCCCGGTGGCGGTTACCGGCTCAGCCGGCCGTCGGAGGAAGTCCGGGTGGCCGATATCATCATGGCCGTGGACGAGCCGATTACCGCGACCCGCTGCAAGCCCGGCAGTCCGAAGGGCTGCGCCAGTCAGGGCGCACGCTGCATTACCCACGATCTGTGGGAAGAGCTCGGACGTCAGATTCATGTGTTCCTGTCGTCGGTTTCGCTCGCCGATGTTGTCGAAAAGCGCGTATTGGGCAGGGCCCAGCTTGGAACGACCCCCGGCGAGGGTGAAGGCGGCGACCGCGTAGCCGCGTAAACGCACCACACTGAAAGCAAGATGGCCTATCTCGATCACAATGCGACGGCGCCTCTGCGCGATACGTCGAGACTTGCGGCCGAACGCGCCTTCGCGCTCGGCGGTAATGCCTCGTCGGTACACGCGGCCGGCCGCGCGGCGCGCGCGCTGATCGAGGACGCGCGCGGCCAGGTGGCTGCGCTGGCCGGCGTTACGCCTGCCGAGGTGGTTTTCACCAGCGGCGCCACCGAAGCCAATATGCTGGCTCTGTGGGGCGCGGTGCAGGGTGCAGCCGATAGCCTGGAAAAGGGTGGCGCCCGGATCACCCGGCTGTTCGTCTCGGCGATCGAGCATCCTTCGGTGCTCGCCAATACGGCGGCGATCGCCGACCGGTTTGCCGGACTGCGGCTCGAGACCATTCCCGTGACGTCGAGCGGGGTCGCCGACATGGAGGCCCTGAAAACAGGATTGCGCGAGGGCAAGGGACGAGCCCTGGTCGCGCTGATGGCCGCCAATAACGAGACCGGCGTCATCCAGCCGGTGGCCGAGGCAGCGGCGCTGGCAGCGGAAACCGGGGCACTGCTGATGGTCGATGCCGTGCAGGCCGCCGGGCGCATTCCGCTGCCGCGTGCGGACTATCTGACCCTGTCGGCGCACAAGATCGGTGGGCCGCAAGGCTGCGGCGCCCTGATTCTCAAACCCGGCGTACCGTTTGCGTCGCCGATGGCGGGTGGCGGTCAGGAGCGGGGCCTGCGTGCTGGTACCGAAAACGTTCCAGGTATCGCCGGTTTCGGTGCGGCTGCGGCCATCGCCGCAACCGAGACGGCCGATCCGGCGCTGCGTGATCGCTTTGAAGCGCTTTTGCGCGAGATTGCGCCGGACGTGGCTGTTTTCGGGGCGGAGACGCCGCGGCTTGCCAACACCTCGTATTTTGCTCTGCCTGGGATTGCCGCAGAAACGGCGTTGATGGCCTTGGACATCGACGCCGTGATGCTAAGTTCGGGGTCCGCCTGTTCGTCAGGCAAGGTCAAACGGTCGCACGTCCTTGCCGCGATGGGCGTTAACGATGATGTTGCTGCGTGTGCTTTGCGCGCGAGCTTCGGATGGAATTCCACCCAGGCGGACGTCGAAGCGGCTTTAAAGTCGATCACCAACCTTGTGGCGCGCGTCCGTTCGCGCGCCGCCGCATAAGAGGCGGGAATGTCTGCCGGTTCAGATACCAAAGACCAGGTTGCCGCTCTCGGTGAGAAGTACAAGTACGGCTTCGTCACCGACATCGAAACGGAGATGGCTCCCAAGGGCCTGAACGCCGATATCGTGCGTTTCATTTCGGCCAAGAAAAACGAGCCGGAATGGATGCTCGATTGGCGTCTGGCGGCGTTCCGGCGCTGGACCGAAATGCGCGAGCCCGGCTGGGCGCGCCTGCGCTATCCCAAGATCGAATACCAGGACGCCTATTACTACGCTGCGCCGAAGGACAAGGAAAAGTACGAGAGCCTGGATGAGGTCGATCCCAAGCTGATCGAGACCTACAAGAAGCTCGGCATCCCGATCTCCGAGCAGAAAATGCTGGCGGGTGTCGCGGTCGACGCGGTGTTCGATTCGGTTTCGGTCGCCACCACGTTCAAAGAGAAACTGAACGAGGCGGGCGTGATCTTCTGCCCGATCTCCGAAGCGATCCGCGATTATCCCGATCTGGTGCGCAAGTATCTCGGGTCGGTGGTGCCGGTGACCGACAACTTCTTTGCCACCCTGAACTCGGCGGTATTTTCCGACGGCACCTTTGTTTACGTGCCGAAGGGCGTGCGCTGCCCGATGGAGCTGTCGACCTATTTCCGCATCAACGCCAGCCAGACCGGCCAGTTCGAACGCACCCTGATCATTGCCGACGAGGGCTCCTACGTCTCTTATCTCGAAGGCTGCACCGCGCCGATGCGCGACGAGAACCAGCTTCACGCCGCCGTGGTCGAGTTGGTCGCGCTCGAAGGCGCCGAGATCAAGTATTCGACGGTGCAAAACTGGTATCCCGGCGACGAGAACGGCAAGGGCGGCATCTACAATTTCGTCACCAAGCGCGGCGACTGCCGCGGGCACCGTTCGAAGATTTCGTGGACGCAGGTCGAAACCGGCTCGGCGATCACCTGGAAGTATCCGTCGTGCATCCTGCGCGGCGACGATACGATCGGCGAGTTCTATTCGGTCGCCGTGACCAACAACTACCAGCAGGCCGACACCGGCACCAAGATGATCCATCTGGGCAAGAACACGCGCTCGCGGATCATCTCTAAGGGTATTTCGGCCGGCAAGGCGCAAAACACTTATCGCGGTCTCGTCAGCGTGCATGCGAAGGCGATCAACGCCCGTAACTACACCCAGTGCGACAGCCTTCTGATCGGCGACAAGTGCGGCGCCCACACCGTGCCCTATATCGAGGGCCGCAATCCGAGCGCGCGGCTGGAGCACGAAGCGACCACGTCGAAGATCGCCGAAGATCAATTGTTCTATTGCCTGCAGCGCGGCCTCAGTCAGGAAGAGGCGGTGGCGCTCATCGTCAATGGCTTCTGCAAGGAAGTGCTGCAGCAACTGCCTATGGAATTCGCCGTGGAAGCCCAGAAGCTTCTCGGCATCAGCTTGGAAGGGAGCGTCGGGTGATGCTTGAAATCAAGGATCTCCACGTCAGTGTCGACGGCAAGAAAATCCTCAAAGGTCTCAACCTCAAGGTCGAAACCGGCAAGGTGCACGCCATCATGGGCCCGAATGGATCGGGCAAGTCGACGCTTTCCTACGTGTTGGCCGGCCGCGACGGCTATGAGGTGACAGGCGGCTCGATCGTCTACAACGGCGAAGACCTCTTGAAGATGAAGACCGAGGAACGCGCGGCGAAGGGCATTTTCCTCGCCATGCAATACCCGGTCGAAATCCCCGGCGTCACGACGATGATGTTCCTGAAATCGGCGCTCAATGCTCAGAAGCGCGCACGTGGCGAGCCCGAACTCGATGCCATGGGCATGCTGAAGCTGGTGCGCGCCAAGGCAAAGGACCTGCAGGTCTCCGAAGAGATGCTGAAGCGGGCGCTCAACGTCGGGTTCTCGGGCGGCGAGAAGAAGCGCCTCGAAATCCTGCAGATGTCGCTGTTCGAACCCAAAATGGCGATCCTCGACGAAACCGACAGCGGCCTTGATATCGACGCGCTGAAATTGGTGGCGGAAGGCGTCAACACCCTGCGCGCGCCGGACCGCTCGATGCTGGTCATCACGCACTATCAGCGCCTCTTGGATTTCATCGTGCCCGATCGCGTGCATGTGCTGGCGGGCGGACAGATCGTCAAGGAAGGCGGCAAGGAGTTGGCTCTCGAACTCGAAGAGAAGGGCTATGCCGACGTCGTGAAGGTGCCGGCATGAGTGCGGCGGCGCAGCGCGAGGCGCGGCGGACGGAGGCGCTCGACAGCTTCCGCGTCCGCGGCATGCCGCATCGCCGCTTCGAGCACTGGCGCTATTCTGACCTGCGCGCGGTGCTGGACGCCGGACAGGTGGCGCAAGCGGGCACCGCCAAGTGGAACATCGAGCATTTGCCCGAAGGCGTCGAACTGTTCGACCTTTCGGTGCAGGACGCGCCCGAATGGGTGATGAAGACCTTGGGCCATGTCGGCAATCGCCGCACCATGGTCGAGGCATCGCTTGCCTTCTCCGAAGGCGGCGTGGCGCTTCGCGTGCCGAAGGGCAAGCATATCGCCGAGCCGATCAAGCTCGAGATCGGCGGGCAGGGAAACCTGCGCTGGCTGATCGTGCTGGAACAGGGGGCCTCGGCCACAGTGTTCGAGCCGCACGCGCACGATGCCGGATATCTGCGCAATGTCGGCGTGGAGATCACGCTGGCCGAAGGCGCTGAACTGCAGCATGTGCGCTGCGCGCCGCTTGCGCCGCGGTCGTTCACCGTGGAACTGATGGCATTGGAACTGGCGAAACACGCCAAGTACTACGGTCATTTCGCCAATTTCGGCTCGCGCCTGTCGCGCACCGAAGCGCATATCGTGTTGGGTGGCGAGGGCGCCGAGGCCCATCTGTCGGGGGTGGCGGTGCTCGGGCATGAAGCCCATTCCGATGTCACCACCCATATCGAACACGCCGCCGGCAAGACCCTGTCGACGCAGCTCTTCAAGCACGTGGCGGGCGGCAAGTCGCGCGCCGTCTATCAGGGCAAGATCACCGTGCGTGACGGCGCTTCGGGGTCCGATAGCCGCCAGACTGCGCGTGCCTTGCTGATGAGCCCGCGCGCCGAAGCCGACCTGAAGCCCGAACTGATCATCTTCAACGACGATGTGAAGTGCGCCCATGGCGCCACCGTCGGCGATCTCGATCCGGAATCGCTGTTCTATCTGCGCTCGCGCGGCATTCCCGAAAAGGACGCCCGCCGCCTGCTCATCAATGCGTTCCTCGAGGAAGCGGTCGACGTCATTGGCAACGACACGCTCAAGGAAACCATCTGGCACGATATCGAAGCGGCGTTGCCGCGTGCCATGGAGGCCGCGAAATGAGTTTTGTTCCGCCGCTCAGCGATTTTTCGATTCTGTCGAAGCCGGTCAACGGCCGGCGTCTTGCTTATCTCGATAGCGCCGCCTCGGCGCAAAAGCCGAAGTTCGTGCTCGACGCGATGACCGAGTTCGCCACCAGCGAATTCGCCAACGTCCATCGTGGTGTGCATCGGCTTGCCGCCGCCGCGACCCAGCGCTACGAGGAAGCACGCGTTGCCGTGCAGCAGTTCCTCAACGCCAAGCATTCGGACGAGATCATCTTCACCAAGGGGGGCACCGAAGCGCTCAACCTGGTGTCGTATGCGTTCCTGTCCCCGCGCATTTCCGCCGGCGACGAGATCGTGCTCACCAAAATGGAGCACCATTCGAACATCGTGCCGTGGCACTTCATGCGCGAGCGCAAGCGCGCGGTGCTGAAGTGGGTCGAGCTGCGCGAAGACGGTTCGATCAATCCGTCCGCCGTGGCGGCTCAGATCACGCCCAAGACCAAACTTCTCGCCATCACGCATATGTCGAACGTGCTCGGCACGGTTAATCCGCTGAAGGAGATCATCCAGATCGCTCATGCGAAGGGCGTTCCGGTGGTGGTCGACGGTTGCCAGGGTGCAGTGCACGAAAAGGTCGACGTGCAGGATCTCGACGCCGACTTTTACGCCTTCACCGGACACAAGTTGTACGGGCCGACCGGCATCGGCGCGCTCTACGGCAAGCGGGCGCACCTGAAGACCATGCGGCCCTTCAACGGCGGCGGCGAGATGATCGCCGAAGTCACCGAGGACAAGGTTACCTATGCCGAGCCGCCGCATCGCTTCGAGGCCGGGACCCCGCCGATCATCGAGGCCGTGGGGCTTGCCGCTGCGATCAAGTACCTCAAGGGCTTCGACCGCGCGGCAATCAAGGCGCACGAACTCGAGCTTTACCAGTACGCACGCAAGGAAATCGGCCGGTTCAAATGGGTTCGCGTCATCGGCGAGGCCGAAGACAAGGGCGCGATCTTATCGTTCGAGACAACGGGCATGCACGCCCACGACGTCGCCACCATCCTGGACGGCGAGGGTGTGGCGGTGCGCGCTGGCCATCATTGCGCCCAGGTGTTGATGGAACGCTTCGGCGTTGCCTCCACAACCAGGGCGTCATTCGGCCTTTACAACACCCGAGAGGACGTAGATGCCCTTATTGCGGGTCTGGAAAAGGCGAGGAGTATTCTTCTCTGACATGATCGACGAGAGCCTTCGCGAGCTTTACCAGGAAGTGATCCTGGATCATTCCAAGCACCCGCGTCACTTCGGGCCGCTGGATCACGCCACCCATAACGCCGACGGACTCAACCCGTTATGCGGCGACCGCATTACCGTGCATCTCAATCTCGACGCCGAAGGACGTATCGCCGACATCGCGTTCGAAGGCAAAGGTTGTGCGATTTCGCAAGCCTCTGCCTCGCTGATGACCGACATGCTGAAAGGCCGCTCCACCGCCGAAGCCGAAAAGCTGATGAACGGTTTTCTTCATCTGGTGAAGGGCGAGGAGGGTGTCACCGGTCTCGCCGACGACGATCTCGAGATCTTGCTGGTGATGGCCGGCGTGTCGGCGTTTCCGATGCGGGTCAAATGCGCGACGTTGGCCTGGCACACCATGAAGTCGGCGCTGGAAGGGAGCGGAGCACCCGCCAAGTCCGAATGACCGAAGAACTAGCCAATGCTACCGTCACGGCACCGGGACTGCCGCCGGAGAAGCTCGAAGAATTCACGGGCAAGCTGATTGCGGCACTCAAAACCGTGTTCGATCCCGAAATTCCGGTGGACGTCTACGAACTCGGCCTTATCTACAAGGTGGATGTCGCCGACAATTGGGACGTCAACGTCGAGATGACGCTGACGGCGCCCGGCTGCCCGGTGGCAGTGGAATTGCCCGTCGCGGTGCGCGAGGCGGTGGAAAAGGTCGAAGGGGTCGGCAAGGTGAATGTCGACATGACCTTCGATCCGCCCTGGTCGCCCGAACGCATGAGCGACGAAGCCAAAATGCAACTGAACATGTATTGAGGAAAATGGTTCGCCAACGCCCCCAAGCCGTCCGTCTTTCCGATGCCGCAGCGGAGCGCATCAAAGAAATCCTCGCCAACGCCGAGGGTAAATACATCGGCCTGCGCGTCGGTGTGCGCAACGGCGGCTGCGCCGGCATGAGCTACGGCATGGACTACGCCGAAAGCGCCCTGCCGCTCGAGGAAGTGGTGGAGGACAAGGGCGTCAAGGTGTTCATCGATCCCAAGGCGATCCTGTTCCTGATCGGCACCGAAATCGACTTCGTGCACGAGAAGATGGGCGCGCGGTTCGTCTTCAAGAACCCAAACCAGACGGCCGCCTGCGGCTGCGGCGAGTCCGTGTCACTCACGCCGGCGAAGGTGGATTAGGGTCCGGTTTTCCCAGCGTCTGCAAACATAGTGCGATCGACGCCATCGCGGCGCCGAACAGGCATGTCGGGAACCAGCCGGCGAGCTTGTAGACGGTGCCGCCGAACGCCGAGCCGACGGCGCCGCCGATGAAAATACCCGACATGAAGATGGTGTTGACGCGGCTCCGCGCCTCGGGCCGTAACGCATAGATTTTGTGCTGGTTCGACACCACCGCGCTCTGGACGCCGAAGTCGAGCACCATCACGCCGACGATCATGCCGAGAATGCTGTTCCACAGCGCGAACGGGATCCAGGCGAGCACGGTTATCAGGACACCGATCTGCACCACTAGCGTCGGTCCGCGTCGGTCGGCGATATGCCCGGACCACGGCGCCGCCGTGATGCCGACGACACCCAGAAGCGCGAACAAGCCGGCCGCATCGGCGCCGAGCTTGAACATCGGCTCCTGCAAATGCAGCGACAGCACCGTCCAGAACACTGAGAACGAACCGAACAGGGCGCCTTGGGTGAGGGCAGCGCGGCGCAGGACCGGCTCCTCCTCCCAGAGATCGGCCAGCGAAGCGAGCGCCTTGGGATAGCGGATGGTTTCGAGCGGCGGCCGGGTCGGCAGCCGGGCGGCCATCAGAGCTCCGGCGGCGAGCATGGCCGGCACGGCCAGGAAGAAGGTGGCGTGCCAGCCAAACCAGGTGGCGACGAAACCGGCGACCGTCCGGCCGAGAAGGATGCCGCATAACACCCCGCTCATCACCCGGCCGACGATGGTGCCGCGGTTGGAGTCGTTCGCGAGACTAGCGGCGAACGGCACGATCTGCTGGGCGACGCTGGAGGTTGCACCGACCAGGAACGAGGCGCCCAGAAGGAGGATGGCGGTGGGTGCCGTCGCCGCCGCGATCAGTGCTAGCGCCAGAAGGACGAACTGCACCACGATCAGCCTGCGGCGGTCGACCAGATCGCCGAGCGGCAGGAACAGCACGAGGCCGAGCACATAGCCGAGCTGAGTCGCGCTGGGGATCAGAAGGGCGATCTTGGAGAACGGAAACGACTGGGCGATCAGCGCCAGCATCGGCTGATTGTAATAAAGATTGGCCACGCCGAAACCGGCAGCCACGGCCATGGCCACGGTGGGGATGCGGTTCGAGTCGCCTTTCATGACGTCCATTAAGCCCAACACTGCGGCAAAAACCAGTCGCCGAGATTTGACACCGCGGCCGGGCGAACCGTGTAATCTCCGGCCGTGAGCGAACTTGTGCCCGATATCCGCCAGATGCTGGCCGCCGGACGCCGCTACGCCGGCGCGAACGGGGCCGGCGTGCTCGGCTCGCTGGCGCTGCACGGCCTGTTGGCGTTCCTGGCGCTGGTTGTGGTGGCGCGCCATACGGCGGAGATCGTCCGCCGGCCGCCGGTCCTGCCGCCGTTCGTGCCGGTCGAACTGATCCGCCTTGCCGACGAGACGCGCTCGCCGCCCGCCGATCTGCGTTCGCCGGTGCCGCAACAGAAAGCGGGACGGCCGCACGATGCCGCCAGCCCCAATCCGCACGGCGTCTCCGCCAGCGGCACCAAGCCGGTCGATGCGCTCGACGCCAAGCTGAAGGCGCTGGCGCGGCTGAAGCAACCCGACAACAAGCTGGCGCTCGCGGATGGGGCGGGCGTTTCGAACGTCGATGCCTCGAACGGCGCCGGCGGCGATGCCGCGACCTATGCCATTCGCGATTATGTGCTGGCGCAGGTCCTTCGGCGCTGGACCCTGAACCTCTCGCGCGCGAGCGCGCGGCCCATGACGGTCAAGATCGCCGTGGTGATGAAGCGCGACGGCAGCATCGTGGCGGCCGACATCGTCGAGCAGGCACGGGCCAAGACCGACGTGGTGTTCCGCGATATCGCGATCGGCGCGCGCAATGCCGTACTTCTGTCGTCGCCGGTGGCGCTACCCGCCGGCGATTATCCGAAGGAAATGCATTTTACGCTTTTGTTGGATACGCGCGCCGTCTTGCGATGAGCGCTACTTCGCGCCGGTTTCCGCCGCTTTCGCTTGCTGCGCCACCATGCCGTGGCTGATCAGATCCGCCATCAGCGTGAAGACGTAGCGCTGTTCCGCAGTACGCAACCGGTGCAAAGCCTGTAACAGGAACCGCTCCTCGACTTCCGCAGCAGCCGTAATGGGAGAAGGTTTCCGCATGTGGTGATCCACCCCTGAACTATCGTTCCGATACGATAAAGATAGGTAGTGGATCGTGTCCGCGTTAGGTTTGAATTTCGGCAAATCCGCGACGTAAATCCTTAACGATCGCCAATCGTGAATCGCCGCAAGCTTTTGCGCGATGGATTGGAGTTCTTCCGAAATCGCGGAAATATTTTTCGCGGACGGCCTTGATCAAGGCAGGTCGCGCGCTACCCGGAAGCCCGCCAGCGTCGAATAATCGAAATCGCCGCCGGTATCCTCGGCTCCGGCGCGTGCCGCAGAGCGCACGAACACCGGCACGTTATCCCACGATCCGCCGCGCAACACATGGCGGGTGCAGCCTTTTTCCGTCCACGGGCGGGCGTCGGCGGGCGCACCGATGTAGCTCTTGTGCCAACAGTCCGCGGTCCACTCCCAGACATTGCCGAGCATGCCGTAGAGCCCGAACGGATTGGGCTTGAAGCTGTCGATGTTGGACAATGCGCGGAAATCGTATTGACTGCCGCAGCCGTTGCAGTTGGCATTGCCGCTGCCGATCGCATCGCCCCACCAGCGTGCCGTGGTGGTGCCGCCGCGGGCGGCGTATTCCCATTCGGCTTCGCTGGGCAAGCGGTAGGGACCGGTCTTGTTGGTCAGACCCGGACGGGCCTCGCGCACCTTCTTGTTCAGCCAGTCGATATAGGCGTGGGCGTCCTTCCACGACACGCAGCTCGCCGGCCAGCGCGCCGGCTCCTCGTCGTACGGCGGATAGGCGACGCCTTTGTTGGGCACCCGCCAGCGCATGTTGAGAAGCTTGTTGCACGGCTCCGGCTCATAGCCGGTGGCGCGCAGGAAGGTGAGGTAGTCCTCGCTGGTGATGTTGAACTTGGCGAGCGCGAAGGCCTTCACGGCGACGATGCGCTGCGGCCCTTCGGCATCGAAGCGGCCAGGCTCGCGCGCCGGACTGCCCATCACGAACTTTCCCGCCGGAATGCCGATCATGTCGGGGCACTCGGGGCATTCCTTGAAACTGCGGTCGACGGGTTCGGCAGCAGACGCGGCAAAAGCGAGAGAAGAAACGCAGATAAGACGAAGGAGACGGCGCAGCATGAAAATCCCGTACTTGGCAGCCATGGCGCCCCGAAAAGAGCGTGCCCGCACCATCCCGGCACGGGCACGAAGATTAACAAATAAGGTCTCGATTACCAGAGCTTTACGCGTTCTTCCGGCGGCAGATAGTATTTGTCGCCTGGCTTGACGTCGAATGCCTTGTACCAGTCGTCCATGTTGCGGATTGAGCCGCGGACCCGGAACGGCGCGGGCGAATGCACGTCCGACAGGATGCGACGGCGCAGATCGTTGTCGCGGAACTTGGCGCGCCAGACCTGGCCGAAGCCGAGGAAGACGCGCTGGTCGCCGGTGAAGCCGTCGAGCACCGGTGCCGGCTTGCCGCCGAGCGAAATGCGATAGGCCTTCAGCGTGATCGACAGACCGGCTAGGTCCGCGATGTTCTCGCCGAGCGTCGGCTCGCCCCGCATGTGCAGGCCGGGCAGGGGCTCGTAGGCATCGTATTGCTTGACCAGCATTTTGGTGCGGGCGTCGAAGTTCTTGCGGTCTTCCTCCGTCCACCAGTTCTGCAGCACGCCGTCGCCGTTGTACTTCGAACCTTGGTCGTCGAAGCCGTGGCTGATCTCGTGACCGATGACCGAGCCGATGGCGCCGTAGTTCACCGCATCGTCGGCATTGGGATCGAAGATCGGCGATTGCAGGATGGCGGCCGGGAAGGTGATCGAGTTGAACGGCGGCATGAAATAGGCATTCACCGTCGGCGTCGTCATCTGCCATTCGGCCTTGTCGACCGGACTGTCGAGGCGGCTCACGTCGCGGGTCCAGTTGAAGTGGGCCGACCGCTTGATGTTGCCCACCATGTCGTCACGGCTCACGTCATAGGCCGAATAATCGCGCCACGTGTCGGGATAGCCGAGATACGGCGTGAACTTGCGGATCTTTTCGAGCGCCTTCTTCCTGGTTTCGTCGCTCATCCAGGTCAGCGACTGGATATCTTCCTCATAGGCTTTCAGGATGTTGGAAACGAGTTTCTGCACCTTGGCCTTGGCTTCGGGCGGGAAGAACTTGGCGACATAGAGCTTGCCGAAAGCCTCGCCCATCGTGGAGTCGAGGAGGCGCACGGCCCTGGTCTGCCGGTCGCTCTGCTGGGTGCGGCCGCCGAGCACCGTGCCGTAAAAGGCGAAATTGGCGTCGTCGAACCTCTTGGGCAGATAGGCGGCGTAGTTGTGCAGGTATTGCACCGTCAGATAATCGCGCCACACCGCAACGGGCGTCTTGGCGAAAATCTTGGCGAGCACGGGAATGGCGGTGCTTTCGCCGACGATGATTTGGCGTTCGCCGTTCTTGAGCGGAATGCCGCTGTCGGCGACGAAGGAATCCCACGGGAACTGCGGCGCCGCTTTTTTCAGCGCGTTGAAGCTCATCGGCGCGTACATCTTGTCGGCGTCGCGCTGATCCTTCAACTCCCAATGCGCCTTGGCGATGGCGGTTTCGAGCGCCAGGACCTTTTCCGCCCGCGCCGTCGCATCCTTGGCGCCGGTCAGTTCGAGCATGGTGGCGATGAACGTTTTGTAGGCCTCGCGCGTCTTGGCGATATCGGGATCGTCGAGCAGGTAATAATCGCGATCCGGCATGCCGAGGCCGGCGGCGGAAACGTTGACGCTGTAGGCGCTGGAGTTCTTGTCGTCGATGCCGACGCCGAACGCGTAGAGGCTGCCGGCGGCGGTATTCGGCGAGCCCATCATCTGAGCCACCTGCTTGAGCGTCTTCAGACCGGCAATGCGGTCGAGATCGGCTTTGACCGGTTCGATGCCGCGGGCTTCGATGGCCTTCTCGTCCATGTAGCCGTCGTAGAGATCCCGCAGCTTCTTCTCGTCGGGCGTGAGCCGGTCGAGCGGCTTGGCTTCGAGATCGGCGACGATTTCCTTCATGCGCTTTTCGCTGAGGATCGCGAGGTTCTGGCCGGTGCCGATGTTCGAACGATCCGGCGGGATCACCGCCTGCTTTTCCCAATTGCCGTTGACGTAGGCAAAGAAGTCGTCGCCGGGCTTCACGGAACGGTCCATGCCGGCCAGATCCACGCCCCAGGCGCCGAGTTCGGCCTTGGGCCCCGGCGGCGGCGCGGGCGGGGGCGGGGCGGACGTGGTGCAGCCGGCCAGAACAAGGCAGGCCGCCGCGAACAGTCGGCGTTTCATGGAGTGCTCCAACGGATTGAATCTGCCGACAAATGTGGGCGGTGTCAGGCAACACGCAAGTCACGCTTTCGCGATCACCGGCCGGAGGAGCGGTCCCCTTTAAATACGCAAAAAGGCGGGAGGGCCCGCCTTTTCCGAGGAGGTTGGCGCACGGCACGCGCAGGTTAATGCGCGCAGCGACGGCACCGCTGTCTTCTCCCTCGGTTTCAAAAGCGACCTGCCCAGGCGAACCGGCCCTTCTCGGGCACATATCCTCGGCTATCGCTTACGTGGATGCACACGCCATCCCTTCACCTGTATGACTCACGTGGAAAATTTCCGCTATCGCAGCCGTATTGGGGCCGCTCTTGATACGACACTCCCAGACCTCGGTATTCGAGATGGGAAGCGCTACAGACGATTTCAAGATGTCCTGAAAAATATTGTGGTTTTTACACGCGAGACGCAGCCGCAATAATTTCCGGAAGATGGACGAATGAAACCGGTCACAATGATGAACGGAATTGGTTCACGCGGAGACGCGGAGGCGCGGAGGAAGTGCGCTGTCGTTTCTGGATCGCACCATTCTTTTCTGCCCCACGCGGGCGCACCGGTTTCTGCGTTGGCACTCAGAACGCGGGGGGAAGTGCTGAGTGTAGCGAAGCAAAGGGGGGATTACTGCGGGCATCACTCTCTCGCGCGCTGAGTAAGCCCCCCTTTGTCATCCTGCGCCTACGCGCAGGCTGCCACTTCCCCCCACGGTCCTAGTGCCCTGCATGAAAAGCCTTGCGCCCGTGGAGGGCAGAAAAGAGAGGTGCGTCCGCGTGGTCAGAAAAGGAAGGCGGGGCAGAAACGCGTGGCGCACAAAAAAACGTGCCCGTCGCGAGGGCGGGCACGTTCAAGACAATCACTTTATATCGGTCGGCATCTCTGTCGACATTTGATGCTGCTTACCAGAGCTTCACGCGCTGGTCCGGCGGCAGGTAGTACTTGTCGCCCGGCTTGACGTCGAACGCCTCGTACCACGCGTCGACATTGCGGGTCGAACCGATGACCCGGAACGCCGCCGGCGAATGCACGTCGGAGAGAATGCGGCTGCGCAGTTCGCCTTCGCGGAACTTCGACTGCCATACCTGCGCCAGTCCCATGAAGAAGCGCTGGTCGCCGGTGAAGCCGTCCAGCACCGGCGCGGCCTGACCGCCGAGCGCGATGTGGTAGGCTTTGTAGGAGATCGACAAGCCGGCGAGGTCGGCGATGTTCTCGCCGAGCGTCGCATCGCCCCGGACATGCAGGCCGGGCAGCGGCTCGAAGGCGCTGTACTGATCGGTCAGCATCTTGGTGCGGGCCTGGAAGTTGGTGAGATCGGTGTCGGTCCACCAGTTCTCCATGTTGCCGGCGCCGTTGTACTTCGAACCCTGATCGTCGAAGCCGTGGCTGATTTCATGGCCGATCACCACGCCGATGGCGCCGTAGTTCACCGCATCGTCCGCATTCGGATCGAAGAACGGCGGCTGCAGGATCGCGGCCGGGAAGGTGATCGAGTTGAACGACGGATTGTAATAGGCGTTCACCGTCGGCGGCGTCATGTGCCATTCGTTGCGGTCCACCGCCTGATCGAGACGGGCGACGTCGTGGTGCCATTCGAACATCGAAGCGCGCTTCATGTTGCCGACGAGGTCGTCGCGGCTGATCTCGAGCGCCGCGTAGTCGCGCCACACATCCGGGTAGCCCAGATGCGGCGTGAAGGCGTGGATCTTGTCGAGCGCCTTCTGACGGGTGGCTTCGCTCATCCACGGCAGCGTCTTGATGTCGGCCTCATAGGCCTTGAGCAGGTTGGAGACGAGCTTCTCCACCTTGGCTTTCGCTTCCGGCGGGAAGTACTTGGCGACGTAGAGCTTGCCGAACGCTTCGCCGAGCGTGCGATCGAGCAGGCGCACGCCGCGGGTGGCGCGTTCGGTCTGCGCCGTCCGTCCGGCCAGCGCTGTGCCGTAGAAGGCAAAGTCGGCATCGTCGATCTTCTGCGGCAGTACGGCGGCGTAGCTGTGCAGATAGTGGATGGTCAGGTAATCGCGCCACACGCCGACCGGCGTCTTGGCGAACAGCTTGGCGATCGGGCCGACGGCGGAGTTCTCGCCGACGATGACGACGCGCGCACCCTTGTTGAGCGGAATCTCGGTTTCGGAGAAGAACGCATCCCACGGGAACGCGGGAGCAAGCTTCCTCAAGTCCTTGAAAGCGACCGGATGATACATCTTCTCCGGATCGCGCTGCTGGGCGAGGCTCCAGCGCAGCTTGGCGATGCCGGTTTCGAGGGCCATCACCTTGGCGGCGCGGGCGTCGGCATCCTTGGCGCCGGTAAGCGACAGCATGGTGCCGAGATATGCCTTATAGGCTTCGCGCACCTTCACGATGCCCGCTTCGTCGAGCAGGTAGAAATCGCGATCCGGCAGGCCGAGACCTTCCGGCGTGAGATTGACGCTGTACTTAGAGGAGTCCTTGTCGTCGACGCCGATGCCGAGGCCGAAGATGCTGCCGGCGGCCAAGCGCGGCGAGCCCATGACGCGGGCGACATCCTTCAACGTCTTCAGCTTGCCGATCATCGCGAGGTCGGCTTTGACCGGCTCGAGACCGCGCGCTTCGATCGCCTTGGTGTCGGTGAAGCCGTCATAGAGATCGCGCAGCTTCTTCTCTTCCGGCGAGAGCTTGTCCACCGGCTTGGCTTCCAGCTCCGCAACGATCTCCTTCATCCGCTTTTCGCTGAGGATCGCGAGAGTCTGGAACGAGCCCGTGGAAGAACGGTCGGCCGGAATGACGGCGTCCTTCTGCCACTTGCCGTTGACGAACATGTAGAAGTCGTCGCCCGGCTTCACCGAGCGGTCCATGCCGGTGAAGTCCACGCCCCACTGGCCGAGCGTGGCTTTGGGGCCGGGAGGCGGCGCCGGCGGTGGAGGCGGCGGGGGGGCGGAGCAGCCGGCCATTATCAACAGCGCGGCCGCGATCGTGAGGCGACGATTCATGCAAAAACTCCAAAAATTGAGCCCACTAAAATGCGGACGGCTCGGTTTGACGTGCAAGTCACGGTTTCGCGACTATTTGCCCGGAATCGGGATGCAGCCCCTAAGAAATAGGCCGTTTGGCGGGAAAAATGGAGAGCCGATCAGGCGGCGTGCGAACTTGCGGTCCGGACGAGGTCGGTTTCCGTCACGACACGATTGCGGCCGGTATTCTTGGCCCGGTAGAGCGAGCGGTCGGCGCGCTGCAAAAAGAGGTCGGGCGTATCGTTGTCGCGAAGCTGGGACACGCCGATCGAGATCGTGATGGTGCCGAGGATATCGCCGGTCGACTTCTTGACCAGCTTCTTGTTCTCGACATTGGCGCGGATCTGCTCGGCCAGCTTGGCGGCGCCCTCGAGCGGCGTCTGGCGCAGGATGACGACGAACTCTTCGCCGCCGTAGCGGGCGGCGGTATCGCGGCCCTTGACGTTTTCCGACAGGCAATTGGCGACGAGGCGCAGCACCTGATCGCCGGTCTGATGGCCCCAGGTGTCGTTGAAGCGCTTGAAGTGATCGATGTCGCACATCATCAACGCCACCGACGAACCGTCCTGGCGCGCGTCCTTGATGGCGGCTTGCAGTTCGATGTCGAAGGCTTTGCGGTTGGCGACCCCGGTGAGAGGATCGATCCGGCTCTCCTTGCGAACCGTGTCGAGCTGGGTCTTGAGTTCGGTGACGTGCTCGGAGGAGCGCTGCAATTCGCTCTCCAGCGCCTTGGTCCGCGCTTCCATCGCGTGGGTGGCGCCGACGAGGCGTTCCACCATCTTCGCCACCGCGGCAGGAGACTGGTTGCCGCCAAGTTCGCCGCTGGCCGCCGACAGGGTACGGCCGTATTCCCCGGCATCCTTGCCGGCCCGCTCCAACCGGCCCATCACCGCGTCGAGCATGCCGCTGATGCCGGCGCCGACGTCTTCCATGGTCTGGGCGGTTCGTTCGCGGGCGAGGAACTGGTTGCACAAGCCCTGCAGGAACGGCTGCGTGAACGGCGTCTTCTCGCGGATCATGGTGTCGATGATCTTGCCGAGCGCGGCATTGGTGCCGGCGGCGTACACGTAGAACAGCTCGTAGTTTTCGGGAGTCGGCGCGACTTTCCAGTCGCCCATCAGGGCAAACGCGGTTTTCGCCAGAGCCTGTTCGCGAGAAGGTGCAGCCACCGTCGTCCCCACTAGCGCTCCACCACCGAAGCGTGCAGGAAGTGTGGCCCGAAGGATGGTAAGAAACCGTTAAGCCGCAGCCTTACGGCGCCGGTTTGGACGGCGTTTTTTTCTTATCGCCCTTGTGACTTACGCCTACCGCGGGAGTTTCGCGATTGACCGGCGCGCCGACCGAGCCCGGAGCGAAGGATGGCGCATCGCTCGCCGGAAACGTGTCTTCCATCTGCTGATCGACGGAGCCCGGCTTAGAATGGGTTACGCCGTCCGCATCGCGCTTTACCTTGGCGGTCATGATCGCTTCTCCGGGTTCATCCCCGGAAGAACCGTTCACACCGCGTCAGGTTCCGCTTTCTTCGCCGCCTTCTTGCGCGGCGCCCGCGGTTTCTTTTCCGCCGTCTTCTCCGCCGCCTTTTCGACCGGCTTTTCGACAGGCTTTTCAGCAGTCTTTTTCTCGACCGTCTTCTTTTCCGGCGTCTTGGGCAGTTTCACCGGGCGTAGAAGGAAGGCCGGCAGTTGCGACGCATCGACGGGCGTCACTTCTACGCGCGGCGCGGAGGATTTCTTGAACGCCTGGGCGTAATGCACCGGCTCCTGCTTCTTCGCCGGTTCCGGGCGGTTCTGCTGGGCGCGGAAATCCTGGCGATGATCGGGGCGGGCGGGACGCTGCGGTTCGCGATGTTGCGACTCGCGATGTTGCGGCTCTGGGCGCGGCTGCTGAGCCACCGGCTTCGACTCTTCGACCGGCTTCACCGGCTCCATCGATGCAACCTGGCCATGCGGCTTGACCGGACGGTCGCGGTGATCGCCGTGGCGGCGGTCGCGATCGCGTCCGCGGCCACGTTCGCCGCGGCCATCGCGGAACTTCTCCCGCGGCGGCCGCTCGCGCACCTGCTCGGCAAGGCCGTCGATGCTGCGGCTGGTGAGCTTCGTCTTGGTCAGCTTTTCGATCGCTTCGACGTATTTGCCGTCGGAGCTGGTGACCAGCATATAGGCTTCGCCGCTGCGCCCGGCGCGGCCGGTGCGGCCGACGCGATGGACGTAGTCGTCGCAGTGATAGGGCACGTCGAAATTGAAGACATGGCTGACGGCGGGAATGTCGAGGCCGCGCGCCGCCACGTCGGAAGCGACGAGAATGGTGATTTCGCCCGAGCGGAAACCGTCGAGCGTCCTGGTGCGGACCGACTGGTCGAGATCGCCATGCAGCGGCGCGGCGTTGAAGCCGTGCTTGGAGAGCGATTTCGCCACGATGTCGACCGTGTGCTTCTTGTTGCAGAAGACGATGGCGTTGGTGATCTCGCCGGCTTCCTTGATCAGCGTGCGCAGGGCTTCGCGCTTGGCCCACTCGTCGTTGGGGACCTGCACCAGCTCCTGCTTGATGTTGTCGGCCGTGGTGGCGGGACGGGCCACTTCCACCCGCACCGGGTTCGACAGGAACTGTTCGGTGAGGCGGCGGATTTCCGCCGGCATGGTCGCCGAATAGAACAGCGTCTGGCGGGTGAACGGCAGCATCTTGCAGATGCGTTCGACGTCGGGAATGAAGCCCATGTCGAGCATGCGGTCGGCTTCGTCGATGACGAGCAGCTGGACCTGGGTCATCATCAGCTTGCCGCGTTCGAAATGGTCGAGCAGGCGGCCCGGCGTGGCGATCAAGACGTCGACGCCGCGATCGATCTTGCGGTCCTGTTCGTCGAACGACGTGCCGCCGATCAAGAGCGCCATCGAAAGTTTGTTGTACTTACCGTACTTCTCAAAACTCTCGGCGACCTGGGCGGCAAGCTCGCGGGTCGGTTCCAGAATGAGCGAGCGCGGCATCCGCGCCTTGGCGCGGCCGCGGGCCAGCATCTCGATCATCGGCAGGGTGAAGGAGGCGGTCTTGCCGGTGCCGGTCTGGGCGATGCCGATGATATCCCGGCGCGCCATGACGTGCGGGATGCCTTCGGCCTGGATCGGGGTCGGGGTGCGGTAGCCGGCTTCGTGCACGGCCCGGAGCAAATCGTCGGACAGGCCTAAGCCGACAAAGCCGGACTCGGCTTCCGGCGTCGGTTCGATTGTTGCCGGTTCGGCAGCGACTTCGGCAACGGAATTGTTCTGCACTTCCTCCGGAAGGGAGGGAGGGGGCACCTCGGCCGCGGCCTCAACGGAGGGTTCGCTTTCCGGTTTTTGCGGCGGGGAGGGGGGCTCGACAGCGGCCTCAACAGGCGCCGGAGCGGGTACAGGTTCGGGAATGATTTCAGTCGGTTGAGAAGAATTTACGGAATGGTCCGAATGGATGTCTTCCAGCAGGCCGGCGTCCGTGCCGGCGGTCGTTACTTCACTCAAAAGCGCTCCTAGACGGCGCAAAATCGCGCCTGGTTTACAAGGGGCGCCCTCTGAAGCGCCCAGCAGCACCCGGATTGGCACCGCTCGTCCTATGGCACCGCATATGGGGAACGAAGGGCGAAAAGTCAAGGTGAGGGGGATTGCGGGGGGCTAGGGGTGAAAGACGGTGGTGCTTCCCGCTGGCTTCGCACACTGCTTGATCTGCCAGCGGCTATCGCGTTTCGAGAGGTGACATACCTCGAAATCCACGCGAGGCGCGGTGCTGTAGGTTTCATCCTGAAATTCAGTGCGGCTGACCAGCACCGAAGCGGAGCCGTTGCCGGCATATTTGGGCCGACCTAGCGAATACCATTTGAGTTTGGAGTTGCCGGACGGCTCTGCAAGCCCGAGTTCCTTCCACGGACAAATCGCAACGAAGGTGCGGTTGGGTCTGCCGGTAGCAGCTGGGTCGCCATCGTATTCCGTAATTTCCGCGGAAAAGCTGCCTTCGGGCGGTTTGGTCGCCGTCCAGCCGAGGCGAGCCTTTGCTACGACCGCAAAGATTTCGCAATCCTCCGCTGTCGAGACATGACGCGGTACGTCCTGCGCGGCGGCGGGAGCAAGCATCAGCACGCCAACCAGTACCATCCACTTCATGAAAGCCCCCCGATGATATTCGCCAAGTGTAGGGCGCGGATCATCAGAGCGTTAGCGAAATAAACCGCCTCCCGGTAATCAGCGGGTCTGCCGCATTGCATCGGTTTTTGTCCGAGTTAATGTGAGGCCGAACCCGACCGGGGCAGGACATGAGCAGCGATGACGTCAAGCACGGGATGACCCGGCGCAGTGCCATGCAACTGGCCGGGACCGGTCTTGCCGCAGCCGCGGTATCCGCAGACGCCAAAGAAGCCGACACCGCTTGTTATGCGCGCGCCATCAGCGGCGGGGTGTTGTCGATCTATGCTCTCAGTTCGCGGGCGTTCCGGGTGCGGTTTGCGCCCGATGGGGCGTTGCCGAAAAGTCCGATCCTGGTCGATGCGCGGACCGTCAAACCGGCTGGCGGGCGCGGCAGCGGGGCAAAGACGCTGACGCTGAAGCATATCCGCTGCAACGTGGCCGACGACGGCACGCTGACCTTCACCGATGCCAAGGGCGCGGTGCTGCTCAAGGAGAAGCCGGGGCGGGTGCTGACGGCCTCGACGGTGCAAGGCACGCCGACCTACGCGGTGCGCCAGGCGTTTGCTTCGCCGGAGGACGAGCGGCTTTACGGCACCGGGCAGTTCCAGGACGGACACTTGAATGTGCGCGGGCTGGCGCGCCGTCTGACCCAGGTGAATACCCAGATCAGCCTGCCGTTCCTGTTGTCGAGCAAGGGCTATGGCCTTCTGTGGCACAACACCGGCATGGCCGAACTTAATCCGTCTACGGAGCATATGGTTCCGGTTCATGTCGGTGATGCCGAAGGCGGCGAGACGATCAACGTCACCACCACGGCGGGCAATGCCGCCATGAAACGCCGCGATGCCGTTTTCGAAGGCACCGTGACGCTGGCCGAAGCGGGCCGCTACTGCTTTCAGATCGATGTCGGTCAGGCGATGTCGCACAAGCACCATGTCGAAATCGACGGCGCCGTGGCGGTGGATATCACCTCGCTGTGGCTGCCGCCGACCATGAGCTTTTTCGCCGACCTCAGTGCCGGGGCGCACAAGATCCGCATTCTGGGCAGCGCCAACGACAAGCCCACGCTCGGCTGGTCGAAGGTGAAGCCCGAAACCGTGCTGGCTTCGCCGGTGGCCGAGGCGATCGACTACATCGTCATCGCCGGTCCCAAGGCCGACGACATTCTCGCCGAATACCGCCGCCTGACCGGGCAGGCGCCGCTGATGCCGAAATGGGCTTACGGCTACATCCATTGCCGCGAGCGCTATCACTCGTCGGAGGAAATTCTCGCCAATGCGGCGGAGTTCCGGTCACGGAAAATCCCGCTCGATGTCATCGTGCAGGATTGGCAGTACTGGGGCCGCTACGGCTGGAACGCGATGCGTTTCGACGAGAAGGATTATCCCGATCCGGCCGCGCTGACCGCCAAGCTGCATGCGGAGAATGTCCGCTTCATGCTGTCGGTGTGGTCCAAGGCCGACAAGAAAAGCGAAGTGGGGCAGGCTTTCACGGCGCGCAATGCCTTCATTCCGGATACCGACTGGATCGATTTCTTCAATCCGCGTGCGGCCGATTTTTATTGGGGCGCGATGCGCCATCGCCTGTTGCCGCTCGGTATCGATGCGTGGTGGCAGGATGCGACCGAACCGGAAAACGACGATCTCGTCGGGCGGCCGACCGCGGCCGGTCCGGGCGAAAAAGTGCGCCTGTTCTATCCGCTGCAGGTCAGCCGGACCGTCTATGAAGGCCAGCGCCGCGATGCGCCGGGCCGTCGCGTGATGATCCTGACGCGCTGCGCCTTTCCCGGTCAGCAGCGTTATGCCTCGGCGGTGTGGTCGGGCGATATCGGCTGCGATTTCGATACGTTGAAGCGGCAGATTCCGGCGGGGCTTAACGTGATGGCGGCGGGCCATCCCTATTGGACAGTCGATGCCGGCGGATTCTTCCGTCCCGGTCCGTCGCAGTACACCGATCCCGCGTATCGCGATGTGCTGCTGCGCTGGATGCAGTATTCCGTCTTCCTGCCGCTGATGCGGGTGCACGGCTATCAGACCAACACCGAGCCGTGGCACTACGGCGCCGCGGTGGAAGCAGAGGTGCGGGCGCTGATCGAATGGCGCTATCGCCTTTTGCCGTACATCTACAGCGCGGCGGCCGAGGTCACGCGGTACGGCACCAGCCTGATGCGGCCGCTGGTGATGGATTTCGCGCACGATCCGGCGGCGCTCGATGAAGCGCACAGCTTCATGTGCGGGCGCGCGCTGCATGTGGCGCCGGTCCTGGCGGCGAAGGCCGTGACGTGGCCGGTTTATCTGCCGGAAATGCCGGGCGGCTGGTACGATTTCTGGACTGGCGAGCGGCGCACCGGCGGCAAGCGCCACGATGTGCCGGCGGAGAAGCGGATTCCGGTGCATGTGCGCGCCGGATCGATCGTGCCGCTCGGGCCGGTCGTGCAATCGACGGCGGAAGCCGATGGCCGCGAACTGACGCTGCGCGTTTATGCCGGGGCCGACGGCGTGTTCGAACTCTACGACGATGCCGGAACCGATTACGGTTACGAGAAGGGCGCGTTTGCGCGCGTGCCGCTGATTTGGGACGACAAGACGCGCGTGCTGTCGTTCGGAGCGCGCGAAGGACATTATCCCGGTATGCCCGTGGCGCAGCGTTTTCAGATCGTGCTGATCGATGCCAACGGCGAAGCGGCCCCGGTCGCCGGGACCTATGAAGGACGGCCTCGCAGCGTCAGGCTTTGAACCGATAACGAGAACAACAGGAAGGACCGAAACCATGCCCATTTCCAGACTCGCCGCGTTGGCGGCCGTGCTTCTCGCCGGGACCGCTTATGCCGCCGATCTCACGCCGACCGGAAAATGGAGCGGCTATACGGCCGGTAACGCGGCGACGCCGCCGATGGGCTGGAGTTCGTGGAACACCTTCGCCACCAACATTTCGGAAGAGCGCATACTGGGCGTTGCCGAGGCGCTGAAGAAAACCGGTCTCGCCGCCAAAGGCTATCGCTATGTCAACATGGATGATGGCTGGTGGGATAAGCGGCGCCAGCCCGATGGACGGATGCAGATCCGCACCGACCAGTTTCCCTCGGCGGCGGTCGGCGGCAGCGTCGGCACAAGTTTCAAGCCCTTCACCGACAAGGTTCACGCGCTGGGCCTGAAGGTCGGCATCTATTCGGACCTCGGACGCAATTCGTGTTCGCAGGCCTATCCGGCGCCGGACGGCTATCTGCCCAAGGGCACGATGGCGGAGCGCGAGATCGGTCTCTACGGGCACACCGATCAGGACATCAAGCTCTACATGCAGGAATGGGGCTTCGATTACATCAAGGTCGATGCGTGCGGCATCCGCGCTTACTTCCCCGAGGCGCCGCAAGTCAAATCCGGCGAGTATCGCACGCTCGATCCGCTCATCATCGGCTGGCAGATCAACGGCACCGATGCGGGCGCCGTGAAGAAGCTCTACACCGACGTCAGCGATGCGTTGATAAAGTACAAGCCCAACAACGATTTCCTGTTCTCGATCTGCGTCTGGGGCGCCGCCGACGTGCGCACCTGGGCCAAGGATGTCGGCAACATCTCGCGCACCAGCGACGACCTCGGGCCGATCTGGACGCGCATGCTGCACAATTTCGACAGCGCCTCGCGCCGCGCGCTCTATGCCCATCCCGGTTCGTGGAACGATCCCGACATGCTCTATGTCGGTTACGGCGAGTTCGACGAGAACCATCTGACCGAAGCGAAGTCCCACTTCGCGCTGTGGGCGATCACCAACGCGCCGCTGATCCTCGGCAACGACGTGCGCAAGATGCCCAAGCCCTTGCTCGACATCGTGTCGAACCAGGACATCATCGCGATCAATCAGGACAAGGACGGCAATCAGGCGACGCTCGCCTACGACGCCGACAATGTGCAGATTTTCGTGAAGAGTCTGGCGGGCGGCAAGAAGGCGGTCGCGATCTTCAACCGCGGCATTGCTCCGGCGGAAGTCGATCTCACGGCGCAGCAGATGAAGCTCGCCGAAGACGGCGACATCACGCTGACCGATCTGTGGACCAAGCAGCAGACGAAAATCAAAAAGGAAACCAAGTTCCAGGTGGCGCCGCGCCAGACGCTGATTTTCACCGCCGAGGGTCCGCACCGGCTGAAGAACGGCCTCTATCTCTCCGAAATGCCGGGCCGGGTGAATCCGGCGGTGGACGGCGTCACGACGCGCCAGCCCGATCCCTACATCTTCCGCTTCCAGACCTGGGGTTCGACGCGCGGCAACGGCGCCCATCCGCAATACGCCGGCTGGGGCGGGGCCCAGACCGATTTCACGCCGTTCGGCCAATCGCTGCGGATCGGCGGCAAGGACTTCGATACCGGCCTGGGGGTGCTCGCCAATTCGCGGCTGGAAGTGCGCAATAACGGCGCCACCACGTTCACGGCCGAGGTCGGGGTCGACGATTCCACCCTCGACACCTCGCGGCCGGTAACTTTCGCGGTCTACGGCGACGGCAAGCTGCTGGCGAAGTCGGCCCCCAAGGCCTATGGCGAAAAGCCGGAAACGCTGACGGCCTCGGTCAAGGGCGTGAAGATCGTGGAACTGGTGGCCAGCAACGCGACGGCCCCCAACGCACAGCCCACGGTGGTCACCTGGGGCAATGCCGCGTTGACGAGGTAAACACGGCCCTTGCGCAGCCGCCATGGTTTGGACACGGTTTTGGACGACATAGCGTCACGACCGTGAACGCGTTTTGCCGGACGGTTCGCTTCCGTCAACCGACCGTTTCGCGTCTTGCGCAAGGATTTCCCGTGTTCGCTACGCTTCCCGACGCCATTTCCCGCGCCTTGCAGGCGCGCGGCTATACCGACCCGACCCCCGTCCAGGAGGCCGTTCTGGCGCCGGAAACCGAAGGGCGCGATCTCCTGGTTTCGGCCAAGACCGGGTCGGGCAAGACTGTCGCCTACGGCCTCGCCATGGCGCCGACGCTGCTCGAAGGCGGGGATCTGCCGTACGCCGATGCGCCGCTGGCGCTGATCGTGGCGCCGACGCGCGAACTGGCGTTGCAGGTCCAGACCGAACTCACCTGGCTTTATGCCGAGACCGGGGCCGAAGTGGCGGCCTGCGTCGGCGGCATGGACCCGTTCAAGGAACGGCGGGCGCTCGAACGCGGCGCGCATATCGTCGTCGGCACGCCGGGCCGGCTGGGCGATCATTTGCGGCGCGGGGCGCTGCGCCTCGATGCGCTGAAAGTCCTGGTGCTCGACGAGGCCGACGAGATGCTCGATCTCGGCTTCCACGACGAACTCGAATTCCTCTTGCAGGCGACGCCCGAAACGCGGCGCACGCTGCTGTTCTCGGCGACGTTGCCGAAGCCGATCGTGATGATGGCAAAAAACTATCAGGACGATGCCTTGCGCATCGCACTGGCGGCCGACGAGGGCGGCCACGCCGACATCGACTATCGCGCCATCCGCATCGCCCATGCCAAGGTCGACCGTACCGTCGTGAACCTGTTGCGCTATCTCGATCCGCCCTCGGCGCTGGTGTTCTGCGGCACCCGTATCGGCGTACAGAAACTCGGCGAGACGCTGGCGGCGCGCGGCTTCGACGTCGTGGCGCTGTCGGGCGAGATGAACCAGAACGAACGCAATCGCGCGCTCACCGCGCTGCGCGGCGGCCATGCACGGGTTTGCGTCGCGACCGACGTCGCCGCCCGCGGCCTCGACGTGCCGGACCTGACGCTGGTCATTCACGCCGATCTGCCGAACGATGCCGATGTTTTGCAGCATCGCAGCGGCCGTACCGGCCGGGCCGGCAAGAAGGGCACCAGCATTCTTCTGGTTCCGCCGTCGCGGCGGCGCAGCGCCGAACAGATGCTGCTGCGCGCCGGCGTGCAGTACGAATGGATGGATCCGCCGTCGCCGAAAGCGATCTTCAAGCAGGACCGCGAGCGGCTGCTGGACTCGCCGATTTTCGCCAACGCCGGCCAGGATGAAACCACCATCGCGTCGGCGCTGCTGGAGCGTCATTCGCCGTACGAAATCGCGGCCGCGCTCGCCAAGCTCTATCGCGAGCGGCTGCCGGAACCGTTCGACATCGAGCAATACGTCGAGGACCCGCGCCATGCCCAGCGCGACGAGCGCCGTCCGCGCCCCGACCGCGACGAACGCCGTCCCCGTCCCGAACGCGAAAAGCGTTCGTACGAGGGGGAAGGGCGCCCGGAACGGCGCGAGCGCAAATCGGGCCCAAGCCGGTTGCCCAACGGCGCCGTGTGGTTCCGCATCAGCGTCGGGCGCGAACGCAATGCCGATCCGAAATGGCTGCTGCCGGAAATCTGCCGTCAGGGCGAGGTGACCAAGAAGGAGATCGGCGACATCCGCATCTTCGACACCGAGACCCGGTTCGAACTGGATGCCGCGGCGGCCGAAGCCTTCACCGCCAAGATCGCCGAACGTAATAAGGGCGGGGTGAGGATTTTCCCGGCCGATGGCGGCGAGCCGGATTACAACGCCGCGCCTCCGCCGGCGGAAGCCGAGGAGAAGCCGCGCTTCAAGCCGAAGTTCAGCAACGGCGACCGGCCGAAGGGTGAATTCGAGCGCAAGCCCAAGGGAAAGTTCGAGCGCAAGCCGAGGGATTTCGAGCCCAAAGCCAAGCCGGGCTACGACCCCAAGGACAAGCCCGTGTTCGCCAAAAAGCCGTTCGACAAGAAAAAGAAGAAGCGCGACAAGAAAATTGCCAAGCACAAGAAGGGCGTATTCGAAGTTTAGCGCGGGGACTGTAAATCGCCCCGGTTCGCCCTATATGTGTGCAATCGCGCGCGGGGAGGACGGGTCATGGCGACACCGGGTTTCATCGGTCCAGTTTATTGCGACACCTTCATCGCCGGAACGACCGAGCCGCATATGTGGCTTGGGATGCACGAGCCGGTGAACACCATCACCAATGCGGCGATCCTGATCGCGGCATGGCTGGCCTACCGTCATATCAAGCGCTCGAATGTCGGATTTTCCGGCGGGCTGATCGTGCTCCTGGTGCTGCTCGTCTCGGTCGGCGTCGGCAGCGCGCTGTGGCACGGCCTGCGCACCCAATGGGCGCTGACGCTCGATTGGATTCCGGGCGTGCTCTATCTCCTGGTATTGACCGTGTTGTGGATCCGCCAGCTTTACGGCTGGGTGGCAGGCATTCTCGGCATGCTGGCGATGATGCTCCTGGCGACCAGCGGCGTGCGCTATTTCGGAGGCGAACTGGCGGCGATCTCGCCGAACCTGCGGTTCGTGCCGATGTTCGCGACCGTCACGCTGACGGGCATCATCATGGTGTCGGGAAGCTGGGTGAAATACGGCCGCAAGACCGGACTGCTCGGCGTTGCGATCATCGCGGCGGGATTGACGGCGGCGGTCGCCCGCTCGATCGACCTGATCGTCTGTCCCACCATTCCGGTCGGCACGCATTTTCTCTGGCACATCGGCCTGTCGACCGCGGCGTGCCTGGGCGTGGTGCTGATGGTGAAGATGAAACGCGCGGCGGGATAACGGCTGTTACTGCGGCAGGATGATGCCGTTGGGCATCATGTCGTCGGTGGGAGGCCCACCGTTGGCACGGCGGTATGCCTTGCGCTCGCACTCGTCCTGCATTTCGCCGCGGCAATAGGTTTTGATGAAGTTCCGGCACGCGCCTTTGTTGACGTGGAAGTACTTCTTAAAGAATCCGCACCCCGCCAGGTTTTCGCAATCGGCAGACACGCGGCCCTCCCCCTTATGCCGTACGCTTTCAATCTACCGGTGTGCGATTGCCAAGCGGTAAACGGGGATGAGGACGCCGGTTAAACGTCCACATCCGCGAATTGCGCATTTTCCTGGATGAACTGGAAGCGCAATTCCGGCTTCTTGCCCATCAGGCGCTCGACCATGGTGTCGGTGTGCTTCTTCTCGTCGTCGGGCGTCATCACCTTGATGAGGGTCCGCAGGCCCGGCTTCATGGTCGTCTCCTTGAGCTGAGACGGCATCATTTCGCCGAGACCCTTGAAGCGGGAGACTTCCACCTTGGCGTTGGCCTTGAACTCGGTCTTGAGGAGCTGATCGCGATGCTTCTCGTCGCGGGCATAGACCGACTTGGCGCCGTGGGTGATACGGTAGAGCGGCGGCATGGCGAGGAACAGGTGGCCGTTTTTGATGAGCTGCGGCGCCTCGCGATAGAAGAAGGTCAGCAGCAGCGACGCGATATGGGCGCCGTCGACGTCGGCATCGGTCATCACGATGATGCGTTCGTAGCGCAGCGCGTCTTCGTTGTATTTCGCGCCGGTGCCGCAGCCGAGCGCCTGCATCAGATCGGCCAGTTCCTGGTTCTGCGCCAGCTTGCCCGCCGCCGCACTGGCGACGTTCAGGATCTTGCCGCGAAGGGGAAGGATCGCCTGGGTGGCGCGGTCGCGCGCCTGCTTCGCCGAGCCGCCGGCGGAGTCGCCTTCGACCAGGAAGATTTCCGTGCCTTCGGCTTCGTCGCGGGTGCAGTCGGCGAGCTTGCCCGGCAGGCGCAGTTTGCGCGTCGCGGCCTTGCGGGCGACTTCTTTCTCCTGGCGCTTCTTCAGACGGTACTCGGCCTGATCGATGACGTAATCCAAGAGCTTGTCGGCGCTGGCCGGGTCTTCGGCCAGCCAGTGATCGAAGTGATCGCGCACCACGTTCTCGACCAGACGCTGGGCGTCGGGCGAGGACAGCTTGTCCTTGGTCTGGCCCTGGAATTCGGGGTCGCGGATGAAAACCGACAGCGCGGCGCAAGCCGACGCCATCACGTCTTCCGGCGTGATCTGGCCGACTTTCTTGTTGTTGCTGCGTTCGCCGTGGGCGCGCAGGGAGCGGGTCAGGGCATTGCGCAGTCCCTGCTCGTGGGTCCCGCCGGCCGGAGTCGGGATGGTGTTGCAGTAGCTCAGGGTAAAGGGTTCGAGGTCGGGCACCCACGCCAGCGCCCATTCCAGCGTGCCCTTGCCGTTGTTCTCGGAGCGGCCGAAGAAGGTGCGCGGGGTGACCGTGGCTTTGCCTTCGATCTCGCCCGTCAGGTAGTCGGTGAGGCCGCCGGGGAAGTGGAAGGTGTCTTCGGCCGGAATCTTGCCGGCTTCGATCAGCGACGGATCGCACTTCCAGCGGATCTCGACGCCGCGGAACAGGTACGCCTTCGATTTCGCCATGCGGTAGAGCCGCGCCGGCGAGAAATGGATGTCGGCCTGGAAAATCTTGTTGTCGGGCTTGAATGTGGTCGCGGTGCCGCGGCGGGCCGCCGGGCCGGTATCCTTGAGCTTGCCGACCGGATTGCCGCGCTCGAACCGCATTTTGTGGCCGTGCTTGTCGCGGAAGACTTCGACTTCCATCCATTCCGACAGCGCGTTCACCACCGAGGCGCCGACGCCATGCAGGCCGCCGGAGGTCTCGTAGACCTTGCCGTCGAACTTACCGCCCGCATGAAGTGTGGTCATAATGACTTCGAGCGCCGACTTGTTCTTGAACTTGGGGTGCGGGTCGATCGGGATGCCGCGGCCGTTGTCGATGATGGTCAGGACATCGCCGGGCTTCAGCTCGATCTCGATGCGGCTGGCATGGCCGGCCACCGCTTCGTCCATGGAATTATCGAGGATTTCGGCCGCCAGATGGTGCAGGGCGGTGGCATCGGTGCCGCCAATATACATGCCCGGCCGCCGGCGGACCGGCTCAAGCCCTTCCAGAACCTCGATGTCTTTGGCCGTGTACTCCCGGCCAGCTTTGGACGGCACATTGTCAAACAGATCTTTAGCCATTCTTCACACGCTAAGCTCACACCGAATCGGGAAATCGATCCTAATAGTAGAAAACCCGCCTATTGGCACCTTCGCAACCACAGCGAAAGGCACTTTTTAACGGGTCTCCCGCTACAGGTAGATAGCATTTCTTGTCTGCACAATGGGCGCATTCGCCCACATGGCCGCCATGCCCGATCTGTTGTCCGTCATTCCGGTTCCCAAAAGGGAGGACGCGCGCTACTGCCAGGCGCGTCTGCGGCTGCTGATCGAGACATTGCCCGTCACCATCTGGTTCAATCCGGTGGGGGTGGCGATTGCCTGTGCGGCATTGTGGTTCGGCCGGTCCGATTTCGGCGATTTGCCGGCGTGGCGGATGGCCCTGGCCGTCGGGTGCCAGTGCGTCGCCTCGGCGTCGGCAGCCGTCGCGTTCCGGCTTTATCCTACTGTCTCGTGCGAAAGCGTCTCGCGTGTCCGGCGCGCTCTTGTCGCCCTGCAGGTGATGATCGGCCTCGCCTGGGGCGGCGTCGTCTGGGCGGTATGGATCGAAGGTAACGCCGCCAACAACTGCTTCGCCGTCATCATTGCGGTGATGGCGTTATGGGCGATGGCCCTGACGCGATGCGCCGTCCGCAGCGTGTTCTTTGCCGGCTTGGCGTCGCTGGCCGTGCCGCTGTGCGCACGGTTTATGACGTCGTCGGGCGTCACCGCGTACGTCTTCCTCGCTCTGCTGCCGATATGGATGTGTTACATGCTGTTCAGCGGCTTGTCCGCCCGCAAGCGGGTCGACGACATGCTGGCGGCCCGCTTCGCCAACGAGGATTTGTCGCGGGAACTCGCCGCCGCACACGACGAAGCGGTGCAAAAGCGCGAAGAGGCCGAACTCGCCAACAAATCGAAGACGGCGTTCCTGGCCAACATGAGCCACGAACTGAGAACGCCGCTCAACGCCATCATCGGCTTCTCCGAAATCATCATGAGCCAGGCGCTGGGAGTCAACAACCCGCGCTATCCCGAGTATGCCGGCGATATTCACACCTCGGGCACGCATCTGTTGACCTTGATCAACGAAATCCTCGACGTCGCCAAGATCGAAGCCGGGCGGATGGAAATCGCGCCGCGCCCCCTGCATGTCCAAAGTGCGCTCGAAAGCGTCGAACGCATTATAGCGATCCGCGCCAGCGAAAAGGCGCTTACGATCAGCTATTCGGTCTCGCCGGCGCTCGACGAGATCATGGCCGACGAGCGGGCGTTCCGGCAGATCATGCTCAATCTGCTTTCCAACGCCGTGAAGTTCACGCCGCAGGGCGGCCATATCGCCGTCGATTGCCGTGTGGCGGATGACGGCGGCACGCTTGTATCGGTTACCGACGATGGACCCGGCATTCCGGCCGACAAGATCGAGCAGCTGTTCAAGCCCTTCACGCAGGTCGACAATCGCTTCGACCACGCCCAGGGCGGCACCGGCCTCGGCCTTGCGCTGGTACACGGACTGGCGCGCCTGCATGGCGGTCGCGCATGGATCGAAAGCTCGGAAGGCCACGGCACCAGCGCGTTCGTTTACTTTCCGTTAGCAACGGTTAAACGCGACCTAAAGCGCGCAATGTGAAGACGTGCGATTTTTCTCAGTAAATTTTAACCGAAGTAACCCTAGCATCCGGCCTGACGATCGGGGCTAAAGGGGAAACCCGTGGAGTTCATCAAGCGACTGCGCAGCCAACGAAGCACTGATGTGCGCGTGCTCAAGGCGCAGTTGGACCTTACATCGCAGGCCGTCCGTTCGACGCGGCTTTCTTCGCCGTTCTGGGCGCTTGCGATCGCATGGCTGGGATCTGACAGCTTCGGCGCCTTCGGGCACGCCAGCTTCAACGTCGCGGTGTTCGTGCCGGTGATCGTGTCGGCGACGATGATCCTGTCGGCGAGCGTCGTGTCCATTTACCAGTACGACACCTCGGACTCCAACGAATACGAACGCACCCGTCCGTGGTTTTCGCGCATCGTCGCGATGCAGGCGATCATCAGCGCCGCCTGGGGCCTTGCTCCGTGGCTGTTGTGGGATCCGTCGTCGACGATGAACCACATCTATCTCGGCGGCGTCGCTGCGGCGGTGCTCGCCATGCTGGTCGTCAGCCGTTCGAGCCACATGGACATGTTCCTGGCATCGATCGTGCCGGTGACGCTGATGTCGAGCGTGCGCTTCATGTTCTCGACCAGCGTGATCGATTTCGGTATCGCGCTGATCCTGCCGGCCTTCGCCGCCCAGCTCCTGGTCGACGGCCGCCGCCTGATGCATCGCCTCGACGAGGATTCGCGCCTGCGTTTCCAGGTCGAAGATCTTGCGCGCGAACTCGAAGAAACCCGCGACGACGCGCTGAGGAAGCGCTTCGAAGCCGAAACAGCCAATGCCTCCAAGACCGCCTTCCTCGCCAATATGAGCCACGAGTTGCGCACGCCGCTGAACGCCATTCTCGGCTTCTCGGAAATCATCGCGCAGGAGTGCTTCGGTCCGGTCGGTTCGGCGCGGTACAAGGAATACGCCGGCGACATCCATTCGTCGGGCGCGCATCTCTTGAGCCTCATCAACGACCTGCTCGACGTCGCCAAGATCGAAGCCGGCAAGATGGAAATCGCGCCGCATCCGATCGACGCCCATCGCACGTTTGACATCGCGCTCAAGCTGATCGGCGCCAAGGCGCGCGAGAAGAAGCAGGAACTCGTCATCACGGTTCTGCCCGATGCGCCGCCGCTCTATGCCGACGAACGCGCCCTGAAGCAGATCCTCATCAATCTGGTGTCCAACGCGGTGAAGTTCACGCCCGAAGGCGGCAAGATCGCCGTCACCGCGGGCGCGGCCAACGGCGGCGGCTTCCAGATCGTCTGCGAAGACAACGGCCCCGGCATTCCGCGCGAAAAGCTCGACAAGATCTTCACGCCGTTCAGTCAGGTCGACAACCGTTACGACCGCCAAGCCGGCGGCACCGGTCTCGGTCTGGCGCTGGTGCGTGGCCTTGCCGAACTGCATGGCGGCCGCGCGTGGCTCGAAAGCGAATACGGCAAGGGCTGCCGCGCCTATGTGGTGCTGCCGGCCGAGCCGCCGAAGCAATCCTCCGAGGCCGCATAAACCGGCAGAGAAGGGCAGGGCGCGATGCACTGGAGAAAGCCGTTTCCGCCCAAACGTCCGTCGGTGCTCGCAGAATTGGTCGCCGTAGTGCGGACGTCGCTCCATCCCGAGAAGGTGATGGCGCCGCCGCCGCCCGCGATCGAATTGCCGGACGAATTGCCGGCTGCCGAGCCGGCCGGCGAACCGTCGCAAGTGCTAACGAACGGTTAGCGTCTGCGGCGTAGCGTTACGCCGGAGGTTCGTCATGCCGATCTATCCCGAACGCCGCTTCCGTGCCGTCCTGCGCGAACTCATCACGCTGCTGCGCGAGAGCTTCACGCCCAAAGCCGGGCGCTTCCTGCCGTTCGATTCCTGCCCGACCAAGTTCGCTCCGCCGATGAAGAAGGCGGTGCGGTGAGGATAGGCTGAGCTGTTCAGCCAAGGTGTCGGCTCGAGAATTCGTCGCAAATTCAATCGCCTCAGGCGATCTTGAACGCGCAATTCTCTCGACCTATACTCTGATCGTATCCAGCTCCCAGCAGTACGTTCGTGGACCATTATGAACCACGAGCCGATCCTGGGAGCTTTTTGCTTTCGGGGGGGAGCATGGCGACAGCGATTTTCGTCGACGCAGGATTCTTTCTCAAACGATGTCATACGGTTTATCCGGGGTTAGGTCATGGCGACCCCGCGGCGGTTGCACGTACGCTTCACAAGATGTGCTTGGACCATCTGATGCAGCGCGGCGAGCCGGATCGGCGAGACTTATATCGGATATTTGTCTACGACTGCCCGCCGCTGACAAAGAAAGCGCATACGCCCCTCACAAAGACCGCGGTCGATTTCTCGAAAACTGACGCGGCGAAGTTCCGGACGGCCTTTCATAACGAGCTTAAATGCCTTCGCAAAGTCGCATTACGATTGGGACGACTTCAGGACAACGACGGCTGGCGCCTGAAGCCCGCGATTCTGGCAGTCCTGCTGAAGCGTGAGCGGCTATTCGCGGAGCTTACCGATGACGATTTTGAATATGATGTTCGTCAGAAGGGTACCGATATGCGGATCGGTGTCGATATCGCTTCAGTTGCTTACAAAAAACAAGTTGATCAAGTTGTTCTGGTCGCCGGCGATGCCGACTTTGTCCCCGCCGCAAAACTCGCCCGGCGGGAGGGAATCGATTTCATTCTCGACCCGATGTGGAGCAAGATCGCCGGTGATCTGTTCGAGCATATCGACGGTCTACGCTCCACTTCTCCCGAGCCCAAGCGAGCCAAAGTGCAGATAAAGGAACAGGCGTAGCGGTTTCACCGAAGTCTGGTGATCGATGCTGAATCTGAATATGGTCAGATGGGTATTAACCGCCGGCTTGAACCGTCTTTTATGGGCTGCAGATCTACCCTTGAGCGCAGCTAGGCACGCAGTTTTCCGCAAGGGGGAGATCAGACCGTCTCGGGCGTGGTCTTGCGCGGCGCCAGCTTCTTGATCACGGCGGCTTCGTCGATCACCGCCTTGAACGAGGCGCCGAGGCCCGATTGCCCGAACCGGCCGGCGGCCGATCCGAGATGGCCCTTCGACACGTCCTGCAGCGCTTCCGACACCGCAATGCCGAAATGCATCATCGCCGAGGTGTCGCGATAGCAGTTCTGGTTGCACGAGGTGCAGCGGTCTTCGTAATCGGGCAGCTTGTCGAGATCGAGCACCGAACCCATCGGCTCGTGCCAGTTCTCGCAGCGCCAAAGCTGTAGATTCCAGTCGAGATAGTAATAGCGCTTGCCGCCGACGCAGGGGATGCGCTGTTCCTCGTGGCGGGCGTAGCGGCGCAGGTCGTTGAGCGAGGCGACCGGGTTCATCACCGTGAAGCGCTTCTTCAGCGCCAGGATGGAGTCGATCGCCTTTTCCAGCTCGGCGTCGGTGAAGTTCACGAGGTCGGAGTCGGGATTGAACACCAGCGACGACGATCCGAACGGCTCCAGCCGCGGATAGGAGAAACTGACCGCATCGCAGCCGACGTAATTCAGGATCTCGGGCATGCGTTCGAAATCGACCAGCTTCGACACCGTCACGACCGCGACGGTCGGCAGACCGGCCGCCTTGGCGATGGCGACGGATTTCTTCAAACGCTCGACGACGCCCTTGAGGCCGCGGTTCTTCTCGTGCACGGCGGGATCGTGGCTGTCGAGCGAGAACAGCAGGGTCGAAAGGCCCGCAGCGATCATCTTTTCGATCTTGTCGGGCAGCAGGAAGCCGTTCGAGATCATCGCCGGGCGCATGCCGTTCTTGGCGATCGCGGCGCACATCTCGATGATGCCGGGATGCAGGAGCGGCTCGCCGCCCTGGAAGTTCACGTAGCGCACGCCGCGGCGATAGAGGATCGGCAGCGCCTCGACGAACTTGTCCTTGTCGATGAAGCGGCGGTCGGTGACGATCTGCTTGTCATGGGCGAAGCAGCAGAAATTGCAGGTCGCCTGGCAGACGTTGGTGACCGAAACGTCGCAGACCGACGGCACCAGGTTTCTCGCCCAGCGGCTCATTGCGTTGCCTTCGGCCGGTGCCGACGTATGTGCTTCACTCAAGAGAAATCCCCTACCAGAAATAAGCGCTTGCCAGATGTCTGCGTTTTTGCGCCGCGGCGCCAACGATGTCGACTTGCGTGATGTCGCGGAGTCGCAAATTACAATCAATCAACTCGCCGGAAAACCCCAGGGTTAATGTCACAATCGGCGTAGGGTCAAGGAACCGGCACGGCGTGCGCCAGCGTGGCGTCCAGCGCATGTTGGGCCAGCTTGCGCGCCTTGGGATTGCCGAGCACGCGGCTCGAATGCTGGTAGCCGAGGGTGATGCTGCGGAATTCGAAGGCGGCCTGCTCCGCAGCGGCAGGGGGCGCGCCGGCGGCGCGGAACATGCCGGTCAGCAGGGTCTGGAAATGCCGCTGCTTGGCGACGAGATTGTTCCAGGGCTCGCCATCCTCCGGAGTCAGTTCGAAACAGGCGCTCATGATCGGACAGCCGCCCGGAAACGCCGGATCGTCGATCCAGTCCATGCATTTCTTGAGCAGTTGCCTCAGCCGGACCTGCGGTGAAGCGCTCGGCGGCAGCTGGGCGATGACGCGCGTCTGGTAAAGGCTGCCGGCGTGGTCGAGCACGGCCTGCTGCAGCGCTTCCTTCGAGCCGAAATGGGCGAACAGTCCCGCCTTCGACAGCGACAATACCTCCGCCAGCCGGCCGATGGTCAGTCCGCCGAGGCCGTTGCGGCTGGCCAGTTTCACCGCCGTATCGAGGATGCGCGCTCTGGTCTGCAGTCCTTTGTCCATGACGGGTTCCCTCCGGCCGGGTGGTGTGCTAGAAATAAAACGAACGTTCGTATTATTTATAGGGTTTGCGGGAGGCCGGCAAGTCATGGCGCTCGATATCAAGGGCTTTCTGCAGAAAAAAGGAGCCAGCGTCGCCGGCGTGGCAGGGGTGGAGCGCTTCGCCCAAGCGCCTGAGGGATTCCATCCCCACGACGTGATGGCCGGGTGCCGCGCCGTGGTCGTGTTCGGGATCGCGTTGCCGCGCGCGCTGCTCAAAAGCGAGCGGCGGATCACCTATCTGAAGGCGATGCTGGAAGGCCTTGCCGAACTCGACCGGCTGTCGCTGCTGGCGGCCATCGAGATCGAACGGCACGGCGGCGAGGCGATGCCGCTGCCGTCGGACGCGCCGGTGGATTATTGGAACGAGGAAACCAAGACCGCCAAGGGCATCTTGTCGATGAAACACGCCGGCGAGCTGGCCGGGCTCGGTCATATCGGCAAGAACACGCTGCTCAACAATCCGCACTACGGCAACCGGCTGATGCTGGGCGCGGTGTTGACCACGCTCGAACTGCCGTCCGATCCCTTGTCGAAGGGCTTCGTCTGTCCGCCGGGCTGCCGCATCTGTCTCGACAATTGCCCGCAAGGCGCGCTCGACGGCATCACGCTGAACCAGCGCCGCTGCCGCGAACTGGTCTACGGCACCGATGCCCACGGCCAGTTCGTCTGCAACTGCAACCGCTGCCGTACGCTCTGCCCGCAGGCGCTGCGGCGCCCGCCGGTGCGGGAGAGGGCGGGAGACACCCGGTAGCGCTCCGCGGCGTTCGGGGAAATGCAATTTGGAATAGCTGTAACCTCGCCGGGCGCCGCTTCGTCGCGCGATTTTTCCTGTAACCTTCCGCCGATGCATTTCGTCTTTGCACGCGGAGGCAGACATGGACACCGGCGACTTCGATGCCATCGTTCGAGACTATCGGGACCGCGTGGTGCGGTACCTGACAAGCATGCTCGACGATGCGGCGCTGGCCCACGATCTGGCTCAGGAAACCTTCATCCGTGTGCACAAGAGCATGGACGGGCTTCGCGATGCCGAGGCCCGTGCATCATGGATTTTCCGCATCGCCCGCAATGTCGCAATCGATCATCAACGCAGCCGGACCGGCCGGCAGGGAAGCCTGACGGCGTCTCTCGACGAGCCGGATTGCGGCAATGAGCTGATCGACGCGGGCGTCTCCGTCGAAAATAAGCTCGACGAAGCGGAAATGACGGCCTGCATGCATTCCACCATCCGGCAACTGTCTGCGCCGCTGCGGGAATGCCTCATCCTTCGCGATCTGGAAGGACTGGGAGAACAGGCCGTCGCCGATATCCAGGACTGCTCGCTGGCCGCGGTGAAGGTACGGACCCATCGGGCGCGGCAACAACTGCGCGCGAAGCTGCATGTGCAGTGCGGGTTCTATCAGGACGAACGGGGCGTACTGAGATGCGAACCCGTCGAACCAACCAACGCCAAGCCCAAGAAAGGAATGCCATCATGAAATCGGTTTTGACGCGCGAAGAGGAAGAACTGGCCGCCATCGCTGCCGCCGTGGCCGCAACCTGCCAGCCGTGCCTGAAGCATCACTATGCCAAGGCCAGAGAACTGAATATCAGCGACGAGCGCATCAAGGCGGCCGCCGCCATCGGCCGCGGCGTTCGCGCCACGCCGGAAAAGCATATCGACGAGCTGTGCGCCCAGTTGACCGGCGGCGAAGTGGAAGCCTCTGCGACGGCCTGCTGCGGCTGACCGGATACGCATCGGAGTATGTCTGCAATGGCAACCGCGGCCGCAGCCTGTGCCCACAGGCCGGCCGCGACTTCGACTCGATGTATAGGGAAGGAGGGCGTTGAGGCGATATGACGTGACGAAGCTGGGTTCATACGACCGGTTGGCTTGGCTGTTCGTCGCGGTTTTCGTGCTGCACAACTTCGAAGAAGGACTGTTCCTTCCCGGATTTCTCGCTTCGGCGCCGCTGATTCATTATCCGGCTGGTCCGACGGAATTCCGCTTCGCCTTGATCGCGTTGACCGCGCCGTCACCGGTGCTGGCCTGGCTGTCGGTGCGCCGCAATCGCATGGCGACGATCATTCATTGCGGTTACGCGCTTGCCATGGCGCTCAACGTATTCGTACCGCATCTGATCGGCACCATCGCGCTCAGAACCTATCTTCCGGGCGTCGTCACCGCGGTTGCCCTCGTTTTGCCGGTGTCGCTTCTGATGCTGCGGCAAGCCGTGCGGGAGGCTCGCCTTGATCTGCGGGCGTTCGCCTGGGCCGGGCCGCTCACCGTTCTGGCCATGGCCGCCTCGATTCCGATGCTCTTTGCGCTCGGGCGGCTTTTGCTAGGCGGCTGACACCTGTCAGGGCGTGGTGCTGTAGCGGATATCCGAGAACGTCACCGTGATACCACTGCCGGTCGGCGATTGCGCCAGAAGGCCGGCGCGTACCTGGGTCTGATCGCCGTCGAGCCGGAAGTCGCGCAGCATGGTCCAGTTCTTGCCGTCATGCGAAGCGAAGAACACGAAGGCCGGCCCTTGGCGGCTGACGCGCAGATGCATCGTGTTGTCGTCGGCCGTCATCGTGGTGTAGCTGTCGTCGGAGACGCCGCGGTTGGTCACCATCACGACCGAGAGCCGGCCATCGCCAAGCGAATTCTCGAAGCAGATCTTCGCCCAGTTGTCTTTGTCGATGTAGAGCGCGAGGGCGCCGGAATCCCAGCGCGACTTCGGCGTCAGGCTGATCTTGGCCTCGAGATCGAAATTGCCCTTCTGCGGGCGGAACAGCAGCGTCGGAGCGGTATCGTCGGCCGTCGCATCCCAGGGCGACACGAACCAGTTGGTCTTCGGACCCGCGGTCATGGTGATGGCATCGGGCGCGGTCGCGTTCCACACCACCGGCGGATTGCGGGTCTCGAACGGGCCGGGCAGGGCGGTGAATGCGGGGGCAGCCAGGGACGGCACAGTGAAGGCTGTCAATGCCAAGGCGACCAGAGCCAATGTGCGGGTCATATCGGTTTCCTCATTTCCGGTAGAACGCTAACAACGCTTAGCCGGCGCCGGCATGCGGCATTCACGCCGTCTGGTTGGTCCGTCCATCTCACAGTCGAATTCACGCGTTTCGCACCAAAGATCGTCTTCAAGATTGTGTGAACAGAAGCCGGTGCCCCACAAACCAAAACCCCCCGGCGTTGCCGCCGAGGGGTTCGGTACTTCTGACTTCAGGAGAACGTCAGACGGAGTAGTACATCTTGAACTCGACCGGGTGCGGGGCGTGTTCGAAGGCGTAGACTTCTTCCATCTTCAGCTCGATGTAAGCGTCGATGAAGTCGTCGTTGAACACGCCGCCCTTCTTCAAGAAGGCGCGGTCGGCGTCGAGCGCGTTCAATGCATCGCGCAGCGAGCCGCAGACGGTCGGGATCTTCTTCAGCTCGGCCGGCGGCAGGTGATAGAGGTCCTTGTCCGCGGGATCGCCGGGGTGGATCTTGTTCTCGATGCCGTCGAGGCCGGCCATCAGCATCGCCGCGAAGGCGAGGTACGGATTGGCGCCGGCATCCGGGAAGCGCACTTCGACGCGCTTGCCCTTCGGGCCGGGCGCGAACGGAATGCGGCACGAGGCCGAACGGTTGCGGGCCGAATAGGCCAGCAGCACCGGAGCTTCGAAGCCGGGGATCAGACGCTTGTACGAGTTGGTCAGCGGGTTGGTGATCGCGTTCAGCGCCTTGGCGTGCTTGATGATGCCGCCGATGTAGTAGAGCGCCATATCCGACAGATCGGCATAGCCCGAACCGGCGAACAGCGGCTTGCCGGCCTTCCAGATCGACTGGTGGACGTGCATGCCCGAACCATTGTCGCCCGCCATCGGCTTCGGCATGAAGGTCGCCGTCTTGCCGTAGGCCGCCGCGACCTGATGCACGACGTACTTGTAGATCTGCAGGTTGTCGGCCGCCTTGAGCAGCGTGTTGAACTTGCAGCCAAGCTCGTGCTGGGCCGAAGCCACTTCGTGGTGGTGCTTCTCGGGATCGATGCCGAGGTCGCCCATGATCGCCAGCATTTCGCCGCGGATGTCCTGCGCCGAGTCAATCGGCGGAACCGGGAAGTAGCCGCCCTTGACGCCCGGACGGTGGCCGAGGTTGCCGGTCTCGTACTCGGTGCCGATGTTCCACGAGGCTTCGACCGAGTCGATCGAATAGAACGACTTGTTCATCGACGCTTCGTAGCGCACGTCGTCGAAGATGAAGAATTCGGCTTCCGGGCCGAAGTAGGTGGTATCGCCGATTCCCAGCGACTTCACATAGGCCTCGGCGGCCTTGGCGATAGAACGCGGGCAACGGCCATAGCGCTGGCCGGTGGTCGGCTCCATCACGTCGGCCGAGATGACCAGCGTGGTCTGGGCGAAGAACGGATCGATGAAGCAGGTGTCGAGGTCCGGCAGCAACAGCATGTCGGACTCGTTGATCGCCTTCCAGCCGGCGATCGACGAACCGTCGAACATCGTGCCTTCATTGAGGAATTCTTCATCGACGGCCGACAGGTCGAACGTGACGTGCTGCCACTTGCCGCGCGGGTCGGTGAAGCGCAGGTCGACGAACTTCACTTCTTTCGTCTTGATGAGATCCAGGATTTCTTTCGCTGTAGCCATGTTCAGGTCTTCCCCTTCCAGTTGGGAGTGTTTGTTCGTCGTTTGAGTTGTTAGATGGCGTCCGTGCCGCTTTCACCGGTGCGGATGCGGATGGCCTCCTCGACATTGAGGATGAAGATCTTGCCGTCGCCGATGCGGCCTGTGCGCGCGGCCTTCTGGATGGCGTCTACCGACGCCTGCAGACGGTCTTCGCTGATGACGATTTCGATCTTCACCTTCGGCAGGAAGTCCACGACGTATTCCGCGCCGCGGTAGAGTTCCGTGTGGCCCTTCTGCCGGCCAAAGCCTTTGGCTTCCGTGACCGTGATACCCTGGACGCCGACTTCCTGCAGCGCCTCTTTCACCTCATCGAGCTTGAACGGCTTGATGATGGCCTCGATCTTTTTCATTCAGGACTCCTTGCGCCAGTGGTTCGCGCCGTTAAGGAAATAGCAGGGGTTATGCCAACTTGCGGCTAAGCAAAAGCAAACAGAAACAATGGCTTGGCGGGCCGATTCGTTTGGTGCCTTCAGAATTGCACAATATTTGCGCTTTGTGCACAACGGACAAGCACCAATGAGGGCTCGCACTGCCCGAATTTTCGCCTATTCCGCCTCCGCACCCAACCTCTTTCGGTAGTGCTGCAAACCCCGCACCAACATTGAGACCAAGTCACAAATTCTGCCGGAAAGGGTGCCGGAGCGGCCGGTTGGGCACTACAAACGGGGCCGCCGGACGTATAGTCGGCCACCATGCACGACGTTCCTCACGAGATCATCACCGTTGCCCAGATGTATGCGGCCGACCGGTTTGCCGCCGAACACGGCGTTCCCACCCTCAATCTGATGGAAGCGGCCGGCCGTGCGGTCGCCGATCTTGTGCTGCGGCGCAAGCCGAAGCCGGGTCCCGTCGTGGTGCTGTGCGGACCGGGAAATAATGGTGGCGACGGCTTCGTGGTGGCGCGTCTGCTCAAGGCGCGCGGCTGGCCGGTGACGGTCGCTTTGCTCGGAGCCCGCGACGCACTCAAGGGCGATGCCGCGATCAACGCGGGACGCTGGAGCGGCGAGACGGTGCCGCTCAGCCCGGCCGCGCTGGCAGGGGCCGAACTGGTGGTCGATGCGCTTTACGGCGCCGGGCTGTCGCGGCTGCTGGAAGGCGTGGCCCGCGATACGGTGATGGCGCTCAACAATCATACGGCGCAAGTCGTGGCGATCGATGTGCCGAGCGGCCTGCATGGCGATCTCGGCCGTGCCTATGACGGGCTTTGCGTCGCGGCCGATGCGACGGTGACGTTCTTCCGCAAAAAGCCGGCGCATGTGCTGATGCCGGGGCGGATCGCCTGCGGACCGGTGACGCTGGCGCAGATCGGCATTCCCGATGAAGCCATCGAGGCGATCAAGCCGGCGCTCTTCGTCAACGGCAAGCGGTTGTGGGGCAGGGCGTATCCCAAGCCCGATCCGAGGGCGCACAAATACGCCCACGGCCATGCCGTGGTGGTGTCGGGACCGGCGCATGCCACCGGTGCGGCCCGTTTGGCGGCGCGCGGCGCGCTGCGGATCGGGGCGGGCCTCGTGAGTGTCGCCAGTCCGCGGGCGGCGGTGGACGTGAATGCGAAACATCTCACTGCGATCATGGTGAAGCCGTTCGACGGCGCCGAAGGATTGGCGCAGCTTCTCTCCGACAAGCGTTACAACGCCGTGGCGATCGGGCCGGGTGTCGGCGTCGGCGAAGCGACGCGCGCCATGGTCTATGCGGTGCTCGACAGCGACCGGGCCGCCGTACTCGATGCCGATGCGCTGACCTCGTTCGCAGGCGAGACCGAGGCGCTGTTCGGTTCGGCGCTCGGCAAAAGCGTGCTGACGCCGCACGAAGGCGAGTTCGAACGCCTGTTCCCCGGCTTGCTGAAATCCTCCTCCAGCCGCATCGACGCGGTGCGGACGGCGGCGGCACAAGCGGGTTGCGTCGTGCTGCTGAAAGGTCCCGATACCACCGTCGCGGCGCCGGACGGCCGCGTGTCGATCAACACCAATGCGCCGCCGTATCTCGGCACCGCCGGATCGGGCGACGTGCTGGCGGGCTTCATCCTCGGGCTTCTGGCGCAACACATGGAGCCGTTCCTGGCGGCCTCGGCCGCGGTGTGGATGCACGGGCTCGCCGCCACCCAATTCGGCCCCGGCCTGATCGCCGAAGACCTCCCCGAACAAGTGCCGGCGATCCTGCGGCGGCTATACGAAGAGATTTGATCCCATGATTCCCAATTGGCTGAAGTACGCGCGCGAATTGCAGGCCGCGGCGCAAACCGGACTGACCTACGCCGCCAACAAATACGAAAAGGATCGCTACGAGCATCTCGCCGATCTGGCGGCGCGCATGATGGTGGAAGGCTCCGGCGAGCCGATCGATCTGGTCAAAGGCGCCTTCGCCGAGCAGAAAGGCTATGCGACGCCCAAGGTCGACGTGCGCGGCTGCATCTATCGCACCGACGCGGACGGCAAGGGCCAGGTGCTCTTGGTCGACGAATTGAACGACGGCGGCAAGTGGACGTTTCCCGGCGGCTTCTCCGATCCCAACGAAGGCCCGAGCGAAAGCTGCGTGCGCGAAGTCGAGGAAGAGGCGGGGCTGATCGTCAAGATCACCAAGCTGTGCGGCATCTACGACCGCGACAAGCGCGGCGGCACCAGCCCGTATCCGTTCCACATCTACAAGCTGTTTTTCCTCTGCGAGGTCACCGGCACCTGCGAGAAATCGAACCTCGAAACCGGCGATCCCAAATGGTTTCCCATCGACGACTTGCCCGAACTGTCATGGGACCGCACGTCGGCCTGGCACGTCCAGCGCATGTACGAGCACTTCCTCAATCCGGCGATGGCGGCGGACTACGACTGAGGTTTTGGTTTGCGGAACCACGCGCGCGCCGGTTTGCTGAAGATCAGATACAGCGCGATGAAATCCAGGGCGGTGCCGATACACTTTACCAATACCTCGAACGGGATCGGCGGGTTGGAGCAATAGAGACATCCGAGGCAGGGAAGGTCGCATGCCAGGCACCACAGCAACAGTATCCAGCGCGCCCAGCCCTGCCGAAGGGCGATGATGGTCATCAGCACGAGCTGGATGCCTGTCGCCACGGCGAGGGCGACATAGGCGCGTGTGGCGACTGCATCGATAGTTTCGGGCGGCGAAAATACCGGTGCCCTCAGGTACGTGATTAATTCGAAGTCGTTGCGGTAAATCGCAACCCACGCCCAGGTGATCGCGACATTGAGCAGCGTGATCCAGACGAACCAGCGAATTCGCGGCGGCATTGTCCCCCCTTGCCCCACTATGCCCAGGCACTATAGCTGAGAGCCGGAGGCCATTCATGTCCAACCTTCTCATCCGCCGCCCGCAGCAATCCGATCTTCGGGCGTTGACCGCGATCTACAACCACTACGTTGAAACCACGGCGATCACCTTCGATCTCGAGCCGAAGACGCCGGAGCAGCGCCAGGGGTGGCTGGAGGGGTTTGCGCCCACCGGGCGGCATCAGTGTTTTGTCGCGGAGATGGACGGCGAGGCGATCGGCTGGGCTTCCACCGGCAAATTCCGCGAGAAAGCCGCGTACGACAGTACGGTCGAGACCAGCATCTATCTGAAGCCGGGACTTTCGGGGCAGGGCATCGGGCGGCGTTTGTTCGAGACGCTGTTCGCGGCGCTGGCCAGCGAAGACGTGCATTCCGCGATCGGTGTCATCACCTTGCCGAACGCGCCATCGGTGAAACTGCACGAGGCATTCGGTTTCGCACTGGCAGGGACGTTGCGCGAGTCGGGCCGCAAGTTCGGCCGGCTGTGGGACATCGGCATGTACCAGAAGGTATTTTGAAGCTCCTGTCGTCGGGGCATCGTTTACCAAAATCGTCACAGCGTGTATCTTCGACTTACTCGCAATAAAAAGTGGGTTGGGAGAGGGTCATGTTTGGATCGTCGAAATCCACGGGCGGCCAACCACTCGAGCGCGTCAAAGCGGCCGACCCCATTTCCGAGCAATTCGACGACATTCCGCCCATGCCCGAAGGCTTCACGCCGCCCAATCCGGCGGCACCGGCAAGGAAGGCGTTCAATTTTGCCGAAAAGCCCAAGCCGGCCCCGAAGCCGGTCCCAGCCGAGGATGCCGCTCACCTTTACATCGGCGCCAACATTCGCCTGAAAGGCGAGCTTGCCGGCTGCGAGGTGATGCGGGTGGATGGCGTTTACGAAGGCATCGCCAAGGCGCGCCGGCTGGTGTTGTGTCCCGGTGGCACCTTCGCCGGCACCGCGGACATCGAGGAAGCCGAGATCGAAGGCGCCTTCGAAGGCACTCTTCTTGTGCGCGGGCGGCTGTTTCTGCGCAAAAACGGGCGCATCCGCGGCACCTTCAGTTATGGCGAACTCGAAATCGAGCGCGGCGGCGAGATCGACGGCCGCATCCTGCCGCTCGAAAAGAAGCCGGCTGCGGCCAAACCGGCCTTCGAAGCGGCAAAACCGGCCGAACCGCCCAAACCGGCCGCGTCGGCGGCCCCGGTCGTCGCGGCGGCGCCCGCCCGTCCGGCAGCCCCACCCAGGCCCGTCGCCGGAGCCAGTCCGGCCCCCGCCGCCTGAGGCTGGATGGGGGTAATCCCCGGAAGTTGTTGTCGCGCATGCCCTTGAGGCTGCGAACGGGCCTAGCGGCGCCGGAAATCCCCTGCTATAGCGGCGCCCTTCCGCCGGACCGCATCGTCGATGGGTCCGGTTGGGAGGCCCGCACGCGGGCGTGGCGGAACTGGCAGACGCACTCGGTTTAGGTCCGAGCGCCGCAAGGCTTGTGGGTTCAAATCCCTCCGCCCGCACCAGCCTACGCGTGTGGGTACACGCGAAGGCGCCGAATACGCTGGCGCGCCGAAGCCATGTTGGCGGAGGCGGACTATTGTTACCGCACGCACCGGCTCGGCGAGCCGCGCGGGCAGGTTTAGGAAGTTTGGGAAGAAAACAAATGCAGATTACCGAGACCGTCTCCGAAGGCCTGCGCCGTGAATATAAAGTGGTCGTGGCCGCGTCCGATCTGGACACCCGCCTTCTCGGCAAGATCGAAGAGATCAAGCCGAAGCTGAGCCTGAAGGGCTTTCGTCCGGGCAAGGCGCCCGTCTCCTACCTGAAGAAGACTTTCGGCAAGTCGATGATGGGCGAGATCGTCGAAGCGGCGGTCAACGAGGGCAGCCAGAAGGCGGTCACCGACAATTCGCTCAAAGTGGCGTTCCCGCCGCGCGTCGAGCCGGAAGGCGATCTGCAGGCCGTGGTCGACGGCAAGGCCGATCTCGAATTCAAGGTCATCGTCGACCTGATGCCCGACTTCGAACTCGCCGACGTTTCGACGCTCGACGTCGAGAAGCTGGTGGCCGATGTCTCCGACGAGGACGTCGACGAATCCTTGAAGCGCATCGCCGAACAGTCGCGCACCTATTCGTCGCGCGCCGAAGGCGAAGCGGCCGAGAAGGACGACGCCGTGCTGATCGATTTCGTCGGCACCGTCGACGGCGAAGAATTCCAGGGCGGCAAGGCCGAAGACTTCAACCTGACGCTCGGTTCGGGCCAGCTCATCCCCGGCTTCGAAGACCAGCTCATCGGCGCCAAGAAGGACGAGAAGCGCGACGTGAAGGTCACGTTCCCGGCCGACTATCCGGAAGCCAAGCTCGCCGCCAAGGACGCCGTGTTCGCGGTCACCGTGAAGGACGTCAAGAAGCCCGACGAACTGAAGATCGACGACGAGCTCGCCAAGACGCTCGGCCTCGACAGCCTCGGCACCCTCAAGGAACGCATCAAGGATCAGCTCAAGCGCGACTACGCCCAGGCCAGCCGCCTGCACTTGAAGCGCCGCATCCTCGACGCGCTCGATGAGAAGCATTCGTTCTCGCTGCCGCCGACCATGGTCGAAGGCGAATTCAACGGCATCTGGCGCCAGGTCGAAGCCGAGCTGAAGCGCGAAGGCAAGGCGCCGGAAGACGAAGGCAAGTCGGAAGAGGATCTGAAGAAGGAATATCACGAGATCGCCGAGCGCCGCGTGCGCCTCGGTCTGGTCCTCGCCCGCATCGGCGAGCAGAACGGTCTCACGGTCTCCAACGAGGAAGTGCAGCGCGCCATTGCGATGCGCGCCCGTCAGTTCCCCGGCCAGGAACAGCAGGTGTTCGAATTCTACGCCCGCAATGCTCAGGCCCAGGCCGAAGTCCGCGCGCCGATCTTCGAGGACAAGGTGGTCGACTTCATCGCCGAACTCGCCCAGATCCGCGAAACCAAGGTCGATCGCGCCACGCTGTTCCTCGACCCCGATGAGGCGCAGGAAAAGCTGAAGGGCGAAACGGCCGAGAAGCCCGAAAAGGCTGAGAAGCCGAAGAAGGCCAAGAAGGCCGACAAGAGCGAAAAGGCCGAGTAAGCCTCTTTCGTCACAGCAATACCGAAGGGCGTCCGGAAACGGGCGCCCTTTTTGTTTCTATGCACGCTGCAGTTGATACTACCTGTGCGAGATGGTCGCAGATTGCGGCGTTATCATTGCGCATCGTTTAGGTTCAGACGGCGGTATAACTGTTGTGCCGTACATCGGGGGATGGGCTATGAAAATTGCTGCGAGCCTGTTGGGGTTGAGTTTGCTTCTGGTTGGGTGTGCCCAAAGTCCATATCAACTTGGAATGTTCATTCCGGGCCGCATCGTGTCGCTCTCGGACGGTAAAATCCTGCCGATGCAGATCGAGCTCAGTTACGGCTCAGGTCACATGAAGGCCGTCAATCCCGACACGGGCGAGACCTTCGACGGCATCTACACCGCAATCAACGAAACGAAGTCCAGCCAAGTGTCGCGTCCGACGCTGTTCGGCGATCAGGACGTTGCATCGGAAACCACGGTTAGCGACGTTTCGCAGAGTTCCGCCGTCCTGGTCGGAAACAAAGGGACCGTGATTGACGTCAAGATGACGATCAAAGCTGGCGCTCCGCCGATCGGCTATGGCGATGGCGTCGATAACGCCGGCAAGAAATATCGTATCCAGTTCTGATCCCGCCGATGCACGTGCGGCCTGCCGGTATCGATCATCGCGCCGACGCGCGGTTCGATACACGGGGCCGTGTGGCGTGCGCCATTGACGTCAACGTTTGCAGATTTCGCGGCGCGAACGTTCCGAAACGCCGGGCCATGGCGGCATGGGGACTACTCGAGGCCGCCGTTGGCGGCGTCCGGCATACAACGTGGGCTTGGCAATAATATTACCAGAATGTGCGACATTCTGTGCTGGCGGTGCTCTCATGTTCGTGAAGAGCTTCATATTGTAAAGTGCTTCATGTGTTCCTATCTGGTTGGGCGTGGACATCACAGAAGGGACCTCACCATGAAACGCTTTTCGATTGCCGCCGCCGCGCTGACCGCTGCTCTGTCCGTTCCGGCTTTGTCGGTTCCGGCGTTGGCCGAAGGACATTCCGTTTTGGTGTCCGGCCTCGCGCCGATGCATGCGGGCGGCTACCAGCTCAAGACCATCAAAGTGACCTACGACGATATCGACGCCACCACGGCGCACGGTGCGAAGGCGCTGCTCGATCGCATCGCGGCGGCGGCGCGGATCGTGTGCGGCGAGCGCTCGGGATTTCTGATGAACGGCGAACGCGCCAAGGAGTTTGCAGCGTGCCGTGCGCGCGCCACCGCGCAAGCCGTCGAATCTCTCGGTATGCCCGATCTCGCCAAGATCGCAGCCACACGGTGATTACTGTTGCAGAGAAGGGGCGCTTACATATTTGATACCAAGCGCCCTTCATTGCATCGGCGATGCAGTGCTAAACCAACTGTGGCAGAGATTTGTCGCAACAACCGACAATCCGCATTATATCGCGATTGATCCGCATTTCGGCACGCTTGCAGCGCGGTAGTTGGAATTCACAGCATTGGCATTCGCATTCATCACGCGCATGTGAGACCTGCGGTCGCATTTGCATCCTTTAAACTCGGTAGCGGCATCCCATCTTTGAATGCGTCACTTGAAGGAAGGGAAACACTCTATGCATCGTAGTTCGTTTGCTGCCGCTGTGATGATTTCTGCTTTGATGTTCGTGCCGGCGATGGCGCAAAGCCTCACGGTAACGGGATCGGCGCCGTTGCAGGGGGGTGGTGTGGATCAGGTGTGGGCCAAGAAGGTTTCATATGCCGACCTCGATCTCGGCACGACCCAGGGCGCGACAACGCTGCTGAATCGCATCGACGTCGCCGCGCGTGCGGTCTGCGGCGAGCGCGAGGGCTATACGATGAATGCGGCCCGCGCCAAGGCGTTCGCGAAGTGCTATGCCCGCACGATGCACTACGCCATCAAAGAAGTTGATGCGCCGCAGCTGACTCAGCTCGCTGCCGCGCACTGAACATCCCAAAACGAAGGAGCGTCCCTAACCCTCCCGGTGGGACGCTCTTTCTTTATCCGCAGACATCGAACGCCTCGCCGACTCGGATATGGTGAGCCGGGGCGATTTCGTTAGGGGGCAATATGATCCGATCTCTTGTGCTGATGATGGCATTTGCTGTCGCCGCCGTTTCGGCGAGCGCCGCCATAACGGCGGAGCCTGTGCGCTACGATCTCAAGGCGCAGATCGAGCCCGGCACCGGAAGCGTGGCCGTCCGCGGCGAGATCGGAATGCAGCTCGAGCCCGGCGCGCGCCAGACGACATTCGTCCTGCACCGCAGCTTTGCGATCCGCAAGCTGCTGGTGGACGGCGTACCGGCGAAATTTTCCTATCAGACCGTCGATCCCACGCCGTTCAATCCGGCGGTGCGCAATGTCGTTGTCGATCTGCCGGCGCGTACGGCCGCGACGTTGAAGATGGACATTGTCTATGACGGCAAGCTGGAGGCGCTTCCGGAATGGGGCGCTTCGCCGGACACGAAGCTGGCGATGGACGATCAGGTGAACGACCGGATGGTTCAGCTCGCAAGCTATTCCTCGTGGTATCCGCAATTCGCGCCGTTCGGCCGTCACTTCCAGACGGAGTTGGAAATCTCGCTGCCGAAAGGATGGACGGCCGTCAGTGGCGGCGCCAAGCGTGACTTAGCTTCGGCGGACGGCCGCGCGGTGACGCACTGGTCGGTGCAGGACAATTTCGATCTGGCATTCGCTGCTGCCCCGAACTTCAAGGTCATCAAGACCCGAAGCTCCGGCGTGGAGATCGAGATCTATCACACCCAAATGCCCGACACGGTGATCGCGGGCGAAAGCACCGAGCTTGCGGCCGTGACCGCGCTGTTCACCGATGCCTTGGGAGAGGCGAATGTGCCCGGCGGCACGATCCGTCATGTCTATTCGCCGATGAAAAAGGGGCAGGGGCGTGCGGGCATCGCCAGGGCCGGCGTCATCATCACCTCCGAAGGACGGATGCTGGATGCCTTGATGGGCGATCCGAACTACTCGCTGCTGCAGGATCTCGCCCATGAGGTCGCCCATTTCTGGTGGCATTTCGGTTCCGGGCAGGGCGATTGGGTCAACGAGGCGTTTGCCGAATATTCCTCAGCGATTGCGGTGCGCGAAATCGGCGCGAAGGAGCGGTTCGACGGCGTTCTCGCTTACTATCGCAAGTGCGTCGCCGGGCTGCCCGCCACCGCGCCGTCTCTGGCCACGGTTCCGCAGCAGGGCGGCGACTTCTATGTGCGCTACTACAAAGGCTCTCTGATGCTGGACGACTTCCGCCGCAGCATGGGCGACGAGGCCTTCTTCAGTGCCGCGCGGGAGTTCTATCAGACCTACAAGACCACGCCGATCGGCACCGCCGAGTTCCGCGCCTTCTGGCGCACGCGCGTCGACGGCACCCGGCTGGATGCCTGGCTCGATCAAGGCGGACCGGCGCTTCCTACCAGCGCTGATGCACGTGCGGCGCAATGAGGCGGTCGTAGACGGACCGGGCCGCAGCCAGGGTTTCGGCGGAGAGGGGCGCAATCTCCGCCGCCTTGGCGTTCGACTTGGCCTGTTCGGCATTGCGCGCGCCGGGGATTACCACCGTCACCGCCGGGTCCATCAGTATCCAGCGTAGCGCGAACTGCGCCATCGCAGCACCTTGCGGCACGAGCTTTTTCAATTCCTCGACCGCCTGAAGCCCGATTTCGAGCGGCACGCCGGCAAACGTCTCGCCGACATCGAACGCTTCGCCGTGGCGGTTGAAGGCGCGGTGATCGCCTTGGCGCTCTTTCAGCACCTCGCGGATGATCGTTTCGGAACGGCCGTCGCCGTAGACGTCGGCGGTGTCGACAAAGGTCACGCCCGCATCGAGCGCGGCGTGGAGTGCGGCGCGGCCGTCGGCTTCGCTGACATCGCCCCAAGCCGAACCGATCTGCCAGGCGCCGAAGCCGATTTCGCTGACGGCGGTGGGTACTTTGCCGAACGGACGTGATCGCATCTGTCGTTGCTCCCTAAAGCGCTTTCAGGAAAAGTGGGAATCGGTTTTCCGTTCGAAAGCGCGACAATAGAAGAACCAAGCGCGAGGTAGCAGTGCGGCGCGAGAGCCGCAAGCACGCCTTTGGTCGGGAACGCTACGGTTTCAGGTGTTTGTCAAAGAATTTGGCGATCACATCCTGGGCTTCCCGTCCTTCGGGTATGTCGGAGCGGCCGACAAATGCGTGCCACATACCGTCCCAAACATGCAGGTCGGCTTCGACACCGGCCTTGACCAGTTCGCGCTGCGTATTGACGGCGGCACTCATCTCGTCCGACCGCGTACCGGTGATGAGGAGCGTGGGCGGGAAGGCCTTCAGCACTTCCGGCGACACGATGGGCGACATCAGCGGCGAATTGAGATCGGCGGTACCGTAATAGGGCGCCTCGTCGTAATGCGGCGGCTTGCGCGGATCGGGCGGCGTGTTGCCCAACAGACCGGGAACGAAAAACAGCGAGTCACCGGCCCATTTGGCATCGGCGCCCGCACACAGAATGCCGATGGCGCCGGGGCGGGGCAGTTTCTCTTTCTGGAACCACGCCGTGGCTTGTGCCGCGAGCAGCCCGCCGGCCGAACAGCCGTACATGCCGATGCCTTGGGCCGGATAGGTCTTGAGCAGCGCCTTGTACGCGGCGGCGACGTCTTCGCTCGCGGCGGGGAAGTGGTGCTCCGGTCCCATCCGGTAGTCGAGCGCAACCACTTTGATCTTCAGCTTCGCGGCGACCGGAATGACATCCATCATGCCGAAATTGATCGCGTCGCCCGCGACGAAGGCACCGCCGTGCAGGCCGATCAGCACGCGATGGCGATTGCGCGGTGCGATTCCGTCCTTCGGCGTCACCACCACGGCATGAATACCGCCGATCGTTTCTTCCTTGAGATCGACGCCGAACTGCTCCTGCAGCTTTTTGACGATCGGCACGTATCTGGCACGGATTTGCTCGCGTCCCTTCACGACGTCGGGCGGGCCATCGGGCTGAGCGGTGGCGGGCGCGGGCGGCTTGGGGCGCAGCATCTCGAGCAGGGCCGCTTTGGCTTCCGGGCTCATCCGTTCCGGCACCGGCTGCTGGAATGCCGGTACCTGCAGAATGCCGTTGGCATCGACTTTTTCCGTCACCGTCTCGGCGTGCGCGGTGATCGAAATCAGAATTGCGGCGGCTAGCGCCGAAATGCCCTTGCTCATGTTTGCCCCTTCCGACAACGCAGCCTTGTACCATCGCAGAATGACCATCCCGGTCACGTCGATGTGATGGCGAAACGCATACTCCGCCCTCTGGGCGAGCCGCTTGGTGACAGAATAAGTATATTTTCCTGTTGCTGTTTTTCGAGAAATGCATATTGATAATCGATATATACGCATTGTCTCTCGATAAGGAGGGTCCCATGAACATTCGTCAGGCAGCTCTAGGCGCGGGTTTGGCAGTCCTTCTGGTGTTCGGCGCCGATAGCGATCGGTCCGGCGCCCAGGCCGCGACGGCGCTCCACGCGTCGGCGGTACAGCCCGCTTGCGACATCGCCGGGATCAAAGAGACGGTGCGCGATGCGGCGCAAGCCGCCGGCACGGTTGTGCTGGATGTGGTGTTCGATGCGGCGGGCGAGCTTTTGGCCTGCGCCAAACAGGTTTTCTAGGAGGAAATGATGAAAGACACGCGCTGGATTGCCCGGCTGCTGAAATGGCTTTTTGTGGTTTGCGTGGTTGGCTGCATCATCGGCACGGTTGCCGTGGTGCTTGTGATGGTGATCGACCCGAAACTGTCGATGCTGGGCGGCAACGCCAATTTCAATTTCGACATGCTAGGCCAAGGCGGAACCGTGACGTTGACCAACAAGACCGCCATGGCCGATTGGATGCGCGGCAACGTGCATGTGCAGGTCAACGACGCCAACGGCCTGTTCGAAGTCATCAAACACCATGGCCTGCCGCTGGCGCTGATGTTCACGCTGTTCTATGCGGTTTTGTTCGATCTCCTGCGCCGCCTGTTCCGCAATGTCGTGCGCGGCGACAGCTTCACCCGCAACACTCTGCGGCTGGTGCAGGTTATCGGCCTGGCCTTGGTGGTGTTCTCGTTCGTGTCGGCCGCCGCGGAGGGCTGGTTCTATTTCGCCGTGACCGATTTCCTGACACATCACGCCACTGCCACCCTGGCGGGCTCGCCCGTGCCGATGTCGGGCAATACGGTTGCCTTCGACGATCACGGAGGCGGTCTCTTCAACTCGCTATTCCTGACCGGCCTCTTGGTGCTGGCGTTGTCGGAGGTGTTCCGCCAGGGGTTGGTGCTGAAGAACGAGCATGATTTGACGGTTTGACGATGGCGATCAAACTCAATCTCGACCGGGTGATGTTCGAACGGAAGTTCAGTTTGACCGAACTGGCCGAACGGATCGGCATCACCCTGGCGAATCTTTCCATCCTCAAGAACAACAAGGCGCGGGCGATCCGCTTTTCGACGCTCGACGCCTTGTGCCGGACGCTGAACTGCCAGCCCGGCGATATTATCGAATGGGTTCCTGGCGAGCCCGAAACGGACGACGATCATGAATGACACGGGCTGGCGCCGGTATGCGGCGATCGGTTTCTTCGCGGCGCTGCTGATGGCGCTTCCGGCGCATGCCGCATCGGTGCTGAACGCGGAAGCCGCCAAAGCGGTGTTCGCCGAAGCCAAGGCGGTATCCGACAAGGACGGCGGGGCATTGTGGGGCATGAAACTCTTCGGCCCGATCATGCTGGTCGACCCCGAGACCAGGACGCTGATCGCCAGCGAACCGGACGAGACGCTGAAAGCCCTGGACGGCGTGTTCGTCGGCACCATGCCGAAGGACATGCTGCCCGCCAACACGGCGCTCGATTGGCACGGCAAGCGCTGGACCATGCTGCAATGGCCCGTCTGGGGCGACAGGCAGGAACAGGCGCGTCTTCTGGCGCACGAGATGTTCCATCGTCTTCAGCCGGCGCTGCACCTGCATCCGAACGATGTTCCCAATCCGCATCTCGACACGCTGGAGGGCAGGCTGTGGCTGCAGCTCGAGTGGCGGGCGCTTGCGGTTGCGCTGACCTCGACGGGCAAGGCCCGCACCGATGCCATCCGCGACGCGCTCGCCTTCCGCGCCCGGCGCACTGTTCTGTTCCCCGGAGCGGCGGAACATGAACGCGGTCTCGAACTCAACGAAGGCGTGGCCGAGTATACCGGCCTGCGCGTCGCATCGGCCGATACGGCCTCGGCGCATTGGATCGCGGCGGGCAAACTGCTTTCCAGCAAAGAAAAGACCTGGGTGCGCTCGTTCCCGTATGTTTCGGGGCCTGCCTACGGTCTGCTGCTGGACGATCTGGCTCCGGGCTGGCGCGCCAAACTGACCGTCAAGTCCGATCTCTCCGTGGTGCTGGCTGCGGCGCTGCCGAAAGGGGCGGCGGTGGACGCCGTGGCACACGCCAAGCGCTATGGCGAGGCCGAGCTGCGTGTGATCGAAACCGAACGGGCGGCGGCAAACGAGGCGGTGCGGAAAGCCTATCGCGCCAAGCTGGTCGACGGCCCCATTCTGGTTCTGCCCAACCTGGGACAGCACTTCAACGTCAGTTTCGATCCGCGCGAAGTGGTGCCGCTGGACGAGGCAGGGACGGTCTATCCCACCATCACGGTCAGCGACGACTGGGGTTCGCTTGCCGTCAAAGAGGGCGCGCTGTTGTCGCCGGATTGGCAGCGCATCACCGTATCCGCTCCTGCCAGCAGCACGGAACGCGTGGGAGCAGGCTGGACGCTGACATTGGCGCCGGGCTGGAAGCTGGTGCCGACGGACAAGCCGGGCAGCTTAACGGTGAAGAAGGACTAGGATTTGGCAGTGAGGACGTAGTCGATGTTGTTGGTGAGAAGCTCGTCCTCGCTGTAGTCCTTGAGTTCGGCGCGTACCTCGGGCGTGAGGTACTCGCGGCCGAGGCCGTAATCGATCGGCGCCTTCTCGGCGATGGAAAGATACCTGTCGAAAATCTCTTCGTACTCGGCGAGCCGCATCTGGTTGAGATAGGAATTGGCCGGATAGCGGTTGGCGCGCAGATGATCCCAGGGCTGGGCCTTGCGGACGAATTTCTCGCCGAGCCGTTCCTTGTACCATTCGGGAAGATGGCTGCCGCTGATGCCGGTGAAGAGGTCGGGACGGATCAGGGCGACGCCGTTGGGATTGAGCGCGCCGGCCATGGCTTTCACCATGGCATCCACCTGCGGTTTCGGAATGTGCTCGAATACGTCGACCGAATAGATGAAGTCGAACCGTCCGGCTTCGGCCCAGTACGCCGGATCGGCGGCGTTGCGCACCGCGAGGCGGTCGGCAAAATTGCCCCAAAACGATACATCCGGCGTCAAGATTTTGCGTTCGACCAGAGCATCGCGCATCGCCCGGTACTGGCGCCGGTCGAGGGCGAGATAGCGCACGGCCGATTTGAGGGCGCGTTCGAGCCCGTTGGTGCGGGCCATGCGGAACAGGCGTGCGGGCGAGAACCGCAGCAGCGGATAATCGAGATCGACGCCATGGACGTCGACGCCCTGGTGCCAAAGCCACAGCATCCGCATCGGGCGCGTGCCGTAGCCGATTTCCAGCACCCGGCATTTGGCGAGCGGCTTGCCGCAATAACGGCGGGTGAGGGCATCGCCTTCGGCATAAAGCGCTTCGAGCGGCGCGAAGAACGATGCGTCGACGTCCTGATCGAGCCGCATCGCCAGAAGCGCGACGTCCTCGCGGATCTTGTCGAGCCAAGGCAGTGAGATCGATGAGGCCGACCGCATGAATTTCCCCGCGCAAAACCGGCGCCGCAGAGGCCGTCCCCCGCGAACCATCATAGCCTAATGACTGCACGGTAAATGGAGGCTGAAACGGCGCAGTCCTTGGATCGATCAGCTCGACAATTGGGCGCCAATGGCGTACATTCGGCTGATGTCGGGGGGACTGATAACCATCGCCGAGACGGCATTGTTCGTGCGTCAGGCGGAAGAGGTTTGGGACGATGCCGAACGGGAAGCGTTCGTGTCGTTCATTGCCGCGCATCCCGAGGTTGGGGATATCGTCCCCGAGACCGGTGGTGTCCGGAAGGTGCGATGGTCGCGATCCGGCAGTGGCAAACGCGGTGGTGTTCGGGTGATCTATTACTATTGCGATCCGCGGAGGCCGCTCTATTTGCTGATGGTGTACGCCAAGGCGCGGCAGGAGAATCTAGACCCGGAAGAAAAGCGGGAAATCCGCAAATTGACGGCAGTTTTGAAAGGGAGACGATGAGTAAGTTCGGACGCGAGTTGATCGACAGCCTGAAACAGGCGGTCAAACATGCCGAAGGCCGTAAAGTCGCCGGCATGCGGGTGACCGTCGTCGAGGCGCCCGATGTCAAAGCCATTCGCCGCTCGTTGCGCATGTCGCAGCAGCGCTTCGCGGCCAGCTACCGGATTCCGCTCGCCACTATCAAGAACTGGGAACAGAAGCGCCGCATGCCCGACGCTCCGGCAGCGGCCTATCTGCGGGCGATTGCGCGGAAGCCGAAAGAAGTGGCCGAGGCGGTGGCTGGGTGATGTTTCGAAGGCTTTCGAGAGCGCTAGCTTCGGTGCCCCTTTTCGATACAAGATTTCACCGTGTATGCCTGAAGAGTCACCCCGCCGCAGGGGCGGAAACACCCCGTTGACACATACCCGTTAGGCTACTCAACTCCTTCTCCGAATCAGGAGCCGCCATGAGAGACCCGCACGACGTTTACATGAACACGCTTGTCCCGATGGTCGTCGAACAGACCTCCAGGGGCGAACGCGCCTACGACATCTACTCCCGCTTGCTGAAGGAGCGGATCATCTTCATCACCGGGCCGGTGGAAGATTATGGCGCCAGTCTCATTACGGCACAGCTGCTCTTTTTGGAGGCCGAAAATCCCAAAAAAGAGATTTCCATGTACATCAACTCGCCGGGCGGCGTGGTCACGGCGGGTTTGGCCATTTATGACACCATGCAGTATATCCGCCCTACTATTCAGACTCTCTGCGTGGGACAGGCGGCTTCCGCTGCGTCGCTCCTGCTGTGCGCCGGCGACAAAGGCCAGCGTTTCTGCCTGCCGAATGCACGGATCCTGGTGCACCAGCCTTCTGCCTCCTACTACGGTCAAGCGGCCGATATTGCCCGGCATGCTCAGGAAATCGTCAAACTGAAGCGCCGGCTCAACGAAATTTACGCCAACCACACCGGGCAGTCGGTGGAAGCCATTGAAAAGGCTCTGGATCGAGATACCTATATGACCGCGGAAGAGGCCAAATCCTTTGGCCTGATCGACCAAGTCCTGAGTAAGCGCCCGGAAGCTACGGAGAATTCCTAACTTCGCAATTTGGCCTAAATAGTCAGGATGATAGCGGCTTAAACAAATCTTGATCCGCCTGGCGATAACGTGGTCGAATGAGCCGTCGCGGTGCCGATTTGGGTTGGCGCGGGTTGTGCAGGGCAGTGCAGGGAAGGCAACTGTTTTGCTGGTCATAAAGGGCGGGCCGGAAGGCTCGGAACGATGGAATGAGTAAATCCTCCGGCGGTGAGTCCAAGAACACGCTCTACTGTTCCTTCTGCGGCAAGAGCCAGCATGAGGTTCGCAAGCTGATCGCGGGCCCGACCGTCTTTATCTGCGACGAGTGCGTTGAACTCTGCATGGAGATCATCCGGGAGGAGAACAAGACCTCCTTCATGAAGAGCCGCGAAGGCGTGCCTTCGCCGGCCGAGATCTTCAAGGTTCTGGATGATTACGTCGTCGGCCAGCAGCACGCCAAGAAGGTGCTCTCGGTCGCGGTCCATAACCACTACAAGCGCATCAATTCCGGCGGCAAGAATTCCGACGTCGAACTCGCCAAGTCGAACATCCTGCTGCTCGGCCCGACCGGCTGCGGCAAGACCCTCTTGGCCCAGACGCTCGCCCGCATCCTCGACGTGCCCTTCACGATGGCCGACGCTACGACGCTGACCGAAGCCGGTTACGTCGGCGAGGATGTGGAAAACATCATCCTCAAGCTGCTCCAGAACGCCGACTACAATGTCGAGCGGGCGCAGCGCGGCATCGTCTACATCGACGAAATCGACAAGATCAGCCGCAAGTCCGACAATCCGTCGATCACCCGCGACGTGTCGGGCGAAGGCGTGCAGCAGGCGCTGTTGAAGATCATGGAAGGCACCGTTGCCTCCGTGCCTCCGCAGGGCGGCCGCAAGCATCCGCAGCAGGAATTCCTGCAGGTCGACACCTCGAACATCCTGTTCATCTGCGGCGGCGCGTTTGCCGGTCTCGACAAGATCATCTCGCAGCGGACCACCGGCTCCTCGATGGGCTTCGGCGCCGTTGTGCGCGCGCCCGACGAACGCACCACCGGCGAAGTGCTGCGCGACGTGGAACCGGAAGATCTGCTCAAGTTCGGCCTGATCCCGGAATTCATCGGCCGTCTGCCGGTCATCGCCACCTTGGGCGATCTCACCGAGCCGGCGCTGATCGAAATCCTGACCCGCCCGAAGAACGCGTTGGCCAAGCAGTATCAGCGCCTGATGGAAATGGAAGGCGTCAAGCTCCGCTTCCAGGAAGAGGCGTTGCACGCCATCTCGAAGAAGGCCATCCAGCGCCGGACCGGCGCCCGCGGCCTCCGCTCGATCATGGAAGCGATCCTGCTCAACACCATGTACGAACTGCCGACCATGCAGGGCGTGCAGGAAGTCGTCATCACCGCCGATGTCGTGGAGGGCAGGGCCCAGCCGCTCTACACTTACTCCGACAAGGCCCCGGTGCAGCAGCAGAGCGCATCGTAACCTTTTGCGCTTTCAGGATATCCGGCCGGCACCGAAAGGTTGCCGGCCGTTCCTGTTTTTGGGGAAAGTCCCTATGATTTTAGGGGGTTAGCGTCGGATTTTGTGTCCGGCAAGGCGCGCGGGACGGGATAATGGCATTCCCGTGTGACGGTGCCTTGAAACCATTAATTCGGAAGCCCACTTTACACTCAGGAGTCGGCCCATTCCGGGCGACAGAACAGGTCCTCCGTGCCCATCTGGGGCGGCCATGCCTGCAACCGCCGGTCACCCCGGCGAGGAGAACATGATGTCAGATCCAGTCGTCGCGAAGTCCGATCCTGGCGGCCAAACCGTTCCTGTGCTGCCGCTCCGCGACATTGTCGTATTCCCGCACATGATCGTGCCGCTGTTCGTCGGGCGCGAGAAGTCGGTGCGTGCGCTCGAGGAGGTGATGAGCGAGGAAAAGCAGATCCTGCTGCTCACCCAGAAGAACGCCGCCGACGACGATCCGACGCCGGACGGTCTGCACAAGATCGGCACCATGGCGACCGTGCTGCAGCTGTTGAAGCTGCCCGACCAGACCGTCCGCGTGCTGGTCGAAGGCAAGTCGCGCGCCCGCGTGCGCGGCTTCACCCCCCGCACCGATTTCTTCCAGGGCATCATCGATCCGGTGTTCGAGACCATCGGCGAGGGACGTGAGACCGAAGCGCTGGTGCGCACGGTCAAGACCAATTTCGAGCAGTACATCAAACTGAACCGCAAGGTGCCGGCGGAGACGCTGGCGTCGGTGGCGCAGATCGAAGATCCGGCCAAGCTGGCCGACACCGTCGCCTCGCATCTGTCGGTGAAGATCGGCGACCGTCAGGCCTTGCTGGAGACGCTGGATACGGCCGAGCGCCTGGAGAAGGTCCTCAGCCTGATCGAAGGTGAGATCGGCGTGTTGCAGGTCGAGCGCAAGATCAAGAGCCGCGTCAAGCGCCAGATGGAGAAGACCCAGCGCGAGTACTATCTGAACGAGCAGTTGAAGGCCATTCAGAAGGAACTCGGCGAAGGCGAAGAAGGCCGCGACGAGCTCAACGAACTCGAAGAACGCATCCGCAAGACCAAGCTGTCGAAGGAAGCGCGCGAGAAGGCCCAAGGCGAAATGCGCAAGCTTCGCCAGATGAGCCCGATGAGCGCCGAAGCCACCGTCGTGCGCAACTATCTCGACTGGCTGCTCAGCCTGCCGTGGGGCAAGAAGTCCAAGATCAAGAAGGACATCAAGCTCGCCGAGGACATCCTCAACGAGGACCATTACGGCCTCGAGAAGGTCAAGGAGCGCATCCTTGAGTACCTCGCGGTGCAGCAGCGCGCCGGCAAGATGAAAGGCCCGATCCTGTGCCTCGTCGGTCCGCCGGGCGTCGGCAAGACCAGCCTCGGCAAGTCGATCGCGCGCGCCACGGGTCGCGAGTTCGTGCGCATGTCCTTGGGTGGCGTGCGGGACGAAGCGGAAATCCGCGGTCACCGTCGTACCTATATCGGCTCGATGCCCGGCAAGGTCGTCCAGTCGATGAAGAAGGCGAAGTCGTCCAATCCGATGTTCCTGCTCGACGAGATCGACAAGCTCGGTGCGGACTGGCGGGGCGATCCGTCGTCGGCGCTGCTGGAGGTGTTGGACCCCGAGCAGAACCACGCCTTCAACGATCACTACCTGGAAGTCGATTTCGATCTTTCCGACGTGATGTTCATCACCACGGCCAACTCCTTGCGTATGCCGCAGCCGTTGATGGACCGCATGGAGATCATCCGCATCCCCGGCTACACCGAGGATGAGAAGGTCGAGATTTCCAAGCGCCACCTGATCCCGAAGGTCGTCAAGGCCCACGGGTTGAAGGACGGCGAGTGGTCGATCACCGATGAAGGCTTGCGCGATTTGATCCGCTATTACACGCGGGAGGCGGGCGTTCGTAATCTCGAACGCGAAATCGCCAACCTGGCGCGCAAGGCGGTCAAGGATCTGGTCTCGAACAAGGCGACCAAGATCGAAGTCACGCCGGAAAACCTCAACACCTATGCCGGCATTCGTCAGTTCCGGTATGGCGAGGTCGAAGGCGAGGATCAGGTCGGCGTCGTGACGGGTCTGGCCTGGACCGAAGTCGGCGGCGACACGCTGCAGATCGAGGCGGTGGAAATGCCCGGCAAGGGCCGGATGCAGACCACCGGCAAGCTCGGCGACGTGATGAAGGAGTCGATCGACGCGGCGCGGTCCTATGTCCGCTCCAAGGCGACCACCTTCGGCATCAAGCCGCCGCTGTTCGACCAGCGCGACATCCACGTGCATGTGCCGGAAGGCGCGACACCCAAGGACGGTCCGTCGGCCGGCGTGGCGATGAGCGTTGCCATCATCTCGGTGCTGACCGGCATTCCGGTGCGCCGTGACGTGGCGATGACCGGCGAAGTCACCTTGCGCGGCCGCGTGCTGCCGATCGGCGGCTTGAAGGAGAAGCTGCTGGCGGCCTTGCGGGCGGGCATCAAGACGGTGCTGATCCCGCAGGAGAACGAGAAGGATCTCGAGGACATTCCGGATAACGTGAAGACCAACCTCAAGATCGTGCCGGTCGCCAAGGTCAGCGAGGTGTTGAAAGTGGCTCTCACCCGCGAGCCCGAGCCGATCGAGTGGGTCGAGCCCGAGATTGCCGCTACCGCCGCGGTTTCCGGCGGAGACGGCGATGCGGTCATAACCCATTAATCCATAAAGGCTTTCCGGCCGGGCAGTGCTCGGCCGGAAGGTTCTTGCCGCCGAAGGGCGCGGGAAAAAAGGCCGAATCCGGCCTTTTTTTGTGAGAGTTCCGCGAGTTTGGGGCCTGTTTTCCTTGCCGGGCCGGCCCCGCGGGCCCTAGATTCCCTGCCGTCGCCGCGGCGATTCCTGAGTTTGAGGCGACGACGCGCAAAATCGCGCAGACTCTTTGCGCACGCCGTTTGAAGGAGCCAATCCCGTGAACAAGAACGATCTGATCCAGAAACTCGCGGACCACACCGGTCTCGTTAAGAACGACGCGGCCAAGGCGGTCGACGGCGTGTTCGACCTGATCGCTGCCGCTCTCAAGGCCGGCGACGAAGTCCGTCTCACCGGATTCGGCGTTTTCGTGGTTGCCACGCGCGCCGGCGGCAAGGGCCGCAATCCGCAGACCGGCGAAGAAATCACCATCAAGCCGTCGCGCCAGCCGCGCTTCCGCCCCGGCAAACAGCTCAAAGATTCGCTGAACTAAGCCGAGCCGGTTTTCTTCTTCTCGACAGGACGGATGTGGTTTCACATCCGTCCTGTTGTAGTTTCCGTGACACGTTCGCTTTCACGTGGAGTTTATGAGGCGTCCGAGCCCGCAGGCATTATTTGCTGAATGTGGACTTGGAGGATGACGATGACTGCGCTCGAGCTGCCGTCTCAGCGTGCATTGTTCGATGTGCCGGACGATGTCGCCTATTTCAACGCCGCCTATAATTCACCGCTGCTGAACGCCTCGCGCGACCGTCTGCTGGCCGGTGCCGCAAGCAAGAGCCATCCCTGGGAACGCACGGCGGCGAGCTTCTTCGACGATGCCGATACCGTGCGCCGTTTGGCCAGTGACGTATTGGGTGGCGACGCCGACGGCTATGCCGTCGTTCCGGCCGCGAGCTACGGCTGCAGCGCCGCTGCGCGCGCCGTCGAACCGACGCTGGGGCGTGGCGACAAGATCGTCGTCATGGACGAGGAGTTTCCGAGCAACTACCTGCCGTGGGAGCGCAGCGCGCGCGAACGGGGCGCCGAGATCGTCACGGTGCCGACGCCCGCCGACGGCGATTGGACCAAGGCCTATCTGACGCTGATCGTGCCCGGTGTGAAGGTCGTGGCGGCCGGGCAGTGTCACTGGACCAACGGTGCATTCGTCGATCTCGTCGTGCTCGGCGAAGCGTGTCGCGCCGTAGGGGCGAGTCTGGCGTTGGACCTGACGCAATCGCTGGGCGCGATGCCGTTCGATATCGCGGCGGTTCAGCCCGATTTCGTCTATGCCGCGGGCTACAAATGGCTGCTCTGTCCGTACGGGTTCGGCCTGATGTATGTCGCGCCTGCATGGCGCGATGCGCGTCCGCTGGAGGAATCCTGGCTCAAGCGCGAGAACGCCGAGAACTTTGCCGGGCTGGTGAAGTATGCGCCCAAGTACGCGCCCGGCGCGCGCCGCTTCGATGTCGGCGAAACCGTCGTGCCGACGGTTCTTCCCGGTGCCATTGCAGCCCTGGAGCAGCTTAAGGCGTGGAGTGTGCCGGCCATCGCGGCGTCGCTGGCCCGGATCAATGCGCGGATCGCGGAGGCTCTGGAGCGGTTCGGGTTCGCGTTGCCGCCGCAGCAGCTGCGCAGTCCGCATATGTTCGGCGCCCAGCTTCCGGCGCGGTATCGGGGCAATCTGGTCGCGGACTTGGCGGCGCGGCGGATCTACATCAGCCAGCGCGGCAATGCCGTCCGCTTCGCTCCTCACCTGCACGTCAACGCGGCCGATCTGGACCGGCTGGAGCAAAGCCTGGAGGCGCTGCTGCGCTAGATCGTCTCGATAAATGTAGGAAAATCAAGGAATTGTGGTGGGCGGTGAGAGTTTCGAACTCCCGACCCTCTCGGTGTAAACGAGATGCTCTACCGCTGAGCTAACCGCCCGGAGGCGCCTCAATATAGCACCAGCCGGGCGGCGGCAATTCCCAACGAGACGGAGTCTGCGATCGCTCGGGCACCGTGGTTTTCGTCTACACTCCCGCCATGTTCAAGCATTCCCATATTTCCTGGCCTGGTGTTCCGCTGGCGCTCTCGTCGGCGGTTTTGTTCGGCGCCAGCACGCCGTTCGCCAAGCTGCTGCTCGGCAACGGGATCGGTCCCTGGCTGCTGGCCGGTCTGTTGTATCTCGGCTCCGGGATAGGGCTCGGCCTGTATGGTTCTCTGCGCCGGTCGGCCGGTCCTGTCTCGACCGAGGCGCCTTTGCGGCGCGCGGATATTCCCTGGCTGGCGCTGGTGATCCTTTGCGGCGGCGTTGCCGGACCGCTGCTCTTGATGCTCGGTCTGACCCGCACGCCGGCATCGTCCGCAGCTCTGCTGCTCAATCTCGAAGGTCTCGCCACCATGGCGATCGCCTGGGTGGTGTTCCGCGAGAATGTGGATCGCCGCTTGCTCGTGGGAGCCGCCGCCATTCTCGCCGGTGCGGTCGTGCTGTCGTGGAGCGGCGGCGTGCAGCCGGTCGGATGGGGCGCACTGTTCATCGCCGGTGCGTGCGTCGCGTGGGGCATCGACAACAACCTGACGCGCAAACTCTCCGGGTCCGACCCGGTGCAGATCGCGGCCGTGAAAGGGCTGGTTGCCGGGACCGTCAATTTCGCGCTGGCTGTGGCGAGCGGGGCAAGCCTGCCGGCCGTGTTGCCGCTGGCCGGGGCCGCGATGATCGGCTTGCTGGGGTACGGCGTATCGCTGGTCCTGTTCGTCCTGGCTTTGCGCCATTTGGGCAGCGCCCGCACGGGGGCCTATTTCTCGATGGCTCCGTTCATCGGCGCGGCCTTGGCGGTGGGGATGCTCGCCGAGCCCGTCTCGCTGCGCTTGGGCATTGCCGCGGTTCTGATGGGGATCGGGCTGTGGCTGCATTTGACCGAACGCCACGACCACGAACATACCCACGAAGAGATGGAACACGAGCACCGGCACGTCCATGACGCGCATCATCAGCACGCTCATACCGATGCCGATCCGCCGGGCGAGCCTCACACTCACCGGCACAAGCACGCGCCGCTGGTGCATACCCATCCGCATTATCCGGACCTGCATCACCGCCACAATCACGGTCTCGACAGCGATGGCCACACGGATACAAAGTAGCTTATGACCGAGCCATTACTGCGCTGCTTGCGTTGGGACGAGGAGGGCGACGCCCGACTGCGAAGCATGTCAGGGCCGGATTGGGAGGCGCTGCTTTCGCGGTTGTCGGCCGGCAAGGGCTTCGCGTTTCTGGACCGGCGGATGAAGATGGCGGGTATCGCACCGCCGGCGCCGGTCGCGGCCGCACTGCACCAGCGCATGATGGCCCTGGCCATTCGCAACTTCGGCGGCCGCGCAGCGCTGGGGACGGTCATTCGCGATGCGGATCGTCCGGCGCTGCTGCTCAAAGGCGTCGATCTCGCCGAGCGGCTCTACGGCAATCCCGGACACCGCCCGATGGGCGACATCGATTTCCTGATCCATGATGAGGATCTTCTGGTATTCGGCGCGGCGCTGTCGCGGCAGGGCTATTCCAGCGAATACGACATTTCCGATCCGCATCTCACCGCCAGCCGGGGGCACCATGTGCTGTTCCGGCGCGAAGGCAACGCGCTGCCGTTCGAACTGCATTGGCATTTGCAGGACGATCTCGGCGCCGACGATGCCTTTCTGGCGGGTCTCTGGTCGCGGGCCATTGCGGCGCCGCAGATTGCGCCGAAGGCTTTCATCATGGCGCCAGAGGATCTCTTCCTCTGCCTGTGCCTGCATCTCAGGCACCACATTTTCGAAACGCCGCTCTCGCAGATTTGGGACATCGCGGAGTTCCTGCGCACCGACAAACTGGCGGCGGATTGGACTGTGATCTGGGAGCGTGCGCGCCAATGGCGGCTGACCGAAAGCGTGCGGATCGCACTTTATGCGGCCAACAAATCGCTCGGCGTGGCGACGCCGCAACTCGGCGGATGGCAGCCCGATCCGTCGCTCGCGGTCTGTGTGCCCGATGTGGTTTCGAACCTCGGACGCTATGCCAGAATGCCTACGGCGCCGCTGGTCACGATGCTGGCGCGCCAGTCGACGTTGAAGAACCGCTTGTCCGCCTTGCATGCCGGGTTGTTTCAGCGGCACGGCAACACCGCCAGGAAAAACACCTTCACGGGGACGCTTCTGGGCCGGCCTGCCGCTTATGTCCGGCGGCTGCAGGATATCCGGCGCGAGTACGGCACGCTGTTGTGGAAATGGCTGCGCGGCGATCCGGAAACCGTCGCGATGATCAACCAGCGCGATACGCTGCGCCGCTATCTGGAAAAAGAATAGGTCCGCGCGTCAGGCGAGCTGACCGTCGCTCATCGTCAGCACGCGGTCGCAGCCGTTCAGGCTGTCGGGACGATGGGCGATGATGACGAGCGTCGGCCTCGGATCGAGCGTGCGCAAGCGGTCCAGGATGGCGGTTTCGGTGGCCGGATCGAGCGCGTTGGTCGCTTCGTCGAGGATCAGGAGCTTTGCACGGCGCAGCACGGCGCGCGCCAAGGCGATGCGCTGGCGTTCGCCGCCCGAAATTAGCGTGCCGCGTTCGCCGACCACCGTATCGAGTCCGGCGGGCAGGGCGCGGATGAAACCGGAGGCCTCGACCAGATCGAGCGCCTGCCACATGCGGCTTTCGTCGGCGGACGGATCGGCCCAGGCGAGATTGCGCCGGATGGTGTCGTAGAACAGGAACGGATCCTGGGCGACGTAGGCAATGCTGTTGCGCCAGCGGCCGAGCATCGCACCCAACGGCTCGCCGTCGACCGTGATGGTGCCGGATTGCGGCGGATACAGTCCGGCGAGAAGATCGGCGAAGGTGGTTTTGCCGGCACCGGACGCGCCTTTGATGCCGAGGCAGGTGCCGGGTGCGATCGTCAGCGTGAGATCGTGCACGCCGTGGGCTTCGCCGCCGCCGTCCTGCGGATGGGCGAACGTCACCTGATCGAAACGGATTTCGCCCGATACCGGCTGCGCGTCGTCGGCCGCTACGATGGGCATCGCGCCGTCTTCGAGATCGTGCCGCAGGCTGCGAACCGCATCGTAGGCCGGCAGCGCGTTGGCGAGCATCTGGGCGCCTTGCTGAATCTGTCCCGATGGTCCGCTCATGCGCGCCACCACCAGAAGCAGGGCAACCAGCATCGCGGGCGCGACGTGGAACACCGTCAATCCGGCCAGGACGAGCAGCGCGCCGACCACGGCCGAGACCGTTGCGATCACCAGCCGCGAGGCGGTCTGCTGACGCAGATAGCGGATCTGCTGTTCGCTCTGTTCGGCAATGGTCGCGCGGAATTCGGCGAGATAGCCGCTTTGCAGGTTTTGACTGACCGCCAGTTTCAGGCCGCCGAGAAATTGCGAGGTCCCGTGCAACAGGATCTGGCTGGCGTTGGTGAATACTTTGCCCAGGGCGTTTGCCCGCCGCATGGTCGGAAACAGCGCCAGTCCGCTGGCGATCAGCAGCACGAACGACAGCAGCGCCAGCGGCAGCGACAGCCAAAGCGCCAGCACGCATTGTGCCGCCAGCATCACCACCGATGTCAGGCACTGGGTGAGAAAGAACGCTGCCACGCCGATCTGCTGGATGTCGCCGCTCATCACCTGGATGACGCGGGCATGGCGCAGGCGGACCACTTTGCTCCACGACGCTGCGGCGAGGTCTTCGGCGACGCGGCAGCGCTGCTGTTCGACGAAGCCGATGCGCAGTTCTGCGAGCGTCGCATCGCGCGCCATGAGCACCACCGCGCGCACGATCATGGCGACGACGAAGACGCCGAGGAGGAGCGCAAGCCGTGCGGGCAGGGTGGTCAGGCCGGTCCAGTCGAACAGCATTGCACTGACGCGCTGCAGCCGCCCGTTGCCGTTGCTGCCGCCGAACAAGACCGCCAGCATGGGGGCGATCAGCGCCAGTCCGATGCCTTCCAGCATCGCGCCGGACAGGACCAGAACACCGGCGCGAATGCCTTTGCGGCCGGCGTAGGCGGAGACGTCGCGAACGAGAACGGTCAGCGAGGCCGCCAGTCCTTCTCCGGCCGCGAACCTCACGATTTGTCTCCCATATCGGCCAGCGGCTGGTATTCGGGCGCGATTTCGCCGCCCAACACGATGGTATCGCCGACCAGCAGCCAGGCGTGCGCGGAAAGTCCGCCGTCGGCTCGGTTGACGCCGAACCGGATCGTCGAGGGAATGCCGCGGCGCTTCAGCATGAGTGCGCCGGCGATCGCCCGCACCAGACAGGTCGTTCGCCACGGCATATGCGCGGCAACCCGCTGTAGGCGTCGCGCGACATAGCGGGCATTGGCGATCCGCCGTTCGGACATCGCCATTTGCATCGACGGCGCAACCGCTCCGCCGAACCAGCGCGCCGTCCACCGGAACGGAACGACGAACACCAGCGCCCATGCGATGGCCAAGGTCGGAACCGTCTCCGCTGCGCCAAGCCAGTATCGGATCTTTGCGATCATGCCGTCCGTTCTTCGTAACGGGAGAGGTCCCGTCGTGTCCGGAACCTAACACGATTTGGCGGAATTCCGAGCGCGGCGGACAAGCGCGCACAAAAATCGGCACAAACATCCACCGGGTCTTGCCGGGTTTGGTGCCGGACAAGGCGTAAGTATTCTGTGAGATAGATCAAATGTAACGATGTTCAGTTCAAATAAAAATCGTGGCTTTCTTTTTGACGGTACTCCTTTGGATTAGCATTGGCCGTGATCGAATCCACCGGATTGCGGAACCATGCAGCTCCTGCAGTTTGAGACTTTCGCCCCGCGCGCCAACGAAGTGTTTTCGCTCGAGCTCGGTGACTCGAATATCGACATGCGGCTGGTGCACGTCGCCCGGCTCACGCCCCATCCGTATCCGGGCATGCGCCGCGATCCGTTCAGCCTCATCTTCAAATGCGCCATGCAGACCATTCTTCCTCAGCGCATCTACTCCTTCAAAAACGACGCTCTGGGGACGCTTGCGATCTTCATCGTTCCCAGAAGCCGCGACCGCGACGGCATCGTTTACGAGGCGGTCTTCAACTGAATCTGTCCGGCAGCCGTTTCGCGCCAGCACATGCTCATGTGCGATGCGGCGACACTTTCGTCGGCGAAGCCGAGACGGCGATAGAGCGCGATGGCGCGCCGGTTCCGGGTGAGGACGTTCAGGCTCATCGCTTTTCCCGCCGCCGCGGCGCGCGCTTGCAGGCACTGCAACAGCGAGGAGCCGATGCCGCAGCCGCGCCACGCCGGCAGAAGTGCGATGTCGATGAGGTGGACCGTCTCGCCGCCGGCATCGAGATAAAGCCGCCCCACCGGTTCGGCGCCGGCGCGTATGACGAGGAATTCGCCCAGCGGATGCTGGCGCCGGTAATGGGCGCGTTGCAGATCGAACTGATTGTCGCAAAACAATTGCTTCATCGTCTCGGGCCAGCCCGTCAGTGCGAGTTCTTCCTCGCGCGTCGAGCGGTAGAGGCGGCGCAGGAATGGCACGTCCTCGGCCGTCTCCCGCAAAAGCGCGACCTGCCCTATGACGACGGGCAGGTCGGCGAAGAGAGCAGCGGGGGGCTGCTGAGGGGAGGCGGGAATACGCACGGTATCAGGTGAAGATGGGATAAACGCCCGCCCAGGCAATGCACGGCGTCAGCACGAGGAATGGCTGGCGGTTTTCGTGCGGCTGTACGGCGCTTGCTCCGCCGCCGTAAGGTGCCAGCGCCGCCGGATGGATCGTCGTATTGGCGGCTGTCGGCGGTGCGGCAAAGTACTGAGCCGGATTGGCGTTCGTCATCAGCGAACCGGCCTGCGCAGCGTAGGCGTTGGCGGCGGCGGTCGGTCCGCCGGGTTGCGAGATCGTATGATTGTGGGCCGGATACTGGCTGGCGACGAGCGCCACTTTCTCCTGACCGTGCACCGCGGCCAGCGTCCAGTTGTACGTGCCACCATTCGGCGCCACGCCGAGACCGACCGGCGCCAACCCTGCGAGGTTGGGCGTGTTGAAATTGGTCCGGCCGTCGCCGCCGAAATTGGCACCGAGCAGGCTGAACAATGCCTGGAACTGGTTGACGCTAAGGCTTTGACCCTGGCACGCCAGGAAGCCGTAAGGCACGAAGTCGTACGGGAAGATCTTGATTTCACCAACGTAGGGATCAGACATTTCCGCTCTCCTGTCACGACCTGGTCGGATAGACACCGCCGAGGGTGCAGATGAAATACATCAAGCCCAGCCCCGGCATGACGTTGAGATGGGCTGCACTGCCGCCCTGCATGTCCACGGCCGTCGACGCGAGATCTTTGAAGGTAATTCCGGTTGGCACGGGATAAAGGTAGTGCTTCTCCGTGTTGGTCGTATCGGACCCGAACGTCACCGTCGGACCCAATGTACCGGTGCTGTCGCCGGCGGTCGTCGCTTGCAGCGCGTGGGTATGTGCGGGTACTTGCGCCGTGGTGAGTGTCACGTAGTCGGTCCCGCCGGACTGACCGATCGTGCGCGCGGTGAGCGGGGGCACCGTGGCGGTGTTCTGCCCTTGGCCGACCGGCACGCGGCCGTTCAGGTTCGGCAGTGCGAAGGTCGTGCTGCCGTCGCCGCCGTATGTCGTACCGAGCAGAGCGTAAAGCGCATTGTAGGTGGCGATGCTGATCGACTGCCCGTTGCAGGGAAGCCAGTTGACCGGCGTTCTTTGAAACGCGAAGAGGCGAATTTCGCCCAGGAATTGATCGGACATGGCGTTTCCTCCCGGCTAGGTCCGCTGCGGGTAATAGCCGTTCGTTGCGATGGCGAAATTCACGACCAGGAACGGCTGCATGGAGGGATGGGATTGGCTTCCGCCGGACGTCGAAACCGGATTGACCAGCGGAACGACGGTTTGCGGTACCGCATACAGCGGATACGTCGATCCGCTCTGCACCGGGCCGACCGAGGAATAGATGTTGCCCGGAGGCGCCACCGTTCCCGCTGCCGACGACGCAATCACCGTGTGCTGATGCCCCGGCATTTGCGCGTCGATCAGCGTCACCGCTTCGGCGCCGCCGGACTGTCCGCGCGCGTACACGGCCCCCGACAGCGGGCTCGTGCCGCAGCCGAAGAAGGTGCGGCCGCGCAGATCGGGAAGGTTGAAGTTGGTCCCGCTGCCTCCGTAGGCGATACCCAGTAGCGAATAGAGAGCCTGGTTCTGCATTATCGGCATGCTCGCTCCGTTACAGAGCGCGTATCCGGTGGGGGCATAGTCGAACCCGGCACATAGGATCTGACCGATATAGGGATCACTCATGCTTGTGCTCCATCCAGGAGGAAATTAACTATACGGAATATACCTGTACGTGCATCGTGTCCAATGATTCGCGTTATGAGAGTGAAAATCAGGAACTAGAGTGATTCCACTTCTTATTCGGGGCGCATCGAGCGGGATTGGCGCTATCCCTCCGGCGCAGGATACTTCGTCGATGACATCGCCATGTGCTGGCAGTGATCTGGCCGCGGAGCTTCCCGCCGTTGTTGCGGACGTGCGGGTCGTTTACGGCGACGTCCCGCGCTATCTGCCGGACGCGATCGTGCGCGGCGTGCTGTACGAGGCCAGCAGATCCGAAGCCCTGCTCGATGTGCCCGGCATTGCGCGTCTTCATATTCGCCGCGATGTCCTCACGGTCCAGCCGCTCGGCCACGACATCGCCGCGGTGCTGGGGCCGTATCTGCGCAGCACGCCTTTGATGGTGCTGATGCTGTTGCGGGGCGGCTTCGGCACCAGCGCAGCGGCCTTGGCCGGTCCCGACGGTGCCATCGTGGTGATGGGACGTACCGTGAGCGGCAAGTCCACCTTGGCGGCGGCTTTGATGAAGCGCGGCTGGCGCCTGATGGCCGACGATGCCGCTCCGCTCGTTGTCGATCCCGATGGAACGGTAAGCGTCTATCCCGTATGGCCGGAAATGATCCTGTGGCAGGAAGCGGTCGATATCCTGTTCGGTCGCGCGCCGGCATGGCTCGGCGATGCGGCCGGCGAAATCCCCCGGCGCACGATCGCGCGCGAGCGCTATTGCCGCGAGCCGATGCCGTTGAAACGGCTTTATATGCTCCGGCCCGAACGTCTCGAAGGCGCCGCGGAGAGCAACGGCGTGGACGCGCTGCTGCCGTATCAGCCCGAACTCGCGGTGGCACTGAGCGATCCGGCGGCCTTATCCCGCCTTCGCCACGCGATCGGAGAGACACGCACGCTCGCCTTCCCGCAAACGGCCGTGACCGAAATGGATGATCTCGCGGAGCGCATCATCGCGGATTTGTCTCATGGCTGAAATCTTCTGGCTCGCCTCCTATCCGAAATCCGGCAACACCTGGCTGCGTATCCTGCTCGCCAATGTCCGCGCCGGAGGCGAGGCCGACATCGACGCGCTACCGCAATACGGACTGTCGGGCGCCTTTTCGCGCGTCGTGTTCGACCAGTATTGCGGCTTCAAGTCTTCGAATTTGCCGGTTGCCGCATACGAAAACCTGCGGCCGCAGATCTTCCGTGTGCTTGCTGCGCATGTGCCGATTCCGCTGGTTCTCAAGGTTCACGACGCTTGGCGGTTCACGCCCAAGGGCGAGCCGCTGTTCCCGCCCGATATCACCACCGGGGCGATCTACATCGTGCGCAACGTGCTCGATGTGGTGCCGTCGGCCGCCGATCACTGGAATGTGGATTGCGCCGAAGCGGTCCGCCGTCTGTGCGATCCGGATTTCGCGTTGATGGCCGATCCCAATGCGCTGGCGCCAGGACTGCGGCAGGTGCCGGGGCGCTGGAGCGATCACGCCGCAAGCTGGGTAGAGAGATCCGGACTTCGGTTGCTGGTCGTGCGCTACGAGGATCTCATCGCCGATGCCGCGCACGTGCTGGCGGATGTGCTGGCATTTCTCGGCTGGTCCGCCAATGGCGAGACCATTGCGCGAGCCGTCGAAGTGGCCGGATTCGCGCGCCTGCAGCAGCGCGAGCGCGACCTCGGCTTCTGCGAACGGCCGTCGCAGGCGCGCTCGCTCTTCTTTCGCCGTGGACGCATCGGATCGTGGCGCGAGGAGCTGCCTCCCGATCTCGTCCGTAGACTGATCGATGTGCACGGGTCCGCGATGGCGCGCTTCGGCTATCTCGACGGCGGCGGAAATCCGATTTGACGGGCAGGCATCAGCGCAAATGTCCGGCGGTGCGCATGATGAAGGCGAGCACCTGGGCTACCGCCTTGTAGAGCGCTTCGGGAATTTCCTGATCGATTTCGATCGTCGCCAGCGCTTCGGCGAGCGCAGGGTTCTGCTGGATCGGTACGCCGGCTTCCTTGGCCTTGGCGATGATCGCTTCACCCACCGCGCCGCGTCCCGACGCCACCACGCGCGGGGCATGCTGGCGCTCGTATTTCAGCGCGACGGCGATCGGATTGGGCTTCGGTGCCGTCATGACGCGCGATCCACCAGCGATCCATAGGCCCGCGGCGTGCCTGCGCCGGACTGGAACGCAATGTCGGCGTCGAGCGTCACGGCGGTCAGTGCATCGGTCAGCCACGACGAATTGCGCGCAAGCTTGTCGAGACTTTCCGGCCGGTCGGCGCCGATCGTCACCCAGGCATGATCGCCCGACAGCGCGAGGTTGGCGCGTACCGGTCCCAGCGGCTCGATGTTGATGGCGAGACCGACCCGCCATACCGGGTCGGGTGCGTCGGGCGACGAACCTTTGTGATCGCGGGTGACGATCATTTGCGCCACCGCCGCGCCGTGCGGCGTCATCAGTGGAACGTCGAACATCCAGCGGGTTTCGCCCGGCTTGTTCTGCTCCGGCAGCGACGCCATCTGCATCAGGGTCTCGCGCGCCAGCGCCGCCTCGCTGCCGTTGGCGAGCAGCGTTGCCGTCAGCGCCGGATCGGCATTCTCCGGCAGGCTCGGTTGCGCCGGATATTGCGCCATCGGCGCTCCGCCCCGGACCGGCGGCGGCACGTTGGGCGCGCCGGACTGCTGGGCGTTGGCCTGCGCCTTGCCGAGCCAGCGTTGCGCGGCCTGTTGCAGTTGCCCGAGCGCGGCTTTGAGATCGGCCGGAGCCATTCCCGCGGCCAGCATCGCTTCGGTAAACAGACCCGAGTTGAGCATCGCGTTCTTCACCGCGGCCGCGTCGGGCGTTTTGTCGGTCGCGATGTGCAGCGCCATCAACTGCTGCATCGCGGTTTGCACCGCCGGCGGAAGATTTCCCGCCGCCGTGGCGCGCAGCACGTTCGCCATGAGGCTCGCCAGACCGTCCTGCGTGGCCGCGGCTTCGAGCCGGACGGCTGCGAGCGTCGCCTGCAATGCCTGCCCTGGGGCCGGGACGGTCGCCGGAGGCACGGGGGCTGCGGTTGCGGCGGCAGCGCCGGTCGCAGACCCGGCCGGACTCGCGGCAGGGCCTGGTACGGGCATCGCGGTGACCGGAGGCAGGACCATGCCGCAAGGCTAGTGCCTCGGTCTTAACAACCGCTCAGTGCGAATGGTGAACCGCGATTAACGTATCTTCGCGGGCTTTTTTCTGGTTAGGGTAGGTCAGGGGAAGGACCAGACCATGCGCGTCACCATTGTCGGCGTTTCGCTTTTGTGCCTGATCGTCACCGCCTGCGGCGGCGGGCGTCCGGACTTTCCCATGCCCGGCCATCGCGAAGAGGAATGGCACGCGCCGGTGTCGCAGCTTCTCTTGAAATACGTGGGGCCCGACGGCCGCCTGACACGCACCCAGATGGAAGCAGGCCTGCGCCGCGACTTTGCGGTCGCCGATCTCAACCATTCCGGCGTGCTCGAGCCCGACGAGGCGCGTGCCGTCAACCAGCAGCGCTGGAACGACGACCGCTCCGCCGTTTCGCCGCTGCAGGACTGGAACGGCGACGGCGTGATCGACTTCAGCGAATACGCCGCCGCGGCGCGGGCTTTGTTCAACGAACTCGATCCCGAACACACCGGCGTGCTGTCGGTCAACCGGCTGCGCGCCGCGCGCGGCCTCGGTCCCGAACCGGGCAATAAGGGCGAGGGTGGTCAACCCAGCCAGGGCGGCGAGCGGGGCGGGCGTCCCGACGGCGACCGCCGCGGACCTCCGGGCGGCAACTGAAGACTTCGGGATAGACGGCCCGCCAACAGCGGCTGCTTGGCGCGTCCGAACGCGCGATAGCCGGAGCGGCATTTGCCCCGGTCGGCTTCAAGACGTGAGCACAGCCCTGCGCCAAGGGGGCGCCCAACGCGCCTTCGGACTTCAAGAAGTTGTGCAGGCGGTCTGCTTCGTTCCGGGGCGATTTCCGCCCAATCGGACAGCGCCGCCCTGGCGAATTTGCCTTTCGCGCCGGACCGCCGGAGGCCCCAACCAGACCCCCGGCAGGGCCGGGTAGCGGCGTTTTGGACACCTGACAAAAACCCGCAACTGCCCGGCTTGACTTAGCAAAGCCGGCGCCCTACATCGGCCGTCCTTTCGCGGTGTCCGGCTTTCCCGGCTCGCGAAACGCCCGCGGGGGCGTAGCTCAGTTGGTTAGAGTGACGGCCTGTCACGCCGTAGGTCGCGGGTTCGAGCCCCGTCGCTCCCGCCATAAATTCCAGGGAAAACCTGGTTTTATGCGATTGTAAAATAGGCGCTGGGGACGTGCTGGGGATATTGCCCACCGTCCCGATCTCAAATCCCTTCGATTTCTCATCGCGTGCCGCTTTCGGGCAGGACTAATTTCTTAGCCAAAGCAGCGTCCATTTTGCGGGCCTCGGCCCCCTTGTCCGCCCCCTCAATCCACCTTGCGTAATGTTTGAAAAGCATCGTGGTGTCGGTGTGGCCAAGTTGCTTTGCGACGTAGGCAGGGTTCACACCGCTCATCAGGGCGAGGGTGGCGTAGGTGTGCCGTGTGTTGTAGGCCCGGCGTTGGCGCAGCCCCAGATCCTTCAGGACGGGGTAGAAATACTCCTCACGCTGGATGCGGTCGCTGGGCCAGGGCTTGCCATTGGGGTGGCAGAAGACCGGCTCATTCATGCCTTTGAGGAGCGTGTGCTTCTTCATCACCACGAGTGCGGCGATGGCCCGTTCGTGCAGGTCAATCTCGCGGGCGTGATGGGTCTTGGTTCCCTTGTCCTTGTGGCGCACCCGGGCGCGCGAGATCATCGCCTTCTTGCGATGCCAATCGATGCTCCCCCACCGCAGGGCGATCAGTTCGCTCGTCCGAAGCCCGGTCGAGAAGGCGAACTCGTAATAGGCATAGACGACCTCCGGATAGCACTCGCGCATCCGGGTCACGATCATTTCCATCTCCTCGCGCTCGAATGGGTCGATGGGTGGACGCTGGTGTTTGCGGTTGTGAACCCGGTCAACAGGTGATTTTTCGACCAAGTCGTCGGCAACCGCCGCTGCGAACAAGGCGCGCAGAGGAATGAGGAGGTTGTTGACCGTCTTGGCGCTCACTTCCAGAGCCTTCTTCGCCGCCGCCTTGGCGATGTCGGTGTGCTTGATCTCGTCGAGGCGCTTAGCCTTGAACTCCGCAATCCAGAAGTTCGTCAGTTGGGTGCGATAGCCGTCCGCGGTCGCCTTTTCACAGGCAAGGGTGGCGAGCCATGTCGCAACATAGTCCGAGAACAGGGGCATCCTCTCTTCGGCCTCTTTGCGCGCCAACTCTTCGTTTTGCTGCAGCGCCTCAAGCTCACGCTTGCGCGCGAGCGCATACTCTGAGTCCGGAAAGGTCGCAGCGTAGTCGAAGATGCCGCGATCAATATCTTGGCGGATTTCGTGAGCAAGGCGATACGCCGCCTGGATGTTGGTGGCCGTGGGCTTCAGATTGAGGGTTTCGGTGCGGCGCTTGCCTTCGAAATAGAAACGAAGCCGGATAGAGGTCGTACGGACTTCTACACCGGCGCCAGATTTCCCTCGACCCATTGTTCGTATCCTGCCAAATCAACGAGAATTGCACCGTCCGGCGCCCGTCGGTATTGCCGGCCTTCCAGCCAGACGCCTTCGGCGATTTTGCAGCGAACGGCTTTGTCCGTATACCCTGTAAGTTCCGCAAACTTGTTGATGCGGACATAGCGAGCGTTCAGTCCCGCATATGTTGCTGCTGGTCCGTTGCTTTGCGGGTTGGCGAAGACCCGCGCCTCTTGATGGGCCATTGGGTTTTGTGGACGCCGCATAGATTCATTCTCCCGCTTTTTGGCGCGCTAATCCCTTCCCACCAAAACCCTGCGCGACCAGGCCCCATGCGGTCAATCGCTGAGGCCGGCCGCGCGGGTGTTTGGCGGTATTAGGTGCCTGATGGCGGTGTGTGGCGGGATCGTAGGGCTGGCGTCAACACCGCGTGCGCGCGGATATTAGTCGGTGTTGCTCAGGACGGATTTTAAGGCGGTGAGGGTCTTTGCGTGCTTTGTCGGGTTGGATTGCTTGAGCTTTCGAATATTGAGCAGCTTCCATTGTACGGCGGGAAGGGCCTGAAGGCCGGGCAGGGGAAACAAAGAAAAGTCCGGCTCGCCCGCTTCGAAACTCATTAGGAAGGCGCGATCCTCGGTGTTGAGTGCGGCATGGATGTCATGGCGAAGCCGCTCAAACGTCGCCTGATGGCAGTCGTAGTCGAACGGCTCCAGCGTCATGCCGGAAAACTCGGCATTGAACGCGGCTTGGCGGTCCTGCAGGTGTGCCGCGAGGAGTTCGGCGATCGGGCGGTTGTGGCTCGCAAGCGCGGCGATCATCCCGTATTTGACATCGTCGGTGAGGCCTTCTTCATCGAGCAGATAGCGCACGTCGAAGAGATCGCGCGGATGCTGGCGATCCAGCGCGGCGCAGATTTTGCCGCCGAACAACTCGCCGTGCGCCAGAACGGGCATTTCGACGAAGGCTTCAAACATATCCTCGACACGTTTGGCGCAGGCCGTGGTCCGAATGGGCAAGAGGGCCCCACGCAAGGTTGGGTTCACTTCGACCTTGATCTGCGTGCGCGCGCGCTGGATTTGGAGTTTCACCTCCAGGCCGCCCTCTTGATGCACCAAGGTTGTCCGGCCGCCGGCCAAACTCGCCTCAATCCGCCCCTTGATCCGGGTAAGCGCCGCAGCAATGTTCGACAGCGCCGTGTCGCGGTCTGCAAGCGGCAAATAGGTGAGGTCGATATCCACCGAGAGGCGCGGCAGATCACGCTCAAAGAGATTGATCGCCGTTCCGCCTTTCAATGCGAAGACGTCTTCTTCGGCAATCAACGGCAAGACATCCAGAAGGAGGCGAACCTGGGCGCGATAGGTCTCGTTCATGCCGGGGCCAACTCCTTCGGTACGATCAGACCGAATTCGGCGACATAGGTTCCGCCGGGTACGAGCATGCGATCGCCGCTCCCCAGCGAGATCGCTTTGTGGTCAAGATGGGCCAGAACAGGGAGCGATGCTTTTTGGGCCATGAACAGGAATAATCGCTTCACCTTGATCGAGTTGCAGGCCTCGAGAAGCGATTGCATCAGCTTGGGGCGCAGTGTTCGAAGCCCCTCGACGATCTGGAAAAGTTCGATGAGATCGATGTCCTTAGGGGCGAGGTGAAGCGCCTCGAGGACGGCGCGCTCAGCGGCCGAGGTTTGCAGTTGAAAGCCGGCGTTGGCTCCTTCCCGCAAGCCCATGTCGGGCGGCAGCAGGTTGGTCTGGGTCAGGCTTATTGGAGCGGGCCAGGCGTGTTCGCGAAACCACTTCGGCAGCGTGGTGCCGGTTTGAGAAAAGAGAAACACGGTTTCGCCGCCGGGGCGGGCATAATGCGAGCCACCGTCGGCCGTGAGAGCTGTCAACGCGCCGACATGGACTTTGAGCCCGAGTTGGGTCTGCAGGCTGGAGAGTGCGCCTTGCCACGTCACCGCATCCTTAGGACGTTTGAAGGTGCCGGGCCCAAGCCGCTCCAGCCAACCGTTGTTGACGTATTCACGCGCCAGATCGTGCGAGACCCCCCGCTGTTTGAGCCACGCGTGGGTCACCACGGCATGCGGGGTCCAGTCCTGCAAAACAGTCTTCAGTTTATGCTGTGGAAACGTAGTCATGATGCGAATATAGCATAAAATTCAATGATAACCAGGAGTGCATCAAAAAATACACTCAAATAGGTGCTAAGGTACGAACTAGGCATAAAATTCAATGAGCTGCACCACCGCGACGAGCTTAAGACGAGCAGGTCTTTGGTTCTGGAATGTTACCGATCGGGAAGAAATTGCTTGTAAAGTCCCGCCATCATTGCCGATCTTACTGATCGGTAAGATGGAGCCCAAAATGGACGCTCAGGCTTTTGGCGCAATGGTCGCGCGCGCCCGCAAGGCATTGAATCTGACACAGCGCGACTTGGCTTTGGCCATCGATACCGGCGAGCGCTTCATTGTGGACCTCGAAGCCGGCAAGCCAACCGCCCAGCTCGGCAAGGCGCTCGCCGCCGCCCACGCGGTCGGCATTCGTCTGGTGGATGATCGCGCTCGGTCATGACCGACACGCCCATCTTCTGCCGCCAAACACTGGTGGCAACAATCACGGCCTCCGATGCGGGTCCGCGTATCCGCTACGACGCCGATTGGCGGGGCGCAGCCGGTGCATTTCCGATCTCGCTCAGCATGCCGTTTAGCGCCCCCGATTGGGGGACATCGCGACGCCCTGGCTGATTAATCTACTGCCAGAAGGCGAGCCATTGCGGACCATGACCCAAGCGCTTGGTGTCTCCCCGGATGATGCACAGGAACACACGACACGCCCGCCTGATGGATACGTCCCACTCCCCACGCATCTCGTCGACCAGCTTCCGCCTCCGGGCAGGCTTCAAAGTTTTCGGCGAAGGGCATCCTGCAGTATGGCATTGTCGAGGCTCAGATCGGCCACAACCTTCCGCAGCTTCGTGTTCTCATCCTCAAGCTGCTTCAGCCGGCGCATCTCGTCCGGCAGCAGCCATCGTACTTTTTCTTCCAATTGAAGTAGGTCGCCTGGCTGATCCCGGCCTTGCGACAGATGTCCGCGACCGGCATCCCATCCGCACCCTACTTCAGGATAAACGCCTTCTGGGCGTCCGTGAACTTCGAGGCATTCATCGTCTTCCGCTCCTCCCAAGCCCTTCGGAAGTTGCCGGAAAACTCTACCTCAAAACAATCCAATTTGCGGGGAGCAGATCACATTCGCGTTGCTCCGCATGACGTCCAACACAGAATTATAACGGCGGCGGGATACGGTTGGATCAACAAAATGAGCCGCCTATGCCGGCCATTCCACGATTATGTCGGCACTGATCCAATCGACGCCCAAACTCGTTCTAGCGTCCGGAAAAGAGACTATGTCCGCCGGGGAATGCCCGACATTCGTAAAAAAACCAACTAAAGGAGCGCGATAAGCTATGAGCAGCTTCCTGACCCGCTATATCTCGGCGCTAGTGCCATTTTTCCTGATTGACATGATCTGGCTGGGCCAAATGGCGCCGCGCTTCTACAAGCCGATCATGAATGATATTGCGCTGTCCGGCTTTCGGATTTTGCCCGCCGTCGCGTTTTATCTGCTGTTTCCGATCGGCATGGTGCTGTTCGTCGTCAATCCCAGCTTAAAATCGCAATCCTGGCAGCAAGCGCTTTATTTGGGGGCACTTTTTGGCGCCTTCACCTACGGCACTTACGATCTGACCAATCAAGCAACCTTGCGGAATTGGACGTGGCAATTGTCGCTGATCGATATCCTGTGGGGCAGTGTCCTGATCGCCGCCAGTTCGGCAATTTCTTACGCGATCAGCTTGCGTCTCGCCCCCGCTTAGGCGGCCAGGGAAAAAAGCGCGAAACCCGCGATTGATAGTGCGCAAAAGTACTGCCGCGAGTTTTCTGCAGGTGCATTTCCAGCGGTGGGATGCCGGACACGTAGACCAGCGTCCAATACATCACCGCGGGCGCGGCGAACGCCAGAGAACCGAAAACATAGGACCCATCGCCATCCGCGGCGATGATCGCGATCGCCAGCCAGCCGAGCCATTCGAAGAAATAATTGGGGTGGCGCGACCAGGACCACAGCCCGCGTTCACAGATCGCGCCATTGCCGCTGCGCCGGTGCAGCGCCAGCTGGTAATCGGCCAGCGCCTCGCCGCCGACCGCGATCAGCGCCAACCCGGCACCGACGATGTCCTGCACCCGTCCAAACCGGCCGGGATGATGCGCCGCAAGCCCCACGGCGATGGCCAACACGGCACCGACCAGCGCTTGCGACTGCAAAAAGAAGAACATCCGCTGCGCCGCCGCCGCCCCCCATTGCCGCGCCAGATGGGCATAACGCGGATCATCGGCAATTTTGGCGTTGCGCTTCATCAAATGGCCGCCGAGGCGGACCGACCAAAACAGCGCGACAACCGCCAGCAACACTTGCCGGAGGGGATCAGCGTCAAAGGGAACGAGCGCCACAATGGCGCCGACCAAGCCGACCGAAAACGTCCAACTGGAGTCCACCCAACGCGATGTTTGATGCCGCTGCTGGACCAGCCAAGCGGCGGCCATCAGGACCGCCATGCCGGCAACGGCCGACACTACGAGCAAGGCTAATCTGGCAGCATCCATGAGACGCCTATAAGCGCACGAAAGGCTGTATCAGCCGGCCCAGAATGCCGTTGATATCGAGCCTGCCGCGCATCGCCACGAGACAGACGCAATCGACGCCGTCGTCGATCAGCGGCCGGTGATCAACGCTGCTATCGCCGAAATCGAAATCACCAGGACCGAAATGACCATCCTTGTGACTGAAGCCGCCTTCGAGCACGCAGGTCATTTCAACACCGCTATGGGTATGTTCCAAAAGCCGCGTTCCCGGTCCCGCCTTGAGCAGGAAAACGCGCGCTAGGCTCGCATGCGGCAAGCGGATGGTGCGGGCCTGCAGCGCCGGCGCCACAGAACGCCATTCGTCGAATGGATACGTCTGCACAAAGCGCGGCAACCCCGCCATCTTTTGATGCGGAGGCGCCTTGGCGGGCGAAAAGCGTTCCGGCGCCTGCTGCAAGCGTGCTTCTACCGAGGCCAAGGCATCGGCGGACAGCGGCACCGGCGTCAGCTCCGCCAAAACGGAACCACCGGCCTGTTCCACCGCCCGGACGAAGGCGCGGCATTGCGCACACGCCAAAAGATGCGTTGCGATTGCGATATGTTCGCCAGCATCAAGCCGGCCCGCCCCATACGCGGCGAGCAACGCCTCGGACGGATGATGAGCGATACTCATGTTTCTTCACCCAGAAGAGAACGCAGACGTCTCATGGCAAGGCGCAAACGGGACTTCACTGTTCCAAGCGGAATTTTCAGCGCATCGGCGATCTCCGCATGCGGCCGATCCTGGAAGAACGACATTTCCACCACCCGGAGCTGGTCGGGCGGTAGCTGGGCCAGAGCATTGCGCACGTTGGCCTCGGTTTGTGTTTCGGCGAGGCGGGCATCGGGCAATGGGGCCTCGTCGATGTGAAACTCGTCATCGACATCGCCCGCCACCAGCGCACTTTCGCGCCGGGTGCGCCGCTTGGCATCGATCCGTAGGTTTCTGGCGATCGTAAAAATCCACGCCGAGGCGCTCGCGCCAGCCGGATCGAACAAGGCCGCCTTGCGCCACACCATCAGCATCGCCTCTTGTGCGAGCTCTTCGGCCTGCACCTCGCTTTCGCCCGAGCGCAGCATGAAGGATTTGATCCTGGGCGCGAAAAAGGCGAACAGTTCGGCAAACGCGGCGCGGTCGCCGCGAGCGGACACCGCCACGATCAGGACGGCCCAATCCGGCCGAATGGCATCCCTGTCCAGGCCCATCCCTTGTCCCATCAGCGTCCTGTCCCAAGACGGCACATACGGGCGTATCACGGACGACGCCGGCAGAATATCCTGTTTTAGCGCTGGCTCCATGTTCCAATAACGGGGGCTTGCGGACATCGGATCACCGGACCAGCAGTGATCCAGTGGGAACCAGCCCACGTTCTAAGCGGGCCTAATGGGAAGAAGGATGCTCGATGCCCTCGACGCTCAAGATTGCCGTGGTCGGGACCGGAATTTCCGGTCTCTCAGCCGCATGGCTGCTGTCGTCTCGGCATGAGGTTACCGTTTTTGAGGCCGCCGACCGGGTGGGCGGCCATTCCAATACCGTGAGTGTTGAAAGCGACGGCCAGGAGGTGCCCATCGATACTGGCTTCATCGTTTTTAACCACGTCACCTACCCCAATCTCTCGGCCCTTTTCCGGCATTTGGAGGTGAAGACGGAATTGTCGGAGATGTCGTTCTCCGTATCCCTGAACCAGGGCCGGCTGGAATACTCCTCGGAAGTCTTTTGGGGGCAGCTCCACAACTTCGTCCAGCCGCGCTTCTGGCAAATGCTTTACGACCTCAGGCGCTTCCACCAGCAAGCCCAATCCGATATCGCCCTGCTTGCGGCCGAACCGCTCAGCATCGGCGACTATCTTCGTTTGCGCGGCTTCAGCGATGCGTTTCGCGACAATTGCCTGCTGCCGATGGCGAGCGCGATCTGGTCGTGCGCTCCCGGTGAAATGCTCGCCTATCCCGCCATCGCTTTCGTCCGCTTTCAGGCCAATCATCAATTGCTGCGCTTTGGCAAGGCCCCTCCGTGGGAAACGGTCTGCGGCGGCTCGCGCGAATATGTGCGCCGCTTGATGAAGCCGCTTGCCGGCCGCATCCGCCTCAATACCGGCGTCGAAGCAATTGCACGCCAGAACGGCGTCGTCACCATCAAGGACAGCGCCGGACAAAGTGAAACCTTCGATCATGTCGTCGTTGCGTCGCACGCCGATCAGGCGCTCGCCATGCTTGCCGACGCCGACGCGGACGAACAGCGGTTGCTCGGGGCATTCCGCTACAGCCGAAATCACACCGTCTTGCACAGTGACGAAAGCCTGATGCCGACTCGGCGACAGCTATGGTCGAGCTGGAATTATATGGGCGAGGAGAACGGCAGGCTTTGCGTCACCTATTGGATGAACAGACTGCAAAACATCAAGGGCAACCGGCAATACTTCGTAACCCTCAACCCCATACGGCCACCGCGCGCCGGAACGCTTATACACGGCCAAATCTACGAGCACCCGCTGTTCGACGCCAACACCCATGCCGCTCAAAGCAAGCTTTGGCATTTGCAGGGCAAGCGCAACACCTGGTTCTGCGGCGCCCATTTCGGCGCCGGCTTCCACGAGGACGGATTGCAAGCCGGACTGGCCGTTGCCGAACAGCTCGGCGGCGTACGCCGGCCTTGGCAGGTCGCCAATGAATCGAGCCGCATCGTCATTGCCTCGAAAGACGTTTTGGAGCCCGCGTGATGGCATTTGCCTCGACGCTTTGTGTGGGTTCGGTGATGCACCGGCGGTTGGCGCCGCGCCGCCATCATTTCCGTTATAAGGCGTTCTGGCTGTTTCTCGATCTCGATGAAATTCCCGCCCATAGCCGCTCGCTGCGGTGGTTCTCCTATAACAAGCCCAATCTCTTCAGCCTCTACGACCGCGACCATGGCAACGGCAGCTCCGTGCCGCTGACCGATCAAATTCGCGAAGAGGCGAAAAATGCCGGCATTGCCGCCGAGAAGATTTTCGTTCTCCTGATGCCGCGGGTGCTTGGATACACCTTCAATCCCCTCAGCACATTCTTCTGTTACGACGCCGGCGGCGTACTAACCGCTATCCGCTACGAAGTGCACAATACGTTTGGCGAACGGCACACCTATCTTCTGCCGGTCGACGGCGCATCGGGACCGGTCAAGCAAACCTGCCGCAAAAGTTTTTATGTTTCGCCGTTTCTTGGCATGGCAATGAGATATGATTTCCGCGTCGCTCAGGATGATGATCGGATTAACATCGGCATCAATGTCAGCCACGACGATCAGTTAATGCTTTGTGCCGTGCTGACCGGCGAACATCAGCCATTGACCGATCGCAATCTGCTGAAGCTGTTCTTCGCCATTCCCCTGCAAACCTTTAAGGTAACCGCCGCCATTCACTGGCAAGCGCTTAAGTTATGGCGCAAGGGACTGCGAATTTTCCCGAAGACTCACCTCGGTCCTTGATCGCTTGCAAGCCGCACAGGTACGCGCGCTGGCAGACCTTGCGTCAGCGACGGGAATTGCGTCCACGACCCCGCCGCGACAGCCCGAGCGCGGCATGAACGTTTCTAATCGGCGGCCCTGAGCCGATATGGGTTCTAACGATGGTCCGCCGGGGCGCACGCGGGGGCGAAATCGGAACAAAAGCTGTTAAATCCGCAGTTAAAAACTCGGTTCGTTCTCAGCTAAGCCATGGAGCGGGCGAAGGGAAGCGAACCCTCGTATGCAGCTTGGGAAGCGGCGAAGTCTCGACTGCGCACGGGCCTTTACAGGAAAAACTGGAGTAGTGCAGACCCAGTTGGATCAACACGTTACGAAAGTCACGAAAAGCGCCTACACTACGTGCTTTCTGTAACCGGAGGAGGCACATGCGTTCCATTTTCCGCCGCCCTGATGCCTTCGAGCGCAGGGCGAATTTCACGGGCGTGCTTTCCGAAGTGCGCTTCGCGATGGTGGCTCGGGCAAATGCAGGAGATATTTGATGGTGTATCCGCGCCGCCTTCGGAGAGTGGCTGAATGTGGTGTGCTTCACAAAAAACATTGCCATTTTGGTCAGTAAACAATTGGTGGTCGCAATGGCGGATTGGCCATCTTTCAAGAAGTCCGATGATCGAAACCGTGGGCCTATTCGTCTGTTTTATTTGGGAATGCTTCCCGATCGGTAAGAAATGGCGATTTTGGAGTGCTGACGCTCCAATTTCTTACTGATCGGGAAGAATACTTCTTGCGCAGTGCCTCCCATGTGTTTATCTTACCGATCGGTAAGAAAAGAAACTTCCATGGATGCACAAGCTTTCGGTAGAATGGTCGCGCGGGCCCGCAAGGCGTTGGGTCTGACACAGCGCGACTTGGCTTTGGCCATCAACACTGGCGAACGTTTCATCGTCGATCTGGAAGCCGGAAAGCCCACCGCGCAGCTCGGCAAGGCGCTCGCCGCCGCGCAGGCAGTTGGTATCCATCTCGTTGATGGGCGGGCGCAGTCATGACCGACACGCCCATCTTCTTCCGCCAAACGCTAGTGGCGACGATTGCTGCCTCCGACGACGGTCTGCACATTCGCTACGATGCCGATTGGCGAAGCGCGGCCGGTACTTTTCCGATCTCATTGAGCATGCCGCTCAGCGCCGCCGATTGGGGGCCATCGGTCACAACGCCCTGGCTGATGAACCTCTTGCCGGAAGGCGAGCCGTTGCGCGCCATGACCCAAGCCCTCGGGGTCTCCCAGGACGACGTCATGGGGCTTATTGCCGAGACCGGGCGAGATCTCGCCGGCGCGCTGACCATCGGCAAGCCTCGCCCTGTGGAGAAGGATGAAACAATCGCCATTGCCGGGGCCGATCAGCTCGAACGCATTATCGAAGAGCTTCCCGCCAAGCCGTTTCTGGTTGGCGAAGAGGGTGTGTCGATGAGCCTTGCCGGGGCGCAGGAGAAGCTGCCGCTCGCGCTGCTCGACGGCAAGCTCGCCATCCCGGTTAACGGAACGCCGTCCACCCACATCTTGAAGCCCGATAATCCGCGGCTCGCGGGCAGTGTCCCGAACGAAGCGCTTTGTATGGTGCTGGCGCGGCGCTGCGGTCTCTCGGTGGCTCACGTGACAACGGGGCGCGCTGGGGCCCGCAGCTATCTCCTCGTGGAGCGCTTTGATCGTGGCCGCGACGGCGAGCGGATTTCGCGCCTGCATCAAGAGGATTTCTGCCAAGCACTTGGTAGGGCTCCCGCCGCCAAATATGAGCACAACGGAACCGGGCGAGCGGGGCCATCCCTTGCCGACATGTTCGCGCTCGTCCGGGCGCATATGACGGCGCGCGATATCACCCGCTTGCTCGACGCGGTGGTTTTCAACATCGCCATCGGCAACGTCGATTCCCACGCCAAGAACTATTCCATCCTTCTGCAGCCAAAGCGGGCTGAGTTGGCGCCACTTTACGATCTGATGTCCGGCATGGTCTGGGCGAACATTACCCTAAATCACGCCCAAGATATCGGCGGGCAGCGCCGAGGCCGGCATATCTATCAGCGCCATTGGCGGCGGATGGCAGCAGCGGCGGGTCTCTCGGAAACCGGCACCGTGCGCCGCGTCGGCCAATTGGTGTCGAAGCTGCTTGCCGAATTGCCTGCTGCAATCGAAGAAGTAACGGCCATGCCGACGGGCACGGAGTGGGTCGACACGTTCGCCGCGGCCATCAAAGAACGCGCCGAGACTGTCATGAACAATGCCCAGCGCGACGATGCCAACGACACGGAATCTAGTTCCGACTAAAAGCGGCTGTACGTTTACGCCGGATACCCGCGTCTGCTGGGCGACCGATAGGCGGTTTATGCCGTCTACGGACTAATTTCGCATAAAATGTTGTACTTACAATCGTGCGCATCTTGGCTTCGCAGGTTAAAATTCGTATAGATGGCGGCGTTGTACGGTTACTGTCTTGCTGGCATCGCAGCAGTCATCAACAACATTGCCGTGCAACCAACCTGAAACGGGAAATGGTGAGCGTGGCGCATGAGTATCCATCGACATGGGCAGCCCGCGGGAGCTGCCGATAAAACCGATCCTGCTCCTTATGAGTGGACACACAAGCTACCCAGTCTTGCCTGGGCTTGGGAGTTTCTGCGCCGTAACCCCAAATATCGCGCGGACTTCTCTGCCGGGCATGGGGATGCGCCCGTAGCTGCGGAACCTTCGTGTTGGCCACTGCTGCGGCTGACCGATCCCTCACAGGATGCGCTCTTCGCCGAGGTTTTTTGGCGCAAAGAGGCGTGTGTCTCGGTACTGCCGCTCGCAAGTGCGCCGCGCTCGTCAGACGAGCTAGCGCGTTCCTTGTCGCTTGATGGCGTGCAGTGTCGCGTCACAGTGATCGACGAAGGGGACGTCCATCACGTGCTCCTTAGCCAGGAAGGCCGATGGCTACAGTTGGAAGTGCATGGCCCCATGACCGGAGCCGTGCTTCTGACCCCGGCGCTGTTTCTCAGTAAGACCGCCAGCGGGCGGCTCACAGCGATGAAGCGCTTGAACGATGTGGTCACCCATGGTGTCCTGCGGCCAGAGCTCTATCCGCCAGAAGGGCGCGCCGTGCGCTTGGCAACCAAGCTTCTGGCGCTCGATGGTTGGCTCGCAAAGGCCCATTACCGGGATATTGCAATCCGACTATTCGGCGCCCAGCGGGTTGCGACGGAGTGGTCAGACCCAGGCAATCACATGCGCGATCATATCCGTCGCGCCGTCTTAAGCGGACGTGAAATGATGGAAAGCGGTTACCGCCGGCTGCTCGACTGATCTACTTGAGCAAGTCTTTGTAGCCTTGTGTGGTCATCCAGTGTGCACGGTTCAAGTGACTGGTGAGCGCTCGCTTGGCTCGGGTCGGCTCTGCAACCGGGTCGATGCCGAGGATACCGCGCGCCATATCCTCGTTGCAGACACCGTCACGCTCGGCATCGAGCAAACGGATGTAAATCGTGAAGTGTTCGCGGTCATAGTCGGTGACGTGATCCGACATGGGAACATCGTCTGCGATCTCGATCCTGCGTCCCATTGTGCCCCACGACAGACAGTCCGTAGGCGGACTGCATATATAGTCAGTGAAGCGAACGATAATCAGTTTGCGCGGTTGGTGCGATCAACGAATAGGCGATTTTCAAAGTTTTCCACGGAATTCCCGCGAGCGTTCTCTCCAATCTGTCGTTGTAGGCTGGGTGCCAGTTCCCGCCAGCGCTGCGCAGACATGGCGGTTTGACCGACACTGTCGGCTTCTGTCGCAGCGCTGACGGACGCGATCCTCATCAGGACCCACCTTCGCGTACCGCGAAAGTGGGACTTTTCTTTTAAGGGCCTCCCCTGAACCGCGGGGCAGGCGGCGCTCCCTTGTAGGCCCGCCGCGGCAGGCCGCAACACGCTCATCGCGTGTCCTCCATTGCATTTCGGCCTTTTAGGTGCGGCCCGCCTTCGATGGCGGGCCTCTTCGGTCGCATTTCGCCGCCCGCTCCGCATTTCCGGGGAAGGCGCGGTGGTTTTGAGATCGAGGCAGGAGACGCCGCATGCGCAACTCTTTGGAAAGTTCATCGGGACGGAACACGCTTTATCAGGACGTCACCGACCGCATCATTCGTGAGTTGGAAGAGGGGCGGGTGCCTTGGGTGCAGCCTTGGGATGGCGCAAGCTGTAGTCTCGGTTTGCCGCGCAATGCCGTCACCAGTCGGACCTATTCCGGCATCAATGTGCTTATTCTCTGGGATGCGGTGATTGTTCGCGGCTTTGCCGCCCAGCAATGGCTGACATTTCGCCAAGCCTTGGCCGCGGGTGGCAATGTGCGCAAGGGCGAGCGCGGCACTACCATCTGTTATGCTGACCGCTTCATTCCGCGCGACGAACGCCAGCGCGCCGCCGAAAGTGGCGAGGAACCCGCCGCCATTCCGTTCTTGAAGCGCTTTACGGTGTTTAATGTGGAGCAATGTGAGAATTTGCCGGAGACGGCCGCGAACACACAGGCCAGCTTGCGCGAAGCCGAGATCGTTCCCGCTGCCGAAGCCGTGATTGCCGCAACCGGGGCCGATATCCGTACCGGCGGAGGCGAGGCCTTCTATCATCGCACCGAGGACTATATCCGGGTGCCGCCGCAAACCGCGTTCTTCGACCCGATTAACTATTACCGCACCGTGTTTCACGAGCTTGGCCACTGGACGGGCCACGGATCGCGGCTGGCGCGCGACCTTACTAACCGCTACGGCAGCGAAGGATATGCCCGCGAGGAATTGGTGGCCGAGATGGCAAGCGCCTTTCTCTGTGCCAGCCAATCCATCACGCCGACCGTGCGCCACGCAGATTATATCGGCGCGTGGCTGACCGTTCTGCGCAACGATGCCCGTGCCATCTTCCAGGCCGCCAGTATGGCCTCGAAATCGGCTGATTTTGTCCTTGGATGCGCTGCCGGTGAGGTGCGAAGCGACTCCTTCGCCTGACAAATTCCGGGCGGTGCGCCCGCCAAATGCCCATCCCGCTATTACAACGATGGTCATTTTTGCGTGAGCGCTACCGTTCTGCGGGCGCGGGGCATCCTGCGCGCGCAGTATTTCAGCGAGGTGCATCGAAGTTATTATCGCCCCGAAAGGTAACAGATAGGATCTATGCTAATACTGTGCCGTTTCTGTATCCGCTATCTGCCGCTCTTGAGGGCCGTCCGCAATTCCATTTGCGCGAGCTTGAAATCGGCTTGGAAGGCACCAACTGTAAGTAACTCCTCAGCAACGGTCGTGCCGAGCACCTGACCGGCAACGATGTCGCTGCGATAATGCACGCCGCAGACGATGCGGTTTTCGGCGTAGGCCTTGGCGCGGTCGAGAATGGCCGGCGCCTTTTCCGGAATCATCGCGGCCAAGATGACTGCCATGCTGTAGGCCATGGTGGAATGACCGCTGGGATAGGACGACCGCGGAGCATCGCCGCGGGTGCAGGTCTTGAGCGCCGGATCGAGCACCCAGGGCCGGTTGCGCAAAAAAGTGTTCTTGGCAATTTTGGCGGCGGTTTTCTCCTCGTTGCGCACCGTGGCGAGCAGCGCCCAGGTTTTCGGCAGGGTCTTGAGATCAATGCCGACAACGCCATTGAAGACCGAGGCGTCTTCGGTTTTGTCGTCGGCGGCAGCCTGGTCAAAGTCGGCATCCGTCATGCCCTGCTGGGCCTGATGGATTTCGTCAAGTTCGCGCTTTTGTGCTGCCGAGCCGTCGGTGGGCGGTGAAGGCAGCAGTTGGGCTGGAGGCGTTGCCGGCAGGAGCTGTGTGTCCGCAGCGAAACCCGGCAGCATCAGGACGAGAGCCGTTGCGGCCGCCAAGATTGTGCGCTTCATCATGTCAGGTCCTCTCAAGGAAGATGGGGCGGCCAAGCCGCCCCCGTTAAGTCGCCGGTGATCAGATCTTCGCTTTCAAGGTCACCTGGAAGCTGCGCGAAGATTGGAAATAGTACTGATCGGAGCTGGTTGGACGATTCATGTAATCCGACGCCGATGCGGCAGTGGCGGTATCCTTCCCGTCCGTGCCGCTCATGCTGACGAGACTGCGGTCGTCGAGCAGATTGTTGACGGCCACCGACAGCTCCCATTTGCCGAAGTCATAAGCGGTGATGAAGTTGACGGTCGAATAGGCGGGCAGGCGGAAGAACGGCATGCCGTCCTGGCCGATTGTGGTGCGATGGCCGGTTGCGTCCGCATTGTCCAGATATTGCTGGCCCACCGTCTTGTCGACCAGTGAGAAGGAGAAGCCGTCGCGCTTATAGATGAGGCCCGCCGCCGCGGTCCAATACGGCGCGTTTTTCAACTGGGCAAAGCTGGACTTGGCCGAATTGACCGAGCCGTTGGCAAACGCCAGCAGGCCGTCGGTGATGCCGGGCACAAGTGCGTCGAGCTTGAAGCTCGCTTCGCCCTCGATGCCCTTGTAGGTCGCATTGCCGGTGTCAGTCGGGCAAGTGAGGCTCGTATCGTAGGAGCAAGGCCCGTAGGTGTAGTTGTGCTTGGCGGCGATGTAGTAGACATCGGCGTCAACCGAGAAATCATCGGCGTAATAGACGGTGCCGAACTGGTAGTTGGCCGTGGTCATCGGCGACGGCGCTTTGGATAAATCCGGCTTCTGCTGTTCGAAATCGGTGATGTCGGGAACGTAGATGCCGGTGGCATACTGGAAATAGGCGCTCCAGCTCGGCTGAATCTTGTAATTGACCGTCGTGAAATAGAGCGGCCGGCTGGTCGTGTAGGTGTCGACCTTGCCGTTGTAGAGCGTGGGGCCCTGGCACTTGCCGGCGCACCCCTTTGTGGCCGCCGTCGCGGTGCCGGAGATCACCGAGTTGGGATCAACGGTATGATCCCAATCGATGTATTTGAAGCCGGGGGTGATCGTCAGGTCCGGCAGCGGGTGCAGTTCGACTTCCACAAACGGTTCGACCTGGTTCCAGCCGGTGTGTTCGTAATAGCCGACGCCATAGCGGCCCGCAACGAGCGAAGGATCGTTGGAGGCGTTCTTGTTCGAGATATCGGCAAAGTTCCACGCCTGTTTCCAGGGATTGCAGCCCGCGGCGGCGCATTGGGTCACGTCGTAATAGAAGCGCTGGCGCTCGGTCGCCTGACCTTCCCACCATACGCCGGCGCGCACCTGGCCCGTCAACCAGCCGGCGTCGAAATCGGCGGTGGCGCGGAACACGTTGCCCCAAACCCGGTAGGCGTTGAGCTTGGTGTAGCCGGGAATGTCGCTTGCCGTATTGGCTGACGGCGTAACGACACCGGTGACCGGATCCACCACCGTCGTGCCCATTGTCTTCCAGGTTAGCTTGCCCTTGCTGATCGTCTGCTGCGTGCTGGTGGTCGTCACCGTCTTGTTGACGTAAGCGTAAGTATAGGCCTGGTCGTCGATGCTGAGCCAGTCGGTGACCGCGCCGTGCAGGCGGATGTAGTCCATGTCGGTGATCTTGTCGGCGTAGTTGTAGTAATAGTAATCGGGCCGGGTGGGGTCGGTCTTCTGCAGCGCATACTGCTTGCCGAAATCGGCGATCTGAATGGCCGTAGCGCCGTTCTTGTCGTTGACGTGCTGATGCAACTGGTTGCGGTTGGTGAACAGGGTAAGGGTCCAACCGGGGGCGAATTCGCTTTCGATCTTGATGAGTTCGTTGTCCTTCATCAGCCCCTGGTTGCTGAGGTAGCCTTCGCTCTGAAGTCCGTTCACATTCGCCAGAACGCGGGTTTTGCCAAGACCAGGGATGTCGCCCGATTGAAGGTTCAGACCGACTTGGGTCGTGGCCCAGGAGCCGCGCGTCAGATTAGCCTTGAACCCGAAATCGTCGTTCAGTGCCTCGGAATACATGTTGATCGAGCCGCCCCAGGTGGAGGCACCGAGATTGCCGGCATTGCCGGGACCGCGTTCGACATTGACGCTGCCGATTACCGCACTCGGAAAATAGGAGGCGGAATGGTGCGTCGGACCGTTGGTGTCGCCGAACGGAATGCCATCATAGGTCATGCCGAAATTGCCGTCTGGCATGCCGCGCAGGGTGTTCTTGACGTTGCCGTCGGACAGGCCCGGTCCATTGACATCAAGACCCGTGAGCGACGGCACGATGGCGAGAAGCGTCGTGTAGTCGGCAGTCGATGCCACCGAATTCTCGATATAGGTCCGCGTCAGGATGGTCTGCGGTTCGGTGGTGTCGAGCGAGGCCTTGGCCGGGGCCACTTCGGGGTCGAATTGGGTGCCCGTCACGACCACGGTCTCGACGCCGGTACCAACGCCGCCGAGGGTTTCGGCCGCGCAAGCCGCTGTGGCGAACCAGGCCGCCGTAATAGCCAAAGTGGACGTCGTGCGCGCCAAACGGCGCGCAGCATCGCTGCGTGCAAACATTACTTTACCCCTCGTTATGCGGTCCCTGCCGCGATGAACGTCCACTGCCGCCGTTCATTGGATTGACTGAACGTCGGCTCGCGGAACGCAGCGGTTACTAAAGGGGCTCTTCAAAGCTTTTTTGGCAGAAGGTTGGGAAAATTTAACCGGCAGCCGATTTGACGGTCATGGCCGGCATCGGAGAATCGGCGCGGCTTCTCTTGTAATGTCCGTCAACTGCATATCGAAAGTGCAGTCAATCAATTGAAATGCATACCATTGCCCGCCGGCTGAACGCGGGGCTGAGCCTTCCGGCGCAATCCGAGTTGGCGCTGTAACAAAACTGCCAAGATCGATCTCTATCACATAATTCTAGTTTCTCACCCACTGTGACTTTCCTGTCGCGCCTCGCACAATGGATATCCTGCTTGTCGAAGATGATCCTGAGACGGCTCTCTATGTCACGGAGGGTTTGCAGAAGCTCGGGCAGGCAGTGCATTGGGCCACGACCGGCAAGGACGGAATTTGCCAGGCGCGCGCCGGGCACTACGCGCTGATGATCGTCGACCGCATGCTTCCGGGCATGGACGGACTGTCGATGGTGCGTATGCTGCGGGCTGAAAGCTGCGATACGCCGGTGCTCATGCTGACGACGATGAGCGGCCTCGATGACAGGGTGGATGGGCTGAATGCCGGCGCCGATGACTATCTCACAAAGCCATTCGCGATGTCGGAACTGGCGGCGCGGGTGAATGCCATCGTCCGGCGTACGAGTCGTAATGGCACGTCGACGCGCCTGAAGGCCGGCTCGCTCGAGATGGACCTGTTGGAGCGTACAGTTTCGCGCGAGGGTCGCCAGGTCGAGTTGCAGCCGCAGGAGTTCAAATTACTAGAATATTTGATGCAGAACGCGGGACGGACGATCACGCGCATGATGCTGCTCGAGAACGTCTGGAATCTCGATTTTGATCCCGGAACCAATATTGTCGAATCCCACATGTCGCGACTGCGCTCCAAGATCGACCGCGGCCACTCCACGGAGATGATTCACACGGTGCGTGGCCACGGCTATGTCGTATCCCCGTAGGCTGTTCCGCACCGATAGTTTCCGGCACGCGATTCTGTATGGCGGGCTGTTCGGCCTGTCGATGGCGGTTCTGATCGGCATCACCTATGTAATGCTGAACCAGTCGTTCAAAGCCAATCTCATGCGTGAGATTGACGACGACTTGACGTCGATGCGAACGGCGTACCTTACCGCCAAGCCCGGAAAAGCGCTGCATGAAGCGGCGGAGATCGTCGAGGACCGGCTCTTGGCGCCCGATGCGGACGACGTTTTCCTGCTGCAACGGGGGCGCGTGCGGGTTGCCGGCAATTTGCCTTCTATGGCGCCTCGCTTGGGTGTTTTCGCGATGACCGTACCGGCCTCGCGTCACACAATATTGGGGCGCGGCGCACAGTTGGCACCGGGCGTCTATGCCTTTGTTGGGCGTGATCTGCAGCAGCTGAAGGACACCGAAACGCGTTTGTTGCGAGCATTTGGCGTTGTTCTTCTCGTCAGTTTGGTATTGGCGTCATTATTTGCATTGTTGCTGAGCCGAAGCTTCGTTCGGCGCATCGACACCGTCACCCAGACCTGTCGCGGCATCATGGCCGGGCAGATGAGCAGGCGCATTCCGGCGGCCGAACACGGCGACGAGTTCAACCGCCTCGGGCTGGCGATCAACGAAATGCTGGATCGCATCCAAGCGCTGATGGAGTCCCTTCGCCAGGTTTCGACCGACATCGCCCACGACATGCGGACGCCGCTGACCCATTTGCGGCACAGATTGGACAGAATACGGGGCGAAGCGCAGACGCAGGACGAATATGCTGCGGCGGTGGATGGCGCGACAGCCGAATGCGACAAGCTGCTCGCGATCTTCACCGCGCTTCTCAGGATTGCCCAGATCGAGGCGGGGGCCCGGCGTTCGGAATTTCGCGCTGTCGACTTGGCGCACGTGATCAAATCGGCACACGATATCTACGCGCCCGTCATGGAAGATGCGGTCCGCGATTTTAAGGTGGAAGCAGGCGCAGCTGTCGCAGTTTGCGGCGACGAACAGTTGCTGTTGCAGCTGGTATCGAACCTTCTCAACAATGCCATCGCGCACACCCCTGATCGCACCGATATCGCTGTGATGTCCGGCATGGAGAACGGTCGGCCGGTTCTGATCGTGGCGGATCGCGGACCCGGCATTCCCGTCCCGGACAGAACCAAAGTGATCCGCCGCTTCTATCGGCTGGAGCAGAGCCGCACCCAGCCGGGCAGCGGTCTTGGTCTCGCACTGGTGGCTGCCGTCGTAGAATTGCACGGGGCCGAACTCGAACTCCTGGATAACAACCCTGGTTTGCGTGTTGTCGTCCGGTTTCCCGTGTCCAGCGCATCTGTCTAATTCATGCGCACACATTGGGATATCCCAACCTAAGTTCTCTGAGCGTTCACCAAACCGTCTGCGATCCGGCAAACGGCCGGTCCATTTATGCCCTTGGGATGAACGAGCGGCGGGCATGCGCCGCCCAATATGGGGTGTCGTCATGAATCTCAGGGAAATGAGCCGCTTTTTGCTTGGCGGCTGCGCCTTGATCGCACTGTCTCCGGCGTTCGCCGAGACGTCGGCCGATTTTGAAAGCGTTGTTGTGTCGGCGTCGCGGTTCGAAGATCAGGCGCGACTGCAACAGCGGGCGGCGTTGAACATCGTCAATGTGCAACCGGCCGAAACAATGCTCAAGTTTCCCGACGTCAATGCTGCGGAATCGTTGTCCCGCATGCCCGGGATCGCGCTGATGAGCGACACCGGCGAGGGCCGCTTTGTGATGATCCGCGGTATCGACGGCAATCTCAACGGAACGACGTACGGCGGCGTTGTCCTGCTCAACACCGATCCGGGTGGCACTTACCAGGGGGGCGGCGGTCGTGCGGTCGAGCTTGATACCATCCCGGGTGGCGCGATCGACGGCATCATCGTCACCAAGACGGGTTCGCCCGATCACGACGCGGAAGGTCTTGGCGGTACGGTTGAGTTGACGCCACGCACCGCCGCGAACATCACCGAGCCGTTTGTCGATTTGAGCTTGGGCTACGGTCTGGAGCCGGCCCACGATCACGGCGGTCCGTTCAATGCTGATATCGCGATCGGCGGCCGTTTCGGCATCGAGAACGGCGCGGTCGTGATGGAGCGCGGCCAAAGCCTTGGGCGGGTCAATCCGGGATTTGTTTCCAATCCGACGCCGTTCTCCATCGTATTGGATGCGTCGTGGCGGGAGGATAAGCGCGGTTTCGACGATATCGAAGAGGATTACATCAACAATCCGGCTAACCCAACCTCGGCTGCCGCGAAGGTGTACGACGACCTCCAATTCCGCTTCTACGATGCCCACCGCAAGCGTTTCGGTGTCGGCGGCGAATTCGACTTCACGCCGAATGACGAGCATCGCTGGTACATCCGCGGCAACATGTTCGGCTACGATGAAGCCATCATCAAGCATCATCTGATCTTCAATTCCCTGAGCGGGACGGCCTCCGGAAACAATGTCTCGGCGTCTTCCGATCTCACCATCAAGGGGACCGATGTCGACCAGATCGTCCGCAACAACGTCTATGCGGTCGGCGGCGAAGACGATTTCCATGCCTTCAAGCTCGATTACCGGGTGTCTTATTCGCGCGCGACGCTGTCGACCGGCCGCAACTATGGTACGACGTTCAAAGGGCCGACGGTTGCTGTCACGTATGACAATATCGATAGCCCGAATTTTCCGGCCATGGCGGTGACCGACGGAACCGACATCAACGATCCATCACTCTACAAGCTCTCGAAGTTCAGCAACAAAAAGGCGAAGGGCGCCGACGAGGAATGGGCCTACAGCGCCAATGTGGCGGTTCCGGTTGATTTCTTAAGCGACAAAGATGAAATCAAGGTCGGATTCAGTGCTCGTCTGCGCGACAAGACCTTTTACGAATTGCCGCAATCGATCACCTTGTTCGGAAGCAAGCCGGTTCTAGCCACGCTTTCGCCGCTCGCAGCCGACACCTCGTTCTATCATGGTCGTTACACCAACGGCCCAGGTCTCAACATGCCGGCGCTGGAAGGCTCGAGCGCGATCACCTATGGCGGCTTCAGTGTCGACAATTCGACTTGGTTCGACGCCGACGAAAACATCTATGCCGGTTATGCGATGTACACCGGCGAGGCGGGGCCGTGGGGCGTTCTCGCTGGTGTCCGTGTGGAGAACACTGTCGCGAAGTATGCTTTCTACGATGCCGACTCCAACGGAGACAACACGGTCTATACCCGGATGCGGCACGACTATGTCGATGTGTTCCCGACGGTGCAGGTGCGCTACAGCTTTGCCGACGACCTTCAGGCCCGGGCGACCTATTCGACCGGGATCGGCCGGCCCGGCTTCGCGCAGGTCGCGCTGGGCACGTCGGTCAATTCCGACAACAACACCATTACCATGGGCAATCCCACGCTGAAGCCTGTCACGGGGAGCAACTTCGATCTCGATATCGAGTATTATCTCGAAGACGGGGGCATCATCGAATTGGGTGCGTTCGATAAGGAATTTCGGAACTACATCTATACTTCGTCGATGACCGTTGCTGGCGACCCGCGGCTTCCGGGCGCCACACCGGTGAAACTGATCAGCTACGGCAATCTCGACACTTCGTACGCCCGCGGATTGGAGTTCGCTTACCAGCAGAAATTCACGTTCCTGCCCAAGCCTCTCGATGGTTTTGGCTTCGACGGAAATGTCGCCTATGTGACCTCGAGCGGATCGCTGAGGACGGGTGAAGCAGGCCATTCCTTACCGGGTACGTCGCCGGTTACGATGAATGCGGGACTGTTCTACGAGGCCTGCGGCCTGAAACTCCGGTTTGCCTCACAGTACATCGCCCACAGCCTTTACCAGGTGGGCACGGACCGCTCGACGGACCAGTTCGAGGACTCCCGCTTCACGCTGGACTGGACGTCGAGTTACGATTTCACCGACAACGTGACGGCCTATTTCAACGTCAAGAACATCACCAATGCGCCCTTGCGCATCTTCCTTGGCGCGCCGAATTGGGTGATCCAGCGCGAGTTTTACGATCAGACTTTTGAGGGCGGCGTCCGCCTGAAACTGTAATCCTGTAATTGGTCTTCAAGCGAACCGGAGGGTGGGACATGGGACTGCGAAATTGGCTCTGGCGGTGTGGTGCGCTCCCATGCCTTGTCCTGTCTGCAGCCTTGGGCGCAACAAAGCCTGCCGTTCCCCATTACGACCATATCTTCGTCCTCATGGAGGAGAACAAGGGCATTGAGCAGATCATGGGGCATCCCGATTGGGCGCCTAATCTGAATAGGCTTGCTGCTGAGTATGGCCTGGCCACGCAATTCTATGCCGAAGTGCATCCGAGCGAGGCCAACTACATCGCACTTCTCGGCGGCGACACCTTTGGCGTTCATGATGATGATGCGTTCTTCTGCAAGCCGGGACCGAAATCGGCGTTTTGCGCCAAATCCGATCAGTCCGGCTATGTCGACCACAACATCACGGCGCGCAGTTTGATGGACCAACTGGGCGACAAAGGGCTCACCTGGAAATCCTATATGGAGGACATTCCCGGGCCGGGCTCTCTTGTTCCGGCATGGCCGTCGCCCGGCTATCCGGCCGCCAATCTGCCGAATGCGCTCTATGCCGCGAAACATAGCGGGTTTGTCAACTTCAGGTCGGTCAACAGCCGGCCTTATTCCGAGTTGATGTCCCTTCTGGTCGGCTTCAACCAGCTCGATGCCGATCTCGCCTCGGGTACCATGCCGAATTTCGCGATCATCGTGCCCAATCAGTGCAATGAAATGCACGGGCGAGGCGCCAAGGACGGCGGTGTGGTGCCGGAGGATTGCAGGAGCGGGAATCTGCAAGGCCTCATTCACCGCGGCGATGCTGAAGTCGGTCGCTTGGTGAAACTCATCATGGCGTCGCCGGTCTGGAGCGCGCCGGGCAACTCTGCCATCGTGGTTTCCTTCGATGAGAATGGCGGTGATGAGCGCCTCTCCGGTCCGCAAGGATGCTGCGGCTACGATCCGAACAGTGCGGCCAATTTCGGCGGCGGCCGGATCATGACACTGGTCATCACCAACCATGGTCCGCACCAGACGAAGGATCCTACGCCTTACAATCACTATTCTCTGCTCCGGACCATTGAAGACGCCTTTGGTATTCCCGAACATTTAGGCCATGCTGGCGATACGGAAAAGGGAGTCGTTTCGATGTCTCCGCTTTTCGCCGTCAGGACCGCTCGCTGATCCGATCAACCCAGCTTGGACAAACTTTCATGCGCATCGCTAAGTGTCTTGCCTTCACAGCGCTCGTGGCCTTCGCCCTTTCCCCGTCTTTTGCTCAGAGTTTGTCCTATCGTGTGGTCAAGGAGGTTGCGCTCGACGCGCCGGATCGGTGGGATTATGTGTCCTACGACGCCGCCCAGGATCGCGTGTTTGTTGCCCACAGCGACCGGGTGACGGTGGTGGACAACAAGACTGGCACCGTGGTCGGCCATGTTCTTGGTACGAACGGTGGTTCGCACGGGATCGCCTTTGCCAATGGCAAGGGCTACACCGATGACGGCAAAGCTGGCACGGTTCTGGTGTTCGATCTCAAGACGCTCAAGGTGTTGAAAACCATCAAGGCCGAACCCGACGCCGATGGCATCGTATACGATCCGGTCAGCGGTCATATCCTGGTGATCGACGGCGATTCCGCCAAGATTACGGCGATCGACCCCAGGACCGATACGGTCGTTGCAACGGTGGACGCGGGTGGCGGTCTCGAGTTCGGCGTCTCTGGCGAGAACGGCAAATTCTATGTCGACGGTGCCGAGAAGGGCGAGATTGTTCGTATCGACGTCAAAACCAACAAAGCCGATGCGCACTGGCCGATGAAGGGCTGCATCAAGCCGCATGGATTGGCGATCGATCGGGCCGCAATGCGCCTGTTCGCTTCCTGCGCCAACAAAGTGATGACGGTGGTGGACGCGGCCAACGGTACGCTACTTGCCAGTCTGCCGATCGGCGAGGGCACCGACTTTGCGGTGTTCGATCCGGTCCGCAAATGGGCTTTCAGCGCCAATCGCGATGGTACGTTGTCAGTGATTGCTGAGAAGGACGCGAACACCTTTGTTGCCTTGCCGCCGGTAAAGACGGCGTATGGCGCCCGCACCATGGCGATCGACCCCAAGACTGGGCGCTTGTTTCTGGTCACCGGCGATTTCGAAGAAAATCCGTCCGCCGCCGATATGCGCCACCGCTACACGTTGAAGCCGGGATCGGCGAAACTGCTGATGCTCGATCCGGCTGCGCCGTAGATTCTGTTAGTCTATTATGCCGTTGCCACCAGGGCGGCGCCAGCGGCGATTAGGGCGATGCCGGCCCAGCCGCGCAGCGGCAAATTTTCGCCCAACAGTGCAACGCCAATGATGGCGACGAATACCACGCTGAGCTTGTCGATGGGCGCAACGCGTACAGCATCCCCAACCTTAAGAGCACGAAAATAGCAGAACCAGGATGCGCCTGTGGCCAAGCCGGATGCGATAAGGAAGGCCCACGTGCGCGGACCAATCCTGGTTGCGGGCTGCAGCTTGCCGCTGATGAATAGGGCGAGCCCCAGGACTGCCGCGATGATGAGGGTGCGCAAGAAGGTGGCAAGATCGGAATCGACGCGCTCCACGCCCAGCTTGGCGAAGATTGCGGTCAAGGCCGCAAAGGTTGCGGACAGCAGCGCCCAAATGAGCCACGGCGGCATGCCAATATTGGACATCAGCGTCTCTCCCTAGTGCAATAATCCATGCGGCGTCTCAGTAAGGGCAAGCCTGTCGATGACGGGAAATGAGAGTGTCACGCGCAAGCCAGGCTTATTGTCGTCGAGCGTGAGTGCAGCGCCATGGTAGCGCGCGATGGCGGCGACGAGCGACAGGCCCAAGCCGCTACCTGGCGTCGACCGGCTGCGTTCGCAGCGATAGAACCGGCGCAGGGCGTGTTCGCGCTCGTCCTCGGGTATGCCCGGACCGTTGTCGGCGACCGTGGCAGTGACTGCCGATTCTTCTGGCACGAGATCGACGAGTATTGTCGAGCCCGCTGGCGTATGTGCCATGGCATTCTCGATCAGATTGGCGAAGACCTGGGACAGCAGCGATCTATCGCCCGGCACAGTCAAACCCGGCGCAATGTGCGATTGCAGAGCGAATTCGCCGTCTTCGGCGGCGGGCTGATAGATTTCGACCAGTTCGCTCAACAGTGCCGAAAGGTCCACCGGTTCACGCGGCGTGGTTCCTGCTGCGGCTTCGATCTGGCCGATCCGCAAAAGGGATGTAAATGTCGCCAGGATGGTTTCGCATTCCCGAATGGCATCTGTCACGGTTTGCCGGTAAGTGTCGGTCGTCGTCGCTTCCGAAAGTGCCAGTTCCAACCGGTTGCGCAAACGGCTCAGCGGCGTGCGCAGGTCGTGCGCAATATCATTGGACACCTGCTGTACGTTTTCCATCAGCGCGTTGATGCGGTCGAGCATGGCATTGATGGCGCGGGCGAGCATGTCGAACTCGCTTTCGCTGCCGCGTTCCGGGACGCGGTCCGAAAGGCGCCCGGCCATAATCGCCTGGCAGGTCCGCGTGATCGCTTCCATGCGTCCCAGCACGCTGCGGCTCACCAGCGCGCCTCCGCCAAGGGCAACCAACAGCGTGGCAAACAGCACCCAAGCGAAGGTCTGCAACACATGCTCGCGCGCCTCAATGGCGACAAAGGCATCGCGCCCCACGAAGAGATATAGATCAGGAGCGAGCATGACGCCCTTGCCGAGGATGCGGTGATCGCTTTGCTTGCGGCCGTCTAGAAGCGATGGTGGCATATCGAGCGTTAAGGTGCCGACGCGCTGCACCATGGCCGGCAAGTTGCCAGCGATTTTGTCTGCCGGCAGGCGTTGCAACACAATGAAGGCACGTGTGCGGGGATTGGAAAGTTGCTGATCTATGACTTCGTGCGCTTCTGCGAGGCCCTCGTGTCGATATCCGGCTTCGACCGCGGAAATGTCCTGATTGACACCATTGAAGAGTTCAGCGCGGAAAGCGTCGCGCATGATGATGTAAACCGGAGCCATCAATACGATCATGGCCCCGACGATGACCGCGGCGACGATGGCGGTGAGGCGGACGCTTTCGCTTTTGTGCAGTCTAGTCAGCACGAAGAATATACCCTTCTCCGCGGATCGTCTGAATGGCTGCCGTGTCAAAGCCGCGGTCGAGCTTGGCGCGCAGCCGGCTCATATGCGATTCCACGATGTTGGTCTGGGGATCAAAGTGGAGTTGCCAGACGTTTTGCAGCAGCATGCTGCGGGTCACTACCTTGCCGGCATTGCGCGCGAGATATTCGAGAATGCGATATTCCTGCGGCTGCAACTCCACGCGTTGGCCGGCGCGCGACACGGATTGCGTCAAGGTGTCGAGTTCGATGTCACCGGCCTTGAGTTGTGTTTGGATTTCCGCCCCTACGCGTTTGGTGCGCCGGGAAAGGGCGCTGACGCGCGCGATCAGCTCGGCCATGGCAAAGGGCTTGATGAGATAATCATCGGCGCCGGCTTCAAGGCCGTCAACCCGATCGCGGATGCCACTCATGGTGGTCAGGAACAAGATCGGGATTTCGAGACCTTCCGCGCGAAGCGTCTTGACGAGGGTGAGGCCATCCAGTTTTGGCAGCATCCGGTCGACCAGGGCCAGATCATACGCCTTGCCTCGCGCCAGCGTTAGCCCGGCTTCCCCATCGCTGGCGAGTTCGACCCAATGCCCGGCCTTGCGCAGGCCCGTCGCGACGAACTGCGCCATTTCCTGATCGTCTTCGATAAGCAGCAACTTCAAAGTAGGCGGCCAAGGGATTGCGTTGCGATTCTATGCTGGTTGGCTGCTGCTGTCTTCTGGTTGGGAAAATACAATGTTCGCCCGCCGTCGCACCGCGGGCAATTTGGGGTATCAAAGGGCGGTCTCCTGAGGAGTGCGCCGCCTTGAAAAAGCTTCTGACCGTTTTCGCCCTGGCTGTAACGACGAGCCTGCTGGTTTCGGCGGCCGTGGCTGGCCCTTTATACAGGCTGATCAAGACTGTGCCGCTCGGGGCGCCCGATCGCTGGGACTACGTCGTGTACGAATCCGGGCGCGTCTACGTTGCGCATGGTGACCGTGTGACGGTGCTGGATGGGCAGAGCGGTGCGCGGATCGGTGAGGTCGAGGGTCTACCTGGCGGGCCACACGGGATCGCTGTGGTTGATGGAAAGGGCTATACCGATGACGGCAAGGCCGGTACGGCGGTTGTGTTTGACCTCAACACCTTCAAACCGCTGAAAACCCTGAAGGCCGAACCGGATGCCGATGGCATCGTCTATGATCAGACAAGCCGCCACGTCTTCGTCATCGATGGCGATTCCGGCAAGCTGACGGTGATCGCCCCCAAAAGCGATACCGTGGTGGCAACCATAGACGCGGGTGGCGGTCTCGAATTCGGTGTGTCGGGCGAGAACGGCAAATTCTATGTCGATGGTGCCGAGAAGAATGAACTGGTTCGCATCGACACCGCCACCAACACGGTAGACGCGCATTGGGCGCTGGCCGGCTGTCTCAAGCCACATGGGCTCGCCATCGACCGTTCCAACCATCGCCTGTTCGCCAGTTGCGCGAACAAGGTGATGGCCATCGTCAATGCCGATACCGGCGCGATGGTGGCGAGCCTTCCCATTGGCGAGGGCACCGATTTTGCGGTGTTCGATCCGGTCCGCCATCGCGCCTTCAGTTCCAACCGCGATGGTTCGCTTTCGGTTATTGCGGAAACGTCAGGCGACAAATTCGAAGCGCTGACACCGATCAAAACTCCCATTGGTGCGCGCACGATGGCCATCGATCCCCAAAGTGGGCGGCTCTTTCTCGTGACGGGCGAATACGCAGTCAATGAGGCGGTGCCTGCGAGCGACGTGCGCCATCGCTATACGGTCAAGCCCGGATCGGCCAAGCTGTTGATCTTCGCGCCGGCGAAATAGAGGCGGTCATGCGTCGGTTCGTTTTCGCTGCTGCGTTGGCTGGCATTCTGCCGGCTGCTTTTGCCGGGCCGCCTTTCGTCTCGGATGATCCGGCGCCGACTGACTACCGCCACTATGAAATCTACGCGTTCGCGCAGGGTTCCGAGGCGCTCGATGGCTCAGGATCGTCTTACGGCATCGATTTCAACTATGGCGCCACGCCCGATCTGCAACTGACCGCGGTGGTGCCGTGGGAAGTATCCGCGCCATCAGACGGGCCGACTGTGGCGGGGATCGGCAATGTCGAATTGGCCGCCAAATACCGGTTTCTGCATCAGGCAGAAATCGGCTGGGACGTGGCGATTTTCCCGCGACTGTTCCTGCCCAGTGCTTCGGCCCATGTCGGCGACCAGCACTTCTCGCTTCTGTTGCCGATCTGGGCTGGACGGAGTTGGGGCGACTGGTCGACCTTCGGCGGCGGTGGATGTGTCATCAACCGCGGCGGCGACAGCCAAGATTATTGCCTGATGGGCTGGGCGTTGAGCCGCCGCGTGTTGCCCGATCTTTTGATCGGTGCCGAGATCGTCCATCAGGGCGCCGACACCAAAAACGGGCGCGCGTCAAGCGGCATCGGCGGCGGCTTGATCTACGACATCAGCGAAAACGTCCATCTGCTGGCTTATGCGGGACCGGGCTTGCAGAACACCGCCGAAACGGCCCGTTTCAATTGGTATTCGTCCATTCTCTTCACGTTGTGAGTAGGGGTGCCATGTCGAAAGATGCCGTGTTGAGTAAGGTTCCGGCGGTTACGCTCGGGTTCTGGATCATCAAGATTCTCGCCACCACCTTGGGCGAAACCGGCGGCGACGCGGTCACCATGAGCTGGCTTGGCGAGACGACGACCCACGCCAATCCCAACGGCTACCTGATCGGCACGGCGATTTTCTTTTCCCTGCTGATCGCTTTCGTCGCCATTCAGATCATAGCCAGGAAGTTTCATCCCTTCCTCTATTGGGCGACCATCGTTGCCTCGACCACGGCCGGCACTACCCTGGCTGATTTCGCCGACCGCTCGCTCGGGATCGGTTATACCGGCGGCTCGTCGGTGCTGCTGGCGTGCGTTCTGCTTTCACTGGCGTTGTGGTATTGGGCCGAAGGAACGGTTTCGGTCACCTCGGTCAACAAGCCCCGGGTGGAAGCGTTTTATTGGCTGACCATCACCTTCTCCCAGACGCTGGGCACCGCGTTGGGGGATTGGATGGCTGACACCTCGGGCCTTGGCTATCTTGGCGCCGCATCGGTGTTCGGTGCGGGATTGGCCTTGCTTGCTCTGGCTTATTTCGCCACCAGCCTGTCGCGCGTGGCGTTGTTCTGGGCGGCGTTCATTCTTACTCGACCGCTCGGCGCCACCGTCGGCGATTTCTTCGACAAACCCTTTGCCCAAGGCGGGCTCAATGTTTCACGACCGGTGGCGACAGCGATCATTGCAGTCGTCATGGTCGGGTGTATCGTTCTGATCCCTCAACGCGCGGGATCACATCCAGAAAACGTTAGTTCTTCGCCTTGAGGGCGTTCACCAGCGGTAACCGACGGTCAAAAAGGCGCCGTCGGCTCCGCCATCCAGGCTTGAATAGTAGCCGGTTGGGCGGTGGTACTTCGTCGTCACCAAGCGATTATAAATGATTGCAATGCCGGTGCTGGTCGCGGTATCCCACCAGTGGTGCTTTTTCGCATCTACTCGCGAATAGCCGACGAAGGTGGAGGCGACAAAAGCGGGGACGCCATATTCCCATCCATAACGCCGCCACAAAAATCCTGCGGGCGCTGAGGCTAAAGCGCTCGTTTCCGATGGAAATGAATCCCAATTATCTCCATGCGGAGTACACGGCTTTGCAAATGGTCGGCATTCTTTGACAAGATGCTTGAGCCCGTAGACGGTTCCGACCGTCAAGGCGGTCGATACGACTAGCTGTGCGCTGCCCTGCCAATCGTGCTTGTAGGCCGTAATCCCACCGGCCACCAGCGGCATGGCAATGGCAACTGCGGTCCCGGCCGTTTCGATCTTGGAATTGGCGTCAGCAGGCGAAACAAAACATCCAGCCAAAGCGATAGCCATATATTTGCCGAACATTCCTGTGCCCCTTATTGCCTTTGGTCAGGGCACGCTAGGAAATGCGCACTATTTCAGCAACGCCGCGACTATAACGTTGGCAAAATACAATATCCGCGATCAGCTCCAGGACTTAAGAATAATCATAGGATAGCTGTCAGTTTTCTCTCCGATTCAACGTCGCAACCATTCTCTTTGCGTCGGCCGAAGACCTATGGGCGGGGGCCGGGGCGTTCCGAAACCATCGGGATGAGAATTTTCCCCGCGCATTTTACGCACTCCTCGCGGCCGCTTCGCTTCAAATTTCCCGCCGCTCCGGTCCTTCGCGATGCTGCGGCCCTCTCAGGTTCGGGTGCCCGTCCGCCGCCCATAAACGGTCTGCCATCGCAAGGGAGAATGGTCTCCCGCGCCTCAATGGAGACAGCAATGCCAGCTATCGGTTATGTCACGAAATCCGGGGACGGCAAGTCGTACATGTTCGTCGACGTGACGGTCGTAGCGCCTAATCAGCAGATAGGGTCTGTCCTTCACCTTGCGCGGGATGGCTTGCGCGACATCGAGCCCGATCGCGGCTGCGAGCTGCATGACAAAGGCCTCGTTTTCGGTCAAGGCGGGATAGCGCTGCAGCGGCGGCTTCAGGATGTGCGTCGTGGGCTCGCCCGGCGCAGGCAGCGCGATCTGGTCGTCGATCACGACGACGGGAAGCTTCGTCTGCGCACCGGCGAGCGACAACCGCAGGCCCGCGCGGCCGGCGAGGAATGGACGCTTGGGCAAGGTGTCCAGGAGATCGATCAGCGCGTTGGCACCCAATGGCTCGCGGTCGCCCGTTCCGTCATGGACGGGCGGTGTCTCGCCTTCCGGCCATAGCGTGAGGGCGCCTGTGATATCTCCACCGAGCGCTTTCAGAAGCGCAAAATCGTTGTGTTCGGATAGTCCCAGGCCCCGGGCCACCTCTTGACGCACGCTCTCTTCCGGCAGCAGGCCGGCGAAAAAGGGTCGAGTTTCACGTCAATCAAATGGGGCTTCGCGTACCGGCGCGCAGTGGGTTCGCGTGCTCCCCGGTACCCGAAGCCCCGGATCACTACAGCATAAACGGGTTGATCTCGGGAACGAAGCACCTGCGATATCATTGGTTCGTCGCAATGGTGGGCATCGGGGATGCCATCGCAACCGGGTGATCAGACGGAGGATGGTGCCTGGCCACTTGATGACCAATTTAGCTAGAACGTCAGCGCGTCGTGAAACCGCAACAAATTTATCGCTTTAGATGTAGCCCCGGCTCGCGTATTTCACGCGGCGTCTCAGGCTGAACCACATGTCTGCGCCAATCGATGCCAATCTTGATAGTCAGCGATGGGCGGAGCTGGATTTGCGCTTCCGGACGCCTCTGTTCGCGTACTTCTTGCGGCGGGTGCAGAACCGGTCGGAAGCGGAAGATCTGACACAAGAGGCATTTCTGCGCCTCGCACGGCACCCCGATAAGCCGCATGGCGGCGGCGCGCAGGCTTATGTCTTTACGATTGCGGCCAATCTTTTGGCCGACCGCGGGCGATCTTTACGCAGCCGCAAGGCCAAAGAGCACGACAGTCTGGGAGAAATTCTAGAAAGAGCCGATTTTGTACCACAGCTGGTTGAGGGTCGAGACCCGGAACGCGTTCTTGTTGCTAGGGAAACGCTGGAGAGGGTTCTGACGGGGTTGAACGATCTGAATGCGCGAACGCGAGAGGTCTTCATCCTGTCCAGGCTCGAGAACATGCAACATCATGATATCGCCGATCAGCTTGGCATTTCGGTCAGTGCCGTGGAAAAACACGTTATGAAGGCCATCGCCTATCTGGGTGCCAGGTTCCTCAAGCCATGACATCATTCGATTCACGTGCCGCCATCGAGCAGCAGGCGCTTGAGGAGGCTGCCGGTTGGCTTCTGCGCCTGGAACGGGAGCCTTCGTGCGAACTGTCGTCGGAATTCCGGGAATGGATCGCCGAACCGGCTAACCGGCGCGCGTTTTCTGCCGTCGAACGAGGGCGATCGGCTCTGGCGATACACAGTGCGGCCCCGGAGATCCTCGGCTTGCGGGCGCGGGCCATCCGCCAGATGCAAAAGCCGGGCAGGGTCCGGACACTGCCACGAAAGCTTCTCTTTCGCGCTGCGGCTGCGGTGGTCCTGGCCAGCGTGCTCGGTGGCAGCGCGCTCTATATGTATATGGTCTCGCCGGTGACCTACGAAACCGGCGTCGGCACGCGGCGCATCGTGGCACTGCCGGACGGTTCGCGTATATCGCTCGATTCCGATAGCGAAGTTCGGGTCCGCTATACCGACGCCGTTCGCAAAATCATTCTCGAGCACGGTCGCGCCCGATTTGATGTCGCCCATGATACCACGCGGCCGTTCACCGTAACTGCGGGATCAGAGATGGTCGTCGCGATCGGAACATCCTTCAATGTCGAGAAGATCGGATCCAAGGTGCTCGTCACCCTTATCCAGGGGCGGGTGGTGATCAAGAATTCGACCGGAGCAAAAGTGGAAACGGCGCGCCAGAATCCGGTGGCGCTCAAAGCGGGTGAAGAGTTCGAAGTCGCGCGCGATAACAATCCTGTCGTAAAACAGGCCGATATGAAAACGGCCACGGCATGGGAAGCCGGGCAGCTGATCTTCAAGAATGTGTCGCTTGAAGAGGCCGCGGCGCGCGAAAATCGCTATACAAAAAAAGCGATTGCGGTAGATCCTTCGGTTGCAACCCTGCGTATCAGCGGGGTCTTCAACGCCGGCGACGTCTCCGCTTTCGTGAATGCCGTGACGAATTATTTTCCGGTTCAGGCGACGACGACGGCCGACGATCAGATTCTGTTGCAATCCAAGCCGTAACGAAATCTTCGCAAAAATTCCCTGCGGTTTATCACTGGGGTCCGTTTTTATCCCTTGAAAGCAGCGCGCCCATCGCGGGCGGCTTTGTTTTGAGGGGAATAAAATGGTTGGGAATTGGCGCAGTGCATTATTGATTGCGACCGCGTTGACGGCTTGTGGAACGACCGGTGCCATGGGCGCCACCGAACCGGTCTATCAATTCGATATTCAGGCTCAGCCGCTGAGCCAAGCTTTGACCGAATTTTCGCAGGCCTCGGCGCAGCAGATCATCTATTCGGAAGATTTGACCAAAGGTCACACGGCGCCGGCCCTTCGCGGCAATTACACGGCCGGCAAGGCGCTCGGTGTGTTGCTCGCCGGCACCGATCTCAAAAGCGAGCCCAGCGCATCCGGCGTGTTGATGATTCAGAAGCGCGAAACGTCGGGTTCGGCGGAAACGCCCGAGACTGTCATCGTGACCGGAACGGCACGCGCCGAGCGCCGGTTCGACGTCGATTATGCCGTGAATTCCCTTTCTCAGGATCAGGTGGCGAAACTCGCGCCGATCAATTACGCCGACATGCTGGGCATGCTTCCCGGCATTCAGGTCGAAGCGACAGGCGGCGAGGTTCAGAACATCACCCGCGTCCGCGGCATTCCGGATGACCGCGGCTATCTCGTGTTCCAGCAGGATGGACTGCCGTTCTTTCAGGAAATCGACGGCTACTTCTTCAATTCCGGCGATGGCATGAACCGGTACGACTTGATGACGGAACGCGTCGAAGTGGTGCGCGGAGGTCCGTCGGCCATTTATGCGAGCGATGCGGCGGCCATTGCCAACAACATCACCGTGACCGGCAGCGACAAGTCCCGTGGCAAGGGGCAGGTGACGCTCGGCGATTCCGGCCTCTACCGTCTGGATGGGATGCAGTCCGGCGCGCTCACCGACAACACCCATTACGCCATCGGCGGCTTTATTCGCTACAATTCGGGTTACCGCGATAACGGTTTTCCCACCGACAAAGGTGGCCAGCTGCGTGCCAACATCACACGCGATCTCGGCAATGGCACGCTGAAGGTCAGCGCCACCTATCTCAATGACCACAACGTCTTCTATCTACCGATCCCGATCGCCGACCCGAACAACCCGTCGGTGTCGCTCGACAAGTACATCAACTACTTCAGCGGCACGATGAATTCGCCAGCGTTCCGCAACGTGACGATTTCGTATCAAGACGGAAATGGCGTCACCCGCAGCCTCAATCGCGATCTGTCCAACGGCCGTCACATCACATTCGGCAACCTTGCTGCTTCCTACGAGGGCAATTTCAACGATTGGCTGGTTTCGTTCAAGGCCGGTTATACGGTCGGTAAGCTGGATTTCGATGCGCTCTATTCAACCACCAATCCCTACGACGCCAATGCGTTCGAGGCCAATTTTCTTCCCCGCGCCCAGGCGGCGTTCGCCTCCCAAGGCAGCGTGGCGCGCCTTGGCTTTGCTCTGGCCGGCACGAACGGTTCGGTCCCCTATGATCCCTATACGGCATCCGGTCTGGTGATGCAGGCGCAGTACCGCGCCATTACCTCGAACTTTTATTCCGGTCAGTCCGACCTCAGCGTGGGACACAAATTCGAAACCGGGTTTGGCAGCCACGACATCAAGGTCGGCGTGTACGACGCTGTCTGGCATCTGGCCAATTTCAAAGCCTATCAAGTCTATCTTATCGAAGTGGCCGGTAAGCCGCGGACGCTCGACCTGGCGGCGTATTCCGCGAACGGCAGCGTTCTGGGATATGTGACGGATCACGGCGCTCTCAACGACGCCAGTACGCTCGCATCCGGAAAGACCGACGCGAGCATGATTGCGCTCTATGCCAACGACACCTGGGACGTTTTTTCGAACTTGCGCCTGGACGCCGGCATTCGTCAGGAGTGGTACAACTATAACGGTGTTGGTGCCGATGTCGCCTCGCAGAACCGCGGCAACGCTCTGACGCTGGCCGACGATTCATCGCGCTATTTCACCGGCGCAAGCTACGCGCACACCATGAAGCCGAAAGCCACCAACTGGACGGTGGGCCTCAACTACGACTTCAACGCAAATTTCGGCACCTATGGGCGTGCATCGCACACCGAGGTTCCGCCGTCGTCGGGAGAGGCCTACAGCGACGATCCCTCGACGACGATCACCAAGGCCAACCAATATGAGTTCGGCGTCAAGGCCGCGTTCGAGCGGTCGTATCTCTACGTGACCGGTTTCTATACCAAGTTCGACCCGCTTGATGCGTCGTTCACCGCGTATAACCCGCAAACCGGCCGCAACGATCAGACCGAGGATTTCATCGGCACCGCGACCGTCATGGGTGTCGAAATCGACGGCAATTACAGCCCCTTAAGTTGGCTGTCGTTTGCCGGATCCCTGACGATCAACGATCCGCAGTATCAGGATCTTTTCAACAATGCCGGCGCCGATCCGCACGCCGTCAACGGCAAGCAGATCGTGCGCGAACCGAAGATCTTCGGTAACATCCGCCCGACTGTGAATTTCGATTGGGGCAATAATCAGTTCGAGATATACGGGCGCTATGAGTATACCAGCAAACGCTATGTCGACTATTTCAACCAGACGGCCTTGCCGTCGTATGACACGATTGGCGCCGGTATCACCGCAACGCACGGCGACTGGAAGATCCAGCTTGTCGGCGACAACCTGGCGAACGCTCACGGCCTGACGGAGGGTAATCCTCGTACCGACGTGTTGAGCGGGCAGGGCAACAAGACGGCGGTTTATGGTCGTCCCATCTTCGGCCGCAGCTTCCGTCTGATTGTGGGGACCAGCTGGTGATGAAAAAGGCAATCATCTCATTTGTTTTCGCCGCTATGGTCGCGCAGCCGGGGCTTTGTGCTCCGGCTGTCGACGGAACGCTTCGTGTGCTGGAGACGCGGTTGTTTCCGGATTTGGCGCAACTTGATGGTTCCGGCATGCTCGGCTCCATGCATGCGATGCTGAAAGAGCGCCATCACCGATATGCAGCGTGCGGTGCCGATGCGGCCTGCAAAGTGTCGGCGTCGATCTGGAGCGATCAAGAGCGTGATGGACTTGCCGAGGCCGGTGCCGCTATGCTCCAGCGCAGCAAGCATATCGCGCAGAACGAGGCGCGCGCCGGTCTGCGGCGCGAGATCGATGGTCTCAACGCAATTCTGCGCGTCTATGGCCAAGGCGCGGTGCCGCGCTATCCCAAGATCGACGGGCCGGATGCCGCGAAGGACAAGGAGCGGTTTGCCCAAGAGGTCGCCGTTGCGGCAGCTTTGAGCGAAGCCGGTGGTACGGTGCCGGTCATCGACAAAAGCATCGATCTGGCGCTGTCGCTGCTCGACGTCGCCGGCCGGCTTGATGCCGTGGCGTTCGAGCCGCTCAACGAGACCCATAATCGCGCCGTCATCGAGCGCAGTCGTACGCTGGATTGGTCGCGTTACCGTTATACGGCGATCCTCCTCTTGGGTATTGGACCGGACGATCTGACGACGCCGTTGAGTGCCGGGGGAAAGCTCAATGTGCGCTTGGCTGCGAAGCGCTATTTCGATGGCATGGCGCCGTTCATCATCGTGACGGGCGCCATGGTGCATCCGCGCGGAGCGCATTTTGCGGAAGCCGTGGAAATGCGTCGGGCCCTGATCGAGCGCTACGGCGTGCCGGCCGAGGCGATTGTGCTGGAGCCTTATGCTCGCCACACGACGACTAATTTGCGCAACGCGAGCCGGCTGCTCGCGGCCATGCACGCCCCTGCCGACCGGGACGCGCTGATCGTCTCCAATCCCGATCAGATTGCCTATATCACCAGCGATGAATTCCATGAACGCAATCCGCGCGAACTGGGCTATCAACCCGGCGCCATTGGAAAATGCTCGTCTCCGACGGAACTGACTTTTCGTCCCGCTACGGAATCTGCGCGTATCGATCCCGCCGATCCGCTCGATCCATAGTAATGCTTTTGCTGGCAGCGAGGCCTTCTATCACCGCATCGACGACTATATCCAGGTGCCGCCGCAAACCGCGTTCTTCGATCCGATCAACTATTACCGCACCGTGTTTCACGAACTTGGCCATTGGACCGGCCATGGATCGCGACTAGCGCGCGATCTTGCCAATCGCCACGGCAGCGAAGGATATGCCCGCGAGGAATTGGTGGCGGAGATAGCAAGCGCGTTTCTCTGTGCCAGCCAATCCATCACACCAACCGCGCGTCACGCAGATTATATCGGCGCGTGGCTGACCGCGCTTCGCAACGATGCCCGCGCCATTTTCCAGGCCGCGAGCCTGGCGTCAAAAGCCGTTGACTACATCCTGGCGATTGCAGTCAAAGAAAACGCTGTCGCCTGATGGCTGACGGGCGAGGCTGTTCGCTCGGTCGACCGCTGATGGGAGGATCTCTGCAGCCGGTTGGTTGCGTAGCAATGCGGCGCGATAGCGGCTCGACGACACACCGGTTCGGCGGCGAAACATCGCCGAGAGCTGCGCGACGCTGTTGAAACCTGTTTGACGGGCGATATCCCTGAGCGACAAGTTGGGATCGCGCAAAAGTGCTATCGCCTGTTCGATCCGGCAGACGGTGACATAGGCGTAAGGCGATAGCCCGATACTCTTGCTGAAGGCCCGGCTGAAATGATAGCGGCTCAAGCGGGCGATGCCGGCGAGCGTTGCGAGATCGAGATCATCGGTAAGATGGGCGCGGACGAAATCGCAGACGCGGCGCAGTCTGGTCGGCGCGATGGCGAGGTTTGCGGTTTGCCTACGCGGGCTATGAAACTGGCCGCTTTCGCTCATGACCGAACATCCACCGGTGGGGCGAGATGGCCGGAAGCGGGATCGCTCCCGGCCTTTTCGTAGGTTCAGTGGTAGGTGGTGTCAGTGCGACGTCATCGCGTCCGTCGACATCCCGGCGGTGGCCGCCTTCTTCTTGGATTTCTTGTCCTTCTTGGCTGCGTGTTTGTCCGGAGCCATCGCGCTGGTTGCCATGTGATCGGAGCTCATGGCACCGCTCGTCATGCCGCCTGTCGCGGCCGGTTTGTGGTCGCCGTTCGACATGGAGTCCGTCGCCATATGGTCGTCCGACTTTGCGGCATGGGTCATCGCACCAGTCGCGGCCGGATCGGCCAAGGCCACAGCGGAGGAGGCGACGAACACGGCGAGCGAAAGGGCGGTGATTTGGAGGTAACGGATCATGGGAGTTCTCCTGAAAGCCGCTTGTTGGCGGCCGTTGGTTTCGTATCGATATGGAATGTCGCTGAGTGAAGGAGTAGCACCGCGGTATGCGGTGAAGGCACCCGCACGAAGATAAGTGAGCCGGCAACGTCATGCGGGGGGGCTTGCGCTGCCGGCTCAGGCCGTCAGGCCGCCTTGCGGACGGTGACGACCGGAAAATCGATCTCGGTCTCGGCAACGCTGTTGATGTAGTTGGTCCAGGTGTTGAGCGCGACGTGCTGGACGATCTCGATCACCTGGGCATCGTCGTAACCGGCCGCTTTGACCGCCGCGACATCGGCATCGGAAACATGCCCGCGGGCGCGCACGACCTTGACCGCGAAGGCGAGGGCGGCATCGGCCTTGGGATCATTCGAGGCGCCACTGCGGTTGGCGGTGATCTCGGCGTCGTCGAGCTTGGCCAGGTTCTTGGCGAGATAGGTATGTGCCGACAGGCAGTAGTCGCAGCCGTTGGCCTCGGCGACAGCCAGTGCGATGCGCTCGCGTGTCGGGGCCGGCAGCGTGCCTTTGCCGAGGGCGCCGGACAGACCGAGATAGCCTTCGAGTGCGGCCGGGCTATTGGCGACGAGGCGGAAGAGGTTCGGCACGAGGCCAAGTTGCTTCTTCACCGCTTCAAGGAAGGAGCGCGAGGCGACCGGTGCGGCATCAATCGTGGCGGGGATGGAGAGGCGAGACATGGAGGGCTTCCTTTTCATGGGGCGGGGCCGTTTGGCCGACGCTTGAAAGGTAGGGGCTTCCATTCTTTGAGAATATCCATGATCATCGGTAAGCTTCCTCTCGAATAATGGAAGGATCATGGACCGGCTTGAAGCGATGAAGGTGTTGGTCGCGGTGGTCGAAGCGGGGAGCTTGTCGGCAGCTTCGCGACGGCTCAATGCGCCGCTCGCTACCGTCAGCCGCAAAGTGTCCGATCTGGAAGCGCACTTGCAAACGCGGCTGCTCAATCGCTCGAGCCGCAAGCTGGCGCTGACCGATGCCGGTCAAATTTATTTCGCGGCCTGCAAACGCATTCTGGATCTGGTGAGCGATGCCGAGCGCGTTGCGGTGGGGGAATACAGTGCGCCGAAAGGCAGTCTTGCCCTGGCAGCGCCGATTGCGTTCGGCCGCCAGCATGTCTTGCCCGTCGCGGTCGATTTTCTGAAAGCCTATCCCGATATCGATCTGCAACTGGCCTTGTCGGACCGCAATGCGCACATCGTCGACGATCGCATCGATTTGGCGATCCGGGTCGGCGAGCTTGCCGACAGCAGCTTTGTCGCCAGCAAGGTCGGAGAAATCCGCCGTGTGGTGTGCGCCAGTCCTGATTACTTCGCCGCGCACGGTATGCCGCAATCCCCCCACGATCTCGCCAAGCATGACTGCGTAACCTTCGATGTTCTGATGTCGCCGGAAGTCTGGATGTTCCGGCGCAGCGACGACGAGGAAGCGGTCGAGGTTCATTCGCGGCTGATCGTCAATTCGGCCGAAGCCGCGGTCGATGCAGCGATTGCCGGTGTCGGCATCACTCGCGTGCTCTCCTATCAAGCGGTCGCTGCCTTGCGGGCCGGCAAGCTGGTCGCGGCGCTGCAGTCCTTTGAGCCGGTGCCGTCGCCGGTCAGCCTGGTTTATGTCGGGCAGGGACCATTGCTGCTCAAGATCCGCGCCTTCATCGACTTCGCGGCGCCGCGCCTGAAAGCCAGGCTTGCGGAACTGGCCGATTAGTTGCCGTTGGGGATTGTGGCGGCTTCGTTGTTACATTGCTTTTATTGCATGGCGGCGGACGCGCGACCCTGTTCGCCGGCATCGGCACTCTATATGCCATTGGCGAGCCCGACGCGGAGCCGTCATGAGCGTGGATGTCGAAACCGCGAATACCGATGTACCCACCAGGCCGGAGGTGTTTTATCGCCATCGGCTGGTCGTCCGGCTGACGCATTGGCTCAACGTGCTGGCGCTGTTCTTCCTTCTGGGCAGCGGGCTGAACATCTTCAATGCGCATCCGCAACTCTATTGGGGCGACAAGGGCGACGAGTACGATTCCCCGGTCCTGGCCATTCGCGCGATCGATACCGAAACCGGCCCCAAGGGTCTCATCGCCATTGGTTCCTGGCACATCAACACGACCGGCGTTCTCGGCTGGTCCAAGGTCGATGGCGTCGATACCGCGCGGGCGTGGCCGAGCTGGATTACCATTCCAAGCTTTCAAGATTTGGCCGATGCCCGCCACTGGCATTTCTTGTTTGCCTGGATCCTGGCGCTGAACAGCGCAACCTATCTCGCCTGGGGACTTTGGAAGCGCCATCTCCAAACCGATATCTGGCCGACACGCAGCGACCTCAAAACCTTCGGCCAGTCTGTGGTCGATCATCTGCGGCTGAAGCATCCCACCGGCGAGGCGGCGAAGCGCTACAACATCCTGCAGCGGCTCGCCTATCTCGGCGTCTTGACCTTGATCGCGCTAATGATCGTGACCGGCCTCACAATGTCGCCGGGGTTTGACGCCTTTGCGCCGTGGCTGCCCGATTTGCTTGGCGGGCGCCAATCCGCTCGCACCATACACTTCATCGCGGCATGGCTGATCGTTCTGTTTGTTTTTGTGCATCTGGTGGAAGTCATTCTCGCCGGGCCTATCAATGAAGTGCGGTCCATGTTGACAGGCTATTTTTCTGTGCCCAAGGACCACAAATGACCTCTTTCTTGTCGCGCCGCGCCGCGCTGATCGGCAGTCTCAGTGGTGCCGGACTTCTTTTGTCGGGCTGTGACCGGCTTACTCAAAGCCAAAACGTCCAACGGATTTTCCGCAGCGTGGAAGACTGGACGCGAATGAACCAGCGGCTGTTGCTCGCGGGCAATCGCATGGCTCGGGAATTCAAGCCTTCTGACATTTCCAAAGAGTTCAAGGCCAACGGCACACTGAACCCCGGCGGCGATGACTATATGCGCCATGTCGATGAGGGGTTCGTCAATTGGCGGCTCAAGATCGACGGCATGGTGGCCAATCCGATGGCGTTGTCGCTCGCCGAAATCCGCAAGCTGCCGTCGCGAACGCAGATCACGCGCCATGATTGCGTCGAGGGTTGGAGCGCGATCGGCCAGTGGACGGGCGTGCCGCTCGGGCTGGTGCTGAAGGCTGCTGGCGTCGCGGCGGGTGCCAAATACGTGGTGTTTTACTGCGCCGACAATCTCGAGGGCGAGCCTGCCAAGGGTGGCGAGCAGAGCCCCGGCCAATACTACGAAAGTATCGCGCTGGTAGATGCCTTCCATCCGCAAACCTTGATTGCCTATGCGATGAACGGTCAGACATTGCCGGTCGCGCACGGCGCACCCCTGCGCATCCGTATCGAACGCCAGCTCGGCTACAAAAGCGCCAAATACGTTCAGCGCATTCATATCACCGATCGTCTCTCTGGCATCGCGGGCGGGCGTGGCGGTTATTGGGAAGACCGCGGTTATGAATGGTACGCCGGAATTTGAACTCCCAACTGCCTAGATGGAGAAGTCCCATTGACTGAGGAAGTCCGTCCGCCACTGCCCCCATTCACGCTGGAGACGGCGACCGAAAAGGTTCGTCTTGCCGAGGATGCCTGGAATTCGCGTGATCCGGTGCGCGTCGCTCGCGCCTACACGCCCGATAGCGTGTGGCGTAACCGGACGGAATTTCTTCAAGGCCGCGAGGCCATCGAAGCGTTTTTGACCCGCAAATGGGAGCGGGAGCACGACTACCGGCTGATCAAAGAAGTCTGGGGTTGCCGCGAAAATCGCATCGCCGTGCGTTTTGCCTATGAATGGCACGACGACAGCGGTCAGTGGTATCGCAGTTACGGCAACGAGAATTGGGAATTCGACGAGCATGGCCTGATGCGGCGGCGTATTGCCAGCATCAACGATGCGCCGATCGCGCCCGGCGAGCGCAAGTTCTTTTGGGATGCGCCGGGGCCGAGGCCCTTGGATCATCCGGGGCTGTCGGCGTTCGGCTTCTAGCCGCTGTACTTGACCTTCAGTGCTTGGAAGGCGGCGAGGGCCTTGGCGCGATCGGCGTTGACCGCCGCCACATGCGGGCGCTGCTCCATATGCTGCATAAAGGCGCCGGTATTCGGCAGGTGCTGTTCCACCATGTTCTCGCCATAGATCGTCACCGTTGCCTTCGCGATCATCGAAAAATGCACGTAGGCAACGCAGTCTGCTGCCGAAAACGGTCCCAATATATAAGGTGAAAAAGACGCAAGGCTGGCGATGGCCTTCAGCCCGGCGGCCAGTTGTTTATGGACGTCATGTTTGGTCTCGTCCGAAACCGTGCCGCCAAAGAAGGCTTCCCGGTACAGCCGGCGGGCGACCCATTCCGCATTGAATTCGAGGTGCTGGATCAGTTCTCGGCATTTGGCGCGCGCGAACGTGTCGGCGGGATAGAGCGGCGTCTGCGGATAGGTGTCTTCCAGATATTCCAGGATCGCCTGGGATTCGGAAAGACAGCCATGCTCGGTTTCGATATAGGGAATTTTGCCGAGCGGCGATGCCGAGCGAAACGCGCTGCGCTGCCAGGGATAGACCAGCCTTTCCTCGAATGGGATCGTCTTTTCCAAGAGAACCAATTTGAGTTTGTTGTAGTAGTTGCTGACGGCAAAGCCGCACAACGCGATCATGAAAGCCCCCGCTTCGTCGGGGCCTATTTGAGGACCTTTGGCCTGCCGAGGAAAGAGCGAAGCCGACGATTGCAGCCCTCCACGCTACGGTAAGTAGTGATGGTGGCTGGTTGGCAGACCAAAAAAGCGGCCGAGCAGGTGCCCGGCCGCCTCGTAGTCGTTGCGATGTTGGTCAAGCCGCGTGGGCGTCTTGCCTCCCGTTTCGCCGACGGCGACGGCTGACAGCAAAGCCGCCCAGCATGGTAGCGGCCAGCATCAGCGTCCAACTCGCCGGCTCCGGCACCTCGCTGATGGTAATGCTGGCGAACGTAAAGCCGCCCCGCTTGGCGACGTCGGCATCGGCCGCATTGAAGGTGTGCCCGTTGGGCTCGATCTGGCCGTCAAAGGTGCCAAAGCCAGGGTGTAATCCGACCGCCAAGTTCTCCGTGTCGCCGAGCCCGGCATTCTGGCCGACGACAAAGGCTGAGCCAAACAACTGGTTCACCTCGGTGCCGGCATCCCAAATGTCGTTGCCGGTCAGGGTCAGGGTCTTATCACCCAGGAAATGCCCGGCGCTGTCGAACAAGGCGAGGGCATTGTCGAGCGAGGTAAAGGCGTCGTTGGATGGCACGACCATGGCCGCGAAGTTGAAGAAGCGGTTGGTACTCGGATTGACGTTGAGAATGATGGTGCCGGTTTCGCCCGGTTCGATTTGCGCCAGTCCGCTCGCGCCGGGGACAGGGATCAAGCCGGTGACGGCGCCCGGATCGGTCGATGCCAGTCGTGCCGCGAGACCGCTTGGATTGCCCATCTCGGCCAACGGCTCGAGACCCGGCGTCGCCGAGGAGCCGGCATTGAAGACGTCGAACGACCCGTTCCCCAGCGTGACCCATAGTGGTGAGAGGTTTACGCCCCCCACCGCCGAAAGATTGCGGATGGTGATTTTGATCTGACCGGCGTGTGCCGCCGGTGCGAGTGCCAAGGCAATCGTTGCAACGGCTGCAGCTAGTAATTTTCGATGTGCCATACGTTCCACCTCCTGTTGAATTCAGTGCGTCTTTGCTACGGCCGGTGCGTCGTGCAGTTCCACCCGGCCCTTGGAATATTTATTTCCGTCGGCTGTAACCGGCATCACGCATGCTGCGTATGTTCCGACGAATGCGGCCGCGGCAGCGGCACCACCGCGGCACAAGTCAATGAGAGGACATGTCGCTTTTCATTGCGGTGTCGGCGGGCTTGGTCGCCATATGATCGGACGACATGCTGCCCATCGCGCCCGTTGACATGCCGGCTGAGGTCGACATCGCGCCGGCCTTGGCCATTGGTTTGGTGGTCTTCTTTTTATGGGGCATCGCTGCAGCCTTCATCGGTGCCGATCCGCCGGTCATCGCCGATGATTGGGCTACGGGTGTCGCCATGCTGTCGTTGGCGCTGGCCGGCACGGCATACGCACAGGTCAGGAACGCCGCGGCGAACAGGGGAAAGAGTTTGGGCGTGAACATGACAATTCTCCAGTTTGGATGACTTCAGAGGACGATCGTGTGATCTCCTGCTGTGCATTACGAAGGGCTCTGTTACAAAGTTACGGCTGGAACTTATTTTTGGCCGCGATGTAACCGTTACGGACGACGCAACGTCATCATGTCAGGCAGCGACACCGACGAGAGAGGCAACGCGCGCTGGCGCGCCCTGGCCATAGCGGCTGCAGGCGGCGGCGCAGCGATGGGCCTTCTCCTCACTGAACTGGTGCCGCTCCTCCGCCGCTATTGCGCCTCGCAGTTGGCGCGGTACGGCCGTGGCGATTGGGCCGAGGATATGGTGCAGGAAATTATGCTGACGGTGCATCTGAAACTGCATACCTATGACGACGCCATGCCGTTCCTCGCTTGGCTCTATGCTGTTGCCAAGCACAAGATCATCGATGCGCTGCGCCGTGAGCGCATGCATCACGTGCCGCTTGAAGAAGCGGCAGACGTCGTCGATGGCGGTGGCGAGGCTCCGCTGGCACAGCGCGATCTGGCGCAATTGCTTGCGCAATTGAAGCCGCCCGCCGGAGAGATCATTCAGGCATTGAAAGTGGAAGGAGCATCGGTCAAGGCCTTGGCCGCGCAATACGGCATGAGCGAAAGCAATATCAAGATCGTTGTTCACCGCGGATTACGCCGCCTCGCCGAGATGATGGCAAAGGAGCGCGCCTGATCATGCGAACGGATGATTTGATCACGCTTCTCAGCCAGACGCCGCCGCGGCGGCCGCCGCTGCGGTTATCCCTCGCTGTCGTAGTCGCGATCGCGGTGACGATGGTCGTGAACACCTTGGTGCTGGGATTGCGGCCCGATATTGCGATGCCGCCGCTATCGATGGCCTACAAGAGTGTCGTGCTGCTGACGCTTGCCGTGATAGCGGGTGGAATACTGGCGCGCGTTGCCCGTCCCGTCGCGACGGCGGGCCAGGGCGTAATCGCTGCGGTCCTGTTCGCCTTACTGGTGGCAGGTTCGCTCGGTTGGGAATGGAGCCACGCCGCGCCGACCGCGATCCTGCATTCGTTCGTCTTGCCGAATTTTCCATTCTGCCTCGGTGCGGTGACGATCTATGGCGCGGCTGCCGCCGGTGCTTTGACGGGACTGATGCGGTTCTACGCCCCGGCCGACGAGCGCCGCGCCGCCGCTGCCATCGGATTTGCCGCCGCCGCGGCTGGGGCTGTCGGCTATTCCATCCACTGTCCGATCGACAGCCCGAGCTTCGTGGTTGTCGCCTATGGCCTGCCGATAGCCTGGGTGACACTGGCGAGCCGGATGCTGTTGGTGCGCCTCATCCGGTGGTGATTTCCATAAGGTGCTTGACGTACAGCGACGCAGCAGGTGTTGCTGTATGAGTTGTGTCATAGCGCGGGCGTGCTTGGCTGCCTTAACTTCCTTGCCATTGGAGCGCGCCGTCTCTTCGCAAATTGCTGGTCCAATGCCTGCTTGTGCCCATTCCCCTTTGCTCTGGTGCGAAGACCTATGGGCGGGCCCGGTCCTGCCGAAACCATCGCGGACGGGAAATTTCCCCGCGCGTTTCACGCGCTCCTCGCGGGCCGCTTCGCTTCAAATTTCCCGCCGCTCCGGTCCTTCGCGATGCTGCGGCCCTTTCGGGTTCGGGTGCCCGTCCGCCGCCCAACAACGGTCTGCCATCGCAAGGGAGAATGGTCTCCCGCAATTCAATGGAGCCAGCAATGCCAGCTATCGGTTACGTCACGAAATCCAAGGACGGCAAGTCGTACAAGGGCCAGATCAAGACGCTTTCGGTACGCGCCCCGATTGAAATCCTGCCGAATACCGCCAAGACCGCCGACGCCCAGCCCGACTTCCGCATCTTCAGCCAATCCGTCGAAATCGGCGCCGGCTGGATCAAAACCGCAGAAAGCTCCGGCAAGGATTACGTCAGTCTCAGTCTTGCCGATCCCGCCTTTGGTGGCCGCAAGCTCTTCGCCAATCTCGGTCAGGCCGCCGGTCAGGACGATGAAAACGTCTTCGCCGTCATCTGGAATCCGCCCGATTGACACCCGATTACCCAGCGCATCGCAAGGTGCGCTGGGTCTTATCCGTACACGGACGGGCGAAATCGCCAATTGCCGTTTTCGCCCGTCCCGCGCCGCCAGATTTACGCACATGATTCTTTAGCTGGGGGCGCGAAGACCTAGCCCGCGCTTCCCGACAATGGAGAGGCGTATGGACGATCTCAGCGCCCGCGCGGCCCAAGCGCGGACCGGCAGCCCTTATCTCAACACCGGCCAAGCAGCCCACTATTTGGGCCTTTCGCCACGCACCTTGGAGCGCATGCGCACGCTCGGATGTGGCCCGGCCTACTGCAAACACGGCAATAGTGTTCGTTATCTCATCGTCGATTTGGATATCTGGTCGGCCGAGCAGAGGCGTAACTCGACCAGCAACAATCCCGGTGGTGATAATGAGCGCCGTCGTGCGTGACGCTCTTTCATCACCCGCGATTTCACAGGGATCGAGGCGATGGTTGACGGTCGTAGCGCTGGCATCGGCAGGCATCTTCGCCGCCGCTATTTGCAGAAATTACGCCAGCCCCCGGCCGCTCTTGGTCTGGAATGCCAGCGCGTCGGCGCCCGTCGGACTTTATATTCGCGGGGATGAGAGCGCGGTATCTCTCGGTGATCTTGTGTTGGTCGAGCCACCACGCAACTTGGCCCGGTTTGCGGATAAACGGCACTATCTTCCCCTCGGAGTGTCGCTCATCAAGCGAGTGATGGCGCTCTCGGGAAGCACTATCTGCGGCGCGGGCGACACCGTCAGGATTGACGGCAGAGTGTTCCTGAAACGCCGACGCCTGGATGGGCAACTCCTGCCTCTGCCATCGTGGTCAGGCTGTCATCGTCTCGGCTCTGGTGAAGTCTTTTTGGCCATGGAGAACGTGCCGGGCTCTTTCGATGGGCGGTATTTCGGTCCACTTCCAGTTACGACAATCAAAGGACGATTGGTGCCGTTATGGACCCGCTGAGCCTCCTCACGGCCTGCTCGCTAGTTTTTCAGCCGGGACCGGAGGGGCTTCGTTGCGCCACTTCATCATTGCAGGCATCAGCCCCCAGTCAGCGCCAACTTACGGTGGGCAACGGCCAATCGGGCGTCTCGAAATGGCAAGGCGAGATTGCGCAGGCCTCGGAACAGTTTCGCATGCCTGAGGCCTGGATCGGCACCGTCATGGGAGCGGAAAGCGGCGGCCACACGACGCTGAATGGGCGGCCAATCACCTCGGCAGCAGGGGCCATGGGGCTCATGCAGCTTATGCCGCGCACCTATGATGATATGCGCCAGCGCTATGGCCTTGGCACCAATCCTTACGATCCGCATGACAATATCACCGCCGGAGCAGCCTATCTGCGGCAGATGTATGAGCGCTACGGATATCCGCATTTGTTCGAGGCATATAGTGCGGGACCGGGACGCTTTAACGCCTATCTCAAGACCGGTAAGCCCCTCCCATCCGAGACGCGCGCTTACGTCGAAAAGATTCTGCCCGGCGTCCGTTTGGACGGCAAAGTTCACCCGTTTGAACCCGATCCAGTGCTCCCGGTTTCGAAGATCAAGAAGGACGAAACGGGTGGGAAACACGCCCTGTTTTTCGTTCAATCTGGCGCGCGCAGCGCATCAGAAAATGTAGAAGTGACAGCGCCAACTCAGGTCAAAAACACGCGAGCAGAGGCGGTTTTGTTCGTGCCTTTGAGCCGCGATCTGCACAAGCCGGAAAACTGACAATCGTAGAGAAGCGTAGAGATGGCGGTTAGCGGCGGGAGAGAGATGGTCGGCAAGATAAAAGCGATGGCGGCAAAGGGCGCCTATCTCCTTGTCTGCACATCTCAATGTTTGGCGGCATGCGCTTAACGCCTGCCGCCATGACCCGCGAAAGGCGCGGAATTCCGCCAATTTGATGCCGCCAATGGCGAATCTGTGCTGCATACCGTCTTCTGATGGGTGCGCAATCATAGCGAGGCTGACATGGCGAAGGACGACGACTTCGAACCGCGGCTCGGTCGTATCAGGTCGAACGCTCCGAAGGACCGCTATCTGAGCGGCGTGCTCCGGGGTGTGGCGCGGACGACGGGAACGACGAAGCGCAAGGGCGTTCAGTTTGACGGCAGCCGGATCGGGCGGGGCAGCGGGACAGGGCGCATCCTCAAGTCCCGCGATCGGTTCGGTGCGTTTCGAGGCCGGCGCGTCGTGATCCAGGCGCGTGTCATCCGCCTTAAGGCCTCGGGGCTCAATGCGGCGCGGATGCACCTTCGCTATCTTCAGCGGGACGGCGTCACCCGAGAGGGGCTCGCTGGTGAGCTCTATGACGCCAAGAACGACCGTGCGGAGGGCCGAGAATTTTTGGAACGGGGCGAGGGCGATCGTCACCAGTTCCGGTTCATTGTCTCGGCCGAGGATGGTGCGTCCTATGACGACCTCAAGCCGGTGACCCGCCGGCTGATGGAGCAGATGGAGAAGGATCTCGGCACCCGGCTCGATTGGGTGGCGGTCGATCACTGGAATACCGGTCACCCCCATACCCATGTGGTCGTGCGCGGCAAGGATGACCGTGGTGAGGACCTCGTCATCGCCAGAGAATACATCGCCCATGGAATGCGCGAGCGGGCTGTCGAGATCGTCTCGCTCGATTTGGGGCTGCGCACAGACCGAGAGATCGAGAACCGCCTGCGCCAGGAGATCGACCAGGAACGCCTCACCAGCATCGACCGGGAGCTGTTACGGGACCGGGACGAGAACGGGCTCGTGAATGCCGCCGGCCGGGATTCCTTCCGCACCGCAGTGCGGATCGGCCGGCTGCAGAAGTTGGAACGGTTGGGGTTGGCCGAAGAGACCGCGCCGGGGACATGGCGTCTCGACGGCGGGATGGAACGTGCGCTCCGGGATTTGGGCGAGCGAGGCGACATCATCAAGACGATCCATCGCGAGATGAAGGCCAAAGGGCTGGAGCGCTCGTTCGAGAGCTATGCGGTGCAGGGCGACACCGCCAGCCCCGTGGTTGGCCGGGTGGTATCGCGCGGCTTGGCGGACGAGCTTAAGGACCGCTATTACCTCATTGTCGATGGCGTCGATGGCTGCGCTCACTATGTCGACATCGGCGAAGCCGACCGCGACGAGCCAGCGCGCGAGGGAACGGTGGTGGCGGTCCAGCCGCGGGAGACCGGCCCCCGGCGAGCCGATAGGGTGATTGCCGAAATCGCCGGACACCACGACGGAACCTACAGCGCCGACCTACACCGCGACCACGATCCGCGAGCCCGGGCTGGCTATATCGAGGCCCACGTCCGCCGCCTCGAAGATTTGCGCCGGGCCGGCGTTGTTGAACGCCACGCCGATGGAAATTGGTTCATTCCACCGGATTACCTCAAGCGGGTGGGGGAATTGGAGGCGCGACGGTCGCGCGCCGCACCGGTCATCATCGAGACCATAGCCCGAACCCCGCCCAACCATCAGGCGCGGGTTGTGGCCGCAACTTGGCTTGACCGCGAGCTGGTCGGCGATAGCCAACTGCCTGTTCGCGACACGGGTTTTGGGCGGGAGGTGACCGCAGCGCTTCAGCAACGCCGGCAATGGTTGATCGAGCAGGGACTGGCTCGGGAGGAGCAAGGACAGACGGTGTATCGGGCGCGGCTCCTCGCCGAACTCCGCCGGCGGGAGCTGACGCGGGCAGGAACGGCGCTGATGGGTGAGTTGGGTGCGCCGTATGCCGAGGCAAAGTCTGGCGAGCGGATCGACGGCATTTACCGTCGCCATATCGATCTTGAAAGCGGCCGGTTTGCGGTGATCGAGAAGAGCCGCGAGTTCACGCTGGTGCCGTGGCGCCCGGTGCTTCAGCGCGCCGTCAACAAGCCGGTCTCAGGGATCATGCGCGACGAGACCATCTCCTGGACGTTCGGGCGTCAGCGTGGCGGGCCGTCAATTTCGTGATAGGTGTTTCTGGTTCCATTGGTGGAGGCGGGGGACTGGCCATTGGCGCGGGCATATCGTCCAGCGGTGTGGCGAGTCTGGTAAACGCCATGTAGCCGATGCTGAGAGAGCCAACGATGGCGAAGGCATGCCGCCAGAGGCTTGATGTAGTACCTGCTAATTCTGAAAGTTGAAGTATTGTGCTGTAGCCAGCCCAAATCGCAGGTATGACATAGAGCCCGGCCACCACGGTTCTCGTCACCATCGAACGGCTAGTGGTGAAAACTACTTGCCCTATGCCGAAGGCAATAGAACCCGCAAGAATACCTGCACAAATCGCGCCGAGCGCTCCAGCTCCTGTCTTGAGAGCCCAAAAGCCGACACTGATCCCAACAAAAGCCGGCAAGGCGTAAATCGCAAACCGGACCAGCAGCAGGCAGAAGATGCCTATGCCCAACAGAGCCAAGATCATCGCCGATCACTCCTGATCGAGGCCTTCTTTGGCCTCGACCGTGCGCAGTCAGCTCCCTTCCAAAATCGAGTCTAGGCGACGATTGTCGACCGGCCAAGCCCCCACCGTAGTGCCAGTGGCGGTGTTTGGCGGCGTTTGTGTGCAGAAAGGCGATTTGGAATCCGGGAACGATGGCTGAAGCTCATCCGTGAGGAGACGCGGATGACGCCAACCAAATTCCTTCTCGGCCAGATCCTGATCGTGCTGACGATTGTTGTCAGTGGCCTCTGGTTTGCGACCCAATGGGCAGCCTGGAAACTCGGCTATCAGCCGCAACTTGGTGCACCGTGGTTCGGGTTCATTGGACATCCGGTCTATCACCCGTGGTCGCTGTTCGGCTGGTGGTATGCCTACGACGCCTATGCGCCGAGCATCTTCAACAAAGCCGGAATGATGGTTGCAGCCGGCGGGATCGTTGGCTGTATCGCGGCCGTGATCGGTTCTCTGTGGCGGGCTCGGCAGGCACGCCTATCGACGACCTACGGCTCGTCGCGCTGGGCCAATGCGCGGGACATCGAAGCGGCCGGTCTCTTCCGCCCGGCGGGCGTGTTCCTGGGCCGCTACCGCGAAGACTATCTCCGTCATGATGGCCCCGAGCATGTCATGGCATTCGCACCAACCCGATCCGGTAAGGGCGTCGGTTTGGTCGTGCCGACGCTGCTCTCCTGGACCGACAGTGTGGTGGTTCACGACATCAAGGGCGAGAACTGGCATTTGACCGCCGGTTGGCGCGCCAAGTTCTCGCACTGCATTTTGTTTAACCCGACCGAGGACAAAAGCGCCCGCTACAATCCGCTTTTGGAAGTACGCAAAGGCCAGAACGAAGTCCGCGATGTCCAGAACATCGCCGACATTCTGGTCGACCCGGAAGGCGCGCTGGAGCGGCGCAATCATTGGGACAAGACCAGCCATTCGCTTCTCGTTGGCGTGATCCTGCATGTCCTCTATGCCGAGAAAGAAAAGACGCTGGCGCGGGTGGCGAGCTTTCTCTCCGATCCGCTGCGCTCATTCGAGCACACGCTACGCGCCATGATGGCGACGAACCATCTCGGCACGCCCGAGCACCCGGTCGTTCATCCCGTCGTGGCCTCGGCCGCTCGCGAAGTCCTCAACAAATCCGAGAACGAACGCTCCGGTGTCTTGTCGACGGCGATGTCATTCCTTGGGCTTTACCGTGACCCCACCGTTGCGCGCACCACGGCAGCTTGCGATTGGCGGATTGCCGATCTGGTGGATGCGCAGCGCCCAGTCTCGCTCTACCTCGTGATCCCGCCGTCGGACATCTCGCGCACCAAACCGCTGGTCCGCCTCGTCCTCAATCAGATCGGCCGACGTTTGACGGAGCGGTTGGAAGGCGATCCGGCCAAGAGACGGAAGCACAAACTCCTCATGATGCTGGACGAGTTTCCGGCTTTGGGGCGGCTAGACTTCTTCGAGACCGCGCTTGCGTTCATGGCCGGCTACGGCATCCGCGCGTATCTCATCGCCCAATCCCTCAATCAGATTTCGAAGGCTTATGGCGAGAACAACGCCATCTTGGACAACTGCCATGTCCGCATCGCGTTCTCGTCCAATGATGAGCGGACGGCCAAGCGCATATCGGATGCGTTGGGCACCGCCACCGAACTTCGCGCCCAACGTAACTATGCTGGCCATCGTCTTTCGCCATGGCTTGGCCATGTGATGGTGAGCCGCCAGGAGACGGCGCGGCCACTTCTGACGCCCGGCGAAGTGATGCAGCTGCCGCACAGCGACGAGTTGGTCCTGGTCTCCGGTCAGCCACCGATCCGGGCGAAAAAGCTGCGCTACTACGTCGACCGCAACTTCACCAAACGCGTGCTCCCGGCCCCAACATTGGCGGACGGTACATATCGCGACCGGCCACCAGCGCGCCCAGACGATTGGACAGGCCAGGTCCGCCATACCGCCCCGGTATTGGAGGAGCGCGCGAGCGATCCCGGTCCACTGTTCGCGGAAGAGGGCGGTCTGCAGCAACAGCGCCATCCTGGCCTGCCCGAACAATCTCCCGCTCCAGAAGGTGACGGAGCCGGAGCCGCCGGACCCGATGAGCTTGAGCCCGCTGATGATCCGGCATCGGACAGCGCGGGCATTCGCGGGCTGGGAGTGATCGGTGTCGCGCATGCCATGAACGAAGGCGATGGCCATCGCCGGGCCAATGACGACCTACTTCCCGATTTTTGAGGACAACCATGAAACCGCGCCATCAATTCTATCTCGACCCGCCGATTCAAGAAGAACTCGACCGGCTGTGTCGCGAGCCGGGGACGACCCGTTCGGCGATCGTCAATGCCGCGCTCCGATCCTATTTCGCGGCGAAGGGCGCGAGCGAGTTGGAGCGGATGTTTCGGATGCGGTTGGAGCGGATGAACGAGTGCCTCGACCGGCTAGAGCGCAACCAGCACGTCACCATCGAGAGTCTGGCACTTTTCATCCGCTACGAACTCGGCATCACGCCGCCATTACCGGCCAATGAGCAGGCGATGGCCCAGTCCTTAGGCCGGGATCGCTTTCAGCATTTTTTGGAACAGGTCAGCCTGTGAAATCGCTTGCAATATTGACCCCCTGAGGGGTGATTTTCGCGTCCAAAACCGACCCCTCTGACCAATTGTGTCAGCGTCCTTCCGGCAGGCCATTGAGGCCGGGAAGGACTGGAGGGGATGATCGGCGTGGACATGATCGGGGCGATCCGGCGCGCGTATTTTGAGGAACATCGCCCGATCAAAGAGATCGTGCGCACGCTGTCGGTATCGCGCGGCACGGTTCGCAAGGTCATCCGCGGCCACGAGACAGAGTTCAAATACGAGCGCGAGATCCAGCCGACGCCGAAGCTTGGCGAGTGGGTCGAGGTTCTGACGGCGATCCTGGAGAAGGAAGCCAAGCTGCCGCGCCGGGAACGGCGTTCTACCCAGCGCCTGTTCGAAGAGCTACGCGGTCGCGGCTACGACGGCGCCCACGACAGCGTGCATCGCTTTGTGAAGGCTTGGCGCAACGAGCGCGCCCGAGTTCCCGCGCACGCCTATGTGCCGATGAGCTTTGCGCCCGGCGAGGCCTACCAGTTCGACTGGAGCCACGAGGTGATCACGCTGCAGGGCCTTCCGGTCACGGTGAAGGCGGCGCACATGAAGCTATCGCACAGCCGCATGCCGTTCGTGCGCGTCTACTTCCGGGAGACCCAGGAGTTGGTGTTCGACGCCCACGACAAGGCGTTCCGGTTTTATGGCGGGGTCTGCCGGCGCGGCATCTACGATAATATGAAGACGGCGGTGGAGGCGATCTTCATCGGCAAAGCGCGCCAGTATAATCGCCGCTTCCTGCAGATGTGCTCGCATCACCTGATCGAGCCGGTGGCCTGCACCCCGGCCTCGGGCTGGGAGAAGGGCCAGGTCGAGAACCAGGTCGGTAATCTGCGCGACCAGTTGTTCCGGCCCAAGCCACGGGTGAAGAGCCTGGCCGAGTTGAACGCTTGGCTGGAAGATCAATGCATCGCCTACGCCAAGCGCAACCAGCATCCGGAGTTCAAGGACCGCACGATCTGGGAGGTGTACCAGGAAGAGCGCGCCAGCCTGATGGAACTGCGCGGCCCCTTCGACGGCTTTGTCGAGAAGGCGGTACGCGCCACCACCACCTGCCTGATCATGGCCGATCACAATCGCTACAGCGTCGATGCGCGGGCTGCAGGCCGGATGGTGCTGGTACGCACCCACGCCGAACACATCGTCGTGCTGCTCGGCGACGAGATTGTCGCCGATCATCCGCGGAACTTCCGGCGCGACCAGATTGTCTATGATCCCTGGCATTATCTGCCGGTCCTGATGAAGAAGCCCGGCGCCTTGCGCAACGGCGCTCCCTTCAAAGATTGGGCGCTGCCGCCCGCGCTGAGCCAAGTCCGCGCCAAGCTGAAGAGCCACGCCGACGGCGACCGCCAGTTCGTCAAGGTGCTGGGCGCTGTGCCCGATTACGGGCTGGAGGCCGTCGAGGCCGCCTGCGACGAGGCCCTGTTGGCCGGGATCGCAAGCGGCGACGTGATCCTCACCGTGCTGGCACGCCGTCGCCAGCCCGCGCCGCCGCCCAGCATCACCACGCCCGATGCGTTGCGCTTGAAGATCGAACCCCTGGCCGATTGTGGCCGCTACGACAGCATAAGGAAGATCGCCTGATGGAACGTCACGAGATTCTGGAAGCCATGAGCGAACTGAAGCTTTACGGCATGCGCGCCAGCTTCGACGAGGTTGCCGGCAAGGGCCTTGCCCGGCGCGATGAGATTTATCCCCTGATCGCCAGCCTGATCCGGGCCGAGCGCACTCACCGTCAGGCCCGCTCCATCAGCTACCGCATCACCGGCGCCAAGTTCCCGGTGCTCAAGGACCTTGATGCGTTTGTCTTCGCCGACACCACGGTTGATGAAGGGCTGGTCCGCGAACTTGCCACCGGCACCTTCCTCGATGCCAAGCGCAACGCCATCTTCATCGGCGGTACTGGCACCGGCAAAACCCATCTGTGCATTGCCGTGGCTTCCGCTGTGATCCGCAGCCGCGCCAGGGGGCGCTTCTTCAATCTGGTCGATCTGGTCAACCAACTCGAACA